>OZ246001.1:0-4008074 GCA_965230295.1 Marinicella sp. | reverse complement strand
TTGATTTGGGCGCACAATCTGAGGTTGAGTTCACGGTCAACGCCACCATTGCGGCCAACGCCACTGGCACTTTGGTAAACAGCGCGGAAGCCACTTTGCCAGGCAATGTCACTGAGAATAACCCTGGTAACAACATTGGGACTGATAATGACACTGCTTTGAATTCAATTTCTGACATTGCAGTGGAAAAATCATTAGAGCTGGCTGAAATTAATTCCTTAGATGACACCGTTACTGATTTCGAATACTTAATTGAAGTAACCAACTTGGGGCCTTCTGTCGCCAATGGCATTGATGTGGTGGATTTACTCGACAGCACAGCTTATGATTTAACCACTGCCAGCTGGACCTGTGCCATCATTGGCACTGGATCTTGCCAGAACGTGGGGCCTGTTTTAGGTTCTGCCATCAACACACAAGTCGATCTGGCGGTAGGGTCAAGCGCGCAAATTGCCTTGAATATCAGTACCAACAGCTCGGCTCAAGGCACAGTTGTTAATGTCGTCAATGTCACACCCAATGGGTTTGACCCTGTGCCTATCAATAACATGGACAGTGTTGAATACTCATTGTCAGGTACAGCGCAATTAACCATTGATAATGACGATGCCTTGTTAACGGCCACACCAGGATTGCCTACCAACTATACAGTCAAAGTAACCAACGAAGGTCCAGATAATGTGTTTGGTGCGACGGTACAAAATTTATTCCCCGCCGAATTAACTGATGTGCAATGGACTTGTAGCGCGGTTTCTCCAATTCCTGGTGATTTAACCTTTTTACAATCCTCTGACCAAAGCGCAGCTGGTCAAGTGATGTTGCTCAGTAATGACGGTAGTCATGCATACATTGCAACCCCCGATCCAGATGCCAGTGACCCTTTTGAGAGTTCAATCAATGTATTTGAAAGAAACACCACCCCAGGAGCACAATTTGGTCAATTAAGCTTTGTTGCGGAAGTTACCGGAGTTGATGGAATAGAACTCGTGCGTGCTTTCAGTATCAGTAACAATGGTGCTTACCTTTATGCTTTATCGGATGTCTTTGGCGCATCAACCAACGCACCGGCGATTGCTGTATTTAGCCGCAATAACAACCGCTTGTCTCCTACATTTGGTGAACTCACGTATTTAGGTGTGATGACAGATAACATTCCGTCCAATCCTAATGACATGATTTTGTCTACTGATGAAAAACACATTTACGTTTCCGGGGATGACAGCATTCAAAGGTATTCCAGAGACACGGGTACTGGTTTATTAACCCATGAAGCCACCAACGCATTGATTGACGCAGGCCAATTGCTACAAAGTCATGATGGCAGCCAAGTTTATGTGGTTGATGAAGTTGGATCAGATGTCAATGCACTGACCCGCGACAATGATGAAATGAGTGGTTCGTACGGTTCATTAACACCACTCAATTCTGTCACCAATGTAGACATCAATCTGTCTGCTGATGCTGTCCTCAGCGCTGATGGCAGGAACTTATACATCAGTGCGACTGGCAGCAGCAAAGTCATTGTTTTGAACCGCAACATCAGCACGGGCGAGTTGAGTTTTGCAGTCAGTTATGACGACGCTGGTTTGTTGTATAACCCGGTTGTGGTACCTACTGAAACACTGGTTGGATTAACGGCCATTGACATCAGTGAAGATGGTGAGCATCTATTCATTACCAATCCGGCACAAAATACTTTATTGGTGTTGAGTCGAAACAGCCAAGGATTGTTGAACAAAGACCAAAAAGTAACCAGACCCGGCCTTGAAGGGGTCAGTGATGTGGAAGTCAGTCCTGAAGGCAAACATGTATTGGTAACAGCAGCAGGCAGTGGTGGTAAGTCACTGACAGAATTCGATCGACGTCAACCAGATCCAACTTTTGCCTTCATCGAGGCAGAATTTGATGGTGTTGATGACCCAATAGATTCAGCAGGTATCGTTGATGGGTTGTTGGGCGCCAGCGCAGTGGCAGTCAGTGATGATGGCAACCACGTCTATGCCACTGGAATTGGAGACAATGCATTGGCCGTATTTGAACGAGATAAAACCAAAGGATCCACCGTAGCAACTCGCGGTGAGCATTTGATTTACATTGACAGGTATGTGGATGGTGAATCAGGAATTACCGGACTTCAAGATGTAGATTCACTGGTGATTACACCCAGCGGCGAGTTCTTGTTTGTAGGTAGCTCTGATCAAGCCACTTTGGCTGTTTTCTCTCGCGCCAACAATGGTTTGTTGACACATGTCATTACTTATACCCATGCAGCCAGTACCATTGATGGTTTGTTGGGCATTTCAGGAATGGTCGTCGATTCTTCAAGTCAGCATCTGTATGTGGCTGGCAGGTTTGAAGCATCAGTGGCACATTACTCCATCAATGCCGGTGGCTTTTTAACTTTGGAAGGCGCTGTAGCCAATGGCGATGTGGGTGTCAGTGGTTTGGCTGGTGCCCGTTCAATAGCCATAACAAGTGATGAAAAACATTTGGTGGTCGCCAGTAGCATCGATGACAGTGTGGTGGTGTTAAGTCGAGATTTGGCATTGGGCACGATTAATTTCCAACAACGTGTATCTGCTGTGGGTGATCAACCCATGGATGTGGCCGTATCCAATGACGGTGAACATGTTTACCTGGTTTCGGCCAATGACAGTCGTTTAACCTTATTGCGCAGGGTCACCAATCAAGCCTTGGCAGAATTTGGTAACCTGAATGTAGTGACCTCATATGTAGATGGCGTTGGCGGGTTTAATCAACTGCAAGGTGCTCGTGCAGTTGCGGTCAGTAACAATGGCGAAAAAGTATATGTGGGTTCTGAGTTTGATGGTGCCATCACCATCATGGATCGTGATCAAAACCCCAACAGTTCAAGTTTTGGTCAAGTGGCTGTCATTGAAGAGCGGGTTGATGATGTCGATGGCGTAGATGGCCTGAATCAACTGTATGATTTAACCGTCTCACGTGATTCACGACATGTATATGCTGTCGGGTTTGGTGACAATGCGTTGTCAGCTTTTGTCCTGGGTGTTGGATCTTCTTGTAGCGCTCAAGGCAGTGGCAACATCTTAGATGTGGTGGATGTGGGTAGTAACGGTACATTAACCTATACCATTGATGCAACCATCCGACCCAATGCCAAAGGTGTTTTGGTCACTGAAGCCAGCATCTTACCTCCAGAAAATTTCTCTGTTGTTTCACCGGTTGATATTTGTGTTAATGCAGCTGATCGCACAGATGATAACTGTGACCAGGACTCCACAACTTTAATCCCGGTCACGGATTTGGCGATTTCCAAAAACAATGGCAAGTTATCTGTGGTAGCTGGTGAACCTGTGCAATATGAAATTGTAGTCAGTAATTTAGGGCCCAGTGATGCACTCAGTTCACCCACTGAACGCATCATGGTTAAAGATGTCCTGAACAGTAATTTTGATTTGAATTCTGCTTCATGGACATGTGAAGCTGTTGGATCTGGTTCACTGTCATTCATACAGTCTGTATTGGATGGTGAAAACAGTGTTACAGGTCTTCAAGGAGTCAGTGCGCTTCAATACAGCACTGATTTGGCCGGTTTAGGCCCACATGTTTTGGCCACCAGTGTGGTCGACAATGCCTTGTTGGCGTTTGCAGTGACACCATCAACAGGTGAGCTGACTCAGGTGTTACAGTCGGGCTCAATTGTGACGGCAACAGCAGGTATCAATCTAACTGGCGCCAGAGATTTACTCATCATCGATGACGATGTTTACGTGGCCAGCCAAGTCGATGACTCGCTGGTGGCATTCAAAGCAGCAGACAATTCTGGATTAGAACTCCAGTGGGTGGCCAATTATGATTTTACCAGCGGAATCTCTGGTTTAAACCAAGCCGTCGCAGTGACCAGTTCAGATGACGGTGCCCATATTTATGTGGCCGGGGCCAATGACAATTCTGTGGTGGTATTTAACCGCAGTTTAATTGATGGTTCTTTGACATACTCAACCACCATCACCCAAGTGGGACAAGGCTTGTCCGGGGTTAATGCATTGGTCATTTCCGAAGATGGATTTTCCGCCTACACCAGCGGATTCAATGACAATGAATTGGGGGTATATAAACGTGATCCACTGACAGGTGATTTAACCTTTGTGACAGTCTTGTCTTTACCCGGTGTTGATTTTGTTAACATCACAGCAGTCAATAGATCAGCTGATGACCAACAAATTTATGTGACCAGTTCGGGCAACAATCGACTGTATGTGTTCAACAGAGACACTTCTGTAAGTACTTCTTCGACAGATTATGGCAGCCTGTCATTGGCCCAGGTGGTTGAACAAAATGTAAGCGGCGTGGTGGGCTTTCTTGAACCATCTGATGTTCAGGCTTCTGTTGATGGGCGACATGTGTATGTCAGTACACAACAATCTGATGCGGTGGTTTGGCTGGTTCGTGATTTGGATACAGGTTTGTTAACTTTTGGTGGTTTAATCAGTGACATAGTGGCTGATGTGGATGGTTTGAATGGCGCCATTTCAATCAGTATCAGCGACACTGGTGAATATGTTTACGTAGCTGGAAGTTTAGACAACGGGATAGCTGTGCTTTCTCGGGTTGCTGACTCTTTCTGCCCAGCTGTGGGCACTGGTAACATTGCAGTTGATGACAATGGTATAGAAGCTGGTATTGAAGTGGACTTGGCGGTTAATGGCAGCCTTAAATTCACATTGAATGCCACAGTGGCTCCTAATGCATCAGGTTCTCTGGTCAACACTGCCAGGGTTTACTCATGTGAATTGCCTTTGGTAGATCCCATTGAAAGTTGTGTGGGCGCGGATCCAAATAACGCCAACAACGAAGCGACTGATACGGATGAATTGAACCCAACGGCAGACCTCATGATTTCTAAATCTGATGGTGTTTCTCAATACGAAGGTTTGATTGGTGCCACCCAATTGGTTGGTGACAATGAATACGTCTATGTGGCAGCTCGCCAAGACAATGCCATAAGCATTTTCAGCCGGCAAGATAATTCAGGAGAAATTGATTTTGGGGCTTTGACCTATTTAGGCAATGTACAAAATGGTGTTGACGGCGTATCAGGTTTGTTGGCAGTCTCTGATTTGGTTATCAGCGATGATGGTCTGACCTTGTATGCTGCCGGCAGTGGTGATAATTCAATCGTGGTATTTAGAAGGGATTTATCTGACGGCAGTCTTGAGTTTGTCGAAAAATACAGCAGTGGTGTGTTTGGCGTTACTGGTATTGAAGGTGTTGATTCTTTGAGTATCAGTGGCGATGGAGCGCACCTGTATGCCAATGGACCATTGACCAATTCATTGGCAGTGTTTACTGTGGATCAAAGCCCAGGTAGCGATAATGGCAAGTTGACATTCATTCAACAGTTACAAAATGGTGTGGGTGGAGTCAGTGGACTTGCCAATGTCAATGATGTGATTGCCACCAATGATGGCAACCATGTATATGCCACTTCTGAAACTGAAAACAGCATCAGCCTGTTTTTGAGAAACCCGAATTCTGCCAGCATCAGTTTTGGCGAGCTCAGTTATGTAACGTCTTATGTCAATGGCGTTGATGGCATTGCTGGCTTGGCAGGCGCTGGCACATTGAAATTTGTTGGTGACTATTTATACGTCTTGGGCGGTGTAGATCAGGCCTTGGTGGTCTTTTCCAGAGAGCCGAGCAACGGTGAATTGACATTTATTGAATTCAAACAAAATGGCACTTCGGGTGTGGTGGGCTTGAACTTGGCTCGCGACATGTTTGTCAGTCAAGACGAATTGAATATCTATGTGGCAGGTTATCAGGAAAATAGGCTGGTCAAATTCAACCGCAGTGCTGTTGATGGTACTTTAACCTTTGGTAATGTCATTACCGACGGCGACCCATTGGGCTTACCTGGAGAATTTGTCAATGGCCTCAGCAATGCAGCTGGTATTATGGTCTCTGCAGATGATGCACATGTTTATGTGGTGGCTGAGGGTGATGACTCTGTGGCTGTGTTCGACAGAGACATGGCCTCCCCAGTACCTGCTTTGGGTGATTTGCAACAAACTGATGTACTTGTCAACGGCGGTGGTGGTGTTGCCCCGGGTACTGAATTGACCTACCTGATAACGGTCAGCAATGCAGGGCCTAGTGATGTGCAAAAAGCCAGAATTCTAGACATATTCCCACCTCAGTTTGAAGGCATCAGTTATCAGTGTTTCCCAGAAAATGGTGCTGCTTGCGACACCAGCATTAAATCTGGAAATGTCGATGAGCTGGCCGATTTACCCGCAGGATCAAAAATTGAAATAAGGGCGACAGGTGTGGTCAGAGCAGATGCCACTGGTACCGTTACAAATACGGCCACTGTGGCTTCTTCTACCAACCCTACATTTGCGGTAACAGACCCTGATTTGACCAATAACACCGCCACGGACGAGGACACGGTGTTATTTGTTGCCACAGATTTGGTGGTTACAAAAGACAATGGGTTGACTGAAGTGATACCTGGTACGGCGGTTAATTATGTGATCACAGTTGCCAATGATGCCGTACTACCCGGAAACAGTATCCCTTCAGCAGTAACCGGTGTGTTGGTAACTGATCAAGTCCCTGAAACCATCAGCAATGTGATGTGGACTTGTCAGGCATTCCCGCAACCAGGCTTATTAGATGATGGTGATGGCGATGACATGACCAATCTGTTTTCAGCCTTCACTGAATTGCAACAGTTCAACGATTTGGTCATTACCCAATCAGGTGAAACTGCTTATGCTGCTGGTATAGATGCGGGTGTTTATACATTGATCAAATACCAAAGAAACAGCCGTTCTGGTGATTTGATTGAAGCACAGCGTATTGATGAAAACACAGCTGGAGTGAGTGGTTTAGCAGGGGTTCAGGCCTTGGCATTGAGTCCAGATGAAAACCAATTGTATGCCGTTTCTGATGTAGATGATGCTTTGGTTACATTTGATGTGGACATGAGTACAGGTGACTTGACGTTTGCAGGCATCCAAGTTGATGGGCTTAATGGTGTAAATGGCTTGGGTGGAGCGGTTGATGTGTTGTTATCAGTCGATGGCAGGCACGTCTATGCCGCTGGTAAATTGGACAATGCAATAGCTATTTTTGATCGTGATATCAGTACAGGTGATTTAACTTACAACGACATATTTACTGGTGTAGAAGGTTTGTCAGGTGTTCAATCAATGACGTTCAATGGAGCAGGTGATTATATGCTCGTGGTGGCAGAAGCCAATAATTCATTGGCAGCATTTACCCGCTCAGCAGCCAATGGACTTTTGGTTTCTTCAGATGTGATTCAAAATTTCCAATTAACAGATTCGGTATTAGAAGCTCCAAGAGATGTTGTGATCAGTAATGACCAGATTTATGTGGCCAGTTACGCCAGTAATGCCATTGCCGTGTTTGACTTTGATGCGGCCAATGGATTGTTGACATTTGCTTATTATTTACGTGATGGAGAAGCTGGAATCACTGGCTTACAAGGCCCTGAAACGCTGATCTTCAGCGTCCTGGAAGAAGAACTGTATGTGGGCAGTAGTGTCAGTGAAACCATTACACTGTTCAATAATCAAGGCGTTCAGTTACAACAAGTCAACACCTTGTATGACACCAACCTCATTCCGGAACTTGACTTGGTTAACCAACTGGTGATCGATCCAAATGGTGTCCACATTTATGCGCTCAGTGATGAATTGGTGTTAACCAAACGGCTCAATGGTTCCAAGTGTTCCTTAAGTGGCGAAGGTAACTTAAGTGATGTGGCAGATATTTCATCGGGTGGTTCTGTGGTTTATAGCTTAAGTGGAGATGTGGCTGCCACTGCCAGTGGAGTTCTGAGTAACACCGCAACTGCTGTGATGACGGGTGATGCAGTTGAATTGGTGCCAGCAGATAACACATCTACTGATGCAGATTTATTGGTGCCACATTCTGATTTAAGCATCACCAAAACGGATGGATTACTTGAGGTGGTTGCAGGCACTGCACTGAGCTATGACATCAATGTATTCAGTGCCGGCCCCAGCGCACTGAACACCACTGTTGTTGATGACATGCCGATTTTCCCGACCACCCAAGCTGGATTTGAGACAGGATCGGTTGCTTGGACATGTGATTCAAACAACACCATTCAAGTCAATCAAGTGTACCCAGGAGACATCATGAATGGCCTGGCTGATGTGACCGATGCTGTTAAATCTGACGATGGTCAGTTTGTCTATTTCACGTCAGAAAATGGCTCTGTAGCTGTATACGCTTCTGACCTAAGTGGACAATTAACTTTTGTAGAAATCGTCGCTGAAGGGGACATCAATGGTGCCGGTACTGTAGCCGGCTTACTGGGCGCCAGTGCCATAGTCATGGATCAAGACAATGATTTTATTTATGTCTCCAGTCAGGTTGCAAATAGCCTGGTTGTTTTCTCAAGAGACACCGTCACCGGTTTACTGAATTATGTTGAAACGGTTACTTCAGGTGTCAATGGTGTGACCGGTATGCAAGACCCTCGTGCAATGAGCATCACGCCTGATAACAGTGGACTGTATGTGGCTGCCAATGCCTCTGATGCCATCACAGTATTTTCGCGTAACTTATTGACGGGCGAACTGACCTTTGTTGAGCGTGTGCGAGATGGTTTCGGAACCATCGTTCCTGAAAGTAATGTAATCATTGAAATTACTGATTTGGCCATTTCTTCTGATGGTAAACACCTGTATACAGTGGCTGATTTTTCTGAAGCAATTTCGGTATTTGAAATCAATCCGGTGAGCCTTGAATTGACATTTTTGTCAGTGGTTAGGGCCGGTGATGATCATGGTGGATTAACGGTACCCAGCATGCCTGAATTGAACCATGTGGTTTTAAGTAAGAATGGTAATTTCATGTATGTCACCACGGAGTCACCAGGTTCAATCATCCGGTTTAATAGAACAGCGATCACTGGTCTGGTTGAATTCGAACAACAATTACAAAACGGAGACCCAGGTACCGGTTCATTGATTAAGCCCACGTCCATCAGTTTGACACCTTCTGGATCAAGGTTGTTCATCACGGATTCAGAGACAGTAACAACCAGTTTGTATGACCGAAACATCAGCACGGGTGAAATCAGTTTATTGGAAGAGTATACCCAGGATTCAATCAATCTAGACAATGAATCTGTCAACATGATCAATGATGGTGTCAATGCCATCATCATGTATCAAACAGAGGATGTGGTTGAGACTTTAAGGATCACAGCCAGCGCAGTTTGTAATGGTGCAGCCGGTACCACAGATTCAATATCTGTTCCCTTGTATATGACCCCTACATCCGCGGCAAGTTTGCAAATTCAAGGGTTGGTGCACCCATCTGCTCGTGGGACCATTAACAATATTGCAGACATCATTGCTGAACCGGGTGCTGTTGATTTGAATTTAGTGAATAACAGTGATTTTGATGACACTTTGATCACTGTGATGACAGATGTTGCCATTACTAAATCCGGGCCAGCCTCCGTTATTGCTGGTGAGTCAATTGATTATGAGTTGCGATTATCTAACAGCGGCCCAAGTGACGCACTTGGCGTGGTCATCAATGACATCTTAGATCCAGCGCTGCTCAACCCAATATGGACATGTTCAGCAACAGGTAGGTCTGATTGTTCACTGGCTAATGGGGTGGGTAATTTGAGTTTGCCTGTAGATGTTGGTGCAGATGGTGAGGTTATCATCAATATTTCTGCAACCGTTTCTCCCGCTTTTGCTGGAGTGATTACCAATGCGGTAGATGCAGTTGTCTTTGAAGGTGGTTTCAATACAGACCAAGACCTTTCTAACAACACCGATCAGGTGGACACAACGGTGACGCAAGAACCAGATTTATCGATCACTAAATCCAATGCATTAACAGCTGTCATTGCGGGTGAGGTGATCAGTTATCAAATCACTGTAGATAACAATGGTCCAAGTGATGCACCAGGTACCATCATCACAGATTTGATGCCAAGTGATTTACAGAACATCACCTGGACTTGTGTTCCAGATCCAGGGTCCACTTGTAGTGCCAATGGTTCTGGCGATATCAACGATGTCGTTTACTTAGCGACCAACACCCAAATTGTATATCAAGTAGATACCCTGATCAGTTCAGCAGCTCAAGGTGTGTTGACGAATCAAGCCAATGTTGATGCAACGGCTCCAGTTTTGGACCCGGATACCAACAATAATGTTGCTATCGACTCGGATCCAATCAGTCAAATATCTGATTTATCTGTGGATTTACAAGATTTGATCGATCCATATGACCCTGCCAGTACCACTGATTTGCCTTTCTATATCAGGGTAGAAAACTTAGGTCCTTCGGATGCGGAGAATGTACTGGTTGATTTGCCTTTACAACTGGATGTTACCGTTGATGTGGTCAATGTTTGTGATGTGGTTGGTACGACATTGAATTGTGACATTGGATATTCAGAAGCAGGTCAAGTTGATGAAATCATAGTTAATTATCGGCTGAATCCGGCATTAACGGGACAAATCGATAATTTGGCAGAAGCCACAACCACGACTTTCGATTCTGATTTAGCCAATAACATTGCCACCACCACCACCGATCTCATCAATGGTGTTGATGTCAGAGTGACTAAGTCTGATGGTTTGGATGAGGTAGAACCTGGCCAGCAAATTGAATATTTAATTGTGGCAGAAAACATTGGTTCAGTAGATGCTGGTGAGGTGGTTATCAATGAAACAATGCCAGTTGAACTGATCAACGCCAGTTGGACCTGTACTGCCTTCGAAGGTGCTACTTGTATAAATATTGATACCAACAACATCACCGGTGGCGCTGACTTACCTGCAGGTGGTCGGGTTGAATTGAGGCTGGTAGCTACAGTTGACCCGAGTTTGGTGAACATGACAGTGCCGGATTTCACCAACACAGTTGAAGTGGTGCTGGTCACTGGAACCGATTTCAATACTTTAAACAATACAGCTTCTGACACCGATGTTGTGATCTATTACATTTTCAAAGATGGGTTTGAGGGAGTGGTGCCATGAATCTATCATTGAAAACTGGTGGATACGTTTTGAGTTTGGCCCTGGCTGGCTATGTTGGTTGGTATGCCGGCACAAATCACAAACCGGCGACCGCAAAGCCAACTGGAGAGGTGATCGCTACGATCAATGGTGTCAGTTATGGTAAGGAATGGTTTATCGAACAGATGAAATTGCGTGGTGGTAACAAACCTGGCCAATACCAGGACACCAAACAAAAACAAGCCTTGCTTGAATTTTTAATCAATCAGGAAGTGTTGTATTTACAGGCCAAAGCGCAAGGATTGGACCAGGAACCTGCCATCGACAGGATGTATAAGAAAGCCGTGGTTGATAAATACTTGGAAGACAACCTGAATAAGAAGGTTGCTGCTGCCAAAGTCAATGAAGACGAAGTCAGGAAACACTTTGATGCCAATCAATTCACCTACAACAAACCGGCAAGGCGCAGAGCTGCGATGATTTTTATGGCAAAGAATTCATCAGATACGGCTGAAGACTTAGCGGCAAAAAGAACGTCCATGCAAGCAGTGGTTGATCAGGTGAGTTCGTTGGATGGAGACACCTTGCATTTTGGTGAATTGGCCAGGGTACATTCTGATGACAAAAGTTCTAAATACCAAGGCGGGGTGATTGGTTGGTTGATTCAACACCCTTCGCGAAAATACAAATGGGATGATGAAATATTGGAAGCACTCTTTGCTTTGGAGAATGTGGGTGACGTGACCCCCATAATTGACGCTGAAAAAGGCTTTTATGTGCTGCGCTTAGTGGCTGCAGAAAGTGTCAAAGAAAAGACTTTCGAACAAGTCAAAGCAGGCATAAAGAACCAGTTGTTACAGGCCAAACGGAAAAAAATCAGGAATGACTTTATGTTGGCCACACAGGCACAAGCAGAAATTGAAATTGACATGAAAATGTTGGCCTCTATACCGGCATTTTCAACACCCAAGAAACAACCTTTGAAACCACCAGCACTGCCTGGTGGTAATGGAGGCTTATAATGAATTATTACAACAACTCAAACATCAGTCAGCTGATTGGAGCAGGACAAATGATCCTTAATAGAAACAACATATTTATCTTACTCACTTTGATGTTGATGGTTTCAAGTCATGGTTTTGCAGCCACAGCAACCACCCAGCAACAAATTGAATTACAACCAGGTTGGAATGCTGTTTATGTAGAAATTGAACCGATCAATAATGACATTGATGTCATATTCTCAGGCATTCCAGTGGCCAGTGTCTGGCGTTGGATCCCCGAGGATGTGGGTAAAGATTTTATCCAGGATCCTGCTGAGGGATTGTTAAGTATTGATGGCTGGTATGGTTACTTTCCAGAACCCAGACCTGAAGCGTTTTTAAGTAATTTATATACAATCTCTGCCAACACAGCCTATTTGATTAAATTGGATGGTACAACTTCTCGAACCGTTAATTTGGTGGGTAAACCCATCTTGCGAAAAACCGCATGGCGCAGTAATTCTTTTACCTTAACAGGCCTTCCAGTGACTCCTGGATCAGAACCTACTTTTGGCGAGTATTTTTCACAGTCTGCAGCCCATGAAAATCAACCCATCTATCAACTGAACGCGCAAGGGGAATGGCAATTGGTTGATAACCCTCAAACCACTGCGATTGAATCTGGCAAGTCATATTGGATATATACCAAAGGGACTTCGCAATACCCGGGTTTATTAAACATCACATTGCAACAAGGGGATTCATTGGCCTATCGGACCCTATTTACTGAATTGGATTTTGTGATCACGAATTTAAGTGATGTGCCTAATTTCATCAACATTGAGCGTTTGGGCGGGGTGCAAATGCCGATGAAATTTTTGAATGTTGACCCGGAAACTGGTGAGGAGGCGTGGCCTGATTTGCCCAATAACCGGGTGGTTGAGCTCCAGCCGGGTGAAGATGTGTTCATTAAATTTGCGGTGGATAGGTTGAATTTCACTGAAGAAAACATGGAACAAGTGTTCAGTGTTTCTAATGAACAAGGAGCGAGGTATTTATTACACGCGAGTGCAAACACCATACAACCTTTGACATTGCCAACACGCAATACAGTAACAAGAGGCGTTAACGAAGTGCCAGACAGTTATGCAGGTTTGTGGATCGGATCTGCCCAAGTTCAGGCCGTCAGTGAAGCGCAAACTGCAGGTACAGAGCCCATGCCAGTAGGTAAGCCATTCTCTTTACGGGTCTTGATTCATGTCGATGCCACTGGCCAGGCCAGGTTGTTAAAAAATGTGGTGCAGATGTGGCAAGAAGGCACCTACACTGTAAGTGCCAGCAATCCTGATTATCTAGAAGTTGAGACCCCGGGATTTTATGTGTTATTGACAGATGACAGCCTCATCCCAAATTACACGGGTGTTACATTGAGAGGGGGGCAATCTACCGGGATCAGATACAGCACCATTGCCTATGATTTTAATGGCAACGAAGTTGAAATGAATGGTGAATTCGCCTTATCGAATTCTTTGAATGTCAGCTTGTTGATCGATTCAGACATGCCCACCAATCCCTTCTATCACAAATACCATCCGGATCATGACAATCTGGATGCCCAATTCCTGAATTACAAGCAAGAAGCCTATCAAGTGACCCGGGAAATGGAGTTCACTTTCTTACCAAATAACCCAAATTATCCAGACACCGCAGATCCTCCAGGCTGGGGATATCAGGAAATGGGTGGTATCTATAGAGAAGCCATTTCAGGGATCCACAAAAATGCCATTTTTGTGGAAGGTGAATTTAGAATGCGTCGTGTTGCTGCAACACCTGTGTTGAATCAATAAGGAGCTGAAGATGAGATATAACATGAAAAAATTCTTAGACCTTTCTTCAACAGTATTACTGGTCGCGGCTTTCAGTTTACTGAGTACCCCTTTGCTGGCTGGTTGGCCCAATGGCGGCGGCGGTGCCAATGATGACAACGTGATTGACACGGTAACTTCGTCATCAGGTAATACTTATGTAGTGGGTCAGTTTCAAGGTACAGCCTTCTTCGATGGCATTGAAGTCAACAGTGCTGGTCTTAACGACATTTATATTTTAAAAGTGAAACCCAATGGCTCGGTTGATTGGGCCACCACAGCAGGTGGTTCCTCAAATGACATCCCAACCACCATTGAAGTAGATGAAGCTGATAATGTGTACATAGGTGGTTCATTTTACGGAACCAGTGCATTTGGTGGTGATGACTTGGTGGCTTCAAGCTCTGTCAGAAATGGTTTTGTGGCGAAATTAAATTCTGCCGGTAATTGGCAATGGGCTGCTCGCATTGGTACCACCAACAGAGAAAGTGGGGTGACATCAATTCGCTCTATCGAAGGAGATTCTAGTTTGATCCCTCCATCAGAAGGTTCTATTTTCATCTCTGGTTTTTATCGACAAAACGCTTCCTTTCAAGACATCAATGGAACGGGTGGCTTATCATTGAGTGAAGCAGGCCAAATCTCTACCAGCTCTGAAATTTTTATTGCGAAGATCCAACATGACGGTGACTGGCAGTGGGCTCGAGACCGTGATGCGGCTTCAACGCATGCCGAATCGATTGTTGCGATGGATGTTACCGACAATGGTCGGGCATATTTAATCGGTGAAACTGGCGGTTTTGCCACCGTCTACAGCCAAAACTTCAACAGCACTGGATTGAACCAAATTCCAAATGATGGATGGGCCGCTAATGTGGTTGCCAGTTGTCGGCACGGTGTTTGGACCCAAAATTTTGGTGGTAACACATCAGGTAAGTTGGAATTCGCTGGTTCTGGCATTGACAGTTATTCACCAGTCATCAACACAGAAAACCTCAGTTTTATTTCTTTCAGTCTAGATGTCTATGAGGGCCAAGATGCCGTTTCAGGCAGTGAAGACGCTGACTCTGGCGAAAACTTAGATATTTACTACTTAAACAGCAACGGTCAATGGGTGTTGCTACAAAGTCACAAAGGTGGCGGTGGACGCACCTTAGGAAATTTCACCTATAACATCAGTGCCAGCACGGCCTTTCACCCAGGATTCAGGCTCCGGTTTATCAAGAACAATGGCTATGGCCCATGTTGGGATTATTGGCACATAGATAACATAGTCGTTAATGGCCAATTGAAACCGGCTAAATTCGTGCTTGAAGTGAGCAACACAGCTGGTACATCACCAACCCTGGGAACACCAGCCTTTAATGTGAATGATAATTTCGATATTGCTGATATTGAAGTTGATAACAACAACAACCGCCTGATCATCTCTGGTACCAACACCGGATCTTCTGTAGGGTATTGTTTCTCAAACATTCCTTCAGGTCAGTTCCTGGCCAGTATCAATTTGACCAATCCTTCACAATGTTGGGCCAGGCACCCAAGCACCAGCACCAATTCTGTTGGACAAGGTGTCACCATCGATGATGATGGTAATGTTTATCAAATTGGTTATTTTAATGGTTCGATGACCATGTCGAATGTAGACAACCAATGCTTAGGCAATGATATCAGCGATGAAACGATTCAAAGTTTTAATGGGTTTGATGATGTGTTTTTGCAATCTTTTAACAAGGACGGTGTGGCTTGTTGGATCACTGGTGGTGGTGATTATGATGCCATAGACAGTTATCCGGCCATCATTGGCGAGATAGAAACCGAACGTGGTATTGATGTGACCACCGATGGTTTGGCCAGTTTATACATTGCTGGTAACATGCAAAGCAGTATCTTATTGGGGCAGGATTCTCGTTTTGATGGTGCAGGCGGTACTGATGTGTTCTTATCTAATTGGGGAACAGATGGTCGACCATTCCAGATAGAGTCATGGCCCGTGGGTATTGCGCTGAATGCACCACCCAACGCCTATTTAGACAACGTGGCCTTAACCCCTGATTTCTTCCAGGACGGAGCGCAAGTAGATGCATTAGGCAGTAAATTGTTTTATTGGGCGCCTCCCATCAGTGGACAACCAGCGCGTTTAATACCGTTACAACCCTTTGGAGAAATTGAAGTCCATTGGAGAACTTCTTCGGATGCATCGAGCCCGGCCAGGGTGATCACCACCGGTACAGCCAATTGGCCATCTGATGTTTGTGATGGCAATTTAGTCGTGACCAATTGTTACCAGTTACATGCCATTGGTGCGCCGGTAGAGATTGAGCCTGCTTCTGGTGATTATTTGTTGTTAGATTTGGCCTTTGCCGGTGGTAATGCTGCCGTCGATAACCGGGTGTTTAACAATCAATTATCAGGCTTTTCATCTTTGGTATATATCAATGGCCCAACTCCTGATATCAGCGTCTATCCGATAGAAATCGAGGTGGTGCGTTCAGTGCCATTCACCTCTTTGGTCAATTTTGAAGACAATGTACCATGGGTCATCGGTAATAAAGTCACAGATGCCTATCACAATGAAATCGGGCGTACTGGTTATGTGCTGAATGAATTGGCCTTTTATGATGGCGTGGGCACCAGTGCAGCCTACAACCGATCGGCCAGAACGGGTCAGATATTACCGGTCAACCGCATCGAATCTTCACGACCACAAGACGTGGGGCGTGAATTAACAGTGGCATGGTACCACAGTAACATCAGGGGGGTGTACTGGCCAGATAAAGCAGTGAGGTACGATCCTCAATGGCCATTTGATCCAGATAAAATCATCATAGCCAGTCAATTTGGTGGAGAGGTGTTGGGTCAAGAAGGCTTAGATCCTTTGGATTACCCATCACTGTCAATCTATATCCAAAGCGATCCAAATTTGCCTGGTTTCAATCCCAATGATGAACACGCGATTTTTGCGCCATCCAATACGGGTACTGGGTTGGAAGCCATTTTTGCTCTGCGTTCAGATTTTGGTTCTCGCTTGGCTGGTGACACCAGTGCGGCTTCAGATCCTTATGTATTGGTCAAGTACTACGATGAAGATGTGCTGGAATGGAAAATGCGCATCTATGAAGTATTGGCCACCGGTGCAGGTTTTAATAATTTTCAATTTGCAGGATTGGCAGCTACCACAGTGTCACCACCATATCCTGTCAGGTTGTTAACAGCCTGTGCACAAAGTCGCGCAGTAGGACAAGCTGCTGGTGAACAGCCACCACCACCATTTTTCCAGGATTACAAGGATCAAATTTGGGCCAAGTCAGCCGGTAGTGGCGAATTGATGTATTTCTACCCACTGCAGCCAGGTTTCTTCTATGACCTGGACAACAATGATGAGCAAGATGACATCGATAATGATGGCAATCCAGATTTAGACACCACTTGTATTCCGTGGTTAGCCAGATTGTCAGAGGCAGAAGGCGGTACAGCCAATCCAACTGACCCCATTCGCATCAGATATGACATCACTTGGCCAACTGATGTACCACAACTGGTGATTGGAGAAACCTTATTAACTCCAAAACGTGGTTTACCCGATATCGTCAACCAGGCAGCGGTTCAAGTGGTCTATGATGATTTATATGACTCATTACCTGAGCCATTGCCCAGTGACACTTTGGCACAAATGATTGACCCGTTGAGTCCTCGGTTTGTGAAACTAGAAGAAGTGCCCGAAGAGGTGGCTACAGAGTTACAAACCAATGGTTTGGACTTGATCCTGGGTTCTGCAGATGGCACGATTAAATTACCTGCTGCCATCAAAAAACGCATGAGTTATGACGGTTTGAATGACAAACTGATCTTGCAAGGCTTGTATGATGAATCCGGAGCTGGTGAACCTTTATTGGTTCCCAATGTATTGTCCAAACGCGATCGTGTGGCATTGAAAAAACTGAACGGCGGTGATGGTACAGAAGAATCTGGATTCACCGGCACATGTGAAGTTAATGGTTGTACTTGGGATCAAGCCGTTGAGGCCCTGTTTCGATTAAGTAGAAACCCCAATGGCATTGAACGCATCTGTACCAGTTCCCAAATAGGTGATGACAATGTCAGAGAATGTTTGGCGTCTAATCCGGTTACCGAAGATGATGTGTTGATCGGCTTTAAAGACAGCAATGGTGATTATGTTCTGGAACCATTCATTGCTGTAGGGGCACAAGCGGCTTTAACAGCTGGTAATGCACAAGGCAGCGGTTTTATGACGCTGGCTTTCAATAACGATCCCTCGCTCACACCATTACCGGTGAGCCTGAACATCATACGGGTGGATTGTTTACAATCTCCACCGCCACCTGTCTTACCTGGTGATGCCGATATTTATTCGAGTTATCAAGGGCAGCTTCAGGTGATTGCCCCGGAAAATATTTTCGATGAGCAAATTGTCCTGCGTCACAGTGGTGACTTTGGCGGTAATCCCGATGTACTTGAGTTTGAATGGTTCTTCCAGCCTGACGCCGATGGTACGCCTCCCATGCCGTTACCAGATCCAGCCAATGGACAATTGAATGGATGGATCAAGTATCCGGTAGATGAACCATTGGGAGCCAATGAAATCACCATCGCAGGTGCAAACATCCAAACCTTGTCAGACAATTGGTACGTGGCTCGTTATCGTGGTTTGCCTGCATGTGACAACGCCACAGAGTGGAGTTTATGGGCCGGTCAACCTGGGGCCACTCCTTTGAATGAAAGGGCTCAATTGGCTGAAGGTTGGGTCAAGCGGGTGCTAAAACGCTTGAACCCATTCGAAGCCAGGGTGCAAAATTTTGCCCAGGCAGCCACCAATAACTACGCCAGCATGCTGGTTCAGTTGGGTGAGCGCTACGAAGGTGATATTGCCATGAACAACGATCCAGATAACCTCAACAGCATTGGCTTGATCGAGGCCTATACCACAGTGATGCGCCGGGCCTTGTCACTCAGTGTGGATTCCACGCCACCGGTTAATTATGACCCGGCTAACAATGCCATCCTGTTGGTGGCATCCAGACTGGTTGATTTTTATACCTTGCTGGGTAATGAAGCCTATGCCGATGCACAAGATCCAATGATTGGTATATCTACAGAAAATGGTACCGTGTCTCTGGCACCGACCATATTCAACTTCCAAAACCAATTGGATTCGTTGTTAACTGAGGAATTGGTGTTGTTGCGTGGACGTGATGATTCTCAAGCCCCTGTGGCAGCCAATCCTGTTTACAACCGCCTGTTTTGGAACTTCACCACGGGTGATGGTGAAGTGGCATATGCCTTGTCTTATAACATCTCTGACGTTAATGATTCAGGCGTGATTGACGAGTTCGATGCCAGGATACAATTCCCCCAAGGTCATGGTGATGCCTGGGGACATTATCTGACAGCAACTGATGTTTATTATGATTTATTGAAACACCCATTCTATAGCTGGAACCCCAGAACTGAAGCCATTGTCATTGCTGGAGTACCGAATCAAGTTGATTTCCTGGATGAAAGACAATTTGCAGAAACAGCTGCGGCAAAAGCCAGGGTAGGTGCTGAAATTGTGGACCTGACTTATCGTTCAGCTTATGTTGAAGATCCTGCAGGTCAATATCAAGGTTATAAGGACAGTGACAGTGAACGTGCCTGGGGCGTGTCAGAATGGGCGCAAAGGGCTGGACAAGCCGCTTACTTCGACTGGGTAACGGTGAATGCCATTTTACCCGATGAAGATCCTGACCCTGATCATGTGGGTATTCAGCGCATTGATCGGGCCAACATCACCGAACTGTCTGAAATTGTTGGACACTTCGATGAGATCCAGGCGCAGATAGATGAAGCTGACAGGGGGTTGAACCCCTTGGGACTGGCTTCTGGTGTGGTGCCATTTGACATTGATCCAGATGCCATCGACCAAGGCAAAACTCACTTTGAACAAGTTTATGAGCGGGCCGAAGTGGCGATGGAAAATGTGGTTGATGTTTGGGACTTTGCCAATCAGATTAATAATTTAATGCGCCGCAACCAAGACAGTGTAGAGGATATTTCAAGAGACTCCAGAGGCCTGGAAAACGGTTTCAACAATGAGTTGATAGAAATTTTTGGTATGCCCTATGATGACGACATTGGACCAGGGGGTACTTACCCTGCAAATTACAATGGACCTGATTTATACCATTACATGTATATTGATGCACCGGCTTTGGCAGGTACTGACTTTGATTTCAGTTGTACAGAAGTTGATGCTGACGGAAACTGTAGTGGCTATGATCCCGATAACAACACCATTGGTGTCATCAAAGAATTCACCGGTACTTTCGCACCAGTAGCTGGTGGTATCAACTTCTTTGACTTGGGTACGGCACCAGAGAATGCCCCCGAGCCACAAGAAGGTTGTGGAGATAACCCCTTGGGAACTGGGTGTTCCTTGGGTGATATTGATTTGGATGACTCTCTTGAGGTGACTTACCGAACAGTCGAGTCGGCCGACTTGGGTTTTGCCTTTGCCAAACCAGAAGAGTGGACCGGCAGCAGACGGGCCGTGGGCAAACTGCAAGAGGTACAAAATGAAATGGTACAAGCCAGGGTTGCTGTTCGCAGGGCCTTGATTGACTATGACATCCTCAGACAGGACATCCAGGATGCCATTGGTGGTTTGGAGGCGACATTCAACATCACCGAATCCACCTTGGACATTACCAACGATGCGTCTAATGAGATCACCACACTCACTGATTGGGCCTTTGGCTTGAATACAGCGGCAGCTGTGGGTCATAGAACAGCCGAGTTCTTAGATGCATCATTCAAGAACACGGCAGAATGTATACCCAAGAGTACCATTGTTGGTCTGGCCGGTGGTGGTGACCTACTGGGTGGTGCACGGTGTGCTGTACAAGCCGGAGGCAGTGCGTTGGCATTCGGTGTTGATACCGTCGCTGACGGGCTGGAAATTGCTGCCAGCAGCACCGAGTTTGCAGCAGATAAGGTGGCCTCATCTGCAGAGGATCAAATTGCCCTGAATGACATTGCATTAGAGTTGTTTGATGTCTCTGGGGAAATCGAAGCATTGATTCGACAAGAACCAGCCTTGCGTGCTGAAGTTTATGCCAAAGCCGAAGCTGCTCAACAGTTGATTGGTAAATACAACACCACCTTAACAAGAGGCCTGCAGGTCATGGAGCGGTTGGTGGCATTCCGTAGACAAGGAGCTGCGGCAATTCAGGAATACCGTTATGAAGACATGGCATTCAGAATTTTCAGAAACGATGCCTTACAAAAATACCGAGCGGCATTTGACCAAGCTGCCCGTTATGTCTATTTAGCGGCAGCTGCTTATGATTATGACACCAACTTGTTAGGGACTGATGCACAAGGCGGACAAGGATTCTTAACTGATATTGTTCGTGAGCGCTCGATCGGTCAAATACTCGGAGGAAGTCCAGTGGTTGGATCTCGTGGTTTGGCAGATCCGATGGCCAGGATGAAACTGAATTTTGATGTGCTTAAGGGACAAATGGGCTTTAACAACCCACAGGTTGAAACCAATCGGTTCTCATTGCGTTATGAATTGTTCCGGATATCAGATGATCCTGATTCCGATGAATCTTGGCGTGAGATTTTGTCTTCTAACCGGGTCGACAATTTATGGGATATTCCCGAGTTCAGAAGATATGCCAGGTCATTTGCAGATGAAACGGCTGGACCACAACCTGCCATTGTGCTGACTTTCAACAGCCATGTGTTGTTTGGCTTAAACTTCTTTGGTAATGAATTGGGTCCTAATGACAGCGCCTATGATTCAAGTCAGTTTTCAACACGAATTCGAGGTGTTGGGACCTGGTATGAGGATTATGCTGACTTGCCATTGGCCAATACACCCAGGATGTACCTCATTCCAGTTGGTGCCGATCTGATGCGTTCTCCGGCACCTGATAATTTCAGTGTCAGAGAGTGGCAAATTCTGGATCAGACCATACCTGTTCCTTTGCCGTTGGGGGCCAATGATTTAGACAACTTTGATTGGTTGCCTTCCATTGACAATCAAATTGGCAGTTCAGTTGATATCAGAAGGTATTCGCAATATTTGGCTTACCATTATTCAGAACCATTTGATCCAGCTCAAACCATCTCCAGTTCGCGGTTGATTGGTCGGTCTGTGTGGAACAGGAAATGGATGATGATCATTCCAGGAGCCAGCTTCCTCAATGATCCAAATGAAGGATTAGATACCTTTATCAATGGGCAACTGATCCCTGGCGGAGATGGTGAAAGAGACGGCAATGGTGTCAGTGATATTCACTTATTCTTTACAACTTATTCATATTCAGGAAATTGATCATGAAAATAAAAAATTTATTGTTCAGTTTATTGGCGGTGTTCAGTTTTTTGAGTACCGAAAGTCATGCAAAAATTTCTCAACCTGATTATATTTTGTATGGGACAGCAACATGGTTTGGAGCGCCTTTGGCCAATGAGTCAGAGATCACCATCTATTTAGACAGCCAATTGGTGACTGTAGCTAAATACAGCATGGGAACCAATGCTAACTTGAATGGGTTGTATGCCCTAAATGTTCCTATGGATAGTAATGACCCAAGAGAGTTTGGAAAAGCCAGACCAGGTGATCCTGCATCCATTTTCATCAACGGTAATCTGGTGGCAGAAGTCTTGGTGGGTGATTATGGCGTGGCCGAACGATTGGACATTGACCCGATTAATTTATCGGGTAGTGCTTCAGTCATCAATGCTTTGCCAGCTTCTGTTACAGAACTGGACAGTGATGAAACCACTTTGAATATGACCATTTCAATCTCAAATGAATCACAGTCAGATGTATCTGTAGACTGGGAAACAGTCTCTGGAACAGCCATAGGTTCTGATGCTTGTACCTTTGATGTCGATTACCTCAACAGCAACGGAACTGCCACCATTGTGGCAGGGCAGCTTGAAACCGAAATCAGTGTGACGGTCTGTGGTGACACTTTGATCGAGTTAAGTGAAACATTTGAAGTGGTGCTTTCCAACGCTCAAAATGGCATCATTCAATTTGATCGAGCGGTGGCAACCATTTTAGACAATGATGGTCAGCCGGAACTGCGTGGCAATGATGCTGTGATCTTTGAGCCAGGCAATGGTGTACTTTCGCATGCTTTCGAGTTCAGATTGTCAAGACCCTACGAGCAGGACGTCAGTGTAGATTATGTCACGGTGGCAGGCACCGCAACTGAAGGACTTGATTATGTCTTTGCCACTGGTCAATTGCTCATACCAGCCGGTACCCAAGATGGCAGTATTGTGGTGGATTACTTGTCAGATGATATCAATGAAGAGATTGAAGTCATGACCATCGCTTTGAGTAATGCAGTCAATGCCAATTTGGTCAATACCGAGCTGACGGCCTTTATTTTGGATGCCACCAATGATCAGCAAACAGAAGAATCTGATTCAATAACCAGTGCTGATGTACCCACTTTGATCAGTCCGTCTGATGTTCATTTCAGCCAAGATGGAAAGCATGTCTATGTGTCCAGCCTGAGTGGCGGTGGCTCAATCATCAGATTTGGCTTTGAAAACGGTGTTTTAACCTATGATTCAACAGTTGATTCCGGAACAGTCGGTTTTGAATCAGGCTTGTTTGGGTTAATCAGGGACATCACCTTAACCAATGATGGGCGATTTATGTATGCTGCAGCCAGTGGTGACCAAGCCATCATGTCAATTCAAAGAGATTTGGGTACCGGCCAATTAAGTTTGACCCAGACTTTGGAAAACAACAGCCCAAACAACTTGGCAATTGATGGGGTGTACGGATTAGATATCAGCCCAGACAGCTCGCATTTATATGCTGTGGGCAGTCAATCTGACGGCATTGCAGTGTTTTCCATCAACTCCACTGATGGGAGTTTGGCTTTTATAGAAAGTGAAATTCAAGGCATTGATGACCCGGGTGATGCAGGACCTCCAGTATCTTTCATGGATCGCCCGATTGATGTGATGGTTGCACCAGATGGCACTCAAGTGTTTGTGGCATCAGATTTTTCTTCATCACTGTCGGTGTTTGATCGTGATGTTTCGACGGGTGAATTAAGCTTCAGAGAGTCATTTAAAAATGGCGTATCAGGTGTCGATGGATTGGGTGGCGCATCAGCGGTATGGGTTTCTGGTGATAATCAAGCTGTATATGTATTGGGACGAGCGGATGATGCCATTGTCAGGTTTTCCAGAGATGGCTCAGGACAGTTAAGTTATGAAGAAAACTATCAGCAATCCAATGCTGATTTTATTGGTTTGGACGCACCAACAGCACTGCTTGGAAATGCAGATGATGATCGTTTATATACATTGGGCTTTGATGATTCAACCATGGTGACCTTCAAGAGAGACCGTGTAGACACTTCTGCCGAGTTTGCTGAATTAACTTTTGCTGATATCGAGCAAGATGATGTTGATGATGTCAATGACATGTCTGGGCCTATTGCTCTTGACCTGTCACCTGATGGTAAGTGGTTGTTAGTTGCGGCGGGCATAGACAATGCCATCGAAGTGTTCAAAACGCACCTCAATGATTTGATTTTTGAGGATGGTTTCGAATGATATAACCATTGAGTCTAAATATTTTTAAAGAAAAGCCGACATTGTTGTCGGTTTTTTTTTGTGTTCAAAGTAGAATGCTGGTATTTGAATAGAAGGTTCATGAGTAAAGACAATCAACAATGGCTGGAGTCATTAAGAAGCAAAATCGACCACATTGATGAGAGTATTCAACAGTTGATTACCCAGCGCGCCGAAATAGCCAATGAAGTCGCAAAAAGTAAAAGTAAAGCAGATGCTGGTGGATTTTATTATCGACCAGAACGTGAGGCACAAGTTCTCAGAGCCGTTAAGGCCAGGAACGAAGGACCATTGGCAGATCAAGCTTTGGTGCGGTTATTCAAAGAAATCATGTCGGCCTGTTTGGCACAGCAGAAACCGCTGAATATTGCTTTTCTGGGTCCAGAAGGTACCTTTTCTGAAATGGCCACCTATCGTTTTTTTGGTCATTCAGTAAAAGCCATGCCAGAATCTACCATTGGGCATGTGTTTTCAGAAGTCGAAGCGGGTGTGGCAGATTTTGGAGTGGTGCCGATTGAAAATTCTACTGAAGGTGCCGTCAACAACACCATGGACATGTTCATCAGTTCACCTTTAAAGATTTGTGGTGAAATTGATTTGCCCATTCACCACAATTTAATGTCTAAACAAACCGATTTAGCCAAAATCAACGTGATTTTTTCTCACCGACAGTCCTTGGCTCAATGCAGGACCTGGTTAGCTAACCATGCACCTCACATCGATACAGTTGCTGTCAGCAGCAATGCAGAAGCAGCCAGAAAAGCATCGTTCAATGAACATGCGGCAGCCATTGCAGGTGAATCGGCTGCAGCCATGTACGGTTTAAAAATCTTACATGCTGATATTGAAGATCAAGCAGATAACGCCACCAGATTCCTGGTTATTGGTAAGCAAGTATTGGCTAAAAGCGGTGAAGATAAGTCATCCCTGATGGTGGCAGGTAAAGATGAACCCGGCGTGTTGTTTCATATTTTAAAACCACTTAATGATTTTGGTATAAGTATGAAGAGAATTGAGTCCAGACCATCCAAACGCGGCAAATGGGATTACGTGTTTTTTATAGATGTAGAAGGTCATGTTGAAGATGACAATTTGGCCCAGGCCATTGCCGCTATGCAGCGCTTTACATCAAACTTGAAAATTCTTGGATCATATCCAAAATCAGTATAATCAAGGCAGCTAAATGATGCATTAAATTCACGTTTGATGTATAATTGCGCGCGCCTGAAATGGCCGTGAATTTTCAACAAATTCACTCAAACACCTTCAAATTAAAACGTCATTGGATTGATACATAGTCTTGAATTTGAGGGGGACACATATGATTCTTCCACAAGAATCTTTCAAATTTAACCAAGCAAGCAGCTGAGACTCCTCAGCTGTTTCGATGAGGACTGAACATGAATATTTTTGAGACCATTGATAAGACAGAACATGAAGAAGTTGTTTTTTGTCATAACAAAGACGTGGGATTAAAAGCCATTATTGCCATCCACAACACTGTATTAGGCCCTGCCTTGGGCGGCCTGCGAATGTGGCCTTATAAAACCGAGCAAGAAGCATTGAATGACGTACTGCGCTTGTCCAGAGGCATGACATACAAAGCAGCCGTATCAGGTTTAAACTTGGGTGGTGGTAAGTCCATCATCATCGGTGATCCCAAAAAAGACAAATCAGAAGAATTGTTCAGAGCCTTTGGTCGATTCATGGATTCTTTGGGGGGCAGGTACATCACTGCGGAAGACGTCGGTATCGACGTCAATGACATGGAGTATGTGTTTCAAGAAACTGACAATGTGGTTGGTGTACATCAGGTTCATGGTGGTTCAGGTGATCCGTCTCCGTTCACTGCTTATGGCACATACCAAGGTATCAAAGCCAGTTTAGAAAAAAAGTTTGGTAATCAAAACATTGGTGACTATAGCTATGCTGTCCAAGGTGTTGGTCATGTGGGTATGGAGTTGGTTAAACTGCTACATAAAGACGGTGCTAAAATTTTCATTACCGACATCAATGAAGAAGCTGTTCAACACTGTGTTGATGTCTATGGATGTGAGGCTGTAGGACTCGATGACATTTATGATGTTGATGCGAATGTCTATTCACCTTGTGCATTGGGTGCAACGGTTAATGACGAAACCATCAATCGATTTGGATTTGATATTGTTTGCGGCAGCGCCAACAACCAATTGGCAGAAACCAGACACGGTGATGAACTGGAAGAACGTGGCATGATTTATGCACCTGACTATGCTGTGAATGCGGGTGGCTTGATGAATGTCTCCATTGAGTTAGAAGGGTATAATCGTGAGCGTGCATTGCGCATGACGCGTAACATTTATTACAGCATCATCAAAATCTTTGAAATTGCTGCAAGGGATGGCATAGCCACTTGGAAAGCAGCTGATAGGATGGGTGAGGAGCGCATTCAAAAGATGGGCCGGGTGAAATTACCTTTCATGTGCCAGAAAAACGTTAAATTTTCTGGGCGCTCAAAAAACGGTAACGCCTGATGAATTTTGATGTGGCAATCTCTGAAGAATTAGAACTGCTCAGAGACACGGTTAGAAAGTTCACAGCTGAGGAAATTTCACCTCGCGCAGAACAAATAGATCAGGACAATTTATTTCCGGCTGATTTGTGGCAGAAAATGGGTGATCTGGGTTTGTTGGGCATGACTGTACCGGCTCAATACGGTGGCTCGGAAATGGGAAACTTGGCACACTTGATTGCAATGGAAGAAATTTCTCGCGGTTCAGCATCGGTTGGATTGTCCTATGGGGCCCATTCAAACTTGTGTGTTGCAAACCTCTATAAACATGCCAACGAAATGCAACGTCAAAAATACCTGCCTAAGTTGTGCTCTGGTGAATATGTTGGGGCCTTGGCCATGAGTGAACCGGGTGCCGGTTCTGACGTGGTAGGTTCTATGAGCTGTACTGCTGAGAAAGTAGGTACGGAATGGATTGCCAATGGCAACAAAATGTGGATCACCAATGGGCCTGATGCCGATGTGCTGGTGGTCTATATGCGAACCGCCGATCAGTCTGCAGGTTCACAATGCATGACGGCCTTTATCATTGAAAAAGGCATGCCAGGGTTCAGCACTGCTCAAAAATTGGATAAATTAGGTATGCGCGGATCCAATACTTGCGAATTGGTTTTTGATGATTGTCGCATTCCAGAAGAGAATGTACTGGGTCGAGTCGATCAGGGCGTAGGCATTCTGATGTCTGGTTTGAATACAGAACGCTTGGTTCTTTCAGGGGGACCGCTTGGTATTATGCAAGCGGCCATGGATGCAGCCATACCGTACACGGCAGAACGCAAGCAGTTTGGTAAAGATTTGGGCCAGTTCGGTTTGATGCAGGCGAAGATTGGTAAAATGTATGCTGAACTACAAGCCGCCAGGTATTTTGCTTACGGTATCGCCAGAGATTATGATTCAGGGATTGAGTCCAGATTGGATCCTGCTGCATGCCTGTATTTTGCTTCAACTGCGGCTGTGAATCTTACCTTAGAGGCCATTCAAACTTTGGGTGGTAATGGGTACATCAATGAATACCCAACAGGTAGATTGTTAAGGGATGCTAAACTGTATGACATTGGTGCTGGAACCAATGAAATTAGATTGATGCTGATTGGTAGAGAGTTGTATCGCAACGCCAAAGCCTGAAGCCATTTAAATTTGACTATTTGAGAATTACATGACCACCATTGATAACAACGCTGTTTATATCATTGCAGCCAAAAGGACTGCCATAGGTTCCTTTCAAGGGCAATTTGGCAACACCCCATCAACCCAACTGGGTTCTGAAGCCATCAAAGCCACCATTGATCAAGCCAGTATCAATCTGAATGATCTGGATGAAGCTCTGATTGGCTGCGTTTTGCCTGCTGGCTTGGGTCAGGCACCTGCCAGACAAGCTGTATTGGGCGCCGACTTACCCAAGTCTGTTAGGTGCACCACGGTCAATAAAGTCTGTGGTTCAGGCATGAAAACTGTGATGATGGCGCACGATACCATCAAAGCCGGTTCAGCGAACCTGGTATTGGCTGGCGGCATTGAATCAATGACCATGGCACCGTATTTAATTCCCAAAGCACGTGGCGGTTATCGCATGGGACATGCACAAATGTTAGATCACATGTTTTTTGATGGTTTACAGAATCCCTATGATGGCAACATGATGGGTACCTTTGCTGAATCATGTGCTGATAAATACAGTTACAGCAGAGAAGCGCAGGATTCATTTTCAGCTGAATCAGTCACCCGTGCCATGAATGCCATTGAATCGGGAGCTTTCATTGCTGAAATTGCACCGGTGTCGGTGAAAACCAGAAAAGAAACGGTGGTGGTTGATCAAGATGAAGAACCAGCTAAATGTGACATCAATAAAATTCCAACTTTAAGGCCGGCTTTCAGACGCGAAAATGGTACTGTCACTGCAGCGAATGCATCAAAAATCTCTGATGGTGCATCAATGACTTTATTGGCTTCCGGACAATATGTGAATGACAATGACATCAAGCCGTTGGCAAAAGTTGTTGGCCATCATCAATATGCCCATGAACCTGAATGGTTCACCACGGCTCCTGTTACGTCCATTAAACAGTTAATGGAAAAAATTAATTGGTCAGTCGAAGATGTTGATTTATTTGAAATTAATGAGGCCTTTGCTGTGGTTACCATGGCAGCCATGGACGATTTGGACATCCCCCACAACAAAGTCAACGTCAATGGTGGTGCCACTGCCTTGGGACACCCCATTGGTGCTTCGGGTAATCGCATTTTGGTCACATTAATCTATGCCTTGAAAAACCGCGGCCTGAAGAAAGGTGTGGCTTCGCTGTGTATCGGTGGCGGTGAAGCAACTGCCATTGCCGTCGAGTTGGTGTAGTCCATGAAAATCATCAAAACCCAGATAGATTCAGCATCGGCTCAATTTGATGACAACCGAGCTTACATGTCGCAATTGGTAGATGATTTAAGGCAAGTTTTACAGCACGCTGCTTTGGGAGGTTCTGAACGTTCAAGAAAAAAACACACCGATCGAGGCAAGTTACTGGTTCGTGATCGCATCAATTTGTTGTTGGATCCGGGCAGCCCATTTTTGGAATTGGCTCCGATGGCGGCATCGGGTATGTATGAAGGTGCAGCACCAGCAGCTGGAATGGTCGCTGGTATCGGTTTGGTTCATGGCCAACAGGTGATGATTGTGGCCAATGATGCCACAGTAAAAGGTGGTACTTACTTCCCCATGACCGTTAAGAAACACCTGCGCGCTCAGGAAGTGGCCCTGGAAAATCAATTACCTTGTGTCTATCTGGTTGATTCAGGTGGTGCCTTTTTACCCTTACAGGACGAAGTGTTTCCAGATCGAGAACATTTTGGGCGTATTTTCTATAACCAGGCCCAACTGTCAGCCAAAAACATCCCGCAAATTGCGGTGGTTATGGGTTCTTGTACTGCTGGTGGCGCCTATGTGCCGGCGATGTGTGATGAGGCGATCATTGTCAAAGAGCAGGGGACCATTTTTCTGGGTGGCCCGCCATTGGTAAAAGCGGCCACTGGTGAGGTGGTGGATGCTGAATCCTTGGGTGGTGCTGAAGTCCATTCTTCGCAATCAGGTGTGACCGATCATTTTGCTGAAAACGACCCCCACGCCTTACAAATGGCTCGTAACAGCTTGCAGTTTTTAAATCGACCCAAATACGATTGGTTACAACGCAAACCAGCACGTGATCCATTGTACCCAGCTCATGAACTGTATGGCATCATTCCACAGTCAACCAGAATCCCCTATGACGTCAAAGAAATCATAGCCAGGTTGGTTGATGCTTCTGAGTTTCAAGAGTTCAAGGCCAAGTATGGCACCACTTTGGTTTGTGGTTTTGCCCACATCAATGGTTACCCTGTTGGTATTGTGGCCAACAATGGCATCCTGTTTGCAGAATCAGCTTTAAAAGGTGCTCATTTTGTTGAACTGTGTAACCAGCGGAAGATTCCATTGGTGTTTTTGCAGAACATCACTGGATTTATGGTCGGTCAGAAATATGAAAATGCCGGCATTGCCAAAGACGGTGCCAAAATGGTGACTGCTGTGGCTTGTGCCCAGGTTCCCAAATTTACTGTAGTCATAGGTGGATCTTTCGGGGCCGGCAACTATGCCATGAATGGCAGGGCTTACCAAGGCCGGTTCATGTGGATGTGGCCCAATGCCAGAATTTCTGTCATGGGAGGGGATCAAGCCGCTTCTGTACTGACCACAGTTAAGCAAGATGGTATGGACAAAGTGGGCGAAAAGTGGGATCCTAAAGAAAAAGAACAGTTTTACCAAGACATCAAAAACCAATACGATGATCAAGGGCATCCGTATTACTCAACTGCCAGATTGTGGGACGATGGGGTGATAGACCCTGCAGATACCCGACAAATTTTGTCACTTGCCATTGAAGCCGCTACTTGTGCTGATGTGGACTCTGTCAAATATGGCGTGTTTAGGATGTGATTTAAGAGGAATTTATATGTTCAATACTTACAAAACCATACAGCTTAAAACACATAAAACGGGTGTTGCCTATGTGACCATGAATCGACCAGAAGTGCACAATGCATTCAATGCACAAATGATTGATGAGTTAACGCAAGTGTTCAATAAACTCAATGAAGACAGTTCTGTACAAGTCATTGTGTTGCAAGCAGCAGGTAAATCGTTTTCTGCTGGGGCTGATGTCAATTGGATGAAAGGTATGGCTCAGGCCACAGAGTCAGAAAACAAAGAAGACTCTGAAAAACTGGCCGCATTGATGCGCACCATTAACTTCAATGCCAAAGCAACCATTGCCCGCATTCAAGGCCTGGCCTTAGGCGGCGGCGTAGGCCTGGCGTGTTGTTGTGACATGGTTGTGGCTGAAAATGGGGCTAAATTTGGCTTAACGGAAGCTAAGCTGGGATTGGTTCCAGCGGTGATTTCCCCTTACGTCATTGACGCCATTGGCACCAGAAAAGCGCGCAGATATTTCCAATCAGCTGAAATTTTTGATGCTGAACGAGCCAAGAATATGGGAATTGTTTCTGAAGTTTTGGCTGCGGAAGAGGTGGACAACTGGGTCAACACACAGCTTGATCTTTTAGCTGCAACCGGACCTAATGCCAAAGAAATCAGTAAAAAACTGGTCATGTCAGTGGTTGGACGCACCTTACCTCAGCAGAAGAAAATTGATGAATACACCACACAAGTGATCGCAGCTGTTCGGGTGTCGGCTGAGGGTCAAAAAGGCTTAAATGCTTTTTTGAACAAAGAAAATATAAATTGGTAAAAATCAAGAATTAATTTTAAAAATATTGATAATTGTGAACCAGTCGTTAAAATATTTACTGTAAGCGTTATTCTCGAGATAAAAAATGTTACATAAATTGATTGCTGGATTGTCACTGTTGTGTGCAACTTCTACTGTTCTTGCCCAAAACGAGGACGATAAAGATGCACCTGAACCTACCAAGAGGCCTAGTTGGTCAGCTGGATTACCAGAAAGAACCAAGGCTGCAGACCTCAGTAAGCCTGAATTCAAGTCTGAAATAGACAATGATATTGAGTTAGATATGTCAGAATTTGGGTTGCAAGAAAAACCCCAAATTGAAATCGATTTACCCATCAATGATACGATTGCAGTAAAAGCAGAAAATTCGGAGAATCAAGATGCTGAAAGGTTGGCTGCAGAACAATTAGAAGCAGAGCGGTTGGCGGCAGAGCAGTTAGAAGCAGAACGGTTGGCAGCAGAGCAATTAGAAGCAGAGCGGTTGGCAGCAGAACGGTTGGCAGCAGAACAATTAGAAGCAGAACGGTTGGCAGCTGAGCAATTGGAAGCAGAGCGGTTGGCAGCAGAGCAATTAGAAGCAGAACGGTTGGCAGCTGAGCAATTGGAAGCTGAGCGTTTGGCAGCAGAGCAGTTAGAAGCAGAACGATTGGCAGCAGAGCAATTGGAAGCAGAACGATTGGCCGCAGAATCCACCATCAACATACCCATTGAGCAAAGCCTTGCTTCTGTTGAGCCACCTGCCAGTGCTGAAGTGATTGATACAGCAGGAGCAGCCGCTGAACAAGCAAATTATCAATGGGGAATTTTAAAGCGTGAACCGGTTCAATATCCAGTTAAAGCAGCGATGGACAACTTGGAAGGCTGGGTGGATGTTGAAGTGACCATTGACCCTTCAGGCAAGGTGGTGTCTGCATCTCCTGTTAAGTACTCGAGAAGAGGGCGGTTGTTTGGCAAACCGGCTGTTCAATCAGTCAATAAATGGTTATTTAATCCGCCGAGCGAGTATGGAATCACAGAGAACATCACTCGAATTTACAAAGTAGAATTTTCGTTATAAGGTATTTATAAGTTATTGATAACAAGGTCTTTTTAAAGACCTTGTTATCGAAAATCAATTCAATTATCAATCACAGCATTTTTTTCAGTTGGTAAATCAGGTCCAGGGCTTGTTTGGCGGTCAAGTCATCAGGATTAATGCCACTCAATTTTTTTTCAGCTTTAGAAACCTCAACAACCTCTTCTTGAAATAGTGAGTATTGGAGCGGCTGTTGGTCAGTGGGTTGATTTTCTAAGTGTTGCAGGTAACTTTTTGCATTTTTCAAAGTCGCAGCAGGTAATCCTGCCAGTGCGGCCACTTGTAAGCCATAACTCTTGTTGGCTGCACCCGATTTAACGGTATGCAAAAATACAATACTGTCACCATGTTCAACAGCATTTAAATGAACATTCCTGATGGTGTCAATTTGTTCTTCTAGAGCAGTGATTTCAAAATAATGCGTGGCAAACAGACAAAAAGATTGGTTGACTTGTGCCAAATGTACAGCACAAGCATGAGCCAATGATAACCCGTCATAGGTACTGGTACCACGGCCTATCTCATCCATCAAAACCAGGGAATGCGGTGTGGCATTGTGTAATATAGTGGCCGTTTCAGACATCTCTACCATGAATGTTGAACGTCCACGAGTTAAGTCATCACCTGCGCCAATTCTTGTGAATATCCGATCAATGTCACCAATGACAGCAGATTGAGCAGGGACATAGCTGCCGATTGAAGCCAACAATACTATGATCGCTGATTGCCTCATATAGGTGGATTTACCACCCATGTTTGGGCCTGTAATAATCAGCATCTTCTGGTTATCATTCATGACCAAGTCGTTGGGCTCAAAAGGTGTGTCTTGAATGGTTTCAACCACTGGATGACGTCCTTGTTTGATATCAATCACCCGCTCATGACTCAACGCCGGTTTACAGAATTGATGGGTGGTGGCCCTTTCTGCCAGGTTGGCCAAGGCATCCAATTCGCTGATGGCATCAGCCAACGATTGCAAGGATGTGATGTGTGGTGAAAAGCCCTCCAAAAGCTTCATATACAGTTCTTTTTCGTGTGCCAATGATTTTTCTTTACTGGACAATACTTTCTGTTCGAACTGTTTCAGTTCAGGTGTGGTGTACCGTTCGACTGCTTTGAGGGTTTGTCTTCTAATGTAGTGTTCTGGCACTTTGTCACTGTGGAGTTTTGATACCTCTATAAAGTAACCATGAACTCGGTTATAGCCTACTTTCAATGAATTGATGCCAGATACAGTCTGTTGTTCTGTTTCGAAATCCAACATGTATTGACCGGCATCGGTACTGATGTTGCGCAACTCGTCCAGATCAGAATCGTATCCATCTGCCAGCACACCGCCATCTCTGATAACCACAGGAGGGTTCTCCTTAATGGCCTTCATTAACAAGTTATATATGTCCTCATGTGGGTTGAGGTAATCTGTCACATGTTTTAATGGCTTCGAATCAAGATCTTTTAAGGTGATTTGTAAATCATTGACTGCTGATAAAGATGACCGCAATGCCACCAAGTCCCGGGGTCTGGCCGTCAATAAGCTGATGCGTGTAACAATCCTTTCAATGTCAGATATGCCTTTCAATTGATTTTGGATGACACTGGTTTGTGCCGATGTGATCAGTGATTCAATGCCTTCAAGACGTTGATTCAAAATGCGCCTGTCTCTCAAGGGTTGTTTGACCCAGCTCCTGACCTTCCTTGATCCCATCGCTGTGGCGCATTGATCAATGAATCCACAGAGGGTTAACTCATCTTTGCCGTCAGGGTGATGATCAATTTCTAAATTTTTTCTGGATTGTGCATCGATGTGAAGACAATGGTCCAGATACTCAACTTGGATGTTTTGTAAATGTTGTAATTCTGTTTTTTGGGTGTGTGAAACATATTGCAACAATGCGCCAATCGCAGGCAAAAATACATCAGATTCACTGATGCCAAAACCTTCCAAATCATGAACTTGGTAAGTTCTTTTGATGGCGTGTTGAGCTGATTCAGGGTCAAAATCCCACGCGGGACGTTGGATGCAATTGAATGGTTTGAGTTGTTGATTCAGGTCGCTGTTTTCTGACAGCAACACTTCATTGGGGCTCAATCGAGTCAGTTGCGCCTCTAAAGTACCCATGTCTTCCATTTGCTGTACTTTGAATGCACCATTACCCAATGACAAATAGGCTAAACCATAACCACGTGAGTTGCTGTGAATGGCCAACAATAAGTTTTCTTTGTGCGCATCCATCAGAGCTTCTTCGGTGACTGTACCTGGCGTCAGAATTCTTTTGACTTGTCTTTCCACAGGACCTTTGCTGGTGGCTGGGTCGCCGGTTTGCTCACAGATGGCAACAGACAACCCTTGTTTAACCAATTTTGCCAAGTAATTATCAGCTGCATGGAATGGCACGCCGCACATAGGGATGGGGTCACCGTTTGATTTACCACGGTGGGTGAGGGTGATGTCCAATAGTTTAGCTGCTTGGATGGCATCATCAAAAAACAACTCATAGAAGTCACCCATCCGATAAAACAACAGCATGTCTTGATAGTCAGCTTTAATTTTTAAAAACTGTTGCATCATGGGGGTGTGTTGAGTGCTTTTTGCCATGGCAAGATTGGGTTTATTGTCAAACGCTACATTCTAACAAAGTGGCATAAAAAAAATTAAAAAATCTACATTCTCAAGTTTTGAGAATAAATCATTGATAATGCTCAGTAACTCGGAAAATATTGACACATTCATCAGAATTTACTGATTTTTTCGAACTTCATTACATGCGATAATAAGAGGCTATATCATGAAAAATAACTTAAAACTTGTGGAGCAAAATAAAGTGGATGACAACAAGAAAAAAGCATTGGCAGCAGCCCTAGGACAGATCGAAAAACAATTTGGTAAAGGGTCTGTGATGCGTATGGGTGATAACCAAGCCTTAACCACTGATGTGTATTCAACTGGTTCTTTGGGGCTTGATGTGGCCTTGGGAATTGGCGGATTACCACGAGGCCGTGTGGTGGAAATCTACGGCCCGGAGTCCAGTGGTAAAACCACTTTAACCTTGCATGCCGTGGCTGAGTGCCAGAAAAAGGGTGGAACGGCTGCATTCATTGACGCTGAACATGCTTTAGACCCCACTTATGCCGCCAAATTGGGCGTCAATATTGATGATTTATTGGTGTCACAACCTGACACCGGTGAAGAGGCATTAGAAATTTGTGACATGCTGGTGCGCTCCAATGCTGTAGACATGATTGTGGTGGATTCCGTGGCGGCCTTAACACCCAAAGCTGAAATTGAAGGAGATATGGGAGATTCTCACATGGGATTGCAAGCCCGGTTGATGTCCCAGGCTTTACGTAAACTGACTGGAAACATTAAACGCACCAATTGCATGGTGATATTCATCAACCAAATAAGAATGAAAATTGGTGTGATGTTTGGCAGCCCAGAGACGACCACTGGCGGAAATGCATTGAAATTCTATTCATCTGTCCGGTTAGACATCAGAAGGATTGGTGCCATTAAGAAAGGCGATGAAGTCATTGGTAATGACACCCGCGTGAAAGTGGTCAAAAATAAAATGGCGCCTCCATTCAAACAAGTACAGTTTGAAATTCTTTATGGACAAGGTATCTCTTTACTGGGTGAATTGATTGACTTGGGTGTGGCTCATGATTTGGTGACTAAAGCTGGTGCCTGGTACAGTTATGGAGATATCAGAATTGGTCAAGGCAAAGAAAATTCGAAACAGTATTTCAAAGATCACCCGGAACATGCCGCAGAATTAGAGCAAAAGTTGAGAGACATTCTGTTACCTAAACCAGAAGATGTGGAAGAAAGTAAGGAAACTGCAGACATAGATCCTTTTGAGGGTTGATGACTGTAGACAAGAAATACACCCCTGAGGCACGGGCACGTGCCTCAGCTTTGGGTAGTTTGGCCATGCGTGAACACTCTTGTGAGGAGTTGCGGGCTAAATTAATCAACAAAAAACATGACCCGGATTTAGTTGATCATTTGATTTTAGATTTGTTGAATGAAAACCTGATTTCAGATTTTCGATTTGCCGAGTCATATTGGCGCAGCCGTTCAAACAAAGGCTATGGTCCCACACGGATTGCCAGAGAGTTGGCACAAAAAGGAGTGGCCGTTAAAACCATCAAACAAGCCAAGTCTGAAGCCAAAATCAATTTTTACGATCTGATTGTTCAAGTGTATGAGAAGAAATACAAGGGTGTTGACTTTCAAGACTACCGAGAAAAAGCCAGGCGACAAGGTTTTTTATATCGCCGCGGTTTTGACACAGATTACATCAAAACTGTGATTGAATGACATGGACCTTCAATTTGACCAAGCCCATTTATGGCACCCATACACCAGTATTACGCAACCGACAAAAACGTATCCGGTTGCGAAAGCCGATGGTGTCCATCTTCATTTGGAAGACGGTACTCAACTGATTGATGCCATGTCTTCGTGGTGGTGTTGCATTCATGGCTATAATCACCCCAGGTTGAATCAGGCGGTTACTGACCAACTGTCAAAAATGTCACATGTGATGTTTGGTGGCTTAACCCACGAACCTGCCATTAAGTTGGGTAAACAGCTGCTTGATCTGACCCATGAGTCTTTAGATGCTGTGTTTTTTGCAGACTCGGGATCCGTGGCAGTGGAAGTGGCGATGAAAATGGCTGCCCAATATTGTTTTGAACAAGGGTTGCATGAAAAAAAACAATTTTTGACATTTTCTAAAGGTTACCACGGAGATACTTTTGGTGCCATGTCGGTTTGTGATCCAGTGACAGGCATGCACCATAAGTTCAATCGCTTGTTGAACCAACATATTTTCATTGATTCCCCATCTTGTGGTTTTAATGATGCATGGAACGATCAATATATCGAAGACTTTGAACAGGCTTTGATGGTCAACCATGAATCCATCATTGCAGTGATCTTTGAGCCCATTGTTCAAGGAGCGGGTGGCATGAATTTTTACTCACCTGTTTATTTACAAAAAGTAAGGGCACTGTGCGATCAATATGGTGTGTTGTTAATTTTTGATGAAATTGCCACTGGATTTGGCAGAACAGGGAAGATGTTTGCCTATCAACACGCTGATGTGGCTCCGGATATCATGTGTCTGGGAAAGTCGTTAACAGGTGGATACATGACACTGGCTGCGGTTCTTTGTAACCGTAAAGTTGCCAATGGTATTGGAACTCACTTCATGCATGGCCCCACGTTCATGGCCAACCCATTGGCATGTGCTGCGGCAGCAGCCAGCATTGAGTTGTTACTGGAGAGCGACTGGCAAAATAAAGTGGCGTCGATAGAAAGACAACTTAATGATGAATTAAGCCCATTGAGCTTGAATCCTGCTGTTAAGGAAGTTCGGATATTGGGTGCGATTGGTGTGGTAGAGCTCTTTGAATCCAGGGATTGGCACCCGTTACAAGAATTGATGGTGAAGCGAGGTGTATGGATCAGACCATTCATGAATTTAATCTATATGATGCCGCCATTTATCATTGAAGCTGATGAATTAACCCACATAACAAATACTTTGATCGACACATTGGATGAATTAACATGATTATTTTATTATCTCCCTCAAAAGGCCAAGACTTTTCGCCCAATGAATTGTCTGAATACAGCCAACCAGCCCTTTTAAGCCAAGCAAAAGTATTGGTCAAAGAACTCAAGGCCTACCAACCTCAGCAAATTGCTCAGTTGATGTCTGTCAGTGACAATTTGGCTGAACTTAACCACCAGCGCTACCAAACATTCAAAACGCCACTCAAATTAGGTGTGGCAAAGCAAGCTGCTTTGGCATTCAAGGGTGATGTATATTTAGGCCTGGATGCAGAATCCATGTCAGCGGGTGACTGGCAATATGCCCAAAAGCATCTGAGGATTTTATCTGGCTTGTATGGTTATTTAAAACCGATGGATTTGATCTTGCCTTATCGATTAGAAATGAAAACCAAGCTCAGCAATCCCAAAGGTGAGAATCTGTATCAATTTTGGGGAGATGAAATCACTCAAATCGCCAATAAGGAACTTGGTAAAGAGGATTTTGTGGTCAACCTGACCTCCAATGAATACTCAAAAGCCATTAAACCAAAAAATCTTGAAGCTGAAGTAATTAACATCAATTTTAAAGACACCAAAGCCGGAAAAACCCGCACCATTGGATTTTATGCCAAACAAGCCAGGGGTTTGATGGCTCGAACCATCATCAACAATCAAGTCACTTCGCAAGATGAAATCAAAGCAATGAATATTGATGGATATCAATACCGAGAAAATTTATCCAATAATTCAGACTGGGTCTTTGAACGTCAGCAACCACCACTGAAAAAATAAAGTTTTAGAATTTATAATTGACCATCAACTGATCAATGGTTTTGGGTTTTGAGAAATAAAACCCTTGGAAGTACTGGCAGTGGTGCTGTTTCAAGAATTCAATTTGCGCCGCCGTTTCAACACCTTCTGCCACCACTTCGAGCTGCATTTCTTCCGCCATGTTTAAGATGGTTTTTACAATGGTGGTGCTGCTGTTGTCATTAGGAACATCGGTAATGAACGATTTGTCGATCTTGATTTTATCTAATGGTAATTTCCTGATGTAATCAAAAGAAGAATACCCTGTACCAAAATCATCGATGGATAGTTTGATGCCTAATAACTTCAATTGATTGATGATTTCGATAGAACGCTGACTGTCACTGAGCAATATCGATTCGGTCACCTCAAATTCGAGGTAGTTGTTGGGGATTTGATATTGATGAATCAAATTGGTTACTTTCTTCAAAAAATTCCTGTCTCTGATTTGAATGACAGATAAGTTGACAGCCACAAAAAATGGCTTTTCAGCATCCTGCTTCCATTTTATGATTTGTTTACAAGCCTCTTCGATGGTCCAATAGCCTATTTTTAAGATTAACTGAGCTTGTTCGGCTATAGGAATGAAATCTGTAGGCATGATTTCTCCTTCAGTTGGGTGCTGCCAACGCAACAAAATTTCTGAGCCTACAATGGTTTCTGACTGAGCATCCACCACCGGTTGGTAGAGGATACTTATTTCTTTGTTCTGTAGGGCCAGCCGTAAGTCGTTTTCAAGTTGATGGTTCTTTTTGACCCTGGATTCAATCCCTTCTTCAAACACCTGGATTCGATTTCGGCCCTTGATCTTGGCTTCATACATGGCAGTATCTGCCCGTTGTAACAGAATGGACTGGTTTTCACCATCACGAGGGTAAATAACCAGGCCGACACTGGCGGTTATGTGGTAATGATTGCCCTCAATTTCGATGGGCTGTTTCAACTTTTTCAAAACAGTCACAGCCATTTCTATGGCTTGTTTTTCAGCGGTGATCAGATCATTTTTAAGTTCAGGTAATTCAATGATGAACTCATCTCCACCCAGACGGGCTATGGTATCACCAGGGCTGACACAAGATTTGATTCGTAAGGCAACCTTCTTAATCAATTTATCACCCACTTTATGACCTTTTGAGTCATTGATGCTTTTGAAGTTATCCAAATCTATGTGCAAAATGCCGCCCACATGACTGAATTGCTTGGCGCGGGCCAATGAAGATTTCAGTCGGTCTTTTAACAACTCTCTGTTCGGCAGTCCAGTCAGTGAATCATAATGTGCTAAGTACAAAATTTCTTCTTCATAGGCCTTAACCTGGGTGATGTCAACGCCTACAGTTACCATGGCAGGTTCCAGGTTTTGCCGTCCTGAATAGGGCACTTTGGACATCATCAATGTCAAGGGTTTCCCATTAGAATCCTTGACTTCGATTTCAGTGTTGAATGGATTTGATGAAGTGGTATAGCTGATTAAATTTTCAAAATTACTGTTTGCTTTCAGGATGGTATAAATGTTTTTGGCTTTAACATCTTCATCATCAATGCCTAAGAATTGACAGGCATTTTCATTGGCTAAAATTATTTTTCCATCATAGTCATTGGCAAATATCATGTGTGGAACGATGTTGATGATTTGATTCAGTTGAATTTCTCGTTGTGAAAGCTCTGTTACGCGACGTTTGACTTGGAGTTTAAACAAAAATGCTGCCACACCGGCCACCACACCAAATAACATCAGTCCCATGATTGAATACCAGATCCAAAAAGGCACCACATTGTCTTCTTTGGCAACAGTCCATTTCAGTCTGGTCTGGTAATAAAACGAGTCAGGTTGTTGTTTCCAAGCACTCATTGATTGATCGTAGGCCGCTAAAAAGTCAGCATTGGTTCCTTTGGGTACTGTGACAAAAACTTTGAAGGGGTTGAAAATAATGCTGCTGATCAATAAGTTATATTCCTGCTGTAAATCCAAGCCAGCAAGATTATTTGAAACGGCAGCATCGGCGGATTTATCAGCAACCATTTGAAACACTTCCTGGTAACTTTTGCCATAGACAAATTGACAATTGACCTCGAATTGTTCACATTGGTTGATGAAATTTAAGCCATTGACGCCATTTTCTAATAAAGCAATGGTCTTGCCTTCCAAATCAAACAAACTTTCTATTTTAGAATCATTCGATAAAAAGACCTGACCCCAAACATTGGAAAAGTTGACTTTGGGGTAGTCCAAAAACTCACTTCTTTGGGCTGAGTACCCGAGTGATGGCAAAGCGTCCAGCCGCTGTGTTTTCATCAGCACCATTAAATCGGGAAAATCGCCGTAGACCCAATCAATCGTGAAGCCGTGCTCTTTAGCAATTTCATTCAAAATTTCAATGGCCAAACCATCCGGTTTATTTTGCGTGGAATTACGGAAGGTCAGTGGAGGGGTATCAAAGTAACCAATTCTGTATGTTTTTTTTAGTGTTTGCGAGTAAGCAGGATACTCGATCAAAAGTAACAACAGTGTGGTAACTATGACTAGGTAAGCTTTCATTATTTGGGTTAAAAAACTATATAATAATGATACAACTTTTTGATTTATAAGGCCAATCATTTGTTGGCATTCACTGTTTCACAGGTCAATCCATCAAAAATGATCCTTCAATCGTCTCAGCATGGCAAAACACGTCACTTTGTCATTGATGTTCACTTTGCGTATATCAGAGAGCAGTTGGCGGAAACTGGCATCTTCAGTCCTGAGGAAGGGGTTGAGTTGAGTTTCGCGTTTCATGGTGGTTGGCAAGCTTGGTTGGTTGTTTTGTCTTTTGTTTCTAATTTCAGCTTTTAAGACCACCATTTCTTTGTTGTTTGGTTCAATTGATAAAGCAAAATCGATGTTGCTTAAGGTGTATTCATGGGTGCAATATACCTGTGTGTCAGGTGACAGTTTTTTCAACTTTTCTAATGAGGTATTGAACTGTTCTGGGGTTCCTTCAAACATGCGACCACAACCCATGCTGAATAAAGTGTCTCCACAAAACAACCACTGGTCATTGTAGTAACAGATGTGGGTTGAGGTGTGTCCTGGTGTAGAGAGTACGGATAATTTGATGTCTAATTCTGGCAAATAGACCAAGTCGCCTTCATCCACATGGGTTAGGTTTCCTGGAACCCTTTCATCTCTGGGTGAAAAAACTTCACATGACCACATTGTTTGTAATTCTTCGAGTCCATTGACATGATCCCAATGGTGGTGGGTGATCAAAATCTGGATTAATTGAAGGTTGTTGTCGGCTAAAAATTTATTAACAGGTTCAGCATCGCCAGGATCTACAGCCACGGCATGTTTTTCATTGTGCAAGAGCCAAATATAGTTGTCATTGAATGCAGGAATGGGGGTTATTTGAATGGACATGATTTAGCTATGAATTGAGGTGTTTTTTGTGACATAAATGATTTATCATGCACGATAAACTTTTTAATTACAAGTGAATGTAATGGAATCAAAACGACCACCCAAGAAAATAAAAATTTACACTGATGGATCATGTTTAGGAAACCCCGGTCCTGGTGGATGGGCGGCCTTATTGAATTATAAATCAACCGAGAAAATGATTGTGGGGCATGCCAAAGAAACCACCAACAATCGCATGGAATTGACCGCGGTCATTGAAGCATTGAAAACACTCAAAGAAAGGTGTGAAATTGATCTTTATACCGATTCAAAATATGTCATGGATGGCGCGCAAGAATGGATGAAAAACTGGAAAGCCAAAAATTGGATGAGAAATAAGAAAGACCCAGTTAAGAATGTAGATTTGTGGCGGTTGTTGGACCAACAATTGAGCCAACATAAAATCAACTGGTTTTGGGTCAAGGGTCACTCTGGACACCCACAAAATGAAGCAGTCGATGAAGCTGCAAGAACAGAAGCGGAGCGGATTCAATGATCAATAATAAACTCATCATGTTAGATACTGAGACCACTGGTTTGAAGCCACAAGACGGACACAGAATCATCGAAATTGGAGCGCTGGTTGTGGTCAATCGAGAAGTCACTGATGAACACTACCACCAATACATCAACCCCATGTTTCAAGTGGATGCTGAAGCCTTGGAAGTTCATGGTTTGAGTAATGATTTTTTGGCTGATAAACCGCTTTTTTCACGCGTTGTTGATGAGTTTGTGGCTTTTGTTGAGGGTGCTGAACTGGTGATCCACAACGCGCCATTTGATGTGGGGTTTATCAACCACGAATTAAGCCTATGTGGTAAAGATTTCCAACTGGAAGACATCTGTACCATCACCGACAGCTTAGAATACGCCAAAAAGAAACACCCAGGTGCGAAGAACAACTTAGACGCCTTGTGTAAAAGGTATGGCATCAGCAATGAGCACAGGACTTTACATGGCGCTTTGTTAGATTCAGAAATATTGGCACAAGTCTACTTGGCCATGACAGGTGGGCAGACCAAACTTGATTTAAGCAATGAGAACAATGAATCACAATTAGGCACGGCTTTTGATTTGACTGACTTGCCACCCTTACAAGTCGTGGCAGCCAATGCCGAAGAAATCGATGCACACCAACAATGGTTGACCAAACACAGTTCTGAGAAGCAACCATTCATGTGGGAAAAAGATGAGTTTAATTAAGTTGTGACCACTGATCCCAAAGCACAAGTGACCAATGGGTCACATTTCAGTGGTCATTAACTTCTCAAAATACACCATCTGAGCTACAATGGCGACCTTTTCGTTCACCAGGAATATTGGTCATGTTAGATCCGCAGATATTGCGTACAGAATTGGATGCCACCGCAGAAAAGTTGGCTCAACGAGGTTTTCAGCTAGATAAAGAAGAATGGCAAAAGCTAGAAGCTTCCAGAAAGTCAATCCAGATCGAAACCGAAGCTTTACAGAATCAAAGAACCACCATTTCGAAATCAATAGGTCAAGCCAAAGCACAAGGCCAGGACATTCAACCCCTGTTGGATCAAGTAGCCAGTATCGGTGAGCAACTTGAGTCTTCAAAAAATTCATTGAAAGAGACCTTGGCAGCTATGGAGCAGGTCACTTTGTATACCCCCAACATTGCTGATGAATCTGTGCCACTGGGAAAGGATGAAGATGACAATGTAGATGTGAGGACTTGGGGGACGCCCAGAACATTCGATTTCGAGGCTAAAGACCATGTTGAGTTGGGTGAGACCAACAAAGGATTGGATGCGGAGTCAGCAGCTAACTTATCAGGTTCACGATTCACCTTGTTAACGGGTGAAGTGGCCCAAATGCACCGTGCATTGGCCCAATTCATGCTCGATATGCACATTGAAAAACACGGTTACAAAGAATATTATGTGCCTTATATGGTCAATGCTGCCACCATGCAAGGCAGTGGTCAATTACCCAAATTTGCTGATGATGCTTTCATCACTGAAGATGAACGTTACTTAATTCCTACAGCTGAAGTTCCCTTGACCAACTTGGTGGCTGATCGCATCATTGATGCCCAAGATTTACCCATCAAAATGACAGCACATACGCCTTGTTTCAGGCGGGAGGCAGGCAGCTATGGTAAGGACACCAAAGGCATGATCCGCCAACATCAATTTGACAAAGTAGAGATGGTGCAAATTGTCCACCCGGATGAGTCTGTGGCTGCATTAGAAGAAATGACAGGCCATGCGGAGGCCATTTTGCAAGCTTTGGAATTGCCTTATAAAGTGATTGTGTTGTGTACTGGTGACATGGGGTTTTCAGCCACTAAAACCTATGATTTGGAAGTTTGGTTACCTGCACAAAATACTTACCGGGAAATTTCTTCTTGTTCAAACTGTACCGATTTTCAAGCCCGCAGAATGCAAGCCAGGTTCCGCAGTCCAGAGATGAAAAAACCACAGTTGGTTCATACATTGAACGGATCTGGTTTGGCCGTAGGCAGAACCTTGATCGCGGTGATGGAAAACAACCAAAATGCGGATGGCAGTATTGCCGTGCCCACTGTTTTACAGCCCTATATGAATGGCAAAACGACCATCAATTCACCCGAATGATACAATGAACTGCATGATAAGAACATTTGTCATGCGGTAATTGTTTGCTATAATCAATCGAAAGTTTAACAGGTCATAAATTATGAAAATACATTTTCCTCATGGTGATCACCCAGATGTTCAGCTACAAACCGGCAAATACACCCTGGGTAGTTCAGAGCATGCTGATATCAGGATTGAAAACAAAGGCTTGGGAGGCATACATGCCACCATCACTTTGGATGGCAGTGATTGTGCAGTCAGTATTGATAATGAGGCCAGATTGATATCGGTCAACGGTAAGTTGGTTAAAAGTTCCAAGGAAGTCAGGGAAGGTGATTTGTTAATTGCGGCTCAAGTTCACATGAAAGCCATGCCTACAGAGGAAGCTGTTGAAGAAGAAGATGACAACCGCACCCGAGTCAGAATGGCATTACCTAAGTTTATTTTAAGGGGTGTTTCTGGTGCTTATTTCGGAAAAACTTACCCTTTAAGAGGCGCCACCATTATTGGTCGCCATTCAGAGTGTCATATCTGTGTCAATGCAGATGGCATTTCAAGAAAGCATGCTCAAATTGATGCCGAAGCTGATGGATTGGTCGTCACTGATTTGGGTTCTTCAAATGGCACGTACGTCAACGGTGAGAAGATTGAAAAAGCAGACTTGAATGTAGGCGATGAACTGAAGTTAGATAACATCAGATTTTTGGTTCAAACACCTGGCATGACTGATCCTGCTTTAGAAGGAGGTTCGAAAAAAACTGCCCCGCCGAAATCCACCAATACAGCCAGCCATTCAGTTCCTGCTGAAAGTGGCGGTGGTATGATGAAATGGATCATCACCCTTATCGTATTGGGTGGTGCTGTTGCCGGTGCCTGGAAGATGGGTTATCTCAACGGCCTATTGGGTGGATAGTCAGCACATCTATGTTATGAAAAAAGCGGGCCTTGAGCCCGTTTTTTATGGGATGTATCCATATCTGTTATTCTTCTTTTTAGAGTTCTTTTTGGTGTTCTCTAAGCATGCACCTGTTGAGGCGGAAAGTCTTGTCAGCGGAATTTCGCCACTGACTCCCTCAGAGCTTGATTCATACCTGAATAACCCGGAAAAACAGTCGTAAGCCAGCAAAGATCCCACGCCCCAAACAGCTATCTCAGGTGTTTCACCCACAACGAAACCACCACCTGCAGTGCTGTAAATGTTGAATGTGGCTAAGTCGCTATTGACATCGCCTTGGAATGCAAACCAGCGTTGAGCACCCCCTTCTTGCTCATAGGTATACCAATAACCGGCAATGGTGTTGCCTTCATTCAGGATTTGGAAATCAATGCCTTGTCCTGTGTTTTCTGGCCAGTACCATGAGCCGTTTAAATCATGGGTGATGTTGATGGCACTTTGTTCTCCGCGGTCAAATGCCAATAACAAGTGTTCGCGTAAGACGGTTCCAATTCCAGGGCCACGTACTCCATAGTCGTCTGCTGTGGAGACGATGGTGGCATTCAATTCTGGCATGACCATGATGAACTGTCTGCCATATCCATCAGCGTAATAAGTGTCCGTAGTTTGGTTCAAGCGATCTACAAACCGCAAGCTCCACCATTGATATCCATAACCACTGAATTCGTCAGAAAATACACTGCTGTCACTGTTACCGTCACTGTATCTTTGGACAGATTTTTCAACCCATTCTGAACTGAGTATGCGGGTTCCGCCCCAAACTCCATTGAGGCGGTATAGCTCTCCAACTTTTGCCATATCAATGGGCTTTAACCACAAACCAAATCCCAGTGGTTCGGTGCCGTAAGGGAATGACGCGATGCCCTGTCCCTGGGTGCCTCCACCGTCTATCAATTCCCAATGAGTGTCAGTGATTCCTAACGGTTCAAAAAGTTCATTGGTAGCAAACTCGTAGACATCTCTGCCAGTTCGATTCTCGAGTATTGGGCTCATCAATGAAGAATGTCCCGTGCTGTAGGCAAAAAATTGATCGGGTGCCTGAAAGATAGGCCACTGAAGTGCAAACCGATACCAATCGAACTGGCGCAGCATTTGCGAAACAGGGTTGTTGGGGTTGCCATATGGGACAATCCATTCATCCCAGTTGTATCCATGTCGTTGTGCCAACAAATCATGTAACGTAACGGCTTGCACTTGCAAAATATTTGGGATGTCATTGTACTGTGGCAAATAGCTCATCATGGGGTCATTTAAATTGATGTCTGCTCCTTGGTATTTGGCTATGCCAAGTAGAGCGGACCCAATACTTTTGGTCACCGAATAGACGGGTCTTTTTTCACCCTGGTTACTAAAATACTTTTCTGTAACTAGATAGCCATCTTTAATAATAATCAGGGATCTGATTTGGCCAACATCACCTGATTCAATCATTTCAATGGCTGATTCAATATATTCAGGATCCAAACCAACTTGTTCTGGCGTGGCTTCAGGCCATGTGAATGCATGTGAAACAGTGCTGAGCAATACGCAGAATATGGGGGTAAACTTTGACATGGCACAAACCTAAATAAATCTGATTGTATCAGATATCCGATTCCCTTCGTACCGTAGGCAAGTCGTTGGATAAAGTTAAAGAACGATTTTAATGCGAATCATGATCCTGTCATCTGATCAGTTATGATTTGGTTGCGTCCATTGGATTTGGCTTGATACATGGCCCGATCTGCCCGTTCAATGCACCTCATTACTGACTCATCTGGCAGTTTTTTGGCAATCCCAAAACTACAGGTGATGGAGTCTATGGGATTAATGTTCAGGTTTCTTAAGCTGTGCTTGATATTCTGACACAGTCTGCGGGCACCTAATTCATCGGTTTGCTGACACAGAATGATAAATTCTTCTCCTCCCCAGCGGACCAGAATATGTTCTTCAGATAGCAGTTTCTTTACGGAAGATGCAATGGCTTTAAGTACCTTGTCACCCATGGTGTGTCCATACAGGTCATTGATGGATTTAAAGTGATCAATATCAAAAAACACCAAACAAAGTGGGTTCTTGGTGTCAATTTGGGTGTCAGATTGATCAATAACCTGATTGAAATAATGCCGGTTATACACCTGGGTTAACAGGTCGTGGTGGGTTAAAAACAGCAGCTCCTGATTGCTCTTGGTTAATTCGGATTTGAGTCTGGTGAGCTCTTGATTTTGTATAACCAGTTTTCGATTAACTTTTCTGATCAATAAGTTATACATAATACCGCTCAATGCAATCAGGCTGAATATGATGATGATGTTTTTCATCAGTGCGTAATTGGTGTTATCAACAAAAGTGATGTTGTTCCATTTTTTATGCATGCTGATTCTTTCTGCTTCACTGATTTGCATGATGAAATCATTGAAGATTGGAATCAATGCAATGTTTTGTTTGGTGACACCTACACGAAATAAATCTTCTGGTCCAGCCCATCCAGCAATCTGTAGTTCATGGTATCCGTTGACTTGAATGTAATTGTTGACTGATAACATGCTACCAATAAAAACATCAACATCTTCACTGCGCACTGATTGAATGCCTGTGACTTCGTCAGGAACTTCGATGTAATCAATCTGTGGATAATGTTTGCTGACATAGCCGGTTATCCGATAACCTTCAGTCAAGGCCACAGATCGGCTTTCTAAGTTTTCCAGGCCTTGTAAGAATGGTTCATCTTTTAGAGAAATCAAGACATTAGGTGAGCGGTACCAAACCTCACTGAATTCAAGAAATTGAGCACGTTCTTCGGTGTAATTAAGCATCGGTGTCAAATCACACATGCCTTGTTTCAAAAGATCTATAGTGTGTAGCCAATTCTTGGTGATGACCAATTCAGCTTTTATACCAGTATGTGCTTGAAATAGTTGAATGAAATCAGAAGATATGCCTATGTGTTGGTTTTGATCAATACTTTCATATGGGAACCATTTAGGATCAATACAGTATTTGATTGATTCTGGTTTATCAAACACTTCTTCTTTGGCTGTTAGGTCTTGAGCTTTTAACAGCCAAGGAACACAGCCCAGCAGAAGTATAAGAAACTTCACATGGACACACACTTTACACACAACAATCAGTTTAAAGGATGGGCTGTAAAAAGTAAATTGAATGCCAGGGTCACTCAAATGTTTTGTCATTATCTTGCTGATAATCAATTAACTGACATAAAGTTGGCTTGAGTGACCATATTTTGTCATGGTTTGATCACTTTGAATCAGGCAGTCATCAATCAAACACCAAAAAACCCGCGTTTTTTTCTTTGAAAAAGACGGTTCTGGTTCAATGCAAAAGTCAAAACTAAAGTATAATAATGCCATTAAGAAATTTGACCATTGGGGACACCATGACGGATCTTTTTAAAGACTTACAAACCATCAAATATGTGATCGACCGGCAGATCGCCACCATCACCCTAAACCGACCCGATAAATTAAATTCATTTTCAGATCAAATGCATCAAGAACTCCATCTCGTGCTCAATGACATTGTCAATCATGGTGAAGTGAGGTGTGTCCTTTTAACCGGTGAAGGTCGCGGTTTCAGTGCTGGTGCAGATTTGGGTGAACGTTTGACCAAACAAGGTGAAAAAACTGATTTAGGTGAAAAGCTTGAAAATGGATTCAATAAAAACCTCAGGTTGTTGAAAGCCATTCAAGCACCAGTGGTTTGTGCAGTGAATGGAGTTGCAGCCGGAGCGGGTGCAAACATGGCATTGAATTGCGATATTGTGGTTGCTAAAAAGTCGGCAAAATTTATCCAGGCTTTTTCATCAATAGGATTGATTCCTGATTGTAACGGGACATGGGTGTTGGCCAAATTAGTCGGTTTAGCTCGAGCCAAAGCCATCACCATGCTAGGTACTCCTGTTAGTGCCGATGAAGCGGTGGCTATGGGCATGATATACCAGACATATGAAGACGAATCTTTTGAGCAGCAGGTTGATGAATTGGTGACTCAGCTGGCATCAAGACCAACCCGGGCCCTGTCATTCATCAAGAACATTTTTGATGAGTCCTTCAGTAACCGTTATGGTGAACACCTGGACAGGGAAAGAGATGTGCAACGGATATGTGGATTGAGCGATGATTTTGCTGAAGGTGTTGCTGCATTCAATGAAAAAAGAAAACCAATTTTTAAAGGCCGATAATGAGTGAATCAATAAACAATGTAGGTGTTGTTGGAGCCGGTACCATGGGGATCGGTATTTGTGAAGTCGCTGCCAGCTTTGGTCAGCATGTGGTTTTGTATGACCTCAGTCAGGAATTTGCCCAAGGTGCGATGGAAAAGCTTCACGATCGACTTAAGAGAAGGGCATTTCGTGGCAAAATCACCAAAGAACAGATCGCCGATTTGATGGGCCGCATTGAGTTGGTAGATGACCTGGCTCATTTCAGCGCTTGCGATTTGGTTATTGAGGCCATTGTTGAAGACCTTTCAATCAAGCAGGAATTGTTCAAAAAACTGGAAGTCATCACCTCAAGCGAAGCGTTATTAGCGACCAACACTTCTTCGATTTCCATCACTGCCATTGCAGCTGCTTTGAAAGAACCCGGTCGATTGTTTGGCATGCATTTTTTTAATCCGGCACCGGTGATGAAATTGGTTGAACTGGTTACAGGACAGCTGACCCATCAAGACCATATCAGTCAAGCCAAATCAATATGTTCTACATGGAAAAAGACAGCGGTAGTAACCAATTCGTCCCCAGGGTTTATTGTTAATAGGGTGGCCCGTTCCTATTACGGTGAAACATTGAAAATGTTACAAGAACAACTGGCCACTTTTTACCACATTGATGCGGTAATGACTGAAGCAGCTGGGTTCAGGATGGGACCATTTGCATTGATGGATTTGATTGGTATTGACATCAATTACGCAGTCAGCAAAACCGTTTATCAAGCCATGCATAACGACCCTAAATTCAGACCATCGTTGATTCAAAGTGAAATGGTCAATGCCAATTTGCTGGGTAAAAAAACCAATCAGGGGTTTTATAAGCACGCAGATGGTGCTGCCAAACCGAAGGTTGAATACATCCACAGTGAAGCTGAGTTTGATCAAATCACAGTGCCTGAAGAAATGACCTTCTTCAGTGAAATGTTTTGTGAATTCGAATACGATAAGCGCAAATGGGAAGGTGATGAAGTCATCATCAGTGGTTGTCTGCTGCAAATGTGTGACGGTCGTTTAGCCAAAGATATAGAACGAGAAAATGGCTTGCCTGTCTGTTTGGTCGATCTGTCTTTTGATTATCAGAAAAGCCAATCGGTAAACCTTTGTTTCAGTCCATCAGTAAATCAATTCATGCGCAATCGCATCGTCGCGGTGTTCAATAAGATGGGCAAACAAGTGATAGAATCTGCTGATCAACCTGGCATGATTGCATTAAGAACCATGGCGATGTTGATCAATGAGGCTGCTGATGCTGTTTTCAATGGTGTTTGTACTGCCAAAGATGTCGATTTGGCCATGCGTTATGGTGTCAATTATCCCAAGGGACTGTTGGCATTTGCCGAAGAGTTGGGGTGGAATCATGTCGCCACTGCTTTAGAAAATTTACAAAAATGGTTTGGTGATGATCGCTACCGGCTTTCACCATACATCAGGAACTTGACATGAGTAAGGTTTATATATGTGATGGGGTCAGAACTCCCATCGGACGGTATGCAGGTGGATTGTCCAGTGTCAGACCTGATGACCTGTTGGCTCAAGTCATTAAAACATTGACTGACAGAAACCAACAATTACCGGTTGATGACATAGATGATGTGATAGCAGGTTGTGCCAATCAAGCCGGCGAGGACAATCGAAATGTAGCTAAAATGTCGGCTTTATTGGCTGGTTTACCAACCAACATAGCTGGTATGACAGTCAATCGACTGTGTGCATCAGGTTTAGACGCCATAGCAATGGCAGCCAGAACCATTGCTTTTGGTGACGCACAAGTCATGGTGGCCGGCGGCGTCGAGTCTATGTCACGAGCACCTTTGGTGATGCCCAAGGCTGACAGCGCTTTTTCAAGAAAAGCGGAAATTTATGACACCACCATTGGTTGGCGATTCATTAATCCAAAGCTGCAACAGATGTATGGAACTGACTCAATGCCTGAAACCGGAGAGAATGTGGCTGAGAAGTTTAATGTCAGCCGAGAGGACCAGGATCTATTTGCTTATCGCAGTCAACAAAAGACCGCAGCAGCACAAGCCAATGGCATCTTCAATGAAGAGATCGTTCCTGTGACCATCCCGAAACGAAAGGGTGATGACATCATTATAGATACCGATGAACATCCACGTGCCAATACCAAATTGGAAAAACTGGCCCAACTGGGCACACCATTTAAAGTCAATGGTACGGTAACCGCAGGTAATGCATCAGGAGTCAACGATGGCGCTTGTGCACTGTTGTTGGCGTCTGAAGCAGCTGTAGAAAAATATGGACTACAACCCCTGGCAGAATTTATCGGTGCCAATGTGGCCGGCGTCGATCCTGATGTCATGGGTATTGGTCCCGTTCCAGCAACTCAACAATTGCTTAAACGGTATGACCTGGATATAGATGACATTGATGTGATTGAATTGAATGAAGCTTTTGCTTCACAAGGACTGGCTGTACTGAGGATGCTCGGTGTTGCTGATGATGATGAGCGGGTTAATCCCAATGGTGGTGCGATTGCATTGGGACATCCTTTGGGTATGAGTGGTGCCAGAATGGCATTAACTGCAACTCGTCAATTGCGCAGGACAAATGGAAAATATGCACTGTGCACCATGTGTGTAGGGGTAGGCCAAGGTATGGCTTTGTTACTGAAAAGGGTGAGCGATTGATTCGAGGATTCAATCAAATTTGGGTTTAATGATAATAAACATAACTTAACAAGAGATAATCATGTATTCACAAGGTTTAACTGACGCCAAAGGGCAAGATGAACCAGCCGAGTTGCTGGCAGAGTTTCAAGCAAAAATTGATCGTGAGGAAAAAATAGAACCTCGCGACTGGATGCCTGCAGCTTATCGCAAAACATTGATCAGACAGATGTCGCAGCATGCCCATTCAGAAATAGTGGGCCAGTTACCTGAAGGCAATTGGATCACCAGAGCGCCTACATTGAATCGAAAAATGATTCTATTGGCTAAAGTACAAGATGAAGCGGGTCATGGTTTATATATCTACTCAGCCACTGAAACCCTGGGTGTCAGTCGTGATCAATTGACCGATGAACTGTTAACAGGAAAAGCCAAGTATTCATCAATCTTTAATTATCCAACACCATCTTGGGCAGATATGGGGGCCATTGGTTGGCTGGTAGATGGTGCAGCCATCATGAATCAAGTGCCTTTGTGCAGGGCTTCATATGGTCCTTATGCACGTTCGATGGTCAGAATTTGTAAAGAAGAGAGCTTTCACCAACGTCAAGGTTATGAAATCATGACTGTTCTGGCTCGTGGTACCAAAACACAAAAAGAAATGGCCCAAAGGGCGCTGAATCGAACTTGGTGGCCAGCTTTGATGATGTTTGGACCCAGTGACAAGGATTCCACCCATTCGGCCCTTTCTATGAAATGGAAAATTAAGCGCTTTTCTAATGATGACTTGCGGCAGAAATTCATCGATGCCACTGTGCCGCAGGCTGAACATTTGGGGTTGACCATTCCAGACCCTGAATTGAAGTGGAATGAAGAAACGGGCCATTACGACCATGGGGAAATCGATTTCAATGAATTAATCCAAGTCATCAAAGGCAATGGGCCATGTAATAAAGAACGTTTACAAGCCCGAATTGATGCCCATGAAAATGGCGCGTGGGTTCGAGAAGCGGCTGATGTTTATCATCAGCAACAAAGTGAAAAAACAGACAGTGAGGCAGCTTAATGTCAGAATTAAAATTATTTGAAGTATTTATCCGAGCCAAGTCCGGTTTGAACCATCGCCATGTGGGGTCTTTACATGCCAGTGATGCCCAAATGGCATTGCTCAATGCCAGGGATGTTTACACGCGCAGAAAGGAAGGCGTGAGTATTTGGGTGGTTGAAGCTGAGAAAATTACTTCATCAAATCCAGAACAAGAGCATGAATGGTTTGATCCTGCAGAGGACAAAGTTTATCGTCACCCAACGTTTTATCCGTTGGATAAAGAAGTGGAAAACATGTGATGACTGGTTCCAGCAATAACACCGCTTTGTATGAATACTTGCTGCGATTGGCAGACTCTTCATTGACCATGGGTCAAAGGCTGGCCGAATGGTGTGGTCATGGACCTTATCTTGAAGAAGATGTGGCTTTAACCAATGTGTCCTTGGACATGATTGGACATGCCAATATTTTCTATCAGCTCGCCGTTGAACTGAACCCGGAGAAATCGACAGCCGATGAGTTGGCCTTTTTGCGGGATGCACATGAATACCGCAATCCCATCATCACCGAATTGCCCAAGGGAGACTTTGGTTTTACCATGATGAAGCAGTATTTCGTTGATGTGTTTAACTTGTATTTATATCAGGCTTTGGTGGCCTCAAAACATGAACCTTTGGCATTGGCTGCTAAAAAAGCATTGATGGAGGTAAAGTATCACCTGAAAAGAAGTGAGTCATGGCTAGAGCGGTTGTCTCTCAGTACCGAAGAGGCCAAAAAACGCATGCAAAAAGCATTGGATGATTTGTGGTTTTATACCCCTGAAATGTTTGAAACTGATGCAGGTATGAATGAATTGATTTCACAAGGATTGATTGCTGATTATTTGGCACTGAATGAGGCATGGAGCTCACATGTTTTGGCCCATTTGAATCATTGTCAGTTGAATTTGCCTGAGTCGGGTTGGGTTGCCACTGGTGGCCTACAAGGTGAGCACTCTGAGCACCTTGGTTACATGCTTGCAGACATGCAGTTTTTACAACGGGCATACCCGAATTGCGATTGGTGATGGTCGTGAAAGAGCCGGTGTCTCATGACGAGCTAACCATCACTGTAGACGAGGTTTATGCTGAATTGGCCCAAGTCAAAGACCCGGAGATTCCAGTGATCAGCATCCAGGAATTGGGCATTTTGCAGCAGGTTAAAGTGCATGATAATACGATTATTGTCGGCATCATTCCTACCTATTCCGGTTGCCCAGCCATGCATGCCATCAAAACTGATATTGAAAAGGCATTGATGGAAAAATTTGTTAGTAATGGGCTTACTGGTGTTGATGTCCAATTGCTCGATGACCCTGTCTGGAACACCCGCATGATTTCAGACAGTGGAAGACTTGCCATGCAAGCCTATGGTATTGCACCACCATTGGCTCGGGAAGATAGCAAAATCAAGTGTCCACAGTGTCACTCGGAAAACACCACCTGTATCAGTGAATTTGGTTCAACGGCCTGTAAGGCATTGTATCGATGTGAAAGCTGTTTAGAACCTTTTGATTATTTTAAATGCCATGTATAAATTTCAATCTTTAATGATAAAGTCCATCCAAGCACAGCCCAACGCGGTTATTTGGACCCTGGACATTCCTGATGAATTGCTTGAAGAATTCGCATTTATCCCGGGTCAGCATTTAACCTTCAAAGCCATCATTAATGGTGAAGAGTTACGCCGCAGTTATTCAATCTGTTCTTCGCAAACCCGTCAAAACGAATTGGATGTTTTGATCAAGGCAGTCGATGATGGTCGATTTTCTCAATTTGCTCAAGGTGTAGAAGCTGGTCAACGAATCGATGTGTTACCACCCAGTGGACATTTCATGCTTGAACCCCAAGAGGGCGCACATTATGTGGCTTTTGCTGCAGGTTCTGGAATCACCCCGGTCATGGGGATGATTTATGCCGCAATGGAACAAACTGAATCAGCAGAATTTGTTCTGTTTTATGGTAACAGCAAGACTTCAGATGTCTTGTTACATGAACAAATTGCTTACTTAAAAGATCGGTTTGGTTCTCGTTTCAGCGTGCATTATTTTTTATCCCAGCAAAAAGTAGACATGCCATTGTATCAAGGCAGGTTTGATGCAGATAAAATCAAATTGTTAAATGATCACCTCGTCAAGCACATCGATGCCCAAGGGTATTTTGTATGTGGGCCTGGCGGCATGATTGACAACGTATGTGCCACATTGACTGACTTAGGAATAGATGATGTGCTCATTCATAATGAACGCTTTCTCAGCGATGGTCAAGAAATCTCATTGGCTGAAAAAACCATTAAGGAGGATGCTGGGGTGACTGTAACTTTGGATGGTGCCAATCATGAATTCAATCTATTGGCCGGAACCCAGGCCACCTTACTGGAATCAGCCGAAGATGCTGGTGTTGATTTGCCTTATTCGTGTAAAGCAGGTGTTTGTGCCACCTGCCGCTGTAAGCTGGTCGAAGGTGAAGTAGAAATGATCAATAATTATTCATTAGAAACTTGGGAAACGGATGCTGGTTATATTCTCAGTTGCCAATCAGTGGCACGCTCAAGTAAAATCCACATCTCTTTTGACGAGTAAGTCTTATGTCCACCGCAAAAATTTCAAATTATTCTGAAATCGGGAAGTTGAATACCGTGATCATTCATGAGCCGGGTACTGAAATGGAAAACATGACGCCAGAAACGGCACATGAGGTATTGTATGATGATATTTTGACGTTGGATTTGGCTTTAAAGGAGCATGCCCAATTGGCTGGTGTGTTAAATAAAGTTGCAGACAATGTTTTAGAATTCAGAACTTTACTGGCCGATGTTTTAGAAGATTCTAAAGTCAAATTAGACTTATTGCAGGATGTGTGTGCACTGCATGGACATCATGAATTGGTCGACGACCTGATGGCTTTTGATGCCAAGGATTTATCGGCCCAGTTGTTTCAAGGTACATTGTTAAAGAAAAATACCCTGGAGCGTTACATCAGTCCTTCCAGGCATGCCATTCCACCTTTGCCCAATGCATTCTTTACCAGAGATGCTGTGATGTGTGTGTATGACAAAACCATCATTGGTTCGATGGCACACAGGGTCAGATTGACTGAAGCATTGTTGCTCAAATCAATATTCAATAACCACCCCAAACTGAAAGGACAAGGCTTTCATTTTGACGGCACCAGAAGACAATCTGAAGAACTGACCATTGAAGGCGGTGACTTGCTGGTGATTCGTGATGATTTATTGGTGATTGGTTATTCAGAAAGAACTTCAGCCAGGGCCATAGATCGCATGGCCGAAAAGCTTTCAATTGGGCATGAAAACCTTGATATTGTTGTCGTTGAACTGCCTAAGATCAGAGCCACCATCCATTTAGACATGATTTTTACCATGTTGGATGTGGATACAGTCATGAATTTTTCACCTTTGATCACAGGTGCTGGTAAATGCAAAGCTTTTCACCTCAGCTGCACCAATGGCAAAATTAATTACATCAATGAGTATTCGGGCTTGCCCAAAGCTTTGCGCTTGTTTGGCCTGGAATTGAATTTCGTCAATTGTGGTGGTGATAACCCATTTTCGCAAGAACGTGAACAATGGACCAGCGGGGCTAATTTTTTCACCTTTGCGCCTGGACACATCATTGGTTATAAGCACAACAAAGCGACCATGGAAGCATTAGACCAGGCGGGTTTTGAAATCATTGATGCCAAAGACATCATCAGTGGTCAAGTAACCATGCCTCAAGGAAAAGCGGCTGTTGCCATGGATGGTTCTGAATTGTCACGTGGTGGTGGTGGGTGTCGATGTATGACAATGCCGGTGCACAGAGACGCTGTTGCTTGGTAAGACCAGCGCCTGTTAACAGGCCCTAATGAACTGATGAAAAAAAAGGCCTGCAAATGCGCAGGCCTTTTTCGTGGGTTGGTTGGGTGATTAAGCCACGTCTTTGCTGTCCTTAACAATTTCAGGCTTTTGTTCAATGGTTTTTTGCTCTGTACCAATGGCAATGGTTCTGGGTTTCATGGCTTCTGGAATTTCACGTTCCAGTTCAATGTGTAACAAGCCATTGATCATGTTAGCGGCTTTGACTTTAACATGATCAGCCAATTGGAAACGGCGTTCAAATGAACGGTTGGCGATTCCTCGATGGATGAACTTTCCTTCTACATCAGATTCTTTTTTACCTTTAACAGTTAAAGTATTTTGCTCTGAAGTGATGGTCAAGTCTTGATCACTGAAACCTGCTAAGGCCAAGGTGATTCGGTAATTGTTTTCATCGATACTTTCGATGTTGTACGGAGGATAACTGGGTGTTTGATCAATGCGATTGGCTTGGTCCAATAATTGAGCCATGCGGTCAAATCCAATAGACGTACGGAATAGGGGGGTTAAATCGAAATTCATAATATTCTCCTGATTAAGCAATATGTTTGTTGGTGATTTGCCTTTTTATTAAGGCCAAATCGAGTTAATGACTGAATCCCGTAAGCGGCGATTAAGTTCAAAAACTATGTATGTTTGCTTTTCAGGATTTCAAGAGAAAATGGGTGAAAATTCCGATAAATATAACCATGCCCACCCAGTTATTGTGCAGAAATGCTTTGAAACACTTGTCTTCTTTTCTGGCTAAAATTTGAAATTGTTGATGGACAAACAACCACAATACGATGATCACGGCCATGTAATAGGGGGCGCTGAACTCTGATTGTTTGCCGAATAGAAAAAAAGCCAAAACAGTCATCAGTTGAATGATGGCGATGATGACACGGTCTAAATCACCAAACAAGATGGCCGTCGATTTGACTCCGATTTTAAGGTCATCCTTGCGATCAACCATGGCATATATGGTGTCGTAGGCAGTGGTCCATAGAATGTTGGCCACAAATAATAGCCAAGCGACCTTGGGAACAGACCCGGTGATTTCAGCGTAAGCCATCGGTATCGAAAATGAAAAGGCGATGCCCAAATATACTTGTGGTAAATAGGTGACTCGCTTCATCAGTGGGTAGGTGATGGCAAAAAAGGCTGCCACCAATGCCAATATAACTGTCAGGGTTTTTAGCAACAACAGTAAAGATGCTGCTGCCAGCATCAGAAAAATAAACAAAAGCCATGCATTGTTAACTGGCACTTTGTTTTGTGCTAATGGACGATTTTGGGTGCGGTTCACATGACCGTCGTACTTTCTGTCAGCAATGTCGTTGACCACACAACCGGCAGATCGCATCAAAAATACGCCCACCGTAAAGATCAGCCAAGTATTGAAGTCCGGATGACCATCACTGGCAGCCCACAGTGCCCACCACGTTGGCCACAACAACAACAAAGTACCAATGGGTCGATCTACACGCATCAGTAAAAGATAAGGTCGTAACTTTTTCATGGCCACAGGTTGATCTGTCAGTTATTGACGTAACTTAAAATAATATCTGGATGAGACCAACATGACCAATGTGATCAACAGCATGACCAGCTTGCCATTGATCGGTACAGGTTGTGCTTGCCCACGAGAATTGCCATTGAAAAATGTCAAAGCATGCGCAAAAGCTTGGTGGCCAATGTCATAACCTAAAAATCGTCCAGGAATGTCATCTGCAGTCGGGTGTATACCGCCATATATTCTTGAGATACTGGTTTCATCTGCGGCGTCTTGATAGGTGGCCCATTGTAAGATGATGTCTACGCTGGGGCCGTCTTCAAAAACCAGGAAATCATTTTGTTGGGCAACAAATCCACTCATACCACCTGGGAAAAACTCAGTTCCCGTCATCAAAGTCATTATTTCAGCTGCTGCTCGTGAAAAAACACTGTGTCCTGATACATATCCTGCAAATGGTGGAGAAACAAATGATGGTCTTTGGTATGGCCACCAATTGTCACACAATATCCAACCCACACCAGCAGTCGTGGTTTCTGGGTCAATGATGTAGTCAGGCCCTTGCCAAGCATTGACAGCAATCTTGCCCAGGTTCTCATTACCTAATCCTGCCAAATGTTCATGAATGCCACCTGGTTGAATGGTTTGGGTGGTAATCAACTCAATCACGCCAGGTTGTAAGTTGATGCCTTCGGTATGAAAACTGGCTGCATTGGGGTCTGAACTTTGGCCCTGAGAGCACATGTAACGGATTGCTGATACCGGTCTGATGTAGTCATACCAACCCTTGATGCTCCAGGCGGTGATGGCAGCATCGTGCATGGTACCACCCAAGGTTAAATAACTTTTGACTTCCCACTCCAAATCACTTAATTCAGGTCCTTGGCCTTGGAATCTTTGTTCGAATAATGGATGATCAGTGACGGTATTTAAAATGGTAAACCAATGGCCAGGTGGTGTTTCAGAATCTGGTCCATCGGCCCAAAACTCAGCCAAAACACGGTAATAATCTCCGGCAGGAACAATCTGCGGGGTATAAGGCTGGCCAGTTATTGGGTTTTGAGGCCTGCCATTACCGTTATTGGTTCCCAGGTCATTGTTACCACGAGAGGCGGGGCTGATGTCGATCATGATGCCATCTGACGGGTCTAACAGGCTGCTGAATTCCAAGACTTGTTCAAAGCCTGATTTGTAGTCAACAGTTGTGCTGCCACCCAGAAAAGGTGGTGGACCGGGGTCGTTGTAAATAGGATAAATCTGTTGATCCCGTTGATATATTCTGCGTTGACTTCTGAGTAATGAAAAAGGTGTGACATGACCCCATTCAGGACTCAGGAAATCCGGGTATTCACCCAATATAATACCAGATTGCCCAATAAAAAAATCCAATGCCAATGGCTGCCACCTGTTTGGGTCTGTGATGTCCGGGTTACCAGGTAGATCAGGTAACAGTGGATCATTGACTGGCTGATAATATTGATTACCGTAATCATTACTTTCATTGGCACCATCACTCAGACCAACATCAATGATCGTTTGAGCAATTCGATTGCCTATGGCTGCTGCGGAGTCACCGGTGGTTGATGTGATGTTGGCGTCGTAACCTAAACCAGCCATGTGATTATTGATGGCAGGAATGGTTACAGCAGCGCCCACAGATGACGTGAAACGCCAAATCAGTAATCGGTAAGCTGCATAGCTGATGGCTTCATGACGATCGTTGCTGAGATCACTGGACGGATGCTTATTCAAGTAGAATACGCCATCGCATTGTGAGTCGTAAACACACCAGGCATCATACATGGCAGCTGAAATGTGGTATAAGTTTCGGGCATGTACTGTTGGCCTGGCCAAATCTGAACGAATGGCATCTAACAATACTTCATTCCACCCTCTGGCAACGGCTGCTTGAGAAGTGGTTACAATAGATATGTTGATCAGGGCCAAGAGTATCAATAAAGTGCTGTTTTTCAATGTTTGCATTATCATTCCTCTCTTGGTGTTATTCTAACAAAGTCCTGCCAACTGTGATAAGCATTTTTTCTTGAGATCAAGATATATTTTCCAATTCTTAAAACGGATTGTTGTCGAATTCACAATTGGCTAAAATGACATTTTTTTTCAGTAAATAATGATGTTGCACATTGCTTTATATGAACCAGAAATTCCACCCAATACCGGTAACATCATTCGTTTGTGTGCCAATACCGGAGCCCAATTACACTTGATTCACCCATTGGGTTTTGATATGGAGGTGAAAGCATTGCGCAGAGCCGGGCTTGATTACCATGAATGGGCAAAAGTAAAACAACATGAAAATTTTGCTGCGTTTATGTCAGGGCAAGCATTCAACCGAATCTTTGCCCTCACAACCAAAGCCAAGGCCTATCATCATCAAGTAGACTTTCAGGTGAATGATTGTTTGCTGTTTGGACCAGAGACCAGGGGCTTACCAGATGAGGTGCTTATGCATGATTCTATCCATAATATCCGCATCCCGATGAGAGCCGATAGTCGCAGTTTGAACTTATCCAACACAGCTGCTATTGTCTTATACCAAGCATTGTCTGATCTTGGTTTTGAAGGGTTGGTTTAATCAACTAAAACCTTTTGATTTTTTTCGCTTTGTTGCGATACATGCGTTCTTTAATTTCTCTGCCACGATTCCTTTTTTTAGGTGCTATCACAAGAGGTTCCACATTGATAACAGGATCCTGTTTGATTTGTGTGTTTTTTTCGTCAGCAATGATAACCACCCAGAAGTGTCGGTGATCGGTGTCAAGTGCTTCGATATAAGCGACTCCTATCTGGTCTTGTTGAGAAAAGAATAAATCATCGCCCAGTAATAATTTTCTGTGTGGTTCACTGTTTAAAAGGTCACTGAACACCAATTCAGCTGAAGCTTCGCCACCTGCAAGTGCCTCAACTTGATTGCCGAATAATGGATAAGTATTAGGCAGTTTAAATCCATGATGGCGGAGCAGTTGATTGGGAGCCATGCGTCCTGCATTGTGCCAAATGTCTTGGTTTTCGATGATGTGTTTAACCTTAATGAGTGCAATTTCATTCAGTTTATCATTACATGTCAAAGTGGCTCTTTTTTGTCGCTTATGTGATTGGATTAATTGAGCCAGCTCTTTGGCCTTGGGGTTGTTGCCACAAAAAGTTTTTGCAGCTTGGCTGGTCGAATTGAAAAAAGTCAGGGATGTGATGATGAATATGAAAAATGTTGCTTTATTCATTCAAACTTCAGTTTAATGTGGCTGTTTTGTCATTGGGTACATAGTCAAGAAAGCCTGTCAAAAACCCTGAAACGAAGCCAATCAGGTGAGCAGCTGTCATCGGGCGCCATTGACTGTTTTCCAGTGAATTCATGGGTACTATCATATACAAATAAGCGTAAAGAATCATTAATATGAACAAGCTGATGTGGAATTTTTTATTAACCAGGCTGTGGAATAAATAAATCCCTGGTAAACAATACAGCAGTGCAGAAAAACCCACAAAAGCATAGATTTCAGAATACTGAACATACCAGGCAGTCATCAATACACACAAAAAAAATGAAGTCAGTATGGCCTTAATTTTGTTCGGAAACAAATACAGCAGCATCCACAATCCAACCAAATTAGAGAGCAAATGTCGGGTGTTTTGATGAGTGAAGTGTGTGGTCAGTAGCGTATGAATTGGGGAGTGGTCACCTTGAACATATCCTGTTAAAGGAGATAAATAACCAAATTCCACAGCCACAGCTGTATTCACCACACACATCCACAGGAAAAAGTAATGATTGTTCAATAGGTATCTCATCAGAGCTCGGACTTTTGTCCCATGGTATACCGCATTTTTATCATCATGACTGTCAACAACAATAAAAGTAACTGCCAGCCAGCAATCATTTGGTAACCTGGTTTTGCCATTACTTTGATGTCATCGCTGGGGTCCTTGGCCCGCAGTCTGTTTTCAAAGGCTTGTAATTCATTGGCTAAATTGGTTTTTAACATGTCCATGGCATGAGCGAAATCCCTGTTTTGGTGTTTGTCATACTGGTGTCTGGTATAGGCTTCTGCTGAGGCTCCTTTGGAACCATGGGTACCTGCTGCACGGAACAAAAGGCGCTTCGAGTCCAGGTCTATCAATGCCATATCAATCAATGTACTGACATTGAAGTGAGATCCCGGGAAAATGTAATTACCTACAATGGTTAAATAAGTAATGGCCAACAGATTTTCTTTGCGGTTAACAATTTGATCGTAGGATACCAGCGCAATCACATCCAATTGATAAAGTTGTCTGATTTGTTTTAACTGGTCAGCATGGTTGCTTTGGCTCATGTACAGTTGTGGAATGATCTGGATGTCTTGTACATATCTGCGGTTCTCAAATTGCAGTTTGATTGTGTTCAGTAGTTCTAATTTCAACCTTGGGTCAATGTTGCCATGACCACCACTTTCTGGCACATAGGCCAATCCCACACGCAAAGGTAAATGTAAAACAGGAGATTTGAGGTCATCTGGGATTTTACCACTTGGGTAGAGGAAGCTCACTAAACTGGTTGTTTTGCTGTGCCTGACTTTCTCATGTCCAAGCATAGAGCAGGATGACAGGATACAAGTCAACACAATAAGGGTAAATTTCGGCATAATTGGGTCCTGGTTAAAATTGGCTTCAATATAAACAAGGTCTCGTTTTTTACAACAAATCTAGAGAAAGGGTCTATAATCAGGACCAAGGTATAACATATCGAAACTTTCTTATGTCGCAAACTGAAATCATATTGCAAGCTGTTAAAGGCTTATTGAAACAACATAAAATCAATTATGCACAGGTGGCCAAGCATTTAGAATTGTCTGAGTCCAGTGTGAAACGTTCATTTTCTCAGGGCCAGATCAGCTTGGGCCGTTTGATCAAGGTGTGTGAGTTGATGGATATGGAGTTGGTTGACCTGTTACAAGTCATTCAAAATCAAACCAATGACTTGGTTCAATTGACAGAAGAACAAGAACAGCTCATGGTGTCAGATGTCAAATACTTGTTGGTGACGGTCTGTGCATGCAACCACTGGTCTTTTGATGAAATACACCAAACCTACCACATTGATGAAGCTGAGTTGGTGAAGATGCTGTTGCAGTTAGAACAAACAGATTTGTTGGAATTAAAGCCGAACAATGTCATCAAGCTGAAAATATCACCCAATTTCCATTGGATCGAAAATGGACCGGTACAAAAGTTCTTTGAGCAAAACATCCAAAGTGATTTTTGGCAAAGTCAGTTCGTCGGACCCGGTGAAATACGTTTGTTAGCCAATGGGATGTTGAGTAAAGAGTCCAACGAAGCCATGCAAAAAAACATCAATCGCTTGAGGCAGCAATTTACCTTGTTATCAGAACAGGATCAGCATTTAAAAATGGAGCAGCGTCACGGCACCACTTTATTGGTCGGTATGCGACCCTGGGAGATGAAATTGTTTGCTGACATGAGACGTTATCAGAATTTGAAGATATATACATGACTGAAACCGGACATGAAATTGGTCCGGCTTGTGTGCCGAAATATGCTGGTATTAAAGTGTATTTTTGATAGACTGGCTTTTTGCTTTGTTGGTGACCCTGATGACCAAACTTTATGACCAAGCCCACAGCTATGCCAAAGCATTTTTGGCATCAGCCAATGACCTTCCCATACAAGTATCCGACCAAGACCGTGAAAACCTCAAACACCTTGACTTTGAGTTACAAGAAGAAGTGGTTGCGGCAGAACAGGTGATTGATGAATTGAACCAATGGGTTTCTCCAGCAACCATGAAAATGGGTTCGCCTCGTTTTTTCGGTTTTGTTATTGGTGGTAGTTATCCGGTCAGTGTGGCTTCTAATTGGCTTGGTACCGCCTGGGATCAAAACACCGGTTTAGAAAAAACCACTCCGGCAGTGGCCATGCTGGAAAAAGTTTCTGCCAGATGGATGCTGGATATGCTTGGCTTACCGCTTGAGTCAGCCACAGCCTTTGTCACTGGTGCGACCGTGGCAAATTTTACTGCATTGGCTGCGGCTCGAAACCAAGTGTTCAAAAAGGCTGGTTGGGATGTCGAAGCCGATGGCTTAATTGGAGCGCCTGAATTACATATCATCATCAGTGAAGAATCACACCCCACTGTATACAAATCACTGGCCATGTTGGGGTTGGGTAGAAATCGGGTCATCAAAGTACCGACAGATGAGCAGGGGCGAATGAAGGTGTCAGAATTTCCTGAAATAAAGGACAACTGCATCATCATCACCCAAGCAGGTAACATCAATTCGGGGTCATTTGATCCCATCGGTGAAATTTGTCAGTTGGCACACAAAAAAAATGCCTGGGTTCACGTGGATGGAGCCTTTGGCCTTTGGGCCATGGCTACAGATCAGTTAAAGCACTTGGGACTGGGTGTTGAGATGGCAGATTCTTGGGCCACGGATGCCCACAAATGGTTGAATGTGCCCTATGATTCTGGGTTGGCATTTGTCAGAAATGAGCATGCTTTGAAAGCTGCAATGGCCATCACGGCTTCCTACTTGCCCACCGAGAATGCGGGTAGAAACCCTTCTGACTACACGCCTGAGTTATCACGCAGGGCTCGAGGTATTGATGTCTATGCGGTCTTACGTCATTTAGGAAAATCCGGGGTGACGGAGTTGGTTGAGCGGTGTTGTGCCTGTGCCAGGCAATTTGGGCGTTTGTTCTCGGATGCAGGATTCGAAGTGATGAATGATGTCGTGTTGAATCAAGTGGTGGTGTGTTTTGGTTCAGAAGCCAGAAATCTGGCCATTTTGGATGCTGTACAAAAAGAAGGGACTTGTTGGGTTGGGCAAACCATTTGGAAAGATCGCTTGGCGATGCGGATCAGTGTCAGTAATTGGCAAACTGATTCTGTAGCGGTTGAACAAAGTTTTGCTGTCATTAAAGAAACAGCTGATCGAATTATCATTGATGTTGATTGATGCAACAAAACCAATGGAACTGGTTCACATTTTTCTTCAGAGAACATTAATGGCGGGTTCATGGCCTGACACTACAATGAACACATTATTTATTTGAAATGAAGGTGTGTTATGAAAACTTTAATTTTGACAACTGGCTTATTTTTCTCAAGTATGGTCTTTGCACATGACGATGATGGCAGTGTGATGAATTCCTTGGTACACCACGAAACCATTGTTTGTGATGCCAAAGAAGGGTGTGAAGTGGTATGTCGTCAACCAGGTGATCGGTGGAGCTCCTATTTAAAGACTGAAGGAAACATTGAGGTGACTTATTTTTTGACCAGTGGTGTTCGACAGTTAAAGGCGGATATGGGTAATGGTGACTTCACCATTTTGGACACCCATCCTGAATTGCAATCTTGTCGCATCACGGGTGTGAGATAAGCCTCATCATTCATGCTAAAATCTGCGGTTCTGAAGTGATAACAGGAGCTGCTGATGACTTTATGTCCGTATGCCTTGGTGGCAGGTTGTGAAAAGTGCCCCATACTGAAAGTCTGTCCATTAAAAACAGTGATTGGTAACCAGCCCAAGAACAAATCAGCCGATCAAGTCGAGCCAAAACCGATGGATGATGAATGAGCATGCATTGTACTGTTTGGCGATCCGGTAAAAAGACCGGAGCATACCTCTATTTGGCTGAAAAGCAAGCATGGGAAGACTTACCAGTAGAGTTACAACAGCTGTTGGGTAAGTGTGAACAAGTGATGCAACTAGACCTCAACCAACGCAATCGATTGGCTTCAGAAAACATTGACACCGTTAAAGCCAACCTTCAATCGCAAGGGTTTTACCTACAAATGCCACCGCAAGGTGCCACCAAGGTGATTGAATACGGCAGCCGTTGATGAACCGTGTCTGTACTGAATGTGGGAAACCCACCATCGGTAAAAAGTGGATGGTTTATAAAACTTTACTACCATTTGTATTTTTATTCCTACAAATCAAGTGTGGTCGCTGCAAAAAGGAGCAAGCATATGATTTGGTTGTCCCCTGGTATTGGGCATTGCTTTGGGAAATGATTTTTCCCGTTATCATATCCATTGCAGCGATTTATGTGGCCGTTTGGGTGAACTTCAACATCTGGTTGATTGTTCTGGTGGCCCTGATGACCTTTGTTGCAGCACGCAGTGTCAAATTGATGATGTTATTGAAGATGTATCCATAGAGCCAATTTACGGCCGGTGGTTTTTCACCAAATCATCGATCAGCTTCAATTCATCTTCATCAAAGGCTTCCAGCGTCGGGAATTGACAGCTCATCTCTTTTAAGTGCTGCTTAATGATTTCGGAGACCAGTATCCGCATGTTTGGTTTGTCATCAGCGGGTATTACATACCAGGGAGCCACTTTGGTAGAAGTCATTTTCAACATGCTGTTGAAGGCTTTTTGGTACTGATCCCACAGCAGGCTTTCTTTGAGATCTCCAGTGTTGAATTTCCACTGTTTCTCTGGTGTGGCGTAGCGTCGAATAAAGCGCTTGTGCTGTGTTTGTTGGCTGACATCGAGGAAGAATTTAATGACTTTGGTTCCTGAGGCCGCCAAGTGGGCTTCGGTCTGGTTGATGAAATCATATCGCTGTTGCCAAAAAGCTTTGTTGGGTTTTTGATCAATGCCTTGTCCTTTGAGAAATTCCGGGTGAACTTTGACAACCAGGGTTTCTTCGTAATAACTGCGGTTGAAGGTTGTTAAGTGACCTTTGGCCGGGAATTGCTGGTAGCATCGCCACATAAAATCATGAGCCGCTTCCAGTTTTGATGGTGCTTTGAATGAAGCCACATTGAAACCAGCAGGGTCGACCCGATTGAACACATTGCGAATGGTGCTGTCTTTACCTGCCGCATCTAAGGCTTGAAAAATGATCAATACGGCTTGTTTACCATCGGCTTTAAGTGCTTCCTGAAGCTTGCCGATTTGTTTGGCATTCTTTTTTAAGCTGAGGTTATTGGTTATGACAAAGTCATTGGCTTGTTCTTGAGTGGGTCTGGCTGATTTGTTGCTGTATTTAAAAGCTTTGATTTTTGGCATAATGTCGGTTGATGTGTCGTTCAATAAATCACATCATCATAAACAAAATGATTGGTAGGGTAAATTCGTGTCAGTAAAAAAAGTATTATTTATATGTATGGGCAACATCTGTCGATCCCCCTCAGCAGAGGCAGTCTTTGCACAATTGGTTAAAAACAAAGGGCGCAAGCAAGATTTTAAAATTGACTCTGCGGGCACCCATTCATACCACATCGGATCACAGCCAGACAGGCGGTCTATGCGGGCAGCCAAGAAAAGAGGTATCGAAATGGGTCATTTACGAGCCAGAAAAGTGGCTCATGAAGACTATGATCGCTTCGATTGGTTGGTGGTGATGGATGCTGAGAATCAACATAACCTCAAGCGCATGTTTCCTGACCAAGCACAGCATAAAGTCATTCCTATGATGCGTTTTGCAACCAGTACGGGCTATGATGAAGTGCCAGACCCTTATTATGGGACCGGAGATGGTTTTGAGCTGGTGCTTGACCTGTTGGAGGTGGCCAGTGAAGGATTGTATGAGTTTTTGACCGAACTGGATAACAAGCCGGTATAATGTGCGGCTGAAATTTGAACAGAGAATAAATTGTGCAGTTTGATTTAAAACAACAGGCATTGAATAATTCCGGATTGGCCAGGCGTGGTGAGTTGACCTTTGAACGTGGGACCGTCCAAACACCTTGCTTCATGCCGGTAGGAACCTATGGAACAGTCAAAGCCATGTCACCTGAAGAAGTTGAAGGTATCGGTGCTGAAATAGTTTTAGGTAATACCTTTCACTTGATGCTCAGGCCCGGAACTGAGGTGATTGAGGCTCATGGCGACTTGCATGATTTTATGGCCTGGGAAAAGCCCATATTAACTGATTCGGGTGGATTCCAGGTGTTTTCGTTGGCCAAGAGAAGAAAAATCACCGAAGAAGGTGTGACCTTTGCGTCACCCGTAGATGGTTCAACGGTGTTTATGGGGCCAGAAGAGTCGATGCAAGTACAGCGCAAACTGGGTTCGGATATTGTGATGATTTTTGATGAATGCACGCCATATCCTGCCAGTCATGATGAAGCGAAAACATCTATGGAATTGTCATTGCGGTGGGCCAAACGCAGTAAAGACGCCTTTGCTGACAACCCCAATGCTTTGTTTGGGATCGTTCAAGGGGGTATGCATGATGACTTGCGCCGCATTTCTGCACAGGGGCTCACTGACATTGGTTTTCATGGTTATGCCATTGGCGGCTTGTCTGTGGGAGAACCCAAGGATTTAAGAGAACAGGTTCTGAAAACCACCACGCCTTTGTTGCCCACTGATAAACCCCGTTACTTAATGGGTGTGGGTAAGCCAGAGGATATTTTAGAGGCGGTGTTGTTGGGTGTTGATATGTTTGATTGTGTGATGCCAACCCGCAATGCCCGCAATGGTTACTTGTTTACCTGGGATGGTGTCGTCAAGATTCGTAATGCGAAACATCAATTTGACACCTCTCCTTTGGATGAAAATTGTGGCTGTTACACCTGCCAAAATTATTCAAAATCATATTTACGACATTTAGATAAATGTGGGGAGATGTTGGGTTCACGGTTGAACACCATTCATAACCTGTATTTCTATCAGGATTTCATGCAGCAAATCAGGCAAGCCATTGAGGCAGATGCCTTGCAAGCTTTTGCAGATAGTTACTACGCCAGAATCAATGCCAACAACCCATAAACAAATCAAATTTAATGCCTTAAATTCATAAATGGCTTAATTCAGCCAATTCTGAGGCGTTTTATTCTCAAAGTGCTACAAATATATGGTTTTAGGTGGATTTCCTGTTGTGGGGCTTTGAATTCGCAATTTCCAGATTTTCTTGCGCTTTGGAGGTGTCATGTGTGTTACAATCTCGTGCTTATTTAATCTAGCGGTAACTGTTGATTTATGGCGGAAAATTCAAGCGATATCATTAAAATAAATATCGAAGATGAAATGCAAAAATCATACCTCGATTATTCGATGAGTGTGATTGTTGGCAGGGCACTGCCAGACGTAAGGGATGGTCTTAAACCAGTACACAGGCGTGTACTGTATGCCATGAATGTATTGGGAGTTAGCTGGAACAAAGCCCACAAGAAATCAGCCCGCGTGGTTGGTGATGTGATTGGTAAATACCACCCCCATGGTGATACCGCCGTTTATGACACGATTGTCAGGATGGCGCAACCGTTTTCTATGCGCTATATGTTGGTTGATGGTCAGGGTAATTTCGGTTCGGTTGATGGGGATTCTCCGGCAGCCATGCGATACACCGAAGTCAGAATGGCTAAAATTTCTCATGAAATGATGGCCGACATTGATAAGGATACAGTTGATTTCATCCCCAATTATGATGAAACTGACACTGAGCCTGAAGTCTTACCTACTCGTGTACCGGCCTTGTTGGTCAATGGCTCATCGGGTATTGCGGTGGGTATGGCCACCAATATCCCGCCACATAATTTAACCGAAGTCATCAACGCCACCATCGAGCTCATCAAGAACCCAGATGCCACTCTGGATGATTTGATGGTTCATTTACCAGGCCCTGACTTTCCAACGGCAGCTTTTATCAATGGTGCTGAAGGTATCAGGGAATCTTACGCCACAGGACGCGGTAAAGTCTACATGCGCGCCAGATCAGAAATTGAAACCGATGATGCATCTGGGAAACAGACCATTGTGGTCACTGAATTGCCTTACCAGGTGAACAAAGCCCGTTTGATCGAAAAAGTCGCTGAATTGGTTAAGTTGAAAAAAATTGAAGGCATCAGTGGATTGCGTGACGAATCTGATAAAGACGGTATGCGTATCGTGTTTGAATTGCGTCGCGGTGAAGTGGCAGAAGTGTTACTGAACCAATTGTATAAGCTGACTCAGTTGCAGACGGTGTTCGGGATTAACATGGTGGCTTTGATTAATGGGCAGCCTCGAACCCTCGGGCTGATGGACATACTGACTGAGTTCGTTAAACACCGCCGAGAAGTGGTGGTGAGGCGCACCATTTTCGAATTGAAAAAAGCCAGAGATCGTGCCCATGTATTGGAAGGCCTGGCTGTTGCTTTGGCCAATATTGAAGAAGTCATTGAGTTGATTAAGAATTCAAAAAACCCTGCTGAAGCCCGTGAAAAATTACTGGCCAAGAAATGGAATTCTTCATTGATCAAAGCCTTGTTAGATGACGATGCCCATCTGTGCCGCCCGGAAAGCCTGGATGATCAATACGGCTTTTTTGAAGATGGCTATCAGTTATCACCCGTTCAAGCCAAAGCCATCTTGGATTTGCAGTTGCATCGCCTAACAGGCTTGGAACAAGACAAGATCACTGATGAGTTCAAAGAAATCATTGTTCACATCAAAGAATACCTGGAGATTTTGACTAACCCCGACCGCTTGATGGCTGTGGTCACAGAAGAGTTAGAAGAAATTCGTGAGAATTTTGGTGATGAGCGCAGAACAGTGATCATGAATCGCCAGCGTCATTTGACCATGGAAGATTTGATCATTGAAGAAGATGTAGTGGTTACCCTGTCGCACGAAGGCTACGCCAAAATGCAACAAGTTGATGTCTATCGGGCTCAAACCCGTGGTGGTAAGGGGAAATCTGCCACTGCCATGAAAAATGAGGATTTCATCGAACGACTGTGGATTGCCAACACCCATGACACCTTATTGTGTTTCAGTAATCAGGGGCAGGTTTACTGGCTTAAAGTGTACGAGTTGCCGATGGCGTCAAGGACAGCCAGAGGTAAGCCGTTGGTGAATTTACTGCCATTGGATAAAAATGAAAAAATCACTGCCATTCTGCCTGTACGTGAATACGATGAAGATAAATTTGTATTCTTTGCCACTGCCAAAGGTGTGGTTAAGAAAACGCCTTTGTCGAACTTCTCCAGACCTCGTGCGAATGGCATCATTGGTTTGGGTTTGTTGGATGATGACTATTTGGTCAATGTTGAATTGACCAATGGTTCGCAAGATGTCTTTTTGTTCTCTAGTTCAGGAAAATGCATTCGCTTTGATGAGAATGATGTGCGTTCAATGGGACGAACGGCTCGGGGAGTCAGGGGTATCACCTTGAAAGATGACCACAAAGTGGTTTCTATGTTTGTGGCCGAAGAGGGCAATGTTCTGGTATGTACCGAAAATGGCTTTGGTAAACAAACCAAATTAGAAGAGTTCTCAAAAATAAGAAGATCTGGCCAAGGGGTGATTGCCATTCAAACCAGTGAGCGCAATGGTGCTGTGGTTGGTGCCTGTCAAGTGCTGCCTGATGACCAGATTATGTTGATCAGCAATGGTGGTACTTTGGTTCGCACTGCGGTTGATGGCATCTCGACCGTTGGAAGAAACACCCAAGGTGTGACACTGATTCGTTTGGCTGATAAAGAAAGCTTGGTCAGTATTGCCAAAGTGGTGAATTTAGACGAAGAAGGGGTTGATGGTGAAGACTCTGTCGCAGACGAAACATCGATTGATGAAGGCTCTGGCGATGAATGATGTGAGTCTACAACGCAGGATTTTAGTGGCTGGTAACTGGAAAATGCATGGTTCATTGACCTTCGTCAAGGAAATGATGGCTGGATTGGATAAAATGCTACCCCAAAAACCACCCTATGATGTGGCAGTGTTTCCAGTTTACATACACTTGCATGAGGTCATCAACAGCAAGCCCGGTCAAGTGCAGTGTGGTGCACAAAACTTAAGTGAATATGACGACGGTGCTGTGACCGGAGAAGTCAGCGCCAGTATGTTGTCTGATCTGGGTTGTGAGATGGTTCTGGTCGGGCATTCAGAGCGTCGTGTAATGCACGCTGAAAGCAATGAAGAAGTGGCGAAAAAATTTGCCCAAGCATTGAAGTTTGGTTTGACCCCAATATTGTGTGTGGGTGAATCCTTGGTTGAAAGACAAAATGGCAGTACTTTTGAAGTGGTGTGGCAACAAATCAAGTCAGTTTTGGACTTGGTAGGCATTGAAAAACTGGCCCAGGGAGTGGTTGCATATGAGCCAGTTTGGGCCATTGGAACAGGTGAAACAGCCAGTGCTGAACAGGCTCAGGAAGTTCATGAATTTATCCGTTCTCAATTGGCATTGAATGATGATACAATAGCGCGCCGAATCCGCATCCTCTATGGAGGAAGTTGTAAAGGTTCCAATGCATACGAACTGTTTTCGATGCCAGATGTTGATGGTGGACTGATTGGAGGTGCTTCATTAACAGCAAAAGATTTTATGGCCATTTGTCAACAAGCTGACAAGTTGTCTCAAGGAGTATAAAGAAATGAGCGAAATTAATTTTTTGAACATCATTCAAGTGATTGTAGCGGTCGCTTTGATAATTTTTATTTTAATTCAGCGCGGCCCGGGTGCCACGGCTGGATCTGCTTTTGGTAGTGGCGCATCAGGAACTGTTTTTGGTGCCAAAGGTTCAGCTTCTTTTTTGAGCAAAACCACTGCGATTTTAGCCACAGCATTCTTCATTGTTACCATGACAATTGCCATCAATGCCAGCAATAAATTTGCTTCTACTGGTGATCAGGCAGAGCAAGATTTGGGAGTGATGGGAACTTTAGATGATTTGGATGCCGAGCCTGTGATGGTTCCAACTGATGAGGTTCAAACTGATTTGAATGATGTGGTTACAGATGCGGCCACCACAACAGAAATTACTGATGATGCGGTCGAGCCTGCGATGAGTAAAGTTGACGAAGAATTACCAGAAGTTGTTGAAGAAACTGAACAAGATGATACTGAATCAACTGATTCAGATGGTGATGGTAACTAACTGAAAACAGTTACCGATTAAGCTCCATACGGGGCTTACAGTTCGCACTTTCCGCAAAAGGTTGCGTGTGGTTGCGAATAGAGTGAAATTAAATTTTGTGCGCTGTGACCTTCTTTTGCTAGATAAGGTGAAAGAATTCAGGTGAACAGAGTACATGATTACAATAAAAATATGACTGAGTAGTTAAACTCGAAGTAGTTGATCGAGTTGATTTATGTGCCGAAGTGGTGGAATTGGTAGACACGCTATCTTGAGGGGGTAGTGACCTTCGGTCGTGCCGGTTCAAGTCCGGCCTTCGGCACCAATTTTAAATTGAACAGGGGATGGCTGAATGATAGCACCATACTTTCCAATTTTAATGTTCTTGGCAGTATCCATTGGTTTGGGCATTGCTTTGATGTCCTTGGGTTTGCTGTTCGGCACCCGCAAAACCACAGATGAAAAAATTTCAGCTTATGAATGCGGGTTTGAAGCATTTGACGATGCGCACATGAAATTTGATGTCAGGTTTTATTTGGTTGCCATTTTATTCATTATATTTGATTTAGAAATCGCCTTTTTGTTTCCTTGGTCTGTGGTTCTTGAAGAACTCGGTCCATTTGGCTTGGTTTCTATGTTTATCTTCCTGCTTTTGTTGGTCATCGGATTCATCTATGAGTGGAAGAAAGGAGCGTTAGAATGGGAGTAGTTGATAACATCATTCAACCGGTAGAAGACCAAGGTTTTGAAAACAAAGGTTTTGTTACCACCACTGTAGATGCGCTGTTAAATGGTGCCAGAACGGGTTCTTTGTGGCCCATGACATTCGGGTTGGCTTGTTGTGCTGTAGAGATGATGCAAGCGGGAGCTTCAAGGTACGATTTAGATAGGTTCGGAGTGATTTTCAGACCTTCTCCCAGACAGTCAGATGTGATGATTGTTGCCGGGACTTTGGTGAACAAAATGGCGCCTGCATTGCGTAAAGTTTATGACCAAATGCCTGAACCAAAATATGTGATTTCAATGGGTTCTTGTGCCAATGGTGGTGGTTATTATCATTATTCGTATTCTGTGGTTCGTGGTTGTGACAAAGTTGTGCCTGTTGATGTCTATGTACCAGGCTGTCCGCCAACAGCAGAAGCTTTGATTTATGGCATTTTACAATTGCAGAAAAAAATCAAACGCACCAACACAATTTCCAGAACATCATGAGCAATTTCAAATACAAATTAGCAAAGGATTTGTCAGAAAAATTCGCTGACATTAAGATCGAAATCAACGAATCAGACAACGGTGTATCTTGTACCATACCCACTGAGTCATGGATCGAGGTGGCTAAGCAACTCAGGGATGATGAGACCTTTCAATTCGAGCAATGTATCGATGTTTGTGGTGTTGATTACCTAACTTACGGTGAAAGTGAGTGGCGAACTGATGATGTGACCTCAAGTGGTTTCAGTCGAGGAATACAAGGTAAAGGACCTGGGCGTTTTTCGTGGAATGAACGTCGTGAAGAAACCATGAAAAACCGGTTTGCAGTCGTTGCACAATTACTATCCATAAAACACAACCGCCGTTTAACCATCAAATGTTTTGCACCCGATGAAGGGATGTTAATGGTGCCTTCTTTGATAGATGTTTGGCCTGGTGTGAATTGGTTTGAACGTGAAGCTTTTGATTTATTCGGCATCATCTTTAAGGGTCACCCTGACTTACGTCGAATTTTGACTGATTATGGCTTCATTGGACATCCATTCAGAAAAGATTTCCCATTGATTGGTAATGTTGAAGTGGTCTATGACGAAGATCAAGGTCGGGTGGTGTATCAACCAGTTACCATTGAGCCACGGGTCTTGGTCCCTAAGACCATCAGGCGCGATTCGCGTTATGTCGAAAACATGAATGACCAGGAGGCTTCATAATGTCGGAAATTAAGAATTACACCATGAATTTTGGGCCTCAGCATCCAGCAGCCCATGGTGTGTTGCGATTGATATTGGAATTGGATGGAGAAGTGGTTGAACATGCAGATCCGCATGTTGGATTGTTGCATCGAGCCACTGAAAAACTGGCTGAATCCAAGCCATTTAATCAGTCAATCGGTTATATGGATCGACTGGATTACGTTTCAATGATGTGTAATGAACATGCTTATGTGCGTGCCATTGAACAATTGTTGAATATTGAAGCCCCCGTTCGAGCACAATACATCAGAACCATGTTTGATGAGATCACCCGGATCAGGAATCACCTGATGTGGATTGGTACCCATGGTTTGGATTTAGGCGCCATGGCATTATTCCTTTATGCTTTCCGAGAAAGAGAGCATTGTATGGACATGTATGAGGCTGTTTCTGGTGCCAGGATGCACGCCACCTATTACCGTCCAGGTGGGGTTTATCGTGATTTACCTGATCACATGCCACAATATGCAGAGAGCAAATGGACCAAAGGTAAAAACCTGGCTTATGCCAATGAGTGGCGAGAAGGTTCTTTGTTGGACTTTATTGAAGCATTTACCAATGATTTTCCCAACAAGATCAACGAATACCGCACTTTATTACAGGACAATCGCATTTGGAAGCAACGTACTGTAGGGATTGGGGTTGTGTCTCCTGAACAAGCCAAAGCATGGGGATTTACGGGGCCCATGTTACGTGGCAGTGGTGTGGCTTGGGATCTGCGCAAAAAACAAACATATGCTGCGTATGACAAAGTTGATTTTGACATTCCTGTGGGTGTCAATGGCGACTGCTATGACCGTTACCTGGTACGCATGGAAGAAATGGTTCAGTCTACCCGCATCATCAAACAGTGTGTCGAGTGGTTGAAGAACAATCCTGGACCGGTCATGGTTGACGAGTACAAAGTGGCACCACCCGATCGAGAAATGATGAAAGAAGACATGGAGTCGATGATTCATCACTTTAAATTGTTTACAGAGGGGTACACGGTGCCTGCCGGTGAAGTGTATGCCGCTGTTGAAGCTCCCAAAGGTGAATTTGGGGTATTTTTGATTTCAGATGATTCCAACAAACCATTCAGGATGAAGTTGCGTGCACCCGGATTTGCACATTTATCAGCGATGAATGACATGGTTAAAGGACACATGTTGGCAGACGTGGTGGCAGTCATCGGAACTATGGATATTGTATTTGGGGAGATCGATAGATAATGTATCAAGTCAATCCACAAAATGAAGACAAAGCTTTGGCCATGAGTCTACTGACTGATGAAACCAGGGCTCACATTGACCAATGGTTGGCAAAATATCCGCATGACCAACGCCGTTCAGCTTTGATCGGTGCATTGCATGCAGCTCAAGACCAAAACAATGGTTGGTTGAGTGAGGAAATCATGAAAGCCGTGGCTGAATACCTGGAAATTCCACCGGTGTGGGCTTATGAGGCAGCCAGCTTCTATTCGATGTTCTTTACCAAGCCAGCTGGAAAAAATAAAGTGGCCATTTGTAACAACATTTCTTGCATGCTCAGAGGTGCTGACAAGGTGATTAAGTACGCTGAAAACAAATTGGGCATCAAGTTGGGTGAGACCACAGCTGACGGTCAAATTACCTTGGTAAAAGAAGAGGAGTGTGTCGCAGCTTGTACCGGTGCACCCATGATGATCATCAATGGTCATTACCATGAAAATTTAACAGAAGCCAAGATCGATGAGCTTTTGGGAGGTTTGTCCTGATGGCTCAACTGAACGTTTGTTTGAATCCTGATAAGGATCATTCACTCAAAAACTACATGGAAAAAGGCGGTTACCAGGCTTGGAAAAAAATTCTGGCTGAAAAAACCGACCAAAATGAAATCATAGATACCGTTAAAGCTTCTGCATTGCGTGGCCGAGGCGGGGCTGGATTCCCAACTGGTTTGAAGTGGAGCTTCATGCCCAAAGATGCACCAGGCCAAAAATATGTTTTGTGTAATTCAGATGAATCTGAGCCAGGTACCTGTCATGACCGTGACATCCTCAGATACAACCCTCATGCAGTGATTGAAGGGATGGCCATTGGTGGATATGCCATGGGGGCAACTGTTGGTTACAACTACTTGCGTGGCGAATTTCACCATGAACCATTCGAGAATTTTGAAGAAGCATTGAAAGAAGCTTACGAAGCCGGATTATTGGGTCGAAACATCAACGATTCAGGTGTGGATTTTGATCTTTATGCGGTACATGGTGCAGGTGCATACATCTGTGGTGAAGAAACAGCCTTGATGGAATCTTTAGAAGGTAAAAAAGGCCAGCCCAGGTTCAAACCACCTTTCCCGGCTAACTTCGGAATCTATGGTAAACCAACCACCATCAACAACACCGAATCTTTTGCATCTGTTCCAGCGATTATGCGCAATGGTGCAGAGTGGTTTTTAGAATTGGGTAAGCCAAACAATGGCGGGGTTAAAATCTTTTCGGTTTCAGGTCATGTCAATAAACCTGGAAATTATGAAATTCCTTTGGGCACCCCTTTTGGCGATTTGTTGGAAATGGCCGGTGGTGTCCTGGATGGCAAAAAACTCAAAGCGGTTATTCCTGGCGGGTCATCAATGAAAGTATTGCCGGCAGAAGTGATGATGGGTTTAACCATGGATTTTGATGCCATTGGTCAAGCCGGTTCTGGTTTGGGATCAGGTGCCGTCATCGTTATGGCTGAAGGAACCTGTATGGTTGAAGTGTGTCATCGTTTGTCACGTTTTTATTACATGGAATCATGTGGCCAATGCACACCATGCAGAGAAGGCACTGGGTGGATGTACCGTGTATTAACCAGAATTCTTGAAGGCAAAGGGGAGAGTCAAGACATTGATATGTTGAAACAGGCCGCTGGGCAAATTGAAGGTCACACCATTTGTGCTTTCGGTGAAGCCGCAGCTTGGCCAGTGCAAGGTATCTTGAAATATTACTGGGACGAGTTTGAATATTTTGTGGAACACAAAAAATCAATGAATGAGAGGTTTACTTCATGACCGATAGCAGTAACCAAGTAGCTGACGCCAACACAGTCACCATCGAGATAGATGGTCGTGAAGTGCAAGCTGAAAAAGGCAGCATGATCATTGAGGCCGCAGATCAACAAGGCATCAAGATTCCAAGATTTTGTTACCATAAAAAACTGTCTGTAGCCGCCAACTGTCGCATGTGTATGGTTGATGTTGAAAAAGCGCCCAAACCATTACCTGCTTGTGCCACTCCAGTGATGGATGGAATGAAAGTTTACACACAATCAAAACGAGCCACAGATGCACAACGCAATGTGATGGAGTTTTTGTTGATCAATCATCCTTTAGATTGCCCTATATGCGATCAGGGTGGTGAATGTGAATTACAAGATGTTTCCATGGGATACGGTCGAGATGTGTCTCGCTATGTTGATTCAAAACGGGTGGTCAAAGATGAAAATTTGGGGCCTTTGATCTCGACGGACATGACAAGGTGTATCCTTTGTACACGATGCGTGCGATTCTTGAATGAAGTGGCGGGAACCGATGAATTGGGCGGTATTGGTAGAGGCGACAGAACCAACATCAGTACGGCAGTAGGCCAATCAATGAAGTCAGAAATGTCCGGCAATGTGATTGATTTATGTCCTGTAGGTGCTTTAACCAATAAGCCATTCAGGTACAAGGCACGTGCTTGGGAGTTGATGGCCACGTCTGCCATCTCCATGCACGATGGTGTGGGTTCAAACATGTTTTATCACACCCGTAACGGGGATGTATTAAGGGCTGTACCACAAGATAACGATGCATTGAATGAAGCATGGATCTCAGATCGTGATCGATACGGTATCCATGGATTAAGCAATGATCAGGATCGCATCATGCATCCTATGATCAAAGAAAATGGTCAGTGGCGTGAAATTTCTTGGGAAGATGCTTTAGCGACATTGGTTGAACAGTTCAAAAAATTTGATGGTGATGACATTGCTTTATACACTTCAAATTATGCAACAACCGAGGAGTACCATTTGTTGAAGCAGTTGTTTGACCATTTAGGCAGTCAACAACATGAACACCGCATTAACATCACAGACTTTTCAGATCATGATCGCTTACCTCGGATTGATGTGCCGCTTGCCCAAGTGTCTGGTCAACAAAAAGTTGTCATCGTAGGTGGCCATATTCGTCATGAACAACCCATATTGAACCATAAAATCAGGCAAGCTTGGCTTGCTGGAGCCACCGTATCATCATTTGGGCCTAAGAATTTTGAGCAAAACTACGATTTATTGCATGATTTTACCGGCAACCAAGTCAATTGGGTTAAGCAGTTAGGTTCTTTAGCGAAAAGTGTGGCTGAGATCCGGTCTAAATTCCCATCAGGTGAATTGGGCGAATGGGTTAAAAATCAAAAAACTGATGAAGACATCAATCATTTGGCCAAACAGTTATTGAAAGATGAGGTTTCAGCCCTGTTTGTGGTTGGTCAAATCAGTCAATCACACCCTCAAGCCAACTTAATCAAAGGCATCACTGCCTGGTTGGCACAGGTCACTGGTGGTCAAATGAATGAAGTTCAAGCGGGTGCCAATGCCTCAGGTGCTTTCATGGCCGGTTTACATGCCAGCAGCGACATCAAGCACAATGAGCATCGCATGAATATTGTGTACCAAGCAGAGTTGCAAGACTTTGCAGATCAGGCATCAATTAAAAATACCTTAACAAACAGTGACTTCACGGTTGTTTTTAATGCATATTGTGATGAAAACATGAAGTCTAGAGCTGATTTGATATTGCCCACTGCCTTGTTGCCTGAAGTAACGGGTAGCATGGTGAACAATTATGGCCACCGACAAGTCTCGACAGTGGCTCAAAAGTCACCAGGTGAAACCAAGCCAGGTTGGCGCGTGTTGCGCGTATTAGGCAATTTAATGGGCTATGCTGATTTTGACTATGAAGACATCAATGATGTGATGGCAAAAACAGAAAAATACCAGGCAGCAGAACCCGTTGTTAATCAAGACTGTCAGATCAAGGAACCTGTCGTTAAAGGTTTGGCATTGTTTGCCAATAACGGTATTTATGATTCAGATCCATTGGTCAGACGTTCTGGCCCACTACAAAACAGCGGTTTGGCATCATCTGACACCGTTTTTGTTAATTCAAAAGATTTAATCTCAATTGGATTTGAAGCAGGTAGCTTGGTTTCAGTTGAACAAGATGGCCGTTACGCCGAGTTAACTTTGGCAGTTTCAGATGAAGTGCCCGAAGGATCTGCTGTTGTCAATATGGGCCGAACTGCCAGTTTATCGCTGGATGCTTCAGACTTGAATGTGGGCATCATTGGAGTACAGTCATGATTGAATTACTGAATTTCCTTATTTTTGATAACTTGATTTACATCTTGATCATTGTCTTGGGTGTGATTTTGACGGTTGCCTATCTGACTTATTTTGAGCGCAAAGTCATCGCCTTCATGCATGTCAGGATGGGGCCCAATCGAGTTGGGCCCAGAGGTTTGTTACAGCCATTTGCGGATGTGCTCAAGCTGCTGACCAAGGAAATAATTTTCCCTAAAAATGCCAATAAGTTTCTGTTCCTGATTGCCCCAATGATCACATTAGCTACGGCGTTTGCTGCCTGGGCGGTGGTTCCATTTGATGAGGGTTGGGTACTGGCTGACATCAATGCAGGTTTGGTTTATGTTTTGGCCATGACATCCTTGGGTGTATATGGCGTAATCATCGCTGGATGGGCCTCAAACTCTAAATATGCCTTATTGGGGGCATTGCGTTCAGCGGCACAAATTGTTTCCTACGAAATAGCCATGGGATTTGCCTTGGTGGGTGTTTTGGTTGCAGCTGGTACGCTCAACTTGTCAGACATCGTCAGGGCTCAAGAGGGTGGTGTCGTTAATTGGTATATCTGGCCTTTATTACCCTTGTTCCTCATTTATTACATCTCTGGTGTGGCAGAAACCAATAGGGCGCCATTTGATGTCGCTGAAGGTGAATCTGAAATTGTTGCAGGCTTCCATGTGGAATATTCAGGCGCAGCATTTGCACTGTTCTTTTTGGGCGAATACGCCAACATGATCATCATTTCAGCACTGACTGCCTTGATGTTTTTGGGTGGTTGGTATTCTCCATTTACCGGTGACAGCTGGATTGCCCAGCCCAGCATTGTATGGTTTTTAGCCAAAACCTCTATTTTCTTGTATGCATACTTTTGGTTACGTGCATCATTACCCAGATACCGCTATGACCAAATCATGAGATTGGGTTGGAAAGTATTTATTCCTATCACCATTGTGTGGATCATGGTCGTGGCTGTCTTGAAAGTCTACCACGTCGGTCCATGGTGGAATTGATCGTTTAGAGATATGAAATGACTAAAATTGTAAGGTATTTAAAAAGTTTAACTCTGAATGAAATCCGCAAGGGTTTGATGCTGACTCAAAAATATTTCTTCAAAAGAAAATTCACAGTCAGATATCCCGAGGAGAAGACGCCTAAGTCACCTCGTTTCAGAGGCTTACACGCATTGCGACGTTATCCTAATGGAGAAGAGCGTTGTATTGCTTGCAAATTATGTGAAGCGGTTTGTCCTGCTGCTGCCATCACCATTGATTCTGATGTCAGAGAAGACGGATCAAGACGAACCACAAAATATGAGATTGACCTATTCAAGTGTATTTACTGTGGTTTCTGTGAAGAGTCATGTCCTGTGGATTCAATTGTTGAAACCGATATCCATGAATACCATTTTGAATCGATGGGGAAAAATGTCATGACCAAAGAACAACTTTTGGCCATTGGTGATATGTATGAAGAACAAATTGCCAAAACCAAACAACAAGATGCGAAGTACAGATAATGATCATTAGTCCAGAATTATTTCAACAGTTAATGTTTTATGTGTTTGCCACGTTTACGGTGGGTTCCGCCATGGCCGTGGTGACTGTTAAAAACACCATATATTCAGCTTTATTTTTGGTTTTGTGTTTCTTTAACACCGCCGTTTTGTGGTTATTGATTGAAGCAGAGTTCCTTGCCATTACACTGGTCTTGGTCTATGTGGGAGCCGTCATGGTGTTGTTCTTATTTGTGGTGATGATGCTTGATGTTAAGCAAGTAAAAGCCTCACAACTGAAACAGTCATACACCAAGGCAGCACTGCTGATAGCTGCAGCCATGTTGGTTGAATTGATGATGTTGTTTGCCTATAAGTTAAGCGGACAAATCCCAACCAATGAACTGATCAGACAAGAGCAGGGTTACAGCAATGTGGCTGAAGTGGGGATGGAGTTATTCACCAAATATGTTTATCCATTTGAGATTGCCGCCGTGATCTTATTGGTGGCGATTGTAGCGGCCATCATGTTGACCATGCGTAAACGTGAAGGCAATAAACAAATGGATGCGGCCAAACAAATCAACATCAACCCGGCAGAACGAATTCGAGTGGTGTCTATGAAGGCTGAAAAAGCCGAAGGGCAAAACAATGGAGAAGAGTCATGAGTTTGCAACATTATTTGATTGTATCCGCCATTTTGTTTGTGATCAGTATGGCTGGTATCTTTGTTAACCGACGCAATGTGTTGGTGGTTTTGATGTCCATTGAGTTGATGCTGTTGGCCGTTAATACCAATTTAGTGGCATTTTCAAAATATTTAGGCGATGTACAAGGCCAGGTATTTGTGTTCTTTATCTTAACTGTTGCTGCTGCTGAAGCAGCGATAGGTTTGGCTATTCTGGTGGTGTTGTTCCGCAACAAGAAAACACTTGAAGTCAAAGAAATCAACGAGTTGGAAGGGTAAACGATGGATATGAAAACAACATTAATGGTCATTGCTTTTGCGCCACTTGCAGCAGCAGCAATTGCCGGTTTGTTTGGACGCAGGATTGGGCGCATCGGCGCACATACCATAACCATTGGTGCAGTGGGCTTATCATGTGTCTTATCAATCAAAGTCTTGATGCAGTTCATCAATGGTGAAGCCACTGTCTTCAATGAAAACATATATACCTGGATGGTGACTGGTGAATTATCCATGCATGTTGGATTTCTGGTTGATTCATTGACTGCAATCATGATGAGTGTGGTAACTTTTGTATCCTTGATGGTACATATTTACACCATTGGTTACATGAGTGAAGATCCGGGTTACCAACGTTTTTTCAGTTACATTTCATTATTTACTTTCTCCATGTTGATGTTGGTGATGGCCAACAACTTCATGCAGTTATTTTTTGGTTGGGAAGCTGTTGGATTGGTGTCCTATTTGTTGATTGGTTTCTGGTTCAAAAAAGAAACGGCCATTTTTGCCAATATGAAAGCCTTCCTGGTCAACCGAGTGGGTGATTTTGGATTCTTGCTTGGTATTGGTGCTGTGCTGATGACTTTTGGCAGTTTGGATTATGTAGAAGTATTCAATCAAGCACCCAATATGGCAGATGAAACCATTTCAATTTTTGGTGACAGCCAATGGTCAATGATGACCTTCATCTGTATTGCTTTGTTCATTGGAGCCATGGGCAAATCGGCTCAAGCACCCTTACATGTGTGGCTACCCGATTCAATGGAAGGCCCCACGCCGATTTCTGCTTTGATCCATGCTGCCACCATGGTGACTGCTGGTATCTTTATGGTATCCAGAATGTCGCCCTTGTTTGAAATGTCAGATGTGGCCTTGAGTTTTGTGATGTTAGTGGGTGCGTTCACAGCCTTCTTTATGGGGTTGATTGGTATCGTCCAAAATGACATCAAGCGGGTTATTGCCTATTCAACCTTGTCACAATTGGGATACATGACGGTGGCCTTAGGTGTTTCAGCCTATTCAGCGGCCATTTTCCATCTCATGACTCATGCATTCTTTAAAGCTTTGTTATTCTTAGGTGCTGGTTCTGTGATCATCGCCATGCATCACAAGCAAGACATGCAAGAAATGGGTGGCTTAAGAAAATACATGCCAATCACATTCATCACTGCATGGATTGGAACTTTTGCGCTGGTGGGTTTTCCAGGCTTTTCAGGTTATTTTTCTAAAGACGCCATCATTGTGGCCACAGGCCTGTCAGACCGTTGGGGGTCCGGGGTCGCTTATGTGGCGGTCTTGTTGGGTGTTTTCGTGACTGCCTTGTACAGTTTTAGATTGTTGTATCTGACTTTTCATGGCAAAGAACGCATGGATAACCACACCCGTGAGCACTTGAAAGAATCACCTTGGGTGGTGACATTGCCATTAATTCTGTTGGCCATTCCATCAATTATCATTGGTTGGATCACCTTTGAACCCATGTTGTTTGGTGGTTTCATGGCAGATGCCATCCATGTGAATCCAACCAATGATGTGGTGAATGAAATTGGTTTGTATCAATACGAAGGAACAGCAGCCTTTGCCATGCATGGGTTTGTAACGGCACCATTTTTCTTGATGCTGGCTGGCTTAGCTGTGGCCACCTATATTTACATGAAAAATATAGCCTTGGCTGGTGTCATTAAGAAACGCTTGGCTCCGATTCACCGCATCTTGGACAACAAGTATGGATTTGATGCTTTCAATCAGAAATTCATTGCCGGTGGCAGTGTTAAATTGGGTGAAGCATTGTGGAAGTGGTCTGACTCCAAGTTGATCGATGGCTGGATCGTTAATGGCAGTGCCAAAGCGATCAATGCAGTTTCCAAATTCATCAGGTCGGTCCAATCCGGATATGTGTTCCACTATGCCTTGGTCATGGTAGTGAGCGTGATTGTTTTCATTGGTCTTTACGTATTTAAATAGGCAGTTGATTTATGTTTGAAGGTTCAATTTTAAGTGTTCTTATTTGGCTGCCAATTTTGGGTGGTTTGGCCTTGTTGCCAATGGGTCATGGACGTGCAGGGATGGTTAAACTGGTCGCTTTAGCGGTTTCAGTGTTAACTTTAATTTTGAGTTTACCCTTATGGACTCAATTTGATACCAGTACTGCCAATTTACAATTTGTTGAAAAAGTTGTCTGGATAGACTCGTTCAATATTTTTTATCATTTAGGTATCGATGGGATTGCCTTGCCGTTGGTCATACTGACCACATTCATCACTGTATTGATTGTGTTGTCAGCCTGGCGTGTGATCAAAGAAAATGTACACCAGTACATGGCAGCGTTTTTAATTTTAGAAGGCATGATGATCGGTGTGTTCACTGCCCAAGATGCACTGTTGTTTTATATATTCTTTGAAGCCATGTTGATACCCATGTTTGTGATCATTGGTATTTGGGGCGGCCCCAACCGTGTGTATGCAACGATTAAATTCTTTTTGTATACATTCCTGGGTTCAGTGTTCATGTTGATAGGTTTGATCTATTTATACATGCAGTCTGGCAGTTGGAACCTGACTGATTTGGCTTTGCACCCGCTAAGCATGCAAGAACAGAGTTGGTTGTTTTTTGCTTTCCTTGCAGCTTTTGCCGTAAAAATACCCATGTTCCCAGTACATACCTGGTTACCAGATGCACACGTTGAAGCACCTACGGGCGGTTCAGTGGTGCTGGCTGCCATCATGTTGAAAATAGGTGGTTATGGGTTCTTGCGGTTTTCGCTGCCCATCACACCTGATGCCAGCTCCGAATTCACCTGGTTGTTGATTACCCTGTCTTTGATAGCAGTGGTCTACATCGGCTTGGTGGCAATGGTACAAAAAGACATGAAAAAGTTGATTGCTTATTCATCGATTTCTCATATGGGGTTCGTTACTTTGGGCTTGTTTTTGGTCTTTATGTTGATCAAAAACGGTGGCAACAGCCAAATGGCCGTTGAGGGCGCGATGGTTCAAATGATCTCCCACGGTTTCATATCTGCTGCCATGTTCTTGTGTGTGGGTGTCTTGTACGACCGTCTACATTCAAGAATGATCAAAGATTATGGTGGGGTGGTTAACACCATGCCTTGGTTTGGTGCATTTTTTGTGTTTTTTGCCATGGCCAATTCCGGTTTGCCAGGTACCTCTGGATTTGTTGGAGAGTTTATGGTGATTTTGGCCAGTTTTCAGGCTAATTTCTGGATTGCATTCTTGGCAGCCATTACTTTGATAGTCGGTGCCGCCTATTCTTTATGGATGGTAAAAAGGGTTATCTTTGGTGTCATCACCAACGATTCAGTTGCCTCATTGAAGGATGTCAACCCCAGAGAATTTTTCATATTGGCCGTGTTGGCAATTATGGTTTTGTTATTAGGCGTTTGGCCTGAGCCGTTGATTGAAGTGATGAGTGCTTCAGTTCGACAAGTCATTGAATACGTATCTGTCAGTAAGGTGATATAAATGTTTGGTTGGTCAGAATTAGTCCCGGCGTTACCGGAAATCTTGGTACTGAGCATGGCATGTGTCGTGTTAATTACTGGTTTGTTCACGGACAGAAACAAAGGTGGTTTCATCATCTTTTTATCAGTCATTACCATGGTGTTTGCTGCCATTTTGACGATCAAGGATCATGTCGCAGGTGCCGCATTCAGCAGCGAGTTACTGTTCAATGAAACCTTTATCAGAGATGCTTTTGGCGACCTTCTTAAAGTGGTGGTTTATTTGTTGATGATTGGCGTATTCTTCTATGCCAAGCAGTATTTAAGACAAAGAGACAACGTTCAAGGTGAGTATTTCGCTTTGTTGCTATTTGGTACTTTGGGCATCATGGTGATGATTTCTGGTTATAACTTCATCGCTTTGTATTTGGGCCTTGAGTTATTGGCTTTAAGTTCTTACGCGCTGGTTGCTTATAACCGAAATGACATTAACAGCAATGAAGCAGCCATGAAATACTTCATTCTCGGTGCACTGGCATCTGGTATGTTGTTGTATGGTATGTCATTGATATATGGTGCTGTAGGCACCTTGCAAGTCAATGAAATATCACAAGCCATTGCTGGTCAAAACAACGACATGTTTCTGGTTTTAGGCTTGATTTTTGTGATTGTTGGTATTGGTTTTAAATTAGGCGCAGCACCCTTTCACATGTGGGTACCAGATGTCTATGAAGGTGCGCCCACTGCAACCACCTTATTCATCGCGTCAGCTCCAAAGATAGCTGCTTTTGCACTGGCAGTCAGGATACTGGGTCAAAGTTTAGATGTGCTGATGGTGCATTGGCAATCCATGTTGGCAACTTTAGCCATTGTTTCAATCATTGTAGGTAATTTGTTTGCCTTACAACAAACCAATTTGAAACGGCTGTTTGCTTATTCAACCATTTCACACATTGGATTCATGTTGTTGGGTTTGGTTGGGGGAGCAGATGGTATTGCAGCTTCCATGTTTTATATCATTGTTTACACCATTATGGCCATTGGTGGTTTTGGCATGATTGTGCTGTTATCCAGCAAAGGCGTTGAAGCCGACAAAATTTCAGATTTGAAAGGCTTGAACCAACGCAATTCTTGGTATGCATTTTTGATGTTGCTTCTGGTGGCATCGATGGCAGGCTTCCCACCATTGATTGGATTCTTCTCGAAACTGTATGTCTTGAAAGCAGTGGTTGATCAAGGCTACATCATGCTGGCTGTGGTTGCTGTGATCTTTGCCGTAATCGGTGCATTCTATTATTTAAGATTGATCAAAGTGATGTATTTTGAAGAGTCTGAAACAGACCAAGCCATCGATGCCAGCTTTGATGTGAAAACAGTATTAAGTATCAATGCCCTGGCACAATTGGGATTATTGGTTGTGTTACCTGTTTTGTTTAAGTATTGCATTATGGTAACCCAATCACTTTAACGGTAAGATAACCGATTGAATAACAGCAATCAAACAGTATTATGACTGCAAACAACAGGCCACAAGTCGGCGTTATCATGGGTTCTCAATCAGATTGGCAGACCATGAAACAGTGTGCTGAACTGCTAGAATCACTGGCCGTTCCTTATGAGGCTGAAGTGGTTTCTGCACACAGAACACCTGATAAAATGTTTACTTATGCGGAAACAGCACAAGCCAGAGGTATCAAAGTGATCATTGCCGCTGCTGGTGGTGCGGCCCACTTGCCCGGCATGGTGGCAGCTAAAACGGCTTTACCAGTCATTGGTGTGCCCATTAAATCAAGGGTTCTCAATGGTATTGATTCCTTACTTTCAATTGCACAGATGCCTGCGGGTATACCTGTGCTCACCATGAGTATTGGAGATGCAGGTGCCAAAAATGCAGCCCTGTCAGCAGCCGCTATTTTGGCCATTCATGATCAAACAATTGCCAGTAATCTTCTTGAGTATCGTGAACAACAAACCAGTCAAGTGGTTAACAACCCGGACCCAGCAAAACATCAATGAATCCTAAAATAGGCATACTTGGAGGCGGCCAACTGGCCCGAATGATGGCACTGTCTGGTTATCCACTGGGCTTTGAGTTCGTGTTTTTTGATCCGACTCCAGATACATGTGCAGGCCAAGTTGGCGAATTGATGACCGCTGAATACCACAATGAATTGGCTTTGGAAGAGTTTTGCCAGAAAGTTGATATCGTCACCATTGACTTTGAAAATGTACCTGTAGAATCACTGCGCTTTGTCCAGAAAAAGAAACCGGTGTTTCCCAGTCCTGAAGTTTTGGAAATCGCTCAAGATCGATTGATGGAAAAGCAGTTTTGTCATTCTTATGGGATACCAACCACTGAATTCGAGACCATAAACAGCCTGTCAGAATTGAAGTTTGCTGCCAAAAAATTTAACTATGATGGTATCTTGAAGACCCGCCGTATGGGCTATGATGGTAAAGGTCAGTACCGCATCAGTCAGGCTTCAGACATCAGCACCATTCCAGAAAGTTTGTTTGAACAAGACCTGATTTTAGAAAAAAGGGTCCCATTCAAGCGAGAAGTTTCAGTGATCGTTGCGCGCAATGGTTTAGGTGAAATCACCACTTGGCCTCTGTGCGAAAACAAACACAAAGACGGTATTTTGACGACAACCATCGTGCCGGCTAAGAAATCCAGTTTGGATGACATGACCACTGAATATGCCAAACAGTTGGCTGTGGCATTGAATTACGTCGGTGTGTTGGTGATTGAATTTTTCCAGACGGAAGAATCTGTTTATGTCAACGAAATGGCCCCCAGGGTTCATAACTCGGGTCATTGGTCCATTGAGGGTGCTGCCACATCACAATTCGAAAATCATTTACGCGCAGGATTGAACTTGCCTTTGGGCTCAACTCAAATGGATGGAATGGCAGCCATGCTGAATTGGATTGGGGCCTTTCCTGACAACATCCTTAGCATCACAGAGAAGGACTTATTCTGGCATGTTTATGGTAAAGAGCCCAGAGCCGGAAGAAAAATAGGCCATTCGACTTTATTGGCCGCCACACCTCAAGAATTGCATGATAAAATTGTCGACTTGGTGAAGAAGTTGGGTGTCCAGTTTTAGCTGATAAAACTGTTGAAACAAATCTAGCTAGCCCATCACTATCAAATCATGGCAATTTGCGTACTTGGAATTAACCACAAAACTGCAGAACTCGAAATCAGAGAACGGTTCACTGTTGCCGAACAAGATTACCAAAGTCACCTTGAGCGCTTGCATCGGTTTCCTGTCATCCAATCAGCAGTGGTGATCAGTACCTGTAACCGCACTGAATACTATTTATCGGTCAAATCATTGGCTGAATTCAAAGCACAAGCAGATGAAATACTGGGTTTTGACAGTCAAGCCAATCATGTTTATATCAAAAATGGTCATCAATGTGCCGCTCATCTTTTTGCAGTCACGGCAGGTGTGGATTCTCTGGTGGTTGGAGAGACCCAAATTCAAGGACAGGTTAAACGTGCTTTTGATGAAGCCAATCAATTTGAATTGAACGGTGAAATCAATAAGCTCTTTCAAATGGCATTCAAAACGGCCAAGTTGGTGCGCTCTGATACCGAAATAGGTCGCAACCCTGTTTCAGTGGCTCATTGTGCCGTGCAATTAGGGCGTCAAATATTTGGCTCCCTAGAACATCAAAAAGTTTTGGTCATTGGAGCAGGTGAAACCGCTGAATTATTGATCAGGTATTTGATTAATCATGATGCCAAACACATGGCTTTGGCCAACAGGACACCCGAGAAAGCTGAAAAGTTAGCACAGATGTTTGGTGCCTCCACCATCGGTTTGGGTGCTTTGGAAAGCCACTTACATGAATTCGACTTGGTATTTTCTGCCACCGCCAGCCCGAACATTTTGATCAGCAAAGCAGCGACAGTTAGTGCCCTGAAATTGAGGAAGTATAAACCCATGGTCATGATTGATTTGTCTGTACCAAGGGATATTGATGACAAGATCAAAAGTTTAGATGATGTGTTTTTATATGCCGTAGATGATTTACAAAAAGTCATCACCGAAAACATTCATCGTCGCGAAAGCACCATTGAGGAAGCGACAAGAATCATCAACGCTGAAGCAGAATTATTGGATCAATGGGTCAAAAGACACCGACATCACGATTTACTCAAACAATACCAAACCAGGGTTGAATCCATTAAACAAGAAGTGATTGAGCGTCAGGTACCTCAAGATGCAGATTCTGACCATGCCAATAAAATGGCCACAATAGCACATCAGGTCAGTAAGAAATTATCTCATGACAACATCAGTGGTATCAGAAAAATCATCGAATCTGGGAATGAAGAACACATTAAGTTGATTGCTGAATTATTTGCTTTGGAATTGAATGATGACTCCTGAAATTGAAGCCAAATTAGACCATGCCCAAGACCGTTATGATGAGTTGGGTTTGTTGTTATCTGATCCCCGATGTGATGGCAGATCAGAATAAGTTCAGAGACCTGTCCAAAGAGTACGCACAAATTGAGCCATTGGTTCTGAACTTCAGGGCTTATCAACAGGCCCAACAAGAGCTCAGTGAAGCCCGGGAAATGTTGGCTGACAAAGAGCTACAAGATTTGGCCAAAGAATCTATCGATGAATGCCTGGCATTATTAACCAAGCTGGATGAAGCCTTGAAAGTGTTGTTGATTCCCAAAGACCCCAATGACAGCAAAAACATTTATTTGGAAGTACGGGCCGGAACTGGTGGTGATGAAGCGGCTATCTTTGCCGGTGACTTGTTCCGCATGTATGCGAGGTATGCTGAAAAACAACGCTGGAAAGTCACCGTCATGAGTGTTAATGAAGGTGAACATGGTGGCTTCAAAGAAATCATTGCATTGGTTGAAGGAAACGGTGCTTTTTCAAAGTTTAAATTTGAGTCTGGGACCCACCGGGTTCAACGGGTACCTGAAACGGAATCTCAGGGTAGGGTACATACCTCTGCTTGTACTGTGGCTGTTTTGCCTGAAGTCGACAGTGTTGATCAAATCGATATCAACCCTGCAGATTTAAGGATTGATACCTTCCGTTCTTCAGGAGCCGGTGGTCAACATGTCAATACCACCGATTCAGCCGTTAGAATCACTCATATACCAACCAACACAGTGGTTGAATGTCAAGATGAGCGTTCGCAGCATAAGAATAAGGCCAAGGCCATGTCATTGTTATCTGCCAGGATTTTAGATGCTGAACAAGCCAAGGTCAAAGCTGAACAGTCTGAAGCCAGAAAGTTGCAAGTGGGTAGCGGTGACCGCTCACAAAGAATTCGAACTTATAATTATCCCCAAGGTCGAATATCTGACCATCGGATCAACTTGACTTTATATAAATTGAATGAAATCATAGATGGTGACTTGGATTTGGTGGTTGAACCATTGACTGAAGAATCACAAGCAGCACTTTTGACCCAAATGAACCAATAGAATGACGCACAAAACCCCATGATAACCAATTCCAGCAAACTGTTGATGTCAGCCTTACTTTTTACTGTATTGGTTGGCTGCCAATCCAAAAAAACCAAACCTGAACAACCCATTGATGAAGCAATGGCAGCTGAAACCATGGCATTTGGCTGGACTCAACTGCAACAAGCCACACTGGATAATTTAAGACAACAAAGTTATGGTGAAGCAGAAGTCAACATCAAACAGATGATGGCATTTGCTGGTAAAGACCATGATAAGTGGGAATACATCAGAATGGCATTGGTATCAATGCCTGATGAAATTGCGGCATCTTTGGTCGATCAAGCATTAACAAAACCTTTTATCAACACATCAGCCGCTCAACAGTTTGCTTTCAGTCGCGTTTTAACCCAGCTTAAGCAAGAACAGCAAGCCATGGATTTAATCAATCAAGTGATTGAACTTGATAAGCAATCTGATTACGTGTATTGGCGGGCTCGACTACATTTGTTGTTAGACAATGAGGAACTTGCTGAAGCAGACTACCTTTGGTTATTAAAACAGGACCCTGCGAACGCTGATTACATAGGACAATACAGCACGTTGTTAAGTTTTCTCAACCGGGATGAAGAAGCACTGGAATTATTGGAACAAAATGAACAAGATGTGGATTTATTGTTCAGGCAAATCATATTGTTGCTACAACAAGACAACCAAACGGTTGCAGAAGAAAAATACGAGCTGTTGAAACAGATGGCTGATTTTTCATTACTCGACGCCGAACAAAAACTGGAAATTGGAGAATTGTCTTTCTGGATGAAGGATTACGAGTACAGCATGCGTTTGCTTGAAACCGTCAAAACCGGAGACCAGGTCAATGCAGCAAAATTACTGATTGCCAATATATTGGTGGCCCAAAAGAATTTTTCGCGTGCTGCAGTGATGTATCATCAGGTTCAAAATGGTCCGGAACAACATGCCATTCCAGCCTATCAGTTAGAAATAGAATTACACAAACAGCAAGACAACAAAGATGAAGCATTGGCTGTTGCCAATATGGGCTTAAACATGTTCAAAGATGACAGCGACTTGTTGTATTCCCGCGCCATGTTGTTTGAATCGATGGGTGATCTGGAGTCACTGGAAAAAGACTTAAAGAAAATTTTACAAAATGAACCCGATAACGCCGATGCCATGAATGCATTGGGTTATACCTGGGCTGACCATGACATGAATTTGGATCAGGCTTACGATTACATCATGAAAGCGCATGCCATCAAACCCAAGGACAAAGCCATTCTGGATTCTGTTGGCTGGGTGTATTTCAAAAAAGGTGACTTGGCATCTGCTGAAAAATACCTCAGGTTAGCGGTTGATGGTAACCTAAGAGACATAGAATCCTTTCAGCACCTGATTACTGTGCTGAAAGCTATGGGTAAGTCAGATGAAGTGCTTGAAATTGAGCAACAAATCATTGAAATATTTCCTGAGGTCAGTGAAAACAAATGACCCGTTAATTCGTGTACAAACGATCGGGGTAACACAAGAAAGCTGCTAAAAATGTAGCAATCAGCTTGAACTTAATTCAAAATATAGAGTCACAAATAAGGAACAAGTCGTCATGACATCAGGTATATGGTCATTACTGAGTTTCTGAAATCCATGGCAATCGGGTTAATTGTGAAGTCTATAGGTGACTTCAATGTTTAAAATAGAGGTCAAAAATGAGTCAATCCACCCCAACCAAAGAATCTCTTTGGTTCAAATTATGTGCATTTCTTTCATTAACAGATACTGAAGTATTGGCAGAAAGTGGCCGATACGATCGCATGTTGGCTTATGCCATGGTGTTCAGGCAATTGGTCACATTTGCCTTTACTTTTTTGTTGTTTTCCTATGGTGTATCTATATTCTTAAGTCCTGCAGCGGCATATACAGTGGGTTTTGTATTCGCATTAACCCTGTTCTTTTTAGATCAAGCCATCATCGGTTCTGATTGGGCATTGAGAAATCCTTTCAAAAAGGGCCTGCCGATCAGACAACTGTTCGGATTGATACCCCGGTTGATATATTCACTGATCATTGCCATCGGCTTAGCCACTTTGGCAGAAATCAGCTTACAAGCCAATGCCATTGATGAACAAATACAGAAAGATGTGGTTGAAAACAATCAAGAGTATTTCGCCCGTATGAGCGAATATGAGCAGGAATTGGATACCACAGTCAATGCCACTGAAAACAAAATTTCGCAATTGCAACAGGAAATTCTTAATTTGCGAACCACCCAGGAACAAATCAAAAACACCGATGAGTCTTATGACCAAGACACCGTCGCCAACAGCATTGATAATTACCAAGTGACACTAGAAGAGTTACAACGTGATCAAAAGAACACAATCAATGCCATTGGTGCGCTGAATGAAAGGCTGACCCAAACCCGCAGTGATTACCAATATTGGTTCAACGAATCGATTTTAGAGCGAACCGGACAGGATGGAAGGCCGGCGACTGAGGGCCCTAAATATGACCGAGCTGTCAAGACCTATACCCAGTTGGCTGATTTAATACCAGTGATTGAAGCTGAAATAGAAGACACCAAAGAAAGATTGAAATCTATTGAGGCCAATATATTAGCCACCACTGACACCCTCAATGACTATCAATTGAAGAGCAATACACTGAGTGAGAAATCCACCACACTCACCATCAATGAAGAACGATTGAGTCAACTCAACAGTGATTTGCAGAATGAACAACTGTTGTTGACCTCACAAATTGATGATAAACAAAATAAATTAGCCGCTTACCGGACCAAGCTGATCAACGATGGCTTATTTTATGAACAAAAAACCGGCATGTTGGTCAGGTACCTGGCTTTGAACAAGATACATGCAGACCCTGAATTGGGAGAAGCCGCCATTTTATTCAGTTACATGTTAAAAATATTCTTCATTGCGATCGAGTTGATGCCAGTGATTATCAAACTGTTTTTCAGCCCATTCAGCTTTTATTCTTTGAAGATGTATCGAAAAATGCATGTGGCTTTGCTTGAGGAACAAGCCAAACTGGATCAGGCAACAGCAGAATTCGAACAGCGGCAAGCGAAAAAACCTCTTGAACCGGATTTGCCTACGGTCACCCAATCCATATAATCAACAACACTGATTGTCTCGAAAACCCATTTAAAACAATTTTTGAATGGGTTTTTTTATGGTGTCATCCTATAAAACACTGAACTCTATTTCTGTTATCACCATTGAGCTTTATTCTTAATTAGAGTCGTTGCTCTAATGGTTTGTGATATTTTCAATCAAACATAAAAATAATTAATGCATTGTTTGCAGCCCATATAAACAAGCAATGCCAGAAAGGGTTGGCGTATGGAACATCAGATAGACAATGAATTAAAGCGGTCCGGTTTGTATCGATCAGACTTTGAACATGATGCCTGCGGAGCAGGATTTATTTGTAGCTTGAAGGGTGAGAAATCGCACGACATCATCCACAAAGCTTTGGAGATTCTAGAGAAGCTTGAGCATCGGGGGGCTGTCAGTGCAGACGGGAAAACTGGCGATGGTGCAGGCATACTCATTGATGTTCCACATGATTATTTTGTCAAGGAGTGCGACTTCGACATACCTTCAGAAGGGCAATATGCAGTGGGCCACGTCTTTCTGCCTCGTAAACAAAACCAAAGGCAGCATTGCCAATCGATATTTGAACAACAATTAGAAGCTCAAGGATTGTCCATATTGGGCTGGCGTGAGGCACCTGTTGATCAATCAGTTGTCGGCAAAATGGCAGCCATGAACGAACCACACATTTTGCAACTGTTTGTGGGGAAATCCTCAGGAATGTCAGAATTTGATTTTAAGCGAAAATTGTATGTCGCCAGAAAAGTGACTGAACACCAAATCAATCAATCAGGGTTGTCAGAATGTGATTATTTTTATGTGCCCAGTTTGTGCCCAAGAACCATCATTTATAAGGGTCTGTTGTTACCGCAAGATATCAAATTGTATTACAAGGATTTACTCAATCCACAGGTTGTGACTCGTTTGGCTCTGGTTCATCAGCGTTTCTCAACCAATACTTTCCCAACCTGGGATTTGGCCCAACCTTTCAGATACATCTGTCACAACGGTGAAATCAATACAGTCAAAGGTAACATCAGGCGCATGCAATCACGAGAAGAGTTGATGCAATGTGATTACTTCAATGATGACATGAAATCACTGTTGCCTGTGGTGTTACCCAACAAGTCTGATTCTGCTTCAATGGACATGGCGGTCGAATTGTTGTTGATGACAGGGAGGTCATTGCCTGAGGTGATGATGATGTTGATTCCAGAAGCCTGGGAAAAGAATGAACACATGGATGCTGTGAAAAAGTCATTTTATGAATTCAATGCCTGTTTGATGGAACCATGGGATGGGCCTGCTTCGATTCCCTTTACTGATGGCAAGTACATTGGTGCAGTTCTTGACCGCAATGGATTAAGACCTTCCAGATATACCGTTACCCAAGATGGTTACGTGGTGATGGCCTCAGAAACGGGTGTGGTCGATATTGCTGATGAAAACATCGCTTACCATGGTCGTTTAGAGCCCGGGAAGATGTTCTTGGTTCACATGGGTGAAGGCAGGATCGTTCATGACGAAGAAATCAAACAAAAAATCACCCATAAGAGACCTTATGCAGACTGGTTGGTGTCGAACATGGTACACCTCAAAGACATCCCTTACACCGATATAAAGAAAAGTGAAAATGAATTATCGTTGGATCAACGCAAAAAACTATTCAAGTACACCCAGGAAGACATCGAACTGATCATCCATCCCATGTCTCAATCAGCCAAAGAGCCGATAGGTTCAATGGGTGCTGATACACCAGTTGCAGCCCTGTCAGATCAGCCACAATTGTTGTATAACTATTTCATCCAATTGTTTGCTCAGGTGACCAATCCTCCTTTGGATGGGATCAGGGAAAAGTTAGTGACTGACATCAGTTTAACCCTGGGAGCTGATCAAAACATATTCAACACTGATCCTTTACATTGTAGAAAACTGAAAATCAGTAACCCAGTCATTTCAAAACGTGACTTGCACAAAATCAAAACCCATGATGTTGATGGGTTAAAAGCCAAAACTGTGCCCATACTTTATGAATCAATCAAAGGCATGAATGGATTAGAACTGGCTTTAGATGAAATGGTCAAGGCAGGTGCAACTGCCATAGATTCAGGCCACAACATCATCATTCTGTCAGATCGGCAAGCCGATGAACAATGGTCACCGATTCCGGCATTATTGGCCTGTTCATACCTCAACAATGGGTTACATGAAATGGGCTTAAGGTCGCAATGCAGTGTGATCATTGAATCAGCTGAACCCAGAGAAGTGCATCACTTTGCCATGTTGTTTGCTTATGGAGCCAGTGCCATCAACCCATATATTGTCAATGACATCATTGCCGAATTGATCGATACAGATGAGTTGCCGTCGATCGACTATCAGCAGGCGGTTGAGAATTACAACACGGCTGTCGGTAAGGGCTTGCTTAAAGTGATGAATAAAATAGGTATTTCCACATTGAATTCTTACCGTGGATCACAAATTTTTGAATGCGTGGGTATAGACCGTAAAACGGTTGATAAATATTTTCCCGGCACCACCACCCGGGTTGAAGGCATCGGTTTGTATGAAATAGAAGGTACTTTGAGAAAATACCATGACATGACTTTTGGAGCCAGCCATAAAAGCCAATCCCAGCTGGATCCAGGTGGAGATTATCGTTGGCGCAGGCATGGAGAGAAACACCAATTCAATCCAATGACCGTGGCTAAATTACAACAGGCTGTGAGGAGTAACAGTCAAGAACACTATCAGCAGTATGCTGAATTGATCAACCAGCAGAGTGCATCCTTGATGACCATCAGGGGCATGCTGACATTCACTGATTTAGATCCGATTCCATTGGCAGAAGTTGAACCATGGACGGAAATTGTCAAGAGGTTCAAAACTGGTGCCATGTCTTATGGTTCCATTTCACAAGAGGCCCATGAAAATCTGGCGATTGCCATGAATCGAATTGGGGGCAAAAGCAATTCTGGAGAAGGGGGTGAAAATGAACACCGCTTCTTCCATAATCCCAGTGGTGATTGGAAAAACTCAGCAATCAAGCAAGTGGCTTCCGGTCGCTTTGGGGTAACTTCAAACTATTTAACCCATGCTGCAGAGGTACAAATCAAGATGGCACAAGGCGCCAAACCAGGGGAAGGGGGACAGTTACCTGGTTCTAAGGTTAACCATGAAATTGCTGCCACCAGGAATTCCACACCCTATGTGGGTTTGATTTCACCACCTCCACACCATGACATTTACTCAATAGAAGACTTGTCTCAGTTAATTTACGATCTGAAGTCAGCCAATCGATCTGCCAGAATCAACGTAAAACTGGTTTCTCAAGTAGGCATCGGTACCGTGGCTGCTGGTGTCTCTAAAGCCAAAGCCGATGTCATATTAATTTCTGGGTTTGATGGGGGTACAGGAGCTGCCCCGTTGACTTCACTCAAGCATGCAGGCCTCCCATGGGAGTTAGGACTGGCTGAAGCACAACAAACCCTGGTTGCCAATGATTTAAGAAACCGGGTGAAACTTGAATGTGATGGTCAGCTGAAAACAGGTCGAGATGTTGCTGTGGCTTGTTTATTGGGAGCAGAAGAGTTTGGTTTTGCTACTGCGCCTTTGGTGGCATCCGGTTGCGTTATGATGCGAGCCTGCCATTTAAACACTTGCCCAGTTGGCATAGCCACTCAAAACCCTGAATTAAGAAAAAAATTCAATGGCAAACCGGAACATGTGGTTAATTACATGTATTTTGTGGCAGAAGAATTGCGTGAAATCATGGCTTCTTTGGGCTTCAGGACTGTTGATGAGATGGTGGGTCAAGTACATAAGCTGGACCGGCAGTTGATCAAAGACAAGCAACATACCATGGGCTTGGATTTATCTCCAATCCTGTTTCAAGCCAAAGTAACTGGTGACCAAACCCTCTTTGGCAGCGATCAACAGGACCATGAATTGGAGACAGCCATTGATTTTGACATCATTGCCCAAGCTCATATGGCTTTATTCAGAAAAGAAAAAACCAAGCTGACTTACCCTATCAACAACACCAATCGGGCTGTTGGTGCCATTCTCAGCAATGAAATTTCAAAAATCCATGGCTCGCAAGGTTTGCCGGCAAACACCTTAAACATCACATTCAAAGGATCTGCGGGGCAAAGTTTTGCGGCATTTGCCACCCATGGGGTAACCATGGAGGTTGAAGGCAATACCAATGATTATCTGGCCAAAGGGCTGTGCGGTGCCAAAATCATCGTCAAAGTACCTTCAGCCAGTCCAATCATTCCTCATGAAAACGTCATCACTGGCAATGTGACATTGTATGGCGCCACAGCCGGTGAAGTTTATATCAATGGCATGGCTGGTGAACGATTTGCGGTCAGAAATTCAGGTGCGACTGCAGTGGTTGAAGGCATCGGCGACCATGGGTGTGAATACATGACTGGAGGGACGGTTGTGGTCCTGGGTTCAGTGGGTCGTAATTTTGGGGCTGGGATGTCAGGTGGCGTGGCTTATGTGTATGACCCCAAAAATAAACTAGGTCGTCAGTGTGCCGAAGGGGCGTTGAACCTTGAAACAGTTGATCAAAAAGGTGCCCAACAGTTGAAATCATTGCTCAAAAAACACACCAGGCACACCCAAAGTGTCTTGGCCAAAAAAATACTGGCCAATTGGTCAGAATCAATCAATCATTTTGTATATGTGATGCCTGAAGAATACCGACAAGCCTTACGGAAGATTGAATCTGAACAAAGAATGAAGGAGGTGGGGTGATGGGTAAAATCACAGGATTTCTCGACTACACAAGGAAAACCGAATCTCATCAGGATGTTGAAGATCGAATTTTGAATTACCGAGAATTCACCATACCGTTACACCACAAGGAACTGGAACAACAGGGCGCGCGGTGCATGAATTGTGGCATACCTTTTTGCCACAGTGGTTGTCCTTTAGGTAATCTGATTCCGGATTTCAATGATGCGGTACACAAAGGACATTGGCAAAAAGCCAGTGAAATACTGCATCAAACTAACAATTTTCCTGAATTCACAGGACGATTGTGTCCTGCACCCTGTGAAGAAGCTTGTGTGTTGAACATCAACAGCGACCCGGTGACCATTGAAAACATAGAAAAAAATATTGTAGAGCATGCTTTTGAAAATCAATACATCAAAGTTGATCAACCCATCAGCAGAACTGGAAAAAAAGTGGCCGTTATTGGCTCTGGACCTGCAGGCTTGGCAACCGCTGAACAACTGAATCGTGCTGGGCATTTAGTGACTGTTTTTGAAAAAGACCATCAAGCTGGTGGCTTGCTGCGGTATGGCATCCCGGATTTCAAACTAGAAAAGTCAGTGATTGACCGGCGCTTGGCATTGTTGATGGCAGCCGGCATTGATTTCATCTGTGACACCGAAGTGGGTGTGGATGTCTCAGCTGAATTCTTGCAAGAACAATTTGACGCCACAGCAGTGTGTGCCGGTGCCAATCAAAGTAGGGACCTGACCATCTCGGGGCGTGATTTGACTGGCATATACCAGGCAATGACATTTTTATCTCACAACAACCAATGTGTTGCCAATGAAACTGAGGCCAACCAAGAACTGTTGGCCAAAAATAAAAAAGTAATCGTCATCGGTGGTGGTGATACTGGCTCGGATTGTATGGGAACCGCCATTCGGCAGGGTGCAGAGTCTGTGGTGAGTTTTGAAATCATGCCCAAACCACCGGTGGATCGTCCCGTTGAACAACCTTGGCCATATTGGCCCATGAAACTGCGTGTGAGCAGTTCACAGCAAGAAGGTGTTGAGCAGAATTGGAGCATCACGACCAAAGCCTTTATCGGTGATGACCAAGGCCACTTGACAGCTTTGAGAACAGTGGGGGTGGAGTGGACCAACCAGAGTGGCCAATGGCAATTGATAGAAATACCGGATACTGAACGTGAATGGCCATGTGATATGGTGTTGTTGGCCATGGGTTTCACAGGAACCCAAGTCAAGCTGGCTGACAGCCTCAAGACACCATTGAATGATCGTGATTTGTTTGCTGCCAATGATCGTGACTATCTGGTCGATCGCGGTATTTTTGCTGCTGGCGATTGTCGCCGTGGTCAATCATTGATTGTTTGGGCAATCTCAGAAGGCCGGGAATTGGCACATCAAATTGATGGTTACTTGATGGGGTCTTCTCAATTACCGAAAAAAGGCCCTGGAGATTTATCTGGTCCTTAAACTCATATGGCTAAAGTATTTATTAGTCTGAATAATGATCAGTGTGTGATTCTAAGCCATCATTATAACGGCTGAAAAACTGAATTTTTGTAGATTGGCTGATCTTACTCAAGTTCGGATGTAGCGATTTCGGTAGCAACAAATAAAATGAATTCTTAACAACTGAGTGATTAAAAAATACGCGGGTAGCCATTTGTGGTTGACCATTTATCCCAACTGACTCAACCTCAGCCAAAGAAGCCAAACCAATGGCGTCAATGGCTTCACTCGATGCAGGTTGATCGCTTAATTTATCTTGATGAATGCCTATGATTAAATCACCCTTTGAGTGCTTTTTGTCATTGTCTATATCGAAAAAACCATGCCAAGAGAAATTGTTATGATATGGTTTCAAGGGTGCATGATTGATGGTCAGTTGTTCAGGCAGGGATGCAACAGTGATGGTCATTGCCAGACAATCTTCAGCAGAGGTCACTTCCATTCGCACCATATCAATGAATGAAACTTCAGTATCACCTTCGATGTCATGGTATGTTTTTAATTCACCCTCACAATCAAAACGTTTGATTGTACATGATTGCAGCCCTTCAGAAATGACACTGCATTGGGTCAGACCATCAGATACCACTTCACCATCGTTGGAATAAAACCCGCAGCCCTGCATGTATAAATAGAGCACTAAGAAGACTAAACTTTTGAGCATCAGGTGCATTTGTGATTTAAATAACCACTATATCACTTTTGAGAACTGTTGTTGGGTTTGTTGTTTTAGGTGGTAATCAAACACCATGCATATGTTTCTGGTCAATAACCGCCCTTTATTGGTCACTTTGATGTGTTTGTCCTCAAAAGTAATTAAACCATCGGTGATGAAGGCGTTGAGTTGTCCTAGTTCTTCGGCAAAATAATTGTTGAAATTGATGCCAAACTGGTCAGCTATGCGATTGAAGTCCAACTCAAAATGACAGGACAAATCCTGGATGACTTGTCTGCGAATGCGATCATCCTGATTGAGCTGGTAGCCTTTCATGATGGGGATCTCACCCAATTCAATTTGTTGGTAATAGGCTTCCAGGGTTTTGTTATTTTGACTGAAACAGTCATTGATTAAACTGATTGAGCTGACGCCCATGGCCAATAAGTCACATTCAGCATGGGTGGTGTAACCTTGAAAATTTCGTTGCAAGCTGCCGTTTTGTTGTGCGATGGCCAACTCATCATCTGGTTTGGCAAAATGATCCATACCAATGTAAACATAGCCTGCTGCTGTGAGGTCTTCTGTGGTCATCTGCAGAATCTTCAACTTTTCATCAGCCGAAGGCAAATCCGCTTCTAGAATGCGTTTTTGTGGCATGAATAAATGTGGCAAATGAGCGTAGTTAAACACTGAGAGGCGATCAGGTGACAGCTCAATGACTTGAGCCAGCGTATTTTTGAATGATGCGTACGTTTGATGAGGTAAACCATAAATCAAATCCACATTGATCGATTTGGCCCCATTTTGACGACACCTGTTTATGGCTTGCTCTGTCAATGCAATGGGCTGAATGCGATTGACGGCTTTTTGGACTTTTTCCTGTACATCTTGCACTCCCATAGAAAAGCGATTGAAACCCAGATCGGTCAGCAATTGGATGGTTTCCGGAGCCGCTTCCCTGGGATCAATTTCAATCGAATAATCACGTCGGTCATCATGCAACAGGTTGAAATGCTTTTCGATCATTGCCATCAGGCGTTTCATCTGTGGGTGGGTTAAAAATGTGGGTGTGCCCCCACCCAAGTGCATTTGTTCAACCACACGTGATTCCGGGATCAATGCGGCCTGCATTTGTATTTCTTTTTCCAGGTAATCCAAATAAATGTCGGCTTTGTCTCTTTTCTTGGTGGCAATTTTGTTGCAGGCACAAAAGAAGCACAGGGTGTCACAAAACGGAATGTGAAAATACAAAGACAAGGGTTGATCTTTTGAAGGCTCAAAGTGGTCCAGTAAATTCTGTTTGTGATTACCTTCACGATAAGCATCGTTGAAAACAACCGCTGTTGGATAAGATGTATAACGGGGTCCTGTCAGGTTGTATTTTTTAATCAAATCTAAATCAAAACTAACATTTGAATGGGTCATGAATTTGGTATTAAAGTTATTTCAGTGAGGCTTATTGTATTGAATTCAGTCCGAATGTTCTTGACCTCAGTCAAACATTGGTTAAAAGTGATTAATGGTTATGTCATATACCACATAAAATATAAGCATAATAAGCACCCCTGGCTTGCTTTATAGCCCTTGAATGGGCACAATATCGACTTCATTAAAAACACCTCAAAACCATGACCGATTTCAAAAAAATGGCCGTTCCCGGCGTGCAAAAACTCAACCCTTACATACCTGGAAAACCAATCTCTGAATTGGAACGTGAGTTGGGTATTGATAACATCATCAAACTGGCATCCAATGAAAACCCATTGGGCCCCAGTCCTAAAGCCATGCAAGCCATTGAAAAAGAAATGAGTGAGCTGGCTTTGTACCCTGATGGTAATGGTTTTGAGTTGAAAAAGGCCTTGGCCAAAAAGCACGATGTGGATATGGACTGTATCACCCTAGGAAATGGTTCAAACGATGTATTGGTGTTATTGGCTGAAGCTTACTTAACGCCTGAGCACAGTGCCATCTACTCACAATACAGTTTTGCTGTTTATCCCATTGCGATTCAGGCCGTGGGCGCTGAGCACCAAATGATTGCGGCTACGCCGTGGGAATCAGAGCGGCCTTTGGGCTGTGATTTGCCGGCCATGAAAGCCGCCATCAACGACAAGACTCGTTTGATTTTTATTGCCAATCCGAATAACCCAACGGGTTCGTTCTTAGGTAAAGATGAATTACATGACTTCATCCAAAGCGTACCCAATGACATCATTGTGGTTTTGGATGAGGCATACTTAGAGTATTCGCCAAAGGATGAGCGGGTGGATGGATCTGAATGGCTCAAAGAGTTTGATAATTTGGTGATCACCCGAACTTTTTCCAAGGCTTATGGCTTGGCAGGTTTCAGGGTGGGTTACTGCTTGAGTAACCCCGATATTGCGAATGTTTTGAATCGAATCAGACAACCCTTCAATGTCAACTCATTGGCCTTGGCTGCTGCCACAGCTGCTTTGGGTGATGAAGCGTTTTTGGACCAATCGATGCAAGTCAATGCGGTCGGCATGAGCATGCTGGCGAATGCTTGTGATAAATTGGGGTTGCGTTATGTACCTTCCAAAGGCAACTTCCTGCTGGTTGATTTCGCTCAGGACGCCATGCCCATTTATCAAAAAATGCTGGAACTGGGCGTGATAACCAGACCTGTGGCCAATTATGGTTTACCCAATTGTTTGCGGATCACCATTGGTACAGAGGCGGAAATGCAACGCATGATTCAGGTCATGAAACAGGTTTGTGGTTGATTCGATGAACCCAAAACATTCAACCATCGATGCGCTCGATGTGTTCAGCTTGTCTCACCAAGCAGCCTTAAGTGGTGAATTCACTGTGCCTGGCGATAAATCCATATCACACCGTTCCATTATCTTTGGGTCAATAGCCAAAGGTGATACCCGGGTGAAAGGTTTCTTGCGTTCTGAAGACTGTCTGGCCACCATGCAAATACTCCAGGACATGGGGGTAAACATCATAGACCATGGCGATGTCCTGACAATCCAGGGAGTCGGCTTACATGGCTTACAAACGCCTGGCAAAGATTTAGATTGTGGCAATGCGGGAACAGCCATGCGATTATTGGCTGGCTTGTTGTCTGCACAAAAATTCAACAGCACATTGGTCGGTGATGAGTCCTTGTCTGCCAGGCCTATGGGGCGGGTGATTAATCCACTGACTTCAATGGGTGCTGAAATAGAATCCAATGAGGGCAAAGCCCCTTTGAGATTCACTGGCCAGCAAAACATCAACAGCATCAGTTATGACAGTCCAATCGCCAGTGCTCAAGTCAAATCGGCAGTGATGATTGCTGGTTTGTATGCCAATGGCGTTACCACAGTGACTGAACCGAAAAAATCCAGAGACCACACAGAAACGATGTTACAAGGTTTTGGTTGTCAGGTTTCAGTGGATGGTCTGACAGTCAGCGTTTCGGGTCAGCCGCAGTTACTGGCACAAGACATTGTGGTGCCTGCAGACATTTCTTCAGCTGCCTTTTTCATGGTTTTGGGCTTATGTCACCCCAATGCCGATTTCACCTTACAAAATGTCAGCATCAATCCGACACGAGATGGTGTGATCAAAATCTTACAAGCCATGGGTGGGCGCTTGACTTTACACAATGTAAAAAATCAGGCCGGTGAACCGGTGGCAGATATTCAAGTTCAGTCATCAAAATTAAAGGGGATAGATATACCTCATGACCTGATTCCCAGCGCCATTGATGAGTTTCCTATATTGTTCGTTGCAGCGGCATTGGCGACCGGACAAACTCAACTCACTGGTGCAGAAGAATTGCGTCATAAAGAGAGTGATCGCATCACAGTGATGCTGGATGGTTTGTCATTGTTGGGTGTAGATTGCGAAGAGCTGCCAGATGGTGCCATTATCAGAGGTGGCCAATTATCCAGTGGCCTTGTCGATGGTCATGGTGATCACCGTTGTGCCATGAGCTTTTTATTGGCTGGCGCACTGAGCCCTGAAGCTGAAATTGCCGTTAAGGGCTGTCATAACATTGGGACTTCATTTCCTGAATTTTTTGGCTTGGTTGAATCTTTAGGCATACAAGTCAATCAACCCATACCGGTCATTACCGTTGATGGGCCTTCTGGAGTGGGCAAAGGAACCACCAGTGCCTTGATTGCAAAAGAACTTGGCTGGCATTTATTGGATTCTGGTGCTATTTATCGATCTTTGGCACTCAAAGCCATGAAAGAGGGCATTGCATCTGAAAATCATGAGGCGCTCATTTCATTGGCACAAAACCTTGACTTAAATTTCTCTGTTGATTCAAAAAGGGGTACCCAAATTTTATTAGATGGTGAAGTGGTCAATAACGATTTGCGCAGTGAAGCCTGCGGGGGGATGGCCTCAAAAGTGGCTCCCATACCAGCAGTTAGGGCTGCATTGATGCAACGTCAAAAGGATTTCAGAAAAGCACCTGGCTTGGTGGCTGATGGGCGTGATATGGGGACTGTGGTGTTTAAAAATGCACCTTTGAAGGTGTTTTTGACCGCATCGGCCGAAGAAAGGGCGAAAAGACGTCACAAACAATTGCATGAGAAAGGTGATGATGTTAAAATCCGCGACCTTCTGAAGGACATCGAAGCCCGTGATTACAGGGATTCGACCCGAAAAGTGGCACCTTTGGTACCCGCAGAAGATGCTTTTGTCATTGATACCAGTGAATTAAGCATCGATGAAGTATTTGCCCGAATCATTGAATTGGTTGAGCAACACATAAAGATTTAAACGAATAGGTTGTTTAAACTTTTTTTAACGAGTATCAGGCAAACTGATACAGATGACTTAGGTAAACCCACCTTTGGTTTACCGGAAATACATAATGAGTGAAAATTTTGAAGCAATGCTCGAATCCGAGCTGTCCAGTAAAAACATCATCCCTGGTACCATTGTTAAAGGTACTGTAGTTGACATTGAAAACGGTTTTGCCGTAGTTGATGCTGGTTTGAAATCTGAAGGTGTGATTCCTTTAGAAGAATTTGGCAACGAAGTTGAAATTGGCGACGTTGTTGAAGTGGCACTGGAAAAATATGAAAATGGTTTCGGCGAAACCGTATTGTCTCGTGAAAAAGCCAAACGCATGTTGGTATGGGATCAATTACAAATCGCTATGGACACCGATCAAATCGTTATTGGTCAAATCACCTCTAAAGTTCGCGGTGGATTCACCGTTGAATTGAAAGACATCAGAGCGTTCTTGCCTGGTTCTTTGGTTGATGTCAGACCTGTCCGTGATCCTGGTTACCTGGAAGGTAAAGACTTGGAATTCAAAGTCATTAAATTAGACCAAAAACGCAACAATGTCGTGGTTTCACGTCGTGCAGTGGTTGAGTCTGATTACTCTGAAGACCGTGATAAGTTACTGGATTCATTGGAAGATGGTGTTATCGTTAAAGGTATTGTTAAGAATTTAACTGATTATGGTGCTTTCTTAGACTTGGGTGGTATCGATGGCTTATTGCACATCACCGACATGTCATGGAAACGCGTTAACCACCCTTCAGAGGTGGTTGAAATTGGTCAAGAACTGGAAGTTCGTGTACTGAAATTTGACAAAGAAAATCAACGTGTATCTTTAGGCCTGAAACAATTGGGCGAAGATCCTTGGAAAGACTTGTCACGTCGTCACCCAGTGGGTTCACGTCACTTCGGTAATGTGACCAACATCACTGACTATGGTTGTTTTGTTGAAATTGAAGACGGTATTGAAGGTTTGGTTCACGTTTCTGAAATTGATTGGACCAACAAAAACATCAACCCGGCTAAAGTGGTTCAACCTGGTGATGAAGTTGAAGTTTGTATCCTTGAAATTGAAGAGAACAAACGCCGCATCTCATTGGGCATGAAACAATGTAAGCCTAACCCTTGGGTGATCTTCTCTGAAAATGCCCAGAAAGGTGATGTGATTGAAGGTAAGATCAAATCGATCACTGACTTCGGTATCTTTATCGGTCTGGAAGGTGGTATTGATGGTTTGGTTCACTTGTCTGACATCTCTTGGAATGAGCCTGGTGAAACAGCCATCAGGAACTTCAAGAAAGGTGATTTGGTTAAAGCCACTGTATTGATCATTGACGCTGAAAGAGAGCGTGTTTCATTGGGTATCAAGCAATTGGCTCAAGATCCATTTGGTTCATACGTGGCTAACAACCCGAAAGGATCATTGGTGACAGGTAAAGTCATTGAAGTGGATGAAAAAGAAGCTGTTGTTGAATTGGAAGAAGGTGTTAATGGTTTGATCAAAGCATTTGATGTGGCCAAAGAACGCACCGACGATGTCAGCGCTGTATTGTCAGTAGGTGATGAAGTTGAAGCCAAATTTGTTTCAATGGATCGCCGCAAGAAAATGTTGGTGTTGTCTATCAAAGCCAAGGAAAGTGATGAACTGAATGATGTATTGAAAGAATACAAAAAAGGCAGTTCAGGAACCACCAGCTTGGGTGATTTGTTGAAAGAGAAAATGGACGATTGATCCGGAGCTCTTTAGACCTTCTAAAGGAACCGAACTGTTGTGGTTTGGTTCCTTTTTTTATTTTCTGAAATAATTATCTTTTCATTTTCAATAGTTTAGTTATAATTAATCACAATGAAAGATTCTATAACACGTTCTGAACTCATTAATTTACTTGCAGCCCAATTCGAGGGCAGTGAATTATCAAAATCTGACATCAGTCTATCAGTCAGAGAAATCATCAATCACATGAGTTCTACCATTGCCAACGGCGATCGCATCGAAATACGTGGTTTTGGTAGCTTCACATTACGTCAAAGAAACCCCAGAATGGGCCGCAATCCCAAAACAGGTGAACCCGTTCCATTGGGCGCCAAATATGCGCCACATTTCAAGCCAGGTAAAGACTTAAAAGAACAAGTCAAAGACAAAGTCGGTTCTTGAGGATTTCCCAAATTTCAGTCTTTTCTATCGACTAAAAGTCAGTGCCATCGCTTTGTATGGTGGTGTGAATGGCAGCCTTTAATTGGTGGTAGTACTGTTCTCTGAGTGTATCGTTCGATAAATTTTGTTTATAAAGCTCCAGTTGTTTGACCAATAAGTTGGCAGCACAGACCCTGGCAGACCCTGCCACTTTATGCAGCGTGGCATCTAATTCCAGAAAGTTATTATTATGGTGCAATCGTTTGATTGTTTGCCAATCATCAGGCAATTGATTTATCAGCATGTGCCTCAGCTTGGCAACAATTTCCTCATCATTGTGAGAAATCTCCAAAGCGCTTTTGTGGTCGAATACATGATTGTTGTTGACGTAAGTTGTGATGATGTGTTGTATGTCATCTTGGCTGATGGGTTTGAGCAGACTGTTGGTGAAGGCAGGGTGGTTTTCCCAATCAAACCGTTCGGCTGAAACGGCAATAATGGGTGTGAGTTGTTGGGCAGGGATCTTTTTGATGGCAGTTGCAGCTTGGATGCCATCCATGCCATCCATGCGAATGTCCATCAAGATGATGGCAAAGTCCCTTTCTTGGCACATGTCTAATGCCTGGTAACCATTTTCGGCCAAAAAGACTTGAAAGCCATGTTTCTTAAATGAAGATTCAAAGAAAAGTCGATTGATGTGATTGTCATCAACCACTAAAATAAAATTTTTATCCATGCTAAACCCTCAGTGTCCTTGTCGCTCAAGAATAAGATCATAACATGCAGAATGCAAGTCCTTTGTGGGTTGAAATGCCTGTTCTTGCTGATTATGTGGAGCAGTTCAAATGCACAAGCACCATCATCAACCCAATGGCAGGTGCATGGCTTACGCTTAGGCCTCAGTGCCACCGATGAAGTCACCCTGTCAATAGATCAATTGAAGTATGCTGACTCGATCATCTTTGACCACATTTCATACCAATGTCCAAAAGAATTTTTGGTGTTCCCTGTTCACCGCTGTAGTCGGAGCCAAATTGCTTTTGATTATGAAGGTGTGAAACATGTTTTCCAGGCAGATGTTTTGTATGATTTTGAGCACCATGAGTGGTCATTGCAATTACTTGATTCAACAGGTCTTATCACGGCGCAGTTGAGTTCAGACAGTGAAATAATCAACTTGGGATTACAAGGTGTTCAATTCAGTCAGTTAATGCGCATGGTGGGGATGAAGGGAATTGATCAAATTCCCGAGGTTGAATTGTCTGGCCAGCTGACATTGAATCTGGCCAATGGCACATTGAAAAACCAAGGTCCTATCAAGTTCACCGGATTGAATTACGAACACTCCGAAGACATCATAGTGGCAGGCTTGGCTGGCCAGTTAGGCATGGAGGCTAATCTCAGCTTGACTGAAATTGAAGCTGACATTCAGCTGACATCAGGTGAAATGCTCTATGAGCAGTTGTACATTGATTTTTCGGGTTTTCCGTTGTTCATTCAAAGCACCGCAACTCAACTCGACGAAGGTCATTATTATCAGGTCAACACCACTGTGGTTAATCAGCCCTCAATGCACCTGGACGCCAACTGGGAGATCAACCGGAACTTGGATGTTATTGACCCATACTTCAGTATGTCAGTCACAGACAGCCATCATTTCAATCAGCAAATTCTGAACAGTTTGCTGGGTATATACGGCGTCAGTGACAATGCCATGTCAGGTCAGTTTGTTGTCACTGCGCATTCAAAGCAAGATCTATTGGATCAATGGCAAATAGATTTCAAAGACTATTATTTCCTCAATGAAGGACGAAAAATTGATGTGCAATCATTAGATGGCAAAGTTCATTGGTATCAATACAGCCAAGCTCCTGATTCTGCATTGAACTGGGAAAGCCTGTTGTTTGCGGGTTTACCAGTGGGTCCTTCATCGGTGCAATTGAATTTTTCTCAAGATGAAGTGAAGCTATTGGGTGAACATCGCTTCCCCGTATTTGATGGCATCATTGAGTTGAAGGCCTTTGAAGTGCAAAAGTTATTCTCTGAGTTCGTTGACATGCAGGTTGATGCCAATGTGCTGCCCATATCCTTGCGTTTGATCACTGAAAAAATGGGGTGGCCGATCATGTCAGGTACCATCAGTGGTGACATTCCGGGTATGATCAAGCAGGGCAGTGTGATTCAATTCTTGGGTGATTTGCAATTGCAAGTTTTTGATGGGGATATGACAGTCAACAACTTATCGATTGAACGGTTATTTGGAGTTGCACCGGTGATTGCTGGCGATGTGATATTTTCTGGTTTTGATCTTTCTATACTGACTGAAACATTTGGTTTTGGACTGATCACTGGAAAATTACATGGTCAGGTGGATGAATTGCGCATCACCAACTGGAAAACTGATCGGCTGGATGCTCAGGTTTATACAGTCAAAACCAAAGGGATCAAACAAATCATCAGTCAGCGTGCGATTGAGAATATATCTTCGCTGGGCGGCATCAAAGGTGCCATTTCAAGTACATTTTTGCGGTTCTTTGATGATTTCAGGTACAAAAGAATCATGCTCAGTTGTAAATTGCATAACTCGGTATGCGAGATTGGCGGGTTGAAGAATAAAAGCAATCAATTCATTATTGTTGAAGGTGGTGGAATTCCAAAGATCAATATTGTCGGCTTTGTCAGATCCATCAATTGGGAAGAGTTCATCAGCCGCTTACTCAATGCCAATTACAGTAATTGATTCATATTTCATTAATTCTTACATTGTATAATGGAGCCATTTTTAATCGGTAAAGAGTTATGAATAAATGGTCCAAATCTATGCTGCTGTTTTCCTTTGTGTGGGTTACTGCCTGTGTCACCATCAATGTCTATTTTCCTGCTGCAGAAGTGGAATCGGCAGCCGAGAAGTTTGTTGAAGAAGTGTTGCGAGAAGACCCCAATCAAGCAGATGATGGCCAAAGTCAATTTTTCAAGCCTGAAGTGATGCGTTCTATTGCCTTTGGCATGAACCCCATCAATTGGTTTGTTGGCAGCGCCCATGCCCAGCCTGATACGACGTTAACTTCACCAGCCATTGAAGCCATCCAGGATCGGATGATTGACAGAATGAACAGTGGCATGAGAGATTACTTGAATCGCAATATAGTTGGGTTTAATCGGAATGGTTTGGTCGAAATAGTCGATTTATCTCAATTGAGCCTGAAAGACCGCCAAGCAGCTAAAAAATTAGTTGCCGATGAAAACAGGGATCGCAACGCCTTATACCGGGAGTTGGCGATTGCCAATGATCATCCTGAATGGGAAAAGCAAATCAGAGACATTTGGGTACAAGAATGGATTGATCAAGCGAAACCTGGCTGGTCATATCAAAACACGCAAGGGCAGTGGGTTAAAAAATAATCACAACCATAAGACAGAATAAAAGGAAGCATTGATGAGCAGAAGATCAAGAAATAAGCTGCCCCAAGAACCCATAAAAATGACCATTGAAGATTTAAGTCATGATGGCAGGGGGGTGGCCAAATGGAATGACAAAGTGGTTTTTGTCCAAAACGCCTTACCCGGTGAGGTGGTGATGGCCAAGCTGAATCGCAAAACCAGAAATTACAACGAGGCTTTGGCCACTGAGATCTTAAAAGCCTCCGAAGATCGGGTTGACCCGCAGTGTGAATTTTATACGGTTTGTAACGGATGCTCGATGATGCATTTGCGGGAACAAAAACAAATTAACTTTAAATTCAATACGTTAAAGAGTAATTTTCATAAAATATCTCACATAGAGCCTGCCCAATGGTTGCCACCATTGACAGACACCCATTGGAATTACCGTCGCCGTGCAAGATTAAGCGCAAAGTGGGTGATAGCCAAAGACAAAATGCTGGTGGGCTTTCGTGAAAAAAATGGCCGATTTGTGGCCGACATGAATCATTGCAAAGTGTTGGAAAAGCCACTGGCTGATTTGATCCAGCCGCTGGCTGAATTATTTGCACAAACCAGCATCAAAGCATTCATTCCTCAAGTTGAATGTTCGATGGGAGATGGTGAGATTTCATTGATCATCCGACACATGAAACCCTTCAATACAGATGATTTGATGTTGCTTAAAAAGTTCAGGGATCAGCACAACTTACAAATCTTTTTACAATCCAAAGGACCTGACACGGTGAAACCCATAGAGACATATGACAATCCGTTGAGTTTCACCCTCAACAGTCATGATTTAACTTATGAATTTTTACCCAATGATTTCATACAAGTGAATCGCCACATGAATGAAAAAATGATTGCCCAGGCATTGACTGCCATGGAGCTCAAAGCGGATGATGTGGTTTTGGACTTGTTCTGTGGATTGGGTAATTTCACCTTGCCAATGGCCAAAACGGCCAAGCAAGTGGTTGGTGTGGAAGGTGATGAGCAATTGGTAAACCGTGCCAAACACAATGCTGAATTGAACCAGTTGAACGGTGTTGAATTTTATAAAGCTGATCTGACTCATGATCACAGCAACAGTGATTGGTTCAAACGTCCCTACAACAAGGTGTTGATTGATCCGCCAAGAAGTGGGGCTTGGGAGATTTTACCTTTGATTGCACAAACCGCCGCCAAAACACTGGTTTATGTCTCATGCCACCCTGCGAGTTTAGCCAGAGACACTGATCGTTTGGTCAATGAATTGGGGTTCACACTACAAACAGCAGGGGTTATGGACATGTTCCCTCACACCTCACATGTGGAATCCATGGCGATCTTTGTCAGGGCTTAGAAAATTTGTCATGTGGTATAATTATTAAACATAAAGAATTGAGTAAATAACTGATGAAATTATTGGCAATAATTTTGGCTTTTGCACTTTATCACTATGTTGAAAAGCCGCAATGGCTGCGCTCATTTCATTGGCTGGAAGCGTTGAAAGAACAAATCAAAGATTCTGTAGAAGGGGTGAGATTACAATGGGCGATGCTGGTGTTGTTACCTCTGACAGGATTTTGGTTTGTGTTTCATGTGCTGGCCGATATTGATCGATACGATGCCAGTTACTTGTTACTCAGTGTGGCGGTATTGTATTACTGTTTGGGACCGCGTACCATTGAGTCTCAATTAGCAAGTAAGTCTCTACGCAGTCAATTAGGTATCGCAGATGATGCTGAACCATCAGAAGTTGTTTACGCCATCACTGATGCCGCATTACATCGCTGGTTTGGGGTGTTTTTCTGGTATGTATTGTTGGGAGTTTACGGTGCCTTGGGGTATCGCATTGCATGTCATCTGGCCCACTTGAAAGATGAGAATGATGAATTTGAAAAGCATGCCCTGCAGGTTTTGGAGTTTCCCGTAACTGTATTGATGACTGTTTCATTGGCTTTGGCCAGTGACTTTGATCGGATCTGGAAACATTGTAAACAATATTTAACTCGTGAAACTCTGCTTTCAATGAACAGTCTATTCCTGTATAAATCTATGGACTTCGCAGTTGAGCATTGTGAAATTGAGACAGAAGATGAAAACAAAGAACAAATTGTTGAGATCACTACTTTTACGGTATTAAAACGGATGCTGGTGGTGTGGTTGGTTTTTGTGGCTTTGTTGGTTTTATTTACAAAAGGTTAGAAGTATGAAAATTTTAATGAAAATAACTTGCTTGATGTTGATGCTGAGTTCATTGCCAGCCAGTGCAGCCAAGTTATATAAATGGGTCGATGAGAACGGCAAAGTGCATTACAGTGACAAAGTGCCTCCAGATCAGATCAGAAATGAACACAAAGAGCTTAATGAACATGGTGTTGTCAAAGACACTGTAGATAAAGATTTGACTGACGAAGAAAAAGTAGCCAGGGCTGAAGAGTACAAAAGACAGCGTGAATTGGCCGCTCAAAAACAGCGCGATGCTGAAGCATTGGCTGCCGAGCGGAATAAAATCCTGATGTCTTATTCCAGTGCTGACCAAATTAAAAGGTTAAAGAATGAACGGGTATCGGCCTTAGAAAGGAACATTGCCACTGCCAGTGAAAATTTGTTAATACAAGAAAAAAATCACAAGGATTTATTGAAGAGAGCTGCCGATAAGGAACGCAGTGGAGAAGTGGTTTCAGATGTATTTTTAGATCAAATCACTCAAGTTAAAAATCAAATTGACTACCAAAAGCAGTTCATCATTGACAAAACGGCAGAGATTACCACAACACAAGAAAAGTATGACAGCGAATTGGCTAAATATTTGATGTTTACTGGTGAAGATCCCCAGGGTTCTGATAAGCAAAATTAACCTTCTATTTACACGCCCCAAAAGACCTTTTTTGGTCATTTTGGGGCGTGACTTCTGACCACATTCCCATGCTTGAAACGGTTGTTTTAAATTAACGTTCAGCACTATCACTGTACCCCACAGTCGAGTAAAATGTTGCTTTACTTTTTTGTATGGGGATACACATGTCGTCAAAAATCGACAAATTAGATATTTTTAATGTCAAAGCACTGTTGTCGGAAGAAGAATTGATGGTGCAAGAATCAATCGGACGCTGGGTTGACGAACGCGTCATTCCGGTGATAGGCCCGGCTTTTGATAACCATGAATTTCCAATGGATTTGATCCCAGAAATGGCTGAGCTGGGATTGTTTGGCAGCACCATAAATGGTTATGATTGTGCCGGCCTGAATTACACCTCTTATGGTTTGATTTGTCAGGAACTTGAACGTGGTGACAGTGGCTTGCGCAGCTTTGCATCTGTACAAAGCTCATTGTGTATGTTTCCCATTTATGCTTTTGGCAGCGAAGAACAAAAGCAACGCTGGTTGCCTGCCATGGCAAAAGGCGAAGTCATAGGTTGTTTTGGTTTAACAGAACCGCACGCCGGTTCAGATCCGGCATCGATGAAAACTAATGCCAAAAAAGATGGTGATGATTGGATCATCAATGGTTCGAAAATGTGGATCACCAACGGTTCCATAGCCGATAATGCGATCGTTTGGGCCCAGACTGAGGATGGCATACAAGGTTTTATACTTGAAAAAGGCATGCCAGGTTTTGATACTGAACTGATCCATAGAAAAATGTCTTTACGCGCATCAGTAACTTCAGCACTGTTCTTCGATGATGTGCGGGTTCCGGATGCCAATCGTTTGCCTCATGTGAAAGGCCTTAAGGGACCACTGAGTTGTTTGTCAAATGCCCGTTATGGAATTTCATGGGGGCCCATTGGATCGGCCCAGGCATGTTTACGGGAAGTGTTGGATTACACCGAAGAAAGGATTTTATTTGATCGTTCATTGAATTCAAACCAGATCATCCAACAAAAACTGGCTGACATGTCTCGCCGCATCACCACTGCTCAATTGGTGGCAGTGAGGTTGGGTCAATTAAAAGATGCTGACCAGCTACAGCCGACACAAATTTCAATGGCTAAATGGAACAACGTCAGAATGGCCTTGGACATTGCACGTGAGTGTCGAGACATGCTGGGTGGCGCTGGAATCACCACTGAACATGTGGCCATTCGTCACATGCTGAATTTGGAAAGTGTCATTACTTACGAAGGCACTGAAACCATTCACCAATTGGTGGTTGGGCGAGAATTAACTGGTAAAAACGCCTTTTAAACATGAGCACCAAGCAAAGTAAAGTCATCAACCGCGCTGCTGTGGTTGATGAGAACTTCGTCGAGTTTGTTGCTTCTTATCAAGCCGCAGAACCTAAACAACCCTTGTCAGCCAATGGCTTAACCGCTGAAAAATTACTCACATTGTTTGAGTCACAAGTCAGATCCAGGCAGTTGGACTTGATGGCCAGAAAGTTAAAGCTGGAAAATAAAGTGTTTTACACCATTGGTTCTTCAGGTCACGAAGGGAATGTGATGCTGGGTGATTTGGTGCGTCACACCGATCCTGCATTCTTACATTACCGAAGTGGTGGTTTGATGATGGAGCGATCACGACAAGTGCCAGGTATAGATCCCATATGGGATACTTGTTTGTCATTTGCAGCCAGTCAAAACGACCCTGCATCAGGCGGCAGGCACAAGGTTTGGGGTTCTAAGCCGTTGTGGGTGATACCACAAACCAGCACCATCGCCAGTCACTTGCCAAAAGCGTTGGGTTGTTCCCTGGGGATTGAATTGGCACAGCGTTCTGCTGTTGAAATGCCGATACCGGATGATTCTATAGTATTGTGCAACTTCGGTGATGCCAGTACCAACCATTCCACCGCTCAAGGTGCTTTCAATGCGGCCAGTTGGTCAGCCTTTCAGGGTTTGAACACCCCCATCTTATTTGTCTGTGAAGACAATGGGATTGGCATTTCTGTCAAAACCCCGGAGAACTGGATCAGTGAGAACTTCAAGTACCGCCCGGGGATTCAGTATTTTTACGCTGATGGCTTAGATCTGGAAACAGGCTATCAACAGGTGAGAAGGGCAGTTGACTACTGTCGACAGGAACGAAAGCCGGTATTTTTACACCTCAAAACCACTCGCTTAATGGGGCACGCCGGTACAGACTTCGAAGTTGATTACCGTAAATTGTCAGAACTTGAAGCTTGTGAGGCACAAGACCCGTTACTGAACTCGGCGGCTTCTGTCATCAATCATGGTCTAATGAAACCCACTGAGATCATCGAAATGTATAACAACATTTTCGCTGAATGTATGCAGAAAGCCAACCAAGCCCATGAAGACACCAAACTCACAACTTTAAAACAAGTCATGGCGCCTTTGGCACCATTTGACAGCCAAGCCGTGCATGAAGAAGCGGCGAGGGTGGTTGATCAAAAACAACGGATTGAAGCCATGGGCAGTGAAAAGGCTCTGCCAGAAAACCAAACACCTAAACACATGGCTGTACAGATCAATAAAGGGTTACAGGATTTGATGTTGAAATACCCTGAATCTGTGTTGTTTGGTGAGGATGTCGCTCAAAAAGGTGGCGTCTATACCATCACCAAACAATTGTTGAAGAAGTTTGGGCCTAAGCGGATTTTCAACACTTTACTGGATGAACAAACCATTTTAGGTTTGGCCCAAGGCTATGCGACATTGGGTTTATTGCCAATCCCGGAAATTCAATATTTGGCTTATTTTCATAATGCTTGTGACCAAATCAGGGGTGAAGCCGCAAGTTTACAATTTTTTTCAAATGGGCAATTCAACAACCCGATGGTGGTTAGGATAGCTGGATTGGGTTACCAAAAAGGCTTTGGTGGCCATTTTCACAATGACAATTCAATCGCCGCTTTGCGAGACATCCCAGGTGTGGTAGTCGCTTGTCCATCACGTGCCGATGATGCCGTCAATATGATGCGTACCTTGGTGGCTTTGTCAAAAGTAAACCGCCGTGTTTCACTGTTTATAGAGCCCATCGCCTTGTACATGCAAAAAGACTTATTCAGAGAAGGTGATGGCTTATGGAATTTTAGCTACCCCGCACCGGGCGAATTTACAGTCCTGGGAGCTCCCAGAATCTATCAAAATAATGCCGAAGATATACTCATTATCACATATGGGAATGGCGTATTGATGGGTTTACAAGCCATCAAACAGTTTGAACAAAAATACAACAGTCGGGTCAAACTGATGGATTTACGTTGGTTACAACCTTTGAATGAAAAAGCAATCAAGAAACAATGTGAAAAATTTGATAGAATAATCATTGTAGATGAAGGTCGTCGATCTGCTTGTGTAGGAGAAGGCATCATCTCAATTTTGGCAGAACAGCGTATCAAGTGCCGCTATCTAAAATTAATCACTGGCGCTGATACTTTTACCCCATTGGCAGATGCCGCCAATTTGGTGTTGCCAAGTAAGGATATTATTTTAAAAGAACTGATTGTTTCAGAGGAAATCATTGACTGAACTTTGTATATTATTTGCTGATATAGCTGACAGCACTTCATTGTTTGAAAAGCATGGGGATGAAGCAGCCAGAAATGCCATAGCCTCAGTGCTGGAAGTCCTGTTGGCTGATGCTGAAAAGCACCAAGGAGAATTGGTTAAAACCATTGGGGATGAAGTCATGTGTGTTTTCCCGAAAGCCAATCATGCTTTACTGGCATCTGTAGACATGCAAAATACAGTCAGTGGTAATTTTGTCTTAGGTAACCACCCCATATCCATCAGAGTCGGGTTTCACTTTGGTGATGTGATAGAAGAAGATGGCGATGTGTTTGGTGATGCCGTCAATGTGGCTGCCCGAATGACCGGTTATGCCAAAAAAGGACAAATCATCACCAACTCAATCACTTTTAAGACTTGTTTATTGCCGCCATTTCTTAGCCACCGATCTTTGGGTAAAACCAAAGTAAAGGGTAAGTTGTTACCGGTTGAAATCATCGAAGTGCTTTGGCAACAAGACACCAGTCAAGTCACACGAGTTACATCGGCACTAGACATCAAAGTACCGACCTCAAAATCAAAACTACAGCTTGAGCTGAACGGTAAAACTCAAGTCATGACTGATCAATCACCCACCAAATCCATTGGACGCGGTGATGATTGTGATATTCAAGTCAGTATGTTGATGGCCTCACGTTTACATGGTGACATTCAGTTTGGTGGCGGTAATTTTAAATACAGCGACGAAAGTACCAACGGAACCTGGATCAAACAAAACAATGGTGATCCGATTCGTATACACCGTGATTCCATGCTGCTACAGGGAGAAGGCCTGATCACTTTTGGTGAGCCGGACTTTTCTAACATGGACCAGTTATTACAATATAAAATCATCAAATAGTAGATCATGCTTGAATTTATCAGAAAACTCGCCGGTTTTGGAATGTTGACATTGTCAATGGTGTACGTTGCCATCAGGATGTTTTGATGCCAGTTAAATACCGCGAAAAAGCCCAATTATCCGTCGTAAAATTTCAATCAACGGCCTGGTTGTTGTATTTCTATTCACTGTTCTTTCTGGCTTCAACCTTTTCACAATTGGCCCAGGGTAATTTATTTAGGTTTTTAACCAGTGGCGGGGTGTTTTTTGGCACCCTGTTGGCAGCCACCTGGATGAGTAAAGGACTGCGTAATAAATTTCATTTCAGACAACGAAAATTTGTGATTCAAAAACCTTTTCCACTGATGATGCTGTCTTCACTGACCTTGGGTGCCTGTTCATTCATTGGTTCTTGGTTTGTGGCGGGTATGGGCATGCTGGAATCTGTGGCCTATGGTTTAGGTGCCGCCATAGGATCAGTGCTGTGGTATGGGATGGATGAGGTCAGTTCACCCACATTTGGACAAGTTCAAGATCAAGATTCAAAGCAGATTTTGGCTTTAAGTGAGCAGTCAATAGTCAATATCGAACAATCGAATAAGCACATAGCCAATCGTGAATTGTCAGGGTACCTCAGTCGCATAGTCAAAACCAGCCGGGAAGTGATTGACACATTACTTAATCACCCGGAGAAAATTCCTCAAGCCAGACGATTTCTGCATTCCTATTTAGGCGCCACCGAGGACGTCATTAAACGTTATGCTGAAACCCATAAGCTGGTTGATGATGTAACATTGGAACAAAATTTTAAACAGGTTTTACAAAACATTGACCAAGTATTCGTTGAACAGAACCAGAAACTCTTGGAAAACAAAGTATTCGACTTGGATGTGGACATCGAAGTGTTGAACACGCTATTAGAAAAACAAGGCATTAATTAACAGAGAAAATTATGAGCGAAGAAGATAAAAGTAAAACAGCCACGAAAACAGATGCCATCACAGGCACCATTGAAGGTGAAATCGTACCAGGCGTGATGAACGAAATGGTCGAGTATAAAGATGTTGATGATGAGGAACGACAGCGCATTGATGCTTTGATGGAAGAAATCAATATGGCCGATGCCAACTCCGTGATATTTTTTGGCAGCAAGGCCCAAGAGAAAGTCACGGAAATATCCGATAAGATGCTCGAAGGTGTTAAGAACAAAGACCTGGGCCGTTCAGGAGAAGCCTTGAATGAGATGGTGGCCACCATTCGTGGTTTCGATGTGGATGAGTTGGACCCCAACAAAAAACCTGGCTTCTTTGCCCGTTTATTTGGTCGAGCGAAACCTTTGGTTAAATTCCTACAGCGTTATGAAGAAGTGCGTAAACAAATTGACAAAATCACCAACAAGTTAGAATCGCACAAAACCACATTGTTAAAAGACATCACCAGTTTGGACCGCTTGTATGTTGCGAATTTGGAGTACTTTCATACATTAGAAGACTACATCAAAGCCGGAGAGGAAAAAATAAAACAATTGCATGCAGAAGTCATACCAGCCATGGAAAAAGAGGCTGAAGGCAGTGATGACATGTTATTGGCACAGAAATTGCGTGATGTCAGATCTTCAACCGCAGACTTGGAAAGGCGGGTGCATGATTTGCGTTTGACCCGTCAAGTTACCCTACAAAGTTTACCCAGTATCAGATTGGTACAGGAAAATGACAAAGGCTTGATCAACAAGATCAATTCAACCATAGCCAATACGGTGCCCTTGTGGCGTCAGCAGCTGGCTCAGACTGTGACCATTTGGCGTTCAGAGCAAGCGGCTGATACCATCAAGGATGCCACTGACTTAACCAATGAAATGTTGGCAGCCAATGCTGAAAACCTACAAATGGCCAACCGCAAAGTTCGTGAACAAATGGAGCGAGGTGTGTTTGATATAGAAGTGGTGAAGATGGCCAATGCCAAATTGATTGAAACCATTGATGACAGCTTGCGCATTGCAGAGGAAGGCAAAGCCAAACGCGAAGGTGCTGTGATTGAATTGCAAAAAACCGAAGAGCAATTGCGCGAAGCCTTGTTATCGGCACAGGCCAAATACAAAGACATCAACAATGAAACTGATTGATTATTTAATCAATTACATTGAAATCAAATCACAGAGCCAGGCATGAAAAAAGTCCTGGTTCTGTTTGCCCACCCTGTTTATCAAACTTCTTTGTTGAACAAAACTTTGATTGAGAGTTTGCCTGACTCGGATCATGTCACAGTACATGATTTGTATGAATGCTATCCAAACTTTATGATTGATGTGGCCAAAGAACAGGCTCTGCTCGAAGCCCATGATGTGGTCATTTTTCAACACCCTCTGTATTGGTATTCTTCACCAGCCATCTTAAAGGAATGGATGGATTTGGTGTTGGCCCATGGTTTTGCTTATGGTACCGATGCCACCGCCTTGACCGGGAAACAATTCATTTCAATCATCACTTCTGGTGGCGATTTATGTAATTACAAAGGTGACAGGAACATCAGGGGTTTATTGAAGCCATTTGAATTTACAGCCAAGTTGTGCAACATGTCATTTTTACCGCCCTTTGTGATCTATGGTGGTTTGAAGGTCAAAGCCCACAATTACGATGAACACTTATCAGCCACCTACTTATCAGAGCAAACTGAAGTGTATCTACAATTAATGGATGATCTGATCAATGAACGCATTGATGCCAAGTACTGTGAACAATACCAAACTTTGAATGAACATTTGCCAGGAGCCGTCAAGTGACTGAAGCATTTATCATTGCCTCTTTGTTCCTCGGTTTGGCCGTGTTGTTGGTGCCATTGGCCAACCGTTTGAACCTGGGTTCAGTTTTGGGTTATCTCATTGCTGGGGGTATTGTGGGAGCCATCTTAACCGTGGTGGCGCCATTGTTGGGCATGGACTCTGCCCACCTGCTTGAACAATTGAACCATGCCTCAGAATTCGGTGTGGTGTTGATGTTATTCGTGATTGGTTTGGAAATCCAGCCCAGTCATTTGTGGCGCATGAAAACCACCATTCTGAGTGCCGGAGGCCTACAAGTCAGCCTGACGGCCTTGCTGATCATGTTGGCCGCCATGTATGGTTTCGATCTCACTTGGCAAGTCGGATTGGCCATAGGCTTGACCTTGGCCCTGTCATCAACAGCCATCATCATGTCAACCTTGAATGAAAAAGGCTGGCAAAACACAGTTGGTGGCAAAGCCTCGTTTTCAGCTTTGCTGTTCCAGGACATTGCAGTGATTCCAATCATAGCCGTGATCCCTTTGTTGGCAGTGGGGTCACCAGAATCGGTTGAACATGCGGGTCATGGCATCGATATCACCAGTCATTTACCCACTTGGTTGAAACCATTTGTGGTAATAGGTGCCATTGTGTTGGTGTATATCCTGTCGCGATTTTTAATCAACCCCTTGTTTGATTACATCGCGCGTGCCAGACAAAGTGAAGTGTTCACCACTGCAGCATTGGGTTTGGTAACCACCATAGCGGCATTCATGTCCTTGATCGGTTTATCACCTGCTTTGGGTGTGTTCATTGCAGGTGTGATCCTGAGCGAGAGTGAATACCGCCATGAATTAGAAGCCGACATTGAGCCGTTCAAAGGCTTGTTGTTAGGTGTGTTCTTTATGACGGTAGGTGCGGCTTTTAACTTTGCCTTATTTGCTGAGCAATTTGGCATGATCATTGGGCTAACTGTGGGTTTGATTGCATTGAAAGCTTTGGTGCTGTATGTGGTTGGTAAGGTATTGAAGCTGCAAAAAATAGAACATGCTTTGTTCTTTTTGGCCTTGGCACAAGGTGGTGAATTCGCTTTTGTGTTATTGACTCTGGCGGTTGGTCAAAGTGTCATTGCTGCCCCGATTGCTGATACTTTACGCATTGTGGTTGCCTTATCGATGGCCATCACCCCGTTGTTGTTCCTGTTTTATGAGCGGGTTCTGTTGAATCGATTGCTGGAGCCGGAACATGAAGAACGAGCTGCCGATGACATTGATGAAGAAAACAAAGTCATCATTGCTGGGGTAGGGCGCTTTGGTCAAATAGTGGGTCGTTTATTGCAATACAATGAATTCAAGGTGACAGCCTTAGACAATGACCCTAACATGATCGATACCTTAAGGAAATATGGCTGGAAGGTGTTCTATGGTGATGCGACTCGCATGGACTTGTTACATGCTGCCGGAATAGATAACGCGACCACCATGGTGATAGCCATGGATGACCCACAAAAGGTGGTTGACTTGGCTGCATACTTACTTAAGCACCACCCTAATCTTGAGCTCTTTGTCAGGGCCAGGGATCGAACCACAGCCTATGAGTTGTCTCATTTGGGTGTTGATCATATCTATCGTGAAACCTTTGAGTCATCTGCCACTATGGGAGAAGATGTCTTGAAACATTTAGGTTTGCGTGCCTATCAGGCCAAACGGGCCAAACTGATGTACCAGCAAGAAGACGAGGCTTTGGTCAAGCAGTTGGCAGCTTCATTCTTTGGCGAAGATGAGAAAGGTCATGTCCTGAAAGTCCAACAGCAGTTGGATAACTTGGCAAATGTACTGGCCAATGATCAACACATCAAACAATACAGCATGAATAATGATTCAGGCTGGGACGACACGACCTTGGTTGAAGATTTGGGCAACAAAGACCAGTACTGATTTTCCCAATTTGCTGTTCAGGTATTCAATAACAATACCGGCATGTCAGCTTGTGTCAACATGTATTCTGTGACTCCACCGAAAATTCGTTGTCGCAAACGACTGTGGCTGTAACCCCCCATAACCAATAGATCAGCATGGGCTTGTTCAAAACCATAGGTAATGGCATCAACATCACTTCCTTTCTTAACCACTTGGCACTCGACATCTATGCCCCAGGCACTTAAATATTTAGCCAGGTGACTCGGTTTTGGCCCCAGTTTATCTGGATAACCACTGGTCACCACGGAGACATGTTCGGCTTGCTGTAATAAGGGCAGTGCGGCTTTCACAGCCAAAGCAGCTTCTGCACTTTGGTCCCAAGCTATACAGATTCGCTTGCCGACTGCTGACACATCATTCTGTGGTAATACCAAAACCGGTGATGATGCGTTGAGCACGGCATTCATCATGATTGTTTTGGCCATTGATTTACCCGGTTTTGCCGGCCTGGAAACCACGATCAAATCAGTGACGGGGCCAGCAATGGCAAACAAACGATCTGGAGACCCAACCTTTTCAGACCACAAGGCCGCTGCGTGGTCCTGGGTTTTTTTGGTTAAGTGGTACTGATACTGTTCAGCCATCTTGGCAAACAGGTTCTTGGCTTTGACTGGGCCATCGTTGGCTTCATTTTCCTTTAAAGCTGCATCCCAGGCCATGTCATAACTGTCAGGGATTAATAATGAATCTTCGTCATCATCAGGTAAGCTCACTGTTGAGTCAGTGTGAGGCCTGAAATGGCAACCTTCAATGCTGGCGTCTAATTGCTGTGCCAAAGTGAATCCATGATGTAATGCTGCTGCGCATTCTGGCCGGTCGCTGACAGGAATAAAGATCATTTTCATGATTAACAAGTCTCCAAAAAATATTAATGTAATACTTATATTTTAACCGGGCAAATGGGGATAAAGATTGATTTCAGTCAAACACATATTAAATCATTTGCCAAGACTTTCGCATCTGGCCAGGTGTGGCATTGAATTGCTTTTTAAAGACCTTAATGAAGGCAGCTTCAGACTGATATCCGCAAGCCAAAGCGATGGTATAAATAGATTGTTTGGTGGTTTTCAGTAACTGCCTGGCTTGCTGCATCCGCCAATAAGTCATGTATTTGAGCGGTGTAACTCCCAATAACTCATTGAATGCGGCTGCGAATTTTGAACGGGAAATCAATGCCTGTTGTGCCAACGTTTCAAGGCTCCACGGTTGATCCATGTTTTGGTGAAAAGCAATCAAGGCTTTTGAAATATGGGGGTTGGTTAATCCTTTGAGTAATCCGGTTTTTTGGGAGTATTTCAGTTTATCTGAGCAAACATAAAACCGAACTATGTAAATAAACAGAATTTCTGCCAGTTTATCTAACACCAATTGCCTGCCATCTTGACTGCTTTCTGCTTCAGCAACAATTTGTTGAAACAGGGTTTTAAGCCCCTGATCCATTTCATTGGCTTTGATATGCAGCATGCGGGGCAGGGCCATCAGAATGGGGTTTTTATTGTTACTGAATGCCAGCTGACCGCAGATGAGGGTGGTGGATATCTGATTGTGTTGATCTGGATTGGTTAATTGATGGGGGGTATTTCTGGCAAAAAATATCAAATCCCCTGCGCTTAAATGAATGGCTTCCTTGCCTTCAATGACCAGTTGGCAATTGCCATAGGCAATGACATGAAAGCTGCTCAGGCCGGGATTGCTGGATGATACACCCCAAGGTGAACAAAATTCAGAATGCAGGTATATGTTGGCATCGAAGGCAATTGACTTAAAAATCTCATCTATGACATTTATTGGACGAATAAGCTATTTATTAAGATTAATTGACATGTATCGTATCAAACGGGAGCCTAAAATACACTTACTGACTAAAACTAATAGGAATAAAACCATGACACATGTAAAAAACACATTCATCACATTGATTTTTTTATTGGCTTTGGCTGCCTCTACTTCTGGTCAAGCAGAATTGGCCAAGCAAGTTGATGGGGTAACAACCATCCATTTGGATCAATACGGTGGTTATTTTGATGCCAAAGAAACGTTGGCCAGTTTGAAACCAGGAACTTATGAGTTTGTGGTGACCAATAAGACCAATAAACTGGTAGGCTTTCAATTACAAAACAACAAAACCCGTGAACAATTGGATATGTTTCCATTGGAACCTAATCAGTCACGCACTTCTCGGGTTGAAATTACCACTGACGGGTTTAGGTTCAGGTGTCCCATCAACCCGACACCGTGGTATGAAATTGACACCATTAAAAAGTAAGGTATTTTTTTAAAGCAACACAAAGGGCTCTATCCAGAGCCCTTTTATTATTTACAATTCGTATTCAACTACCACAGGAGCGTGGTCAGAGAACCGCTCTTCTTTATATATGTGGGCTGATTTAACTTTGTCTTTGAGGCATTTTGAAGTGATTTGATAGTCGATGCGCCATCCGGTGTTGTTGGCCCATGCCTGTCCACGGTTAGACCACCATGAGTATTGTTCTTCACCTGGTTCGACGACCCGAAAGGCATCTACCAATCCCATGTCATCAAATAATTTGGTCATCCAGTCGCGTTCTTCAGGTAAGAAACCAGAGTTTTTCTGATTACCACGCCAGTTTTTGATGTCAATTTTCTTATGGGCAATGTTCCAATCACCACAAATGACAAAGGGCTTATCTCCATCAATCAATTGTTGCAAAATCGGCTCAAGTCTTTCCATGCAGACGTATTTAAAATCTTGTCGAATTTCTTTGGAAGAGCCTGAAGGCAAATACAATGAAGCCACAATCAAGTGTCCTAAATCAACCTGTACCCAACGCCCTTCATCATCAAAATCATGCCAATCAATACCATATTGAACTGAACGAGGCTGGTGCTTACTGTATATGGAAACGCCAGAGTAGCCCTTTTTGCTGGCATCGGCCTGGTAATGGTGATAACCCTGAGGGATGAATAATTTGGGGTCAAGTTGGTCTAACTGGGCCTTGGTTTCCTGGATACACAAAATATCTGCTTGTTGTTTCTTGAACCATTCAAACATGCCTTTTTTCTGGGCAGCTCGAATACCATTGGCGTTCAGAGTAATTATTTTCATTGTTATTCAGTGGCTGAAAAACACCAAATTATACCACTTCAAGGGTTGAAAAAAATCAGCAGTTCTCGCAAGATAACATCACCAATAAAGCAGACAATTATATGAGCATTGCACAAGAATTTTTAGCCTTAGCTGTGAACAAGCAGGTACTCAAGTTTGGTGAGTTCACCCTTAAATCTGGCCGCATCAGCCCTTACTTTTTTAATGCGGGACTGTTCGACGATGGTCAGTCTTTGGCATTACTGGGAGAGTTTTATGCCAAAACCATCAAAGCTTCAGGTTTACAGTTCGACATGCTCTATGGTCCGGCTTACAAAGGCATCCCATTGGCCACCACCATTGCTGTAGCTTGGTATCGTTTGTATGCTGAAAATTTACCCGTTGCTTTCAATCGCAAAGAAGCCAAGTCACATGGTGAAGGAGGACAACTCATTGGTGCGCCTGTTCAGGGACGTGTGCTGATCGTTGATGATGTGGTCTCAGCTGGTACCTCCGTGCGAGAGTCGATCGACATCATAAATAATGAAGGAGCGCATACTGTGGGCATAGCAGTGGCATTGGATCGTCAGGAAAGAGGGCAAGGTGAGTTGTCTGCCATGCAAGAATTACAAGAAGATCATGGCCTGTCAAGAATCAGCATTGCTGACTTGAATGCTTTGTTTGAATACCTCAAAGGCGACACTGAGAATTTGACGAAAGTGGCTGCTTATAGAAATACTTATGGGGTTTGATTGACATGGCGACTTATGTCGTAGGCGATGTACAGGGTTGTTTCGACCCTTTGATGCAACTGGTCAAAACCATCTCATTTGATCCCAGCAGGGATAAAATTATTTTTTGTGGTGATTTGGTGAATAGAGGTGGACAATCATTGGATGTCTTGCGCTGGATTTATGCATACCAGCATTGTTGCGATGCTGTTTTAGGCAACCATGACTTAAGTATGTTGAGCAAATATTTTACTGCTAAAAAAGTCTCCAATGCTGAATTCAAGGCCATCTTTCAAGCATCAGATGTAACTTTGTTAATCAGTTGGTTGTTGAACAGGCCCTTGTATTTGGAAAGTGGCAATGACATGATCGTCCACGCAGGTTTGTTCCCGTGGTGGACGGTTGAACAGTTTAAAGAATTGGCCGATAAAACCCAACAACATTTATTAGAAAATCCAAAATGGTTTTTCGCTACCATGTATGGCAACACACCTAAGAGGTGGTCTGAAGATTTAGATAAGGTAGCCAAATCAAGGTTTGTGATCAATGCCAGTACCCGCATGCGATTTGTCAAAGCAGATGGCTCATTGAATTTCACTCAAAACCGCCGCCAATCAAAAATGAAATACCTCAAACCTTGGTTCGAAATGGCACCCGTAAAACAATTAAAACAACACATCATTTTTGGTCACTGGTCGGCACTGGGATTCTATCAAGACCAACGTGTTACCTGTTTAGATACGGGTAAAGTTTGGGGTGGTCAGTTGACAGCCATGCGACTAGAGGATCGTCAGTTATTCAGCATTTAATATTTTTAGATGTTAAAAAAAGGCCCTTGATATTGTCAAGGGCCTTGATTCTACAATGACTGATTTATTCAGTTATCGGCTACACACTGAAACCCATTGAACCATATTACATCTGGATCATTGGATGGTGGTGCTTGATCACAGACTGGTGGTAAATCTGGAACACAGCTTTGAACACGCACATCATCAATATACCAACCTTCATCTCCTACAAAGGCATCTGTGCCTAAACGGAACCTGAATTGTACGGTCTCACCTGCAAAGTCATTCAAATCGACAGTGACCGTATCCTCTTGATTGCCTGTACTTGGTACGATGTCATCTGCACACCATGCATTGAGTGAAGACAATGGGTTGGGACCAGAAACCACACCACCGTTGTATGGGTCTGTCAGAATCAAATCGCTGAGCACTTGATTGAATGATGAACCGCCATCGGTACTGATTTCGAGGATGCCACCATCCCAACAGGCTTGGCTACCAGTCCCATCGTTGGCTTCGATATTTTGAAAATTCCAGAATGACAATGAAATTGGAAATTCATCCGTTGGTAACTGAATGGGCGGTGAGATCAGCACTTGATCAGTGACTGTGGAAATGTCTACTGCCAGCATGGAAGTGTTTCCAGATCCCACATTGACACTGCTGGGGGCCCAAACATCTGGACCTGCCACTAGACTCTCAGTAGTCCAGTCTAGAATGCCTTGTTCGAAACCGTAGGCATATTGCTCAACAGCTACTTGATCGACTGCACAATCGCCAGGTGCAATTATTGTTGAAAAGGTATAGACATCAGAATTTGTGCTATCACCACAAGTGTTGTTAGCTCTTACACGCCAATAATAGTCCGTAGCATTTTCTAATTCAATGGTGGGTACTATGGTGGTTCCTGTTGTGGTGTCTGAAAAGACAATGTTCGAAAATCCTGGGTCTGTGGCCACTTCCACTGTATATTCCAATGTGTCACTGCCACTCCAGTTAAAGCTGGGTTGGATGTCCTGATTAATGGCGCCATCAGCTGGAGCAACTAATCCCGGTGCCGTTGGCGTTGTGGCAAACACTTTCAGCATCAAATCAGTGTTTTGATTATCAACAGTAGGGGAAGTGCCCAATACATTGATGATGTAATCGCCGCTTGAAACAGCGGCTGTGTTGGTGATATTTAAGGTTGTACTGCCAGGTAAGGAAGGTACTGGGTTGGTGGTGAATGTAGCCGTTGATGAAGCTGGCTCGCCCGTCGTGCTGAGTGTGACAACACCATCGTATTGGCCAACTGAACCGACATTGATATCATATGAAGTATCGTCACCGACACAAATGGCTTTTGATGGATCCACTGGTGTTAAGAGAAATCCTGGAACACCACACTCATCAAACTTAAATGAGCCCACACGGATTTGCCAATCACCGCCATTATTATCATAGTATTCATTGACATGCCAGAATGTGCAGTCGTCAACTGGGTCAATATTGGTTGAAGTGTAGTCACCCCATCTTTGGCTGTTGGTTTGGCTACCCGTACCATTTATGATGGTGCCTTCTGTCCGATCCATTTCACCCAAGTTGTCAGAAGCCAAGCGTCCGGTAAATCTGATGGCAGGATTGATGGTTGAGCTGGATGCACTGTAGGCTAACCCCATATTTCCTTCTGCATCTTGGGCTATTGAACCCATCCAGCGACTGATTCCATCGGTGGCACCAGGTCCATAAGTGCCTTCCTGGAAAATGTTGGGTGAATTATCTGGATCTCGAATTTCCCACCAACGAATGCCGCCAATACCGGCAGCAGCTTCCACTGATTGATTGGTAACCAACGATTCATGGGTGCCAAAATTTCTATAGGCCAATCGGTGTAATGGGCGTTGGCGATAAGACTGGATATCGATTTTATTGCTGGTGCCCAGTTGATCGATACATGCCCTGCTGCCACCACATGGGAATTGGGTATCATATGCCGTCATTGGAATGACTGCAGTCCTGGTAAATGACGAGTTGGCAGGCGTGATAAAATCGGCATCAAACTCCCAGAACGAAATGGCATCACTGGCGGCACCATACGGACCACCATCATCCATGGTACCAACAAAAAACTGTGGTGATCCAAGAGGGGGTAGAGTAGGCCCATCTATATCTGCTGGTAACAAGCCATCACCCACTTGCCAAGGGTCACTGGAGCGGTCAACGAAGAAGTAAATTGTGGTGGGATTAGGGACACCATTGACTAAATCATCACGATTCAAAGCGTAAACGCCCACGCCGACATAGGCACCGGAACCGTTGCGATCAAAGTCCCGAGTAGAGATATAAAAAGCATCACTCCATACACCGTATTTAGGGTAGTCAGGGAACAAGTCTTGGTTACCATTGCCTGGGCCATTGTTGTTAAGGATGGCCCACCTGTAATATGCACCAGTGGGGTCGGCGGTTTGTGATACTGCCACACAGTTAAAGTATTGCGGACCAGCCGAGGTAAATTGAGACAACAACCAACGGTCCGAGATTTGATCATACAACACGATGGGGTCTCCTGAATTTTCAGTTTCACAGGCACCACCAAAGCCAGTCCATACTGTGTTATTAGCAGCTGGACCAAATTGAACGACTCCGGTCTTATCCAGCACAACAAACGATAAATTGGTCATGGCCACATAATGGTTAGGGCCAACATCTCCAGCTGGATCCGGTGGTGAAACTCCAGAAATATTATCCAAAGCAAAAAAGTCGTTTTGATAGACCGGGCCTGGTTGTTGTCCTAATTCACTTTGCAATGCCTGGTCAGGAACGAAGGGTGCATCACCATCATTACTGATTGGACCAAAATCAACCATTGATCCACCACGTTTATCTTGAGCAACAATGGGTTTTGGTGTCATCATTCTCAATGGCAATGAGATGTCAAACTTGTGGACCGTTTTAATTTGTGGGGTAAGTGGGTTTACTTGAACAGCGGGTTGTTCTTGACCATCATCAGCGACTGCTGTCATCAACATCAAGACACTACACAAGCAAACTATTATTCTTGATTTCATGTAATTTCCTCTTTTTAAAATTATTGTCATATTAGTTTAAACCAGGTTCGCCCGAGTTTCATTGAATAGCTTGAAATCAGACTCGATTTTTAATCACTTTGCTGTCAAAATACACCGCTTACATTAATCACACAATCAGAAGTTTAAATGACAGAAAGAAACGTAACTGAAAACTTCATCACCAACATCATTGATGAAGATTTGGAAACCAAAAAACATGACAAGGTCATCACCCGTTTCCCACCTGAGCCTAATGGTTACTTACACATTGGCCATGCCAAGTCAATTTGTTTGAATTTTGGAGTGGCTGCCGATTATCAGGGTACTTGTCATTTGCGTTTTGATGACACCAACCCGGAAAAAGAAAGCAAGGAATATGCCGAAGCCATTCAGCGAGACATCAAGTGGTTGGGTTTCGATTGGAAAACCAATAAATTCCATGCCTCAGACTATTTTGGCCAACTGTATGGCTATGCTGAACAGTTGATAGAAAAAGGGTTGGCTTATGTTGATGACCAAACAGCTGAGGAAATGCGTGAAGCCAGGGGCGATTTCAATCGACCAGGAGTGAACAGCCCTTACCGAGATCGATCTGTTGATGAAAACCTGAGTTTATTCAGAGCCATGAAGTCAGGTGAGTTTGCTGACGGTGCGAAAGTATTGCGTGCAAAAATAGACATGCAATCAGGTAACATCAACATGCGTGATCCTGTGATTTACCGCATCAGGCGTTTACACCACATCAACACGGGTGATGAATGGTGTATCTATCCGATGTATGATTTCACCCATTGCATTTCTGATGCGATTGAAGGCATCACCCACTCGTTGTGTACACTTGAATTTGAAGACCACAGGCCCTTGTATGATTGGGTGCTGGATAACATTGATATTGACTGTCACCCACAGCAAATAGAGTTTTCTCGCTTGAATGTTTCTTATACGGTGACCTCAAAGCGTCGTTTGAATCAATTGGTTCAAGATGGCGTGGTTGATGGCTGGGATGATCCAAGGATGTCGACCATTTCTGGCTTAAGACGCCGAGGTTATCCTGCCGCTGCGATCAGGGATTTTGTCAAACAGGTGGGTGTCAGTAAAAAAGAGTCCGTCATATCTATGACCGTGTTGGAAGATGTGATCAGGAATCACCTGAATAAATCAGCACCGCGAGTCATGGGTGTGATGAAACCATTGAAAGTGGTGATTGAAAATTATCCAGAAGGTCAAGTAGAAATGTTAACGGGTGCCAATCATCCACAGGATAAAAGTTTTGGTTCTCGGGAAATACCTTTCAGCCGTGAAATCTATGTTGAGCAAAGTGATTACAAAGAAAACGCCAACCGCAAATTCTTCAGACTCACTGAGGGTAGGGAAGTGCGTCTTCGTCATGCTTATTACATCACCTGCCAACAAGCCATCAAAGATGAAGCAGGCAATGTGGTTGAATTGCGCTGTACCTATGACCCCGAAAGCAGAGGTGGCACCGCCGATGGACGCAAAGTCAAAGGCACCATCCATTGGATTTCAGCAGCTCATGCAGAACCCATTGAGGTGCGTCTATATGACCGCTTGTTCAATCACCCCAAGCCAGCTTCTATGGAAAACTTCATGGATGCTGTGAACCCTGCTTCCTTAGAGATTCTCCCAGGTGCTTTACTAGAACCTGGAATCGTGGAGAATGATGAAGATGTGGTCTATCAGTTTGAACGCAACGCTTATTTTAAAAGAGATAAAACACATGAACTGGACAAACCGGTGTTCAATCAAGTGGTGACCATGCGTGATTCCTGGGCCAAACAGGAACAAGATGCCAGTTAATAGCAATCGCCGATTGTTTGTTGATGCAGTCAATTTAAACCCGTCATTTCATTCAAAGTGATGGGTTTTTCATGTTTGGCACAAGGTAATTGACCTGGATCAATGCTGATGAGAATTATTCAACATAAATTAGCTGTATGAAGATACAGCTGAAGCAAGTGCAACACACTGACCCAAAAACGCGACCCAATCAATCTTTCTGGCACACAGGTTTCAGGCCATTTTTTTGTTTCGCCTGCATTTATGCATTGATCGTGATGCCGCTGTGGTTGATGATCAGGCAAGGGTGGCATTTGCCAGGTCTCAGTTATTATGGGCTGACATTGTGGCATGTTCATGAAATGGTGTTTGGTTATGGTTTGGCTGTGGTTGCCGGATTTTTGTTAACGGCCATCAAGAACTGGACTGGCATTCAAACTGCACAAATGGGGCACCTGAAGCTGTTGGTAGGCTTGTGGTTATTGGGTCGATTGGGTTCATTTATTCCTGAAGTGCCACCCTGGCTAATGGCCTTAACTGACAATTTATTTGGACTTTTTTTGGTTTACTACGTGGCCAAACCCTTGATTCAAAATAACAACCGCCGCAATTACAAAATGATTGGCGTGATTGGAATCCTGACGGGCTTGAATGTATTGACTCATTTGGCTTTGTTGTTGAAACACCCTTTGCAAGCGTTACAAGCCACTCAATTGGCCTTATTTACCATCATTTTATTAATTGGTGTCATGGCAGGACGGGTTTTTCCCATGTTCAGTCAAAATGGTGTGACAGTTAGGTACCATGCCAGAACCTATTCATGGATTGAACTGAGCTGGCCTATATTTTACTCATTATTGGTTATCTTTCTGACTTTTTTCAGGCATCAAAATTGGTCGTTCTGGCCTATCTTGTCGTTGGCTCTAGTGAATGCATTGCTTCATGGTTGGCGATTGTTGGGTTGGTACGACAAGCAAATTTGGCAGAAGCCTTTGGTTTGGGTGCTGCATGTAGGCTATGCCTTCATGGTTTTAGGTTTCCTGTCTCTGGCTTGTTCGGTTGTATATGAATCTTTTCATTACTTGGCCTTACATTTTTTAACCATTGGAGGGTTTTCTCTGATCACTGTGGGAATGATGGCTCGGGTCAGTTTTGGGCACACGGGCCGTGATTTGAAACAACCGCCCAAAGTCTTGTTTTGGAGTTTCTTGGCACTGGTGTTTGCAACCTTGTCTCGGGTTTTGGTTCCAGTGGTCAACCTGATACCTTACCAATGGACCTTAACCATGTCTGTGGTATTTTGGGTCTTAGGTTTTGGCTTGTTCATCAGCCGTTATCTACCGATTTGGTGGTTGCCGAGGGTTGATGGCCAAGCCGGGTAATGATTTAAATTATTGGGTGTTTGTGCTTTCGAAAATTTTATCAGCCGATGCCGCAATGAATCCTTGGTATAGCTGACCAGACTCAGTGGGGTAACGTTTAGCAAACTCATAAAAACAACTTGGTACCAAATGATTGACATCACTGAATTCTAGATTCACCATCGGTGCCATGGTTGAAGACTGTTCCAATAGCTGTTCTGCTGAGCCTTTGATTAATCCGCCCGATTCATTCATGGCAAAGCCATTATCTAAAATAAACTGATTCAAAGATTCGATGTCAAAAAAAGTGTTCAAATGATTGATTGAAACAGTGAAATGATTGGCACGGTATCCGAAAGCTGCTGTCCATGCGGCGTACTCACTTTCTTGCAACAATTGGATGTATTCAGTGAAACTCAAATTCCAGGGTCTGCCAGTGTACAAAAAATCGGGTTCAAAAACTTCATCCGGGGCCACTTCATCATCCAAACGTTTTATGATGTCTTGTAAATCATCAGAAAATGATTCAGTGATCAATTCACTGATGAATATTTTTGGATGATTGGGATTGTTCTTGTGTTCAAAATGGTAGGCGTTTAATTGTTTGGCAGTGAAATCATATTGGCCACGATTTTCATAACCCATGTCCTCAAAGATCGTTGCCAGCCTATCTATACCCAACTTTTCCGTGTTGAATGTTCTTAATGCCACATGATCGTTAACCACCTTTTCACCACGTTTTTCTAATAAAGAATGAATGGCACGTGCCTGTGGATTGATGGCTGTGTATTGTTGCCACAAGTTGGCAAAGAATTCTTCAATGGTTTGCATGTTTAAGCAGTGATTTAATTTATCGCCATTATAGATGCAGTGAATAGAGTATTTAACCTAAGGAATTATAAATCGGTTTAAAACGCCTCATAAAAAAGGGCGATCAGCTCGCCCTTAGACAGGATTCATGGGTCTAAAATCAGAATTTCGCAGTTCCAGGTGTTCTTGGGAATGGAATCACATCCCTGACATTGGATAAACCGGTGACATAGCTGACCAACCTCTCAAATCCAGCACCAAATCCGGAGTGGGGTACTGTGCCATATCGACGCAAATCGGTGTACCATTTGTATTCCTCAGGATCTAATTGATGATGTTCCATACGATTCAGCAAGTAATCCAAGCGTTCTTCACGCTGAGAACCACCCATGATTTCACCCACACCAGGAACCAAAACATCCATGGCAGCGACGGTTTTACCATCGTCATTCAATCGCATGTAGAAAGGTTTGATTTCTTCTGGATAGTTCATCACGACAATGGGCTTTTTAAAGTGTTTTTCGGTCAAATAACGCTCATGTTCTGTTTGTAAATCCAGCCCCCACTCAACCGGGTATTCAAATGATTCACCAGAATCTTTAAGGATGTCCAAAGCATCGGCATAATTCACTCGTTCAAAGCTGTCTTTGAGTAAGGCTTCCAAGCGATTGATGGCCGTTTTATCTACAAAACTATTGAAAAATTTCATGTCATCCATGTTATTTTCCAACACTTGCTGGACCAGAAATTTCAAAAAATCTTCAGCCAGTTGAGCTGCATCATTCAAGTCAGCAAAGGCCACTTCAGGTTCAATCATCCAGAACTCAGCCAAATGTCTCTGGGTGTGAGAATTTTCAGCACGGAACGTGGGGCCGAAAGTATAGACCTTGCTCAAAGCACAGGCATAAGTTTCTGCGTTGAGCTGGCCAGATACAGTTAAATAGGCTTCTTTTCCAAAGAAATCTTTGGCATAGTCAACCTGACCTTTGTCGTCTTTGGGTAAGTTCATCATGTCTAAAGTTGAGACCCTGAACAAATCACCAGCACCTTCACAATCACTGGCTGTGATGATGGGTGTGTGTAACCAAAAATAGCCATGTTGGTTGAAGTACTGGTGTACTGCCTGAGCCATGGTGTTTCTCACTCTGAGCATGGCACTGAATGTGTTGGTGCGCGGACGCAAGTGGGCGACCTCACGTAAAAATTCCATGGTGTGTCGTTTGGGTTGAACAGGGTAGGTGTCTGGGTTTTCAACCCAGCCAACCACTTCAACCACATTGGCATGAATCTCAACTGATTGGCCTTTACCACCAGATTCGACCAATTGGCCATTTACGATCACAGAACAGCCAGTGAACAACTTCAATACTTCATTTTCATAGTTGGCCAATTCATTGTTAGCCACCACCTGAATACCATCGAAACATGAACCATCATGAACCACCAAGAATGAAAATCCACCTTTTGAGTCTCTGGTGGTTCTGATCCACCCTTTGATTTGTACGGTAGAACCTGTTTCAATACCGCTTTCTGCAGCATTGAGTAATGTTTTGATTGAATGCGTTTGCATCAAAATACTCCTTAAAAAAAGCCACACACAGTGGCTTTATTTACTCGATATAAGAATTAAATTCAGCTGGCTTTATCCAAAGAATTGGCTTTAGGACCATGTAAAAGCGCTTGTTCTACGCCTTCAACAATTAAATCAACTTCAGCTTCTGTGATGTTGAAATGCGGGGTGAAACGCAGTGAGTTTTCTCCACCATGAATGACACCCAAACCATTGTATCGCAGGTATTCTTCGATGCTGTTTTTGCCATAAGCTTTATATTGAGGGTCTAATTCACAAGAAAACAACAAGCCTGTACCCTGAACATTGGTGATCTCACCATTCATTCTGGCTTGTAGATCTTTGAGTTTGGTGACAAATAATTTGCCCTTTTCACGGATGTTTTCGCGGGTTTCATCAGATAAATGAGTCAACACGGTGTGTGCAACATCCAGGGCTTTGGGGTTAGCTGTCATGGTGTTGCCATAAATACCAACCACGTACAATTGTGCTGCTTTCTCATTCAAAGCCAACACCGAAAGCGGGTAGTGTCCAGCATTCAGTGCTTTTGAATAGGTTTCCATATCTGGAGCTGGCAAGTTTTCAAAGCCAGGATAGTCACAAATAGACAAGCAACCTTGTGCACGCAGGCCAGCTTGTATAGAGTCGACCAAAAACAAGGTACCACTTTCTTCAGTCAATGCCCTGGCGGTGGCATAAAACTCTGGTGTGATGCCCATGCCAGGATTGCCTTCACCCATCACAGGCTCCATGAAGAATGATTCAATGAATTCATTGTTATTGGCTGCATCATCAAAAGCTTGTTTCAATGCTTCTACATCATTGATGGGTACCGTGATGAGGTTATTTCGGCCTTGGAATGAAGCCAGGTTCTTTTTATAAGATTTCAAAGAGGAGTCAGAGTACTGTGCTGGACGATCTGTACGTCCATGAAAAGCACCTTCCAGGGCCATGATCTTGATGGTTTTACCATAATTGTCACCACCGATGCTGGTCTGGTTTTTGGCATTCACGTCGGAAATTCTGGAAGCCACAGTCACTGCTTCAGAGCCAGAGTTCATACAGATGAATTTAACAAAAGGGCATGCATCTCGACCTTGACCGATTTCTTTTTTCAATAAATCTGACAGTCGTCTTTGGTAATAACTGGGCGTCATGATATTGGCCATCACGTGTGGTTTGGCCATGGTGGCCAACACATGTTCAGCGGCATGACCGGCACCCAACATCCCATAACCGCCGCTGTCGTGTAAAACTGAACCTTTCAGTGTCACAACCCAAGGGCCTTTGCCAGCCAATGCCACATACGGGTTGACTGCATCAGCTGCATAAAAATTGATGTAATCATTGTGAATGAAAGCCAATTGTGATTCTTCGTCCATATCAATCAATTCAGGGTAGTCTGTTTTGATTTGATTGAATTCTTGTGTGGCCAATTCAATGGCGGCCACTAAATCCGTATCCGTAGCGATGAATTTTTTAATGATCTCATCACTCAAACCATGAGTCAATTTCGATCCTTGTGCACTTCTGAGTTGAAGCAATTGATTGAATACTGTCATTCTAAATCTCTGTAATTTTATCAGCCGACAATTTTATCATGAAATCCATGGAAACCCAATTGCTAGCTGACGGCTTTAACAGCCATTTATACAACCATAACAGACAAAAACTAAGGAATGTTCTTGGGGCTTCATTCACTTTTGTTCGAGACAAAAGTGAAAACGACCACGGCGAACATGACTTGCTACCTCGCGCTCTTCGCCTCTGATTCGCTATGCTCACCAACCGGCTTGGCGGGTCAAACTGTTCAGCAGCTTTCCTAAGAGTGAATTGAATACCTATCAATCCCAGATGATATAGTTTGATGGCGTTTAGTGGCTAGGTTAGACCCTAGCCTGAAATTAAGTTGTAACCGCTTTCATCAACAACCAGATAGCTGGTTTGGTGATGCCAATCACCCAAGACTATGCGCTTGCGGCCCTTGTCTTGGTGTACAGCAGGGCGATGTGTGTGGCCATGAATGATGGTTTTGACTTGATGTGATTCAAACAAAGCTGTAATTTCCTTAAGATTGACATCCATGATTTGATGGTCACTGCTTTGGGTGTGCTCCTGACTCTTGGCTCTGGCTTGTTGGGCAAATTCTATGCGTTGTTGGATGTCCATACTTAAAAATTGTTGTTGCCAAGCTTTGTTTCTGAACATTTTCCTGACTTCCTGGTAGGGCAGGTCATCGGTACACTGGGCATCCCCATGAACCAACAATACGGTTTCACCATACAAGCCTATGGTGGTCGGTTCTTCTAGCAATTGCATGCCACAAGAGTCTGCGAATGACTGGCCCAATAAGAAATCTCTGTTACCTGCCATGAAAAAAAGATTCACCCCGGATGCTGTCAGCTCTTTCAATGTCTGTTGAACCACTGTGGCTGTTTTATCCAAGGCATCATCACCTAACCAATATTCAAAGAAGTCACCCAATATATACAAAGCCCGCGCATTGCGGGCTTGTTCTTTACAAAACTTCAGGAATGACCTGGTGATGTCAGGTTGCTGATCACACAAGTGTAGGTCAGCAATGAAATAAGTGGTCATGAAGCAGGTGTGGCTTCAGGCAACTGTTCTATAACTGTAATTGATTTGATCACCACGTTTTCAACAGGCACATCTTTTCTGAATGGCATTTTGCCAGCAGTGGGGGTAAACCTGATGTCATCAACCACATTCATCCCTTGAACGACATGGCCAAAAACAGCATAGCCCCATGTGTTGGTGTTTTGTTCACCTGTGAAATTCAAAGCCGCATTGTCTTGAACATTGATGAAAAACTGCGAAGTTGCGGAATGTGGATCTGGCAGTCGTGCCATTGAAATGGTGCCACGTAGGTTTTTTAAACCATTGTTGGCTTCATTCTTGATTGGGTCTTTGGTGGGCTTTCGTTCTAAATTTTCTGTAAAACCGCCGCCTTGAATCATGAATGTACTGATCACTCGATGAAATATGGTGCCATCATAAAATCCTTCATTGGCATAGGCCAGAAAGTTTTCAACTGACAAAGGGGCTTTGTCGTTATAGAGTTCGAGATAAATATCTCCTTGACTGGTTTGCATTTTAACCAAGGTGTTTTCTGCCATGATTGATGTGGATAACAGGGTCATTAACAGCACTAATATTGTTTTCTTCATCTAAACCTCAAAATTCAAAAAGTGGAAACAGCCGACATGATAACTTGACGTGCAAAAATATGCCAGTTTGTTCGAAATCAAGTTGAAATTTCTCTTCAATTCGACCGTACATTCAATCAAAGGTTTCAGGCTATATTCATTTTGTTTGGTGCTATAATGCCGCCTCATTAAACCTACAAAATCAACAGCATGGAACAAATATTCAACAGCGACCGCAACACCCCCATTAAAATGATGCTTTTAGGCTCCGGTGAACTGGGTAAAGAAGTGGTTATCGAAGCACAAAGACTGGGCGTTCATGTCATTGCTGCAGATCGGTATGACCATGCCCCGGCCATGCAAGTTGCTGACGATTTTGTCGTTCTGGACATGACTGATGCCAAAGTGTTGAAAAAAGCCATCAAAAAGCATCAGCCTGATTTAATTGTGCCAGAAATTGAAGCCATTGCCACAGATGTATTGGTTGAGTTGGAACAAGAAGGATTTAATGTGGTCCCCACTGCCACAGCTGCACAGTTAACCATGGACCGTGAGGGCATCAGAAGATTGGCAGCCGAAGAACTTGAAGTGACCACCAGCCCGTATGATTTCGTTGATGACTATGATCAATTCATCAAAGCAGTCAAGCAAGTAGGCATTCCCTGTGTGGTTAAACCGGTGATGAGTTCATCAGGCAAAGGCCAATCCACGATCATGACCGAAGAAGATGTAGATGCTGCCTGGGAGTATTCACAAAGCGGTGGTCGAACTGGTGCGGGTCGTGTGATTGTGGAAGGGTTCGTTAAATTCGATTTTGAAATCACATTGCTCACTGTAAGACACAAAGATGGTACTTCGTTTTGTGACCCCATAGGCCACCGTCAAGAAGGCGGTGATTATCAAGAATCTTGGCAGCCACAGCCCATGACCGACGTGTCTTTGGCCAAAGCCAAAGAAATTGCCAAGAAAGTCACTGATGCTTTGGGTGGTTACGGAATTTTTGGCGTTGAACTGTTTGTCCGCGGTGATGATGTGATTTTTTCCGAAGTGTCTCCTCGCCCGCATGACACAGGCATGGTCACCATGATTTCACAAGACTTGAGTCAGTTCGCGTTACATGTGCGTGCGGTCCTGGGATTGCCCATTCCGGCCATTCAACAAAACGGCCCTTCTGCCTCGCATGTGATCATTGGTGAAGGGAACGGGGTTAACCCCACATTCAGTCAAATTGATCAAGCATTGGTTCAAAAGGGCACTCAAATCAGGTTGTTTGGTAAACCTGAGATCAATGGCAAACGCAGATTGGGCGTTTGTTTGGCAACAGCCAGATCTTTGAACGCTGCCAGAAAGAAAACTTCAGACATGGCTGAAATCATTCAAGTTCATGTCCATGATGAATGAAATGACTGACTTTCAAGCCTTCGTCAGCTGCCCCAAACACCTTGAGTTATTGCTGAAGGATGAGTTGCTTGAATTGGGTGCTTCAGAGGTGGCTGAAGGTTTGGCTGGTGTTCATGCCACTGCAACGGCTCAAGTGTGGATGCAGGCGGTGATGTGGTCCAGGTTGGCCAATCGAATTTACATCAAAATTTCCAGCAGTCAATGTGGCAACAAGAAAGACTTATACAATGCGGTGATGGGTGTTGAATGGGCTAAATTGTGCCATGACATACCCAAAACCTTGTCAATCAAATTCAATGGTACCAACCGAGAATTAAAGAACACCCATTTTTCGTCCCAAGTCACCAAAGACGCCATTTGTGATCAAATGAATGAGGCTTATGGTTATCGGCCCAAAGTCGTTAAATCTGATGGTCATTTGAGTGTTTATGCCAGGTTAAAATACAAACAACTGGATATATATCAGGACATCACCGGACACAGCTTACACCAAAGGGGATACCGTGGTACCAACACCTTGGCACCCTTGAAAGAAAACTTGGCTGCGGCCATACTGATCAGGGCAGGCTGGCCTGAAGCAGCCAGAGAAAATCATAACTTAATCGATCCTATGTGCGGATCTGGCACCTTGTTAACAGAAGGTTGGCAAATGGCCTGTGACATGGCACCCAACAGTCAATTAAAGAGTCATGCGTTGTTTTCATGGCATGGTTTCGACAGCAACCAGTGGAGCCAAATGGTCATGGCCGCCGAGCAAAGAGCTGCTGTTGGTATGGAAACGTACAAAGGTCAGGTCATTGGAGTAGACCACCACAAAGATTCCATCAACCAGGCCAATAAAAACTTATCTAACCTACCGCATACCAAGCGCATCAGTTTTCAATACCAAACTTTAGATAAATTCAGAATCCCACCACGCAATAACTTGATTGTCTGTAACCCGCCTTATGGTGTGAGGTTGCAAAAAAATTACCTGTCCAGCTGGGTGCAATTGAGGGATTGGCTGAAAAATAAAGTCAGTGATGGCAGAGCAGCGGTGCTAACACCTGATGAAGGGAAGGGGTGGTTGTTGGGTTACAGGGCAACGAATTCATATGCATTACTCAACGGCAACATTCCTATTCAGTTGCTGTTGATCGATGTTAATAAAAACAGTCAATTAGAGGTTCCGGAAGGTCAGTTGTTTGCGTTGCCGGCCTCTGCTCAAATGCTGGCAAATCGGCTTAAGAAGAAAAAAAACCAATTGAGTCAGTGGCTTGGGGACAAGCACATTGAAGCCTTTCGTTTGTATGATGCGGATCTGCCAGAATACGCTGTGGCTATAGATTGTTATCAAAATCATGTTCACATCCAGGAATACCAGGCTCCGAAAAGCATTGACCCCAAAAAAGCTTTGTTGCATTTAAACCATGTGCTGTTGGCTGTACAGTCGGTTATTCAGCCTAAAGTCGAAAAAATTCACCTGAAAACAAGGCAGATTCAGAAAGACAAACAACAATACAATAAGCTCAACGAGCAAGAAGATCGCTTCGTGATCAATGAACATGGCAGGAAATATCTGGTAGATCTTGAGCAATACTTAGACACGGGTTTGTTCTTGGATCATCGATGGTTGAGAAATCAGGTTCAATCTGAATCAAAAAACCTTAAAGTTTTGAATTTATTCAGTTACACCGGCACCATATCAGTGGCTGCCGCTCAAGGCCAAGCCAAATCAGTAACCAGCGTAGACACGTCCAAAACCTATTTAAAGTGGGCAGAAGAAAATTTTGCCCTCAATGGTTTGCGCAACCAAAGACATCAATTCATTCGCTCAGATGTGATGAGTTATTTGCATCGTTGCCAAGAATCATTTGATTTGATCATTGCTGATCCACCGACCTTTTCTAATTCCCACTCCAGAGATGAAGATTGGGATGTGCAAAAAGACCATGCCAGAATGATTGATGCCTGTATGAAATTGCTTTCACCCAAAGGTGTTTTATACTTCTCGAATAACTTTAGAAAGTTTTCGTTAAATATTGATATTAAAGATAAATATATAGTTGAAAATATCACCATGAAAAGCTTGGATCCTGATTTTTCAGGTTCGAAAATTCACCATTGTTTTGCCTTGCATCACAAAAACTGACAATCAATCGTTTAAAACTTGAATTTCTATGTGCATGATTTAACATGTTAAGTCAGATGACACAGAGAACAACACCATGCAACGAAAATTAATCACTGCCTGTTTATTGGCTTTAGGTTTCATTTTTATCACTCAGGCCGCAGAAGAACAAAAATCTGAATACCAAAAATGGAAAGAATACCGGGTTGAAAGACTGAAACAACCTCATGGCTGGTTAAGTTTGGTTGGGTTAGCGTGGCTCAGGGTGGGTGAAAATAGCATTGGTTCAGCAGCTGACAATGACATCAGGTTAACCCATGGTCCGGAAAACCTGGGGAGCTTTTGGTTGGATCAGCACAAAGGTATTAAATTTTCACCCAATATGGCCTCAGGGATCATGGCCGATGAGTTACCTGTCATAGAAATGATGACAGTGCATGCTGATTCTAGTGATGAAGACACCACCATTTTTACTGTTGATTCATTTCTTTTTCATGCCATTGAACGTGGTGATAAAATGGCCATCAGGATCAAGGATTCACTGGCCGAGACCCGCACCGGTTTTCTGGGATTGGAGTACTTTCCTGAAGATGAAAAGTATCGGATTGACGCCCAATTCATTCCGTATAAACCGGCTAAAATCATACCCACTGTTAATGTCTTAGGCATACTCACTGAACAAGAGTCACCAGGTAGGTTGGAATTCAGCATCGATGGTGTGTCTTACAGTCTGGATGCCTTGGATTCAAGTGAAGATTACTACATGATATTTGGTGATAAAACCAACGGCAAAACCACCTATGGTCCAGGTCGATTTTTATATACTGATGGCAAAGTAAACGAACAGGGTACAGTCAGGATTGACTTCAACAAGTCCTACAACCCACCTTGTTCCTTTACGGCCTATTCGACCTGTACATTGCCACCTTTGCAAAATCGCATGCGGGTTGAGATCAACGCGGGCGAAAAGAAATATGCCAACAGTGTTTATTGAAAGTACATAAAACAGACTTAATTATTTATATTTAATCATAGCGTCAAATAGATGGCGTGATTGGCCTTGATTATTCGCATGTATTAACAAGTCAGCGTTTAATCAGGTGGCATAATGAGATTATTAAAATTGATGTTTGTGGTATGGGTTTTTACACCATTTCTGGCCAAAGGTGATCCTAAGGGGGACTGGCAAACGATCCCAGTATTTTTTCAAGAACCATTGGAAATCAAATTAGGTGCATATTCGTCTGGACCCAATCCAGATTTATTGGCTGTGGTTTTGTGGAACGATGGATCGAATAACCGGCTGCAAACCGTTCGAATTCCACCTCCTTATAATGGCACTGGTATTACAGGGTCAGCCCTGGATAGCTCATCTGTTTTGTTTGCGCTGGGAGATATTTGCACGGATGGATCCAATGTCATTGTGCCATACATCAAAAACTTTAACTTAGAAGTGGCCAGATACAATGGATCTACCTGGAGTACATCAACCATGCCAGGTACCACCACCAATGATTTTGACAATGCAGATTGTGCTTTAACCCAAGATGGGGTTTTTGTGGCTACCCATGATTTAACCGACGGTGAAACAGAAATTTTCAGGTCAACCAATGGAGGGTCTAATTACACTTTTTATGGTCGTTATACATCCGCCGGTCCGTTTGATGGCGGTATCAGAGAGCCTTTGGCCTCCAGTTTTTCAGGTCGCTATATGATGGGCTTGAATCAACAGAGCAATGGTCAGGTCAGGGTAACACACACCAGTACAGTTGGTTCTTCAGCATCTTTTACCCATACACCGATTGAGAATTTATCACCACCCAGTGGTTTCACTTTTGTTAAAGAAGGAGCAGGGTCCTTCAATGGCACGGGCATTACATTCACATATAACTCTGAAGGTACTGCCAGATCAGTTGAAGTGCCTGAAAATAACCCTGCTGCAGCCGTTCAAAGAGATTTAGGGACGATTGTTAACAATGGTTCGCAATTTTCTTTTCAAGGTGGGACAACCAGTTCTTTTCTTGATCTCAACGGTCTGCCTGTTTTGAACAAGACCATATGGGGTGATTACTGGTCTTATAAGCCTTATGATACTTCCACACCAGTTATGAATGATTTCTTATTTCCATTAGATGGCACAGGCGGTCCAGTTGCTACATGCCAGGTTCAGCTTAAAGGTAACTACACCAACAACACAAGATTGGTGGTTGGTGGACCGAGAATAGGGAGCACAGGTACAGATCTGTATGTCAGAGATGTCAATGTAGATGCTGTATTCTCTGATGGATTTGAGTCAGGAGACACGAGCGCTTGGTCTGCCAGCTGTCCATAGTTAATGAAGATGAGTTTTACTTTGGCACTGTACTCTCCATTTGTGTCATCAGAATCATGAAAGCATAAATATTCAGCTCTTAACTCAGATTTATTAAATATAAAAGTGTTCGAAATTGAACACATATTAGCTGCATCTTCGTAAAAATAGATCAATCTGATCTATTTAAAATATTGGTCATAGATAAATTCTATTGATATAAATATAACGATAGATTATGCAAATTGCTGCAAATCTATTACAACTGATATTTAGTCATAAAGTTGTTTTTACTGAAACCGGAGGATTCTATGAACATAACCGAATACATAAAAATGGGTACATATATAGGCACCCTTATGCTTACCGCACCATTTCACAGCCATGCCAAAGATGACACGAAAGTAAACAAACCAGGCACTCATGAGATGAAAAATGTCCAAACCAAAAGTAATCAATTTTGGTGGCCAAATCAGTTAGACCTATCACCATTGCGTGATCATGATGATCGGTCCAGTCCATACTTCAATGAAACACTTGATTATGCCAATGCTTTCAATACATTAGACATGGAGGAAGTTAAGGCAGATCTGGACCAAGTCCTTACAGACTCTCAAGACTGGTGGCCGGCAGACTGGGGTCATTATGGTCCATTCTTTATCAGGATGTCTTGGCACAGTGCCGGCACATACCGGACGTTAGACGGCCGAGGTGGTGGTGATGGCGGACAAATGCGCTTTGATCCTTTGAATAGCTGGCCAGATAACGGTAACTTAGATAAAGCCAAACGGTTGTTGTGGCCGATTAAAAAGAAATACGGTGCGGCATTGTCCTGGTCAGATTTGATGATTTTGGCAGGCAACGTAGCCTTAGAGAACATGGGGTTTAAAACCTATGGATTTGCGGGTGGTCGTGAAGATGACTGGGAACCTGATGTGGTTTATTGGGGGCCGGAAGTGAAAATGCTGGCCAGCGATCGATTTGAAAAAGATGGCAAGCTTCAGCGACCTTTGGGTGCCATGCACATGGGGCTGATTTATGTCAATCCAGAAGGTCCAAGAGGCGTACCTGATCCAGTCGCATCGGCGAAGAACATCCGTTTGTCATTCGGTCGCATGGCCATGAATGATGAAGAAACCGTGGCATTGATTGCAGGCGGCCATACCTTTGGCAAAATGCATGGTGCCCACAAGCCTGGTGACTGTGTGGGTCCTGAACCTGGCGCAGCCAGTACCGAAGAACAGGGGCTGGGTTGGAAAAACAAATGCGGCAAAGGCCATTCCGAAGACACCGTAACCAGTGGGTTGGAAGGTGCCTGGACACAGGCCCCGACCCAATGGACCACCTTGTACTTACAGAACTTGTTGAATTTTGAATGGCAACAAAGCAAAAGCCCGGGTGGTGCGACACAATGGATTCCGACTGATGAATCACTGCATAAATCAGTGCCGGATGCACACGTCAAAGGCAAGTTCAATCCACCGGTGATGACCACGGCTGATCTGGCCATCAAATTTGATCCCGCTTACAAAAAAATTGCTGAACGCTTTTTAAATGATCCTGAAGAATATCGACTGGCATTCGCCAAGGCTTGGTACAAACTTACCCATCGAGACATGGGTCCGAGGTCTCGCTACCTGGGTGAAGATGTGCCTGAAGATGTGTTGGTGTGGCAAGATCCGATTCCAGAACCAGACTATAAAATGATCAATGATCGTGACCTCAAAAAATTGAAACAACACATCATAGAATCAGGCTTGCCTCATGCCGCATTGATTCGAGTGGCTTGGGGTGCAGCTTCCAGTTACCGCGCTTCAGATCGTCGTGGTGGTGCCAATGGGGCCAGAATTGCCTTGGCGCCTCAAAAGAACTGGGCCGTCAATGACCCCAAAGAATTGGCCATGGTCTTGGAAAAGCTGAATAACATCAAAGACAAGTTCAATGAGTCGGCCAGAGGGGCGCGCCAGGTTTCTTTGGCAGATTTAATTGTATTGGCCGGTTCGACTGCCATTGAGCATGCTGCTGAAAAAGCGGGTTATGATGTCAACATCCCATTCAAGGCAGGTCGTGCTGATACCACACAAGCGTTAACCGACGAGCATTCATTCGACCTGTTAAGGCCTACAGCTGATGCTTTCAGAAACTATTTTGATGTGGACAACAGCTACCGCTCACCCACCGAAATGTTGATAGATAAGGCCGATCAATTGAATCTGACAGTACCTGAAATGACTGTTTTGGTTGGTGGAATGCGTGCATTGAATGCCAACCATGGTGGTTCTGAGCATGGTGTACTGACAACAACGCCTGGCATCCTGAACAATCAATTCTTCGTGAATTTGTTGGACATGTCCACTACATGGAAGGCTTCTGATCAAGCCGGTTTGTATCAAGGTTTTGATCGTAAAACCGGTGAAAACAAATGGACAGCCACTCCGGTAGATCTGGTGTTCGGGTCAAATTCAGAATTAAGAGCCATTGCTGAATTCTATGCGTTTGATGACTCAAAAGAGAAATTTGTCAATGATTTTGTCAAAGCTTGGGTAAAAGTGATGACTTCAGATATGTGATCGAAAAAAGCTTGGAATCAAAGGCAGGGAATAACCCCTGCCTTTTTTATTTTACAATTTTGGTGATGGTGGAATCAGTCTTTAATAGCCGACAGTAATTCATTCACGGCTTGTGCAAACTCTATGGGTGAGTCTTCCTGCAAAAAGTGACCACCTTTTAAAATTACATGGGGTAAATCTTTGGCACCAGGAACCCGTTCCTGTAAATATTTTTCTCCACCACGCATGATCGGATCTTTGTTGCTGAATGTGGTCAGAAATGGTTTGTTCCATTGTTCAAGTATATTCCAGGCAGCGCGGTTGTTGATGGCCTCTGGCGCATCATATTCTGTGGGTACTAATTTAGGGAATGCCCGGGTACCTGCTTTGTATTTGCGACCAGGGAAGGGTGCATCATAGGCATAGACTTCACCTTCGCTCAGTTCACTGAGACAGCCATAGCTGACAATTTTGCCAATTGGAAACCAGGGGCTGTATTTAGCAAACATTCTCCACAGTTTAAAAGCTTTGGGTATAGGTTGATCGCCAGATGGTAAAAAGCCATTGCCTACAACCACCGCCTTGAATCGATCTGGATTGGCAGTGACCAGTCGCAAACCCAACAAAGAGCCCCAATCCTGACACACCAAAGTGATGTTGTTGAGAGACAGTTGATCCATGAAAGCTTGTAACCATGCCAAGTGAGCTGCATAGCTGTAATCTTTGAATCGGGTGGGTTTGTCTGATTTACCAAAACCGATTAAATCTGGTGCCAGTACACGATGCCCTGCATCAGCACAAACGGGTATCATCTTTCGGTATAAATAGGACCAACTGGGCTCACCATGTAACATCAAAACAGGATCAGCTGACTGATCGCCTTCATCAACATAATGCATCCTTAAACCAGCCACTTCAGTGTAATGCGGATTAAAAAGATAATCTTTCAGGTTTGCAAATCGGTCATCTGGGGTTCTGACATGTTTCATAAGCATTGATGGTCAAAAATTTCATATTAAGTGATTTGTTACTGATATACAATCTGACAAAGGTTGTGAAATAGGGCGGTCATTCTGGTGCCCTTCTTGACTTTTATCAATAACGGTGAGCTTGTGTTGTGATATTTTATTCATTAATTTGATGGTATTTATCATGTCAAACTATAATAAAATCACAGTGGCTTTGGACCCGTTCATCGATTGCAGCCAAATCATGGATCAAGCCATGACACTTAAACAGGCCGATACTGAATTTCACTTGATCCATGTGATGGACGTTTTGATGATTTTCCCCAGTGCTTCATTGGCACCGCCTTCACCTGATCTTCCAGGTATCCACAGTAAAGACAAAGAAGAAGCTGAGGCCGCCATGATGGCCATCGCTGAAAAATATGGCGTTTCAGAAGATCATGTTCACATAGTTATTGGCAGTCCCGCCAAAGAAATCAGAAAATATGCCGCCGAAAATGACAGCGATTTGATTATTTCTGGTTCCCATGGCAGGCATGGTATTGGCTTGTTACTCGGATCCACAGCGTCCAGCATCATTCATGGTGCGCCTTGTGACACTTTGGTGGTGAGGCTTAAATAATTAAAATTCTACGAATTACACAGATCAATCACCATTATCGTAGACTCCCGATTTTCTATTTACCAATATATGAATGAGTATATGAGTATATACTTTATAAAGTATAGTTAAATTATTGATAAATAAATATATATAATATTATTTTCTCAACTCTAGTATTTACATATTAATGTATTATTTAACATAATATATATTATGCGTATATTTAATTAATCATTTAACAAACCTATTCCATGTTTTTGGAGGCACAACTAAACCACTAAACTTTTCACAACTAACCCACTAAAGTTACAACTAACCCACTAAACTAAAACACCAGTTAAATTAAATTATGAAATGTACGCAAATTTGATTTTTTTTAACTTTAATACATGAGCATAATTTAATTGTAAAATCTATAGTTTCTATGAACTTGGTAGTTTCATGACAAACTTAACGAATAAAGACGTGTTTGACAATGCGGATAACATTTATCACTCTCTTACTGATGATGTGTGTAAGCATGTAGAAATTAATCAGCTAGATATTGAATTTAATATTTTAAGAACTAAATTTTATAAAAATCAAAACAGTCATTGGAAGTTCAATACATTCCATTGGGCAAATGACATTAAACATTTGGCAGATCAACTTGTTTATGGCTTCACAAAAATGAAGTCACACTCGTTGGCATATAAAGAAGTTACTACTGATGGTCAAGCACATTCACAAACATATGGACCAGTAAGTTTTTATGCTGATGCTTGTATTTTGAATCTTTATTTAATGAGAGAAAAAATCAGCTTACTTGTATGGTCAAATTTTCATTCATTCAATCCAAATAATAAACAAGAAGTATTAACATATTTAGAAGTCGTCAAAAGATTATAATCACCTCAAAACTTTGGCTTCAATTTCTCAAATCAAAATGAATATCTAAAAGCATTAAACTTATTAAGTAAAGAAAATAACAACTTTACTCTTCTTGAAAGCTACAGACACTATAAATCACATCGTTGGGAACCTCGAATTCAAATTTAGGGTGATGTGCCAGATTTAACCAAAAATGGACATGAAACCCACGTAAGCTATTGAGATAATTTGTTTTTCTGAGTCAACTCTTGGGTGATTGACTAAATTCGGGCTAATTTGGGTATCAAACCTCCATAAGGGCCCAGTGACCACATAGCTACGTAAACCGCCAACTTTTATTAAACTTCTCCAAATCCGTTAATGAAAATTAAGTCATCTGCTATGTTTATACATGAAGATGTAGAGTAAATTTTGACATCATCTACATACCACCCATAGTTATTGCCACTCGAATCAGAACCATATCGCCATCTGAGTTTGATGTCAGTTCCATCAAAATCAGCTAAGGAGACTTTTACATTTTGCCAGCCGTCGTAAGTGTTACCAGTCCATGCTAATCTACCAGCTAATACACCATCACCAATTAAAGGATTTTCATTATAACCTGTTTGTTCAATACGACTTGAATTGTCGGGCACAGTTACTCCATTCCCTCTAAGTATGTCATACCAAGTAGCCCCATTGTCTGTTGAGTATTCTAAAACAGCTCCACTTTTAAGTCTTTCAAGCCCCATAAACTGGTTAAACTCAAGCATATAAAACTCATTGTTTACACTTAGCGAATTATTGTAAATTAACAACTTTTCTTTGTTACCTGAATATTCTTGAATGAACCAAGAATAAGGTGGAGAAAATGAGCGGGAATCAGTGATTGACCAATTATGGGTAGATCCATCATCCCCTGAACCATTAACAGCGATCCATGCATCGTTGGGTTGGCTTGATGGAACTTCATCAAAAAATACAACCGAATTAGGGCCCATTGGTCTAATACCTGATTGGGTGAGGCTCGTGTTTTCATTACCAAAACCACACAACCCTGATCCATTACCACTGTTGTCTTCTGCTTGTACTGAATAATAATATGTAGCATCACTTTGAAGGTCAAAGTCATTAAATGATAAACCATCCACACAAGCAGAAATTAAATTTTGCACTGATGGTTGGAAATCATCAACAGTATCCCTGTAAATGTTGTAACTGATGTTAGTTCCACAATTTTGATCCGCTTGTGACCACTGTAAAGAGGTTTTACAAATTGGTGATTGTGATGAGGATATCGTTTCCAAACCATCAAAAGTTGGGGCCATGGTACATAACCCTGTTGCTGTTGCATATGAGCATTCAGTGAATAAAGAATCACATTGAACAGTTTGATTGTGTGATTTCAATTTATAAGAATATGTGGTATTTCCTGAGACAGTTGTATCAATAAATGAGGTTCCAACCACTTTTGAAGCAATAAGTTGATAATCCAAAGATTGATGTGTACACATACCAACTGATCTGTATATGTCGTAAGAATCTGCACCAACACCATGACTCCAAGTCAGCTGAATTTCATTGTCATTCTTTTGTTGAGCCGCTAGATTTAATGGTGGTTCTGGTGAGTCGCATAGAGCAGAATTGGGTAAATCGTCTCCCAAGTCATCAATGATACTTTCTATAGGAACCCCTCGATTTGGGCATATTCCACAATGATGAAGAGCGACTACTTTATGGTCGTCGTATGAAATCACCGGAGACCCTGAAGAACCACCTTGTGTATCTAATAGATATCCAACATCGCTTCCTACCAAGGAGCATGGTGGCATGTTCAAACTGTGAACTTCTCCTAAGCCTGAAGCTGTATCAGTTGAAAAATAAGCAATCCTTTTGCCCCAAGCTCGAGGGTGTTGTGGAATATATATTTGTTCATTTATTTCTGCACCGGTTTCCCTCATTTGTAAATAGCCATAGGTCGAGGGAAGGTCGTTAATTGGGTTATTGGGTTTGAGCAAAACATAATCTAAATCAGCATTCATTTTTACTACTTGTGATGAAGCTGCTTCAATGATTCCTGGACAGCCAAATGGATATGTACAGTCATCTGAACACTCAGCTCCCTCAGCTAAAAACTCAATTGAAGTAACTTCTGCAGCTGCTTGAACGCTTATACAATGTTCATTTGTAATGACATGTCCTTCATTGCCTACGAGCCAACCTGTACATGCTATGACACCACCAATATTGAGCCTTACAACGGCAAGAGATTTTTCATAGACAGTTGGCTCTGTTGATTGATAACATACGGCTTCTTCACTGTCATCTGTGCCACAAATTGATCTGAATTGGGTTTTTTCTATATCTTTAGGAAAGCCTTTTGCAAACTTACCAATAGTTATACCGCCAGAACCTTGTTTTGTACCTGCATATAATTCAACGATTGCAGTATCACCATGAATTGGTATGCCCCAAAAACCCTTGCCATTAAAACTAGCTAACTCTTCAAAATCATATGTCCAAGATCTTGTGTGATCTGGTGATCTTAAAACAAAGAAGTCTTCTGGCTTAATATCGTATTGACTAAAGTAAGGTGAAATGTATGAGGCATCAGATGAGTGAATTGTCTCAGTCCAAACAAGTTCATGAGAGACATCCATGCTTTCTTTGCCAAGATATGGTGATGGTGAACTAAACTCTTGAAAGACATATTCACCAACAACGTTAGAATTTTCCTGAACTATATTCTTGTTTTTTTCAGAATCACACTGAAGTATTATGTTTTTCGAAAAGTTATTTAAATACTCAGCAAGAATCTGTGACTTTGTTTCACCAGATAATAAGTACAGAGACAAAAGCACTAAAAGAGCATTGAAAGCTTTGTGCATAGACTCAATCAGTTATATTGAATTTTATTGATGCAAAGATTACTTTCATTACGAAATCTATATATTTAGATTGATTTACTCTTCAGCAAGATGCCCTTTCAGAATTTCAACATTCATCTTGTTCCCCCGATGATCCAAATTACTTTCAAGAATCTTAATCTTATCTTTTAAGGTTTCGAAATCTTGTTTCCAATATGCAATTTTACCCTCAACAAAATCATTCCATTTAAACTGTCCAGTATTTTGTTCAGTAAGAACAGTATTTGCAAAGATAATAGCCTCCTGATAATTGCCCATCATTCCTTCCAGTTGAGCAATATGCCATCTCAAGGAGCTTTCTTTTGCTTCGTTAATGATAATATAGTTTTTTATTAATTTAACAGCTTCGCCTGGACATTGACCCGCAAGTTTTCGAAATCCATTTGCTGGAGTTTGATCAAATAATTCGTAAGTTAGGTATAAGTCTGTTTCAAGACTTTTTGAATATAAATCTTCACAACTTTCTTTGGAATCTCCCTTACTTATTGATGATAAAACAAGAGTTGTAATTGTCACAATTATTTTTAACATGTTCATTTGATTATTCAGTTTATTGTTGTCGTTAAGACTTGATCTCAAGTTTAACTATACAGCTTATTTCTTTTTTACTCAAACCCAAAATACTTATTTATGGCTGTATTATTCCATTCAAATGAAGAATTTAAATTATTAAATCCTGATTTAATCCTGATTTAATAATTGAGAGTAAATCAAAATGCATTTCTATCCATAAGAGATATCTAAAATTAATTCAGCCTATTTTTTTCTTTGGATGGGGCAATCGTTGCCACGCCTAATTCTTCGAAAACAGCCATTAAATCAGCGAAATTGCCACTCATATTATGGGGAGAAGTATCACATGCTTCGCCAACTTCACCTTCAGAAAACAACCCGCCAGAGCCATGAACAATAATACAAGCAGGGACAGGCTGGGCTGTCGTAGCGTTTAAGGGCACATTCACATTGACCACAGAGATGAGCGCTTCATTGTTTGGGTGAAATTCGGCAGGAATTTCGATGGTGGTTGATTCAGCCAGTGACTTGAAAGCCAACAGCAGCAACATCAAGCTGAACGCATAGTTAATATTTTTTGAATTCATCATGTTATCCCTGAATCTGCATTGATTTTAAAAGAAAAGATTTAAAAAATGTGCCTATTCCTACTGAACTTGCTAAATGAGGTGGGAAAAAGCAAGTCGTTCAAAACAAACACTGGACTCAAAGTTTGACCATCATTCAAAACCACCTTTAAACAAAGGCTTTTCACGGCCATAAACCACATAAGTTTTTCCTGCTGCATTTATGCCATTGGCACCAGCTAAATGGGCACTTATGATGAAGTCGCTGATGCCATCGTTGTTCACATCACCAGCCTGGCTGACAGCCTGCCCTGATTTCCCATTGTCATCCGAACCTGCGATGGCAAAGCCATTGTTGCCATCCAAAGCCGCCACATTAATGGGATGTCCAATGCCCTGATCAGAGCCATATATCACATAACTTTTACCTGCTGCATTTGTATCTGGTACTAAATCGTCTGGTGCGCCCACAACCAGATCGTTTATACCATCATGATTGATATCACCGGCTGAATGGACAGAAGTGCCTAATTCAGCACCTAATAAGTTTCCATCTATGCGAAAGCCGTTGAGTCCATTGATGTCGTTTAAATCCAGAGGATGCGCAAGCCCTGATGATTGACCATAAACCACGTATGCCGATCCAGTATTGGTGACATTAAAATCAGTTCTTCTGGCCCCAATGATCAGGTCATCTATGCCATCGGCATTGACATCACCGGCTTCACTGACGCTGTAACCGGTTTGATCAAATGCAGCAATGCCATAAATATGCACGCCATTATCACCATCTATCTCTGACATCTGCACAGGATTAGGAAAGCGTGTTGATTGTCCATAGACCACCACAGCGACACCAGCTTCTTCCTGCCCATCTATCCCAACTCTGGGGCCTCCAATAACAACGTCATTGATGTTATCGTGATTGACATCTCCTGCCGAACTTACTTTTAATTCAGGGCCATTAAACTGAAATGGAAAACCACGAATTTCAAATCCGTTCAGACCGTTTAAAGCAGAGATGGAAAGAGAGTGAGGAAATCCAGAGTCATCTCCAAAAATCACATATGCGGCACCTGAATCATTGACACCATTGTTATCGGTCTTTGGTGCACTGATAATGACATCATCAATGCCATCATCATTGATGTCACCTGCCGATGAAACTGAAAAACCTAAAGTACTCTGTTGTTGATTACCAAAAATAGCAAAGCCGTTATCGCCATTCAAATCTTCAACATTTATGACATTGTCAAAGCCTTCGTCTTGGCCAAAAATCACGTACGCCGCCCCAGTTTGGAATATTGTGGTCACATTGGAGTAAGGTGCGCCTATGATTAAATCATCCAATCCATCGTGATTCACATCACCAGCATGACTGACTGAATGACCAAAGCCCCCATTGGTGGCTGAACTGTGAATGGTAAAACCATTATTGCCATCCAAAGTAGAGAGATTCAATGGGCTGGGTAAACCTGAGGCAGAACCAAACACCACATAGCTGCGACCCGCATTCTGGGCAATCCCTTCATCTACGCCATAAGCACCAATAACGAAATCATCAATTTCATCGCCATTGAGGTCACCCGCATGACTGACCGAAAACCCAGCAATATCATGGGGGTTTTCTCCTTGAACAACGATGCCGTTCAGGCCCTCAATTTCGCTCAAGCTCAATTCGGCATCAAAGCCAGCGTGTGATGTGTTGTTAAAAAATACAGACGTAAGCAACGCCCAGTAAAGTTGTTTTTGAGGTTTCATTTGTCTCCTCCTGTTTGTAAAAAAGCCCATCACTTTGATGGATGGGCTTGAGTTTAGGCAGAAGCAAGGAAAACGGTTATCAAGCTTGATGCAATGGGTATTAATTTTGTTACATACTTGTTACCTGATTGAATGCAAATACAAAAAGACCTCACTGGGGGACGCCTTTTGACTGCTTGTTTTGGAGCTTGGATGATTCAAACCAGTTAATTGTAATGTCAGGGCAGCTCAATTAACTCAGTCTTTATTTGCAAGTTTTCGACTTTGATGATGTTGGAGCATGGAAGCAACCGTTTATCTCGTTGTGGCTCATCGGTATTTAATATTTTAATCGTTTATAACATGTGTCTTGGCACTGTGATTAGACATCATAAAAATGTGCCCGTATCGAGTCAATTAACTGTGAAGAGGAGGGAGAGAAACACAGTAATCCTTTCAATACGGGCACAATGCTCGCAAATAGATTAATAGGGTCAGTCAAAACCATTGGCAAAAAGGGCCTGCTCGGTACCGAATATCAGATAACTTTTTCCTGCACGGCTTTGATCTTCAACAGCCGCATTAAAAGCACCAATAATCAGATCGCTAATTCCGTCGTTATTGAAATCTCCCATTCCGCTCACGCTGCTCCCCAGATTGTCATTATCCGACCCTAAAACAGCAAATCCATTAAGCCCATTTAAAGCAGAAAGATTGAAGGGGTGGCCTATGGGTTGATCACTGCCATAGATGACATATGCTTTGCCCGCATCAGTCACTGAGGGAACAGGTGCAGTAAAAGCCCCAATAATGATGTCATCCATGCCATCCAGGTTAATGTCTTGTGCTTTACTGATTGCATTCCCAAAATTGGCTCTCGCATCAGTTCCATCCAATCGAAAGCCATTAACGCCATTGATTGAACTCAGGTTAAAAGGGTGAGGAAGCTCTGAATGACCCCCATAAATCACATACACAGATCCTGAATTTTCTAACCCATTATGATCCGTACCGACAGCACCGATGGCAAAATCATCAATGCCATCATGGTTGATATCTCCCGCAGCACTCACCGCAAATCCCGATTGATCATCTGCATGTTCACCTAAAATCTGGATCCCATTACTTCCACTTAACTCAGATAACTGTAACGGATTTGGGAACCGCTGATCACTGCCAAAGACAACATAACTCTGACCGGCATTAAAATCGCCGATATGGCCTACTAAATAGGCACTACCGATGATGATGTCTGAGATGCCATCTGCATTGACATCGCCAGCCTCAGCCACTGAATATCCAATTCTTGAATTTTCTTGTGTTATTCCGCGAATTTCAAAACCATTGATTCCATTCAGGTCAGATACACCCAAAGGATGAATCAACCCCTGCTCATGACCAAAAATGATATACGCAGCACCAGATCTAACAACGTCATTGCTATCAACATCAGGTGCACCGATTATGATGTCATCAATGCCGTCGTTATTGACATCACCGGCGGCATTCACTGAATGGCCAAAACGGCTTTGAATGTAGTTTCCGTTTATGACCGCCCCATTGATACCATTCAGGTCGTTCAAGTTCAGCTGTGCAGAGAAACCTTCATCTGAGCCATAAATCAAATAAACAATGCCTGCTTGTGTAACTTGATTTGTTGCTTCTGGTGCACCAATCAGAATGTCATCAATGCCATCGTTATTCACATCTCCAGCGGATGCCACCGATCTGCCTGATGAACCATTAGGAATATGACCATCTATGACAAACCCATTTGAACCATCCAAATCGCTTAATGCCAAAGGGTTAAATAAACCAGATTGTGTGCCAAAAACAACATAGCTGCGCCCAGCATTATTAACAGCATCAGGGGTAGCTCTGCAAGCGCCAATGATGAGGTCGTCGATGCCATCACCATTAAAATCCCCGGCCAAAAATTATCTCTATCATTGGATTGGACGACGAATAATGAAATAAGAGCAGTCGAACCGTTAACAAATATGTTCGCGTCTTTTGAAAAATGTGGTTGATCAATTAATGCTAGTAATATAAGTAATAAAGCCCCAGAAACAAACCAGAATTGAGTGCTCCAAAAGTCAAATGATCCTGTGGATAAACGTCCTATTGTTATTATCGTAATTAGTGATATGACCATCAATGTTAAACGATATTTTTTATTCAAAATAAATACTCATTTTTATGAGTAGCTTGTCTAGCACTCTTTTCCCTTTAAAAAAAATTTTCTCAATATATTGTACATAGATAACCAGATAGCACTAAACATAGATGCACATTATTTAAATAAAAAAATAATATGGAATGTGGTAGAAATTTAATTGGGCAGTTCAGCAGGATTAAATCACTAAGAAATAATATTAGCCGAACCCAACCAATATTAAGAGGCTTCAATAAAAAGGCCGGTTTCTATAGGAACAATATTTGACCTAGCATTTCCAAATTTTCGCAATGATAAATTAAATCGATTAAAAATTGTTTTCATGTAAACAAAAGTGTACCTGTCATCGCTTAAATCTATTTGATTGATAGATGTTATAAAAGAAAATTTTCTGCTCTGAAAGTCAAATACAGCAATGCAAGACTTTTTCTCTTCAGCACTCAAGCTACTACATCTTTGTAAAATTTTTCTCCATTCTACTTTTTCAAGTTCGTTGACATCTACTCTCTTTCCTTTAATAAAAGATTTTATGAAATGGTAAATGAAAATATCATTCAAACTGAAATGAATTTGGGGAGGTTTGGGGTATAGGTATTCTCTCCAATATCTTAGGGTTTCATAGCTCTCACCTATAAGCTCACAAACCTGGCCAGGTTTGTAACCTTTTACATTATTTTGTTTTTCGACCATGAAGATTTCATGCTCCGACTAATACGTTTAAAAAATTACAACTATCAATATAGCATTGGCTATAAAATTTTTCAATAAAATGTTGTAACAACAGAAAATATTGTTGTTACTTCCAATAAATATTGTTGTTTGATAAATTAAAAATGTTTTATTCCTAATTATTGAGAGATGAAAACTAGTAATTTAAAAGTAAAAACAGATACATTAACCCCTTTCCAGCATATGGCTGACGCGAAAAAAATAGAAGAAGGCAGTAATTGTTTTTATCAAATATTCATTAAATTTCCAGAAGTTGGAATATTTCATTCGAAGAGCGAATTTCTTCATGCGGCAATTTTAGAAAGTGATCCTGAAGTAACAAGATTTGTGCCTCAATCACACAAATTCTTAATAGGAAACAGGCCATATATCCCTGATTGTTACTATGTAAAAAATGGCAAGAAATATATTGTTGAACTCAAACCTAAGGGTAAATTTAGTCAGAGAATACAAATCCCATTAAAAGCCTACCTAAAAAGAGAAAATATTGAATTCTTGGTTATCTCAAATGAAGAAGTGTTGGATAGAGAAATATTTGCTGTTAACTGGCTCGAAATTATCAGAGCTCTTGTTATAAACAGTCACATTGAAACACAGAACCAAGAATATAAGATATTAGATTCCTTAAGCATTACACCAGAGCAGCAGTTGGGTGACATCATTTCTCAGCATGATAGGTTTAATAAAAAAGCTCATGAGATTGCTTTCTATAGATTATGTCATAAAGGGATGGTTATCATGAATTTAGAAGAGAGGCCGTTTTCATATGATACTGAGGTGAAATTATGTGGTTAACATGGTTACTCCGGCTTCAGTATTCTCCACTACTTAGAGATTATAAAAATTGGCCGAAAGTAAACCATAAGAAATTTAAGGGGGTTAAAAGAACAAAATTTTTAAGAAATCAACGGATTGTAATAAAAGTACTGTTAGGTATTAGGTTTAAAGATATAGCTGATGAGGAAAATATCTCGGTTTCAGCAATAAGCCGTTTAATGAGTAGAGCATTGGCAGGTTATGAGGATGACGATCAACCTTTAACTAAAGCATTGATTCCAGGTCAAAAAATAAATAATGGAAAAAGAAAAAAATCTTTAAGTAAGCATAAATGTTCAGGAGCTCGAGGTTCATTTACTAAAATTCTTGAGGAAAACATAGAAATGACCGAAAGACTCAAGAACAAAGTAAAAGCGTTTGTGCGAAGGGATCCTAATGCAGAAAACATGACCCCAAAAAGTTTTCATAAAGCGTTTCTAGCAGAGTTGGAAGACTTAAACTGGCCTGATGATCAATATCCTTTCGATCAGTCTAACAAGGCATTAGAAAGTTGTAGAAGGTATTTTCATAAATTGGTTAATAAATACCGCATGCCAAAGAAGAAAAAACAGCGGTCAATTAACCAGACTCAAATTATTGACCTCCTGCCATTTCAAAAAATACAACTGGATTCTCAGTTAACAGATATAAAAGTAAATATAGCTATTGATGATAATGGAGTAATTAAAACATTAAAGCTCTCGCGACTTTCTTTATTTATGATGAAAGATGTTGCATCTGATTGTATTCTTTCTTACTTTTTGTGCTACACCAAAGAACCTAATCAAGATGACTTATTGAATTTATTCAGTTTTCTAAACGAAAAATGGGAGCCAATGGAATTGAAAACACCAGGGCTAGAATATCAATTGGGTGCATGTTTACCAAGTGCTCTGGATGAGGAGTTTCAATTTCGATCAATTGGCATTGTAGGACTTGATAATGCAAAATGCCATAGGGCTAAGAGTATAAAAGATTATGTTTTAATTACATTGGGAGCAACCCTCAATTATGGTTTACCAGCAAATCCTAAGAGTAGACAATTAATTGAGTACGCATTTAAATTATTAAATGAAATTATTCATCGTTTTCCATCAACAACTGGCTCCCATGTTTTAGATCCTCTTAAAGAAACAAAATCTAATACAAAGAAGGTTCCTACTTTTTCCCTGCGCACACTAGAAGAAGTTATCAGTGTAGTCGTGTCAGCTGAGAACACTCGGCCTCGTGAGCGCTTGGGAGGTCTTTCACCATTAGATTATCTGAAATATCAAAACGAACGTCATCCACTAAGGATTAATTATGCAATGAGGGAAGACAACATAGGCCCATTTGTATCTCAAGACACCAGAAAAATATGTTGGTATAAAAGTGACAATCGAGCACCAGAAATCAGTTTTAATGGGCTTCGGTATGTTGGAGAAGGATTGAACGAGTCTGAATTAGAAAATCAGAAAATAACCATCCGTTTTGACAGAAGGGACTTGAGAGTGGTTGAAGCATTTAAGGAAGATGGAACATCTCTTGGAGCTTTGATGGCTCCACTTTCTTGGCAGTCTCACCCATTCTCGCTTAGAACCAAAAAAAGAATCTCAAAATATACCAGAAAGGAAAACCTGAAACTGAAAGATCCCCTCAGAAATATGTTTGATATTCACATGAGAGACAAGCACCTTCCTAGCGAAGCATTAGAAATAGTGAGGCTGGCCAAAGAGTTTAATTCAAGCATAAACACCTTTGACCACCTTAAAACTGATGATGAAATAAATGATTTTAATAACAACAGCAATCACGAAGTAGATCTTACTCAAACCGGGAAATCACACAACCCTTTCGAATGGAACAGAGGTTTATTCAAAGGAGAAAAAAGATGAGTAATGATGGCTCCTCAAATATTTATGATCAGATGATGAATCTAAAGGAGTTTTTTATAACAACTCCGATGATTGATGAACTGTCTGAGGTCATCCATAAATGGCATTTGAATGGCTTCTCTGGAGGGGTCATTCTTGGTTCTAACCGAATTGGAAAAACCTCGGCAATACAGCATGTCAAAGATCGAATATACACAAGAAGAAATCAAAAAATTAATTGCCATTTCACTTCTATAGCACCAAGAGATGTAGGAACCATTACAGGAATACTTAGGCAGCTGTGCTATTCAGCTGAACTATCAATAACTGAGAATACTCGCGCAGACATTATGGCTAATGATTTGATTTATTTTCTTGGTGAGTCTGCGACTAATTCTAAAACTCCTCATAATCTGATTCTTTTTATTGATGAAATGCAAAGACTTAGGCCTAAACAGTTTGAAGTATTTGCTGAACTCTATGATGGATTGATGAATTTTGGGATTCATCTTTCGATTTTCTTTGTTGGGAATCATTCTGCTTCGGTACAGTTATTAGACAAGATGAAAGAAAACCCACAGTATGAATTGATAAGGGGACGGTTTTTATTGAAATTTCATAATTTCTATGGAATCAGAAAGGAAATAGAACTGAAGGCATGTTTAAGTGAGATTGATCAAAAATATTTGTTTACAAAGAAAAACTCGTATACCAAAGAATACCTATGGAATCAGGAAGTGTCTGATGACTGGAGATTAATTGATATTACAGAAATCATCTGGCAAGTTTATGAGGAATGCTTTCGTAAAGAAGCTGGAATAGAGTCATGGCCCATTCAATACTTTCTATCCATGATTCGTATATTGTTGTTTGATTTTATTCCCAACAACGGAGTCAATGACCCTATTCTAATGAGCCAGATGGTAGAAGCCAGTATAAATGCTTCTGGCTTGATTCCTGATGAAGTTGAGTTAGTTTGATGATTAATACTGGCCAAATGCTGAAAAGACCAGGAGAAAGCCCCTACTCCGCTTATCGCAGGTTTCTTATTGCAAATCAAAGGTTAAATTCTATCTGCAAAGTCATTAAAGAATTCAAGAACGTCGGCATCAAAGGAAGTGAGCTATTTATTAATTCTAAACTGATTGCATACAAGCCTGCATTGCTTGCTAGTATGTATGAAAGATCAAACATTCCATCAGATCAAAGGTTGAATCTTTTATTACAAAAAGGATATAGACCACTAAAGCATTGCCCAGAATGCGCTGAGATTGGGTTTCATACAAAACTATTTGATGAACCTTGGTTACTAAAGTGCCCTATTCATGATGCTGATTTAATAACAAACTGTCATGTATGTGGAATTCACTGGCCTATGTCTCATGACTTAATATCAAGAGGCTGTAGTTCCTGTGGTACAAAATTAGATAATCAAATAGTCAAATCAAATAAAATACCATGTGACGAAAAATTTGACCAAGTCCATTTCTTAAACTCAATCATAAGACGTTCGAAAAAGTATCTGCCAAAATTTGAACTGTATTTAGATACACAGTTTTTCACTCCAAAGCCTGTTATTAATAATAACCACATTTTCAATTTATCTGTAATGGCAAAGGAAGGTGATTTATTTGAATCAGAGAAACAACTTGCTCAAGAGTTAAAAGTTCCTTTTTATCGAATTAACAAGCAAAAATATACTGTTACAACTGATGACAATATGTCCAGATTTGTGAATGAAAATGACTATTGGAGTGCTCTAGATAAGCAAAAAGTTAGAGTAACCCAAAAATCATTATCAAAAATTAGATGCTTACTTAAAAACAACACCGCTGATTTAACAAGTGCCCACATTAAGACAAACACACTAGAGTTAATTAAGCTACTTCATGATGGTCATTATGTGCCAGAAGATAGGTCTGCTTCAGTTTTTACTGATTTATATAACAACATGACTAGTCGTGGCCTTAAGCTACCTCAAGTCCATCAGTTTTTCATTAGACATGAAGTAATTTGTGATAAATCAGAATTAAAGTTCTATCGCATGCCTATGGAGCTATCAATGTTGGTTTATAAGATAGATTTATGGACCACTTATCTCAGTATTTTCAAGTACGTGTCATCTTTCTTGGAACAAACAAAAAAGAGTGACGATGGTAAAATAGTTGGTGGCTTGCAAAATAACTTTGAATGCAGGTGCCCATATACATTCATATTAGATGAATTAAAACTATCAGTTTATTATCCTGAAGATATTTTTGAATTTGATAATAAACAATCCAGAAAATTATTGAGTATTTTTAATCTCGGTGGCGAAGCAATCAACTCATATTTCTAAGAGTGTAAATTATGGAGCCGATACTGTTATATAAATCCTCAAAAGTTATTCTGCACAGAGTGCCAGATGTATTTGCTCCAGGCCAAAACCTGTGCAAAGACTTAGAAAACGATTTGTCTGTGAATACTGATATTGATGCAATTATGAAGTTTCTTTCAATGAAGGAATCTGTGAAAAACACCATAAGTGCCTATTACAAAGAAATTGAAACATTTTTATTGTGGTTAGAGCAGAATAACATTTCTTTTACTGCTTTCACGACAGATAATTGCATGGCCTACTCTGAATTTCTTTACAATCCAAAACCTTTAAAGAGATGGGTGGGGACTCATCAGAAAAAAATCTTAATCGATGATAGCATTAATCCTGAATGGCGTCCCTTTCGTAAATCAATTCGATCCAAGGTTTCAGTAAGGTCCTCACTTAGGAAAATACACACTCTTTACAGATTTTTGAAATCAAATTGTTATTTATATAGGAACCCTGTACCAGCCTATCTCATGAAAGATGATTCTCTCAGCGAATTGGAAAGTCGGTATAACAGCAAAACTTTAAACCCCCAGCTAACTAGGTTCATATTAACAGTATTAGCACAAGAAACAGATTACGATCGCTTTTCTTATGATTGTTTTGAAGCCAATCGCGCTTTTTTGATCATTTACATTTTGTTAGAGTTCGGGCTCAAAATAACAGAACTTTCCAATATGAAAAATTCAGATGTAATTTCTTTAGAAAATGAATTATTCCTTAAAATCATGGGTTCAAATGAACGTTATATCAGTTTGAACTCTGAGCAGTTGAAAGTAATTAATTCACAACTAAGCTACATGGCTGAATATTTCGAAACTGATTCTGATGTCATCATTCCTTTGGTTTCAAATACCTATAAACTAAAGAAAATAACAACTAGGCAGATTTCGACCATTGTTGGATCAACTTTAATGGATATCAGCAAAATAATTATTCAGAACCAATCTATTTATGAAAATACCACATACAAAAAATATTTCATTGATGATATTGAAAAGTGCCAAATGGCTACTGCTCAATGGTTAAGAAACTCATTTGGGAGTGCAAAGGTAGAAAATAAGTCGATGAGACCAATTGAGGCAATGAAAACTCTTGGTAACTATGCCCCATTGTCAGTTATTTTATATCGCGTGAATTCAGCTAAAAATGCAGGCAAATTTACCGATAAATATAAGTTGGATATTGAAAATATATATGACCAAATTATTGAAAACAACAAACTTTCAAACTGATTAAATTAATGTGATTTTATTTGGTAAGCCTCACTTAATGTTAAGTAGATTCAATATATATTTAAATTCTTCTTTATTTACCCTTAGATAACTTGTTTTTCCAATATTTACATTTACCCAAACCCTTTTGACCTTTCCTTCAGTTTTAGCACCGTGACGAGGATGAGATATTTATTTGAGGTAAAATGAATTTGTTAATGACAACATAACATACCCACAGAACCATAAAGACATGGTATTCTAAAACTATTGATATCATCACCTTTAGAAACCCAAAATACCTCCTGTACTCATAGTTTCTTCAGCATCCAATTTCAGAGTTAAAATTAGAAAAGATTTGATCTTTATTTCATAATAATTGGCGGCATCATTTCAAAATCATTTCTAAAAATCAAATCATCTCCTCGTTCACAAGCCACTTCCACATCAATTACATCATCACCAGCAATTAATTCAATGTCATTTGTGATTGTACAGGGTTGGATCGGATCAATAGGTGGCAAATCGATTGTTATCTGATAGCTTTACTCATCGTCAAGTAATGTAATGAATGCAAAAGATCCATTGTTCATGATAATTTCATCACCACCATTACCTGTATCATCGATATTATTTGACTGATTGCCGTCTGGTTGATCTGCGCCCACAGAATATACATTATCAAAGACCCCAACCGCATTAATGGTGGTTAAGACAGTTAATTTTTCACTGGTGACACTGGGGAGTGAAGCGATGGTATATATAAAACTGGCTGGTGCACAGGAGGTGTCACCAGCCACAGCGACTAAATTCAGGTTGTATCACTGACGTCCACATCGGTGGCATCCATCGGCCCATCGTTGCTAATCATGATTTCATAAATCACAGTGTTACCCGCGACAAGTAAACCAGGTGATGAGCCATTCAAATCAACCAATAAAATATCACCTCCAGTGGTCTGCGCACCTAAACCCACCCACATTATTGATGCCAATTGCGGTCTCATTGTTTATTGGGTCATTGATCCTCAATACATAATCAAAGGCCTTCAGAAATTATTGCAGAATTAAACCAAGAGGTCGTTTACAACAAAGTCAATACCCATTGCAACATATTCCACAGCACTTTTGAAGCATCCAAAATAAAATTTGTATTCAACAGACTTAAAGCTAGTCAACTGACGAAATATAATTTCCTTGAAGACTAGAGAGATATTATGAAAACATTTATTTATATAACTTTTACTTTGATACTTATTTCTACTGATGGATTTGCTGAGTATTATTCAAGTCTTAACTTAGAAGATATTGATGGCAGCAACGGCTTTGTTATGAACGGCGAAAATGAAGGTGATTCCTCTGGTTTTTCAGTCAGTTCAGCTGGTGATATCAATGGTGATGGAATTGATGATTTGATCATTGGGGCTTTTAGCGCTGGTTTAGGTGGTAGATTTAATGCTGGTAAAAGCTATGTAGTGTATGGCAGTGAGGGTGATTTTCCCAAGCTGTTGAGCCTTTCAGCTCTTGATGGTGAGAATGGTTTTGTTGCCAATGGTGTTAATAGGTTCTATTTTTCAGGTATTTCAGTTAGTTCAGCAGGTGATGTCAATGGCGATGAGATTGATGACTTGATCATTGGAGCTTATGGCGCACAGTCAAAAGCTGGTAAAAGTTATGTGGTGTATGGCAGTGAGGATGATTTACCTAATCCGATTGATCTTTCATTTCCCTATGGCGTGGATGGTTTTATGATTAATGGCGAAAATGAAGATGATTATTCGGGTTATTCAGTCAGTTCTGCTGGTGACGTAAACGGTGATGGGGTTGTTGATTTAATTATTGGGGCCTTTTCTGCAAGCCCGAATAACGAATCATCTGCAGGTAAAAGCTATGTGGTTTTTGGCAGTAAAAGTGGTTTTTCGGGATCGCTAAACCTATCAAATCTCAAAGATGAAAATGGGTTTGTTATCGAAGGCGAAAATGAAAATGATTGGTCAGGCCGTTCAGTTAGCTCAGCTGGTGATATTAATGATGATGGGGTTGATGATTTAATTGTAGGGGCACCTGGAGCAGAAAGCGATGGTAAAAGCTATTTGATCTTTGGCAGGAATAGGAATAGTGGTTTTCCTAATCCGTTAACTCTGTCTAGTCTAACTAGCCCGATTGGTCTAGTTATCAATGGTGAAAATATTGATGATTATTTGGGCTTTTCTGTCAGTTCAGCAGGTGATGTCAATGACGATGGGATTGATGATTTGATAATTGGAGCTAAACTTGCCGATCCAAATGGTAAGACAAATGCAGGTAAAAGCTATGTGATTTTTGGCAGTGCCAGTGGTTTACCCAATCCGTTTGAACTGTCCTCAATAAATGGTAAAAATGGCTTTGTTATCAATGGTGAAAATACAGGTGATGAGTCAGGTCACTCTGTCAGTTCAGCGGGTGATGTCAATGGTGATGGAATTTTTGATTTGATTATTGGAGCCAATCTTGCCGATCCAAATGGTAATACAGATGCAGGAAAAAGCTATGTGATTTTTGGCAGTGCTAGTGGTTTACCCAATCCGTTTGAACTGTCCTCAATAAATGGTAAAAATGGCTTTGTTATCAATGGTGAAAATACAGCTGACTCCTCTGGTTTTTCAGTCAGTTCAGCTGGTGATGTCAATGATGATGGGTTTGATGATTTGATCATTGGGGCTCCTGATGCAGGTCCGGCTGATACATCACCTGGTAGAAGCTATGTGATCTTTGGCAAAGAATCAGCCATTTTTACTAACGGGTTTGAATTTGATTAATCATTAAACAACCAGTTTGTGCACTTATCGAAAGCTAGACTCTTTATATTTTCCCTTTCCACTCTTGTCAGTAAATAAGTGCACTCCTTATTGTATTTAAGAATTAAATTAATTTTTTGGGTCAATTATTGAATAGCCACCGATAACTTTGAATGATTATTGGTTCAGTACTTAAAGTTGTAAACATTAGATTAGATACATTATAAATGTTAGGATTAAAACTGGTCAGAATGGGTGTCGTTGTAATCTTCAAAAAACAATGATGATCACATTTTTTGACCATTGTTCTATTAACAAATACATGACATTCACAATCAATCACTTAGCAAAAAATATGTGAATTTAGAGGGAATGTGCGCAAAACTCCAATGAGTTAGATTCAGGTAATATTTCTTTTGTAGCCAAACGTGTATCTCAAAAAACAGTTTCTATACGTCAAATTACCAATATAATAATAGTTTTTGATGATATAAGTAAATTGATTCTGCAAAATCAGCCGCTGTATAAAAAACACGGTCTTAGAAAAATACTTTGAAGAAGATATTAAAAAAATGTGAAAAAGCAACTGCTCAATGGCTCCGGCATACATATGGTATGAATAGCTAATTAAACTTTGAGATCAGCCCTATTCAGTTATTGACGAATTTAGGATTGTCAAAAACCACACCAATAATTCTATATAACTTAAATGCAGTTTATTCAAAAGAATTTATAAGTTCAAAAATTAGCCAAGAAATAAATACTATTTACAATGAAATTATTAAAAAATCCTAATGGATTAATCAGGATGGAGACGATGAAAACCTGGTTTTCCAGCGTACCTGAGCTCGGCTGATGCCTTGCCCTAAATATTACTCACCTCTAAACTCATTACCCTTGAATAACTAATTTTTAGTGATTTCAACGGATTTCACAAGGGTGCATTGTTCATCTACCGCATTTGCATTAAGCCCTGGCCTTTGAGTTAGTTGTACTGTAACCAATAACTGAAAAACTCAGGGCTATTTTTCAAAACGAGCATAAACATCTGCTCTTATTGATCAACATTTACCACAAGGGCACGTATAAAGGCCCTTGGAGTTTTGAATTAATTTTCAAGTATCAAAATGTTTTATCAGTTTATGATAGTAAACCAAAGTATGGATCCAAAATTGTTTGGACAGCCTTTCTAGGTGGCATAAACTCAATAAAACAACAGCTGGTTTTACAAATAAGCATAGGCTAGTTATTGAAAATAACTATGACCAAATAATTCATATTTATTAAAATGTGCCCATACCTATTGAATTTACTGCTGATAGTAGGAGGCAGGAACAGAAAATCGTTCAATACAGGCACAATACTCACAAATTTTTATGGTGGATAATCAGTCAAAACCATTGACAAAGATGGCCTGTTCATTTCCGAATATGATAAAGCTTTTACCTGTTTCGTTTTCTCCACCAACATCCGCTCGTGGTGCACTCATCATCACATCTCCAATTCCATCATCATTGAAATCACCAATTCCGCTGACGCTGGTTCCCAGATATCCATTGACATCAGCTCCCAAAATGGAAAAGCCGTTGCTCCCATTTAATTCAGAAATATTTAAAGGATGGCTCACTCCCTCATCGTTACCGAATACAACATAACTTTTACCCGCAGCTAGAACTGAGCCCACAAAACCAATCGATGAGCCAATTATGATGTCATCTATACCATCTAGATTCACATCTTTTGCTTCGCTGAGTGCACTTCCAAACATGGAATCCACACCAACTCCACCGTCCAGCCGAAAGCCATTGTCTCCATTGAAGGTAAAGGCAGCAAAATAAAAGCCTATTGCGGCTCCGTTTTGATTTTTTGAGATCATTGAACTACTCCTGTGTTTTAAAGACATCAGCGATGATGTATTGGTACGTGAAAGTCTATTAGGCTGGAAGGAAAATAGTTATATGATTTGATGCAAAGGTCTTCAATCTTGTTGCACGTAGGTTTATCAAGTAGTATCGATGCATTGAATTTGAATATTAGATCATTTGTTTGAGTTAATATTACTTGAACCACGTATAAAATTCTTTGATATGAATAAAAGTCGCTTTATTGCAATCATTTTTTGTTAATATGCTGTTAGCACCATGTGGGCTACTAAGGCTAATTAGCTAAGAGACGCTTTCGGTTCTTTCTTATCTCTAATAACAGAAGTAAACAAAGTAGAAAACTGTACGAGACATCCATCTTCGTACTCTTAAAAATTATCCAGCTGAGGATAAAATTCGTACCCTGGTCGAAGGTCTTAGTGGTAAGGAATGCATCGCTGCCTTACGCCAATGTGGCAATTTGTCGAAAAAATTCATGGAGACTGGAATGAAAAACCTGGCTAGTGGTTTTAATCGTGAAGCCAGTTCTGAAGAAGTGAAAAATCTTCGTGCGAAAACTTTGCACCTTAAAGATGTCTAGGCAGGAACTTAACTTGAGAGTTCCTTGCTAAATAGAGGTTGGATTTACAGCATGTTTCCAGTTTACCAGACTATGAAATAGCAGTTGAGGTCATAAAAATAATGATGTCAAGTATGCTACTTATTTAAACACTTGCCGTATATTTAAAATTTGGCTATAAAAAAATGCTTTTTATGCCTAGATAGTAAGCGAATAACTTCTTCTGGTTGAAGCCCACGCATGGCCTATTCGGAAGGGGCACAACAGTTTGTTTGGCATCCGTGCCAACACTATATGGCTTAATTTTTATTTAATGCGAGTAAAATTGCTACTTATTCAAACGCATCGAACTCAAATGTATCAATGAAAATCATATCAGTAATGATGAATTCATCCAAGCATGTATTTATATCTGCACGTTGATTATTAAAATGGTTATTAGGACTGGTTCTGGCATTTACCCAGTCATTAATTAAATTATTTACATTCGGTTCTATGCAGTTTGTATGAAAACCCAACGTACGTCCTTCTTGTAGTCCTGTTTCTCTGAGGTCGGGAAATTCTCCGAAAAAATAATTGTTATCCAAAGAAAGTTGTTGCAAATCGTCCAAGGCGTTCAAGTCAGGGATAGGGCCACTGAGATTGTTAAATTGCAGGTAAATGCGTTGCAAACTGGTCACGGCGCTCAACTCAGTGATAGGGCCTGTGAGCTGATTAACATGCAAGAAAAGGCGTTGTAAATTGGTTAAGGCGCTCAAGTCAGGGATGGGACCACTGAGTTGATTACGCTGTAAATCAAGAGATTGTAAGTTGGCCAAGGCACTCAAGTCAGGGATGTGACCAATGAGCTGGTTATTAGCTAACCAAAGATCTTGCAAATTAGTAAATGCACTCAAGTCAGGGATAGTGCCTCTCAAGTCCGCGCCGACTAGATGTAAGCGAGTAACACGTCTTGGTGTGGATGAATCGCATGTAATTCGTGATATGTCACAAACGGTATTGTCGGTAGTTTCCCCCCAGCTGTTTATGTCTGCTGCAGGCAATGATGAGCCCGCTATGCCTAAAGGGCCATACATATCATTTAACGCATTACACTCAGCTACAGATACATCTGGGCTAGAGCAATCAAATGCCCAAACATCCATGCTTAAAAAAAACATAAATATGATTAATAATTTTATTTTCATATAATCTAACCTATTGTAATCTAACCTATTGTAATCTAACCTATTGTAATCTAACCTATTGTAATCTAACCTATTGTAATCTAACCTATTGGGCAATGAAATCAAACAAAATCGTAATGATTGATTTTCAGTATGCTCAAAACATTTTAAAAACTTAAATTAACTTCGATTGAAAGGTTTACAAGACAATGAAGAATTTAGAGACATATTTTATTGAAGAAAAACCAAAGTCGATATTAAGACTGTTGCAATAAGTGATAAAATTGTTGCACAAAGCATACGTAAAAGCTAAGGATGTGTTTTTCATGTTTTTTCTGACTTACTGATGGTTGATCAATATCAACAAAGTCACTACCGGCTTGCAATAATATCTACTGAAACTAATACATTTGCAAGTTGTTGCCTACTTCCCTTTAAGTTTATGAGTTAGGCAACAAAGGCTTGCTGCTGATTAAGCTATTTAATCGAGTGAATTATAAAAAATAATATCATCTGATGTTCTGCTATTCAAAGTTGCAGTATTATCTCTTAGAAAATCATCTGGGGTATCGATGCTTTGTGCTGTAATAGAAATCATAGCATATTCACCATTCATACCTGCATTAGTAGCATTGATAATATAAGTGATTTCACCACCTGAATTTATTGTACTACTGTGCAAAATTGGACCATTACCAGCTGAATCTTGACATGTGGCGCTGACGGCCTCACATCCCCAATTCAAGTTGGTTAATAACATTGTATTGGTGATCACATTCAAATCATCAATATCCCTATCCCCATCATTTTTAATACTGATGTGGTAAGTAACCATACCTCCTGGGGCAAGTAGGCTACGATTACTTTCTATAGAAACAGAAACATCATTTATGTCGCAACTTGGTAAACCATCAGATCCATCGACTATCGTCCAATTCTTGGTAGGGCCTGTAAGAAAGGTTTTTGCATTTTCAGCAGCTGATGAGCAATACAGAGAAGAACCAGCAGCAAAATTAACATTATTATTCGTAAATTGCGTCGCAAAAGAAATCAGTGCGGCTTCATAATTACTGCGTTTCATTTTGTTAGAGTTAAACATGTCATTCATGCTATTAACATTTTCAATAACCCAGTTTCTTAAATCAGGATTAGCAGATCCTGCATAAGCGAACAATTCATTCATATCAGCAACATTGGATGTATCCCATAAACTCACATCTGGGGTGGCTAAGATAGCACCAAAAAACATGCGGGTCATGTCAGTAACATTGGATGTATCCCATAAACTCACATCTGGGTTTGCTGCATCAGCACCATAAAACATACGGGTCATGTCAGTAACATTGGATGTATCCCATCCACTCACATCTGGGTTAGCTAATCTTGCTATTGCAAACATATCGCCCATTTTAGTAACATTGGATGTATCCCACCCACTCACATCTGGGTTAGCTGCGTCAGCAAAAGAAAACATAAAGCTCATGTCAGTAACGTTGGATGTATCCCATAAGCTCACATCTGGGTTGGCTATGGCAGAATCAAAAAACATACCGCTCATGTCAGTAACATTGGAGGTATCCCACCCACTTACATTTGGGTTGGCTGCGTCAGCAAAAGAAAACATAAAGCTCATGTCAGTAACGTTGGATGTATCCCATCCACTCACATTTGGGTTGGCTGCGTCAGTAACAGAAAACATAAAGCTCATGTCAGTAACATTGGATGTATCCCACCCAGTCACATCTGGATTAGCTTGGCTTGAAATAAAAAACATTTCTGATAGAGAGTTAACCATTGACAAGTCAGGAATGTCTGTTGCATTTACAATATAACTAGCGGGTCGGATATCATATTGACCACGAAAAGAGCTTTCAAAACTTTTCCAAACAATATCTCCCCATTGATCTATGCTTACTAATTGATCTATATGATCAGGGCGTGATGAACCAAATTTAGGAAATATCCCTTTAATAGCAATGGTATATTCTCCAGGATTACCGTAATCATGTTCTAAAATTCCATTTACATCTACTTCATCTGCTTCAAAGACTCCATTGTAGTCCCAATCAACATCATATGAGTATTCATATTCAGTAGTTGGTAAATCGTATTTGAATAAAGTGTTTGTGTCTGCTTGGTTGCGGGGTGTGGTAGTGATGGTAATGACAAATGGATCAATATCACCACCAGCAAAAGAAGATGAGAAAGAAAAAATAAATAGTAAAGTTATTATTGGTTTCATAATGTTTGAGTACTCAAAATATATTAAAGATAATTGACTACAACTGGTTGTATTGCAGATATAAACTTACTTGAGAAATATGAATTTCATATTGATGTAAAGAACTTACTCAAATGTATCGATGAAAACCGTATCTGTAATGATGAAGTCTGCATACACGTCCAAGCATGTATTTATATCTGCGTGTTGATTATCAAAGCCATTAGCAGGACTAGTTCTGGCATTAGTCCAGTCATTAACAAAGTTATTAACATTCGGCTCTATGCAGTTTGAATGAAAATTCAACGTATTTCCTTCTGGCAAATCTGTTTGCCTGAGATCGGGAAAGTGTCCAAAGAAATAGTTGTTAGCCAAATAAAAGAGTTGCAAATTGGTTAAGGCGCTCAAGTCAGGGATGGGACCACTAAGATTGTTATCACTCAGGAAAAGAACTTGCAAATTGATCAAAGTGCGCAAGCTATGGATGGTACCACTGAAATTGTTATCGTTTAAGGTTAGGTGTTTCAAACTGGTTAAGGTACTTAAACGATGAATGGGGCCACTGAAATCATTACCACTCAGGTAAAGGTATTGTAAATTGGTCAAGGTACTCAAGTTAGGGATGGGACCATTGAGGTCGTTACGACTTAGGTAAAGGTTTTGCAAATTAGTCAAGGCACTCAAGTCTGGAATGGTGCCATTGAGATTGTTATCCTCCAGAATAAGGCTATATAAACTGGTCAAGGCGCTCAAGTCAGGAATGGGGCCACTCAGATTGTTACGATATAGGAGAAGGTGTTTCAAATTAGTTAAGACGCTCAAGTCAGGGATGGGACCTCTGAGATCGTTAATATGTAGGTAAAGTTGTTGCAAATTAGTCAAGGCATCTAGCTCAGGGATGTGGCCACTAAGATTATTTTGATTCAGGTAAAGGAATTTCAAATTGGTCAAGGCACTCAGGTCAGGGATGTGACCACTGAGATTATTATTACTCAGGTCAAGGCGTTGCAAACTGGCCAAAGCACTCAGGTCGGGGATAGTGCCTATCAAGTCTTTGCGAGATAAAAGTAAATGAACAGCACGTTTAGGGATAGATGAGTCGCATTCAATTACTGATATGTCACAAACAGTATTGTCAGTTTCTTCTCCCCAACTAATTATATCTACAGCAATTAATGATGAACTCGCTATGCCTAAAGGGCCGTACATATCATTTAACGCATTACACTCAGCTACAGAAACATCTGGGTTCGAACAATCAAAAGCCCAAACATCTATGTTAAAAAACATAAATATGGTTAATAATGTGACTAATAATTTCATTTTCATAAACCCTCAGCTTGTTGATTTAATTGCGAATCAGTTTTATTTATGTCGTCCATCTGTTATTGAATTTGGAAACTGAGTCATATCAAATGATTGATAATCATTATGTTTAATTTATTAAAATATTTGAGTTAACTAATTCTGGTCATAAGATTTAGACAAGAAATTAAGTGTTGCATCGTATCTTTGTGTAAAGTTGTTATTAAGTAGTTATCAAATTTGATGCATCTATTGGTAAAATTGTTGTCAAAGCATTCCTAAGTACTCAGCATGTGCTCGTCATACTCTTCCTCACGTGCTAATCGTTGGTCAATATCAATAAAATCACTATTGTCTTGTAACAATTTATGAATTTTGAAAATATCAATTCATTCAACTTTCGAAACTGTTGGTAAAGATTAAGTCATCAATTGGTACATTGGCAGACCCATGTGTAACTGTTTCTGTACTAATAAAATTACCTATGCCATTTGGGACTCTTGACATACTTATGTTGCCTGATTGCTCACCGTAAGAAACACTGTCGACGACTGTATTATCTATATGAGATAAGATTATTTCACCGCCATCTTTATCCAAACTGAACTGAGTGTGCAAGCCGGTTTGATCGACGTCTTTATCGGCCCAAACTATAAGGTATCCATTGGCCGGAATATCAATGTTAGGGAATTCCCATTTGTGTTCAAAAGTGCTGGTATCGCTGAGAAAATAGTTGTCTAAATTGACCGTTTGGTTGGTGTTGTTATAAATTTCAATCCAGTCATCAAACTCACCATCTTGGTCCATCCATGGGCTGTCATCGTCGTTATCGGCCATAAATTCATTAATGACCAAATCTTGAAAACCAACAGCAGCAGGTAATGAGCTACAAGCATGGTTTTGATTACTCAAATCAGCTTGAATACTGCCCCTGCGATCTAAAATAAATTCTTTCAAGCCTTGAAACGTTCCACCTATTTGACTGCCTGTCCATGTGGCGCCATTGATATAATCTTCTATGTCTTGGATAGAGAAAAAATTATTGTTGGAGTTCCAGTCATTTTCTATTAATGACAATTGGGTATCCATCATTGGTGTCAGTCTATCACTGGTGAAATTATGATCCAATAACTCACACATGTAGCCCATTATTTGGGTGCGAAACTCAGGAGTATTAAAAATTCTGACATTGAGTATTTTACCTAAGTCATTCTGTATTAAATCAAGGTCATTGGAACCATCCACCAGACGGTCAAATGCAAAGTTGTAGTCCCAAGGGAGCCAGTGAATTTTGTCAGATCTAGGCTCATGGTACATGTACCAATTGCGACCATGATCTAAATAGGAATCCCAGTTATTTATTAGAATATCAATCGCCACAATCCTTAAATATTCATCCAAATGAAAAATATCGGTAAAATTATTTTCAAATTCAATATCTGTGGCATTGTTAATGAAGTCAACAAACTCTATAAATTTACTCCAATCGTTACCCTCTACATTAGTCTGCAGTTCAAAACTGTAGCTGGTTGGGTCAGAACCATGCCAACTGAGGTCAGAATTTCCTTGGTTTTTCCACAAATTACCGTCATTGTCAGCAAAGTTACGTTTTAAATAACGTTTGTCAATTTGCTCAATCATGCCATATACTCCCCAAAAGACATCATTGATATAAAGTTTGGTATGAGCAACTCTGGGCCCAGGTATTCCGTGATATCTGAACATGTCATAGGCCATTTTGTCTTTGAGCAAAGCCGGATCACCCACTCCATTCATTAAATTCAACTTTCTGACTCCATCATATTCACGATCATCAACAAATTTGCTGAAATGAAGCTTCAATGGTTTTTTGGTGGTATTTACAAAGAAGTTTGAAGAAAAACCTTTTTGACGCACCCCCACTTCTGTCAATTTGAAACCATCTATTTCAACGGTGGCTGATCGGTAAGGAATGTCACCAACTGGCTGCCAGTCATTTTCCAAGATTTCCCAAAAATTCGGATCTGTTGAAGTGATTCTAATTTCATGTAGATAAGAGTCATCAAACAGTGAATACTGTGCCAATAATTCTTGAGCGAATACCAATGTAAAATATAGAGCGAATATTTTTTTCATTATTATCTCCAGTTTATATTTTGGGGAACAAATTACAGATCGACCACAAAAAACATCAGTGCCACACTTTGGATTATCATTTCTTTTATTGTTTTAACCAAAACACTGTGCCGACCCTATTCGGCTATCAAAATAAAACATTAAAAGAATAAAAGAATAAGAATAATTTTCCTTACAATCAATAGCTTAAACCATGTGTTTTGTAATTTAAAAAAGACCATTAAACAATTAAGCTTTTGAAATATCGATTTTCCCGACAAGCTATCCACAACATCTATCACAGTTAAAATTCATTTAATCAACGCTACGCTCATATGTCCAAACTCACTCAAACCCCGTTTCAAAAATAACATCTGAGTTTTCCATTCCAAAGACGACATAGCTTTTACCAGCACTTGAATGAGCATTCACACCTCCACCAGGAGCCCCAATGATTAAATCATCAACTCCATCGCCATTGATATCACCTGCTGAACTGACTGAGAACCCCGACTCATCAAATGTGTGCTCTCCATTGATGACAACACCACCATTTTGAAAGTTGGTATTGAGATCAGTCAAGTTCAATGGACTGGAAAAAAGGCCGCTTTTGCCAAAGATCACATAAGTTTTACCAGCATCCGAGTGTGCATCTGGGTCTGCAAAAGAAGCTCCAATAATAATATCATTAAACCCATCTTTATTTAAATCACCGGCAGAACTAACTGAAAATCCCGAAAGATCATTCGCATTTTCACCATTGAGATCAGAAAGATTTAAAGGATAGTGTGAAGAAACCCTACTACCAAACACCACATAACTTTTACCCGTGCTTGATTCTGCAGAAGGTGCTCCTATTATTAAATCATCAATCCCATCCCCATTGACATCACCAGCTGAGCTGACTGAATGGCCCGAGAAATCACCCGCATTTTCGCCATTGATAACGAAACCATTTCTAGCATCGAGTGTGGACAGATTTAAAGGATTAGGTATTGGTAAACCATTCTCATCGTCACTACCAAAGATCACATAACTTTTACCAGAATCTGAGCCTGCATCCCAGTCTGCACCAGAGGCCCCAATAATCAAATCATAAATTCCATCACCATTGACATCACCGGCCGAACTGACAGAAACTCCCGAAATATCATTTGCACTTTCGCCATTGATAATAAAACCATTTTCACTATCGAGATCAGACAGGTTTAATGAAGTAGGTAAATTGACTCTACTACCATAGATTACATAACTTTTACCAGCATTTGACTCTGCTCCATAAGCCCCAATGATTAAATCATCAATACTGTCGCCATTAACATCTCCTGCTGAGTTGACAGAATAGCCTTGAATAATCATTTTCACTTTCGCCAATGATAATGAAACCATTTTTGCCGTCGAGTGTGGACAGATCAAACGGGTTTTGTAAACTAGTTTCACTACCAAAGATCACATAACTTTTACCAACATTTGACTTTACATACGTATCTGCACCAGAGGCCCCAATAATCAAATCATCAACTCCATCCCCATTGACATCGCCTGCTGAACTGACTGAACGACCCGATTCATCACCTGCATTTCCGCCAATGAAAATAATACCATTTTCGCCATCGAGGGTGGACAGATCTAACGAGTTGGGTAAATAGCGCCGATTGACAAAAACCAAATAACTCTTCCCAGTTTCATCACCATTCCGACTCGAGGCACGGTATGCGCCAATAATCAAATCATCAATCCCATCATTATTGAAATCACCTGCTGAACTGACTGATATACCTGAATTATCACCAGTATTCTCGCCATTGATACCTATGCCATTTTGATGATTCAATGTAGATAAATCGAGTTCGTTTGGTAATTGCGCAAGGGCTCCTTGATACCACAATACTACCGATATTAAAACTATTCTTACTTTTTTTCTTACTTTCATAAAAAACCTTATTTATTAGATTAATGCGTATACAATCCAATGAGGTCGTCATTGCCATTCACATCAGCGACACCACTGACAGCGCTAACTGATAAATGAGTGTTTGTCCATTCATGTTAAGCTCTGAATCATTGAGTTCTTTTATAGTCAAGTCAAATTTCACATTAAACTCTGTCATTCTGACAGTTGAAAAACAACAATACTTTAAAAGCATCCGCTTTACTTTTTGAATGCATCAATTACGTCTTCCCTATTAGAAGGCGCTCGTAAATTTATTAACTGCAATGGTATTACGGCGTGACATTCCTGAGTTATCAGGAATGTTGTGATTGATATAAACTTTGATGCTAGGTAGTTTTTGAGTTGGGTGACGGGCCTAAATTATCATTTAACCAGTATATAACCTTGCGAGAATATTGATCCTATGCAGATGCTAAATAAGGTAAACCTTATATGTATCAGGAAGATGTTGCAGGTCAAACCAATATTGCGTCCTCTGAAAGAGCCTTGTGACAATATACGCAACAATAATGAAAGAATTTGCAATAAATTAGCTAATGCATATTTTGCATTCAGAATTAAACTTCGATCACTTAATATTAAAAGTCTAGAATTAAACAATCTCAAATTTCCAGACTAATAATTATTACTTTTACATTGTCAGGAAGGAAACTTATGCTTTCAAAAATATTATCAACAAAAAAACAGTTTAATTCATTTAATTTAATCATTTTCACACTTATTTTAACTGGGTGCGGATCCGATTCAATACCTCCGGAAGTCAATCACAAGGATAGTCAGAATTCAGCAGCAAAAGTACTTTCTCCATACCAGATATCTGTTTCTAACCTTGAAGTGGATTTGCCCATTCTTTCTGTTGATAAGGAGAAGCTACCAATGGTACTTGCTTTGGATAAAATTCGCCAGGATGTCGCTATTTATAATGCATACGAAGAACAGTTTATGGAGATATTCAATAAATATGACGATGTGATTGAAAGATTAAGCTTCAGTGGGTCAGGAGCTGAAATCATCAGTCAAGTAATGAATGGTGTAGATGCCATTAATGATTTTGAAGGTACAGGTAAATTGTTAGCAGAAAAAGTAATTCCGGAGTTTGATGAAAAATACAGCAATGATTTTAGCTTTTATTATCAAGAAGCCTTGAAAGCAGCTAAAGAAGAAATATCCGGAAGTGGTCTTTGGGAGCCTTTGCAAAGACTGAAACTTTCTTCTGAGTTGGATATAGGTTATGTACATAATGCGACCTCACCGAAAGTAACAGAAATGAAGTTTGCTATGGAAGAAAGTATGGAATTAAAGGTGAATTTTATTAACAGTGTAATTGGAAGTGTAAAGACAAATATGCTGATAACAAAATATCAAAAAGGTAAAAACCTGGCTGACCTTATTAATGATACAAAAAGTATGCTTAATCAATTAATTCGTTTAGAACTAGATATGAGAACTAAAGAAAAAGTCGAAAAGCTGTTGGATGAAGTTGATGACATAAAAAACAAAAGAGAAGAAGAAATTTTGCAAGCCAGAACAGAGTATAGATTTCCTCCCAGATATACTGGAGGGAATAAAGTTTCTAACCCCAAACACTTAGAAGAGCAAATGAAAGTATATCTGGAGAAGGAAGGGTATGATGTGAAAAAAATTCATTTGGCAAGCCCGTGGATCAATGTAACTAATGTGTTGGGCCAAGTTGTTTATTACCAGATTGATTATTATGTTGCTACGACAAGCGAGGAGGAAAATGGATTGATCTCTGTATCCTATGTGACTGGAAAAACCAGCGCTGCTGATGCAAGCTCACCATTTGGAACCTACTCTATTGGAGACATTGCAGAGATGTATGAAGACAATCTTTAGATTGTATTGTCCTTAATGCTTAGAAAGGAGCCAGACAAGGCTGAGTTTGCTACAGTTTGATTTTTTTGGATTATGATTTGTTAATAAGGGTTATCTCTACTGTTTAAATCAATAAAATGCATCTTTAATAAAACCGATAACCCTTACTTTTCTAAACAATGTGCCAGACTCAGGTACGACTAATATCGGAAATGTCAGAACTCATTTAAAAACTTGTAACCTACCCAGAAACAGTACCTGCTATATTTATTTCTTCTTTTAAGTTTCTCCCCCCTCTTTTGAATTCAAAAAAGCTCTCGCACCTTGGTCTTGCAACCATCCCATCATTCAAATTATGAGCTTTATGTGTATTTCTATTGATATTGATGATTAAATATTCAGAAACATTCATGCTGATTTGCTATGATTGTTCTTTTGCTTGGAATTATAAAAAGTGCTCCTACCTATTACCTATTAACCAGCTTCGAAAGGGGAAAAGTTAAGTTTTCAGAGCACAAACTGGCTGTTTAATATTTAATGGTCAATCAAACCCATCAGCAAAAATGGGTTGTTCTTTCCCAAATATCACATAACTGCTGCCAGCGTCAGGAGCAGCAAATGGATCAGCACCACTTGCTCCAATAACGATATCACCATAGCCATCGTGGTTAAAATCTCCCGCTTCATTGATAGAGACTCCTGATAAGTCAAGTTCATTTATGCCATTAATGACATACCCTGTTGTACCATTAACATTATCAATGTTATAAGGATTAGAGAAGCGCTGATTCCTACCAAATATCACATGACCTCTTCCTGCCTCAAAAACGCCATCTGGGTGAGATTCAGGTTCACCTATTATGATATCTGTTAATCCATCACCATTGATATCGCCAGCTCCACTTACTGAACTAGCAAGTTTGGAATGGAGTGTGTTGCTTGTGATTTTGAATCCATTCAACCCATTGATGGTTGATACATTAAATGGATGTGCCAATTGATCATCACTACCAAAGATGACATACGCAACCCCTTCACCGGTACTATCAGTTGCAGGTGTTGGTGCTCCAAGGATGATGTCGTCTGTGCCATCACCATTAACATCACCAAGTGAACTGACAGACCGACCTAGTAGGCCTCTAGGGTGTTCAGCATTGATTTGAATACCATTCACTCCATCTACACTTGAAAGGTTAATGGGGTTGGGAAATCCATTGATTGTTCCAAAAATTATAAATGCCATGCCTGAGTCTTCCATGCCATTAGATGTGGCGTCAGGCACGCCAATCAGAAGATCTGAAATACCGTCACCATTGACATCACCAGCTTTGTCAACAGAAGCCCCGGACCGTGCAGAATGTTCTTGAAGGCCATTGATTTTGAAGCCATTGATTCCATCAATAGAACTCACATTAAATGGGCTTGAAAGTCCTGCTTCATTGCCAAATACCACATAAATTGTACCATTATCGACAAAGCCATTACTAGTGCCTCTGTGTGCGCCAATGATGATGTCATCTATATCATCACCATTGATATCACCAGCTGAACTAACAGAAAACCCCAATTGCTCAGCGAAATCATGACCATGGATAACCAATCCGTTATCAGCATCCACATCAGACAATTCGAATGGGTTTGCGAAATCTTCTTCTCTATTGCCAAATATGACATAAGCGGCTCCGGCGTTACTTGATAATGCCCTTGGTGCCCCTATGAGTAAATCTGTAATGCCATCTTTATTAAAATCGCCAGCGGAGGCAACAGACTGGCCCGAACCATCATTGTTTTCTGCGGCATTGATAATGAAGCCGTTTGTCCCATTCAAACTTGCCAAATACAAAGGGTGAGAAAATGGGTCAGAAAATCCATGATCACTGCCAAATACCACATAGCTGCGACCTGCGTTTGGAGCACCGATGATGATGTCAGAAATTCCGTCTCCATTAACATCACCTGCACTGTTAACCGAAACACCAGAACGATCATCGGCGTGCTCTCCGTGAATTGTCAGACCATTATTTCCATTTACATCAGCTAGGTTAAACTCCGCACCAAATCCAGCAAAAGCTTTTGTTCCTTGAATCAACAAGGCATAAACAATCCATATGCCAATTTTAATCGTTTTCATATTTTACCCCTAATTTTGTTTTGTTACTGAAAGACTAATTTAAATTCTTGAAAAAGCAAAAAAATAAATTGCTCGCAAGTAAATTTTATTTAGGACGTTCCGGAGAGGTTATTAATTTTGTTGTGTTGAATATAAGCTTTGTTGCAAATGACCTGCTTATTTAAATTTTTTATATGTTAGGATGTCTTTATGATGATTGACCAGGTAACTCCCAAAATGTTGTGCAGTTCAGTACTGAAAATTTTTATTACTTAAGTTATGGTTTTTATGATCAGACATCCCTCTAGGGATTGCCGGTGTTCTGAAGCCCTTGGAACGCAAGAAGTTGAAGTTAATTATTTATTTTTAATAAACAAGATTACCTGTCCTATTTTTAAAAACAAGGTTGAAATAACCATGACCATGAAAATCATTCGAATGTATTACGAAAAATTAAATAGAAATAGTCAATGGCTGATTTTTTAATCTTGTCACGGATCAATTGCCCTGCCTTTTCTTCTCTCAATAAATTATGCGGAGCATTTTCATACGTGGAGATGATGTACTTGGAATCTTCCAATGGAATTGAGTTAAGAAATTCATAGTCACTTGCTTGAATTTGTCTGATTCCTCCATCGTAACAATTGTCCGGTATACCGTCCTCAGTGCCAATTTCGAGGTATAAATTGGTTTGACCGGATGGGTAATAAAGATCTGTCATATGTTTTTTTGCATCAAAATCACTGTCACCGGCAGTGATGGTTGGAATCAATTTCCGTAGAAAACACCCAGGAGAAATGGCGTTCGCAAATTTTGGTTCAATTTTATGATTAAGCCAATCATCAATGTTTTCTGGCAAATTAGGAAAATTCTGAAAAGCGGTTATCCTATCTTCAAAATTAGATTGAGTTTCATGTTCTCTCTGTTGAGTTATGTCAGTATACTCTTTGATGTGCCGCCCAATATCATTCCCTATGTAACTGAAGATGGTGCTTGCACCATTAGATGTTCCGACCATACATGTGTTGGAACAATCAATATTTTCTAAAGAGCACAAGAAACTGTATCCGGCAAACATATCTAATGTTCTGATCACTATTCTTCGCATTTCATAATAATTATCTCGCTGGGGGGGAACCCCGTCATTCGGATGGTGAAATGGAGGGGCCACAAACTGAAAATAATCTTCATCATTGTCTTCGCAAAATCTGGGGTCTCTTGAAACAAAACTGGAGGGGGCTAACGTGGCCACATGAACACCGGCCAGAAGATCCATAAGATCTTCATAGCGACTATCTATATTATCTACACTTGTATCGCAATCTTCACCCACCTCACCCGCAGAAAATAATCCGCCAGAACCATGAACGATCAAACAGGCAGGAACTGTCTGTTCGGTGGTGGCAAATTCAGGAATATCAATGACAGCGATTAATGTTTCATCCAATGGGTGCAATTTTTGTGGAATGAGCGTTGTAATTCGTTCTGCATATGTACAGTAAGAAAATAAAATCAAAATCAAGGGCTTATAAAGTCTAATTTTCATATTTAAGTCTACCTCTATTATTTTTTATGGTCGTTAAAAAAAACAATTAAACAACCAACTCTCAATCACCTAATCACAATCAAACCTACATTCAAAAGTCACATAGCTTTTACTTGCATATAATCCAACATCGTATGCCTCGATGATCAAATCACCAACTCCATCGCCGTTGACATCACCCTCTGAGCTGACTGAATAGCCCGAATAATCGCCTGCGTTTTCACCATTAATGATCAAGCAATTTTGACCATTTAAATCAGATAAATCGAGTTCTTTGGTGAATTGTGCAATGGACATATCATTGCTCAACAGTATCGATGATAATGCCACATTTATTACTCTTAATTTCCATAGCCATGCCTCAAGTTAGACACTTGTGTAGATTAACTCTCAACATGCAAGCATGAATATGGTTTTTGTTGCAATCACTATCAATGATGTTGCGGAATGCTGTAGACATTAATTATTATATCTTTAAATCAAATCACATTGATGCCATGTTGGTCGGCTTGTTTGCTGTTTTGCGAGTAACCATTGGATTAGAAATACTCTGCGTGGGCATCGATGGTAAAATACATGTACATGATGATGAGCGTGGCTAATGTGGCTAAGCCCAAGGAGGCAAAGTGCTGTTTGCAATCGGCCGAAAAGTTTTCATGAACGATAACAAGAAGTCCCTGAAATGAAAAATTGTTTGAGCGTGTGTTAGAGAGAGAAACAATTTTTCCATCCAAAGGCGCGGTTACCTGGAGTGCCTGGTGGATACTTAATTCATTAACAGCACATGCCCAAAATACAGAGTACAATTTAGGCTTCACTGTTCTAAATTTGATGCAAAAAATCAATAATGTTACAATGAATTTAATGAGTAATTAGGAGGTTATGATTTGAGGTTTTTGGGCATGTGGTGATGTGCTCTCATCTCGATCTGACAAGCCTGGTCTGCCGGACTTAGGCTAGGGCAAGGATGTGTCCGCAGCAATCGAAACCACCAATTTTCGCAAAGGGAAAGAAAGCCATTTGTGAAAGTCTCCATAGGGATTCTTATGCAACAGATCTCACCCTGATTCGCGTGTGGTTATTGCAGCAATAAACCCCATTCACCCAATGCCGTTTTGTAGCCTCTCAACAGACTTTTATGCAATTTGAGATCCACCTTGCGAAATGACTCGCAGGTGGCATGTGGCGATCTTGCTATGCTGTGATCGGAATCTTAGTGGTATTCAACTTGCAATGGACGGTCTTTGTGTAAGTATATAAGCAAAGGTCTGCAGATAATAAACTCTACAAAAACCTTAGTCCCCACATAAGATGGTGAAAAACTTGTATGACTGGTCACATACACAACTTTTGTCGGAATTGAGATGATTATCCGTGTTTGCTTTATAAGCTCCAATAATCTAACCAGCAAAGCCAGCACCAATGACATGGCCGGCGAACTGTCTGACTGAAACATCCGAACGACCACCAGCCTTCTCACCATCAATTCTGGATAGGTTAAACGGATTGTGATAATTCCCAGAACTGCCAAATATCACATAACTTTTACCTGTATTTTAAACTGTACCATATGCCCCAATAATGAAATCATCAACTCCGTCAACATTAACATCTTCGGCCGTGAGCTGACTGAACTACCTGAAAAATCTCCAGGATTTGCTCTCTATATTTATTAAGATCATGAAAAATATTGACTCAAACGAGACTATCTATTGCCTTAAATAGATCTTGTGAACTAATATTTCTTTGAACTTCTTGCAGTTTAGTTTGATTATCAGCTCGTGTTAAACAGTAGCTGATATGAATGTGGTTCTCAAGGATTCTGACTATTGTTCCTATATTGGTAAGTAAGTTGACGAGGTCTTGTGAATTCAGTTATTACCCCATAATTAGTAAAAGGGCGACCATTTGCATACCCTTTAAACTAAATAACTCATCAAACTTTCCAATCTGAAACTATTTCTTTAGCCGGAAAAAATTATGGCTTTTTCAGAAGTTGTAATAGCATCAAATACCTTTTCGGGCCTAGCATCAATTAAGATATCTTTCATGATTATACGCTTTCGCATTCGATCATTCCAAGATTCAAAGGGTGTAAATTTATTATTTTTTTGATAAACTATTTATTGACAATGACAGTTTGGTTTTAAACAACCTCTAAAGCCATGAGAAAAAATTAAATCAGTAAATCAGTAAATATGTTAATATTTGTTCCCAACATGCTTGCAAATATTCTTAGAATTGCAGTTCTTTTGAACAGAGATTTAACTGTCCTGTATAGTTAACTTAGATTAATTCTGTGGCATTTACATACGCATGAACAGCTTGGAAAGTTTATAAAAAATCCTAAAAGCCATGCATGAGAAATGTTGCAATTAGACAAACATGAGAATTTAATGTGCTTATTACCACAGTAACATTGATCAGACTAAACTAGTTGTGTGTTTATGCGACATTACTCACAAATATCCTGGCAAATAAATTGGATCTAATTCATTGGCTTCTTTCATCCACTCAATTACATATTTTCTTCCCAATAATTCAGACATCCAATTTTGAACGGAAGGAAACATTTTTGATGGGCGTAAATGAGATGAAAGTCTTATTAAAGAAGGGACAGACATGATGTCAGCCAAAGAGTAATTTCCTACTAAATAGGAGCCACCAGATGAAATTATGGACTTTTCCCATACTCCATATATCCAATTAATTTGTTGTTTTTCTGCTTCGGATAAATTTTTCTTTTCAGGGTAAAAAGCACTTTCAAATGAAAGGCAAGGACAAACTTTCCCAAAAGAGGAATGTTGCCAAGCCATATAACTTCGTGCGCGGGCCTTTTCTTTTACATCATTTGGTAACAAATCATATTCACCGATGTCATTGGCATATTCCATAATTGCTAATGAATCAAAGATGACAGCGCCCTGATCTTTTAAAATTGGAACACAACCGGCAGGAGAAATTTTTTTTATGTCTTTGAGATTGCTCCACCTTTGCGGACGCCGTATGTCAATGATGCGCTCTTCGAATGGAATGTTCTGTTCTTTCAGGGCCAACCAAGCTCGAAAAGCCCAACTGGACGCGTTTCTTGTTCCACTAATCAAAATTCGTTTTGTCATGTTATAAGACCTCATGTGTTGTTTTTAAAAGGTTTAGTGTGTTTAATCACTATACCTTGTATTGGTACGACCATTCCATCTGACAAAATTTGCATCTTCGATAGAAAGCCAAAAAGTTAAATTTAATTACTTTTATAAATGGTGAACCAGAGCAATGGAACTTATCGTGATTGGAAGCTGTTAACTCCATTTGGCTCATGCTGTTATTAACAATAGCCAATGTTGTCCAACAAATTCATATAAACTCTGTTTAGTAGGCCACCGGTTTCATATAGCCATTTAATCCATTTCAATATTGCCTCACACTTTTATCCTTAACTTCATTGGAAGAAAACACCCCCAGAACCATGAACAATCAGACATACAGGAACTTAATATTCAACTGAAGCGAACTCGGGAATATCAATGACAGAAATCAATGCTTCATTCATAGGTGAAAATTTGGTGGAATAACTGTCGTTTCCCGCTCTGCATACGTGTAGCATGCGAATAACATCAAAATCAAAGTTATAAATATTTTAATATTCATCGACATTTCTCTGTTTAAATTTAGCTATTGTTAGTTTGATCATAACCATTTGTTATATAGCATAATTGATAAATAACCCTGTTTTGATAAGTGTAAGTGTCATGATGTTTGTGAAATCGAGATTGAATTCATAATTACCTGGTTTCTGAAACTGACTGTTGTTCACCACTGAAATCGTCAGCTAATAAGTTAGCTGAATAATTCAAAGTATCACCTGTATTTTCTCTAGTGAGGAAAGGGCTATTTTGAACATTCAAATCAGGCAAGTTAAATTTACTGGAAAAATGCACGAGAACTATTTGCGGATTAAACAATGTCATAACGATAACCAGAAATAATTTTTTTTAGTTCAACCCTAAACCTTTTATATACAAACAACAAATCATCCAACACCAGCAATTTTGAGATCACAAAATGACCTGTTGAAATTTCCTCATAGTTGAATTTTTGTAATCAAGGATTATCACTTACATACAATCAAAGCCATTTGCAGAAATGATTTCGCTCTCGCGGCCAAAGACAACATAGCTTTTGCCAGTTCTTGAATTAACCCCTTCGGCTCCAATGATCAAATCACCAATCCCATCATGATTAAAATCACCGGCTGAACTGACGGAGGTGCCAGCATTATCACCTGTATTTTCGCCTTTAATGAGAAAAGCATTTTGAAGAAAAGTATTTTCACATTTGAAGTTGATGTCAGACAAGTTAAACGGGTTGAGAAAAGTCTCATCACTGCCAAAGACCACATAAATTTTGCCAACATCTAAGTCAGTACCCAGATCAGCACCCAGAGCCCCAATAATCAAATCATCGATCCCATCATTATTGATATCGCCGGCTGAACTCACTGAATGACCAGATGCATCAAATGCATTTTCACCATTAATAACAAAACCATTCTGTCCATTGATATCAAATAGGTCAAACGGATGGGGTATATTATCCGGGCTACCAAAGATCACATAACTTTTTCCAGCACCTAACACTTCACCTGGATCTGCGCCGAATGCACCAATAACCAAGTCATCAATTCCATCACCATTGACATCACCTGCTGAACTGACTGATTCGCCCGATAAATCACCATCATATTGACCATGTATTGCAAAACCATTTTCACCATTGAGGGAGGATAAGTTAAAAGGATTAGGCAAGCCGTTCTCATCGTCACTGCCAAAGATTACATAACTTTTACCAGCACTTGACTCTCCGCCCGGATCTGCGCCGAAAGCCCCAATAATTATGTCATCAATCCCATCATGATTTACATCGCCAGCTGAATTGACAGAAAGGCCAGAAGAATCGCCTGCATTCTCGCCATTGATTACAAAACCATTCTCACCATCGAGATTTGATAAATTTAACGGGCTGGTTAATTCTTCCTCACTGCCGAAAATCACATAACTTTTACCGGCATCAGATCCTGCACCATACGCCCCAATAATTAAATCATCAATTTCATCTCCATTGACATCACCTGCTGAACTGATTGAAACCCCCGAATAATCTTCTTCAGTTTCACCAATGATAATAAAACCATTTACACCATTGAGAGTGGACAATTCAAGTAAACTAGGAAAACCTAATTTACTACCAAAAATCACATAACTTTTACCGACATCTGAAACAACACTTAAATTAGTATCGATACTGGCACCAAATGCTCCAATAACTAAATCATCAACACCATCATTATTAAAGTCTCCGGCTGAACTGACAGAATAACCCGATAGATCACGGCTATTTTCGCCATTGATAACAAAGCCATTCTCACCATCGAGTGTAGACAGATCAAATGAGCTAGGCAAGTTATCCTCAGTACCAAAGACTACATAACTTTTACCTGCACGTGATTCACTACCTGAATCTGCATTATAGGCACCAATAATTAAATCATCGATTTCATCTCCATTGACATCACCTGCAAAACTTACAGATCGACCCAAGCGATCATTAGCATTTTCACCATTAAAAACCAAGACATTTTGACCATTCAAATCAGATAAATCTAATTGACGAGGTAATGTGGCGAACGCTAAATTATGCCCCAATACTGTTGATAATAAAGCAAAACTTGCTTTTTTTCTTATTTTCATAAACATCTCATTTTGTTTTAAATTTACACGGCCAATTCACATTCAAATTAAAGCGATAAAACACTTCATAATCCACTTATTGTTATCACTAACTCTCTAGTCAACTTCTTCTCCGGCTTCTATCCCATGAAATGACACACATTTTTTCCGTAAGCAAGTAAAGCCAAACAGTATAAACGTGTTGTAGACTGAGCAATTCCAAAGTTATTAGCTGTTAATAGATTTCCAGAAATTAGGCATGCTGCATAACTGTAATGTAACGAGGCGCCATTTTTACAATCAAAACATTAAGCGTTTGCTTGCTATGAACTTATCATGTCTAATTACTGTAAATTAAAACACAGTCAATTAAGTTTACACATACACATGAAAAATCAACTATGAAGTTAGTTGCAACATCAATCAATTTTGTTGCTACGCCTTCTGAATATCTGATTGCAATAGGTTTGATTATGAAAGAGAAATATCAATTTACTATTTGTTAGACATTTTTTAGGGAAGAATATACTTTGAATTTACACTTATGCCTAAATACAATCAAACCCATCTTCGAAAATCATATCGTCATTGTTATTGATTCCAAAGACTACATAGCTTTTACCAGCATTTGATTCGTTATTGTGATCAGCACTATAAGCTCCAATAATCAAATCGTCAATCCCATCCCCATTGACATCACCAGCTGAACTGACTGAAATACCTGCGTTATCTCCCGCTTTTTCACCATTGATAACAAATCCATTTTCACCATTGAGGGTGTCTAGATTAAGTGACTTCGATAAACAGGAAGTTAAATTCCCAAAAACCACATAGCTTTTACCCGCACCTGAATCTGCACCAGTAGCCCCAATGATCAAATCGCTAAACCCATCACCATTGACATCACCTGCAGAGCTGACTGAACCTCCTAGGAAATCATTTGTATTTTCGCCATTGATAACAAAGCCATTTTCACCATTTAGGTCGCGAAGTTTCAACCGATTAGAAAATGCAGTTGTACTGCCATATACCACATAACTTTTACCTGTGTTTGGTCGACCATCTGAATCTGCTTTATAAGCTCCAATAATTAAATCATCAACTCCATCGCCATTAACATCCCCAGCTGAACTGGCTGAAACACCAGCATTATCACTATCATTTTCACCATGAATGACAAAACCATTTAAGCCATCAAGATCGGACAAGTGAAACGGACTGGGTAATTCGTCGGTAGTACCAAAAACCACATAACTTTTACCTGCATTAAATATAATACCTGAATCTGCAGTATAGGCCCCAATAATCAAATCATCAATTCCATCACCATTGACATCACCTGCGGAACTGACATGTGCTCCTGAGCTATCACCAATGGTTTCACCATTGAGAACGAAGCCATTTTCTTCGTTGAGAGTGGCCAGATCAAACGGATTGTTGGGTAAACCTCTAGTGCTGCCAAGGACCACATAACTTTTACCTGTTATTGTTTCTGCACCATAGGCCCCAATAATCAAATCACCAATCCCATCATTATTGAAATCACCAGCTGAACTGACTGACTTACCAGCATTATCATTTGTATTTTCACCATTGATGACAACCCCATTCTCACTGTTGAGGGCGGATAAATGAAGCGAACTAGGAAAATATCTATTACCAAATATAATATAAGTTTTTCCAGCCCTTGACTGCGCATCTGGGTCTGCACCAGATGCCCCAATGATCAAATCATTAATCTCATCACCATTAAAATCTCCAGCTAAACTGACAGAAATACCTGAGAAATCATCTGTATCTTCGCCATTAATCACAAACCCGTTTTCACCGTTGAGGGTGGATAGGTTCAACGGATTGGAGAAACCATTCCTACTCCCAAAGATCACATAGCTTTTACCAGCACTTGACTCTCCGCCCTGATCTGCGCCGAAAGCCCCAATAATTAAATCATCAATCCCATCACCATTGACATCGCCTGCTGAAGCTACAGAGAAACCTGAAACATCGCCTGTATTTTCGCCATTGATAATTAGTCCATTTAGACCGTTCAAGTCAGTTAGTTCAATTTCTGCTGGAAACTGCGCTAAGACTATTTGGTTGTTCAACCCTAAAATTAAAGAAATGATAAATATTTTTCTTATTTTCATAAATGTAGACTTATGTTATTTGCATATAAGTAATGAAAAATTACGAAATAGGTTTCAGTGATGTCAGACTTTATAAAAACCGCCGCAGACCTCACAATTAAAAATTCTTTCTTGAATGACTTGTACCTACATACATCCAAATCCATTTTTAAAAATTATGTCACCATTATTACTCCCATCGTTATTCTGACCATAGACCACATAACTCCTACCCGAACGGTCACAAGCAAAATATGCTCCAATAATTAAATCATCAACTTCATCACCATTAACATCACCGACTGAACTGACTGAATGTCCCGAAAGATCCCCCCTATTTTCACCATTGATAACAAAACCATTTAAACCATCAAGATCGGAGAGGTTAAACGGATTGGGAAAACCCTCTGTGCTACCAAAGACCACATAACTTTTACCAGCATTTATTGCATCATCAGAATCTGCTAAATCTGCGCCGATAATTAAATCATCAACCCCATCACCGTTAACATCACCGGCTGAACTGACTGAATAACCCGAACCGTCATTCTCATTTTCGCCGTTGATAACGAATCCAGTCTCGCCGTTGAGGGTGGATAAGTTTAGTGGATTGGATAAACCTTCAGTGTTGCCAAAGACCACATAACTTTTACCTGCGCCTGCGCCTGAATTAAAGGCTCCAATAATCAAATCATCTAACCCATCGCCATTGACATCACCGGCAAGACTGACTGATTGACCCGAAAAATCATCTTGATTTTGGCCATGTATTGCAAAACCATTCTCGCCATTGAGGGAGGAAAGGTTAAAAGAATTTGGTAAACCGTTTTCATCGTCACTGCCAAAGACCACATAACTTTTACCTGCAAATGATTGGCCGTCTGGATCTGCACCATAGGCTCCTAAAATCAAATCATCAACTTCATCACCATTAAAATCTCCAGCTGAACTGACTGAATAACCCAAATGGTCACCTGCGTTTTCGCCATTGATAACAAAACCATTTTCTCCATTTAGGGTAGACAAATTAAGTGTGCGAGGCAAATCTGCCGTACTACCAAACACCACATAACTTTTACCAGCATTTGTTTCTCCGTCCGGATCTGCGCCGAAAGCCCCAATAATTAAATCATCAATTTCATCACCATTAAAATCACCAGCCGAACTGACTGATCTACCTAAAAAATCTCTTTCATTTTCGCCGTTGATCACAAAGCCATTTTCACCATTGAGCTCGGACAAATTTAATGAGTTGGGCAAACCTTCCGATCTACCAAAGACTACATAACTTTTACCAACAGATCGTCCACCATTTAGAAACGCATCGGGGGCTCCAATAATCAAATCATCAATTTCGTCGCCATTGAAATCACCGGCTGAACTGACCGAAAGACCTGAATCATCGCCATAGCTTTCGCCATTTATCACAAAACCATTTTTGCCATTAAGGGAACCCAAGTTAAATAGATTCAAACCAGTAGAACTTCCAAAGATCACATAGCTTTTACCTGCACCTGAATTATAGGCCCCAATAATCAAATCATCGATCCCATCGTCATTGAAATCACCAGCAGAACTGACTGAAGAGCCTGAAAAATCACCAAATTTTTCTCCATTAATGCCAATGCCATTTTGGCCATTCAAATCAGATAACTCTAGCTCAACTGGAAATTGTGCCAAAGCTATTTGATGGCTCAATAAAGCCAACAATAATGTTACACTTACTTTTTTCTTTATTTTCATAACTCAAACCTCATTTTGCTTTTTTGTAATTAAGAAAAACCACCACATAACCAAACTTCAATGGTATCGATTTTAAAAATAGCGATGTGTTTTACGCCACCACTCCTTTTAATCATCCCATGTGTCTATTAACTTGCCCACACTTGGCATCAATAATGATTTCATTCCCTATAAAAATCGATTCGATATTAAAACTGTCGTAATGTCAAAACGTCTTTTTCACTTTGAAAGATAGATTCTCAGGGATGAGTTTAGGCATCATGTCACTAGCAGTCAGCCCTGGTGTCGGCATGAATCTTACCATCAAAAGATGCACAATAAATTGATCTGTTAATCAAGAAAACTATGCAACATGACAAGTTTACATTTACACACAAAAATCAACTATAAGCTTCGTTGCAGCAGCCATCAGTTTTGTTGCAAGGTTTTTTTAATAATTGATTTCAATGGATTTAATTCAAAAATGGAAAAATGGCTGCTTGCTGACTAATTTGTGAATGGAATATTCTCAACCTAAATGCAATCAAACCCATTTCTGAAAACAACTTCGTTATTGTCATTCATTCCAAAAATAACATAACTCTTACCTGAATTATCACATTTATTATTAGGTGCCCCAATAATCATATCGGACACTCCATCATTATTGAAATCACCAGCTGAACTAACTGAACGACCCAGTCCATCACCATTTTTTTTGCCATTGATCACGAAGCCATTTTCATCATCGAGGGTGGATAGGTTTAACTGGCTAGGAAACTCAATTTTACTGCCATATACCACATAACTTTTACCTGTGTTTGGCCGACCATCTGAATCTGCTTTATAAGCTCCAATAATCAAATCATCGACCCCATCACCATTGACATCACCAGCTGAACTAACTGTACGGCCCGATTCATCACCATCATTTTCACCATTGATAACAAAACCATTCTCACCATTGATGTCAATCAGGTTAAACGGATGAGGTAAGCCATTCTCTTCGTCACTGCCAAAAATAACATAACTTTTCCCGGCATCTGATTCTGCACGATATGCACCAATGATCAAATCATCAATCCCGTCTTTGTTGACATCACCTGCTGAGCTGACAGAATAACCCAAAAAATCATCTGCATTCTCGCCAATGATGACAAATCCGTTTTCACCATTGATATCAATCAGGTTAAACGGATGAGATAATCCATTCTCTTCGTCACTGCCAAAAATCACATAACTTTTCCCTGCATTAGACCGACCATCCGGATCTGCACCAAGGGCTCCAATGATTAAATCATCAACCCCGTCATTGTTGACATCACCTGCTGAGCTGACTGATTGAGCCAAATAATCACCTCTATTTTCGCCATTGATAACAAAACCATTATCACCATTAAGAGTGGCTAAATTAAGAGAGCGCGGGAAAATGTCTAAACTACCAAAGATCACATAACTTTTTCCTGTTCTTAACTGATGATTTGGATCTACATTAGATGCGCCAATAATCAAATCATCAACACCATCACCATTGACATCGCCAGCTGAACTGACTGACCAACCCGATGAAAAATCAACTCCATTTTGTCCATTAATAACAAATCCATTTTTACCATTGAGATTGGGTAGGTTAAATGAACCAGATAAAAACCCCTCGTTACCAAATATCACATAGCTATTGCCAGCACTTGACTCACCATTATGACGTGCACCATTGGCACCAATAATTAAATCATCAATCCCATCACCATTGACATCGCCTGCTGAACTGACTGAATAACCCAATTCATCTCCTGCATTTTCGCCATTGATAATGAAACCATTTTGGCCGTTTAAATCAGACAAGTCTAATTCAACGGAAAACTGAGCAAAAACTACTTGATGACTCAGCACAGTTGATAATAAGGCAAAAACTATATTTTTCTTTTTTTCATATACTAAAAACAATCAATAGTAAACTCACACTGACATAGTGGAGTTTATTAAAAAGGTCACCGTACTCTTTAAAATTAGTAATCTCTTGAGTCAAAGATTTATTCCTAATGACAGACAAACCCATCAAACGGGCTTTTAAAAACTTTATCGCCCTTGCTGCCAAAGACTATATAACTTTTACCTGCCCCAAAAGTATCATTTGGATTGGCACTAAAGGCACCAATAATCAAATCATCGACTCCATCTCCATTGACATCACCAGCTGAACTGACTGAATAACCCAATTCATCTCCTGCATTTTTGCCATTGATAATGAAACCATTTTGGCCGTTTGAATTAGACAAGTCTAATTCAAAGGAAAACTGAGCAAGAGCTACTTGATGGATAATAAGACAAAAAACTATATTTGTTCTTTTTGTCACATGCTAAAAAAATAAATAGTAAAATCACAGTGACATAGTAGTGAGTTTACTAAAAAGGTCGCCACACTCCCAAAAGCTAATAACCTTTCGAGTCATAGATTTATTTCTAATTACAGTCAAACGCACTTTCGAAAATAATATCGCTCTTGCTGCCAAAGACCACATAGCTTTTACCAGCACCAGAAGCACCATTCGGATCGGCAGTATAAGCTCCGATAATCAAATCATCAATCTCATCACCATTAACATCACCTGCAGAATTGACTGAATTTCCCGAATTATCACCTTCATTTTCACCGTTGATAGTAAAACCATTATTACCATCAAGATTTGATAGATTAAGTGAACTGGGTAAACAGCCATTTTTTCCAAAAACCACATAACTTTTACCAGCATTTGATTTGCCATCTGGATCAGCACCATCTGCCCCAATGATTAAATCATCGACACCATCGCCATTAACATCACCTGCATAATTGACTGAAATTCCCGAATTATCTCCTGCATTTTCACCATTTATAACGAAACCATTTAGTCCATTAACATTAGATAGATTAAACTGATTCGTCAATTCATGATCACTTCCAAAGATCACATAAATTTTACCAATATCGGGTTGGCCAATTAGACCTGCACCATTAGCACCAATAATTAAATCATCGATCCCATCGCCATTGAAATCACCAGCTGAACTGACTGATACGCCCGAATTATCAAATTCATTTTCACCTTTGATGACAAACCCGTCTTGGTCTTGGCTGTTGAGTTCAGATAAATTGAACGGGCTGGTCAACGGTTCGGTTCTACCAAAGATCACATAACTTTTACCAGCATTTAATTTGCCATCTGGATCAGCACCATCCGCCCCAATGATTAAATCATCGATACCATCGCCATTGACATCGCCTGCAGAATTGACTGAAATTCCCGAATCATCACCCGCATCTTCGCCATTAATAACAAAGCCATTCTGTGGATTGATATGAAATAAATCAAACGGATGAGGCAAACCATTCTCTTCGTCGCTGCCAAAAATCACATAACTTTTACCAGTATTTGCTCCAACACCTGGATTTGCTCCATGGGCTCCAATAATCAAATCATCAACTCCATCGCCATTGAAATCACCTGCAGAATTAACTGAACGGCCTGAAAAATCGCTATGATGTTGACCATGTATAGCAAAACCATTTCTACTATTGAGTGTAGAAAGGCTAAATGGATGTGGAAATTTAATCCTACTACCAAAAATCACATAACTTTTACCTGCTCTTGATACAGCACCTGGGTCTGCACCGGAGGCCCCAATAATTAAATCATCAATCTCATCGCCATTGACATCGCCTGCTGAACTAATTGAAATGCCGGAAAAATCATCTGTATCTTCGCCATTAATCACAAACCCGTTTTCACCGTTTAGGGTGGATAGGTTCAACGGATTGGAGAAACCATTCCTATTCCCAAAGATCACATAACTTTTACCAGCACTTGACTCTCCGCCCGGATCTGCGCCGAAAGCCCCAATAATTAAATCATCAATCCCATCACCATTGACATCACCTGCTGAACTGACAGAAAAGCCTGAAAGATCACCTTCATTTTCACCTTTGATAATAAAGCCATTTTTATTATTCAATTCAGACAGCTCAAATTCACTGAGGAATTGCGCGAACACAGTTTGATGGCTTAATACTGTCAGTAACAATAAGAACACACATATATTTGTTTTTTTCATATGTTTAATTAACTCCACAGAGATAAAAATTTTCATAAAAAGATCACCGTATCCTGACCGTAAAAACTCTTTTAATTTACTATTAATTATTAATTACAATCAAAACCATCTGCAAAAACCATATCGCTCTTGCCACCAAAAACCACATAGCTTTTACCAGCACCAAAAGCTCCTTTCAGATCTGCTCTACTGGCTCCAATAATCAAATCATCAATTCCATCATTATCAAAATCACCAGCTGAACTAACGGAAATGCCAGATTCATCACCTTCATTTTCGCCATTAATAGTGAAACCATGGTTACCATTGAGGGTTGATAAGTAAAGTGGGCTAGGAAAACAGGTCGAATTACCAAAAACCACATAGCTTTTACCAGCACCAAAAGCACCATTCGGATTTGCCTTACTAGCTCCAATAATCAAATCATCAATTCCATCATCATTAACATCCCCAGCTGAACTGACCGAAATACCTGATTCATCACCTGCATTTTCTCCATAAATCACAAAGCCATTCTGTCCGTTAATGTCAATTAAGTTAAGCGGATTGGGGAAAACCAACTCCCCTTCCTCATCTTCAATGCCAAAAAATACATAGCTTTTTCCAGCATTCGACTGACCATTTGGATCTGCACCAGAAGCACCGATGATTAAATCATCAATGCCATCACCATTTATATCACCGGCTGAATTAACCGAGATGCCTGAATTATCACCTGCATTTTCACCATTAATGACAAAGCCATTCCGTCCGTTGAGTTGAAGCAGGTTGAACGGATCGGTCAAACCGCCGTTTCTACCAAAGACTACATAACTTTTACCAACATTTACATCTCCACCCAAATCTGCAGGATGGGCTCCAATTACAAAATCACCCACTCCGTCACCATTTATATCGCCAGCAGAACTGACTGAACGGCCAGATTCATCACCTGCAAATTCGCCATTAATAGCAAACCCGTTCTCACTATTGAGGGTAGACAGGTTAAGAGGATTTGGAAAACTATTTCCACTACCATAGACCACATAACTTTTTCCTGCAAATGGCTGACCACCTGTATTAGCACCAAATGCTCCAATAATTAAATCGTCAAATCCATCATTATTAACATCACCGGCAGAACTGACTGAATGGCCCGAGAAATCACCTGCACTTTCGCCATCGATAATAAAGCCATTCTGTCCGTTGAGAAGGAACAGGTTAAACGGACTTGAAAAACCATCGGCGCTCCCAAAAACCACATAACTTTTACCAGCATTTGTCTGGCCATTCGGATTTCCTCTTAAGGCTCCAATGATCAAATCATCAACATCATCTCCATTAACATCACCAGCTGAGCTGACGGAAATACCTGAGGCATCATCCCTGTTTTCGCCGTTGATCATAAAACCATTTTGCCCGTTGAGGTTAGACAGATTAATAGGGTTGGGCAAACGGCCCTCACTACCAAAGACCACATAACTTTTACCAGCACCTTCCAGCCCATCCAAGTCAGCTCCAAAGGCTCCAATAATTAAATCATCAACATCATCTCCATTAACATCACCGGCTGAACTGACAGAGTAGCCCGAAAAAAAATCAATTCCATTTTCACCAATGATGATCAAGCCATTTTGACCATTCAGATCTGACAGATTTAATTCACTTGTAAACTGTGCAAACGCAGCTTGATGGCCTAATACTGCCAATAATATAATTACATATACATTTTTACTTTTTTTCATAACTTTCTTTATTTTTATTAATTAAATAACATTTGCCAGAATGGCTAACCCAGTCTGACGCCTATATACACAAAAGGGTCAGCCTTGCTCCTCAGAACTGAGAATTCTTTTTAATAAACAATTTATTCCTAGATACATTCAAAACCGCTTTTAAAGATTGTGTCACCATTGTCGCCGCCTATATCAGCGCTATCATTCTTTCCAAAGATCACATAACTTTTACCAACCGAACCTGCACCAGGTACTCCAATAATCAAATCATTAATTTCATCACCATTGACATCACCTGCTGAACTGAGTCTCCAACCTGAAAGATCATCTATACTTTCACCATTAATGGTAATACCTTTATGACAGTTGTCGATGTTAAGGTTAGACAGATTAAACGGATTGGGTAAACCACCGTTCCTCCCAAAGACAACATAACTTTTACCGGCATTTGATCTGCCATCAGGATCTGCACCAGGAGCCCCAACAAACAAATCATCAATTTGATCACCATTGAGATCGCCTAATGCACTGACTGACGAACCCAAAGCGTCACCTGCATTTTCGCCATTAATAACAAAACCATTTCTACCACCATCCAGGGTGGATAGGTTAAATGGATGAGGGAAATCAATTCTGCGGCCATAGATCACATAATTTTTATTAGCTCCAGACGCTCCAACTATCAGATCGTCAATTCCATCACCATTGACATCGCCAGCTGAACTGGCAGATCTACCCGACGAATCATCTTCATTTTCGCCAATAATGACAAATCCATTGTCACCATTAAGGTCAACCAGGTTAAACGGATGAGGCAAACCATTCTCTTCGTCGCTGCCAAAAATCACATAACTTTTACCAACATTAAACTGACCGCCTATATCTGCACTAGCTGCACCCATGATCAAATCATCAATCCCATCACCATTGACATCACCGGCCGAGCTGACTTCACGTCCCAGAAAACCACTTACACTTCCGCCATTGATAGCAAAGCCGTTCTCACCATCGAGAGTAGATAGGTTAAACGGATGAGGAAAACCAATCTTACTGCCATCAACCCTTTTGCCAAAAATCACATAACATACACCAGCATTTTTTAATCCATGCGGATCAGCAAAATCTGCCCCGATAATTAAATCACCAACCCCATCACCATTAACATCACCCGCCAAACTGACTGAAACACCCGAATAATCATTCATATTTTCACCATTGATGACAAAGCCATTTTCACCATCAACATCAGTCACGTTTAACGAACTGGAAAAACCATTCTCTTCGTCACTGCCAAAAATCACATAACTTCTACCAGCATTTTCTGGCCCACCATATGGATCTGCGCCATACGCACCAATGACTAAATCATCAATACCATCACTATTGACATCGCCGGCTGAACTGACAGAATAACCCGTAAGATCATCTGCATTCTCGCCATTTATAACAAATCCATTCCCGCCATCGAGAGTGGATAAATCAAACGGATTGGAAAAACCTTCCTCACTGCCAAAGATCACATAACTCTTGCCAACCCTCTCACGAACCTCCACATCACTGTTTGAACTAGAGGCGAACGGAGCCCCAACAATAAAATCACCAAGCCCATCACCATTGACATCGCCTGCAGAACTGACTGAACCGCCAAAAAGACCTAAAGATTCACCATTGATGACAAAGCCATTTTGACCATCCAAACTAGATAAGTCGACTTCGCTGAGTAATTGTGCCATCACAGATAGATGACTGAATAATAGCGTCAGTAAAAATACTATTTTGTTTATTTTCATAACTAAACCTGTTTTGTTTTTAATGCATGTCCATACAAGTCAATGCGAACCTAAATCTTGTAGTGAAAGCGAGTCACATATCGGAAGAATTACTATGTCGAAGAGTTTACACTTGCACATGAAAAAATAACGATCAGGTTCGTTGCAACTTCTATCAGTTTTGTTGCAAGGCCATTTAAGCGACTTATTGAAAAGGTTTTAAATGGAGGCGCATTAATAATAAATTGCAACCTGAGAACAGCTGCTAAACAAAACACTCAAGTTGAATTGATGGTGCACACATTAATTAAGGTTTTAAATGTACCAACGGTTTTGTGGTTGCAATTATGAAGGAAATAAAGTGTATGTGGGATCTGATCTTTTTTAGTTGTACAAAAAACATTCAGCGTTTAAGTCAATTTTACATGAACTGTAATATAAAAAGGCGCCCTTGAGATGAAATATCTGTTTGAAGAGAGAGAGAAAACAAACTTCTCATTCAAGGGCGCGAACACTTTAGTGTGGTTCAATTTCAGCTAAGTTTTTATACATATATAAAATTAAATGTAAGGGGCAACATTTGAGTGATATTTATCAATATTAAGAGCAGAAAGCTCTATTTCATTTTGACTATTTAATAACAGCCAGTTATTAGCCTCAAATTCTGTAATAAATTTAAACCAATTGGAATAAACTTTGCTTAACAAGCCATCAGTTTGGTACAACCATCTAAGCCATATTAGTTTATTTTTTAAACTCTCATCATCCATTTTTAAAATCTGATTATTTAAGCGATTAATCATTTCATGTTTGGGGCACCACATTGTTACAAAATTTATAAGTTTCGCAGATCTAATTAAACACACCATGCTATCATCTTTATAGCTTTTAAGATTTCTGATGATTGGGTGATTAAAGTCATAATCCCAAATAAGATTTGATGCAGCAGGCCATTCTTTTTTATCAAGATATTCTGGTTTCAATAAATGCCACTTTTGATTTTCATCAGTACCCAAACACTTGTGTATAAATGGTGGTTCATTATCTAATAAATCGCTCATGAAAGTGGATTTCCCTACACACTTGGGACCAGCCAAAATTACCAATTGATTAATAGTTTTTATCATAATTTTAAACACACATATTAAAATTCAAAAAAATTGAGTTAGCTTTAAGAAGCGAACCCTAATTCAATTATTTTATTTTCTAGCATGTGATGTCGTTATTAATAAAATTGCAATTTCAATTAAAATTGATGCACTGTGGTATCCCACCACTTACTAGCTGAACTAGTAGTCGTGGTGGTCTACAAAATGGATTGTAACGATGTTGAATGACATGCAATTGATAGGTCAGCACGATAGGTTGAAATAATTTTTTTGAAGTTATTTTATTCTTAGAGCTAACAATTCAATATTACACCTGCCCTATTAAATTTATGTGCTTCAAAATTTAAGAATAATTAAATACTCAAGTGCGGTGATATAAACGATATTTCATCACAAAATCAGTTGACTCTTAAACCTTTCCATGAAGTTGAAAGGCGCCCATTGATAATCCAGCAGGTTAGTGAGTGTGTGATAGAAAGCTGCCTTCATTTCTCAGGGCGCGATTGCAAAATGCCTTAAGTTGTTTTCTTTACTAATTCCATATTGTCTTAAACACTTATGGCATGTCTAAATTTTAGTACAGCAAATAATTATTAATTATTAACATTGTTGTCAAATGCATTGAAATTGTTGCACATAAACTAACATCAGGGTTAGGCCATACTTTATGTTATTGTTAATGAAATAAAATGTTACGTGTATAATAAGACGATCTGTCAAAACCAGTTAAATATACAACTTCGATGATACAGGATTAATTTTCTTGAAAATTAGAGGAAACAGTTCCTCCCTCTCTGAAAGTCGTGTTCAATGATGTAAAAAAACACTCTTTTAATTATTCAATTACACCTGCTGGAATCCCGGGGGCACCTGCTTTCAGAAGTGAAGCTTTAAAAGCTGGGAACTCTTTTTGCATCAATCTTTTAATTTTTGGCTGCAACTTACCTAATGCATCTTTCACATATACAATTTGTTGTTTTTGAGTATCTGTCAGACCCCAAGTGTTGGCTTTGGCAAATTCAATCATAAACATACGGTCTGAAAGTGTGGCAGGTGCAGCACCTATGGCATTTAAGCCTCTACTGAATGAGTAACCATTTAGAACCTTATCTATTTCAAATACAGCTGCTCTCAATTGTTGGTATTTATCTTCCAATTCAGCAGAAATTGTAGCAGAGCGATCCATCGCAGTTTGTATGAAAGTCAATTGACTTTCTAGAAATTTGACTTGACTGTTTGCTGTTGAAACATGTCGCCTTAAATTATCAACATCATGCATAAGCTCAGTACGTTTTTGAGGTGAAACGGCACCATCCTCATTTTCTTGATGAAGTGCTATTACATTAAAACGAACAGCTGGTGTCAACATACTCGTTTGACCACCGATTTTTGCGTGCAACGATGCACTGTACTCACCTGGCGCTACTAAAGAGCCTACATTTCCAAAAAAGCTTGGCGCTGTGCCTAATGCATTTGTAGACGGTTTGCGCAAATTCCAAGTGACTCGGTGAAGCCCTTTTCCTGTTTTTGCAGCAACCTTGCGAACAATGTTGTCTTCACTGTCTTTTATAAGTAAATAAACTTCTGGTTTTGTTTCTCTGACTTCAGCCTCAATCATATCCAAGGCCGGATACAATGGGTACTCTCCCTTCTGTATGTTCTTTTGCTCTTTCTCCTCTCGAAGCGCTTTCATTGATTTAACACCATCGCGCAGATAATAAGTGAATGTGGCACCAAAATCTGGATTCTTGGCTCGGTATTCAAAATCCCCGTGCGAATTTGTATGTAAGGCATCTGGTATGTACCAGAGGGCATCTCTTGAGGGAAACAACAAAGCATCTTGTCTAAGTGTTGATTCACTGATACTCCGCAAGGGTGAATAGTCATCTAAAATAAATATACCACGGCCAAAACTGCCTGCAACCAAGTCATTCTCGCGGCGTTGAATTTTTACATCTCGGAAAGAAATAGTTGGTACATCACCTGTTAATTTAACCCAATCTTTACCTGCATTAACAGTAAAGAACAATCCAAATTCTGTACCCACAAAAAATAGATTTTTATTCACATGATCTTGGACAATCCTCCAAACGAAATGATTATTGGGTAAATTCGATGCGATAGATTTCCAAGACTTTCCACGATTGGTACTTTTAATCAGATAAGGGTTGTAATCACCATGCTTGTGATTATCTAAAGCAGCATAAACCGTGTCTTTGTCAAATAAATCTGCTCGAATGTCGTTCACATATGCAGTTTCAGGGACGCCTCTGATGTTAGCCAGTTGATGACGCTGCCAATTTGCTCCACCATCTGATGTCACTTGAATCAAGCCATCATCCGTACCGACGTACAAAATATTTTCATCAAGTGGTGATTCAGCGATGTTTGTGATGGTGTTGTAATTAGACATAGCGTAAAGATCAAACCCAGAATTTACTGACCACGTACGATCCATTACCGGTATATGCATTCTGTTTTCATTCTTGGTTAAATCGCCTGAAATGGTGCGCCAACTGTTACCTCTATCATCAGAACGCCATACTCTCTGGGAAGCATGGTAAAGGCGCTTCGGATCATGAGCTGAAACTAAAATTGGAGCATCCCAATTGTAACGCTCGCCTGGCTCACCTGGTCTGGCTTGTGGTTGAATTGATACGTATTCGTTGGTTTTGCGATGGTATCGAGCCAGATTACCTTCTTGTCTTTGCCCATAAACAATATCTGGGTTACCAGGTTCTGTAGCCGGTTGGTGTCCGTCCCAATTCAAAATCAAAAACCAGTCACTATTCTTAATTCCATGTGCTCTGGTTGTTCGTGAAGGGCCTCCTTGGGATGCATTATCTTGAGTACCGCCATAAATATAGTAAAAAGGCATAGAATCATCAACTGCTATTTTATAAAACTGAGTAATTGGTAAATTCTGCATATAACGCCAATTCTTCATGTCGTCTCTTGATTCATACACACCACCGTCACTGCCCACTAGCATAAAATAAGGGTCTTTTGGATGAAAAGCCATGGCATGATCATCAACATGCTTATACTGATTACTTAAATTGGCCCAAGTCTTACCACCGTCATTACTGTATTTACTGTTATTACTCATTAAGTAAATTCGATCATCACGATGTGGGTCAGTATAGATTTCTTGGTAATAGTGAGGACCGGTTCCACTTCCTACTTCATCGGACATTTTGTTCCAGCTGGCACCTTGGTTAGTTGAGCGATAAACACCACCTTTACGTTGGTTTACTTCAATCGCGGCATAAACAACATCAGGATTTTGGGCTGAAATGGCTAAGCCAATTTTACCCATATCTTCAATAGGTAAACCTCCACTTAATTTTCTCCAGGTTTTACCACCATCATCTGTGGTATGAATACCAGAACCGGGGCCGGTTCCTACATAGGTTGGCAATGTTCTCTGTCTTTGCCAACTGGCCGCATAAAGTTTATCTGGATTTCGAGAATCCATGACTAATGATGTAACACCTGTCCACTCATTAAATTCAAGTATGTTTTTCCAGTTCATACCACCATCAGTAGTTTTATATAATCCTCTTTGACCACCTTTAGTCCATAAAGGGCCTTGAACAGCAACCCAAACCGTATTGGAATCTTTGGGGTGAATAATAATATCTGAAATATGTTCAGATTTTTTTAGCCCCATGTTGGTCCAAGTAGCACCACCATCAAGTGAACGGTAAATGCCATCACCAAAACTCAAGTGACGACCAGCATTGTTTTCGCCTGTGCCTACCCAAACAATGTTTGAGTTACTAGGATCAAGAGTGACATCACCGATCGAATAAACGGGTTGGCTATCAAAAATTGGATCCCAGGTAATGCCGCCATTAGCGGTTTTCCATACCCCACCTGAGCCAACAGCCACATACCAAATCGAAGGATTGTTTGGGTCAACTTCAATATCCGCAATTCGTCCTGACATATAAGCAGGACCAATATTTCTTAGTTTCATCCCAGAAAACAGTTTATCTGTCATCAATTTAGATGATTCTTTTTTTTCTGCATCAACGGGTGCAGCCACCAATCCCAAAAGTAGTGCAATTGTAATTATGAATTTCATTTTTCCCTCGTACTAATTCTTCATTAATAGTAATCACAATCAATAAAATCATTAACTGAAAGATAACTTGTGACAAGTTACTAAATATTTTAATTCGAATTGTTCTAGTAAGATTAAGTCTAAAATATTGATATGTTAGAGTGGTTAATTTTCAAAATTTTCACTGTATTTAAGCCAAACATAATAGTTGGGTACATGTATAACTTAAAATTCATCATCTATTAAGTTCGGTTTTCTTTGTTAACAATCAAATCAGAATAGTATGACAATCACACCAAAATACATTCGAAGCCTGAAATTTTAATTTATTATCCGATTTCAACATTGATGTAAAAGTTATTGAAGAAGTGTTATTACGTATCTAACTCTACATAATTTTTAAGGCTATTAAGGATATTGCCCCAAACAACGTTATCCATAGTTTCAAACAACTCTTGTGATCTTATGTTCCTTTGAACCACTTGTAGCTTAGTTAGGTTATCTTTTCTTGTTAAAGAGTAGCTGATATAAATATGGTTCTCAGGGGTTTTTTCTTCTCCATAGTTATTAATCCAGTATTGATAGGTAAAATGATGAGGCTTGGTAAACTCTGTTATTACACCATAGTTTGTAAAGGATTGATCATTTGTACCTCCTTTAAATTCAACAACTCCTCCAACTTCCCAATTTGAGATCACTTCGCTAACTGGAAAAAAAATTATGATTTTTTCAGGCGTTGTCAAGGCATCAAATACCTTTTCAGGTCTGGCATCAATTAAAATTTCTTTTGTAATTATTCGTCTTCTCATCCAGTCATTCCATGTTTTAATAGATCTGATTTATTATTTATTTAAAAACCAATTTGTATTTTTTTCATCAAACACATCATTGCTCAACAACCTCAAAGTCATGCTTCTTAATTAAGTCTGTGAATGTGTTTTTCCAATGTGCTAACAATGCTCGCAAAGCTTCTGGTTTTTGAGTGGACGGTAACTGCCCTGCTTGATCAACTTGATTGACTCCATGGCATCCACCACACGCCCTAATTTCACCTGGTTGGAAGTTTACCCAGTAACGTTCTCGCACAACAGCCTCACCATCAGGAGCGAGAGTTTGCCAGCTCATCGCTCGGTTAGCAGGTACTAAGAATGCAACTGAACCATCTGAAAAGATTTCAGTACTTCCAGGTGGGTTTGATGAGAATGGAAGATTATATTTATCGGCTGCTAAATCATGTTGAAATTGAGCCAAAACTCTCTGCCCACTTAAGGGGGAATCTATTCCACCATATCCCCTGATTTGATCTCCTTGGAAAAATTGCATGTGTGAAATTTCATATAATTGACCACTATTAGCAATAGTTTGATGATCACTGCTTGCCACTTTGAGGTTATAGGGCTGTTGTAAATCTAATTCATCCCTTGTAGTTACATCGCGCATCACCGCAAGTGCCAATCGATAGTTTTTCAGAAATTCCTTAAATAACTGGACATCAACATTTTCCTCAGCAAAAACCTGAAGCTCGGGGGGCTGCAAAATTTCGCTGGTGTAAGTAGGTACTTCTCGAGCCACAACTTCAACAGGCATTAGCTCCCATAAAGGACCAGTATAATCCACCAACTCATCAGGATTGTAATAGGATATGTTGACTGTGTTTAAATTTGTTATTCTGGAATCAGGCACCCAATTTCCTGATTGGTTTTGAGTTAAAGTTTTGATGGTAAAATCATACCTGGGGTCTGGATTAGTTAACGTTCCTTCATTACCGGCCTTCCTCGTTTCAGAAGTATGTGAAGCTATGATAGTACCATCAGTTAATGTTCTTGCTTCGCGAAAAAAACCAACGTGCTCTGGAGAAGCGGTGGTACCATCTGCTACCACATAGCGAGTACTTTCATGGCTCATATAGCTGACAGTTACTAAAGAAGGATCAGCACCGAGTGGTAAATCAAAAGAAATCAATTGTCCGCCTGAATGTGTCTGAAATTCTGGAGCATCAATAGCAAGGAACCTCCCTGGATTGTTGGGATCTTCATTCAAGTGAAGGGTGTTAAGAATGGCGTTTTGATTTGGGCGATTTTGTCCAATTATGAAATCTACTACATTTGAATCATCGTTTATAGATCTAGCAAAAAAACTATGAAGCTCATGACGACCCACATGGTTTAATGTTTCTTCCTCAGTGCCATCCTGATTGATTTGCCAAGGGAAGAAATGATTGCTTCTATGCCCAACTAGATTGGTTCCATTTAATAAATCGAACTCAATTGGTCTTGGTTCCGGAAATACTTCAGTGATTTCATTCAGTAATTGAGCGTTTGGAGATTCACTGCTGTAGTTAAAGGCTCCATTTATATTTATTGGGGAAGCTTGTTGATCTCTTTGCAAATGATCCCAACGTGTAAATACCAGTCGACCATAACTATCAACTAAGGGACTAAAAGAACCAGATGGTGAGTGTTGTATCAAAGAGACACGACCTTCTTTAAGTCTCCATAACCCTGTATTAGTGGGTGTTGATTCATATTCATCATATTGTGGGTAATTATGCCTGTTTTTGCTCCTGGGCATATCTGAGGTAAAAATGATTGCATCATCCGATCCATATATCGGAGTGATATTGTTGTAATCAGTTGGTTGGTTTTGTATCTTAGTTATTGAAACCGTTTCTCCTACTCCAAAACCAGTTATCTCATATAATTGCCAATAATATTCATTAGAACCGAATCTTTCTGGAGCTCCGACAACCATACTAAACAATGCTTTTTCACCGCTCCAATGTATACTTGGATCACGAACAGCAATCCCGTTACCCGTTTGCAATCCCACTTGGCCAAAACCAGCCTCTCTGGTTAAGTTTCTTAAGTCACCATTAGTGTATCTGATGTACAAATCACCGCCTCTACCTACAGCCGCTATGTCAGCTCTGTGATTTGCAAATGTTGATCCAATTGTGCCAAAGTCACTCGATATAGGAAACTGCGTAACAAACATAATTGGATTTGAGAGCTCAGTTTCTCCAGCTTGAATAGGCTGTTTGATGATTAATAAAACTAATAGCAATGATAACTTCATTTTTCTCCTCTGGATTAGTGTGGTATAAGGCAGGAAAGAATATCTAAAAATTTTTATGGTCACATATTGTAAATGTTGCGATGGTCATGAGAATTGTTTCAAACATCGCAATATGAGCATTTTTTTGTCACGTTATTTTATTGAAAAGAATAAATTGCCACATAAGATTGTAAAAATTTACAAATAAGATACAGGTGGAATAGTAATTAAATCCATTCCTAAAATTCTAAAAAGATCAGTAATTAAGAAATTTGATTGGAACGCAGTTATAGCTTTTTTAGACTTAATCTTATTTGTATATCTTTAATGTAGCTTCTAAAAAGGCTGAACATGGATGATTTAATGTTATTTTGTGTTTCATCTTTTATGTCATCGAAACTTGATCTATTTTCCACCAGTGAATTTAAAAAGTGCTCTTATCTATTAACTAGGATAAAAAGGGAAAGGGGAAAAACCAAGCTTTCGATAAGAGCACAAACTTGCTTGCTTAATGGTTAATCAAATCCATTAGCAAAAACGGGTTGTTCTTTCCCAAATATCACATAGCTGTTACCAGCTTCAAAAATATCATTTGGATCAGCACCATGTGCACCTAATATAATGTCACCAATACCATCATCGTTAAAATCTCCAGCACCACTGACTGAGAATCCCAGTAAATCACCACCATTAACACCGTTAATGGTATATCCAGTTGAATCATTGATAGAGTCAACGCTATATGGGTTAGAGAAATCCTCGTTGCTTCCAAAAATTACATGACTCCTTCCTGCCCTAGAATCAGGTTCTCCTATTATTATGTCGGTTAAGCCATCGCCATTGATATCGCTTCCACCACTTACTGAATGACTAAGCTTGCCTCCAATGATATTTCCAGTGATCTTGAATCCGTTCAAACCATTGATAGTAGATATATTGAATGGGTTTGGTAGTCTTTTATTGCTGCCAAATATCACATATGCGGCACCAGCTTGCACGCTATTATTAGCTTGTGCAAATGGCGCTCCCAGAATGATGTCGTCTATACTATCGCCATTGACATCGCCAGCCAAACTGACAGAATAACCTAAATGATCATCCTGATTTTCTCCATTAATCTGAATGCCATTCAATCCATTTATACTTGAGAGTTCAAAGAGATTTGGGTATACATTATTTTTTCCAAAAATAATGTATACTTTTCCTGACAACAAATTACCGTTACTAGAATCAAATGGAACACCAATTAGAAGGTCAGAAATACCGTCAGCATTAATATCACCTGCTTTGCTAACAGAAAAACCAGACTGAGCACCAGTAGTTGGAACTCCATTGATCTTAAATCCATTCACCCCATTAATGGAGCCGACACGAAATGGGTTTGGAAGCCCCAATTCATTCCCAAATATCACATAAATAGCACCAGAATCGACAGTACCATTGCCATCCGATTTTGGTGAGCTAATAATCATATCATTGATTCCGTCACCATTAACATCACTCGCTGAACTGACATAAAAACCCAGTTTCCCTTGAACTTCTTCGCCATGGATAACCAGTCCGTTAACACCATTAATGTCTGACAATTCAAATGGGCTGGGGAATTGTTCTTCCCTGTTACCCCAAATGATATAAACTGATCCAATGCCTGTTGATGCATCAGGTGCTCCTATAAGCAAATCTCCAACCCCATCGTTATTAAAGTCACCTGCTGAGGCAACTGACATGCCCGATGAATCATTGTGTTCAGCACCATTTATAACAAAACCGTTAGATCCATTCAGGTTTTCCAAACCCAATGGATTAGAAAACCCTTGATCACTACCAAAAACCACATAACTGCGCCCAGTATTGTATTTTGTGTTCTGATCTGGTTCAAAAGCACCAATAATTATGTCATCAATCCCGTCTCCATTAACATCACCTGCACTACTGACCGAATAACCTGAAAAATCTGAAGTTTGCTCCCCATGAATCACCAAGCCGTTGTTTCCATTGATGTCAGCTAAATTAATATTCCGGCTCGGACTGAGTAAACCGTTTATAGCTAGAAAAAGCAAACTTGAAATCATATACACAAATGTAATTTTATCCATGATATTTCTCTCTCATTTTGTTTAAATCATGATTTATACTTTTGTAAACCGAAAAACGATAAACCACTGATACGAATTTTATACAGAATGCTTGAGAGGAAATTATTATGCTTGTTGCATGAATATAAGCTTTGTTGCAGAAAGCCTATTAGATTGAATTTGCTATACTTTATGAAGGTATTTATTAGCAATAACGCTTTAAAATCGAAAGAAAGTAAGCCACTACGCCAACGCAGACTAACTTTTTAGCAATAGTTAAGCAGTTGATTACATATTAATGGTTTTATTATGTTTTACAGGAGAGCACCTATTATCTTTTTTATTTTACGGGGTAAAGTGATTCGATACATAAACATCATTTCGACTAACAAACACTTTGAGTGCTGAAATGTGTATCTTGTATGCTATTTGTTACTCGATCGAATTAGTGGTCAGCCGCACGTATAACGTAAGGATTGCGCTCCAACCATTCTGTTATACACGAGGTGAGTTGTATTTGCCAGAATTTAAGGTTGGAGCACAATTAGGAGGAGTGGCACTTTAAAGAGTCACTCAAAATTATGTGCAGTTATTAAATCATTAACGATAAATTCACCTTTATAATAAATTGACCTTCTTTTGTGTTTCATCTAGCATGCCTCAAAACCTGATACATTTTTCCTAAATGAATTTAAAATGTGCCCTTATCTACTAACTAAAAAAAAGGGGGGGGAAACAAGCTTTCGATAAGTGCACACATACTCGTTGCTTAGTGATTAATTTTCACTAGTAAAATTGGGTTTTTCTTTCCCATGCATTCAATATCACATAGCTGCCAGTTTCAAAATTCCACATACTTCTACCTCTACGCTGATTTTTGCCCTTAACATTGCCATCATTAATAGCGGAACAACCAGAAGAACCTGATAAATTAAATTCAAACTCATCAAATTCAAACTCGATGCATCCATGCACAGCAAGAGGTACTTTAAGTATTTTCATTACGTTTTCCTCATCAGATATGTCATGTTAATTGAATGTTTTTCATTCTGTTAATTCAGAGATTTATATTTTTTTCAAAACGATAAATCAGTAGAGTCACATCCTACGCAGAATGTATTAGAGGGGTTATTATGCTTGTTGCAGTGAATATAAGCTTTGTTGCATACAGTCTACCTGTCTAACTTTGCTATATATTCTGAAGGTGTTTGTTGGTAATGCGCTTTAAAATTGGCAGAAAAATAAGCCAAACTATCAAATCCAGTTAAATAAGCCACTTCACTAACACTTACGTCTTTTTCCATCAATAGTTGAGCAGCTACTTCCATTTTAAAGGATTTAATATATTTTACAGGAGAGAGTCCTACCTCCTTTTTTATTTTACGGAATAACGTGGTTCGATCCATAAACATCATTTCTGCTAATGCTGAAGTGCTGAAATTTGTATCATGTAAGTTGTTCTTTATGATTTCATTGATTTTTTGCAATGTCTTACTGACAGCTTTAGCACTTTTAAGAGGTATTTTATAATGCGATACGATCGACTTAAGCGTATTAATGTGATTATCTACCCTCAATAACAATTCTTTGGGGCTAAATGGCTTAACCATGTAATCGGTCGCCCCTAGGGTTAAACCTTTTTCCACATCACTTTGAGTTGATTTGGCTGTCAATAAAATGATCGGTATCGCGCTAAATACTGTTTTTTCCCTAACTGCTACAGTGAATTCAATACCGTTCATTTCTGGCATCATGACATCACTGACAATAACGTCAGGCAGTATTTCATCAATATCCTTCAGTGCCTCTACTGGATTCGCATAGTCAACTACTTTGTATGATGTGGCAAACACATAAATAAGAAATTCCCTTAATTCGTCATTGTCTTCAACCAACATAATGGTCATTATGTCGTTTTTAGGTAATTGCAATTGTTCGGTTGAGTCTTCCTCATTTCTTGACTCATTCTCAATAGTTGCACAATTTGCGTTCATCCCGGTTGGAATCATTACCATAAAATGTGCCCCGTGAGGCTGATTGGTACTTAATGTGATCGAACCATTATGCGCTTCTACTACATCTTTAACGATAGACAAACCAATGCCAACAGCTGGTTGATCACTTTGATTATTCTCATCGCTTTTGAAGTCCCGAGAAAAGACCTTTTGTTGATCTTGCTGGGCAACTCCTGGTCCATCATCTATTACTGAAACAACAACCTTCTCCGAATCGTGCGCCATATTCACATTTATATTTGATTGTTGACCACTGTACTTGATTGCATTGCTTAACAGGTTCCTAAATACAGCATCCATTTTATCGGCATCACAAAAACATGATATTTCTTGCTTGTTAGTAACTAACTCCATGTGTTGCTTCAATTTAATCGACCAAGGCATAAATTCTTTTACCAATTCTTGTACCCGGGCCCTTAAATCTACCACTGATTTAGACAGGTCGTTGCTGTTAAAATTTGCATCATGGATCTGAAACAATCGATTGACTTGGTTTCTCAATTTATCTGCATTTTGAATTGCCAAATCTAACATCCGATCATCATTCTTATCTTTGTCTCTCAACTGTTCTAAAGGTGCCATTACCAAGGACAGTGGGGTTCTTAATTCGTGAGAGAAATCATCAAAGAAACGATCTTTTGCCATTTGTGTTTGTTCAAGTTCCATGGCCTTAATATAAACATTTTTTGTTTTTTCCTTGACTGTTTTTTGTAGTTGTAACTTAGCCTTTTCAAGTTTCATATTTCGGTATCTCGAATAATAATTCGCAATCAAGATATTAATAATTATAAATAGAATGGCATAAGCGGTATAAGCCCAAAATGAAGCAAACCAAGGTGGTTCAATAGTAAACGTAATGCTTTTGATTTCAGAGAGTCTTTCCCAACCGTCCTTAGCTTGGATTTCTAGTTCGTAAGTTCCTCCCTTCGTTATATCAACTTCACGAAAATTTTCTGTATTCCATACCGACCATGAAGGAGAAATTGACCCAACAACCCTACTTCTGTATAAAGTTTTGTTAGGTAAGGAGTAATCAGTAAAAGCAAAAAGCAAGCGGAGTGCAGTGTCATTATAGTTACGATTTATTGAATCTAAGTTATCAGCATTATCAAATAGTAATTCTCCCTTGTGTTTATCTTCAACGGCTCTAAAATGTAATTTACCTTGTGGAGGTAAAATCGAATGCTCGGGTTGGTTTAAATAATAGACACCTACACCTGGAACAACAAAATATAAAGTCGATTCGACCTTCAAAAATGATTGAATTGAATTAGCTTTAAATGGTAAAAACAATTTTTCATTTATACTCCATTTTTCTTGATTAAATTTTGCTAACCCACTGTGGTTACCGATACGGTAAAAAGTGTTATTATCATGATCTTGGTAAACTCGGTGAATGTCTTGCCCTTTGGTTGTAAAAATCTCTGGCAAGCCTTCTGCCATTTGTAAATTATCATTGAATTCATCCCATTGCATGGCGCCATCAAATGTTCCAATATAGGTTTGATTATTTATGACAAAAGGTACAACGTTGCTTTGGGCTATTCCATTCTTTTCAGTAAACACCCTGATTAATTTACTAGAAGTTCCAATTTGGCTGGGTTCAACTTGAAATATATTTCCATAATCATCGCCCACCCATAAATAGCCTTGGTCTCCCATTATCAACCGACTAACATCTTCGGAAACACCATCTACAGACTCAACAATCCATTGATTTCGTTCTTGTTTTATTTCAAATAGGCCATCATCTGAAGCTGCATAAATAAAAGATGTCCTTGGGTGACGGAATAACGAATTAACATGAGTTCCTGTTAATAGGTTTTGCTTTTTTCTTGCCTGGCCATTGACATAATTGACAACTTGTATCCCTGTGCTATGGGCAAATACCAGGATATCATAATCATATTCAATAACATCATTGACAGTTCTGAATTCCAACCAATGTTTAAATTTTGCCTGATGCCTCTCATTATCATCAGACAATTTGTAAGCCCCTCGACCAAGCGCAATAGTTTCATCGCCTATATTTTTAATATTCAAAACAGTGTTATTATCACCATCAAATACGATTTTACCCATTATGTGTGGTGGTTGCATAACCACTATATTTGGAGAACCAGCCGCCCATATATTCCCTTGTCGATCTTGGATAACATCAGCCACTTGGCTCATGCCAAATTTGTCTGACTGCGTCAAATTCAATCGAATATCTAGTTTATGATCAAGTATGAAAAGGCCCTTGTTGATAGATGCAACATATAAATACCCATCATTTGTGAGGATGCTGTTAAAAATGAATACGTCTGAGTTAAAGGGGTTTTTGATCAGTTCTAGTTCAGAACCTATAGAATATATACCAAAGTTGTTGGTGACCATAAAATCACCATATGCTGTTTGAAACATTCCTCGAATCAAACCCCTCTCCGGTAATTGCCAATTAGTTTTATTTAGGCCTGTGGGTGTTATTTCGTAGACATATATGTCATCATAAGTTTTTAAATACAGCTTATTTTTAAATTTGTAAACTTTGCTTTTAAAGTCGGGGATGTCATATTGTGTTAAGTTTTCATTATCCCAAACAAAAATTTGACTAGTATCAACAAAGTACAAATAATCTTCTGTGGCAGCCACTGACCAAATTTGATCAATTTCTAGTGTTTCATCATCAGTAAGCAAACTTTTGAATTGCTTTACCCCTTGACCATTTTCGCTCAATAGACCTAAATCTTTTGGTAATCCCAAATATATCTGCCCTTTCCATTCTGTTAGTTGCCTTGGACCTAAATTATTCGGCAGCCTCAACAAACTCCATGACTCGCCATCCCAGACTCGAATACTGTTACCATTACACACGTAGATGAAATCATTATTAGTTTGATACAGACACCAGTTTTGGAAATGTCCTTGAATTTCACTTGGTGTATATATTTCCGCAAGGGGCTGCCCAAAATATTTATTGGCATTGGTTGTAAAACTACAACATAAAAATATTATAAAAATAATTTTTTTCAAAATGTTTAATTACCGTAGTCAATAGATATTGAATTCACCAGAATTATACATCATCAATCTCATTGGATGAACTGATTCCATAACCTTAGATGCCAACACAAAAACAGATAAGACGAATGTTATTACAAGAATGACAAATCATTCATTACCTGAGTAATTTATGATGGATAAAATATTTTTTAAAGCACACACAGTCATTGTAAGTGAAATTGTTTTATTAGTGTAAATTTTTTGGGTTTTACACACTGATAAATATCGTGTTAAAGAACGCGCTATGTTCTCGTTTTTCTATAGGTTAATTGCAATTATCTTTCCATACATTTGATGAAGATAAAGTCAAAACACTCAATGACTTCGATGATGTTTAAATAACTTTGGTTATTTTAAAACAAAGGGATAATTATGATTTTTGGAATGATGTAAGTATCTGTAAATTGTGATACAAGAAAAAATAAATAGTAAGCAAATTGAATATATCTTATTGAATTGATGAAATTGAAGACGTACCCATAGTGTTGTTTATTAACAGGAATAAAAAGTAAAAAATTGGTATAAGGATTAAATTCAGTAAATAGGTAATTATAAGTCAGTCAAAATTTCTAAAAGCAATTAAATCATTCACAGTAAAATCACTTTCTATTGGATTAAAAGTAATAGTGGTGAAATTAGGATTAAACTAACTATTGTTTTATATGTTTTTACAATATAAAAGCATAGGTCGCTTTTAGTGTTATTGTAAAAAGGTAAAAATGGAAAAAATGCGCACTTATCTAATGACATAATTTAAAGGTAGTGTTAGTAAATATAATTTCAATAAGTGCACAAATTGGTGGCGTGTTAGTCATTCGAAGCCGTCGCTGAAAATCAAATCAGAGTGAAATTCGTATTCAACAGCACCCGCATCGCACTCGCTAGTTGAGGACCCATCTCCATCAAGTGGTCGGATTACTCCGTTTTGATCCCTTGTTTCGCAATCAATGTTGTTGTTAATCAAGTCAATGGCTGGGCTAGCAGTCACTAAATTATGAGTCATACCCTTGTTATTGTTAGAACTGTTATCAGCAAGGTTTTTGATTATATTTTCGATACTAACGGTGGGCACCAAATCTGATACAACAGGCGTGAGTGGTCCTGCTATTCCATTGTAACCCAGCTGACCTATGATGTTATAGCCATTTGAAAATACCGAATCCAAATCGTTAATCTCACTACCAATTTCCGCAATATTTCCAGATATAATGCTGTGCTCAATGTTAACAACAGATCCTGCTGGTAAAAAACTGATGCCGCATGAAATCCCACCGCCCCTGTATCCAGTAGCTGTGTTTGCGGAGATTGTACTACTGATGATTGATGAATTGATAAGGTTACAGTGTATGCCTCCACCATTTTCATCAGTTGTATTTCCACTAATGGTTGAGTTTCTTATATTTAAAGTAATAGCATCTGCCCCCCCTGCACCACTGGCAATGGCACTTATTCCACCACCACTGCGGATTGAAGTGTTGTTATTAATACTGCTGCTGTTGATGTTCACAATTGATAGGGCATTGTAATTTGAAATATAGACACCACCCCCACCAAACCCAGTTGAATTGTTGTTATTATTTGAAATATCACTGTTGAGCACATCTACTTGGCTGCCTTCAATATGAAGCCCGCCTCCACCGCTGAAATATGTTGCCAAACCGTTATTATTTTCAACCACAGAGTTGTTGATGGTTGCGATACTATTGTTCAATACAGCAACACCAATTCCGCTGTTGTTCTTAACAATAGCATTGTTTGTATACAGTTTTCCAGATGACACCCTTATACCTGCACCATAATCCGTCCTATAACCTGAATTTTCAGAAGCACCGCCACTCAAAGTAACGTCGTTTAAAGTTAAGGAACCAGCCTGAACATCTATCACCCTGAATATATCTGTACTATTTCTTTCAATGCTTGATTCATTGCCTTGTATAGTGATGGAACTGTTAATAATTGGCAGGGCCTCATTCAGAACAATCTGGGTTCTTGAGCTTAAAACGATCTCATCTGCTCCAAAACCAGCTGTACAACCAAATACAGCAGAATCAGTATTTGCAGCAACGATTGCTGAAGCTAAATGACAATTTTCTTGGTCGACGAAGATAGTGGCGGCGTTGACAGTCGTAGGTCGAGTGGTTAATTCCATTAATATTGCTGTTGTTAATAAAATTTTGTTATTGTTAAGAACCTTTGTATTCATGGTATACCTCATTAATATTGATCAGTAGATCTAAGCCATTCAAATGATTGATTTTTCTCAGTTCACGAAAATTCAGAAAAAATCGTGCATACACACATAATATGAATAATGTTTTAGGGGCGATATTAAGCTGGTTGCAATAAATTTTAAAATTGTTGCAAACAAATTAGCTAAATGTAATATGAGGGCGTTGTTGTAAGGCCAGAGTATCCTGCACTCTTTTGGTTCTCAAAAAATCTTTGCGCAGAAACTTTATCACTGAAACAAGCCATTGCTGAAATGGCTTTGAACCATGCCAATGTAACGCCACAAGAACTGACGGTCAAATATAGCGATTCCCAAGGTTTCATATATCATAATCAAAGTAAAGGCTGTTGAAGTTACAAGGCTTGGTTAAATCTCCAGCTTACATTCTGGTGCAAGCTTTAGATAAGTTTGACAAACCCAGTACCCGAATGAATCAGATTTGGCAGAATGATTTTACTTACTTCAAGATTATTGGCTGGGGTTAGAATTATTTGTAAACATACTGGATGATTATACCAGGCTCATTATCTCTTAATGTTTATGTTCTTTCATGACTGATTCCGATACATCTTTATATGAAAAGCAAACAATATATACTTTTTCCACTTATTCAGAACAGTATTTATTTGTGCCATAAAGTACTTATGCATTAAATTAGTCAAAACGACTGTAAAAAATAGGATCATCAGAAGCCAGAACAACTTCGATCAGTTCGTCTTGATTATCTGGCATAAACAGGTCCTCCTGATTAACCACTGAAATGTTGCTTTGCATATTCACCTGTGAACCAATTAAAGCATTCGGTACTGCCGATATCAACACCTTCATCTCGCTCTCAGCAAATGCATCAATTGTAAAACTTAATATGCCGCCATCGTCAAAACAAGTTGCATTGACAAGTGATAAACACTCGAAGCTTACTAGGTTAAAATGAGCTGGAGAATAATTGATTTCCAGTGTTGAGTTTCCTGGTAGTGAGTCCTCATATCCAGTGTTCTTTACCGTAACAATGTATTTCACTATCTCTCCACCAACTACATGAGGGGCAATATTATTTATGGAAACTGACAAGTCCAAACCACAGCCTTGACCTGCATCGAAAATATCCCAGCCTTTATTAATAAGTACCTGCCTATTAACATCATCACAGTACCAAGAATCCCCTGCAGAAAAATCGACATCACTTTGAACATTTTGAGAAGCAAAGTTTTGGAGTGTTAGGTCATATTGCCTCGGTGGTAGAGATGAATCAGTCAAGAATTTATACATATGGATTACCATTTCAATGTTCCAGGAAAGTATATTTGGGTGAGCGTTGCTCGCTCCAGAAAACATAAAATTCATGTTGGTCACGTTGGAGGTGTCCCACCCACTTACATCAGGGTTAGCGCTGCTCGCTTCAAAAAACATAAAACCCATGTTGGTCACGTTGGAAGTATCCCAACCGCTTACATCAGGGTTAGCACTGCTCGCTTCAAAAAACATAGAACCCATGTTGACCACGTTGGAAGTATCCCAATCACTTACATCAGGGTTAGCATTGCTCGCTCCATAATACATTGCGCTCATGTCAGTCACGTTGGAAGTATCCCAACCGCTTACATCAGGGTTAGCACTGCTCGCTTCAAAAAACATAAAACCCATGTTGAGCACGTTGGAAGTATCCCAATCACTTACATCGGGATTAGCATTGCTCGCTCCATAATACATTAGGCTCATGTCAGTCACGTTGGAAGTATCCCAACCACTTACATCAGGGTTAGCCTTGGTAGCATCTCGAAACATTGAGTTCATTCTGGTCACATTGGAGGTATCCCAACCACTTACATCAGGATTAGCATTGCTCGCTCCATAATACATTGCGCTCATGTCAGTCACGTTGGAAGTATCCCAACCACTTACATCAGGGTTAGCATTGCTCGCTCCAAAAAACATTGAGACCATGCTGGTCACGTTAGAGGTGTCCCAACCACTTACATCAGGCTCAGCACTGCTCGCTCCAAAAAACATACTACTCATGTAGGTCACGTTGGAGGTGTCCCAACCACTTACATCAGGGTTAGCCTTGGTAGCATCTCGAAACATTGAGTTCATTCTGGTCACATTGGAGGTATCCCAACTACTTACATCAGGCTCAGCGCTGCTCGCTCCAGAAAACATATTACTCATGTTGGTTACGTTGGAGGTATCCCAACCACTTACATCAGGGTCAGCACTGCTCGCTCCAGAGAACATATAGCTCATGTTGGTAACTGAGGAGGTATTCCAGTTGCTGACATCAGGTTCCGCGCCCAATGCATTTTCAAAAACTCGGACCATTGTTACAATATTAGATGTATCCCAATTGCTGACATCAGGGTTAAAGTTTACCGCGCGGAACATGCCTGAAATATTATCTATATTTGAAAGATCCCAGTTGCTTACATCTGGGTTGGCATAGGTGGCACCTTCAAACATGTTATTCAATCCGCTCACAGATGAAAGATTTGGAATATCAGTTGCGTTAACAACTAAATTAGAAGCACCTTGAAACGCCCTTGACATGCTCCTCCAGTTGTTGGTACCCCATTGTTCAATTCCAACTAGTTTCTGCTTCTCGTTTATTGCGCTGTGAACTAATTTGAAAGATGGAAAATCACCATATATACCAATTTGGTATGTGCCAGGGGAACCAAATGTGTGAACCAAATCACCAGTAATATCTGTTTCATCAAACTCGCCGTCACAGTCCCAATCTACATTATAGCTATAGTCATCAAATCCACCATTGGTTAGAACAATATGTAAAGATTGCTCATTTGGGTTTGCAATGTTTGTTTGCCATGTGGTAACAAACATATCAGTATTGCCACCGCAAGCATTAGACTTTATGCTCAATATAATCAACCCAAGGATAAATAGGGACTTATGAATCATGCTTATCATTTTTTATCTCCGCATTTAGTTGTTTGAGATTAATTAATGTCTTTTAACAGAATAGTGATATGACAAGACCTTGCTAATAGATAGTCTCATCAACATCTTAACGATGTTGCCAAAACATTAATTTCACTAATCCAGAGACCTAGCAATATGAACTTTTTTTTACGTTAAACCCGCCTTTTTAAGGCACGCTTTTATTTTGGCTTCTAGATCATCTGCAATTGAAACTTGATTCATGCTTGAATGCCTTAAATAATTGCTCAAACCCTTTTTTAATTCAAAATCTAAATCAAAGGCACGAACAAGTTGACATTAATGAGACACTGGCTCATAGACTTCAATTGCATATTCACTCAGCTTAATAAACATGCCTCATGACAGTTATTAAATTTGTTGAATTTTAAATAAATTTTGTAGCAGTTAATGTTTTAAAAGTATTAAAAGATAAGATGATGAAAATTGGAATGAAATAAACCAAACTTTGTAACACACTATCACGAAGATAGTGGAATCGGGTAAAACCTGCCCAACTTTAACCCATACCAAAATATTGGAAGAACAGACTGCTCCGGTGTACAGGTAAACTATTTTCCTAATGTGTTAGGAAAATTGAGCGTTTATAAAGGTATAAATGCTATGTTCCCAATAAAGAAGGAAAATAATGAGTGAAATTAGAGTCACGAAAAAACCAGAATCAGTGTTAAATCCAGACCAGGTTGGTTGGGCGAGCATATTAAATATAAACGTACATTACTAGGAATTGGAGTTATATTTTTGAACCTTCTCCAGGCACTGTTTCTTTCACATTTCATGTTATTGTGTTTTTGTCTACAAGGTTCAGCAGCCTTGGTAATACGGAAAGGTTTCGATGCCCCCTACACCAAGCTTAAACCTAGGTGAAATAGGATTTAAACTAATCATGAAATTATTAGAACTAATCGTGGTGTGTTAGTTTAGTGGGTTAGTTGTTAATAAGAACTTCAGAAATAATTGAGCAATCCAAGCCATTTTGTTTAGTAGGTTAGTTGTAAAAGTTGTTTCAGAATGGGAAAATCAATAACTTACGAGCTGATTATGTTTAGTGGTTTAGTTGTATCTTTAGTTTTGGACGTCCAACCAAAGTGGTTACTTTTCTACAACTAAAGGAGTTAATTTCCTATTAAAGTGGTTAATTTGGTATCCAGTAATATTTTATGAATTTTAAAGAAATAATACTGATGATACTTGTAGCCCAAAATTCTATTAAATTTGATTTAAATGTGAAATAACCTGTTCAACCAATGACTTGGATAAATTCCTAAAGAAAAAAATCTGTTTTGTAAGCTCTTCAAATTCAGTGGTAGCAGAACCATCACCTCTGTGTGCAACAGCATTTCTGTTTTTTGCACACTGATCTAAAAAAGTTGAACATTCATTAGCAGTCTTTCTCTTGGATGTCACTTGAAAAAGTTTTTGTAAATTTTTATTTTCACCAATTAAATCCCAATCAAGTTTTAATCCAATTCTTAATAAGCATTTAGATAAGTTGGTTGAATCAATATTAGGTAAATAAAATGAAAAAATGTCGTCATTAATCTCAAAAGACTTACTACCTTTTACACATCCTGAAAGGCTTCTAAATAATTTATCTTTATCTAAACGTTCATGAGGTGGTGACTCAAATATTCTAGTAAGAGCCCTTCCTGTCAGAATGATATGGTTTTTGTTAACCTCGGGAGGAAGATCATCAAAATTTTCAACTAAATTACTAATTCTTTGCACAGACTTAGTTAATGTTTGACCAATAAACCACTCAACAGCAGCAAATAATTGTACAGATAACGCACCACATAAATCTTCAAGCCGAACTTGCTTACTTCCAGCTTGATGTTCATTAACTAAACTTTTAATATTATTCACTTGTGTGAGTGTCTTGTAATCCCAATAAGAAGAAGCTTCTCTGCCTATTTTCAAAGAAGAGGAAACAAATTGTTGATGTGTAGCTATCTCATCAAGCCTCGCCTCAAATGCTTTCAAAGTATTAGAAAGTGGCATCAAATATTCGCTGCCTCTTTAAGTATTGCTGTTAGAAGATTTATTCTAGCCTTCATAGCTTTAGCTGTACCAGTTTTACCAATAACTATTTCATAGTAATTGGTATCTTCTAATTTCTCTTCTAAAATTTTCATGGCTTTGGGGCCTGCTTTTAACAGCTCATCATCATGTCCTTTCAATCGATCAATCGCAATCATTGTTGCATCATACAATGGTACAGATGCCTTACCATTTCCATAGCTACCAGGCAACTGAAACACCTTTTCTTCAAACATTTGACTTGATAGATTTAGGCATCTTTCAAAGTCTAATCTAAACTTATTAACTGTTGTTTCATTGCATTCAAGATTCTCTTCCATGCACCGGTCTAAAATTTTAGGGATTGAGCTTCTGATAGCTTTCTCTGGTCGAAAGGCAAAGAAACGAAGTACATACTCACAGTCTTTCATTCTTCTGAACAAAGAATTTTTTGCTAATGTTGGGTTTATTCTTCCCCCCTGAGTTACATGAGCAGAATGACGAGGTATCTTAAATGCATCAGTAAAAATTGGGTGGGATGAAAGTTCAATTAATAATTTATTAAACTTACCTGGAAATAGGCAGTTACGGAGTTCATGAGCTTGAAGTGGCATACCGCCAGTGTTAAGCCTATCAAAAACTTGTCGTCTTATATCCGATGTGTCGTAAGCTTGATTTTTTAGATCTGTTATTATTACGGTTGAATTTAAGCGTCTTCTATCTAAGCCTCTTTTAATTTTCTCTGGAAGACTGTCATATGTTAGGCCATTAAAAGACTTCCAAGAATCAAGGCCGGTCAATTTGAGCGTATTTTTATAAAAGTCTACTACAGCATGAAGCCTTTGTTGACCATCCATAACTTCGTAGCGGTTGTAATCATTTTCAAAAAGGTAAATAGGTGGTATTGGAACATTCATTAATAAAGACTCAATAAGCCGAGATTTCTTTTTGTTGTCCCATACTTGACGCCTCTGATATTCGGGTGATGCATTAATCCATTTTCTATCAACAACAAAATCTACAATTTGAGGCAGTAAGAAATCACTCCTCTCCTGAGTAAGAGTCCCTTGATTCAGTTCAAAGAATTCAATAAGTTCTGCATCAGTTGAAGCCACTATAATTTCTCCTAAAAAGTTATGTTTTTGAAGTCCATTTTAGAAATAAATACCACTTCTAAAATATTATGGATCTAACTTGATTAATTTTATCCCTCCTTTGAATAATAGAAGTAACAGATTAAAACCTTATTCTTTCAATTTCTGATTTTGTCGCTTTATGTTTTCTTCCATCGTACAATTTTGTAGTTCTTACGTCAGAGTGTCCAGCTATTTCTTGAGCAATTTCTAGTTCTCCGCCATTTTCTAAAAAATTAGTCATACCTGTTCCCCGGAATGTATGGTTTGAAATTAAATTAGATAGGCCAGCCCTTTTCGCTCTACGTTTAACCATTGCCCAGGCATTCGTTCGGTCAAGTGGCTTATTTGATAATTCAGATTTACCTTTTTCAAAACTACGGAACAGATATTCGTTAGACTGTGAGTGAAAACCAGCTTGTTCTATGTATTCATCTACATACCTAGCTGCTATATGATGTACTGGTATTATTTTCTCCTGCCCTCCTTTATCGATCAGCAAAAACTCAGCTTCTCGTCCATTTACTCGGTAATCACATATTCGCATTCCAACGGTCGCTGAAATACGTGCAAATGAAAAAAGCATAACCGAAATTAAAGCCCTGTCTCGGTAATCAATTAACTTAGTACCATCCATACTATCAAAGAACATCCTTGTTTGTTCTTGGGTCAGCTTTGGTGTTTTGCCATTCTTGTATGAGTGCTTGGGTGGTTTTACACCTGCAGCAGGATTAAATGCAATGCACTGTTTTTCTACCATAAAATCAAACAGCATTTTCAATGCAGATAGATGTTGCTTGACTGTTGGTGCTGATAAATCTTTGATCAGCACTTCCCTATATGCTGCTACATGAAATGGCTCAACATCTCCTAACTTCATTTGTCTGGCCATCACCCATTTTAAAAAACGCAATGTGTTCCTGTAATATGCCTGGCGTGTATTGGAATTTTGTATCGATGCAGTAAAGAAATTGATGAAAGCTTTCTGCGTTGCTACTGGCTCAACAGTAATAATAGAAGGTAGCTGGGAATTATTGAGTGTAGTTAGGTCCATTCTGGCTAATCTATGAATGCCCTATTAGTATAACATAACGTGTTTTATGTGGTACTAATTAATGGGTGGAAATATGCTAACTAAGTGTTACCTGACGACCTGGCGCAGAATCATATCCAAAGAAAAAAACCTCAAAATCAACTTTTAGCCCGTAATATGCGGATATGATTGCATTTGTGTATTTATATCCGTTCAGAATTTGTTATTTGTACACTCAAAAAATCCCTGCCAAGTGTGAAATCAATGACTTACAATGAATATAGGGTGAAGTGCCGGATTTAACCAAAAATGGACACCAAACCTATGTAAGCTATTGAAACAGTTTACTTTTCAGAGTCAACTTTTCTACTTTTTCCGCTTTCAGCTCTGACTTTATTCTCAGTTTGAACATAGACAGTATCAGTCATTGCCATGCTCGCATGTCCTAAATCTTCCGACAGATCTTTTAAAGCATGTCCACGTTCAATCTCCATACTGGCTCCTGTATGACGTAGCTAATGAGTTGTGGCTTCTTTAAGTTTGCGAGCTTTAGAAGGGTGTTGGACAATATCCAGCCAAATTATGCATCAGTGATCACTTAAGCTGCAGATATTAAGGGTTTTATTTGCTTGCTTTTTATATTTTGATACTTTGAGTGATGTGGAAAGTTAAGGTTCAGTGTACGGCGCATCAGATCATGCTTATCAAAGCATGACGGTATACATTTATTATTGATTGATGTACATTGTCTTGCGAGTGAAGGATGTGTGCTAATGATGTTGATATCTATTTTTTTGCATGCGCCGGGCCCCAAAACACCAAAATCAATCAAATAGTATATGGAATACATAATCATCATCGGCATTTTGTCGCTACCTTACTTGCTAGGTTTTATGAGCGTTGCAAAGATGAAACAGTCAATATCCGATCAAAATGAATTCATTATTCTTTACCAAGATAAATTGACTGAGTATTACAAAACACGTGCACGTTCTGATGATCAATATTCATGGCTGATGAAATCATCACAAAAGATGCAGTCAATATCAAACAAGTTCGGTACACGATTTCAATACCAGCCAATTGGTGCATCATATATCCACACGAATTATCAATTGTTTCTTAATTTTGTTCCGGAATTAAGGGATGAACTCTTAACAAGCACAGGGCGTTTGGCCACGGAGGTATACAACCGTTTAAATGACACATTGTTGAAGTTAAATGGACAGTTGGAACAGTTACAGAAATCACCCGAACTCAGCTATTCTTTTGCAAACCTTTACCCCAGAGGCATTAAACGGATCATCAGAGCACCCATTGGACTACTCAAATTCTTTGGCATCATTAACCAACAAAGATACGACACGCTTGCTACAAGTAAATCATATGATTTAGTGTCACGTATTCTTGCATTGTTAAGCATCGTTGCCACCATCATGTCAATCTTCATTGACTGGAGTGAGTTCATTCAACTGTTTACACCAGGTGGCTAAACAACCTCGCATATACAATTCTTATGATTTAATGACAGTTTGAGCATCAAACCTATACGTAGAAGGTATTAGCAGCGGTCAGATTGAAGTGATCTGAACTTTTAGAAAAGCCTTTTATACTATTGAAAAGAAAACTTTATTTAATGACTTTTCTGGTCTTACCACTTTCTGCACGCTTTTTATTCTCAGTTTGTACATAAACCGTATCAGTGGTAGCCATACTGGCATGACCCAAATCCTCAGATAGATCTTTTAAAGATCTTCCTCTTTCAATTTCCATGCTCGCACCAGTGTGTCTGAGCCAATGTGTGGTGGCTTCTTTAAGCTTTCTTGCTTCGATTTTGCCAGCAGACTTACTCATGGAGCTATACGCATGATCAAAAGTATCTTGAACAAGTCTCCTAAGATGTCGAGACGTCATGCCACCAGTCCCACGAATTTTTTCAATCAAAGGTGATTTATCACTGCTGTCGGGTAGGGGGCTAAGGCTTCTAGACTCTCGATATCTTTTTAAAAAATGCAAAAAGTCTGCAGGTACAGTGACATCTCTTATTTTTCGTCCTTTTCCATACACACGTAGCCACCAGTTTTTTGTGGCATCTTCCCAAAAATGAGACATTTCTGGCGACCATTCTTTGCGTTCAGATAGCTCTGAAATCCTTAAAAACAATACTTTCAATGAAGCAATGATGAATAAGTTGCGTTCAAATATTGGGTTTTCATCTGCCATCAAAACTGCAGTTTTCAGAACAAATTCCCATTGATCTTCAGTCAACCGCTTGGGTTCTTTTATTTGCGACTCTGTGATGAAATGCTTACAGTCTTTTTTAGCAATTTGTGCTGGGTTTCCCAACACCAGTTCTTCACCCATCAAATAGTTGAAAAAAGATATCACTCCTGTAAATGTTGAGGTTAATGTTTGTTGAGATGGTTTATATTTTTTCTTTAAAATCTCTTTGTCTTTTTGACTTTTGGGTGCCTGGAGTTTGAAAGGTTTCCATGATCTGTTGGAAGTAAAAAATCCATTGTCCCAGACAAATCTATCGTGATTGCGTGTGGCTATCCATGAAGCTGGTGGCTTCCAGCAAAAATCTGCATACTCAAGAATGTCAGATTTCTTAAAAGTGTCGATTGGTTTATTTTTTACGTACATCGACCAAAGCAGAAATCGTTCTGTTTCATTTCTAAATCGTGTGTAAGTGTGTTCAGATTTATTTCTTCCAATGTATTCTAGAAACATTTGGCCCCAACAAAAATGCTGTCTTTGCCAGTCATTCATTGTTTGTAACTCAGCTTCAAGCTGTGGGTAATCTGACAGTGAAATTTCTTTTAATTCGCTGTACAAGGGATACAAAGGAAATGGTTTTTTGATTGCCATGCGACGTATAAAAATCTAAAACGACAGTATATATGGATTTTCACACTATGTCCAATACTAAAGCGTATCGGACATAGTGAGATTTTTGACTTTATCCTACTTTTAATTTACGAGTTTGAGGCTATTTCCTTTGTTTTTATCTTTTTCAGCTACGTCCAAGGATTCAAACTTTGTGAGGCCAATGATTTCATTAACAGGTAACGCAAGCTCTTTGGCAATGTGATTTATTGTGATCTTTTCTTTCCAGAGTTCAGAAAAAATCATCCTCCACAAAGAAGATCCTTTACTTTGAATTGAGGCAGGTTCGGACTTTCCATACCTTTTTCTTATTTCAATACAAAAATTTCTATACTGCCAATCAGATACAATGCCAAGCTTATGAATTCGATAACAGAGTGCTGCTAGTGAGACTCTCCATCTTTGTTTTAGCCTTAACAGCTTATCAATTGAGATAAAACCATTAACAGTGGAGCGGACGTCACACTCGGGCATTAAAAAACAGGATGCAAATGTATCAGCCTCTTTCTCAATAATCTTAATCGGGGATTCCTTAACCCTGCCACCTCGGTGAAGAACAATGTGACCGAGTTCATGTGAAATATCAAACCTGGTTCTTTCTGCGGTTTTATTTCCATTTAAAAATATGTAAGGAACTCCATTGCGCCATAATGAAAAGGCATCTGCGGTTTCAATACTTTCATTCAAGGAAAGAACCCTTACACCTTTAGATTCAATCAGTTTAATTAAATCACTAATAGGTTGCTGCCCTATTCCCCATTGATCTCGAATCACAGCGGCCGCAGAATCTGGAGTATATCCAACACTTAAATCTGGCACCTTTAATTTTGGTAAAACAAATTTGGAATCAACCCAATCAATGACATCAAAAGACAAGCTACCAACTGCAAGAAAAGCATCCCTATCTTTTGCAATCATGGTTGAAAGGCTTCTGAAGTTAACATTATCAGCTGTGATTATGTCTGGACTGTCTTTAAAGAAAAACTCTACGGAGTATTTCAATGCTTTACTCAGTTTTTTGATCGTTTCATCTTGTGGAGACTGGGTACCATTTTCAAGCCTGGTAATTGAGTCTGGAGTCAATCCAACTAAAGACGCCAAGGTCTTTTTAGTTAACCTGTTTCGCTTTCTTGCCAGAGATAATCTAATTGGATTGAACGTTTGACTCATTTTCTTGATATGGTGATTTCGTCGTCGTATTCTAATTCATCGTTAGACACATCGTAAAGATCACCGATCTCATCAGTAGTGGCGTTAATCACACAAAATATTCGTTCTTTAAATGACGTAAAACAACCGTCTTCCATTGATGTTGGTAGAGAAACCTCAGCATTTATATGTCCATTTTTTTCACTTACTAAAACGTACCACAGTTGATAGTTTCCAACCGTAGTAGAATCAATGTCATCCCCAAACAAAGGTAACTGGTTATTGTCGACTGCCTTTTTTGAGGCCTTGCCTTTTTTAGAGAGGGGTTGGGGGTTATGCTCTGCCCTGCAAGAATAATCAACATTAGAATATGCAAATTCAATTTTAGTTTTTGAGTTCCTAATGGTTTCCATGTTGTTTGGCCTGGCAAGCTCCCAATCACTGTCTCTTCCGAGTTCATCCCTTAAGGTTTTGACACCTTCAATGTAGGCCAACATACCTCCTGCATTCTGAGGGTGGTTGCTGACAGCGTTGTACTTAGCAGTTATTGCTCTTAGAGCAATTTCTTTGACCTGATCAATAGAAATCCCAAGAAGGCTCAATTTGTTGATCACTTCTACCTTATCGTCGACTGTTTTTGATTCTTGGCTCACACGCACCTCGATTTTTAAAGCCTCTATTGTGATCAAAATAATCGAGGTGGTCAAGAGGTTTTTGGCATATTTAATGAGGTCGGATATAGATTCCCTTTTTTAAACAGTTCATAAAGGCTAGTCATAACCAGTTCAATCGCTTAAGGCCTTGATATTTGGAGAAACGCTAATCAGTGTGCTCTCAACGTTTTCTCCTTCTAAACACCTGGAATAATAAAATTATTCCACTGATTGTGAATATGAGTGCACTAGCAGCAAAAGTGATCAACAATGGATTGTTAAAATCATCGCGTGTGTCGTAATCCATAATGTGAAGCATCCACACAAAATCAAACAATCGCCAAATGTCACTTCTTACAGTTAACAGTTGTCCGTTGTATGGGTGAATATAAAAAGTAGTATTAACAAAATCATCAAAGGATATTTGCCATACAGGCGCTTTCAATTTTGAAGCTTCCAGTGGTATTTGATCAATCAACTCAGAGGTTTTAACTGCCTCTTGTCCTGTGAAATATTTTTTTGCTAACTCATGTACTTGTGTTTTAGAAAGTGGTTCTAAATGATCCCCTGTAATGCCTGAGTAATAATATTTACTCTGGTCTTCAATTTCGTAAACAGGCTCTTGGTTGACTCGGTAGAACGTTATAGATGTTGGATTGTGTGAGTTCTTATTTAGAACAGAGGCAATCGACACCTGGTAATCAGAAATCGTAGTTTGCTCCAAAGCTGAGTTCTTATGAAGATGCTTGCCATGGACTTTATCCAAGGGTATTGAGCTCATTACAAGCCCCCCAACAATCCAGAATAGCACTTGCAATGCAATGAAGAGCCCTACCCATTTATGAATTTTTCGACTGTATCGATATAGTTTCTGTTTGTTCATGATTGTTTTCTTCTTAAATATTCGATTTAAAAAATCTAACCCCATTGGTACAACATGTCTTTTGGGTTTGATTTTTGCTTCTAATTAACCTTACGGTCGTGAACGCAATGAAGTGTTCACGACCATAAACATCTTTTATTTATTTCTTAATCCAGGCTTTTTGAAAGGTAGTAAATTACCGGTAGCACTATCAGTGTCAAAATCAAAGCACTGATCATGCCACCAACCATAGGAGCTGCGATTCGGCTCATGACTTCAGAACCAGTGCCTTGGCTGAACAGTATGGGTAACAATCCAACAATGATGGACAATGAAGTCATCATTACGGGCCTAACCCGTAATCCGGATCCCTCCAAAACCGCTTGTTTCAACAGCGCATTAGTCAAAGTGTCATTGGATTCTTTTAATTTCTGCCTGAGTGCATCAAGACTGTTGTTGAGAAAGTTCAACATGATTACCGCAATTTCAACCGCCACACCTGACAATGCAATAAACCCAACGCCAACTGATACCGAGAAGTTAAAGCCCAACCAATACATCAGCCAAATACTACCGACCAAAGCAAATGGCAAGGTACCCATAATGATAGCCACCTCCAAAAAGCTTTTGAAATTGAAAAACAGCAACATAGTGATGATCAACAATGTAATTGGGATTAAGTAGGTTAACTTTTCTTTCGCCCTCAGCATGTATTCATATTGGCCGGACCATGTGATTGAATACCCTGGAGGCAAAGCCAACCCTTCTTCCAGTGTGGCCTTTGCAATGTCCACATACCGACCCACATCGATGTTTTCAATATCAATAAATACCCAGCCATTGATGCGCGCATTTTCACTTTTAATCCCAGGTGGTCCATCTTCTAAATAAACATCGGCGATCTCACCCAGAGCGATGTGCTCTCCGTTGGGTGTGATTAATGGCAGGTTTAAGATGGATTCAGGTGTGTCTCTGAGGTGTTGTGGGAAACGCAGGTTAATGGGATAACGTTCCAATTTTTCTACGCTTTGAGAAATGTTTTTACCGCCCACTGCCAGACTGATGAATTGTTGTATGTCTTGAATATTCAAGCCATACCTTGCGGCAGCCAAACGATCAATGTCAATTTTCAGGTAGCGTCCACCGGAGACCCTTTCAGCATAAACAGAAGCGGTGCCATCAACATCAGCCAACATCAACTCAATTTCTTGCCCAATCCCTTGAATGACATCCAGATCTGGTCCAGCAATTTTGATGCCCACTGGTGTTTTAATACCGGTGGCCAGCATATCAATTCTGGTTTTTATTGGCATCACCCAGGCATTGGTCAATCCTGGTATGTTAACCAGGGAGTCTAACTCTTGGATTAAGTCATCAGTTTTTATACCGGCACGCCACTCCGACTTCGGTTTGAGTTGAATGAATGTTTCGATCATTGTCAGTGGTGCAGGATCGGTTGCGGTTTCCGCTCGCCCTATTTTTCCAAACACATTTTTGACTTCAGGGATTGTGGCGATCAACTTGTCTGTTTGTTGTAGTAATTCTCGTGCCTCACCAATGGAGATTCCTGGATAAGTGGTGGGCATGTACATCAGATCGCCCTCATCTAATTGGGGCATGAATTCAGTGCCAATACGCTGCGCCGGCCAAATGCTGATGGCGAGAATGATACCAGACAGAAGCAAAGTTGATTTGGGAAAACGCAATGCAGCTTTGAGCGTCGGCAAGTACAGTCTGAGCAGAAAACGGTTGATCGGATTCTTGTGCTCGGCCATAACTTTACCCCTCACGAAGTAACCCATTAGCACGGGAACCAGTGTGATTGCCAAGGCAGCAGCAGCGGCCATGGCATAGGTTTTTGTAAATGCAAGCGGAGAAAACATGCGCCCTTCTTGTGCTTCCAGGGAGAACACAGGAAAGAAACTGACGGTAATGATTAACAAGCTGAAAAACAAAGCCGGTCCGACTTCCGAAGCTGACTTTGCCACCACTTCCCAGCGATTCTCGTTCGTTAACTCTGTTTTTTCCATGTGTTTGTGCATGTTTTCAATCATCACAATGGCCCCATCAATCATGGCTCCGATCGCAATGGCGATGCCACCCAAGGACATGATGTTGGCATTGAGCCCTTGCCAGTTCATGACGATGAATGCGGCGAGGATGCCCACCGGCAAACTAATGATCGCAACCAATGAGGAGCGCACATGGAACAAAAAGATCACACAAACCCCGATCACAACCAGGAACTCTTCAATGAGTTTCTCCCACAAGTTGTTCACAGCCCGCACGATCAGATCACTTCGGTCATACACTGTGGTGACAGTGACACCCTCTGGCAGGCTTTTTTCCAGACTTTGCAGTTTCGACTGTACGCGGTTAATAACTTCCTGGGCATTTTCACCATAGCGCATGACCACAATACCACCCACCACTTCACCTTCACCGTTCAGTTCCGCAATGCCCCTCCTCATCTGAGGGCCAAGGCGAATGCTGGCGATGTCTTTTAAGAGCAATGGTACACCGTTGTGGTTTAAACCAATGGGAATGCTTTCCAAGTCCTCAATGCTTTGGATATACCCTGTGGCATTGATCATGTACTCAGCTTCGGCCATTTCAACCACCGAAGCACCCACCTCTTGATTGCCTTTCTTAATGGCTTGGGCCACATGGTTCAAAGGAATGTTTAAGGCCCTGATGGCATTGGGGTCCACCTCAACTTGGTATTGCTTGACCATGCCGCCCAATGATGCAACCTCAGAGACCCCATCAACGGTTTGCAGTTCATACTTTAAGAACCAATCTTGAATGCTGCGCAATTCGCTGATGTCGGTTTGATTACTGGAATCAGACAATGCATAGATATACACCCACCCCACACCTGTCGCATCGGGCCCAAGTTCTGGCTTTACCCCTGCAGGTAATAGAGATGCTGCTTGGTTCAAATATTCCAAAACCCGGGACCTGGCCCAATACAAATTCGTATCTTCATCAAAGATGACATAAACGTAAGAATCTCCAAAGAAGGAAAAGCCTCTTACAGTTTGAGCACCAGGCACAGACAGCATGGCGGTGGTTAAAGGGTATGTGACCTGATCTTCGACCACCTGAGGTGATTGGCCCGGAAAATTGGTTTTGACAATCACCTGGACATCAGACAAGTCCGGTATTGCATCAACTGGTGTGTTTTTAACTGAAAATAAACCGCCGATGACAATAAATAAGGTGGCCAATAGCACCAGGAAACGCTGTTTGATCGACCAATTGATGATGGCTTCTATCATAAATCAGCACTCCCAGCTGTCACCACATCAGCGTGGAGAATGGAAAACTCACCATCATCGACTTGGAAATAGAATCGAATGTTTTGTCCACTTTCAAAGCGATTGATGTCAACGCGTTGAGGAACATTAAAATCCAAGGTTGCAGGTGCCCTTCCCCACTTTTCAATGGCGTCCCGGCTGATGTTAAGCACCCTGTTTTCCAGATCTAATGTGTTAATCATGCCATAGGTTAAAGCCACATCTTCAGCGTCACTTAAACTCATGCGATCAAAGTCAGATGATTTGCTTGATTCTGAGTCCAACATAAATTGAGCAGAAGTCACCACAACATCGCCTGGCAACAAGCCAGAGGTTATCTGCGCATTCTCTGTATCGAAACCGCCGGTGGTCACGTTAACTGTTTTATACATTTCCATATCAGTTTTCATAACCACACGTTGACTGTTCTCAAGTCGAATCAATGCGCTTTTTGGAATAAGCAAACCTTCAGTTTCAGGCTGGTCAATTTCAACATCAACAAACATGTTGGGTTTAAGCAACCCAGAGTCATTTTGAAAAACCAATCTGGCTCTCAGTGTTTGCGTTTTGGGATCCAAGGATGGATATATATATTCCACCACTCCCTGCCATAACTGATAAGGGAATGCCCTCAAACGCATGATGGCATTAGCACCTGTGATCAATTCAGGCTTGTTGTAATCGAGCACTTGTGCCTCCACCCAGACACTGCTTAAATCTGCGATTGACATCAAGGTGGTACCTGGTTTAACAAAAAAACCTTCTCTGATTTCTATGTGCTCAATCACCCCGTCTTGTGGGGAGTAATATGGAATGGTCTGTTGAGAAGACCTTTGTTTCCTGACCAAATTGATGATGTCGACGGGAATTTGCAAAGATTTAAGTCTTGCTTCAGAGGCTTTGATCAAAGCAGCATTATTGCGTTTCAGAGCCAAAACGAACTCTTCTTGGGCATTAACCAGCTCAGGGGAATAGATTTCATATAACAATTGCCCCTTCGATACTTGATCACCCATCGATTTAACATGTAACCGTTCAATCCAACCCTCAACCCGCGGATGAACATGTAACAGCTTGTTCTCATCATATTGAACGATGCCAACCGTTTTAATCTGGCCCTTTAAGGTTCCCATACGTGCAATGCCAGTCTTGAGTCCCAAATTATTAGCAACCACGGGAGAGACAGACACTTCACCAGCAGAGCTTTGTTCGGAATTTAAATCTGATGCATAAACTGGTACCAAGTCCATTCCCATCGGAGACTTACCTGGTTGATCCTTTCGAAAGTTTGGGTCCATTGGAGCGACCCAATAAAGGGGTTTTTCTTCGGCTGTGGCATCCACGGATTGGCTGGCTTGATTTTGTAATACCATGGTGATGACAACGCCCAAAATAATGCCTGGAAGTACGAATTTAATGATGTTTTTCATGAGTCCCCTCCTCTTGAAATTATGTGGTTTGTTTCGCTAATGCGAGTGTATTTGACAGATAAGATTCTTTTTTGTATTTCAACATTAATTTTTAACAGTTGTAGCGATGCGTCCAATTCAGCAATCTGAGCCCTGATCACATCATTGAATGTGCCTTCATCACTTGAATAAGCCCTCAAAGCGATTTCGACACTTTCTCTGGTCTGGGGAAGCAGTTCTTCTTGATATAGTTTGGCTCTTTTTCTCAGACCCACAATGGCTTCTGAGTTTTCAGCATTAATGGCCATCAACTTTCGAATCACATCTTCCCTGTCAGTTAACAACGCGCTGTGTGATTGCACGGCTGCATCCAAGTTTTTGTCTTGTCTTTTGGCGGTAAAAATGGGCAAATCAAAACTAACACCGACAGAAAGCAAGTCAGATCGATCAAGCCCTGAGGGGTCATTCGATCTGTATCCATAGCCCGCATTCAATGACCATGCCGGCTTGAATTGTTGCTCAGCGAGCTTGATTGCAACTGCCTCGGATTCAATGTTCTTATCAACAGATAAAATCGCTGGATGGCGCATGAATTGTCTCAAGCCAATGTCTTCTTTTTCAGTGAGGTCGATGTTCGGCAACTGTTTATCAACAACACTGTTTTCACCTAAATCACGATTGAGCCACCGTGACAATTGAGCCAGTTGCATTTGATGGCCCTGCTCTAACACCGTGAGCCTGTCATTTAGCAATGACAACTCCAGTTCTGCTTGCACGATGTCCAATTGATTGGTTTTTGCAATGGCCGAGCTGTAACTGCTTTCTGCGACATCAACCAAATTTTCAAACAGACGTTGACTGTCTTTGATGATCCGAATGCTTTCTTGTGTCTCAAACAAGTCAAGCCATTGACTGCCCACATGCAAGGTAATCTGACCAATTCGATCTGCCCTCAAATAAGGATATTTTTGACTTTGCAAATCCAGTTGTGCCTGTTTAAGCTTCCTGGTTTTGCCGCGAGGAAACGCTTGAGAAAAACCCAATTTCAGATGAGTCATCCTTTCTTGATCAAAATCAAACGTGTCGGTAGCCAAGTTTGCAAGTCCAACTGACACCTTTGGATCAGGGAGTTGTCCTGCTGCGACACTCAATGAATTAAGTGATTTTTCCCTGTGAATACTTCCCTCAAGCCAAGGGTCATTCTTGATTGCCGATTTAATGGTTTCCTCAAATAAGAGGTTTGACTCCATTGGTGCTAATGACTCAGCTTCTAATGGGTTTGAGTAATGCGCCAAACATAGGATGGCGAGAATTGATTGCCTCATTAAAAAATCTCATTTTTGCTGTAAATACAAAGATGCCTGAAATGGGCAAAGCCCACAAATTTCAGACGCAATTATCCTGTGTTAAGCAAAAATGGGTGGGCGATAGATAGATGTTTTGATGCCCAATGAAATGGACGAACTAGTGAAGTCGAAAAGTTGTGATTTGAACTGATGAAGATTTAAGCTTCGATTGTGTATTGAAAATACCAATTGGCAAGAAAACATCAGACATTCACAATTATCACCACAACAATTGTCCTCCTTGACTTGATCGTTATCCATTACCATATCATGATGAGAGTGATCATCCATTGATGCATGGTCCTCCGACATTGAGGGTTCCATAGGCATATCACATGTACCGGCATCAGCAATCGCACCTTGGAATACCAGGCTGATTATCAATACAATTGTTTGTGGCAGTGAAATACTCATGATGTAAAGTTTACAATAAAGCTGATAACTCAACAATACTGTTCCTTAGATATAAAAATAGTGAATTTGTTCAAATAACTTCCATGTAGGGGTTTTGTGCACATTCCCCCGAAAATTCACATATTTTTTTAAATGATTGATTATGAATGGTAAATTCAACAAGATGGTGCTGTAAAAAATCATCCAAGACCAGCAGCATGGTTTTCTTTCCTAAGCTTTGCTACATTCCTGTTTATTAAATGTCGTATGAAGCGTTCATAAAGCCATTTTTTAACACCAGATAAGTTGGTTCCTTTTTCTGTATAGAAGTCATCTGGTGAATCATAAACACCAAAGTCATCATGTATGCCCTCTTTTTGAATGTAGGTGTCTTTACCCAGCCATTCAACTTCTGGGTTGGACAGACATTTAGTCGCTACACCAAAGCCACAAAAAGAACCATTTACATCAGGAAACTTTGCCTTAATTGAATTCAGGTATGTTTTATCCAAAATGAAGCCTTCTAAATTTACCCATTGTCCTCTATGGAGTACTTCAACCCAACTATGAATGATGTATTTTGGTGCCAGCCAGAATATGTATCCTGGAATGGCTCCTTTTTGCAGATTTTGGTCGATTGTAAAGCCATGGAAACGACATGGTACGCCTAAACCTCGAAGTAAGGCCATCAACAGATTCCCCTTGGTGTTACATTGGCCGTAACCATCTTCAAGAACCTGACTGGCAGATATGTCATCACCTTTGTTATACCCGAATAAAATTTCATTGCGTACATAATCATATGCCGCACCAATCTTTTCATAGTCAGTTAATTTCTTCCATCCACGCTCTACAATAAGTTTTTGGATGTGTTTATTTTCATAATCTAGAATGGGTGTTTTTTGAGTTAAAAGCTCATATTGACCATCAAGTTTCTCTGTACGTATATGTGGTTTAGCACTCATTTTTTCTCTCAATAATTAATAAGCTGAGATGATAATATCTGCAGTAACTATAGAGTCAAGCGAATTTCATACTTGACTTAAAACCAATGGAATCAAGCCAAGTATGAGGGTGGTATACCTATCTATTTCGGTTAACCAACTTGTATAAAATGGGCAAAACGAACAATGTCAAAATTGTCGATGAAATGATCCCTCCAATGACCACTGTGGCCAAAGGTCGTTGAACCTCTGCCCCGGTCCCGGTGTTTAGCGCCATGGGCACAAATCCTAAACTGGCCACCAATGCAGTCATCAAAACAGGCCTCAATCGAGTCATTGCACCGTTCACCACTGAATGATAAAGGTCTCCGGTTTTTTTCAGTAATTCACGTATAAATGACAACATGACCAATCCATTAAGAACAGCAACACCGGATAAAGCGATAAAGCCGACGCCTGCTGAAATGGAAAACGGCATGCCTCTGAGCCATAACGAAATCACCCCACCCGTCAGTGCCAACGGGACACCTGTGAATATGATTAAAGCATCTTTGACTGAACTGAATGCCATGATGAGCAAACCAAATATGATCGTTAAAGTGATGGGAACCACAATTGACAATCGTTTTGATGCTGACTCCAATTGCTCAAAGGTTCCACCATAGTCCAACCAGTAGCCAGCGGGTAATTTCACATCTGTTGAAATTTTAAGCTTTGCCTCATCAACAAATGACCCCAAGTCTCTGTCACGCACATTAGCAGTGACAACCACACGTCGCTTACCATTTTCTCTACTGACTTGATTGGGTGCAGGCGCCAGTGAGATGACTGCCACTTCACTTAAGGGAACGTAACTGCCATCAATCAAAGGCACTGGAAGCTCAGATAATCTATTAAGGTCACTCCGTAGCGTTTCATCCAGCCGAATCTTGATTTCAAAACGCCGATCCCCCTCATAAATGGTTCCTGCATTTTGTCCACCAATAGCCGTGGTGATGACATGTTGGACATCGGCTACATTGATGCCATATCGAGATAAAGCCACTCTGTTTGGCATCACAGATAGCATAGGCAATCCAGTGACCTGCTCTACCCTAGCATCAGCCACGCCGTTGATTTGTTCAATCACTTCAAGGATTTCGTTGCTGGATTTAAGCAGTTGGTCTAAATCATCACCAAACACCTTGATGCCCAAGTCTGCCCTGACTCCTGAGATCAGTTCGTTAAAACGCATTTGAATGGGCTGGGTGAACTCATAATTGTTGCCAGGCAACTGATTCACAGCTTCCTCAATTTGCTTCACCAATTCATTTTGGGTTAACGACGGATCTGGCCATTGGTCCCTTGGTTTAAGCATTATGAAATTATCTGCAACATTGGGTGGCATCGGGTCTGTGGCAACCTCTGGTGTGCCAATTTTGGCAAATACTTTCGCAACTTGAGGAAATTCAAGAATCTCCTCTTCCAACACTTTTTGCATTTGAATCGCTTGCTCAAGACCTGTGCCAGGAATTCTCATGGCATGCATGGCAATATCACCTTCATTGAGTTCAGGTATGAACTCTGAACCCAACTTGGTTGAAAGCCAGCCGGCAAAACCAACCAGTATCAATGCACATGCCAGGACCAACCACCTGAGCTTCAATGCTGTTTCAAGCATTGGTTGATAAATCGACTTGGCCCCACGGATGATGACACTTTCTTTTTCGTTGACTTTGCCGGTCATAAACAATGCGATGGCTGCCGGTATAAAAGTGAATGAAAGCACGAGTGCTGATAACAATGCCATCACCACGGTTGAAGCCATCGGGTGAAACATTTTGCCTTCAACGCCAGTCAATGAAAACAAAGGGATGTAAACCACAGTGATGATAATCACACCAAACAAACTGGGTCTGATGACTTCATTGGTTGCACTGAATACAACATCCAATCGTTGCTTCAATGACAGCACACCCTGGTCTTTTTGAGCCTCAGCAAGTCTTCTGATGGAGTTTTCTATGATGATCACAGCACCATCTACGATCAAACCAAAATCCAGGGCCCCTAAACTCATCAGGTTCGCTGAAACACCGGACTCGACCATTCCACTGATGGTGGCCAGCATGGCCAGTGGAATCACAGCAGCTGTGATCAATGCTGCCCTGAAGTTACCCAATAAAAGAAACAGTATCACTATGACCAACAGAGCACCTTCCGTGAGGTTCTTCTGAACTGTCCAAATGGCTTTATCAACCAGTGTGGTGCGGTCATAAACTGAATCGATCACCACCCCTTCAGGTAAAGTTTTTTTGATCTCTTCAAGTTTTTCTGCCACTGCTTGAGCAACAGCTCTTGAGTTTTCGCCAACAAGCATCATGGCGGTACCCAAAACGGTTTCTACACCACCTTGAGTGGCCGCACCGGTTCGCAGTTCTTTGCCAATCCCAACTTCAGCGATGTCTTTGATTTTAATTGGTGCATGGCCAATGTTCTTAACCACCACGTTTTCGATGTCTTCGATTGTTTTGAGTTGTCCAGGTGACCTGATGAGAATTTGTTGCCCATTGGTCTCAACATAGCCTGCGCCCACATTCGCGTTATTTAATGTCAGAGCTTGGTTGATGTCTTCAAATGAAATTTCAAAGCTCAGCATCTTTTCAGGGCTTGGGTTGACATGGTATTGCTTGTTAAATCCACCAATGCTATTAACTTCAGTAACACCCGGAACCAATGACAACTGGGGTTTGATGATCCAATCCTGAATCTCTCGTAATTCAGTGGCATCAAATTGGGTGCCATCTTTTTGCAAGTACCCAGCTTCGGCTTCAACGGTATACATAAAAATTTCGCCAAGTCCTGTGGCCACTGGCCCCATCTGAGGCTCCAGTCCATCAGGCAACAGACTCTTGATGGCTCCCAATCGCTCATTGATCAAGCTTCTGGCAAAATACAAATCAGTCCCTTCCTCAAACACAACAGTGACCTGAGACAGCCCATATCGAGATAATGACCTGGTGTAGGATAAGTTGGGAGTTCCTGCCAAAGCGGTCTCAACGGGATAGGTAATCCGCTGTTCTGACTCCAAAGGTGAGTATCCGGGGGCCTCCGTATTGATTTGGACCTGGACATTCGTGATATCAGGAACTGCATCAATCGGAAGCTTTTGAAAATTCCAAAAGCCTGATCCTATTAATACAAACACGCCAGCCATCACCAGCACCCGCCTTTTGATGGAGGCTTTGATAATTGATTCAATCATGTCATCCTCCTTCAGTGATCGTGTGATGCACCGGCTTTTTCCAAATCAGCTTTTAATAAATAACTGTTTTGTGTCACATATTCATCGCCAATTTCAAGGCCTGATAAGACTTCAGTCAATTGACCGTCAGATCGACCCACTACAATGGCATGTGCCGTGTATTCAGATCCATTTTTAACAAACACCATGGGCTTACCATCAACTAATTGAATGGCTTGAGAATTCACCACCAATGCCGCATCAGTGCTTTTGATGTTCACATTGCCGGAAACCAACAAGCCTGTGGTCCACCCACCTGATTGATTATCAATCAGAACCCTGGCCAGTGAATATGGCTTTTCATTTTGGGATGGAATGATGTGTTCAATTTTTGAAATGACTGATTGACCGGCTCCGGAAACGGTAACTTGTTGTCCACTTTTGATTTGATTGAGTTGACCGGGAAAAACCTGGAATTCGGCCCAGATTTTTTCAAAATCAGCCACCGTAAACAATACTTGATCAAGCGCCATTTCTCCAGGATTTGCATGCCTGGCGACAATCACGCCAGACATCAATGCTTTAACAGGATATCTTTTCAGGCTCTCATTGGACTCAATGTGCGCCAGCGTGTTTCCAGACTTAACCACGTCTCCTATCTGGACGTTAACTGATTCTACAGTTCCAGGGAATCTGGCCCTGATGTGACTGACCTGGCTTGGATCATTGACCGTTTTGCCATACACTTTTAACTGCTCATTAATCACCCCAGGCCCGACAACCTCGGTCTCTATCATGGATTGATCTGCAATCGCATCAGTGATAATGACTTTTTTCTCGTTTTCTTCATGTTCATCATGGTCGGCAGAAGCAATAGAATTCCATGATCCCAGAAGAGAGGAAACAAACATTAATACTTTAATTGTTACTGATTTCATGAACCTGCTCCTTGATTATTTGTGGGGTCTACATAAACAGATTCAGCCGTAATTCGTTCCAGCTGAACACCATATTTCAAAATGCTTTCGGCAGTGTCAATCAATGCCTTTTTCGATTGAATCAACTCTGATCGTGCAGCCGAATATTCCAGATAACCATACCTGCCATCCAAATAGGCTGCCGTGGTCAAAGAAAGTGCTTCTGATAGCGCTGGAATGACTTCACCCTCAAGAACCGAATAATGCTCAAGTGCTGATGTTCTGAGTGAATACAACCCATTGGCCTGACCAAATAATTCAAGCAGAGCGATGTTTTGTTTTGTCTCCAGGGCTTCAATTTCAGCTGCTGCTTCAATCAGTGCGCCCTCATTTCTTTTCTTCTTAAAAAGCGGAATAGAAAACCCAGCGGTTAATGCATTGTCATTGCTTTCTTCTATCCTACGAATCCCAAATGACCAGCTGATGTCAGCCTTTGACTCAGCTTGAGCAATTTGCAATTGTGACTCAGCCATGCGTTGATTTGCAGCCAATACAGCAATCAGGCTTGACTGTTCCAAATTGCTCATGACCAGTTCTAAGTCTTTGATATGACCGAAATTAAAAAGCGACCCTGAAAGCTGATCAAAGCTTGGGTTTTTATCTGCCCAAAGAAGGCTTAAATTAACCCTTTGCCGATCAAGTTTAAGTTGTTCAGCATTGAGGGTTAATTGAGCCTGCTTTAATGCTGCAAAAGATCGCTTAACCTCGACATCGCTGATCGCCCCTGCATTTGCTTTGCGTTTAACCGATTTAAAAATGTCTTCGTTTAACTGGACAGATTCATGGGCCAACTTTATGCGTTCTTGCGTGGCGAGGGTTTCAATAAACTGCTCGGTCAATCCAGAAATGAGATCCAGAGAGTGAACTTTCCTTTGGGCATCAAGTAATTCATGCTGCTTTAATACCAGGTTATTCCTGGATTCTTTCTTACCACCCAGCTCGATCACTGATGACAGCGCCACTGTCAGTTCAGACTGTCTGAATGTACTGTATGGGTTGGTACCGGCAAAGTTTTCAACTTCAATGCCAGCCTCCAATTCAGGATTTAATTCAGCTGTTATTTTTGCTCCACCAAGGATGCGCTTGCGAATTTCAAACTCCTTAAGAGTTGGATTGCGTTCAGACATCAGTTTGATGGCTGTTTCCAGGTTGATATCATCGGCAAGAAGTTGACCTGATACTATCAGCGAAATCGCAAATAACCATTTGCTGGCACCCGACCAATTGAACATGCGCCAAGGCATGCTCTGATTTTTAATGTTCATGTGTTTTCCTAAATCTTTAAAAATACAATGAGGTCACCGACACAAAGCCGTGTCGAGACATCGTTCTTTTAATTAATAAAGATTCAGGCTTGCGGTGGCCTTAATAGCCGGGAAGAGACACCCTTCTGAAAGGACTGGCCATATATTTGAATGGATTGATCCAGCTCCTGAAAAACCAGATTAAAGGTTCGATGTAAAAAGGAAGACACATGTCCCCCATGACAATGACAACAATGATGACAATCAAAGGAACTCGACTCATCATCAGTTTTTATTTCTGGTTCTGAATCATGATCGTGCTCAAACTCTAAATGCTCAACACCGGATTGGTGAGACTGGTGAACATCAGCCACTGCAGAAATTGACTGAAATGAAACAGCCAATAAAAGCAGAATGATGAGCGGTTTGTGATGCATGAAATCTAAATGTCTAATTGTCGTATTTATGTTTTGACTCATATTGTATCAAGTCGTTCAGTATTGTTGCAGTATCTAACTCATGATTTTATTTGTAAGATCCGTCGCGCCCCATTCAATACAACAGCTACTATAACAAGTCCTATCAATAAATCAGGAAGTGCAGAACCGGTAAACCAAACGAGAAATCCCGCCAAAATCACACCAACATTGGCAATCACGTCGTTGGCTGAAAAAATCCAACTGGCCTTCATGTGTGCCCCGGAATCTTTTTTCTTCGCGATAAGCATCAAACATGCAACGTTAGCAATCAATGCAACCAATCCCATTGAAATCATTAACGCAGAAACCGGTTCGCTGCCATATATAAATCTTCGAATAACTTCCAACAAGGCACCAAGACCTAACAATATTTGGAGCCATCCAGATAAATGAGCTGCTTTTAATTTCAACACATCACTTTTACCAATTGCATAAATCGCAGTGCCATAAACGGCAGCATCTGCAAACATATCAAGGGAGTCAGCAATCAAGCCTGTAGATTGAGCCACTATGCCAACAGTAAACTCAACCACAAACATGACAGCATTGATGGTCAATAGCCACATGAGCACTTTGAATTCCTTGGCATCCTCTGAATTGGCTTTGTCAACGATTTCAGAAAGTGCTTCAGAAGTTATTTCTTGGGTTTTTAACAACTTTGATCCCAAGTTCAAATCAGTTAGCTTCTGATTGATATGATCGATGTCTTTTTCATGGTAAACCTTCAAAATCCGTTCAGGGATGTCAAATTCCATGGCTTTTAAAGACTGGCAATTTTCCAGAGCCATACGAATCATTCTTTCTTCTGAAGGACAATCCATTTTGGTCACCTTAAAAGTACTTACCAGGCCATGATCAGGAATGTCTGTGATTTGGTCTGTACTTTGCTTTTCGGCATTGCAATTATTGTTACATGTATCTGACATGAAAATATGCTTGTTCTTATTAAGTTTGCAGTTTAATATCTATAGTTACTATAGAGTCAAGAATAAACATGAAAATTGGACAAGTTTCCAAAAAAACCAACCTCCCCGTTCAGACCATTCGTTACTATGAGTCTCAAAAGTTAATAAGATCAGCAGGCAGAACAGAGGGGAACTTCAGGGTCTATGATAAAAAGGTCATCGATCAACTGGAGTTCATTAAACACTGTCGTCACCTTGATTTATCCTTAAGTGACATTAAACGTATTAACGAATTGAGAGATAATCCTGATTCATTTTGTGAGGAAGTCAATGAACTCATTAATACTCAAATCAGGTTGGTAACAATCAAAATGAAGGAATTGAGAAAACTTAAATCCCAATTACAAATGCTCAATGATTCATGCCCCTTAAATCAAAAAGTTGGCGATTGTGGCATCATTAAATCTTTACAAGATTGTGACTGTAAAGATTAAGCAATTCTGAGAATCAATAAATGAACTAAATGTTAGACTCCACATTCTCTTAAAGTATTGATATTTTCTTACATGCAAGTAAGAATTTATTGACAGATAAATTAATTGAATTCAATTATGTTATTACCTTTTAAAGCGGATTGATTCAATGCCAAGATTTTGTGTAAATAAAAATGCTCAAGCAACCGGGGAACACGAAGTTCATAATTTAGACAGACACTGCAACAGGTTACCTTTACCGCATAATCAGGTATTTTTGGGTGTTCATCCCAATTGTCAAAGTGCTATTCTTGAGGCTAAAAGGTATTATGCAAATGTAGATGGATGTTATTACTGTGCCAGCGAATGCCACAGCAGATAGACTTCTCTAGCTATCAATTTTCCTCAAACGAGATATTGCAATCCTCGCATCTGATGTTTAGATTTTGTTTACCATAGACAATGGCATTACAACCGTAACAAACATATTTAATCCTTGTTTTATTGGGCGGTTTTTGTTGAATAACAAAGTTGTTTGGGAGCAACTCGGTGAAGGATGAAACATCATCCTCTATTTCGTATTCAGATAATTTAGTAAGGTCAAATTCATCCAGTTCTGGATTATTTTTGATGATAGTTGTCAGATTTGCTTGGTTATTATCTTTAACACTTGGGTCAGCAATTATTGGATCGTTTAGTCTTGGAAGTGAGAGCAGATCAACCCACTTTAACTTAAATTTTTTTCGCCTATCCAAAACTTTAAAAGCTTTGTGAAACTCACCATTTTTAATGATGTAATCGCTCATGTGTTGACCGGTTATCCTTCCACCAGGCCTACCAGTGTGAGATGGCATTAAACCGATCTCAATCATTTTGTTGGCCCATTCTTTGTTATGGTAGAACTTCCGTCCTGGGTCACCATAGCAAAATTGCCAACAATGAACCATTTCATGAACCAGCGTCTGCATCACCTCAATTAAACGAGCATTTGCGATGTATGATGGATTGATGGCAATCTCATGGCATTTAGTTCCCTCTAAACTCCCCCACCTGTCAGGAGCGAAAAAGCCCATAACACCTTTTTGTCTTTGAACAGTAAAAATGACTTTTACAAGACTTTCATCAAATAGTCTCTTATTGAAATGCTTGTACGCAATTTGCAGTGATTCGTAAAGTTCGGATGTAGGCTCCATTCTTTCATTATAAACTCAAATAATATTGTTTTGTACAATGCATAAATATTAAGACTTCAAGAGTCAATCTTATGTTACTGGCTTGTAAAAATTGATGAGTGCTTTGGGAGAGAATATGGATGAAAAAAATTGTATTGTACAATACAAAAAAATCAGCTCTCTGGCTATGTATACTGTAATATTGCCTTCCCAAAAATGGGAAAAACGGTAACGAAAAAGACTGTTTTTTAATTTAAAATAACTAAGTCTAAGAAATAGATTATATCATAATGACAAATAAAATATTAACCAAAGGTCATGAAAGAAGGTTCCGAGAAATTCCCAAATTCAACTCAGAAGAACGTAAAGTTTATGTTTGTATAAATGCCGTTAACAGAAAGTTTGTTTACTCATTGGGTAGCTCGGTTAACAAGGTAGGCTTTTTACTCCAATGGGCTTATTTTAGGTCAAAAGGAAGGTTTTTTGATCTAAAAAAACTAAGACTTAGAAAACGAGATATTACAAGGGCTGAAATGATTGTAGGAGCTCTGAGTGCGGTTGATTTGAGTCATTATGATTACAAAACATACAAACGGCATCAAAAGATTATCCTTAAGCTAAAAGGCTGGAGATCATTCAGCAAAGAGTATGACCGTGATTTAAGATCACATGCCAGCATACAAGTCGATAAACAAAAGTCTAAAGAAGAAACGATTTTTACATTGATCAATTTTCTGTGGGGTCGCAAGATTGAAATTCCACGCTTCATCAAATTAGAATCTATTGTTAATGATGCTTATTTGAAATACGAAACCATGATCATGGAAAGATTAAGCAATAACATCAGTTTGAAACAGAAGATTGCTCTAAAAAATTTATTAGAAGATCCAGAGGCTGTGAATTCATTCACAGAATACAAACGAATCAGCCAATCACCAGCTAATAGAGATTTAAATCAAAATGCCAAGATCCTTGGAGCGATCAAAGAGGTTTTTTTCACGATAAAACCATTGATCAAAAAACTTGAAATAACTCCAGAAGCCGTGAAACACTTTTCAGAATGGATTTATAAAACGGATTTATATCAAATCAAAAATTTGAAGAATAAAACCATGCTGAGGTTACGATTGGTCGCATTTGTTCAAGATCAGTTTTTTCAAAGGCAAGATCATGCTGTTGATTCAATACTTCGTCGTGTTATACGCGATATGCACCAAGCAAGGAGACTTGAGGTCGAGATCAAACAGCAAGGTGAAAAAGACCTTCATACATCAAGTGTAGCTGCGGTTGCTACTGGTTTCAGTGCAAAGAAAGGATTTGAAAAGATTGAAGGAATACTGGAGGATGAAACATATTCCTCAGATATGAAAGTTCAAGAGGCCTTGATGGAAGTTAAATCGTATCTCAGAGAGTTATTTCCCGACTTTGAACAGCATGCAACCAGGATTCATGAGGATGTTGAAAACTCAAAATCAAAACTAGAATACTATCTTGCGCTTTTTAAATTATCAAAGTCAATGCAAAGTGCCCTGTCTTCATCATTAAAGGTCCTTGTTTTTGATCAAGAAAACTCTAAAGAGGCCTTGTATGACGCAATTGCAAGTTATGCAAAAAGTGAAGAAACCATTGAATACAGTAACCACTTATTTTCAGCTCATGAGCTTGAGCATATGAATGATGACAGCAATGGATATCCACACGTCACTAAATTCAAAGTCATACTATTTACTCATATCAAAGAGGCAATCAGAAACAAAGAACTCACTTTGAAATACTCCTACAAATACAGAGCACACAACTCATATTTCATACCTGATGAACAATGGGATAAAGATAAAAATGAAATATTGGAGCATGTTTGCTTGTTGAAATATGCTGATGGTGAGAAGGTTCTCGATGAACTTGGAAAAGATCTAACCAAAACTTATGAGCGAATCAACCGGAATTGCATCGAGGGCAAGAATAAATACTTGAAAATCTCAGATAGTGGTAAATGGAGATTAATAGATAATGAGCCTAATTATGAGTCTACTAAGTACATACCAAACTTGCTCAGCGAGTCCAGTTTTAAAATGTTGTATGAACTACTTGCTGAAATTGACGAATACACTCAATTCTCTGAATGTTTCACGCATCATTCAAGAAAACACTCCAAAGAAAGTATTGATTTAAAACTGATTTATGCCACTTTGATGAGCTTGGGAAACAACATTGGGCATAGTGATATGTCAAGATCTACCAGAGGCATTTCAAAAAAGATTCTTGAACAAACGGATAGAAATAGATTTTCGTTGAAGAATATAAGAAGAGCTAATAACAGGATCAGCAAATTTATTAAAAAACTACCACTCCCTACCCTATTCAGTGATGCTAATGGCACCATTCATTCGAGCAGTGATGGCAAGAAAGTGGTTGTCGCTGTTGATTCGATTCTTGCAAACTATTCGTATAAGTATTATGGAAGAGAGCAAGGCATCAGTGTGAATTCATTTGTTGACAATAAACATACATTTTACCATGTCAATATCCTCACATCATCAGATCGAGAAGCTGCTTACATGATGGATGGTATCGTTGAAACAAGAGCTTCAATTTTTCGTGAGGGAAAATATGATTACATCCACTCAACTGATACTCATGGTTACACGGAGCCCATATTTGCTGGCATGCATTTTTTAGATGTGTCTTTTGCCCCACGTATAAAACAAGTTAATAAGCAGGTTATTTATGCCTATGAAACTAAGTCATTGAGAAGATATTCAGATTCGCCAATTGCCCCCAAGACTAAAATCAATCGTAAGTTGATATTGAAGAATTGGGATGACATTTTAAGATTTATGGCCACCATTAAACGAGGTGATTATTCACCATCACACCTCTTTAAAATCATATCTTCAAGCCCAAAACAAAATGAGCTCTACAAGGCAATCAGGGAATTCGGAAGGTTGATTAAATCGAAATTCATACTCGAGTACATTGATAGTAAAAAATTGAGAAGATCAATCCAAAAACAGCTCAATATTGTAGAGTTAGGTCAAAAATTATCTGATGCAGTATTCTTTGCCAGGAAAGGGAAACTTTTTGTTGGCTCCCAAAGAGAAATGCTCAAAGTAGTTTCATGCACTGCCCTGATCAAAAATGCCATCGTGCTCTGGAATTATCTGTTTTTGTCCAATCACATTCATAATTTGAAAACCAAAGCAGAAAAAATAGAGGTCATTGATTCAATTCGGAAAGGGTCAGTAATATCATGGTTACATATCAGCATGAAAGGGTTTTATGATTTTGATCATAAGCATACCAGTTCATTTACTGCAAGTATCAAAGATATGATGAATATAAAGATATACAAATCACCTGGATAGGATTATCAAACTGCCCTACTCTTCTATTTCAAAAACAAGAACTTTTTAATTAATAAAATCAATATGTTAAACTGGTTTAATGGGTGAATTTCATCAAATCTGGCACATCACCCAATATAGTAAAATTAAGGATACAATAAATACACAAATATGACGATATATAACATTAATGCACATATAATAAATAGTTGGGTTTAAGGAGGGTTAAGTGGCAGTAGCAGAACATGTCGAAATATTTAAAAAAGGCCCTCAAGTATGGAATGCTTGGAGAAATGGAAATCCTAACATAAAGCCAGACCTATCGGATATTGATTTCGAGAAAGACGTTCACACTTATGAATCAACTTACGACATGCCAGAATTTACTGGTTATAATTTGTCCTGCATGAATCTAAATCGAGTAACCGCAAGAAATTCATATTTTATACGCTGTTTTCTAGCCGGTAGCGATCTCAATTTTTCAGATATTTGCTTTTCATTCTTTCAAAACTGTAGTTTTGAGGGTGCTAGTCTTGCTGTCACAAAAATAGGCTCAGCAGAATTTCATGAGTGTGATTTCACGAACGCCGATCTTTCATACTGTAGTGCAGAGGAAACGAATTTCTCAGGTTCCAAGTTTATTTTCACAAAACTAAGTAATATGAGTTTGGTAAAAACCGATTTTACAGATACGGTAATTGATGGAGCTAGGGTTTATGGTGTATCTGCTTGGGACCTTGTTCTAGATGGTAGTCGGCAGAGTAATATCTACATCGAAGAGGTAGGAACATGCATCACAGTTCCAACCATTGAGTTGGCACAATTTATATCTTTATTGGTTAATAATTCAAAGATAAGAGACGTAATAGATACAATTACATCAAAAGTTGTTCTCATACTTGGACGGTTCACAGAAGAACGTAAGGCCATCCTCGATACTATAAAAGAAGAACTTCAGAATAAGGGCTACCTGCCAGTGCTATTTGATTTCGAGGGGCCGAGTAGTAGAAATGTAACAGAAACCATTATTACTCTAGCGTCTTTAGCAAAGTTCGTTATTGCTGACATATCTAGCCCCAAAAGCATTCCACAGGAGCTTACTTCGATAATTCCACAATTCCCTTCTTTACCTGTTCAACCTATCATAGAGCAAACGCAAAGAGAGTATGGAATGTTTGAGCACTTCAAAGCTTTCCCATGGGTTCTTGATCAGGTGAATTACAATGAAGACGACATCCATTCATTGGTTGATATAATTACAACAAACTGTGAGAGCCATATTGAAAGTAAAACCTAACAAGCGCATGTTGTCGGACTGGTTATCCGCTGCGCTCCAAATCAGCCGCAAATGCGGGCGTTAGCACTAAAGAGATCGTGGATGAAAATATCATGGGATAAATACAAAGAGATCGTTGGAATGGAAATCCAAGATAGGAAGAACCTTATATACCGAGGGCAATCCAATTCAGCATGGTTTTTAACTACGTCTCTTCATCGAACAAAGCTGATTACCACAACTGAAGATTTCCTTTTTTACTTTAGAACGTTGATTCCGGAAATCCAAGAACAAGTAGAGGCATGGGATGGCACTAGAAGAGACTTAAGTAATCCTATTGACATGGCTCAATTTTTGGCATTTCTTCAACATAATGGATTTCCAACACCTTTGCTAGATTGGACCTTTTCTCCATATATTGCTGCATATTTTGCTTTAGAGGGTGTAGACCAATTTGAACCACAATCCGATGAAGTGGCTATTTACAGTTTTAATCAGCAGTTGTGGTCAAATTATTATAAACCTAACTACAACTTTGACGACCCAGCCCAACATGTCACTTTACTAAGGCCAACTTTTCGGGGCAATCATAAGCAAATGCTTCAACAAGGTGTTTTCTGGTTTACTAACACCCAAGACCCTGAAGCCCATATCCGAATTAATGAAAAAAATGGTATGCATTTCTTAACTAAGTACACAATTTCAGTCAAAGAACGTCCAGTTATAATGCGTGATTTGGAATTAATGGGGGTAACAGCTATACAGCTGAGTCCAGGAATAGAGTCGGTATGTAAAAAAGCTTTCGAGAGTATCAAAACAAGGCTGACTGTTGGTCCATCTCCAGCTGAGCGTAATACAACTAATGATACCGCGTTGACAACAAGTATGGCGAAACTTAGTGGAGCCGGAAGAGAGGAACGCAACGTAGAATATATAACGTGCCCAGAATGTAACGTTAAACTTAACCCCAAAAACCTAAATAAACATTTAGCTAGAAATCATGCCAAGTAAAGAGCTAACAAGTGCACCGGTAGTGATACAACAGTTAAACTTTAAAGCTAAGCTCTAAAGAAGTAGTTAATTTAGACTCACATAATGTATTTTATATTGGGTAGAAAACTAGCGGTTGTAGACATTCAAAATATTCAATTGCTACATGAGGAGCTATTTGTAAAATTAGATGAACACCCTATTCATCTAATTTATCAATATTTATTGTTTCAATTTATTCAATAATTTTTAATTAGTTATAACCCATATTAAATGATCATTTATTGAATAATATCGAATTCAGCTTACTTTAATAGTCCTCTATAGTTTAATAATCCTTTGTAGGAAAAATTCATATTTTTCTCAGGAATCATTAGTTCATCTTTTAAGTGTTCATTTAACATTCTTAGTAATGAAAATTGAAGTTCATGTCTTAAATCATTATTACATGGACACTGTTTTGAATGATTTATCTTTTTCCAGTTTCCATTAATAACTTTATAGAACCAACCATTATTTGTGCCGACACCAGTAACTACTTGGCCAAGTTGTTTTACTATTAATGCAGACACTGAATAAATATTATTGTTGATCTTCTCAACTACTATCCCCTTTTCAAATTCACAATTATCACTAAACTCAGGAATTTTTATTAGTCCATCGATTTCGATAATAATCTTTGGATTCTCTAGTAATACCTGATTTACTTCAATCAGATCAAACTGATCACTTTTACCAGTAAAGTAGTCATTTTCGCTAACCTTAAACGATAGAAAGTCTACAAACGGAAAATTGTCTAACTGTTTATGGTCAGATACCCAAAAGGGTTTAAAAAGTGTTATTGAAGCAGGTAAGTGTTTTATGAAAGAAAAATCATATTCAGGAATTTCTAAGCTTCGTTTAAAAAATGGAATAGAATAATTAGAACCTGACGGAACATTGTACCAAGGCAATGATAATAGACTGTTCAAAATAAAATCATTTTTTCTGTCAGGAAATATGTCAAGAGTATTATTTACACCCTTGGATACATAGTATTCTTTTAATACCTCATGTTTTACTATTAAATGTGCAGCTATACTATCAACAGGTAAAAAACCATTAAAAGCTTCGACTAAGCATGCGGATTGTACCTGAAATCTATTGTTATCTTGAGGGTCTGATAAAACTGTTAAATCATGAATTTTAATATTGTTTTTTGAAAAGTACCTTGTATCAATAATATAAATGTTTCCATCTTCTTTAAACTCATTATATGAAGCTTTTCTATGAAATAGCATAACAGGGCTTTCTTCAAAATCCTCACACATGTATGAAGTTATTTCATCTTCATATTTGTTAGCTGCAAACCAACAAGCTATATATGCATCTTTAGACAAGTCTATAAAAAATGATCTCCACCCATAGTGTTGAAGTATTGCCTGAGAGAGGCCAATATCCATATCATGGTAATCTTCTCCACTAAATGCACGAATAATTGCTTTGGAATAGTGAGTCCATTTGAGCATGAGAGGAGGAATACAGCCATGCCGTTCAAAGGATGTTGGGATATTAACTTCATCATGTTTATCTAGGTAATGACCTGTTTGACCTCGAAAAAGATGATTCTCGCTGTACCGATCTAATTGTGTAGTTAATTCTTTTAAATTTTCAATATAAATTTCTTTTATGGTTCTATCCTTGCTTAGGTTAAATTCAAATAATATGGTAAATTATGTACATATATCATAAAGGTGTTAACTGTGTTAAACAAGATAGATGAATTGATTAGTTCTGTAGAAGGGCTGAAAACAGGAAGTAATTAATATACCCAAAGGTAATGTTATTTATAGGTGCTTTATTAGGTGCTGGAGCTGCAATCTTTGCATTCAAATATCAAAAAAAACATGAACTCGAATAAAACAAAGTTGATAATGTTAATAAAGTAGTTTTAAACGCACAAAAACCTATGAACCTCATGCTTCTATAAAGCTAAATTATTGTAAGGGATGGTTCATATCCTTTCCTAAAAACAGTTAATGTCAAATACGCTTTGTTTAATGAAAACATTATCGCTGATGATTTAAAATGAATTAATTTTGTGAAGTCAAAATCATAAACACTCCTTCTGCCTAAATCAAGCAAGCAATTAATTTGAAACTGGTTTAGATCCTGTTTTAAGATCTGGGTGTTCATTTAGAATATCTTTCACCATTTCGAAGTTTTTATTTGGTGAAAAAATAAATCTGTGTGAATTCCTAACATGAAGTGAATTCATAAATAAAATATTTTCAGGCATGGCCTCTACACTGACCCCGTTTTCGAGCCCATCAACTAATAGTTCTAAATCGTTTTGTTCATCAATAAACATTGGCACTACTTCTGGGTGTTTATCTAAAGCATTTTTATAGTACTCATATCCTTCAAGTAACTCCCTCTCAATGCTTGGGCAATACATCGTTATGCAATAATCCTTGCTAATAGGAAAATAAATTTCAATACCTTGGACATCAAGACCAAGATTTCCTCGTGGTCCAAAATCTTTTGAATTATGCATGCAGACTGGGTGGTCAGATGTGAGGAAAGGGTTTGAAGGTTTTGCTTTCATTAACACCCATTTTTTATTGAGGAAGTATGGAATAAATTGAACAGCATTTTCAATAGCTTGCATGCCATGTAATTTGAGTGTTTGATCGTTTAAAGGACTCCACCCTTCTACGTTATTAATATCGTTATGATCTCTTAAAAGGAACTCTTCTAAAGACTCATGAATATGTTTAAACATTTGTCTGTGTTGCTTTGTCCTTACAAATTGGATAGAAAAGAAATATGACAAAACGGCTCTATCATCATCACTTAAAAATGAAATATTTCCTTCCTTTACTATTCTCTTTAATATTGGAGCGGATATGGTTTCAAGCTCACCTAGACCAATCTCATAGGTATAAGACGTATCATCTATATCAATGTCATAAAATGAAGTTTCCGATGCAATGTTTTTTACGTGAGACTTAAAACACCTGTCGTTATGTTTGTCGTAAACCCAGAGCTGAGGTTTCTTCCCTGTACAAAATTTTTTTAAAATAAATTGGGGAACGTAGTGTTGTACCTTTGCAATTCCAGTATTTGCCATTTATTAATTAAATTAACTATTTGTGTAACTTGGGATTGAAACGAAAGAGAGGAGCAATTTGTGACCTTTTCTTGATACTTACCTACGTACACGAAGTGTAAACAGGGTACCACCCAAATCATCTCAAATTTTAGTTTACTTGCCTTTATCGTTGCCACTCAAAAGGTTCAATTCTGCAACGATGTCACAGATTATTGAGTTCAATTATTCCTCATTTAATCCCGTGATTTAGGTATCAAACATTGGCAACTGTTTGAGAAAAGTTGGGATATCCAAAAATTTGGCTAACATAATGTCCTCCATATAAGTTGAAAACCCAAAAAGGATTGTTTTATTTGTTGGGTAATATATTAAAAATTCAAGAGCAAATACAAAGTTTTATAAAGAGTAACAAAATTGAATATTTAAAGCTTGTTAATAGCAAACTGAAATATGGTCGCGAAGCAACCCAATTCTCATGCTGTTAATTTCATTAGTTGAAGAAAATTTGATTCTGAGAAGGCTAGTGTTTTAGTTTCATGACCTTGGCACCCTAAATTAATGAAAGTGTTAAAGTGGTCAATTACTAATTTTTTTAGATAGACCGGCTGTGAATATTCATTGCTGGGATCAAAATCATTTATAGATTTTATGGTTGTTATGCACTTTTTGGCGGGATTTAAATCTACTGACAAAATTAAATTAAACAGCCCCAAAAAACTATTGTTTTCAAGCGTATCAACTAATACGCTCCAATCCATGTTTTCTAAATCTGATGGTGAATGACCTTTTGCCATAATTTTTTTAAAAACCCTAAGAACAAATATATCATTCCGGGAGTAGCTGGCTTTTTGAATATTTGGATATACTGTTTTGATCCATTTTCTTAGAAAATACTGTTTGGTTTCCAGGAAATCAGAGATCATGATTTGAGAATAATGTTCGCTATCATCAAGGTCGAAAAAGTACTCATATAAATTCTTAAAAATATCGCTGAAATTTATCAAATACGAAGGCTCAAACTGATCTTCAAATTGGCTTGTAGGGTTCGATAGAAAAACATTCTTTTCCTCTACATCCAAATACAAAACCTCACCAAAATAGTAATCCATGCCATTTTGTTTGACACACTCTAAAAAGAATTCCCATTTGATACCTTCAAACATTTCAACATCACTTTTTCTTTTTATAAGAACAATCTTCACAATTGAAAAAACTAAAAGTTCGATAGTAGAGAAAAAAACCTTAGAGCTATCGAATTCAAGTAAATCTCTGATTTTTCGATATTCATAATCATCAACACCTAAAAAAAGCTTTACTTCTGCTGCTTTTAAACCTTTTGATATTGTTAGATATTTTCCCATTCTTAATCTTGTTTTATATCATTTCTTGCGATTTTTTATATGATTTCATGTTAGGTATTTTACCAGAACATGTTATAGGCTTGAAGCTCGTATGTTATTGAATTTATAGATAATATTGTAATTTTTATAAGTAAAAAAGTAGGTTTAACTTATATTTTTATAAGTTTTTGGAATTTTTAATAGCTTAAAAATTCATATTTTCTATTTTGGAGCAAATTATGCACATTCAACAAAGACAACTAATCGCCAAACAGCAGGTAAAAACAGCATCAAAATTACTCAAAAATGCTGATTGCTATTTGCAAAAATTCATTAGATTCCCACAAATTGGGATATTTCACTCGCTGGCAGAGCTCCTCTACGCAGCCTTATTGGAGGCTGACCCAGATGTTATTTCATTTGTGCCCCAGCCTTTTAAGTTGTTCGTAAATGGCAAAAGATATATCCCTGATTGCTACGTGGCATACAAAACCAAACGTGAAGTAATAGAACTGAAGCCAGAAGGTAAATTTGATGAATCTATGGTGGTTCCATTAACCGAGCATTTCAGGCAAAAGCATGATGCTGATTTCAAAGTGGTCACTAATGAAAGCGTTTTTGACCAGGAACTAAAAGCAAGGAATATGCTTTTCATCATCAGAACCCTTTCAAATGTCAGCGAAATTTCAACAAACAACCAAGAACAAGAGTTGTTAGGTCAGTTCTATTTCAGACCCAAACAACGCATCGGAGATGTGGTACAGATCAATAATCGAATGAATGCTTACCTTAATGAAATAGCACTATACAGACTAATACATCAAAGTAGGTTAAGCATCTCTCATGACAAACCAATAGACATAGATACAGAGGTAATATTATGCGATTAAATTGGCAGCAAAGACTAGAGTCGTCTCCTAGTTACAAAAAAGTAAATGAATGGTTGGAAATAGATCCATGTTCATTGGTAGCATCTAAAAGAGAACTGTTTATCAGAAACATCAAGATAGTTACTAAAGTTGTGAACGGTCACTCAATGAAAGATGTTGCAAGAGAGTTCAACGTTTCACCAGCTGCGGTTTCTAAACTGTTGAAAAGGACTTTTGCTGGTGATGCAGATAAGCCCCCTGCTCTCACCGCTGCATTAATCCCCATGACCAAGCTGAATAAAGACAAAAGAAGGGCCGCAATCAGCGATTTTAAAAACAGCATTGGTGCTCGTTGTTCCTTTCACTTATTATTAGACACTGTACCAGGACTCGATGACTTCCTGAATGAAATTGTGAAGCTATATGTTAAAAGAGCCAGGCATGGGGAGAACTTAACACCTAGCTCATTTCACCGGCAATTTCTTGCCTATTTATCTGATCAAAACTGGCCCAAAGACAGGTACCCTTTTGATCAAAAAAAGTTGGGGTATGAAACCTGCAGAAAGTATTTTCACAAGCTTGTAGCCAAGTTCAGTATCCCCAGAACCGAAACCAGTCGAGTACGTGTCGGGCCACCTATTGACAGAGCTTATGATGAAGTACAAATTGATTCACAGACTTTAGACATTCATACTACAGCATACTTTGAATTTGATGGCATCATGAGTCCCCACCGGGTTTCGAGGATGACTTTGTTTGTTGCTATAGATGTGGCCACAGATTGTATTTTGTCATATAAACTGTGTTTCACTGATAGCCCAACGCAATATGACTTATTGAATGTCTTGATAGGCATTAATAAAGAATGGAAGCCCAGAAAACTCAACACACCTGGCTTGGCTTATGAACCAGGGTCCTGCTTGCCGAGTAGCCTTGGTAGTGAATATCGAAATGTGGGTATTGGAACCATCAGTTTGGATAATGCTCAATGCCATCACTCTGAATCAATTAAAGATTTTATCTGCAATGAGATGGGTGCCACGATGAGGTTAGGTATACCTGCTCATCCTAAGACCAGGAATGTGGTTGAATATGCATTTAATCGCATCAACAAGTACATACATCGGTTTTCGTGTACTACTGGTTCACATCCCAATGACCCCAAAAAAGAATCTTTGATTAACACCAAGAAGCCCCCTATTCTTACTGTCAATGCGCTAGAAGATATTCTGAGTGTGATCATCACCCAGCATAATAACAAACCCCAAAATCGATTATGTGGTCACTCTCCCCTATCAATGATACAGGCCCAAATGAGTAACCGTTTGATTCGAATGAATCATCACCTGATTTCTAATCAACCTAACCCATTCATCCGGGAGCGAAGAGTCAAGGTTTGTTGGCGTGCTTCAGAAAAAAGAATCCCCTATGTTCATTTTGAAGACTTGAGGTATTCAGCACCAAATGTACTTGATTATTCAATGGTCAAAAAAGACATCATCATCCGATATGATTTCAGAGACATCAGACAGCTTGAAGCCATTACTACCAAAGGCAAAAAGCTAGGTACCTTAAAAGCACCAAGAACATGGCAGCTTTACAAACACAGCATTGATAGCAGGAAATACATCAGGGGCCTCATTGATCAAAAGCTCATTTCTGGAAAAGACCCGCTGCATGGGGTTATTGAGTATTTACGCATTCATAAGAACTTACCATCAGTGTCTCTGAGCTTAACAGGACTGATAAAAGATATCAGTCAATCTACATCTGTGGCATCAAATGATGATGAGTATGTGCCAAAGCTGCAAACGCCGGTTTTTACAAAGAGAAAAATCAAATGGCAAGCCAATGTCATTAAGGGCGGGAATCGATCATGAGCACATCGTTTGAAGAGCACCCTATTTTTAACAACAGTCAGTTTTTTATCCACACTCCAATGATCACTGCACTTAAAAATGAGATTACCCGATGTCTATGGAATGGTATATCAGGCTCAGCGATCTACGGAACTTTCCGCATTGGTAAAACCCGGGCACTCATGCAAATCATGAATCAGTTAACCAACTGTATAGGAGAGAAAATTCCTGCCCGATACATATCAGTGGCACCCAGGGATGTTGGAACCATTGCCGGCGTGTTTAAGAATATTTGTCATGCACTTGATTTTGACTTGAAAGTGAAAGCCACAGCAGATGACATGTCAAATCTGATCTTGCATCACTTAGGCGAGCTTTCTTTAACCAACAGTACCAGACAAGTGGTCTTAATAGTTGATGAACTACAAAGACTCAATGTGAGCCAATTTGAAGCCTTTGCTGAGCTTTATGATGGTTTAGTTGGTGTGGGTGCCAACTTGTTTGTTTTGTTTGCTGGCAACGACGCTGCTTCCAATAAGCTGATCAAAAGCCTGAGTGAAGACAGGTATGAGCTGATCAGGGGGCGATTCTTTACTCAAGAATTCAGATTGCATGGTATTCGCACTTTTAATGAACTTAAAAAGTGCTTAAGTCAATATGATACCTGTCAGTTTCCAGAAGGTGGTTTGTCATATACACAGTTTTTTCTGAGTGACGTAGTACCAGGTAACTGGAAGCTGGCATCACTGTCAGATTTGATCTGGGAAGAATATCGTGAACACTTTATGAATCCATTGAAATTAAGGTCCTGGCCCATGCAATATTTTGTGGCTATGGTCAGAATACTGCTGACTGACTTTCTTCTCAACTATGGAATTGAGGATGAAGAACAGTTAAGGTCAATGATTCATGAGAGCATTCATGTGTCAGGTCTGGTTAAAAACCTCGTTAAGAAGGTCAGCTGATGCTTAACACAGGATTACTGATGCGAAGACCAGGAGAAAGTGGCTATGGTAAATTCAGACGCTTCATGATTGCTAATCGAGGCGTTTACTTGAAGCCATCTAAGCCAAGTCATAATGAACAATCATCCTCCATGCGTAAATACGGCTTAGCACGATTGGGAAGTGATGTTGAGCAGGATTTTTTAAAGTCAAATCAAATGCAAAGTTTTGGTGATGTTCAGCCCATAAAAACAAGGTACAGGCCGAGTAAATGTTGCGTTAGTTGTATGAGGTCTGGTTACCACAGCTATGCTTTTGATTGTCATTGGCTTCACCAATGCCCGGTCCATAAAGAAGTGCTGGTGGATCGTTGTCCCGAATGCTTTCAAATATGGTCTGCTTATTCAGAGGTGGCTCTGCGGAAATGTTCTACCTGTGGTTACCATGTGAAATTCAAAAACTTGTTTTATGATGATCCAAATGAGCTTGAATACCAAGCACTGGAACTGGTTGATCAAGTCGTTGAAGCCAGGGCCAAGAAGCTGCTTTCCAGAGTGATTATAGGCCGATCAAGTGTACAGCATCCTTTTTTTAAACAAGAGTATTACAAACAAGCCATTGATGCAGAATCCCCCGTGGTTTTTGCAGTAATGAGGCAGTTGAACTTGCTCACCTCTAATGAGCTTAAATTATTGACCCATATAACGGAAATTAAGCTCCCTGAAATGAGCTCAGTTTCATGTCACGTTAAACCGGTTCCTTATGATCAACTTTTCAAATTTACTGATGACCACTTAAGAAAAGAAAGACTGATACTTGAAAAGCATTTTGAGCAAGTTCTACTACAACAAACTCGGCTTGATGCCAATAAGTTGAATGATTATGAGACATACATTACAGATGAAGGAGTTAGCGTTGAATACATGCCTTGGATGCTCTATTTGATTGCTTTGGGTAAAGGTGAGTTATTCCTTAGAAGTGAAAATATTTATTGGTGGGAACTACTACAGCTGGCTTCTGCCTTACGCAAGCGATACTCAAACCATTCAGTGGTTCTAGATGGAAACTTCAACAAAAAGGTGATTATTGAAAACTGTGCAAATTCAGGGCAACAAACTTACATAAAGATACCAGGTGAAATTATTTTGTTATTGATGCAAGCTGAGCTATCAGCTCTCATAGATGACATAGTATGGAGTGCTCAAATGTTTCAAGACAAGAAAACTGTTAGTTGGAATATGTTTAAAGATACAGTAGAAAATATCATCAAAAAACTTGCTTGTGTAGACTTCCCTGTAGCCCTTGCAATAAGGAAAAAGCAAATAGATGTCATCCTGCCTCAAGAGTTGGAATATGAGCGCAGAAAATTACGGAGTAAGTGAATATTTCAAATGCCTTATACAGTCAATGCGGTTGGGTTAGACCTTAGGTTTTAACTTTAGCTTTATAGTTTTGCTGAGTGCGTTTTAGGAACCCATTTGGTTCTGGAGGGTTGTTGAGGAGATGCAACATTCGCTTAGATGCTTTATCTCTTAGATTCAGTACAGTTGGGTCAACTTTTGACTTTCTTTTATTGTTCAAATCATCTTTGTTATCCATGCTGTTCACTTTTTAAAATACCAAATACGGAATACAGAAAATACAATATGAGTTCAATTCTTTCAAGCCATAGATTTATTGGAAGTGATTACATTTTTGTGAATGACTTTGACTAATTCATTTTGGTTTCAGAAACCTTTTCATTTGCTTTTTGAAAACAAACGCTTTAATTTCCTAATTGGAGCTGTGATTTTCCAAGAAGTAGAGTTTTCTAATTCATGAATTCTATTTATTAGCTTCTCCTGGTCTACTTTGTCATCAACCACTAAATCTTCCTTTTGAGTAATTTCAGCAAGCTTAGATTTTTCTTTTTCTTGCCTAAGGCTCCATTTCAAGTCGCTGGTCTCAGTCATTAGATGTGTTATATTGTTGTACAACCTTTCTAAATGTTGGTCCCTTCGTTTTAACAGAGTTTTTATTTCAAGCAAGTCAGTAGCTTCAAGTTTCATCCCTGCTTCATATCTTGATGGCAGGTGCCTTTCTACATAGATTGTAGAATGAGGTTTTATCTTTTGCTCACGCTGATCTGTGTAGTAATACAAGGCAAATGATTTTCTTGAAAGCTCTTTTTGAGCTTCTGGTAATTCGATACGAGGAAAGCCATGCCATGAAATGTTGTTGGTCTCAAAGATCACAGCCCTATTAAACAAGGGTTCAACGCTGATAATTTCGTCGTGCTTAGGTTCTAATCTTGGATTTTTATGAAACTCAATGTTACCACCCCAGCTTTTATCCCATTCTTTATTTAAATAAACGATTAAATTGAGTCTGCGATGATGGCCAGTCATTGGATGGTGGGTAAAGTCCACATGCGGGTCTAAATCTTGACCAGATAAATTATTGTGAGTACCTCCACCAAAGTAATAGGGATCATAAATCAAATTCTCTATTCCTGTAACTTTCTCAACCCATTTGAGGAATTCCTTATTTTGGGCTAATGAGTCCAACTGCTGATATGTTGGCCCTATTCCGGTTACTTTCTCATGGACGGCTTTTCGCCCCACTTCACCGTTTTCATTCATGGCAAGTTTTTTTTCAAACTGAGGAAACTCATTAAGCATTTTTTCCGCAAACTCTGGTTTAAAGAAATCATCCATTACCAAATGTTTAAACGGTTTGTTGCTAGCAAATGTACGTGTTAATCCATCTATTTGCTGAATTGTTGTTGGGTTTAGATAGTTTTCTATCATAAGAAGAATTAGAAACAATAAAATTGGATTATATCAAATCAACTAGTTTTAAAATCTTTAAAACCGCTGATAAAAGTTAATTAATGAATAAATAAAGAGCGGGCTTGAAAAGATACATAATTCAAGCCCGCAATAATTTACTGGACAGCAATCACTACTTTTTCATCCAATAATGGAGCAGCATTGAAAAGAGTCTGCATGTTTCCAGGCCAACCTGGATCGTTCTGTGGAGTTGAATCATGAGCCCTTAATTGCATGGTGTGACCACCTGTATTGGTCCATTGCCAGTTGGTAGTCCAGCTGTCTGCTGCATAACAAGAAACCAATTGCAATGTAGGTGATGTTTTCCAAATACAAGAATAAGGAGTGCCTTGTTTTTGAACATCAATAGTTACATCACATCTCGTGTTTGATCCAGTTAATGTACAGGGGCTAGTAGTAGTCATTGAACCTGTTGCATTTGATCCAGCTGGTTGAGCAATAACGACTTCTTCATCCAATAATTGAGCAGCATTGAATAAAGTTAGCATGTTACCAGGCCAGCCGGGGTCATTCTGAGGGGTTGTGTCATGAGCCCGTAATTGCATGGTGTGTCCATTGACATTGGTCCATTGCCAATTGGTGTCCCAGCTATTAGCAGAAGTACAAGAAACTAATTGAATTGATGGAGCTGATGTCCATATACAAGAATATGGAGTGTCTTGTTTTTGTACACTCAACGTGACATCACATCTGGTGTTTGTTCCAGTCAAAGTACATGGGCTGTTTGAACTTAATGTACCACTGGCATTTGATCCAGCTGGTTGAGCAACAACAACCTCTTCATCCAATAATGGTGCAGCATTGAATAAAGTTTGCATATTTCCAGGCCAACCTGGATCATTCTGAGGAGATGAGTCATGAGCCCGCAATTGCATGGTGTGACCATTGACATTGGTCCATTGCCAATTGGCGTTCCAGCTGTCTGCAGAAGTACAAGAAAATAACTGTAGTGTCGGTGCTGTTTTCCATATGCAAGAATATGGCGTGTCTTGTTTTTGTACACTCAAAGTGACATTACAATAAGTATTTGTTCCAATTAAAGTACAAGGACTGTTTGAAGTTAGTGACCCAGAGGCATTTGATCCAGCTGGTTGAGCAACAACAACTTCTTCATCCAATAATGGAGCTGCATTGAATAAAGTCTGCATATTTCCTGGCCAACCTGGGTCACTCTGTGGTGTTGTGTCATGAGCTCGTAATTGCATGGTATGTCCATTGACATTGGTCCATTGCCAATTGGTATTCCAACTGTCCGCAGAAGTACAAGAAACCAATTGCAGTGTAGGAGCCGTTTTCCATATACAGGAATAAGGTGTGTCTTGCTTTTGAACACTTAAGGTGACATCACAGTAGGTATTTGTACCAGTTAAAGAGCAAGGGCTGGTGGACGTTAATGTTCCTGAAGGACTTGACCCTGAACCTTCCATTAAAGTAGGCAATCGAAAAACTACATTTTGACCGGCTTGTTGATTGTCATTGTCTGTCACAAAAACCATGTGAGAGATTTGTCCAGTAAACGTATCACCTATCTTAATTCTGTATGTCTTGTAGCCAGATCCAGAATTATAATCATTATGTTCTTGTTTACCCCATGATTGAGTACCGTAAAATTGCCAAAATCTGGTGCTAGATAAATTTGACTGTCCATTGTGAATGAAACCAACACCACTAAACTCAGGTTCTGTAAGTGTGGATTTAAACTCCACTTCAAGTTCAGTATTTGGTGTCACTGTATAGTTGGTTGGGAGCTTTTTCCAACTGTTACCCCAGAGCTTCATTAAATTTCCATTTGTTTTTACAGTATAAGCATCGTTATCAATGTCCTGTGGTGTTGCGTTGACAGGAATATAGCTTTGTAATTGTTCACCCATAAAATTTGGTTTAATGCTGCGAGACGGAATCTTGTAACAGTGTTCAGGACTTTCATCCGTTCCACTTATAACCTTGAAACACAGTCCGTTTATTTTAAATGTAGCTTGTCTACTTGCCTCAAGAATTGGGAAGCGGATAAAGTTTTTTCCTGCATTTATATGGGTACTCACATGAGTGCCTAGATTATGGAACCAATCAGATGAATAAACTATGGGTTGACTTCCTGAGACATTATCTCTGAGACTGACACTTGGATTTGTACCAAAGTTTTCACCCAGTAGTTCAATTTTATAGGTATATGGATCTAATGCTGCCACACTATCAAGAATTGGGTTATTTCCTTGGTCCGTAAGGCTTGCCACAAAGTCATATGTAAGGTTTTCTCCTGGTGTACCGGTGGTTCTTCGAACGCGCACTTGGTTAAATTCACATATAAACCCAGCCACATAATTGTTTTTACCGTCATAATAATCTCTGAATTTAACACTATTAAACGTAATTTGCCTGAACCCACTTCCTGAAGTATTTGAGACAGTGGGACTTTCGGGTAATTCCCAAACACCAACTTTATACTCAGCATTTATCGAAGTCCTTTTACTACCAACACACAGAACTTCAAAATCCACATCTAGACCACTGGCCATATTGAATACTTTGGCATTGACTTGTGTCGCAGGTGTAACAGACATACTTGAAGTGGAAATATCAAAAGCATCTATATCTATTCCTGAGTCATATGCAGCAGGTCGATGAAAATTATGATTTGCATGAGTCTGACCCAGTTCCACTCGATTGGATATCGTACCTCCATTTGCCAATAACCTCTCATCTAGGTCATTGTATAAGTTATCTGGCAAATCAAACCATCCATCATCATACTCATAAGCATCTGCAAAGCGTTTGGCTGTTACTGTGAAGGGGGCGGTTAAATTTCCTGAATTTGCATCATTAAATTGAACCAACTTAAATTCATACCCTGAAGTGGAAATTAGCTCAGGTGTTGCATAATCATCGGTATGGATGGAACCTGCACACACATCGCCATTTAGTTGGCAAGGTACTTGGTACAATAACTGCCATGGGCCTCCAGTAGCAGGTCGGTAAAATATACTAGGTGAAGCCCATTGCACATTTGACCAGGACAATTCTGTTCCACACCCTGGAGGTGTGGCTTTGGGATTGCGCATCGTTCCATCTGGCGCTATTGGTGAAGGTTGCAGTGAGCATTGAGCAGAAGGAACCGTCAACTCACCAGTTGGGACTTTTGCCTGGGCGTTAATTGTATCAAGTAGTATTATTTTTTCATCAGAAGGATATAATTTAAACGTAGTTGTATTTGTAGTCGCTGTATATGATTTACCCCCATTATTCCCTGTTGCAAACTCTGTATTAGTTGTTTCATTCCATACTACAGAAGTAGCTGGAGTGTTTGAGACAGACCATGTAATATTTAATTGGCAAGAATTGGTTTGACTTGAACCTAAGTCAACAATACAAAAACCACTTGATGTAAATTGTCCTGAAGGTTTAATTATGTTTATAAAAACATTAGACTCTGCTTGCTCTCCATTTGAATCAATTTTAGTTGTTATAAAATGCCATCCACCTGATAGAGAAGTTTTTAACTCTTCTTCAGTAACAGAACCTCCAGTACCAAATTCACCATCGATACTTGAAGTCCAGGTAATTAAATCCTCGAGGTTTTTATTTGATTCTTCAATAGTGCCATCCATCCTATAATTATTAATAGGAGTTACTGTTGCCAAAAACTCTGGAACTTCTACTAAGTTATACGTTGAGTTTTGTACAGGATTATTTGGGTAACTAATGATACCTGTCGGATTCCAGCTCATCCAAGATAATATGTCAGTTACCTGATTTGGTGTAAAACCATTAATTACTCCTAAACCATCTGTACCGATTATTTCTAAAGTCACCATACCAAATGCATTTGATTCATTATTCCTGAAGCTAGGAGAGCCACTTTGTCCTGGCCACACCCTATTATTTGGCCTTTTATCAAAAACAACTTGAGGCAAGTTATACCCTCCTCCTATAAGAGGGGTATAATCTGCAAAATCTTCCTTCATTCCTAAGTTATTTGGTACTGACTGCATTGGATAACCAATATTTCTTATTCGGTCACCTTTTTGAAACCCAAGATTAGTTGTTAATCCGATATAAAAAGGGTTGAAAAAACTTTGATAGTATCGGATAGCTCCATAATCTTGATTGTTGCCTGCAATTGGATTTAGCAAGTAATTATTTGCAACCTGAGCATTTGCAGCAACCATAATTGGGTAGTGTGTTAATCTGACATTTTGGTCTAAATGAGCTGAGACTTGCTGTTGTAGAAAACTAGCAAATTGACAGCCAGTATAAATATTATGTGCGTTTGTGACTGATACATTCCATTGAACCATGAACGCAGACCATTCCCCGAACTGGTTACAAGCAGCATGCTCAGATTGTGTTAATACTATATTGTTATATGGGTACAAAAATGTTTGATTATGATCAACACTAAGTACATAGCCATTCTTCTCGACTTGTGTATTGACAGTATTTCCAATTTCTCTAGCTGACGTTAATGGAAATTTAACCGATGTATATTCATCTGATACAAATACATTTTTATTGTTATAATCTACATCGACATTTGTCTTGCTTCTATTTAAACTTTTGTATGTTGATTGATTGTAAGTGTTTATGTGATTAGAGAACTCATACAATCCTTTCTCTTTAAATTTGAACCCTTTTGATGCTGAAAGAAGTGATTTACTCTCTTCGATTGTCAGTACTTTATGGCTCTGGTTGCTTTTTTCATAGTTTTCATACAAAACAATACAATTATATTTATCTGGCATGTCATATGTTTCCCATACATACGTTTTCCAAAGTATTGTTTGTATAGTAAGGGATCTTTTCAGTCCGTTATACGATTCTAAAGTAGAAAAGCATTGAGGTGACAAATAGTGATCGTCAAAGTTGTTAATTACATCTTTTTGTAATTCAACTAATTCTTCCCAAGAGAACGCTTCAGGTTTTAGTAATTGGGAGGCGTTAGAAGTGAATGAAATAAAAAAGAATAAAAATAAGTATCGCATAGTTAATCCCTTTGTAATAAATACAATCAAAAAATGAAAAATTGACTTTTAGTTTAAAGTACTAATTGAAATTTGGGTTTTTAATGATATTACCGCAAGAGTCTTTATATACTACCTTGTCATCAATTATTTCCGCATAATAATAAGTGCTTCCACATTTATTTTCATCAGGGATATATTGTTCTTTGTTTGCCAGTTTTATAGTTTCGTTTTTTGTATTTACAACTATACTGTTTGTTAAACAACTGAAGATCTCACTTTCCCTGTTTGTTAAAACTTTATTTTCTGGTTCTATAAGCTGAATACATGAATTTTCTTTATACCAGATATATTTACTTCCATAAATTACTTGAATCTGTAACTCAGTGCTGTCTGCAAAATTAATTTCTTTACATGATTGCTTATTTGAATAATCAAAATTTAGACTTTCTGCATAGTTAAGAATGCTTGACCATGATGAAGCTTCATGCTTAATTTTATTTAATTGCATTGCTAAAAGTTCACAACCTGAATTATCGTTGTAATTTGTTGCACTCAATTGCGATATGTATAAAAAAGCTAATAATTTCATTTTTGCACATTATAGATTCCTTTCCTAATTATATAGCTTAATATTTAAAAGTAAACGATATATTGTAAGCCTTAAACGTTAATAAACCTGAGACTTACTAGAAAATGGATATATAATGTGTAATTGGGATATGGCCTTTAAAGTCAAACACCCTTTTAATAATAGTTAAATTTCTATTTTATATACACGTAATTAATATATTCAATCTTGTCAAAAAGTTAATTTCAACACAATAGAAGGTCGAATTTCATTAGTAAATTAAAGAAAACAAGAAGTTTAAAATGGTTATGGTGATTTATTAAGAAAATGGACAATAAACTCAGCATTTAAGTTGTAAAGTCACCCCTACCCTTACTGCTTCGATAGAAATTAAAAAGTTGCGTACTTTAGTTGTTAGTCCAGAATTATTTAAGTAATAAATCAAATAAGTAAACCTCCATGAAATTTGATAAATCTAGTAGGATTCAAACTAAGTATCGTCAAGTGATACTAGTTGATGATATATGTGATTTACTATAATTCGAAGGATAGAATTGTGACCATTATCCTTAATAAGCAGATGAATTATGTTAAGTCTTGCAACAGCAGTAACACTGTCTATAGTTAACCTGGTCTACGCAGCTCTTATCTACCTGTCGCTTCATGGTTGGATGGTGGTCCATGAACCAAGTGGAATGCAGTTAATTATGCATTTATTCGTTACAGGACCAATTGTGTTGATCACGACTGTCTGGTTCTTCTACTTAAGTAGACAGAAAAAATGCAGCACCATTTTCTGGCAAATAAATCTTTTGGGCATATTAATTCCTTTCATGAGTATCCAAACTGGGGTTACCTACTATCACTTTGATAAAATTGGCCTCATAATTTCAGTAATCGTTGCAACAAGCATTTTTATCTTGTTCATAGTGGCTATGCGGAGACATGTGAACTGTTAAAAAAGGAGCTCAATTCGATCACCACTGCGTTACTTGTTTATCGTTTTTAATTTCGACGGTTTAGCCAGACGTAAAAATTTTCTAAAGCAGGTGAAATTGATGTGCAAAGGCAATAGAAACAGGCTTTTATTATTGGCTCTCCTTACCCTATCCAATTACATAACCATGCATAATCATTAATGAATAATGGACAATAAGTTCAGCTCTTTAGTTGTAATGCCATACCTGCCCCGCTTTCCTGATGAAATTTGAGAAAGTTGCGTACTTTAGTTGTAAATTAATTTCATCATGCTCAACAAAATCAATGGCTTAGAAATTAATGAGATTTCGCACTTTAGTTGTATGCCCATGTTTGTGGATGTCCAACTAAAGTGCTGAACTTTTTCCAACTAAACCTGTAAATTTCCAATTAAAGTGCTGAATTTTTTGTCCAGTGAATTTTTCAATTTTATGAAGATGAAAATCATATGGTATATTCGTCACTTTTAGGATTATTAAATTTATGGAGATACCAATCAATTCTGAACTTATTATTATATGTAAAGAGATTTCAGCAGAAAATAAATCTATAGATCAATGGTCTGAAATTGAATCTGGTGATATGTTTCAGAGTGGATGTCTTATTGGTGGATTTGATGCAGATGATAAGGAATTTTGCTTTAGCTTTTTCGGAGAAGATAAATCAGAATACTGGTTTCAACTTGGTCTATCAATTGCAAATAAAATAGCTAGTGGTCACAGGCCAATTTTAAAAGGCGTAAAAGTAATGAAGGATATTTAACAATTTGATTACCTTACTACATCAGGCTGTTTAGAAATTTGGCACATATACTATCGATTGATTTTGCTGTAGACACAGTCTTTGATAGGAAATCATTGAACCAATCGTCAAAGACTTCTGGATTATCCTCAATTTCTTGCATTTTTGCTTTTATGTAGCTAGCTGGATTGTCAGAGCATTCATCTATCCAATTTGGGTTATGCGTAATGAAGTAAATTAATCTCCATTTTAATTCACTTACATCGGTAAAAATATTTATGTTGGATTCTTTACAGAGTAAGACGACTAACCCGTTTTCATTATTGGAATTGTATATGTCAAATACATTCCCAATTAGTGCTTTGAAATGGTTTTCATAAGAATAATGGTAACCTAAATTATTTCTAACTTTTTCGAGAAGACTATCAAATGATTCCATCTCAGAAGTTATAGATTCAGCTTTATTTGTACGTTTTAAATATTTAATAGCCTCATGCATCGTGCTTATTAAACCGATAAAATTCTTTTGGAATAAATATCTCTTGTATTCATTACCTGGTGCTTTGTTTTTAATTTCTGGAATCAGCTCATCAAAGTAAAACAGGTGATGCAATAAATCTGTGTGGATGCTAGTAAGAATGATAAAGTCACGTTTTTGATCTAGGGAATACCCTGAAATGAAATCCTTAGACACTTCATAGTCAATAAATTCTTTGTTTTCAATATACTTCATATTTAATAATTAATAATTTTATCTCCATAAATCTTCAAATCTTTTTCCAGCAATCCTTGTGTAGTGAACTGTATGCTTTGGATCTCTGTGACCCAGATAATCTTGAATTAATCGAAGGTCATATCCTTTGTTCGCCAGGTAATATCCACATGAATGTCTGAGCATATGCGGATTTACGGAGCCTATCCCTGCCCTTTTACCTGCTGACTTTATGATGTAATTTATTGACTGCCTGGTTAATGGTTGATTTCGTTCACTGATAAATAACCATGGCAACTTATCATTCCTTGTGCTCAGGTATCTTTTGATGGCCCTTAATTCAATTCCATCGATCGGTTGCTCTACAGATAAACCATTCTTCAATCTGTTAATCCATATCCTGGACTGTTTCAAATTAAGGTCAGACAACTTAATGTTGATCGCCTCACTGACTCTCAAACCATGTCTATACATCATAAGTAGAATGAGGTGGTCACGAATTCCATGTCTCCCCTGCTTTGCTCCTTTTAGTAGCAAATCCATTTCAGGCTCATTTAAAAAATCCTTGGGCCTCTCATGAAAATCTGAAGCCATTTCTTGCTTACTTTTTACATTTCGCCTTTTGGGCATATTATAAAGTCGCTTATAAAAGTATTGAATTTATTGTATCACCGAACAACTACTTTTTACAAAAAGCGCATTATGTAAAACCTTTACTTCAGCATCCATTGTATTGATAATTACAATATTTATATTGTTCGTGATAAAACACTTTATAATGAAATATCCGGAAAGACTGTTTAAATATTTACCTTCGAAGTATGTTGATAGTGTACTTTCTAATGGTCATATACTTTTTCGGAACTTTACTTATTTTAGGCAAGCTGAGGGTAAAATAAGAGGAGATTATTTAGAAGCGCATCATCGTGATAACCCTGATAACAAGATTAAAATTAATAACCTCTCTAAACACTTTAAAGCTGAGTATGATGCATCAATTTTAAACTCAACAGACTCGGATTTAATATACATGTTTTGTACATCATTAGAATTATCTAATGAGCTTTTCGATGAATTTAAATGTGACTCATGTGTTGAAATAACAAATCCAGAGGAATTTGCTCGAAGACTTCGTAGAGTTATTATGCAACGCCTATCTACTCATAAGAATGGCTTACTTTCTCGTGAAGTTATATATTATAAGCCTAACTCCCCTACTCTAGAAAATATAAAAGACACTAAGGTTCTCCCATTTTTAAAGGATGAAATGTATGCAAATCAAAAAGAATATCGTTTCGTTTTTGGTACTAGAAATGGATTTAAGCTAAGGCAACAAATAGTCTTAAATCACAGTTACAATTTTAAAAAGGAAACAGTGAAAGGAACTGCTATTGATAAGTTAATACGAATTGGCACAATCGACGATATCACTAAAGTCCACAATGCCACCTAACAATCACATGAAAAATCGCACAGTAAAATACAATTTTGGGAAGTAACCATGGGATCAAGAAAAGGCAAAAATACTGATAACACCGAGGATTGCGTCATCCATGATCACCCAGTGCCTCCAGAACAATTATCACGATATAGCGTTGAGCGAGATCCATATTCTGAATCTGACATTGCTTCTTATGTGAAAAGCCAAGTGTCGGATGAAAGTATTCAGCATGTAGAACGAGTAAAAAAGGATGTTGTGCTTGGCTACGTGTATGAAACTTGGGATGTAACTACCGATAAAGATCGTTGGTGGGTGATAACGAATCTGACTAATCTCTATTCTCAAAAATACTTCCCTAGTCTTGATTACACGCTCTCATTTCATATTGGCTTAATGATGAGAATTAGGGACCGATCAAATGAAGTTGATGTTGATGACCCAAGCCCCTTTGACGAAGTTCTGCGTAGAGAAGAACAAGCTGAAAAAAGGCATGCAAATGCAATTGAAGCTGAAGACTATCAAGCAGTAGGAATGCTTCTGAGAGAAGCGCTTATTGCTTTAATAAGTTCCTTGAGACGGCGTATTAATATCCCAAAAGATATTGATACGCCCCAAGATTCGAATTTTATTTTGTGGTCAGTACTGCTTATGGATTTGCTTTGTGGTGGAAGTAGTAACAAGAGTCTTAGACAACATCTTAAAAATATTGCCAAAGAAACTTGGCAGCTTGTTAACTGGCTAACTCATGCTAAAAATGCTGATAATACTGCCTCATCAATAGCAATTCATTCATGTCAGATTGTAATTGGCCATTTTATTCAGATGTTTGAGCGAAACCAAGTTAACGATATTAAAAGTTGCCCAGTATGTAAATCCAGAAATATTAGATCTCATTTTGATATTTCTATTGGTGAAGATGGAGAGTATTTTACGAGTTGTGGAGTATGTAATTGGAGTGACCGACCTGATGTCACAGAATAAATCATTACAACAGTCTAACAATTTTAAGCACTGCTTATAAGCTCTGTTCCTTTATCCTGAAAACTAGTAATTCTTAATATTAATAGGCCTGCCCAAGCTGAGAAAATTATCCAGCAAACTCACAGATTTAATGCTTGATGAGTAAGAAAAAATTGTTGAAGATTCTATTTATCTTCAAAGTGTTATAATAAGTACATTTAAAAAGGAACTATCGGGTGTATCCATACGAACTAATGATAGCTATTTCAAAACTGTCAGACTTATCCATTAATGCTGTAGGTTGGATGGTAGGACTATTAACAGCATTATATGTGGGCTGGCATCTTGCAAAAACAGGAATTCAGTTAAATTGGAAACATGAGCATGAAAAAGAAAAATTATACTTATCAAATAAAGTTATTCTGGATATAGAACAGATCATTCAAGAGTTGCAAAATTCTAAAACGAACTATTACCATACTATCAAATCTAGCGAATTTCCAAACCATCCTGTACACCGGTTTCTGAATTTCCCACCAATCAATTTTGATAAGAAAGATTTTGAAATTGAAATAGGAAAATACACATTCCTAACAACTGGTAATACAAATAATGCAGATCGCAAAGCCCTTGATATCTCAAGGATAATGTCAATCTATAGCAACTTTAGTCAAGTCAAAAACATGCTTACCAAAAGGAATGAAATGATGATTGAGGCAAATCAAATATTGTTAAGCGATACACACAGGCAACCTGTAATGACTGCTGATCCTAATTATGTTGTTGATCTTTTAACCCCGTTGAAAGCTGCGTATTTGTTCTATGTTACTGAACAAATAATAAATTATATAGATCACATGTTAATTGAATGTAGATCATGGAAAATAAATTTTCCCAAAGAAGTAGTAAAAATTATTGACTTAAAATACTTAAAGAAATTAGGGTTGGGCCTTACAGTTTTTCCAGAAGTTGAGGGTGTATCAGAAAGGAATGAATTGTTTAAACCATGCCCAAGTCTAAATCTTGAAGAGGCATCTGATTTTACAGGCTTTAGTGAAGAAGAATTAAAACCGAGATTATTTTTTGATTTGGTAGAAAAGCATCGTGGACAAATTAAGCAAAGTTAAAAGTAAATCTAGGGGTAGTGAGTTAGTAGCCATACCTGAAGAATCAGTCTGGCTCGCCAACTTCACCTCAAATCAAACAAAAGCCACTTATTAAGGATGCCGCTAGTTTGAAAGTAAAATTCTAAAAAATGGAACATAAAAAGAAATAGGAAGAATGATGACCAAAATTAATGAACTTAATGAGATTGAAGTCAGTATTCTAAAAGACATTCTGATAAATGGGTCTATGAATACTGTTGAGTCTTTAGGTAAATTTATCAATTGGGTAGGCGTAAGTTTATCAGCTGCTATAGTTTTGATTGTCTCAAACCTTAAAATAATCGAATCATACTTTATCCTTCCGAATATTAAGATAGCAATCTATTTTTTATTTATTTCAATAATACTGATGGTGATTCAGAAATACATGATTGTTTTTGTACAAGCAACCGTTTCTCAATCAAAACACCTCGATGAAATTTTCATCAAATACCAGCACCAGTCTGAAAACGTAGACTTTATAAAATTGAAAAATTCAATAACAGATTCATCGGCAGGCTATCTTAGATGGTTTTTAAGGTATCTTGATCGAAAAGAAAATTTATTTGCCCCTCGAACCGCCATAAGGTGTACTCAAATTGTTGGCACCTTAGTTTTAGTGCAATTGATCTTTATTTTGATTTCTCTCTCAATCATTGTATTATCGATCAAATAGAGATTGATCACCAGTGAATATTAAAGTATCAAAAGCTCTATTTATTACATTCATTGTCCTTTTCATAGTTGACCCTCATATTCAATTAATCAATGTTGTATTTAAGAGACAATATTCCTGACTTTAACAAATAAGCCTCTCCAACTAATTGAGGACGATAAACCATGCCTCCTTGAAGCTGTGAAGGATGGTTGGCAACTACACTATACTTTGTTTCAGGGGTATCGTATTTGATTGCATATGAAGTAAAAAAAGTAGAATCAATTATTTCATGTGACGGCAATGTTAACCAAGAATGTAAATGAACTGGCTGACTTACATGATTCCCAATACTTAAGTGGCTTTTTAATCGTTTTAAATCAGATTTAAAAAAAGAAATTTTTGGAGTGTCTATGAAGCCAAGAGTATAAAAAACCTCTGTTCCGAGCATGTCTTCTACTAGTGGTTTTATTTGTAGATTAAATTCAAAACATCTTAATGCCAGATCTTTTGAACCCAACACACCAAAACTATCTTTTACATTCTCCTGAAAACTAGATAAAAATTTATTATTAATATATCCTTTTTTGGTTTGATTAAATTTTGGATTTCCAATTCCCCATTCGACAGTTCTTTTTATGGCATCTCTAAATTCTTTTTCATATTCCATAGAACACCTATGATTTTAGATTGGGTAACCCAAAAACACTTGCAACCTTTAAAGCCAAGTCATGATATCCGTTTATTTCTGACATTTTTTTCAACAGCTCCATTAGGCTCTTTCTAATCTCTGGGCTTGCACCGTTAATTGTTCCCATATTGACATACATGTCACCAACAAACTCTTTCAAAAAGTCTTTGTAAACTATTGACCCATTAATGGTGTATGAAATTACTGAATGATGAAATTTTTCAATAAGGCCCATCAAATAAACTTTTAGAGTATCTGACAAACTTCCTTCATCAATTTGCTTTTGCAACTTTTGAATGGTTTTTACAATTTCATCATACTCTTTTTGATTAAGATGTTTGTTATCATCTTCCAAAAAGGTGCCACACATAGACAATGCGGCTATCATTTCTGGAGGAATTAACTTCTGTTTGTGTGATCTCCATGGTTGGTACAAAGCACTATAATCAACAACTTCATCAATTTGGGTATGAATAATATAGTAAATATCATCATCTACATCTTTCCCTTGGTCCTTGAGAGCATTCCTCAATGCTTTACACTCTGTCCAGTACATCCCAAAGCATTTAGTTAATCCTTCAATATCATCTTTTCCTAACTCAAAAACCTGGCACCAAACTTCATGGTACTTAATGTCACTAGTAATTTTATTAGCGGCTGAAAGCAAGTTTTTGATTCTAATTGCCGGGTTAGTTTTATCTAGTATCATAGGTAATATAATTGACATATTTGTATATTTTACAACGAATATAAACAATTGAGAACAAATAAAACCTGGCTCTACTTACCCTCTACGACTACCTCACCAACAGTTTACGGTCAGATCGACTACCAAGAAACATATTATTTCTAAATGAATCTAAATTGACTTTTGAACACTGTCTTTAAGTTTATGTAAGCTTATTAAAGTTGATGGGATTAAATTTACTTAGATCAATCTTTTTAATTTCACAATTTAAATCATAATTCGCTTGCATCAACAGCCAGCTTTCAGGAGATCAACCAAATACAATTGCTAGTCTTAGTGCCATGGAAGGAACTACTTTGGATTGTTTTTTTACTAAACGACTGAAAGTTGATGGATTTACACATAATTTTTTTGCTACTTGATTTATGCCCAGATTATAAGGTTTAAGATAAATCCTTTTTATGAATTCTCCTGGGTGAATAGGTTTAAATTGCCTGATATTCATTTCTTCAAAATACAATACTACTAGATGCCAGTTATTAACTAAGTAGTGCCAAAACACATTAATGAATCAATATGCTCACATGTTATTCTATCCAAAGATTTTATGTGTTCTCCTCTGTCTATGATTTTTAGTTGTTCATTATTTTGAATAACTTTCAGTTTTTTAGTTAATGTATTTATATAAAAGTGACATTTTCTTAATTCTAATATTGGAATTGAGGTTAACTCTAAGGCGAACACATCCCAGTCAAATCCTTGAAAAACATTTACTTTCACTTCAGAAAAATAAACAAACTCTTTAACAATTCGATAAACAAGAAATCTTTAACATCTCAAAGTAGATAGCTTTGTCAATTGTTGGTTCTGGCTGATATTGATCGCTTTTAACTTTGGGTTTCCTTATTTTTACTTTTTTTCTTTTTGGTGATATTGAAAAAGTTTTTGGAGTATTTGGAGATTTTTTAATTGGTACATTTAATGACTTTAGAATTCCTGTCATTTGAAGGATATTGTTTTTACGTTCGAATAAAGTTTTTTCAATTTTCGAGAATAAAGATGCATTAAAGGACTCAATTTGTTCTATAAAAATGGTCAATCTTTCTTGAATTTTAGAGATTACCAAATTTTTTGTTGAATTAATCTCGTCTGTAATATTTTTGAAATTGATTATATTTATTACTATTTCTTGATCTTCAATGTCAATTCTATCAAGTTTTAGAGATGTGCTTTCTAAGAGGCTACGTATTAGGCTAGTATTTCCACTTATGGGTAAATGAAAACTTATGACTTGTTTTTTGTATGATTTTCCAGCTCTAACATTAAATTCAGGACCAAACATTTCTGCTGGTATCATATCTTCTGATGTTGATAGATAAATGTCGTCAAAATGAATATCTATTGGCTCTATTGCGTATTCAGAAACTAAGTGCTCAATGTAATCTGACTCATTAACAGAAAGTAAGTAATCATAATCTTCTGACTCAATTCTGGTTAATAAAATCTTATTTATGTTTGAGAGTTTATAACTTAATTCACCCTTTAAAAATCTATCAAGCATAATTAAACTGTTTTAACAAAATGCAAAATTCAATACTCTTTATGATAGTTATAATTTCTATAGATTGCTATTTATACTACTATTAATGTTTTCATGAAATTCTTTAATCAATTCCATTAGTGTAATTTCTAGTTTTGTATTTCTGAGTCTGTTCAACTTAAATGGAATTAAATCTCCTGTAGCAATTAAATTTTTTCCTGTCATTATTTCAGAGTAAGAATATCTAGGCCCTTCATGTTTTCTAGAACTGATTAGTCTATTTAGGTTTTTGTCACTTGTACACAAAATAGTATTAGCATAATTGTTTGAATAATAACTGATATCGACTTGCATTAAGTAAAGGAAGTCCCAGGCTACATTCTCGGCAACTAGTGAACTTTCTTTTTTTTTCAAAGCATTAAATTTTAAAATTTGTCGGGCATCTGGACTTCCTGCTATTGCAAAGATGCCTACATAAAGAAGTGGGCCACCAATTACTGATAGTTCATGTTTACTTAATAAAATTGAATTAATCAATATCTTGCAACCGTCTATTATTTCATCATCAGTTGGTTTTTCATTATTGGAGATTGATGAATAAATTAATATGATCGTTTTTTTTAAAGAAATTAAAGAGCTATTGATTATGTTATAAACGCTTTCATATGTTGAAAATACCCAATCATGACTGTAATTGCTAATTTGGTATACATTTTTAAAAAATTCATTAAATAACTGAACATATTCTGAATAGTTTTTACTTTTACTTTGTTTGGTTAACTCCATAACAGCTAAACATGGGTTAACTGGAATAAAGCTTTTGCGGTTCTTCCAGTTTACAAAAACTCTATTTCTAGAAACTCTTAAAAACTCCCTGTATGTTTTTGGTAATTTATTAATTGAGTTGTTTGAGTATCTCAATAGATTAAGAACGAGGTTTGCATCAGGTAAATACATAACCTTACTCGTATTTACTTTAAGTGCCTTGATTTGGCCGTAATATCCAGAGAAAAAAATATTGCTGATCTTAACGTCGTATTCCATGCATATAAATCTTAAAAAAAACTATTAGAAATAATAGCAATCAATTAACTATTTTACTTTGAGTACTTTTTTTCCATACTCTCTCAATCTACCATTTGGATTTATATACCTATATAAAGTTTGTCTTGAAACCTTGAGTTCTTTACATAACTCTGAAACATTTGTAGATTTGTCCTTCATTGCAGATTGGGCTAACTTAACTTGATGTACTGAGAGTTGGAATTTTCTTCCACCTTTTTTGCCACGAGCTCTTGCTGCTTTAAGTCCAACCATAGTTCTTTCCCTTATTAGCTCCCTTTCAAATTCAGCTAGCGATGCGAAAATTCCAAAGACAAGTTTTCCTGAAGGCGTGCTTGTGTCAATATTTACCCCCTGCCCTGTTAAAACTTTAAATCCGATGCCCTGCTCTGATAGTGAATGAACAGTCGTCACCAAATGTTTTAAATCTCTTCCGAGTCGATCTAGTTTCCATACAACCAAAGTATCACCGTTCCTTAATGCTTTAATACAAGATTCAAGACCAGGTCTTTCATCAAGTTTCCCTGAAGCTTTATCTGAGTAAATTTGCTTCTTATTAACCCCATCTTCTATCAGTGCATCAATTTGAAGATCAAGTTGCTGAGAACCATCTGCTTTTGAAACTCTTGCATAACCAATTTTCATAGTGTCACTCAAACGGTCGTTTGTGGAACAGCAGTAAATAATAGCACAAAATATTGATAAAGTGCTCCATATCCCATTCCATAATCAATGGTTCACAAATATTAGTTATTTTATAATTAACAGACAAGGCTACAACCATGTGATATTGAAAGCTATGTAATTACTTATTATCAGTTTAGCCCAGTTGCCATGATCTTGGCCGACTGCATAGACTAAGTTGTCTTTTTGTATTTCTTTCCATTTTTCATACCCAGATGCAGGGCCATCAAAATTTATTTATGCGAAACTCCCAATTTGGGGTAATGGCCACATAGGTGTAAAAACGGACATTTGGCATTACCCCTTGTTATTGGTTTTTACTCCTTGCTAAAAGAGGGTCATTATCAAAGTCATCAGCAAATATACCATCATCACCAAACACCACATAGCTGCTACCAGCATTGGGGTTAATATTTGGGTCTGCGTCAGGAGCACCAATAATCAAGTCATCAACACCATCACCATTGACATCACCAGCTGCGCTGACTGAGAAGCCAGTACCATCACTCGCTGCTACACCGTTGAGGGTAAAACCATTGGTCCCATCAAGGCCAGATAGATCTATGGTAGTGGGAAAGCCATTGACAGTACTATCTCCAAACACCACATAGCCGCTACCAGCATTGGTACCATTTGCGTCTGTTTCAGTAGCGCCAATAATCAAATCATCTATCCCATCACCATTAACATCACCAGCTGCACTGACGGAGAAACCACTTCTATCACTAGCTGCTATACCGTTTAGGGTAAAGCCATTAATCCCATCAAGATCAGAAAGATTTATGGTCGTGGGAAAACCATTGACAGTGCTATTTCCAAACACAACATAACTGCTACCTGAGTCGTCACCATTTGGGTCTGCGTCAGGAGCGCCAATAATCAAGTCATCAACACCATCACCATTGACATCACCAGCTGTGCTAACAGAGAAACCACTGAGATCATTCGCTGCCACACCGCTTAGGGTAAAACCATTGGTCCCATCAAGATCAGAAAGATTTATGGTAGTGGGAAAACCATTGACAGTGCTATTTCCAAACACCACATAGCTGCTACCTGATTCGTCACCATTTGTGTCTGCGTCAGGAGCGTCAATAATCAAATCATCTATAGGAGCACCAATAATCAAATCATCTATCCCATCACCATTAACATCACCAGCTGCACTGACGGAGAAACCACTTCTATCACTAGCTGCTATACCGTTTAGGGTAAAGCCATTAATCCCATCAAGATCAGAAAGATTTATGGTCGTGGGAAAACCATTGACAGTGCTATTTCCAAACACTACGTAACTGCTACCTGAGTCGTCACCATTTGGGTCTGCGTCAGGAGCGCCAATAATCAAGTCATCAACACCATCACCATTGACATCACCAGCTGCGCTAACAGAGAAACCACTGAGATCATTCGCTGCCACACCGTTTAGGGTAAAACCATTGGTCCCATCAAGGTCAGATAGATTTATGGTAGAGGGAAAACCATTGACAGTGCTATTTCCAAACACTACGTAACTGCTACCTGAGTCGTCACCATTTGGGTCTGCGTCAGGAGCGCCAATAACCAAATCATCTATCCCATCACCATTAACATCACCAGCTGTGCTAACAGAGAAACCACTGAGATCATTCGCTGCCACACCGCTTAGGGTTAAACCACTGGCCCCAATGTCAGCAAGGTCTATGGTATCGAGGAATCCATCGGTAGTGCCAAACACCACATAGCTCTCACCTGAACTGTTACCATTTGTGTCAGCGTCAATAGCTCCAATAACCAAATCATCTATCCCATCACCATTGACATCACCAGCTGTGCTGACTGTTCGGCCACTGTGTTCATTCACTGTGCCTCCGTTTAGCGTAAAGCCATTGGTCCCATCCAGACTTGATAGATTTATGGTTGAGTCAAATTGTGCAATGGCTGATTGATAAGCAAAAGCCACCAATACGACCAGTTTTATACGTTTTATGTTCATATGTAATCCCTAAAGTTGCTGAAGTTAGATTGAATGATTGCTGAAATACTTAATAAAGGGGTAATGACCACATAGGTGTAAAAACGGGCATTTGGCATTATCCCTAAAGAACAGAACCCAACTAGGTGTGATAGCTCTCTGTATACTAAACACCTAACCCTGAGGCTCATTGCTCAACTTCCATTTTTAATTTATGACTAAAAGCCCCTCCATACTGCGCCAGCAATCCATCCCCAGCCTGAGCGTTGGTGTATTTTTGAACCGAAAAGCCAATGGTTGGAAGCCCATAGAACAGGTTGCCTTCTAAAGATGACAAAATATGCTCATTATCAAGGAAATCAATCAATGCCCAGCCACTTTGGGTACTTGCATTAGATGGTGTAGTAACTTGCAGTAGGTTACTTGACCCCAAAACACGAGATGACTGTTCAGCAGTGGAACCAGGTAGTAGAAACTCTACCACATTGCCAGAATGGCATAGCTTTGGTCCGTAATCGTCTGGGAGACATAGAACACCACATGTCCAATCGAATTCTCTTTGTTGATTTCTGTCCAATATAAGAATATTCAAATCTTCACATGCTTCATTGCCATCCCAGTCAGAAACAAAAGGGGCTTTGTGTTCGTTTTCAATATGAAACCGCTTGGTTGGGTAACTCACCACCCACTCAGATTGTCCATTCGCTGCAGGTTCAAGCGCGTATTCATTCCTGACATGAGCGCTCATCAATACTGAAGAGACCGCTTCAAAACCTGTATTCCATTGTGATGTAACAACTTCGCCAGAATCCAATAATATTTTGGACTCTGGGTATGCATCACTGATGTTAGGTAATAGGTCACCAGGTGGTGTATGATAGGCGTTTCCTTGCCAAAAGTTGACCAAGGCCAATGCATCATACGTGTAGTTGATTCCTTGAGCCACATCAATCAATGATGCAGATCCAAACAACCCACCTGTTGGACTTTCTTCTCCACCAGAATCCCACATTCCATTATCAGCCAAATCTCCTAGAATATGGCCACAACCGACAGTCACTCCATGAGTACCATGATCTGCCCAATCAACTGCAGATCCGGTGAATGTGGCCATTTCAATTATCTGTATATGACCTTCTCTTACACGAAGCATGTTTCTGTTTGACGCTGCAATGTCAGTGTCGATAGTAAATGGCAAGAGTTCTTGAGTAGCAGGCGCTTTAACCAAGAAAGGGGCACAAGAAGAATCAGAGGTAATGTGAGCAGCCGAAGGTTCGCCAACGTGACCAGCATGATTGGATATTGATGGTATTAAAGCACCTGTCCAAACATCGTATGCTGACAAGTAGACATTGAAATCAAGAACTTCAAGGGAGTTATCTCCTTCTAAAAATTGAACCTTCAATGCTTTGGTATCCGGCGTGGTGTTTACAACTGTATACAAGGTGTTTAATCCATTATTTACGGTATAGTATGGAAAAATTAAAACTTCTCCATCTCCTGAATAAGAAATATTTACAGCTGTGCAATGTTGAGAAAAAAATAAAAGAAACAAAAGGTGAATACGTTTTAATTTCATATAAATTCCTGTGATAAATCATCAAAAAAACAAAAAAACCATGTAAACAAAACTTTAATGGTTTAAAACTATTCTCACCTTCTGGGTCACATCCTATAATTTTTGTTAATAGATATATTTGGCATGAAACAAATTAAAACAAAATTGATACAAAAAGAAACAGCTCAACATACTGGTTCAAAATGTTACTGAAACCTTATTTTATTCTATTTTGTTTTTTTAGACTGGTCATTAATTGCAGAGTGCAGATACCCAATTTTGCAGTTATGAGGTATCTACCCATTTAATAAAAGACTGTTTATTCTGCTATTTTTATAATCAAATGTCCGTTCTTACACCTATGTGGTCATTACCACTTTATTCTAATTTGTCACTATATAATGTTCACATTTGACCAATTAAGTAATGACGGCAGCTAACGAAACAGCTTACAGGGATTTAAAGGCATCTTATACTAACAAGGAGATTGAGTTATATTTCCAGCCTTCCCAAAATGAGATAGACTTCGCATTAAAAGCAGCAAGGAAACCAATGGCAAGACTTGCAATTCTGGTTCATATCAAGACACTTCACAGAATTGGCAGATTCAGGATGCTTGGTGAAATACCAATCCCTGTAGCAAGATATATGATGAGGTTCTTGCCAAAATGTAACTATGACAGATATAAATACCTCAAACTGGACAACCCGGCAAGCAGAAACAGAATACTGAAAGTTACTCGTAAATATACCGGGACTTTATCATATGATTCAAGTGCCAATATTATTTCGAAAAGGGTTGCTGCGGATGCCTCAAGAACCAAAGATAAGATTCCAGACATAATTAATGTCTAAACAACTCTTTATTTAATTTTCAAACTCGTTTCTCCAATTGGGTTCGCAAAGCTTCCAGAAAAAGCAAGTTATGGCTCACTTTATGGGATAGCTATTTTGTGTGGCATTGGGTTCACCATGAGTTTGTTTATTAGCACCCTTGCCTATCAAGAAACTGGAGTAAATTTGATTTTTGATAAAAAGATAGGGATTCTTGTTGGTTCTGTGCTATCGGCTGTTGCCGGTTACTTTGTGCTGGCAAAGACTCTGCCTAAAGGTGCAGTCAAAACTGATTAAATTTCCACGGTATGACAATTTCAAAGTGGACTAGATAACATTTATTTTTTCTTTCGTTGATAAATCAAGTCAACTGACTGGTTTTCACCTTGGGTCGACTCCAATTTCAATGCCTGGTTAATTTGATAGCGTAACACCCAAAACCCAAGCCGATTAAATATGCCGTGGTTATATCCAAGGTATAATTTATCATTAATTTGTTTACCAGCTTCAATCAAACTTTCACTTTGTGTTGCGCCTTCTTTGATCGCCAATACATCAATGCCCAGTTTGTTTTGAATTTCGTTGAACACCGGGCTACCGCGTTTTAAGCCTAATAGCAAAGCCGCTTGCGCCAGTTGCTCTGAATTGACATCATTGTCTTCATTCAACCCACGACCGGTTAATATGTAAGACAAAATTTCCAGGTCTGACAAAGTGGGATCTGAATAAAGTGAAGTTTCCAAATTGTTTACGGTTCCGCCAAATGAAACGCCTGCAGTGACGGATTGATCTATAGACAGACGGCTGGCCACCACATCAAGCGTGGGGTTATCGATTGGGCCATTGAACATTAAATTACCTTGGTTGATCTGTAAAGATTGGCCATATATTTTGTAGGTGCCATTATTCAAGCTTAATTGACCATATCCATTCACTGAAGAGTTTGCATTGTGATTGCTTACTCGTAACCCCCCTGAAAGATCCGTTACCAGACCCAAAGCGTCGATTTTCATCACATCATCGATCTGGGTTTGGATGTTGAAATATGTTTGATAAGGAGTGTCAACTTCAGTTTCCTTAGACCTATGAACCACCACATCCGGCGAGCTTTCAATGGCTGCTTCAGGCAGTTGTTTGATTTCTACTCTGCCCTGGTTGATGTTCATTTTACCTGTGATGTTCGCTTGCTCAGCATCAGCCTGTATCGTCACCTCAGGGGATACGGTTAAAGAGATTTCAGGACGGTTCAGCAATGGGAATTGTCTGCCTGAAGCATGAGCATTAATCTGCCAACCATTTGCTTTACCCCAATCCAATTGTCCTGATATGTTTAATTCTCCATCTCCTGATTTTCCTTGGTATGAGAAGTCAGCTGGACTCGAGCCTTGGCGACTGAGTTTAAAGCGATTGTTTTCAATGCGTGTTCCGGTTTGAGCCAGGGTTAAATGTCCATCGGGTTGATGAATCGTTAAATCAATTTGTGGCTTTGTAACCGCCCCTTTGGTATTTCCCTCAAGTTCCAGGCTTCCTTGTATGGTCGCAACCTGGGGAATCAACGAAGCCAAGTATCGAGACTTTTGCATTGTCCCAGCTAAAGTCGAATTCAGCTCAATTTCCCCCTGCTGATTAACGTTAACATTGGCTTTACTTAGCAAGAACGAACCATCTGCTAATGTCACATTGGCTTCAATGCTAGAGGAATCTCCTTCATGGGTGGCTAGTAGCTGAGCACCTGTGATGTCTGTGATGTAGGGATTGTCACTGTTTTCAGCATAAAGTAGCATCCCGTTATTGAGCTGAATATCCGATTCAAGGCGGATCGTGCTAGATTGGACCTTGAGGTTTGCATGCCCTTGCAGATGCCCAGAGACCCTTAAATCAGGAGGCAGCCATGGACTAAATAGTCCAATGTTCATTTGGTTCATGGTGATTTTGGCTAAGTGCTGTGAGTCACTTGGATATGAAGTGGCACTGAGACAAAATGAATCATTATCCGCAGTGTACCAACACGATTCACTCAAGGCGTTGTAAAGACCAAGTTCTAATTGAGCAGGTTCAGATAACTCCCATCGTTGATCAATTGTATGCCACTCAAACCAATGCTCTTGAATGTTACCAAGCCATTGTTTGCTCACAGTATCCCATCCACCCATCACTTTCCAGGCACTACTGACATCATCACCTGACAATCGACCTTGTAATCGATGCTGAGTGGTTGTCCCGTTCACAGAGAATGTAAACTGATTGAACTGCTGTTGGCCAGTCTTTATCAAACCAGTTGAACCTATGATTTTAATATCATTTGGCCACATGCCTTCAGCTTTGATGTCAATATCATTGACCTGATGGTCAAAATATCTCAAATGATCCCCCTGAATATGACTCTTCAAGGAAACTGCTCTAATTGGGCCTGACAGATCAAGTTGCCCAGAAATACCACCGTTTAAATCGCTGCTTAACCCAGACAAATCTTCCAGATCAAATCTGAAATTCACATCGACATCGTTTTCACTCAAAGCGCCCTCAAAACTCACTTTGTTGTGGCCTAAAGTAAAAGTTGAAGGCGTGATCTGCCACGTCTGTCCCATTTGCTGGCCTGCCGTGTTCAGACTGAATGGCTGTTCTTTGAGACTTCCTTCTAGCATCAAGTCACTCAGCACCACTTCAGTCATTTCACTTAAGTTTGCGCTGATTTGACCCTGACCATTGATCTGACCACTCCAACCAGCAATTAACATATCAGGGTTGAAATCAATCAATTGAAGTTGAGAGATTATTCTAATAGCACCTGCATCCCAAGTCAGTTCAGATGGTACCTGCAAGCTACTATCACCCCAATGTGCTGAAAGAGAATGGATATCTATGCCGGTTTTATTGCCGTTTGCTTGGAACTTGATCAGTGCTGATTCAATCTGATTCGCATGCCAATTGAATTGACCATTGGAGCTGTAATCATTGACCCAGCCATCTAGTTTCAGTTGCACATCAGTCAATTCAGATTGGCCATGATCTGACAAGTTAATATTAAAAGCATCCGAATTAACGGTTATTTCCAGCCACTGTTCTTCAAGATTCACATTACTTCGCACTGTTAAAGGGGCATGTAACTGTTGATGTTGCAGCTCTATTTCCTGATCTATAGACAACTGATTCATGTCTCCTGTTAACCTGCCATCACCAGAAACATGATTGGTATTGGTCTTCAGTTCCCAATGTGCATGCATGTTGACCGGCAGTTCAGATCCTAACCCCAATGAGCCTGTGGCTTGCAATGACAGATTCGGGTGATTTACAACTAAATCTTCAATGAATATTTGGCCTTTCCTGGCTTGAATCGAAGTGGCTATGTTCGTTACCTTTTCGCTCCATTCCGGGTCTATGAACACCAATTCTTTAATATTTAATTCTGCAATCTCAACAGCCACGGGTAAGTCAAAGCCATCAAACTGATCTGTATCAGTTGGTTCACCTGTGACCACTGGTTGTTTAATGTGGACTGATTTCATTTCTACTTGAACCAAGGAAATTCCTTGATAGAACCAACGAATGTCTTCCAATTGATATCGAAACCCCAATACATCAATATGCCATCCATTCACTTGTAATTGAATGTTTTGAATATTAAGTTCACTGCCCAGAGTGCCTTCAATACCTTGAACACTGACTTCGTCTCCCAAAGCAAGGTTGATGGCCCACCTACTACCAGTTTGTGTATACAAAACGGTCACCAACAACATACCAACCACCAATAACACCAATAATATGGTTCCCAACAGTACTTTGATGATGCGTCTGGTCACAAGTCAGGCCCTATGGTTATGTGGAACCGGAATGTTTGATCTTCATGATCAATAGGAAATCCCAAATCAAGTCGCACCGATCCAACAGGAGAAAACCAACGCAAGCCAATTCCCACACTTTTTTCGATTTTAAAGTCATTGGTGAACGCATTGCCGGCATCTATGAATGTGGCCCAAGCCCATGGCCCGGATATAAGGCGCTCATACTCAATACTGGCAACAACTTTATGCCTGCCACCAATCACATTTTGTTCAGAATCTATTGGGGCTAAGGTCTCATAATCAAACCCTCTGATTGATTGATCACCACCTGTATAAAACCGGTAACTGCTTGGCAAAGAAGTAAAATCGTCCACCCATGTGGTGCCTACCTCAGCACGATATATAAAGCGATTGCGTTCACCCACTGATTGAATGCCTTTGTAGGAAAAAGCTGCTTGAGCAAACGACGTGTCTGATACCACATTATCAAGTGCTCCTTTCAATTCGGCTTGCAGTCGGTATCCTCTACTTGGCTGGGTTGGGCTGTCGGCCTTGATGTAAGACCAGCTGGTTCCTGCCACAAACATTGTACTTTTTGATTGATTCTTGCCTATCTCAAAGGTCTCATCCACCCAGTCAAGGTAGTTGATGTTTTGCCATTTGCTGTCTTTGATGCGGGTTTGGCTGATTCCCAGCTTCAAGGCATCACTGTTTGTTGCATCAGTGTGCTCATGCCGATGCCCAAAATTGACTTGAAACCACTTGTTCACAGGACGGTCTTTACTGGGAATTTGTATACCTAATCCTGTTTCAGAAATGACCTCAGAAAAGCTGGTTTTGGCATTGAATTTGTATCCAAACTGACCAATCCGGCTGTTGGTGTAATCCAAACTAACTCGAGGACCGGTATCAGTTGAAAATCCCAGGCCCACAGAATATTTGATGCGATCTGCGGGTGTCAATTCAAACTGGATGGGAACCTCCCCGTTTGTCCTTTGCTCAACATCCAAATTGATTTGTATGCGTTTAAAGTAACCAGTGGCTTGAAGCTTTTTCCGCACAGCATTCAAATCTGCTTGCGAAAATAACTGGCCGGCTTTGAGCGGAATCATACTTTTAATGAATTCAATATTCAGAATTTCAGGCGCCTGATTGATCTCAAGTGATGCTAATTTGTATCGATTGCCTGTGTCAAAGAACAATGTGATATCAGCTGCCAATTGTTCTGGATAAACATCAATGATTTGAGTTATGAATTTGGCATCAAGATACCCTTGTTCTGATGCTGCATTGATCAGTTTCGATTTATACAATTCATATTCATTGTCATTAATGGCTTGCCCTATTTGAAACGGCTTGTTTTGCAATAATTGAACGAAAGGTTCAGTGTTGGCCCCAGCTCCAGTCAATTTCAGCTCAAGCTTGCGAACCTTGACCTGTTCACCAGGTTCAACGATTATCTCTATTGACCAGCAATTATCAGAGTCAGTTCGCTTCATAGCCATCAATGGGTCATAGTAACCAAATGGCCGAACTGCCTTCTTAACCTTTTTGGGGACACTTCTTATGAATGATTCGATGTCATCATCGTTGTTGTTACATGTCATGGCATGTGTTTCAAGATACAACTCAATGTTGTCTTTGAGTGCTGAGTCGACACCAGTGATCACAATAGGCGTTGCCGCTTGGACCGATCTGCCATACATAAATACCCAAAATAAAATCAACCATTGTAGAGTTTTCAAACACTTTGATTGAGAAATAGGTGACATGAGTAATTATGTGGATATGATGGATTCAGCCTTTCATTCAAAACCAGTTTTTTCTTTTGAACCAAAGCATCAAAACCAGCATTACCACCAAACAGAACCCTGATACGATCCAAAAAGCTGTTGGTGCATCAACGCCAGGCATACCCCCAACATTCATACCCAACAAACCCGATAGGAAAGTCAAAGGCAAAAAAATGGCTGAAATGATCGCCAGCAAATACAAACGACTGTTCTGTTGATGACTTATGTTTGCCATGAACTGTTCTTGTAAAACCAAGGCACGTTCTTTTAACAAGTCCAGATTCTCTAAAAGGTATGTAAACTGATCAATTTGGACATACAGCTCATCATAAAAGTTTTCGTTAAACAACTTTGATTTTGATCGGTATAAACGATCCAGTGCTTCTTTTTGAGGTGCCATAAATCGCCTGATGGCTGCGATTTGCCTTCTTAGCTGACTCATTTTAGGAATGAATTGCTCAAAACAATTAACCTCCATACCATCTTCTTCTTGATCTAATGAGTGATCAATTTTCTCAATGAACTCAACCGTTAGTAGCCCCAGCTGCTCAATCAGCGTCATCAAAAGATCAGCTGTTGTCTTTGGACCATCGCCTCGGCCCAATGCTTGCCCTATTCTGGTGATGGATTGGCTGCTGCGGCCACAACTGGTGATGATCATTTGTTCACTGAACCAAATGCGGATCGCAATCATATCCTCAGGAGATTGATCGTTATTTAGATTGATTCCTCGTAAGCAAAGCGAAATCGACTTATCTTCTGGCACCATACGCGGCCTGGTTTCCCGAGCCAGGAGCATTGATTTGGCTTGTTCTGTTAGGTTTGGTATTTGTTTCAGCCAGCTTTTGGTTTGCGATGAAAAAGGATTGATATGACTCCACCGAACGTGGTTGGTGACTTCCAGTTTTTTAACTTGCTCAGCACTGCCTTTTCCATCCAGTTGTAAATGAAGTGATTTGGCCGATTCATTCATCGTTTTGCTCATTTAAAAGTTGATTTGTGGTTGAGTTCTTCAAGTATAAATGAACATCACGTTGTGGGTAAGCTATCACAATACCATGTGTTCTAAACATCTTCGATATTTGATGCCTGATTTCACTTCTAACTTCTCTTAATTCTTTGCCCGATTGAATGGACACCCAAAAGAATAAATCAAACACCAAAGCGTTGTCTCCGAAGTCTTCAAATATGACTTTGGGCTCAGGGGTGCCTCGAACCAATGAATGTTCGGATGCCACTTGTGACAATAAATTTGCAACCTGTTCAGGGTCACTGTCATACCCAACCCCTACCCTCACCGAGGTTCTGATGTCAGGGTCTTTAATGGTTAAGTTGATGATCTGGGATTCCAATATTTGATTATTTGGAATAGCCATGTGAGCACCATCATTACGTTTAATCATCGTGGATCGATTTCCAATTTCAATAACACTTCCGTATTGCCCATCAACCTCAACCAAGTCACCAATTCTGATGGGTCTTTCTGACATCAATATCCAACCACTGAGAAAATTTTCAATGATGGTCTTGGCTCCAAATCCAAAGCCAATGGCTACACCACCAGAGATAAATGCAAAAGCGGTTAAAGGAATCCTTAAAAAGGATAAAATAAATATGACAACTATTAAAAGGAAGGTAAAGAATATGACTTTCTGTATGATGGCCACACTGTCTTGGTTCAAACCAGACCTGCCCAAAATATTACCTACCAATTTCTTTGAGATAAACTTACTCAGAATCCAAGCCAAAACCAGCAACAAAACTGCCAATATAATTTGCCACCAAGTGATGTAGTTGTTTTCACTCAGAATAATTAATGGTTTATTTAAAAAATCAAGCATCTGAATAGTTCTTTTTAATCAAAAAAGATTATGACACAAAACTGTTAAATAGTAATCACAGCTTGGTATTTGCATTAAATTTTTGCAGCTTTTTAAAGATTGATACACTTATATCGTTGTTATTCTTTATGTTTTAGTCATAGTTATAAGAGATACGAATGCCAAGGTTATATCATCAATAAAAATACGCAACCAACCGGTGAGCATGAAGTATATAGTCTAGATAACGACTGTAAATATTTGTCTTATATTGAAAACAAAATACAACTTGGGAACCACATAAATTGTCAAAGTGCAGTCAATTCTGCAAGAGCTTATTTTATTCAAGTTGATAGTTGTTTTTACTGCGCTCCTGATTGCCACTCCAAGTAGCCCAATTTGAAACTTTGGGATGACGAGAATAACCGTTTACGGTTAAATGTTTAGTGTGATTTTGATTCGGGGTTGCTTCTGAATCTATTGGCGTTATTAGCCCTTGCCCTTGGTTCGGGTTTTGTGTGGCTTGGCGTTTTTTTGAATTTCATCGATGATCATGCCAGCCACATCTTTCCCAGTCGCTTCTTCAATTCCTTTGAGGCCTGGTGATGAATTGACTTCCATAACCAATGGCCCGTTGTCAGATCGGAGGATGTCCACGCCGGCCACATTGAGCCCCATGATGCTTGCTGCTTTGACTGCTGTTTTGCGCTCTTCAGGTGTAATCTTTACCAAGCTTGCACTCCCACCTCTGTGAAGGTTTGATCTGAACTCGCCTTCTTGTGCTTGTCGCTTCATGGCAGCAACTACTTTCTTACCAACCACCAAGCACCTTATGTCAGCACCGCCCGCCTCTTTGATGTACTCCTGAACCATTATATTGGCATTCAATCCCATGAAAGCCTCAATTACACTTTCAGCGGCCTTTTTTGTTTCAGCCAAAACAACACCAATGCCTTGTGTGCCTTCTAATAATTTAATCACCAAGGGAGTGCCACCGACCATTTTGATCAAATCAGGAATGTCATCAGGTGAATTGGCAAAGCCTGTTACTGGCAGACCAATTCCTTTTCGTGCTAACAATTGCAATGATCGCAGTTTGTCTCTGGAGCGCGTGATCGCCACACTCTCATTGATGGGATAAACGCCCATCATTTCAAACTGCCTTAAAACAGCCGTTCCATAAAATGTTACGGATGCCCCAATTCTAGGGATTACCGCATCAAACCCAGTTAGGTTTTCACCATCATAATGCAATTCAGGTTTGTTTGAGGTGATGTTCATGTAGCACTTGAGGATATCAATCACTTTGATTTCATGCCCTCTCTCAATGGCAGCTTCGACCAATCGGCTTGTTGAATATAGCTTCGGGTTTCTTGATAACAGAGCAATTTTCACTGTGTGATGTCCTCTTTTGGTTTGTTTTGTAAATACTTTTTATGTGGTTTGACTGTGATATTTTCCATTGCTTCGCGGCCAAGTAACATCTTAAACTTCATTTTTTTTCTGTTCGTTAATGTCACTTCAATCGGCCACCTTTTGTCACCAATTATTATGTCGGTTTCTATGACGTGTCGAAGTTGAGATGTTCCCGAACTGCTTTTGACGTCTCTTTGATCTATTATTATAGATTCAAAGACAATGGATTTTGACTGAATTCCATCAGATTCACAATGAAATCTAATGAAACATTCACCGTTTTTTTCTACAACTTCACTGCTGTTAATATGCAATGAAGACGTTTTGGCACCTGTATCTATTTTTACTCTTATTTGATCTATGCCAAGCTCAGGCAAACTGGCCCATTCACACCATCCTACTTTCATGTCAGATAATTTTAGGAAAAATCAGATTATAGTTCACTTCAAAACCTTGAAGGCAATAAATGTATATTCGTTATTACAGTTTTGAGGTAGCTACCTAGTAATAAGTCTGCCTCTTCATCAAAAGCTTCAATATTTAAATATTTTCTTACTTGATCGATCAGGCGAGATCTTGAGCCTGTGTCTTCATACTCAATTAATTTTTCAATGGCTGAATTTGCAGTTATGAATATATGCAATCAATTGATTTCTTTTGGAAACTGGAACAACGGATAATTAATTAACTTTTCTAGACGTTGGGTGGTTTCTAGTAATAGCAACTATACCAACCTTGCATGAGGCAATCTTTGCTATTTAACGTATCATTACTTCTTGACGGATTTGACAATAAGTGACACTACGGAAGCTTTAGATAAAATTATGCTTCAAAATAAATAAAATTCTAATTTTTTGCTGCCATTCTGGTTCAAAACTTGTTCTTCCTATCCGCTTCATGTTATCTTTCTAACATAGTTAAAGAGTGTGTGTAGTTTAATGAAGTTAATATTTATTTCTTTGGTAATCCTTTGTGGGGTAGTTCCAGAAGTGTTTGCTGGAAGCAGACAACTTGGTACTGGTGCTGTCATGCAAGTAGAAGGTTCTTCAGGTAGTGGTATCGTGAGTTGGGCAACCATAGCAGGTTATGGTGAAAGCGATGAAACTGATTTGACTGCCGCGTATACATACGTGGATACTGACGATTATAGATTTGACATGATTGGAGCATCTCTAGGCTGGCGCAACAGGCTCGAATTATCAGTTGCTCGCCAGGAGCTTGACCTGGTCACATTAGGCCCAGCATTGGGTTTACCTGGAGCTTCTCTGGAACAAAACGTGATTGGGGCAAAAGTCAGGCTGGCAGGAAATCTAGTCTACACCAAAATGCCACAGATCTCATTTGGGGTTCAACACAAAAAAAACCGTGACTTTCTCATTCCTTCTGTCGCTGGAGCCACTGATGACAGTAGTTTGGATTATTATTTAAGTGCAACAAAATTATTTTTGGGTAAACCATGGGGTTTCAATGGATTTGCCACTTTGACGTTGCGATCAACGGAAGCCAATGAGTTGGGTTTGCTAGGATTTGGTGGAGACTTAGGTAACCGGCATATCAATGCCGAAGCCTCTATTGGTATGTTTTTAAATAAAAGCTGGGCGATTGGATTTGACTTTCGCCAAAAGCGTTCTAATTTGAGCTTTGCCGGCGAAGATCACTGGCGAGATATTTTCGTGGCCTGGGTGCCGAATCGTCATGTTTCAGTTGTTGCAGCCTATGTAGACCTTGGAACCATAGCCACATTGCCTGACCAAAAAGGTCTATACCTATCTATCAATGGGAGTTTTTAAATGAGGCGTCAATTCAAAATCAAAGTATTGGGACTGATACTTTTATTCACTGCTATGAACAGTTGGGCGGAGCAGACTTTGTATGAAAAGCTTGGGGGAAAACCAGTCATTGAAAATATCACAAAAAATTTGTTGGATCGTATCTTGACCAATCCAAAAATTGATTTTTTATTTGAAGAAACAGACCGTGAAGACTTACACATTAAAATTGTCGACCAAATCTGCATGGAAACAGGTGGGCCCTGTGTTTATGAGGGCCTTGACATGGTGGAAGCTCACAGTGGCATGGACATCAAATATTCTGAATACGACGTTTTTGTTGAGGACTTTATATTGGCGATGGAAGATGCACAAGTTCCTTTTAGGTTACAAAATAAAGTGTTAGCTATATTTGCCCCTATGAGAGAAGACGTGACGTATGAATAAAATTTCATGACACAGTCTGCATTTACAATGATTCAATGCAGACTTTAGATTGCAATGTTTACATCACGCAACTAACCTGAAAAACTGATCTGTTTAAGCTCGCTGATCACTTCTTGTATAGACTGCGGTCTATCGTTGGGGCTTTTCGCCAAGCACTTAAGAATTAATTGGTCCAGCCTCTTCGGTGCATCAGCCCATTGAGACGAGATAGCCAATGGTTTTTCATTGACGTGTTTCATCATCAAATCTTCCTCTGTGGCAGCGTAAAACGGTCTTTGGCCAATGAACAGTTCCATCATCAATACACCCAAAGCATAAATATCTGTTCGCTCATCAGACCCTTTGCCCAAAGCTTGTTCTGGAGAAATATAAGCTGCAGTACCACTCACCATTTCATCTGACCTTTGGCCACTGATCATGTGATCTACTGAGGCGATGCCAAAGTCCATCAGTTTGATTGAGGAATCCAGCTCGACAATGATATTAGCTGGCTTGAGGTCTTTGTGAATGACCCCAGCTTTATGAGCGGCATTGAGGCCTTCACAGATGTGCATGGCTGCATGCTTGGCCGCTTGTGGACGCAACTTTCTGGCATACTTCAAAATTTGCTCAATGGTGTAACCTTGAACGTATTCCATAGAGATAAAAACGTTGTTTGCCAATTGCCCAAAATCATGTATGCGAACCACATTTGGGTGAGAAATCCTTCTGGCAACTTTGATCTCATCTTTGAGCAAATTAATTTCTGACTCTTCGGCTTTTTTAGTTTTCAATACTTTCAAAGCAACAACTTCCTCAAGCTCTTTATCGAAAGCTTGAAATACTGCGCCCATGCCACCAACGCCCAAACTTTTTATGACTTCAAAGCGATTGTTAATAACTTTTCCTGGTTTGATGAGTTCTTTTTGTGGACTTTGATGCCTTTTGATAACGTCATCTGATTTTTTACTCATCTCCACCATGTGCGCGGCCAATGAATCTCTGCCCCTAAGATTCTGGATTAATTGATTGATTGAGCCACTCAGATCAGCCAAGTCACGCCCAACTTTCTTAGGGAAACTGGCAGAATAGTTCCCAAAAGACACTTGTCTGGTCGCTTGTGAAATTTTCTCTAATGGAGACAAAGACTGGTTCACCAGTAACCTCGCCATCAAAAGGCCAAAGACGATGATCACACCACCAGCCATTAATATGAGGTTTCTTGTTTGCGCAAATGGAGCTATGACTTGATCAACCGAAACGCCATTGACTAAAACATATTTGATGCCATCTATTTCAGTTAATGGTTGTTGCTTGATCGCCAAATTCAAATTATTGATACTCAGTTTAGCTAACGCCGCAGAAGTCAAATCTCGATTTGACAGTTTATCCAACATAGTAGATGTCAAATCAAGATCTAATGTACTTGCTAAAGCCCTTAATGGATTCTCGTTAGCTATCACCAGCACCTCAGTACCTGTTAGATTGGCAACAGTGTCAGTTAAACTATTGTCTACAACCACACCTGTAATCAAAAAACCTATCAAGTTCCTGCCCCGAGCTAAAGGAACAATCGCTGCCTGATAAATGCGCTCCTTGTCTAACCAGTACCCGCTGGTTGGCAACAATTCAACCATGACTTTTGCCATCAAATCCATGTCTTGTAAATCTCGTGGAGCTGCCATAGCTTGATCTGATCTGGCTAATTGTTGTCCATCTGCTGTTGCAATGACTGCCAAATCAAAACCATATTGTTGTTTTCTCTCTAACAGCAAATCACTGATGGATGCGACATCTGGTTGTTCGCCAGATTCAAGATCAAATATGGTCTGGGCAACATAAGCCACAAATGCAGGGTCAGATGCCATCAGCAGTGAGACCAGCTCCAATTGTCGAAGTTTCTGCGTACTGAATTCTTGTTGAATCAATTGGCTGGAATCAAGTTTTTTGTTGATTGATTCATTGGCCATTTGATTACCAAAATACAGCGTGATGAAAATCGAAATCAATAAAGTGATAATAACCAAACTCGCTGCCACAATGGTCATCTTAGTGCTAAGTCGAATACCTGTATTTCGCGTCATTATTAATCTCTCGTAGGTCGATATGATTCGCCAAATTTATTGGTGTGTTTGGGTACTTTTACACGTGTCACTTGAATGGTTTGTTTTTGCACTTCTCCATCGGTATCTGCATCGACTCGTAAATTGACTAAAGGGGCACGAGGGTGCCAAAAGTTTAATGTGCCTGCTGTTGAAGGCAAATTCGATAACTCAAAACGCCCTTGATCATCTACCTGAACAAAATGTGGTGTGTCCAAAACCAAGAGATCGGCTTGCATGGCATGATGCACGTTGCAGTGAACATAAATAATTCCTGGTTCATTGAAAGTAACAGAACGGGTAGTACCTGCTGAATACAGGCCCAGGTCAAATTCACTCGCTGGCGTCACAGAAAAAACGTTGTGTAGTATCCGGTCCATATTGGGAAACAGCACCTCACTGCCAACGGTCACTGCCAATACGTTTGGTTTGAATCGCTTGTTTTGAGTGCTGATTTCTGCTTTCATGGGAACCGGTTTTGACACCAGGGAATCGGGCACAAAATAAACAACTGTATTCTCAACAACTGCATTCTTTCGCTTCAGCTTAGATTGATCCAATACAACACTGCCTCTCAGAGTGTGTGTTCCCACTTGCATTGGCTCTGGCTTTACTGGTCTAGGCTTTACCGCTTCAGCCTCCACTGGTTCAGGTTCTACTGGTTCAGGTTCTACTGGTTCAGGTTCTACTGGTTCAGGTTCTACTGGTTCAGGTTCTACTGGTTCAGGTTCTACTGGTTCAGGTTCTACTGGCTCAGGATCTACTAGCTCTGTTTCTGAAGGCTGTTCTACAATGGGTTCATCTTTGGTTGGCTTAGATTTTTGTTCTGTTGGAGCACAAGCCACTAAAATTAACAGCAATGAAAAAAGAAAACTGAACCAAAACACTCTGAACATACTTATCCGCCCGCACATAAACTTAAATAAAAGACATTTATAACATGTTTGATGCTATAAATTAAATCAATCGATATAAATGAGGAAAATTATACATTAATGGATCTGCGGGCGGAGTCTTACCAAAAGTCACGGTTTGATTAATAGTTGTTAGGTTTAAAACGTAATAAATTGCATTAATCCGTTTTTGCTGAAAGATATTAATTATTATTTCCTAAGGTTAGATGTATTTTTGTTTATTTAATGTCGGAAAAACCGTTCATAAAGCCATTTTCAAACCAGATAAGTTGGTCCATATTTCTGTATAGAAGTCATCTGGCGATTCATAAAAATCAAAGTCATCATGTATGCCCTCTTTTTGAATAAGCGAGACAAAAGTGTGTTTAGAAAACTCAGGCCTTACCATTTTGAGTGATGACAAATCTATCTATCCCAATATAAGTCACCATCGTTTCGAGTTGAAACAACGTACCTTGTTGTTCCATCAAAGTCCATGCCACTAGCATAATTAGCATATGTTGAACTCATTTCTTGGGTGGCATGTTGAATATTACTATCAGAAAAAACAATTACATCTGGTGAGCAATAGTCGAACACATCTCGGCAGTAGCCAGACTCACGGCCATGATGTGATGCAATAAAAACTGACACATCATTTAAGTCAGCAATAAAACCAGGCTGCCTAAGCAAGCCTTGCCATCCTTTATTTTTTAACATCACCAGGTATTATAAATTTTGTGTCACCACAAGTTACAAATGTTACTAAGCTGATATTGTTACTATCAGGATAGGCTGTGCCGTATGAGTTGTAGTAATAGTTTATACTTACTCTAGGGAACTCAGGGGCTGGTGTAGGCATTGGATGAATGTAATTGCTATGCATATCAAGCATTGATGTCATTGCGTTAGAAATAGGGCCTGATTGTAGCTTTATAGTTCGAAGCTGTTCATAGGTTATTGATCTATTGCGAATAGATATATTTATAACTCTCCTAATATTGGGTAGGTCGCTGATATGGTCTTCATCTGTATCCCGTCAGCACCATATGGACCAAATAGGCCAAATCACTAAGAGATAGTTTCGGTTCATTGTAAACTTTAAATACTGGAGTAAACAATGAAGAAAACCAAAGCAGAAAAACCGTACGAGACATCCGTCGTCGTACGCGCAAACATTATTCAGCCGAAGATAAAATTCGCATAGTGATCGAAGGGCTGCGTGGCGAGGACAGCATATCAGCTCTGTGCCGTCGCAAAGGGATCAATGCGAACTTGCTATGGGCATGATTAAAATAGCAAAGCAACTTAGTATTGGAACCGGAACAGTTCAAAAAGTATTGAAAGAGAATACATAGTTCGTGATTACTGGTTCAAAGTTAATCATTACACAATCCTACATATTAAATACAAAAAGAAACAATTTAGAATGAGATGATCGAATAATATATTGAGATCAAAAGGGGTGAATTCAATTTGTTCAAACAATTTAAAAGCACCAAATGAAAACAATAATTTTATTTCTATTCTCATCATTAATTGATGCTTCAATACCCGAGAATCATTATTTTGAAGCTGATAATTCTGAAAATCAAAACATACCAAATATTAATCAATCAACAGTAGTTGAAAACACTTTTCCCAAATTACTGTTCAAGCTAAATGATGAAGTTTATTGGACTGAATTTAATGGGACACTTTGGAAGTCAAATGTAACAAATGATACAGTCCAAGTATTGAATGATAGTAACAAAATTGTGGCTTCTATTAGGAGTCCAGAATTCAGTGATAGAGTCATATTTAATAATCAAATTTTCTATGATCGTGTTTCACAATCCATTGGTGGGCAATTATGGAAGACTGATGGTACAGCCTCAGGTACTGCGATGGTAAAAAGACTATTTGAGCCAGAAGATTATTTTTGGGTTAATATTGCAAATTATCGAATATTCAATGACAAATTGCTATTTACAACAAGGACCTCGTCAGGTTTTTCTCTGTGGGTATCTGATGGGTCAAATGCTGGAACTTTCATTTTAACCAACTATGAAATAAATATAAGCTACATGGCAGAATTAAATGGCAGTTTAATATTCATGACTTCAAACGGTGAGAATAAGATGCTTTGGTCCACAGATGGAACAATTGAGGGCACCAAGCCTTTCTTTGATTTACAAGGGCATTCTTGGTCTTCAATCAATCTTAATAACATAGTATTTAATAATGAAGTTTACTTTACATTTGAAAATGTAGATCGGGTTGTCGAGCTTTGGAAAACGGATGGCATAGCAAGTGGAACTTCATTTGTAAAATCAATCGGGCCAATCACCGAGTCTCCAGTACATGATGACTATCACTACATTGTCCATAACAATCTGTTGTATTTTGTGGCCACAGATGAACAAAGCGGCTGGGAAATTTGGGTAACAGACGGGTCAAATGGAGGCACCATTTTATTGAAAGACATCAATGACACTGAACCAGGTGCTGGGTCATATCCAGCAAATTTCTTCTTCTATAAAGACACAATGTTTTTTACCGCAATAGATGGTGTAAATGGACGCAAGCTATGGACCACTGAGGGAACAGCTGAATCCACAATGATGCATTCTTCACTGCTTCTTTTGCCAGATAATTCTACTGCAGATGATTCCCCAAACGGATACCGTTTTGACCTTAAGTTAGAGATCATGGATATGAACGATGACAGAATATTATTTTGGGTAAACAACTCAGAAGGGGAGCCAGAAATATGGGAATTAAAAGATAAAACAACCCCTGCAACACTGCTATTTACTGGCGGTGAGTACGATAGGATCAGTGAATTTAACATGTTAAATGAGAAAGATGCTTTTTTCATCAAACGATATTATCGTATTTCTTTAATGAGGCCCGTAGACAGTCCTGATGAACTATGGTTTATGAGCGGTGATGATAATTCTTTTCATTTTATTAAAAACCTAACAGACAAAGGTAACATGGGATCCCTGGTGATGATTGAAGATCAGTACTTCTTTAGAGGAAATGATGAAGTAAATAGTTATGATTTGTCAAAGTTCCATTTTGAAAATTATGTGAGCTTAGAAAACATTTCGGGTTCTTGGTATAACAGCGAAACTCCAGGCCACGGAATTTTCTTGGAAAAGCTGAATGGTTCTCAAAACGAAAATGATCGTTTGAATATGTATTGGTTTACGCACCATGATTCAAATCCTGTTTGGGTGGGAGGAGTTGGAGAAATCATTGAAGGTCAACCAATATCCATTGATCTGCATATTGCAGATGGTACAAATTTTCCCCCTGATTTTAACACCCAAGATGTCAATTTGACCCAATGGGGACAGGCAACATTAGACTTTGAAACGGCTAATTCAATGAACTTGAATTGGTCTGCCAATGCTTCTGAATTTGGAACAGGTTCAATTGAGTTAATACAATTATCTGAAATATCTGATTTACAAAAAGGTTGCTACAGCGGTTCTTTTTATAATCCTGATCAATCAGGGCATGGTTTGTTTATTCACATGACTGATAACAATCAGCAAGATCAAATCAATGTGGCATGGTTTGTTAATCATGATGGTCAACAATTTTGGTTAGTTGGCTCTGGAATTTTAAGTGCCAATAACATGGCTATGATCGAATTAAACCAGTTTAATGGAGCTTCCTTTTTTGACCCACTGGCGAATGATGGTTGGTCCTTTGACCCTGAAGACTTGATTAATAGCCAATGGGGCAGCCTTTCATTAACTTATTTAGATAATAACAACATTTCCTTTGAGTATATGCCTGATAACTCAAACGAATTTCAAAATGGTGAGTTAAACATGACACGTTTAACTGAAATTCAAGGACATGTGTGTGAATGATAATATAGGCTTCACTGCTATTGAAACTTAATTACTTACTGAAATTTGAATAGTCAGAGATTTTAATAAATTCTTTGAAATCTATTTTGACATGAAGTCAAGTTTAAAGAAGTAAACAAATGTCCGTTTTTGCAGCTATGTGGTCATTACCCCTTATTGAGCGGATTAGACAATGAGTCAATAAATGGAACTAGAAACTTATTCAAATTTAGATAATCAGATTTCTTTCCCCTTGACTTAATATCTGACAATTTATCATACTCGGCAAGGCGTTCATTAGTATAGCCAACTATAAGATGTAGGCCTAGGTAATTGAAGATCCCATTCTTCTTCATCTTTTCAGAAAATAACTCCCAGTTAATTAATCCAATTTCAACAACTGGTCTTCCCTTGTTTTTTAGGTGATTAGTTAATTCTAGGATGAATAATTCGTATATTGAATAATGAAGTTTTCCTCTATTCGGGAATACAATATCACTCAAATATCTATATTGGCAGTCATGAAGGCCTAGTGATCTTTTGACTGTTTCTGGTGCTATGCCCGGAGCTTTTTTATCTAAGTAATTCATCAATCCAAGTGAGTGGATTTACCATTTTGAGTAATTTAATTTATCTTTTGCTCTAACAATTTTACTTAATCAAGTATTAAAGTAAATCTTTTAAGTTATTGATTTTAAAACTATATAGTTTTCACATGCATATCTATATAGATTTCCATATTAGACAGTTGGGTTGAAAGTAGAATGAAGCCAGACAATTTGGAATATTTCTATTGATATCAGTACCATATCTCAGTTTTTGTGTAATTTTTCACTAATGTTGGTCAACCCTCCACCTCATGGAAAATGTTCATGAGCTGTTGCTGATCCCCTTTTTCCTGATAGGACTTTTGATTTAAGAATGAAAAGCCCCGTATTACGATTACGAGGCTTTTGGATCATTTTAAATCAATGGTCACCTATTAAAACCGTCAGCAAAAATAATTTCATTGGCATAAGTTTCATCGAAACCAATGTCAAAAGGACCCGGACCATTATCGGATATAGGATCATCAAGCCCCCGCTGTTCATCATCGATATCGCCAAAACTTGGTGGAGTTACCGTACTGTGACAGTAATCAACTGCTGGAGATAATGAAGCGTTGATTCTGAAATTACCATTCAAACGATCAACAAATTCTGGATCATTTGCTTCATTATAGGAACCTGTGACACCTGAAGGAACACCTGTTAAATCATGTACCATGGTACAGTGAAAAGTTTCACCCATTGTGGAAGATGAATTATAGATAGTCAAGCCATTGGATTCATGGATGATAGAAGACCCGACATTGATTGTACTTGCTAAGTTGTCAATCACTTCATCGGTCAAAGAATTATCTGCAATGGTTGTGAAATCAAAAGTGGCACTGGGTCCTACGAACAGGCGTATGGCATTGTTGTCAGAAAATCCACCAACGCCAAAAGCGCCATTGTTGGCTATTAAAGAACTTTCAGTATCGATCACTGTATTGCTGCCCTCAGCATAAATTGCTGTACCCACATTGGCTCTGTTGTTCATTATCACAGTACGGTATATGTTAACTGTACTGTTTGATTCAGCATATATTGCACCACCGACGTGAGCATAGTTGCCATCAATTTGGCTGCATGAACCTGGGCTCCAACAATCAACTTGAAAAACCGTGTTATTGAATACAGAGTTTACTGTAACAGTACCGGATTTGATTCCAATACCACCGCCGTGGCTGCTGTTGGTTTCATTGTTCTGGATCAAGACGTTATTGAGGTTGGCGACACTCTCGACATCTTGGATATAAATTCCTCCACCTATTTCTAATCCTGTGCCGATTCCATCAGAATTAGCAATGTTGCGACTGACATTAACGGGGTTGTCATTGTTACCAATACAATCAAAGTCACAAAATTCTGCACCATGCAGGTTGAGTATAGAACCACCAGTTACTGCAATACCGCCTCCATTTCCAGTGGCTTGGTTATCAGAAATGCCACGATAATCCAGGCCCCCACTTGAGGTGCCGCTGTAGCTGGTCATTAGACAACCGTCAATCAACAATACACCACCACCATTACCAGCGGTTGCCGTGTTACCTGATATCCCAGAATTGTGTTGATCACCTGAATCACTTACAAGAACTGAGGCATCTGAGCCTTTGCAGTAAATACCGCCACCTTCGGTAGCGCTGTTGTTGTCGATCCAGACATCTGACAAGGTCACATCGGTGTCACCTTCGACAACTGCCAGTCCTCCGCCTATAATCCCAGTGTTGCCCTTGAGCCAGGATTTTTCAATATTCAATTCTACGTCGGCTAAATACGCTGAAATGCCTCCGCCTGAAACAAAGGTAGTTCCATTACCATCAGTCAAGTTTAGTCCACTTATATTCACAACATTTCTTTGACTGCTCCCCAGGATTCGAATGACTGGAAAACCTGATGTAGAATCACCTCTGATCACCTGAAGCGTGTTGTTTGAGATATCACTGGCTGCATCAGAACAATTGTCATAACCACCCTTGATGGTAACACTGATGTCTTCGATGATTAAGTTTTCAAAATAAGTACCATCTGCAATTCTGACTTCCGGGACTCCTGAATCAATGGCGTCCTGAATCCTGTTTGTACCAAAGTTATAATCACAAGAAGAGTTAACTGGACCAACTGTAGCAACATCTCCACTGGAAACTTTATTATTGGCTTCTTGCATAGCCAACATGCCATGTATTGTATGTTCTTCTAAATTTGAAAAATTTGTGGCATTAGCTGAAACGCTTCCTGCCAAAATCATTCCGGCAATCAATATTTTTTTCATTTCTAATCTCTCCTGTTTTGTTATTTCATTAGTTTGATATTGCATGGCTGTTCATTGTCAATGAACATCACAACAAAGCCCTGATTTAATTCTGATATAATCCTGATGTTCTTTTTCTTGAACGCACAACCCAAGAAATGTGCTAAGAGCGGTAAATCCAGGAGTGAGTTTGAAAAAGCAATATGATTCAATGATTTATAGAGGTTTAACACCCAAATTAACACAAATTGAGAAATTCATTCATTTTTGGACCAGTGACCACATAGTTGCATAAAGTGCCAACTTTTCATTTGCGATTCAAAAGCCTGAAAAACTATAATTTTTAAGAAAATCACAGCCATTGAAGTCAAAAACATCAATCGATCTGGTTTTTTGAAATGAATGGTATGGTATAAATCATCAATGACACCACCACCCACAGCGCAGCAATCAGACTGATCGCGATATAGGCTGCCCAGACCAACAAGACACAACCCCAGAATCGGCCAATGTATATTTCAATGCATTGACAACAACGGGCAACAAAAAGCGTAAGTATTTACTGCAAATGCCATTGGTTGTTTGGTCACTGACTGCAAACAACACAAATAAAGGTGCGGTGTTGATCGACACCAGATAAAACAGTGAAAAAGCCGGATGGCAGCCAATGAATAAGGCTTGGGCTGTTTTTGCATCAAACAACCAGGACAGCATCATGGCTACTATTGGGTATTGACTTGTCCAAATTTAGAAAAAATTCACAGCCAAAAAGCGGAAAAAAACACCACCAACCCCACGAGCTCTGCGCAGTGTGTAGTACAAATCCTGCAGCACCAGATTTTTAATCATCAATGATCGTATTCATGCTCCAAAAATAATGAAGCAACCAAGATTTGATTGCTTCTGTTGATCAATTATTGCTTAAATTATTCAAGATGTTATTCAACCGCTGGGGAGGGTTGACCGCTCATGGATTTGGCTGCAATGATGGCCAACACACCACCTACCAGGCCTATCAAGTTGATGATACCAAAGGCAGTTAACAAGATCCCTATGACCTCAGCAATAATGGCCATGCCACCAGCAACGACAATGAGTTGAGGTTTTTTATTGGTGAACAGAAACACCGCACCTGCAATCAGAATACCCACACTGACTAGCAAAAACACGCCAAAAACCATCAGACCCATACCAGCGCCACCTACTTCGCCTTGAACACGTTTCATTTCGGCCTTTTCTTCTTCTGTCATGTGTTGTTGCATCTCCTGCATCACTGCAGAGTCCATGGCATTATTCAGACCCGTGGTGGCTGCACCCCCACCCAAATAGGCCAGACCGGCAAAGAGGTTAAAGACTGCTGCAATGATTAAGATGACTCCTGCTGCTGTTTTCATTTTAAATTCTCCAAAAATATTATTGTTGTTGCAGCCATTATGCAATCCTTAACTTAAAGTACCTTATGAAAGTCAAATTTTTTTCTGATTTCAATGTGTTTTTCATCAAATCAGCGGACGATTAATATTCGAGGCAGCTGGGTAACCCCCCAGAAAAGCAGTGGATTTGTAAGCAGAAAATTATTAGTGTCTTAAGTAGAAAATGGACAAAAAGTTCAGTACTTAAGTTGTCAAAAAATGATTGGCCTATTTTTGGGGCGTTTTATCAAAAGTTTCGTACTTTACTTGTCAATTTATTTCAGCAACTGTAATAAAATTAACCACTTTTAAAATCATCAAATTTCGCAGTTTAGTTGTCTGTCCAATTATCTTTTTGTTGAACTTTTTATTCATGGATCTTCTTGATCAGGGAATGTTTTCATGTTCTCTATTTCTTTTAGTGATCTATGAAGATTCAATTCATACAAAGACAATCCAGACCCAACAGATTCACCTTTTCCTTCGGTGTCTAATTCAGCAGATGAAAATACAGCACCAGCTGCTCCTAGAGCTCTACCAAGTTTACCAGGTGAACCAGTAATTAATTCTTTTGTGGCTTGTTTTGCCACTTTTTCTGCGATTGTCTCAGGTTCTGAATTTGAACTATTATTTGTGTTTTCAAGTTTTGAAAACCTTAGTTGTGCTTCTGCAATTTCAGCATTTAAATTAGCTTTTTGATTTGCCTCCAATGACTCGATGAATAGAGTTATAGCTAAATCAGTATTTCCATCTTCTTCAGCCTTCATTGCCTGTTTCATTAAATTTATTGCGTTCGTGCCATGAATGTTTGCTAGGTTCTTTGCTCTATTTGCCTGTTCAATTCTGGATACTGGCGTTCCAACAGATTCGTTTTGGTTTGGAGAACTGTTCGAACTCGAAGGACCGGCAGGTTTAGAGTTAATTGAATTAGCAGGGTTATCACGGTGATCTTGGGATCCACCATCACCAGGACTTCTATCTATTAAATTGTTCCCACCTTGGGAATTTGATTCGTTTTTAGGTGGTGCCTGTATAGGCTCAGGTGGTTGATTCTTTTCAGGTCTCATTGGTGGCGGCTCAGGTACTTCAATTCTTCCTGTTTCTAGAGCACGACTTTGATCTCTTGGACCTTCTCTATCTGCAGCACTGCCTGGGTCTCTTCCTCCAGGCTCACTGTTTCCGCCGGGATCACGATCGCCGCTGCCTGCTCTGTCTCTATCGCTTGCTCTATCAGCACGATCTCCAGATTCATCACCCATTCCTTCAACTTCTCCAGCAATAAGTACTGGGTTAAACAGTATCAAGACAATAAAATGGAATATTTTCAATTTCATACCCCCCAATAATAATTATTGATTGACTAATCAGCATAGCACAATAGTGCGTGAAAATATATGAAACATGTGGCTTGTTGTATCTGTTGGCAGTGATTTTTAAGGGAGTTTAAAGTTGCTCTGGCCCATAAAATTCTGCAACCTCATTCTTACGCTGCTTGTCATCAGGACAATATTCAATGACGGTTGTGTTTAATTTATGGGTAAAGACCTTAGTCCAAACTTAAAACCACAGCCTTATTCATTTTTTTCTTAATATCTGCACATGTTTCATTTTGGTGACTTTTGCTTCAAAGGGTAGGACAGTTTTTGATTGTTTCATTTCCTGATACTGGGCTTCATCTATGGCCAGGTCGGCCAACTTGCTCAAATGGCTAACTTTTGGAAGTGTCATTGGATTATCAAACAACATCAGTTCTTTGATTTCTCGGTGATCAGATAAATCCAACTCTTGGATGTTGTTTTGAGCGATCAATAGTTCACTCAACTGTTTGTTTTGGCTGATGTCTATTGTGGTCAATTGATTGTGTATTGCCATCAAACTGGATAATGATGCCATATGAGATGTATCTAGACTTAACAACTGATTGTGGCTGACATCCAGCTTTTTGATCTGAGGCATATGGCCTAAATGCACTGATTCCAATTGATTCTTTTGTAGATAGATGAACTGTGTTATCTCGCTGTCGGGCACATGGATAGCACTCAAAGCATTGGTATCCAGGACCAATCGTTTGATGGTGTTTTGTACTGGCAGATCCACTTCTTTAAGGCCTCTATTACGACTGACATTCAATGATTGCAAGCTGTGAACATGAGTCAGATCAAGGCTCTTGACAGCCGTTTCGGTGATCAGAATGCTTCTCAATTTAGGGTGTTGCCCCAATTTTATGAATTCAACATCAACCCCTTGTAGGATTAATTCTTCTAGGGCAGCTAATTGGTCCAGACCAGTGACATCTGAGACCTCTTTGTAACTACAGTCCATTCTGGTGATATCAGAAGGGTCCAGAACACCTTCTCTGCGCATTCTGAATTCAACACAGGATCTGAATGATGCATCTGGAAATGCTGTAGCTGACGCTTTATAGCTCATTGGCCTTTTCTCAGGCGTCTGTTTGGGTTCTTCCAGTTTCACTTGTTGAAGATCAAATGATGATTTTATTTCCTTACTCTCTGCAGCTGCTTCCTGCGGGTTTTCAGTATGCAATGTTTGGAGTTGTTCTGAAGCAGCCAGGTCAACCTGATCTGATTGCAGGTGGGTGCTTGGCTTGTTTGATTGGGATGAGGCATGCATGTCACGCAAGTCCCACCATTCAGGGAACAAGGCCAAGAATCCTGCGATAACCATGACAATGAGTAAAGAAACACGAACAAGTATTAAACTGATATTTTTCATTAGAAATAACTTTTATAAGTGATTTGAACTACTGATCCAATTTTTTATATTAAAGTAATGGCTTGCTATACTACAAATACTCTTTTTGAATACCAAACTAATAAACAATTTTCGGGGTGTGGATATGAATTTCAAAACCACAGTCGTATTGATCGTGTTCTTGGGATATGTGACGAAGGTGCAAGCGGTTGTGCCGCCCTATTTCGAAGACTTTGAATCAGAGTCGGGCTGTATAGATGACTGTACAGTCTCATGCCCAATCAATGCGTTGGGCTGGTTCAATGAGGATCTTTTTGATGACAAAGACTGGTTGGCTAACAAAGGGCCGACCGCCTCACCCAATTCTGGCCCGGATGTTGATCACACGACGGGGGATGAATCTGGGTTTTACTTGTATGTTCACTCCGTCTCATCACCCTGCTCTAATGAAATGGGTGTCAGCATTTTAATCTCCCCCTTTTTGGAGCTGAGCAACACCCAAAATCCGCAAGCGTCTTTCTGGTATCACATGTTTGGACAGGACGTTGGCTTACTCCATATCGATGTATTGAATGCAGGGCTTAACCCCATTCAAATTGATGTCATACAACCCATTAGTGACAACATTGACCTGTGGCAAAAGATGACTGTTGATCTCACAGATTTTGTACCCCAATCGATTTTTCTGCGATTCCGTCATGTCCACTCAGGAACAGGGAGCGAAGGTGATGTCGCCATAGATGATTTTGAGTTTATCGATGACCTTGATTTGATCTTCAGGGATGGCTTTGAATGACCTCAATTTAAATTTTTCTGATTGAATGAAATCTTTACATCGTCAAATCACCATGGATCAGTGTGTGTACACAATTAATGCCTGCAGTGTATTTGTACCATCATGGAAAACGTTAACATCCTGAATAAATATTTAAATCATTCAGAAGTCAGGCAAAAATCAGCCTGACTTCAGGTCTTTCAATTTTCACCCATCTACAATTGTTTTCTATTGAATTTACAGAACCTGTCTTTAACCACAGGCGTTCTTTTATAGAGAGGAATTGATGAATATGAAAAAAAGTTTAATTTTATGTTTTTTATTGTCACAGGTTTTCATTGAAACTCAGGCCGGTAAGGTAAAACCACACGAACTACCTTTTGCTACTGGTGCTGTTTCGGCAAAACACAATAAACCAGCCGTTACCTTAGGAAAAAAAACTTCACTTCAGTCAAAAGTGTTAAGAAAAACAGTGCCACTGTCAATCCATTTACCTGCGAACTACCACAGTTCCAGAAAGTCCTATCCCGTGCTGTATATGCTGGGTTCAGATTACCAGGCACGGTTCGCCATGCTGGCTTCTACACTAGACTATATGGGCGAAGGACAAATTCCTGAGATGATACTTATTGGAATAGATTTACCTGAAGGAAATCGTATTTTGTTACCAACAAGGGAAAATCAGGACACTACAATTCCAGATGGTTATATCAAGTTCTTTGAGACAGAGTTGATGGCACACGTTGATAAAAACTACCGGACTGCTCCATTCAGAGCCCTTTATGGCGGTTCTAACAGTGGATTTTTCACTGTTTACACCCTACTCAACAACCCCCTTCTGTTTAATAGCTACTTTGCAAGTAGCCCATCCCTTATGGTTATACCGGAAGTGCTTCAACAAAAAATAAAATCAGGTCCGTTAAAAAAGCTTTTGGAAAACAGGTTTTTGCACATCATTTACAGCGATGATGAAGGATTAACAAATGACGTTTCTGAATTCATACGTGTTTTAGCGGACCATAAACCAGAGAGCCTTACCTATAAAGTGGATGAATTGGTGAACCAGGGACATGTACCAGCGATGGATTTTATAAAGTTTCTTCTTGCGTTATATCCTGACTTCAACCCCTTCAATCCCGGTGAAAACCTGGAATCGTTGGATAAAGTGACTCAACATTTCGATAGCTTATCAAAACGATACGGGTATGAAATCAAGACACCTATATCGGTCCTATTTAACCTTGGTTTTCACACGATAATGAGCAAGGATTTAATTGCCGCAGAAAAAATCTTTCAATATGCCTTAGAAGTGTATCCTGGAGGGAAGGAATCTTATCTCGGAATGGGTCTTGTACGCAGAGCACAGGGTCAGCCTGAAAATGCCAGACTCATGATCGAAAAAGCATTGACAATTGACCCTGAATTTTCACTTGCTAAAAGATGGCTACAAAGGCTTGAGAAGTAAAATCAATGAATTTAATTTTGCGGGTGAATGGTGTTGGTGACTTCTTCAGGTCCCAGGCTTTGCAATAACGCGTCATTCTGCTTCAACAGCTTTCTGGCTGTGCTTTGAATTGTACTCACATCGATGGACTCCCAGTCAAAACGATGCTTGTCATCAACTTCCTTGTTCAAAGCATGGGCCATGTCTTCAATGACATGCCAGTTTGCGAGGGGGTGCGCATTGGCCGTGTCTTTGACCCCGGATGCACTGAAATGCTTGAGTAAGCGGTGCATTGATTCATCAGCAAACGCCAGTTCAGTTAATTTGGCCCGGTATTCTAGTGTTGCTGATTCCAATTTAGGGTATATCTGATAATCAGCAAAATGGCGGGCCTCATGTTTAAGGTATGAAACCTGGTATTTTTCTGATTCTTCATCATAGCCATCACACACGCAGTACAACATGTCTGGTGAGGCCCAACCACCTGTAGATGCAGCGCCATGTGTGGCATAGTGACTCCACCCGTAACTGATGAAATCGCCGATTTGCATCACCTCAACAGGCTGTATTGAGTCTGTAAGCTCAACATTGTAAGACTTTTGGTCGTTGCTTCTCCATATCAACACATCAATCAAAGGCTGGATTCGTCCAAATATCAGCACACCATAACCTTTGCTTTCTATGTATTCAGTGACTGGCTTTTTGATTTCTTCATAGGCAGTTGATGGTGCCAAATCCAAATACTTGATTGCCAATTCCACCAATTGAGACTTAAGCGCTGATTCATGTGCTTCAAGCATTTGGGGGTTCAGCAATGATTGGCGCCAGTATTCGATGTACGTGTACAGGATTTGTTTGATCAAAGCGTCTTTAATATCCTCCACTGCCATTCCATGGTTCTTCGCAATGAACTTATGTTCAAAGTCATTGAGGACTGCTTCTGCTCCAGTCGTTTGTGACAGCTGATTATTGATGTCAGACAAGTCGCCGTTCAATGCTGCGCGGATGTAAATGGACTTAGCCTCATTGTGCGGTTTTTTGTGGGTGCAGGCGGTAGGCAGCAGCATCAATGTCAAGATAACTGAAAACAGACTCGTCCATTTTTTGTTGCCTTTTAACATAGGTTCCTCTTTAACGATGTTTATTTTAATTTCTCAAACTGTAATGTAAAATATAACAGTTGTCCATGTTTAATTGACGGAAAAATAAAACTATAATGGTGAACAATGAGTATCAAAAGCACAGTACACGGAAAATCTGAAGCCCTCCACAAGCAATTGTTATATGCCTTGGCTACCGGACAATGGCAAGTGGGAGAAAAACTGCCTTCTGTGAGGCAAGCTGAAAAAGCTTGGGAAGTCAATCGCATCACAGTGATGGCTGTTTATCGACGCCTGGAAGCGGCTGGTTTCATTCAATCCAAAGGTACCAGCGGGTATTACGTCATTGGCAGCTCAGAATTCAATGATCTGAATCAGCATCAGCATGAACTGTTTCATATGCAAAAGCTCATCACCGAGTTAATTCGCAGGGAATCAAAACTCTTGCCATCAACCGTTTTGTCCAGTGTCGCTAACATGGCCAGTTTTGGCTTAAAAAATGAGCCTGAAATTGCATTCATCGAATGCTCAAGATATCAGTCCGGTTACCATGCCAATGAACTGGAAAATATCATCAATATGCCTGTCATGCCAATGAGTATTGATATGTTGAGCTTAGACAGAGTCAGACTACAACCTTCCATACGCTGCCTCATCACAACAGGATTTCACTTTGAAGAAGTGCAAGAGATTTCAGAACAATCAGAATTACCTTTGCTAAAACTGATCATCGAGATTGATGATTCTGAATTGGGTGAAAAAATAAACAAAGAACGTGTCATCAAAATTTTTGAATTTGAACAAGGCATATGCACGCAGATCAAAAACAATGTGGAATCATTGCTGAATATCCATATTTCCGATCAATGTGTAGATCTACAAATCACTGATCACTTGATTGAATTCATTTCACTGAATCCGAAACACACGGCCATATTACCTCCTCGGGTATATGACAAGATCGATCGACGACTGCAACAGAACCCGCAAGTTTTACCGATAAACTACCGGTTTTCCGCAGCACACTTGAATGACTTCATGAATTCTTTCAGAGGAATATGTGCTGAATATCTGACTGATGCCAATGAGCCTCAATCGTAAGCCAATCAAGAGGGTATGGAGTCACTGAATTTGAGCCTGGTTTTTTTCGGTATTGGCATCAGCCTTATTCACAGAAGATTCGCCATTAATCACCTTGCCTCTTTTGATAACATACTTTATACTTCTTGTGTTACTTATTGATTCCAAAGGACTCTTTTCTAGTACAACCAAGTTAGCCAGCTTACCTTCTTCGATGGTACCAACCTCATTTTCTACTCCAATACTATTTGCATTCACGACTGTTGCTGCTTTCAATGCATCAAAATTTGATAAACCAGCATCAACCAACAATTCAAGTTCGGTATGTAGATTGACTGTTCCCTCACTGGCCAGGTTGTCAGAACCGGCACCTATTTGCACTCCGTTGTCATATAAAAGCTTGGTCATTTGTTGTGCTCGATTCAGGGTTTCTTCGCCTTTCCTTTGATACACCCACAAAGTGGCATCCATGACAGTGTCATTTTTCAGCATGCCTTTGATGACTTTCATGACCTCAGGGTCCTTCCCTTCAACATCCACTGAATTGACATAATCTCGATACGCTTGTGCATCTTGAGGTTCTTTAAAGGCATATCGATCTTTTATGACATCCACAACCTGATATTGAAGGAAATCTCCAACATGTGAAACCGCATCGGCCCCAGAGTTGATGATGTCTATCGGCCTTCCAGGTGCAATGGCAGCATGCGCCCACACTTTCAAACCTTGTTTTTTTGCAGCTTTGGTCACTTTGTTGATTTGTTTTGGAGAGACGTCGGTGTATATTTTTATCGCCGTGACCCCCAATCCTTTGCTTTTAGCGACAATGTCATCGAAATCTGTTTTGTCATTAACGGACCATTGCCAAGGCACCTGTCCTGCAGTAGCACCCAGGGCTACACTGGCAGGTCTGGGGTCATTTTCAAAAAACTTTTCTCCGGCAATAATGGCTGAAAAATACACATCTGATCCATTAAACTCCTTTAATAAAGTATTCCTTTTCAATGAAACCAGCATTCTGCCGTCCCCACCCATGTCCCTGACACCAGTGACGCCATTTTTTAAAGCAAGGATAAGCAATTCCTTTGCATCATCATAACTGCCGTGGGTGATGTGTACATGGTTGTCGATTAAGCCTGGTATTATAAAATGTCCACTGACATCATAAGTAACGTCTGCGGACAAGCTGTTTTGCTGATCTGTGTTGATCAAGGATATCTTTTCTCCTTCGATTAAAATGTCACCTGTTCGAACGTCATTTGTCACCAAATCTATGATTTGACCGTCTTTGAGCAAAACACTTTGATCTGAAGCTGGTTTCTCAGAATGCCCTGGTTGAATATAGAGAAGTATGATTATGCCGGTAAAAGTCAGTAGTTTTTTCATTGCAATACCTTAAATTAATGTGTAAATATTTTTTTCAGAACCCGTTCAAAATTACCGCCCAGTACCAATTGAATATCTGAATCTTTATATTCCCGTTTAATTAAACCTTCGACAATGTCATAGGTTCGATGTGGGTGATTCAACCCTTCTATGGTTAGTAAGTAATCACTGTTGGTGTGTGTTTGATATTTTTTAGGGGCATTTTCCAAACGAGACTTTCTCCATTCTTTAGGGCCAAAATCTTCAGTGTATAACCCTTGATCGCTGCCGATTCCTACATATTCAATGCCAACCAACTGAGCAACATGGTCAATGTGATCCAAGAAATGATCTAAGCTGACCGGTTCCTTTTCCCTGATCATAAACCGCAATATAGGAATACCAATAACCCCTCCTGTTTTGGCCATTGCTTTGATGGCTTCATCAGTTTTGGCCCTGGCCACACCTTTGGCTATAGAACGACAAGCACCATGTGTAATCAATACGGGTGAGCTACTGGCTTCGATTCCACCAAGTGTTGTTTTGTCACCGCAGTGAGAAACATCGACCGCCATACCAACGAGATTCATCCTTTCAACCACCCTTTTCCCGTACTCAGTTATTCCTGAGTCCATATCATCAAATGCACCATTACCCAATCTATTCTTCCCGTTATAAGTCAACTGGGATACTCGTTGCCCCAAACCATGAAATAAATTCACATCATCTACATCTCTGAAATGGCTTGAGTTCTGGTTGCTTATCAGCATACCAATTTTGTTACGCTTTCTCATTTCTGTGAACGAAGCAGCGCTATCAATTCTTTGAAAATATTCTGAATTAGATGCAATGATTCCATTTTGTGATGCGATGAACATCAGCATGTCTTCGAAGCTGGGTTTCATGCTGCCCCACCCAAAAATATCTATGCCACAACTTTTTACAAGATCAAAATCTTGCTTGGTGAATGAATTTGGAACCGTATTCCAAACTTTCCCTAATGGAACGCCGTTTCTTTGGTTAAACCAATCTTCAAAAGTTGCCAACATATCTATATTTGTTGATTGAGAAACCACTTCTATGGCCCTCGCTGAATACTTCTGAGAAAGGTCTACAACATTGGATTGATTGTTTGAAGCCATCAATGACCCGGAATTAAAGAGCAAGGCTGAAACTGAGGTCGCTCCAGCCATTTTGATAAAATTTCTTCTGTTGTGTTTCATATTAAAAACCCTCATTGGCATTTCAGTTTTTATGTTAAGATAATAAAAGTTGTATTTTGCAACTAATGACGTAAAAAATAGTTTTCAATGTACTGATACATAATAATCTTCAATTAAGCTGTAAATTTCCGATCATTGATTTCAGAATTTTTTTGAAGAATAAAATCTCATTATCGGGAATACCTTGCTCCATAGATAGTGTGATTTCATTGGCCAAATCCATCGATTGTTGTTCTATTGATTTCCCTTTTTCTGTCAGCTCAATTTTTTTGTTTCTGGCATCAGAATCACACGTAATCCTCTTCACAAACCCTTTTTTCTCAAGTGAATCAATCTTTCTGGTGATCGTACTTTTTTCTTTATTGGCTCGAGCAGCTATGTCATTTTGATTCAAACCATCTTCATACCACAAGTAAAACAATACCTTCCATTCCTCCACAGTGATATTTAAGTTACTGGAGCTCAAAGATCTTTTTAAGTGTGCAATAGAGTGTCTTTCCAAAAGACTCACCAGCCTTGAGGTTGAGTTATATTCTATTGATTGGTTGATCATATCTAGGTATTGGTTGCAATATGCAACTATATTATTGACAGTGTCTATTTATGTCAAGGATAAAAGGTTGAGATGGTTATATAGCAAGGATATGAAATTAAAGGACGTTATTAAATCAAAGATTCACATTACCCTATTCTTTGTAGCATATAAAAATTCGAGTCTAGATAATTCTCTGTTTCAATTAAATCTGCCCTTTTAATTTAAAAAATTGAGAGAAATATTTTATTCAATGAAATTTTAATGCAAGTAGGAATTAACTGCCGGTTTATGTGACCAGCAGTTAACCTAGTCCTATCAAATTTTATTGAATTTTTAAATAACAAACCGCACCATTATTCAGTTCATCTATTTCAGCGATTTGGTTGGCATAGTCAGCTAAATAAACCAGCCTAATCAGATTGCCTGAACTTAAACTGTTAGGTAATGTAAATTCTAAAGGAGTTGATACAATTTCGCCCACATCAATTGCGGGTAAATTGAGAAACTGAACATTGGTTAAAGGTTGATTACTTGTTAAATCGTACCCAAAGAATTTATCTGCATGTTGTTGTTCTTGAACAGAAATTATACCTTCATTTATTATCGTACCATACATTCTTAAGGTGCCACCTGCATTGAGTAAAATAGGGTTTTCCCTGTCCCAGCACTTCATGGCTTTTGTAAAACTGATGCTATCAACTCCAGTTATTTCAAAAAGCCCAACCTCAATATCAGGTAACATCTCACTGATATTAAGGTATAAAAAAGCGAGGTTGTTTGCATAATTTGATTCTGATAAGCTTTGTGAGTGATTTACTTTCACATAGACTGTTTCACTGCCCCTCCAATCATCGGGCACAATGAATGTCTTACTCATTGAAACTTCTTGTTGTGGTGCAATCACTCCAGTCATATCATGTAAAGCACTACTGTATCCCTTTAATTGAAAGTAAACGTCAGTAGATGTAGCTGTTTGAGTTCCATTGTTAAATATCTTCCAGTTCACCGTCACTTCATCTCCAACGAAAGGATTGATATTTGATATGGATAAGTGAGAAACAACCAAGTCAACGCCTTGCACTGTAGCAATAGGATTATCTATTACACCAGCTGTTGAACCACTGTCTGGTTGAGAAAGACTTGTATTAGCATCATCATCCAGCTCATGGCAACTGTCCTGGAAACAATTATCCACCAACGGATCTTTTGAATATTCACCCTGATAGCTGACCAGTAATGGTTCTGTCATGTCAATAACATTTCCAGTCACTGTATCTGTAATGACTACCTGGAATTTAGCAGAGTGCGTATTACAAATATTTTCGTGGTCGTGTCTGTAGCTGTGGTAACCATTCCTCAAAAAGTACGCAGGTCTTGGTCCCATCACATCTGCAGCAAATGTTACATTTTGGAAACCACATAAATCAGGAAGTGTAATATTAAATGGCGCACCAGCTATCTCAAACATGTTCCTGCTGGGTTGAGGGTTTGGATCATCATCACTCAGTGAACTGGCCAACACATTGACCGAATACCTACCACCAACATTACAGTCTGTTTGCCAGTTGATGGCTGGGGCGTTATTACCTCCACCCTGGCTGATTATTTCAAATGAATTTGGTGTGATCGAGCAAACTCCTGTGTTGTTTTGATTGATATGAGGTTCGTAGTAAACTGGTTTTTTATCAGTTTGAGTGACCACATGCCCAAAACTGTTGACTACCTCAACCCATACTTCATATTCATTGATTGTCGTGGTCTGATTATTATTGTCTTTAGGGCATCGATAACCTGGTGTGCCATCATCTATAAAATTCTGATCATAACCGACAGTTGCGAACTCTAATGCAGCAGGACCATAATGTTGGCTAAGCCAGGTGACATCATTCAATTCACAAACCGGATCCAGTCCTTCAGATGGGTTCGGGTGTAAGCTGTTGATTTTAAGATTTACTTTTCCACCGGCGCAGCCAGGAGTTGTGCTCCATGAAACCATCGGTGACGAGTTGGCATAACCATCGAAAACGCCATAATTTAATATATGGCACTCCTGAGAATCAGAGTATTCAAGCCCTTTGGTTTGAACCCTTAATGTGTGGTAACTGTCATTCTCATTGATTCTTAAGCCTGTATTGGGATCCAGCACTTCAATCGTGAAGTCTATTTCATACTGGGGTTCGCAGAATGTTCCAATTCTATCGAAGCCTTCTGTCATGAATGTAGCGAACTTGGGTCCAGTTTTGACAGTACTCCAGATGTTTTTATGTAAAAAGCATTGACTGTCCTCTACTCCGCCAACGCTGGTTCGTGTCACTCTTACATCATAGTCATCACAGTTAATGGTTTCCCACTCCACTAATGGTGCGATTCCTGGCGCTGAACCACCATTAAAAATACGTGTCCTGCATTGGCTATCGTCTGGATATGCAAACACTTCAAATGGATACCTTTCAACAACATTTTGAGAATCATCCAAAATTCTAACCAATAACGATGTCTTTTCAATGGGCGGGCAAGCTATACCATCGTTGTTTTGATAACCTTCTGACATGAAGTGAGCCCTGATTTGTCCATCCATTCCAAGTTGTTCTGCTTCTATCCAATGCCATTTCTCCAACAGACATTCGGGTCGTTCTGAATTGTATTGACTGTCTACCAAAACCTGCAAAGTGTTATTGTCACAATTCTCTGCATACCAACTGATGATCGGTGCTCTGCCAGAAAGGCCATGAATCACATTTACATTTCTAAGAGAACAAACCTGACCACTGATGACACGCCCTTCTCTTCTCGACCATTCATGAATGATTTCGCCAGATGTTTTGTCCTTCAATACAGCCCAGAATTCAGCACTATTTACACCGCTGCATTGTGGTGATGCAGGATTCGCAGCGAATACAGGCATCCCATCCACCATGTCGTAGCCATTCAACATAAACAATGCTCTTTCACGGCCTACCATATGTGCTGAATACTCCGCATTGTCAAACTGACATTCACCGGATATCTCACTGTCATTTGCAGTAGAAGCAAAAACTTGCAAAACATGTAGGTTTTTATCGCAGTTCCTGGCTTCCCATTCAACCAGCGCTCCCTCATTCAACCCATTTTCTACGTTAAAGAAACCAATATGACAGTCGCTTGGATTGATGGGATTTGTTAAAGGAATCCATTCACTGGGAAAAATAGGCTCTCCATTATTTGAATTTGATAATACCCTCCACGAATAAGAAAATTCCGGTTTTAACAAATATCCTTCACCCAAAGCTTGCTCATATTTTGTGGCTTCAAATCTATGATCTCGTTTAATATCTCTTATTGAGGAAATGATCTTTTCGGGAGTGATTCTGATGTCATCTTGTAACAAAGACTCAAACCTTAATGCCATATTGGCATCTGATCTTTTGAGTAACACGGTATAGGAATCAGCCGGGTTTGGATCCCAATTCAGGTTTAATGTTGGTGCTAGTAACCAGTATTTATCAGGAAATAAATCTGTAGCTGGAGGTAAAACATCAGGAATTTCTGTGATGACTTTACCTGGTCTATTATTCTCATCAAAATTTTCAAATATGGTTTTTACTTTTTTTCCATATAGATTTATAGACTGTTCAACAACATTATTGAATTCATCATATATAAAATCAATCAGATTATTTTCTTCATCCAGTTCATCTTTTACGCCTACTAGCCTGTGAGCAGCATCATATTCAAATGTGAATGATTTAGCAGGGGTATCTTTTTGTACAAGCATCCCCTTGTTATTATATTTATAAGAAACAACATCATTCTGGTTAATCTCAGGGTGTTTTTCCCATCTTGTTTGGTTTATTAAATCATACCCAAACTCACGCACCATTAAGGGATTTAAAATAGATTTCTGTTTTGAGACATGTAGTTTTGAATTAGAACCATCTTCACTTGAGTTTCGGTAATCATAAGAAAACTCCGTTCCAGTAATCTCTGACCTTTGATTTGAACTCACAGATTCTTTCATTGACTGCGTTTTAATAGGTCTTCCAATCAAATCATTTTCTTCAATTCTGATAACTTTGAATTCAGAACCGTTTTCATATGTAATGGTTTCCGTAGTCTCATAATAGGGAAATTCCTGTGTGTAATCATAATTGATCAATTCGCTTTTCATTAAATTGCAATCTGAATGCAAATTACAATTTTTATCATAATGTTCTTTTTTGATTAACCTTCCTGTGACATCGTATACATTTTTATGAAAACCGCCAAGTGGATTAGTCAAACCGATTAATCTGCCAGCGCTGTCATATTCATTGATTGTCAAGTGAACGGAATTATCATGAAACATTGTTGACTTCTTGACGACACGTTTGAAGTGATCAAAATCCACCTGCTCTATCAACACACCATCTTTAGATGTTTTAACCCACAAATCTTCACTATTTGGCTCGTTATATTGATAGCTGATCACAGCCGTTCCAGAGTCAATCTGAGTAACCCTTCCATCCAATCCATAATCGTACTTTTTAACTTCACCATTACTTGCATGTACTGATAGTTGACCTTCATGGTTGAAATCAGAGAGCACTAAATTTTCAGACCCATCTGTAGCATTCTGATTGTTGATTGTCGTTTTTGGTAATCCATATTTATAATCTTTATAATAATCTTTAAATAAATCATTGGTTCTATACGTGTATATGGGGAACCCAAAATGTTCATCATTCTTCTGATGACCTGTGGAACTGTCGTAATATTCTGTGTGCAGCGATGTCTGTTCGTTTTCGAGTGAATAGTTGATAAACTCTGTGGTTCTGGGAAAATCTGGGTGATAGTTTCTTTCCGTTTTTGATATGAGCGCACTGACAGGGCTTAGATTCATATTGATAAAGTTATATAAAACTTCTTTTTGGTTATAGTCATTGAACCAATACTTAAACTCATCTATCACAAAATCATCAGGCTCATGCTTCACTGTATTGTCAAAATGAAATTTAGTTATCAAATTTTGTGTCGACGGTTGAAATGAAGGATCAACACCAGCTTGCTTTTTTTCCACCCAACTCGTCTCATCTGACACTTTCAGCATGTCTCTAATAGATAGCTCTGAGGAACCATGAAGTACACTTTGATCTTCATCAAAAAAATATGTGTATTTTTTATTGTGCCAAATTTCACTGTTATCATATTTATAAGCATTATCATATTTAAATGAGTACTGTTTCAGAAAAGGGCCAGGTGCCAAAATCCCGTTATCCTGGATAATTCTATTTACTGGTAATGAGTTGTTTGAAAAGATAGGAGTGATCTGGTCATTTCCCACATAACGCATGTCATTGATGTAGTACCACTTCTCAGTCATGCTGGAGCTTTGATTTTCATTATTAATATATTTTGTTACTCTTGATATTTTTGAACCATTAACCTGTTTCCGTGCCGTTGTTAGATACTGAAAAACCGAATTACCTGATTGATTTCCTACTTTCACATCACAACAAATTGCACTGTTTCCTTGTCCACTCATGCAGTCAAAAGTCTCCCCTACCGGTTCTGATAAATAACTTGTTGTAACAAGTTCAGTATCATCCAAAGAAGATTTTGTGATAATGAAATGATCATTTAAGTTCAGCCCAGTGTTTTCAATATAACTGAACTCATAGCCTTTATCCAAAACGCTGTTGGCATCATACGCCTTAATAGAGTCAATTTTCGTGGTTAATATAGATTTCACCAGACCTGTTGAAAAACCTGTTCTTTGAATTTCGCAGTATTTGTCAGACAAGGGACTGTATTCAATTTCCACATACGACCCATCACTGTTATAGGAACGATTTAAATAGGGTCTTGCTTTGTTCCCGCTGGAGTAAATGGACCCGGGATCATTCTCAAAATCGAAACTTTTAACATTGCCATCTTTGTAAGTAATGCTTTTCAAAACCACATGGTTGATATCCATGGTTCCAACTTTAATAACCCCGTATTCAAAAGTCCTTACAGGGGTGGGACTGTTATCTAGAAAAATCTCCTTCGGTCTCAGGTTTTTAAGAGGAGAATCAGTAACAGGGTATTCAGAGTAGTTGATTAATATTTTCCTGCCGGTATTGTCAGAAACTTCCGATATCCGTGAATTAAAAAAATCCAGTTGTAACAATTGGTTGGTATTGAGATTTTCAGCCAATGTAGATGAATCGAAATTTGCTGGTAACTCTTTTCTAAGACCATTTAAATACTTTATTTTAAACTCTTCTCCAATAGGAGAAATGATTTGAGTAGGGTAAAACCTCATCACGCTTAATTCAGGGTCATTTTCTGCCAGTTGAAAAACAGGTTCAAAAACAATTTTCTTACCATCAGGTAAAAGCATTAAATACGAGTTACTTGTGAAATGAGTACTTGAACTTTTTGAAGTTAATATTCTTCTTAAATTTTTATCTATAAATCGCACATCGCCAATTATTTGTTCTGTTTCTGATTCATAATCAGTAAACAAATAATCTCTCACAAATTCACTTCTACCACCTTCAGGAGAAATGTATTCGATAAGACCTCTGGCAGCCGAGCATTCTAAACTTGGATCCAGTGTTGCGAGCTCAGTGCAATCGGTTATGGTTTGCTCAGTTTTTGGCCTTTTCACTTGAAGATAGCCAAAACCAATATCCCATCCTGCCGCAAATGTTTCGCTTAAAACAAAATGTTCATTTCCATAAGAAACAGGAATATCATTGTTCATTCCCAATCTGGTATATTTTTGCTCATCAGACTGTGAAAAAGTGATAGGCAACCTAAGCTCTTTGAACTTCAATGATTCACCAATTATTTTGATTGCACCAGAATACTCATTATACTTAACTCCTTTCATTGAAGAAGTTTCACCAATTTGATTCGAAGCCGATGTGAGCGAGTGAATTTCTGAGTACGAATTTGAAAATGGAACTATCATTATCAGCACCATGGCCAACAGCTTACTTTTTATTAATTTAATTTTTATCATTACCTTATCCATTAATCTGTTATCAATTCAATCAGTATTGCCCCAACCAGTTTCAACCTTTCATCTACACCGGGTATTGGCAAGCCTGCAAATGTAATAACATTTGCAGTTTTACCCATTGCTTGTCCTTGCCTATATGTTTTAAAATGTTTTTTCTCCAAGATTGAATGTCTTTCTTTTACGAATGCTGCATATTCAGGAGTCCAACCTCCCATTGAAGTTGGCAATGCCTCATATACAAAAGTTGTTCCTTTCGAGAGTTTTGCTTTATTAATAAACCCATACCACTGTGCTTCTCTTTTTGAGTTTTCGTCACTTTCAATAGTCCATCTCTCCCAGTCTGAATGGGCATTTTTATCAATAAAAAGCCAAATGGCCAACTTAACTGCCAAAGGCGGGTTCTTGGGGTTTGCACCAACATCATTCAAATATTTTTCTATTTCCCACTGGTGCTGCTTCACTTCCATTTGTTCAAAAAACATCAGACCAGAAGGATCATTTTCGGCCAGCCACTTTTTAAATGATTTCTCGTTTGCAACTCTTTGTGCTCTTGGATTGGCTTTGCTGCGCCTGTATGGAGGCGGCGGATCATCTTCAGAATTAACTTGCGACGGCGGGTCATCTGAATATTGACCCGTGAGGTCTATTTTATTAACTGGATTATTTAACGCATATTGATACAGGTTGTTTGTCGCAGAAATATAACTATTTGTGTCTCTAATCGGATCTGGTGTCATGAACCTGCCACGTTCAGGATCATAATACCTTGCTTTCATGTAAATATTCTTGGTCAAGATGTCATGTTCATGTCCTGTAAAGCCAATGTCATCGGTTGGTTCATTCTGAACACCATATGGAGACGTTTTGCGCTGGGTGATGACCTGATCATTCCATGAAACCACATTAGAAAGGAGATAGTCACTTGCAAACCACTGACTTTCCGTTGAGTCGCTTGTTTCTATTTCTCTAAATAATAAATTGCCTCCATGGTAATAATTATTTATTTGACTGAGTTGTTCTCCAGTTTGAGAAACCATTTTTGCTTGCACTACCCTTCCATTGAAATCACGATTGTAATAAATCACATAATCTGTCGTAGTCTTTCTAACTCTATATCCATTCACGTCATATAGGTAATGTTCAATCCAGTCTCCTGTATGTATCTCTCTAATCCACTCAAGCCTTCCGTTTCTGTTGTAAGAAAAGATGAATTTATCATCTTTAATAATCCTCCCTTCATCATCATATGCAAAATTAACATCCCTGTTGTTTGTTTGTGTGTAAGGCCCAAAATCCTGGAAGTCACTGGCAATGGTTTCGGTAAGAGGATTTAACTTACCTGATCTAATGATGTTGCCGTTAATATCATAAACATATCCCCAACTGTTTTGCTCATCACCGATAACCTTAATCAACTGATTTTCGTCAGAGTAAATATAACGAGTTAATACATTATCATGATATAAATCCCATTTTTTCAAGTTCAAAATATTTCCAAAAGAATCTCTAATGATTCCATATACTCTGTCTAACATGGTCCTACTCGAAGCACCTTCTTCCAAGATACTTGTGGCTTTGTAGACTAAACGTCCAATTTTGTCTATGTCATTCAATACAATTGGATAATCACTTCCACCAAGATGAATTTTCTTTATACTTCCGTCAGCATGGTATTCAATTTTTCGGATCAATGGTTCTGAATTACCGGCAGTTTTATTAACTAAATGTATCGTGTCCAGTACTCCAAAACTTGAATACTGATAACTGATTTTGTTATTTGCACCAAAATCATATTTCTGTAGCTCATCTTTCCCATCAAATTCTAGATTTTGAACAAATTGAGCCCCATTGGTATCATTAATAAAAGCGCCTAAAATTAATGGAAATAAATATTTGAGTTTCAAAGTCACACCTCTTAACTATCAAGACATACCCAAGGTATCACTGGCTTTTAACTTTTATTTCTCTTATAAATGCCAACTGTCAGACAAAGCATGTGAAGAGTAGATTCGACTAATTATTTAACTGATATGCTCGCTAAGGCATGAAAGTATTAGGCACATTAAAGGCATGATTCAACAGCAACACTAATCGCTTCGTAAAAAGTATGGGGTTCTCTCCATTACTCTTATATGCCTGGGATAAATGATTGAAAGCAAGTTATGGGAAATAGAATATGATCAGTTAACTCAGATAAATAATCTCATTAATGAAGCTGAATTGACAATTATCAAATGCTCAGTGTGAGCGGGCTAGTTTTCTTGATCAAATGTCATTACAAATCATTGAGTAAATGACTGTATTTTGACCAAAATCCCCTGGATAAAGGAGCAATGGTCTGATTGTCTAATACAGCCACCTTCGTTGAACCTGAAGGAATGATTTTATGAATTTTGTTGATGTTAACAATACAAGTCCTGTGCGTTCGCATGAAGTCATCACCATTGAAGGTTTCTTCTAATGACTGAAGACTCGTTTTTATCAGGTACTCGTGCTCATGAGTATGGATTTTCACATGGTTGTTATCAGATTTAATGCAATAAATATCCTGATGATAAATTTTAATGTTATTGAGTCCATGTTTGATAAATATGTATTTCGGATTTTTGTTTTTATCATAGAAGAAATTTAATTTAAGAATGGAAAGTGCACGCTTGATCGATTTTGAGACATCTTCCTGACTGATGGGTTTCACGAGATAGTCGCTGGCATTGACAGAAAATGCATCAACTGCATATTGAGGATAAGCTGTGGTATAAATCACCAGTTGTTTTTCATTGAGTTTTTTTGCCAAATCAATTCCGTTCATGCCAGGCAAATTAATATCAAGGAATAAAATGTCAGCTGTGTTCAACTCATCACTACTGAACAATTCTTCAGCATTCTCATATTCTCCAATGAGTTTGATACGGCCATCTTCTCTAATCAATCGACACAGGCGGTGACGTGATAAATGCTCATCTTCTACAACTACAGCATGAATTGGTTTAATTTTCATGTGTAAATATGAATTTCTGACTGGTAACCAGGTTTTCCCATTACAGTTTTATCCATAAAACCATGTTTGAAAGATGATTCTTCATATACTGCTTCGATCCTTTCAACCAGCATTGACATTCCGCTGCCTTTAGCAGGTTTGAATGAATTAATGGCTCCATTGTCACATACGGTGATCGTAACGATTCTTTCATCTTTCATTATTTGGAGATGAACGTGTGTTTCTTCATTGGCTTTTATCGAATCAGATTTAATGCCACTCTTTGCATGCTGGATTGAGTTTTCTATCAATAACTGTATTGACAATATCGGTATCTCAAACCCAATAAGGTCTGTGTCTATGTCTTCAGAATATTTTATTTTCTCTCCAAATCTCAGCCGCTGCAGCTCTATATATCTATGCGTTAAATTCATTTCATCCGCAATACTGTGTAATTGTTTTTTGGTATCTATTAAGTATCGCAGAATCCCAGACAGGTTATGCAACGCATCATCTGCTTTTTTAGCGTCTATATGCACAAGCTCACTGATGGAACTGATACAGTTAAAAAAGAAATGTGGTTGTGTATAGTTCATGATGGATTTCAATTTGAGTTCTGCTGCCAACCGGTCTGCTTCCCGTGCTTTCTTTAAAGCTGACATCTGACGCCTGTAATAGTTATAAGCATATATCATGCCCATAAAGGAAAAATATAAAAAAACACCACTGTATACTCGTCCAGTATTTTCTATGACAAACCCCAGCAATGGTATAAGCCCCATTTCTTTGGCATCAAATCCATAAAATAGGTACATCGAAACGAATTCTGTGACCCCTATCCATAACACCAAAAATATTGAAAGGTTAATCAGCTCAACTGTAGCAACAGCTAAAAAAGAACTGGGTTTGAATTTTATATGGAAAACTCTTATATAGCCTATCAGGCCAAAAGCAAAAGCCAATCCCATAGAGACAAATGCATATTCGAGTGCACCAAAAACCTCAATTTCGTAACCAGGCCTGTTCCTGTTTGAAGTGTAAACCAAGACCGCATAGGACACCCAATAAGGTATAAAAAGTAATAACATGAATACCCCAGTCATAACACTTGGATTCAAGTTTCTATTTTTCTTCAAATACATATTAACCATTTTACATGCTATTTTAGTTTGATAGACACCATTCGCATTTGTAAATCCACCATTAGCCTCTAATTTCAGCAACACCAATTCTTCAATTGATTTAATTGTAAGTTTTAGAAAGGGGTGTTTATGAAAAAGCTCATTTTAATATCTGGTATCCTGGCTTTGAATAACTCATCTGCGGAAACTGTATTCTCAGATATAAACCTGTGGATTGCGGCCAATAATAATGTTGTTACAGAAGAGTTCCAAGTTGATATGCCTGATGCAGCTGTTTTATCTTTTGACTCCGGATTGACAATCACAGGGTCTGCTCCGATGGGCACACTACTTGACAATCGAGTTGCAGGTGGTGAGTGGACTTTTCGAATTTACAATGCAGGCGGAAATGAAGGTTTTGAAACCATTGTCATAGATTTACCTGCACCAGTTTTTACCTTTGGTATTGAACTGCGAAGTGTCAGTAGCAGCCGAGGCCTTACCATCAAGGGAAACTGGGATGGGCAGGGATTAGAAGAAACAGTGATTTTCCCCTTCTTTGGAAACGTAAGTACTGGCTTCTTTGGGGTAATTGGAGACCAACCCTTTAATCAAGTGTTCATTGATGCTTCAAACCCGACTGTCAATGGAGATGACTTTGTTTTATCACAATCCATCATGTTCGAAGACATAGATTTGATTTTCAGTAACGGGTTTCAATAAAAATAATGAGGATATCTTAAAAAATATTTTGGGTGTCATCATCAGTGCTTTTTCTTACTTGCTTGGGCATCTTGATAAATAACAACAGTATCTTTGAGGTTTTAATGAAAATAATACCCTCAAAATACAGAATTGATTTAACAGTGTGTGAAACCAGTGATACTGGTCAGAACATCATTATTTATCATCAAAGTCATGCACAACCATCCAATATGACATCCCCTTTTTAATCAAAGGTAACATTTCACGACTGGTTTTTTGAATGGCTTGATCTGAGAAGTATCGATCTGGGTTTTTAAAATGATAGAAACTGATTTCATGTGGATAATCACTTGATTTGATTTTTCTATCTAACCCTTCATACGCAGCAGTAGGTATGCTGTCTAATAAAACTGACACTTCAAAATCTTTATAATTTCGAGACAGTTCATTTTTTAAATCATTGTATTTGATCCAAGTATCTGAATTATCAGTCTTCAACCACATCATGTTGAACAACACCTCCGTTTTATCTACAGGGAATGCGTTCATTCTTGCCGGGCTATAAATCACATGATAATCAACAATTGCGTCTTTTAGCGTTTCTTTTAGCTTAATGTGGGACTCATCATCCTGATAACGCGATACATCATTTTTGTCATCAACTGAACTGACAGTGATATAGTCAGCTGAAATTGAATTTTTTGAACTGTTCAGGACTTTGAAAAGTTGTAAATTGATTGCATATTTCTTCATGATTGGGCTTGCCAACTTGAGGTATTCTAAAAATACTTTTTCACTTTTGGTACCCTCATTGAGATCATGGAAACCAATCAAAGACATCTGAGCACAGCAAGCATTAGAAACCAAAAAACAAATTAAAGTTATTTTTTTCATAATTATTAATAGATTAAACAATTAAATTCGCAAAAGATAACAAGCAACAGAACCCTTTCAAGTCTTATACATGAGTTGAATCAACAAATTACATATCAGAATCAGACTTTTGGGTTAAATCACAGACCGCATCTGTTTTTGACTTTGAACGTTTGGCTTTATAGCACCAAATACAATCAATTTTAATGTTGCCATTTAGATAAGTTCTGCTTAAATTAGCCTCGTAATAATCTACTGAATGGATCTTAAAATTCATCTCATCTATGAATCTGCCATAAGTGTCTTTCCCCTCAAATGCCTCAACCACCGATCCATTGACATTTGTGGCAATACCGGCACCTATCCCTGATGAAGCCCCGTATGCGAGCCATCTGACATTCCACTTTTTAGATTTTTCATCATAAGTTCTTAAAGTCGTGCCTATCACGTCTGAAACGCCATTCATATCAATACAAAGGTTGTCTTGAATCAGTCCTACCTGGTTTTGATAAACATAGCCATACCCATATCCTTTGTTGTGGGATTTATCGGGGTTCATCGATTGAGCTTCAATTTGCCAATGACCTAACTTAAATTCATAATCTGTTTTGGCATTTAATGTTTGACTAAGAATAGTGATCAATCCTGCGAATAACAATTTCATAAAAAGCACCTTAAAATTAAAAAAAACTGTTCATCAGTATTTCTTTGACACTGACAATTATTCTGTAATTTAAATTAATCTATCAGCAGTCCACCGTGCATAGATGTAATTCAGGTGTAAACGGTTGAAATAAGCATGTGAAGCAACAGCGCATTAATGCCAAAGAACTTAAACGTGGGAATAGTTACATCTATACCAACTCCTGGGTTTAATTACTGACAACGTCAATTGAATCAATAATTTAGCTTCAAATCATGTTATTTGGTGTTATCTAGGATTTTTATTGATTCAGAAAGTTTATTGCCTTTTCTGTTGCATTTTCCTCAGGAACAATGATGTCAGGAGAAATGCCTTTTCCTTCCCAACTCGCATCACCAAGAGGGTTTTTTACTGAGTTGACAAAATAAAACCCAGCGCCAACTGGAAATGCGTCAACTTGATACCCTGCCCCAGCTGTGCTCTGTCCAATTCTGACAGAGTTGCTCCAATTAATTTTTGAATAATAGGCCAAATATTCGGATGCTGAGAATGTTTTCTTCCCTAACAAAACTGCAAACTTTCTATTTCTAAATGAGTCTAGAGATTCAATCAGTTGTATAACATAATTAACAGCAGTTTTGTCTCCTCCTTCACCATTGATCAAATTAATGACAAAGCTTGCTTCAGATTCATTGAGTTTTGAAAAGACCGCAACAGCTTGAGATTTAAAAGCATCAATGTCTGAGAATCTATTGATGGAAATTATTGGTAAACCTTCTTTTTTTTCATAAATAAAAAAGGTCTCATTTGGGTCTTGTACACTCGATTCAGAATGGAACCTTTTGTTTATGGCCTGTATTTGAATAGGTGAAACCAATTCCAAATGTTTATCATTGGATATTTCGCGGAGTTTCACAGTAACTTTTTTGGCAAACAGATCATTGTGTCTGGTCAATGTTAAACTTCTATCATTGGCAAGATTTTTTATATCATTCGCCAACGAGTTTCTGACTTTCTCGTTGGCATAATTATTGAGAATTTGGTCAGAAATATGGTTGATAATTTTTATCTTAGCACTTTCATCACTGAGCCTTGTCTGCCGGGAGAGAACTGGTTTAGATTTCTTTTTAACATCAGTGTGTATAATTTTTTCGCCATCAAAACCTAAACCAACCAAGACCCAATTGTTTGAATTGTTTTCTGTTGCATAGATTCCATATTCAGGGCCCGACTGATAGGAAATCAACTTTGGCGTCAGGCCACCAACCATCTGACCATAAGCAATAAAATCCCCTATATCATAATTTTCTGAATCGTATAAAGCCTCTAGTCCCTCCAAGTCACTTTCATTGATTGATTCGAACCACCTAGATATGGCTTCTTTTCTGCCTACATTAGAAATTTCGGCAAAGTCATCAACTATACCGTCATGAGCCTTAATTAATTTTATGAACGGATCATGTTGCTCTAAATAGCTTTGACCAAAAACATCTTCTTTGCTTTCCTGTCTTTGGTGTAATTCTTGTGATGTATAAAACCTCGGCACTTCTACTTTGTTATGGAACAAGTCCTCGAATTTACTCACACCAGAAAAATCTAATAATGGTTCGATCCTAAAGACGATTCCTGAATGATTCAGTTTGATAAACAAAGGTTCTGTTTGAATGCCTCCTATCAAATCAGTGGACTCACCTATTGAGATCAATTGATCACTAAACAGACTGGCTCTCGACAAATTTGTGGCGGAAGAATAGATGTATCGGTCTTGTAATATAAATATTTTTCCTTGATGCTTATATGAATTATTTTTTGGCGGAAGACTCAATTCTTTGCTATCAACTATCCAATATTTGTTGTTGTTGAGGATATCAATTTCAATTGGGGTTGTATCATGCTTGTCACGATACCATTGACTATTTTTATCGGCAGTTTCAGCATATTTCTCTATTGAGTCTTCGGTGTGTTTGAATCTTAAATCCAGCTTCAGTGTAATAGGTTGGCTGATCAGTTCAGACAAGATTTCATGCCATGTCTGATCATTTCCACCAGGGTTTCCTCTGATATCAATCACAATTTTCCCAAACTCTTTGTGCTTTTTATAAAGTTTCTCAACTTTTGTCATAATGACCTCAGCCAATTTCAAATCCATTGAAGGGATTGAAATATACAAAAGATCACCGTCATCCAGAGCAAATACATTGGCTTCTTTTTGAGAGTAATATTTATATCTATTCGATTCTTCCTTATATGATGACTCTGTATTTAAATCAAAACGGATATTTTTTTCCTCTCCATTTGATTGAATTTTCAAATCAAACACAGCGTCTCCAAATTTATAGAAAGAAGGGTGGTAGGTTTCGTTTTTCTGTGCATCCCATCTCACCGGGCTAATTTTATCTAAGTTATTACTGACAAAATAGTCAATCGGAACTGCGTTGTAATGCGTTATATAATCACCAACATTAATTTCATTTCCTTGGTATTTGAAATCAGTAAAGAAATGATACTTTCCATCAATGTAGTGTATAGGCAAGGTCAAAGAAGGGGCTTTCGAATCACAATGCTTCTCGATGGTTTTAACATCCTTGAACTTTTCATCATTTGTAAAATTGTACTTACTTTGATATTTGCCGTAATTGGATAGATACTCATAATCCATAGAAGATGCGTGCCCATCTTGAACCCAGTTGATAGTCTTCTCAAGAATTTCTCTGAACTCACAAATATCTGTATTCTTTGTGATTTGCTTTCTTAAATCTGAATATATTTTTTGATAATCAATGTTCAATCGTATCTGGTTAATGTCTTTATGTACTCCAAAATCATTGATATAGGTAATAAGTTGATCAAAATCGCTGACCATCTCGTTTTTACTAAGAACTGGTTTGGCAACTAAAATTTTGACAGTTAAAACAGCAGTAATAATTATTGTGAGTAAAACTAAATAGAAATTCAGTGAAAGTTTTTTGAAATGCATGGTCCACCTTTGTGTTCAGTTGATTATTAGGTCGTGTTTTTGTTGGTAGTTACTTATTTTTTGGATTGATTTTTGTTGCTTTAAAGGTATTAAATGGAACTATCCAGTTTTTTCCACCATCATAAGAACGGCTCATCTCAAATTCATAACTTTCTGAAGTGATGTTGAAGTATCGGGCCCTTTCTAAAAAGTTTCCAAATCCATCATTTCCAGATCCCTTCATTTCAAGCTCAGTATCTTTTACTTCAAGCTCTAAAACAGACTGACCAACAACATGCGACATAAGCCAATTAATTTTCCATTTCTTATCGTTCATTGGGGTTCTGAATGTTGCTCCCCTGAAAACCACCTCACCTTCCTTGTTAAATGACCTCCATTCATCAAAAATAGCTGTACCATCTAGGACCAAGTATGCATGAGACTTCGAGTGCGACTTTTGATAATTTCCATGCCCAATATAATCAATTGAGTCAATGCTCCAATGCCCTAGGAAAAAATTCAAATCAAGTTCATTATTAGCCAGAGAGGTCTCACATATAAACAATGCGAAAAAAAGGAATTGCTTCATAATTCAAATTTAAATAGCACCTTGTATCCTATTGGTTCATGTACGTCAAAATTAGTGTTGTCAATGGTATATTTAAGCATTTAAATGGTATCTGGCGTTTTTTATGTAAATGGGCTGAACAAGCCATCATTGAATTTAATGTGAACATATACAAGCCGCTGAATCATCGAATGATGATAGCTTTATTTTTGGTGAATAGTCAGGAGGAGATTAGCGATGCGCTATACAATTAGCTAAGTATGCATTTGTTTTGTATTGTTATCCAACCAAAGGTGCCTTATGGGCCATTCTTATACTTGAAGCTTTTTCCATTCTTTGGTTTTTTTAGTGATGATCCAGGTACATTGAGAACTTTTACTGGTTTTGATTGATTAATTATGTCATCACTCTCAGCGGTATATATAGCTTATTCAGTTATTCCTCATTGAAAAAAAACACATCAGTCAAGGGTACATCAAAAACCGCCGAAATTTTAAAAGCAACTTCCAAAGATGGGGAGTATTTATTTTGCTCTATTGCATTTATGGTTTGTCGAGTCACCCCAACTGCATGAGCCAAGGATTTTTGAGTCATTTCATTATTATTGAATCGCAGCACCCTAATATGGTTTGTAATTGCTGACTTTTTACTCATTAGAACCCCCTTCGCAGATAGAGTAACTGTAGTCCAATATTAACTAGTTCCGCTATAAGTACACTTAAAAATAAATTATGCACTACCCAAAAATTACCAGGAACAACTAAAGCAACAATGATTGAATGGAATACTCCTATGGTTAATACATAACCGCTTATTAATTGGGCTTTGGCTTCTATCTGTTTTTGACGTTCGTCAGTTATCTCTTTGTTGGATGTGAAAGATATAAGGAAGTTACCAAGAAGAACCACAAATGCAAGAAATGCCGCATAAAAGGCAAACTCGAACATCTCGGGACGTTTGATGACTGCACTGTCTGGAACATTCAGCTGTATGTAATAGTTACCGAAAACCGCAACTAAAGAAATTAGAAGGGCCCATAAGCTTTTTTCTTTAAAGGACAATTGTTTCATAACAGGTATAATATATTTGACATGGTGTATATAATATATGACACAAAGGGCGATGTCAAATATATTTGACACCAGTAGTTATTCTATTAAACCGTTAAATAATTAGGAGGGGTTTTCAGGAACTGGTTTCTTGCATTTGAAATACGAATAATTTCGATGGTTTAACACGTTTATGAATCCTCTTATTACACCTGCTTGTTAATTCTGTAGCGTAACCTTTTTATCCGTCTTAGTCATCTTGCCTGGTCACTGAATAGAGACGTTTAACGGTTGGGATAAAAGTTACAATGCTGGCCACAAGAACAACAGACCATATGACAAAGTGTGCATCCAGTCCGGTTTTCCAAATCGATTCAAATTTAACCAGGTAATCAGGGTTAATGATATTTCGTGTGTGTAAGCCTGTATAAATATCACTGCTGATGTGATCCACAACACCGGGAATGATCGATCGTGCCGAATAGGCCAAAGTGCTTAACATAACAGCCCCAAGTAACAAAGTTACTACACGCAAAGGGCCACTGGCGCTGTTGAAATGTGCCAGCCAAAAAAGCAAAGCACTGATTCCAATTGCCCAATAAATGCCATGCTGATTTTGAATTATTTTTTGCAGGTATCCCCTGAATGCCACCTCTTCCCAAACACCAGCTGATGCCGAAAGAGCAATGATGTAAGCCAATGCGACCCATAATGGCATCCCGGCAATTTCTGCACTGCGGTCAATAATATCAGGAGATATTTCCACGAACCTGAAACTGACAGCGATACTGGCAGGAACAAAAATAAAAGCTATCAGGACACAAAGCGCACCCCACTTCCATTGTTCCTTATTTAATTTATTCCATGAGATGGCATCTTTTCTGTATTCAGAAGTTATCCCGGGCCAGCCCCAACCTTTCAAATAAGCAACATATATGACTAAAAATAATATGACCGCAAAAGCTGACCATGGAAAATCGGGCAATATGCTGTCATTAAGGTCAAACAGTACATTGGTCCCTATTAATCCAAGATATGCAACGAAGACAAAAGCAATCAAGGCTCTAATAATTGCTGGTAACTTATTCCAAAATTCTAATATTCTATTCATAATTACTTAAGTACAGTTTGATTTATTAATGAGGTCAAAAGCCCAAGGCCAAGGAGAACTGATACAGAATTCAACAGGCGTACTCGGATGGTGAGGCATCACAAGTCGAATCATAGGGTGCTAACCCAAGTTTGATAGATCAGTTGGCCGAGGTCACTTTCATTTAAAAAAAAACAAAAATGCATAAAGACTCAACAGCACTCCTCTTTTTTGACCATTGATTTTTAAGTTGCTAATTTATAGACGATTGAATCAGAAATTTGTTACAACGCGTTAGTCGTCAGTTTTTTTGGATCACATGTCATATTGTTTATGAGGGGCTTTTTAATTGACTGGTATAGGTGTACTTTCTTTAAAAGCGTGTCAGAGCTTACAAAGTACTGATGCTGATGTCTTCTTCTATGAAGTGTATTTTTTCTTGTTTGACCAGTTCCATGATCTGCTGTCCTGTGATGTAACATGATGCGATGTTTTGCATAAGCCTTCGGCAATCCATTCTGTCAAATATTTCAGGCGATAAGTTGTCATCATATACAATGATGACATTGAACGCTTTTTCAGGACATTCGAGTGCCCTGTCCTTTAGTTTTGCATCAATTTTTTTGTTTTTCATGTTGCTTAACCTTGGTTGGGTTTGCTTGCTGGTTTATGTATGATAAACGAATTGAAGTCAACTGTTTACATTAAAAACCATTCAGTAAACCCAACCACTGTTTCCTTGTTTTTATAGTCCACTGCAGTCAATCAGTCCAAAACCATAGGCCTCATTGGGGTATGGTGCGGGGCCGAGATTATGCGCGGTATTCAGAATTTTCTGCTTGACTGTATGCGGTGAAACATGACCACTGTGTTTTTGATAAATCAGTGCGGCCATCCCAGCCACATGCGGACAGGCCATGCTGGTGCCACTTAACACTTTGTAGCCATTATTCAAGTACGTGGAGTAAATGTTGACCCCAGGTGCTGATACATTGACCTGATTCCAGCGAGGATCATTGTGTTGCGCTCCTCTGGATGAAAAGGGTGCCACTTGGTTGTTTCTGTCAACGGCTGCCACAGCAATTGGACTGGCTGCCACATCACCCTGCATATAAGAGTTGGCTGGGGTGCCAACCCATGGGAATGCTGATTGGTATGAATTGCCGGCAGCAACCACCACAGTGACACCATTGTCTTGGCAGTTTTTCACCGCATTTGCAGCGGCCACTGACGGGACCGAGTTGGCCCCCAGACTCATGCTGGCCACATGAATTTCATTTTCAATACACCAGTTCATGCCAGCAAATATGCTTGAGAAGCTACCACTACCATGTTGGTTCAATACTTTGACGGCAAAAAGGTTGCAGTTTTTGGCCACGCCATAGACACCATTAAGCCCCCTTCTCCCAGCTGCAATGCCAGCACAATGGGTGCCATGCCCATTTTGGTCATCGTAGCTGGGGTTCGTCACATCAGACACAAATGAAGTTCCTCCCGTGATGACAAGGTCAGGATGGGCAGCGATGCCGGTATCAAGTATCGCCAGGTTAATGCCACTACCGTCTATGCCTTCGGCCCATGCATCGGGCGCTTTCACATGTTCGATGTTCCACAACACTTGTTCAGCCAACTCTCCTTCTTTTAAATGGGCCAATACCCGTTGGTTTTCTTCCTCCTCATTTTCAGACTCAAACCCAAGGATTCGTACTTCAACATCTTCCTCAATGGCCAATATCTCGTCCTTTGCAGACAGTTTCTTCACCTCACTTTCCTCAAGTGAAACCACGCTGATGCTCAGTTTATCCAGATGCACTGGTGTGTCTTCTTGCATGCGACCTTCAGCCAACATGCCGATGCCAGCATCAAAATCCTGCTCACTCATCTCAAGCAAATTTGAGGCTGTTTTGGTATTTATTTTCTGTTCTTTGTAGGTAATCAGATATCTTTTGGACATGACAGTTCTCCTTAATTAATCAATTGATGTGTTGGATAAGTGTCAAGTTGAGACAAAAGCTCTCATTTGGACTTTATTAAAATGCAAAAAAGTTCAAGAAGTGTTATTCAGTATGCCTGTTAAATCAGAGCTTTATTGGTTCAAACTAATTTTAGGCGCACAAGAAATCAGGTGATTAATTTTGTCTGGAAATTATTTCAATGTCCTGGAATACATCAAAATAAACACGGACAACGAAGTGCAACCATCATTATCCACACACCCGCAATTCTTTGACCTTTGAGTAGTCTATATTTTGAGCTTGTGTGCAAGGATACAATCAATCACCACTGCTGTTTATTTTATGCCTGGTATTGATTTCATTGCTATCCACTCGATAGATATGCATGACACCGTCTTTTGCACCGTTATAGACCATGTGCGGGCCTCTGACGTGAGCCCGTGCATTGGCTTCATCGTTGAAGGTGAGCTGAATCAACTCACTGCCATCTACTTTGGTTTTAAACAATTGATTGGGCGTTGTCCTGTAAGAAGAAAACACCAGGGTTTCATTGTCTAACCAAACGGGCCAACCATCGAAAGCGCTGTGTTTAGTCACCTGTGTAAGCTTTTTTAAATCGGCAGTTAACACATAAATATTACCGCTGTCATCCGGGGATTCAGTCCAGCGCACAAATGCGATGCGTTTTCCATCAGGTGACCATGAAGCATAAGTGTCTGACTGATTGTTGTCAGTCAGTCGATTCAACGATTGGTCTTTTAAGTCCATGGTGTACAACTCAAATGTCTCTCCATCATCCCGGTTTGTATTGAAGATCACCTGGTCCAGACTTGGGTGCCAAACGGGATGAATGTCTCTGCCTGGATCATTGGTCAATTGTGTTGTTGTGTTTGATTCTGTGTTCAACATGAAAATATCTTCATTTCCGGACCTGTTAGAAACGAACAGGATGTGCCTCCCATCTGGCGACCACACAGGCTGGATGTCATCATTTTCATTGTAAGTTAATCGCTTGATGTCAGTGCCATCTATATTCATGGTCATTAGCTGCCAATGGCCAAATTGGTTTGTCTGATATACCACTTGGTTACCATCTGGTGAAATAGACGGGTAGGACTTTTGAATGGCTGTTAAGTTTTTTGCCTGTTGATCAATACCTGGTAATTCATTGGCCCATATACAGGTGCTGATTAATAGCAATGGTGTTATTTTTTTCATGTGCAGTGAACAGATTTGAGAATGCACATTATAGAAATCGCCTGGGGACAGACATCAAGTGCTATTTCTAAAATCAAAGCGATAATCAGTGAAATGACTTATATGTGCAGTGAGTGGTGCAACTTTGATTGAAATGCCATACTCTGACTTTTGCTGACCTTGTTTACACTCCCATCCAACAATTCTACAAATGTGCCTTTTTTGCTTTGCCTGATGATTTGTTTGATGTGATTGAGGTTGACAATTGTGGATCGATGGATGCGAACAAATTCATTGTCAGGCAGTTGTTTACCCAACTCTTTCAATGAAATGCGCTGCAAGTACTCACCTTGTGTGCTGTGTATTCTTACATAGTAATCTTCAGCAGTGATTTTGATCATGTCTGCTGTAGATAAGATAACTTGGTTGGAACCCTCTTTGATGATGTATTTATTTGGCTTCAAGGGAAGTTGCGCTGATGATTGAACTGAGCCAGGTTGATTACAGACCACCCAAAGTAAAATCAAATCTATGCTGGACCAGAAAATGAAAAAATAGGGATAAACGCCATATTTGCTGTTAACTGCACCCACATAAGGACTGAGGTAACTGCTGTACAAAACAAAAAACAGGATATGCAAACCCAACATGAAGAGGCAGGTGGGATAAATCAAAAGACGGTTTTTGGTTTTCCTTCTAACCTTCTTGATAAAACCTTCAATGAATAGCCAAGGCACCCACAAAATAAATTGCCAGAAAACCACCGCCAAGAAGTGAATTTTCGGGTTGTTGGTCACTTCTCTGAAGTATATGCCAATTGACAATGCCATGAACAACAAGAACAACAGCCATTTGAAATTATGTTTTTTTCTGAAAAGTGAAACCATTGGTCCAATCATGTTGATGTTAATTTATATGATATCACTTTATGATAAAAAATCGATGCAATTGGCATTGTCTCGGTATTCAAGATCATGTTGTTGATCAGGTTCTCTTTATGCTGCTTCAGCACTGAATTTCACCAAGTTCAGTTACTTTCTCGACTGTCGTCAGTTACCTATGTAATTCAGACAAATGTTTGATGCTAAATAAGAGGAGACAATCATGCGAATTATAAACTTTAATAACCCATGGTATAAATACTGTGCCTTGATGATTTTGGTCTTTAACGCACCTATGCTAAAAGCCAATGACCAAGAACGTTCAGCGATCAGTTGGCAGCAAGACATTGATCAAATAGTCAATGACATTCAACTGATGCATCCGAACCCTTTTTTCGCCATCGGCAAAACCAAGTTCCTAAAGAAGGCGCAGCAATTGAAAAAGACCATGCCACAGCTTAGCCAGCCACAGCGAATGGTTAAAACCATGCAATTGGTTGCGTCATTAGAAGATGGCAGCACCTATTTGGAACCAGCAGACACTGAATTTGCATTGTGGTACCCCGTCAGATTCTATAAGTTCAGCGATGGTTATTTTCTGGCTGCCGTGCACCATTCATTGAAACAACTGTCAGGGGCTCAAGTATTGTCCATCGCCGGAAAACCTGTTGAACATGTGATGCAACAGGTCAATTCTTTGCTGGCGAGTGATAACAGTTATGCACAAGATGAAAAACTGTGGCCTGTACACAATGCCATGTTAATGAACGGATTGGGTTTTACCACTTCAGCAGGCAAATTGAAAATGACATTGAAACTAAAAACTGGCAAAACTGTAGAGCAAACCCTGTCAGCTAAAGCCTTCAACCGGACAAATTTCAACGCCAATGACTCAAGTTTCAATTGGCAATACCTCCCTGTCACAGATGGCTTACCTATTGATAATAAAACTGATTGGGTCAGTGCATACAATGACCTTAAATCCAGCGAATTTGAAAAACCCAGCCTATCCCGGCCATTGCATATGTCTGACAATGCACCATTTTCCTCCATATCATTGCCTGAGCAAGACGCCTATTACATCCGTGCTCAATATGTATCAGATACGGATTTTGTGACTTTTTTTGAAGCTACATTGGCAGAATTGGATCAAGTCAAGCCAAAACATTTAATGATAGATTTACGGTGGAATTTTGGCGGTGATAGCAGCAAAATATATACCCTGATTCATGCACTCATCAAACGGTTGGATGTTCCACCCTGGCAACGCATGTACATCATAGTGGGACGCAAAACAGCAGGGGCTGGATTGATATTGGCCCATGAATTAAAAGCCAATGTGCCAGTCACAATCATTGGCGAACCCACGGCAACGGGTCCCAACCACTTCAGTGAATCAGTATCTAAGGCTTATACTGACAGCGGCACAAATCTATATGTCTCGAGCAGGTATTTGCAGTTAACACATTGGGGAGACCTGGCTGAATCGCTAAGCATCGACATCCCTGCTGTAATCAGCTCTGATGATTATGCCACTGGACAGGATCCGGCACTAGATATGATACTCAAGGGACAAGAAATGAGAAGCCTAACCGTGATAGCAAGGCAACAAGGCGGTGCAGCCGCAAGAGCGGCTTATCACGACAGGCAAAATAAGTTTTCAGCCATTAAATGGTGGTCTCCTCCAACAGAGTTTGAGCTCAGACAAGTGTGTGATTACTTACAAAAAATTGAAGATTATCAAGGAGCTCTGGAAACTTGTCTTCTTAACACTGAAATACATCCCTATATATGGAATGTATGGTACAACCTGGCAGGCGCACAAAGAGCTGCAGGCCATATCAGAGAACGCCTATCAAGCTATCGTTGCATGTTACTGTTGGCACCTGATAATTGGAATGCCCCGGCGATCAAAGCACTGTTAGATCAACCTGAAAACAAAGGCATTCAAGTCGCCAAAGGATGTCCTCTGCAGGATGGTTAGTTCTTAGAATATATGGAAAATGCCAACAGATAACATTGCACCAGCACCATGTGGCCAATTAAAGGGGCTCATTAAGAGGTGATTTGGTATTCCAAGCAATTCTGATCCTCTTGTCAAGTCCGCTTAATGCCTATTGAGTTAACCTTAATATCGCATCGATGATAATTTGTTCACACTCTTTGGCATTCACTTCGCCAGTAATCAAGTTCTCTGTTTTGGTGAATCTGGCTGACGTGTTTTGGGGCATCAACTTGATGACGTCAGGATAGTTTTGCATAAATTCAGTGACTGATTTGAAAAAATCAGCATTGGCATTGTCATGGGTAGATTTAAAAATCGCTCCTACGGGGAATGTGTTTTTATCTCCATTTTCGTCATAGAACATGACCGTGTAAATATACCCGGGAATGCTGTTTGATTGGTCATCATATGGTATGTGATGGGTTGTGATTTTTTCATTTTGGTCAATGGAGGTGTAGTACAACCCAAAAGTTTTATGGTCATTTTTTTTCATTGATATGTTTTCCTTAATTCATTTTCACTCGAATGACTGACAGTATAAGTTAAACAATTGATCAGAGACAGAGGTCTTGAAGGAATAATCTAACTAATCTTTGACAAACATCCCACACACTGCAGTCAGAGTTGTTGAATGGCCAGAAATACTTGTTTTGTAACAGCAACTTAAATTGTATGTCTTATTAAGTGGTTGATCTAAATTTGTTAGTTAAGCTGGTAAGTTCCTATTACTAAAAAAATGAAAACAAAAATTCAGATGAATAAATCTCACTTAATAAGTAACATAATTGTTACGTATATTTAAAATATTTCTTGTATATAGCTATTTAAAGAATTATATTGGTAACAATATGCTTACCAATAATAATGAAGATTTAGTTTTTAGAGCCCTTTCAGATGGAACAAGGCGTAGCATTATTCGCGCTTTGGCAAATAAGCCGCTCCCAGTACATAAGATCGCAAAGAAGTTCGATGTTTCTAGGCCCGCGATTTCTCGTCACTTGCGGATACTTAAAAAAGCAGGTTTCATTGAAGCACCTGAGGGTGGTCGTGAAAATCTCTACTATCTTAAGACATCAATTTTGCGTGAAGTTGAAGATTGGCTCAACTCGATATGGGCTCAGCGCCTTACTAAATTAAAAACCTTAATTGAGGAGAATTCCATTGACTGATAAACCATTGACTATTAAACATTCAATAATAATTAACGCCAACCCAAATCGTGTCTGGACTTTTCTGACTGAGCCAGAATATGTTTCTCAGTGGCTTGGGTGTATGCAGTATGAGAAATCCATTGGCCATGTCTTTTACATGCAGCAAGACGAATCGAAACGCATTAACAACGATATTGAAGGAGCCACTCATTGTGAAATCCTTACTCTGGATGCACCAAATCAATTCTCGTTTAGCTGGTATCTTCCCGATACTCCAGCAACTACCGTTCATATACTAGTCGAACCTTTAGATAGCCAAACAGAAGTAACATTGGTTCACGAGGGATGGGACAAATTTGATGTAAGCGTGATTCGTCAAATCCGCGATGCGCTTGCAGGTGGCTGGAAGTCGTTTGTCTTACCAAATCTAAAAAGAGTGATTGAAGGAACAAAGTAGAAATGTTTTTTTTAGTATTTCGAAAAGCAACTCTATTTGCCTTTGCTTTATTGACCGGATGTACCAATTTCAGTAGTGGCTCATTGGATTCTAATAAAAATAAACGAATTGAGTCTGAATCACCCTATGAAAATCTCATGGAGGAGTTTCCACCTGTTGTCTCCATTATTACTTCTCAACCCGTAAAATATGAGTATAAAGAAATGCGGGGAAGCTATTCACAACACACAGAGATGATTAATTATCTTCTTACTGTTGCTAAAGAAGCCAATTCTCCAGCTATATTTGCAGTATACCCTGACGATCCGGATTTGGTTGCCGAATCAGAATTGAAATGGCAAATAGGTTTTGAATTACCTACACATAAGCAAATAAATTCTGGCCTACTGACTCGAAATATAGAGAAATCGTTGATTGCTAAACTGCCTTCAAATGTATTAGAAACTCCACGAGATGGCAAAAAGCTGCTGGCTTGGATAGATCTCAACGGATATGTTCAAACCAAACCAACAATGGTGCGATTTCCATTAAACGAACTTGAGAGTAATTTAAAAAATCCAGTTATTGAAATCATCATCCCTATTGCTAAACGATCTCATTTTTAATTAGAGAAAAATATGAAGAATTTGCAAATTGTGAAAAATCTAACAATTATATTAATATTAATTGGCTTAGCCGGGTGTCAAAGTAGTGTGTCAAAACCACCAATGATGCAGTCAGATAATGTTCATCCAGGAATAGCCCAGTTTGGTCAATTGGTCGGTGATTGGCATATAAAGCAGCAGGTTCGACAAGAAGATGGCAGTTGGCAATCGATTGATGATGCGGATTGGAATTTCCGATATATTCTAGGCGGATATGCCATTCAGGACGAATGGATCCAGCCACCTTTGTCTACAGTACTTAAACAAGGTGAGAGGCGACAATTTGGCACAAATGTTCGTATTTATGATGACAAAGCCAATAAATGGAAAATTATTTGGGCCTCTAATGATAATTCCAATTTCACTTCTTACATTGCAACTTCAAATGATCAAGGTGAGTTGATCATGATAGGTGAAGATTTGGAAAGACCAGGACTCACACAAAAGATTACATATTTCCAAATAACAAAAGATAGTTGGAAATGGAAGATGGAATTTAGTAACGATGAGAAAAATTGGACAGAAGTTGCCAGAATACAAGCAACTGCAAGAAAGTCAATGGGGTCAAAGTAGAATGTTCGTCAAAATATTGGTTTTGCAATCAAATTATTTGGCCTCAGCAAAATCCAGCCCGTAATTTCAAACTGGATTTTGCTGACAAACCTCTACTCTTTACTGAGCTCGATCAGGGATGATCCATAAATAATCACTCAGGGTAATACCCTGTAAACATGGGCTCTGTGGGGTTAAATCTTCTAATAAATCCGGGCACCCGGGATTTTGGTAGCTGGCTTTGCTTTGTGGCCACCCTGCCCTTACATGACAATTTCTGCAATTGGTAGCAATAGGATGAATCACGCCTTCAATATATGGATTGACGGCTTTTTGAAGTTGACCGTTGATGGCAGGTACCGCATAGGCATCGGTCAACAAGTAATGATCCCATGGACCTTGTGCTTGTGGCAATGACGGGCGATTAGCTGCATAGATACCGGTATTGGGTGTGTCTGACCACCAAACACTTTGTAGGGTCCAGCTTTCCAATTCTTTGGTGTTCACATGCATGGCCACAGTGACCAAATAATCACCAACAGCGAATGCTTGTCCATTGGCCCAGTAACTTGCAGCTGTGATGATGGCTTTGTCTGCATCATCAAAACTGTCCCAATCAGCCTGACTCACTTGTCGATGATAAAAACTGTCCATGGCGTGCACTTCTGCTTGGCCACGTACTGTTGGTAATGTCTGGGTTCCTGAGTGGTCCAAAACACCGTACAAAAAGGCACCTTCAACCAAGGTTCCTACTGAACCTGGATTACTGGGTTCCAAAGCCACCAGTGTGTCCCAAAACTCATATCCAGCGTAACCGGTATAGCTGTCCGGGTAGTTGTCTTTCCACACCGGAATAACAGTGATGCCTTTGGCTTTGACTGGCCAGTACATGTGTTTGGTGACTATGAAACGATCCGTGACTTCGATCATTGGTTTTCCTGCTGCATAGGCTGCATCAAGCGTGGATTTTAAATACAACTTGTTGCCACGTATATCTTGCATGGCTTCTTGACTTAAAGACTCTGTGGGAATCATGATGTCGCCATTGTTCACGAAATGCCCACCATCACAAATTGTTTTCCCGCTTGAACCACTGTCACAAATGGCAGATGGATACTGTGCCATTACGGGTGCCGGAATTTTATAAATTGGAGCTGGAGTATCAACTGGCGGTGCATGACCAGATTGTGAATTCATTTTGTTGACCGAACGCAGAGACTTATTTTGTTTTGATGCTTTTTTGCTCTTAACTTTCTTGTTTTCAATAGAAGTTGACTTAACTTTCGTTTTCATCCCATTGGTTGCAAAGGCACCTTTTGTGTTTGGCCAGGTATACCAAATAGGCCAACCCAACCCGTCTACTGGCTGCATGATCCCAGCCCACAAACTCCATGCATGTTCGCGAATCACTTGGCTGTCTCCTGAATCGGTGGCTTGTTGCAAAGCTGTCAGATTTTCCATGTACCCATATCCCGTTGGAAATGGCACGTAATCAGGCACCTGTGCAGTCGTATTTACTGTCTTTGATTCCGTTTTGGTTTGTTGTGTAGTTGACTTTTGTGGCTGACATGCCAATAACATCAGTACCATCAATAAGGTACTTTTCTTTGAAATAGAATAAAACATCTTGTCCCCCTGTATGAATATTTACTTTATATATTACACAACTATGCACATAATAAAAGTATATTTGAACATAAAGTTCATTACTTCAGATGTTTGCAAATGACAATTGTTCAGAAAACAATAAGATCAGAGCATTTGTTGATTCTTATGCCTGTGTGAATGACAAACTGAAATTGCCATTCATTGCCCGGTATGATGAGTCATTAACTATATTAACTGGGTTTAACGCAGTTAGAGCCATCCATTTTGATGCGATAGATATCGGAGACGCCGTTGCGGTCTGTATTGAAATAAATGTAACTACCATCCCGAGTCCACTGTGCGTAGCTGTCTTTCCAGTCACCTCCTGTAAGTTGCTTCAGCGTACCGTCTGGCTCCATGATATAAAGGTGGTTGACGCCTGGCTTGTCGTTTTTGTTGTAGCTGAAAACAATTTTTTTCCCGTCTGGCCCCCAGGCAGGGTACCCTTCTTCTTGAGGTGTTGAGGTTAATCGGGATTCTGTACCAGTGGCAATATCGTGAACGTAAAGATCAAAATCATAAACCCCTTCAGACTTGGTTTTCACATGTCTATGAAACAAAATTTTGCGGCCGTCAGGTGACATCTCTCCATGGGAATCGTAGCTGTCATGTTGGGTCAATTGCTGCATGGTTTTGTCTGCGCGAGCATAAAGGTAAATTTCTGAATTTCCCGTGCGGTATGAATTAAAAACGATGGATTGTCCATCGGGCGTGTAACTGGGTTTGAAATCCCAATTGGGATCTGCCGCAATGACAGTGGCCTGCTCCGCTTTGAGATCGTACTCATACAATTCTGTCTTGCCATCAGAGGTATACTGGGCACCGATCAAAAATTGACCATCAGGTGAAAAGCTGGAATTGTGGTTGAGCGGTTTGGGCAAATGCTTTTTTTTTCCTGTAAGCAAATTCAACAGGTATGAGCCTCTGACGGGATTCCCATCAGCATCCTCACCCTTGTTCCACCCCACGGCAAGCCATTGGCCGTCATCACTGACACCATGGTGTTGGAATTCATCGTAGTCCTCACTGGTTAACTGCTGGATCACGCAACCTTGGGTATCAGTCGTTGTCTTGAAGGTATGCTGAGAAGATTCATCAAAACTGCCAGATAGGCCAAATGGAACAACAAGAAGATTAAGCATCAGCTGATTACGGTCACGTTGTCTGTTTTTTATACCAAGCATTTGAATATCCTCCCGCACATTTATCTGTTTCATGGCATATTCAGTCAATCACGATGGCTGAATAAAATGATCTTAAAAATCCTGATAGACAACATCAATGTCAATGGGATGAACTGACATAGAAATGCGACGAAATACACTTGGGAAAATCTTTATTGTCATCAAGTAGACTCGCCCTATTCTCCTCATGAAACATAAACTGTTTGAGCCCTTTAGTAGTAGGAAAGCTGCTGAGCAGCATGACCCACCGAACCGGTTAGGCAGCGCAGGTGATGAAAGGTTGGCGGTTTTATCGAAGATAAAGAAGCCCGATTTGAATGCCGTAGTGCGTGCGAGGTAGCCTGTCATGTTCACCTCGGCAGCTACCGCATCGATCCCCAGGACGGGGTGAATGCAGAGAATTGTTTGGAACAATTGCAGTAAAGCCCCAAGAACATTCCTTTATAGTGTTTCATATGATTATACACTGTTGGACGGTAACTTTCCTCATCAAGGACAGCCACCCGCTCCTAAAATTCTACATGCACTGTATTTCTGTTTAAACAGGATTTTAGTGATTGGATGACTGTCCATTTAAATGACGAGTTGATCAATGGATGATCATTCTGCTCGTTTGCTGCCACTGACGTCCTTGGGTCGATAGCCTTTTTGGGTCCATTTGTTGAATTCTTGCTGGTATTTGGCTGAAGTCATGGCATGACGTGCCACCCAGCCAGGACCTTTGTCTTTTTCCCATATGGCTGCGTAGCGATTGGTTTTGCCGGAACGCCAAGAACTGATGTGGGTCAGGCGGTAGCCCTTTTTCGTCACCTTGTTGAATTCTTTCTGGTATTGCTCAGAGGTCATACCGTGTCTTGCTTTCCATTTAGGCCCTTTGCTTTTTTCCCATATGGCCGCATAACGGTCTTCACCGCCGGCGTTGTAGCCACTGACATGAATTAAGCGGTAGCCCTTCTTGGTCCATTTGTTGAATTCTTGCTGGTATTTGGCCGAAGTCATGGCATGACGAGCCACCCAAGGCTTGCCTTTGCGTTTTTCCCAAATGGCCGCATAACGGTCTTCGCTACCAACGCCATAGCCACTGACATGGGACAAGCGGTAACCCTTTTGAGTCCATTTGTTAAACGCCTGTTGGTATTGTGCAGAATCCATGCCGTGTCGGGCCAGCCAAGCCGGTCCATTGCTTTTCTCCCAGATGGCTGCAAAACGTTGTTGACCACCCACACTGAAGCCACTGACATCAACCAGTCGAAAACCTTTTTTCACCCAGTGATCAAATTCTTGTTGGTATTTTTTGGGAGTCATGTCGTGGCGAGCCACCCAGGCAGTACCATCACCTTTTTCCCAAATGGCAGCGTACAGTGGTTTTTCAGACTTGGCCGTTAGCGGTGATTGACTGGAACCTGTCGAACGACAACAATACACCTTTTTGCCCGTCCAACAAGCTTTTCCACTGGATGAACCCGCTGGTGGTTGGGATACTTTTTCACCAGCATTACAGGATCCTTCGCAAAAAGGGGCTGTGCCATCCCAGCGACAGGATCTGCCAGGAGTCTTACAGCACAATGCTTTTGACCCAGAAATACATGGCTTACCGAAATCAGGACCATAGTAATACGGCGGGTACCCACCAGGTAGAAAACTCAATCTCGTGATCTCACTTTCACCAGCATTGCAAGAACCGTTGCAGCTAGGTGCTGTTCCAGCCCATCTGCAATCATTCTGTGCCATAACAGTATACGGAAAAAATAAAGCCAATAAAACAAAACTTAACTTGATCAATTTAAACAGATTCATTGCATCGTAAGATGAGATTTTTCTGTCCTTCTTTCTTGGCTTCGTTGCTAATAAATGTATGTTTTTCATAAATGCCTCCTCAATAGTTGAATCAAGCATTACAGCCTTGAAATGTTGGCTTATTTTGCATACATGTATATATTCCATGTCACAAAAAGACGCTTGATCAACTTAATTTGAAGTATTGTGGCCGGTTTTGGATATGGGGAAATTCTTAAAAAATTGTCAATTAATTCCCACATAACAAGAAAACATCGATGTCTGAATCATCATTTTGGATCGTGTTAACTGTGAATAATTCACAACAGTAGAAATGAATGAGGACTGTTGTGTCTCGACAGTTGATCTGATTGGCTACATGATCATCACAGTACGTGTAATGAGCCTTTGTAGGTTAATCAACCTTTAATGATTGGGTTTTACTCTATCACGCAACAACCCCATCAACAAGGCAGGCAAGAAGGTCAAACTGAGGACAGTTGAAACGAAGATCCCGCACATCACAATCACACCAACACCACGATATAATTCGGTACCCTCCCCTGGTATCAGCACCAATGGAGCCAAACCGAAGATGGTTGTTGCGGTTGACATCAATATGGGTTTAAGGCGTTTCTGCACGGCCTGACGGACGGCATTTTGTACATTTTGACCTTGATCAAGGAAACGTCTGGTTTGGTCGACAATGAGGATCGGGTTGTTCACCACAGTGCCCAGTAAGATCAGAAACCCCAGCATGGTAATCATATCGAAGGGTTGATGTGCACCACCAAAACCTAAGGTGCCTAATACTGCAATAACACCATTGACGGCAATCAAACCCAACAACCCACCTGCCATTCCAAGTGGTACTGTGGCCAAAATAAATAAAGGAAAACGCCAATGGGTGAATATTGCCACAAGAAGTAAATAACAAAGCACAATGGCCACCAAAAAGTTACTGGAAAGTGAAGCTTTGGTTGATTCTAATTGGTCGGCAGCACCACTGATGCTGACGTTAACACCTTGAGCAATGTGACCTTGTTGCCATAAGGTAGGCAATAATTCATTACGAACCTTGGCTTCTGCGGTTTCTAAAGCAACCTCACGAGGGGGAATGATATAAACAGTTACTGTGCGTCTACCATCCACTCGGCGAACTGAATCGCTGTTCTTACTTTCTACCAAATCGGCCACTGCATTCAAAGGAATGATTCCGCCTTGAGGTAAAGTCAATGGTGCGGCAGCCAGAGCCTCAATGGTTTGCTGGTTACCGGCACCACTGAACAAAAAGATGTCCACTTTATCGTCATTCAAGATGAATTCATCGACATAAGCGCCGTCACTGATGGTGGCCACTCCATAACCAAATTCACGGTTACTGATACCCAACTCAGCCAGCCTTTGCCAACGGGGTCGAATTTCTATCAAGGGCTGATCGAGAGTCAGCGAACTGGGATCAGAATTGATTTGTGGTTGTTCAAATACATGTTCAGCTTCGGCATAAACCGCTTCTGCGGCAGCATATAAATCTGTAATTATGCTGCCTGACAAATCCACAGCCACTGCTCGGGTGCCTCCATCATTACTGGAAATGATCGAGCCACGTGAAGAAAATGCCCGCATATTTTCATAACTTCTGAATTTTTCAGTGATGGCGTCCATCATGGCATGGATGTTATTAGGTTCCACAGGAGCACTGAGAAACCAGATTCGACCGATCGATATGGACATGCTGTAGTAAGCCAATGGCGGCATGTTGGTCTCACCTGACTCAAAGGCTTCCGGTTCAGCATGGAGATAAGGTTCGAAGTATTCACGTAAGTCTGCGCCGATGGCTTCCATTTCAGACAAGTTATAACTGGGTGGTGCGAACATCATTGAGAAGGCCTTGGGTTCCTCTCCTTCAGGCAAATATTCTGCAGGTGGCATCAAAACATAGGCGCTGCCTAAAATAACCGCTAAAAATCCCACAGAAAGTAAACGAGCCCGCTGCTGACTGACAGTAAAAATTCCCACCAAGCGCATCCAGCCTCGGCCCAATTGTAATGATTTACCCGGGGTATAGTGTTCCTTTCCAAGATTGGCCATCGCCACAGGGATTACAAAGATTGCCACCAGCATTGAAGCCACAATGGCCCCTGAAATCGCAATGGCTATGTCTGAATACAGTTGACCCGCCTCTTGTACAATGAACAGAATCGGTGCAAAGACCAAAACGGTGGTGGTGGTTGATGCCAACACAGCTGGCCAAACCTCTTGTACCCCTGCCACCGCCGCCTGATAGCGGCTGTGCCCTTTTTTGCGGAATTGCATGATCGACTCCAACACCACAATGGTGTTGTCTACCGTCATTCCTATGGCAAATGCCACGCCTGCCAAAGAAATCACATTGATGGTTCGATCGAAGGCCAACAATGCCAAAAAAGCAGCAATGGTACAAACTGGAATACCCAATACACCTATCAAAGTAGATTGTCCTGAGCGCAGGAAAAAAAACATCACCAGTGTCGCCAATAAGGCCCCTAGGGCCAGGTTAAACCACACATTTTCCAATGAATTGGATACATACTGAACATCATCACTGGACAAAGTTAATTTAAGTCCATTTTGGACCAACAATGATGCATTCAACTCATCCACTACAGGCAGTAAAGACTCCTTGATGGCAATCACATTAGAACCACTTTCACGTCGCACAGAAAGAGACAAGCTGCGTTGACCATCGGCAAAAGAAAGGCTTCTGGTTTCATAATGGTCCAAAGTGATTTCTGCAATGTCTTTGAGTAACAATGTACTGTTTTCATTGCGATCTATGATCAGATTTTCCAGGTCATCAAGTTGATCGAAACGACCAATCACTCGCAACAAATATCGACTTTCTCCACTTTCCAGGTCACCGGCTGAGGCATCGGAATTTCTTGATCGAATGGCTTCCCTTACTTGGCTGAGACTGATACCGCGTTGAGCCAACTGGACCATGTCCAATTTGATTTGAATTTGTCGAGCCGCACCACCGCGCACATCCACTTGTGAAACACCTGGAACACTTTCCATTCTGGGGCGGATGTAGTCATCGGCAAAATCACGCAACATATCAATATCCAGCTGCATTGGATTGTCTGGCAAGGGAACCAAGCGGAAAAACATGAAAGCATTGCTAGAAAAAGAACTTGAAAACAACCTGGGTTGATCCACATTTTCTGGATAGGCAGGTACTTGGCTGAGGGCATTACTGACCCTGATCAATGCTTCATTGACATCAACCCCAAATGGAAACTCCAATTCGATTCTGGCCGATCCCATGCCTGCCGATGAAATCATGCGTTTTAAGTTGGGCAAGCTTCGTAAGTACCGCTCTTGTTCGATCAGGATTTCCTTTTCAACGTCTTGTGGCGTGGCACCAGGCCAACCGGTTTGAACGGTGATGGTCCTGACTTCTAAATCAGGGATCATTTGTACCGGAATTTTGATGGAGGCCACCACCCCAAGGATACAGGTGATCAGCACCAGCACTGTAACTAAAATACCGCGTTTGACTGTGGACTCAATCATTGTGGTTCATTTTGTATCACATTCGCCACGATGGTTGACCCTTCTCTTAACAACTCTACGCCACTGACTATATAGGCTTGATTGGCAGGTTGTCCATATATGGCCACTTGATTGTTTGGTAAAGAAGTGAATGCTGTGACCAATCTTCTGGCCTGATTGTTATCAACCACAAAAACACTGCTGTTCCCATCTGGATGTTGTTTGATCGCTGAACGAGGCAAGATGATGGCTGATTGTTCACTGTCAGGAAACGAGAGCTCTGCTTGGGCTGACATGCCTGGAACCCATCCATTCGATGCCACAACAGGCAAATCTATTTGCGCTGAAAAAGTACGTGTTTGGAAATCGGAGACTGGTACCAGCCGACTTAACGTGGCAGAAATGGATTCGATTCCTGCAGTATCTGGAATCACCCTGACCTTCACATCGTTGATAGCTCGCAGTGTGTTGTAATGTTGTTGAGGGACCTCAATGGCCAGTCTTAAATCGTTTTGTGCCACCAAAGTCAGTACTGAATTTTGTGGTGTGATCCACTCACCCACATCTACATTTCTTTCAGCAATAACTCCTGTGAATGGCGCTTTTAGACGGTGCCGATTCAGTCGTTCTTGCTGAATATTGTGATTGGCTTTGACCCTGGCCAGCTCAACTTCAGCATTGGCCAACAAGGCAGCCCGTTCTGCGATTAATGTCTTGGCGACGGCTTGTTGGACTGATAATTTTTGCACCTCACCATACAATCGCTTGGCTTCTTGCAAGTTCAGCTCTGCAGCTTTGACTTCTGCCAAGGCTCCGGTGACTTCCAACTCTGCCAACTGACTTTCCAAAATCAGCAACACCTGACCTTTATTGACGACATCGCCCACTTCAACTGCCAAACTCTCCACCCGCCCTGATTCTAATGAAGCCAGTTGTGCGTGTTGTTTGGCTTGGATGGTACCAGGTAGCTTGATGATTTGGCTTTGTTCAATCCTCTCTGGATACATCACATCCACTTGAAAAGGCTGTTCTGCAACAGTGTCAAACGCAAAACACAAACATATAACTATAGTAATCAATACGTTGCCAGCTATTTTTGAATCATTTTCAGAAGATAGGAACTTACAGGATTCAGTTGTATTTATTGTCATGTGATTTGATCCAATTCAGTAGCGCATGTTAGAAATATATACCAGTTATCCAATTTTCTTATGGATGTCATTGGCGAATCATAAAGCGAATTATCATTATTGAACGTGATTATAGTGTCAATTCCAATTGAATAATCTGCAATTATGAAATCCCTTGATGAATTATTATCATCGATTGTCATGAATCAATACCCTTTCTCATGCTAGACATCATTGACCGCCATCATCCAGACTGCCAATATACTTTGCCACTTTATGACTGCGTGCTATTTTGGCCTTTCTGACTGCAATGAAATTAACAATGGCTGCCAAAGTCACGCCAATAATAACAGGCAATGGGTGATCAAATTTAAACGTGATGCCGAACCCAATTATCACCAACATGATGGGTAAAATGATATTGGATAGCAGTATTTTTATCAATTGCATATAGACATTATAACTGATCAATTCAAAGAAGAATTGTGCTGTTGAGATATCATCTCAATATTCGAGCATTCCATCAATCTGCTTATCTGTGAATGAATTGCAGGGCTTCAGGCATGAAAAGCGCTCTTAGTATTCGATGGTTAACTGAGGACTCTTGGCCAATGATTGGCATGTGAGAATAACACCTTTGTTCAACTCTTCTTCTGATAAGACCAAGTTGTTTTTCATTTGGACTTGTCCTTCAACAAGATGCGCCTGACAGGCTCCGCAAACACCTGATTCACAAGAATAAGGCGGGTCAATGTCTGCCTGTTTAGCAGCTTGTAACACGGTTTGATTTTTCTGGACATTGATTTGATGATGCACACCATTCAGTTTTATTTTAATATCAGCAGCAACTCCTTCCTTGATCACTTCTTTGGCTTGTGGGTTGCCATAACTTTCCATGCAAATCCGGTTATTCGGAACATCTAAGGCATTCAGTGCATGCTTGACCGTCTGATTCATTTGCCCTGGCCCGCAGACATGATACCGGGTGTCTTGTGCATAGGGTTTGAAGGCATTGATGAAGGCAGTTACACAACCACCATCTACGCGGCCCTTTCGCCAATATTGATAACCAGTCCACATGGATGGTTTACTCAAGACATGTGAAATCGTCAGTCGATCTGGGTGTTGTCTAAGTAACTGGTCCAGTTTTTCCTGAAAAATGATTTGCTTGTGGTTTTTATTGCCATAAACCAAATGAGCGATCGAATGTGGTTCAGTATTCAGCAAGTGTTTTATCATCGCATAAATGGGCGTGATGCCACTCCCGGCTGCAAAGAAATAATGTGTACATCTTTGTAGTTTGTCGGGAATAAGTACAAAGCTGCCATAGGGAGGCAAAATTGCTATGACATCACCCTGCTCTGTGTGATCATTGATGTGATTGGAAACCAATCCACCATGAAGACGTTTAACAGTGATTCTCATGTGAGCTTTATTAGGCGGTATTGAAACCGAATATGAACGCCGGACTTCTTGCCCATTGATGTTCAGTATTAAAGTGATGTGTTGTCCAGCCTGCCAATTTAAGCCTGTGAAATAGCCGTTTAAGGGTGCCAGGTAAACTGATTTGGCATCACCTTTGATGATTGTTTCAGTTTTCATGACTTTGACTTGAATGGGCGTTAAAGTCATGATTTTTCCATAAAACTCAAGACCACTTTCTGGTGTTCGCGTACCGGTGATTCACCACTTTTGGCAAAAGGGCCCACTGTAAAGTATGGACTTTGTAGGTTTTTCTGTTGTTGTTCGCATACATAGATGTCTTCTTTCATGAAGTCACCTGATGTCATCGGGTCATCTGTACCCTGTCCATTTTCATCAGTGTACTTCCCTGTGATTTGTTTGCCCCAATAGGAAGCAGATTTCATAGCCTGTTTAGAAAACTCCCAGTTTGATGCCTTCTTGACCTTGGTTCTGACTTCTACCCGAGTCAAGTCTGTTGCCATGGGTGTGACGTGAAAGGTTGACCAACTGCTTTCTGATTCTCCCAACCCAAGCCCGGGGAACAGCATGGGCACTGAAGCCCCCAATTGGTCTTTGGGTAAGATCAATGGCATCGGTGAATTATTTTCAATGTTGTCCAAGTAGTGTTTGGTCAAAGGTTCCCAAAAGGCATAATGAGGCCCAACAAAGCCATATTCTGCTCTTTTGTGATCGTACATATTCAAGGTACCTGAATGCAGATGAGACAAGTGATATACATCAATGTAGTTTTCAACCACAATCTTCCAATTGGCTTTGATGGTTTCGGTCACCACAGAGTCCGGATATTCAATCAATGCATCTACATCATGAGGTCCTAAATGCGGTTCAATCTCACCGAAGTAATCCATAATCGATCCCGAATTAACATCAGGGTGAACAAATAACATGCCCCGCCATTTATCAACCAATGCGGGTATCAATCCCAAACATGATTTATCAATACCTTTGAATTCATCGTCTTCTTCAGGTACTGAGATCAGGTTGCCTTCCAAATCATATGTCCAGTCATGGTATGGACAGGTAAAAGCTTTTTGGGCTTTGCCCACTGCCCTGATTAACTGAGTTCCACGATGGCGGCAGATGTTATGAAAAGCCCTGAGTCGGTGGTCTCTACCCATGACGATGACTATGTTGTTTAATCCTGCTTGGATTGTTTTGAACTGCCCTGGTTCACTGATGTCTTCAGCCAAACCTGCAAAAGACCACACTTTTGAAAAAATGTACTTTTGTTCTCGATCAAACCATTCCTGAGAAGTGTAAGCGTCCACGGGTAAATGATGAATCATCTTTTGTTTCATAATATACTCCTAATGCAAATGACTGAAGTCGTACCAAATAACATATAGACTGACCAATAACCAGGTCAACATAATGGCCCAAAATACGATGGGGTTTTTTGTCACCCTGATGTCTTCCACCAAGTATGTTTCACCTGTTTTGATGGATCTTATTGACCAGAGTATAAAGATCATGCCCACATCCACGACCATTCATACCACATGGTTACCCAAATAAGCACCAGAACTGTCACACTTTTCCATGGTTTGTGGGCTAGATTGTTTAATTTCATATTCATCTTAATTTATTAATTATCAAAAATGACAATAAATGAATTTTAGTGTATACTTTGTTATTTGTCAAGATTGATAAAATACCATGGCCAGACCGTCAAACAAAGAACAAAGAACAGAGCAAATCCTTGATGCTTTTGAAAGTTGTGTTGCAAAGTATGGTGTAGAGGGCAGTACGCTAGAAAAAATTGCAGAAACGGCAGGTTTAGCCAGACCACTGATCAGGCATCACATTGGCAACAAAGAATTGTTGTTGGATGCATTGGTAAAAAGGATGATCGTTAAATCAGATTGGATGGTAAAAGAAATGGTCAACATGCTGCCCCAAAAGGATATTGGTAATCATTTGGTTGAACTGTTATTTGACTCTCGATATTCAGACCAACAATTGATATTGGTCTTTGGCGGTTTGATCTTGGCTGCCACTGATCGGCCCCAATTGGCTGTGATCATGAACCGGTGGGTAACAGAGTTCATTGGTTTGATTACACACTTATTGAAGCAAGAATTTCCCAAAACCAATGAAAACACTTTATCGGTGGTGGCCACTGGTATCACTGGACTTTATTTCAATGTGGATTCATTAAGTGCATTAAAACAGGGTACCAAGATCAGATCTGATTCAAAATCAGCCGCAAGGTTACTTTTAGCAACATTGAAGTGATTAAATCAGAGACTTTTTATCCACTTTTCAACAATCATACGTGTTTCTTTCATGTTGTTCTTAGTGCGTGAATCATCCAGCATGGAAGATCCATGTACACCATTTTTAATAACATGAAAAGAAGCGCCAGCAGCCATGAATATATCACGTTGTTCTTTTGATGAATCTAAATCCATTTCCTTTTCGGGGCGAAAAACAACCACTGGTTGGGAGACATCATCCAACCACATCCTTGCCCTACAATCTTCCATAGGACCACCAGAGGCCGGAGAGAATGCCGCCACACCTGAAACAGTTTGTTTGTTGTCAGCTGCCAGTTTGAATACCAAAGCAGCTGAATATGAGCTGCCCCACACCACCACTTCATCAGCCAGCTTTTCTGTCAACACATAATCAAGAGCAGCTTGTAAGTCTGGACTCACTTCACAATATGAATATTTGACTTCCTCTGTGAACGCATTGACCGTTCTGTTTTCAAAATCAAATCGGGCCTTGCCAGATCTCAGATCCCATGCGATGGTCCTGAAACCAGAATTATTCAGCCATGGAATCAATGCTTTGTACTCACCACGTCCATTAGAGCCTGCTTGGTGAAACAGCAATATCAAAGGCGCTTGATTATCGAGAGATCCAAAGTACTTTTGTCCAAATAGAGTAATTCCATCAGCAGTGACAGTTTTGACTTCTGAACCAGCTGATGTGTTGGTTGCTACAGTTTGACTTGATGCATTCACTTGAAGACTGAACAACAGTATGAGGAGTTTGATTTTCATTATTTTTAATCCACCGTTAGTTAAAATGATACTAGCATATATGAAAGCTCCAACTGAAGAATAAAGGGATGAGGCGAATGATTAGAGAGATGAACCGTGTTGATTACTGATAAACATTGTAGCCATTGTCACTGACAAAACCTATGAGATTCAACCGATTGGCTTGGGCCAATTCTATGCTCAGTGAGGAAGGCGCGCCAATAGCTGCCAATGTTGAAACACCAGCCATCAGTGCTTTGTGTACCAGTTCAAAGCTGATGCGCCCGCTGAGTAAAATGATGTGGTCTGAAAGAGGAGTCAATCCTTTTTCTAATGAATGCCCAATGAGTTTATCCAGAGCATTGTGACGGCCCACGTCTTCAAATACTGCCAGCAGTTCACCTTGAGCATTGAATAAGGCGCTGGCGTGCAAGCCGCCAGTTTTGTTAAAAGCTTTTTGATGTTCATTCAACACATGCGGTAACTTCATCATGAATTCAGCAGTTAACACTTTCTGTGGAGCTTGTATGATTGGGTAAGCAGATTTGAACATGTCATCAAATCCGGTTCTGCCACAAACACCACAACTGGGGTGTGAAATGTTTTTCCTGGTTGCCAAATGTGGTTTGACGTCAATTGATTCTGCCAACAGCACTTCAACCACCAAGCAAAACTCATCATCAAATGTTTCGATGCTGAGGATGGCGTCGTGTTGTTCAATGATGCCTTCCGTAAAAAGGTGGCCAGTTACAAAAGCATCAATATCTGTTGGTGTGCACAAGGTCACTGATAAGGTAAAAAACTGATCTGTCGAGTGCCCTACCCTGATTTCAAGGGGATATTCTACCGCCACAAAATCGGGGTGCATTTCTACCTGGTTGCCCCCCTGTTTCTGACATTGAATCTGTTGAGTTTTGTTGTGAGCCACCCGAATTTTCTATATAATTTTTTTATTAAATATCAAATATATCATAACCATGTCTAAAAATTTAAGTGAACTTTCAAGACGCAAAGGCATGGAACGAAATTTGTTTGAAGCTTTGAGCGAACCAGATGTCAAGGGTCATCAACTCGCAAATGAGTTTTTGATCGGGTCAGCCAATGTCAGGGGCAGCACCAGTTTTTATGATTTTTTAAAGCCTGAAAATCAAGGCAAAAAAGTGTATGTTTGTAACGGTACAGCTTGTCTTTGTGCAGGTACCCAACCAAATTTAATCAAACAATTAAAAACACACTTTCCGCCTGAAGACATTGGTCACATGACTTGTTTGGGACACTGTCATGAGAACAGTTCATTTTATTATCAAGGCAACACATACTCTGCCCTTGGTGATGAGCAATTGTCTGATTTGTTTGCTCAAACGGCTGAGATATCTGCAACTCATGAGCATCAGGATGATTACGCAGTCAGTGCCATTGGGCCTGCTGTTTTAACTGCCAGTGAACTGAGCCTCGGAGAGGTGGAGTTACTCTTCAACCGTTTACTGTCTGCCGAACCCAATGATTCCTTAAAACATATTGAACAATCAGGACTTCGAGGTCGCGGTGGTGCAGGTTTTCCGATGGGCTTTAAATTGCGTTCTGCCCGGGATACGACTGCACCAGAAAAATATTTAATTTGTAACGCAGATGAAGGTGACCCAGGGGCCTACTCAGACCGTTTTCTGTTGGAACAACGACCTCATATGGTCTTGTTTGGTATGGCGGCTGCGGCTTACTTGATGGGTGCTCGATGGGGCATTTTGTATATTCGGGGAGAGTACCCCAAAGCCATAAAAATCATTCAAGAGGTGATCGACCAATGGTCGGCAACCGATTGGTTCAATTCATTTGTTCGGTCCACTGGTTTTCAATTCAAAGTGGTCAGTGCCCAAGGGGCATACATTTGTGGAGAAGAAACCGCCTTGATTAATTCGCTAGAGGGACAACGTCCTGAAGTCAGGGTTAGACCCCCCTTCCCAACCCAACAAGGCCTCTTTAACCAACCCACAGTGGTCAACAATGTGGAGACCTTAGCCAGTCTTTATGTCATCATCAACAAAGGTGGTGAATACTACAGTCATATAGGCACTGCTGACTCCAGTGGCACCAAATTGTTGTCTTTGGACTCAGCATTTAACCGACCAGGAATTTATGAAGTGCCAATGGGTACCCCATTGAATGATGTGTTTGAGCATCTTGGAAAAGGGTTCAAACAGTCCATCAAAGCGGTACAAATTGGAGGGCCGCTGGGTGGCATAATACCAATGAGCAAATGTCAGCTACTGACGGTGGATTTTGAATCTTTTGCTGCACATGGATTCTTGTTGGGTCATGCTTCTGTGGTTTGTATTCCATCTGATTTTTCCATGATTGATTATTTACATCACTTGATGAAGTTTGCGGCTGATGAAAGTTGTGGCAAGTGTTTTCCTTGTCGCTTAGGAACACGCCGGGCGGAAGAACTTTTATCGGCGGCCATGAATGATGGCGTGCCGATAGATGTTAGTTTGTTTGATGATTTACTCACCACATTAACCGATGCCTCATTGTGCGCTCACGGTGGTGGTATACCGCTACCGGTTCGCAATGCGCTTGAGTATTTTAAGGCAGAGCTGAAGCCACATTTCACAGGAGGCGAGTCATGACTCAAGCCATCGCATACATCAATGGCAAGCCGCTTGAATACAAATCGGACGAAACAGTATTGGCTTTTGTTAAACGTCACTTAAGCAACAGAACCATCCCCACCCTGTGTGACTTGCCACAGTTAGAAGCTTTTGGTGCTTGTCGTGTGTGTAGTGTAGAAGTGGCCGCCAATGAGCACAGTGATCGTCGTGTGGTCGCATCCTGTCATACACCAGTGAGCGAGGGAATGCACATTTTTCCTGACAGTCCATCAATCATTAAATTGCGCAAAAACATCGTCGAGCTGGTGCTCACAGATCACCCTTTAGACTGCTTAACCTGCGAGGTCAATAACAACTGTGAGCTGCAAACTGTTGCAGCTGAATTGGGCATGTCTGAAGTCAGGTATCCTGAAGGCGCCAACCACCTGGACCAAATCAAGGACGATTCGCACCCATACATGCGTTCTGATTTTTCTAAATGTATCAACTGCTACCGTTGTGTGCGGGCCTGTGACGAAGTGCAAGGCCAATTCGTGCTCAGTATGGCCGGCAGAGGTTTCAACAGCCACATCATTAAAGGCGATGACCAATCATTTTTTGATTCAGACTGTGTCAGCTGTGGTGCTTGTGCACAAGCTTGTCCTACTTCAGCCATTTCTGATGTGTTCCAATCCAAATCGGTACAAAGCCACCAAAAGACTCGAACCATTTGCACCTATTGTGGTGTTGGCTGTAATTTGGAAGTGGCCACACGTGGTGATGAAATACTCAGCATTCAGGCCGCATCAGAGGCAGCAGTTAACCAAGGCCACACCTGTTTGAAAGGACGCTATGCCTTTAAATTTTATAACCACCCAGATAGGCTGCGCAGCCCTTTGATCAAACGAGAGGAAGGTTTTGTTGAGGTCAGCTGGGATGAGGCTTATCAGTTCATTGTGGATCGATTGAATGGTTTAAAAGATAGTCATGGACCCACCAGTATCGCAGGCATATCATCTGCCCGTTGTACCAATGAAGAAAACTACTTGATGCAAAAGTTCATCAGAACGGTCATTGGGACCAATAACATAGACTGTTGTGCGCGTGTTTGTCATTCACCGACTGCACTGGGTATGCAAAAGACTTTTGGTACCGGTGCAGCAACCAATTCAATAGCTGATATTGAGTACACGGAATGCATATTGGTTATTGGAGCGAATCCAACCGAAAGTCATCCTGTGACCGGGGCTAAATTGAAACAGTTTGCAATGAAAGGAAAACCATGCATTGTGATCGATCCAAGGAAAACTGAACTGGCCCGTTATGCCACCCACCATTTGGCTTTAAGACCTGGGACCAATGTGGCTTTGATGAACATGATGATGTATTTCATCGTCTCAGAAGGTTGGGCCGATGATTCATTCATCAACAACCGGACAGAAGGTTTTACAGAATTCAAAGCCAATTTAGAGCAACTGGACCTGGATCACCTGAGTGAATTGACTGGAGTCAGTTTACCAGCAGTCAAAGCGGCGGCCAAAACATATGCACAAGCTGAAAGGGCCATGAGTTTTCATGGTCTAGGCGTGACTGAACATTCACAAGGCACCTATGCTGTGATGCAAATTGCTGAACTGGCCATGCTCACTGGCAACATAGGCCAAGTCGGTATGGGGGTGAATCCACTCAGAGGACAAAACAATGTACAAGGGGCTGCAGACATGGGTGCTCAACCTCATCAAGGTGCCGGATACCTATCCATGTACGATCCAAACAACCAACAACTCTACAGCGATTTTTACGACCGCCCCACCCCGCTGGATCCTGGCTTTAAAATTCCACAAATGTTCAATGCAGCCATAGATGGTGCATTAAAAGCATTGTGGATCATTGGCGAAGACGTGGTTCAAACCGACCCCAATTCCCAAAAGGTGATCAAAGCCTTAGAAAACCTGGAACTGTTGGTGGTTCAAGAATTGTTCATGACAGAAACAGCCAAGATGGCAGATGTGATTCTTCCAGGTGCTTCATTCTTAGAAAAAAGCGGCACATTTACCAACGGTGAAAGACGCATTCAAAGAGTCAATGAAGTCATTGAGCCCATTGCCAACTGTCGATCCGATGGTCAAATTATTGTTGATGTCATGAACCGAATGGGCTATCAACACCTAGATTATCATCCAAGCTGGGTCCTGGATGAGGTTGCTCAAATAGTGCCCTTTTTCGCGGGCGTTAGATGGTCAGATCTTGGTCAAGATGGGAAACAATGGCCGGTTGATAAATACGGGCAAGAAAGCCCCTTGATTCACGAGCATCAATTCAGTAAAGGGCTCGGCACTTTTGAGTTTCATGATTTCAATGAAAGTAATGAAATTCGCTCTCATGGAGAAAACTACCCGTACATACTGACCACCAATCGCAGCTTGGAACATTACAACTGCGGTACCATGACACGACGCACAGGTAATGTGGCATTACAACATGAGGACTTTTTGCTAATTAATCCGCAGGATGCCGATAAAAACCGCATCACCCAGGGTGACATGGTTTGTGTCACTTCTCCGCGGGGTAAGGTGGACATCAAAGCTGAAATAACCGATGAAGTGAAACCAGGTGTTTTGAGCACCACATTTCATTTCCCTGCCATGTTGATCAACAACCTCACTTCGGATGAACATGACAGTGAGGCCATGTGCCCGGAATACAAAGTGGTCGCGGTTAAAATCAGAAAAAGCAAAGGCGCCTTTCAAAATCCTGGAATGAACTAAAATAACTGCAATATTCCAGGTGTTAATGCCTTCTTATACAAGGTATTCACAATTATTTTAAACGATTTATGTATGACACGAATCAGTAATTCTGCATACGTTCATAGTTAAATGAGGAAACAAATATGAATTTACGTTGGATGATGACCCTCGCTACAATTTTATTCGTGATGGGCTATTTGCTGAGTTCCTGGCCATTAACATCAGCAGAGAACGTTGAGTCTGTTTTTGCCTATGCCAATGAACCAACAACCAATTCAGTTTCTGGTCAAGTTGAAGAATACAGCTATGACAACAACGATGCAGCCTTGTTAACGACCACAGCGGTTGAAACGACCATCATAGAGAAAACGGCTTTATCTGGAACGATTCAAACTGATGATGTTTCTGAATATTGGGTTTCTGAACCACCCACGCCCAAGAAAAATAAACCAAAGTATCAATATGTGGAGACTGATGAGCTGGATTTTAGTAAAAAGGAATCCACAACCAGAGCCATTCAAAACACCATTACAGCTGGCGGCACAGAAACCAACATCAATAATACTGGCGGTTTCTTGTTCATCCCGGCTGATGCACATGGCGCTGCTGGTCCCAACCATGTGGTCAGTGTGATCAATGTTTCAATCGAATTTTATGACAAAGACGGTACTCAAGATTTTTCAGATGACTTACAAGCCTTCTTTTCCGCCTTGACACCTGCCAACTTCACCTTTGATCCGAAAGTCATTTACGACCAGTATGAAGATCGCTGGTTGGTGGTTACATTGGAACGTGTTGATTCGGGTACCGGTGCTGCTTCGGACGCATCATTGGTGTTGTTGGCGGTTTCTGATGACAGCGACCCCAATGGATCGTGGACTGTGACCGAGATCAACACCAAAATAAACATTGGTGGTTTGCCCCATTGGTTGGATTATCCAGGATTGGCTGTTGACGATCAGGCCATATACATCACGGGCAATATGTTCAGGTTTTTGGATGGCAGCCCCACTGCCGGTAACTCAGGCGGGAATCGCTTGATTATTGTTGACAAAAGTTTTTATAACGGTGGTTCTGCCTCTGCCAGTATATTTGATCAAACCACAATTTCTGGTGGTTTTGCAGTGACACAAATGCCAGCCCATGTCTACGGAAACCCAGGTGGCAGTGTGGGCACCTGGCTGGTTGGATATTCAGGCATCACCAATGGATTCCAGGAGTCCATCCAGCTAATTCGAGTCAACAACCCACTGAGCGCTAACCCCACTTTCACCCGTCAGTTGGTGTCCATTGGTAATGTTGACAACACCGGGGGAGGTGACATTCCAGATGCCCCACAAGCCGGTACCAGCACAGACATTGATTCAGGTGATCGTCGGGTGCTGGATGCTGTCTGGCGCAATGACTCAATCTACTTCACCACTGAAGTCTTGCCCGGATCTGGAACCGATGCAGGTGAAGCCACGGCCTTCTGGGGCCAAATTGAGACCAATGGTACGCCCTCCTTTGTGCAAGGCAATACCATCGGTGGCAATACAGACATTGCCAACAACACCTACACTTCATATGCCTCGATTGCGGTCAATGAAGATGAAGGTGTAACTGTGGGTTTCACCGCTTCTAACAACAACATTTTTCCCAGTTCATACTTTGTACATCGATCGCCTTCAGACCCTTTAGACTTCATGCGCCCGGCTCAACTTATTCGAGCTGGAGAAGAATCCTATGTTCGTACATTTGGTGGAGGAACCAATCGGTGGGGAGACTATTCTGCTACTGCAGTTGATCCTGATGAGGAATGCTTCTGGATTTACAACAAGTATGCTACAGAACAAGGCAATACCACCACCGGTGGTGAGGATGGCCAATACCTAACGGCTTTTGCACACTTTTGTAATGACAACCCAGTGGCAATGGATGATTCCCTGTCAGGCGAGCAAGGAGACACCATCACAGAAGTGGATGGTGGTTCTTCCTTATTAACTGCTAACGACACCGATGTTGATTTTCCTGATGACACTTTAACTGTGGTCACAACACCAGTTTCAGGTCCTACAAATGGTTCTCTGACTTTAAACAGCGATGGATCTTTCAGCTATTCGCACAACAATTCATTGGCAACCAGCGATCAATTTGTTTATCGGGTTTGCGACGATGGCAGCCCGGTTAAATGTGACGATGGCACTGTGAACATCACCATTGAAATCACCAACAGCCCTCCGATAGCCAACGATGACAGCATCGATGTGGATGAAGGAGGAACGACCACCACAGTCACCGCAGGTGCCAATTCATTGCTGTTCAATGACACTGACCCCAATGACATCAACCTAATCGTCTCTCTTGATACCGATGTGATCAATGGTGATTTAACCCTGAACACCAATGGCACCTTCAGCTATACCCATGATGGCAGTGAAACCACAGCTGACAGTTTCATTTATGAATTGTGTGATGATCAAATGGCGTGCGACACTGCCACAGCAAGCATTACAGTCTTCCCTGTCAATGATCCCCCCAATGCCAATGATGATGCAGTCACCACATTGAATGGAGGTACTGTCAGTATTTTAGACATTGGAAGTGATTCAGTTCTGGCCAACGACAGTGATCCTGATGACAACAGCTTGACTGCCCAAGTGGTCGTTGATGTTATGCATGGGATGCTGATCTTGAATGCCGATGGTACATTCAGTTACGCACACGACGGGAGCGCAAACACAACTGATTCGTTCAGCTATGAAGCGTGTGATGATGAAAATCCAATCAATGCTTGTAGCACGGCAGTGGTTTCCATCATGATCTCAACCACCACAGACTTGATTTTCGCTGATGATTTCGAATAGAGGTTATCGAAAACAGAACATTTTGACTGGTATCATTATTGTAATTCAGGGTCAAAAAACTCATTGGACAAGGGACTCAAAGCGACGTCATTGAGGGTCCAGTTAATTGACAATGTGGGCGCTTGTAAACTGACATCAAAATCAATCAAACGCCCTGGTATGAAATTCAATTGCTGTGAGCCAACCAATTGTGCAGTTGTTGCATTGAAGTCACAATCGGGACAAAAGCCTACAAAGGAATACATGTCTACACTGTTGTCTGTTGGTCCAGTACCAAGTGCCCATATCGGTTCACCTGCTTCATCATAGTAAAAAATGATGCTGACCAATGTGTTGCCTTGAGTGATAACTGAGATTCCCCAGCCACTGTCGTTGGGGTCATAGTAAGAACTGGTGTGTTGTTGGATGGTTGGTTCACCAGCGAAAGCAAAATATTGAAAAGATTCTGATCCTGTTCGGCCATTGATGTCCCAGGAAAAAGTACTTTGTGTGGCATTGGAAAAATTCATATTTACTGTACCCACCTCTTCACCATTGGTGGTTCTGCTCGATGCATCCCAAGTAAAGCGACTGAGGGGGGCTTGCCAATTGGGACTGTACTCACCGGCAGCCAGATACCATGTTGGTGTCCCATCATCATTATAGGTATACCAGATAATGAATAAATTATCTCCCGCATGCTGTAAATCAACACCATGACCACTTCTTTCCGGGTTGTACCATAAACCAGCCAAAGGTTTAATGCCGGTCGAGATTTGATCAGTAGGATCTGAACCATTTGCAATTTCTTGGTCATCACTGATTCCGTCCCCATCTCTGTCGTGGGCCAGCCGATTGCCTAAGCCCGCAGGCACCAAACTGAATGTAATGGGATCATTTACCGCAGCTAAGGACATTAATCCCAAGGTTGATATGGCTTCATTTTCTGCTGAATTGAATGTCTGGTTACTCAAATCATAAATATAGCTTTTTGAACGACCTTGCTGGGCAATTAAATCCACTTTGCCACTGTCAGCCACCACCAATAATTCATCCAGTGTTTCATCCATTTGGCTGGCTTGAGTCATGGTATATTGTTTGCCAACACCTGCATGGGTGTCTTGTGACTCAGGTGCTGTGTTACCCAAAGGAACCAATCCACGTTCTAATTCCGAGCCTGAAAAGGCCATCATCAAAGCCACCAAATCTGCCACTTCTTGATCCGATTCGACACTGAAGGCACCCGCACTTAAAAAACGTGCCACAGAATCAAGGGCCCCATCGTGTAAAAAACCAAAGCCCGCCAAGGATTGAGGCCGTGAAGTTTCAAACCCCACTTTGTCATATAAATTCCTCAATTGAGGTGTCTTGATTGATTTTTGTGTCGATCCATCAACACTGACCACTCCCAAATGATTTTCTCCCATCGGCCCGGGAGGCATGATTTCACCACCCACATCAAGATTCAACAGTCCCGGTTTTAGTGGACCATTGACGGCCATTCCTGTCGGTACTGTGTGACAGCTGGCACACTGAAAAATGCTGTCTAACAAACCTCCGTTGAACAATTCCAAACCATTTATTGGGTTGCCTGATCCCAGAGGTTGGCCAGCAGGGGCAAAACGACCAGAAGTGTAATGGTTACTCAAATCAATACTTGTTGGCAGGCTGTTGTCTAAATTTCTAAATGGATTGGGTGGAAAGGTGATGGTGGACAACATGTCTTTAAACTGTTGCATTTGTGTAGGATTAAGCATGACATCATCTCCGTTTAACCCCATGAACGCACCATTGAATTCCTCTATACCGTCACGATCGCCCCGCCAATGAAAGGGTTCATTGCCAATGATGTCCTGGAATGTTTGGGTCATCATGGGGCCTTTCATAGGATGGAAATCAGAACAGCCGGCAGAATCCAGCAGACTTAAGGTGGTTTGACAGTTTTGGTTAAAAATTTTCATTTCCCCTGCAGGATCACCTAAATCCCAAGCCAATCTATCCATCCTGCCATCCACGTGGCATGATGCACAAGCAAGTTGTCCCAAACCGGATGTTTCATGCGTGCTGTATAAAAACTGACGGCCTTGCTTAATGGCGGTGGGTAATGGATTGAAAAGGTCGACAGTATTGACCACCGTGTTATTCGATACGTTTATAACAGATAAACTGGCAGCAAAATGATTCCAAACATAAAGTCTTTCATTGTTATCATCTATGGCCAATCCTGTGGCACCTTCGCCCACTTCGATCAATCCGACACGATCACCATTGGCATTGATGACGATCACATTGTTAGAACCCATACCGCTGATATAGCCCAGAGAGCCAGATTGATTCCACACCACACCTCTGGGATCCCCAATAGACAAATCACGGGTTGCTTGCGATTCAGTTGAATTGATGTAATCCAGATGTGGGTTCAGGTCATGAACTGTTGGGCTTGACAAATTACTCTCACTGACCACACCCATTTTTACCCTCAAGAACTTCCCTTTCAAAACTGGTTCAAATCTGATTTCATTGGTGGCATCTGTGCCCACCAGAGTCACTTGGTTGTTGGCTTGATTAAAACCAATGGCCATGCCTAAGTTCATCAGCCCCGTTACATAGTTGACATCATGGGTGGTGGTGTCAATCACCGCAATGTCATGATCCAGTAATTCCCAACCAGGGATGCGGCCAGATACGGCGGCTTGAGAACCAGAAATGAATTGGGTCCAATCGCCATTGTTGTCATCCAACCAGCGGCCATCGTCCTGTTGTTTTACAATCAATGAAACTTTGGGTGCTGTCGGGTTTTCTGGGTTGATGGCAGGGAAAAAGCTGCTGCCATCGTTGGGGGGTGGATTTTCACCTTGGTAAGGAGTGAGCACTGAATTCACCGGGTTGAATGGAAACGTCAAGGTGTCTTCAGTATCATCGATGCCGCCAGACAATATGGTGGTTTTGTTACCTGACTCAAAACTGGCCACATACACTCGACTACCATCGGCATTAACAGTCATGGCTCTTGGATCTTCTGCCATCAAATCAATCACATCAGGTGTGGTGGACAAGTCGTTGCTGTTAAACACCATCACTTTATTGACTTGAGAACAGCTCACAAAGGCTTTGTTGTTGGCAAACACGACATCAAAAGGTTCATCTTCGGTTTGTAAAGTAGCTGTGACAATTCGTTGATTGAAATCAACCACTGACACAGAATCTGAAATGTGATTGACAACCCACAGTTCGTTGTTGTCTTTAAATCGCACTGAAACTGGATCAATGCCAACCTTTACATGCCCCAGTCTTACCGGGTGCCCTAAAGAAACATCAAACAACTGCACTCGGTTATCAGCTGTATGTGCTACAGCCAACCGTGTCTTGTCGGGTGACATATCAAGTGCATGTACCGGGTGATTTTCCCAATTAACATATGGAATGTCTGCAGCCATGGATGATGACATGAATAAGACAATAACAAGTAACAGAACTGAATTAAACTGGGTTACATGTGCAGTACTTCTTGCAAACTTTTTGGCAAATCTATTGGGCATTTTATTTCACAGATCAGTTCAAGTAATCACATTTAACATCGAAAAATAGCCCATTGTCAATTGCCACAAAGTCATGTTGATGTGTCAACATCATGGTATATCTTGGAAAAGATACACTTGTTCAATATGTGCAATATTGTCCTATTGTATTTGTGCTAGACTATCCGTCCGAGTTAAAAAGTGTGTGGTATTAGAGAATTGTGGGACAATTCAGTTCTGTTTTAAATCGTTTAAATAAAAGCAGAAGCATCATTGCATTGCAGGATGCTTCAATTTCTTTGGTCCCCATGATTCTTACAGTGACACTGTTGCTGATGCTTTATGAAGGCTTGTCTTTAATAACAGATTCACCTTCTCTTGATATCATTCTGAATATTTACCAATTTTTTTATCTGTTCTTCCCACTGATTTTTACTGTCAGTCTTTCAGTTTCATTTGCCAAAAGTAAAGAAGTGGATCCGACATCTTTGGTCATCATTTGTGTGAGTTTGTTAACACTTTCTGTTGTTGGTGAAGTAGAAACTCTACAACAATTGAAATCATCAACCTATTTTAAGGTCATACCCATTCCATTGTGTTATTTAACGGCAACTGCACTCAGGTATTTCACGACCAAACACAGCATGCATATTTTTAATGCAGATTTCATGTCGCTTCATTTAAACAAGACATTTAACTACATCATTCCTACAGCGATTACATTTGTATTGGTCTTTTTTCTGTTGATGTTTTTTGAGGCCATGTGGTGGACATTGTCTGAATCTGGTTTCCTCGCTAATTTTGAAATTGAAGACACCGGTAACCTGATTGGTTTAGTTATCATCAAGTTCATTTATAAACTAACTTGGTTCTTTGGGGTCAATCCGTCACACGTTTTTGCTTTCATGCAGGATCCGTATTTTCATGCTTTTGCTGCCAATCAAGCAGCCCATGTGGCAGGTAACAGCATTCCTCACATCAATGTACCAGGCAATTATTACTTCACAGACATTGGTGGCGCTGGTTCAGCCATGTGTTTGTTGATAGCCATCCTGTTATTTTCAAAATCAAGCAGGAATCAACGGGTTGCCAAATTATCGGTGCTGCCATGTACTTTCAACATCTCAGAAATCATTCACTATGGCCTGCCGATAGTCTTCAATCCATTTTTATTTGTACCGTTTGTATTTGTTCCTATCCTTCTGTATTTGAACACCTATTTATTCATGAGCATGGGTCTGGTTTCTCCAGTGGTGGTGGCTGTGCCTTGGACGACACCACCTTTTATTAATGTCTTTTTGGCCACTGGCGGAGATTGGTTTGCTGTCATTTTACAATTATTAAACTTGGTGCTGGGTGTCTTGATTTACCTTAAGTTCTTGAAGATGTTGGAAGCCTCACATCTGGATGAAGGCCTGGTTAAGGATTTTGTTCATAAATTTAATTTAGAATCCAGGAAAATCCAAGCACTGCAATACCGCAACCAGCGCTCTTTGATGAAAAACTTAGAATTTGAAAACGAAATCAATTCATTTTTGTTGGCTTTATCACACGGTAAATTGATGCTTTATTATCAGCCCATCATTGACTTAAAAACCAATCAGGTAGCCAAAGTGGAAGCCTTACTGCGACTGGAGGATAAGCACGGCAACATCCAATTACCAACATTCATCAATATGTTATCTGAAGTTGGTCTGTCCACTGACATTGATCGTTGGGTGGTTAAACGGGCTGTTAAGCAATCACATGACTGGCCAAATAGGTTTTCAGCGCTAGAAATTTCAATCAACATCTCCCCCAGGTCCTTGTTGGAACGAGATTTCGTTGATTTTTTAGTGGACATGCATGACAAAGCCAAGCACACATTCTGTATTGAAATACTGGAAAATCAAGCGGTCTTTGAAGAACAAACCATCAATCAGCATTTGAAAATCTTGAATGACTGTGGACTTAAAGTTTTTCTGGATGATTTTGGCTCAGGCTTTTCAGCATTGTCAATGTTGGCAAAACTCAACATCAACGGCGTTAAATACGACATTGACTTCAGCAATCAATTACAAATTAAAGAAGGTTCAAAACTACTGAAATCTTGCATAGATCTCAGCAACAACCTGAATCACACCACAGTTCTTGAAGGCATAGAAACCAAAGCACAATTTGATGAAGCCATGGAGTTAGGTGTTCACTTTGTGCAAGGATTTTTTATCGCAAAACCCCTCCCTAAAGACGAACTGGTATCATTCATTGACAATATGCAATCGACCAAGGAAAGCTGCTAAGCAGCTTGACCCGCCGAGCCGGTTAGGCAAATCATGCAATCATGGCGATTTTGCAAAGCAAAGAAGCCTTGATGTAATGATTGATTAGCCGTGAGCTTTTGTTATAGCGGCCGCTATCACTCCTAGCTATCGCGGCAGACCTACATCCATGTAGTCACCTCTGATACCGGCATCCTGCCTCCTCAGAGGACTTACTTCCATGTAAGCCAATCAGAGGCGAAGAGAATAGCCAATGAACATGTGGCGATTTGACGAAGTCAAGAAGCCTTATGTGAATGGCGTTATAGCACAGGCAATGAAAGTTGGGCGGTTTTATCGAAGATAAAGAAGCCCGATTTGAATGCCGCAGTGCGTGCGAGGTAGCATGTCATGTTCGCCTTGGCAGCTACCGCATCGATCCCCAGGACGGGGTGAATGCAGAGAATTGTTGGGAACAATTCCTGCCTGCTATCGCTGCATACTTACATCCATGTAAGCAGTCGCATTCACTTTTGTTAGGAACAGACATGCAGTGCGAAGCAACTGCTCAGACAATAGTCTGTAAAGGTCGGTTTATTTGCGCAGCAAATATGAAGACCTGTCAGACCATGAACCAGAATGAAGCCCCAAGAACATTCCTTTCTGAAACCCAAATAAACACCAAATTATTCTGCGGGGTCTTTAGGTTTTCTTTGTAGCAAATAATAACCAACTGCCAACGCCATGGCCAGACCGCACCACAAGCTCCCAGGTAAAGACAGTTGCAGTACAGAAGCATTTAACAGGATGAAACCATAACTTAAAGCCCCGAAAACAACCGTAAGAAATACAATCAATATGGTAGATTTCAGGGCTTTTTGGAGATTAATTCCTGTTTTTTCGTTCATGTCATTTTGAGTTTCTGCTTTAATCATACCTATACTCCGGTCAAACCAAATCATTCATGCACTTAATTTAAACCTACCAATTGTATGATCCGCGTGAAAATCAGTTGTGCCAATTAATTTATTTAATCCATATTCTTTTTGTCAGGTAATAAATGACTGGAAGAACGATCAATGTCAAAATCAAAGCACTGATCATACCGCCTACCATGGGTGCTGCGATTCGACTCATCACTTCAGACCCGGTACCATCGCTGAATAGAATCGGTAAAAGTCCAACAATGATTGACAATGAAGTCATCATCACCGGCCTGACCCGCATCCCGGAACCTGCTATCACAGCTTGCTTTAAATGCGCGTTGGTCAATCGCTTATTGGATTTATTTAGCGCCTCTTCAAGTGTATCAAAGCCTTTATTGAGAAAATTAAGCATAATGACGCCTATTTCCACTGCCACGCCTGACAATGCAATGAATCCAACCCCCACAGACACTGAAAAGTTGAAACCTAATCCATACATCAACCAAATGCTCCCCACCAAAGCAAAAGGCAAGGTGCCCAAAATAATGGCCACTTCTAAAAAACTTCTGAAGCTTAAGAACAGCAAAAAGGTAATGATCATTAAAGTGATTGGAATCAAGTAACTCAATTTTTCTTTTGCCCTCAACATGTATTCATATTGACCAGACCATGTGATTGAATAACCTGGCGGCAGTGTTAAATGGTCTTCTAACGAAGCTTTGGCCAGTTCAACATACCTGCCCACATCGATGTCTTCTATATCAACATAAACCCAACCATTGATGCGTGCATTTTCACTTTTGATACCAGGTGGCCCGTCTTCAAGATAAACATCAGCCACTTCTCCCAGCGCAATGTGTTGCCCAGTGGGTGTGATCAATGGCAAACTTAAGATGGACTCAGGTGAATTCCTGAGGTGTTGCGGGAATCGCAAGTTGATTGGATACCTTTCTAATTTTTCTACACTTTGTGCAATGTTTTTTCCACCCACAGCGAGGCTGATGTACTGTTGAGCATCCTGGATATTCAATCCGTATTTGGCTGCTGCCAATCGATCAATATCGATTTTCAGGTAGCGTCCTCCTGAGACCCTTTCTGCATACACAGATGCAGTTCCTTCAACCTGAGTAAGGATTGATTCAATGTCTTGCCCAATCGCTTGAATGGTGTCCAGATCGGGTCCAGCTACCTTGATGCCAACCGGGGTTTTGATGCCAGTGGCCAACATATCAATCCTGGTCTTAATTGGCATGACCCAGGCATTGGTTAAACCCGGTATGTTGACCAGAGAGTCCAATTCTTGGATAAGAACATCGGTTGTCATGCCATCACGCCACTCTGACTTTGGCTTGAGTTGTATGAAGGTTTCAATCATGGTTAACGGTGCTGGATCAGTGGCTGTTTCAGCTCGGCCAATTTTGCCAAAAACAGTGTTAACTTCTGGAACCGTAGCAATCAATTTATCTGTTTGTTGCAACACCTCACGAGCCTCTCCGATGGAAATGCCTGGATAAGTGGTAGGCATGTACATCAAATCGCCCTCATCCAATTGAGGCATGAACTCGGTGCCAATTTTTTGGACTGGCCATGCACTGATCAAAAGAATCAGAACTGCAAGCACCAAAGTAGATTTGGGAAAGCGCAGTGCAGCCTTCAATGCGGGTAAATACAAATTGAGCAGGAAACGATTAATGGGGTTCTTATGCTCAGCCCTTACTTCCCCCCTCACAAAATACCCCATCAATACCGGAACCAATGTAATGGCCAATGCGGCGGCAGCGGCCATGGCATAAGTCTTGGTGAATGCCAACGGTGAAAACATGCGGCCTTCTTGAGCTTCCAGCGAAAAGACTGGAAAGAAACTGACGGTAATGATCAATAAGCTGAAAAATAAGGCAGGCCCGACTTCAGCTGCAGATTTGGCCACCACTTGCCACCGGTTCTTATCAGTGAGTTCAGTTTTTTCCATGTGCTTGTGCATGTTTTCGATCATCACAATGGCCCCGTCAATCATGGCACCGATGGCGATGGCAATACCACCCAAAGACATGATGTTGGCATTGAGTCCTTGTAAGTTCATGACAATAAAGGCAGCAAGGATACCCACTGGTAAACTGATGATGGCAACCAGTGATGAACGAACATGAAACAAAAAGACCAGACAAACACCAATGACCACCAGAAACTCTTCAATGAGCTTCTCCCACAGGTTATTCACAGCACGTACGATGAGATCACTGCGGTCATATACTGTGGTAACAGTTACACCTTCTGGCAGGCTTTTTTCAAGAACTTGCAGTTTTGTTTTTACCCGCTCAATGACTTCTTGGGCATTTTCTCCATAACGCATGACCACAATGCCACCAACCACTTCACCGTCCCCATTCAAATCAGCTAGACCCCTTCTCATCTGAGGTCCAATGTTGATGTCTGCGATGTCTTGTAAAAGCAAAGGCGCGCCATTTTGATTCAATCCAATGGGGACATGTTCCAGGTCATCAACACTTTGGATGTACCCGGTGGCATTGATCATGTATTCGGCCTCTGCCATTTCAACCACCGAAGCGCCCACCTCTTGACTGCCTTGTTTGATGGCTTGAACCACATGGTTCAAAGGTATGTTTAAAGCCCTGAGGGCATTGGGGTTGACCTCTATCTGGTACTGCTTGACCATACCGCCCAGTGACGCCACTTCAGAGACCCCTTCAACGGTTTGTAATTCGTATTTTAAAAACCAATCCTGAGCACTTCTGAGTTCACTGATGTCTAACTGGTTGGTTGGGTCAGACAAAGCATAAATATAGACCCATCCCACGCCGGTGGCATCGGGTCCCAGTTGTGGCTTAACCTCCGGAGGTAACTGTGATGCCGCCTGGTTCAAATACTCCAAAACCCTGGATCTGGCCCAATATAAATCGGTGTCTTCATCAAAAATGATGTAGACGTAAGAGTCACCAAAAAATGAAAAGCCCCTGACAGTTTTCGCTCCAGGTACCGCTAGCATGGCCGTGGTTAATGGGTATGTGACCTGATCTTCCACCACTTGAGGTGACTGGCCAGGAAAACTGGTTTTGACAATCACTTGAACATCAGACAAGTCAGGGATTGCATCTACGGGTGTTTGCTTGACTGAAAACAACCCACCAACAATGATGAATAAAGTGGCCAGCAACACCAGAAAACGATGTTTGATGGACCACTTGATCACGGCTTCAATCATGAATCTATACTCCTTGTTGTCACCAAATCAGCATGAAGGATAGAGAAAACGCCATCTTTTATTTCAAAATAAAATTGCAGTTTTTGCCCTTTCAGGAATTTGTTAAATTCAATTTGTTCAGGTACAAAAAAATCCAACGTAGCAGGTGGTCGATTCCATTTTTCAATGCCATCCCGGCTGATGTTCAAAGTTCTGTTTTGTTCATCCAATTCATTGATGGTGCCAAAAGTCAAAGCCACATTTTCCATATCACCCAGATTCATGCGATCAAAGTCTGATGATTTGCTGGATTCTGAATCCAGTAAAAATTGGGCCGAAGTCACCACAACATCACCCGGTAACAGGCCGGATGTAATCTGTATAAACTCAGAATCATAACCACCTGTGGATACATTGACCGATTTATACCTATTATTGTCTGTTTTTATCACCACACGCTGGCTGTTCTCCAGTCTAATCAGGGCATTTTTGGGGATGATCAAGGCTTCAAGTTGAGGCTGATCAATAGCCACATCTACGAACATGTTGGGTCTAAGTAAGCCAGAATCATTTTGGAATGTCAGACGGGCCCTGAGCGTTTGCGTTTGTCTATCCAATGACGGATAGATGTACTCAACCACACCTTGCCAAATTTGATTCGGAAATGCCTTCTGGCGCATGGTCGCAATGGCGCCCGTGATTAAATCTGGCTTATTGAAGTTAAGAACTTGGGCTTCTACCCATACGCTGCTTAAGTCAGCAATTGACATCAATGTGGTGCCGGGCTTAACAAAGAACCCCTCTCTGATTTCTATGTGTTCAATCACTCCTTTCTGTGGTGAGTAATATGGAATGGTCTGCTCAGACGCCCTTTGCTTTCTGATCAAATTAATCACATCCATTGGAATTTGCAGGGATTTCAGACGTGCTTCAGATGCTTTGATCAATGCGGTGTTGTTGCGTTTTAAAGCCAATATAAATTCTTCTTGTGCATTGACCAATTCAGGCGAATAAATCTCATACAATAATTGCCCTTTGGCCACTTGGTCACCCATTGATTTCACATGAAGCTTCTCAATCCAGCCTTCGACTCGTGGATGAATATGCAGGAGTTTGTTTTCATCGTATTGGATGATACCTACCGTGTTGATCTTACCTTTGAGGTGCCCTACCCGGGCCATGGCAGTCTTGAGTCCCAAATTGTTGGCAACCACTGAAGAGATGGACACTTCACCCGCTGAACTGTCTTTTGCACTCGAGTCCGAGGCATACACTGGCACCAATTCCATACCCATGGGCGATAAGCCTGGTTGGTCTTGCCGAAAATCTGGATCCATCGGAGCGACCCAATAAAGTGGCTTCGCTTCTGTTGATGTTTCTTCAGATTGGTTGGTTAGTTTTGAAATCGACATGGTGATCAAAACACCCAATAGGACACCTGGTAGCATGAATTTAATGATGTTTTTCATGAGCCACCTCCTCTTGAGAACATATGGTTTGCCTCACTCATGCGAGCGTAGTTGATGGACAAGGCCCGCTTTTGAGTCTCAACCTGGATTTTTAACAATTGCAAAGAAGCATCTAATTTTGAAATTTGGGCCCTGATCACATCATCGAAAGTGCCTTCATCACTGGAGTAAGCCCGCAGTGCAATTTCTACACTATCATTGATCTGAGGTAACAGATCTTCGAGGTACAGTTTGGCTCTTTTGGACAATCCCCAAAGTGCCTGTGAATTTTCCTCGTCAATAGCCATCAACTTTCGGAGGATGTCCTCTTTCTCTGTCAATAAGGCATTGTGTGACTCTACAGCCGCCTCCAACCCTTTATCCTGTCGATGACTGGTGAACAGAGGTAAGTCAAAATTCACATTCACAGAAAGCAAATCAGACCGGTCAAACCCAGTAGGATCACTGTCTCGGTATCCATAGCCTATGTTCCATGACCAAGCAGGTTTATATTGTTGCTCAGCCAATTCAATGTCGACAACACCTGATTCAATTTTTTTATCAACTGATAAGACTGCTGGATGATACATGAATTGGCCTGAATCGACGGCTTCGTTGTTAGTCTGGTTAAGGTCAGGGAGCTGCCTATCAACAGCGCTGTTCTTAACCAAATTTAGTCCCAACCACCGAGACAATTGAGCCACATGCATTTGTTGGTTTTGTTCCAAAACAACGAGTCTGTCATCTAGCAATGACAACTCCAGTTCTGCTTGGACGATGTCCAATTGATTGGTCTTTGCAATGGCAGCGCTGTAACTGCTTTCGGCAATTTCTACCAAGTTTTCAAATAACTGTCGGCTGCCCTTGATGATGCGTATGCTCTCTTGAGTTTCGTATAAATCCAACCAAATATTGCCAACCAGCATGGTGATCTGCCCCATCCGATCCGCCCTCAGAAAAGGAAATTGACTGCTGTGCAGTTTCAGTTGATCCTGTCTGAGTTTTCTGGTTTCGCCTCTTGGAAACTGTTGGGTGATACCCAATTTGAGGTGGGTCATCCTTTCTTGGCTAAAATCAAATGTGTCAGTGGCCAAATTAACCAGCCCGACAGACACTTTGGGGTCAGGCAGTTGTCCTGCAGACACGCTGAGTGCATCCAAAGACTTTTGTTGATGTATGCTACCTAAAAGCCAAGGATCATTACTGATCGCTGTATTGATTGCTTCCTCAAACTTGAGGTTAACTGTCATTTGCTCTGCAGATTCAGATGCCAATGACAGGGAATAAAATGCCAAATATACAATGGCGAAAAATGTTTGCCTCATGATTAAATCTCATTTTTATTGTCAACAAAATGCAGCCTGACAAGGCCAGAAGCCATAAAATTCAGGCGCAACTATCCTGTCTTAAGTAAAAATGGGAGGGCGGTATATTGATGTGTGGATGCCCATCAAAATGGACGAATGAGAAAAATCTGAAAGTTGGGTTTTGGCTATTAAATATACGATAGAGCCTTGGTTCACAGAATATGCAATTTGGCATGAGAACATCACACATTCACATTTTTCAGAACAACAATTTTGCTGTTCTGTTTGATCAGTTTTCATGGTCATATCATGATTGCCGTGATCAGTCATAGATGCACGCACTTCAGACACAGAAGAATCCATAGGCATGTTGCAAATATCGGCTTGGACAACAGAGCCTTGCAAGACCAAACAAAATATAAGCATCAATTTTTGTATGAGTGAATACTTCATGGTTGTGAATGTTATCTCAAAGTGCATGACAAAGCAACAAAACTCCATTGACATGAATAACTTACATAAGTTTCAAAATATCATCCATTAAAAGCCTGAATTTTAAGTTTATTGGAATGGAAAACTGATTTTCTTTATCTGGCTGAGCTAAAATATTCAGTCGAAACCCACGATTGTTACCGATGTTCAATTTATCAAAAGAAACCATGCGCAAGCTGGTGAAACTCACCTCAGGCCTGTTTATGAACAAAAAATGTCCCTTGTGGTTGCAGCGCAAGGGGTTGAACTTGGTTGGTGGCTATGCCCCTCTGCCCAAATCAATCACTGTGGTTAAAAGTCAATTGGCCAATCGAAAAGCCTGGTGGTTTTATCCTTTGGGTGTCAATCCGACCAATCATGTGATTTTGTATTTTCACGGTGGTGGCTATGGCATTGGCTCCCCTCGTTCACACCGAGATTTGTGTGCCTACCTGGCCAAATATTCGGGTGTGCCGGTGTTATCACTTGATTACCGTTTGGCACCAGAACATCCTTTCCCTGCCGCACTGGAAGATGCCGAAGCAGCCTTTATGGCTTTGGTTGCTAAAGGTATACCTGCACACAATATCACCCTGGCTGGTGATTCAGCGGGTGGTGGGTTGGCCCTGTCACTGGCATTGAAGTCTATAGACCAACCATCCCTGCAGCCTGGCTGTTTGTTTTTAATCTCTCCATTGGTCAATATGACTCGCGATACAGCCAGCCACAGAACCCAGTTAAAATCAGACCCTGTTATCAATGAGGGTTGGAGCATGCAAATGGCTGATAATTACTTACGAGACCCAATAGCTAAGCAACAAGCTTGTTTAGCAGATCGAAATTATAAGGGCATTGCACCGATGCTGATTCATGTCGGTACTGATGAGGTGCTGTTAGATGACAGTTTGCTACTGAAACAACGAGCGATTCAGGTAGGCGTGCATGTGAAGTTGATGACCTATCCTGAACTGTGGCATGTGTTTCATTTTTCACCCAGTTTATTCAAGCAAGCCAGACAAGCCTTACAACAAGCTGGCCACTACATCCGCAAACAGTTGAAAGTATCAGACTCATGAAAGTGCATCAGCTACCGGGTTACATCCAATCCATCTATTTGATCGAATACACACATGGCTTGTTGCTGTTAGATGGTTGTTGTCGTGCTGATGTTTGGCAAATCATTGACTTCATTGAACAAGACCTGAAGCGCAACAAGTCAGATTTAAAACTGATTCTGGTGACGCACATGCACCCGGATCATGCCGGTGCCGCTCATAAACTCAGAAAAATTACTGGCTGCCAGATAGCATCAGCCAATAAAGACAACCATTGGTATCGTGGTGTCAATGGGGTGCTGATGCATTGGATTGATGTGGTGTTAACGTTGTATGTGGGTCGAAGAATGAACAAACCCTATAAGTATGTCGCTTTTTCCAGAAAATTAAAACCGAACCTAAAGCTTAATGAAGGCGATTTGGTACCTGGTTTTGAGGACTGGCAAATCTTAGAAACGCCAGGACATACCGACCGAGACTTGAGTATTTGGCACCCCCAAAAGAACATGATCTATGTGGCTGATTTATTTATTAAATTACGTCAAAGGTTTATTCACCCATTCCCGGTTTTTCATCCCAACAAATACAAACGTTCTTTGCAAAAGATACGAGACCTCAAGCCTGACCAGGTGTTGTTGGCTCATGGTGGTCAACTTCATGTTGAGCCAGCCACATTCAACTCATTGATCAATCATTCGCCGAAGATTCCCAGAACGCCTTTGCGTGCTTCAATCATCAAGATAAAAAAAGTTTTGGGGCGCAAAAAAAAGCCCTGAAATGAACAGGGCTTAGTTTCAGTTATTGACTGACTTTAGGGTAAAAAGTCATATTCCTCATTGGCCAATGCAATGATGGTATCCAAGTCAGTAATCAATGGTAAATAACCATTGACCAGCCACAGCACCAATTGATTCACATAATTAGGGCCAGAAGTGATCACTCCACTTTGACCACCTGGAATGATTTGTTCAGCAATGATTCCCAGAGAAGTCACTTCGGCAACGAATCTTCTGGCTGGACCTGAGCCAAACATGAATTCATCACTGCTGTCGGCTCGCGTGCTGTGAGAAGATGCATCAAGAACTTGGTAACCACCCGAACGCGCCACACCATCCAGGCCATCCACTGTAGAAAGACCGAACATGCCATTGGGGACTGACAAGGAATCACCCAAAGGGTGAGAGAAAGTGATGCGATGCAATTTACCCCAGCGGTAATCATCCAAATCACTTGAGTTGTTGAACGCCGCTTGGAAACCATCTCCAGCCATCATATCAAGTGCTTCTTTTAATGATGCCAATAAAACAAAATCTCTGGCATCTTCACGAGTTGGGGCGTCTGGATTGGTAAAGAAATTGATGCCTGATACCCCATAACCTTGATTGGTTGCAAAAGTATCCAGGAAGTTCTGAAACGCATTGATGGCAAAACGGCTACCTGGGCGATTGGCACTCATGACATTTTGGCCAATGGCATCATCGATCCCAGCTAATGTAAGGTCTATGGTATTGTTGATCACCCTGGCACGCCACACAGAATAGATACTGGCTGCCACAGAATGGCGAATTTCTGTATCAGTGGGCGGTGACAGGAAGAATGGATTTTCAAACGGATCATAACCCTCTGTTAATCCTGTTGGGGTACTGAAATCCCAGGTTCCGAAATAACCGGTTGCCTCCACAACGCGTGGATCTCCCAAGAATTGGGCAATACCTGGCCAAGCTCCAATGTCTGAGGCCCGGCTGACTGCATTCAGGATGTGGGGCATGATCAGCTCAGCATCTAACAATTGATTGTTGGCCTGGTACTCTTTCATGCGTTGGCTGTTCAAGCGAACGCCATTGGCCAAGTCATCTTGTATCAAGCGATCCAAACGCCCTTGGCGGTAAGCTGAATACCCGCCTTGAGAAATGTAATACAAACCACCTCCAGGCCTGACTTGATTCAGCACATTGTTGTCAATAGATACGCCGATGGGGTCGTTGTTGGCATTGGCCACATAACCACTGTCTGGATTGACACTGAACGGCATTTCATCAAATGGTATGACTTCGTAGGGTGTTGCTTGGTTCAAATCAGGATTGGTGAGGGTCATCCACTCATTCATTTGTGTGCCCGTTCCATCACGAATGAACATGGGTGGCGAACCATCAGGTTGCATCATCAGTTGTAAGTCTTCACGAATCGGCACTTCTGCACCGGTGAAATAACCAATGTTACCATCCCGATCAACCACACCAAAGTTTTGAGAACCCACATCAAACTTGGTTAAAGCTGTTTTGAATTCATCGATATTGGCAGCTCTGGCCATTTCAAAGAACGCTTCAATTTCTTTGGTTGGGCCAAATCCAGTATATTGCATGGTAACGGCTTGGGCATTGGCCGTATCTACACTCAAAATCGGGCCAAAGTTTCGGCGAGGTACCAAATAAGTCAGGCCACCTTGTGTATACCCCACTTCTTGTCTTTCGGTGTTGTTCATCACACCATCACCAATGACATTGGCATTGTAAGTTTGAAAGACCCAGACAATGGGCTCATCCTGCCCTTGATAAACTGTGTGGGTTGGAATACCAAAAGAGTTGGTTTTCAGCGACTCGAAAAAGAAGTCTGTTTCATCCACCGGATGAACAGTACTGCCCCAGCAGAGGTTTTCATTGCAGCCTTGTGCTGTCACAGGTGCACCCGGAAAACCCACACCTGCAATATTCAATCCAGTGTCAGCGGCCATGTGCATGGGGTAAAACGTAGACGGGTAACCCAAGCTTAAGTGTGGGTCGTTGGCTATCAAGGGAGAACCGCTGTCTGATTTGTCACCTGCAATGACCCATACATTGGAGCCTTTATCAAAATTACCATCATTCTTCAGTGATTTAATCACTGGCGAACTTTCCCAATTGGCTTTGATCTCATGCAATAAATTCATTTCAACATCAGACAAATCCATGGTGAAATCACCCACAGACTTTGGTAAATCACTTTGTGATTTTCCCAATCCGCCAATGGAGCCTAAAAATCCTGGAACACTGACTCGATCATCAGGCGGTGCAGCCCGGTAGAGGTCTTCAAAGAACAACGCCGTACCGTCAAATCCTGCTGCAGCTCCTACCTGTTGAAATGTTCCAATGGTGATGGTGTTATCAATCTCCTGTAAATCATTGGATAAGTCAAAGGCAATCAACTTGGCAATGGCTACAGAATGGATCGGTAACCAACGGTCAATACTGGTGACTTCCAAACCTGCATACTCAATCGGTAAATCATTGTTATCTAACCATGCATTCACACCATCAGCATAAGCCTTTAACATGCCTTGGGTTTTGGCCGACATCACAGGCAGTGATCGCCTTGCCGCCCGCTCAAAACCAATGGTTCTGAATTGAATGTCATTAGAAAGTGCTGCCACACCAACCAATTCTGCCAACTTGCCTTGGGCAATTTTTCTGGTGTAATCCATTTGAAACAATCGGTCTTTGGCATGCAAATACCCCATAACAAAAGCAGCATCTTCTTCGGTTGCAGCTGTGACACTGGGTATTTGTGAATCGTTGTAATAAACTTTGGCTGGTGCACTGAGTCGATTGTTGGTCATGATGGTTTCATCAGCAAAAGACTGAACTGACACAGCCATCAATAAACAAGAGGCCATCCCCTTGAGCGATTTAATTTTCATACATCATCTCCGTGTATTTAACATGTCCCCGCAGGAAAATGATTGATTTGAGTAAAGGAATTATATTGTTAGGTGAATTGACATATATGTACAACAGAGTTGATGAGATAGGCCCAAACACACCCTTAATTTTTATACTATAAATCAATGAAAATTAACAGTTTTTTGTTGTGTTTTTAGTGCTGTGGCTGGTTAGGAATCATGCTTGTATTTTTCAAATGTTGACATGGCTAAACGGCCTACACTGACGGCATTCCATAACCAAACCAAGCATAGTAGAGCGCCCAATAAAGCCAGAACCCTCAGGTCTTTTGAGAAGGTTACCACCGTTTTGACGAAAAACAATTGGGCGAAAACATCACCTCCGCGATATACCACCGTATCGAGAAAATTCTTAAACTTATATTTCATGTTGTCCGGTAAACCGGTGAACAGCCAATCTGTGGGTGGTTTCATGATGCCATAAGCGCCACTGCGCTGGAAAATTATGGCACCCAAAACCACATACAAAACGGGCATTAAGCCAAACATTAACAAGGCCAAAATCATCATGGTTGGATAAATCCCCAGGATGTTGTGAATTTTGAACTTCTGCAACAACCAAGGAGTTAGTACCAATTGAAACAACAATGTGAGGTAATTGGTGTATTTGTTAATTGTTGCAAAAATATCAGTCCTTTGATCTCTTTCTGGAAAAAATTGCCTTACATACTCACCTTGTAAATAGTAAAAAATAGATCCAATAATGACTGAAATTACCACCATCAATGCAATTTGACGAAGAAACTTTGAATCCAATAATAACTTCATGCCTTCAATTGGACTGCCACCCAAAGGTGCCCCTGTGTTAATGGATGAATCTGTGGCAAATTTTCTGACTTTGAATACAATGAATATACAAACCATCAAAAATATTAATGACACCAATAACAAATTAATGGTACCCACCTGATAGACCAGATAACTGGTTAATTCACTGCCTAAAATGCCACCTGTACTTCCTCCAGCAGCTATCACACCAAACAGTCGTTTACCCTGTGCCTTGGTGTAGACATCTGCCATGAAGCTCCAAAAAATAGAAACGACAAATAAATTATAGACACTGACAAATACAAAAAAGAACCTTGCCAAGTAAACACTTTCTGTCCCTATCAGGTGAAACAAAGACCAGATAATCAGAATCATCAAGCCGAAAAAACCATAAATGATCGGGATGAATTGCTTTCTTGAATAAGTTGAAACCACCTTGCCATAAAAAGGTTGCAACAGCAGCATGGTTATGAAAGTTGAAAGAAACAACCAACCATAATTTTCAGGGCCGGCCGTGACCCCCATTTCTTCACGAATGGGCCTTAGAATAAAATAACCAGCTAACAGAAAAACAAAATACAAGAAGGACCAGATCAATACTGGCCACTCTTTAGGCTCAACTTGTTTCTTAAAATAGTTGACTATGTTACTGAATATCATAAAATTTTACACGTTTGGTAATACCACAAGTAAGTGCGTAAGGAATCATTTTAAGATCGCTGGCCACCCGTTCAATGGGCAATTCATCACCCCAAATGACGACCTCTGAACCGGTCATTTCCTGCTCAAACCCGGTCAGATCTATGGCAATCATGTCCATGGAAACCCGGCCCAATACATTGACGGTTTGACCATCAACGACCACCCTGCTGCTGTGTTCTGACCAAGGATAGCCATCGGCATAGCCAATGCCGACTATCCCGATACGCATGTCAGTATCAGCTTTGAACTGTCCACCATACCCAACCAAGCTGCCTGCTGAGATGTGTTTACTGGCTATGATTTTAGCGGTGAGTCGCATCGCCGGTTTCAAACCAAAGTCTGATGCCCATTTGGTGTCGTTCAGCGGTGAAATACCATACAAGCCTATACCAACCCTGGCCCATTCATGGATGTCAGACAAGTGGTTGAGTACCGCACCGGTGTTACTCAATGAATATTCATAACCTTTGTCTATGAGCCATTCATTGATGCCCTGCTGGTTTATTGTCTGTTGACAACCCACATCATCAGAAGAGGCAAAATGAGACATCAACCTGATTTCATTGACCGCAGTCATGGAAATCATTTGAGTGATCTTTCCTTCTGCTTCATCCGGTTTAAACCCCAAACGGTTCATGCCCGAATCTATCTTCAACCACACATCAACCGTCTTTGGTTCATCCATGCCAGCTAACAGATCGAGCTGATAGTCCTGATGTAAAACCACATCAAAACTGTGGTTAACGGCTGCTTGCATTTCAAACTCATTGAATACACCTTCCAGTAGGATGATCCTCTTACTGGCATCAAGATAACGCAATTCCAAGGCTTCATCAATGGTGGCCACCGCAAAAGCATCACAGGCTTGTAGTGCGGGAACCACACGTTCTAAGCCATGTCCATAAGCATCTGCTTTGACCACGGCTATTATTTTTCCAGGGTGGAGTTGTTTGAAGACGTCGAGGTTATCCTTAACGTGTTGGGTGTTGATGCTGGCCTTGGTGCCTCGTTCTCTGTGCATAATCTAGTGAAAGTCAGCACCCGGGTCTTCTAGCATGATGTCATTTTCATAATTGTCAAATCGAGTGAACTGCCCCCTGAAGGTTAAATCGATTTTACCAATCGAACCGTTTCGGTGTTTACCAAGGATGATTTCAGCTTTGCCTTTATCTTGAGAATCGGGGTTATAAACTTCATCACGATAGATAAAGATGATCAAATCGGCATCTTGTTCAATGGCTCCTGATTCACGCAAATCGGACATCACAGGACGTTTGTTGGGTCGCTGCTCCAATGAACGATTCAATTGAGACAAGGCAATCACAGGCACATCCAACTCTTTGGCCATGGCTTTGAGGTTTCTAGATATTTCTGAAATTTCATTGGCACGGTTTTCGACTTTGCCTTTGACCTGCATCAACTGCAGGTAATCGATCACAATCAAATCCAACCCATGGCGATTCTTCAAGCGACGACAACGTGACATGATTTCATTGGGGCTTAATGCCGGCTGATCATCTATAAACAATTTTGATTGGCTCAACAAGGCACTGCTTTGTCCCAGTTTTGGCCAATCATTGTCTTTGAGTTTACCGCGTTTCAAGTCAGCCTGGTTGATTTGTGACAGTGATGAGAACATGCGCATCACCAACTGATGGGCGGCCATCTCCATACTGAATATCGCAACAGATGAGCCAGTTATGGCTGCACGTTCGGCGATGTTCATTGCAAATGAAGTTTTACCCATGGCCGGCCTACCCGCCACAATAATCAGGTCTGATCGCTGCAAACCTGCCGTTTTTTTGTCCAGATCAACCCAGCCATATGGCAGACCAGTGATGTCTCCATCACTTTCCGCCAACACTTCCAGATTCTCTATGGTTTCTTTCAAAACTTCCTTGATGTCATGGAAACCAGATTGTGATTTGAGGGTTTGTTCACGTATTTGAAAAACCAGTTTTTCCGCCTCTTCAATCAACTCATCAGCGGTTTGTGCTTCCGGATTGAAGGCTTTTTCTGCCAATTCGTTTCCGATTTGAATCAGCTGCCTCAGCACAGATTTTTCCCGAACGATTTTGGCATAAGCTTCTACATTCGACGCACCAGGTGTGTTGGCCGCCAACTCAGCCAAATAATCCAAACCACCTGATTTTTCAGTCAAGCTGTGGGCTTCTAACCAGTCACTGACAGTAACCACATCACAGGCTTGTTGATTTTCATTGATGAATGCGATGGCTTTGAAGATATGTTGGTGGTTTTTTTGATAAAAATCTTCAGCTGCTAACTTACTGGCAATTTTGTCCCAGGCACTGGCCACCAACAACAAACCTCCCAACACCGCTTTTTCAGCTTCCACTGCATGAGGAGGTATTTTTAGGTTTTCTATGCTGTCGTTATGTGCTCTGACCGGGCGCATGTCATTCATCTTTATTTCTGCTTTTTCAGGATCATTTTGGGACATTCATTTTGAACATAAAAAAAGCCGATTACAAGTAAAATCATAATCGGCTTAAATCTTTTTTATGTTGCTGTGAAACTTAAGGCTTAGGCTTCCTCAGTTTCCGCATCAACAGTCAAAGTGAATTCAGCTTCAACATCTGCGTGTAAGATCAATTTAACTTGATACTCACCCACATCTTTGAAAGCACCTTCTGATTGAATCACTTCACTTGGATCAACTGGGTAACCGCTTTCTGTCAGCTTGTCTGAAATTTCGCGTGGTCCAACAGAACCATACAAATGACCTTCAGGGCTGGCATTGGCAGTGACAGTTAAGCTCAAGCCGTTGATTGACTCAGCACGCGCTTGTGCAGCAGCCATAGACTCTTTGGCTTTGGCAACCAACTCAGCTTTTTGTGCTTCAAACGCTTTGATGTTTTCTTCAGTGGCACGTGAAGCCAGTTTTTGTGGAATCAAGTAATTTCTGGCGTAACCGTTTTTTACTTTAACGATTTCACCCAAATCACCCAGGTTTTGTACTCTGTTCAATAAAATAACTTGCATGATTGACTCCTTTATTTGCCGTGTTGGTCACAGTAAGGCACTAAAGCCAGGTAACGGGCACGTTTAACAGCCGTTGACAATTGTCTTTGGTATTTGGCTTTGGTACCAGTGATGCGACTAGGGATGATTTTGCCAGTTTCAGTGATGAACTGTTTTAACATGTCCAAGTCTTTGTAATCGACTTCTTTGATGCCGGCAGCAGTGAACTTACAGTTGCGACTGATGATGCGTTGTGCTGGGCGTCTTCTTCTTTGTGGTTTAGCCATGGTAATTACTCCTGTTCAGCTGCTTCTGCAGTTTCTTTTTCTTTGGCAGCTTCAGCTTCTTTAGCAGCGGCTTCTTTAGCCGCTTCTTCTTTGGCTTCAGCTTCTTTGGCTTCAACGGCCTTGACTTCTTCTTCAGTCACTTTCTTGGCTTTTTCATCTTCTACTTTCTTCAAAGGTGAATCAGCTGTATCGGCTTCTTTGCGACCCAAAACCATGTGTCTTAAGATGGCATCATTAAAACGGAATGCATCAACAATCTCATCAATCACTTCTTGACCACATTCGATGTTCAACAAGTAATAATGAGCTTTGTGTAAACGTTCAATAGAATAAGCCAACTGGCGACGACCCCAGTCTTCTGAACGGTGAACGGTACCACCGCCATTGGTTACCATGCCGCTGTATCTTTCGATCATCGCAGGTAACTGCTCAGATTGGTCCGGATGAACCAACATGACAATTTCGTAATGTCTCATTTGTAACTCCTTTCGGTTTAAAAATATGCCACCCGGTGGACAAAATCACCAGTGCAGCAAGGAAAAGTTCGCGAATTTTACTGGTTTATGGAGCCCAATGCAAATAATTGATGCAAAAAACACACTGTCATTGCGAGGAGCAAAGCGACACCCAATCGAGTTGAGTGTAGGCTGTGGCAATCTCATTACTCAGTTGTGATGTTGATTAGATGACTGTGGTTAAATATTTCTTTTTAACACCACCATAATTACTTTAATAGGGATGCCCTTGGGTCTTCATTCATTTTTGTTACCGATAAAAATGAAAGCGACCTCGGCGAGCATATCTCTCTACTTCGGACGAGCTACGGTATTCAAGTAAGGCTTCTTGGCTTAACGCCAAACCGCCATACTTTCATTGCCTGCTCTTGCCCCCTCTGACTGGCCTATATGGATGTAGGTCTGTCGCGCTAGCAGGATGCGGAAGCGACCAGTTTCACTTCACGGCTGATCGGCCATTACGTAATTACTTCTTTGCTCTGCAAAACCGCAATTACTTCATAGCCTGCCTAACCGAGTGCGCCGGTCGAACTGATGACCAGTTCTCCAATTTATTTTCTTGCTCCAATGGTTTGTTATCTATATAGACTATTATCACAAAGGAGATTCCATAACTGGAAAGCTGCTGAGCAGCTTGACCCGCCGAGCCGGTTGGTGAGCTTTGCGAATCAGAGGCGAAGTGCGTGAGGTAGCATGTCATGTTCGCCGCGGTCGTTTTCACTTTTGTCTGAAACAAAAGTGAATGGAGCCCCAAGAACATTCCTTATTTGTGGATTGCCGCGGTCGTTCCTCCCTCGCAATGATCATTGCTTTCTTTTTTGATTGTCTGCTGATAAAAATAGATAAGTAAACAACACAAAAATTCAAGAGATTTACCAACGTTTCCAACTGTGACTGACAGCTATAAACTGTTACAATGCATGCCTTTGATCAGCCGCTGTCTCTGTGATTTTTCCCCCATCCATTAACCACAACAACAATCATAATTGGTTTAACTTAAAAGGTTTGGCCCTGCCATTGGCCATTCATGAATTTCACCAACGACATCCTGGCTTGTTGGTGGTATTAACTGATTCAGTTCACCACTCACGGGTACTGGAACGAGAAATCAAACTGTGTGCGGATCATGATGACATCAAAGTGCTGCACTTTCCGGTTTGGGATACCCTGCCCTATGATGTCTTTTCACCCAACCCGGAAATCATCTCGGAGCGGATGAAGTTTTTGGCTGATATCAGCCGTGTTAAACAAAACGCCGTGGTGGTGATGCCAGCGCAAAACCTGATGCAGAAACTGCCCAATAAAGATTTTATCTTAGGTCGCAGTCTGAATGTAAAAGTCGGTGACCAATTTGACTTGCACCGATGGCGTGAACTGTTCGAAAGAAATGGCTACATCCATGTCAATGAAGTCCGTGAAGCAGGTGAATTTGTGGTTCGTGGCGGTGTTCTGGACCTGTACCCGATGGGTGGCCACAACGCGTATCGTATTGAGTTGTTCGATGATGAAATCGACAGCATTCGTATTTTTGATACCGAAACTCAATTGACCATCAGGGAAACCAATAAAATTCAGGTGATGCCTGCCAATGAATTTCCCTTCGATGACCCTGCCAGAGAATTGTTCCTCAGCCGCTTCAGAGAATGGTTTGATGTTGACACCAGAAAGAACACCCTGTATCAGGATGTCAGGAAGTCCATTAAGTTTTCAGGGATCGAACAGTATCTGCCGATGTTTCATCGGGAAGTGGCTGACATCTTTGATTATATACCAGAAGATGCCGTGTTCATACATTGCCAAAAGACCTTGCCTGTATTGCAAACTTGGCAAAAACAAATCAAAGCACGGTATGAAGAGCGCAGACATGATTTACAACGCCCCATTCTGGCACCTGAAGAACTGTACCTCGATGCAGTAACTGCTTTTAAAGACATCACCGCCTTTCAAAACATATGGGTCAACCAGGACTCTGAGAATACAGCAGACTGCATAGACCTATCAAGCCAGTTACCGCCACGCTTCAATGCAGATGTGCATGAAAACATGGTGGCGTTTTGCGATCAAGTACCTCACAGAATGTTGGTTACAGCTGACTCGCCTGGTAGACAAGATTTGATCATCGGCAAACTGAAATCTTGCCATAAACGGTTCAAAACATTTCCGGACATTCAGTCATTTTTACAAAGCAATGACCCAAGGGGTATCTGTATTGCCCCCATTGAACAGGGTGTGTGGTTGAAATCACTGCAAGTAGCCATCTTAGATGAGGGCTGTTTGTTTGGACAACGGGTCACCCGCAACCAGAAAGTCAAAAAGTACAAAGCCAATCCTGAAGACATCATCAGTAACCTCACCGATTTACACCTGGACTCACCGATCGTTCATATAGACCATGGGGTTGGGCGATATCGTGGCCTAAAAATGATGGACTATGATGGAGAAGCCGAATACCTTGAAGTTGAATACTTCGGTGGAGATAAGTTATTTGTACCGGTTTCTTCTTTGCACTTGGTTTCCAGGTATTCCGGTGCCAGTGAAGAAAATGCGCCTTGGCATAAACTGGGTTCAGATGTATGGGAAAAAGCCAAACAAAAAGCGGCCAAAAAAGTCAAAGATGTGGCAGCGGAGTTGCTTTCACTGTATGCCCAAAGAGAGGCTGCAGGTGGCCAGGCGATGACAGTAGATGCGGAAGAGTTTGCCCAGTTTTGCGACGGCTTTCCTTTCGATGAGACTGAAGATCAACAAAATGCCATCCAAGCAGTCATCAGGGACATGCAGGCCAAGACTCATATGGATCGAGTGATCTGTGGCGATGTGGGCTTTGGTAAAACAGAAATAGCCCTCAGAGCGGCTTTCGTTGCTGCCAATGAAGGCAAGCAAGTGGTGCTTTTGGTCCCCACCACCTTGCTGGCTCAACAACACTACGATAACTTTGCTGATCGCTTTGCTGACTTTCCGATCAAAGTTTCACTGTTGTCGAGATTTGTTAACAACACCGACACCAAAGAAATTTTAGCCGCCTGTGAATCAGGTCAAGCCGATATTGTGATTGGCACCCACAAATTGATCCAAAAAGGGATTAAGTTCAAGAACCTTGGCCTGGTCATCATCGATGAAGAGCATCGGTTCGGGGTCAAGCAGAAAGACCGCTTGAAGCAACTGAAAGCCGATGTGGACTTTTTAACACTCACAGCAACACCCATTCCAAGGACTCTGAACAGTGCTTTGTCTGGATTGCGGGATTTGTCTATCATTGCCACACCACCCAAAGCCCGGCTGTCAGTCAAGACCCAAGTGATGGAATGGCAAAACAGCATCATCAATGAAGCCTGTACCCGAGAAATTCAACGGGGTGGTCAGGTCTACTTTTTACACAATGAAGTTCAAACGATTGAGCAAATGGCTGAATCCATCCAGAAAATCAATCCCAGCGCCCGAGTGCGTGTGGCTCATGGACAAATGCATGAAAAAGAATTGCAAGCTGTCATGGTGGATTTTTACAAACAACGATTCAACATCTTGGTTTGTACCACCATCATTGAGTCCGGCATTGACGTGCCCAGTGCCAACACCATCATCATTAATCGTGCTGACAAATTGGGATTGGCCCAACTGCATCAATTAAGGGGCCGGGTTGGTCGCTCACACCACAAAGCATTCGCTTACATGATCATTCCCAGTTGGAAAGGCATCAGTAAAGACGCAAAAAAACGTCTGGAAGCCATTGAATCATTGGAGGATTTAGGCGCTGGATTTACCCTGGCAACCCATGACATGGAAATCAGAGGCAGTGGAGAACTGCTGGGCGAAGAACAAAGTGGTCAGATTCAAAGCATTGGTTTCTCCTTGTATTGCGACATGTTAGAGCGTGCTGTTCAAGCCTTGAAAAATGGTGAAGAAATCGACATTTTGGAAGACCCTTATGATCACATAGATGTTGAGCTTAATATCCCGGCATTGATTCCAGAGGATTACATGTTTGATGTTTACACCCGCCTTACTTTTTATAAGCGCATGAATAATTTCAAACAACCTGCGGACCTGGATGACATCAAGGTGGAGTTGATTGACCGCTTTGGACCTTTACCCGAACAAGCACAAAACTTATTTCATGTGTTAAAAATCAAACACAAAGCCAAATCTTTGAACATCAAATCAATTGTGATGAACGAAGATTTTGCCGATTTGAAGTTCAATGAACAATCCCCTACTTTCTATGCCAAATTGATTCAGCTCATACAAAAGAAGCCAGATACTTTTAAACCTTTGCCTAACGATGGATTGCGTTATTCCGGTGAATTTCTGAATGCAGCTGAACGCATTGATGCAATTCATTACTTATTTGATATACTGCACACATGAAAATACCTATGTCCATAAGAGCAGCACTGATGATGCTGGTCGTCAGTCAGAACACACTGGCACAAGAGTACCTTCAGTTTAATCAGGATGAAGTGGTGTATGATGTGGATGTGGTGGTATTTGCCAGGCGCCTGGCTCAACCGAGCACTGAAACATTCAACAATGCCCCATTGGTGGATTCTGAAAACAGCAGAATATTGGAGTTTTGGGATCAAGAAATGCCATTATTTATTTATCAGGAGCCAGAAGAAGTTCCAGAGGAAGCGGCTGAAGAATGGCAAGTTCCCATTGATGAACAACCTCAGCGAGTTGATGTATTGAGCTGGGTGATGTTAACCAACACGATGGAACACCCTGTCATTGACCGGCTTGCAGTGAACCCTAATTTAAAACCTTTGTTGCACCAAAAATGGCGCCAACCGGCCACTGATTTTTTACAGCCTGAATATGTAAAACTGAGCCTCATTGACTCCATTGAACAGCCTGTAGCAGATGAACCAATGATACCCACCCTGTTTCCAACCAAACAAATTCACCCTGATTACAGTATCGATGGCCAAGTGGCCTTTTCTAAGCAACGATTCACCCACCTTCATGTCAAAATGAATTTATTTCGCATCAATGCAGAAGGCGAACAAATCATTCATAAAATTGCGCAACAAAAACGGGTTGAGTTGGGCGAATGGCAATACTTTGACCACCAACAGTTTGGTGTACTTGCCAAAGTCACAGAGGTTCCATTGATTCCTGCAGATGAGCAAGGAGAGTGATGCATGTTTAAATCAATCAAACTGTCGTTGTTGATTTTTTGTTTGGTTGCCTGTCAACAACAGCAAAAACCAGGTTCGAAAACCATTGAAAACACCGATTGGCAGTTAATAACCGAGCAAAGCACATTGAGTTTTCTGTCGACTAAAAACAAAGTCGCTGTTGAAGAACACAGTATTCAATTCAAATCAGGACAAATCAGCAAGCAAAAATTAGACCTGCTACTTGATTTGAATTCTGTTGACACACTGATCCCTATCAGGGATGAGCGCCTCAGAAGCATCTTGTTTGAAACTGAAACATACCCAACAGCCAGCATCAGCCAACAATTACCCAACCAATGGTTGATGGATCAACCCTACACAGTGTCCTTTCAATTGGATCTGCATGGTCACCAGAAGACTTTCAACACACAAGTCATCATACAAGAAGTCAAAGGACAAATGGTGGTCGTTAACTTTGAGCCGATCATGATCAATGCCAAAGATTTTAATATGGATGATGCCATCAACCAGTTGACCAAGATTGCTGGCTTACAAAGCATCAACTATGAAGTGTTGGTTGATTTCAAACTAACGTTTGAAAAATCAAGCATTTAGAGCACAGCTGTGGCAAATCCACAGCAAAAAAAGTAAGATAAGAAACACTTTTTATTGGAAAAACCATGGGTATTCTTACAGGTAAAAAAGCACTTATTGTTGGCGTTGCCAGCAACCGATCAATTGCATGGAGTACGGCTGAGTTCATGCATCAACAAGGCGCCGAATTGGCATTCACCTACCTGGATGACAAGCTGAAAAAACGTGTTGATAAAATTGCTGAACAAACCAATTCAGACATCGTTTTACCGCTTAACGTGTCTTCTGACCAACAAATCAATGATGTGTTCACCGAACTCAAAAATGAGTGGGATGGCTTAGACATCATCGTTCATTCGGTCGGTTTTGCGCCACGTGAATTGTTACAAGGCTCATATCTGGACAACCTGACCCGAGATGGGTACCAAACTGCAATGGACATCAGTTCGTACAGTTTTGCTGCACTCGGCAAAGCAGCTCGTGAAATGATGGCAGGAAGGGATGCGTCGTTATTGACCTTATCATATCTGGGCGCTGTGAGAGCCATGACAAATTACAACGTCATGGGTGTGGCCAAAGCCGCTTTAGAAGCCAATATACGTTATATGGCACATGCTTTGGGCGTTGATGGCATTCGAGTCAATGGCATATCAGCAGGCCCCATCAAAACCCTGGCCGCCTCTGGTATAGGCAATTTCAAATCCATGTTGGATCACGTCGCCAAAGCCGCCCCCTTAAAGCGCAACATCAGTCAAGAAGAAGTTGCCAAAGTGGCTGCATTCTTATGTTCTGACTGGGCATCTGGTGTCACTGGTGAAATCACCTATGTCGATGCAGGTTACAACATCATGGCCATGACTGAAGTGGGTCAGTAAAAACACTTATGTATGCAAAAAAAAGCCGCAGATGATTGCGGCTTTTTTTGTATCCTGACTTCTTGTTACTTTCTTGGCTTACTGAATGAATCAATCAACCGGTTGATTTTTGCTTTGTACTGTTTGATGTCATGGGCTTCATTGATTTGTTCCATTTGTTGAATGAATTCATGTTGCATCTCAGCATCCAATCCAATGATTGGATCTGTTCCAGGATTGAATGCCAAACTGTAAATTTCATTGATGGCGTCAATGTCGTTCTCATATATATAGTGACACCCTGCACCACCATCCCATGGCTTGATACCATCACTTGGGTCATAATCTAAAAATTTGGCTTGTTCGCACGACACCTCATCTGCAAAGGCACCTTTCAGGAAGATGGTTGTGTATGTGGGGGTTGATCCAATCGGATAAGCTGGATAATACCAACCAGGACCGCTGATGGTTCCTGCGGCTTGTAACTGTAATGACAGGCCAATCAGACAGCAGATGATCATCAGTTTTGATTTGCTTTTTGTTTCTATATTCATGGTGTTTTACCTCTTTAGTTAATAATGACGTTCAAATAATGAACCAATGACATGGTATTTAAGCTTTGAGTGATTGCCACCGATACCACAGGAAACATTGGTAAAATTAACCACAAACAACGAATTCTCGACTTTGATCAGTTGTTGGCATGAATTGTAAAATACTGATGTACATCACAAAATTGGATTTTTACCAGTTTTTACCAGAATCATTTCTTAAACACGGGCAAAAACAAGGTATTATCTTGTTGCTATTAATCAGAGAGGTGTTGGGCAATGTTGAAGAAGGTATTATTCGTTGGTATGTTTATGTGTTTTCATCCTGTTAACTCACATGAATTCCTCACAGAAATTCTGGTGTATCCAGAGGACACCATTAAAATTTCTCCACATTCAACCTACAACATCATTGATACCTTTCATCTGTCCGAACGCGATCTCAAAAAAAGCTTCAAGAAAGACCTGGTCAAACAGGAAATCAAAAGAATAGTGGCCCAAAAGAGCAAAGATATCAGCCCAGAAAGTGTGGTTTGTGATGACTGGGATGGCGTGTTTAAAACCTGTGGTGTATTCGATCATTTCAATGAGGCCAGATCGATTGCCATCGACACTTGTGCAGGCGTTTCCGTCAGTTACTCCGGTTTATTTCCTGATGGCTTGATACCGCAATTCATCGGACCATCTACTTTCATTGATGGCAGCAGTGCAGCAGCAGACCATCATGTGTTGTATGACTTCAGCCAAGGCCTGTCATTCAACTGTGTCGAAGTCATTTCTAACCTTGAAACAGAGTAGATATCAGGCTACCTTGCCTAATGACAACTGCTTGACTTGATCGAGTAACTCGGCCAACTTTTGTTCCATGTGGGAACGGTCCTCTGCTGACAATTCCTCTCTGGACAGAATGAAGTGACAAGTTTTAACCACATTCCGCCATCTGGGATTCTTTGGTATCTTTTCAACATCCAAATACTTGTCTAATGACCGTGTTCTCAGGGTGCCATTATCAATTGAAATGGTCCATACCTTACTGGATTCAGCCAATTCAATGCGGTCTTTGCCGGTGGTTTTTTCCCAAATCGATAATGCATCTATCATGGTACTGACCAAATTGACTTTCAGTGACTGCTTCACCCCTTGATTTTGATTCAGTTGATCAGGCTCATTCAAAACCATGTGTTGATTTTGCATCATGAATAATTGCTGTTTGTGGTGTTTGATCGATTTGAGCAATTCCTTTTGCTCTCTTTTTTTATTGACCACATAGGTGATAAATACACCCGTGATCAACAGCAAAACCATTGAAACCAGCAACACACCATTGGTCAGTCGCTGCAATTCTGCAGACTTTTGTGCATTCAATAATTGTTCATTGATGAGGTCATGTTTGATTTGTTGCTTTTCAACTTCATGTTTAATGGTACTGAGGTCTTTGTCATATTTTTCTTGTAAAAATGCCTCACGACTTTGTTGCTGTTGTTCCATGTAACGCAATGCCAATGAGGGGTTTTCCGCCTTTGAGAAATCACTTAAACGGGCATAGAACTGACTGATCAATCGATGGTCCTTCTCGATTATGGCAGCGTTCAAACCCTGCTCTGCCAACTGCACGGCTTCAGAGTGTTTGCTGTGATGGAATGCAATGGTTGCGGCATCCAGGAAGTAACTGGTTTCGAATGCAAAATCATTGTCTGCTTTTAACCGCTTGGCTTCCTCTAAAAACACTTTGGCGGTTGGGTATTGCTGTAAACCCAAGTGGTGCCTGGTTAAGTTTAACAATGCCCTGGCCTGTGCTTTTGGTGAGTTTTTTAATTTAAATGTGGCCACCATTTTAGCCGCGTAATCTTTGGCTCTGACCACATTCTTTGAAGCTGTGTATGCCTGGGTCAGGTCTTCATAGATATGGGCAATTTGTTGAAACACCCGTTCATCGAATTGATCTTCTTTGACATAGGCGAGGTATTGATCCAGTGCCTGCTCATAAAAATCAACCGCTTGCTCATGTTCTTCCAGTTCCATGTGCACCAATGCGATGTTGTTGAGTGTTTTGCCCACTTCGTAGGCATTGCCATGTGTTCTTTTTAGGTTGAGGCTTTGTTTAAAGAAACTCAAAGCACTGGTGTGATCTTTTAATTTATAAGCAACCAAACCCACATCGTTGTAACTCTTGCTTTGCCAATTTTGCTGAGCCTCGGTGGTGGCAATGTCTAGGCCTTTGTGCAAATATTTCTTGGCCTGTTGATAATCGCCTAAAAAGTAGTATTTTTGCCCCACCCTGCGATTCCATTGATATTGGTATTCGATGTTTTCAAGAAATGTAGGGGGGGTCTTGATTTTGGCTAAATAGTAGGCTTCTTGTTCATCATCACCCAGTTCATGGTTGATTTCCACCAATGAGAGCAAGACCTCAATATCTTGGTTAGATTTCCTGTGTGATTCATCACTACACACTTTCAGAGCAGCAGGATAATCGCCTTTCTTGATGACCTCTGTACACGGTTGTTCAGCAATTGCTATGTTACACACACTCAACTGCATGATAAAAAACCATGTAATTAATTGAATTGATTTACTCATTAACTCACCCCAAACTTCAGCTCCGAATCATACCAAAAGTCTCGGTGAAACCACCCATAAAAACATTGATTCAACTCAATCCCTTTGATTTTTTTGAAAAGGTTCAAAGTTTTGGCACTGAATATTCCCTGAGTCGAGGTTTCTATTGGCTTGTCCAGCACTGTTGAGTTTTTTAGGTGGGTTTAAAATGCTCAATGTCATCTAATAACGAGTTCGAAGTTTGCCCTACTGCATAAATATTGTGATCGATCCTGAGCCACCAGTCTCTGTTGACTGGTGGCTATTGGCGAATACCCAACAAAAAAGAGCCGAAGTGCTCGGCTCTGATTTTTTTCTTTAAGGCCTGCTTGGCCTGTTTTCTTTTGGTCTTATGGGTTTTTTCATGAACCCCGCCTTTGCGCATAATGGCTGCTCTGGCAACCCAGTTTCTGCGGTTGTTATTGGGCATAGATACCTCCTTTGTTTAAATTTAAAAAATGCCATTTAGGCGTCATCCTTTGGCGAATCTTTTTCATTCGCCGTTCAAGACGAAAATCATCCTGGTAAAATCGGGGTGATTCCGTCGTGATTTCAAAACCGAACTTTTTAGGCAGTTGGGTGTATAAAGATCTGGGTGGATGCCAATGACCCATCGATTTCATCTCTACACCGGTCAAATGGTCATACATATAGATCTTTTCCGCGCCAATCTGAGTGACTACATATTCCAATGTGGCACACAAGATGGCTTCATCCCATACCTGCATCATGGGTTTGATCTCATCTTCAAAGTAAGCTTGAAGTCGATCCCAATTGGTTCGAAAGCCATGCCGTGCCAGGCGTTCTGCATTGGGATCTTTCTTAATGGACTGATAAAGCCCCCAAGCATATCTGAGCCAATCATTTTGTACTTCTTCAATCAGCACCTCTGAAAAATCTTCACTGATGTCTAAACGCGCCCAAGCAATGGTGTTTCGATGCCCATGGATTGGATGAGATTCACAAACAAAAGGTTGATATGTAGAATCTTTTTCAATCACTGCCTGATACATTCGATCGTGTGTACGACTGAAGTTCAATTGAACCACCAGGTTAAACCCGGGTCTGGCCGTTTGTTGCCAATAGGGGTCATCACCACCCCACTGACCTAATGTCACAGTGAAGTGATATAGATCAGTTGGCCACATGGCAGCTATCATTTCTGGATTGACGGTTTTCTTACCCATGCCGGCTAACCATGTTTTGACCACTGGTTTTTGGCAAAACCTGGCTAAGTGGCTGTTTTTAATATTTTTAACGGGTGTTTCTTCCTTGATGTAATGATCTAACAGGAACATACAATATTTATCTTTGAAATAATGGTATGTGTGTCGATCATCAGATAAGCAATACAACACCTCGTCTAACAGTTGTTTGTTCATGATGTTCTCTCATATGTGTTTTCGTATTCATAAAGTTTTTAGTTTTTCTGTCGTTGTTATCTTGCATATCGTTTCCTAAGTTAAACCGCTGCTGACTGTCCAACAGCGGTTGTTACTTTTTCATCCTTTGACACAAACCACTTGTTTCAAAGTATGAACCACAGACACCAAATCATGTTGATTCTCCATCACTTGATCGATGTCCTTATAGGCACCCGGAATTTCATCCAGCATGTTCTTGTCTTTGCGACATTCAACACCCATGGTTTGATGTTTCAAATCCTGGGTATTGAAAGTTCGTTTGGCTTCGGTGCGGCTCATGGTTCGCCCTGCTCCATGTGCACATGAACAGAATGATGTTTTTGAACCCCTACCTTCAACAATATAGGATTTAGCTCCCATTGACCCTGGAATGATGCCAAGCTCACCTTCACCTGCTCTGATGGCACCTTTACGGGTTACATAAACCGCCTCTCCATAATGGGTCTCGTGAGATATGTAGTTATGGTGGCAGTTGATGGCTTTCTTGGTTAAAGTGAATGCTGGCAATGCACTGTTTTGCAATGCCTTCACCACCAATTTCATCATCTCCTGGCGATTCATCCAGGCATACTCCTGGGCCCAATTAACAGCCATCACATAATCATCGAAATGATCACTGCCTTCCGACAAGTAAGACAAGTTAACATCAGGTAAATGATGTTGGTGTCTTTGCATGTCTTTCTTGGCCAGGTTGATGAAGTATCGACCAATCACATTGCCGATGCCACGAGAACCGGAGTGAAGCATAATCCACACATCATCATTTTCATCCAGACACAATTCAATGAAGTGGTTACCTCCTCCCAATGTACCCAACTGGTTTTGCCAGGTCGGGTTGAAGTTTTTCAACATTTTCATGATGCCTGGGTGTTTATGTAAGATTTCATCCAATGGCTTGTCTAATCCATTGATACTGGACCGGTTGACCACCGACTTCTTGTGTTTGTTGAAACCTACAGGAACAAGTCGTTCAATTTCACGCCTGACACCAAATAAATGATCTGGTAAGTCATTGGCTGTTAAGCTGGTTCTCACCGCATTCATACCACAACCGATGTCAACGCCAACCGCTGCTGGAATAACAGCATTGAGTGTGGGAATCACCGAACCTACGGTGGCTCCAATCCCAACATGCACATCCGGCATGACTGCCACATGGTGGTGAACAATGGGCAAATTGGCAATATTCACCAGTTGATTGATGGCTTGGGGTGCAATGTCCTCTGTATATATTTTTATGGGTACTTTACCCTTGTTTATTTGTTTTAATATTGGCATAGTTTTTGTGTCTTGTTTCCCTTCTTTCATCCCCGATCTGTATCAGGGCAAGCTCTTCGGATGAAAACCGACCTCACAAGACTCCTCTGATTGAGCAGCAAATACTTGCTGCCTGTTTCCTTATAAAAATCAGGCTTGCCTTTTTTCTGGCATAAAAAAAGCCCGACATGCAATGCATTTCAGGCTTTTTGAAAGTCTGAAAGGCACTGTTAATCTTGGCCTTCCAAACAAAATATGTTGGTAGGCGCTTAACTCATTTTTCTCGTATATTTGTTTTGCATGTTTAAGCCTCCTTTAGATGCTAATTCGGTGCCACATAGCACGTTTTTAATGGTTACACTTGCCCGAACCCATCGGACAAGTGCGTACATTTTTCACATAGATTGGTAAAAGTCAATCTATTTACAAAGAAATCCTTGTTTTAAAATTCAGTGGGCGCTGGCGGCGACTTGATCGTTTTCCTGGGGTTTTCTTTCAAGTCTTTCAGTAATTCCTCAACCGCCCGTTCAATGGACGGGTCTTTACCCGCTGCCACCAACTCTGGTCGATCGATCACTTCAATATCAGGCGAAACCCCTTCATTTTCTACCGCCCAATTGCCTTCTGTATCCATAAATCTGAATGTTGAAGCCAAAATCGATCCACCGTCTGCCAGCCCTGGATTTCCACTGATCCCAATCAATCCACCCCACGTGCGGGTACCAATGATTTTACCCAAGCCTGCTTTGCGGAAATAATAAGGTAAGGCATCACCACCTGAACTGGATTGGCCGTTGGTTAACATCACTTTAGGCCCATCATGAGCAATCAATGGTGTGGCGTTGCTGTCTAAATCCAGACCTCTGCGCTTCCAGTAGTTGATGGTTTTACGCGACAACAGTTCGATCATGCGATCAGGGATAAAACCACCCCCATTGTAACGATCGTCAATGATCAAAGCATCTTTACCTATTTGTGGGAGCATTTGTTTGAACAACTCACGATTGCCATCAATGGCTGTATTGGGTAAGTGAACGTAACCAATGCGCCCTCCTGACAACTTGTCTACCATCGCACGGCGTTCTTCAACCCAATTAAAGTAACGCAACTGGCTTTCTGAACCAATGGGTTTGACATGGACCGTCCAAGATCCTGATTCTTTCGCCTGGTCATTCAATTCGATACTCACAGTGCGGTCCAGGGTGTGCTCCAACAATTGATAAATATTGGCAGTGTCTTTGGTACTGTGACCATTGATTGACAACACAAAATCACCCACAGCAGCTTTTATCCCAGATTCAGTCAATGGAGAACGCCTGTTGGGAGTCCAGTTCTCACCGGCAAAGATTTTACTGATTTTAAAATAACCACTTTTGTGTTTTTCGAATTCAGCACCAAGCAAACCATTCTGTTGGCGCTCCACTTGTGGTTGATCACCAGAATTGACATAGATGTGTCCAGCATTCATTTCACCGGCGATCTCGCCAAAAACGTAGTCTAAATCGGTGCGATGGGTGGCGGCAGCTGCCATGGGTTGGTATTTATCATGTATGGCTTGCCAGTCATTGCCATGCATACCTGGATCATAGAACCAATCCCTGAGGATCCTCCAGGCATCCGTATACATTTGTTGCCATTCAACTTTCGGGTCAATTTTTAAAGTTAAATGTTTGAGATCCAGTTGGTTTTCTTTGGCTTTTTGATCGGCAGCCGCTTTGACAATGTGGTGGTTTTGACCTTTTTGAACCAACATGCTTTTACCGTCTCCCGACAAGAGGTAATTGGTTGCACCTGCCATCACCACTTTGGGTTGTTCATTGTCTTCTAAACTGATGATTTTGATGCTGTTTCCATTGGTTCCATTTTCAACCACAAAGACCGCATCTCCATTAGACTGTAGGTTGTTATAATTGCTGGCACCGCCTGGTAATGCCCGAACCCTGTCATCAAATCCAGCCAATTTAATGTCTACTGTTGTGATTTCTTCATTGTCAGCATTTTTATCGGTGTCCGCTTTTTTATTGTTTTTAGAAGCCGTACTCATGCCATCATTTTGAAATGGATACAGTGCAGGCACGTCATCGTTGAGTGTGGCTGCATAGACACGAGTAGCCCGATGGTATAAATAATTGAACTCATAACTGCTGAAAGACAAGTTGTAGTCTCGGTTAGACAAGAAAAACAAGTAACGGCCGTTAGGGTCAAAGACTGGGGAGAAATCATTGAATGACTCACTGGTTAAACGACTGACTTTGTCACCACCCAGATTGTAGACATACAATGAGCCAAATCCACTGTTTTCAGTTTTGCTGTAAACCAACCATTGACTGTCAGGTGACCAACTATAGTCTTGAATGAAATTTCTGCTGGAACGATCTACTTTTTTGCTTTTCTTCTTCTCAACATCAGCGACCCATAAAGTTTGGTTGGTATCGGCGTAAGCAATTTTCTGGCTGTCAGGTGACCACACCGGCGGGAAGCGCCAAGTATTGCCATCACTGGTTATGCGTGTCACTTTGTTGGTTTTGATGTTTTTGGTATACAGTTCATACTCACCAGAAGCATCACTTAAATAAGCAACCTGCTTACCATCAGGTGACCACGTCACATCAATTTCTCTGGCACTGGGGGTATTGCTGATGTTTTTGATTTCACCAGTCTTTGCAGGTACTGAGAACAGCTCTCCTCTGGCTGCAATAACCACCCGTTTGGCATCAGGGGATATGGTCATCGAATCTATGTTGTCTTTGACATTTTTCCGCTGCGCCAACAGGTGTTCCTGATTGGCTGTGATTTTGATATTCAATGGTTCGGTTTGCTGGCTTGCTGGGTCATATCGCCAGAGATTTCCACCATTTTCATAAACTATGGCATCTGGGCCGGCCGATGCCCACAATGCATCATACTGTTGATGATCTGTGACCTTTACAGGTTCACCACCTGCCACATATCGATACAAATTCAAATGATAATCACGGTCACTGATGAAATAGATGTCCTCACCAACCCATACCGGTTGATGGTCAGTGGCCGCATGGGTGGTTAATTGCTCACTGCTGTTGGCTTCTAAGTCATAAACCCATACGTCTTGAGCACGGCCACCACGATAGCGTTTCCAGGTTCTGAATTCACGGTCTATCGGGGTGTATATGAATTTTTTACCATCAGGTGACAACATGCCACCACCGGTTTCAGGAACAGCCAATGGTTGTTCCATGCCACCTTGTACTGGGACCCAATAAGGTTGTCCCATACGAATGCCCCAAGGCAATCGATTGGCACGCACCAATATATTTTGACTGTCAGCTGACCAGTCTAAGATGCGATAATCAAAACCACCTCTTGGTGGCATGGGGCCCACGTCGTTATACCATGTCAGTTGTTTTAAACCACTGCCGTCGGTATTCATCACATAAACCTGTCTTGATCCCGTGTATTCAGCGGTGAAAGCGATTTTATTGCCATCACGAGAAAACTTAGGAAATGTCTCAAAACCTTTGTGTGAAGTCAGTCGTTTTGCTTGGCCTGACTGTATGTCTGCAGTGTAGATGTCACCGCCATAAACAAAGGTCACTTTGTTTTTATGAATATCTGCAAATCGCAGTAATTTTGTCCCTGATTGATCGGTTGTGTTGGCCATTGAAACGAATGATAACAACATCAGAATACACACGCAGAGCTTGATGTGTTTTCGTCGTACAAAGGGTTTTAGCATGTCATGTCTCCCAAGTGAGTGGTTGTGAGTAAAAGCAAAAAATTTTACCATCAATATATATGTAGCGGTCGTTTAATTCGATCACCCTGACTTCACGGTTCATAGGTAAAAGTGTTACAAATTACCTTATTTTGGCCTCTGATTGAATATGCCAAATGTAATTACTTGTTTTTTACAATCCTTTATTGACCGATCGGTCAGTCAATCATATAATTGAGCCCATGAATACATCAAAAAAAGAAAATATACTGAACGAAGCTTTGGCATTATTTGCCACCCATGGGTTTGCACATGTTTCATTGTCGATGATCGCGAAGCAAGCCGGGGTAACAAAAAGTTTGATATTTCATCATTTCGAAAACAAAGAGCAATTGTGGGAAACCGTGAAAGAAAAGTTTTTCAAAAAATATGCTGAAAACCAAATTAATTTATTTGAAAGAGAAAAAGACCCCATTGAATTGATCAGAAAATCCATGTTCTATTATTTCGAATTTGTTAAGAACAATCCATTGATCCCACGGTTTTTTGCTTATGCACACTTGGAAAACGATGAAAAGTGCGGACAAATGGACCAACCGTTGATTGCCAGAGGCAGTGAATTGATTAAACAAGCACAAGAAAATGGACTGATGCGTAAGGGGTTCAATCCGGTCATCTTGGTGATGAACTTCATCACTGTAATCAATCAATACTTTATCGCTGAATGTCATTACAAACATTGGGATGAATCCATATACAAGAATCCAGAATCATTCATCAATGACTTCATAGAAAACACCATTGAAGGTATAAAACCATGAAAAACAAATCCACAATGATGGTCATGATGATGGCCTGTATTTGCCTGACAGGATGCCAAACTGAAGCAGAAAAAGAATCCACTAAGCCCATAGAGAATATTGGTTACAGTTCATCAAAATTCAGCCCATCTGAACAATTCAAAACCCATCAAGTGGCAGCATTTGTAGTCCCCACAGATCAAGCCAACATGTCCTTTCAGGTCAGCGGCATCATTGAAGAACAATTCATTAAAATTGGTGACAGTGTGGAAGCTGGTGAAGAATTATTCAAAGTAAGCAATCCTTCGCTAGAGCCTCAGATACAACAGTTTCAAAGCCAAATTGAGGCCATTGAAGCCACACTGGAACAAAACGAAGCGGAAGTAAAAAGGGTTGAAAATCTTAAAAAAACCAACGCCATCAGTCAAAATGAGCTGGACCGTTTGACCAATCAACAGGACAATTTATTAGCCACCAAAAAAAGTATTGAAGCACAACTTGAGCAAGCACAGTCTTTGTTTGATGAAACCATATTAAAGGCACCGTTTGCCGGTAACATCGCTGAAATATACAAAGAAGCGGGTGAAGTCATCAGTCCAGGTGAAGTTGTGCTGGTGGTTGGCGGCGTAAATTCTTTAGAAGCACCCATATTCTTACCCTCTTTTTTGCACCGCAATATAGAACAAGGTCAGTCTTTGGCAGTGAAATATAACAACCAATTCATCAATGCTACAGTCAAAGAAATCAGCCTATCGGCCAATCCAAAATCCCAATTGTTCAAAGTCATGCTTGATGTGCCCATCATGTATGACATCAAGTCTGGCGAAAAGATAACCGTGCAGATCAAAGAAAGTATTGGTGAGTTTTTTAGATTGCCCATAGAAAGTGTGATTGACGACGGCATCAATGAACCTTTTGTCTTTCTGATTGAGAACAATCAGGTCATTCAAGCACCCATTGAGCTGATAGATATAGAAAACAATGATGTCATTGTGCGCATGTCACAACAGGGTGAAGTTGAAGTGATCACGGCTGGTCAGGTTAACTTATCTCCGAAACAAATGTTGAGCCGGTCATGAGTGTAGTCAGGGTCCTGGTCGGTCAAAAAAGACTGATATTAACCACTTCTATTTTCCTCGCGCTTTTTGGTTTGTTTTCATGGACCAGCATGAATCGCCAGGAAGACCCCTTCTTTCCTTACCGCCAGGGTTTTGTTTTGGTTCAGTATCCTGGAGCTGATGTTAAAAAGATTGAAAAGCAGGTCTTAAAACCACTCGAAGAAGAACTGGCCCAAATAGAAGAAATAGATGAAATCAGGGCCACCGTTCGTTCAGGATTTGTCCAGGTCATTGTTAAAATGTTGGATCACATCACCGACACTGATTTGGTTTGGGATCGTGTCCGAAGAGCTGTTGACAAAGCACAAGTGCTGTTTCCTGACGGTGTACTTGAACCCTCAGTAGAAGATCGATTACTCGATACGGCTGTGGCAGTTTATAGTTTGTCTGGAATTAATGACATCATGCAGTTACGAGAGGCGGCCAAATCTATTAAAAATCGCATGTTCAATTTACCTGGCATTGGGAAGGTTTCCTTGTATGGAATGCCGGAGGAACAAATCACCATCACTTTGAAGGAATCATTCAACAACAGTTCGATCATCAACCATGAATCCATCGCCCGACAAATCAACGAACGCACCAAAGCACAGCCAATCAACGCCTTGCATGTTGGAAATAACCGAGTCAATATTGACGCCCACACTGAATTCAAATCGATCGAAGAAATCAAGAACACCAGCATTGAGTTAACCAATGGGGAACAACTGCCATTATCAGCAATCGCTGACATCAGGCTTGAAGCAGAAAATGTATCAAACTCTGGATTTTGGCACCACCAAGAACGGGCCATTGCCTTGTCCTTGTATGTTCCAATCAACCAATTAAACGTGGTGGATTTTGGTGAAGAATTGCGTACTTACATGGATGACATCAGGCGTTTATATCCTGAAGTGACGATAGAAGAAGTCTTCTTTCAACCGGATCGTGTTCTGGATCGAATTCAAGAGTTGGGTGGTTCATTACTAACCGGGATGCTACTGGTGACCATTATCCTGGCTTTCTTTCTAGGTTTGCGACCTGGATTGGTGGTGGCCACTGTTATTCCCCTGGTGACGTTTTCATCGTTGGCATTGTTCAACTTGGGCGGTGGTGTGTTACACCAGATGGCCATTGCCGGTATGGTCATAGGTTTGGGTATGCTGGTAGATAACGCCATTGTGATGGTTGAAAACATTCAATACCACATCGACGAAGGCATGCGAGGTTCAGATGCATCAGTTACATCCGTGAAAAATCTGGCGATGTCTTTGGGTTCAGCAACGGGTACCACCATCGCTGCTTTCATGCCAATGTTACTGTCTCAAGGGAATTCCGCCGATTTCACCCGGGCCATTCCAACCATGATCATCCTTTCCATATCTGTCAGTTATGTCTATGCCATCATGGTGACACCAGCCTTCAGCCATATATTTTTGAAGCAACATGCAGAAAACAGAGAATCCAAATTACAACTACTGGGTCATAAGTTGGGTCAAATTGCCGTGAGTAAAACCAACATCATCATTCTGGGTGCCGTAGGCTTTTTATTGATTTCAGCCTTTATGTTCAGCCACGTGCAAAAAGAGTTCTTTCCTGACACAGATCGCAATCAATTGATAGTTGATATCAAATTCCCGGAAAACTCACACATCATTCAAAACACCCAAATCACCCAGACCATCGCCAGACAGTTATCTGATCGAGAACATGTACAAAAAACGGCCACCTTTGTAGGTAACTCCGGCCCTGTGTTTTATTACAATTTGGTGGAGAAGCCCAGAGCTCCTCACATTGCAAGAATCATTGGTATTCTTGATGATGTGGCATACAGCAATGAAATCATTGATTGGATCACTACAGAAGTGACCCCCGAATACCCGCAAGCTGAAATTGTGGCCAGAAGGTTGGGACAAGGACCTCCGGCGGATGCACCCATTGAGATCCGGGTAATCGCCGAGGATCGACAAGAACTCACAGAATCGGTGAGAAAAATTCAGGATTTACTCGGCGAATCTCCTGGCACCAGGACTCTGCGCAACACCATTGGATTAGGCATGGCAAAACTGACATTGTCTCCCAAAGATGCCCTACTTAACCGAAATGATGTAACCAGAGATGAACTGGCCAGTGGACTGGCATTACGAACCTCAGGACAGATAATTGGCCAATACCGTGGTAATGAAGATCCCATCAACATCGTTATGCAGTCACCTGAGCATGTGAATTTTAATATCCAGGATTTAGATGACATTTCGATTCACAATGGAGAATATCAATTGTCACTGAATGCACTGACTGAGAAAAGTGTTGAATGGTTGCCTGCATCTATCAATCACATCAATTTACAGCGAACCGCATCGGTTTTTTCTGAAACAGTCGATGGCTATACTTATGACGATGTTCTGAATGAATTTTTACCCAAGCTTGAAGAAGTCGAATTTCCACGCGGGGTTCGTTACTATGTTGCGGGCTCCATTCAAGAGTCTGGCAAAGCCAACCAGTCATTAGGAAAGGCACTGCCCATTGGCATCATCATGTTGTTGGTGTTTTTACTGATAGAATTCAACTCATTCAAAAAATTACTGATCATTTTGGTGACTGTACCATTGGCTTTCGCCGGTGTACCATTTGGCTTATTGTTGACCAGCACACCATTTGGGTTCACTGCCACATTAGGTGTACTTGCACTGGTGGGAATTGTCGTTAACAATGCCATCGTACTGCTTGATCTAATTAAGAAAAATCAAGATGCAGGAATGCCAATGAAAAAAGCCATAGAGCAAGCTGTTGCCCGCAGAACCAGGCCGATCATCCTGACCACCTTAACCACAATCGCAGGACTGTTACCTTTAGTCATGACCAAATCAACTTTGTGGCCGCCTTTGGCTTGGTCTATCATTTCCGGTTTACTGGTATCTACCGCTTTGTCGTTATTGGTGGTACCATCGATGTATCAAAAACTGATCAAAGAAAAACCCTGAACCATCCATGACTTTTAGCCTCACACATCAGTATGCCGACCTGGGGAAACAATTCAGTCAACCGGCTGTACCTGAGAAAGTACCCAATGCACAAATTTTATTGTGGAACAACTCACTGGCCAATGACCTTGGAATTGATGTCGGTGAAAACCACAAAGCCAACTATTTTTCCGGCCAACAAATCATTCATGGTTCACTCCCTGTTGCAATGGCCTATTCTGGCCATCAATTCGGGCAATTCAATCCTCAGTTAGGAGACGGCAGGGCTCATTTGTTGGGAGAACTCATCGACAGGAGTGGTCAGGTTAAGGAATTACATCTCAAGGGTTCTGGCAGAACACCCTTCTCCAGAAATGGCGATGGAAAATGTGGCATCCAACCAGCCGTCAGAGAATACATCATGTCTGAAGCGATGTTTGCCCTACAGGTTCCAACCACCCGAACCCTGGCAGTGGTGACTACAGGCGAACCTCTGGCTCGACAAACCCAAACCACTGGCGCTGTGGTGACTCGTGTTGCTCAGTCGCACTTACGCATTGGTACTTTTGAACATTTCGCAGCCCGGAACATGCCTACAGAGGTCAAACGTTTGGCAGATTTTGCCATAGAAAGACATTTCCCTGCCACCGATATAGATGATGAGACAAAATACTTCAATTTACTGGCGAATGTCATTGAAAAACAAATTAATTTAGTGGTTGAGTGGATGCGTGTTGGGTTTATACATGGCGTCATGAATACCGACAACAGCCTGCTGTCTGGAGAAACCATAGATTACGGTCCTTGTGCCATGCTCGGTATTTATGATACACACACAGTATACAGCTCAATAGATCACCAGGGTCGTTATGCTTTTGGTAACCAGCCATGGATCACACAGTGGAACCTGGCGAGATTTGCCGAATGTTTGTTACCGCTAATTGACGCAGATGAAAAACTGGCGGTCAATAAAGTCATGCCCTTGTTAGAGGGGTTTGGCGATCAATACATGGCTGCATTTAATCGCATGATGGCAGCTAAGATTGGCATCCGTCCAGATCTAACACCACCAGAGTCATTGATAAAGGCCTTGTTGGACTTGATGCAAAAACATCAATTGGATTACACCCAAACATTCTATGAACTTACTGAATTCAGGTCTATTCAAAAAACCAAATCAAATTTGGTGCCCCATCAGTCATGGATGGAACAATGGTCTAAACATTTGAATGATCATGCCATCACTGATCAAGAAGCATTCGATTTAATGCGAAATAATAATCCTGTAGTGATACCACGCAACCACCATGTTGAACGTGTGTTGTCGGAAACTGAAAGCCGTTTAACTCCAGACGCTGTGAACGATTTTATGACTGTCTTGAGATCTCCTTATGAGGTACTGGACAGCACGCATAGATATCAGGATGCTGCGGCAGATGGTGATTTAAACTACCAAACGTTTTGTGGAACTTAGGGACTGGTTCTGATTTCAAAAAACTTTTAATCTACTCCATCGTAATAAATCAAATCAACTTCTGGTAAATTAGGCTCAAGGATAAACACCCCTCTGTTGATGTCAGAAACGATCACTATGCCATTATCAAAGAACGGATAGACATTCCATGCACCTGGAAAGCCGGTTCCGTCGCCTTCAGGATAGGTATCAAAATAGGCCACTTCTTTCATTTCCGGTTGCTTCAAATTTCCCAGTTCCAGAATCCGCAACCCCCTTGAATAGTTGGCTTGATATGTGTGGTCTTCAATGATGTATTGGTTGTGATCTATAGATGAGCCATCAGACTCATGGTACCCTTTATACACGGGTTGGTCGATGTCTTTATAGTCCATGACCATGGTTCGGGTGTTCACGCCATTAAACTGTTCATCCAGTTCATCGTCGATCAAAAAGAATCGTTGGTCTTTGCTTAACCAGCCCTGATGAGTGTACTGACTGCCAGTATATCCTGTTCGGGCAATTTGAGTGGGGTTGTTCTTTACGGTCACGTCAATCACTGTCACCGTATCTTCATTACTGGCAAAACACAGCTCTCTGCCTTGGTAGTCAGGATCAGGACCATCATAGTTTAAGCACTGGGCATCGTGGGTGTATCCGTCATTAGCAAAACAACCCGCATAAGAAGGTGACAACGGTGAACTGATGTTGACCATGTGCAAACCTCCACTACAAGTGTTGCCACCAACCAAATAAGCATAACCACTTTCGGGGTTGATGATGATGTTATGGGCCTCCTGGAATGAACCACCTCGATAGACATGGTCTGCAGTAAAAGTGGCAGGTTTATTGGAAACAGTTAACAATTTAGTCAGATCAAAAACCTGCATACCGTGGTCACCAATGTTATCAGCCACAATGAAGGCATGATCTTGATAAGTTTTGATGTCTCTCCAAGTACTGCTTTCGAACTCACTGGGCAAAATACCTAAAAAGACCGGATTACCAGGATCGGTAATTTCGACAAATGAGGTTCCTGTTGACCTACCCACCAATGCAAAGTATCGATTACTGGGTTCATGTTTCCAACCCCATGAATCAGAACCTTGGCCACCACCTAAAGTCGCCAAATCCAGATGCCCCTTTAAATCGATATTGTTACATGAAAATATATCAGCCATACCACCTGTGCAAGGTTGGTTGCTTTTAAATTCATAGCCTTTGTAGGGTTGGTTGTGAGCCTGATGCATCATTTTAGCGAAATCCACATCGGGGTATTTTTTACCAATGATGGCAGATCTCGCTGGTGTTTGACAAGCTTGTACAGGCAGCCAGATCAATGCAGTGATGATGAAAATGATGTTTTTTATATTCATGACTGTCTCTTTTTATCGGTCAAATGATTGTGGGTGAATAATCAGTGCTTAACAATCCTACCATCTTTGATGACCACTTTCACTGCAGTCATGATGTTGATGTCCTCCAATGGGTTAATATCAACCACCACCATATCAGCATAATAACCTGGTTTCACCTGTCCCAACTGTGATGATTGTCCCAATAGTTCAGCCGCATGGATGGTCCCTGCTTGCAATGCTTGAGCTGGCGTCATTCCATGTTTCACCATCAGTGCAAACTCTTCACCATTTCTGCCGTGTTCTGAAACACCGCTGTCAGTTCCTAATGCTATCTTCACCCCAGCTTTCAAAGCACGGTTATAAGAGCCAGCAATGACTGGGCCAATGGTTGCCGCTTTTTTTGCTATCACATCTGGGAAAAAACCATCAATTTTTGACTTTTCAGTCACCCAATCTCCAGCAATTAAAGTGGGGACTAAAAATGTGCCATGTTTTTTCATTAATTCAATGATTTCATCATCAAGATAAGTGCCATGTTCAATACTTGCCACACCGGCCTCAATCGCCCTTTTCATACCTGCTTTACCATGCGCATGAGCAGCCACTTTAAAACCATAATCTTGAGCCGTTGCAACCAATGCAGTCAATTCTTCATCATTGAACTGGGCATTGTCACCGCTGGAAGCTTGGCTCAACACACCGCCAGTGGCAGTGATTTTGATTAAATCTGCACCATCTTGATAACGTTGTCTCACCGCTCGCATGGCATCTGCAGCACCATTGACTACACCATGATCTGGTGTGGTATGTGGAAACAAGCCATCACGATAACCATTGCTGGGATCAGCATGACCGCCAGTTGTGGCCAGAGATTTGGCTGCCGTAAAAATTCTTGGGCCAGGAACTTTGCCTTGAGCGATGGCTTTTTTTAAAGCCACAGACACATTGAATGCATCGCCCACATCTCTGACGGTGGTAAAGCCTGCATCCAATGTTCGTTGGGCAAACACAACAGCGTTCAGAGTCACATCAGCTTCATTCAGTTGGTATTTCTCAATGTATCGTGTGGCACTGTGCTCAAAAGTCAAATGCGTGTGCATATCCATCAAGCCGGGCAAGCAATATTGGTTGCTGTAGTCGATGTCAATCGATTGATTGTCAAAAGCCTCTACGGCAACAAAGCGATTGCCTTCCATGGAAACCACTTGATTCTTAAGCATATGCCCAGATACAGCGTCGAATAAGTTCCCGCAGTGAATGTTTTTGGCTTCTGCCAAAGTTGTTATTAACAGTAAAAAAACAACAGTATATTTCATATTATCCTCTCATCAGTTGTTCAATTTCTTTGATGCCTTTGGGTGCGTTTTTACTCAACACCACCGGCCCTTTTTTGGTGACTTGAATGTCGTCTTCAATCCGAATGCCTATACCACGCCACTTTTTAGGTGCATTTGAATGTTCACTGATGTAGAGTCCTGGTTCGATGGTCAAAACCATGTTTTCTTCCAACTCAACCCATAAATCGTCCACTCGATAATCACCGCAATCATGCACATCCAAGCCTAGCCAATGACCGGTCATATGCATGTAATAATTAGAATAGATTTTTTCTTCCAACACTTCATCCAAAGTGCCTTTAATGATTTTAAGGTCCAACAAACCCTGGCTGATGATCTTAACAGCCACATCATGAAAATCATTCCAGTGTTGCCCTACTTTCACCGCACCTATGGCTTCTGTTTGGGCTTGCAGAACCACTTCGTAAAGATCCTTCTGCCTAGCAGAAAAACGCCCGTTTACTGGAAAAGTCCGGCTGATGTCTGACGCATAAAAATCATATTCTGCACCCGCATCGATCAACACCAATTCACCATCATTCAGTAGCTGATCATTTTTTATGTAATGCAAAATGTTGCCATTCTCGCCAGCACCAATGATGGGTGGATAGCTGCTGTGAGATTGATTCTGAATTAAGTGGTGTGCGTATTCTGCTTGTAAGTCGTACTCATATTTTCCAGGTTGGCAGGCTTGCATCATTCGAACATGGGCTGCAGCAGCAATTTCTGCTGATTTTTTCATACACCTGATTTCAGCATGACTCTTATATAATCGCATGTCATGTATCACATGGCTGATCGACATGAACTCTTCAGGTGCTTTTGATTTTTGCCCTTTTCGTGTTTCAATCGATTTAACCCAATGGGTTAATTTTTGATCAAATTCATTGTTCTCACCGATTTTAAAACAAACTTTTTCACAACCTTCAATCAATGCAGGCATGCGACGATCTATTTCTTTGATGTCATAAGCTGCATCAAAGCCATAATCATCCACGGCTCCTTGAGTTCCTGTCATGGGTCCATCCCATTTAATTTTTTGGGGATCTGCTTCCCGACAGAATAAAATTTGTTCCATGCCTTTTCGACTGGGCAGCAACACCAAAACAGCGTCCGGTTCATTGAATCCAGATAAATAATAAAAATCACTGTCCTGTCGATAACCATGGTATACATCACCGTTGCGAATGAGTTCTGGTCGACTACTCAACAATGTAATCGAGTTTTGACCGGCTATTTTCATGAGTTGTTTGCGACGTTTGATGAATTCAGACGTTTTGATCATTGAGATTTATTGTGACGGCTTAGCCTTGCCATTGAAATTGAGAGAGGTCTATTGTATCACCCAGACCAAATTCTATGCCTTCTGATTCGAGTTTTTTCTTTTGTCTGAAATATCCCGGGTGATCTTTGGGGATGGAAATTTTACCTGCAGCACCAATGACACGATGCCAGGGTAATTGATATTTGCTGCTACATGTGTGTAAGACCCTGGAAACTTGTCTGGCTGCACGGTGGTTCCCCGCCATGGCTGCCACTTGACCATATGTTGCCACCTTGCCATGTGGTATTTGGTCTATCACTTGTATGATTTTCAGGGTAAATGCTTGCAAAATATCTATACCGCGCTTGTGTTTTTGCAAGCGCGGTTCCAATTATTATTGATCGATTTGAGGTGACTTATTGCCACCCATCTTGGACTTGGCCCATCCCAAAGCTTTGTCTTTTAACGCAACGAACTTTTTCGATCCACGTTCCAATTTGGCCTCCCATTCCGGATTGGGTTCCTGGCCTTCAGTCACTTTAAAAAACACCTGCATCAAAGCAGTCATGGCAATCGGATCTATCAGTGCTGCTTTGATACCCCACGCTGTCACGATAGCCAGTACCAACACCCACACATTGCCATCATAACCGATCAACCCCAAAAGACCGGCCAGCGGTGCGAACACCATAATCAGCACCAATAAGGACAACACCCATGTGATGATGGTCAAAAACAATGCATTTTTCAAAAACGTTTTGTAGTTCTGCGCGTACAACACCAGTGCTTTTCGTGAATCTTCCCACGGGTTTTCTGAATTGTTTCTGATGTAATAGGCCAATATGACTTCATCAACATATGTCAACGACATATTAATCACGGCATTGACAAAGTTCACGATACCTTGTGGTAATACTGGAATGAATGACATCACACCGGAAAATATGCGGTTGAAAGTTTTCAGTACACCTTTGATCAATTGATCAACCCCAAACAGCACCGATGATTCCTTGAAGCGCTCTTTAACCACTTCCTGGGCATATTTGACCTGGCCTTTCCCTTCTGGCATCGGCTCACCATCCAGGTGTTTTACGATCACCGCGATGTGCCCTGCTTTCACCAGATAAAGTAAATACTCCCTGACGTAATATAGCACGCCACTGACCAGAGTAAATCCACCTACCATGCCATAGAACAAGCCACCTTCTTTACCATCACCGACACTGCCAATGAGATAACCTATGCCACCACCGGTTCCGGTACCAATGATATAAGCCAGGGTAATTCCCATATATATCAAGAACCGAAACAAAACAAACTCCTTGGTTTTCCACAAGGTGGACATCACCTGCCCAAATTTAAAATCAACCATCATTCACCTCACACGTTGTTGAGTTTACTTGATCGGTCTGATGCCCACTGCCTCCTTTAGTTTTGCCAAAAATGGTGTGGCATAGGCTCGGGCTTTGACCGCTCCTTTTTGTAATTCACTTTCTATTATATCTGGGTTGTTCATCAGCTCATTGTATTTTTCTCGAGCATCTTGTAATTCTGTGTTGATCATCTCAAAAAGCACCTGCTTGGCTGCGCCCCATGCGATGCCGTTCTCAAATTCTTGTTTCATTTCGTTAAGCTGCTGTTCATTTGCGAAGGCCTTGTAGATGTCAAACACAAATGAATCATTGGGATCTTTGGGTTCACCTGGCTCTAATGAGTTGGTTTTGATTTTCATGATGTGCTTTCTCAGTTTCTTCTCAGGCAACCACAAAGGAATGGTGTTGTTGTACGATTTACTCATCTTACGACCATCCAAGCCGGGCAACACGGCCACGTTGTCATCCACCACCGTTTTTGGCATGACAAAATGATCACCAAAATGGTGATTGAACCTGGCCCCAATGTCCCTGGCCATTTCCAAGTGTTGGGTTTGGTCTTTACCCACAGGTACTTCTGTGGCGTTGAACATCAAAATGTCAGCAGACATCAACACTGGATAACTGAACAGCCCCATAGTAATGCCCTTGTCAGGATCGTCCTCCCCTTTCTCTGTGTTTTCCGCAACTTGTGCCTTGTATGCATGTGAACGGTTCATCAGACCTTTGGCAGTCATACATGTCAACAGCCAGGTCAGTTCGGGTATCTCTGGAATATCAGATTGACGGTAAAAAAATGTTTTATCTGTGTCCAGTCCCAAAGCCAACCAAGTGGCAGCAATCTCCTTGGTAGATTGAGCAATCCGTTCTGGTTCCCAGCATTTGATCATGGCGTGGTGATCTGCCAGAAAAAAATAACTTTTCATGGCTTCATCCCGACTTCTCTTGATGGCTGGCTTGATGGCACCAACATAGTTGCCTAAATGGGGTGTGCCAGTGGTGGTAATTCCTGTTAATACCGTACTCATTCTATATCCAGATTAATTAAACCGCACTATTGTATTCAACCCCATGAAGTAAATACAATGGCTGTATTCAAAATTAAACCAGGAGACTTTATGATTGGGTCCAAAGTTCTTATTTTTCTTATGCTCTTGATAGTGATGAATCCCGTTTCTGCCAAAACTGACGCCCAAGAAGCTGCTGAAAAATCATTGTCTGCAGTGACCGTTTTTATGGACATCAACAAGTTGACCAGAAAAAATCTGGCGGCCAAAAAAATGACTAAAATTCATCAAGAATTTGCGGTCTATGGCTATGAATTGATTGCAATCAATGTGTATACAGAAAATGGTGATTTAGAAGGGTTTTTCTTGTCCTATCAAAAGAAGTGACCATTGATTTCAAGGGCTTTCATGCTAAAATAAATGCTTTATCTATCTAGACGTTTATATGGCTTGGAATGGCAAATACATCAACCCTTATGTGAAACATGGAAAAAAGAGTGAAAAAATTAAGAAAATCACAGTATCCATACCATTTGATGTTTTAAAAATCTTGACCGATGAACGCACCAGAAGACAAGTTTCAAACCTCAAACATGCCACCAACAGTGAATTACTGTGCGAAGCCTTCCTTCATGCTTATACAGGCCAACCTTTACCCACTGACGAAGACCTGAGTAAGTCCAACAAAACTTACGACAAAAAACTCAGGGGAGGCTGAGTCAATCCACCCACATCATCAATTCAATATTTGAAGCCTTTGCGTTTCGCCAATTTTCAAGGTTATAAATGGATGGGACAATGATCTCTTCTGCATCTCTTTAATCAACAATTGCTGTGGTTCTAAAAACGATTCATGGGTGAGCTCAAAAGTTCCCCAATGGATGCCGATGGAGTATTCAGACTTAACATCTATGTGGGTTTGTACTGCTTGCTCAGGATCCACATGCTGTGGCAACATAAAATACCTCGGCCCATAAGCACCGATTGGAATCAGAGCCAAGTCATACGGACCCAATTGATTGCCTATTTTTTTAAAACGATTTTGGTGGTATCCCGTGTCTCCTGCAAACCATGTTTTAAACCCGTTGATGTCGATGTGCCAACTGGCCCACAAAGTTTTATTGGTATCAAATGGTGTGCGCTTTGACCAATGTTGCGATGGTGTGGCAATCACACTCACCTGATCATTGAATTGGTCAGTTTCCCACCAATCCAGTTCAGTCACATTGTCCTCGTCAATATTTCTTTTCAGCATCCAGGCTTTCAGTCCCAATGGCACATACCAGTGGGTTTGATTTCCAATTGCTTTCACGGTGAAATCATCTAAATGGTCATAGTGGTTGTGAGAGATGACCACGAAATCAATCTTGGGTAATTGATCAACACGCAAGGCGGGTGGCACCACACGCTTTGGACCAGCACCCAATGCCGGTAATGGCGAGGCTTGGTCGCTCAAATGAGGGTCTGTTAAGAAACTAAAACCTTGATACTGAACCAGGGCAGTGGCATGCCCTATCCAGGTAATTTTTGGTTGTGATTCTGTTGCGTAGATTGAATCAAGGTCAACTGGCATTTGGACACTGGCAATTTCTGCGTCTGTAGCCGAACCAATCATGCCTTCTTTGAGCCTCATCCGCAGGTAATTAAGGAAAGGTGTTGCAGCCGGTTGAGCCAGGCTGATGAATTCATCTTCACCATGATGTGCTGCCTGTCTATTGACAATGGGGTATTTAGCTGAGCGCCAACATCCACTCACCAAGCCACCCACTGAAAGGATCAATAAAAACAGTGAAAACCATTTAAAAAACTTTTTGATCACTGCAGCACTCCCAGTTGCTTCAAACAGTGATTAATTTCGCCCTTGAGTTTGAGTTGGTCATACCAGTCATCGAGGCGTTGCCCATTGATCAACGACAAGATCGTGGCCAAAACAGCGCCACGGTGGACATTATCTCCGCCCAATTCGGCATTACTGATCAAAGCCTGTCGGGTGTTTTCGGGGTACTTACCAGCCAGGAATAAGAGCCCGGGCCAGGAATCGGTGATGTAGCAGGCGGTCGAATACAAACCGCCGAGAACTTGATTGTCACACCATAGTTCTGGTGCTTTGTGTTTGAAATGTTTGCCGGCCACTTGATACAGGGTTTTGAATAGGCGACCGACCTTGGCCTCCTTTGAGTCGGCCATAAGCAAGCCATGCAACAAATCGATGTATTGGAAACAGATGGCTTTTAAGTGTATATCCGGATGAGTTAATGATAAATGTATAGCTGCTATGGACTTGACCTCACTCAAAGCATAGCCCTGATGAAACAGCAACAAGACCAATGGGCCAATCCTGACCAAACCACCAATAGATGGGGTGTCGTGTGTCACAGCCGCACATTGACTTGCGGGTTTACCTTGTGCCCAATTGGCGAAAAATCCGCGGTGGTATGATTCTGCATATGTGTCTGGATGACTCGGTGTTTCTGCAGTCATTTTTTCTATATAACGCTTCAAAAAGATTGAATCATGGTAGCGGTTGTTGTGCTCTATCACGGCTTGCAGCATCCACAGTATGGTGTGGGCATTGAGGGTATTTTCACCTGCTTTCATCCCATGGTGGTAATGGATTTGACGCTGATCCCAATGTCGAGCTTTGCCTTTCAATATCACTGAACCCACGACTTCTGGTAAAGTCTCATCGCCAATATGGCGGCCTCCTTTCCGCTTTGAATGTAATGACATGATTGAACTGGGATGCCTGGCAGGCGCAGCATACAGTTGTCTGATGCCATTTGGAAATGCCTGCATGATGTCGTTCACCTGATAATACCAATGAACCGGCATGGCATGGGCATCTGCTACCATGGTGTTGATCACAGCAGTGGCGATCAATTCATTATTGATGTCTAAGTCTTTGTCGGCAAGCCGTTCAATGCTGCTGTCAGGGGTGGTCATCTGCAATATGAGTAATCAAGTTCATTTCATTTTACTGATGCAGGGTGAAAATCGGATGAGGTTCTGAGCAGACTTAATCCAAGCTGCAGGCTTTTAACAGCTGTATTCTAAATGCAATGTGGAACTCCGCCTACCTCACCGGCTCTGCTAATTAGCGTTCTTGGCTTGCTGGTAATAAGCTCGCAATCTTTTCAATTCCCTGTCATCATAACTCAGTTCAAGATCATGCAACATATCACTGTTGTCAGCCAATTGAGTGCGTAATTCGATGTATTGACTGACCTTGTCTTGCCATGCCCTGTTTTTGGCATCCAATGCTGCCAGATTTTGCGTCACTTGGGCACCATACCGATCGTTCCTGACAATCATGCGTTCTGCTGCAGTGATTTGCAGTTCATTGAAAGATTCATTTTCAATCAACACATCATGAAACTCGGTGGCCATTGCTTCGACAGTCAACCATTTCATCACTTGTTGTTCTGCAACATCTGAACTCAAAATCCCATGATCATTCAAGACATATTTGGCATAGGCCTCTTCTTCAGCAAAGAATGCCGCAGCTAATTCTGGTCCCAAAACTTCTTGACGCAGCTCAATGATGGCGTGGAGTCGTTCTGTGATGTCAGCAGCATCAGATTGTGAAAGAGCAAAGCGTTCTGCTGCTGACAAGTAATCTACATATTGGTCAAACAAATCTCTTAACTGTTCCAACTGATCCAATGACAAAAAATCACTGGCCACTGATAACAACCTGCTTCTGATTTGATCTTGTGTCATTTCCCCAGTTGCACTGAGAAAATAATCAAACATTCGATGTAAATCTTTATCTGCAACCACATCGCCATTGTGGTCAATATTGACTGCACCATCAGGTAATGTACCTTGTAATGAAGCAACCTGTTGAAATGAAGCTGCTGGTATGGCTTGCTTGTTTCTTAACTGTTCTTGGTGCAACACTCCCTTGGTTGTGTGTGCTTGACTGACTGCAGTTTCAGCGTGCAATGCGATATTGTTTTTTACTGAAGGAGCATAATATTGATACATCACAACCAATGCGAATATCAAAATCAGCGCTGTGCTGTTGATCAAATATTTATATTTCATCATCACAGACCCTCATTTTTCAACCTGTTGGCATGTGCTCTGTAAACCGATACTGGATTTGATGTAAACAACCCTCTTAAGCCAAAAACCTGATTCACTTCGTCTCCATGGTTCCATTTATAATTGTCACGCAATACACGCCCTAAATGTGAAGAACACCGGCCAACCAAACCATCATTGGCTTCTCCAAAAAACAATATGCCAGTAGCACCCAGTAACGCATCACTGGGATCCAAAACATTGGTGACAACACGTGTCCCACTGAATGAATAGTATCGAACACCATTGACCTGGTAACTCCCTTCTCCACAATAACTGTTCGGCATGCCTTCAGGGTATGACTGGTTAAACAAAGCAGAACCATCTGTAGTTAAAGCATTCAATGCACCCAACACATCTTGTGGATCTCCTTCATTACCTGAAATGACTTCGATAAAAATCGCCAGTGCATTGGCAATACCCGCCAAAACAGATTCTAAAAGGATCCTGGTGGTGCAACAGTTTGCACCGCATCAGCCACAGGACTGCCGGTATTCGGACCGCCTACAGATGTCACAGAAGCCACAATATCCGGTCTGACAGATGCCACATAGCGGACTGTTGGGGCACCGTGGGAATGACCAATTAAATTGAATTTACTGTGACCATATAAGGCCTGTAAAGTTTCTAGTTGGGATAATAATTGTTCACCACGCATTTCACTGGAATTGGCAGCTGATACATCTGCCACGTAAACCACCGCACCGTCATCTGCTAACTCTCCAGGTATTCGATAAAAATAATTGAACACCCCAAAAGCCTGATCAAAGCCAAAAAGGCCATGAACCAGGACGATAGGATATTTGGTTTTGGTGTAGTTGCTGTTCCACCAACCGGCTTGGGCTGAAAATGAAATGACCATCAACAACATGGCAATGGTCACCGATACTTTGTGACTTTTCATGATACTCCTCTCTTATTTATTCATAAGCTCTAACGGCTTTTATATTTTTTTATCAGAGTCTATGTACGAAGTCAATGAAAAGTTAAACGAACGTTTGAAACAGTGTGTGATCCAAGGATATTTAAAACCAATTGTATGCAGCAGTCAGGCCCCAGGCAATTAACATTGCCAAGCAGAATCAATGGGTTGAGCACTCTTTTGAGGATCCACCAACAGGAGTTTGTTATCTATCGCAGACTGTACTTGTTCTCTTTTCACGTGTGGAGCAAACAATTGGATAAATTCATGCATAAAACCTCGGATGAACAGGCTTGGATTAAATGCCAACCAAGTCGCACTCAAAGGCAAAATGCCAACGGTATCTATGGCATGTAGGTCTTCATCTAATTTATTTTCAACAGCCATGCTGGCAATGATGCCAATGCCTAACCCAGAACGTACATAGGTTTTGATCACGTCAGAATCTCTCGCTGTGAACACAATTTTGTAATCCAAGTTAGCAGCTTTAAATGCTTGGACTAAACTTGAACTTTCTTTGTCATTACCCACATAAACAATCAATGGGTGTTCAGAAAGTTCTTTTAAACTGATGGTAGATTTCTTTGCCAATCTATGACCCTTGGGAACTACTATTTTCCTTTGCCATTTAAATAAATCCAATTTAACCAAATCACTGGCTTCCTGGGTGTTACCTGAACTGATGACAAAATCCACTTCTCCTTCTTTCAGTGATTTTAAATTTTGTTGTGATGTGCCTTGTAATAGATTGACTTTGACGGAAGGGTATATTTCATGTAATTTTTTTAATACCGGCGGTAAAACGTAACGTGCTTGGGTATGGGTGGTGGCAATGTTTAATTGGCCATTACCCTCATTGGTCAGTTCATGGCTGAAGGCCTTGATGTTGGCCACTTCTTTCAAGATATTCTCAGCCCTTCGCAACACTTCTTTCCCGGCATGGGTTAAAGCAACCAACGATTTCCCTTGTCTGACAAATAAACTGAACCCCAATTCATCTTCTAAAAGGCGCACTTGTCGACTGACACCAGGTTGTGAGGTGTACAATTGTTTGGCAGCAGCGGTTACATTTAAACCAGAATGACAAACCGATACGAAAAATCTGAGCTGTTGTAATTTCATGACGTTTTCTGCTATGAACACTTAAATATGACCGAATCATAGCAGCCTTATTTCAAATTAACAATATAGACGTCTAAACGTCTGATAACTTTTTGTTATAAGGGCATGCTTTTTTACTATTTTGCTATGTGTCAGGCTATGGGTATATTGAGCGCTTTAGCTGATTTAAAATGTATCATGCAGTATTTACCCATTAACATAAAACTGAAAAACAAACAGGTGATCGTGCTGGGCGCAGGTTCGGTTGCCAGTAGAAAAATTAAGAGCCTCTTGAAAGTTAAGGCTGAAGTGGTGTGTATTGCGTTGAATTTTTCAGATGACATTCAAGAATTGGCAGATCTTCAAAAAATAACCATCATCAAACATGATTTATCAGATTTGAGTGTCATCAAATCCATAGATGGCGTCAGGATGATTATTTCAGCTACCGATGATCCTGAAATAAATGCCCGGGTTTTTAAGTATGCCCAAAGACATGACATATGGATCAATACAGTTGACCAACAAAATTTATGTGACTTCATTACCCCTGCCATAGTTGACAGATCACCAGTGACCGTAGCCATAAGCAGTGAAGGTTCAGCCCCTGTTCTGGCAAGAATCATCAAACAGAAAATAGAATACCTGCTGCCTCAAAATTTAGGGCAATTGGCAGAAAGCGCACGCCGTTTAAGAACTTTCATCAGGAGAAAAATACCCTTGTTTAATAACCGCAGGCGATTCTGGGAGAGGTTTTTCCAGTGGTCTCATAAATCGTCTGCAGTCATAGGTGCACAGTTTAATCACGCGTCAGATCAACAAATAGATCAGATCATTGATCATGTGAATCAGACAAACGGTTTGGTTTCACTGGTAGGTGCCGGACCTGGCAACCCTGACTTATTGACATTAAAAGCCATAAAAGTCCTACAAACCGCCGATGTGGTATTGCATGATCAATTAATTTCGAAAGAAATTATTCAGATGATCAGAAAAGATGCAGATTTGATTGATGTAGGCAAACAAGCTGGCAACCACAAAACCAAACAAGAAAACATCAACCAGCTGTTGATTGAATATGCCAAACAAGGATTACATGTATGTCGCTTGAAAGGTGGAGACTCGTTTGTCTTTGGGCGTGGTGGTGAAGAAGTTTTGGCCTTGGCCAAACAAGGCATCGAGTTTGAAATTGTGCCTGGTATCACCGCCGCAGTTGGCTGTGCTGCCTATGCAGGCATTCCACTCACTCACCGTGATCATGCCCAAAGTCTGGCATTCATGACGGCTCACTGCAGTGATTCTATTGACACCATTGATTGGCAGTTTTACGCCAAGAAAAATCAAACCTTGGCTGTCTACATGGGTTTGATCAAAGCTGAATTATTGGTGGCAGAACTGATCAAACATGGAAAATCGCCTGATGAATATGTGGCCATCATCGAAAATGGCACCAGAAACAACCAAAGAACCTTATCAGGACATTTGTATCAATTACCTGATATGATAAATGAACATCAAGTTAAATCCCCTGCCCTGATTGTGATCGGGTCAGTGGCACAGTATGCACAGCAATTGGATTGGTTCAAACCCCATGAGTCCAATGTGTTTGCAACTACCATTAAATATTTAAAAACAGCCTAAGAGATCATCATGATTTACAACAACATATTAGAAACCATTGGTAACACTCCCATCATAAAAATAAACAACATCGCCCCCAAGCATGTTGACATGTATGTCAAAGCAGAATATTTCAACCCATTGGCATCGGTCAAAGATCGCTTGGCTCATGCGATCATTGCGGATGCTGAAGCCAGAGGACATTTAACGCCTGGTCAGACTGTGGTCGAAGCCACATCTGGAAACACCGGCATTGCTTTGGCCATGGTCTGTGCTGCCAAAGGGCATCCATTCGTTGCCGTGATGAGCGAAACCTTTTCCATTGAACGAAGAAAACTGATGCGTGCCTTAGGAGCCAAGGTCGTGTTAACCCCTGCCGCTGCCCGTGGATCTGGTATGGTGGCCAAAGCCGAAGAATTGGCCAAAGAACGAGGGTGGTTTTTAGCCAGACAATTTGAAAACGAAGCCAACCCTGCTTTTCATCGTTCCACCACCGGCCCGGAAATTCTAAAAGATTTTGCCGGGAAAAAACTGGATTACTTCGTCAGTGGTTATGGCACAGGTGGCACCATCACTGGTGCAGGTGAAGTATTGAAGCTGGCAAGGCCTGAGATAAAGATCATAGCCACAGAACCTGTTGAAGCACAACTGTTGGCAGGAAAAGAATGGACACCTCATAAGTTACAGGGTTGGACACCTGATTTTGTGGCCGATGTGATGAACCAAAACATCTATGATGATTTGATTCCTATCGATGAGCATCAGGCCAAAAAGTCATCTCTGGATTTGGCATCTAAAGAAGGTATCTTATGCGGCATATCCTCTGGAGCCACTTTTGCTGCTGCCTTAGTCACCGCTGAAAAAGCTGAACCAGGTTCAGTCATCTTGGCAATGCTGCCAGACACGGGGGAACGCTATTTAAGCACCTACCTATTTGAAGATTTTGAAAATGAATCTGATGAAGTGTGATTAAAGACTTGAGCTTATGGATTGATGCACCCATTAAACTTATGCATCAATCCTTAAGTAGCCCCGTGAACAACCACCGTATTCCTGCCTGAAGCCTTACCTTGGTACATGGATTCATCAGCTGCGTTGATACAATCTATCAGGCTCATACCGACGGTTCTTTGACAAATCCCGAATGTCATGGTGACCGGAATTTCATGGTCCTGGTATTGAATTTGGGTGGTCTCAATGGCCAAGCGAATCCGTTCAATCAAAACAGAAGTTGCATCAGCGTCTTTATTGGCAAAGTAGAAGATAAACTCTTCCCCACCCCAACGCGCAATCAAATCCTCTGCCCTGAGCAATTTTTTCATAATGGCACTGACTTGGATCAATATTTCATCGCCAGCAGAATGACCATACTGATCATTGATGTTTTTAAAACGGTCCACATCCCCCATCACAATACAACTGTTCAAAGGTGCCGCTTTGGGGTCCTTAAGCAACTCTTCATAGGCATTGATGAAAGCCATTCTGTTTGGCAAGCCAGTGAGGTAATCAGAATTGGCCGCCAGTTCTAGCTGCTCATTCAAACCTTGCAGCTCAATGGTGCGGTTATTAACTTCATTTTCCAGCAACAAGTTTTGCTTCCTGATTTTATAAGTTCTGTAGTAATGGAAAAACACAGCTAACATCAAAGCCGTTAAAACAAAAAGCGCACGAACCCATCCCCGCTCCCACCAAACTGGTTGAACCAAAAGGTATAAATTCATTTTTTGTTCATACCAACTTCCATCGTTACTACTGGCTTTAATTTCAAGCTGATAATTACCAGGGTTGAGTTCTTTCAGAACTATTTGCCTGGTGTTACTGACATCCAACCAGTCTTCATGTAAGCCGACCAATCGATATAAGTATTGAATCTGTTCGGGGGTTTTGTAATCCAGAACTGTAAAGTCAAAAGAAACCAATTGATTGCTATGATCCAGAACCAATTCTTGTTGACTGTACTCCAAATTTGCAGCATTCAATGGACGGTTGTCAATTTTTATACTGGTCATAACCAGTGGAGGTTCATAAGTTGTTAGGTTTTCATGATCAGCAGGATTGAATGTATAAAAGCCATTAGCACTACCTAACCATATAACATCATCATTGCCAATCGTGGAAGATCTGGTAATCATGCCATCATGACGAATCGCAGTATTTAGCAAATAGTTTTTTATTTCTTCACTTTCAGGGTTGAATTGAGACAGGCCAAATTTATTACCCAGCCACAAATTTTGTTGGCTGTCTTCAAGAACAAAATTAACACTGTTATTGATCAATCCGTCAGATTTGGTGAAATGCTGAAAGTCATCACTTTGGTACCTGTATTGACACAAGCCTTGGGGGGTTGCGATCCACAAACGACCTTGTGAGTCTTCGAATACATCTTTAATGCGATTGGATGCGATACTTTTGGGGTCATTAAAATCATGATTGTATAGCATAATTTGTTTGCTGTTATTATCGTATTTGAACAAGCCAACCAAATTACTTCCAATCCAAATATTTTTTCTGCTGTCTTCTTTGATATGACTGATATTCAAGTCTGTTAAGGCTCCAGCATTGTATGATTGAATAAGTTCAGCTTGGTCTTTATCCGGGTTCCAACGTAAAATGCCTAAATTATACAAAGCCAACCACATTTCACCGTCTTCCGTAATTTCAACAGAAAATACATCAGCGGGTTCAATTCCAACCAAATCAAATGGTGTGGAAATCAGTTCGGCAACTTCTGAGTCTCGGGGTAAAAAGTACAAACCAGTGCTTCCTGACACCCACAAACCGGCTTTATCTGAAGTTTCAATATCCCTGATGTAGCCAGGAATCATATCTAAACCGGCAGTTTCAATCCGTTGAAATGAATTCTCGGAATTTTGTCTAAACACTGTTTCTGATGTACCCAAATAGATGGTTCCATCCTGATCTGACTCGATTGACCAAACTTGTTTGGCTTTTTCATTAAGTTGAGATTCTGGCAAATAATTTGTATGGTGTTGAAACAAACCACCGGCCAAGTCAATTTTATAGACACCGTTATCACGGGTTGCCAGCCACATGATTCCTGAACGATCGACATAAATATCTCTGATGTCAACATGTGACAATTGCTGCCACAAATCTCCACTGTTTTCACGTTTGAATATGTTTTTTTGTGTATTGTACAAATACAACCCTTCCATACTGGCAAGCAGAATATCTTCATCAGGCGTTTTATATATGTCATTAATTTTGATGCTTTCCTGATTTGGAGAGTGAAATTCGAATGATTGCAGTTTGATGTTATAGCTGAATAAACCACTGGAAGACCCAATCCATAACATGCCGGTTTTGTATAACAAGGTCCTGAATTGATTTGTGGTGATGTCAATGGTCATTTCCGGTGGCAATTTAATGTGCTTGAATTGGCCCGTATTGGGATTAAGTTGACTTAATCCATCAGAAGTACCTAACCAAATCATACCTGCTTCATCAGCTACGATGTCCCAAACTCTGGATTGAACCGTGCCATTTTGATTTGCATCAAAATACATCATATCCTTGCCATCGTATCTATACAGCCCAGTAGCAGTTCCAATCCAAATATGCCCACTTTCATCTTCAAAAAACGTTTGCACATTTTCAGATACCATAACCTTGTATTGGCTGCTAGAGTATGGAAAACGCGTTAGGTCACCAGTGGTCAAGTCCAATAAGTTTACGCCACCTCCAAAAGTTCCAATCCAGACCCTATTTTGCGAGTCAATAAAAATGTTACCGGCATTGTTGTTAGATATAGAAGACGGATCAGCCCCATCATGTTTAAAGGATTTAAATGAATTCCCATCAAACCTGGCTAAACCACTGGTGGTTCCGAACCAAACAAACCCTGTTTTGTCTTGAGTCACTGAATAGACTGTAGAATCTGGTAACCCATCATCAATTTGAATGTGCTCAATTTGCCATTGGTCAGAATTGATGGCAATAGAACCTGTAGGAATTATCCAAAGTAACACCAAAATCAGAAGTATCCTACCTCTGAACACACACTTATACATAAGTTTCAAAACTCTCCAAACACAATTATTTCAACCACAAAGTTGAATAACACACACCAAACATAATAACATAATAATTTGGATGAATTGTTAAATTGTGTTATGAATGGATGTGCAAAAAAAGATTTGGTGTTTTTCAGTCAATTTTCAGCCGTTAATTCTCAATCAACTTGATCTTATCCTTCAAAATAACTATTTTCTTTTGCTTGTAAAGTGCACCAATCGCCTTTTTATAACTGCCCTTACTGACACGCCACTTTTGCTTGATTTCATCAGGTGAACTTTTATCGGTTAAAAAAGATACACCGCTGCCTTGCTGAAGGTCCATCAAGATTTTTTCAGCCAGCTCTCCCAATTGTTGTTTATTGGGTAGGTGTAAAGCCAAATTTATCTTGCCATCGGCATTGATCGATTTGATATAAGCCTGTTTGTTAAGACCTATCATGATGTTATGTAGTGCATCACTGTGATGTAACAAGCCCAGATGTGTGTTGTTGATCACGGCTTTGTATCCCAGGTCACTGCGACCACAAAAAAGTACATTGACTGCCTGACCAGGCTTATACGGCCCATTTTCTTCATGCAAATGCTTATCCAGTCGAGCAGAAGCAGTGATCCTTTTAGAAGCCTTGTCTATGTATGCATAAACCACTTTATACATGCCAGGCCTGAGTGGTTTGGGTTGTTCTGCAAAAGGTAGCAACAAATCTTTAGGTAACCCCCAGTCCATGAACGCCCCCACTTTATTCACATCAACAACTTTCAAATAGGCACATTCTCCAACCATCAACTTGGGTGTTTCGGTGGTGGCAATCGGGTTGTCGTCGGTATCCAAGTAAACAAACACCTCCAGTTCAGTGCCTTCTTTGACAGAATCAGGCATGTGTCTCCTGGGCAACAAAACATCACCCAAGTGACCGCCATCTAAGGTGGCTCCCATGGTCAATACATGCTTGACCATTAATTTATTCAGTTTGCCAAGTTTAGCCATTTTTGCGCTCGAATTCTTGCATAAAATCAATCAAGGCATCTATACCAGCCTCAGGAATGGCATTGTATATACTGGCCCTCATACCACCTACCGCCATGTGCCCTTTCAATGCCTTTAAGCCAACTGCTGAAGATTCAGAAAGAAACCGTTGGTTCAATGATTCATCATGCAGCCAAAAAGGTACATTCACTTCTGAGCGACATGATGGCTCCACTTTATTTAAATAGAAATCACTTCGATCAACAAAGTCATAGAGCTTCTTTGATTTGATCTGGTTGGTATTTTGAATGGCGTTGACACCACCCTGGGCTTTAACCCATCTGAGCACCAACAACATCACATACCAGGGAAAAGTGGGTGGTGTGTTGTAAAATGACCGCGTATCTGCATAGGTTTTATAATCGGTCATGGTAGGAATCAAGTTTTCTGATTGACCTATCATGGCTCTTTTCATGATCACAAAAGTGATGCCTGCTATGCCCATGTTTTTTTGCGCACTGGCATAAATCATGTCGTAGTCACTGACATCAAAACTCCGAGTTAACAAGTCAGAGGTCATGTCACAACACAATGGCACACCATTGGTTTCAGGCAAGTGATGCCATTGGACGCCTTCTAAAGTTTCGTTACTGGTGTAATGGAAATAATCGGCGTTGGGGTTCAACTGACTGACATCGTATTCGGGGATATTTGCATACACTTCTTCACTGATGGGGGCGGTGCTGCTGACTTGGGTAAATCGACCGGCTTCTTTGATCGCTTGCTTACCCCAATGACCATTGATCGCATAGATGGCCTGACCCGTTGGTGATGAAATGTTGATAGGCAGCATTGAATACTGCAACCTGGCACCTCCGGGGATCAGCATGACTGAATAATCATCTGAAATATTGAGCAATTCTCTGGCCAGTGCCTCATTTTCATCAGCCATGTCTTTGAATTCCTGGCTTCTGTGTGACACTTCCATCACTGAACAACCTGTTCCATTCCAATCATAGAGCTCGGCTTCAATTTGTTGTTTCACAGACATGGGTAATGCAGCAGGCCCTGCAGAAAAATTATATACAGTCATTTATTTGTAAGAATTTTCACGTTGGAGTGTCTTGAATTGTAGTATATTTATGAAAAATACCAAGCTAAACCTCATGAAATTTAAAAACACCCACAAAGACCACCAAGTCACAGATGAAAGCATCTATAAAAGTCGACGCAAATTGATTCAAGCTGGCATCATTGGCGCCGCTGGATTGTTATCTAATTCGGCCATGGCACTGAAGTTACCACCTGCAAAAACCAACGATCAATTCAAAATTGAGGAGTTAACAGAAGAAAAAGATGCCACCACTTACAATAATTTTTACGAGTTTGGCTTGTCAAAATCTGATCCTGCTGAAAACTCACATTCACTCGTAACTGATCCTTGGTCAGTAGAGATTGGAGGGTTGTGTGAGAACAAGGGCCAATTTGACTTAGAAAAACTGATCAGCAACTTTCAAATTGAAGAAAGGGTCTATCGCATGCGCTGCGTTGAAGCCTGGTCAATGGTGATTCCCTGGATGGGCTTTAAATTGGCAGATTTGGTTAAGTATTGCAAACCATTGAGTTCTGCCAAGTATGTTTATTTTGAAACACTGTATGACCCCAAGCAAATGCCAGGCCAAAATGGCAGATCAATCCCATGGCCCTACCGTGAAGGGCTGCGTATGGATGAAGCGATGAATGAACTCACTTTGATGACTGTGGGCATGTATGGCAAAAAGCTGCCTAATCAAAATGGCGCTCCATTGCGTTTGATTACACCATGGAAATATGGATTCAAAGGCATTAAGTCGATTGTAAAAATCAAATTCCTTGATCAGCAACCCATCAATTCCTGGCAAGCCATTGCGCCTCAGGAATATGGCTTTTATGCCAATGTCAATCCCGAGGTTGATCATCCCAGGTGGTCACAAGCCACCGAAAGGCGCATCACCGGTGGATTCTCACTGTTTAACAGCCGCATCAAAACGCAAATGTTCAATGGCTATGGTGATTATGTGGCTGATATGTATAAAGGCATGGATTTGACCAAGCTGTATTGATGATTCGACACCTCACCACCATTAAAGTTTTGCTTTTCATGGTATGCCTGATCCCTTTGGGCATGATTGTTTATGATGGTTTTCAAAACAATTTAACCGCTGATCCAATTGAGGAGATTTTACACCGCACTGGTATCTGGACCTTGAGAATTTTATTGGTCACTCTGGCCATGACACCAATGAAGGTACTCACTGGTTCAGCCCTATTCATCAGACTCAGACGCATGCTGGGGCTGTTCACTTTTTTCTATGCATGTCTCCACCTCACCGTTTATGTTTGGTTAGATTTAGGCCTGAACTGGGGCCACTTTTTTGAAGATGTCCTCGAAAGACCGTACATCACAGTTGGCATGTTGGCTTGGCTGTTGATGTTACCCATGGCCATCACTTCAAACAAGCGGATGATCAGAAAAATGGGTAAAAAATGGAAACGTTTGCATCAAAGTATTTATCTGGTCATTGGCTTAGGATGCTTACATTTTGTGTGGTTAGTTAAATCTGATATAACTGAACCTTTGATATATACCGGAATCGGGTTAACATTGATTTTATTCAGAATCATTCATCACTACCATGGCCAAAGAACGACAATTAAAAGGCAGTCACCTTCCTGACGCGGTCAACCAAGATAACCGGAAACGTGATCGAGTCACTCGCCGGAAACAAGCCAACATTTTATTACACATCTGTCGAGCCATTTCTGAAGCAGGATCCCCTGCCCATAGGTTAGAGTCCTACATGCAAGTGATCTCGGACAAGTTTGATCTGGCTGCCAGTTTCTTTGCCATGCCCACGGCTGTCTTGGCCAGCATTGGTGAAGATGAATACAGCCAGCGTTCTTACATGATCAAAACCAATCCCAATGACATCAACCTCAACACTTTGCACACCATCAATGCGGTCATCAATAAGCTTGAGAATGATGTCATCGATCTTGATACCGCATTGAAGTCCATAAAAGACATCACCAACAAACCTAATGAATACCCTAACTGGCTGTTTGCTTTGTCTTTTGGTGTTGTTGGTGGTGGCTTCACAACCCTGTTTTCTGGCAGTTGGTCAGATGTCATAACCGCATCAATTTTGGGTTTAATCACCGGCATCATCACCATCTACAGTGCACCCTTCAAATACTTGTCGCAATTACTGACACCTTTGGCTGCCATGATCGTCGGATTTACAGCCGTAACCATCAGTCATTACTGGCAAACGATCGATCATTTCTTGGTATCTTTGGCCGGACTGATTATTTTGGTGCCCGGGCTAGGCATCACTGTGGCCATGAGGGAATTATCAACAGGACATTTGGTTTCAGGAAGCAGCCGAATGGCAGGTGCGGTGACCACGCTGTTCCTGTTGTCTTTTGGCCTGGCATTGGGTTATCTAGTGGCCCAAAGTATTTATGGTGAAACAGAAGTACATAAACTTGATGCCGTTCCTACATGGTTCAGTTATTTGGCTTTGGTGGTTACAGCCTTGTGTTTTTCAGTACTATTCAAAGCCAGAATGGCTGACACTTTTTGGATTTTCCTATCCATTGCTTTGGCTTACCTGGGTTCAAGTTTCATTGGTTTGTGGATGGAACAACCCTTTAAATCCTTGGTTGCGGTCATGTTGGTTTCTATCGCCGGAAATATATACTCAAGAATCAGTTCAAACCCGGCCTCGGTGATGCATATCCCGGGCATCATATTGTTGGTTCCTGGCAGCATCGGGTTTAATTCTTTATCTGCCATGTACACCAATGACACCATGACAGGAGTACAAGCTGCATTCAATGCCGTGTTAATTGCTGTCGCCATATCAGTTGGATTGTTGGTGGGCAATTTACTGGTTCCACCGAAGAAAGAATTGTAACAAACGATTGTTTAAAACCAGGTGAATTGTGTGCAATATTTAAGCAAAAAATAACTTACATATAATTTTTCTAATATTAATCTAATTCTTACTTGTAATTGGTGAATCCACCACTTATCATCGCTTTTCCAACATTATAAAAAAGAGAGAGGTATTTTAATGAAAATTAGATTTTTAATCGTTTTGTTTTTGACAATGAGCTTCACTGCCTTTGCAGAAATAAGACAAGAACTGGGTGTTGATCAATCCGTTGATTATTCATCTTTAACTCAATATGGTCCTTGGGATGATAGAAACTATCAGCTCACAGCATCAGACTTGGCACTTTTACCGGAAAATGATCAATACCTTAGAAATGTCCCCGTGTTCTATAAGGTTTGGGCACGTAAACAAAATCCAGGTATTGGTGATTTCTACCCCAGAGAACTTTATCAAACCTTTTTGATCAATTACGGTGGTTTAATCATCGATGGTAATTGGTACAAAGAAGGTTTGGGTTTATATCATCATCCAAATAATTTAGATGGCACACAAGATAAAAATTACCGTGGTGGTGTGGTTGATCCAGATCTGGAGGTTCTGTTAACCGCAGGCGCCGAGTCAACCATAGAATTCAACCCTGATGACCCCACACAAGCTGTGGCTGGTGTCAATGCGGGTGGCGGTCAATCCATGTTTTACAGTACAGATAGTGGTGAAACTTGGACTTTGTCACAAGTTAACCCAGGTTCATGCTGTGATCCAACAGTTGATTGGTCAACCACTGCAGTGTCTCCTCAAAGGGTTTACCAAGCAGACTTAGGTAACTGTGGTGCAGTTTGTAACATCCGTGCATCCTGGTCAGATGATGGCGGCCAAACTTGGGCCCCAATGATCACCATTGATGGCGATCAGCAAAATGACAAAGAGTTCATTCACGTGGACCGATCACCTTCGTCACCGCATGTTGATAATGTCTACATCACCTACCATAAAAACAATCAAATGCGCTTTTCAAGATCAACTGATAACGGTGAGACTTGGTCGACCCCTATCAATGTGGGTACTGACACCGGAATTGGTAGTGACATCACCACCGACTCAGCTGGTAACATCTACTACATTTATCCTGGCTTAAACGGTTCGGGTATCAATTTAACCAAATCAACCGATGGCGGTTTAACCTTTGACCCGGTGGTTCAAGTGACCCCCATCAGAGGGCGTTTTGACTTCCCCATTCCTGCCATGGAAACACGTGAAGTGTTCATTTATGCTGCTGTAGATGTAGATTCCAATGACAACATTTATGTTGCGATCACAGATGAAACTGCAGACAGTGCCGGTGGCGGACAAACTGTGGCATCAGCCAACCGCGGCGAAATTCGTGTGTTCAAATCAACAGATGCTGGTGCTACATGGAATGAATTACCCAAACCTCATCCAGAAGATGGCCCGCTTTCAGGTGGATCAAATAATGCCATTGACAGATTCCACCCATGGATGATGGTTGGCAACAGTGACGAAATTCATATTGGTTTCTATGACACCCGAAACTCAGTCAACAGAACTGGCGTTGATTTTTACTACAATGTATCGACTGATGGCGGTGCATCATGGTTACCGGAAGGGGCACAAAGGATCTCAACCGTTACTTCTACCAACATCGCTGGTAATTTCGAATGGGGAGATTACAATGGTTTATCAGTAGTCAACGACAAGCTGGCCATGATCTGGACAGATCACCGGGGTGCACCAACCAACACGATAGTGGGTTTGGCTGAGAACCAATTCGGTTCTGCATCTTTCAACATTGGTGCCAATCCTGCATCAATCAGTGTCTGCTCTGGCAGCAGTTACTCCATTGACTTTGATGTAACAGCACTACAAGGTTATGCAGAAACTGTGACTTTGACCGAGTTTGATATACCTGGTTTTGTTACCAATGGAGTGATATCACCTGACATGGTGGTACCAGATGCCACATCAAACTACAGCTTTGATGTTGACAATTCGGGCACCAATGGCCCTACCACCATGACCATCAGAGCAACCGGTCCAGGTGTGCCTGATCCCGGCGCTCCTGATCTGATTTTTGCTGGCGGCTTTGAAGCACCTGTGGTCATTCCAGACATCGTTAAAGATGTGGTCATTGACTTCTTCTATGCCGATGGGGCACCAGGTTCTGCTAATTTAACAGCACCTGCCGATACCGCCACTGGTGTACTAGCAACACCAACATTTACTTGGGATGCCATGGCTAATGCAGAATCTTACTTAATTGAGATTGCAACTGATTTGGCATTTACCAACATTGTTGATTCGGCCACTGTAAGTACCAATACTTATACGACTACAAACCCGTTGGCTTCAGATACAGAGCATTTCTGGCGTGTCAGTGCAACCAACTCATGTGACACATCTGTTAGTGCCATATTCTCATTCACCACCAGCGTGGCACCGGGTACCTGTGCGGCAGGTACTGTGATCACTGATCAATTCGCTTATGATTTTGATGTGGATGACGAAGGTTTCACCATCGATACCCAAGTGGGTCAAACCAACTGGGCCTTAGAAGCTGTTGGTAATGGCGGAACTCAAGCATTCCAGGCTGATGATTTGGCTGAAGTGAATGACACCAGTTTATTAACACCTGTCATGTCCTTGCCTAATGGTGTTGGACCATTGACGTTGAGATTCTGGAACACGCAGACCATTGAATCGAATGCACCTGGTTGTTATGATTCAGCAACCCTTGAAGTTTCAGTGGGCGGCGGACCGTTTACCCAAGTCACCAATGCTGACATCATAGCCAATGACTATGATGGACCTACAGCTGGAGGATTCAGTCATCCATTACCAGCTGGTACACAAGCATGGTGTGGTGACCCAATGGCTGCCACTGAATTCAGTGTAAACATTGACGCCTATGCTGGTCAGGATGTTCAGTTTGCCTTCCGCATGACTTCTGACATTTCATTAGGTCGACCTGCAGGTTGGGTCATTGACGATGTCAGGGTTACTGGTTGTGAAGCACCTGCTCCATAACTTCTGATTTTCGTTTACAATACAAAGGGCGCCCCTTGGGTGCCCTTTTTTATGGCACAAACAAAGCAATTCGATATGGTTAGAATAGATAAATGGCTGTGGGCAAGTCGATTTTTTAAGACTCGATCACTGGCCAAAAAACAAGTCGAACAAGGCAAAATTAAGATCTCAGGTCAAAAATGTAAGCCTTCCAGAAATGTACAGATTGGCGACCTGATCAGTATCAAGAAAAATGATGTGACTTGGGAAGTCGAAGTGCTTGGACTGGCTGACAAACGAGGTTCGGCCACCATAGCACAAACTTTGTATCAAGAAACCAATGAAAGCAAGCATCAAAGAGAGTCACAAAGCTTGCTGAAAAAGATGGAATACCACAGTACACCAAGACCTGACAAAAGACCTACCAAAAAGCAAAGGCGCGACATCAAGTCGCTGAAAGACAAGTCCTGAACTTATATAATAAAAGAGCCATTAAATGGCCCTTTTGAAAACCGTTGAACGTCAGTCAGTTAAATGTTAACCCAATCTTTGCTTTTATCGCCAAAAACCATGAAAAACGGATTGAGCAAAGAATCTTTGGTGTTGTATAACAGGGGTTCACCATCTAAAGTCACCACCTGTCCACCCGCTTGCTCTACAATGCATTGAGCTGCTGCGGTGTCCCATTCTGAAGTCAGCCCCAATCTGGGATACAAATCAGCTTTTCCCTCAGCAACCAGACAAAATTTCAATGAACTGCCCATACTCACCAAATCATGTTGACCCAATCGATCGAGGTATGACTTCACATCATCACTCATATGAGATCTGCTGCCAACTACAGTGGGTTTAAAACGGCTGTTTTTCATCACGCCAATAGAAGATTTTTTGCCATTTTCACGTTTAAAAACCCCTACCCCGACTGCAGCTGAGTAACTGATGTCAGTAACAGGAACATAGACCACAGACATCACGGCTTTCCCAGACTCAATCAATGCGATGTTTACGGTAAACTCACCGTTTCTTTTGATGAATTCTTTGGTTCCATCCAAAGGATCAACCAACCAATATTTACCCCAGGTTTTACGAACTTCAAAATCGATATCTGCCGATTCTTCAGACAAAACGGGTATATCCGGAGTGAGTTGTTGTAAACCATCCACGATCACATTGTGTGATGCCAAATCTGCTTTGGTTAATGGTGATTCATCAGCTTTGTGGTCGACGCCAAAATCATCTGATTCATATACTTTCAAGATGGCAGAACCGGCAACGACGGCCAATTCTTCAATGCCCTTCAATAATTCATTCATTTAAGGTTTTAAGTCCTAACGCATGGGTTGATTCTGTTCCAGCCAACACACTACTGGTTTGTAAATCTATTGACTTCCCTGCTAAATCGGTGATGACACCACCCGCTTCATTCACAATCAATGTCAAAGCGGCAATGTCTAAAATATTCACATCCGATTCAACCACCAGATCAATCTTACCTGAAGCCAGCAGATGATAATGATAAAAGTCTCCGTAGCCTCTTATTTTACTGAATTTTGTGAGCAATTTCCCAAAACTTTGCCAATTATTGTTAACTAATGACTGGATGTTTCCTGTTGAAACACATGAGCTGTGTGACTCGAAAACAGGGTTCACTTTGATGGGCTTTCCGTTCAGAAAGGCGCCGCCACTTTGAGTCGCCCATGCCATTTCATCAAACACAGGTGCATTGGATACACCTACCACCAATTCACCTTGATACATCAGTGCGATCTGGGTAGAAAAAAACGGATATTGGCGAACAAAACTTTTGGTGCCATCAATGGGGTCTATTAACCACAAGAAATCACTGTCTTCTTTGTCTGACCGGCCAAATTCTTCACCAAAAATTCCGTGCTCAGGAAAGTTTTCACTGATTTCAGCACGGATGACTTGTTCAGACTCTTTATCGGCAATGGTGACTGGAGTATGATCGCCTTTGACTTCTGTGGCCAGATCATTGGCCTGATAATAACCACTGATGACAAGTTCTGCCTTTTTGGCGGCAGTTTTTGCCACTTCAAGGGCTGTATTCAGAAATGCTGCATCAAGAACTGGCTTGTTTGTCATCTATTCTTCCGTAAATGTCTTCAAACCTTTCAATGTCGTCCTCGCCAAAATAACTACCACATTGGACCTCGATCAGTGCAATGTCTTCATCGGTCGGGTTTTCCAGGCGGTGCAAAGTCTCAACAGGAATATAGACTGATTTATTGGCTTCCAGAAGAAACTCATCATCACCTACCCTGACTTTGGCTGTTCCTGACACCACTGTCCAGTGTTCACTGCGCTTATGATGTAGCTGCAATGACAACACCTGTCCGGGCTTGACCACCAGTCGTTTCACTTTGCAGTCATCTTCGTCTTCTAAAATGGTGTAACTGCCCCATGGGCGATGCACGGTCTTATGAAACACCGCCGCTTCATGATCTTTGGCTTTGAGAAACTGCACCACATCCTTCACTCCTTGAGACTTGTCTTTGTGAGCGATTAATACGGCATCAGTGGTATCAACCACCATCAAATCATTGACCCCTACTGTTGCAACCAATCGGTCGCCTGCACGGATATAACAATTTTGCGAGTCTACGGTTATGGCTTTGCCTTCAATGCGGTTTCCGGCATCATCACAATCGGACAAACTGGCCATGGCATTCCAGGAGCCAATGTCATTCCAATCAAATCTGGAATCAACCACAGCTCGTTGGGGTGCTTTCTCCATCACCGCATAATCGATTGAAATATCTGGTAATTGCATGAACTGTGACAATTCGAATTCAATTTGGTTGCCCGCTGTGTCTGTTGACTCAAAACATCGCTTAGATTCAATCAACACGTCAGGAGCAGTACTTTGCATCGCTGCCAATAATCCACCCACTTGAAAGGCAAACATCCCCGAGTTCCAACTGTAATCTCCTGATGCCAAGTAGGACTTGGCCACGTCTAAATTGGGTTTTTCGACAAATTGGTCAATCACCGACGCTTGGTCATTGAGTTTTTCACCCGCTTTGATGTAACCATAACCTGTTTCAGGCGCTGTTGGAAAAATACCAAACGTGGTCAAATAACCTTGGCCAGCCAATTCAGCGGCTTGTTTAACTGTTTCATTGAAGGTATCAATGTCTTTGATTAAATGGTCAGACGGCATGATGACCATGATGGCTTCATCACCATAGGCCTGTTGTACTTTCAATGCCGCCAAAGCAATCGCAGGGGCTGTGTTTCTACCTGTTGGCTCGAGTAAAAATGTCTGCTTTTCAATGTCGCATTTGGCATTTTTCTTATAAATATCCTTGCATAAAAAGTAATAATCTCTTGAAGTTACGGTAACAACTTCACCTTCTGTAGAAATATCAATGGCGCGATCGAAAGTCAGTTCCGCCAAAGTTTTACCATCAGCCAATTGCATGAATGGTTTGGGGTAAGCTTTTCGGGAAACTGGCCACAATCGGGTACCAGCGCCACCAGATAATATGACGGGTATTATTTTCATGGTTTCATCCTTTGCATACATAGTTGTAAAGTGGTTTGCCAATGCGGTAGTTTAACATTAAACGTACCTTCAAATTTCTGGCAATTGAGTACAGAATACTTGGGCCTTTCGGCATCTGTAGGAAAGTCTTTGGTTGAAATGGGAACCAACTCTGGCTTGTCTTCAAGCAAACCGATTTTCTGTGCTTGAGAAAAAATACGTTGTGCAAACCCAAACCAGGTGGTCGAACCATTTGAGGTTAAATGGTACAAACCCGTTTCTGGAATATTCAAAGCCAGCATGGTCGCCAATGCGATGGTGGCCGCCCATGTGGGTGCCCCCAGTTGATCATTAACCACACTGATCTGCGGGTGATTGTCGGCCAGCCTCAACATGGTTTTTAGAAAGTTTTGACGGCGGGTAGAAAACACCCATGCGGTGCGAAATATCATGTATTCACATTCACTTTCTATGATCGCTTGCTCACCATCTAATTTGGTTTGACCATATACTGATTTGGGGTTGGTGGTGTCATTTTCCTTCCAGGGAAATTTGTGATCCCCAGAAAACACATAATCGGTAGAGTAATGCACCAATAAACACTTATTTCGTTTTGCAGCGGCTGCCATGACTGCAACGGCCGAATAATTGATCAATTCAGCCCATTGCTTTTCTGACTCTGCACGATCTACCATCGTGTAAGCCGCGGCATTACAAATCACATCAGGCTTGATGTTATCAATTTTCTTTTCAATATCAGCCGCATCTGCCAAGTCCAGCTTTATGGTGGTCATCCCGTCTACTTCACGGCCATCAGATGTGGTGGGTATCACTTCTCGATTAAATTGTAATGTTCTCCATAACTCAAACCCCACTTGTCCTTCTGCACCGATCAACAACACTTTCATATCAACACCACACTATTCAACTTTATAAACCGGTAATTTATCAGGGTTTATGTCCTTTAATTTCAATGCTTTAGAATCTTTTCCTGACAAAATAGGTGATGTAAGAGGCCAGTCTATCCCTAAAGACTCATCATTCCATAAAATAGATGCATCTGCACTGGCATCATAATAATTGGTACACATATAACAAAAGGTGGCAGACTCTGACAACACACAAAAGCCATGGGCAAACCCCTCAGGCACATAGAATTGCTTGTGATTGTCTGAACTGATGATGAGGGATTCGGATTGACCATAAGTTGGTGAACCTTTTCTGACATCCACCGCCACATCAAAAACCTCACCTTCCAGGACATAGACCAATTTACCTTGCGGATTGGGGTTTTGAAAATGCAAACCTCTTAACACACCATGCTGTGACTTAGATACATTGCTTTGAACAAATGAATGTTGAATACCGGCTTCTTGATAACGTTGTTGTTGCCAAGACTCCATAAAATAACCACGGTCATCACCAAACACTTGTGGCTCAATGATCAACACGCCGGGCAGTTTTGTTTCAGTGACTTTCATGACATTCAACCATGATCCTTGATGAGTGATATCAAATATTGACCATAACCATTTTTCGCAATCGGAGCGGCCAATGACATCACTTGTTCTGCATCAATCCACCCATGGTTAAAAGCAATCTCTTCTGGACAGGCAATTTTAATCCCTTGCCTTTTCTCGATGGTAGAAATGAAGTTAGCCGCTTCAGCCAATGAATCATGGGTTCCGGTGTCTAACCAGGCATAACCCCTACCCATCAATTCCACACTCAATGATTGTTGGGCCAAATACACTTTGTTTAAATCGGTGATTTCCAATTCACCGCGCTCTGATGGTTTCAGAGATTTAGCTATGTCGGTGGCCTGACCATCATAAAAATACAATCCTGTTACCGCATAGTTAGATTTAGGTTGCGCTGGTTTTTCTTCCAAATCCACCACGACACCATCATCATCAAAAGCAGCCACCCCGTAGCGCTCAGGGTCATGTACACGATACCCAAACACCGTAGCACCCACCTCTCTGCTGTTGGCATTGCGCATCAATGTACGCATACCCGCACCATGAAATATGTTGTCACCCAATATCAAGCAAGACTCATCACCTGAGACGAACTGTTCACCGATCAAATAAGCTTGTGCCAAACCACCCGGGTCAGGTTGAACGGCATATTGAAGGTTCATACCCCACTGTGAACCATCACCCAATAATTGTTGAAACAAAGTTTGTTCATGTGGTGTATTGATGATCAGCACATCTTTAATCCCTGCTTCCATCAAAGTACTCAACGGATAATAAATCATCGGTTTGTCATAAACCGGCAACAACTGTTTACTGATTGAATGCGTCAGCGGGTATAACCGGGTACCTGAACCGCCTGCTAATATGATGCCTTTTCTACTCATGCCTGATCTCCTGCAGCAATGTCCTCACCCAGTCTCTGGCCTTGATAACTGCCGTCCTTGACACGATCCGTCCAGGTTTTGTGATTTAAATACCATTCAATGGTCTTTCTGATTCCGGATTCAAAGGTTTCTTTAGGTTGCCAATTCAATTCACTCTGTAGCTTGGTCGAATCGATGGCATAGCGCCGGTCATGCCCCGGGCGGTCTTTTACATAAGTGATTAAATCTCGCCTGCTATGGCCTGCTGGTTTGATCTCATCTAACAAATCACACAGGGTATTCACAATATCAATGTTTTGTCGTTCTTCATTACCACCCACATTATAAACTTCACCAAGCTTACCTCTTGCTATGACCGTTTCAATGGCTCGGCAGTGGTCTTCAACGAACAACCAGTCACGCACATTTTTACCATCACCATAAACCGGTAAGGACTCACGGTTAAGTGCCTTTTCAATCATCAATGGAATCAATTTCTCCGGAAACTGATAAGGCCCATAGTTATTTGAACAATTGGTGGTCAAGACGGGCAAGCCAAATGTGTGGTAATAGGCCCTGACCAAATGATCTGAACCTGCTTTAGAAGCTGAATACGGTGAGTTAGGGGCATAAGGCGTGGTCTCACTGAAAGCGCCTGTTTCTCCCAATGAACCATAAACCTCATCGGTAGACACATGTAGGAAACGAAATGTATTTTGTTTGTCTTTGCTCAAAGACTGGTAATAACGCAATGCCTGTTGCAACATATTAAAGGTACCCAAAACATTGGTTTCGATGAACACTTGTGGTCCTTCTATTGAGCGATCTACATGTGATTCTGCCGCAAAATGCACCACTGCATTGGGTTGATGCTGCATCAACAAGTCATATACAGTGTTGGCATCATTGATGTCGGCCTGTACAAATTGATGATTTGGGTGTGACATGACCGCTTCCAGGGTGTCTTTATTCCCTGCATAAGTCAGTTTGTCTAAGTTTATGATCTTTCTGTTGTTTTTCAAAACTTGGCGCAACACAAAATTGCCACCAATAAAACCAGCACCGCCAGTCACCAACCATTGATCTGTCATATGAGCTCAGATGATTAAAAGGCCGACATTATAGCAGATGATGGCATTAAGAATAGGTTACATGTCAGGTGTTTCAAAGGCATATTTAAAAGCCGCAATATCGGCTTGCCACAAGTCATTGACCTGTTGAGCCATATCATCTGAGTAGTAAGTGCGGTAATCTCGTCGGTCAACCCGGTTGATGTGTGGTAATGAGGAAAAGTCCAGACCTGTTTTGGCACTGACCACAGACATTGATTGTTGCAAGGACTCTAATTTCCCAACAAAGTCACAGCCTATCTGACCATTTTTTAACTGCAATGCATGCACTTGATGAGCGGCTGGACGTTGACTTTGATATAGAACATATTCATCGAATGTCATTTGGGTGAGTTTCTTGAAACGTGAATGACCGGGTTGGGTCTTGATGTATTCATATTCTGACACCAATCGGTCCCATGGGTTGCGAACCACCGCAAATTTAAAATACCGATTGAATTTATCAGATGGCATGCTCCTTTCTGCCTCTACCAATGGGGAATGCTTGCGAAATGAAAACTTGTGGTAGTCTACAGAAAACCCGTTGCGACTGAGCATTTTGTACCACAAATTGTTATTTTTCATCAAGGACACTTGTTCTAAAATTTGCCTCAAACTGGTGCCAGCAGCCTTTCGGATGTGCACAAAAATGAATTGATGACTGTCTGAAATCAGCATAAAAAAAGCAAACGATGAAAACAGCCATTAAACAACAAAAGTAATGGTCCTTCAAGTGATGATATTCCATGCTTTAAGTGCTATAATCCCACGCCTTTTAACAGACCGATAATCTCACATGAAAATTCTTGTAGCTATCAAACGCGTTGTTGACTACAACGTCAGGGTTCAGGTAAAACCTGACGGCTCTGGTGTGGCAACAGATGGCGTTAAAATGAGCATCAACCCATTTGATGAAATTGCCATTGAAGAAGCCCTGCGCATCAAAGAGCAAGGCAAAGCCGAAGAAGTGGTCGTTGTTACCCTGGGCACCAACGATTCTCAACAACAATTAAGAACAGCCATGGCCATGGGAGCTGACCGTGCCATATTGGTTGAAACCGATCAAGCGGTTCAACCCTTACAAGCTGCACAGGTGTTGTTACAAGTGATTGAAGAAGAACAACCTGGCTTGGTTATCACAGGTAAACAAGCCATTGATGATGACAACAACCAAACACCACAAATGTTGGCCACTTTGTGGAACCGCCCACAAGCCACGTTTGCTTCCAAAGTCGAGTTTGTTGAAGGCAACAAAATCAACGTCACTCGTGAAGTGGATGCCGGTTTGGAAACCATTCAAGTTGAATTACCGGCTGTGGTATCAACTGACTTGCGATTGAACGAGCCGCGTTTTGTTAAGTTGCCAGACATCATGAAGGCCAAACGCAAACCATTGGATGTCAAAGCCATGGCTGATCTGGTCCCTGCCCCCAATGGACAGGCCATTGAAGTGTTACAACACGAATCTCCACAACCTCGTCAAAAAGGTGTGATGGTAGAAAGTGTTGATGAATTGATTGATATATTGAAAGACAAGGGGCTGGTAGGATGAGTAAAGTATTGATATTGGCCGAACACAACGGCTCACAAATAAACCAATCAACTGCCAAAGTATTGACTGCGGCCAAACAAATGAATGCCGAAAACATCGATGTGGTGCTGTTTGCAGCTGATGCGGCTTTGGCCTCACAAGTTGCCAGCCTGGCTGGCATCAATGAAGTTAAATTTGTGCAATGTGCAGACAACCATGACCAATTGGCGGCTTCTATTGCGCCAAGCATAGCAGAGCTGGGACAGTCTTATACGCATGTATTTGGCCCTTCAACCACATTTGGTAAAGATGTGATGCCTCGGGTGGCGGCCTTATTGGGAGTTAACCAAGTCAGTGATGTGATGGAAATCATTGATGACAACACTTTCAAACGCCCTATTTATGCCGGCAATGCCATCATCACAGTTAAAACCGATACACCACAAATTGTCGCCACTGTCAGAACCGCCTCTTTCGCCGCAGACAAGTCAACTGATGGCAGTGCCGCTGTGACTGAAAGCATCTTAGGTACGGCCGCTGACCACACATCATTTGTCAGTATTTCAACCGGTAATTCAGACCGCCCTGACCTGCAAACAGCCAGCAAAGTCATATCTGGTGGTCGCGGTGTCGGTTCAGAAGAGAACTTTGAAATCGTTTACAACCTGGCCGACAAAATTGGTGCTGCCACTGGGGCTTCCAGAGCAGCAGTAGATGCGGGTTATGTGCCCAATGACATGCAAGTGGGTCAAACCGGTAAGATCATTGCGCCGGACCTGTACATGTGTTTCGGTATTTCTGGTGCCATACAACATTTAACCGGGATCAAAGATGCAGGCACCATTGTGGCCATCAACAAAGATGGCGATGCACCTATATTTGAAGTGGCCGATGTTGGATTGGTCGGGGACTTATTTAAAATCATTCCTGAAATGATGGAAAAAATCTGAGGATAAAACGATGGATTTCTTAAAAGAACTGGGTCTGAAAGATGTCAACTATGGCACCTGTATTGACCACAACGAATGGTCAACTGATGAATCAGCAGGCTTGATCGAATCACACAACCCAGCCACCGGTGAGCTGTTGGGTAAAGTGGTATCGGCTTCTGACGCTGATTATGAAAATGTCATCAACAAAGCACAAGCGGTTTTCAAAGAATGGCGCAAAGTGCCTGGACCACAACGTGGCGAAGCCGTGCGTTTGGTGGGTGAGGCTTTGCGTAAACACAAAGATGCTTTGGGCTCTTTGGTGGCTGCTGAAATGGGTAAAATCAAATCAGAAGGTGATGGCGAAGTACAAGAGATGATTGACATGGCTGATTTTGCCGTCGGTCAAGCACGCATGATGTATGGCAACACCATGCATTCAGAGCGCCCAGGTCACCGCATGTATGATCAATGGCATCCTCTTGGGGTGGTTGGTATCATTTCTGCGTTTAATTTCCCAGTGGCTGTTTGGTCATGGAATGCCTTTGTTGCAGCGATTTGTGGCAATGTTTCTGTCTGGAAACCTTCACAAAAAGTGCCACTGTGCTCGATAGCCGTACAAAACATCTGCAACGAAGCGTTGGCTGATGCCGGCTTCCCACCAATCTTCTTGTTGTTCAATGATGACAGCAATGAGTTGGCAAAGAAATTTGTTGACGACAAACGCGTGAACCTGGTTTCATTCACCGGCTCAACCCAAGTGGGTCGTCAGGTGGGTGTTCAAGTGGCCAAGCGCATGGGTCGATCGTTGCTTGAATTGGGTGGTAACAATGCCCTGATCGTTGACAAATCTGCTGATTTGAAATTGGCTGTTCCAGCCATCGTGTTTGGTGCAGTCGGAACAGCAGGACAACGGTGTACCACCACCCGTAGATTGTTTGTGCATGAAGACATCGCCGATGAGTTGACTGAAAAAGTAGTCAACGCTTATAAGCAAGTGCCGATAGGAAATCCATTGGATACCAATACCTTGATGGGACCTTTGATTGACGAAGCTTCGGTTCAAATGTACCTGGATGCCGTTGAGAAAGCCAAAGCCGCTGGCGGTGAGGTGCTGACCGGTGGTAACCGTGTAGACGGCCCTGGTAACTTTGTCGAGCCTTGTGTGATCAAAGCCCAAGGCGATTGGGATGTGGTCAAAACCGAAACCTTTGCACCCATCCTTTACGTCATGAAATTCAGTGATCTGGATGCCGTTATCGAGTCACAAAATGACGTGGCTCATGGTCTGTCATCAGCGATCTTCACCAATGATTTGCGTCAAGCAGAACAATTCCTGTCTTCAGCAGGTTCTGACTGCGGTATCGCCAATGTCAACATCGGTACCTCAGGTGCCGAGATCGGTGGCGCCTTTGGTGGTGAGAAAGAAACCGGTGGCGGACGCGAAGCCGGCTCTGACGCCTGGAAAGCTTACATGCGCAGACAAACCAACACCATCAACTACTCAACCGAACTGCCACTGGCACAAGGGATTAAGTTCGACATCTGAGTTTGAATATATTGTTGAATGTTTAAAAGGGTCCGCAGGGCCCTTTTTTTATGAAATTCATCCATTGGAAAGCTGCTGAGCAGCTTGACCCGCCAAGCCGGTTGGTGAGCTCTGCGAATCAGAGGCGAAGAGCGTGAGGTAGCATGTCATGTTCGCCGTGGTCGCTTTCACTTTTGTCAAAAACAGACATGCAGTGCGAAGCAACTGCTCAGACAATAGTCTGTAAAGGTCGGTTTATTTGCGCAGCAAATATGAAGACCTGTCAGACCATGAACCAGAATGAAGCCCCAAGAACATTCCTTAATTATATATTCACTTCGGATCCGAATGTACAGGGCCTGTCGAAGTGCTCAGTGAACGCCTTCGCTGGCTGAGCGGAGTCGAAGCCAATCTATAAAAAATGCCCCCGGGCCACCAAAAGTACGTCCCTTAAGTAAGACCAAGGATGACGGTAGTTTGAATAATTCTGAAAGCAGTGAACTGTCTACAATCCGTCATTGCGAGGGAGGAACGACCGCGGCAATCTGCCCAATTATAAGTAAAGCTATGAGATTGCCACGTCGCTACGCTCCTCGCAATGACGCAACTGTCTAAGTATCTGTAAAGAACATTTGGACACTAAAATGCTATAAAATGAGCAGCCAAGTTGAACCGCTGAATAATACCAAACATGATCGAATTTATTGCCCGCAAAACCCTGCAAGCCCTGCCCGCTGAACTGGCCCATAATTTGGCCATCAAGGCTTTGGGTTCGCCATTGTCTGTTTTTTCCAAGACCCAGCAAATCCAAGATCCCGTTGAGTTGATGGGCATCACTTTTCCGAATCGTGTGGGCTTGGCCGCAGGTTTTGACAAAAATGGCGATGCCATTCATGGTTTAAGTAAACAAGGCTTTGGTTTTTTAGAAATCGGCACCATCACCCCAAAACCTCAAGACGGCAATGACAAACCACGTCTTTTCAGGTTAGAAACTGATGACGCGATCATCAATCGCATGGGCTTCAACAACAAAGGCATCGATTACTTGATCAACCAAGTCAAAAACAGTTCATACCAGGGCATCCTCGGCATCAACATCGGTAAAAACAAAGTCACACCCAACGAAGATGCGGTTGATGATTATGTGCATTGCTTTGAAAAGGCCCATACCTTATGTGATTACATCACTGTCAACATTTCATCACCTAACACACCAGATCTGCGTGAACTACAAAACGATCAGGCATTGACTGACTTGTTATCCGGGGTCAAAGCCAAACAGCTTGAATGTGAGAAAAAGGACCAGAAGTACACCCCGGTATTGGTAAAAATTTCACCTGATCAAAACAACGAGCAACTTGAATTCATGGTTCAACAAATTAAAGCGCTTGGCTTTGATGGCATCATCTGTACCAACACCACTGTTGACAGGCCTTCGTCTTTAAATAGTCCAAAAAATGTCACTGAGGAAATGGGTGGCTTAAGCGGCAAACCCCTGTTAGAAAAATCCAATAAAACACTGCAATTGGTCAGACAATTTGCCGGTGAAAATTTCCCAATTATCGCTGTTGGTGGTATCATAGATAAAAAGGACGCACTTCAAAAGTTTAACTTGGGCGCTGATTTGATACAAATTTATACCGGCTTTGTCATTAAAGGAAATCATTTGATCAAACAAATTAATCAACAATTGACCAGTGAAAATAGAACAAAACTATAACCTTAAAAATCACAACACCTTGGCAGTCGATTGCCGCTGTGATCAATTCGCTGAAGTTAAATCACTGAGTGATCTGGAAGCCCTTCCAAACGACATCAAAATAACCGAAATGCTGATTTTGGGCAGCGGTAGCAATTTGTTACTGACTGAGGACTTGAATCGATTTGTGGTTCATATCAAGCCCAGAAAACACATCACCATCGTTGATAACCTGGTGGTGGCCTGGGCTGGTACACCCTGGCATGAATTGGTGATGTGGGCAGTAGACAGGAACTTAGGAGGCATTGAAAACCTGGCCTTGATTCCTGGTTTGGTGGGAGCAGCTCCATTTCAAAACATAGGCGCCTATGGTACAGAACTACAAGATTGTTTGGTGTGGGTTGAGGTGTATAACTGGCATACCGGACTGTATCATCGATTGAGCAATGAAGAGTGCATGTTTTCATACCGACACAGCGTCTTCAAATACCATGACCAACCCTGGATCATCAGTCGCATCGGTTTGGATCTCAGACCCAACAACCCGGTTAATTTAACTTACGAGCCCTTGCGTCAAAAATTTGCAGATGCAGATAAACCCCCTAGCTACCAGCAGGTGGCTCAAGCAGTCTGTGAAATCAGACAAAGCAAACTGCCTGATCCGGAGCATCTGCCCAATGCCGGTAGTTTTTTCAAAAACCCGGTCATTGATGAACAAACCATCAAACGCATACAACGAAGACACAAAGACTTACCCCTTTTTCATACCAAGCATTGTCAGGATCAAAAGACCAGTGCTGCCTGGTTGTTGGAACAATGTGGTTTCAAAGGCCACAAAGAAGGCGATGCTGGATTTTATGACAAACATGCATTGATCCTGGTGAATCACGGCCAGGCTTCCGGTCAGGACTTACTGAAAATGACCAAAATGGCCAAACGTGCGGTGAAGGTGAAGTTCGGCATCGAACTCGAAGAAGAAGTGCGGGTGTTATAAGATACTTGACCCAGGTCAAAATTACCTCAAATTCAGCCCTGATTTGACATTTTTTTACCACCATCCCTTTGTATTAATGCTATGCTTCGCATCAGTTTGAAACTTTGGAAATACCTATGAAAAAAACAACCCTTCTTTTGTTATTTTTAATCCTGCCTGTCATGCCTGCTTTGGCTGGTGATGCAGCTGCTGGTAAAGCCAAGTCAGCCATTTGTGCAGCTTGCCACGGTGCTGATGGCATCAGTCCCAGTCCATTGTGGCCTAACCTCGCTGGCCAAAAAGAAGCTTATTTGGTTAAACAAATCAAAGCTTTTAAAAGTGGTGAGCGCAAAGACCCAAGCATGGCGCCGATGGTGGCAGCTTTGACCGATGAAGACATTGATAATCTGGCTGCCTATTACGCCAGCTTAAAATAATTGAAACACCCTATTCATGATCAGGGTTGCTAAAGCAGCCCTTTTTTTTGCCTATAGATTGCTGAAGTGGCACAAGGCCTTGATTTTTTTATGGATTCGCCTGAATTCGATTGAGTCAGCAAGACGATCTGACTATAATGGGCGTTTTATTAAATTTGGGTTAAGATGAAAAATATATTGATTTCAGTTTTGCTGATTTTGTCATTCCAAACTTTTGCTGAAGGTGATGTGGAAAATGGCAAAAAAATTGCTTATACCTGTACAGGTTGTCATGGCATCCCTTTCTATCAGAACACCTATCCAAGTTATCACGTACCTCGCCTGGGTGGACAAAACGAAGCTTACATTGCCTTGGCATTGAAAGCCTACCGTTCTGGTGAAAGAGGTCATAAAACCATGCAAGCACAAGCTGGCAATCTGACCGACCAAGACATTGCTGATATCGCAGCTTATTTCGCATCAATCAAAAATTAAATGGAAGCCATCATGAAAAAATTACTATTTTTAAGCCTTGTGGCATTGAGTGCATTGGCCCATGCTGGCGATGCAGAGTTGGGCAAAGCCAAAGCTGAACAAGTTTGCAAAACATGTCATGGCATGGACGGTAAAGGCATCGATGACACCTACCCAAAATTGGCTGGTCAATATGCTGATTACATGGAACAAGCGTTGAAGGACTATCGTTCTGGTAACCGCAAAAATGCCATCATGGCAGGATTTGCAGCCACGTTAACTGATGAAGACATTGCCAATCTGGCCAAGTATTATTCAACTTTGCAAGAAGATCGGTTGACTGACTTAACCATTAAATAAAACAGGAAGGCCATTAATTTGGCCTTTTTTAATGACCGGTTTCAACATGAAAAAAAAATGGGCTTTGGTCACAGGAGCTTCTGCTGGCATTGGAGCCAGCTTCGCCAAGCAACTTGCTGCGAAGGGCTGGTCTCTTTTAATGGTAGCAAGACGTGAAGACAATTTAGTCAAGCTAAAAGATGAAATCATAAAAAATCATGCTGTAGATTGTCACCACCTTGCAGTTGATTTAGCCACTCCAAACGCCAGTGAAGTCATTGGCTCCTTCTGTCAACAACACGATATTCAAGTATCCATGCTGGTCAACAATGCAGGCTACGGGGTGCCTGGGGATTTTGATGATTCTGACTGGAAAACCCATCATGACATGTTGCAAGTGATGCTGACGTCAGTGGTCGAATTGTGCCATTTATTCTACCCAGGCATGAAGGCCAGGCAACATGGATACATCATCAATGTGGCTTCCCTGGCAGGCTTGGTACCCCCTACCGCGGCCCATACCCTATATGGCCCAGTCAAATCGTTTCTGATCAAATTCAGCCATTCTCTGCATTTAGAAGCCAAAGATTTTAACGTACATGTCACTGCGCTTTGCCCTGGGTTTACTTACACTGAATTTCATGATGTGAATGGCACCAGAAGCCTGGTCAACAAATTATCAAAGAAACTGTGGATGCATGCCGATGATGTGGTTAAACAAGGCATCCATGCTGTAGAAAACAATCAACCGGTCTACATCAATGGCTGGCGCAACCAAGCCATTGCAGGTATGTCTAAATACCTGCCAGACCGCTTGGTCCGTTTTTTGATGCGTGGCAGTATAAAGAAATTCAGAAAAAGATAAATATAGACAAAGCACAGAATTTATTAACTTGGTCATCCTCGGGCTTGACCCGGGGATCCAATGTAAAAATCATCAATCTAGACTCATTTAATATCCCAGCAAATAGGCTTTTACTTTTGGGAAATTGAGGTAGCATTGTCTTTAAGGATTCATAAATCTTGAGCGGGGCCAAGCTCATTGCTAATCAAACATGACATCAATGCTTTACAAACCAACTTGATTGCATAATTAGTCTAACCAACTTTGCAGGCCAAGCATATTACCAGCTTCCTACACTTCCTGTGTTTGCCTTGCAAAATGGATCCCCGGGTCAAGCCCGAGGATGACGTCACCAATTTACTTTCTTAAATTAAACGAGTTTTTCATTGAATCCTTTATTCGAATATTCTTTGATTACTTATAGACTGCTAATTATTTCGTTGCAGTCACCAAATGACTCAGTGAATTGATGGCTACCATGATGGTTGGGTAATCAACATTCTTTTCAGCTTTGATAGATGCCATCATGTCTTTGACGTTCTTAACTTTCTGCCCAAACTCTTGGCTCCATTGCATCAAAGCCTGATCACTCGGCTGTTTACCGTAGCGTTTTAATAATGACGCTGTCAGCTGTGCATGGTATTCACTGAGGTCATCGCGCAAACCACCTCTGGCATGAACATGCCATTGATTACTGACTTTCAAGTGTTCAATCATGTTCTGTAACCAGATCAAGTTAAGCATTTTGCCCAAGGGGAAGTACATATCTGCCGCTTGTTTTACCGCTACTTTTTGCAAGTTGGCCACTCGAACCACATCCAATGCAGCACTTAAATAAGGCAAGGCGGCGATACTTTGTGACAGGTCTTCAGCAAAGCCTTGTTTATCCAGCGCCTTCATCACACGATTCATGGCTAATTTATCGGCGTCACTGATGTATTTGGTGAAATCCTTACGAAATTGATTAACTCCTTTGTTCAATTCATTGATGTGTTTTTCAATGTTTAATTTATGCCCCAAATTATTCAATACCCAACGGGTGGTTTGGCGGAGAAATTTCCAAATAGCTACAAATGACTCAATTTGTTTGGCCACTTCAACTTGGCCATCATGATTTTCAATGCCATGCCACAGATCATTCAAGTTAAACAGTTCAACCACTATATAAAATGCCTTACATATGGCATCCACATCAGCACCTGTGTCTTCATTCATTCGCATCACAAATGTAGCGCCCATGCGATCAATCACCTGGCTGGTTAAAATGGTACCAATGATTTCACGCTTCAATCGATGGTTATCAATGTACTTGGCATCGACTTTCTGCAATTTTTTCGGGAAATAATTGACCACCAAACGCCGCAACCAAGGATCATCAAGCAACTTCGAATTGATGACTTGGTCGAACAAGTCTAACTTGGCATATGACAACAAAACACACAATTCTGGTCGACTGAGGCCTTCATTGTTCTTACGCCGACGTTCCATCTCGGTGTCACTGGGTAAAAATTCAATTTCTCGGTCCAACAATCCTTTTTGTTCCAGCAACCTGATCAGGTGCGCTTTGGCCCCTATCCGCTTTGAACTCAAATGGTGCATAAAACTCAATGTTTGGGTTTGCATGTAATTGTTTTGCAATACCAGATCACTGACATTGTCAGTCATTGAAGCCAGCAGTTTGTTTCTCGATTTGGTGTCGTAATGGCCGTCTTCCATCATCGATTTCAACAAGATCTTGATGTTGACTTCATGGTCAGAACAATCAACCCCGGCTGAATTATCAATAAAATCGGTGTTCATTTTGCCACCATTATTGGCATATTCGATCCGTCCTTTTTGGGTGACACCCAAGTTGCCTCCTTCTCCAAAGACTTTACATTTCAATTGCTTACCATCAACTCTTAAGGCGTTGTTAGCACTGTCTCCCGCGTCTGCATGACTCTCATCAGAAGCTTTCACATAAGTTCCAATTCCACCATTCCAAATCAAATCAATTTCTGACAACAACAATCGGTGGATCAATTCCTGAGGAGCCAATTCATCTTCTCTTATTTTTAACCAGGCTTTAACTTCGGCAGAAATTGGAATCGCCTTATCAAATCTGGAATAAATACCACCACCTTTAGAAATCAGTTTCTGGTTGTAATCTTCCCAACTGGATCTGGGCAAGTCAAATAAACGTTTGCGTTCTTCCCAGGTTTTTGTTGAATCCGGATTGGGATCCAAAAAGATGTGCATGTGATTGAACGCGGCTTTTAAGCAAATGTGTTTTGATAACAACATGCCATTACCAAACACATCCCCCATCATGTCTCCGATACCCACCACCGAAAAATCTTCGGACTGACAATCAACACCCAACTCACGAAAATGTCTCTTCACTGACTCCCATGCGCCTTTGGCAGTGATTCCCATGCCTTTGTGGTCATAGCCAGCTGAGCCACCGGAAGCAAAAGCATCGCCCAACCAAAAACCACGTTCTTCCGAAATGCCATTGGCAATGTCTGAAAATGTCGCAGTACCTTTATCGGCAGCGACCACCAAATAGGGATCGTCCTCATCATGTCTGACCACTTCTTTGGGTGCAATGATGCGTTTCCCTTTGATGTTGTCAGTGATGTCGAGCATACTGCCAATAAATGTTTTGTAGCAACTGACCACTTCTTCCATCACTTCATCACGAGAACCATTGGGCAATTTCTTAACCACAAATCCACCTTTAGATCCCACTGGGACGATGATGGAGTTTTTAACATTCTGGGCTTTCATCAATCCCAACACTTCGGTTCTGAAATCTTCATAGCGATCTGACCAGCGCAGGCCACCGCGAGCCACTTTACCCATCCGCAAATGAATGGCTTCAACCCGAGGAGAATAAACAAATATTTCTCTGAAAGGAACCGGCTTGGGTAAAAATGACAGGGCTGATGAATTAATTTTAATGCTGATGGCCGGCTTGAACTCACCTTGATCATCAGTTTGATAATAATTGGTTCGAAGCATGGCACCCATGGTGTCAACCACATGACGAATGATGCGGTCTTCATCTTGTGAATTCACCGAATCAAGCAATGCAGTGATGACCCTGATGACCTTTTCACTCATTGAATCGCGGGTGAATTTCCTGCTGCGGATGTATTTATCAACACAAGATTGTTGGTATTCATTCAATTCAACATTCAAATGATCACATTGGATGGTGAATTTTTGGCTGAAACGATCCAGATACTCACGCACCTTTTTGGGTTCCACCACATCTAACTTGGGTGAAAACTTGATGGTGAATAATTCTATCAACCAGCGAGAAATATGCGGGTGTTGAATCATGGCTTTTTCAATGTACTCTTTACTGTACGGCAAGCCTGTTTGGAGTAAATATTTAACCAAAGCCCTCAGTAAGTTAATTTGTCGCCACGTCAATCCGCCTAAAATAATCAACTTATTCAGTGAATCAGATTCCAGTTCGCCACTGACCACTTTGCCAAAGGCTTCATGAAATCTGGTTTTCACCAGCTCCAATTCCAGCCCTTTACCCGAAGCCAGATTTAGATCAAAATCCTGTATCCAGATTGACTGCCCTTCAGACATTTTTAATTCATAGGGGCGTTCACTCACCACATGCAAGCCCAAGTTCTCTAAATCGGGCAGCACTTCACTTAAGGGTATGGTTTTTTGGTGACGGAATACCTTAAACCTGAAATCACCCAAACGTTTAATTCGAGGTTGGTACAAACTCATTTCAATGTCATTGCCATTTTGTAGCTTATCGGCATTTTCGACATCAAATGAAGACACCCAAGGGCTGACATCTTCACGATAAGCGACTGGGAAAGCACCTCTGAACTTACTCATCAGGCGAACACTTTCTTCATGACCAAGGCGATCTTGCAAGGCCGCAGCCAATCGATCTTCCCAAGTGGTCACCACTTCTATAATGGCTGCTTTCACTTCAGCAAGGATGTCTTGGCTGAAATGTTTCATGTCACGGATGACCACATACAACCGCGCATAGTGTGATTCGTCAATGGCCACTGCGTATTCGACCTCTACGCCTTCTACAGAGGCCGCTAACAGGGCTTGTATTTTGTGCCTGTTACTGGTGTTAAATAAATCACGAGGCACATAAACCATGAATGAACAAAACCGATTGAATTTGTCCTGTCTGGCGGTCACTTGAGTGGTGATTTTTTCCTGTATCACCAAAGACTGGTACACGGCAGAAAACAGTTCTTTGGTGTTCGATTGCAACACCTCATCACGCGGCATCGTGTCGATGATGTGCATCAACATTTTGCCAGAATGGGAGGTGTCATCAAAGCCAAATTGCTTGATAAGTACTTTGATCTTGCTGTTGATGTAAGGGATTTTCAGCGAATTGGTGTTGGTGGCCACTGAGGTGAATAAACCGATGAAACGATGTTCGGCAACCACTTTGCCATTTTTATCTGTTTCTAAAAACCCAATGTAATCCAGGTTACCTTTGCGGTGAATTTTTGAAATGACATTGACTTTGGTGATGACCACCAAATCTGATTGTTTTTTAATTTTGTACTCATCCACAGACAGTTGACTGGCATCATTCGCATCGGCATCGAGGTTGGGGCTCAACATCCCTAAACCGGTATCCGGCATGGCGATCAATTGGTTTCTTTTACATTCGTACTTGCGGTAACCTAAAAAAGTGAAGTGGTCATCGACCAACCAATCAATAAAGTCTTGTTGTTCTGCCCTGACTTTATCATCACCCAAATACCCCAAGGCCTCTTTTGCATGGGCCATGGCTGTTAACATCGGTTGCCAATCATTCACTGCTGTTCGGATTTGCTCAAAAACACTGGCCAAGTATTGTTGTAGCGCTTTGGCTTCCTGTCTGTCCTCTATCCGCTTAAGCTCGATATAAATCAATGATTTGGTTTGGGTCTGGCCTTTTTTTGGTTTTTCAATCAACACACGATTTTTGTCTTCGCCTTTGATTTGGATGATTGGATGTGATATCAGTTTGATCGCCAAACCATATTCTGCGCAGGCCATGGTGGCAGAATCCACCAAAAAAGGAATGTTGTCATTGATCAACAACACATGAGTGATGTCAGGATCAACTGTAGAGTTTTTGACTTCGATGATGGGGTTTTTCAACCTCCTGGCTGACATGCTCTTGATCATGCCATTTAAGGTATGTGCCCAATAGTCATATTCATGACTTTTCAATTCATCAATTGACATGTGGGTAAACAATTGTTTGGCCAATTGTTTGATGCTGTCTTTGTATTTTGAATCGGCTTGGTTGACTCGGTTAGAAAAATTCTTGATGAACTTTTTATGTTCTGCAGTTAGTAGTGATTGCATCAGATTCTCTGTATCTATGTATCGTTTATTACTTTATATCAACCGGATACCAGCAAATGATGAATGCACACCACCACTCATTGTCCCCGTCTATTGCATTTTCAGCGGTCCATTTTCATCGTGTAAATGGACATTCACCTATAGTCAGAATTTTAACGGTTTAGGACAATGAAATACAGTGTTGAAAAATATTTAATTTAATAATGTAATTTTTACCGATTTCATAGGGCTTGTTATGTAGGCTTATTGTGCACCCATCATGCCAACCATGACCGCTGTATTCATTGACATGTCCTGGTACCAGCGATTCAAATGAGGGTGGTCGTTGTTTAATAATTGATCTTTCAAAGCCGCCACCACTGGATAAGCAGCCATGTCAGCCACACTCATGTCGTGGCCTGCTATAAAGGGATGTTCAGCCAGTTGTTGATTGAATTCTTGGTAAAAACTCATCGCCCTTGTTTTTAAGCAGTCTCCAGCTTCAGGCTGTTTGGGATTCACCAGGCTTTTTAAGTAAAAGTTATTGAAGAAATTGGTGGTGATGTCTGTGATTTGAAACCACAACCAAGACATGATTTGTGCCTTCTGCTGTGGAGTATCGCCCATAAACATACCGGTTTGCTCAGCCAGGTACACCAGAATGGCACCGGTTTGTGTCACCACCATAGGTGTTTCATAGGCATGATCCACAATCACCGGAATGCGACCCGATGGGTTGATTTTCAAAAAATCTTCACTTCTTTGCTGATGTTGAGTCAGATCTATCACGTGGGTTTGGTATTCAACACCCATGGCTTCTAATGCTATGGCCACCGCTTTGCCATTGACTGTCCCATATGTATAAAAATCGATCATATTTCACCCTGGTATTTGATTAAATTTTCTTACTTATCTTACATAACAAATTGGTATACGAAAGATTAATACTTGAATTCTGTAAAGAAACATCTAAAATTCATTATATCTCTCAATCAAGATATAAAGATATAATGAATTTAAACGATTTGTTTAAAACCCTGGCTGATGAATCCAGAATTCGTCTGGTGCTGCTGCTTCAGCAACAGGAGTTAACCGTTGCGGAATTGGCAGAAATCACTCGACTGGCCCAACCAAGGGTGTCAACGCATTTGTCACATTTAAAGAAACACCAACTGGTACAAGTGCGTAAACAAGGCGTCAGTTCATATTATCGATTGAACAGTGAAAACATTGATTCAAATTACCCTGGTTTGATTGACATGGTCCAAACACACTATGCCAATCATTCGCTGATCACCCAAGACAATCAACAAATGGCTTTGGTGATGAACAAACAAGCCGCATCCAACCAATGGGTAGATGCGGTGGCAGGAGACATGGAAAGGCATTATTCACCGGGCAGAACTTGGGAAGCCACCACACGGGTGATCGCTAAGCTGATTGATTTAGGTACAGTTCTTGATTTAGGGTCTGGTGATGGTGTTTTGGCAGAACTGATGGCGCAAAATACAGCTGAATACACATGTGTTGATAACAATGCCAAAGCCATAGAAGCTGCAAAGGCGAGATTAAAACACCTGTCTAATGTGAAATTCTTTCAGCATGACATCCACCAACTGCCATTTGATAAAAATTATTTTGATTGTATTTTGATGCTTCATGTTCTGACCTATTCAACTGAACCTGAGGTGGTCATAGAACAAGCGTACAATGTCTGTAAACCTGGTGGACATTTATTGATCTCAACACTGCATAAACACCAACACCAAACTGTGATGTCTGATTTTGGCCATAAAAATTTAGGTTTCGAAACCGAACAATTGGCCACATGGTGTAAAGCGGCCGGTTTTTCTCAGGTCAATGCCACTGTCAGTTCACAAGAACAACGCAAACCACATTTTAAAATCATCACAGTTGAAGCCAAAAAATAATGACCACACGCACCCAAACTACCCGGCAAGTTATCGAACAACACATAAAGAAAAGAATTCTGTTACTCGATTCAGCCATGGGTACGATGATCCAAACACTGAAACTGACTGAACAGGACTACCGTGGACAGCTACTGGCAGATCATCCACAAGATTTGAAAGGAAATAATGACATCCTTTCTTTGACTCAACCTGAATTAATTCAAGACATACATGAGCAAAATTTAGCTGCAGGTACTGATCTGATTGAAACAAATACATTCAATGCAACCAGCATTGCTCAAGCAGATTACGCCACTGAGTCGCTGACCTATGAAATCAACAAGCAATCTGCACAGTTGGCGAAACAGGCTTGTGATAAATACAGTACGGATGAAAAGCCGCGTTGGGTCATCGGTGTACTGGGACCCACCAACCGCACAGCATCCATTTCACCTGACATCAACCGACCTGAATACCGCAACGTCACATTCAACGAATTGGTAAAGGCTTACACTGAAGCCACTGAGGGCTTGATAGATGGTGGCGCCGATGTTCTGATGGTGGAAACCATTTTTGATACCTTGAACGCTCGAGCTGCTTTGTTTGCCCTTCAGACTGTCCTGGAACAAAGGCAAAGCGACATCCCCATCATGATTTCTGGCACCATTGTTGATGCCAGTGGACGCACCCTATCTGGACAAACACTGGCCGCATTTTATCACTCAATCAGACACGTTAAACCGATGGCCATCGGACTGAATTGCGCCTTAGGTGCTGATGACTTGATTCCATATATCAAAGAACTGTCTGACATCTGTGAATGTTATGTCAGCATCCACCCCAATGCGGGTTTACCCAATGAATTGGGTGAATATGACCACAGTCCTGAATACATGGCTGACATCATGGTAAAAATGCTGGAACACGGCCATGTCAACATCATCGGTGGTTGTTGTGGCACCACGCCTGAACACATCAAGGCACTGGCTGATTTAGCCAGTAAGTACCCTGCTCGACTTGTCCCAACCTTGAACAACCATTGTCGATTATCGGGTCTGGAAGCCTTAACCATCACCCCTGAATTAAACTTCATCAATGTGGGTGAGCGGACCAATGTCACCGGTTCATTAAAATTCAAACGATTGATCAAAGAAAATGATTTGTTAACCGCGCTTGAGGTCGCACAAGAACAGGTTGATAACGGTGCCCAAATCATTGACATCAACATGGATGAAGGTCTGATTGACTCCAAAGAGATGATGATCACATTCCTCAATTTGATTGGTTCTGAACCCAACATCGGTCGGGTACCCATCATGCTGGATTCTTCAAAATGGGAAGTCTTAGAAGCCGGTTTACAGCGCATCCAAGGCAAAGGCGTTGTCAATTCCATCAGCCTCAAGGAAGGTGTAGAGGAATTCACCAAACATGCCAAGTTGGCACAAAAGTATGGTGCAGCGGTCATTGTTATGGCATTTGATGAGACAGGTCAGGCAGACAGTTATGAGCGTAAAATTGAAATATGCCAGCGCTCTTATGATATTTTGACCCAAGACATCGGCTTTGCTCCAGAAGACATCATATTTGACCCCAACATTTTTGCCATTGGTACCGGCATTGAAGAACACAACAACTACGGCAAAGATTTCATTGATGCCACCAGATGGATCAAACAAAACTTACCCCATGCCATGGTTTCTGGCGGCGTCTCTAACATTTCGTTTTCTTTCCGTGGGAACAACCCATTAAGAGAAGCCATTCACTCCGTGTTTTTATACCATGCGATCAAGGCCGGTATGGACATGGGTATTGTCAATGCCGGACAGTTGACTGTATACGATGACATCCCGACAGATATCAAAGACAAAATAGAAGACCTGTTATTCAACCGCGACCCGAATGCGACCGAACAATTGCTGGAATTGGCACAAGGTATGCAAGGTTCTGCACAGGATGACTCCGACAAACTGGCCTGGCGTGATTTGGATGTGGCCCAACGCATCAATCATTCCCTGGTTCATGGCATCATTGATTACATCGAAACCGATGCCGAAGCCGCCATGAACGATCTGAATGACCCTTTACACGTGATTGAAGGTCCATTGATGGACGGTATGAATGTGGTGGGTGACTTGTTTGGTGCCGGCAAAATGTTCTTACCCCAGGTGGTCAAATCTGCCCGAGTCATGAAAAAAGCCGTGGCATGGTTGACACCACACATTGAAGCCAAAAAAGGCCGGCAACAGGCCAAAGGCAAAATCATCATGGCCACCGTCAAAGGGGATGTACATGACATTGGTAAAAACATTGTAGGTGTTGTTTTGGGTTGCAATAACTATGAAATCATAGATTTGGGCGTGATGGTGCCGGCAGAGCAAATTTTGAAAGCCGCCAATGACAACCAGGCTGACATCATTGGGTTGTCTGGCTTGATCACACCGTCTCTGGATGAAATGTGCTATGTGGCAGAACTGATGAAAACCAAAGGCATGAACCTGCCCTTGTTGATCGGTGGCGCCACCACTTCAAGAACCCACACTGCCTTAAAGATCGAACCTGAATACGATCATGCCACTGTATGGGTCAAAGACGCCTCGCGCGCCGTGGGCGTGGTACAACAGCTGCTGTCTGAAAAAGATCAACTGGACTTTTGTAAAGGCATTCAAAATGAATACCACGAAATTCGTGAGCGCCGGAAAAACCGCAGCGGTGCCAAGAACCTGATAAGCTTACAGCAAGCCAGGAACAATGCCTTACAACTCGACTGGTCTTCATTCCTACCGGTCCAGCCACAGTTTACCGGGATCAAAATCCTGGAAGACACACCGTTGAGCACCTTGCGTGATTATATTGACTGGACACCGTTCTTTCAGACCTGGGAATTACACGGCCGTTTTCCAGCCATACTGACTGATGAAGTGGTTGGTGAAAGTGCCAGTGAGTTGTACCGGGACGCCACCACTATGTTAGAGCAGATCGTTGCTGAAGATTGGTTGCAGTGTAAAGCCGTGTTTGGCTTTTTCCCTGCTTACAGTGACGGTGATGATGTGATCATTCAACACGAGTCAGAAGATCATCGGCTGCTGAACCTGAGACAACAAGCGAACAAGCCCAAAGCCAACCTGTGCTTGAGTGATTTCATTGCTCCCAAAGGTGCCAATTTGAATGATCATATTGGCGCTTTCGCTGTGACCACAGGATTGGGTATTGAGCCCCATGTGGCTCGATTCGAAGCCAACAACGATGACTACAACAGCATCATGCTCAAAGCTTTGGCTGATCGACTGGCTGAAGCCTATGCTGAATATTTACATCAACAAGTCAGGACTGATTATTGGGGTTATGCCAAAACTGAAACTTTGGACAACGAGGCCTTGATCAACGAAAAATACCAAGGCATCCGACCAGCACCTGGTTATCCGGCCTGCCCTGACCACACCCAAAAAGAACTGCTGTTTAAATTGTTGGATGTCAAAAACAACACCGGAATTGAACTCACTGAAGGGTTGACCATGTACCCAGCTTCTTCTGTCAGCGGGTTTTACTATACACATCCGGACTCACAGTATTTCGTAGTTGGTAAAATCAACCAAGAACAGCTTGAAGATTACGCACAGCGCAAAGGCGTTACGATCGAACAAGCCAAGAAAACATTGCGGCCGAATTTGGAAGATTGATTAAAACCCTTAACGTCATCCTGAGTGCAGCGCAGTGGAATCGAAGGACCTCCCAATTCTCGGTTTTTCTTTAAACTAATCATCGCCTGAATAGACGGAGATTCTTCGAATCGTCTTTGGCTCCCTCAGAATGACAAACAAGGTTTTTTAAATCGGCTGCACCCCTGCCCCATAATCAAACACCACGGCCAGTACCAACACAATGGCAGCAGCAGCCATCAATTTCAGGATCAGTGGTAAGCAAAACTTAAACCACTTGTTGTATGGTACCCCTGCCATACCAATGATGCCCATCAACACCGCATTGGTGGGGATGATCATATTGGAAAATCCGTCACCAAACTGATAAGCCAGGACTGAAATTTGGCGGTTAACACCAATGATGTCCCCCACCGGTGCCATCAAGGGCATGGTCACATAGGCTTGACCACTGCCAGATGGAATGAATAAGTTCAGTATGGATTGCATGATGAACATGCCCACAGCGGCCAATTCAGCACCTAAATAGGACAATGGCATTGACATGGCATGCACCAGCGTATGCAGTATCTGACCGTCCTCCATGATCAATGCAATACCACGAGCCACCCCGATTAAAATGGCTGTGGTGGCCAATTCCTGCACCCCTTCGACAAATTTATTGGCTGCTACATCGGCGTTGAGCTTTCCGACCACAGCGGCAAAGACACCCCAGATGATGAACATGGCACCCAATTCATACAGATACCAGCCTTTTTCAGAAATGCCCCATACCGAAACCACAATGGTGGCCACCAAGCCAAATAAAATCAAACGATGGCGGTTGTTTAACTGCGGGTAATCATGCTGTTCTTGGTCTTCAAGAGGACAAGCCAAACCGTGTACGTAGGATTTTGATGGATCAGCCTGCACCGTTTTGGCGTATTTCCAAACGTGGTGGAAACCAATCAACACAAAAGGTACAAATATAGCCAGTCGCAGCCACAAACCTGAATACAAAGGCACATCAGCGATTTGTTGTGCCACCATCACAGTGAATGGGTTGAATGCAGACACACCATAGCCAATCCCATAGCCAGTCACCACCATGCCCACTGCTGTCATCGCATCGAGCCGCATGGCCTTACACAGCCCCACCAAAATGAGCACAAAGGGTATGTATTCTCCGGCGGTTCCAATCGCTCCAGAGGCCATGCCAAACACAAATATAACCATAAATATCAGCATATGGGGTTTGTCACCAAACCGATCTAACATGCGACCAATGAGCGCATCGATGGTACCTGTTGAACGAGCAATGGCCAACACACCCCCGATGATAAATACAAAGAAGATGATGTCCTGTGCTGCTGCGAAAGCCCTGGGGATCGCCACCAAAAACTCAAACAAAGACAATCGCTTCTGGCTTTCTGAAACCTCATAGGTGCCAGCCACGACAGCATCACGACCGTTTTCCAAAGTAACGGTCTCAAAAAAGCCCTGTGGTACGATCCACGTGGCCACATAGGCAATCAACATCATGCCCAACAATAAAATCAGTGTGTGTGGTACTTTGAATTCTTTTTTCATTTTAGATACTGGTTCAGTTAATAAAATTTGGTCCTAACCCGGTTTACGACCTGGCGCATTGGTCGAACAGATCCCCCGTTCTCCTTTGAGCAAACAGTGTAATTTTTTGCGGAGCTTTTTACAAGCCAGTATAAATATCTATTCTGATTACGCGCAGTAAACCCATATCATGAAATTCATTAATTTACCGAACACTGCCATTACTTTGTGTTGTTGGGTTGTTGTAAAATGACTGACTCTTAATCGGCATACATTTCAATGAGCTTTTATGAAATAGACGGGGTACGCCCAGTGGTTGATCCCAGTAGTTTTGTTCACCCCACTGCCTCTGTGATTGGCCATGTGGTGATTGGTAAAAACTGCTACATCGGCCCACATGCCAGCTTGCGTGGTGATTTTGGCAAAATCGTTTTAGAAGATGGCGTCAACTTTCAAGATGGCTGTATTGCACACTGTTTCCCGGGTGGTGAAACGCGGGTCAGAAAAGATGGACACATCAGTCATGGTGCCGTATTACATGGCTGTGACATTGGCGAGAACTGTATGGTGGGCATCCAAACAGTGGTGATGGACAACGTTAAACTCGGCAAAGAATGTATGGTTGCCGCTTTGAGTTACATCAAACCCAATTTCGAAGCCCCTGCCCGTTCTGTCATTGCCGGTTCCCCAGCCACTGTAAAGAAACAAGCCTCTGATCAACAAATCAAATGGAAAACTGTTGGCACAGGAATTTATCAACACCTTACCCAAAGATGCCTCGAATCTTTACACCCATGTGAGGCCCTGGAGTCAGAAGCTGATCAAAAAAGTAATGTGAAACTCAACGTTAAAAACTTTAAACCCATGAAATAAAAAAGGCACCAGACGGTGCCTTTGTTTGAGTCAATCCAATGGCATCACAGTTTGGCTTTCTTCATGCCCAGAGCAACACGGACAAAATTATTCATTTTCTCGGCAAAATCGCGCTTGCCTTTGTTCTCACTGCCACCAATCAAACCTCCGATCTTTCGGTCAACGACACGGTCTTTTTTTAGTAACTCACCGGTGGCTTTGTCATACAGTTCCGCTTCGATTTGAATTTTTTGTTTTCCCGCTCCGAAACCAACCATATAGCGCATCACCCGACTGCCTTTTTTCCAATCAGTGATCGTACCTTTGAGTTCCAGGGTTGTATCTGGGTTTTCACAAGAATCTGTCTCCCCACCTTTTTTAGCGCTCAATCCATTGGAATCAATGTTCAGTTCAGTCCTCACATAGGTCTGAATTGATGCAATGGTTTGATCAGGAATTTCAGCCGCTCTGGCCATTTCTCTGGTAGAAATATTTTCTCGATCGACTTCAAACAAATTAACTTCGATACACTCATAGACCTTGGCTTGAACAGCTGAAGACAAAAACAGTGCAGCGAAGGTCCATTTCAATTGATTTTTCATGATGTACTCCATACAAATTTGGGATTTAAGGTTTGCGAGCTTCCTATAGATAACAGCCTCAGTGGGCAGCTATTGTACTCACGGGCTGAATCTTACCATCAAATACAATGAAGATTGTATGACTTGCAAAAAATATCAGGAAATAATCAGATCCACTTGTTTGGCGCAAATAAAATCGTTGATGGTGAGGCCTTTGGCTTCATGAGTGGTGAACTTAACTCGACAGTAATTGTAGCCAAATTCAACATCAGGGTGGTGTCCTTGTTGGTCTGCCATGTGGGCCAATGCATTCACGAAGAACATGGTTTTGCCGAAATTCTTAAACTTGAATGCCCTTGATATCTCATTCTGTTCCTCAATAAAATGCCAATCAACATGAATCGATTTCATGTACTCTTTAACGGTGTCGATACCCATGGCAGCCACACCACCTTGGCAAGGCTCACATTGAGCAGACTTCAATTGATCTGAATCCATAGGTCTATTTTAACAGGCTTCGGCCAATGACTGATGAGGACTTTGTAATCCCATCCGTCTGGCTTGGATGATATCAGCCAAAATATTACGTTCAGTGATTTCCTGGAGCTGGTCAAAAGACTCCAAGACATAGTAAATGGGCTGTTTGATGTCTATGCGATAAGGTGTGGTCAAAACATCCAAGACATCAAATCGCTTGCGTTGAGGTGTATCACTTTTGGCCGCATAAACCAGTTCTGTGGGAGAAGACGCTAATCCGGAACCCATCGGGACCACACCATTGATGTTGTTTTTATCATTAGATTCGATCAGGCCAAACTCAATGGTAAACCAATACAATCGGGCCAGCCAGGCGTGGTTGTCTGCAGTGACATTGCGTCCCAATTCACCTATATGTTGTGAAAACGCGGCCACTTGCGGATGGGTTAATAAAGGCGTATGTCCAAATATTTCATGAAAAATATCAGGTTCTTTAACGTATGAAAAATCTTCTTTACTGCGAATGAAAGAGGCTGCAGGAAATTTTTTGTTCGCTAACATATCAAAAAATCGGCCATAACCAATCAGTGCTGGAACCGGCTCAACTTGCCAGCCATTCAATTTTTTTAATTTTTCAGAGATTTCAGAACATTGAGGTATTCTGTGACTTGGCATGTTGATGTGGATCAATCCCTCTATATACTCGTTGACCATATACCGGTTAACCAGACTGATTTGCGCTTGGTACAATTCAGACCACATGTCATGTTCACTGTCTGTGTAATTAATCAAACCATTGGCATCAGCCTGCTTGGCTTGGTAGTGAGTAGAGGTATATCTGGACATGCATCAATCTAAAATGTTAGCGAATGTCTATTGTATGCAGAATACTTGAAACAATATTTCTAATGTTCTTTATATTTCCTCATTTATGGAATAAAGTATCATTTTTATGATTTTTAATGGCATATTATTCCATGAAAGAGTTAGACAACTATGATTTAATGATCTTGCAAACCTTGCAGAAGAATTCCGACATCAACACCCAAGAGCTTGCAGATCAAGTAAATCTGTCAAAAACACCTTGCTGGCGACGGGTTAAAAAGCTGGAAGAAAAGGGCTATATAAAAAAGTACGTGGCTTTGCTCGATCCCAAAATGCTGGAACTCTCAGTCATGGCATATGTACAGGTCTCCATGTTGAACCATGAACTGAACACACTGCGTACATTTGACGAATTCGTTGAACAGTGTCCCTATATTTTGGACTGCAATTCAACAGCCGGAAACTTTGACTACGTGATGAAGGTTATCGCCAAAGACACTGAACAACTGGAAAGTTTCTTGATGAGGGAATTACTGAGTGTAGGGGTCGTTCAATCCACCAACACCAATTTAATACTGAGACAAAAGAAAAGCACTTCGGAATTGCCCCTGTGATGTGGGTCAGGAGTCTATTGGACTGAGCATACTTTCCCATTGGTGTTCACTCAAGATTTCACTGATGTCCGCCCTGTTCGATAACAAACCTGCTGCCAACTGTTGTTTATGTAACTGCAAATGATGAATCTTTTCTTCCACTGTACCGCGTGTGATGAGTTTGTAAACAAAAACCTGTTTGTCTTGCCCGATGCGATGAGCCCGGTCACTGGCCTGTTGCTCTGCTGCCGGATTCCACCATGGATCGTAATGAATCACAGTGTCTGCAGCCGTTAAATTGATACCTGCACCTCCGGCTTTTAAGCTGATCAAGAACACCGGCCTTTGCCTGGCTTGAAAACCTGCAATGTACTCAGTCCTCTTTGCAGGTGATGTTTTTCCTGTCAGTTCAAAATAACCAATTCCAAGTGATGCCAATTGATTGGCAATGATGTCTAACATGCCCGTAAAAGAGGAGAATATCAAAATATTTCGACCTTCTTCAACCAGGTTAGGCAATGCTGTGGTTAACCAGTTCAACTTGGCAGATTTGGCCTCATTGTCGATGGATTTCAATTGAACTAAACGTGGATGACAACACACTTGCCGCAAACGCAACAACGCATTGCCAATCAGTATCTGATTGTTTTGCTGGTTTTTAACGGCTTTGCGAATTTCATCAGCCATGGTCAGTCGTATGCTTTCATAGACGGTCGCCTGTGATTCATCAAGTTCAATGAATTTGATGATCTCACTTTTGGCTGGTAACTCTTTGGCCACTTCTTGTTTGGTTCTGCGCAATACAAATGGAGCTATGCGCGACTGCAATTCATTGAGTTTACTGACATCATTTTCCTTTTCTATGGGCCATTGAAACCGTTGTTGAAATTGACGTTCCGTTCCCAAAAAACCGGGCATCAGAAAATCAAAAATTGACCACAGCTCACCCAGATGATTTTCTACTGGCGTACCACTGAGACACAGGCGATGCTCAGGCGATAAACGCTTGATGATTTGTGCCACTTGAGTTTTCCTGTTTTTAATGGCTTGTGCTTCATCCAAAACCAACAAATGGATTGACTTGCGATTCAGGTCAACGAAATCACGGCTGATGATTCCATAACTGGTCACAATCAGATCATACTGTTCAAAAGAATCATACATGGTCTGTCTGCCCGACCCTGTCATCACCCCCACTTTTAACTGTGGTGTGAATTTATTGGCTTCGGCCACCCAGTTACCTAATAAGCTGGTGGGCGCTACTATAAGGCTGGTACTGATTGTGGGCTGTCGTTCTTTCTGTGCCTGGATGAATGCCAACGTTTGTAGGGTCTTACCCAATCCCATGTCATCAGCCAACAATCCATGGAAACCATGATTGGCTAAAAAACACAACCATGAAAAGCCTTCGTGTTGGTAGGGCCTTAATTCAGCCCGTAAATGAACTGGCAAAGTGGCTTCTTCAAGTTTTTCTATGGACTTAAGTGCTCGTGACTTTTCCTGAACCTCTTTGTGGCCCAACCATTGTAAGGAACTGTCTTCAGCATGCAGGGCTTGTTCCCATTTGGGCTGAGCTTGTGCCACAGCCACCAGTTGATGCTTGGACAACAGCAATTGATCAGGATCACCTTGACCGTCATACAACTCATTGATTGTTGTCAGAATTTGGTTGATTTGTTGTTTATCAATACCGAGATTCAGACCATTATCTAATTGCACCATCAATTCATTTTTTACTGCATCGAAAGCGCCCGTTTTTATCGCTTTGAGTAAAAAAGGCATCAGGTTGAATTGCTTTTGATCGATTTCAACCCCAACTTTAAGGTCATACCAACCTTGGGCGGCCGCACTTTTCAATTCATTGACTTCCACGTACCATTGGTCTGCTTTGGCATGATTGAGTCGAAAATCTGCTGCTATATCAATGACCCACCCCGCCTGCTTCAAAGCGACCAACAAAGGGGCGATTGCAGTGAAATCATCCCCTAAATAACGGTCATTGATTTGAAAGTGTTGATTAACAGGTGGCTCAAAAGCTGCATAAACAGACATCAATTTTTCAATCTGATAACAAGATGAAGACACCAGTTCCAACTGCGCCGGACTGATTTTTACGCGGCCCTTTACCAAATCGTCCAAATCAAAAAGTGAGGATCCAATGGAGAATTGAGGATGCGCCACATCCATTTGCAACACCGGCTCTGTACGCCATTCAAAATTCATAACTGTTGAGGTGATGTTCAGTTGAGGCTGAAATTCACTTGTTTCTGACAATGATTTTATAGATGAAGCAGCGTCGCCTTTTTGCTTGATGAGATGATGAACTGAATTTTCAGCCAGGGCATATTTAAGATGTGGTGTTATTTGAATCAATGATTTGTCACTGAACCCAGCCACTTCCTCAAGGCTGATTGGTGCTCGATAACAGGCTTTCCAAAAACAACGCTGAGATTTAAAGATCATCAACAGCATGTCTTCATCACGGTTTGGATCAACCGTAAATTGATGCACCTTGGCCAAACCATTTTGATTCATTTCATACATCACATATTGGTCAATCTCGCTGACAAATTTAGGCAACTGCTTTCTGAAAAACAAACTGCTGTCGATTTCAGCCTTGACTTGAAATTTATCATCTTGGCTGAGGTAAGCTTTGAACAAACCGACTTTGATGTGTCCCTTTTCATTCAAATCCAGAATATATGCCACCCGGTGTCGTGCCATGCCTGGATATGGGTCATGTCGTTGATGATTCAGCCAAGCCATGAAAGTTGTGTTGATGTCTCTTAACGCCTTAACCTGTTGGGTAAAAGGTGGCAACTGATCTAACTTCGATTTGTTGAACACGGTCAATGCGGCTAAATGAACACAAGGTTTTGGAGCATCACAGCCACAAGTTCCAAAATTTGATTCACCTGCATTCACCCCATGGGTTGTGTGTTCTTTATCAATGGGCCATAACATACTCACTTCTATGACCTCACCAGCCTGATTGACAATGCGTGCCCTTGAAACTTGTGAAACCTCGTTGTAATGCCACCCTGACAACTGGTCATCCAACAGCATTTGGGTGGCTTTGAATATGGTTTTTTCAGTAAAAAGGCTTTGGATTTGACCGCTGGGGCCTTTGAAACTGATGGGTGTTTTGAGCATGAATCAGTAGATACAAAATTGACAACAACCATCCATTATATGCCAGTCAAGATTGAGGCGGTATGCTTTTTTGAGGGTATACAAATGCTTTAATCAAATTCTTTTGACAAAGTTATTGATCGATCATTGGCCGCTTGAATGGCATGCTCGATGACTTGTTTGATATTATCTTTTGAAAAACTGTCAAGTGCAGCAGCTGTCGTGCCATTGGGAGAGGTCACCCGATCTTTTAACTGATTCAATGACTCAGGACTTCTTTCTGCCAACAGGGCTGCACCAATGGCCGTTTTCTTGGTCAGCAAGGCTGCATCAGCCTCATCCAGACCTAAATTTTCTGCGGCTTGCTGCAAATACTCCATAAACATATAGAAATAAGCCGGGCCACTTCCTGACAAGGCGGTGACCGCATCAATCTGTGACTCTTCGTTCACCCAAATAGAAGTACCCACAGCATCCATTACCTGCTCAGTCATTTGCAGTTGCTCTGCATTGACCGCTTGATTGGCATACATACCAATGGCACCTTGCCCAATCAAAGCTGGGGTATTGGGCATGGTTCGAACCACAGGCAAATCAGCGTTCAGCCAATGACTGATTTGTTGGGTGGTGATGCCCGCGGCCACAGATATGACCAACGGCTTGTTTCTCACTATGCTTTCAGACACATTGGCGAGAACCTGCTTCATGATTTGTGGCTTAACTGCAATGACAACAATATCAGGCATGCCAAAATGCGCATTGTTGTCTCCATAGGTCAGGATTTGAAACTGTTTTTCTATATAGTCTCGTTGATTCTGTCCTGGATCACTGGCTGTGATTTGACTGGCTGTGATGCCTTTGTTGATCAAGCCTCCAATTAAACTGGCAGCCATATTACCTGCGCCAACAAACCGAATGCGGATGTCTTGGATTGATTTCATGGTTTTATTTGATTAAAGTTTAAAATGACTTGGGTTTCCACAGCTCAACTTTAAAGCCAGCTGGGTCGATAAACCAGCCAAAATCACCATAAGACTCTTTCATGATGTCTCCAGCCTGGCTGGCACCAGCTTTGACCACTTGAGCCAGCATGGCCTCAACATCATCAACGATGAAATTAAACATAAATGTCTGATCAGACGGCTTAAAGTAATCCGAATCTTCACTGAATGTACTCCATACGGTACGATCTAATGGTTGGCACTGATTCGGATCAAACATGCCATAAGTCTCGCCGTCCAATTCAAACCCCAAATGCTCTTTATACCAGGCTGCCAGTTTTTCAGGTTCTTTGCACATAAAAAACAAACCTCCCACGCCACGAACTTTTTGCATCACTATACCTCTGTTTAATTGTTTTGATTGTACCAAAATGACAAGCCGCTGTGTCTGACGCTTTGTGTTTCGATGGCTTTTTGAATGACCTCCTCACTGCCATAAATCTGCACCGATTGTTTGGCACGAGTCACCCCTGTGTAAAAAATTTCTCTGCTCAACAACCGATATTGATTGTTTTGCGGTAATGGCATCAACACATGCCCGAACTCTGAACCCTGGCTTTTATGTACGGTCATCGCATAGGCTGCCACATGCTCTGGTATCAAGTGATGGGGATGCAACTGATAGTTTGAATGGCTTTTGACTACCAAGTGTAATTGTTCATGCTCATCCAAAAGCAATACACCAACATCTCCATTAAACAATTTAAGTTCGTTATCATTGCGTTTGATCATGATGACCGCACCATGAAACTGATGACCAAAACCCTTAACATCAAGACTATGACGCATCATTGCAGACAGTTGTTCATTAAGAAAATCGCTGCCCACCCAAGAATCATTGACCCATGTAAGCACTCGATTGCTGTTGATGGCCTTAAAAACAACATCCAGTGATTCATGGTGATGACTGAGGTCAGTGGCTTTGAAATGTTTCAGCGCATTGATCTGTGATTGAAAGGCACGGTTACCACCAAAGTATTGATGTTTCACCCATTGCAAACAATATTGAATCCAGTGTTGTTGGTCTGAGAACAAAGGCAAGTGACATACGCCGTCACGATCAATCGATGCACCTGACTGTAAATCCGATACTGATAGCTTATGCCATTCTTTTGCTGTAAACACTGCCTGTGCCCGCCCTGCTTTAACCCGTTCACTGATGGCCGAAATTTTCTGATTGCTGCGCTTAGACACCTCAAGAATGGTGTACCTATCAGTGAGTTTTTTTGCTGTCTGTGTGACTGACAAGCCTGCCAAAATCTCCTTGTTGGCACTGAACCCTGATAAAACTTCAGTCAATTGCTGCATCATGGCTTGACTGATGGCACCACTTTCGGTTGATGGAGGCAATAAATCTGCCAACACAGCCCCAGAACTGACAGATGGTAATTGGTATTGGTCTCCCAATAATATAACCCGACAATCTTGAGGAATCGCCTGTATCAATTGTTTCATTAACATCAGATCAACCATGGAAACTTCGTCAATGATCACGACTTTTGCCTTTAGCTGTTGGTGGGCCCCATATCGAAATCCACCTTTGTGTGGGTGTGCGCCCAATAAGCGATGAATGGTAGATGCTTCAGTGGCCAGTAATTCATGGTCAAAATCACTGAGTTGCTTTAAATTATTGCGAATCACATCATGCATGGATTCAGTCATGCGTTGAGCCGCGCGGCCCGTTGGAGCAGCTAAGACGACATCAGATACCGCATAACCCGATTTCAATAAGCCACGCAATACTGAACTCATGATGGTGGTTTTGCCGGTGCCTGGCCCACCAGAAATGATGCTAAAGGGTTGTAGCAATGAAGTCACAACGGCCAAAATCTGTTTGTTTTCGATGCCATCGAAAGTCAATTCATCCAATGCTTCTAAAGCGATCGCATGAACAGTCTGTGTGGACAAAAGCAGTCCTGAATAATGGTCCAACAAGTTCTGTAGTGCTGAGTCCAGCTGACGTTCGGCATGCCAATACTTATTGAAGTACAACCTTTGACCATCCACACAAACCACAGGCTCATTGTTTATCTTCAAATCACCCCAAGAAATCTTCAATGTGTCTGTTGAAGTATTGCTGGTATGCTGTTGCAAATAGTTCTCAAATTGAGCACCATTTGCAAGCATGCAAATTGATCCTTGATTGATGCTGTGAATCATGTACAGCAGCACCAATAACAGCAATTCATCCTTGGTTTGCCAAGTATTCAAACAATCCCTGATAAACAGCACATGCCCTGAATCTAAATCAAGTTGGGCATCAAGCTGTTGAAAATCAACGGTAAACCCCTTGAAGCATTTGCTTAATAACTGTGCATTAACTTGAAAGTTCATGAGTCAATTCCTGACTGAGTAAAATTCAGCAGATCTGCTTCAATTTCGTCAATGCGCCAATCACTGCGAGTAAAATCATCAAAGAAAACGCCATTTTGTGCCGCTTCAAAACAATCCATTCCACGTGAAAAAACATACAACGCTCCTTTCAATCGCGCGTTTTTCAACCCCAAAGAATCAAACCAACGCTGCATGGCCAATGCGTACAATTGATACTGCCAGTTGTATTGATGTTTTTGCATCACTTCATCCGCCAAGACATGGGGGGAGTAACCATGGATACTTAAATTACTCTTCCAGTCTAAAATGAAATAATCGGTCTGCTCAACACCCTCTATGGCAAAAAACAAATCAATAAAACCGGTTAAATTGGTGTTTGATTGATGCCAGAAGAATGACAGCTCATGACTGCGATGGGACTGGGCAATGCTGCCCAAAGTTTGCCCATTTAAGGCCGTTAATGGTTTCTTCAATGTGTGCCAAACCCATGCCGCCAGTTGATGCCGGTATTCAGAGAACACCTCGCCTTGCTCGTTCAACAAGGGCTTATTTTCCAGCCTGAACAAATGCATCTGTTCATCAACCACCTTCATGATATGATCATCCGCATACAAAGCAGCTAAGTCACGGTGTTGGCTGATTGCTTTGAAACTGACATTTTCAAAAATACCATGCAGTGCCAAACCTGTTTTAACACCGCCTGGCACTTGTGCCACTGCTTTTTCAAGGGTTTCATTCAAATTCATTTCTTCAGCCATCTGTGATTCTGTGGCATGTGTGGTGACCAAATCACTTGCTGATTCTTGTCGGTTGGATTGGATTCGACTGAGTGATGAAAAGGAGTATAAATGGATGCTCCTGTTATGCTTCAAATCCGGCAAAGTAGGCAGTAACTGTTTTTGTAGTACCTTGGCCCGATGCGGCTGTTGAATGGATTGGTCAGTTTTGACCACATGAACAGGCAAATTCAATTGCGCGATCCTCGGCATCACAGTTTTTGCATAGAAGCCATTTAACTTGTTCGCGCCCTCACCCACAACTTCAGGCAGGAACAGCATAAAGATGGCGCGGGTCATGGCAACATAATACAGCTGTTGGCTTTCCTCCATTTGTTGTTGATCAAATACCTTTTGATGGGCTCCGACCAGGTCAAAAACTGTTTTTTGTTGTTCCTGGTCGTAAAACTTAAGGTATTTGGGACGCTCATTTTTTGCATTCAACCCGCCCATCAAAAACACCACAGGATATTCCAGGCCCTTACTGATGTGCATGGTCATGATTTTAACGGCTGATTGTTCAGTGTCTTTGTGGTGTAAGGCCTCTTCACTGGCACTGTTTTCGCGCCAACTTCTGAACACCTTCAACAAACTTTTGGCTTCACAATTGCTTTGTAAGGCCTCATCCAACAGTTGTTGTTGTAACTGTCTGATGTTTGCCAGTCTGCGGGTGTTGTGCCGATGCCTGATCAAAGCACCACTGTTATGCAGCATTAAATCAAACACTTTGACCCAATCTTTTTGATTAGATGCCAATTTAACTTCAGACCATAACCTATTGATATGATTGCTATTACTGTGTGCAAAATGCGGCAAATCCTTTGGTTTAATATCAAAAAACAAACTGATCAATAGATTATTGAAGCGTTTTTTACGACTTGGTTCGGCCAATGCTGTTAACAGAATTTGAAAATGTATGGCCTCCACAGACTGATAAAGGTCTTGTTTTTTATGGTAGCTGAATGGAATCCCCAAAGCTTGTAATTCATCTTCAATAAATTCGGCATCATTTTTACCTCGCACCAGAACACAAACATCACCGGGTTCAATGAATTTGGTATTTCCCTTGAAGCTGACTTCCACTTGATTGAGCAATTGAAACTTAATGGTTTGTGCAATCTTTACAGCCAATTTTTTTTTCAAAACTACTGCTTTGTCATGTTGCACTTGGATCAGGTTCAAGGCTGCCAATGAATGCGGAGGATCCACCACTTTTGGTGGTGAATAATTCAGGTTCGATTCTGGTACTTCAACAGCCACTTCTGACGACTCAAACCAGCCGCCTTGTTCATCCTTTGCAAAGAATTGATTCAAAGCAGTAACCAATGCCTTGGTGCTGCGATAATTGTGGTGCAATCGATAGGCCTGACCACCATAACTTGATTGAATTTCTTTAACTGCCATGTGGTATGTGTTGAGGTCCGCACCACGGAAACCGTAAATCGCTTGTTTGGGGTCACCTATGACAATCAGTTGATGGCTGTCACACAAGAACAACTGTTTAAATATTTGCCATTGTTTTAAATCGGTGTCCTGGAACTCGTCGATCAAAACCATTTGATACCGTGACCTGATGGCGTGGGTTAAATGACGCGCTACTTGCTCAGCTTCTGCAGATATCTGCTCCCAAAGTCGTGTAATCATGTCATCATAGCTGATGAGACCATTATTCAATTTATGTTGCCGTACTTTGTCGTTAAGCTGATTGAGCAGAATCGGTATTATTTTAACTTCCTGAGCCAACACAACGCTGCCAACTGCCTCATTTAACCGGTCTATTTGATTGCATACAGCAAACAGTTCAGGAGCCAGTTCTCTATTTTCTAAAGCACAGCTGTTTTTATGATCATTATTATAGACGGCAGGCTTTCGAGGGAAAAACCGAGGGAGTATATGGGTTTTGCCTTGGTAAATTTCACTCAAGTAATCATGAACGTCATCAAAGTTTTGTTCTGAAATAAGCCTCATCAGTCTAACCAGAATGGGTTCAATGATACCCAACCACAATTTATCTTCTGCATCCTCGGGCAGTCCTTTTAAAGCGTTAAATTCATTGAACAAAACTTGCATATCCACGTTTTTTAACGAAACAAATTGTCGCAGTACTGAAGCTTTGCTTAAATCATCACCAGATGGATAAAAATCATTGATACCAGGTTTGAATTGTTTGGCCAGATCCAAAATCAGTTGATCCACACTGTGGATATCCTTGTCACCGATATAAGCACGCAATTGACCCACCAATTCGTCATCAGCAGGCCAGCCACGCTTAATTTGGTGCAGTATTTGTATCCTGAGGTCGTGGTCATTGACCAATAGCGATTCAAACACAGCACTTTGTTCAAATGCATATTCTTTCAGTGTGCGGTGACAAAAACCATGAATGGTAAAAACCGACGCCTGGTTCAGTTGCCTCAGTGCTTTTTGTAGGTGTTCAGATAAATCTGCTGATAAGCCAGGGTCACTCAATTCGACCAATATCCGAGCCCTGATGCGATTTTTCAATTCGCCAGTGGCTGGTTCAGTGAAAGTCACCAGCAAAATTTCATCAATAGAAAGTCGCTGTTCTTTCAGTGCTCGCATCACCAACTCAATCAGGGTATAAGTCTTACCAGTACCAGCCGATGCTTCAATCACACCATGATTATTTAAGTCAACCAGCCCAGGGTCGGTCAATGTGATGAACTCATTCATGATAAATCACCGTCCGATCCTTCAAACCTGCCCTCAACCATGGCATACAGCGGCAATAAAAAGGTTCTTATCCACAGCCACGGTTGTGGTGCCTGATTGATTGTTATGGCTTTCAAAACTTCCTGATAGTCTGGCCAGTCTAATTTCTCGGCATAAATAGCCAACAGCTTGGCTTTGTCGTCTGCAGTCAGTTGATCATAAGCAAAGAACACATTGTCTTTGGATGTGCTCTTTGTACCCAGAAACCTGATTTGCTGCTGTGGTTTGCTGGGTATTTTTAACTGACTGGCCAATTCAACCGGAATAAAGTCATCCTGACCATTGGAATAGCTTCTGATCAGGTTTTGTAGGTATTGCCTGATGGTGCTTTGTGATGAAAAACCGATGTCATTGGCATACCATGGTCGCAATACTGTGCTGTGTATTTTATTGGGAAACACCATATGCACATGAAATTCTTCAGCCAATTTGATCTCTGGCGATAATTGCCAGAGACACCAATTAATAAAGGGCGATAATAATTTGCTGTTCCACTTGGTGTTTTTACTGCTGGTACTGACCACCACCATATCCGAGAGTAGATCACCATCAGTAAATATGTTATTGGCCAAACTGTTGATTTTTACCACGTCATCAGAACCCGGTTCCAGAACCAGGTCAAGCTTAATGGCATCCACTTTTATTTTTGCTTTCTCATCGACTTCTGAATCACCGACTTGAACCCCGCCAATAAAGCTTTTATCGATTAACTTTGTTTGTAACTTGCGTTTTAGCAAGTCTGCTGTTTTAGAAAACTGATTCAATCCAGCAAACAAACTCACAGGCGCTTTTGATTGTTTCAATTCGATTTGATGTTGTTGTGCTATTAAGTCGTTAAAGTCAGCTGTAGCAGGTTGTAACAACCATTCATTAACGGCTTGGATAAATATTTGGTGCTTTACCAAAGGCAATAATTTAACGGGTTCTTTATCAACCAAAGACAAATCATCTTCATGCTTTGTTGCTATACCCAACTGTCTCAGTATGGCGATTTGAGGGTTGGTTAAATATTGAGCCAATGCCTCACCATTGATCTCGGTCATTAATGTCTTCACGCATCCATCAGAGTCCTCATGTTCTGGCGGTTTGCCATTATGCTGTTTTTGAAAAACCTCATGGGTAAGTTGCTGGGCCGGAGTCAGTGGTACTGGCCATTCAACAGCCCCCTTTTCAGTTTGATTCAACAAATAATCACCATAAGAAAAATTAACCAACCAATCACTGTGAGTTAGGTATTGGACATCAAAACATGCATCATCATTGCTGTTAAGTGGAATCTGATGGATGGGGTAAGTCTTGAAAGGCAATACATCAAAATGAACCGTTGAATCACAATAAGATTTCAGGGTCAGGTACACGGGTGATGGCATGATCTCCTCATCCTTGACGAGATCAATGCCAACATATGACAGGTACAACTTTTCACGGCTGCACATCAAGGTTTCTAAAAATAAATACTGGTTATTTTCTACTCCATTGATGTCGCCTATGCGACGGCTGCGGTTGGTTAAGTCCAAGGTTTCCTGATTCAATTGACCTGGAAATGACTTTTCATCCATACCTAGGATGTAAGTCAGTTTGAATGGTATTGGCCGCATCGGTTGTAGTGCCGCACAAACCACACCGCCAGACAGGTAATTGCCCTTGTTGGCAGGAATTGCTTGTAATTGATGTTGGATGAAAAGTTTTATGTCCTGGTAGTTGAGGACCAATTCAGGTTGGCTGGAAGACAGTTTTTGCAAGCCATGCTGCAATGACATTTGCACCACTTGCTCTTTGTTGTGGTCATCTGATACCACGATTAATGTTTCCAGCATGTCATTGATCAGTGGTTCCCATTGGTTCACTTGCTTTGGGGTTTGTAAGCGCTGTTGGTAGCTGTGTAAACTTTCAATCATGACGCTTAATTGGCCAATCTTTTCAGCACTTAAAAATGCCGCTGCTACAGACCCGGTTCCTTCAAAAGCCAATGACTGTCTTAAGGTTTCGAGGCCCTGCTGCCAGGTAAACAACCGAGAACTCACTTCATCATCGCTCTCATACAAACTGTCATAACCACAATAAATACCCAATTTATCCACCGCTTGTAACCAATGACCCCAATCATTGTGATCAAATTGATTGGCCGCCTGAACACAAGGGTTGTCAAACCATTCAAACAGTGAAGCGCGAATGAAGTTATCCTCTAAAACTTTAAACAATCCATTGACTGCCGCTGCATACTGGCTTTCAACTTCTGCATTGCTGTCTACGATTGCATATTTAAGTTGATGTTGGTGTTGGTGATTGAAAGACTCAAAAACTTGTTCAAGCACAAAACGATACTTGCTCATATCTGTAACCAGCACGGCAATTTCATTCAGCTTTAATGAGGGATTCTGTTTTAAGTTCCACAAGATACTGTTGTAAGTGGCCTCAACTTCTCTGATTATTGATGGGGCCACCGCAAACTGTAAAGAGTTGAGGTGTGTGGCTTGGATGGTTGCATCGGTGTCAGAAACCCGATTGATGATATGAGACTGAATGGCTTGTAAGACACCTTGTTCATTGTGTTCAGATTCAAACCAATGATCGTTGAATGCAATAGAATAATGGGCTGCATCATGTTCTATTTCGCTGAACAGTTTGAGTGTTTCCCTGCCCGGCTTGCCCCATGCTTGAAGCAGTTCATTCTCATCAGGGTTAGATAACAGTTCCGAGAACAGTTCCTGGCTTGTATTTTCATCCGTGTAAGGTTGGCCTTCATCATCAGTTGTTTCAACTTTAAGCCTTGCGATATGAGTGAGTTGGCTTTGATACCATTGTTGCTCACCTGGCGTTTGCATATCTTCCCAATATTCCATACACACATTAAGTTGATAGATGTTAACTGGCATGAATTCAGCCAATTGCAACATCAACTGTCTGTGTAATTGGGATATTCTTGAAGGCGTGAATATATGGATGGCTGGAGGGGCTTCATTACATGTAGCTTGTTGCAAATCATTTGCCATTTGTAACAAGGTCTTTTGCTTGTTTTCTGATTGCACAATCTGTTGATACAATTTTTGTTGCATCGCTTCTAATTGCTGCAAATAACCATCATTGCTGTTTTCAAAAAGCAAATGATTGTGTTGCCATGATCTGACCATTTCAGGCCTTTGAGATTCATAGTCCAATAACAACATGGCTAATTTTTGGCTGAGCTGGAATTGTTTTCTGGCGATCAAGCCTTCGGAGTCAGTGTAATTGATGTAGTCATGTATAGGTCCATAAACACCTACTCCCTGATCATCCAGTTGTTTCAAAAATGCCCAAATTTTCCAACTGAGAAGGGTTCCATTCAAATGTGCATGATCTTCACCAGTAATAACCTGGGTCATTTGAAACAAACCCGTTTCTAGAAATGGAAACTCCACATGGGCACAAACACCTTTGCGTTCAGCAACATGCAACTGCAAATATCGTTGCATGTTGCTGTTTGGCACCAACACATTGACAGCATTAAACAAGCCAGCCTGTGCTTGTTGCGCGTGAATCTTGTCGCTCAACAAATCCGCTAAGCGTTCTACCGAATGACTGAAAAATAAATTGATCCCTGGTGTATTTGAGTTTGACATCAGTAATTAATTTTATAACAACAAAAAGCGTAACATCAGCCATTCTCAAAATATGATAGAGGGGTCATTTAAACAAAATAATCAGCCACCAAAGACATTTCTTTATTCAGTTCAATGAATCAATACCTGATCGCTTTGACTATTTGATTGCGCCCTGATTTCTTGGCTTTATACAACGCAGAGTCCAGGCGACTCAGCCACTCTCTGATGCTTTCATCTGATTCTTTTTGAGCGACCGCCATTGACAAGGTAATACCGTGTTGTTCATGCAATTCACTCGCATTGAATGACTCGTGGATTTGACTGGCCAGTTGATAAGCATGGTTAAAATTCTGACCTTGGCAAAGGATGGCAAACTCATCACCACCGATGCGATACAGGTTACCTGGTACCTGCATCCAGCCTTTGACCAATTGTGAAGCTTGTTTCAAAACTTCATCGCCTTTGGCATGACCAAAATAATCATTAATTTTTTTAAAGTTATCCAAGTCAAATAATATCGCTGATTCCACTGTATCAGAGGCTTTTAATAGTTCCGTATCCTGGTTAAATGCACGTCGGTTTTTAACTTTCGTCAGCACATCTTCATTGGCAATGTTGCGCAGTCGATCATGCTGTTGGTACATTTTTGAGGAAAACAGATGACAAAAGAAACTGGTAATGAACAATGTCATCGCAATGGAAACCAATTTAATGGTTGGCAAATCAATCAACAGGCCAAGAATAACAACGGCTGCAATACTCCACAAAATCAAAGCTTGTTTTGTTGGCAACAAGTAAAACATCAATGCCACCGATGGATAAGCCCAAAAAATTTGGTTTTCGCCTTTTAATATGATGGTTGCAATGGTTCCCACCACTGAAATGATGGCAATCGCATAGGCAGGGAAAGTGGTGTTTCTGGTTTGCCAGACCACCACGAAGACATACAGTCCGAACAATGCCAAAACCACATCTAGAACACCAACAACCCATTCTTGGTTAAACAACCTGATGGCAGCAAAAATCCCCACACAAATGGCATAAGTGAGGCTTAAACCCATCACTATGATTTCTTTTTCGCTTCTTACTGTTGTTCTGTTTTCCATATCAGTCACTGGGACATATTACTTGGTTTTGTCAATAGATAATCGCTTGTCAGGTGCGAATTGTCAAAACATTTGTTTAACCATAAGATTCATATGATTTTTCTTCAACCAGGTCCGATCCAGTCAATTCATTGATTTGTTTTTTAATGGCAGCACGGTCATCATTTTGATAATAAACACTGCGAGCCAATTGCACAAATTCATCACCAAATGATTTGTTCTTTTCGAATATTCTGATGTCATCTTCGATCTTCCATAGTTTCAAATTCACCGCTTTCAAGGCTTGTTTCAGCTCATCCGTTTTGCCACTACTCAATCCTGTTTCCATCCAGGTTTTGGTCAACAGGTCCAATTCATAATTGATGTTTTTTAACTTGGCTTCATCGGTGATTTTGCTTGATTTAATCTCTAGGATGGTGATCTTATCCAACAATTCTCCAACCGACATGGGGGTACTTACTAAACTCATTTTTATTCTCCTACATCATCGGTGTCAAACTGACCCGTGATCCGTTTTTTAATGTGGGACCAGGATATACCTAAACCCAAGATGATGGACAGCATCAATATCAAGATCCAAGCCAAAATGGTTGAATTGGCCAGGTTCAACCAGCCTTGATCGACAAACAACCAAACCAATGTACCACAGAATGCCAGAAGCACGATAATTCCTAACGCCCCTAAAGATTTCATGGTGGCCGATAAGAAAAATAAATAACTGCCTAACAGCAAAATGATCACCAATATTTTTAATGGCAGTTGTTCATCACTCAATGGCCACATCCAGTGGAATAACGAGTATCCAGTCGGGTTAAAAGTGGCGCTGACCAGTATAAAAGCGCACAACCATCGGAGTAAAAATCCACCAAGACTCATGATTGATCCATTTTCAATATAAAAAAAAGGTTATTATAATGTACACTTGTTAAGAAACACAGAGACCTCATTAAATTGCTGACTCATAACCCAAAACAAAACTTTGGCTGATTCAAGAATCAATCAGCTGTTGCAAAAAATCAGTCGTTTGAAAACACTGATTTTGTTCGTGTTGGTGGTGGTTTTGTTCTTTTTCATCTACAGCCCAATTCCACTTTCTTCAACTTGGGATTTGATCAAACAACGGGGTGTTTTGATCTATGGAACTCGCACATCTTTGTTATCCTATTTTGAAGACGATGATGCCATCATTGGTTTTGAGTATCAAATTCTAAAAAGGTTCGCAGATCAACATGGCTTGGAATTAAAGGCTGTGGTCTATAACAACAACGGCGAACTGTTTAACGATTTAGAACATGGACAAGTGGATATTGCTGGTGGCCATTTAACCATCACCGAAGAAAGGTTGGAACAGTATCAGTTTACCGCCCCTATCAGCCAAACTGCCATTGACCTTGTGACCCATTTCGATCACCGAAATAAAACAGAAATTCAAGAGTTTGAAAACACCAAAGGCCTGCTTTTGGCCAACAGCAGCTACCTCGAGTTATTCCAAAGTTTAGAAGATTTCAGTCCAAATGATTTAAGCACAACAGATGATTTGACATTATTTGAGCTGATCAGAAAAATTAACAGCAAAGAAATTGACTACACCTTGGGTGATTCTGAAATCATCAACATTTACCAAAGATTCATTCCCGGGATTTACCAAACCATTCAAGTCTCGGCGGCTACAGATACGGCCTTGATGATACGCCAAAACAGATCAAATGAATTTAAGACCCAATTAGATCAATTCATCAACAGCGCCAGGGACAGTCAATTGTTGGATCAATTAAAAAATGAAATTGTGTTACACCTGCCGGACATTGACACGGCCAACACCGTCACTTTTTTCGATAAATTACAAACCGATTGGCCCTTGATTAGAGACTTGGTCTATGAAGTGGCTGACAATCATAACTTTGATCCAGCCATGTTGGCTGCCATCAGTTATCAAGAATCTCATTGGAACCCCAATGCTGTTTCATTTTCAGGCGTTAGGGGGTTGATGATGTTAACTGCCAGTACGGCTGCAGAAGTTGATGTGGTCGACCGAACCGATCCAAGACAAAGTTTGGTGGGCGGCATTAAATACCTGCGCAACATGCATAATAAAATACCCGAAAGGATTCAAGAGCCTGACCGAACTTTGTTTGCATTGGCTGCCTACAACATCGGATATGCGCATGTTGAAGATGCCCGAATACTGGCGCAAAGGGCCAATAAAAACCCGGACGACTGGATTGAAGTTGAACCCTATTTAGCCAAACTGAACAATCCCAGCATTGCCCATGAACTCAGATACGGCAATGCTGATGGCAAGACGGCTGTTACATATGTAAACAACATCATGACTTACAAACAACTAATGAATTGGAAGATGAACAAGGAAATCAGACAGACTCACATGCCCGAATCAATTTTGTGACACAGATCACATTATTTTTCTGAGTCAAATCATTTTACATAATGCTACAATTAACAGATATATAGTGAATGCTATAATTGCTAAAAACTTGCAAACACATGAATATAATTTTAGGACATACATCTCACTCAGGGATTAAAAGAGACCACAATGAAGATACTTATGGTATTGACCTGGCAAGTGGTTTATTTTTAGTTGCCGATGGTATGGGTGGTCATGACCATGGAGAAATTGCAAGTGCATTAGCGCGTGATCACATTTTAAGCTCAATCAAAAGCAACATACCCATCAAGCAAGCCATTCTTAATGCCAACCAAGAAATCATCAACAATTCATTAGAAAAGCCAGGTGACTTACCCATGGGAACCACTGTGGCCATTTTAAAAGTTAACAACAGCGCTTACGATTGTGCTTGGGTGGGTGATTCCCGAATTTATAAGCTCTCAAAAGAAAAACTGATTCCTATCAGTTCTGACCACTCCTATGTTCAGGAATTGGTTGATCAGGACCTGATCACTGCCTCACAAGCTCGCTCTCATCCACACAGAAACGTAGTCACTCAGGCCTTAGGTGTCACTGATAACAGTGAAATCAAAGTTTCTCTGGCTGATGGAAAAATCAAACCAGGTGATAAATTTTTATTGTGTTCAGACGGCTTGACCGAAGAAGTTGAAGACGATCGCATCGCTGAAATCATGAATAAACCGTTGTCACCGAAAGAAATTGGTGACCAATTGCTGATACAAGCACTGGAAAATGGTGGGTCAGATAACATCACTGCCATCATATTGGAATTTACCGGCTGACCCATCAAGGTTGGTGAATTACGCCATACAACAGTGGTTTCTTCGCACCTGTGATGCTGCCTAAGTCCAACCTCTGTTCTGTCACCCGTTGTTGTGCCAACCATGCCATCATAGTGGCTTCTACAAAATCTGTATCCATTCCCAAGTCACTGCTGCTGACCACTGGTTGTTGCAGTTTTTGACCGAGCTCAGCCAACAAAAATCGATTGTGAGCGCCACCACCACAGACAATGATTTGATCCCAATCTGTAGCCAAAGAGGTTAAGTCTTGAACCACTGAATCCACAGTCAATTGCAGCAAAGTTCGCTGAACATCAACTGGACTGATCACCTGTTGACTCAAGTGCTGCTCTAACCACTTAAGGTTAAAATACTCGCGCCCCGTACTCTTGGGTGGCTTTTTTGCAAAATAATCATCAGTCATCATTGATGTCAACAAGTCAGTTTTTACGTGACCTTGTTGTGCCCATTGTCCACCATGATCGAAATAAATTTGCTGATGAAGCTGTATCCAGTCATCCATCAAACAGTTGGCAGGACCTGTATCAAAGCCCATGACTTGTCCATGATGTAACCACGTAATATTGGCAATACCACCTAAATTGATGAGTGCCACAGATTGATCAGGTTTGGCAAACATGGTTTGATGAAAAATGGGTGCCAGAGGGGCACCCTGACCTCCATTGGCGATGTCCATTTGTCGAAAATTAGCCACAGTCGGTATACCGGTGTACTGTGCGACACTGGGAGCCGAACCCAATTGAATGGTGTTGGCAAATTCATGTTCAGGGTCATGATAAACAGTTTGGCCATGCAGGCCTATGGCGTGTATTTGTTCTGCATCTATGCGGTTCTCAGACAAAACTGTTTGTATCACTTGGGCATAAAGGTGACCCAACTCAGCATCAAGTCGGCTGAATGCCTGAAGCGATATGGATGGTTGTTGAAGTAAACTCAGGATCTGATTCCTGGTATTCTTTGGGTAAGCGACATGGGCATTGGCTACGCAGTTTATCTGCTCTGTGAAATCAACCACCACCACATCCACTCCATCACAAGAAGTGCCAGACATCACACCGATGTAATACATCAGTTTTGCGCCACTAAATTTTCTTTGAGGTCAGAAAGGCGAGTCAGCAATGGTTTCGAGTAAGTCATGAAGTCAGGCATGACTGCATCTGGTAATGGCTTTGACTTAGGCAATGAAACGGTTCTGGGATTGCGATGAACCCCTTGATAAATAAATTCGTAATGCAAATGCGGTGCAGTCGATAAGCCGGTACTGCCCACATAACCAATGGTTTGACCCTGTTTAACGCGCTGGCCTTTTTTAACCGCCCTTTTAGAAAAATGCAGGTATTTGGTCACGATGCCATTCGGATGTTGAATGAAGACATAGTTTCCATTGTATTTATTATAAGTAGAATGGGTCACACGCCCTGCACCTGCAGCATAAACAGGTGTTCCCGTGGGTGCTCTGTAGTCAATACCTCTGTGGGCCTTGACCCGGTTGGTAATCGGGTGTTTGCGCCTGGGATTGAAATTCGAACTGATGTAAGAAAAATTCAATGGCGCCCTTAAAAACGCCTTCTTCATCGCTCGGCCATCTGCTGCATAGTAACTGCCATCACCTTCTTCGTGTTCATAAAACACGGCTTCGTAGGTGGTTCCCTGGTTGGTGAAGCTGGCAGCCAAGATTTTACCTTCGGCTAAATATTCACCATCCTTATAAATCTTTTCATAAATCAAACTGAAAGAATCGCCTTCCCTGATCTCCAACACAAAATCGATGTCCCAACTAAATATATAGGCCAGTTGCATGACCATATTATCTGTTAAACCAGCGCTTTTACCGGCACCAAACAATGAATTGGTGATGGTGCCTTCCGCACTGACCAAACGAATTTGTTGGTCATGGGTGATCAATTCAGTCGACAATTGATCCATGTCGTTGTGAATGATCAATTCTTCAAACACCGAGGCCTGGTAGCGTAACTGGGTCAAATCACCATCAGGTGTCATGGTGAAATGTAAATCATTACCAGGCATGACTTTAACCAATTTCTTACTGTCTTCATTGAAATGGGCAATTTTCAACAGCAGTGCTTGTGACAAACCCAAGTCAGTAAATATGCCTGACAAAGTCTGCCCTTTTTGCACGGTGATGGTTTTGTGAATGAACTGTTCAGAACCGACCAGCCCATTTTCAGCGAAACTCATCAAAGGAACAGAAGGTATATCTATGAGTTGGTTTTGTTTGGCGCTGATCACTTGAGGGTGCGCATCTGCATCAACAGATATCATGTCACTGATGGCATAAATTACAAACACCACAATCATAAAGACCCCTATTTTTTTAGCAGAGGTCAGAGGACTGATCATTGATTTGATTTGATTGAAATTTACCGACAGGTTGTTGGCCTGGGTCTTTTTACGGATGGCTTGTGCTTTGATAGGTCAATTTCCAGTAACTTTCGTTGATTGTTGGAAATTATAGATGATTTTTTCAGTCATTGGTTCAATTGAGGTTCTATAATTTGGCTTATTTCTGTAGAATTAACCCCTTTTTAACGAATCTTTCAACATGTCTGTACAAGATGCACTGGATTTGATCTGTCGAGGCACAGATGAAGTCATTAAACTTGAAGAATTAGAAACCAAACTCAAAGCAGGAAAAAAACTCAGAGTCAAAGCAGGATTTGACCCCACAGCACCCGATTTACACGTGGGACACACGGTATTAATCAACAAGATGCGCCACTTCCAGGATTTGGGACATGATGTCATCTTCTTGATTGGAGATTTCACTGGAATGATTGGCGACCCTACGGGTAAAAGCGCCACGCGCAAAGCTTTGACTCGTGAAGAAGTGTTGGAAAACGCCAAAACATACCAGGACCAAATTTATAAAATACTGGACCGTGATAAAACCATCATAGAATTCAATTCGAACTGGTTCAATGACATGAGTGCAGCAGATATGGTGAGGTTATCTACCAAATACAATGTGGCCAGAATGTTGGAACGTGATGATTTCAACAAACGCTATAAATCCGGCCAATCCATTGCCATATCAGAATTCATGTACCCTCTGGCTCAAGGCTACGACTCAGTGGCCCTGAAATGTGATGTAGAACTCGGCGGCACCGATCAAAAATTCAATTTATTGGTGGGCAGGCATTTACAGTCACAAGCAGGTCAAGACCCCCAAATTGTCATCACCATGCCGTTGTTAGAAGGTTTGGATGGCATCAACAAAATGTCAAAATCCTTGGGCAACTACATTGGCATAGAAGATGCGCCAACCGAAATGTTTGGTAAAGTCATGTCTATTTCTGATGACCTCATGTGGCGATACTTTGATTTATTGAGCTTTAAATCCAATGCCGAAATTGAGCAATACAAAACCGACGTATCCAATGGTAAAAACCCCAGAGATGTTAAATTCGATTTGGCTTTGGAGTTGATCGAACGTTTTCATGATGGCGATGCCGCTCAAGAGGCGCTCAATGCTTTCAAAGCCCAGTTCCAGAAAGGCGCCATCCCGGATGACATCGATGAAATTGAACTGACCACAGAAAATGGCGAAATGGGCTTGGCCCATATCCTGAAAAATGCAGGCTTGTGTTCCAGCACATCCGATGCCATCAGAATGGTAAAGCAAGGTGCTGTTAAGCTGAATGGAGAAAAACTACAAGACCCCAAACAAAACTTCCCTGCCGGGACCCATGAAGTGTTTCAGGTGGGTAAGCGCAAGTTCGCCAAAGTGAAGCTGAGATGATACAAAACCATATAAAAAAGCCCGCATCTGCGGGCTTTTTTATAACTTTGAATGATGATGTAAATCAGAAATCGTACACCAAATTAGCAGACACCAAAGTGTCGGTTGAATCTCTACCAACAGGTGCATCTGTGTTGTGACGGTATTGATGAGCCAATTTAACCGCAAATTTTTCACTGACTTTGAATGAAAAACCCAAGTCATTTTGCACGAATGTGTTGTCACTGCCCGCTTCAACCAATAACACGTCTTCAAACTTAGTGGTTTCAGTTATCTGGCGCATGTAATCAAGTTTGCCAGAAAAAACGGCACCATTGTTTTCAGTGCGATCAATGTCCAAAGCTTCAGTTTTGTAACCAATGCCAAGCTCAGTAATTAACCTGGATTCTTCATTGTCATGAAATTTATGACCCCAACCAACTGAAGTGGTCATCGTATAATCAAAACCTGAAAAATTATCGTTGTCGTACCGAGTTCCATAATAAACGTAATCATTGTCATCGAACTTATAACCAGTTTTGGTATTGATGGTAAATCGTTCAGCGGTATCCACATCATCACTTGAGGCACGCAACAGGTCCAAAGACACGTCACTGACCCATTTTTCAGATTCACGCTTGACAGCCAAGCCGGCACTCAAGTTTTCTGTGTCTGAATTTCCCGAAGTCATTGAAAAACCCAATTGGCCTGTACCAGACCAAGTTACACCCGATTCGTCATCTGCTAAACCGGCAGAACTGTAAAGACTGGCAACTGCCAAACATAATAATGATTTTTTCATATCTTTCCTGATCAAATTGTCTAAATGGCGTAATTTAACGAATCTGCCGTAAATATCAATAAACAAATTGTTAAATGTCTTGTTTTAGGCTTATTTTGTTCAATAAATGTTAAAATGTTGCTGCTTTTAACAAAAGATCCACATCCACAATGAAGACCATGAATGAATCATTGAGCAACCGAATGATGATTGAATTTGATCGCATGCTCAAAGTATTGAATCACACCACCAAAAATGATGCCTCGATACCTGGATTTGATGTTGCTCAACCTGAGCTGACCGATCAACAAGGTAAGCACACTGCAGGCTTAATGCGCATCAACCACACCGGTGAAGTCTGTGCTCAAGCTTTGTACAATGGTCAAGCCATGATGGCCAAGGATGAAAATACCAGGCAACATTTGATCCAAGCTGCCAAAGAGGAACATGATCATTTAAACTGGTGTCAATCCAGATTAGACGAATTGGGAGAATCCATCAGCATCACCAACCCCTTTTGGTACTTGCACTCTTTTGCCATAGGGTCATTGGCGGCTTTTTTTGGTGATGAAATCAGTTATGGTTTTGTGATTGAAACTGAAAGGCAGGTGGAATCACATCTACAAGAGCACATTGATGACATTGGAGAGCAAGATCCCAAGTCATTAAAAATTTTACAGCAAATGCAAGCTGATGAAATCAGGCATGGCAATGATGCTAAAAATGCCGGGGGCGTAGAATTACCAGGGCCTGTGAAACAGGTCATGACTGGTATGTCAAAAATAATGAAATTTGTGAGTTACAGAATATGAACAGAGAATCTATGGAATTTGATGTGGTCATTGTGGGAGGAGGACCTTCAGGTCTAGCCACTGCTTGTCGTTTGGCCCAGTTGTCCCAAGAAAATGGTAAAGATTGGCAAATTGCCCTGGTTGAAAAAGGCTCGGAAATTGGTGCCCACATCATGTCAGGTGCTGTGATAGAAACCGACGCCTTGACTGAATTGTTTCCTGATTGGAAAGAACAAGGAGCACCGGTTAAAACTCAGGTCACCGATGATGAGTTTCATTACCTGCGTGGCTTAGAAAAGGACACCAAGGTACCAGGATTCTTGATCCCAAGACCCATGCGCAATCATGGTAATTACATCGTTTCATTAGGAAACCTTTGTCGTTGGCTGGGTGAACAAGCCGAGAATTTAGGAGTCAATATATTTCCAGGTTTCCCTGCCAAAGAAATTTTATACAATGACGACGGCTCTGTCAGAGGCATTGTAACCGGTGACATGGGTATTGATGCAGCTGGAAACGAAAAAGGCAGCTTTGAACCGGGCTATGAACTGCTGGCTCCCCAAACGGTCTTTGCTGAAGGTTGTCGCGGTTCGCTGGGCAAATCACTCATGCAAAAATTTGAACTGCAAAAAGGCGTTGATCCACAGCACTATGGCATTGGTTTGAAAGAAGTTTGGCAGGTTGATGAATCTGTTTCCAGTCCTGGTCATGTGGTCCATACCCTGGGCTGGCCACTGGATAACCACACTGAAGGCGGTGGATTTTTATACCATTTAGAAAAAGGCACAGTGGCTTTAGGCTTTGTGGTGGCACTGAACTATGACAACCCCTACCTCAGTCCGTTTGAAACATTCCAACAATGGAAACAAAATCCTGTGATCAAGAATGTGATCAAAGGCGGCAAACGGGTTTCCTATGGTGCCAGGGCTTTGAACAAGGGTGGTTATCAATCATTACCAAAACTCACCTTCCCTGGTGGGTTATTGGTTGGCTGTGAAGCCGGCTTCTTGAATCCCGCAAAAATCAAAGGCACCCACACAGCGCTTAAATCAGGGATCATTGCTGGTGAAACCATTGCAGAGGCCTTATTGAATGATCAAGTCAATGGTGAATTGACTGCATATGCTGACAACATCAAACAATCATCCATATATAAAGAACTACATAAAACCAGAAATTTTGAACCTGGACTGAATAAATTGGGAACCTTCTTCGGGGCTGCCTTTACATTCATTGACCAGAATATATTTTTTGGCAAATTACCTTTCACCTGGCGCAATAAAAAGCCTGACCATGCATGTCTGAAACCTGCAGATCAAGCCAAGCCAATTGACTACCCTCGTCCTGACAATGAAATCTCTTTCGACCGCTTGTCATCTGTTTTCTTATCAAGTACCAACCACGAAGAAGATCAACCATGTCATTTACAATTGGCAGACCCCAACAAACCCATTGAAGTCAATTTACCCAAATGGGCAGAACCGGCACAAAGGTATTGTCCAGCTGCGGTTTATGAAGTGGTGGAAGAAAACAACCAACAGACCTTTCGCATCAATGCCCAGAACTGTGTTCACTGCAAGACTTGTGACATCAAGGACCCATCTCAGAACATCAACTGGGATACACCAGAAGGTGGTGGCGGACCAAATTACTCAAACATGTAAGTGAACAAACCACTCTAATCCATTCATATTGCGGTGTTTTTTTCAAAAAATACCGCAATATGACAGTATTTCAAGGTTTTTGTTTGACTTCACTGTTGCAAATCTATAGACTGCGACTTGCTCGAAGACTCGTCCGAATAAACTCTCCTTTTCAAAGCTTTATTCTTAATTCGTTGACCAGTTGACCGTTGTGACGACCATTCAAGCACATTTTATTTTTATTATTTAAGGTATACATATGTCAGAAAAAGTAACAGGTACCGTCAAATGGTTTGACGAGTCAAAAGGTTTTGGTTTCATTCAACAAGCATCAGGTTCAGATGTATTTGCACACTACAGTGCAATCGTAACTGATGGAGATGGCTTCAGAACTTTACAAGAAGGTCAACAAGTTGAATTCAACATCACACAAGGTCAAAAAGGTCCTCAAGCTGAAAACATCGTTGCTGTTTAATCAGTTTTGAAGTCCAATGAAAAAACGGAACCTCAGGGTTCCGTTTTTTTTTGCCCTAAATCCATCCTTTGATTACAGGTGTTTTGTAGGCTGCTACAACACGTAATCTCTTGATCAAACAAAATTAATCGAATTCATATATAATAATTATCATGGTCATTGGGTGGGAAGTTCAAATTTTTAAACTCATCATCAATCACAGCACAAAAATGAAATTGTTAATCCTCACAGTCTTGTTGTGTTTTACCTCGTTCTTATCTGCGAATGATTCAAAGTGGTTTTACACAACACAACTCAACGAATATTCATCAGCTGTCCTCAAAACCATTGAATCTGATCCACAACAAGCCTTGGATTCTGTAAAAAAGTATCAACCCTTATCAGCAGTTGACCTGGCGCAACAACACCTGCTTTATAGCCAAGTCCATGGTGCCCTTGATTACCCTGAAAAAATGCTTGAGCACAGCAAGCTTGGGTTGCAAGCAATAGACCCAGAGGCAGAGCCGTGGTTAGCCAGTTTGTTGGTCATAGCTCAAGTGGATGCAGAAGATCGTTTAGGTCAGATGTCGGGCAACATTGACAAAATCAAAAACATCATTACATGGTCGAAAAATGAAAAACATGCTTCGTTAGCCACTTTGGCATTGATCCAACTGAGTTATCTGTATATACGAATAGAAGACTATAATCTTGCGCTCATTGCATTGCAGGAAGCCGAAGAAATTGCACCCATTGAAGGCAGCCTGATCAATCAATCTGATGTGGCTTCTCATATTGCAGGCATTTATGTATACCGCAACGAATTCGAGTTGGCTTTGCCTTATTTTGAATCAACATATCAACAAGAAAAAAGTGACAACAACATCTTAGGCATGTCGATCCAGTTATTTGAAATGGGCCGTGCAAACCTGGAACTGAACAATCATGAATCAGGCATCAATCAACTGCTAGAATCTATAGAGTTATCCAAATCCATTGATGATAACCAGGGTGTGGCATATGCCAGTTCTGAGTTGGCTTATCACCACATAGAACAGCAGGCATATGACCGTGCAGAATCACTTTTGATTTCTTCTCTGGACCTGTTTAAACAAGCTGGCAACTCATACATGTTGTTTGACAATTTAATTCAATTGAGTCAGCTAAAAACAGCCACAGGGCGATTTACTGAAGCCCAGAACCACATCACAGCAGCTGAACAAGTCAATCAAGAGAGTGATTTCAGATACGGTGAAACCAGCATTAACAAACGCAAAGCTCACCTCCTGTCTGCACAAGGTAATCACCAGGAAGCCTTTGATCTTTATGTGACTGCCACCAAACAACAAGCTGAGTTGGAAAGTAAATTCAGTACAGAAAAATTGCATGAAATCAGAGCACGGTATGAAGTAGAAAAAAATGCCATGAAAAACCAGTTATTGGCTGAACAAAACAGTGCCCAAGGTGAAACCATAGAATTTCAATCAAAACAGAGCCTGCTACTTTCACTTTTTTTAGTGCTGATGGCCGGGTTTCTTATCGTGTTGATTGGGTTCAATCGTAAATTGAAAAAACAAAGTTCGCGCTTGCATGAACTGGCAAATTTTGACGAACTCTCCGGTTTGAGAAACCGCAGCAACATCGTAGGCAGCATTCGCAGGAAGCTGGATAAATTGAATGAAAATGATGCTTTTACTTTGGTTATGATTGACCTTGATCATTTCAAAACAATCAATGACACCTACGGCCATGCCCTGGGTGACAAAGTCCTGAAACTCTTCGGTCAATTGTGTGCAAAGTTACAACCTCACACCAAATGGGTAGGACGAATGGGTGGTGAAGAGTTTTTGATTGGTTTTGAGGGCAGCACCCCAAACTACATACACCAACTGATTGACCAGTTAAGAATTGATACTCAAAACATGCCGGTACAAATCAATGCCCCTGGACTGAGGGTCTCTATGTCTGCAGGCATATGTCACAGCCATGGCAGCCAAAGATTCAGAGACATTTTGAAATGTGCCGACGAAGCCATGTATCAAGCCAAACACAATGGTCGCAATCAAATAGCGACTGATTTTTTAGATTAAAATTTCTTCGTATGTTGTTGATTTTGAATCATTAAGAGGGTGGTTTTTTTCTCCATGATACGAATAGACCAGGGAAAATTTAGCTTGTTCAGAGCGGTTATGGTTGGCTGCATGGAAAATGCCAGCATGAAAGAATAAAACATCACCGGCATTCAACTGGACATCAACAGATTGATCAACCCACTGTTTTGATTTTTCATGATTCACATTCAAGAACAATTCATCATCGACCATACCTTCTTCTAATTCCCAATGATGAGAACCTGGAATCACTTTCAAACAACCATTTTCATTCACTTCAGAACCCATTGCTAACCATGAATTGATCAGTTCAGCCGTTGCAAATTTCCAATACCTGACATCACGATGCCACATGGTTTTACTGGAATAATCCGGTTGTTTAGTCATGATGCAATTGTGGTGCGATTGGACCAAGTATATTTTCTCGGAGTCGAACAACTGCTGCAAAATAGACTTAACCACCCTGTTCTTTCCCCACTCCCGATAAGATGAATCACGGCTGAAAGCCAAAAGCAACCTTCTGATGGTCTCACCGCCCTCCGCATCAACAGACTGTGGTGCTTTGGGGTACCCTAATTCTGCTTCCAATTCAAATGGCGGTAAACGCAAGCTTAAATGATTTTTAGTCTGGGTTCTGATTTCATTCAACAGTTCCATATCGATCAATTGCCGAAACACCAAGAATCCTTCTGACATAAACTGTTGTACTTCTTCTGGGCTTAATTTCATAGCTACTGTGCCTTTTTCATTGAACTACATGAGTAAGCTTAATATGCCAACCGTTATGGCTGTTACGGTCACTGGAATCGCTAAAGATACCATAAAAATGTCCTTATAAGATTGCTTGTGGGACAAACCACAAATGGTCAACAAGGTGATGACCGCTCCATTGTGTGGAAGAGAATCAAAGCCACCTGAAGCCATTGAAGCCAGTCTGTGCATCCATTCAGGGTTGATACTGAATTGTTCAGCCAATTGAGCATAGGTACTGCCCAATGCCTCCAGTGCAATGGTCAATCCACCAGAAGCAGATCCTGTGATACCAGCCAATACATTAACCGCAACCACTTCAGAGATGAGTGGGTTTTCCGGTGATATATTAATCACAGCTTCTTTTACGATCAGAAAAGCCCCTAAGGAAGCAATGGTGCCACCGTAACCCACTTCTGAAGCCGTGTTGAATGTCGGCAACATGGACCCCATGGCTCCTTTGGTCATGCTACCATTGACATCCTTGAATTTTTTCCAATTCAAAGCCACTACAGTGATGATGGCTAAAATCAATGCCATGATCATTGACCAGATTGATTTCAGCTTACCCACATCCATGTTACCAAATTTATCTTCTGCCAAATAAGCGGTATCCCAGGTGGGAATCATTACTTTTTGTAACAGAAAGTTGGCCAACACCACCATGACTATGGGCATCAATGCCACCAACAAATGTGGCAAGTGATGTTCTTCAAAAGCAATGGGTTCATTGCTGTGGTTTTCGCCGTAACCTTCTGCACTTGAGTTGTTGATGCGGCGGTTGATCCACCACAAGCCACCTAACATCATACATATGCCGGCTGCAATCCCAATCAATGGAGCTGCGTACATGTCAGTACCAAAGTAACTGACTGGTATGATGTTGTGGATTTGAGATGTGCCCGGCAAACAGGTCATGGTGAAGGTGAATGCCCCCAACGCAATGGTCGCCGGGATGAAACGTTTAGGTAAGTCTGCTTCTCTGAACAAGGCGGCTGCCAATGGGTAGACAGCAAAAGCAACCACAAAGGCAGAAACACCTCCATAGGTCAATAACCCACAGGCCAAAACAATGGCCAAACTGGCATGCTTGATACCTATGGACTGGATGATGGATTTGGCGATGACTTTGGCAGATCCAGAATCTTCCATCAATTTACCAAAAATAGCGCCCAATAAAAATATAGGGAAATATTTAACCGCAAATGATCCCATTTTAACCATGAAAATCTGGGTATATATGCCAAGCATTTGACCACCCTCGCCAGCAACAACCACCGCCAACATGGCCAAGACCGGCGCCAGGATAATCACACTGATGCCACGGTATGCCAAATACATCAGCAAACCCAGTGACAACAAAATTCCAATCACACCTTCCACACCAAACTCCTTTATCTAGGTTAACTTTTGCTGATCATTTGTACGGCATCTGCCACCAGTTCATACTTTTTGTTTTTAAGGTTCTTTGCACCCTCAGCTTCATAATGAGCAATTTGTTCAGGGGTTAAAGTTTTTTCAACCAAGCGTCCAAAAACCAATGATTCACCCTGGCTGTTCATTGGGACATAAAAAGCGTGGTCATTGAAATCAACACGTACAAATGCATCTCCATCAGCCAAGATCATCCAACAACCTTTTTTTTGGCACACTTGGGTCACCCTGCCAGAAATCACATTGGTTTGATTGACATATTTTTCAGGTGACGCCAAGGCTTCTGAAATGCTGATAGTTGCATATTCTTTGGTTGGCCATTGTTCACCGTACACAGAGTTACCATCAATCACTTCAGTAACTTTTGACAATTGTGGTTTGATTTCAGACTGTAAGTTTTTCAATGCACCGATCACTTCTGCTGCATGGGTGTTGGGGTCTACTTTTTCAAAATGCTTGGCGATCTGTCCATCAGGGTTGATGATGAATGTTTGTCTTTTGGCATAACTGAACAGTGCCATGCCACCATCTACGCCATAATCACGAGACATTTGTTTATTGGCATCAACCAACAAATTAAATGGCAAATCGTATTTACTGATAAAAGCGCGGTGTGACTCTGCATCATCTAAAGAAACGCCTAAAACATCGGCATTCAGTTTCTTGATGGTTGCATAGTTGTCTCTGAATGCCTTGGCTTCAATGGTACATCCAGTGGTGTCATTCTTCGGATAAAAATAGACCACCAACCATTGATCTTGATAATCACTCAACTGGTGCATTTTGCCTGATTGGTCTTCTAAACTAAAAGTTGGTGCCGGCTGACCTTGCATACTATCGGCAATGGCCATAAAATTAATCAAAGAAAAGACAAGCACGGCAGTGGTTTTTTTTAACATTAGATTCTCCTAAAAAAATTGGGACAACATATGAAGCTGTGAGAAAATGATGTGAAAGTCTGATTCTCATGTGATATGCATCAAGATCGGTTGAATAATTCTGGTAAAACCTATAGGTCATTTGAAAAATTTCAGTCAGGATATTATTTACCAAGCCACAATGATCACAAGACTTTTCTGTTTTAAAAATCATTTTAACGAAAGCAACATTCTATCAACTTTCAATCAAGTGAGAAACAAGAAACCCCATGTATAAGAAAATATTACCTCCGAACAGCAAAGTGTTGATCGACGAAACCAATATTAACCAAGCCATTGATGCCTTGGCTGAGCGCATTAACAAAGATTTTGATGGTAAAGAGGTGGCCTTCTTAACCATCATGAATGGCGGTATGATCTTTGCTTCTGCTTTGGCAACCAGACTTAATTTAGACATGGAAATGGATTATTTACAGCTGTCTCGGTATGGTAAGAGTCAAACAGGTGGCCAGTTGGTTTGGAAATATCAACCAGAGATCAACATGAATAATCACCACGTCATATTATGTGATGACATTTATGATGAAGGCCATACTTTAGCGGCAGCCCATGCCTGGTGTTTGTCGAAAGGGGCCTTATCTGCCACATCAGTGGTTTTGATCCACAAGGAACATGACCGCACCTATGCTGACTACAAACCTGATTATGTGGCTCTGAGCATTCCTGATCACTACATCTTTGGTTATGGTATGGATCTTGAAGAAAAACTCAGACATTTGCCTGAAATTTATTACTTACCTTCATAAATCAATGAGCATCCTTCACCATGAATCCTGAATTACTTTATAAACATGCCAAGAAAGCACAAGAAAAGGCTTATGCACCCTATTCTAAGTTTTATGTGGGTGCAGCCATATGCGATGAAAATGGTCAAATTCACAGTGGCTGCAACGTTGAAAATGCGGCTTACCCAATCGGTTGTTGTGCAGAACAGTCTGCAGTGGCACAGATGATCGTCAATGGCGGAAAAACCATCAAAGACATCCTGATCATTGGTAAAGCGGGACAAACATGTCCGCCTTGTGGTGCCTGTCGCCAAATCATTTTTGAACATGGAAATGCCGATACCCGAATCCATCTGGAAATCAAACAAGGTGAGTTTATGGTCAAAACCCTGAATCAAATGCTACCTGAAGCCTTTGATCACGCTCAATTAGGGCCTGTTAACACTAAGTGATGAGCAACGCAGGGTGTGTTGTTCGCTGAAAAATATGGTTTCAGCAGTTGCCATTCATAGAGTGTTAACAGGCCCTAGATAAATAATCAACAATTTGTGATTTGAGTTCAGGGTTTTTCATGGCCACATGTAAATTGGCCATCACAAACCCTTCCTGACTACCACAGTCAAACCTTTGCCCTTTTAACTGGACGGCTTGTAGGCCATTGATTTGAATCAATTCTTTCAATGCATCAGTCAGTTGAATTTCTTGATTCTTGTCCATTTGAGTTTCTTTCAAAACAGCAAACACAGATTGAGGCAACACATAACGGCCAATTACACCAAAGTTCGATGGTGCCGTTGCCGAACTTGGTTTTTCTACAATGTCACAAACAGCCGTCAAGTCCCCTTCCCAGTTTTCAGGTTCAATCACACCATAACTGGAAATGCGTTCTTCCGGAACAGCTTCAACACTGATGGTGGCTTTGCCATTGTCTTGAGCCGCGTTGATCAACTGACTTAACGGGTTGTCAACAGCTTGAATAAAATCATCAGCCAGAATCACTGTAAACATTTCATCATCCTCAATCATAGGCTCAGCTTGTAAAACCGCATGCCCCAGTCCCAGAGGCTGACCCTGTGGGATGAAAACGCGTTTAATTTCTAACGGCAAAGTATCAAGCTTGTTCACCAAATGACTTTTGTTTTGGGCCATGAATTTGGCTCTTAAGTCCGGCATGGGGTCAAAATGATCACTGATGGCATGCTTGGAAGCGCTGGTGATGAAAATCAAAGTTTCAATACCAGCCTCAATGGCTTCTTCAACGGCATATTGAATCAGTGGTTTATCAATGATGGGTAACAACTCTTTTGGTATGGATTTAGTGGCAGGTAAAAATCGGGTTCCCATTCCGCCAACAGGAAAGACCGCTTTGGTTATTTTCTTCATGTTATTCCTTTTTTCGTCCTGAATTTGATTCAGAAGATTTAATTTGATCTTGTTGTATCAGTGTTAACTCATGACCTTTGAATTCCGGCACCAATTCAGTCAGAATTTTTTTAACTTTATCTTGATGAAATTTCAAGGCCATTTGATGGCCTTGGTAAATCAACTGAGGAAGTTGGTCTTGTTGAGACCTGACATTCTTAACTGCACTGATCTTGCTGACCTTGGTGGCTTCCAGATTTTCAATGTCATAATGTAACTCCTCATACAATTTTTCGCCTGAGCGTAAACCAGTGAAGCTGATTTTTACTTCTTTGCTCTTTCCAGACAAAGCAATCATTCGCTCAGCCAATGATTTTATTTTAACGGGTTGACCCATGTCCAATACCAAAATTTCATTGTCATTACCCAAGACTAAACTTTGCAGTATCAATTGACACGCCTCTTCTATGGTCATGAAATAACGTTCCATTTTCTCGTGAGTGACCGTTACTGGTCCACCTTGGGCAATTTGCTGTTCAAACAAAGGTACCACTGAACCCGCTGAACCCAGAACATTGCCAAACCTGACGGTTAAGTATTCAGTGTCACTGCGTTGGTTTTTGAATTGACAGTATTTTTCAGCCAAACGTTTTGTTGCTCCCATCACACTGTATGGATTCACGGCTTTGTCAGTTGAGATTAAAACCATTTTTTCGACATTAAAATCAGCACAACAATCGGCAACATTCTGTGTGCCCACCACATTGTTCAGAAATCCTTCACTGGCATGGCTCTCTAACAATGGGACATGCTTATAAGCTGCAGCATGAAACACCACATCTGGTTTGGTTTGTTTGAAGATGTGATACAAATGAGCCTGGTTAGTCACATCTCCCAGGTGTGAATTGATCAAAGTGTGTTCATTGTTCAACTCTTTATCAATGGCATAAAGGTTATATTCTGAATGGTCTATGATACTCAACTGACTGACACCAATGCGAGCCAATTGTCGGCACAATTCTGAACCAATTGAACCTCCACCACCTGTTACCAACACCGATTTGTTTTTGATGTATGCTGCCACTGCTTGCCAATCCAATTCCACTTTATCGCGACCCAACAAGTCCTCTACCGTGATGGGTTCCAATTGATTGACGTTGATTAAATGATTGTCATAATCATCAGGATCAGGGGCAACACGAATAGTGACATCAAGATCTGCCAATTCATCAATCACTTGCTTGATCAATGCTGCAGATGGATTTTGTTTGGCTATCACAACCAAATTGACAGCGTAATCCAGCACTATTTGAGCTACATTTTCAGTGCCTGATTGGATTTTAACGCCTCGTAGTTGTGTGCCTTTGAATGCCTTGCTGTCATCAATGATGCTGATCACATGACATGATTGATTACTGGCCGCATTGCGAATGAATAAATCGGCGATATGACCAGCGCCAATCAGCAACACCCTGGGTTTATTGCGGTCAGCCAAATTGAAGTATTTGTCTTTCCACATCCTGTAAGTAATTCTTGGCCCACCCCACAACAACACCAGCAAAACCGGATACATCAATAGAACACTTCTTGGAATGCCCTCAAGACGATTGAAGAGGAAAAAGAACAAGGCTATGGCCAAGGTGCCAACAGAAGCTGATTTGATCAAGTTAATTAAGTCAGGGACACTGGCAAAGCGCCACAACCCTCGGTACATATTAAATGCAAAGCAAATAATGCCTTGTATCAAAATCACAGATAAAATGACTGCTGACCAGTATTGAACCTCAGGATACTGTATTTCTGGAGCATCAGGCCAGATGCTGTATCGAATCATGAAACACAACACCCAAGCCAACCAAGTCATGAATAAATCATGTAACACCACAGCCAGCCTCAAATGTAATATGCGATTTTTCATGGATTAATCTTACCGCCCAGTGTTTAAATATTTCATAAAGATTAAGGTGAAAAACATATACACCAAGAACATGACTGCATATTGTACAACCACTTTGGATGTTAGGGTAAACCAAACCAACACAACGCAAAGTAGTGTTGCCATCGCGTAAATCATTGATACCTTGACATGTGTGAAACCATTTTTAATGAGCCGTTGGTAGAGGTGGGATGCATGTGCTTTGGTGATGTTTTCACCCAACCTGATTCGATTAAAAAGAGTCCATGTTGCATCCACAATAAAAACTGCATGAAGGGTGGCAATTTGTGTTTGAGTCAACAAAGAATAATGCATGCTGTATAAGGCCATTGTTGCAATCAACCATGCCAAAGGTAAACTGCCGGAATCTCCCATAAAAAGTTTATTCAACCATAAATTGAAAATCAAATAAACCAACAAAATCAACAACCCGGCTACTGTTAAATAATGAAATACGTTTTCATGGGTGAAATGGCTGTTGAAAATCCAACCATAAAAGCCCAATGCCACCAGAGCATGGAGGCCTGCCATGCCATTGGCTCCATCCATGAAATTAAACAAATTGACCCACCACAACAAACACAGTACCAAAAACAACAGCACTCCATAGGAAACATCAAAACCTATGATGTATAAAGTGATCAGGGCAGCAGCTACTTGTAGCATCAACCGCAATTGGAACGACAGTTCATGTCGATCATCAACAAAACCCAAGACGCTCAAAGCAGTGATGATGTATAAGGGAATGAATAAAGGGTAAAGTGCCAACCCGCCTAAACTGAATGGAATAAACATCAAAATGCCAGCACCGGTTATTGTCCGGCCCTGATGCATACTGCGCTGATCTTGTTGGTCAAGAACGGCCAGTTTACTGAAATACGCATACCACCACAACAGCAACAATACCGTTGTGGCTGTCACTGCACTGGCCAACCAATAATTACTCAGACTCAAGTCCATAGATGGGCTTCACCACCCCCCAATTCTTACAACTGGGACATTGCCAATGCAAGGCTTTGGCACCAAATCCACACTTCCTGCATCTTAATTTGGGTTTGTTTTTCAGCAGTTTATCAATCAGGTCTTTCAACACATTGAAATAAGCAAAATCATGACCCAATTGGCTCAATTCCGTTTCATTCAGTTCTATCAAAGCATTCAAGCCTTTGAAGGATGCCCTATTTTGCAATTGTTTGGTCAGAAATTCAGTCGCATATGCTTCACTGTTATGCTGTGCATAATAATTGGCCAAGGTCAGCACCGGTGATACCCCTTGATAAAATTCAATCCAGGCCAACAATTCTTGTTCTAACTCAGCTCCTTTATTTAAAGCCATGTAGCAGTCAGCCAGGTCACTTATGAACAAAGGAATGAACGATGGATCAGCCGATTTTGCAGCCTGGTACTCATCTATGGCTGCTTGCCACTGTTTATTTTTTTGATTTAGCCTGGCACAAATCAACCGTGCACGAACTGACTTCTCATCGACCCGCAAGGCAGAGGCCAGGTATTTTTCTGCAGGTTCAGTGTCATCTTGTTGCAAAGACAATTCTGCCAATTCACAATAATAATGACCAATGGGTGTTTGCATGTTGCGGTTGGTGGCACTTTGAAAACGGCTGGCAGATTTAATTGCTTGAAGCCAATCTTGTTCTTGTTGATATATCTCCACTAAGGATTGTAAGGCCTCTGGCGTATGGGCTTCAATTTCTACCAATTCTGAAAACAAGACCTCGGCTCGGTCAAGCAAACCTGCACTCATGTAATCTTTACCAATAGCCAGCAAAGCTCGGGTACGGTATCGTTCGGGCAATTCAGCTTGTGCAATCAAAGCCTGGTGTAACTTGATGGCTCGATCAACTTCACCTTTTCTGCGGTATAGATTTCCCAAAGCCAATTGTGGTTCAAAAGTTTCTTGTGAAGTTTCAGCCAACTGGATGAAGACATCAATGGCCTTATCTGATTCATCATTTAATAAGTAGTTTAAACCTTTAAAATACCTGTGGTTTAACTGTTGAAAAGTTCTCTTGGTTTTGCCTGACTTTAAAATATAAGCCAGATATATGCCCATCAGTATGCCGGCCAACAATGCCAGTGAAACCCACAAAAACTGTGAGTTCATGGAATTTTAACCACTTCTGTTGAGACGGATTCTTTGGCTTCTTTGACAACAGGCTCTTGTTGCTTTAATTTGAAGTACTCCCTTTCCCAGTAAGTTTTTTTCCTGCTTGCTGGCCAAGTCCAAAACAACCAACCCAAAAACAAGCCAGCCAACATACCCAATGAAGCAAACAGCAGCAACATAAAACCCATGGGTAAATTAAGTTGATACCAATACAAATTCAATGCAGCATAGTCTGCATTCAGAGAGCTGATGGCAACTGCACCAATTAACAGCACCAAAACTGTCATGATTGTAAATATTTTTTTAATCGTGCTCATGATTTACATTATATGTTGAATGAGTCAGTTAATACCAGCCGCAACCGCTGCTTCTGCCATCTTAACGACCTCTACATCATCCAGTTCATTGATTTGTTCAATGGAAATTGGGTCATGAAACGTCATTTGTATGGTCCCTGGTAAAATTTTGATGCTACCAGTGGGCATGATGCCGTCTGCACCTGATATGGAAACAGGCAAAATCGGTAACTGTAAATCCCTGGCCATACGAAACGCACCTTTCTTGAAAGGCTTAAGGTCTGAACCATTACTGCGCGTACCTTCTGGAAAAAAGAACACAGAAGTTCCATTAACTAAACGCTCTTTGGCCTCTTGCATGGCCCGAATTGAGGCCTTACGATTTCTTCTGTCAACATAGATGTGTCCCATTTTTTCGCAGGCAAAGCCTACAAATGGCATTTTTCTCAATTCTATTTTCATCACCCATTTAAAGTCTAATGGCAAGTATCCATAAACCAATAAAATGTCATAAGTACTTTGATGGTTGGCAACCACCACATAGGATTGTTGGTCATTAACATGATCTAATCCATGCCGCACAACCCTACCTGGTGTGATCCATATAATGATCCGACCCCATACTTTTGCTATGTAACGTCCAGCAAAGCGAGAAGCACCCAGGATTGAGAAGACACTGACGGATATGGCCACTAAAATGGTCAGCGTCCAGGCCAATGGATAGACAACTACCCATACGTATATTTGAAATAAATTTCCCAACATTTCTTTCATCGCTGCATTATAAAGGAATGTCCTTGGGACTTCATTCACTTTTGTTTCCTACAAAAGTGAAAGCGGCCACGGCGGACATCACTTACAATTACGGACGAGCTACGGTATTCAAGTAAGGCTTCTTGGCTTAACGCCAAACCACCATACTTTCATTACCTACTCTTGCACTCTCTGACTCACCGAAGGTTCGCCAACCGGGTGCGCCAATCCAACAGTTCTCCAATGAATAAGTTGGGGGACTTCATTTTTCATCCTGTAGTCAAAAAAAAGTTTGATCTGATTATTAATCACATATTTATCAGGTTTTTGAATTGTGAACTGGTTCATTTTATGTGAACTTAGATTGTCATAAAGTGATTTTTGTGATGATAACCACAGCTTACAGAGAGCTTGTATAGATTTGAAAGGTTCATTCAATTGGCCCCATCACAAGTTGAGATGTGACAAAATCAATTGAATGTTGTTAAAATGTCAATTTTGATGGGACAATGAGATGCGTAAAACTTCAATTAAAATACTGATATTACTGATGATTTTTTCCTGCTCTTCACAATCAGAAGTGTTGTTGATTGACCGAGTTGAAGCCAAAGCCGGAATCGATGTTCCACAAAAGTCTACCACCATGAATCAAGTCAGGGCTGACTACGGCGATCCTGTGACTGAACATGCCGCTGTAGGCAACCCACCCATCACCCGTTGGGATTACCCAACATTTGTGGTTTACTTCGAACATCAACATGTGATCACCACTGTTTTAAAAAAATCAAAGCCCTCTGAACTGGGACTGGGTTCAAACTAAAAAACACAATAAATAACACCGATGAATCGCGAGCACCAACGGCAGTTGTGGCTGTCTGAGTATTTCAAACAGCAACCGTTTAAAATGATGACAGCATCGGCTGATGCCAGTTTCAGGAGTTACTACAGAGTAACCACAGCATCAGCCAGCTACATCCTTATGGATGCGCCTCCAGAGCATGAGGATTGTAGCCCGTTCATTAAAATTCTCAACATTTTGCGGAAAAATCAAGTTCATGTACCCAAATTGTATGCTTCAGACTTGGACCTGGGTTTTTTATTGCTGACAGATTTAGGCTCTACACTGTATTTGGATGAGTTGAATGAAGAAACTGTTGACACTTATTACTTACCCGCGATTGACGTGATTGCATCCATGCAAAGAATAGATGCGGCTCATGATTTACCTCCTTATGATGCCAATCTTTTGCTGAATGAAATGCATTTATTCAGTGATTGGTTTGTGAAGGAACACTTGGGCATACAGCTGAATACTGAACAATCTGATTTACTCAGAGTCACCTATGAAAAACTGTTAAACAATGCGCTTGAACAGCCTCAGGTGATGGTACACCGTGACTTTCACAGCAGGAATTTAATGGTCACGGCTGAAAACCACCCGGGGGTGATTGACTTTCAAGATGCTGTTTTCGGGCCGTTCACCTATGATTTGGCATCCTTATTAAAAGATTGTTATATCTGCTGGCCAGAAGCCACCATTGAGCGATTAAGCCAGTATTTTCTTCAACAACACAACGCTGTATCCAACGCACAGGTCCCTTATGAAACGTTTAAACGTTGGTTTGATTTAATGGCTGCACAAAGGCACCTGAAAGCCATTGGAATTTTTTGTCGATTGAATTATAGAGACGGCAAATCGGGCTATTTGCATGACATCCCCAGAACCATGAATTACCTATTGACAACCGCCAAAGCCTATCCCGATTTGGCCACATTCGGGCAATTGCTACAAGACTTACAACCCAAACTGACCAAACACGGATGAAAGCACTGATTTTCGCTGCAGGACGAGGTGAACGTCTTAAACCACTGACCAATCACACACCAAAACCTTTGGTTGTTGTCAGAGATAAGCCATTGATTCAATATCACATTGAAGCCTTGCTTGCAGCCGGGATCAGTGACTTGGTCATCAATGTCAGTTGGTTGCATCAACAAATCATAGATTTTGTTACCAATTTAATGAAGCTTGATGATTACAAAACTGCCAACATTCAATTTTCAATCGAAGCCGACCAACCACTCGAAACAGGAGGAGGCATGCTTAAAGCCATGCCCATGTTGATTTCAGATCAGCATAACCCTGAACCCTTTGTTGTTGTCAATGCAGACATATTCACTGATTTTGATTTTTCAAAACTGCAAAGTCTGCCACCTGATAACCTGGTAAATCTGGTGTTGGTCAATAACCCAAAACACAACCCTTTGGGTGATTTTTCACTGGACAGTTTTACTGGCAATTTGCAACTTAAAACCCCTGATTTAGAGGCCTTTACTTATGCAGGTATTGGTTTATTTCATCAAAATATACTGAAACCTCCGTATCATGAAAAAGTTTTCAGCATTGTCCCCCATATCAAAGCGGCCATTCAGGATCAACAAGCCACAGGTCAAATTCATCAAGGCATGTGGCATGATGTGGGAACAATTCAGAGGCTTAATGAATTAAATCAGTGGTGATGATAGAATCTCTGCTCAACATATAATGTTTCTGCACCAACAACAGAAATAACAACCAACACGACCATAAAAACTATGCAACTATTTACCTTAAGAATATCCTATATCCTATTGTTTTTAATATTATTTACGGGTTGTGTTTTTGCCCAGGAATCCACTGAAGCCGAAACGACTGTTTCTTATGCCGGAACGTGGTTATCTGTGGTTCCACCCTTACTGGCTATTGCCATTGCCTTGATATTCAGGCAGGTGATACCCGCTTTATTCACTGGCCTGGTCTTTGGCGTGTGGGTCATAGGCGGTCTTGATTTCCTGTCATTCTTCAAAGCCCCTTTACAAACCGTTCAGTTCTACTCGGTCAATGCATTGGCTGATTCCAGCCATGCATCCATCATCGTCTTTTCTTTCATGATTGGCGGCATGGTAGGCATCATTTCACGCAACGGTGGCATGCAGGGTGTCGTGAACTTGATACTAAAATGGGCCAACAATGTCAAACGGGCTTCATTGGCAACCATTGGTATGGGAATGAGTATCTTTTTTGATGATTACGCCAATACATTGGTGGTCGGCAACACCATGCGCCCGGTGACCGATAAGATGAAAATCTCAAGAGAGAAACTGGCTTACTTGGTCGACTCAACGGCTGCCCCCATTGCATGCCTGGCTTTGATCACTACCTGGGTTGGTTTTCAGGTTGGTTTGATTGACGATGCCCTTAAGGCAGTTGGTTACAATGACATGGGAGGATATGCCATATTCTTACAAACCATTCCCTACAGTTTTTACCCCATTATGGCTTTGTTTTTAACCATCATCATAGCCAGTACCGGTCGAGACTTCGGCCCGATGTACCAAGCTGAGCTTGCGGCCAGATCCTTGAATGAATCCAGCCAAACTGCCGCACATCATCCAGAAGACGAAGTGGTTCCAGTTGAAAACAAGCCATACAGAGCGATCAACGCCCTGTTACCAATTTTAACCATGATTTTTGTTGTACTGGCTGGCATTTATTACACCGGATTAGATCCCAGCAACCCTGACCAAACTTTCCGGGATATTTTATTTTCTAAAAATGTAGACTCCTACAAAGCGCTTTTATGGGGAACCACTGCAGGCGTACTGGTGGCTGCTATCCTCAGCCTGCTGCAAGGCATTTTGACCCTGAAAGAAACTGTTGAAGCGTGGTATAAGGGCATCAAGCCCATGCTGTTGGCCATCATCATATTGACTTTGGCTTGGTCACTTTCAGCCGTCAGTGAACAATTACAAACCAGCCAGTATATATCTTCTTTGATCGCAGACTCACTGTCCGTTCAATGGCTGCCTATATTAACCTTCTTATTGGCTGCATTAACTGCATTTGCTACTGGGTCCAGCTGGGGCGCCATGGGTATATTGATTCCGTTGGTTGTACCGGTGGCTTGGACCATGATGACGGCTCAAGGCCTCATGGAACCTGAATATTTCTACATCATATACACCACCATTGCCAGCATCTTGGCAGGCGCCGTATGGGGCGACCATTGCTCCCCCATCTCTGACACCACCATTTTGTCATCCATGGCATCAGGCTGTGACCACATCGAACATGTCAGAACCCAAATCCCCTATGCCTTGTATGCGGGTGGTTTTGCTGTGATCATCGGCATCATCCCTGCCAGCTTCGGCTTTTCGCCATGGGCTGCCATAGTCATCGGTATAGTTGGTATGTATTTGGGTGTGCGCTGGAAAGGAAAAACCGCATGAGCAGAGATTGGTTACCTCGAGTTACCGTAGCCACTGTGGTTGAACAAAACGGTAAGTTTCTGATGGTTGAAGAAGATATTTATGGTGAAAAAATTCTTAATCAACCCGCCGGCCATTTGGAACAAGGTGAAACATTAATCCAAGCCGCTGTACGAGAGACTTTAGAAGAAACCGGTTGGCACATCAGTGTTGACCATTTGATAGAGTTTTCTCAATGGACCAGTAAGAACAGTGATAAGCACTACCTCAGATCATGCTTTGCAGGTACCGTGATTGAATTTGACCCCAATCAAACCCTTGATGAAGGCATCATTTGTGCCCAATGGATGACCCGTGACGAAGTGGCAAAAAATGCCCACAGGTTGCGTTCTCCACTTGTTTTACATCACATTGACCTCCATATCAACGGCAAAAGAACCAACACAGATGTGTTCAGTTATTACGATTAACCACCACACACCATGAAAGTAATCACAGGAATGTCAGGCGGCGTCGACTCTTCGGTCAGTGCGGCGTTGTTAAAACAACAAGGCTTACAAGTAGAAGGCATGTTCATGAAGAATTGGGAAGAAGACGACACCCAGGAACACTGCACTGCTGACGAAGATGTCAAAGACGCGCAGGCCGTTTGTGATCAGTTAGACATCAAACTACATCGCCGAAACTTTGCAACTGAGTATTGGGACCATGTGTTTGCTGAATTCCTGGAAGAGTATCAGCAAGGCCGCACGCCAAATCCCGACATCTTGTGTAACCGTGAAATAAAGTTCAAAACATTTTTAGATCACGCTGATGACTTGGGTGCAGACATGATGGCCACTGGTCATTATGTGAGAAAAGGTGAATCCAACGGTGAATATCAGCTGTTAAAGGGCATGGATCAAAATAAAGATCAAAGCTACTTCCTTTACGCCATCAACCAGTACCAATTGTCACGGAGCTTGTTTCCGGTTGGAGAAATTGAAAAGCCGGAAGTCAGAAAAATGGCCGAATCACTCGGTCTTAACGTTCATGACAAAAAAGATTCAACCGGGATTTGTTTCATTGGTGAAAAACGCTTCCAGGATTTTTTGTCAACTTACCTGAAACCCAACCCAGGTGAAATAATCACCCCCAATGAGCAAATTGTCGGCCAACACAATGGCTTGATGTATTACACCATTGGACAACGACAGGGTCTGGGTATTGGTGGCGTTAAAAATGGCCTGGCTGAACCTTGGTTTGTGATAGCCAAAGACCACCAGTTGAATCGCCTGGTTGTGGGCCAGAGCAACCACAAACACCTGATGGAAGATGATACACTGCTGGCCAAACAAGCCACATGGATAGCAAATAAACCACCGGCTTTTCCACTCCAATGCAAAGCCAAAATACGGTACCGTCAGGCTGATCAGGAGTGTCAAGTACATCTCATCAATGCCGACACCATTCAAGTCATCTTCGAACAACCACAAAAAGCCATCACCCCAGGACAATCGGTTGTTTTTTATCAGGGGGATGTGTGCATGGGGGGAGCCATCATAGAATCATCTAATTTATTAACCTCAACTTGTGAACTGAGAGAGACCTGAAAGCATGAGAGACCAAACCATAGCATTGTCAGCTGTATACCAAGCAGCCACCATGGCTCACGAATTGGCCAATTCCGGTGCAATCCGTGATCCAAAGAGCTGGGAAGTCAGCTTAAAAAGCCTGTATAAAATTGATGCCTCAAGTACTGAGGACATCTTTGAAGACAACATGTCAGGTTTGGCTCTTGGATTCAATACTTTGATTAAATCATTCAACAAAGACAGTTATTACATCAATGTGATGAAATACACCATCACACTTTTGTCATTGGCCAGCAAATTACAACAAAGACCCGATATGATGGCAGTCATTGAAAAGGGTTTGAGTGATTCCAAGGTATTACAAAACACAGAAGAACCTTTTAACAATGCAGTGATTTCTAAACTGGCACAAGTCTACTCCAAGACCATCAGCCAAATGCAACCCAGGGTGATTGTAGCCGGGCAGCCATTCCATCTAAAAGATCAAGCAATAACAGAAAAAATCAGAGCAATCTTGTTGGCAGGGATTCGTGCGGCTGTCTTGTGGAAACAGGTCGGTGGTGGACAATTGCAAATCTTACTGAAAAGAAAAGCATACATTGAAGAAGCCAAAAAATTATTAAGCGCCTGAAATTAAAAAAGCCTCAGTGTTTATGCTGAGGCTTGATTTCTTGGTGAAACAACTCACTTTTTATTCATCTTTTTGCTCCTGATCAGTCGTTTCATCCACTTCTATGATTTCAATCTCATCCAATGTCACTTCACCTTGACCGAAACTGAATTCATATTCATAGATAAACTTTTCAACTTGCTCCTTGAGATCTCTTCCAGTAACAACATAACCTGAATTCAGTTCAATTTTTAAAAATGGCGGAATGTAGCCTTTGATGTGAGTTCCTGTGAATTTCATGTTGTTCTTCCATTCTTCTCTTTTCAACATTGTTGGATAACTGCCATAAGTTTCGGACAAATCATACCGCATGTCATCGGCTTGTTTTAATTCATCTTTGCTCAAAACGGTTTCTATATTTCCAATGATTTCTTCCAAATAGGCAGCATTGGGAATTTTTCCTAAATCAATCAGTTTGAACCAAGCATATGCTGACAGGTAATCTTTGTCTTGCATGTAATACAAAGCAACCAACGACATGGCATGGTAGTTACCAAATGCTGCAGACCGTTTAAAGTTTTTAAATGCCGAGTCTCTGAAGCCATCTCTTTCATCATCAATACCTAACCACAGGTAATGTTGGTCTGGTTTGATGATTTGACCCTTGTCATCAAAGTGAAGGCCGTAATCAGCAAACGCCAAGGACGTTATCAGTAAACAGGTAATGGCTGTAAGTTTTTTCATGTGTTTCATATTCATCTCCTTTTTAAATAATTAGAACAAATTTTGGAGGTTATAGACAGTGTGATTAGTCACAAGTTCTTGTTTGTGTTTTTGATTGAATTTGTTGGTTATCTTCTATCATTTCAATGTCATCCAACTGCACACCATCATGGGTTAATTTCAACCAAAATTTTCAAACCAAGACCTTCATCTGAAGTTGTGGTGCCAGAAATGCAAACTCATACAGGCATAAAAAAAGCCCAGTCAGACTGGGCTTTTCGGCTTTCACTTGGTGACAGCTTATCTGGCAGCATTGCTGCTCATACTGCTGTTTCGACCGCCATCCCTGGTTTGCGCCATATCCCGCATGCCTTCAGTATGACATTGACCTGTCTTATGACCACGGTTGCTTGCACCCGAAAGTTGACCTCGGGATTTTTCAGTGGTGCCATCTTCAGGATCCGATAAAACAAAATCTGAAGCAAAATTACACCAGTCTGGACGCCACCATTTATCAGTGAATGACGTGGTGTAATAATTGACCTTGCTTCTGGCCCAAGTTGGGATACCGGATAACCAAGAAGCGGCACCTGAGGTGGTTAAATTACCATTGTAACCACAGCCGATACCAAAAATATCACCAATCAAAGCGAGATTCCCTGCCAATGGTGTACCTTGGTAAGGTGTTCCCACAGATTGGATCAAACGACCTGAACCCGCGTTGTCTAAACCGCTCCAGTAGTAGGTATACAAGTGAAGTGAAGCAGCACCACCCTGAGAGTGTGCAACCACACCAAATGACGGGAAGTTATCACCATAACTATCAATCAGCCTGGCAAACTCATCATGAGATCTGTTTTTATTGAAGTCAGTGAATTTCACGTTGTTACTGAATTGAGATTGAACGGGCCCCCAAGCATCACCAGAACAATACCCATGGACCAACATCAGTTTTCCACCGGCGGCTTTTTCCATGTTTTTCAAATGTGCAGGCTTATCACCTTGAAGCATCGACTCTGTGATACCGCCTTGATATGCAGACTTGGATTGTTGTTTGATGGCAGGCAATGATAAATGTAACTGCTCTATGTCTAACATGTTGATGTAATACCTGGTGTCTTCGATTCTGATGTTTTTAAGGGTATATGGAGCCACCACGCCTTTTTCCAGCAACCATCGATCATCCAGTTGCAAGGTGATTTCACCGCCTTTCAACTCAGCAATGGTAGAAAGCCATGACACCGCTTCCTGCGTTGAAGATTTTCCTGCTTGCTGTGTACCCCACACTTCAGCCATAACCCTGAAACTGGCATCTTTTAGGCCAGTATTGATACCAAAACTTAAATCAATTTTGTGTGATGAGGTGTAGTTACCAACTGCTTGTTTCGAGCTCAATACCAAATCCGAATCTATCACTGGAATCACATGCTCAGCCGTTCGATAAAATGGTTTTCCTTGTGGAGTGATGCCTTGAGTTACCACTTGTACTTGGTAAAGCCCTTCTTGGTCTGCAACAAATGCACCGTTGAACTCACCATCAGCAGCCGATTTATCATATGCCAATCCATCATCAAACATTGAAATTTCTTGGATCGATCCATCAGGACTGGTGATGCGCAGGTATGAAGAGTTGATCAACTGTAAATCATTACTCACCATGGTGAATGATTTCTCATCGGTAAATGCCGATGCATTGATGTCCACAACATCACCTAACAAGGCACCAGCTGTGCTTACATAAGATTTCATTCGGTACGGGCTGTCACTGCTGACCAATAAGTAGCCAGAAGCATTGTTGTTGGCTGCTATATCAAATTTGTATTGACCTGAAGACAGGTTTTGTAATTCAAATTGAGTCGCTGGAAACTGCTCAGAACCCATGCCAAAATCAGTTTCACGAGTAAAAAATTCGATTGATTGATCATGGGTACTTTTCTCCATATCCATGCCTCTGATTTCTAATTGCCAATCATCCTTTTCAGGGGCAAAAAGCAATGCCTTTGGGTTTTCACCATCAAGCAATATGGATTTTTGCCAAACATATCCACCTTCAGTACTTGGCTGTAGATCGACAGCAATCATGGCATGCTTGGAAACAATGGCCGAGTCAACAGGACTTGATTTTTGCATCAATTCGATTTCTTCTGCAGGACCTGCCAAGTGCTTGGCATAGTGATTGTCTTTGGCTGTGGCTACTGATGCAGCCAAAAAGATAGACGCAGACGCGCCCATAAGTCTTATTTTATTCATTGATTAAACCCTCTAGTTTTTATTAGTAATCAACTTGAATTAAAAACGTCCCCACGCAATGTGTCACCACATTCACAACCTTCTTTTTTAATTATTTTATAGAAACGAATTTCTTAAGTAAGGTTGTCTATAAATTCAAATCGTATTTTAAAATAACATAAATTTAATGTATTTTCAAACGTTTGTTTGAATTTGATGTGGCAGTTATTTTAAACAATGAAATTTTTATAAAATGAATCAGAAAATCCTGCGATCGATTTTTTGCCTATAAAATCAAAACTTTATGTGCATACATTATTTTGGGTGCATTATCATTGAATTCAAATGTGGGTAAAGGAAAGCTGCTGGGCAGCTTGACTCGCCGAGCCGGTTGGTGAGCATAGCGAATCAGAGGCGAAGAGCGCGAGGTAGCAAGTCATGTTCGCCGAGGTCGTTTTCACTTTTGTCTGGAACAAAAGTGAATGGAGCCCCAAGAACATTCCTTAATTAAGGGTTCGCAAACCATTAGGAATGATTTCAGTGACTCTTCGCGACGCGCTTTGAGTTAACTTTTAACACCTATGAAGGTATAATACGCCGTTCTTTTTTTATGGTAGCGAATTTGATGAGCTTGTATTTAGATTATATCAAGGAAATTGAGGTAAGGAAGCGTGAAGAATTGAACCCTTTGCCCATTGATAACGGTGATTTGTTGGCTGAAATCATCACCCAAATCGAAGACCAGGATAGCGAACACAGAGGTCATTCATTAGAGCTTTTCATTTATAACACGTTACCAGGTACAACCAGTGCTGCTGAAAAGAAGGCCAAGTTTTTAAAAGAAATTATCTTAGGTCGATCAACCGTGAATGAAATCTCTCAAGCCTTTGCCTTTGAGTTGCTGTCACACATGAAAGGTGGGCCATCTGTTGAAGTATTGATTGATTTAGCAACAGGAGAAGATCTATCAATAGCTGAAGAAGCGGCAAAAGTATTGAAAACACAGGTATTTTTATATGAAGCAGACACCGAAAGATTAGAAAATTCATACAGGCAAGGTAACGAAATTGCCAAAGACATTTTGGAAAGTTATGCAAAAGCAGAATTTTTCACCGGGTTACCTGAAGTGGATGAAACCATCGATGTAGTCACCTATGTTGCTGCGGAAGGCGACATTTCTACCGACTTGCTTTCGCCGGGCAACCAGGCTCACTCAAGATCAGACCGAGAATTGCATGGCAAATGTATGATCTCTGTCGAAGCTCAGGAAGAAATCAAGGATTTGCAAGCACAGCACCCTGATAAGCGGGTAATGTTGATCGCAGAGAAAGGCACCATGGGTGTGGGTTCATCACGCATGTCTGGAGTTAACAATGTTGCCCTGTGGACAGGCAAGCAAGCCAGTCCCTATGTACCTTTTGTCAATTTTGCGCCCATCGTAGGAGGAACCAATGGCATATCTCCTATTTTCCTGACCACTGTTGATGTCACCGGTGGGATTGGCCTCGATCTTAAAAATTGGGTTAAAAAACTAGATGCTGATGGTAACCCGGTGCTTAATGAGAACGGTGATCCTGTCCTGGAACAAAGCTACTCGGTAGATACAGGAACTGTTCTGACCATCAACACCAAAGAGAAAAAACTTTACAAAGGCGCACAAGAGTTAACAGACATTTCCTCTGCATTGACCCCACAAAAACTTGAGTTCATCAAAGCAGGTGGATCCTATGCCATTGTGTTTGGCAAAAAACTACAAAGCTTTGCAGCTGCTGTATTGGGCACTGACATGCCGACCGTTTTTGCTCCTTCAAAAGAAATATCCAACAAAGATCAAGGCTTGACGGCTGTTGAAAAAATATTCAATAAAAATGCCGTGGGTGTCAACAGTAACCAGGCATTACACGCGGGCTCAGATGTCAGGGTAAAAGTCAACATTGTCGGTTCACAGGACACCACAGGACTGATGACCTCTCAAGAATTGGAAGCCATGGCAGCCACAGTCATCTCTCCAACAGTTGATGGTGCGTATCAATCCGGCTGTCACACCGCCTCTGTTTGGGACAAAAAAGCCCAGGCCAACATCCCTAAGCTCATGAAATTCATGAACAAATTTGGGTTGATCACTGCACGTGACCCCAAAGGAATCTACCACTCTATGACTGATGTGATTCACAAAGTCTTGAATGACATCACAGTCGATGAGTGGGCCATCATCATTGGCGGTGACTCGCACACAAGAATGTCGAAAGGGGTCGCTTTTGGCGCTGACTCTGGCACTGTGGCCTTGGCTTTGGCCACCGGTGAAGCCACCATGCCAATTCCACAGTCAGTCAAAGTTACATTCAAAGGCGACTTGAAAGATCACATGGATTTTCGAGATGTGGTTCATGCCACCCAAGCACAGATGCTCAAGCATTTTGGTGAAAACGTCTTCCAGGGACGGGTCATTGAAGTTCATATCGGAACCCTGGCTGCCGATCAGGCATTTACCTTTACAGACTGGACAGCTGAAATGAAAGCCAAGGCCTCCATCTGTATCTCACAAGATGACACCCTGATTGAATCTTTGGAAATTGCCAAAAACCGCATTCAAATCATGATTGACAAAGGTATGGACAACGATTCTCATGTGTTGCAAGGGTTGATTGACAAAGCCAACCAGCGCATTGTTGACATCAAATCAGGCGAAAAACCTGCCTTGATGCCAGATGAGAACGCAAAATACTACGCCGAGATGGTGGTGGATCTGGAAGAAATTGATGAACCCATGATTGCCGACCCGGATGTCAACAATGCAGATGTATCGAAACGCTATACCCATGACACCATCCGTGAGCTGTCTTACTATGGCGGCACCAAGCAAGTGGACTTGGGTTTTGTGGGTTCATGTATGGTGCACAAAGGTGATTTGAAAATCATGGTCCAAATGTTCCGAAATTTAGAAGCGACCCATGGTGAAGTGACTTTCAAAGCACCCCTGATTGTCGCACCGCCAACCTATAACATCGTTGATGAACTCAAAGCCGAAGGTGACTGGGAAATCTTACAAAAGTACTCCGGTTTTGTGTTTGATGATGCCTCACCCAAACTACAGGCCCGAACGGCATATGAAAACATGATGTATCTGGAACGCCCTGGTTGTAACTTGTGCATGGGCAATCAGGAAAAAGCAGCCAAAGGTGACACCGTTATGGCCACATCGACTCGATTGTTCCAAGGTCGTGTGGTAGAAGACTCTGCTGAGAAAAAAGGTGAGTCATTGTTGGCTTCAACGCCTGTGGTGGTCTTATCAACCGTCTTGGGCAGGACCCCTACCATCGAAGAATATAAGGCCGCAGTGTCTGGCATTAACCTGACTCATTTTGCGCCACCACTTAAACCACTTAAGGTTAAGCCAAGCAGATTGGCATTTATGGGGTGAAACCACACCCGGCTTGATGCCATCAAGATATCAAGCCAATGAACTGTAAGACAAGCATGGGATGAACTGAATTCCATGCTAGGGCCTGTTAACACCTCTGCGCATTCAACCAAAATAAACCAGCCTCCCCTGCGCTGCATATGGTTGTATTTTATGAATTAAAAGTGCGATAATAATCAAAATAATTATTCAAAGAACTTTTCTATTACAGAATCCACAAACAGGGGTTTATCAATGAGTGATACGCTAAAAACTGCCATGCAATTGGCATCCAACAACAAATCTTACAAATACTTCAGCTTGGCCAAAATTGCCGAAAAATATGACATCAGCAAACTGCCTTTCAGTTTAAAAATATTGCTAGAAAACTTACTGCGCAATGAAGACGGCATTGATGTCACAGTGTCTGACATTGAAGCCATTTGTAATTGGGATCCCAAAGCAGAACCTTCAACTGAAATTGCCTTTACACCTTCAAGAGTGGTACTGCAGGATTTCACAGGTGTTCCCGCAGTGGTGGATTTAGCCGCCATGCGTGATGCCATGAAATCGCTGGGTGGTGATGTACAGAAAATCAACCCCTTATCACCGGCAGAGTTGGTGATAGACCACTCTGTTCAGGTAGATAAATATGGAACCAATGATGCCGCAGACTTGAACACCCAAATAGAATTTAAACGCAATATGGAACGCTATGGATTTTTAAAATGGGGACAAACTGCATTTGATTCATTTAAGGTGGTGCCGCCTGGAAATGGTATTGTTCATCAGGTCAACCTGGAATATTTAGCCAGGGTGATTTTTGGTGCAGAACAAAACGGCGAATTGATGGCCTATCCAGACACTGTGGTTGGCACCGACTCACACACCACCATGATCAATGGTATTGGTGTATTGGGTTGGGGAGTTGGTGGCATTGAGGCCGAAGCGGCCATGTTAGGACAAGCCATTTCCATGTTAATTCCCCAAGTGGTGGGTTTTAAATTAACCGGTAAACTTCAAGAAGGCGTCACCGCCACTGACCTGGTATTGACCGTGGTTGATATGTTGCGTGAACATGGCGTGGTGGGTAAATTCGTTGAATTTTTTGGATCTGGACTGAAACATTTGCCTTTGGCAGATCGGGCAACCATTGCCAATATGGCGCCAGAATACGGTGCCACTTGCGGTATCTTCCCTGTTGACAATGAATCCTTGCGTTATTTAAGCCTGACAGGTCGCTCCGATGAACAAGTGAACTTGGTTGAGGCTTATGCCAAAGCCCAAGGCATGTTCCATGATGAAAACAGCATTGATGCTGAATACACGGCCGTGCTTGAATTGGATATGAGCACTGTGGTTCCAAGTATTTCAGGCCCTAAACGGCCGCAAGATCGCATTGAGTTGAATGTGGCAAAAGAGACTTATAACCAGCACTTTAAAGAATTTGAAAATGGCAGACCTCCAAAAACCGTACCTGTGTCTGCAGAACGTGGTTCCTACGAGTTTACCGATGGAAACATTGCAGTAGCCGCCATCACTTCGTGTACCAACACCTCAAATCCTGCCGTGATGTTGGGAGCGGGCTTATTGGCCAGAAATGCCGCTGCCAAAGGATTGAAAGTTAAACCATGGGTTAAAACCTCACTGGCACCTGGTTCGAAAGTGGTGTCACATTACTTAAATTCTGCTGGTGTGATGGATGACTTAGAAGCCCTGGGCTTTAATGTCGTTGGTTTTGGCTGCACCACCTGTATTGGTAACTCAGGTCCATTGGACCCTGCCCTGTCACAAGCCATCAATGATCATGATTTGATTGCCACATCAGTTCTTTCAGGTAACCGCAACTTTGAAGGTCGTATCCATGCCGACATCCAAATGAATTTCCTGGCTTCTCCACCATTGGTGGTTGCCTATGCCATTGCAGGCACCATGGATTTTGATTTACAGAATGAGTCATTAGGTGATGACCAAGATGGCAACCCAGTTTATTTGAAAGACATTTGGCCCAGTGATCATGAAATTGCAGACACCATCCAAAACAATGTTTCAAAATCAAGTTTTGCTGCGGGTTACGAAGGTATTTTTGAAGGGGATGCCAACTGGGAAGCTGTTAAGACCACTGAATCTGAATTATTTGATTGGCAAGCCGACTCAACCTATATCAAAAACCCACCATACTTTGCCGGTATGACTTTAGATGTGGGTACCATAGATAACATCACAAATGCACGTATTCTGGCCAAGCTGGGTGATTCTGTGACCACAGACCACATTTCACCTGCAGGAGCCATTGCAGAAGACTCACCAGCAGGCAGCTACCTTAAAGAGAAAGGTGTTGCCAAGGCCAATTTCAACTCCTATGGTTCAAGACGTGGTAACCATGAAGTGATGATGCGTGGCACATTTGCCAACATTCGCTTACGCAATCAATTGGCACCAGGTACCGAAGGTGGCTGGACACGACACCAACCTTCAGACGAAGAAATGAGTATTTTTGATGCCGCCATGAAGTACCAAGCAGGTGGCGTACCCTTGATGGTCATTGGTGGCACTGAATATGGCACAGGGTCTTCTCGAGATTGGGCTGCCAAAGGCACCAATTTACTGGGGGTAAAGGCTGTGTTGGTGTGTAGCTATGAACGCATCCACAGGTCGAACCTGGTTGGAATGGGCGTGATCCCTTTGCAATTCAAAGCCGGCGAAAATGCCGACACTTATGCCCTAACGGGTAAAGAAACTTATGATGTTTCTGGCTTGCAAAATGGCGAAAGCAAAACGGCTCAGGTGACAGTGCATCGAGAAGACGGTTCATCAACAACTTTTGAAGTGGATGTCAGAATCGACACCCCTAAAGAAGTTGAGTATTGCAGGCACGGCGGGATTTTGCACTATGTGCTCAGAAACCTGGCATCGTCTTAAACCATTACTCATCACTGGTATTTAAAGATTTGAACTGTATTGATCAGGCAAGTGGTTTAAAAAATCCTTGCCTGTTTTTATTGGCATGGTGTAAAAACCATTTATGTCAGCACATGAAATGAGAAAAACCATGAAAACGTCTTCAAATATTTCTTCAATGTTGTTTTTATTGATGATGTCTTGCCACATAAGCGCATCAGAGATCAATGCACAATTAACGCAATGCCGCCAAGTTACTGATGATCAAGAACGATTGCTTTGTTATGATCAAATAAACCAGGATGAAGATTCAGAAGAAACATCCACGCAATCATCAGTCACTGACAATGAATTCCCTCCTTTATTGGCAGATCTGAACGAACCCAATTTATATGTCAGTTATGGATCCCTTGATTTTCTTGGTGATGACTTCAATGCTTTTTTATTCGGCGCCGGGATCAGGCATTCAATCAGGGATTTTGAATTCCAAAATGGGCGCAGCCTGACATTCAATGTGTTTGGACAAATTCGTTCTCAGTTTGACGTGGACGAGTTAGACACCAGAAACAACCGTGGTGGTGCATTGATTAATACCGACTTTTTTGTTGGTGGTGAAATCGTACAATCATTAGAAAACTGGAATTGGCGATTCAGTTACACCCACAAGAGCACTCATTTGGGTGATGAATTCATCATTGATAACCAAAATTTTCTCCAAGACAGGATCAACTTATCCTATGAGACCATTAAATGGACTGCTCATAAAAACATCAACAACTGGGATTTGTATGCGGGCTTGGGCTTTATCACACGTTCTGAGCCGGGTAATTTAGACCAAAGCATGTGGCAACTGGGTTGGCAGTATCAAGGCGGAATGTGGCATAACATCAAACCAATATGGGCGGTAGACTTAACATCTTGGGGTGCCTATGACTGGACCATCAATGTCAATATGCGTGCGGGTATAGAGATTCATCAATGGACTGATTCACCGTTTCAACTGTTACTGGAATATCAAGATGGACATTCTCCATATGGCCAATTCTACACAGATGATCTGACTTTTACTGGTTTAACACTGCTGAAAAACTGGTAAAAGAGAATCATTCAACCACTGAAGTCAGCATTTTTGACTTGATTGCGGCCAGAATGTTTGGCTTCATACAGTGCAGTATCAGCCAGTTGATACAATTTCGCAGCTGTAAACTTGGTTGGATTGATGGATGCCAAACCAATGGAAATGGTTAATTGAATGGTTTTATCTGCGCCCACTTTGAAATCAATGCTTTCCACCCGCTTTCTGATGTCTTCAGCCAAATCGAAAGCTTGTTCATGCTGTCTGCCTTTCAATAACAAACAAAACTCTTCACCACCAATCCTGGAAACTGACTGTACAGGTTTGTGTTTATATTGTTGTAACACCTGGGCCAAAAAAATCAAAACGTCATCGCCTGCTGGATGCCCATATGAATCATTGACTTTCTTGAAATGATCAATGTCAATGATCATCATTGAAAGTGGCAACAACTCCTTTTGGCATTGTTGATACAACTGATTCAATGTTTCATTGAAAACCCGCCTGTTATCAAGTTTGGTCAACTCATCTTCTCGAGCCATGACATTGAGTTTTTCATTGGCAACTTGTAATTTTTCAGTCCTTTCTGCAACGGTGTTTTGCAACTCCTGATTCATGGTGATGATTTTTTGCTTACTTCTTTTTATTTCTTGATATAAGTTACTGACCTCTTCTGGCAAGTGATCATTCTCTTCGAACTCGACCAAATCATTGTTGAAGTCAACACCTTGTTCTATCATTTCATTCAATCTTTGCATGTGATAAGACCAAGAGTTACTGATGGCCCATGCCAGTAATTTAGCCACCAAAACCACCAATACAATTGATACGGCAAAAGTAATCAACACCGTTTCTATCACATCAGCAAACTTGGCTTCATTTTGTAAGGTAACCAACTTCCAGCCCCATGCAAAATCCGATTCAAGAGAATAATAAATACCCGGCTCTTTGGTTCCGTTTGATCTGACCATATTGACCAAGTCATGCTCATAAAATTGATCAACACCTTTACTGAATTCAATGGTTTCTAACGGTTGTAAAAAAAGCTGTCTTGACGCGATGATGGCTTGCCCATATTGGTCAAACAAAATACCATCAACTGATTCATCAATGTTATCAATCAATTCTTTCACGGCTTTCATTGAGGATAAGATAAAAGAGCCTTCGACAATGCCGATATTGACCTCCGAATTGGTGGGATCCGGAATACCAACACTGACAGCTGAAATCAAATCACTACCAAAGCCCCTACCAACAAACCCTGGAGATACGTATACCTGATTGGAGTCAATGGCATTGATAAAATAGTCGCGGTCTTTTACATTGATGGTTTCATTTTGTGAAAGCACATTAATCACCAACTCAGGTGGTGATGAATGTAATAAATCTGCATTGGCGTTTGCAATGATCATGGTGCGAAATTCCGGATGCCTGTCATTGAATTCCAGCAACACTTTCTGACGCACATCCTTGTCATTCCAAACATGCGATATGTTGTATTTCAACTCATTCATCGCAGTTAATTTACTGTCTACCATCAACTTCAAGTGAGCGGTCAATTTATCATGCTTGGTGTCATGAATTTGGCTGAACTTTTCACTGGAAATTTTGATGTTCTGATTCAAGTTAAAAAAGAAAAACAAGATACCAACAGTGATCAGTAGTGAAGCAATGATGTGAGATGACTGCTCTTTGATTGAAATGGATTTGCGATCATCTACTCTGGTTAAATAATTCCTGACTGCTGGCAAAAACATAACCAATGCAGTGACATGGGCATACAAAATGGCGTTGGTTAATTGTTTGATCAGAATTGAGGTGCGGTGAGAATCCAAAAACAATTCGTATTGAGAAATCGAATACCAGGAAACCGGCATGCCTATGAACAGCCAATAAGCCATGACCACTAAAATCACATTGATGTGCCAACGAGTGCATATGATCGCCACAAACAAGGCTTCTAATCCAAATGTCAACATCGCCCAAAAACTACCCCAAGCCATGATGACCGGCACTGTGGCAATGATGCTGGCTATAAGACCCGCCAGGGGGCCCCGAAAAATCGCCACCAATAAAACAACGGCTGGACCAAAAAGAAACTCTGCTTCAAAAAAAAGTGGCAACCTGAAAAGATTGATACCAGCCGCTATTAACCCTCCAAGTACGGCTAACAACAAGTCTTTTGAAATTTCACTTTGCTTCATCTAGTCAGGTTTTCTTAATACACACCATTTTACTGTACTCAATAAAGGCATGATTCAGTTGAACTTTCATAGATAATATACTGAATTTCATGAAAATTATCTTTATTTAATAAGAAATGTGACCTGGGCCAAATTCAAAACCCATGAAGTGCCAAATATTGGCTAATGAATGTTCGGTGTTCACCTTTCGGCAAAAGCTTTGAAATCTTCCAGCATTTGAAAAGATTGCTTTTTGAACATCGAGGTGGGCATGAACCATGACATGATTCTCATCATGCCAGTGAATTTAAACTCACTGTACGAAACCCATTGGGTGTGTCCTTCGGGGGTTTCTGTGAAGTGATTTTCCACCAGGTTCCAGACTCCTTTACATTCATAGGTGGCCGAGAACTCATTGGGGAGGTTGTTGGCAGTGATGGTTTCTAGTAAAGACACTTCACGCTTGCCATGCAGGTAATTCATGCGCATGGTTGAACCCACTGCACCTGGAGTGCCATCTAATACCTCATAAGACTGCAGCCCTTTTTGCCAGTATTTCATGTTTTCAGGGTTGTCCAACAACTCTATAAACCGCTTCAGGGGTACATTAACTGTTATTGAATTTTGATATTTCATGAAGCCCTCCGTTTGAAGCTGTTCTTTTCATCATTATAGCACCAAATATTACCTGGCTTTAGGTGCACACCACCCAGCCAAAAATTGGGTTCCACCAGTTCTAAATAATCTTTCTTGTGCTCCAAAACCTGTAGGCCTAATGTGTTGATTTTTAGGGATTGGTCAGGGTGTATCAACGGCAGATCTGTTGATTGTAAATCCAACAAGGCTGCAGATTGGTTTGCCATTTTTGCAACCACATCGAAAAACTGGGTGTCTCCCATAAAAACCGCTTGTTCTTGCTTTTGAGTGGCTTTGAACAGATCAAATGAAGAAATTTCCTGGCGACATAACTCCAACACCCTCTGAGCAGTTAAGGCCAAACCATTGTTACAAGCAGGAAATTCCTGACAAAATCTTTTGATGGCAGGAGCTACAAATGGAAACAAGGCATGGGGTTGTTTGATCATCACCAGCCAATCATTGGGGTTTGAAGACGTCAATAGCTGCCAATAATTAACCGCGATTTGGTAATGTTCTGGCTCTACAGCTTCCTGAAAACGCAACAATTCAAAAAAATCATGGTCATAAGCATGGCCCAAATAAAGGTCAGTTACCACCAGTTTTACTCGTTTTGGATTGACGCCATATTGGGCTAAAAATTGCAACACCCACAACAACTGTAATTGATCATAGAGGTCATGCTCAAACCACAATTGAATGGATTGGTATTGGTCGATATTCTTTAAGGTTTCACGCCTTTCCTTCTGAAACTGAAGCACTTTTTCAGAACTTGCCCATTGTTCATCTATGATGAATTGACACCGTGGCGAAAGATCAGAAATAAAATCATCATCAGCCAACAGGGGGCCAACGTGCAAAGGGTCTCGAATGGGTAAAAAATCTCCAGAAAAACCAGCAGCTTTTAGCCCGCCAACTGCACTGTCACCATTGGTGATGTATAAAGTTTTTTGCTGACTCACTCGAGCTCGGCAAGTACACATCGCAATGTACCATAGTCATACATACCGTCAAGTGCATCAAAAACCGGTTTGAGTTTCTTTTCTTCAAGGTAACCAGTCATCTCTGCCATTTGTATGATGTAATCAATGTCGCCATCTTCCAGCCCTGTGACGTCCTTTTTATCTACCAGGCCGACCGCAATGGCTTTGGATAAATGCATGAACACTGTATTGATATTCAGATCAAGAACCTCTGCCACTTTTTCAACAGACTTGTGTTCCAAGAAATGATCTAACGAGACATTAACTTCATCTTCAAGCCTGTTGTCTAACTTATCAGGCAATGGGTTGTCTTTGATCACTCGAATGAAGTCTTCACCATATTTGGCCAGTTTATATTCCCCTACCCCTGATATGTACATGAATTTCTCACCTTCCACAGGGCGTTTCCTGACCATTTCTAATAACGAAGCATCACTGAAAATCACATAAGGCGGTACACCTTGATCTGAAGCCAGGTCCATTCTGAGTTTTTTCAGGGCGTTCCATAAAATGGTGTCATGCCGACCCAAATCAACTTCATCGCTTTTCTTCGACTTATTGCTGGCCTTAACCACATCCCGAAGGTAAAAAGATTTGTCACCCGACAATATTGATTTGGATTTTTCTGTTAATTTCAAAGAACCAAACTCGGCTTCTACATCAATGAATCCCTGACTGATCAATTGGCGATACAATCGTCGCCACCAGGTCTTCACATGGTCTTTCCCCAAGCCAAAAACATTGAGTCGGTCATGTTTTAATTTGCCCACTCGTTCATCCGCATCACTGCCCAACAAAACATCTATCAAATACATGATGCCAAACTGTTGATCTGTGCGGTATATAGCAGACAAGGCCATTTGTGCTTCTTTTGAAGCATCAATTTTCTCTGGTGGATTCAGACAGTTATCACAATTACCACAGGGTTCTTCCAAAGTTTCATTGAAATAACGCAACAGTGTTTGTCTTCGGCAATCCAATTGTTCACACAAATCAACCAATGAGTCTAATTTGTTATGTAACACATTTTTATGCTCATCGGCCGCATCTGAATCACGGATGAACTGTCTTTGCATCACAACATCTTTATAGTTATAGGCCATCCAGGCATTTGAAACTTGTCCATCACGTCCTGCCCGTCCAGTTTCCTGATAATAAGATTCAATATTTTTAGGCATACTGAAGTGCGCCACAAAACGCACATCGGGTTTATCTATACCCATTCCGAAAGCAATGGTGGCCACTATAATCACCCCGTCTTCCATCAAAAATTGGCTTTGGTTTTTCTCACGAATCTTATTTGACAAGCCTGCATGATATGGCAGTGCTTTGCGTCCTTTGCCCACCAAAAATTCAGCCACCGCTTCCACCTTACGTCGAGACAGACAATAAACAATACCAGCATCTGTTGGATGATTTTCATTGATAAATCGCCACAATTGTTGTTTACCATTTTCCTGTTCCTCAATGGCATAAGTGATGTTAGGGCGGTCAAAACTGGAAACGTATATTTCTGCCCCATCCAACTGCAGTTCTTTAACAATTTCCGCCCTCACCTTTTCATCAGCAGTAGCCGTCAAAGCGATTCGAGGTACGGCTGGAAAGTTCTCATGAAGGATGGATAATTTTTGGTACTCTTTTCTGAAGTCGTGTCCCCACTGAGAGACACAATGGGCCTCATCAATCGCAAACAAGGCCACATCGACATTTTTAAGAAAGGCCTGGGTTTCATCTCCCAACAGTCGTTCAGGTGATAAATACAACAAATCCAAGGTACCATCAATGGCTTGCTTTTGTACCTCATCTACATCTGCAGCAGACAAGGTTGAATTGATATAAGCAGCCTTCACTCCAAGTTGTTTCAAGGCATTGACTTGGTCCTGCATCAAGGCAATCAATGGCGAAACCACCACGCCCACTCCAGCCCTGGCAATGGCCGGAATCTGATAACACAAAGATTTGCCCCCTCCGGTAGGCATCAGCACCAAGGCATCTTTCCCATCAACTATGGCATTGACAATTTCCTCTTGTTGATTGCGAAACTGATCGTACCCAAAAACTTCCTTCAGTATATTTTTAGCTGCACACATCCTATTGATTTTAAACCATGAATTAACCGAAGTTCAACAAAATGTACTTTTTCTTCCTTGTATGGAAAGCTGCTGAGCAGCATGACCCGCCGAGCCGGTTAGGCAGTGCAGGTGATGAAAGGTTGGCAATTTCATCGAAAATGAAGGTGCCTACCTAGAATGCCGTAGCGCGTACATGTAGTCATGGCGATTTGACGAAGTCAATGAGCCTTGCTTGAATACCGTAGCTCGTTCGAAGTAGTAAGCCATGAAGGCCCAAGAACATTCTTTATTGTGCGTTCTCAAGAATTGCGAATAAGCCGTGATTTAATTTAAACATTCTTCACCAATCGGATTCATCATGATCAAATCAAATACACCTGTGTTGACCACTTTACTGTTAATCAGTGGTTGTTTTGTCATTCTCGCCGTACCCAACTGGGTGGCTTATACAGTCATTTTCAGTGTATGCCTTGCCCTGGCGATCCAATCGGCTTGCAACCACCCCCAGCTCGTCAAAAAAATAAAAACCTATGTCATGGAATTCTTAGGTTTTTGTCTCTTGGTTGGTTGTTTCACAGGCACCATGGTTGCGACCTATGGCTTGCTGTTTTCTTGAATCAATGAAATATCACACATGTAAAAAAACAAATTTCAATGTTCAGTTTGTGTTCAACTATATGAGTGATAATAGAATCAATTCATTGAATGAGAGTGGACATGAAAACAACAGTAACAACCATGCTGGTATTGACATTAACCGCATGCATTCAACCGCCTAAGCCATTGCGGGGTGAATACAGTGATGTGAGTCCTGTGGCTTATCAAAAGAACCCGATTGAAAACCTCAACGTGCGGTGGACTGGCTTTGTGGTCAACGTTGACAACAAAGAAGACCACAGCTGTCTGACTGTGGTGGCCAAAGTACCTGACAAAGTCGCACGTCCATCAAAAAGAATTCGGGTCGACCAAGGCCGATTCATCGCTTGTAAACCCACTTACTTAGAACCCAACAGCATGCTGAAAAAACCAGTCACCATAACAGGTGTGGTCAAGCGCATGGTCAATAAGAAGATAGATGAGCTTGATTACCCGCATCCATTGGTAGACGCTCAAGTGATTTATGTATGGTGAATACTCAACAAGTCTTAACAGCTAAGGAATGTTCTTGGGGCTTCATTCTGGTTCATGGTCTGACAGGTCTTCATATTTGCTGCGCTAATAAACCGACCTTTACAGACTATTGTCTGAGCAGTTGCTTCGCACTGCATGTCTGTTCCTGACAAAAGTGAAAGCGACCACGGCGAACATGACATGCTACCTAGCGCTCTTCGCCTCTGATTCGCAAAGCTCACCAACCGGCTCGGCGGGTCAAGCTGCTCAGCAGCTTTCCCATGTTTTGATTGATATTATTTAGCATTCAGATAATCATTTAAGCGTTGTACCTTTTCTTCCAAATGATGGTTTTCCATATATATATCATCCAAGGTGCCGGAGAGTATGAATGTACCTAGCCCCACTTCATGCAAAAGTTCTAACAACCAATGATTTTCTCGACCTAATCTAGCAGCATTGGTGTCATTGTGATGCCAACCTTTTTTAGCTAGTAATGTTTGATAAATCATCAAGGCATTGTCAAAATAGACTTCATCATTAACAGATATTAATGCCTCGACTAATTGCTCAGGCGTGTAATGAGCTATTTCAATGGATGTATCCATTTAATCAGTATATATTTTTCCATAACGATTAGCATGTGTTAGTAGTCATTACTAATTTTCATTGCTTGTTGTGGACAGTTTTATTGAATAACCATGCAGCATTGAAATCAATTATGCGTCTATAATAAATCTTGTGAAAATGATCAACAAAAATGAACACGACTAAGTACAACTGGCTGAAAGTCTTGTATCCTGGATATTTTTCTTTGACCATGGCCACCGGTATCCTCTCTGTTGGGTTAAGCATGTGGGCCATGCAGTCGTGGGCCGAAATGTTTTATTTCATCACTCTTTTCTCATGGGTTGTCTTGGTTGTTTTATATACCTGGCGACTGTTGTTATTTCCCAAACAAGTGTTAGAAAACTTATTGAACCCCAAAACCACCTTCATTTTCTTTACCTTTGTTGCAGCCACCAACATCTGCGGGCTGTTGTTGTTTCAGCACGGCCTGTCGTTGTTGGCCATATCATGTTGGGTTTTGGCTTTTTTGGTGTGGTCTTTGTTGATGTATTTCAGTTTTTCGGCTTTGAGTTTTGCCAACCCTAACCGCAACGTCAATGTGGTGCACGGTGGTTGGCTGATATTGATTGTTGGCACCCAGTCATTGGTGTTATTGGGATCCAAAATCGCCAGCGAGTTGGGTGATTTTGCTGGCTACATGATGGTGGAGATACACATGCTTTGGGCTTTGGGACTGATGTTTTATGCCATTTTTGTCACTTTGTTTTGTTATCGGATCTTCTTCAAAGAAATGCAGCTGGATGATTATTCACCCTTGATGTGGGTCATCATGGGTGCTGCGGCCATCAGTGCCAATGCCGGCACTCATTTATTGTTAACTGACCCCATCTTCCCTACATTGATCGACTTGCATGCCGTGATTAAAATGATGTCAATCATGCTTTGGACATGGGCCACCTGGTGGATACCATTGTTGGTCGTGTTTGGCATATGGAAACATGGGTATAAAAAAGTCAAATTGAGTTATGACCCCATGCAGTGGAGCATCGTTTTTCCATTGGGCATGTTTACTGTGGCCACCCACAACTTAGCTTTATCCGCTGAATTCACACCCTTGAGTTATTTTTCACTTGGGATGTTATGGGTTTCTGTATTGGCGTGGATATGGGTGATGTCTGGCTTGGTCAAACAGCTGTTCAGTCGCAGCATGGGTTGAAGTCTACATTTTTAATCATTGGTGATTTTTTATCTGCGCTAACACGCTGTGCCATTGCTCTTGGGTGTTGGTGTTGGCAAAGCAATCTTCTGACCAATTGTGAGGCAAAGACTGGCAACTGGCTGATTTGATCAATTGGTGAATGGCCAATTTATTCTGCTTTAATTGTTGAGTGATGAGGTCTCTGACAGCAGGTATGTTTTTCATCATTATGGGAAAATGTTTCCCTTCATAATGCACCATATCATGATCAGTGTGGGCCATTAACTGTGACAACATTGCCGGCTTCAATAATGGCATGTCCACTGGGATAAATACCAAAGAATTGAATTCTTCAAGTTTATACAATGCTGCATGGATTCCGGACAACGGACCTGCATTCTGGATCCGATCTGGGATTCCTCCCGATCCGCTGACAAAGACATCATCCAATCCTGCAGCCTTGAGTGTGTTTTTGCTGTGTTCAAGCAAACTGATACCTTGAATGGTTAACAATGATTTATCCTGGCCCATGCGGCTAGACTGGCCACCATTTAAGATCACACCCGCTGTATTCATACTGTCAAAGCACCAGGCGCCATTGGGAGCAAGTCAACCAACTCTCCTGCTTTGATGTGTTCTGCATCTTCCGGCAGAACCAACCAACAATTGGATTGCGCAAAAGAATGGGTTTGAAATGAACCCTGACCAACCAACATATCTACTTTCAGTTGCCCACTTTCAGATATCCATGCACGGGCTTTGGCAAAAGTTCTGAACCCTTGTTTTTTATCAACATCTTGACTCAATACAGCCTTAACCAAAGGTTCTTCGTGCAATCCTTGCATTTTCCGGATAAAGGGTGTGGCAAAGAACCTGACACCTGAAGCGGCTGCGATGGGATTGCCTGGCAAGCCAAAATACAATGTGCCATCGGGCAGTTCCGCAAACAAAATGGGCTTACCAGGACGTACTTTGGCTTTGTGAAAGTGAATAACAGCCCCTTTTTTCTCTAAGACTTTCGGAATAAAGTCATACCGCCCCATGGACACAGCCCCAGTCGAAAAAACAATTTTTACCTCATGCCTCTTGGCATCTTCCAACAGTTCTTCAAACTGCCCTTCGATGTCCTGACAACTGGAGACAAACACCGGCTGGCAGGTGATGTCTTGCAAGTAGGATTGTAGAAACGGTTGATTAGAGTTGAAAATTTTACCGGAAGCCAGTTCATTACTTGAACGCTCTGAGAGTTCATTCCCAGTTGAAAAAATGGCCACGGGTATCTGTTTAAGAACATTAATTTGCTTGGCGCCTACTGTAGCCAATGCCATCACATGTTGTGGGTGAATCACTGTGTGTTTGCTAATGACCTTCTGTCCTTGTTGGTAATCTGTTCCGGACATGCGAACATTTTGACCTGAACGAACGGATTGATTGATGATAATCACAGTACTTTCATCATGCTGTTCAACCTTCATCTGTTCAATGGGTATCACAGCATCAAACATGGCAGGAACAGGTGCCCCTGTCATGATTTCCCAGGCATTTTTTCCTTCTTCACTGATGTCAATTTCGCTTTTGTCGCCGGCTTGAATTTGACCAACCACATGAATCTTGGCCTCAGTTGCATTTTGCAATTGTTGATTCACTGTGGTTGCATCCACCGCAAATCCATCCATGGCTGAATTATTGAAAGAAGGCACATCAATGCCTGAAGTAACCTCCTCTGCTGCAATGCGACCAACCGCATCAACCACTTGTATGGATTCACTGGTGCAAAAAGATGTGTGATTAAGGGCGACTTCTGAGAGGATCTCTAGCGTTTTGTGATAATCGAGGAGTGTTTTTTTCGAAACTGCAGTCATGTTTATCCTTGAATTGGCAACTGGCTGCGATCTCTTTATCACAGAAGCTACACAGTGTTTTGATGTTCTTTACTTGAATCTGTTGTTTTTCAGACGTCAGCCCTTCTTTTTTCAGTGATTTCAATGATCGAGAAAACGTTTCAGGCTTCATATCCAACACAGACGCTATGATGGTTTTTTCGTAAGGTAATAAAATGGTATTTGGATTCTTTTGTTTTACAAATTCCCGCAACAAAAACTGTCCCACCCGTTCTTTTGATGATTTCAATCGATTGCTGTCAATTTGACTTTGGTATTTGGCAGAACTTTGTGACAGGTATTTCAATGAATTCAATGCCAAAGTCAGGTCTTTACTGATCAAATTACGATAAATGGCGGCTGGAAACGAAAGCAACTTGGCTTCTGAACTGACTTGAGCACTGTTGTTGTATATGCTGCTGGTAAAAATCGACGATTCAATCACCACATCTCCTGTGGTAAGCATGTATTCAATGCTTTCCTGACCATCCAAGGCACTTTTATAAATTTTCACCCAGCCACTGACGACCACAAAGATACGGGTGGCTTGCTCGCCTTCTAAAAACAACAGACTGCCCTTTTTATAATTTCTTAAATTGCTTGATTTGAATAAAGTCTGTTTGATGTTTTCTGACAGATTCCTGAACATGGGAAATTCAGACACCATTTGAATATCTCCAACTGCAAACAAATGGTGATTTTGCGGTTCTATGTTCTCTTTGTCTTGTTTAGAAAATTGATCAATCAAAGCCAACTCTATGCCATGCATCATGTCCATCTTGGTGCTGACAACTCCAAACCAAAATTCGGCATCAAGCTGGGGTTGGTCACCTGTATCCATTTGTTGGTGAAAGGCTTTGATGTCCTTCTGAGTCGAATACATGTTGTTAAACATGGCACTCTGAGATGGGCTGGCCAGGGCCAAAAATGATGACTTATTGATTTCTTGTTCATCCAGCAGTATTTTAAAATCTCTGAGAAAAACATCAGAATCAAATTCTCCGGTAGTAAAACCAATGACACCCAAAGCCCTTTCTCGTCCTATCCGTTCTTTCCAGTTGATGTAATTCGATAAGGCACTGACTTCTGATGGCACCACGGATTCTTCAAACAAGGCCAGCTCAATTAATTTGTAAATGAGGTGAATGATTAAACTGTAGGTATATAAAGGTACCACCTCAGCAATATCAAGATCACACATTGATATCTCTTGGCGAAAAGAAGATTTAACATGGAATGCCTCAATGGCATGGGCTAATTTTTGTGTGCTGTTTAATTGCTTATCATTCAACTTTGAACTTGAACAACTTAAATATTTATTAAGTAAATTCAGTTGGTTATCGCTGTTATTTACACTTAACTCTAATCTTTTTAGGTTTTCATCTGTGGGGGCGCATAAGTACAAACATAAACTACCACGCTCAAGTTGGAAACAATGAATGATTTGGCTCAATGTATGTAACAAACTGTTGAGATTGGCTTCGCTTTTCATTCTTTTATTTTACAGAAAATCCTCATGGTTTCATCATAGCCTGTGACTAAATTAAAATTATTGACTTGCGTCAAGTACAAAGCATCAAGTTTCAACAAAAATGTCACCCGAACCAGATTTTTAAACCAGGAGTGACAAACATGAACTTAGATCAAGTTCCTCAAAGTGACCAAAACAGAGCATTGATAACCAGTACCCTGGCATTCACTGTTTGTTTTGCTGTGTGGACTATTTTTTCTATCATTGGTATCAAAATCAAAGCCGAATTGGGCTTGACAGATACCCAATTCGGTGTCTTGGTGGCCACCCCCATATTAACGGGTTCTTTAAGTCGTTTGTTTTTAGGGATTTGGACCGACCAATATGGTGGCCGCATTGTCTACACCATTCAAATGTTGACCACTGCTTTGGCGGCATTTTTCTTGACCAAAGCAACCTCTTATGAAATGTACCTGCTTGGCGCATTGGGGTTGGGACTGGCCGGTGGATCATTTGCTGTCGGCATCGCCTATGTTTCTTCTTGGTACCCAGACAACAAGCAAGGCACTGCATTGGGCATCTTTGGTGTGGGTAATGTCGGTGCAGCCATCACCAACTTTGGAGCACCTATCTTATTGGTTGCCTTAGGCGGTGTTTGGCAAAATGTGGTCTTGGTCTACGCCGCCATCTTGGCAGTGACCGCCATTTTGTTCTTCCTGACCACCAAAACCGACCCTGCACACTCAGGTGAAAAAACCAAAGCCAGACCATTCATGGAACAGCTTAAACCTTTGAAAAACATCCAGGTTTGGCGTTTTTCACTGTATTACTTCTTTGTCTTTGGTGCCTATGTGGCACTGGCCCTGTGGTTGCCCAGGTACTATGTAGGCGCCTATGGCTTAGAACTCGCCACTGCGGGCTTTTTAGCTGCTTGCTATGCCTTGCCAGGGTCCATCTTCAGGGCTTTGGGTGGCTGGCTGTCAGACAAAGTGGGGGCCAGAAAAGTCATGTACTGGACTTTCATTGCCTGTGTGATTTGCACCTTCTTCCTCTCTTACCCTGCAACCGACTACACCGTAGCCGGCATCAACGGCCCCATCCAGTTCAACATCACCATTCCTCTGTGGTTGTTTGTAACCATCACCATCATCTTGGGATTTTTCATGTCATTAGGTAAAGCGGCGGTTTACAAACACATTCCACATTACTACCCAAACAATGTTGGCTCAGTCGGCGGCATCGTGGGTTTGATTGGAGGTTTGGGCGGTTTCATCCTGCCCATACTGTTCGGCTTGATGAATGACATGATAGGTGTTTGGACCAGTTGTTTCATGCTGTTAACCGTGATCATTGGCGTGGCCTTGATCTGGATGCACTTTGCCATCCTGCGGGCCGACAAAGAAGCCAATCCTGATCTGGACAAACCCGGATATTTACCTGAATTACGCAACGTCAAACACTGACTTTAATACCCCTGAGCAGTTGGCAATCAACTGCTCAGGACTTTTTATTTAACTGGAGCATAGCAATGGCTAAAGACTTAACAGGCTGGAATCCCGAAGACGAACAACAATGGGAAGCCTATGGCAAAAAAACTGCCACAAGAAATTTATGGATATCAATACCCGCACTGTTGTGCGGATTTGCCGTTTGGTTGTATTGGGGCATCATCACCGTCCAAATGATGAACTTGGGCTTTCCTTTCGAGAAAGCTGAACTGTTTACTTTGGCTGCCATTGCTGGCCTTTCTGGTGCCACCTTACGCATACCCAGTACCTTCTTTATCAGGATTGCTGGCGGTCGGAATACCATTTTCCTGACCACATCCTTATTGATCATTCCTGCTTTGGGTGCTGGCTTTGCTTTACAAAACCCAGACACCCCACTTTGGCAGTTCCAATTATGGGCATTGTTGAGTGGTTTTGGTGGCGGTAACTTCGCCTCATCGATGTCAAACATCAGTTACTTTTACCCCAAAAAGGTCCAAGGATATTCTTTGGGCATGAATGCTGGATTGGGCAACTTCGGTGTGACCACCATGCAAATTTTGGTCCCGTTGGTGATGACTTTTGCTTTGTTCGGCGCCTTAGGTGGCGATTCAATGACGCTGCAAAACACCAGTGGTACCTTGATTGGCAAAATTGCGGCAGGTACCGAAACATACATTCAAAATGCCGGATTTGTTTGGGTTCTGTTGTTGGTGCCATTGGCATTCGCCACCTGGTTGGGCATGAACAACATCAAAGATGAACACGTGTCTCCAGATATCGGCTCACCCTTCCCTGCATTTGCCAAGATTCTTTTCATGTTGGCCATTGGCTTGGCCACTGCAGCTTTTGGGCTGTGGTTGATGTTACCTGCCAAAATGGGTGGTTCAGGTATTGAATTAGATAAGTTCATCGTCCTACCGATTGTCATTGTGATGACTGTGGTTCTATTGAAAATCATTCCTGGACCTATCGGTCGCAACTTAACCAGGCAGTATCAAATCTTTGGCAACAAACACACTTGGGTCATGACCGTTATCTACACCATGACTTTCGGGTCTTTCATTGGTTACTCAGCCGGATTCGCCTTGGCCATCAAAGTGATTTTCGGTTACCAACACATCATGGTTGATGGTGTGATGACCCACAACACCGTCAACGCCAATGGTCCCAGCGCTTTGATGTATGCCTGGATGGGCCCTTTCATTGGTGCATTGATCAGGCCTGTGGGCGGCATCATTGCTGACAAAATTGGTGGCGCGAAAGTGACACAGTACGTTTCCATTGTGATGATCGGTAGCGCTTTGGGGGTCGCCTATTTCATGCAACAAGCCTATGTCAGTGCCACACCTGAGGAATATTTTTTACCATTTTTCTTGCTGTTCTTGTTGTTATTCACAGCCACCGGCATCGGCAATGGTTCAACTTTTAAAACCATTGCTGTGATCTTCAACAAAGAACAAGCCGGGCCTGTTTTAGGCTGGACTTCAGCAGTCGCGGCTTACGGCGCCTTCCTGATTCCAAAAATCCTGGGAGAGCAAATTAAATTAACCACACCAGAATACGCCTTGTATGGATTTGCTATTTTCTATGCAGTTTGTTTGTTATTGAACTGGTGGTTCTACATGCGCAGCAATGCAGAATTCCACAACCCATGATTGAGTGAGGTCGACTAACTATGAAATTAATTAAACTGAGGGTTTTAAAATGAGCCAATTTTTAGACAGGTTAACTTACTTAACCAAACAGAAACCAGAACAATTTTCTGACGGTCATGGCATCACCACCGATGAAAACCGAGATTGGGAACGTGCATACCGCAACCGTTGGGCGCATGATAAAATTGTCCGTTCAACCCATGGGGTGAACTGTACCGGATCTTGTAGCTGGAAAATATATGTGAAACGGGGCTTGGTCACCTGGGAAACCCAACAAACTGACTATCCCAGAACCCGTGAAGATTTGCCCAATCATGAACCACGTGGTTGTGCCCGTGGTGCATCTTATTCTTGGTATTTATACAGTGCAACACGTTTGAAGTATCCCATGATCAGGGGGAGATTGATTCGCTTGTGGCGCAAAGCCAAAGCCAAACATTCTGACCCGGTGGATGCATGGGCCTCCATCATGGCCAATGAAGATGATTGTCAATCTTATAAATCAATCAGGGGCTTAGGAGGATTTGTTCGTGCGGAATGGGATGAAGTGAATGAAATCATCACTGCATCCAACGTACACACCATCAAACAATATGGACCCGATCGAATCTTAGGCTTCTCACCGATTCCAGCCATGAGTATGATCTCATATGCTGCGGGCAGTCGGTACTTGTCACTGATAGGTGGCGCCTGTATGAGTTTCTATGATTGGTATTGTGATTTACCACCCTCTTCTCCTCAAACTTGGGGTGAACAAACAGACGTGCCTGAAAGTGCTGACTGGTACAACTCTTCATACATCATGGCTTGGGGTTCTAACGTACCTCAAACCAGAACACCAGATGCGCACTTCTTCACTGAAGCCAGATACAAAGGTACCAAAACTGTGGCTGTAACGCCTGACTATTCAGAAGTGGCCAAGTTGTGCGACCAATGGATGCCAGCCAGACAAGGTACCGATGCGGCTTTGGCCATGGCCATGGGACATGTCATCCTCACTGAATTCCACCGCGACAACCCCAGTAATTATTTCGATGATTATTGTCGTACCTATACCGACATGCCGTTTTTGATCAAATTGGACCAACATGAATCCGGCTATGCTGCTGGACGGACATTAAGGGCCAGTGATGTGGCCAAATTGAATCAAGCTGATAAGGCTGAATGGAAACCCTTGTTGATTGATGAAAAGAGCAATCAGATCATCGCCCCCAATGGCACCATCGGTTCTCGTTGGAGTGAAGACAAAGGAAAATGGAACCTTGAAACCAAGAACACCGAGGACGGGTCTGAAATTTGGCCACTTAAATCAATGATCAACAACCATGATGATGTGGTTGAGGTTTCATTCCCCTATTTTGCATCAGAAGAACATGATCAGGAAATTTTCAAACACACAGATCATGATGAAATCATCAAGCGCAAAGTACCTGTCAGGAAAGTGAAAACCGTAGATGGCGAAGTATTGGTTGCCACTGTGTTTGATTTGATGATGGCCAATTATGGTGTTGACCAAGGCCTGAATGATAACAACTGTGCCACCTCGTTTGATGATGATGTGCCCTACACACCAGCTTGGCAAGAAAAAATCACCGGAGTTGATAAAGACGTGGTGATCAGGATTGCCAGAGAGTTTGCCGACAATGCCGATAAAACCCGCGGCCGTTCCATGGTCATCCTGGGTGCCGCCATCAACCATTGGTACAACATGGACATGAACTACCGAGGCATCATGAACATGCTGATGATGTGTGGTTGTGTCGGTAAATCCGGTGGTGGTTGGGCCCATTATGTCGGACAGGAAAAACTGCGTCCACAAACCGGTTGGCTGCCACTGGCCTTTGGCCTTGATTGGCACCGCCCACCACGTCAAATGAACTCCACCTCATTTTTCTATAACCATTCAAACCAATGGCGTTATGAAAAATTAGAAGTCGATGAAATTTTATCGCCATTGGCAGATAAAAGTGAATGGAGCAACACCTCATTGATTGATTGTAATGTGCGCTCTGAACGCATGGGCTGGTTACCCTCAGCACCACAATTACAACAAAACCCCATACAACTGACCAAAGACGCTGCCAACGCGGGAAAATCCTGCGCTGAATTTGCGGTTGAGCAGTTGAAATCAGGGGATTTGGCCTTCTCATGTGAAGACCCCGATAACCCGGACAACTTCCCGCGCAACATGTTCATTTGGCGTTCAAACATCTTGGGTTCTTCGGGTAAAGGCCATGAATACATGCTCAAACACTTGTTGGGCACCCAAAATGCCGTGATGAGCCAAGACATTGGCGAAATGGGTAAAACCTTACCCAGTGAAGTGAGGTGGCATGAACAGGCACCCGAGGGCAAACTGGACCTGGTGGTGACACTGGATTTCAGGATGTCTACCACCTGCTTGTATTCAGACATCGTTTTACCAACCGCCACCTGGTATGAAAAAAACGATTTGAACACTTCTGACATGCATCCTTTCATTCACCCCTTATCCAAAGCGGTTGATCCGGCTTGGGAGTCTAAGAGTGATTGGCAAATTTTCAAAGGCTTTGCTGAAAAATTCTCGCAAGTTTGTGTGGGTCACTTGGGTATCGAAAAAGACCTGGTGACTGTGCCCATATTACACGACACACCGGGCGAATTGGCCCAAGCCCTGGATGTTAAAGAATGGAAAAAAGGCGAATGCGAACCGATTCCCGGTAAAACCATGCCCAATTTGGTTGAGGTAGAGCGGGATTACCCCAACACCTACAAGAAATTCACTTCAGTGGGTCCGTTGATGGAAAAACTGGGCAATGGCGGTAAAGGCATTGCCTGGGACACCAAAAATGAAGTGGAATTCTTGGGTCGTTTGAACCAGAAAGTCACCGAAGAAGGTGTTTCCAAAGGCATGCCAAAAATTGAATCTGACATCGATGCCACTGAAGTGGTCTTGTCATTGGCGCCAGAAACCAATGGACAAGTCGCTGTCAAAGCCTGGGAAGCCCTGGGCAAATTCACTGGACGTGATCACACCCATTTGGCCAAACCCAAAGAAGATGAAAAAATCAGGTTCCGCGATATCCAAGCGCAGCCCAGAAAAATCATCTCTTCTCCGACTTGGTCAGGCCTGGAAGACGAGCACGTCAGTTACAACGCTTGCTACACCAATGTGCATGAATTGATTCCATGGCGAACCTTAACAGGACGCCAGCACTTCTACCAAGATCACAAGTGGCTGCGAGATTTTGGAGAAGGATTCTGCGTCTACAAACCACCCATCAACACCCGCACCGTGGCCCCGATTCAACAGGCCAAAGCCAACGGTCACAAAGAAGTGGTATTGAACTGGATCACCCCGCATCAAAAATGGGGCATTCATTCAACCTATTCTGAAAACTTGTTGATGTTGACCCTGAATCGTGGTGGTCCAGTGGTATGGATCAGTGAAGTTGATGCCGAAAAAATTGGTGTCGAAGACAACGATTGGATCGAGTTGTATAACGTCAACGGCGCCATTGCTGCCAGGGCTGTGGTTTCACAGCGAGTACCTGAAGGCATGAGCATGATGTACCACGCCCAGGAGAAAACCATCAACACCCCAATTTCCCAGGCCACTGGCCACCGGGGTGGTATCCACAACTCAGTCACCAGAGCGGTGGTTAAGCCCACCCATATGGTGGGTGGTTATGCCCAGCTGTCCTATGGATTTAACTATTACGGCACCGTCGGTTCCAACCGGGATGAATTTGTGGTGGTGCGCAAGATGGAGAACGTCGAATGGAAAGAAAATGGCTTGGCCCAAGGAGGTGAGCAATGAAAATAAGAGCACAAATAGGTAAAGTCCTAAACTTGGACAAATGTATTGGTTGTCATACTTGTTCTGTGACTTGTAAAAATGTCTGGACTTCTCGTGAAGGGGTTGAATACGCCTGGTTTAATAACGTTGAAACCAAACCTGGTATTGGTTACCCGGATGACTGGGAGAATCAGGCCAAATGGAACGGCGGCTGGGAACGGCTGAAGAATGGCAAAATCCGACCCAAAATGGGCGGCAAATTGAAATTGCTCAGTAAAATCTTTGCCAATCCTGACTTGCCTGAAATCGATGATTATTATGAACCCTTTACCTTCGATTATGCACACTTGCAAAATGCCCCGGAAGTAGAAACACCACCCACAGCACGGGCTCACTCTGCTTTGACTGGTGAAAAAATGGAAAAACCCGATAAAGGTCCCAACTGGGAAGAAATATTGGGTGGTGAATTTTCAAAGCGCAGCAAAGATTACAACTTTTCTGAGATAGAAAAGGAAATCTACGGCCAGTTTGAAGAGACCTTCATGATGTACCTGCCACGCTTGTGTGAGCATTGTCTGAATCCGTCCTGTGTGGCCACCTGTCCTTCAGGCGCGATTTATAAACGTGAAGAAGATGGTATCGTCCTGATCGACCAGGATAAATGTCGTGGCTGGCGTATGTGTGTCAGTGGTTGTCCATACAAAAAGATCTATTTCAACTGGGAAAGTGGTAAATCTGAAAAATGCACCTTCTGTTACCCCAGAATTGAAGCAGGTGAACCTACAGTATGCTCTGAAACCTGCGTGGGTCGGATCCGGTACCTGGGTGTCATGCTTTACGATGCCGATAAAATTGGTGAAGCCGCCAGCATCGAAGATGAAGGAGACCTGTACCAATCACAATTGGACATCTTTCTTGATCCCAACGATCCGGAAGTTCAAAAACAAGCTTTGGCTGACGGTGTGCCCATGGCTTGGATTGAAGCTGCCAAGAAATCGCCTGTTTATAAAATGGCAATGGAATGGAAAATTGCTTTTCCATTACATCCTGAATACCGCACTTTACCGATGGTTTGGTATGTACCTCCCTTGTCACCAATCAAAACAGCCATGCAAAAAGGGTTGATTTCCTCCGATGGGGTATTCCCCAAAATGGATGAGCTCAGAATACCCGTTAAATACTTGGCCAACTTGTTAACTGCCGGCCAGACCGAGCCCATCAGATTGGGCCTGGAACGCATCATGTTGCTCAGGGAATTCATGCGTCGTAAAACGGTTGATGGTGTCACTGACCTTGAGTTATTGAAAGACCATGGTGTCGATGAACCAATGATGGATGAAATGTACCGCTCCATTGCACTAGCTAACTATGAAGATCGCTTTGTAATCCCCACCAATCACCGTGAATACTCAGGTGAAACACCTTTCGATAATGAAATGGCATTTGAAAACCGTGGTTCTTGTGGTTTCAGTTTCGGTAACGGCTGTCATGGTGGTGCTGGCAGCAAACTCAAACTCAACATTTTTGATTCGACCAAACAAAAGAACACCATGAACGGTAAGGTCAGGGGTCAAAACAGCAACGAATTGCCTAAGGAGTCATGATGAAAACATATAAAGTACTCAGTTTATTACTCAGCTACCCCAGACAAGAATGGCTTGATCATTTGGGCGAATTCAGACAGGTCTTGGAAGAAGAGAAGCTGTTATCCAAAGCCAAAATCAAAGGCTTGAGCCAATTGATGGACCGTTTAGAGGCAGATGATTTGATCGAGCTGCAGGAATACTATGTGGCCACTTTTGATCGTGGCCCTGCACATTCGTTGCATTTGTTTGAACACATCCATGGAGAATCCAGAGACCGTGGACAAGCCATGATTGATTTGATGGAAATGTACAGCGCCAATGGTTATGGCATTGCCACCTCGGAACTGCCTGACCATTTGCCGGTGTTTTTGGAGTTTTTATCTTCAGGAACGCCTGCAGAGGCCAGTCAAGTCCTGGGCGAAACGGCCAAGGTTTTGATGCTGGTCAAAGAAAGACTGGCCAAGAAGAAACTGGATTATAAACATGCTTTTGCCGCCTTGACCGAACTCAGTAAGGGCAAGGTCAACAGGAAAGAAATCAAACAAATGGTGGCCCAAGAACAAGACGATGTCAGTTTCGAAGACATTGATAAACAATGGGTTGAACCAGAAGCCTTTGGTAAAAACCCATTCAAGTCACGCAATTACTTGAACCAAAAAATCAAAGTCAACATTCAAGAGTCCAAAGGTCACCCCTTTAATTCAACCGGAGCCATGTCATGAATGAATTTTTATTTGGAATCTATCCGTACATTGCCATTACCGTGTTTTTACTCGGTAGTATTTTCAGGTATGACCGTGATCAATACACGTGGAAAGCCAGTTCCAGCCAAATGCTTTCATCCAAAGGCATGCGCTTGGGCAGTAACCTGTTCCATGTGGGGATCATATTGTTGTTTTTTGGCCATTTGGTTGGGCTGTTGATGCCTGAAAGCATCTACCATATTTTCATGTCAGCAGCGACCAAACAAATGATGGCGATGGTTGCCGGTGGTATCTTTGGTACCATTTGTTTTGTTGGCATGGTCATCTTGATCCACCGCCGCTTAACCAATCCAAGGGTCAAGGCCACCACCAAGTTTTCTGACCTTTTTATTTTGTTGTTGCTGTTTGTGCAATTGATTCTGGGTCTGTTAACCATACCCGCCTCTGCTCAACACCCTGATGGCAGTTCTATGATTGCGTTGGCCAATTGGGCCCAGCACATCGTTACCTTCAGATCAGGTGCTGCTGATTTCATTGTGCATGAAGCGATGATTTTCAAGCTGCACATCTTTTTGGGCTTGACCATGTTTTTGGTGTTTCCATTCACCCGTCTGGTCCATGTCTGGAGTGCACCGGCTAAGTACCTGTTTCGCAAAGGGTATCAAGTGGTCAGAAAACGAGGATAATACTCACCATTAAACCACAATGAATGAAGGCCTTCGAAACTCACAAATTGAAGGCCTTTTTTAAAACCCTTTCATCGAACTTAAATTATAATAGTCACACAGTATCAATATAATATGACCATGAGCTCACACTTAAGCAATTCAACTTTCAAACCGCTGAAAATAGCCGTTTTGACAGTCAGTGACACCCGCAATGAAGACACCGACACTTCTGGACAGCTGTTACAGGATAAACTGATCGAAGCCGGTCACCATTTGGCAGACAGGAAAATCATCAAAGACGACTTATTCCATATCAGGGCTGTGGTTTCAGACTGGATTTACCGTGCTGATGTTCAGGTTGTATTGATCACCGGTGGAACCGGATTTACCCAAAGAGACAACACACCACAAGCCGTTGAACCATTATTTGTGGCAGATGTACCTGGTTTTGGAGAATTGTTCAGGCACATATCTTACGGTGAAATTGGCACTTCAACTGTACAGTCCAGAGCACTGGCCGGGATGGCCAATGGTACCCTCATTGCATGCATGCCAGGTTCAACCAATGCCTGTCGAACCGCTTGGGAAAGCATACTCAAAGAACAGTTAGACAGTACCCATAAGCCATGTAATTTTGTTGAGCATTTACATGCCGATACCACGACGGATGATCGCATTGATGGCTGTGGTACTCGAAATTAATCCTGAAAATTAAAATTTGCTGATTTTCAGTCATTCCGACTGAGGTACGAGTGGAGGAATCTCTTCACACAAAAGAGCGTTTTAGCCATAAAATCACGAAATCATCACCAGATCCTTCGATTCCGCTCGCGCTTCACTCAGGATGACAATCAAAACCAAAAGGCTCAACCTGACCAGCCAAACTTTTCGTCAGCCAATACGACCTTACGCATCACAGCATCAAGACTGATCAAATCCATGGCGCCCTCAAATTCGGTCTTGGTCCCCCACTTGACCGCATCAACTGGCTTGTTCAGATATTTCAAACAAGCCGCTGGATAAGCATCTACTGTGAGTTCCGGGTATTGATAAGAGCCCGAGCGCAGGTAATTACTGGCAGCCAATAAACCAATCACTGGTGTACCCACACTGCCCGCCATGTGCAACGGACCAGAATCTGGTGAAATGACCAAGTCTGCCTGTTGCATCAAACTCAACAGCTGCTTTAAGGTGTCTTGTCCAGCCAGGTTGGTCACTGGATGCTGACACAATTGTTCAATCGCATTGACCGTGGCTTTTTCCTTGGGTGACGGACTGCCTGTCAAGATCACATGAGCCTGGTATTCTGTCACCAAATAATCAGCCAACCGGGCATATTGTTCGTTGGACCAATTTCTCAGTTCATGACTTGAACAGGGGCTGATGATGACATTGGGTTGCCCTGTCTTTAACCGGGCTATAGCCCACTGTTGATCTGTCATACTCACAGGGATAAGCCAGTCATGCAAAAGTGCTTCACAACCAAGGTATTCAGCGAATTGCATCAAGCCATCTAACACGTGGCAATGGTGTAGATATGGAATGCGCTCATTGATCGCTATACCATGTAATTCTTTGCTTCTGATTTTATCAAAGCCTATCCTGCGCTTGGCTTTGATGAAACGCGAAACCAGATTGGCCCTGAATGACAACTGCATTTGTAACAAGACATCAAAACGCCTGCCTTTGAGTTGGCTTTTTAGTGATTGAAGACCAGCCCACCCAGCAGATTTATTGAATTCAATGAACTCAACCCCAGGTAACCCTTTCAGCAAACGATGTTCAAGCTTCCCAATGATCCAGGTCAGTTTTGCACCCGGGTATTTGGCTTGGATTGTTTTGACCACTGGCACCACATGAGTCACATCCCCGATCGCAGATATGCGGAAAATACAAATTGTTTTGGGCACTTCGACTTGCATTGTTGTCATTGATAAAATCAACTAAAATAGCACATTCTATCACCATAGTTTTACAAATCTATTTTGCAAGCCATCAAAAAAAACAATCTGTGGATTTTATGCCAAGAAGCCGTCAAACCCATGATAGAAAAAGCATGGTTTGAGCAGGCATTTTGGTTGAACCAAGGCCGTTTATTGGGGGCCAACTCAGGTCGCGGTTCAGCATGGATCATCAAATCTGAATTGGGCAAGTGGGTGCTGCGTCATTACTTCAGAGGTGGCCTGTATGCCAAAATCAGTAAAGACAGTTATTTGTGGACGGGCATCAACAAAACCAGAGCCGTGAAAGAGTTTAAATTATTGCTCCATTTACAGGTCTTGGATTTACCCAGCCCCAGACCAGTGGCTGCCAAAGTCATAAAAAGAGGTTTGTTTTATCGCAATGACCTCATCATGGAACACATCAAGCATGATCAGACTTTTGCGCAATATTTGACTGAAATCAATGATGACAACAACATTTGGGTTAGAATTGGTGCGGTGATCAAGAAATTCCACAACCAAGGCATTTACCATGCTGATTTGAATGCCAACAACATTTTATTGGCAGGAGATGAGGTCTATTTGATTGACTTTGATAAAGGCAAGATCAGAACACCCAGATCTGCTTGGCAACAAAGCAATCTGAATCGACTTAAAAGATCAATAGAAAAAGAATCAGGTAAAAGCTGTGATCATGACTTGAAAGAAAACTGGCAACAATTATTGAATGCATACCATGAATCATAACACCACAGATCAACTGGGTAGAACGGTCAGAGACTTGCGTATCTCTTTGACTGACCGCTGTCAATTCCGTTGTCGCTATTGCTTGCCCGCCGAACATGTGGATGTCATGCGCCAACAAAGCCGACCTGAAAATCACCTGAGTTTTGATGAAATCATCACCACTGTTGAAGCTTTTGCCTTAGTCGGGGTCAATAAAATCAGGTTAACCGGTGGAGAACCACTGCTGCGCAAAAAAGTGCCTGATTTGGTTCGCAGACTCAAAGCCATTGATGGCATCAACGACGTGGCCTTAACCACCAACGCTGCCTTACTTGAACCCCACCTGGAGCCTCTGATTGCCGCTGGTCTGGACCGCATCACCATCAGTATGGATGCCATAGAACAAAAATTGTTTGAACAAATCACTGGCACCAATTACCAGGTGAAGGAATTGTTGCGCATCATTAAATTATGCGAACAAAGTGCCATTAAAAAAATCAAACTGAATTGTGTGGTACAAAAAGATGTCAACGAAGACCAAATCATCCCCATACTTGATTACTTCAGAGGGTCTCGAGTGGTACCCAGATTCATAGAATTCATGGATGTAGGAAACATCAACCAATGGGAATCAGGAAAAGTTTTTGAATCCAAACAGGTCTTGAACCTGATCGAAAAGAAATGGCAATTTTCAACAGAGGAACCCACAGCTCCAGGCGAGGTCGCCAACCGCTATTCTTTCGATGATGGATCAGGAGAGTTTGGGTTAATCTCATCAATCAGCCAGCCGTTTTGTGGCGATTGCAATCGAGCCAGACTCGGTACCAATGGTCACATTTACACCTGTTTATTCAGCGACCAGGGCCACAACATCAAGCCCTATTTAGAACAACCTCTGGCGTTACAAAATCAAGTCGCACAAATTTGGCAACAACGCAAAGATCAGTATTCAATGAAAAGAACTGAGCTGCAAAAGCATGCCAGGCCAAAAATCGAAATGTTTGTGATCGGGGGATAGTTATGGCAAACGAACTCACTCACTTGGACAGTAATAACCAACCCACCATGGTGGATGTCAGTGATAAAAATGTGACCACCCGATTGGCCGTGGCTGAAACCACGGTCAAGCTACCTGAGAACATCAAAAAGATGTTTCAAAACGGTGATATTCAGAGCAAAAAAGGACCGGTGTTTCAAACCGCAATCATCGCCGGGGTGATGGCCGCAAAAAAAACCCATGAACTGATCCCTTTCTGTCATCCCATAGCCATTGAGAACTGCAAAATCAACATTCAATCTGATCATAACCAGGATGTTGTCATCCGTTGTGAATGCAAAATCAATTCAAAAACTGGTGTTGAAATGGAAGCTTTGACAGGAGCCTCAGTGGCTGCATTGACGATATATGACATGTGTAAAGCCATGAGCCACAACATCACCATCTGTGAAACCAAATTGATCAGTAAAACGGGTGGTAAATCCACCTACACTGCAGAACTGCCATGCAAATAAAAATAGAACTCTATGGGCGTTTGAAAGCGCAATTTAATAACAGCATCATCCAGTTCGACACCGAACAAAAGACCATTGAGGGCATCTATCTTGAATTGTGCCAATCGCATCAGGTTGAACCAAGCCAAGCTGTCATCAAACCGATTTTGAATGATGAATTCAGTGATTGGCATGTCACAGTTGCAGCCAATGATGTGATTGGACTGTTCCCACCAGCTGCAGGAGGATGAATGTTTACTTTAAGCAAACTACCCATTGACCCTGAAGCACTTAAAGCCCAAACCACAAACCCGAAAAGCGGCGGTTTCGTTTGTTTTGAAGGCTGGGTTCGCAACCACAATGAAAACAAAGACGTCGTTGAACTGCATTATGAAGCCCATGAAAAGCTGGCTGTAAAAGTAGGCCAACAAATCATCAACAACGCGATGAAAAAATTTGACATCAATGAGGCCTGTTGTTGCCACCGTGTTGGTGAATTGAAAGTTGGAGATATGGCGGTGTGGGTAGGTGTCTCTGCCAACCACCGCAAAGCCGCATTTGAAGCTTGTGAGTATATTTTGAACCAAACCAAAGCCGAAGTACCTATTTGGAAAAACGAACAATACAGCAATGGAGAATCTGGTTGGGTTGAAGCCAATTTGTAATCTGGATGGCGGCATTTGACCACAAAAAGTTTGTTAAAAACTTACCCAAATCTCCTGGTGTTTACCAAATGTTTGACGCCGCTGATGAAGTCATTTATGTGGGCAAAGCACGGGTCCTGAAAAACCGGGTGGGCAGTTACTTTACAGGTAAGGCCAAAGACAACAAAACCATGGCCCTGGTCGCTGCCATTGACCACATGGCCTTTCACATCACACGATCAGAAGCAGAAGCTTTGCTGCTGGAAAATCAACTGATCAAAAAACACAACCCTAGATATAACGTCCTGCTCAAAGACGGCAAGTCGTATCCCTATATTTATTGTTCAGAAGGTGTCGATGAATTTCCTTTGTTAGAGTTTCGTCGAGGAAAAAAACAAGCCAAAGGGCGATTCTTTGGACCATTTCCCAGTGCCGCCTATGTCCGCAATTCGTTGCATTTCTTACAAAAAGTATTCAAAGTCAGACAATGTAACAACAGTACCTATCAAAATCGATCCAGACCTTGTTTACAACACCAAATCAATCGCTGTACGGCCCCATGTGTCGGCTATGTGAGCCAGGAGGATTATCAACAACAACTGCAATACACCTTTGACTTCATCGAAGGCAAATCCAATCAAGTGGTTGACTCATTGATGACCAAAATGGAAGCCGCGGCAGAAGCACAACAATATGAACAAGCGGCCAGCATTCGTGATCAAATCAAAGCCATTCGCATGATCCAGTCAAAACAATCGGTAGAACTGTTGCCGGAAGATAACTTTGATTTAATCACCGTTAACCAGCAAGGTAATTTGTATATCGCCACTGTTGGCACTGTGCGAAATGGACAATTCATGGGCTACCGAAATCACTATCCAGCCACACCTAAAGAGACTCCTTTGCCAGATTTTTTATATGCATTCATGGGTTTATACTATGACGATCAGATCACTGCTGACGCTATCCTGAGTAACATCGACCCCAGTGACAAAAATGAAATGGCTGACATCCTCAGCGCCATCAAGGGAAAGAAGGTGTTTCTCACCTCCAAACCCAGAGGCAATCGCTTGAAATTGCTGAAACAAACCGAAGAAAACATGAACAATGCCCTCACCATCAAGGCCAACAAATACCAAACCTGGCAAAACAAATGGGCTTTGTGGGTCTCTGAATTGGGTTTTGATGAAGTGCCTAAACGCGTTGAGTGCTTTGACATCAGCCATCAGATGGGCGAACACACAAGAGCTTCATGTGTGGTGTTTGATGAGCAAGGCGCCGTTAAAAAGCAATACCGTCAATACATCATGGAAAACATCACTGCAGCTGATGATTATGCGGCCATGAGGCAAGTGATTGAGAAACGCCTGGCCAGCATTCAGAAAAGCAAACTGGGGTTTCCTGATGCTTTTGTCATTGATGGAGGCAAAGGACAAGTCAACCAAGCACTGGCCATTCTGGCCGAACACAACATCACTGAAATCAGGGTCATAGGAGTGACCAAGGATGATCACCGCACGGCCGGAGAAGAACGCATTTATTTACCTGAAACCAAGCAGTTCATCAAACCGGAAAGTCATGGTTTGTTGTCATTGATGATTCAATTCATTCGTGATGAAGCCCATCGCTTTGCCATCAAGAGCCATCGCAAGGCCTATAAAAAATCGCGCACCACTTCAACTTTAGAAGACATTCCAGGAGTTGGTCAAAAACGTCGCAATCAGATCCTGAAGCATTTCGGGGGTATTCAAGGCCTGAACAAGGCCAGCCTTGAAGACATCAGTCAAGTATCCGGGATCAGCAATAAAATGGCACAAACCATCTATGATTTTCTGCACCCCAAAGCCAATCAATAAGCAGCTGGTGTTGTAAAACCAACAAGGGAAAGCTGCTGAGCAGCTTGACCCGCTGAGACGGTTGGTGAGCGTAGCGAATCAGAGGCGAAGAGCGCGAGGTAGTATGCTATGTTCGCAGTGGACGCTTTCACTTTTGTCAGGAACAGGCATGCAGTGCGAAGCAACTGCTCAGACAATAGTCTGTAAAGGTCGGTTTATTTGCGCAGCAAATATGAAGACCTGTCAGACCATGAACCAGAATGAAGCCCCAAGAACATCCCTTAAATAATTTACACGCACCACCCATTCGATTTTATAATAATAGAAAAATAAACAATCATTGGGGAATTTTTATTGGCACAAGAACTGGATAAACTACTGCCTGAGATCTATGACGACCTTAAGCGCCTGGCTCGTGTTCAGCGCAGTCGTGTGTACAGTAAGAATAATCTTGGAACGCGCAGCATCGTTCATGAAGCCTATCTAAATTTGATTAAAAACAACACTGAAGTTGCCAATAAAAATGAGTTGTTTTACCTCACATCTGTCGCCATGAGGAACATCATTATTGACAATGCCCGTATTTGGAGTGCAAAAAAACGAGGCGCATTCAGCAATGAATTAACCCTTGATCAAGTCGATTTGGTGTCTGCCAGCCGCAGCCAAGATATTTTGGCTTTGGAAGAAGCGTTATCGAATCTTGAACAAGAAAACAAACGCCTGGCTGATACGGTTACTTGTCGATTCTTTGGCGGCTTAACCTTACCTGAAACAGCAGAAGCATTGGGCATCTCTTTGGCAACAGTAAAACGAGACTGGACAATGGCTAAAACCCTGCTGTTCCAAAGGCTATCGACATGAGTCATGGCCCATCCGAACAAGTCATGGAAATTTTTCTGCAGGCAGCAGAGTTATCTGGCGAAGAACAGCAAACATTCCTAGCTGAAGCCTGTGGAGAAGATATGGTTTTGCGGCAACAAGTGGATCAGTTGTTAGCCCATGAACTGGCTTCTGAAGATTTTTTTGCCACACTTGAGAATGACATCTCTCAAACCCAATTGAATGAAATCGAAGAACATTGCTTCAGAGGTTTTCATATCGGCCCATACCAAATCAAAAATCTCATAAAACAAGGTGGTATGGGCAGTATTTTCCTGGCCCAACGAGCTGATGGTGAGTTTGAGCGAGAAGTGATCATCAAGATGATGCCCATTGATCTGAATTTTGATCACAATCAAGCCCTATTCGCCCATGAAAAAGAAATTCTGGCCAGCTTGATTCACCCCAACATTGTTCAACTGTATGATTCGGGCACCACCTCAGCCGGTCAACCCTATTTTGTGATGGAACTGGTCAAAGGTACAGATATTGTGAGCTATTGCCAGAACAAGCGCTTGTCCTTATCTGCACGCTTGAAATTATTCAGTCAGGTGCTCAATGCCATACAATATGCACACCAGCATTTGGTTATTCATGGTGACATCAAGCCATCAAACATCATGGTCAATGAAGATGGGGAAGTGAAGTTGCTGGATTTTGGTATCGCCAGAATGATGCACCAACACCATGATGAAATCAAAGGTTACTCAGTTGATTACAAAACACCTGAACACGACCAAGGTGAAAAAATCATCACCTCCACAGACATTCACCAGTTGGGGCAATTGTTGTTTGAGCTGCTGTTTCAGTTGTCACCTGATCAAATTGAGAAAGCAAAACACCATTGGCCATTGTTGACTCAACAATGGCACATTCTGAACAGTCAAAAACCACATATTGAGCAATTGATCCATCATACAAACAGCAGTTATGGGCAATTAAATCGCGTTTACAGCTCTGACTTACAATTCATTGTGGCCAAGGCGTTGAAGGTCAAACCTGAGGATCGTTACCAAACCGCTCAAGCCCTTGCAGATGATTTACACAAATATAAAAACGGTTATTGTATCGAGGCTCGGCCATCAACCCTGTCATATCGGGTGAGTTCTTATGTCAGGCGACATAAATTATTGATGTTTTTCACCGCGTCTATTGCCATCATGCTTGGTGTCTTTGCGTACATGACTGATTTACATAACCAAGCCCTGTCTGCAGAGCGAGACAAAGCCATAACAGTGAAAGACTTGTTGGTTGACGTGTTCAATGTAGCTAACCCAAACAAACAACCCGGGCAAGAATTGACCGCGACTGAAGTGTTGGATATGGGCTTGCAGCAAGTCAGGGATACTTTCACCACGCCAACCGAGGTTGAAGCAGAATTGCTCGAAGAAATTGCCCACACCTATCAAAATCTTGGCAACTTCAACACGGCACAACAAGTACTCGAAGATGCCCATGCCATAAGAACCAGCTTGCCTGATCAAACTCCATCTGCGTTAGCCAAAGGCATGTTGATGCTCGGTGAGAATCAACGCATGATGGCCCATCATGATGTGGCGGAATCTTGGCTCAGGAAGTCTCTCGAAATGTACCAAGTCAATGCGGAAGACAATCAAGAGGGTATCGCATCTGTGTTAAGCCGATTGGGACGGGTCAAAATGCTGCAAGGTGCCTTTGCCGAGGCTGAACAATTGGGTACAGAGGCCACTGAACTCCACGAACAACTGTACGGCAGAAACCACAAGCTATATGCCCAAAGCTTGAATGATTTGACTGCTGTTTATTTCAGGCAAGGCAAATACCAGCAAGTCGAAGAAATCTTACTGGAAACCAAACAAATCAGAGAAAGTCTGTGGGGCGACAAACCCTTACCTATTTTAGATACCGACTATGCAACCAATATCAACAACCTGGGATTGGCTAACTATATGCAAGGGAATCTGGAAAGGGGTGAGCAATTTTTCCTACAAGCCATTGATCTTCGTGATCAAATATTTACCACTGCACACCCAGAGCAAGCCCAGTCGCTGACTAACATGGGATTACTCCTCAACGATGCAGGTAGACCCAATGAGGCACTGCCCTATTTGCAACAAGCTCTGGAAATCAGGCAGCTGACTTTGGAACCGGGTCACATGAGAATCAATGATGCCTGGAATAATTTGGCCATGGTTTACCATGAAAATGCAGAATTTTCCAAAGCCATCACCATTTATCAGGACATCAGTGACCCCATCATTGCTGCCCGTGGTGTCGATCATCCTCAAACGGCTTCGGTGTACACCAACATGGCCAATACCTTGTTAGAGTTGAATGAATTTCAACAAGCCCATGACATGTTACAAAAATCATTAGAAATACGTCAAAAAACCTTACCTGCAGATCACCTTTACCTGTCTTACAGTTATTTGGGCCTGGGTCGAGCCAAGGTGGCATTGGGAGATTTGGAAGCAGGACGCCAATTGATCCAACAGGCATTGGACATCAGACAACAAAAACTACCACCAGATCATTGGCTGTTGGGCGAAACCAACTATGCCTTGTCGATGGTCAAGTTCATTCAAAATCAACCTGATGAACCATTGACCCGCCAAGCCTGTGACACCTTGCATAACAAAAAAGGGTCAGCCAATTTCCTCACCAAAAAATGCATGACCCTGCTGCAAAAAATCACTGACAGGATGCCGTAAAATTCCATTTGGTGCTGGTGTCACCGGCACAATTGGGATGGATATCGATGAATATTTCTGTGGTTCCTGGAGATAAATTGATCACTTTTATGGCATTGCCATCGGTGCCTACACATCCAGATTGCCACAGCAATTGCTCTGCTGCATTCAAAACCCGCACATTATCTTCGGCGGTGAATGTTTCATAGGTCAGACTCAACTGGGTCTTGCCCACCATGTTAAATCGATGCCGTTCAGCTGCATTGCTGCCAGCACGTGTTAATGCATCACATGTACCATCCTTGACCACATCAGGGGGACTGGTGGGTTCTTGTCCGACCACTGTGCCTGCACCAGAATCGGCCAAGCATGAAGTTCCTGCTGCATTCATGTGATAGCCACTGACACACTCACAATGTGGTGTTCTGTTGGTTGAACTGATCATGGCTTGGGCCCCGATCCCAAAGGCACTGCAATCATGATCGGCCACCGCAGCGGCCACAGGTGCCATACATTTTCCTTGACTCTTAGACAAGACCAGACCCGCTTGGTTACAACGGCACAACACCCCTCCTGTGAAGGCATCATATTCAGCCGTCGTGTCTGGATAGTTTGAACAATCGGTGGCTGCCACTTGTTCATCTTCAGGATAAGCACATGTTCCTAAAGTTGCAGACCATTTTTTGGTGCCAACACATTGACAGCGCCATTGTCCTTGCGCTGAATCCCACATCGCAGCCGTTCCGGGGTACGCGGTGCAATTGATGTCATGACTGGCCAGATCAGCCAAAGGTAAGCATTGACCTTGACTGTCTGACCATTCCAACAGGCCTGGACATTGGCATTGCCCATTGGCCCATTCTGTGCCTGGATACGCTTCACAAGGACCTGTTTGACTGACTGGCACACACTGATCTGTCACATCAAATTCATAACCTGCCATACATGCGCACATCACTTGTTGACTGGCCTGATCCCATTGAGCTATGGATTGTGGCCCATAACCACGACAGTCAGTGTTGGCTATTTGATCCTCTGTATCCGAAGCACAACGTTGTAGGGCATCTGACCAATCATCATTGCCTGGGCATACACACCCGGCCGATTGAGTGGCTTCATGCCAGACAGAAACAGTTCCCGGGTATGCCGAACAATCTGCCTCTGTTACAGGATCCTGGGTTGGCTTGTCTGTGGTTGGTTCGGGGTCAGGTACTGGTTCTGGTTGTGGGGGTTGACACACATCTCCGGCAGGATTTTGGTCGCTGTTTTGTTGATACGGATTGGGGTGATCCGGACAATTGTCTTCGTCATCTGATACACCATCATGATCACGGTCTTTGATCACCGGAGGCTGAGTCTGCTGGGCGTGACACCCATAGGCATCTCCTTTGTATGGACTGAGTTGAAACGCACGGAATGCCGCCTCTTCTGCTGTCATGTTATTGCCCACCAATTCAAACCGGGTCTTTCCGGCATATTTGGTGTTGTCACATTGTGCAGTAACAATGTTGAAACATTTTGGCAGATCGCCAAATGATTTATAACGCCAAACACAAAATGCACCCCCAGAACCTGCCGCCACATCCGCAGCTGGTCGGATACCCGAACCAGAACTGGGTTCCTGCTCAGGTAACAAAATCAACACATCTATGTATTTAACCACTTCTTGCCCCCCTTGCCTGACCACTAAAGTTAAGGTCGTTAAGGTAGGTGGTGCTGTGACCAAAGTTCTGATGATCAATAAGAATTTGTTTTCTGGGTATTTGGCTTGTTCGGCTTGTTCATCAAAAATCACATCAAGCAGTTTTTCATCATAGATGGCTTTCAGTTGGACCTTTTCATGGGTTGTGGGTGCGTTGCGAACGACCACATAACAGGTTTTGGGGTACAACACATCATTGGGCGACAACTCAAATGCTTTGCCACAGGTGAACTCAACTGACAGCGGCGGAATCGGATCTGCCGGCTTTTTAGGTTGTGGCTCGCAGGCATCACCTTCACCATCATGATCGCTGTCTGCCTGGGATGGGTTGTAAACATCTGGACAGTTGTCCTGATCATCGGGAACCCCGTCACCATCACGATCAGCAACCGATGTGCTGGTACCAGATATGCCGACTGGTGTCGGTGTGGGGCCTGGTTTTCCACTTGGAGTGGCTTTATCTGGAGCTTTCTTGCCCTCATCAAGCACCATGAAGGAAACGGTGAATGATTGAAAGCTCCTGGGAAAATCATTGTCCTCAAGCCGGAAAATGCGCATACCACTTTGGTCTGCACCGGTAAAATTCATGACCACTTCATGTTGGCCCCGCCGATCAACATTGAAGTAACTGAGTGTCCCCTTGGCATTGCGGTACGCCATAACCATGGGTAGTTTTCCACCACTGATGACAAATTTAACGGCTTCAGGCTTCCCCCCTTTAACATGTCTGACACTGTTGCCCAACAATTCTAGCTGCAGTGGCTTGGCGCCAATTATCGGGGCTTTTTGTCGCAAATAAGCATCGTCGGTCATGGCTTCTAAACGTTTCAACTGTTCTATCAACCGGCGCCTTTGGTCCAACAAAACATCTTGTTGCCACTGCAGATCAGCCAACTCTCCGTCTTTACCTGGCAGCACCCGATGGCGGTAATTTTCTTGATCTCTGATGTATTGGCTCCAGATCTGATTCACGCGCTCATTGATGCGGGTATTGGCTGCCCATTCAGCACCACTTGTGCGCCAATCTTCACGGGTTTTGGTGGGATGTTCCTTTTGCCAGCGTTTGAATGCGTCTGCTCGCTCTGCTTCCAAAGCCGCCAAATCTTCATTCAATTGTTGTTGACGACCCAATATTTTTGCCAATCCGATCAGTTTTCGATCAGCCACATTGGTGACCTTATTGTCTAAATGGTGTTGAATCTTACCGGAAAGTTTCCACCAATCGCTGCGATTTTTTTTCAATTGTGTTTTGATCGCATCGATTTCTTGTTCTCTTTCGCTGCTGGCTTGAACTTGACAGTTCAATGTCAGACCAAGTAGTAACAACAAACAAAGACAGGTTCTGTTGATCATGTTCACTCTCTTGGGACATTGCCTTTGGGTGGCAACACCCGCTTTTTCTTCTTGATAGGTGTTTTGGATTGATTGATAACAGTCGTGTTCTGAGTGCGTGGTTTGTAGGGCCGCAATAAGGCTTTCGAGAGCATTGTTTCTGCCAACTGAAAACCCACATCTGCATGATGTAATACCACTGTTTTCAATTGTTCATAGCCTGCATCACCAGCCACCCATTGTTCTTTGACTTCATAATATTCAGGTCCTTGCCCGACATGTTGTGACAAAGTCTCAAAGGTATCCATGCGTGTGACATTGACTTGTACCCTATCTATTCGTTGACCCAGTACGGTTACGGATCCCGCATCCATGATTTCAACCAAAACATCAACCTGATTGAGGATGGCATCGGCTTCCACTTCCCGAAAGTCAGTGCTGCGATCAATGGTACCAGTTAATTCATTCTTTCTCTGTGTTTGTCTGACAATTGAATCATAACTGACCATACCGATGTTGGCAGCTTGCATGTAGTCAGTAAAGCCCTTGTAAAATGCCTGCATGCCTGGCGTCACATTGACGCTGATGACTTTGCGTTTTTCCGTCATCCGATGAGTGTCTCGGCTGTCTTTGGCTTGATGAGTGCCTTGATAAGCCCGATTCATGGTGGTTATGGTGTCACGGGTGTCGGCCTGCCACTCTGATAATTCACTGCCAAGCTTTCTGCCCAGTAATAACAGTATTTTTGGACTTCCCATAGCACGGTATTGTTGTCCCATTGCTGGGCTAACTGTGATTCGGTAGGGTTCGTTGGCGTACTGTAAATGAGCAGACTGATTGTCTTGTTGGGACAACACCGGTGGTAAGTCATTGCGGTGTTGCGCAAAACTCAAAGCTGACCAGCAAATCATTAAAAGAAATGGTGTTTTCATAATTGTTCTCGCAGTTCAATCAAGAAAGTGTCTGGCATGGGCTGCCTGATCGATGCTTCTTGATAGTTACCTATGGTCCTGGCTGGTAAGTAAATCCGCTTCCACTGTGTCACAGGTTCAGCGATGACTTGGTTGGCATCCAAGTATTGGGTTCTTGCTTCTAAGATGATTGGATAGTCAGTACAGTTCACAATGCGAGCGAAAACATTGAGTTGTTCAGATTGACTGCGCATGGCTTTGACGTCCTGTACCACGATGCGTCGCAACAAGGCTGTATCGGTGATACTGACCGTTGATAAGGCAATTGGGTGCATGGTGCCTTTGATGGCTGGTACCAAAGCTCCATAACCTCTGGGTGCAGAGCCGTGTGGTGCATGGGTAAAATCACAGGTTGGAAATGTCACTGGCGGGGCTTGTCTCGGTTTAGACGCACAACCACTTAATAATACTAAAATCGTGATAGCAATGAATAATCTCATAAGGCACCTCTTTATTGGTTAATGTGGCGGTAACTCAGATAGCCTGGGTCACTGTGAACATACAGCACATCACAGCTATCATCTGTTTCCAAACTGTGCTGCATGACTTTCAGCAATTCGGGTGTCATGTCTTGCTGATTTTGTTTAAGGGCATCAACAAAATGTAATTGGGGGCTGGCTGAACGCAACGCTTGTTTGTTGGTCACGCTGGTATAGACGAATGCCGGCAAATTATCCCAATACCTGATGTCTGCCGTTGGTTTGGTTGCTTTTGACACTCCTTTTGACACCAAACCAAACAAGGCCATGACCGCACCGGCATTGCCCAGTTTTCGGTTGTTTTGACTCAATCCAGTGTTCATCAATGTAGAGCCGGTACTGGTTAAGGCTGAACCCATCTGATCGGTGTTGTCCTTGAAAACAGCTTTGCCTTGGTTGATCACATCAATGGTGCGGCCACCACGAGTTGTGGCTTGCCAGTGGATGTTCTCCGCAGTGGCAAAGTACAGGGTTTGATTGTTTTGATAGATCACAGGGCGTTTGATGCCTGCTGCGCTTTGTATGCTGCTGGTATCAAATGCCATCAATTCATTGTATTTACCTTTTCTGAATTTACTGGGACCCAAACCTGAGGTGGCCAGAATAAGCAGGTTTTGTCCTGTTTGAGGAGGCTGTAATGCGGCATTTAATTCTTGTGCTTGGCTGAAGTAATCATCTGCTTGAGACGGGTTATTGTTGCAATAGGAGGCCCAACCAGCCAGATAAAAATGACTCGCAAAATCTTGTTCGTAAGTTTGGTCTTCAGCCATGGAATCGTGCAGCAAGCCACCCAACATACTGGCTCGGGCATTCTCGAAATCGTCATTTTTTAAGTAAATCAGACCTCGGTAAAAATAGGCCATGGCACGTTCATAGGGTTCACCTTTAAAGTCTTTGAGTTCTTCTTTCTTAAACTTTGAACGGGCCTTTTTGGCGGTTTTGTTGTTGGCATAGATGGATTCAATTTTGTTGATGGCTCGATCAAACAACCAAGCAGCCAAATCTTCATCACCATTTTGTAAAGCCAATAAGCCTATTCGCGTTTCATTGAGAACACTGTTGCGGGCACCTTGTCTGAGATACACCTCAAAATAGGGCCGATAATGCCCTGGTTTTCCTTGCATAAAGACATTCAACTGGTCTTCAGCGACAGACTGTTCGTAGGCATACTTAGGTGCTGAGCTGCATCCCAATAACCCAAATATCAACAACAACACAACACTGCTTTTCATCACAACCTCCTAGCGGTAAATCGCGTCGTCTTGAGCGAATTTGGAAAATTCAAAATCATCGGCCCAAACGATGGTGCCGTATTCCAAATCAACCAATTCAAAGGTGATTTGTGAATAGCGTTGAATGGCTCCAGTGTAACGATCTCTGGCATCTAAAGACTTGATGCTGCCAGTTAAACGGTAATCTCCTCCTGCTGTGGCTTTGGTCAACCCTGCAGATCCCTGGTCAACCGTGCCTGCACGTTTTAACTGGCGCTCTTTTTCAACCATCGCGATGTTTTGTCTGGCAACAAACATCATTCGACCTTGCGAAGCACGGATCAACCCAGTTCTTAAACGGTCAACTATCAGGTTTTTATTGATGGCTTGGGCGCTTTGGTTTTCAAAGAAGGCTGCGTCCATGATGATTCGAGGCGGCCTGGTGCGATTGTTAAGAATACCGCTGGAGATGATGCTGCGCATCATTTGTTCAGTCATCGACAAGATGTCCTGTGACTCCACCCCCACACCACTGACAACGCCGCGTGATCCCGGGTCGACATAAGTGGTGGGGCGACCTGACACATTATCAACCGGACGGTAGTTGCTGCTTCCCCCACAAGCAACCAACGTCAAGCTGAATACCAAGAATAATAAGTTAGATTTGAATTGCACTGCCTGCTCCCGTTTTGTAGTGATTAACTACAGATTCGGAGAAGAGGCGTGAAACGGCTCAAAATAAATTTAAAAAAAATACAATGCGTGATTTAAGGAATTTTCTTGGGGCTTCATTCTGGTTCATGGTCTGACAGGTCTTCATATTTGCTGCGCAAATAAACCGACCTTTACAGACTATTGTCTGAGCAGTTGCTTCGCACTGCATGCCTGTTCCAGACAAAAGTGAAAATGGCTGCTTACATGGATGTAAGTATGCAGCGATAGCAGGCAGGAATTGTTCCCAACAATTTTCTGCATTCACCCCGTCCTGGGGATCGATGCGGTAGCTGCCGAGGCGAACATGACTTGCTACCTCGCACGCACTACGGCATTCAAATCGGGCTTCTTTATCTTCGATAAAACCGCCCAACTTTCATTGCCTGTGCTATAACGCCATTCACATGAGGTTTCTTTGCTTCGCAAAACCACCTTTATTCCACTCACTGCCTAACCGGCTTGGCCGGTCAAGCTGCTCAGCAGCTTTCCAAATTCAATTTTTAATGACATTAAGCCCTTGCTTTCATAGGAAATTTCATCTAGTCTATCGGCTCAAACTTCCCGTGCTGTAGAACAACCGCCCTATGACTGACTGGTCCAAATCACTTGCAATGATTAAATACTTAACATTGATCATCATGATGCTATTGTTATGTGATGGTTGGAGTCATCCTGAAGACGACTTTTGCCAAGAAGCAGAAATGGATCCCATGCTGTGCGCTCAATTGGCAGAATTGGATCGAGCAAGCAATACGATTGAGGGTGAAGGTTTACCAGAAATTGAATTGGATCGATCACCATTCAGTACCTTCGTGTTGTATACCCAATTAGGGGTTGAACACATCATTCCCATGGGTCTGGATCATTTGGCCTTTGTTTTGGCTTTGCTGTTATCAGCTGCCACATTCAGGCAATTGATCATACAAATCTCACTGTTCACCTTGGCGCACAGTGTGACGTTGATTCTCAGTGTGATGGGGGTTATTGTGCTTCAAGGTATCTGGATTGAAGTGGCCATCGCCTTTTCTATAGCCTTTGTGGCATTTGAGAACATTTTCATGAAACAAACAGCTGGCATGAGGCGCTATGCATTGGTGTTCGCTTTTGGCTTGTTACATGGCTTGGGATTTGCGGGTGCTTTGAGCGACTTGGGCATTCCGGGGGGGCATTTTTTCAGCGCCCTACTCGGTTTTAACCTGGGTGTTGAAATTGGTCAATTGGGTTTTGCCACAGTGGTGTTTTTATTGCTGTTTAAATTCATGAAAAAAACGAAGTACCGTTCATTGGTTGTGGTCCCAGGCAGCCTGATGATTGGCGCTTTGGGTTGTTATTGGGTGATTGAGCGAATGATGTAAATCAAAAACATAAAACAATGCATAAAAAAAACCACCTCACAGTGAGGTGGTTTTTTGATTTTGATGCAAGATTAGTTTTTAGTCCAAACCACGAATCTTCAATAATGGTTCGATGGTGGGATCTTTCAATCTAAATTTTCTATATAGTTCATCAGCTGGCTCTCTACCGCCGGCTTTGTAAACGTGATCTGCAATTCGATTGGCCAGGGTTTCATCATAGATGTCACCAGCTTCACGGAAAGCTGTAAACCCATCGGCGTCCAATATCTCAGACCACAAGTAGGCGTAGTATCCAGCTGAATAACCATTGGGCGATGAAAAGATGTGCGCAAAATATGTACTCTTGTAACGAGGGCCAATCTCGCCCAACAAACCATATTCTGTCAATGTCTCATTTTCAAAAACATCGGCATCCGTGATTTGTTTCAATTCATCAAAATTCATTTTGTGCCAAGCCAAATCTAGCAAAGAAGCAGCAATAAATTCAGTGGTCTTAAACCCCTGATTATGTGTTCTTGAAGCCTGTAGTTTCTCCAGTAATTCAGCAGGAATCACTTCACCAGTTTGATAATGTTTGGCATAAATAGGCAGCACTTCAGGTGCAGCTGCATAATGCTCAAGAAATTGAGCCGGAAACTCAGTGAAATCTCTGGGACTGCCGCTGGTGCCCGCATACCTTTCATAGCGGGCTTCGGTCATCAAACCATGTAAGCCATGACCAAATTCATGGAACAAAGTATTGACTTCATTGAAGCTCAATAAGGTGGGGTCTCCCTCGGCAGGCGGAGTCACATTGAGGTTATTGGTGATGATAGGTCGAACAACTTTGCCATCAACCGATGATGCCAGTCTGAACGAGCTCATCCAGGCACCACCACGTTTTGAATCACGGCTGTAAAAATCTGCCATGAACGCCCCCAGATGTTGCCCATCTTCACCTCTGACATCATATACTTTAACGTTGGGATGCCATCGGGGTGTGTCTTTCAGTTCAGTGAATGTCAAGCCAAACAGTTCATTGGCCACATGGAAGGCGCCATTGATCACATTATTCAATTCAAAATAAGGTTTAACCTGGGATTCATCAAAGGCATATTTTTTGCCGCGTAATTTTTCGGCATAATGCCACCAATCATGTCCAGCCAACTCAAAATCATGGCCTTCTTCATCGATGATGGCTTGCATTTCAGCTTTTTCCTGGTTGGCTCTGGCTAAGCCGGGCTTCCAGACTTCCATCAGGAAAGCTTCGGTGTTTTCAGGGGTTTTGGCCATGCGAGTTTCAAGTTGATAATGGGCGTGACTTTCATAGCCTAATAACCGAGCCCTTTCAGCCCTCAACTTAGAGATTTTCATGACCAAATCACGGTTGTCATTATCATTGCCATTGGCACCTCTGGCACGGTAACCATCAAACATGATTTTTCGTAACTCACGGTTTTCAGAAAATGTCATGAAGCCTTCATAAGTTGACCTATCCAGACCAAATACCCAGGCGTTTTCTTTGTCTTTACTTTCAGCTTTGCTTTTCGCGGCACTGATCATCTGATCTGACAAACCTTTCAGTTGCGCTTCATCGGTAACCACCATTTCAAAAGATTTCGTTTCAGCCAATAAATTTTGGGCAAAATTGGTGGTTAATGAAGAAATTTCAGCATTGATTTCTTTCAATCGTGCTTTGGATACATCATCCAAAGAAGCACCCGCTCGGATGAAGCCCAAGTGTACCAATTCCAACAACCTGGCATCTTGTTGATCCAATCCCAGCGACTCTCGATTTTGATAAACTTCATCAACACGTTGGTATAAGGCATCATTCAACACAATGGCATCGGTTTCTCTGGTTAACATGGGATAAATTTGTACCTGTAAAGCTTTGAGTTGATCATTGGTATCGGTACCAGTGATGTTACCAAAGACACGCATCACACGACTGACATCTTTACCGGACTGCTCTAATGCCACAATGGTGTTTTCAAAAGAAGGCGCCTCTTCATTGATGGTGATGGCGTTGATTTCTTTCTTTAAGATGTCTATGCCTTTGTTAACTGCTGGCAAGTAATGCTCATCTTTGATTTGATCAAACGGAGGAATTTGGAAAGGTGTATCCCATTTTTGGTCAAACGGGTTGGCAACCGCAATGACCTCTTGTACTTCTACTTGATTTTCAACAATTGGTTGTGTTTCAACAGCTTCTTGTTCTGCACAAGCGGTGAATAGAAAGGCAATCAAAAGTGCCCACAGTATATTTTTTTTCATGTTAACCTCATAACGGTGTTGAATAAATTGTCAATTAAACGACTGTATATATCCACACAGACTTTCAAAGTTGATAGATGATACAACATATCTTCTGTGTGTGTGAAGGGTTATCCAATGCATACAACACAATCGTGACTATTGGCCTATTGGGGGCCTGTAAATTCTGACTGAATGACCACTGTTAAGGTTGAAATCACCGCAATCAAGGCGCAAAACATGTGGTGAATAACTCCGCGTGTGTGGATTTCAGACTTAACCATGGGCTGGTTCCAATTTTCCCCCCCTCTGCGTTGTTAGTCGTTTTTGTGGGCTGACCACCAGCATGACTAAAACCTTGATGGCTGAAAAATAAAAACCAACAACAGCCATTTACTCAGTATTTACTGTTCCTAAATCGATAACTTGACTGAAATCATCGCTCAGTAGCTGCATTGATCTGACAGAACCCAGGCCTTCAATGTTGATCACATGCCGTTGGTCAGGCCATAAATCCATCATGGCATTATAATTGACCGAAATGAAATTGGGTTTTACCGAGTATGGATATTCCTGGTAAATCCAAATATGCTGCCCTTCTATCTCCAGCCCCAATAATTTCAAAGCCAATGGAACCGAATCAAATTTCACTGAAAAGTGATTGACGATGTATTGTACAAAATCATTTTGTGCCTGATGATCAGTCAGCAAATCCCTGTTGAGGTCGGATATGTGCTTCAACACAACTTCCGCATCATGCACATAAATCCTGTGGGCGATTTCAACCAGCCCAGAATTCTGGTTGAAAGTCATCACTGAAATGGATTCTTTCATTTGGTGTGACATGGCAAGCGTTGAAACACTCAAGGAACACACCATTACCATAAAATTCCTTACTAACTGTACTTTCATTCAATCACTTCTTCTTTTTTTTGGTTTCGGGGTCTTTGGCTTTGGTTTTGATGTCATGCATGATATCTCTGTGTTCAGGTTCAGTTTGTTTTTCCTTCTTGAACGCTTCAATCCTTGACGGGATGATTCTGCGTGGATAATGGTTGTTTTCAATATCAACATCTGCAGTTTCCCACTGGGGGTCAACCGTTAGGGATTTCACTTCACGATGGGTAATGATCAGTTTACTGACAGCATGGGGCGACCGCCGCCAAATCTCTGCAGGAATATACATCATTTCCTTGGTATCATCGGCATATGTCAGTTCCAATAAAATAGGCATGACCAACCCGCCCTGGTTGGAAAAATCAATCACATAATAATTGAAGTCTTCTTTGACTGCCCTGGCCAGGGTTTCCCTTTCTTTAAGCTCCAAATCTGCCATCTTCTGGCGGTATTCATTGCGCTCTTTGTTGGTCACAGTAAATCGGTCATTTTTGTCGTAAAAGTCATTAACATCAGGGTTTAACTCAACCCACAGACGTTTACCCTCTTGTCTATTACGCTCCACAAATAACGAGGTGGGTTTGTCTGCTTCTTGTTGTCTTTGTCGATCAAAATCAATGTCTGGGTTTTGGGTATCGATGCGCAGCTGATAGACTTTATCAATCGAAATATCTACATGGTCAGTGGTGTAGAACCACCCGTGCCAAAACCAATCCAGGTCAACGCCTGAAGCTTCTTCCATGGTTCTAAAAAAGTCAGCTGGTGTAGGCCGTTTGAACTGCCACCTTTGAGAGAATTCACGCAAGGCAAAATCAAACAACTCCCTGCCTAGTACAACTTCTCTCAATATGTTCAATGCCGCAGCCGGCTTGGTATAAGCATTGGGCCCCAATTTGAGTACACTGTCAGACTGGGTCATGATCGGGACCTGTACCTCAGATTTCATGTAATCTACAATGTCTCTGGGTTCTACACCCCAAGGGATGTCAGGATCCCATTCGCGCCCTGCTACCCCATCTAAAAAGCTGTTGATGCCTTCATCCATCCAAGTCCACTGACGTTCATCTGAATTGACAATCATGGGAAAGTAAATGTGGCCGATTTCATGGATAACGACCCCAATCAAAAATCGTTTTTCAGCCAAAGTGTACGTTCTTGAACCATCTTCATGCCACGTGGTTCTTGGACCGTTGAATGTGATCATTGGGTATTCCATGCCACCCACGGGTCCGTTTACACTTTGAGCCACAGGATAAGGATAATCAAATGAAAACCGTGAATACACATCCATGGTGTGGATCACTGCTTCGGTCGAATATTTTTTCCAAAGATCTCCACCTTCTTTGGGATAAAAGGACATGGCCATCACCAATGGGTATTCAGCACTTTCTTGTTGATAACCTTTGGCATCCCACATGAACTTTCTAGAGGAGGCCCATGCGAAATCCCTCACGTTATCAGCCTTGAATTGCCATGTTTTTTTGTCTTTGGTTCCGGCTTTTTCATTTTTCAAAGCTTCTTCAGCAGTGACGATAAAGACAGGTCTCTTGGCAGTTTTGGCTTGTTCTAAACGATCCAACTGCTTCTGGGTCAACACATCATTTGCATTTTGCAAGGTACCTGTAGATGAAACGATGTGGTCAGCAGGTACAGTGATGTTGACTTCATAATCACCAAATTCCAGGGTGAATTCACCTCGGCCCAAAAATGGTTTGTTGTGCCAAGCTTCATAATCACTGTAGGCTTGCAACCGAGGGAACCATTGAGCCAGCAAGAAAATATCATTACCGCCTTTGCGCTCGTCATCAGGAAAATGTTCGTAACCGGCACGGGCCGAAACAGCATTTTCTTCTAAAATTTGGTAACTGTAACCCAACTTAAACTGAAACTGCTGACCAGGTTTAAGGCTTGCGGGTAAATCAATTCGCATTTGCGAATCGACAATTATGTAATTCAAGTCATTTCCACTGGTGTCTTGAACAGTTTGAAACTGATAGCCAGGTTCATGATCAGACAGCCATTGTTGTCTGCGCAATTCTCCCAGGCTGATGGCTGCTGGTGCTTCATCAGTTACTTTTTTGGTGGTGGGTCCGCGCCGACCAATGCCTCCAAATTCGGCGGTTCTTTCCGCAATCGAATCAGGCTTGAATCGATTCTGATCCAGTTGCAGCCACAAGTATTTCAATGTATAGGGTGAATTGTTGTGGTAAGTCACTGTTTGATCAGCGTTGATTTTTCGTTGTTGCTCATTCAGCTTGACATCAATCACATAGTCCACTTGTTGTTGCCAATAAGCGATGCCAGGTTCTCCCGCAGCATTTCTGTATCGATTTGGGGTGGGAAGAATTTCGTCTAACTGTCTGAACTTGTCAACAAAGTCGCCTTTGGTCTGCTTAACTGCTGCAGATGTATCGAAAACAGATAATGTGAACAGCAACAATAAAATAAATGAGTTTTTCAATTCAATGCTCCTCATCAACATGGGTATCAGTCTTACTTTTTTGGACCAAGTTGATGTCATGTGTTGTGAATAAGATTTTTTTAGAATGGAACACTTGCTGACATGCCTGCCAAGTGCTTCCCTCTATACATTAATAATTATCAATAACCAATAAAGCCCACAATGTAACGCTCATATCAGCTGCAACATGATACAACATATCATTAATTTTTTGAAAAACTTCTGCACTCATCGCTGTTTGTTCATCAACTGACGGTTATATATATGTGCAACCAACAAAGACAATGAACCAAAAACAGAAAAAATTAAGCTTAATTCAATGAACACCAATCCAATCATTAAGAGCAAAATTCCTGCAACAGCCAATATTGCAGGTATTGGTTGGTGATGTTTTTTCAAGCCTTTGGGTAAACTCCAGGCAGCCACCATAAGTATGGGAACTAGCAATATAAAATGGAAGGCTTTTTCATCTGTGTGTGCATGACCCAAAGAAGCCACACCCAACAAGATAAGAATGGGCCCTAACAAACAATGAACCAAACAAATGCCTGAAATAAATGCGCCTACCACATCTTTATCAACAACCATGAACAATCCCAAAATGATACATTATATCATTTTCTGTGAATTAATAAATCTAAATATGTTTTTATGTGTTGGTTTTAATTGATTAATTGAAAAACCCTTCAACAAGCGATGGTAAAGCATGTATCGAAATCAAAAGCAATTTACGTTTTGAGGCCTTGAAAGAGTCCGACGATACCATTCTCCTTAGGGTATCAACACCATCAACCTTTCAGATTGGGTTGTTGGGCCACTCATTGTTGAGTTGATCATCTTTAATTCAGAGATCAACTACAGGCTTGTACAACAGTTCTGGTTTCATTTTTAATGACACAGGCAGCCAGTTCTACATCCCAGCTTGGGTTAATGTCTTTAGAAATGATTTCCAGTTTTGATTCAGCACAATCAGCAAAATCAATGATTTGCATTTGACCTTGTAAAACATTTAAACCAATCACTCCCACATTGGTATTAAAAACACCTTTGATTCTTTCTGCCTCGATACTTTTAATCCAATCCAGCAACAAGGATCTACTGAATTTAATGTTTTTTAGATAGCGCCAACTGGTTCCATGATAACCCTCATCAAATCGACTGGATTTTAAAAACCCTTTGTCTGGTGGAATATTTGGCTGATCAGGAATTTCATCAACCACGTCTTTCCTACCATGAACATTGACTTTATCATTAGCTTGAAAGCCAGTTTTGCCATTCAGTGAATCAAGATTAATTTGGCCAAACCTAGTGTGAAACTGGTTCTCCGGTTTAGGCGAAACTTGAAACAGCTTTTGTTCAAATGCCTCCATTTGCTGTACCGATGCCTTATCAGTTTTATTGATGACCCAGGTGTCAGCTATATACAACTGTTGTTGATATGTTTCATGGCTAAAGTACTTTTCTTGTATGAAATGTTGTGGGTCCACCAATGTAATGATTTTTTGTATATCTAAAACTTCTTGGTAGTGTTCAGACATCAACATAGAAACCACTTCAACGGGGTGTCCCAAACCACTCGGCTCAATCAACAGGCGATGGGGGTTTGAGAGCTTCAACAATACATTCAGTGCAATTTGCATGGGTAAGCCCGAAACACAACACATACAACCCCCTGGGACCTCTCGTACATATATGCCGCCGGACTCAGTGTGTCTGTTTTGATACAATGATGCATCGATACCTACTGTACCAAACTCGTTAACCAAGACAGCCCACCTTTCATTTTCAGGTTTAAATGAAAGTAAATGCTGTATTGTGGATGTCTTACCTGTGCCTAAAAATCCAGTGATGATGTTGGTTGGTACATGCCTTATTTTTGACTGCACAAAGGACTCCTGGAATGATCAGTGAATATTATGCGTTCGTTTGTTGGCAGTTGTGACACAAACCATTAAACTCCATCACTGAAAATTCAAGATTGAAATCTTCCATTTCAGCCAATCTTTGGACGTCTTCCAGCACAATGTGATTCAAATTAATTTCACGCACATAATCACAGCTTTGACAAATGAGGAATTGAGCCGATTGATGTTGATGATCACATTGGATATGTCGACAAGCTACATATTTGTTTTGAGATTCAATTTTGTGGACCAAGCTGGCTGACTCTAGAAAATCGAGTATGCGATACACAGACATGGCAGGCATGCTTCTTTCCGATCGGGTTTTCATCCGGTCAACAATTTCGTATGCTGACAACAGTTTGTTGGTTTCGATCAATTGACGTAAAACCAGTTTTCTTTTTTCAGTTAACTTGGCACCGGATTCCTTGCACTTGACTTCGGCTCTACTCAAAATATTATTGACTGCAGATGTATTCATTTAAACTTCACCGTGGCTTGATCTGGGGTTACATGGGTCAAACCTTGTTTATCATCAACCAACCATTGAACCTCTAACTCTCTGATGGCATCGTACTTTTGATGTATTTTAACCGTTAAACTGTCTAATTCAGCTGGTTTTTCACATTCATATTTAATGGCGAGTTCAAAATCGTAATGAAAGGTTTGAGACGCATGATTGTGGTCATGTTCATTGGCACCATGATGTTCATGACCTAGATGATGAAAAGGGTTCACAATTTGTACTGACTGTGTGTTACATGCCCCGCCACTTAAGACCAACCATGATTGATTGTTTTCTAATTCCGCCACAGCGGCATCAATCAATTGCTGCTCTTCTGGCGTATTGGGTGCATGTTCAAACCCCAGCAAATCATGGGCTGCAAAAATGATTGTTACCTGTAAGGTTTCACCGTCCAAAACTATGGTCATGCGGGCATGTCCGTGAACATGAGCGCCACCGGCTTGTAAATTCTTTACAAACACCAACAACAAAATAATGATGACTATTCTTGACTTCATTGTTATTCAATTACTGGTCATAACCCACTGCTTGCGTTAACAACCATTTGTTGGACAAGTGGGCAAATATCAACAGGACTGTGGCTGTAACGGTCAGTATCAATTCCAATTCTTCCAGCATGAGTCCCGCAAATAGACAGATGATGCCTGCTGTACCTGCAATCGCAGGTAAGGGATGGTGATGGGCTTTGGTCCCTTTTGGTATGCTCCAAACGGCCAAGAAAAAAATCGGGACGACTAAAAACAGGTGAATCCGTTCATCTTCAAACAAGGTCAATCCAATTGATGTGGCCCCAAAAGCCAGTAACAAGGGGCCTGCAATGCAGTGAATCAGGCAAAGACCAGACACAAAGACACCCAAATAATCTTTATCTAATGTCATATAAAACCATCTTTAAAATGATACATTATATCATTCAAAAACATAAATTAAATCAGTGATTGATGTTTTTTACAATAGATTGCCGATAAAACATAGTGGCAGGAATACAAACCAAGATGATTGATGCCAAGGATAAAACAGCAAATATGATCAGTAAATCGATACTTAAGTATGACTGTAAATCAACGTAAATGCCATATTGAGTACCGAACCAGTCGCCCAAAAGCCAAAAGATAAGATAGCCAAATGCCAAGGCCATTAAGATGGCTGTTAATACGACCAAAAAAGATTCAATTTGCACCAGCAGAAAACAATACATTGGACTGGCTCCAATGATTCTGAGAAGAGCCAATTCTTTTTTTCGCGATTGCAAAGAAACAATCAGCATATTGATCATACCGATAATGGTGGTAACAAATACCAAGACGCCTACCAACCAAAGTGATTGTTCAAACATTTTAGACAAGTTCCACAGTTGGGCTAACGCAACCCCTGGTAAAACGGCTTGTAAGGGTTCATCACTGTTTTGATTAATTTTTCTTTGTACTACAAAAGTGGATGACTTGTTTTTAAGGGCCAGAAACGTTGCTGTAATTGATTTAGGTTGCAATCCGTTTTCTTCAATATATTGAATCAAGTGCTGTTGCTCGGGTTCAGTTTTTGGCCAATTCAAGTGGACGGCTTCTAAACCTGTTAAAGAAACGAACAGAGATTGATCAATGGGGGTGCCGGTGTTATTCAGTATACCCGTAACTTTAAACCCGATTTGATCATGTTTTTTAAAACTGGTTTTGCTGACTCCGTGAGAAAGTGAAATCAAATCACCGACCTGGTAATTCAATTTTTCAGCCACTTCTTGACCCAATACAATATCAAAAGGGTGAATGAACCATTCCCCCTGCTCAAAGTTCATGGCTTGCTTATTACCAAATCGATAATGCTTCAGATAAGCATCACTGGTTCCTATGACGCGGTAACCGGCGTGTGAATCACCCAAGGAAATTGGTATGGCCCAAGACACTGATTGATCATTTTTGAGTTTTTGATAACCATCCCAACTGATATTGTTTGTCGCAGAACCTACATGAAATACTGAATAAAGCAATAAATTGATGTCACTGGTTTTGCTCCCTACGATCAAATCTATACCATTGATGGTTTTTGAAAAACTGGTTCTGACTTGATCTTTGATGAATGAAAATGAAATCAATAACAAGATGCCCACAGTTATGGAGACTACAGTCAAAATCACTGCTGACTTTCTGTTGAGCAAGCTCTTAAAAGCCAAATTAAACAACATTGATTTGCTCCATATCAACAGTAGTAGGAAAGTATCTTTTTAATGTCACATCATGACTGATGAACAGGAGTGTCATTTGGTGTTTCACTGCAGTGCTGTTGAGCAATTCAATGAAACTGAATTTAGCTTGGTGGTCAAGTGCCGAAGTGGGTTCATCTGCCAACAGCAATTTGGGCTTGTTAATCATGGCTCGGATAATCGCCACTCGCTGTTGTTGACCTATACTGAGTTCACTGGCCCTGTTGTACAACAAAGAAGGCTGTAACTTTAACTTATCCATCAAAACTTTCACATCATTGGTTAAATCAGCATTCTTCCCATTTTGAAATGAATGGGCTAAGTTGATGTTTTCAAACACGCTCAAGTACGGAATTAAGTTGAATTGTTGACTGATCAGGCCAATGTGGTTGGCCCTGAACCTGTTTTTTAGTTTTGGCTTTAATCGCTCAATAGAAGTGCCATCAATACCAACTGTTCCATGGTCAGGATTGAGCAGTCCAGCCAAAATGTTAATTAGGGTAGACTTCCCAGAACCAGAATGACCTGATAGAAAAACAATGTCTTCATGTTTGATGTGCCAAGATGGAATGTTAATGGTATCAGTTTCCTGATTGTTGTAACGAAACTTTAAATTATCTATTTTTATCATGACTGAATGATGACTGTTTAACTTGATGGCATTCGAAGGCTCTATATATTTAAAACAAGCTTTGATTCAGGCCCATAAAAAAGTGATACAATATATCACACATTTCAAAGCCCACGTACCATGAATAAAATAAAATTTATCTTGTTCACGCTGATATTCACAAACGCCATCATGGCTGAAACAGAAAAATTTAAAAGAATTCAGTGGGTTGATTTAATGCCCCATGATGACATGAATGCTTTGTACAACCCGCCAGAAGAATTATTCAATATTCCTGAAGGTAGCGCTCAGGATGACATTTCAAATCAGGTATTCAATTCATTGATGCTGGCTGCAGACGATGAATATCAGAGAGCACTTACATCAACCAACATCGTAGAGTCTCTGAACAATAAAAACATCAAAATACCAGGGTTTATTGTACCTGTCTCCATTGAAGGCGATAAAACAACAGAGTTTTTTATCGTTCCTTACTTTGGGGCTTGTATACATTACCCGCCCCCACCACCCAATCAAACGCTTTTCGGGGTCTATAAGAATGGTTTCAGCTTGGAGAAAATTTACGAACCATTTGATTTTTCAGGACTGCTCACCACCTCAATTAAATCCCATGATTTAGCCACAGCTGCTTATCATTTAAATATCGAGTTGATCGAAGAATATACTGAGTAATATTTGGACATTCGTTTAAAAGTAATCCCTGAATTTAGTTATCCTCGTTCTCCATTAAAGAACCTACTTTTGGTGAACCGGGAATCCATTGCATTAAATCACCACAAGTACTTGTGTTAAAAGATAGATTAATCCATACACTCAGTTAAAGTTTTGCCTTTATTTCCATAACCGTCATATATCAATTTACCACTTGTTAATCCATCATTAACGTAAAGGTTAGTTTTTTCATTTCTCATCCATGCCATTGTTACTAAATCAGGGTGTAAACTTCCTTTTATTGACGAATCGGCCTGTGATAAATAGTGTGTTTCAGTGTTAGAGGTTATCAAAGTAACGTTTTGACATTCATCTTCTAGTGCTTTTTCTGTATCATTTAAGAGGTTATAGCCAGAAGTAAGAATCTCGCATGCATCAAATCTCCATTGAATCATCACAGCACCGGTTGTACCACTGAGACCTTTCTTTTCTTTAAGTATCAGTTCAGTTGTAGTCATTGGAGCAATGTATTGATCAATCTCGCAAGCATCAATCTCAATCAAATAGAATATAAATATTAAGGTATATTTAATCATTTCATTAAGCTTATCCTAATTAAAATATCATGCTTTAATTAATAGCCTCATATTTAATCTTAAGCATTAAAAAATGGATCCCCGGGTCAAGCCCGAGGATGACGGCAGATTATGTTTGTTCAATCCGTTAGGAGATTCCTCCACTCGCACTGCTCGGTCGGAATGACTGTTTCTGTTTTTCTCTAGTCGGAATAACAGGATTGAATCAGCCCAATGCGTGATCCAATTCTTCTATCAGGTCTTCGACATCTTCGATGCCGACGGACAACCGCACCAAATTATCGGTGATACCAATTTGCGCGCGTTGCTCAGCTGGGACTGATGCATGGGTCATGATGGCGGGGTGGTTGATCAATGACTCGATACCGCCCAAGGACTCAGCCAAAGCGAATAGGTGACATTTTTCCATCATGGCAGCGGTTTCTTCTACACCACCTTTGATCAGTACTGTGATGATGCCACCAAAACCACGCATTTGTTTTTTAGCCAGCTCATGTTGCGGGTGAGAAGGTAAGCCCGGGTAAATCACTTTTTCCACTCGAGGGTCATTTTCTAACCACTCGGCAATGGTTTGGGCATTTTGACAGTGTTTTTCCATGCGCAAAGGCAATGTCTTGAATCCGCGCAGTGCTTGATAGGCATCAAAAGGTCCAGCCACTCCACCAATGGCATTTTGTAAAAAGCCCACCTGTTCTGCCAGTTCGTGGTCATTCACCGCCACAAATCCACCGACCATATCAGAATGGCCATTGATGAATTTGGTGGCCGAATGCATCACCAAATCCACGCCCATGTCCAAAGGGTTTTGCAGGTATGGAGACGCAAAAGTGTTGTCCACCACTGTCAACAAGCCATGCTGTTGAGCAAAGGCCACAATCTTTTCGATATCTACCACTTTCAGCATCGGATTGGTTGGGGTTTCCACCCAAATCATTTTGCTGTTGGCTTTGAGGAATTGATCCAGATTATCAATTTCTTGAGTCAAATCCACATAATCAAAGTCCAAATTCGCAGTGCGCTTTCTCACCATGCGAAACAAGCGGTTGGTCCCGCCATACAAATCATCCATGGCGATCACATGATCGCCTGAGTCTAACAATTCAATGATCGTTGAAGTGGCCGCCATTCCTGAAGCAAAAGCAAACCCATGGGTACCATTTTCCATGGCTGCCACAGCACGTTCATATGCAAAGCGTGTCGGATTGTGCGACCGCGAATACTCAAAACCCTGGTGTTTACCAGGGCTGCTCTGTACGTAGGTAGACGTGGTGTAAATGGGTGGCATCACTGCCCCAGTGGTTTCATCCACAAATTGTCCTGCATGGATGGCTTTGGTTTGCAAGCCTTTATAGGCTTTGTCTTTTTTGTATTCGTTGTTTTTCATGTCAATTCAGTGGCTCAAGATTTTATTTTGTGGACCAGATATTTGGTTTCATTGGTTGATATCAACCCTTCTGAGGTAATTGAGTAAATCAATGCGCGTTATCAGACCCAGGAATTGATCATTTTCTTTCACAATGGCCACTTTGCCTTCATCAAAAATAGGCATCAACTGGTCTAATGGGGTTTTGATGCTCAGAAACTCCAGGTTACTGGTCATGGCTGTCGCCACCGTGTCATCAAAAGCCTGGGCATTTTCGAATACTTTCATCAACACATCAGATTCATCAATGATACCGACAATTTGATCACCTTCCATCACTGGCATTTGTGATACATCATAGAGCTTCATGCGTTGATATACGGTTGCCAACGTTTCATTGGGGCGCATCACAATGGTGTCGTTTGACTGATAAGGTCTGGAAATAAGATCACGTAAATCACCATACTGTTTGGTTTCAATGTAACCGTTGTCCATCATCCAATAGTCGTTGTACATTTTGGACAGGTATTTATTTCCGGTGTCACAAACAAAGACCACCACATTCTTAGGCTCGGTGGCTTCCTGACAGTAATTCAAAGCTGCTTGCATCAAGGTACCGGTTGAAGAGCCACCTAAAATGCCCTCCTTACAAAGCAATTCACGACCAGCAGCAAAACTTTCCTGGTCACTGACAGCATAAGCTTTGGTGACATGGGTAAAATCACTGATACTGGGCAGAAAGTCCTCACCAATACCTTCTACTTTCCAGCTGCCACTGTCCTCACTGAGTACGCCTTCGTTGATGTACTGAGCCAAAATACTGCCCACCGGGTCAGCCAAAATCAATTCAGTGCTGGGGTGGTGCTCTTTGACATACTGGCTGAGTCCGGTCACTGTACCGCTGGATCCAACACCAAAAACAATGGCATCCACTTGATCATTCAATTGCTCAAAGATCTCAGGTGCTGTGGTTTGATAATGCGCTTTGGGATTGTTGGGGTTAGCAAACTGATTGATGAAATAAGCACCTGGCGTATCTTCCGCAATGGTTGCTGCCAGGTCCTGATAATATTGTGGATGTCCTTTGGCCACATCAGAACGAGTCAAAACAATCTCAGCACCCATGGCTTTGAGGTTGAAGATTTTTTCCTTACTCATTTTGTCCGGAATGACCAGAATAAGTTTGTAGCCTTTTTGTGCAGCAACCAAAGCCAGTCCAATGCCGGTATTACCAGCTGTGCCTTCTACCAAGGTATCACCTGGTTTTATTTGGCCCGCTTTCTCTGCTTCTTCGATCATAGACATGCCGATGCGGTCTTTGATCGAGCCGCCAGGATTCATGTTCTCCAATTTCAGATATAGATTACATAGACCGGTGTCTAAGTGGTTGACTTTAACCATAGGCGTGCGACCGATCAGGTCTAACACGGAGTTAACTACTTGCATGTGTGCCCCTAAATGTAAGTTTTATTATTTATTCAGTATGATGATGTCCACGCGGCGATTTTTGGCTTTACCTGCTTCCGTATTGTTATCGGCTACTGGTAAGGATTCTCCCATTCCAATGGCTTCAATTCTGGAAGAGATGATGCCATAATCAACCAGCAGTTCTTTCACGGCATCTGCCCTTTTTTGAGATAAATTCAAGTTGAAAGAATCACTGCCAGATGAATCTGTATGCCCTTCTATGCGTATGTTACGGTCTGGATAGCCATCAATGAAATCAAGTACTTTGGTGAAATTATTAACTGCCGCTTGCTTGATGTTGGCTGAAGCTGAATCAAACACAAAATCACCCAAAGTCATCACCAATCCATCGGCTGTCTCACGTGAAGCCAAGGATTCCAATTGTCTGCGCAGTGCATCAATTTCTTCAAAGGCCAAGTCAGCTTCCTGTTTGGCTAACTCAGCTACTTTTTCCTGCGCTTTGGCATATTCTTTGGCCGCTGCCAGTTCAGCTTGTGTCATTTCTTTTTCATTGGCAATTTGCGAAGCCAACTCCAAAGCTTTTTGTTTTTCTAAGCGCTCTCTTTCGACTTCCTCTGCCTGTAAGCTCAGTAACAATTGGGCTCGATCCGCCTCTAATCTGGCAACTGTGGCTTCTGTCTTCAAAATTTCAATATTGAGCTGATCCATCAGGTCATCTTCAGTTTGAATTTGGCCATCCAAATACTGAGATTCCGCCACCATTTTAGCAATGGTCAGGTGGTGTCTGGCCATATAAACAGCATGCTCTTTGACTTTGCCGCGCTGGTTATACAATGCTTCAATGGCTGTTTTGGCCGCAGATTTCTCTGCTTTGGCATAAGGTTTATACTTGGTTTCAGTGATGAAATTATCAAATTCGATGCGCAAGGCTTCTAACTCTAAGTTCTTTTTAGCTGCCCAACTCAATGGTGTAACACCACATATAACCAGTAAGAGGATTAACTTTTTCATTTCAATCGCTCCTCTAACTCTAATAAATAAACTTGTGCAGATGAAACCTGGTCTCGTTTGTCTAACAACGTGTTGTTTTTCATGTTGAGCTCTGCCCGAAGTTTAGCCACTTTGATATCTGCATATATTTGTTCTGTGAACTGTGCTTCTGACCGGCGGTCACGATCTGCTTTGGCTTTTTTAGCCATTTGGAGTTTTTGTTGTATGCCTTTGATCTCTAGCGGTGCAGCATCTGCCACCGATGAATTAACCACTGTCTCCACATCAGCTTCTAGTTGGTAAAAAGTGTTGTCGTCAATTTTTGTCGCACCTGGTGAACCACAGCCTGATAAAACAGTCAAAACAGCCAAAATAAGCGTAAATAGTGCTTTTTTCTTCATTTCAAGGCTAATAAATGGCTTCATCAGTTTGTTTAAAGCCTTTGATTTATTTATAATTTGATGTTTCATAAACCTGTTTTTTACTCATATATGTTATTTGATCGATCTCAAACTACATGCTTTACTTTGACAGTCATACTGTTGCTGTTTTCTCATCTGGCGGTTGCCAGTAAAAACCTGAAAGTTTACAAGCATGTTGATAAACAGGGAATTATACACTATTCATCAAAAAAGCCTGCTGGAAAATCTTATTCCATTCTGAATGTCAGATGTCCTGAATGTGCTGCCTGGAGAAATTCAATCAACTGGAATACCACCCCTTTGATTGTAGACAAATTCAACCACGAAATAGCCACGGCAGCCAAGAAACATCAATTACAAGAAGCTTTGCTCAAAGCGGTTATTCATGCCGAATCAGCCTTCAAACCCAAAGCGGTTTCCTCCGCCGGAGCACAGGGGTTGATGCAATTGATGCCATTGACACAAAAAACTTATCAAGTGACTAATCCCTACGATCCGGCACAAAACATCAATGGCGGCGCAGCTTATTTGAAACATTTAAAAAATACTTACAGCACCATTGACGTCTATTTAGCGGCCTATAATTCAGGAGAAACCGCCGTAGAAAAATATGGACGCACCATTCCGCCATTCCCGGAAACCAAAGAATATGTTCGAAGGGTTAAAATTTTATTCAAAAGATATCAACGCACCCTGAACCGAACGGCATCAGTTAACAACCGTTCTCATAACAGCACCAGTAGTTACGTCAATGCCTCAAGTCGTTGAACAAATTAACAGCTGAGTTAAGTCCAATTCATCAGTCATTGTCAATACAACGAACCATTTGGGTGGTGGTTTGTCTGCTTGTTTGGTCCGTTTTGTTTATTGGACTGATGGCCCATCTCCCACATGATTCTCAGATCACCCCTGCTTTGTGGTTTTTCACATCATCCACCTTGTGGCTGTTGTTACTCATTAGATTGTTCAAAGCCGAAGTAAAAACCACTTTGGGGATTTTAGAATTTCGCCCCATCTGGGCATTGAATGCAGTGATTATTGGCTTGGGGTTTTGGTGGTTTGACCACTTATTGAATTCAATGGTTTTTAGCACCGATATAAACGCCCAGATTATCCAATGGAGATTGGCTAATCTAAACTATGCAGATTCATCTGTTTTGCTCAGCAGTGTGATTTTTGCACCTGTGTTTGAAGAGTTCGTGTTCAGGGGCTTGCTGTTCAGAAAAATGAATGAATCGTTCAATTTTTGGCTGGCTGCTGGTTTGAGCGCGTTGCTCTTTGCGCTGATTCACTGGAGTTGGCCAGCGTTCTTCAGTTTATTTGTTATTGGCTTGATTTATGCATGGATAACTGTACGTTCAGGCAGTGTTGTGCCTGCTTTGCTTGCTCACATCATCCACAATGGCATGACCTACTGGGTCTACACCCAATCTGTGATCACTTGAGTTTTTTGGCTTTCTGTTCTGCCCTTCTGGCAGCAAAAAAGCGGGTTAATAATTGACTGCATGGCCCTCGCAGGACCCCCCCTAATGAATCAACATGATGGTTGTTGTATGGTGCGGCCAATACCTGACCAACACTTTCAATGCTGCCTGTTTTTGGATCCTTTGCTCCATATACCAGACGTTTGATTCGGCCATGAACACAAGCCCCGGCACACATCGTACAGGGTTCTAGGGTGACAAACAATTCACAGTTGATTAAACGGTAATTACCAATCTGTTGGCCCGCTTGCTGCAAAGCCAAAATTTCAGCATGGGCAGTCGGGTTATTTTGAGAAATGACTTGGTTATGAGCGGCCGCAATGACTTCTTCATTCAAAACCACCACAGCACCCACAGGTACTTCACCAGCCGCTGCAGCCATTCGAGCCTGGGCCAAGGCCAGCTCCATGTAAGACTCATCTCTAGAAATGGGTTCTATTCCCATTCAATGGTCGCAGGTGGCTTGCTAGAAACATCATAAACTACTCGAGATACCTTATCTATCTCATTGATTATCCTACGAGAAACCAAGTCGATAAACTCATAGGGTAGGTGTGCCCACCGGGCAGTCATGAAATCGATGGTTTCCACTGCACGTAAGGCAATGACGTATTCATATCGTCTGGCATCTCCCACCACTCCAACAGACTTGACGGGTAAAAATACTGCAAATGCTTGGCTGGTTTTGTCATACAGCCCATGTTGACGCAACTCTTCGATAAAAATGTGATCAGCTTTGGCCAATGTTTCAGCGTATTCTGCCTTGACTTCACCCAAGATACGAACACCCAGCCCAGGACCCGGGAATGGGTGTCGGTAAACCATTTCTGGAGCCAAGCCGAGATTGACCCCCAGTTTACGCACTTCATCCTTGAACAAGTCTTTTAATGGTTCGATCAACTTTAAAGCCAAGTCATCCGGCAAGCCGCCTACATTGTGATGTGATTTAATCACATGGGCTTTCCCGGTACTGGATGCGGCAGATTCAATCACATCCGGGTAAATGGTCCCTTGGGCCAACCATTTGATGTCATCCAATTCTTTGGCTTGCTGTTCAAATATACGAATGAACAACTCGCCAATGATCTTGCGTTTACGTTCGGGGTCTGTTTCACCTGCCAGCGCTTTGAAATAGCGCTCTTGTGCATTGACACGGATGACATTGATGTCCATTTTTTCCGCCATGGTTTGCATCACTTGATCGCCTTCCTGAAAACGCAACAAACCAGTATCCACAAACACACAAACCAACTGTTGACCAATGGCTTTGTGCATCAAGGCTGCCACCACTGAAGAGTCCACACCACCAGACAATCCCAACAGCACTTTTTCATCACCCACCAATGCACGGATGTTGTCAACATGGGTGTCGATGATGTTATCGGTGCTCCACAACTCTTCACAACCACAAATGTGGTGGACGAACTGCCCCAAGATCTCTCTGCCGTCAGCTGTGTGCTCAACTTCTGGATGAAACTGGACCCCGTAAACGGGTAAATCCTTGTGTTCGCAAGCGGCATAAGGGGTGGAACTGGTGTGGGCAATGGAATGAAAAACAGATGCCAGTGATTTGACTTTATCACCATGGCTCATCCACACATCCAATTGTTGTTTGTCGATCCGGTCAAACAGTATTGATTCCCCTGTCATGTTGACTTGGGCATAACCAAATTCTTTCTCTTCGGAACCTTCGACTTCTCCGCCATAATATTGATTGAGTAATTGCATGCCATAGCAAACACCCAACACAGGCACATCCAATTCCAAAACCACTTCATTCAATGTAGGGGCGTCCTCCATGTGCACTGATTCAGGACCGCCCGATAAAATGATGCCCTGAGGATCAAATGCTTTGATGGCGTCGGTGCCTGCATCCCATGCATATATTTCACAATACACATTGAGTTCCCTGACCCTGCGAGCAATTAACTGTGTGTACTGTGATCCATAATCCAGGATCAGGATTTTGCTGTGTTTGATGTCCATGTTTATGTAAGCCTCTTATGTGGTGCTACTTGAAAGATAATATTTATGTTCTGGTGCGGTAATTGGGTGCTTCTTTGGTGATGTGTACATCATGAACATGTGATTCTTTGACGCCTGAATTGGTGATTCTCACCATACTGGGTTTGGTTTTCATTTCAGTGATGTTTTTACAACCTACATATCCCATTGATGCGCGCAAGCCACCCATCAATTGATGAACTACGGGTGCCAATGCACCTTTGAACGCCACACGACCTTCAATGCCTTCAGGCACCAATTTTTCTGCATCCACTTCATCTTGGAAGTAGCGATCTTTGGAGCCTTTGTTCATGGCCCCCAATGAGCCCATCCCACGGTATGATTTAAAAGTCCTGCCTTGATACAGTTCAACTTCGCCTGGTGATTCTTCAGTACCAGCAAACATGCCCCCCATCATGATGGTTGAGGCACCTGCCACAATGGCTTTGGCCAAATCACCAGAGTATCTGACACCACCATCTGCTATCAATGGCACGTCTGTTCCGGCCAATGCCTTGGCCACATCATCAATGGCTGATATCTGCGGAACTCCGACACCTGCAACAATCCGAGTGGTACAAATTGAACCAGGGCCAACACCCACTTTAACGGCATCAACGCCCGCTTCAACCAATGCTTTGGCCGCAGATCCGGTCGTGATGTTACCAGCTATGACATCAACATCCGGGTATTGTGCCTTGATTTCACGAACCCGTTCAATCACACCTTTTGAATGACCATGTGCCGTATCTACCACCAGCACATCAACCCCTGCTTTAACCAAGCCCGCCACACGTTCAGTGGTGTCACCACCTGCTCCAACGGCTGCAGCCACTCGTAATTGTTCACTTGAATCTTTAACAGCGTGTGGATAGTCTTGTGATTTTTGGATGTCTTTTACAGTGATCAGGCCTTTGAGTTTAAAGGCATCATTGACCACCAACACTTTCTCAATTCGGTTGGCATGAAACAGTTGCAACACCTCTTTGGCTTCCGCATCTTCACCAACGGTAACCAAATCTTCCTTACGGGTCATGATGTTCCTTACCGGGTCATCCAAAACAGTTTCAAAACGCATGTCACGACTGGTCACTATACCCACCAAGTCATCACCATCCACCACTGGGACACCAGATATGCGGTGTTTCCTGGTGATGTCCAAAACTTCCCTTATGGTGGTCATCGGGCTGACAGTGATGGGGTCTTTGATGACACCAGATTCATATTTTTTGACTTTAGTAACTTCAGCACACTGTTGCTCTATGGTCAAGTTTTTATGTATGACGCCGATGCCACCCAACTGCGCCATAGCTATGGCTAAACGGGCTTCGGTGACGGTATCCATGGCAGCAGAAACCACCGGAATATTGAGCTTGATGTTGCGGGTTAATTGGGTAGACAAATCAACATCCTTTGGTAAGATGTCAGAATAATCAGGAACCAACAAAACATCGTCGAAGGTTAAGGCATCGTAAAGAACTCTCATGGTGGCCACCTTTGGGTCTGAAAAATTAGCGGCGTATTCTACCATAAAATTTACATGTCAACACCAGGTAAAACAGCACAAAATCCATTGACCCCGTCAGGATTGAATCAAATGTTAAAAAAGCATTTGTCTGAACAATTTAACAGCTTTTGGTTAACGGGTGAAATATTTGAATATTACCGCTCACCGGCAGGGCACAGCTACTTCACCCTCAAAGATCACGATGCCAGCATCAAGTGTGTTTTATTTAGGCAAAAACAGACCACTGAAATAAAAAAAGGCATGCAGATCACCCTGTTAGGACAAATGACCATGTACGCTCCGAAAGGAGACATCCAGGTCAATGCACTGCGGATCATAGCGGCCGGCCAAGGTGACCTGGCGCAACAGTTTGCCATACTTAAAGAGAAGCTGATGAACGCCGGACTGTTTGATACAAAAAACAAACAAGCGATTCCAAAACTCATCAGTCGCTTAGGCATCATCACTTCAGCCCGAGGAGCCGCACTGCAAGACATCTTGAATGTGTTCCTCAAACACAACCCGTTGATAGATGTCACCCTCTATCCCACCCTGGTACAAGGCCATGAGGCACCACCTCAAATCAACCATGCTTTGCGGACTGCTGACGAACAGGGTCATGATCTTTTGTTGCTGACCCGTGGTGGAGGCTCCAAAGAAGACCTGTGGGCGTTCAACGATGAATTTTTGGCTCATCAAATAGCACAGTTAAATACCCCAATCATCAGTGCAGTGGGCCATGAAACAGATGAATCAATCAGCGATTTAGTTGCAGACTTGAGTTGTATAACACCCACTGCTGCGGCCCATTTAATTGCAGGCGACTTCAATCAACTGAAACAAAATTTATCCCACAACAGTCGTTTATTGACCCTGTTAGCACAAGAACAAATTCGAGTTTTTCAACAAAAAGTTGATTCGGCAGCACATCAAATAGAAAAACGACACCCTGAAAATGCCATCAAGCACCAGCAAGAAACGCTGAACAACCGACAAGCCAGTCTGACCAAAGCCTTCAACAACTTCTGGCAACAAACCCGTGTCAAAATGCAGCAAATAGAAACACTGCTGTATAAAAACAAGCCGGATACCACACTTGAAAAACAACAATTAAAAAACCTGAACAGACAACTGACTTGGCAGTTGAAACAAAACTTAAGCACAGCGAAGCAGCGATTAAACTTGGCTGCCAATCACTTAAACCACCAAAATCCATTGGAAATCATGTCAAAAGGCTACAGCATAACCACAAAATCAAAAGATGGCACCGTCGTCAGCGATGTTTCTCAGGTGAATGTTGGAGATGAAGTAACAACCCGCCTGAATTCTGGTAGAATACACGCCAAAATTTTTGAACGATTGGATGATTAAACAATCTAATCGCAGCAAATCATAATTTACTATTGAGGATTTATATATGTCTACCCAATCAAAATCAGTGCTGGTGCCATTTTTAATCATTGCAGGCGTTTTGTTTGCAGCGGCTTTGGGATGGAAGTTTTTTGGTGCAAATGAAGCCGAAACAGTTACTGAGCCGGCTGCAGTGGTCACAGAAGTTCAACCTGCTGTTGAGACCAAACCAGCTGAAGTCATGGCCACAACCCAGGCCAAAGAAGATACCGTTCCACCCGAACCATTTTTGATGCCTACAGAAGAAGACAAGAAGGCATTGAAAGAAGTGGCCCGCAGCAACATGCAATTAGCCATGCGATACCAAACAGCTGATCAAGCATTAAAGGCGCTGGAAAAATTTGGCAAGGACGGTAACACGGACATGGTTAAGAGAATTGTGGCTTTCATGGACAAAGCATTCCCGAATACTGCCATACCATCTGAGTATCTTGACCTCTAAAGTCATCACTGCCAACAACACCAATGAAGAACTGATCAAAAAAAGTACTTTCATTGGTGTTTGTTTTCACATAGAAACACCAGAAGATTTTTTTCATTCCCTGACAGAACACCAGGATTTAACTGCCACTCATAACTGTTGGGCTTACCGCATAGGTAATGAATACCGGTTCAATGATGACGGTGAACCTTCAGGCACTGCTGGAAAACCAATACTCGCTGCCATAGACGGTGCTGGTTTCGATTACATTGGTGCACTCGTTATTCGCTATTATGGCGGTATTAAATTAGGCACCGGCGGTTTGGCCAGGGCCTATGGTGGAACCATCGCTAAAAACCTACAGAATGCCCCCTTTAAAGAACATGTTCCGTTGGCTACATTACTGATACAAATACCTTTTGAGTACAGCCAGCAATTGTTTAAAGTGGCAGAAGACTTCGGTGGCAAAGCCAACAATCAGGACTTCAATGTGTCAGGTATGCAGTGTGAAGTTAGCTTACCTGTTAAAGAGTTGAAGCCATTCAAAGTATCATTACAAAATGTCAGTAAAGGCCAGGTTAAATTCATTGAGCCTTAACTGTAGATTGCCTATCAGCACTTAAGTTGCGCATGGCCATAAAAGCAGGCAGTAGCATGGGAATTAAATACCATGCATTGAGGTAGACACTGAACAGCAGCCACAACACCCAGCCAGGGTATATAAAGTGCTTGCTTTTCTCTGAAAACAAAATAAATAACCCAAAGGGTGAAAACAACAACACATTGACATTCCAGTCCGCCGCCGAATGTGGCGTCAGAAACCACAATCCCATCAAACCCCAACCTATCAAGCCGTGCCAAATAAACCAGCTTTTGGTGGCCACTTGATTCGACCTGGGCATGAGGATCAAGATCCAAAACAACACATAGGCAATCAATGCCCAATGGGTTTTAATCAGGTATTCCATTGAGCGACTCGGTATGGTTTCATACACAACCTGGCGGTGTGTTGTTTTTTCAGCGGCCATTTTCACCACTTGTTGTTCAAGATAAACCGGAAAAGCCATCAACTCCCAATGGTTTCTTTGCTGGTAAGCTTCCCACCCATAACCCACAGCCAATCCTAAGTTCATCAACCCTTGGTGTTTGGCTGGAAAGGTTTGTTCGAAATAACTGCTGTCAGTTAATTCCTGACTGTTTTGCTCGAAATCATTGGGCCATGCCAAAATCAGTAAATCACGAATTTTGGTTGAACAATTATTCAAGAAGTAATCGTAACGGTAAGTTTGGTTTTCTGGCAAATAATGCCAGTCAAGAAAATCAGCCAGTTGACTGGTTTGTTCTTCACTCAATTCAAGATCAATATAACTGAAAGTTCTGTTTTGCTGCTCAGCCAGATTGGCTTCATAATTGATTTCGCTGACACCCAGTTCATACATCATGCTGTTTGAAACGAAGGATTTAATGATATCAAGATCAAAACTGAAATAACCAAAACCATAAACTTCGTCGTCAATGGCGATGGCCGTATGACCAAAAGCTGACCAAAAAGCATCGCCCGGCCCAATGGTGATCAATCGCACGGTTTTGGCTGCACTTGAAAAGCCAACAAAAACCAGAAAGACTGATATCAACAGACGTTTCAAACTAACTTAAGTCTACTTCAACGAATTCAATGCGGCGTTTGTCTGCTTTGATCACCTTGAATGTCAGATCAGCCACTTCAATCAACTCACCGGTTTCTGGTAACCGCCCTGCTTCACTGGCAACCAATCCGCCAATGGTGTCATATTCGGTGTCATCAAAATCAAACTTGAATTGCTCGTTGAACTCTGTAATGGTGGTCAAGGCATTGATGCGGTATAGCTGGTCACTCACGTTCATCACATATGGATCTTCTTGATCATCGTATTCATCATCAATTTCACCGACAATTTCTTCCAAAATGTCTTCAATGGTCACCAAACCAGCAACACCACCATATTCATCAATGATGATGGCCATGTGATTGCGTGTCGTTCTGAATTCATTCAAAAGGATATTGACCTGTTTTGATTCTGGAATCACCACTGCGGGTCGAATGATTTGCCGTAAATTAAAATCATCTTCATCTTTTACAAATGACTTCAATACATCTTTGGCCAATAAAATGCCTTCCAGTTCATCTTTATCTTCTCCAACGACTGGAAATCGGGAGTGTCCTGACTCAACGATGATGGGCAAAACATCCTCAATGTCTGATGTTTGTGGAATCACGACCATTTGGGCCCTGGGAACCATCACTTGACGAACTTGTAACTCTGATACTTTTAAGGCACCTTTCATCATATTCAAAGCATCAATATCAACCAAATGGTTGTTATAAGCTTCATGTAATATATGAATGAGGTCGTCGCGATTTTGTGGTTCATCCGTAAAAAGATTGGCTAATTTGCTTAACCATGACTTCTGATTATCCTGATCAGAATCTTTCCTACTCTGGTCTTCTGTCATTAAGGTTTTTTTTAAACACCTTGATCGTTATTGAACATATGCTAAGTTTAATGCTTGTTGAAGGTCTTGTCTATCGCATTTAAGCCATCATTTTCAGTATTCCTATAGATTTTATTGTTCATATCAATCCGGCTTGATTGACTGAGACCACAGAATCATCGATTAAAAAGCATGAACCCGACCCCAACCACAGAAATCACGGTCAACGCAAAGCCAACTATTTTGAAAATACTGTAAGGTCGTTCACCATGTGCTTTGCCATTTTGTCCATTGATCACATAACGGTAAGATTTCTTGTTGAAGTTAAACGCTGAAATCCACATTGGGGCCAGCAACAATTTAAACCCGACTTGTCGATAGGTCGAATCAACCTGGTGAATCCTTTGATGATCACCTCCGATGTCATGTCTGACGGTGGCCCTGATGGTGAATTGCATGACATCTTTGGCCATTTTAAACGCTTCGGGCAAACCAATTTGATAGAGCTCAGACCTGAATCCACTGAGGTATTTTTCATTGTAGTTCTGTGTTTTATATAAATCCCAATCGGATAAAAAACGCTGAAATTTAACTGGTAAGGTGGTGCTACCCAGGGTCATCACATCATCAAAGCTGTTGTGGACTTGCCCTGAACGATACCGCCATTTTATTTTTACCACAGTTCTGGTTTTCATGACTGTTTTTCCATTCACCTGGGTAGGAACACGAACAGTCGTGTGATAATTATCACCACGTTCTCCGGTATAACGACTGTCTACCTCTGCATCAAAGGCCCACATCGGCATGTATGAACCCACAATGGATTGTGCTTGGATGGCTTTCCTTTTCAAGGCATTGGGAGCAAACCACAATCCACTGATCCACTTTTTGAATGAGGCTTCTGCCTGATGTTGCTTTATTTCGAATGGAATCACCCCATCTGGTTTCAGCTTTCTTGATAACTCCACTGGTACCACAACATTCAAATCACAATAAGGACATTCCTCAGCATGCACATTGGTCGGCAACATGAAATTGGCGCCACAGTTTTCACAATTCAGTTCATGACTGACTGTTTTGGGATCAAAGTAGCTGAGATCACTGATGGCAGATTTGTAATCATGGGCCAAATACATGTCCAAAGGTGATGCTTCTATGGGATCCACTTCACCACAGCTGACACATTTTAAAGAGTGCAAGCCAATGGCATAGTCCAAGTCAGAACCACACTGGTTACATTTAAAGTGTGTGTAAGAAATCATGTTGGGTTGAGTGACTACTCAGGCATTTTTGGTGGTTGGTTGTTGAGCAGTTGTTGCACCTCTGACATACCCTCTGCCGCAGTCCAATCATTCAAACCAGCAGTCCACATCAGGGTATCAGCATTGATTTGATCATGGGCCACCATTTCTGCCACCGCAGCTAAATTAATGGGCCCAACCCGTTTACCATCAACAATGACAAAATAATGTTTAACCTCTTTAACTTGTTGTGGCGTAGGAGGTGGTTGCAAGGGGTCAGTGTCATCACCCTTAGCCAATGCTTGACCAAAAGATTGTGCCATTCCAAACCCCATGCCCATGGCCATTCCACCGCCTGCTGCGCCGGATTGATTGTTAGCTGCATCCCGCATTGATTGCGCTTGTTGATAACGTGTGAATCGATTCAAATCACCCACAGCAATGGAACTGGCACGTTCATCCAGCGCTTTTTCAACAGATTCTGGAACGGAAACATTTTCGACCAACATGGTTTCTAGTTTGAGCCCATATTCATTGAACATCGGTTGAATTTGACTGGTCAAAAACTGACCGAGGTCATCATAACTGGCCGCCAAATCCAAGACTGGAACACCCGATTCACTCAGTACTTTAGCAAACCCAGTCACCACCAGGTTCTTCAACTGACCTATGATCTCCTCTAAGACGAAATGGCCATCAGTGCCCACTATTTCAGACATCATTTTATGGGGATCGTTGATGCGAAAAGCATAACTCCCAAAGGCCCTGATTCTGATCACCCCAAATTCTCGATCACGCAAAATCAATGGGTTTCTAAGCCCCCATTTCATGTCAGTAAAAACTTTGGTGTTGAAGAAATAAACTTCTGCTTTGAATGGACTTTCAAAACCATGTTTCCAACCTTGTAAAGACGACAAAATGGGGATGTTCGCGGTACTGAGTTCATACAAGCCAGGCTCAAATACATCGGCCACTTCTCCCTCATTAACCAAAACCGCCATTTGGCCTTCACGAACTGTTAACATAGCACCGTTTTTAATTTCATTTCCATAACGTGGGAATCGATAGACCAAAGTGTGTTGTGTGTCATCTGTCCACTCAATCACGTCTACCAATTCACCGAATAATTTATCCCAGATTCCCATATTGACCGTCCATCATTTAAAATGAATAATTATACATCAAATCTAAACAGAAAATTCAGTGCAAGAAGTAACCACGCAGACTCACAACAGCCAATTAGGCCCTCATTTCAAAAGACTTAATGAAGAGTGGCTAAAGAAATATTTTGCCATTGAACCCATAGATGAATACATGTTGTCACACCCGGATGAAATCGTTGTCCAGGGCGGACAAATCATTTATGCCAACATCGGTGAGCAAGTGGTGGGTTGTGTGGCACTTAAGCACCATGGTGCAGGCGAAATTGAGTTGGCAAAAATGGCCGTCACAAGAGATTTTCAAGCCCGCGGTATTGGCGCTGTTCTGATGCATTCTTGTATTGAGGAATTTAAAAAGCTGAATGGTAAAAAACTATACCTGGAAACTCATTCCTCGCTACAGCCAGCGATCAAATTGTATGAACGGTTTGGCTTTGTAAAATTACCCTACCCGTTTGATTCTGAATACCAACGCAGTGATTATTACATGGAATACACAAAAAAAGACTGATGCATGAATAATTTCTTGCAACAGTCTTTGATTGATTGCTTTGAATCAGAAACAGGATCTGCCTTTCAATTCTGTTAATTTTGCAGCGGTGACTTGACCATCAGAGTACCCTGGTAAATCAGCTTGCCAAGACACACCCAATGAATTCAATACACTGAAATCAAGCTCCAGTACACCCCACTGCTGACCCATGACATCATTGGGATCAAATTGTGGCGGAAAGTCGGCACCACTGAACACACTGACTGGTATAGTGGCTGATGTACCGTTCAATGCACCGGAACCAATCAACCAAATTTGATTGCCATCATTGTCATAACTGTACCAGGTCATCAACACCGATTCGGCACCGGTAGCACCAATGACTTCAATCACATAACCGTGTCCTGGTTGCGCAGGATCACTGTAAGAGCCGCTCAGGCAAGCTTTCGGCGAATCACTGATGTTTGCCAATTTGGCGATAGGCATGCTTCCAGAACCAAAGCCGGGGATGCTGCTGCTCCAAGTGATAAGGCCTTCAGTTGGGCTACTGAAGTCAAAGGTCAAGTCCCCCCATGGGGTGACTTCTATAGCACTTGGATCAAAATTAGGGGGCGATATCCCACCTGATGTGACCAACATATCAATGGTTGCGCTGTTGCCATTGGTCAGTCCTGTGCCTAACAACCACCTGGGCTCTCCATCTAAATAGGCATACCAATAACCAGTAATACGCTCTGGGTTACCAGTTCCACCATCAGAAATTTCAAGGAAAAAACCATGACCAGATTGATCAGGGTTAAACCAGGGTCCGGCGGTGTCTTTGGTGATCGTTTTGACCTCGCACACACCTGGCGCACTGGCATTGCCTATCTGAATGTTGTCCAGATAAAAGCCAGGTTCTTCAGAAGCTTCATCAGATGAAAACCCCCACCGAATGATCACTGATTCACCTGCATAGGCAGATAAATCAGTCGTGAATGGAGCAAACGTGTTTTGTGCTCCATTGAAGGCACCTTGGGTAGCTGGAAAACCACAGGCATTGATTGGGGTGCCTTGTGGTGCTGTATCCCTGAAATCAGAAGGGTAACCGCCATCAGGAGGCAAGTCTGACCAGGTTTCACCACCATTGGTCGATATTTGGACCACCACACCGTCCCAATACTCTTCTACGTTGTAGGCAGCATCATAAGTCAAAGTCGATTGACCTGCTTGAATTTCAATTTCTGGTAACGTCATGTATGCGCAGGTATTAGGCAAATATCTTTTGCCATCTTCGGCATTATGAAAACTTTGGCTTCCTGTAGTACTGCGGAAACTGGTAATTCTCCATGGATTTCGTAGCGTAGCAAAAGTGGTTGAATCAGGATCATCAACATAGGTACCTGTAGATGAAAAATCATCACCTGTGGTAAAAACGCTTAAACTACTCACCTGAAAAGATTCGTTGCCAATGTCATCTACCGCAGTCACTTTGTAGTAATAGGTCTGATTGTTTTCAACCGTGTGATCGTTATAATCCAAACGAGAGACGCCTTGTGCAATCCTGTTGTTGTCACTTTGTTGGAAATCTGCTTGCAACGAACGGTAAATATTGTATTTCACAGCACTTCCGGCCTGGCATTGATTTTGACCAGCTTCCCATGCCAAATTAACTGAACAGCCTTCATACCCGGTAGATTTCACATTCAAAGAACTGGTGTTGAATGCTGGTTTCAATGAACACTGAGCGTTCGATTGAATTTCTAGACAACTGCTGAATTGACCTTCACCACAGGCATCCACGGCTTTGACTGCATAGCCATAAATCTCGTTTGGGAGTGTGTTGAAATCAGTGAATGAAATGTCCCCTGCAGATCCGCTGGCTTGACCGATGAATCTGAATTTTGAGTTAGGGACATCACAACCACCTGGTTTTTTATAAATTTGGTAATCTGTCACATTGCTTAATGGATCAATGTTAACCACAGGCCGTAACTCACTGGATTCGGTTAATGTGATTTGTGGTGCCGCACCGACTTGGGAACTGCATTGGCCTTGAGATGTCACCAAGGCAAAACCTTGTTTCTGAGTCTGAGACCCTGCACTCGTACCATTCACTTGAGACCCTTTCACAACAACTTCATAAATGCCAGGTTCAGGGTTCGGCAAATGAAATTGTTCCACATTGTTAAGGGTATCAGCCGATCCTCCCTCTTGGGATACGCTGCCAAACAAATCATTACCCATGTAAACTTTTCCATTGAACCTGACTTCTAAATCTAAATCGTTGACCAAAGCTTTTCCAGATTGGACCAACGGTGGAGGATCAAACCAAGTCAACGTGGCCCTGAATGCTTCACCTGCAGGTACATTGACTTCAAAGCTGAATGATTCACCAGTGCTCAAACCATCCGCATTCGGTAAATCCCAAACTCGCAATGCTTTTGAGTCTCCAGCAAAATACAAGTTATTGTCCAAGAATATACGACCCCAGCCTTGATCCACTGATGGGGCTCGGCTGTTCAGTAAGGTGCCGTTCAGTAAGGTGGATTTTAGCAGTGAACCTGAGGGTTCAAGCTGATCGTCATTGTTTTTAGCTCCTGACGGATAAAAGCCATCTGTGAAATACTGTCGCATCAACGCCAGGCCTCCTGAAACAGTCGGAGTCGCCATAGACGTTCCATTCTTAGGCGTAATACCATTGTTGACTCCGGCAGGCGGTACTGAATTGTCTAAATTACCTTCGGCAGAAAAGATACCAACACCAGGTGCCATCACATCAGGTTTTACGCGGTCATCAAAGGCAAACCCTCGCGATGAAAATGATGCTGCCGTGGTTGAATCACCATGACCCAAAGCACCCACAGTTACCGCGTTTTTTGCATGTCCAGGATGTGATAGGGCCCTTATACCGCTGTTCCCAGCCGACACAACAATCAACAGGTCTTCTAATTCATAACTGGCTAAATCTACTTGATAATCACCAAAAAAGTAACCTTCACTTGAACTGTTTTCAGCATCTCCGCCATAACTGTTGGATGAAATTGAGGCCCCTGATTTTGCTGCTTGCAGGTGCATTTCATAGCGAGTACTTCCAGCTGTTAAGCAACCGGACTGGGTGTTGCCAATGTCTTGAAAGAGAATTTGTGCATGCGGTGCCATACCATCGCCTTCATCATAATTAGCAGCACTTGAATTGGCAGGAGTTCCGGCATCCCCGGCAACAGTTCCTGTGACATGTGTCCCGTGAAATCCAGAGGGTGTACCATCTTCGCCACATTGGGAATCGTCATCATAAGCAGATGCACCTGGCTGAACATAATAAGCAATCACCTTATGATCGGCATTGATCGTTCCCACCTCCCCTACTGGAGGGCTGCTGGCGTCTGTGTACTTTTTAGTCACCGCTCCAGAACCGGTGTCGTATTGTGAGAAAAAATCTTGGTTTCTGTCTAACCCACTGTCAACAACAGCTACAACCTGACCTGTACCAATCAGTCCTTTGTCCCAAATGGTGGCTTGGGTAATTTCCGGGTTGTTAGATTGAATGGGTCCAACTGAATCGATATTCAAAATCTTATCCTGAACATGCATAGTCATCCACATGACATCAACCGTGTTAGCCAGCTGTAGGATATTAGAGGCCACATCCCCTTGCAAAGTTAGTTTCACATATGGCATGTTATTGAGGTCCCGACTGGATTCAATAACAGCATCCGCCATGACTTTCATTAGAGTTTGTTCTATTCTTGAAACAGGCACACCCGGAAAGCCAAACAAATCGATGGTCACAGCCTGGGGAGCATCATTAATTCCCAGTGATTTGGCTTGACTCCATAAGCCGGCATTGAACTTATAGGCGTTGCTGTAATCACCTGTGTAACGAAACATGTCTGATGACATGATTTGATTCCTTTCAACTGCACCCCACTTAACTAAATAGGTGTCATGCGGTAAATAACCCAAAACTTGTGCGCCCATAGATTCAATATTCGCCAATCCTTGTGAATCATTGGCATGAATTTGCACCAAGCCATATGGGCTTTGTCTGTCACTTTTTTCTACCAAGGATCGGTGAATTAACTGCTCATACAAAGGGTCAAATTCACCGGCATTGAGAACCAGTGTTTTTCTTTCAGAGCTTTTGTTTAACTCATCATTGGCATGAACAGAATGCTTAATCACCTCAAATGAGCTTGATATTGATGTGGTTGATAGCAGCACAGTGGCTGAAAAGATAATAAATTTCATAGGTGATTTCGAAGGTTTTACTGATAGGGGTGGGTTTTAATGTTTCATTTTGTACGAGTTTGTAGGCAATATTCTAAATCAATTACCAAAGATTTTCGACCATTCTTATAAACAGCTTATCACCAGCTATTCAAAAAACGGGGTAATTAATACCATTCATTCACATGTGGTTCAGTTAACTGGAGCAAATCAAGGGTTGTAAAGCCAGGCCTGTGACTTATCTTGTTATTCTAATTTGTCCTTATAGGCTTTTAAGTCAGCTTCCAACACATGGCTGGCAACTTTGATCAAATCATATTCAGTGATGACTCCAACCAATTTACCATTTTCAACCACTGGCAAACAACTGACCCGCTGCTCACGCATGATTTGTATGGCTTCAACTGTAGTTGTTTTTGGGTGTGCAAAAATGAGTTGATCATTCATGATTTCACTGATGGCTGTGGCTTCATGATCATCTCCGTCGACAATTTTCTTGATGATAGACCGGTGTGAAACCAGGCCAACCAATTCACCTTCGTCGTTTTCAACGGGCACATGTCTGACCCGTTTCCAATCCATGATGCTGGCCGCAAGATCCATAGAATCATCAGGTCTAACTGTTAACAACTTGGTGGTCATGAATTGCCCCACTAACATGAATCCGGCTCGCCAGTCAGTACGCCTTTCAGCCGATGCCAAAGGCCACTCATGGATCGGGTTGTCTGTTTTTTGCTGGTGGTGCATTTCAGCAACCACCGACCTGACTTTTTCATCCGGGTGGATCTCTTCGTCCATTTCAGTGATGGACTTGATGGCCCACCTGGCACCAGTTTGCTTGCTATCAACCCGTTTTTCAATGGTGCCTAAATACCGTTCAATGTCACCGGCATCAATACCTGCTGACTTCAAACCAGATTCTGCTATGGGTAACAACTCTTCTTTGATCAGCCTGGTGGCAGAGATGCTTTCTCCATCGATCCAGTTAAAATGGCATTCGAGTCCTGTGCGGCACGCTTGTAAAAAGTTATTGCGGGCATTAGAAAACCGCAGTGCTTTGGTGATGTCTGGAATTTTTTGACTCATGCCAGACATTAACCCAAAATAAAACGCTGAATTGGCCACTTCATCAATCATTGAAGGACCTGAAGGCAAAACCCTGTTTTCAATACGTAAATGTGGGATGTTGTCCTTAACCCCATAACAAGGTCGGTTCCATCGGTATACGGTCCCATTATGCAACATCAATGCTTTCAATTTGGGCATGATTCCAGCATTCACCATACCCACAGGGTCTTCTTCAAACTCAGAAGTCAGTACCACGGAAAATCTTGAAATATCATCCCTGAAAACATCCACAATACTTTCAATCCATTCATTACCAAAATGAACCCGCGGTTGCGTACCCCTTTTCTGGTGAGTTGTTGAGCGCGTGTCTATGGAGTTTTGAAAAACAGCAATGCGTGATTCATGCCACAATCGATAGTGATGAATCAAGCCGGAGTTCACTGCCACTGCCATCAAAGGTCCTGTCACCGCTTGAGATAAATTATACATATCAACAAATTCATTGCCGCTGACCTGAAAATGAACCTGAAAACTGGTGTTCATGGCTTCCAACAAAAAATTATCATGGGTCACTGACAACTCATCAACGCCACGAATATCCATCCTGAAATCAGAACCCCGAATTTCTTTCAATCGATCATTCAATTCATAGTATCGGTCTACCGGCGTGATGCTGTCCATAGTGAGGTCAAGTTGTCTTAACGTCGGCAAGATACCGGCTAAAATGATTCGAGAGTCATGGTCCTTGGCATGTCTTTTAGCGATAGAAACCACCTCTTTGATTTCTTCTTCCATTTCACTGAGGCATTTGGCCTGGAAGCGCCTGGGTGTTAAATTGGCTTCAATATTGAACAGGGCTATTTCATTGGTGAATCGATCATCTTTGATGTCATCAAGGATATTCAGTGCAGTTAAATTGGGGCTGTAATCATTGTTGGTGATAAACATTTCTTGTTCCGCACCAATTCGACGAGCACCTGACTCAATCAAGCCTTTTTCAATCATTAACTCAAGGGCCCGCAGGTCATTCAATACAGCACGAGTAAACAACCTCTTGGCTTCATTGTCTCCACCCCTTGATATGTTTTGTTCACCCATAGTCTTCCTCTTTGTTGTTGATATAGATAATTGTACGTTTTACTATTCTAATATAATTGGTAAATCCACGTCAGCATACCCGTTAACATGGCCCAGGTTATGATGGTCAAAGGAACACCCACTTTAACGAAATCCACAAACTTATAGCCTCCGGCATTCATAACCAGTAAATTTGTTTGGTACGCCATCGGTGTGGCATAACTTAAGTTTGCTCCGAACAACACAGCCAACACAAACGGTTCAACCGGCATGCCCAATCGTTGAGCAATACTGACTGCAATGGGTGTACCAATCACAGCAGCCGCGTTGTTTGAAATCACGTTGGTCATGATGGCCATGGAGAACATCAAAATACCCAGTACCACACCAGGGGCGAACCCAGATGTAGAAACCACGAACAAATTGGCCAAGTAATCTGCGCCACCGGTGGCCATCAAAGCAGCCCCTAATGCCAATGAAGCAACAATAATAAATATCACTTGTGCACTTAATGCATGGGTGGCATCACGCCAACGCAAGCATCCAGTAGCAATCAACACAAAACAGCCAATCACCGCACTGATAGAAATGGGCACCACATTAAATGCAGCCAACCCAACCACTCCCGCCATAACAGCCAGTGCCAAAGGTGCTTTTTTGGTATGTGGCAATTCTTCACCACCATCTAAAACCAACAATGAACCTGTTCGCTTAACTTCTTGAATGGCATTGTGCGTACCCTGAACCAACAACACATCCCCAGGCCTAAAAATCAAGTCATCCATGCCTTTGGTGGTGGCAGTGGTTTCCTTTCCTTGTGAATGCACAGCCAACAGGGTCAAGCCATATTTACTGTTTAATCTTGAGTCACCAACCCTGACACGATCTAACAGTGAGCCAGAAGTAATCACCAACTCTGCAATCGATTGATCACCAGCTGACAATGGGTGCGATTCATCCACCTGGTGTTCACCTGTATACAATGAACCACCCAATTCTATTTCATATTCACGCAAGTTATCGGCAGTGTCAGAAACCATCAGACGATCACCGGCTTTTATCACCACATCAGGTAAAGTTGCAATCGACAGTGACTCTCCCCTTACAATGCGCTGGATCGATATCTTGCCATCCACTTTATCCCTGATTTCTGCTAAGTTCTTACCATCTGCAAAAGCCCCATCGTTGACTTTGATTTCTGCGGAAAAAACCCTGGGTGAAGTGTCTTTCAAAGGCGGTGTGCGGTCAGGAATAATCTTGGGAACAACCAGCCACAAATACAGAATGGCCACCACACCAGTGATTGCCACCGGGAAAGTGAAATCAAACATACTGAACTCTGGTACACCCAGCCCTTCAGCCACCTTGACCACCAGTAAATTTGTGGATGTACCGATGGTGGTTGCCATACCACCCAACAACGTTGCCAGTCCCATCGGCATTAAGGTTCCGGCTGATGATTGACCAGTTCGCAATGACACACTGATCAATACCGGTAACAACAGCACCACAATCGGCGTGTTGTTAACAAAGGCACTGAGAACAGCACCTGTGATCAGTGTTAACAGCAAAGACAAGGATGGGCTGACCTTCCAAATTTTGGCTAAATAACGACCAATGGGTTCCATGGCGCCAGTACGCACCAAAGCTTGACCAGCTACCATCAAAGCACAAACAGCAATCAATGCTTCATTACCAAAGCCTAAAAAGAATGTTTTGATCGGAAATACGGTGCCGTCACTGAGCTGGTATGGGTAGACATGAAACCCCAGAATCAAAGCACACAACACAAACAAACTGGAAGTTTGCAGTGGAATTCTGTCATTGGCGAACAGAATCAAAGCCACCAAAGTCAATATCAAAACACCCAAGGCATGTGGTTGTAATGTATTTACCAAAAGTTCAGATTCCATATGCATTTTTGTTAAAGGTGGGTTTAAAGTCTATCAAATTGGTAGATAAAAGTCATAAAAACATTTATCATGATAAGCAATTATTACACCTTGATTAGATCCTCAAGGTTGATGATATTTAAACTATTTTTTATGTTTATTTCAGTGGGGACTGAAGTCAAATGGTGCACCAATGAAACCATTACACATGTCTCTTGACCATTAATATCTGATAATTAATAAGGGGTGCTATGACAATAGAAAGACCTTGGCTCAAAGAATACCAACCAGGCGTGCCTGCAGAAGTCGGTGAGTTACCATTCAATTCAGTCGCAGACATGATGATAGATGCCTGTGAGAAATACACTGACAGTGATGCCTATGTAAATTTTGGTAAAGCCATTACTTACAGTGAATTGGACCAATACAGCCAACAATTGGCTGCATACCTACAAAGTCAATTCAAAACAGGTGATGCCATTGCCATCATGATGCCCAATGTATTGCAATACCCAATTGCAGTATTGGCCATCTTACGTGCTGGTATGGTTGTTACCAACGTCAACCCGTTGTATACCCCACGTGAATTGAAGCACCAACTCAATGATTCAGGCGCCAAAGCCATCATTGTGATCGAAAACACAGCTTGTACTCTGGCAGAAGTGGTGTCTGAAACCGGCGTAGAAAAGGTCATTACCGCCACCATTGGTGAAATGATTGGTGGCTTGAAAGGCGCCATCATGGACTTCATGATCAAACGGGTTAAAAAAATGGTACCGCCCTTTGAATTACCAGGTTCTATCAGCTTCAAAGCAGCACTGAAAGCCGGTAATTCAATGACATACACCCCTGTGAGTCGTCAGTTGGATGACATCGCATTCCTGCAATACACCGGTGGTACAACTGGCGTTTCTAAAGGTGCCATGCTGACCAACAAAAACATGGTGGCCAATGTCACACAAACCACATTGTGGATATCCAGTGAAATAGCCTATGGCGAAGAAATTGTGATCACCGCATTGCCGCTGTATCACATCTTTGCATTGACGGCCAATTGTTTGTCTTTTTGTCAATATGGTGCCAAGAACATTTTGATCACCAACCCAAGAGACATGCCGGGGTTTGTTAAAGAACTTTCTCAGCATAAATTCACTGTTTTGACAGGGGTCAACACATTATTCAATGGCCTGCTTAACACCCCTGGTTTTGCCGACATTGATTTTTCATCATTTAAATTCACTTTGGGTGGCGGCATGGCCGTTCAGAAAGACACCGCCACACGTTGGAAACAAGTGACTGGGGTGACATTGGCTGAAGCCTATGGATTGACTGAAACATCTCCCGCAGCCTGTGTAAATAAGGTACCCATGGAAGCATACAATGGCACCATTGGCTTACCGATTCCATCGACAGATTGCCAAATCCAAGATGATGATGGCAATCCATTGCCCATCGGAGAAGCCGGCGAATTGTGTATCAGGGGCCCACAAGTGATGTTGGGTTACTTGAACAGGCCCGAAGAAACTGAAAAAACCATTGTAGATGGCTGGCTTAAAACCGGCGATGTGGCCGTCATGGATGAAAAAGGTTACTTCAAGATTGTTGATCGCAAAAAAGACATGATCTTGGTTTCCGGTTTCAATGTCTATCCCAATGAAATAGAAGATGCTGCTTGCTTGAATGATCACATCATTGAATGTGCGGCGATTGGTATTCAAGATGATAAATCAGGTGAAATCGTTAAACTTTTTGTGGTCAAGAGCTCAGACGAAATGACTGAACAGGATGTGATTGAGCATTGCAGAGCCCATTTAACTGGCTACAAAGTACCCAAATTGGTTGAGTTCAGAGACGATTTACCCAAAACCAATGTGGGTAAAATTCTGCGGAAAGACCTCAGAGAATAAGTGCACATTAACTGACACATATCGTACAACCAACCAAATCAGTTTATAATACAAACCTCTTCAACATAAGCCGTCTGTTTTGATGCAGGCGGCTCAAAATGCAAATCAAATAAAAAATGAAAGCACTGGTAAAAAAACATCCTGAAACAGGTATTTGGATGGAAGATGTAGACATGCCTTATATGGGACATAATGACGTCTTAATCAAAGTTGAAAAAACCGCCATTTGTGGCACTGATTTACATATTTATAAATGGGATGAATGGTCTGCCAAAGTCATCAAACCACCCTTGGTGATTGGTCATGAGTTTGTTGGTCATATCGTTGAGATGGGCAGTGAAGTCAATGGCTATGATATAGGCCAGCGAGTCAGTGCAGAAGGTCACATTGTATGTGGCGTGTGCCGAAACTGTCGTGCTGGTACACCACATTTGTGCCCCAACACCCAAGGCATTGGGGTCAACAGAAATGGCGCCTTTGCTGAATACATCACCATGCCAGTTCAAAATCTTTGGCCGGTGTCAGACAGCATCCCGTCAAAATTAGCAGCCTTTTTCGATCCATTTGGTAACGCCGCACATTGTGCACTTGAATATGACATGGTGGGTGAAGACGTTTTAATAACCGGTGCCGGACCGATAGGCATCATAGCCACAGGTATTTGTAAACATGTGGGTGCCAGGAATGTTGTGATTACTGATGTCAATGATTATCGCCTAGAATTGGCCAAGTCTATGGGGGCAACCCGCTGTGTCAATGTGGCCAAAGAAAAACTCTCAGATGTAATGGCCGAAATGGACATCACTGGCTTTGATTTGGGCATGGAAATGTCTGGCAACCCATTGGCTTTCAACGACATGCTCGACAGCATGTACAACGGCGGCAAGATTACCCTACTCGGCATGCTGCCTGACAGCACACAAATCAATTGGGACAACATCATTTTCAAAGGCTTGTCAGTCAAAGGCATCACTGGAAGGAAAATGTATGAAACGTGGTACAAAATGACCCAATTGCTGTTATCTGGCTTTCCACTTGAAAAAGCCCTTACCCATGAAATTCACATCGACGACTTTCAGACCGGTTTTGACCTGATGTCATCAGGCCAATGCGGTAAAGTTGTTTGTAGCTGGGATTGAGACCAAACATGAAAAATTATTCTGAGATCATTCAAACCATCAAAGATGACGGCCTGTATAAATCAGAGCGCATCATCACCAGCCCTCAATCATCACACATTGAGTTACCAGGCGGGCAAAATGTCATCAATTTTTGTGCCAACAACTACTTGGCATTGGCCGACCACCCTGCGATCATTAAAGCAGCCAAAAAAGCCTTGGACACCCATGGGTTTGGTATGGCATCGGTGCGATTCATATGTGGCACACAAGATTTACACAAAGAATTGGAGCAAAAAATCAGTGATTTTTTTGGCACCGAAGACACCATCCTTTACACTTCCTGTTTTGATGCCAATGGTGGTCTATTCGAAACCATTTTAGATCAAGACGACGCCGTTATCAGCGACGAGTTGAATCATGCATCAATCATTGATGGTGTTCGTTTGTGTAAAGCACAACGTCATCGTTACAAAAACAGTGATATGACAGCTTTGGAGCAGATTCTGATTGATACGCAAGATTGCAAACAAAGATTGATTGTCACCGATGGTGTATTCAGTATGGATGGCACCATAGCTGACTTAAGAACCATCACTGATCTGGCTGAAAAATATGATGCCATGGTGGTGGTTGATGATTCTCATGCCACCGGGTTCATCGGACCCACTGGTCGTGGATCCGCTGAACTGGCTGGTGTGATGGATAAGATTGATGTCTTCACATCAACACTAGGCAAAGCATTAGGTGGCGGATCAGGCGGCTTCACCACTGGCAAAAAAGAAATCATTGAGTTACTCAGGCAACGATCGCGACCTTATCTGTTTTCTAACACATTACCACCACCGCTGGTGGCTGCCAGCATCAAGGTTTTCGAATTGATTTCCGATTCAACCGCACTGCGTGATCAATTGGCTGAAAACACGGCCTATTTTCGTAAGAAAATCGTCGAATTGGGTTATACCGTATCAGGTGAAACGCACCCAATCACCCCCATCATGTTGGGTGACGCCAAATTGGCCAAAGAAATGGCCGACAGATTGTTGGAACTAGGTATTTATTGCATAGGCTTCAGTTTTCCTGTGGTACCTAAAGGCAAAGCCCGCATCAGGTTACAAATATCAGCTGCCCATTCAAAAAATGATCTGGATTTGGCCTTACAAGCATTCAAACAAGTCTACGATGAATTTTTCTGAATGACTTAAAACCAAAAAAGGCGATATTTCCATATCGCCTTTTTTTATGCCTTCTACTCATCATTCAATCAAAATTAGATGAGAATATCAAATCACTGGGAGCAAAACCCATATTGACATGGTTGTCGTAACCTGGGAACACATAATTGATGTCGGAATTACCCAGTATTTGTTGCAATATCGTGGCATAGACACGCCTAAAGTCAACAACAGGAGCGATGTCTTCACCACCAAATAATTGCTCATTTGAAAGCCCAACAAATTGTCCATATGATTGGCCACCGTTGATTTTGCCACCAATCACAAACATCACATTTCCAGATCCATGATCAGTGCCGCTGCCACCCTGGCCATTTTGTCTGGCTCGTCTGCCAAATTCACTGTGAACAACAATGGTCACTTGGTCACCGAGTCCAGATGCATTCAAATCTTGCCAAAGCGCTCTGACTGCATTTGACATGTTTTCAACCCTTCCGTAGAAACTACCACCGCCGCCATCACCTTGGCCATTGTGGGTATCCCAACCACCCAGGTCTGCTGTGGCCACATTGATGTTGAGGTCCTCTTTAATCAATTGGGCGATTAACATCAGCTGATCACCAAAGGATGAATTGGGGTAATTGGCTCCACCGGCTGGCACGTAATTATTCAAATCCAAAGCCGATATGATTGACAAGGTGTCCATGGCGCCACTGACAGATAAATCCAATGCACTGTTCCCTTGATACATTTTGCCAATGGCTTGAGCGTGTGTATCACCATAATCTCCGGAATTCGGGTGATAGCCACCCACCTGATCAACAGTCAATGCATTAAAGTAAGCCTGAAGACTGATCGGATTTGAATCATTTGAAACCAGTACCGGAATGATTTCAGAACCGGTTATATGCGGTGTAGACTCAAGATGTCGAGTCAGCCAACCACTGGTTGTTGAGATACTGGCCGGGGTACCCAATTCACGCAATTTCATGGCATCAAAATGACTTCTGGTGACATTTTCTTGAGGCAAACCAGTGCCATGAATGATGGCCATGTCACCCGCCACATACATATCCCTTAAGCCTGTTGCTGCAGGATGAAAACCCATGGCTTCACCCACGTTGATCACGCTGTTACTGCCATTCAATGGTACTTGTATATTGGGTCTTAACTGCTCATAAAATGTTCTGTTAGGGCCAGAAACCGGCGGGATGACATTCAAACCATCCATACCCCCACGCATGAATAAATCAATGATGATGGGCTGGTTACTGGGAGATGAGCCACCTGCACGGGCAATATTAATACCTGAAAATGCACTTAAGGCAGCGGTTGATTGTAAAAAAGCTCTTCGATTCATTTTTTTCATATCATTGCTCCCGTTATCGTTGCATAAAGTAAGGCGAGGCCAAAATCAAACTCACCGTTCCGCGCAAGCGTTCATGCCAACGGTATGGCCATGTGTTGTCAGTTAAGTCTGAGACGATCACTGCTTTACCTCTTGGCCAACTGGGGAAACTGAGGTTGTCAGGCGGTCTTTGGGTGAGGAACTCAAGAATGTCTTCAAACACGGGATCTCCTACCCAACCACCAGCCGGCGCCAAGTTGAATATTTTAGTCATCCACCACGACAGTAAGTTTTCTGGTGTCATGGTTCCTGGATTCGCTGTGAAATAAGTCACTGTTTGTTGCCTGACAGGTGAGAGATAAGTGCCAGAATTGTAATTTCTGTCAATCAGCCAATCCACTGTCTTCCAAGTTTGAATCAATGCAGTTGAACTCATCCAATAACTAGACTGAACGGGATAACCATCAGGTGGCTGCCATTCAAAAGGATAATGCCCTGTATCATCCATTCTCCACTCTAGATTATTGCTGTTGTCTTCATCTGGTTTAATGGTGAAATTGGTTTGCAACGCGCGCATGGCAGAAACCACGGTATCAAATGGGCGCTTTAATTTTGATTGCCAATTGGCTGGGTTGGCAAATTCCGGGTGATTGAACAAGGCAGTAAACACTTGATGCAATTGATCATTGGCATTCCTGTTCTGATAGAACACATCAGCCACATCATCAATAACTGACTGTGGCGGATCATCAGAGATGAAGAAACGAGCCAATTTTCCAGCTATGTGCTTGGCGGTGCCTGGATGTCTGGCCAGCAATTTGATCACATCTAAGCCATCATCCACACCTTGATTGGCTGGTATGTTGGTCTGTCCACTGTAGAGTACAGATTTTTGAAAACGATCATGTCGATCATCATCATACAAAAACAAGCCATTATCGCCTGTGCTACTTGAGTCATTAACACGCCATCCAGTCAAACATCGTGTCGCCTCGTAAACATCATTGTCTACATAAAACTCCTGTATGATGCCATCAGTAGACCAAGGACCGCCGCGTTCAGGAACTTGAATCGTCGGTACGGTGTTTTGATCGGCCAACCCATAATAATTCTCAGCACCTAAGGTATGTAATTCAAATAATTCACGGGCATAATTTTCATTGGGCTCTGTTACAGAGTTGTTATAGTTATCTAAATAATACAACATCGCAGGATGCCTGGAAGTTGCCAACAAGAAGTTTTGGAAGTTTCCTAACATGTGAGTTCTGATCACATCACGATCCCAACTGGTCAAGGTTGATCTCGCATAAAAACTGTCACCATTGAGACTGAAATGGTTGTGCCAAAAATCTGCTATTCGTTCTCTCAATGGAAATATTGAATAGGTCGCACGAAGAAATTTTAACCGCTGCATTTCATACCTGGGTCGGGATGAGCTGCGCAATCCTGAACCAGGATTCACGTGGTGGTGGTTCCACATCAATGTTAAACTTTTATTCAAAGTCGCATAGTTACCAGCCTGATTGATACGGGTATCTAACGGTCCATCGACCCCACCAGCCAGTTGTTGCGACACAAAATTTGATAAACGCTGGGTGTCATCAGAACCCAAAGCAAGCCACCTAACATGGTCAAACACGCCTGGCGTGATACCATACCCAAGCCTGCTATAAACCATATGTGAAAAACGCTGCTGAGGTAAACTAGCAGCTTTGATGGCTGATGCTATTTTATTAGGCCTTGGAGTTGATGTACGTTTGACACCATTGATCACCAGGCCTGATGAAGGTAATGCAGCCAGCAATGCAGACGCTGCAGTACCGGCCAGGAGCCGTCTTCTTGCTATATTCTTTTTCATCGAGTTCCTAAAATTAAAGTGAGTATCCAATTAATTTTATCTGATAATAAGGCTCTGTTTGTGACATTGTTGGCAAATTATTGACTATTCTGAATGCCAACCAATCAGAAATAACAATTTTTTAATGATAATACTACAGTTATGTATAATCAGGTAATCAAGCCGTATGACCGCACCAATTCAATCATTTTGACTGAATTAAGGCCGGTCTTTGAACTTCAAAAATCCATGGATGACCAAATTAAGCCAAGCCAAAATAATTAAACTGCCACCCACTGGTGTCAAAAAAGAGAGTGTGGATTTACCATAAAAAACCAGCACATATAGACCGCCACAAAACAGCAGTACGCCCAATGAAACAGCTGCTGCTGCATACCTGACCCAAGGTCCTTCATCCAATTGAGAAACAATCCAGATCAACAACAATGCATGAATGATCTGATAGAGAAAAGCCGTTTGAAATAAAGTGTATTGTTCGGTACCATGCTGCAAACCAAACACATGAGAACCCATAGCACCCATGGCAACAGCTGTCAGTCCATAAACAGCTGCCACCACCAAGTAAAATGCCTTTTTATTCAATAGAAGCGTCCTCAGATTTTTCATCAATTGGTGAAGCATCTACAGGTTCTATGAATTCAGAAAGACTGCGGTTAAATGCATTGAATTTATAGTCAGCAATTTTCATCATCCATGCTGCATACTCCGGATATTGGTCAGATTCAATGACCAAGAAATGCCCATCTTCTTTTTGGTGTACCTTGATGATGATTTCCTGACCATTGACCAATTGATATTTGGCATCGACTTTCAGTTCTTCTTCCACCACATCTAATGGCACAGCCGCATCAATCATTAACCTCGATAAGCCATTGGCCAATTGATTCAATGATGCATCAGCCTTTAGTTGAAATCCTTCTGCTAAATTGTTGATCTCAAAATTTCCATCTTCGGAGTTTCTACTGACATCAACTTCACTGCCTTCAGCTGTGCTTATCAGAATGGATTGAATTTGCTCGTCACTTATATCCAATACCGTTTTTAATTGCCAGTTATCTTGATTGAAAACAATGGCATCAAGTGCTTTAACTGTATAAGTCTGATCCTCACCTTCGAGGCGTAGAAATGTCAGGCCTGACGCCGTTTTCTTACCCACATGAAAGGCATCAGATCCCTGGTCACTGAAAAACTCAACTTTCAAATCATCATCTGACAGTTCGATCTGGGCATGGTTATCAGGGTTGGCAGTTTTGGCCTCCACAATTTCAGCATTTTTGAATGATTGAAGCAGGCTGAACAATGGATCTATGGAAGCATAAAAACCTCCATTGAGTACCCATCGATTCCCCGATTGTTGCAATTCAATTTGCTCTCCTGCTTGACTGATGACAACCCGATTGACTTTTGCCATTGCATCACTTTTGCCTTGCCACTCTGGAATCAGTGGCTGATTTTCATTGGGCTCTTGATTGTCTTTTAAAACCCAAAATGCCAAACCAGCGATGACTACCAGTAAAACAAGCAGTACTTTCATGTTACTTAACATACTGACGCTCCTTACGTTTTGATTTTCTCCAAGATAAAAAGACAATCAATGCCGTGAGTAATATGGGCACCAATGCGATGTTAATGAACTTCAATTGAGTGCCCAATGCTTCAATGTCTTTGTTCAGATTACGTTTGACTTCTCTGAGGCTTTTTCGCACTTCAAGTTTTCGTTGCTTAAAGCGGTTGATTTCCTGTTGTTGCTCCTGGCTGATGATCAATTGGTTTTCTTGACCTTTGATGCGTTGCAATTCATTCAATTTATTTTCTGTCTCACGAAGCTGCTGCAGCAGTTGGCTTTCAGTTTCTCGGTATTTTTGCTCACTGACCCGTTTGATCTCTTGTACTTTATCAAAAGGTCTGTTTGAAGTTCCCCTGGCCCGCACTTGAATCAAATCAGCACTGCCGGTCATGTTGTCAATCAAGTTATTGATTAATGACCCGTTGTCAGCGAAATTCGAGTAAATCTGCCTGCCAAAAAAGTTTTGTGCCCGCACCCACATGCGGTCAAACAAAACATCAACATCGGCAAATATCACCACTTGTGGTTGCTCAACTTGTGACAAAACTTCTGTTTGCCCTTCGATTCCGCTTGGGAAAGCACTGTTCAATGCACCTTTGATCCTGGCTACAATGACATGAGATTGATCTTCTGGCTGGAAGTTTTGGAACAAAACATTGGGGTTATACAACAATGACATCGCATCATTGCTGGTTAACATGGTTTGTTCTGAAGTGGTTAAAATCGGCAACAAATTATCAGTGCTGCTGGTCAATGTCCCGGCCAACGCCGTGTTGAGCGAAGACAGGTCAGAAGTCACAATGTCATCTTGATTCATGTTATTTTGAGTCCACGAATTGATTCCCAAATGTCTGATGGTTTGTCCTTGAGCTGCTTGAATTGATACGGCGTGCTGGTTGTCTAACAACACCTTGGTTTTATCAAACCCAACACCCCAAGCATGAAACAGTACGGCCAAACCAGATGATCGATCAGCCTGGAGTTGGGCCATTGGGTTCTGAGGATCTGCAGGCACTTCTTCTGATTGGGCCATGGGGTCAACAAAGACCATCAGTCTGCCGCCATTCATGACAAATTGATCAATGGCAAACAGTGTGGATTCAGTCAGGTTTTTTGGATGAACCACCAACAACAAGTCGACATCACCGATGCTTGAGGTATCCGTAGCCACAGGAACCACATTGTACATTTCTTTCAACTGCTCAAATATGATTTGCCCTGGAATTTGACCGGTTTGTGGATCGAAACTTCCTAACAACGACAAGTCGCTCATAACACCCACTGTGCGTTTGGCTGGGTTATTCAAGTTGTAAATCAATTGGGCCAAATCATATTCAAGAAAGGCCTCACGATCTGGTTGCAGGAACGGGATGACTTCAACGGCATCGATGGCGTTGGTTCCAGCAATGCCAAAAAAGACATTTTCACCACCCTCCCCAACAGGTAAGGCTTGCAAGCCATATTGTGATGCCTGGTCCTCTTCTTCTGAAAAAGTCACTGGATCGATCATGGTAACAGTCAATTTCCCGGAACCATAACGTTCCAGTTCCTGAAGGAAATCAACCACCCGGCGGTGATATGTCCTCAGCATTGGAATGTTTTCAGTGGCTTGATCAGAATAAAACAACCGCAAATGGATGTTTTCATCAATATCCTTCAATATATTGATGGTTCCGTCGTTCAAAGTGAATAAGTTGTTTTCCGTCAAATCGACTCGCAGCCTAGAGAACAAACCACTTTGGCTGATGACAACGGCAGCCAACAAGAATATGGCGGCCATCATAAATAATTGTGTTTTATGTGCTTGTTTTTGCATGATTAATCTGCCTTTTTCATATCAATAACTAACGCTGTGGCGTACAACCACAAACCAATAACAATGCCGAAATAACATAAATCCCCTAAATCCAAAACACCTTTGGTGATTGAGTCGAAATGGGTCAGAAAGCTGGTTGAGGCAATGGCGTCAACCATCACTTGTGGTAAAAACAGTTTGCAGAAGTTCAGCACCATGGGAAACCCGGAAAGCAGGAACAAAAAGCAAATCACCACTGTCAAGATGAATGCTATCACCTGGTTTTTTGTGGCTGCTGACAGACAACTGCCAATGGCCAAAAATCCACCAGCCAGTAAGAAACTGCCAAAATAACTGGCCACAATCAACCCATTGTCTGGGTTACCTAAATAATTGATGGAAACAACCATAGGGAACGTCAGCAACAGTGCCAGACCTATGAACAACCACGCGGCCAAAAATTTTCCAACAACCCAATCCATTTTATTAACAGGTAGAGTCATCAACAATTCAATGTTGCCACTGTTACGTTCTTCAGACCACAATCGCATAGCCACTGCAGGCACCAAAAATAAATACAACCAGGGATGGAAGTTGAAAAATGGAATGAGGTCAGCCTGACCCCTTTCATATAAATTACCAAAATAAAAGCCAAACACCCCACTCATGATCAAAAATATCACAATAAAGACATAAGCAATAGGCGTCGCGAAATAGCTCTGTAACTCTCTTTTAACAATGGTTCTTATAGGACTCATTTCACCACCTCCCTTTCACCGACATTTTGGGTGATGTTACGAAATACCTCATCCAACCGACCGGCTTCCATTTTCAGACTTTTAACCTGGATGGATTCTTTTCTTAAAAATTCACTGATTTCATCGAAGATAAACAAACCTTGTGTTGGAAACACGGTGGTTTCCTTTAACCTTGAATCATAATTTACATCAAGTACACAATCCATATTTTTGATTTTATTCAATAAATCAGTATCCAAGTCGGAAACGAAGCTCACTGCATGATGGTATCTGGACATGTTTTCCATTTCAGCTGGTGTGTTATCTGCAACCAAGACACCGCCAGCGATGACCAAAGCACGATCACAAACTGCATGCACCTCTTCCAGGATATGGGTAGACAAGATGATGGTTTTGTCCTTTGACATGTCTGTAATCAATTCTCTGACCTGGTGCTTCTGGTTCGGATCAAGTCCATCTGTTGGCTCGTCCATAATCAGCACTTCCGGGTCATGAATGATGGCTTGTGCCAAACCAACCCGTCTTTTAAAACCTTTAGAAAGGGTTTCAATCCTTTGAAAGTAGACTTTTTCTAGATTGACCCTGGAAATCACTGATTCTACTGCTGGTTTTATCATGTTGGCATCCAGACCACGTAAGGCCGCAATGAAATTCAAAAATTGACCCACTTCCATTTCGCCATAACTGGGCGCACCTTCAGGTAAGTAGCCAATTTTGCGTTTCACAGCAACCGGGTTCTCAGAAATATCAATGCCGCAGACTTTGATGTCACCAGCGGTGGGTTCCAAAAAACCTGTGATCATTTTCATGGTGGTGGATTTACCCGCACCATTGGGCCCTAAAAACCCAAGTACCTGACCTTGGTTGGCAGTAAATGTTAAGTCATTGACTGCGGTAAACTGGCCAAACTTTTTACTTAAATTCAAACATTCAATCATGTCATTCCTTCTGTTGTTCTCAATAAATTAAAATTTCCATGTGTCGATTGGGTATCAAAACCAGATCTCGTACCCACCCTATGGGGTTATTTTCATCGACACGATGAATTTTTTAGCCTGTGCAAACTTAGTGTTATTTGTTTTAATTTTCAAGCCAAAATTTGATCAATTTTAAGGAACCCTTCAAAGCTTGTTAATAACTGTTAAGAAATCATTCAATAAATCATCACAAAGTGAATAATCATTGACTTGTACGCAGGTCTTTAATATCATCGCTTGCTGTTATTACATGTGTCCCAGAACATAGTTTGGCTGGAGTATTTGCACATGCGATTATCAGAATAAAAACCCAAAGAAAAGTTCCAAAAAATACTGAAAACCCGATGATAAAAATTCTTGACCAATTACCTGCAGGAATCCTGGAAGTAGACGCCAGTCGCTTGCATGAATTTGTTGAGGACCACACCTTGGTACACCTGAAAGGCAAAATTGAAAGGCCTTTGTTTGTTTCCATATTACAACACGGCGATGAAGTCACCGGCTGGGATGCCATCAAAGCTTTGATTGCCAACCATGAAAAAAATTTACCACGCAGCATATACCTGTTGTTTGGCAATGTGAAAGCTGCTGCATTGAACACCAGACAATTGGCCAATCAACCTGACTTTAATCGCTGCTGGCCAGGTTTACACAAACAAAACCATGAGGTGGCCAAGAAATTGGCATACATCACCAACATGATGGCAAAGATTAAACCTTTTGCCAGTATTGATATACATAACAATTCTGGCAGGAACCCCCACTATGCAGGGATCAATTCCCTGAATGGCGAATTTGTAAACCTCGCCTCATTATTCTCAGAAACCATCATTCATTTCACCAGCCCTGATGGCATCCAATCAGGTGCTTTTGCACCTTTTTGCCCTTCTGTGACCATTGAATGCGGCATGTCAGGTACCGCAGATGGCATCGAACAAACTTTAACCTTTCTGGAAAACTTGATTCACTTGTCAACTTTGAAACGAATCCCAGGTGTGGCAGAACACCAACAAGTACTGAATATTTTCTCTACTGTAAAAGTAAAACCTGAAATCAGTATCGGTATTGATGGCGATGAGAATGAAACCGTTGATTTCTTAATCAATGACGACCTGGATTATTTAAATTTTCATTTGATTGAAGCCGGCACAGTATTCGGTCGCACCACAAAATCGGATTTACCCATGCCTTTTGCGGTCACCGATCAAATTGGTCACGACATCACTGACCACTACTTCGAGCAACATGGTGATGAAGTGCGCATCAAGCAAAAGGTGGTGCCAGCCATGATTACCCAAAGCATCAAAGCCATCAGATTAGACTGTTTGTGTTATCTGATGCATCCACTGAAACAAGAACACTGAACAACCACAGCGTTGGAAGTGTGATTTTGAGAGTAATAACATGAACTTAAAACAAACCAAAGCCATCATTTCTGGTGGTGCATCTGGACTTGGTTTTGCCTGCGCTCAACACATCGTTGAGAACGGCGGTCAAGTCACACTGATAGACATTAATCAGCAAGCTGGTGATGCGGCCATTGAAAAACTGGGCAAGGATCAAGCATCTTTCTTTAAAGCGGATGTCAGTTCTGAAACTGATATACAAAACGCATGTGAAGCAGCCAAGGCATTTGCTGGCTCCATCAATGTGGCCATCAACTGTGCGGGCGTACTGGCTGGAGGCCGCGTTTTGGGTCGCGAAGAACCCATGCCATTGGCCCATTTCAACAGCGCAATACAAGTCAACTTAGTTGGTAGCTTTAACTTGTCAAAAGCAGCAGCCAATTTGATGCAACACAACGAGGCCGATGAAGATGGTCAACGTGGTGTGATCATCAATACGGCCTCGGTAGCAGCCTATGAAGGTCAGATCGGACAAGCAGCTTATTCTGCCAGTAAAGGTGGTATTGTGGGCATGACTTTACCTATGGCTCGTGAGTTAACGCGTTTTGGTATCCGCGTCATGACCATTGCCCCTGGCGTATTTTTAACTCCGATGGTGGCTGGCTTACCGGATGACATCAAAGCCGCATTGGGTGCATCTGTGCCTTTCCCTTCACGTTTAGGTGCCCCTGAAGAGTTTGCCAGAATGGCAGAGCACATCATTGAAAACACCTACCTCAATGGTTCAACCATCCGTTTAGACGGTGCGGTGCGCTTAGAACCTAAGTAAATCGAACTTAGCAACCACCTGAGGCAACCTCGGGTGGTTGGCAACACACTTCGCTGCTGCCGCCTGCTCATGCGATATACCAACAACCTATTAAGCCAATCAATGAAGTGCGCTACCTCAGCTGGGAACGCATAAGATTGCACCGCATTTATTCTCAAATAACTAAAAGCTATAAGCATATAGATTTATTGCAGTTCACAAGTATGATTTAGCCGTCTAAACTTCCAGGAACTTTAAACATACTTGTCACTGTGAACTTAAATACTTTGGCCATGTTGCAATGGCCTGAAAACAAAACCAACAGCCAACAATGGCAACAATTGAATGTCTTGCTGGACCAATTAGATCCCGACCAAAAGCTCTGGTTGTCAGGATTTTTAGCCGCTTCCGCACGTGTTACAAACACAGGGACAACGCCTGTTATAACATCGGAAAAAGGGGCCAACAAAGACAAATTAACCATTCTTTTTGGCAGCCAAACGGGCAACGGTGAATCCGTGGCCAAGAACCTCCAGTCACAAGCTGAGGCCTTAGGTCTGGCAACTGAGCTGTTTTCACTGGCAGACATCACAGCCAAACAATTAGCCAAAAAAACCCACATATCTTTGGTGATCAGTACCCATGGTGAAGGTGAAGCACCTGATGATGCGGAACAATTTTATGAGCAAATATTCAGCAACAAAGCACCTGATTTATCTGCCATTAAATACAGTGTTTTGGCATTGGGTGACAGCAGCTATGAGTTGTATTGTCAAACTGGTAAAGAAATTGATCAAAGGTTGAGTGAGTTGGGTGCAACACAGATTCATGAACGCATTGATTGTGATGTCGATTTTGAAGAGCCTGCCAATCAATGGATCACTGGCTTGTTACCCAAAATTGAATCAGAACTTAAGCAAGAAAATCCCGATGCCAATAACATCACTGCTTTACCTTTGCATGGCTTGGCAGACGCACCTGGAAACACATTGGCCTCTAAACAAAAACCTTATTTGGCAGAAATCTTAACCATTCAAAAAATAACTGGCAGGGGTTCTGACAAAAACACTTTTCATTTAGAACTTGCTATTGATCCCAATGTGATTCAATACAAGCCAGGTGACTCTTTGGGTGTTTGGGCCCACAATGGTGATGAATCTGTTGAGCAACTATTGCAACACTGGGGTCTGGAAGGCGACGAAGAACTCTCTTTCAAAAACCACAATGAAAAGGTAAAAAAACTGCTGACTGAACACATCGAGATCACTCAGATCAGCAAACCCTTTGTACAGTATTTAGCGACCCAGATCAACAACACGGAACTGCAAGCCATGGCAAATTCTCATCAAGCCTATACCGATTACTGTCAGGATCATCAGTTACTGGATTTATTACTTACATTTGATCCTGAACGTAAAGTTTCTATCCAAGACAGTTTATTGAATTTAAAAAGCATCACTCCACGCTTGTACTCGATCGCTTCAGCACAAAGCATTGAAGAAGATGAATTGCACCTCACCATCAATCTTGAAGAGGCCACAGCGCTAGGACATTATGGGCTGGCCAGTGGCTTGCTGTGTCACGGGGCCCAAGTGGGTGATCAAGTCTCAGTGTATGTTGAACCCAATGCCAATTTCAGATTGCCTGACGACCCTGAAACCCCCATCATCATGATTGGTCCAGGGACCGGCATTGCCCCATTCCGCTCTTTTCTTCAACAACGTCAGCACCAACAAGCCAATGGCAAGAATTGGCTGGTGTTTGGCAACCCGCATTTCAGCACTGACTTTTTATACCAAACAGAATGGTTGAAACTTCAAAAGTCAGGCTTTTTACAACAACTGGATGTCGCTTTTTCAAGAGACCAGGACCACAAAGTCTATGTACAAGATAAATTAAAATCGAAAGCCAGCGAACTTTGGCATTGGTTAGAACAAGGGGCCCATATTTATTTGTGCGGTGACGCCACCCGAATGGCCAAAGATGTAGAAAACACCCTACTGGAAATCATCAGCACACAAAGTTCTTTGTCTGCTGAAGAAGCCAAACAACACCTAAAAAACCTCATACGCAACAACCGCTATCAAAAGGATGTCTACTGATATGAACACTGAACAACAAAAATTAGAGGCCGTTGAACTCATCAAAGACGACAGTAATTACCTGCGTGGCACCATCGCCACAGAGTTACTCAACGACGTCACAGGATCAATCACTGAAAGTGACACTCAATTAACAAAGTTTCACGGCATATACCAGCAAGATGACCGCGACTTACGCAAAGAACGGAGCAAACAAAAATTAGAACCCCTCTACAGTTTCATGATCAGGGCCAGGGTTCCTGGCGGCATTTGCACACCGCAACAATGGGTGGCCATAGACGACATGGCCGACCGGTATGCCAATGGATCAATTCGCATCACCACCCGACAAGCTTTTCAGTTTCATGGCGTGATTAAGAACAAGCTCAAGCGCACTGTCGCTGCCATCAACCAACAGCTAATGGACACCATAGCCGCCTGTGGGGATGTCAATCGCAACGTGATGTGTACTGCCAACCCTGAACTGTCTGAGGTGCATGATCAAGTCTTTAAAGTGGCCACTGCCATCAGTGATCATTTAACCCCACAAACATCTGCTTACCATGAAATTTGGCTGGATGGAGAAAAGGTGGTCACAGAACCCAAAGTTGATCATGAGCCCATATATGGAAAGACTTACTTGCCCAGAAAATTCAAGACAGCAGTGGTCATTCCACCAGACAACGATGTCGATGTACTGGCTCATGATTTGGGGTTTGTGGCCATCATCAAAGACCAGAAGCTACTGGGCTTTAATGTCACTGTTGGTGGCGGTATGGGCTCCACCCATGGTGACCCCAAAACATTCCCTCTGTTGGCTCACACTCTGGGCTTCTGCTTACCCGAACAGGTTTTGGCTGTGGCTGAAAATATAGTCAAGATTCAAAGAGATCATGGCGACCGCACCAACCGCAAACATGCACGCTTTAAATACACGGTTGATGACCACGGTGTTGATTGGGTTCGAGCCCAATTGACCGATCGATCGGGGTTTGCATTGGATGCGCCTCACCCTGTAACCTTTACTCACAACGGCGATCGGTTTGGCTGGCGGCAAAATGAAGATGGCAGCTGGAATCACACCCTTTTTATCGCCAATGGCCGCGTTAAAGATGACGATGACTCCAGAGTCAGGTCAGCCCTAAGAGCCATTGCAAAGGTACATCAAGGTGACTTCAGGTTAACAGCCAATCAGAATTTAATCATTGCCAAAATTCCTGAGCAAAACAAAGTCGAAATCGAACAACTGTTGGCCCAATTCAATTTGGTAGATCACATTTCAGCCACCCGTCAATTGTCAATGGCTTGTGTGGCATTCCCAACTTGCACTTTAGCCATGGCAGAGGCAGAGCGGTATTTACCTGACTTGATCACTGACATTGAACACATACAACAAAAACATGGCATCGCAGACAGAGGCATCATGGTCAGAATGACTGGATGTCCCAATGGTTGTGCCCGCCCCTTCATTGCAGAAATTGGTTTTGTGGGTAAAGCTTTGGGGCGTTACAACATGTATTTAGGAGGCCGTAAAAATGGCACACGCTTAAACCAACTGTTTGCAGAAAACATCAACGAAGCCAGTATCCTGGAGCACTTAGAGCAATTATTAGGCCACTATGCCCAAGCGGGTCAAACTGGTGAGGACTTTGGTGATTTTGTGGTCAGACAAGGATATGTAGATGCGGTTAAACATGGCATTGAAGTCAACATCAAACAAGCGTAGAGGCTGCCAAATGAACAACAACTGCTTAAAAATAGAACCCAACAAACGACCTGCATACCACTGCATAGACCACATGAATCGTGGTTTTGCAGAACTCAGTGCCATTGAACGCATTGAACAAGCAGCTGCTTACTTGCCGGAAAACTATGCCATGACTTCCAGTTTTGGCATAGATGCTGCCGTCAGTTTACATTTGATCAACCAAGTGATTCCGGGAATTCCCGTGATTCTGATTGATACGGGTTACCTATTCAACGAAACCTATCAATACGTTGATCAACTAACTGAGTTATTGGGCTTGAACTTAGAAGTTCACCAAAGTCCGGTCTCAACCGCCAGGTTTGAAAGTCAACATGGCCAATTGTGGCTATCTGGACTGACTGGTATTGAACAATACAACCAACTGCGGAAAGTTCAGCCTTTAGAACACGCCCTGTCATCACTCAAAGTAAACAGTTGGTTTTCTGGAGTCAGACGCAGTCAGTCTGAGCATCGACAAAGCCTACCTTGGGTCACCACCAAACAGGAGCGCTACAAAATTCATCCCATCTTAGACTGGAGTGACCGTGACATGTACCTGTATATGAAACAACATGGGTTGCCCCAGCACCCTTTGTATGATCAAGGGTACATAACAGTCGGAGATAAGCACTCAACCAAATCCATCCATGAAGTGGATCAAATAGAAGAGTTGAGGTTTTTTGGTCTGAAAAGAGAATGTGGCATTCACGAGTGAGGCCGTATATTTGAGCTACAGTTGATTGATGATGCGTTCTGCAAATTGCCATTGAGGTAACCAACTGGACTCTCTGGCTTGAACTGTTAACACAAACAAGTCATTGTGGGTTTCATCAATATAAAACTCAGTGAGTGCCAAGTCTTTATTTCCCAAAAGGTATTTGATATTGAATACTTTATAATTGGGGTGATTTTTATATTGGCTGTCTAATAGAGTATAGGCCTCATTGTCACGTATTCGCTCATAAAGTTGTAGTGCATGAGCAAAGGCACCTTGTCTGTGTTTACGCACAGTGTCTGCGTAAACCGCAAGTTTAACCCCTTCCCTGAAATCATTCAGACCATTAAAACGCGAACGACTCATCAACAACTGATCAAAACGTTGTGTTTTGATTTGTTGCAATTGCCAATTGGCAGGAATGAACCGTTCCCACCCAACGTTAAAATAAGGACTTCGTTGGGCATTTTTTTGTACCTTGGTTGTGTGTGCCCGCCGGTTGATGGCCTTCACCGGATCGGTATTTTTCACCATAGGTTTTGAAGGAATGGGTTTTAAACGCTTAGGCTTAGACTCCTGAGGCTTGGCTTGCTGCAAATGGGTTGCTTGACAGCGACGATCTTGAATCACCACGCTGCCATCAGCTTGTAGGCAGCGATACAAGTCAGGCTTCTTTGTGATTCCAAATGCGCTGCAACCTAACAGCACCAGGCACAACAATGTCCTCATACCAATTAAAATGGCATGCCACCAGGCATTTTTCCACCTAATTTTTGCATCATTTTCATCATGCCTTTGCCTTTGAATTTGCGCATCATTTTTTGCATTTGGTTGTATTGTTTCAACAACTTGGAAACGTCTTGTATGGTGGTTCCTGAACCATTGGCTATGCGCCTTTTTCTTGAACCTTTGATCAATTGCGGATAGCGTTTTTCTTTGATGGTCATGGAATTAATCACCGCCAACATGCGATTGGTGTGCTTGTCATTCACTTGATCTTTAACCATATCTGGTAAATTGCTCATACCCGGCAATTTATCCAACATTGAAGTCATACCACCCATGTTTTGCATTTGTATCAATTGAGACTGAAAATCTTCTAGCGTAAATTTATTGCCTTTGGCCACTTTCTTAGCCAGCTTTTCAGCTTCTTTCTTGTCAACCTTACGCTCAACCTCTTCAACCAATGACAACACATCACCCATGCCAAGGATACTCGAAGCAATCCGATCAGGATGAAATGGTTCCAAGGCCTCCATTTTTTCGCCCACACCCTGGAATTTGATCGGTTTACCAGTGATGGTTTTGACCGATAAAGCAGCACCACCTCTTGCATCACCGTCGACCTTGGTTAAAACCACACCGGTTAAATCCAGCGCATCAGAAAAGGCTTTGGCCGTATTGGCCGCATCTTGACCGGTCATGGCATCAACCACAAATAAAGTCTCTGTGGGATTGATGCTGTTTTGCAACGATTTTATTTCTTTCATCATCGCTTCATCAACAGCCAGGCGACCAGCGGTATCAACAATCAAAACATCATAATAGCCTTTCTTAGCGGCTTGTAACGCCGTCATGCCAATGGTCACCGGATCATCAATCACTGATGAAGGAAACCAATCAGCCCCCACTTGTTCTGCCACGGTTTGTAGTTGTTCGATGGCCGCTGGACGGTAGACGTCCGCTGAAACCACCATCACTTTTTTCTGCTCACGTTCTTTGAGGAATTTGGCCAATTTACCGGTGGTGGTGGTTTTACCAGCACCTTGTAAACCAGCCATCAAAATGACCACTGGTGGCTGGGCGTTGAAGTTGATGCCTTCAGTGGCTTCGCCCAACACTTTAACCAATTCTTCCTGAACCACTTTCACCATCACCTGTGCAGGTTTCAGGCTGGTCAAGACCTCTTTACCCAAGGCACGTTCTTTCACATCATCGATGAAAGACTTAACCACTGGCAGTGCCACATCAGCTTCCAATAAAGCCACCCTGACTTCACGCAAAGCTTCTTTGATGTTGTCTTCAGAAAGGTTGGCCTGCCCTCTGATTTTTTGTATGCTTTTCGATAGCCTGTCGGTCAAATTCTCAAACATGATGAAGATTATCCTGTTGGTAAAAAATAAGACCTGCTATTATAATGGCAATATCTTCAAATATAAACGAGACGGCCAATAAAAATTGCCTCTTCAATAATATGACATACCTATTCATTGCAACAGCAGTGGCTCATTTGTTGGCGCTGATCAACATCAAAAATTATAAGTCTTCTGTGGTTTTGTTTATCTTGGCCAGCTTGTTACAAACCATCATAACGGGGCAGTTGTTGTTGTCTGAAACCGGTTGGACATTCAATGCTCAAAATGCCTGTCTGGTGGTGAGTTGGATGTCTAACATCATCGTTTTGATCGCTGGTTTTAGGCTGGTTTGGGTCAGGAGTTTGATGCACTTGATTGCCATTGGTATCATAGCCTGGATACATTTCCTGCCATTTGATTCTGAGTCCAAGCCCTATGTGTGGGCCATTGATTTACATATCTTGTTGTCGGTATTGGCTTATTCTTTGTTGTTCGTGTCTTCCATCGTATCGGTCATCTTGGGTTGGCAAATCAAACAAATGAAAAAAAACGTCTTCATTTCACAAAGCATGACCATCAACAGTTTGCTTAAAAATGAAGAGAAGCTGTTTAAATTGATCTTGTTTGGTTGGCTGTTTCTCAGTTGTTCACTGGTGACAGGCATCATCTTTGTACAAGGGTTTTTATCCGAGGGAATGGGACACAAGATTATTTTTTCATTGGTGGCATGGGTGTTGTTTGCCATTTTAATTGTCGGTCGATTGACCAAAGGATGGCGTGGTCGAACAGCCATCAAACTCAACTTATTGGCTATGTGCTTGTTGATGCTGGGCTTTTTAGGCAGTTACATCGTGCTTGATTATTTGGTGTAATATTGCTGGAGCAAATCCCCACAAATTACCTACTGATCACCATCGGAATTCTGTTGCTGTTATCTGCCTTTTTTTCAAGCTCAGAAACCGCTTTGATGGCGTTGAACAGAATCAAATTAAAAAATGATGCCAAGCACAAAAAAGGCGCTTATCTGGCGAAAAAGTTATTAGAAAAACCGGATCGCCTCATCGGTTTGATTCTCATAGGCAATAACTTCATCAACATTGCTGCCACGGCATTAACCACCATTGTTGCGATCAAAATTGCGGGTGATAAAGGGGTGGCCTATGGCACAGCTTTTTTGACTTTTGCCATTTTAATTTTTTCCGAGGTCACGCCCAAAACCTATGCAGCTTTGCACCCGGAAAAAATCGGCTACGTGGCTTCATTTGTATTGACCCCACTGCTGAAATTACTTTACCCAGTGGTGTGGGTGACCAATTTAATGACCAATGGCTTACTGCGTCTGATGGGTGTGCCCAAAAACATTGCGCAAGAAGCTTTGTCCAGAGAAGAACTCAAAACACTGGTGATCGAAAATGATTTAATCAATCCAGAGGTACATCAAAAAATGATGATCAATGTGATGAATCTGGATCACATGAACATTGAAGATGTGATGGTTCCTCGTAATGAAATACAAGGCATTAACATCAATGATGATTGGGAGATCATTGAAAAACAGTTGGTGAACACTTACCTCACAAGGCTGCCAGTTTATGTAGATAACATTGATCAGGTGCTGGGCATACTACATATCAGAACCATTTTAACCATGTTAAAAAACCAAAACCTGGATCAAAACAAACTGAAGCGAATTCTACGCAAGCCCTATTTTGTTCCAGAAACAGCCAGCTTGTCTGCTCAATTGAGAGAATTTCAAAGGAAAGAACGACGGATGGGTCTGGTGGTTGACGAATATGGGGACCTGGTTGGCTTATTGACTTTGGATGACATCCTGGAAGAAATTGTTGGTAAATTCACCTCAGAACCCGGAGATCGGGGGCTGAAAATCATCAAGCAAGGCGACAATCAATATTTAGTCAAGGGACGCATCGCTGTGCGGTCATTGAATCGCAGACTGATGTGGTCATTACCCACTGAAGAAGCCACCACCATCAACGGGCTCATCACGGAACACTTACAAGACCTACCAACCAAGGATTTGGCTGTGAACATCAGCGGTTATCACATGACGATATTGGAGACCACAGAAGACAACATCATTAGTAAAGTATTGATTGAACCACCCACCTGATCATCAGCATAAAGAACTCAAGCCGGCTTCTTAAGCGCATGCAATATGACACCAAAAATTGCCACCAGGATCAACAACCCAGCCATCACCAACAGCACACCATTCTTGGAAAAACTGAGTATATACCCACCTACAGCACCACCAACAAATGCACCAATGAATTGGCTGGTTGAAAATGCACCCATGGCTGTACCCCGGTATTTTTCCGTGGCAATCTTAGACAATGCTGATGGCATCGCTGCTTCTAAATAGTTAAACAGGCCAAAGTACATCACCAAATAAGCTGCCAACAACCACAGACTGGACGGTTGCCAATTGATCAGGAATAAACTGACAGCCAGCATGAAAAATCCGGCACTCATAAATTGTAAGTGTTTTTTATTTTTTTCCTGCATGATGATGAGCGGAATCATGATTCCCAAAGACAACAGCAGCACGGGTAAATACACGTACCAATGGTTGGCCAATGACAAACCAAATTGTTCAACCAAAACCATTGGCAACACCAAAAACAAAGCCGTCATGCTGGCATGAAGTGCAAACACACCTGAGTCCAACATCAGCAATTCTTTTTGCCTGATACAATGCAACAGCTCTTTAAAGTGAAAGTCCCGGTGTTTCAGTTTCTCCGGCTCAGAAACCACAAAAATGAGCACCAACAAGGCCAGGAAGGCCAAGATGGCAGTGAACCAAAACAATCCATTTAAGCCAATATGAACTGCCAAGACAGGCCCTGTAATAAATGCCAGCATGAATGACAAGCCAATGCTGCTACCCACCACAGCCATCATTTTGCCCCGCTGCTCGGGTCGTGACACGTCTGCAATCAATGCCATGCCTGCCGAAGCGATGGCACCCATACCCTGGACCAATCTGCCTATGATAATCCAATAGATATCAGTTGCCACAGCTGCCAGTACAGAACCACTTATGAATAAGCACAAACCCAATGCCATGACTTTTTTGCGTCCCCAAAGGTCAGACAAGAAGCCCATAGGTATTTGCAGCAACGCCTGAGTCAACCCATAAACACCAATGGCCAAGCCAATTAAGAAAGGGTCAGCGGCTTCAATTTTTGCTGCATAAAGAGAAAACACAGGCAAGATCAGAAACAAACCATACATGCGCAATGCAATCATGAATGCAATGGCCAGGGCCGATTTTCGTTCTAGTGAATTCATCTTGGACATAATGGTTGCGAATGGTACCAAACTTATTAAATCAGACCAATGAATAATTCCATGTATACTGAAATATATTTACTGACAAGCCTGTATCTATATCACCTGCTCTTATATAATGGCGACCACAATTACGCAAACACGCTGGCATAGCAATGGAAAACACCGTCACCCACATCAACGACGTCATTAAACTTACAGACTTGGGCATGAATGAGGTCAATGAACATTTGCGCAACCAACTGAACTCTGAAGTTATCCTGATCAATCAGATTGCCGAGTACATCATCAGCAACGGCGGCAAACGCTTGCGACCGATGTTGATGCTGTTGATTGCTGAAGCTTGTGATTATGATGGAGAACAAAACATCAATTTAGCTGCAGTCATTGAGTTAATCCACACCGCCACTTTGTTGCATGATGATGTGGTTGATGAATCTGAAATGCGCCGCGGCGAAAAAACCTCCCATGAAATCTGGGGCAACTCTGCCAGTGTCTTGGTGGGTGATTTTCTGTACTCAAAATCTTTTCAGATGATGGTCAAGGCTGACAACATGCAAGTGATGTCTATTTTATCCAATGCCACCAATAAAATATCTGAAGGTGAAGTTCAACAATTGCTGAATATTGGCAACATTGACATCACCGAAGACGCTTATTATGAAATCATCGCCAACAAGACAGCCAAGTTATTCGAAGCGGCCTGTCAGCTGGCTGCTGTCATTGCTGAACAAGATCAATCATTACAGCAGGAACTGGCCAAGTTTGGGATGTTGTTGGGAACGGCCTTTCAAATTGCTGATGACGTACTGGACTACACCGCCAAGGATGAAGACTTAGGAAAAAACCTGGGTGATGACTTCAAAGAAGGTAAATTAACCATGCCTTTAATCTATCTATTAAAGCATGGCGATGAACAGCAAAAAAATCAAATCATCAACGCAATCGAAAATCCAGATGATGCAGATTTCTCAGCCGTAAAAACAATGGTGCTTGACTCTGGTGCGATTGATTACACACTGAACCAAGCCAAGGAAAAAGCAGCGGCTGCCAAAAACAAACTCGATAATCTACCTGCCTCTGATGCCAAAATGGCACTGATGTTTCTGTGTGATTATGCATGGACCAGAGGCCAGTAAGCCTGCAGGCCTGTCATTAAAAAGCAATTGATATTCTGATGGATGATCATCGAAAAGTCATGCTGGCGTCCCCTAGGGGACTCGAACCCCTGTTACCGCCGTGAAAGGGCGGGGTCCTAGGCCACTAGACGAAGGGGACTCAGGACATTATCTGATCTTGGCATTTCAAGTGACAATCTATTGACAAGATCAATCAATAAACTGGCGTCCCCTAGGGGACTCGAACCCCTGTTACCGCCGTGAAAGGGCGGGGTCCTAGGCCACTAGACGAAGGGGACACAGGACACTTAATTAACTACACTTTGTTTATACAAAGCCTCTTAGTGGTGGAGCTAAGCGGGATCGAACCGCTGACCTCAACACTGCCAGTGTTGCGCTCTCCCAGCTGAGCTATAGCCCCACAAAGAGGATGCGTATTATCGGCATTTATCTGACCATAGTCAAATATTTTTCCGCAGAATTTGTTAATTTTTTTTTGTTTCTGTTCAGTACTTAAGGATGATGAACAAAGCCAATCCATAAATTCCCTGATTCCAATCAAGAACCCGTGTATTTACAGCCGGATGTACATGTCTCACAGACCTCAATTTGCGACAACTGAGGTAAGTTTGGCTTCAGATGTTGCCAGATCCATATGGCTAAATTTTCACTGGTGGGATTACTTAACCCATCGATGTGGTTTAAGCACGCATGATCCAGTTGATCATAGATCGGCTTGAATGCAGCTTTGATCTCTGCAAAATCCACAATCCAACCCATTTGAGGGTCAGGATCTCCACTCAATTGAATGATGATTTTGAATGAGTGGCCATGTAAATTACCGCATTTATGACCTTCAGGAACATGCGGCAGCCAATGAGCCGATTCTAAATAGAACTCTTTATAAATATCCATTTATTGCTTTTTTACATACAAGACCAATTTGTGATCAATCAATTCATAACCGTGTTTATTGGCAATTTTCACTTGTAACTTTTCTAGTTCAGAATCATAAAACTCGAGTACTTTTCCTGTATCTACATCCACCATATGATCATGGTGTTCTCCTGTATCCAATTCATAGACCGCTTGGGTGTTTTCGAATTGGTTTTTACTGACCAATCCTGCAGTTTCAAACTGGTTAAGCACACGATAAATGGTAGCCAGTCCAATGTCATGGTCAGCAGACTTCATTTCATCGTAAAGGTCTTCAGCAGTAAAGTGCTTGCCCTTGTTGTTACTTAAAAATTCGAGTATTTGTAATCTGGGTAAGGTAACCTTTAAGCCGGCTTCTTTAATTTCTTTTTTGCTCATCGCAAGAATTAACTGTTATTTAATAGATTTTATTGTATCATTCTCGATTGATTTTTGAATAGCTTATTGAAATGAAAATTATTCTTATTGCCACATTGCTTGCATTTACTGGACTCACAGCTTGTTACAAAACACCGGTCCAACAAGGCAACATTTTAAAGCAGGAAGACATAGATGAAGTGAAACCAGGCATGTCCAAACAACAAGTGGTCATCATCCTGGGTACACCCACTGTTGCTGACCCATTCAACCAAGACCGATGGGATTACATCAACACCAGCAAAGTCAAAGGTGAGTTCAAAAAAATCAAGAAACTGAGTTTGTTTTTTGAAGACAATAAGTTGGTAAGAACAGAAGGTAACTACTTTCCAAACAAAGAAGATGTGACCACCACTGAGGTGGACTAGGGCGTTTATTTCTTAGCAGCTTCTGCTTTTTTTCTGCGAACCGCTTTAGGGTCAGCGATTAAGGGTCTATAGATTTCTATCCTGTCTCCTGATTGTACCAAATGATTCAGTGGTTTAACCTGACTAAAAATACCCACTTTCATGGTGGATAAATCAATTTCCGGGAATTGATTTTTAATCCCCGATGTTTCGATACAGTAACTGATGTCTGAACCTTCAGGCACATTCAATTGAAGCAGGTTCTGGTGTTCCAAAGTGGCATAAATCAATTCAATTTTCAGCATAAATCACCCCTGCCCTGTTAACAAAATCATTGACCAAATGAGCGGCCACCTGATCAAACCCCTTGGCAAACATTCTACCCAATAATTGAGACTTGATTTCATACTGTAGTTGTAATTCTACTTTTGAACCAAATTCAGGGTATTGATGGAATCGCCACTCACCGGTTAGGTTTTTAAATGGCCCCCTGACTAAAGTCATGAACAGGTTGATCAAATCGCCCTCTTCAGCCATGTTGTTTTCTGTCACAAAATCAACTTGTACACCTTTTATTTTGATGGTCATACCAGCCGTATAACCTCCATCGAAAGCGCTTTCAATGTAACCTTTTTTACACCACTTGAGAAAGTCTGGATACTTTTCAACATCATTGACAAGGTCCAGCATTTGCTTACTGTTGTATGGAACAATGGCTGATTTTATGATTTCTGACATGGTATTAGTCTCATTTAAAATATCGTGGGTGCAATTTAGGTAGAAATTAAATAAAATCTAGCATCCATAGAAACTACACTCATTGCATGGCCAAAACAAAGAAAAAGGATAATACCATTGTCGTCAACAAAAAGGCATCCCATGAATACCATTTTATTGAAGAATTTGAAGCCGGCATTGAGTTACAGGGCTGGGAAGTCAAATCCATGCGCGCTGGTAAAGTCAATCTGGCAGAAAGCTATGTGTTCATCAAAGACGGAGAAATATACTTAACCAATTGTCATGTGACGCCGTTGAATACGGCATCCACACATATAGTTGCTGAACCCAATCGATTGAAAAAATTACTGTTACACCGCCATCAGATCAATCATCTCATTGGCTCAGTAGAGCGAAAGGGCCTCACATTGGTTGCCAGAAGCTTGTATTGGATCAATGGAAAAGTTAAGTTGAAAGTTATCCTGGCACAAGGTAAAAAGCTGCACGATAAACGTGCAGCTTCAAAAGAAAGGGACTGGAACAGACAGAAACAACGTTTACTGAAGGGCCAATCCGAATAAAACTTATTTTTTTATTCAGTTATTCCAACATTCATCACTGGGACCCCTGTTACCTAGATTATCTAACCAAATGGTTCCACAGTTGGTATCATCGGTACTTTGCCCGCCTCGTGCACTGGCTTCAATTCGCCAAGTAGCCACTCCCGCATTGGCAGATTGAGAAATGGTGTAATCATCCCATTGAAGAAAATCGTTGCTCAAAGACAATGCCGTACCGCCACCGGACACATTGGTTGGGTAACTATTGGTATTGGCATAAAATTTTTCATACATTCCGGAAACTTCAAGCAGCTTCGCATGGGCTTCAGCCCGTTTGCTTTGTACTACATAATCGCGATAACTGGGTACTGCATAAGATGCCAACAAAGCAATGATACCTATCACTATCAATAATTCAATCAGGGTAAACCCTTTCATTTTTTTCATAGCACACTCCCAAGATTTAATATGTACAAATATGTTTAATTTATCATGATTTTCATCAATTACTCTAACATTTATTGGCTATCATTTAAATGAAACAGGTCACAAAACAGCCGATTAATGACAAATTTTGTCATATTTGTGTAAATCCAGGGTTTTAATGACACCCGATGCGAAAAGAATGGACATTTTATATGACAATTCAAAGAAAATTATCAACAAAGATTGCCAAGGTTTTTTTGGAATTATTAATAAATCAATATCAACGTTTTACAAAATAAATGATCGGGACAAAAGATATCGATGTTAAGTTGATCATGAGATCATCAATATTGACTCAACAACATTGCTGAGCATTCAAGGATTAAAATTTTATAAAAAAAAAGCTGCCATTATTCAGGCAGCTTTTCATGTAGAGGATTTATATCAAAAAATATAATCACCCCGCCCTATTAATTTCAATTAATTGGCCATTCAGTTGTTCCAACATTCGTCATTAGGCCCTCGGCGGCCTAAGTTATCGACCCATATACGCTGGCAACTTGGATCATCATTGCGCTGTTCATTCCGCGCGTTGGCTTGGATTCGCCAGGTGGCCCCACCAGAATTACCGGCCTGGATGATTCGGTAGTCATCCCAGCGTAAATATGAATTGTTTAATGACAATGCAGTACCGCCACCAGTCACGTTGGTTGGATAAGTGTTGGTATTGGCATAAAATTTTTCATACATACCTGCTACTTCAAGTAACTTGGCATGTGCCTCAGCACGTTTGCTTTGGACCACATATTGGCGGTAGCTGGGTACAGCATAGGAGGCGAGTAATGCAATGATTGCAATGACTACCAACAACTCGATCAGCGTAAAGCCAGATGTTTTCTTCATAATCTACTCCGAGGGTGCACTTTCTGATATAAAAATTATATCAGAAAATCGGGCATTCCTCTTGTTTTGGCCTTTGTAAATCATTTCAAAATAATACATATTACCGGGCCGAAGATCTCTTAAATTTAAGCTGGTTGCCATGTCTTGATCTGATTTATAACTGGAGTTTTCAAGGTCCAACTTATAGCTATAAGTGTTACCAGCCACCACCAGCGTGTTGGATCTGGCATCTACTTTACCTAATTCTGCATAAACCAGTTCTGACACTGAAGGCTCTGAAATTGCATTAACTGAAATCAATAACAACAACAAAAACATATAAATTTTATTTAATTTTTTCATATCAATTCTCACTCAGTTAACAAATCTGACCAATTACGTCGGCGCCAGGTGAATTTTTTAAATTCTATCACTGTTGTCGATCCGGCGCCTTCAATGATGATGTTTGAATTACCACCACCTTGATTTTCAATGATGGGCGGCCTGCCCACAATCAAGTCTTGAACCAAGACACCTGCACCGTCAAACACTTCAGTTTGTGGATCCCCATTGACATCGTTGGTAGTGACTTCAATTTCAAAGATCTCGCCAGACCTGGGTGTGGCGCCATGTAAAGGACCTACAGCCAGTAACCAACTTCGACCCCCGGCTTCACATGGGTCAACGCCTGCCGTCACTGTGGACGCAGCCAACAGTATGTCAGAGCCAATTAAACTCATCGGGTTCGTCATGCGTTCTCCTTGTTCTGAAAGCCTTAACTTCCAACCCCATTCACCACCGGTGTATTTAACCTTATTGTTGGTAGTAAATTCCCGGAAACCTTGCTCACCACCGTTACCTGAAATGATCGAGGCATTCATGGATTGAGGAACCAGTTCTGGAGAACTCACATCGAACACATTGGTGTTATCGATAGAATCAACAAAGCCAATCAAATACTGATCAGCAGGTAAACTGATGGAACGGTCTGAAACTTCTAAGTATTTACCGGTACCAAACATCACCAAAGCATCCCTCTCATATACAAGTGCTGGAAATTCACCCGCAGCGGTTGCATCAAAAGAAAGCACACGGGGTTGTTCGGTGATGGGTCTATCCATAATGGTACCACCATCAAACACTTTAACAATGTTTGAACTGGACTCCCAATCTGAATAATTACTGCTTCTAAAATCGAAGCGCCACAGGTTACCGTACAAATCACCTGCATAGGCAAAATCAGCACCTTGATCTGTACCCACTGCAATCCCACTTTCCCAAATGGAGTCAACAGGTTGCGCCGGTGCCATACCATTGGGGGTGGTGGCTGAACCTACATTGGTATCCAATTTAGCCAATAATTGTCCATCGCGAAGCCTAACCACGTAGAGTACAGCTGTACCATCACCTTTGATGCCATCATCTTCTGAGTTGTTGTAGCCATTGGGTATCAAAGCCACCCAGTCACCCGTACTGGAGATTCTGGCGACACTTGCCCTGCCATAGGAATACCCCATGTCCGCATCGTTTTCGTCAGAAAATTCCCACAAAACATCCGGTCTGATGGCAGTTGGGTTGGTCACGTCCAAAGCATAATAAGCTTGACCACCATAACGCATACCACCAATTAACAAGCTCCTCCATTTGTTATTGAGGAAGGCATCTGCCAAGATGGGGGTGTTGTCCACGTATGACCAGTGTTCATAAATCGGATCCACCAGGCGGTGCAGGTTGTCAAAAGCCTTGGCAGGAACATAGCCCCAGATCTCTTGACCACGATTTGGACCTTCTGTATAGATGGCATGTAGCATGCCTGAATTACTGCCTATGTACACCACATTGGTGCGGTTGGCATTATCAATTTTGTAATCTATGTAGCCATTACCATTGTCGTAAGCCGTTTTTTCAGCTGATGGATCAGGCCATCTTGTGTCATCAAAAGCTTCACCAGGACCTCGTTGAATGATCGGACTGGCATGCACCACATCTGACAGTTTGTTGTCACGATTCCTGAGGTTACCGCCACCCTGAATTTCAACATCGTTGTCTCCATTAATGAAACGGATGATGTCATCTACTGAGGTACCTAATCGAGTGATGACATCACTGGCATTGCTTGCCATTTCAGCTTCAAGATTACCCCCCATACCAGGTACCAGCCTAACCACATCATCAATCGTTGTGTCGTAAGCATAAATATTGCGGTTGACTTGTTTTGTTTCAGTGGCGCCAGTGGCATCACAAAAACCACCTGTTAATTTACAAGCAAAGTCCCAGATTACACTGCCAAACTCTCCGTCTGAATTAACAGGTCTGGCCAGTAAGTTACCCGTCCAGTTGGAAGAATCAAAGCCCGGTGTATAGGCCTGGGTACCTGATGTGATCACACCAGAAGATACGGTTGATGAACCACCACGAGACAAACGCTCCAAGATGCTGTTCACCACTGCATTCAATGAAGCAGTCAGTTGGTCCGGGTCATCTGCGCCAAAAAATTCACCGCGGCTGTTGAGCGAAGAATGCCACACATCATCAATTTTATTGGCACCATTGGTGGCTGGCGGCCAGTTACAATCACCACCCCTCAAGCCAGCCAATACCGCTTCAGCTGAATCAGTTATGGTCGGTTGATTCGGACAAGTCCACAAGCCTGCTTCGTATTCCAATACCCGCGATGCCTCTAGACCCATACCAATGTTATAAGTCACCATATGTTGCCAGTAGGCAGGGTCATTTTTGGGGTTCCAAACAAAGGCCGCATTGTCCCATTCATCTTCCCCAGGGTTCAATATGATGTCGTCACCATCGGCATCGGTGTAATCACCTTTGAACCTTTTAACATTATTATTTAAGGTGGGGACCAAATCTCTGTGCCAAAAATGAAAAGCGATGTCAGACAGTGTGGTGCCGTTTTCACTGAATGGGTAAATGGCCTGTTCTCCATTGCCATCGTAGGCACCGTATAAATCATCTGTGTCTCCCGCCAGTTTGGCCCGATTGGTTTCATCCTGATCAGAAGTGAAACCTAAGTTCTGATTCCACTCACCATCAGATATAGCGATGTGGAAGTTCTGCTGACAAGACAAACGTGTGTTGAAGTCATCAGAATCATAACTGGACAATTGGGTGAATTTGGTACCTGCCCTGAAAAATGCATTCCTCAAAGGTGTACCACCATTGGATGGGACATCGAACAACCAATCGAAGAAATTATCACGGTGAGTGCCTTCAAATTTATCCAAGTCAGGAAACACCGTGTTGCGATTCAACTGTTGCCAAGCTATTTTAAATGTTGGACCAAAGGTTGAAAAGGAACGACTGACCGCAGATTTACCCAGCTTCAAACGGGTGTTGTAATAGGTGTACCAGTTGGCAAAGTTTTGACGTTGTGCTGTAGGCACTGTAACCAGTGTATTGCCCAAATAATAGTAGGCTGCCCTGCCCGTGGCATTTCTTGCGGTTGCATTGGGATAAGCATCATTCCAGTTACCTTGAATAACGGTATCAACACCAGGGGTATTGGGGGTTCTGGCAAACCTTATTTGATAATCACCATCACTGTAGTAATAATAACGGGCAATTGGAATGTAGTTTTGTGCCAGGTTAACTGTGGCTGAAGTCGAATCAAAACCATCGACTCTGGCCGCTGTAAAACTGGACTGAGGAAATTCAACGCCATCGGCACCAATCGGTGGCCTGTAATTGATGTTGGGGTTGAAATAAATCCTGTTGATGGTCGGGTCAGTGAAACCCCGCGTGTCGTAGGTGTTGCCACTGTTACTCAATCCTTGTCCCATAAAGCCCCAAGCCATACTGCCTGAATCATCAAAAGTCACTGCAATGGCAGGTGGCACTGATTGATTCAAAAACAACGGGTCATGAGAAAGATCCAACAACGACGCATCAGATGAACGGATGCCAGCAAGCATCACCATGATTGAAATGAATGTTAATTTTAATGGTATAGAAAATTTCATGTGAACCTCTGATTATTGACTGGGCGAGCTGTTGGGTACAGCTGTATAAACCGATTGAAGCATGGCAAATGATTTACCATCACCACTTCTGCTTTTACCTGTGATTAGAAACGTGGATTGCTGTGGAGACGAACCGCCTCCACCGCCGCCGCCGGCACCGTAGTTACCGAACTCGACTGTGATGTTTGCGGATCCTGCACCACCAGCGTTGGTGCCTCGAATGTGCTGAATCATGAATTCAGGTTGAACACTCAATGATGAGCCTACGAAACTGCTGGCAGTATAGTCGTGACCTGGAGATGACCCGGGTGTGGACCAATCATTTTGCATGAAATTCTCAACTGTTGTGTTCAAGCCAGATGAAGCCACTCCAGGCGTGTTGTACATGGAATAGATGTTTGACAATGACCCAGCGGCTGTACCTTCTATCACCACGCCATTGGTGCTTTCAACCAAATTATACAGGAACTGTTCGCCAGCTCGCAGCGCACTTTGCGCGCCAGAATAGGCCATGCTCCTGTTTTTCAAACCAGCCGCCATTTTCTCTTGCAGGATGGTTCCTTTCATGCCGGTATAGCCCATTAAGGTGATGATTAACAACAGGATTAAGCCAACAGCCAATGCGGCACCTTCTTGTTGTTTTCTTTTTCTGAAATTTATGCTCATAATGTGTAACTCCTTATAGGAACAATGGCTGAGAATTCTTTGCGATACATCCTTTCAGCTGGCAGACCAGTGGTCAAACCTAAACTGGGATCTTGTGGTGTCAATCCATCAGGTGAATAGATAAAAACTTCGTTGTCTAACGGGGTGCTGTTACTGACGGTATTCATCAACAAATGAACTTCAATGGCATAGATCGAGCGCCACAAACAACCAGCGTCGTTGGCCAACTTGTAATTGGTCAGTGAGGCTGTTGTTGGTTGAATAACACAACCTTCGATTTGATCAATAAGACCATCGTTGTTGTTGTCACCACCACCTTGAACATTTTGCACTTGATCGGCAGTGAGTCTGGCCACATGGCCAGTTTGCAATTGGGCCAAATAAAACACATCAAACCTTTCTACACCTTCAACCAATTGCTGCACAACTCCATTTTCCATTCGGTACAAGGAACTGACTAAGCGATTGGCATTACTGACGTCTGTATCAACACCAATAAAATAACTGACCGTTTTGAAATCTTGGGTCATGCTAAACACTTTCGTGTCTGAATCGACTGCCAAGAATGGCACTTGGCCTAAAGTTACTGCACTCCCACCCCAAGTAGCGGTGGTCATCATGGCGGTGTTACAATCTGCTATCAGGGCATTCCCTGTGATACCAGTTGGCAAAGTTTCGGTGGTCGCTACATTTGTAGTTGCATCGACATTGGTCACTCGGGTTCCACCTGTTAAATAACGCACTGTTAAAATATCTGTACTGGGTACTCGACTACCTGAAGTGACACCCATACTCCTGAGTTTCGTGGCGTCATCACCACCCAATATCCCTACGGCAGGTAAACAAGAACTGCCAGCACATTCATGCCCGCGAATAAAGAAGCCTGGATCCAATGGGTATGGAGTGGCTGCAGCCAGTAACCCGGCGGCTGTACCATCACTCAGCTGGTCATTGTCATTGGCATCATCCAGCATCACTTGATTGGCTCTGGGCCAACCACTTGGCAAGGTCGTCATATCAATACTTTGATCAATCAACCAACTGGACATTTCATAACCTTGATTCCAATCAGTGGTGAATGATGATGGCAGTGCCACAGTGGCACAATGTTTTCTACCGGCATTTTCGATGTCTTGTTTGATCCGCATCATGGCATAACGACCATTTTCCTGCAGGACGGACAAACCACTTTGTGCCCTGTTGAGGTTACTAGAACTGGTGAACAAGGACACCAAACCCAACAGAATGATCAAACCTATGACCATGGCCACCATCAATTCAATCAAAGAAAAGCCCAACTGTTTATTCTTCATGTTGTTTTCCGAATTTCTCATGGCTGTACCACCATAGTTAATGTTTGGGCATCGGCAGCGCCATCCCGATTAGACTCAGTCCAAGAAACGGTCACCGTACAAACACCAGAGTATGGAGGTGCAGGGAACCAGATGGAAGGAGGATCTGCCAATGAAATGCTCGTCGGTAAATTGGTGTTTCTGACACAGGCAATGGTGCCCACCGCATTGGGCAAGATGAAAGACAAACTTTGCGCCCATTGTTCCATATCATAGGTGGCCAGTTCTGCATAGGTACAAGGCGAATCACAGTTACTGGCACCTGTAGCAGCGGTTCCAGTATAATCATCATTCCACAATGCAACCGGGTTGGCCCGCATGCGGTCCACCATGTTTTCTGCCAGAAAATTGGCTTGTGAGCGTAAATAGCCATTGTGGTTGTTTTTCACAGAAATTGACATCAAACCGGCAATACCTAACATGCCAAACGAAAAGACCAATACGGCCACCAACACTTCTAACAGTGTAAATCCGCTTGCTCTTGATCCACCCAACTGATTTTTATGCTTTAAATATTTCATGGTTTCACCACCCTGGCTGAGCCTGATGGACTGACAATGATGTTTCTGCGACTGTTTGCAACCGCAGCTGAGCCATTGACACTGGGATCATCTTCGACTGCAAATTGCGTACCTACGCCTAAAACCAATGCCCCCAGGTTATTGAATTCCAAATCGCCAGTAAATCCACCCGATTGGGTTAATTTCATCGTGCCCGGCAATGCCAATTGTTGGTGAACCAAGGTGTCGTTGGCACCGTTTTCGTCAAGCGTGTAGACATTCCAACCATTTTTCCAGTTGTTGCCGTTGCGATCAACTTTCACGTTAACACCAAAGCGGATGGCCTCGGCTCGGGCCAAATTAAAACTGTAAACAATTTCATTGGCTGTGTCGCTGACTTGTTTCCTGACTTTAAAGTCACGGTAGCTTGGGACACCCCAAGCCAACAACAGCGAACCTATCAGTAAGGTTATGAACAGTTCGATTAAACTAAACCCTTTATTTTTGTGTTGTAATTTGCGCACTTACATTTCTTTTGATTTTAACCACCATGAATCATAGGTGATCGTTGTCAAGCACACAAGAGAGATCAGTCTGAATCTGATTGACGGTATGAATACCTTGATAAACGGTTATTTTTGAACCAAACGGAGCTCTTTGGGCAGCGCAAACACCATGTTTTCAGGCTCTCCATCGAGTTCCAGAACTTCAAGCTCTGCACTGAATCCCTCAATGGCTGTTATCACATCTCTGACCAATTTCTCAGGCGCAGAAGCACCAGCGGTCAGCCCAACTGTTCTGACACCTGAAAACCATTGCCTGTTGATGTCGGTGGCTCCATCTATTAAATAGGAAGTCACCCCTTCGCGTTCAGCCAGCTCTTTCAAACGGTTTGAATTGGAACTGTTGATACTCCCAACCACCAAAACCAGATCAGTTTGTGCTGCCAATTGCCTAACGGCCATCTGTCTGTTTTGGGTGGCGTAGCAAATGTCATCATGTTTCGGCCCTTCGATCATTGGGAATCGTTGACGCAATTCGTGAATGATGTCCCTGGTGTCATCCATTGAGAGTGTGGTTTGGGTCACATAGGCAATTTGAGTTGGTTGATTGACCTGTATGGCTTGGGCCTCAGCGACAGAGTCAACCAAATAGATGGTTCCTTGACCACTCAATTTGTCCCATTGTCCCAAAGTACCTTCCACTTCAGGGTGTCCATGGTGACCAATTAATATCAAATCAAACCCTTGTTTGCAGTACCTGTACACTTCTATATGAACTTTAGTTACCAAAGGACAAGTGGCATCAAACACCTTTAACTGACGCTCAGCGGCTTCTTTCCTGACTGCTTTTGAAACACCATGGGCTGAAAAAATCACAATCTGGTTATCTGGTATTTCATCCAGTTCATCAACAAATACTGCACCACGGTCTCTCAGCTTATTCACCACAAATTGGTTGTGCACCACTTCATGGCGCACATAGATGGGGGCACCGAAAGAGTCCAAAGCCCGGTTAACGATATCAATGGCACGGTCAACACCGGCACAAAAGCCTCGCGGGTTAGCCAGCAGAACTTTCATGGTCGTCCACTTGTTTATTTTTGAAGGCATCAATGATCAACAAAACGGCTCCTAAGGAGATGGCAGAATCTGCCACATTGAACGCAGGCCAATAATAACCGTTATAGTGCAATTCAACAAAGTCAACCACATAGCCCAACAACACCCGATCCCATATGTTACCCAATGCACCGCCAATGACCAGTACCAAGGCCGTGTTTTGTAATTTCATAGAGGGCTTGTTTTTATACAGCCAATACAGCAACCAAATGACAATCAATGAAGCCACCACCGAGATGAAATACCTTTGCCAGCCGGATTGATCAGCCAACAAGCTGAATGCCACACCTTCGTTGTGCATCAAGGTTAAATTGAAGAAATCAGTGATTTTATTCGGTACATACAAATCAAGATTTGCACTGGCCAAAGATTTGGTCCATTGGTCTAAAATCAACACCAAAAAACTGACCCACAAATACTTCAGCCCTGTTGACCTGATGTCCATCAAGCAAATCTCCTGATTTCGCCCGGTCCGTCAACATTCTCGACACAACGACCACAAATAGTTGGGTGGTTGGCGTTAACACCAACATCGGTTCTGATGTGCCAACAGCGTTCACACTTTTCACCGGCTGCCGTTTTGGCTGTCACAGCAATGTGTTCACCTGATGCCAACTCAATGGCCTCAGCATCACCGCGTTCGGACCATGGATGAATATTGGCTTCAGAGGTGATCAACACAAAACGCAAATCAGCTGACATGTTTTGTAGTTGTGCAAACAAATCATCTGGTAAAAATAAGTTAACCTCGGCATCAAGCGATGAGCCTATTTCTCCAGCCACCCTCAGGTTTTCAAGCTGTTTAGAAACGGCTTGCCTGATGGCTGCAATCAATTGCCATTTGTCAGCCTGGTCAGCAAAATCAATGTCAGGAAAGTTATACCATTGCGAGAACAATATGTGCTTTTTCTGCCCTCGTGAAAGCCTGATTTCATCTGCAGTGAAAGTCAGTATGGGGGTAATCAAGCATTGTAATGAGTTCAATATATGATACATGGCCGTTTGGGCAGATCTGCGTGCCGCACTGTCTTTATGACATGTGTATAGCCGGTCTTTGATCACATCCAAATAGAACGCACCCATTTCTTGAGAACAAAAGTGTAAAACTTTCTGAAACACCAAATGTAATTGGTAGGCATCGTAGCACTCAATCACCTCTTCTTGCAGCTCTTTGGCCTGGTTGATGGCCCACAAATCTATTTCTGTGCACTGATTCAAAGGCAACAAGTTTTCAGTCCCAAATTCATTGAGGTTGCCCAGCATAAATCGTGCCGTGTTTCTGATGCGACGATAACCATCGGCAGCACGATTCAAAATCTCGTCTGAAATGGTCATTTCGCCACGGTAATCAGCAGATGCCACCCACAGTCGCAAAATATCTGCTCCCAAGGTGTTAACCACGTCTTTAGGGGAAATCACATTACCCAAAGATTTCGACATTTTTTTGCCGTCTTTGTCTACCACGAAGCCATGAGTCAACACTTGCTTGTAAGGTGCACGGTCATTGATGGCCACCCCGGTTAACAAAGATGAATGAAACCAACCGCGGTGTTGATCAGATCCTTCAAGATACAAATCTGCCGGTTCGGACAACACTTCATTTTGCTTCAAGACACAGTAATGTGTGACGCCAGAATCAAACCACACATCCAAAACATCTGTGACCTTTTCATAGGCATCGATTTCATCACCTAAAAATTGCGAATCATCCAAATCATACCAAACATCCATGCCTTTAAGTTCCACCTTCTTGGCGACATCTTCCATGATCGTGGCGGTATCTGGGTGCAACTCCCCTGTTTGCTTGTTTACATACATGGTGATTGGCACCCCCCATGTTCGCTGCCTAGAAATACACCATTCTGGTCTATTTTCTATCATTTTATAGATGCGTTCTTCGCCCCAAGAAGGAATCCATTGTACTTGTTTGATTTCATTCAATGACTGGGTACGTAAGCCTTCTTTATCCATACTGATGAACCATTGCGGCGTGGTTCTGAAAGCCGTTGGCGTTTTATGGCGCCAACAATGAGGGTAACTGTGCTGAATGTTTTCGTGATGCAGTAACTGGCCCGTTTCAGACAGTGCCTCCACCACGGTTTTATTGGCTTGCCAAACATGCTGACCTGCAAAGCGTTCTGTATCCGGCAAATAAACACCATCAGAATCGACTGGATTGTAGATTTCCAAATCATATTTTTTGCCCACCAGAAAATCGTCAACACCATGTCCTGGGGCCGTATGAACAGCACCGGTACCCGCTTCCGTGTTGACATGTTCACCCAGAACTACCGGCACCTGTATGTCATAGATGGGGTGTTTTAGTTTAAGTAGCTCAAGTTCACTGCCTATTACAGTAGCCAACACTTCATGGTCATCAACACCTAATCGAGACATCACCTCATCAACCATTGACTCAGCCACCACCAAAAGGTACTTGCTATGACCACTGACCAGTGCGTATGACAATTCAGGATGCAAAGACACTGCCCGGTTGGCTGGAATGGTCCATGGGGTCGTGGTCCATATGGGCACCGCCACTGTTTTTTCCATTGAAGGCACACCGAACTTTTCAGCCACCGCATCAGGTGCAACAAAATCAAATGCCACATCTATGGCAGGTGAAGTTTTGTCCTGGTATTCAATTTCTGCCTCGGCCAGTGCCGAACCACAATCAAAACACCAGTTTACAGGCTTAACACCTTTTTCAATGTGGTTGTTTTTGGCTATTTCTGCCAAAGCACGGATCATGTTGGCTTCGTAATCAAATGACTTGGTCATGTAAGGGTTTTCCCAATCCCCTAACACCCCCAGACGTATGAAATCCTGCTTTTGAATCCTGATTTGGTTTTCAGCATAATCCCGACATTTTTGCCTGAACACTTTGGCGTCGACTTTTTGCCCCACTTTGCCTACTTTCTTTTCAACCTGTACTTCAATCGGTAAACCATGGCAATCCCAACCCGGTACATAAGGTGCCCTGAAACCAGACATCATTTTAGATTTAACGATGATGTCTTTTAAAATCTTATTAACCGCATGACCAATGTGAATGGCACCATTGGCATATGGAGGGCCATCATGCAAAATGAACGGCTTGTTGTCCTTGTGATGTTTTTGTAATGCATCATAAAGACCTTCTTTATTCCACTGCTTAATCCACTGTGGTTCTTTGGTCGCCAAAGATGCTTTCATCTTAAAATTGGTTTTGGGTAAATTGAGCGTGTTTTTATAGTCTTGGCTCACACCAGTTCTCCTGATTTTTTGGCAAAATATTCTCTCGTTTTTTTCACATCGCTTTCTATGGCTGAAGTCAATGCAGTTAAGCTGTCGAATTCTACTTCATTTCGCAGCTTTTTATAAAACAAAACTTCAACACTTTGGCCATAAATTTGTTGATCAAAATCCAAAACATAAACTTCTATGCGTTTGGCGTTACCACCAACACTTGGATTGAATCCAACTGAAGCCACCGCCGGGTGTCTGATTCCAGCAATGATTATGCTCACGACATAAATTCCATGCAGCGGAAATGCACCATGTTTCAGCTCTAGGTTTATGGTTGGGTATCCCAAAGTTCGACCTAATTTTTTTCCATGTGCCACTCGCCCTATAACATTGAAGTCTCGTCCCAACATCCCTTTAACTGCAGAAAACTCACCCGCCCTCAGGTGACTCCTCACTGAAGTGGAACTGACCCTTTTTTCACCAATCAAAATTGAATGCATGCGATCCACTGACATGGCTGATTCGGTCGCAAGGGCCTGCAACATTTTAAAATCTCCTTGTCGATCCGCACCAAACTTAAAATCATCACCAACCAATAAGTAATTGGCATTCAGGCCTTTCAACAAAATGTCTTCGAAGAATGCATGAGCCACCATGCTTGCCAATTGGCTATTGAAATTCAAACAGCACATCACATCCACACCCAATGACTTGAGTATTTGATACTTATGCTTGAACGGAGTCAGGATTTCAATGGAATACGGCCCATTAAAATGTTGTAAAGGCAAGGGTTGCATGGTCACCACCACGGCTTGTTGGTTGTTTAACCGGGCGCGCTCAACCACTGTCTTTACCAAGGCCTGATGGCCCAAATGCATACCATCAAAATTTCCAATGGTGACACAACTGCTTGCCTTGAGAGGATTCAACTGAGGATACCTGACAAATCTCATCTGATGTACCTATGTCCCCTGAGGGCAAACATAGACCCAAAATAGACTGCTGCACCCACACCAATCAATGCAAATAAATTCAAAAACCTGCGGTATGCCCTGATTTCATACCATTCAGGCATCCATTGACTGGCCCACCAAAGGCTTAAGCCCATGATTGTCAGTGATAAACTGATTTTCAACACATAGCCCAAACTGAATAAAGCAGCTGTGATGATGTTGTCTTGTCGCAGTTTCCGGTAAAGCCACACACATTGCATCCAAGCAGAACCGACTCCAGCCATCGCCAACCCCATGTGCAATGACACCACATCGAAATAGTACAAGATACCTACAAAGACGAAGTTCAGAATAACATTGATCAACATGGCCTTCAAAGCAATCTTAACTGGAGATTTGGTGTCCTTCCTGGAGTAAAAAGCCGGTAACAAAACTTTGTTGGCCACAAACGCAGGTAAACCCACCATATAAACCATCAAACTGTACGAAGTATACAGTGCATTTTGCAAAGTGAATTGGTCATAGGCAAACAATGTAATGACAACAGGTTGGGCCAGCAACAACAAGCCAACCGCTGAAGGCAGTGCGATGAACATGGCCAAAGACATGGCCCATTTCAGTGTTTTTTGGTAATCTGCTTTGTCTTGGTCTGCAAATGCCATCGACAGCTTTGGAAGAATCACCGTCGAAATGGCAATCCCGAACAAACCCAAAGGAAACTCCACCAAGCGATCAGTATAATACAGAAAAGTTGGACTGCCTTCTAATGGCAATAAAGTCGCCAACAAGGTATCAATCAACAAATTGATTTGTGCCACCGATGAACCCAATAATGTTGGCAGCATTAAAGTCATCACTTTCTTGACCTCAGGATCATGAAACCGAACCACTGGTCTAGGCAATAGGCCCAATCGGATCAGAGCGGGAATTTGCACCAACAACTGCAAAAAACCTGCAATCAGCACACCCACAGCCAACGCTTTCACCGGGACATCATACTCATCCCTGAGATACAAGGCAGACCATATCAGCACCAGATTCAGAATGATTGGAGTGGCCGCTGGCAAAGCAAATCGACCAAAGCTGTTGAGGATTCCTGCACTGAAAGCCACCAATGAAATACACAACAAATAGGGCAACGTGATGCGCAGCATATCAACTGTAGACTGAAACACCATTTCATGGTCCAGAAAACCAGGTGCAAATACGGTGATCACACCTGGAGCGATCAACTCCAACAAGGTCACAACCAACAGCAACACCACCAACAAACAACCAAATACATGATTGACAAAGTTTTGCAAAACCTGCTTATTTTCCCTTGCCTTAACTTCATTCAATACCGGAATGAACGCCAAAGAAAATGAACCTTCAGCAAACAACCTGCGCATGAAATTAGGTATCTTGAATGCCACAACAAAAGCATCTGTGAGCAAATTGGCACCGAAAAACCTGGCCACCAATACATCACGGACAAAGCCTGAAATTCTTGATAACAGGGTGAAAAAACTCACCACAGCAGTAGATTTAATTAAATTCATTCAATTAATAACCTATCCATGTTGACTATTCATATCTTTAGTGGGAAAATGCGCCGTTTTTTAAAATTCTTGTTGTAAAGGAGAAATAGGTTTGGCAAATTCAGCATCTGCAAGAAAACGCGTTAGACAGGCTGTTAAAAGTAGGCAGCATAACATGAGCTTGCGTTCAAAAGCACGCACATCAATGAAAAAAGTAATTACGGCCATTGAAAGTGGTGATAAATCAGCTGCACAAGAACTGTTCAAAGAGATGGTTCCTGTGGTTGATGGTGTGGCCAGAAAAGGCTTGTACCACAAAAACAAAATCGCAAGACATAAAAGTCGTTTGAATGCAAAAATTAAAGCAATGAAATAATTCATTGTGCAGCGGTCCACACACCAGGCAAACCCGCTTGGTGTGTACTTTTTATTGCAAGTAAAAATCCCCCAAATCCTGACATCAATTGTCAGTAATCCCCAAAAAAAGCAACTTCTCCACAAAAATGTGACAAAAAAAGTCACAGATTTGTAAAAAATGTGAACTTCATCACTCAAAACCTTTTAAAACCGTGTTAATATCAACACTGGGCATAACTATAATAATTGTTTGAGTAACATGAATATCGAAAAAGAAAAAATATCGGTTAAGTTTTTGAAGGTTGGCATGTATGTGTGCAAGCTTGACAGATCTTGGCTTGATACACCATTCCCGTTTCAAGGTTTCTACATCAGAAGTAAAAATGAGATCAGAGATTTAAGAGCTTTCTGTGAACACGTTTATATTGATGTTGAAAAAGGTAAATCACTTTCTACCGAAACTGAGATTTCCAAACCTTCTCCTTTGCTTCGCAAAAAAGAAGTTGGCAATAAGTACCGCGGCCGAATTAAACCTTTTGTTGTAAAGCATGATTACTACACCCAAGCATTAAAACCAATCAAGAAAGAATTTGGTCCTGCCCATAACTTAATGATTGATTTAAACACAGCCATTGAAGAAACCAGTTTTAATCTGCGTGTTGGCAAAGGTTTAAACATCAAGAAAACCAAACAAATTGCCTCACAAGTGGTCAGCTCTGTTATTCGCAACCCAAATACTTTGGTTTGGTTGACCCAATTAAAAGAAAAAGGCCAATACATTTATGGTCACTCTTTACGATCAGCTATATTATCGGCTGTTTTTGGTCGTCACTTAGGTATCAGAGAAGAGCAATTAGAAATTTTAGTTTCAGGTGTGCTGCTGGCAGACATTGGTAAAACCAAACTGAGCCGCAAATTACTTGAGAAAAACGAAGCATTGACCCCAGAAGAACGCAAGATGTTCGAATCACATGTTGAGTTGGGTGTTGAAATGCTGGCCAAAGACAAAACACTGGATCACAACATATTAACTATAGCTGAAACGCACCATGAACGATTTGATGGCAGTGGCTATCCATACGGTTTAGTTGGCGATGAAATCCCTGCATTTGGTCAGATTGCAGGTATTGTTGACACATTCGACGCCATGACCAGTAAAAAACCTTATGGTAAAGTTTATACTTCATCACACGCCATGGAGTGGTTGTTCAAACAGCGCAATAAATTATTCAGTGGTAAATTGGTTGATGAGTTTATTCAAGCCATTGGTTTATACCCTGCTGGCTCAGTGGTTCAGTTGTCTGATGGCTCAACCGGGTTGGTTTTGTCTCACAACAAAGAGAAACGCTTGAAACCTGAAGTGTTGTTGGTTAAAGACAACCAAGATCAATTACTTGAAAAACCTAAATTCATAGACTTATCTAAGAAAGCCATGTTTTCGAACAAAGAAAGACCTTGTATCACAGGCGCTTTGAAAGCGGATAGCTTGGATATCAATGTGGATGAAATCATCAGCAGCTTCAACAACAGGAATATCGTACAAAAACTGTTAACTGCCTGATTAATTGAATCAATAAAATTTAAAACCTTGTTATAATTACTGCATTTATAACAAGGTTTTTTTATGCGCCAGTACTTAAATTTTGCCCAACATATACTTGATCACGGTGTCGAAAAATCTGACCGCACCGGCACCGGAACCACGAGTGTTTTTGGGTATCAAATGCGCTTTGATTTGCAGCAAGGTTTTCCAGTATTGACGACCAAAAAACTTCACCTCAAATCCATCATTCACGAATTGCTGTGGTTCATTGCTGGCGATACCAACATCAAGTATTTGAAAGAAAATGGCGTTAGAATTTGGGATGAATGGGCCGATGAAAATGGTGATTTAGGACCCGTTTATGGGCACCAGTGGAGGTCATGGCCAACTCCGAATGGCCAAACTGTCGACCAAATTAAACTTCTGATTGAGCAAATAAAAACCAAACCCGATTCAAGAAGACATATAGTCAGTGCCTGGAATGTTGCAGAAGTTGATGACATGGCTTTGCCTCCCTGTCATTGTTTATTCCAATTCTATGTCGCCAACAACAAACTGTCATGCCAACTGTATCAAAGGAGTGCAGATGTCTTCCTCGGTGTACCATTCAACATTGCGTCATATGCCCTACTCACCATGATGATGGCACAAGTGTGTGATTTAGAGGCTGGAGACTTTGTTCATACTTTTGGTGATGCACATATCTACAGCAATCACATGGACCAAATCAATGAACAACTGAGTCGCTCAACTTATGAATTACCGCAAATGAAAATTAATCCTGACGTGAAGGACTTGTTTGCATTTAAATTTGAAGATTTTGAATTGGTAAACTACCAAGCTCATCCACACATCAAAGGACTTGTGGCAGTATGAAAATAACCTTGATTGCAGCCATGGATCAAAATCAACTGATTGGCTGTGACAATAATCTGCCTTGGCACCTACCAGCAGATCTGAAGTTTTTTAAACAACAAACCATGGGGAAGACGCTATTAATGGGTCGTAAAACCTGCGAGTCTTTACCCTTCGCCTTACCCAAGCGCAGGAACATCGTATTAAGTCGCAATAGAAACTTTGCCAGGAAAGGCTTTGAAGTCATTGATTCACTGGAATTAATTAAAGATGAAGATGAGATTATGGTCATTGGCGGTGCTGCGATATATACCATGATGCTCCCCCTTGCCAACCAATTGATACTTACCCAACTTAAAGCTTCATTTGAAGGTGACACCTTTTTCCCTAAAGTAGATTGGCAGCAATGGAAAATCAATCGAATCACCAACAACCCCATATCCGCCGAAAACAAAGAATTTGAGTTTGATTTTATTTTTTATGAAAAAACAGGTGTTGAACCTTAATCAACTCAGTTCCCGGTGCTGCATCATATTCTTGATGGATTTTTTTTCTAAAAACTCATGCAATGCTTCCACCAAATAGACTGAACGATGTTGACCGCCTGTGCATCCAATGGCAATGGTGATATAGCTTCGGTCATTGGCCTCGAATTGACTGATCCACTTCTTTGCAAAGAAACACAAATCATCCAAGTATTCTTTGACTATATGCTTCTGACCTAAAAATTCTTTGACAGCTTCATCACGTCCCGTTTGTGTGCGCAACTCATGCTGCCAATATGGATTGGGTAAACAACGGGCATCAAATACAAAATCAGCATCAAAAGGAACGCCACGCTTAAATGCAAAAGATTTAACGATGACAGAAACGTGTTTATTGGGCTGACTCATGATTTGCCAAATTTGTTGTTTGAGTTGCTGAATCTTTAGTTGGCTGGTGTCGATGATCAAGTCAGCATGTAATTTAAAATCACTCATCAACTCATTTTCAATTTTGATCGCTTCTGTCAGGCTGTATTTATGATTATCTGTTGATAATGGGTGCCTTCGTCTGGTTTCTGAGTACCTCTTGAGAACTGTTTTGGGGTCAGCTGATAGGAAAATTACCTTTATATTCAGTACACTTTGATCGATATTTGCAATTAAATCCTTAAAAGCACTTAAGTCTTTGTTGTTACTTCTGATATCAATCCCCACAGCCACTTTGGGATAAAACTCTTTATCAGAACTGATGTGTTGTGAGAATTGCTGCAACATATTAACTGGTAAGTTATCAACACAATAAAACTCCATATCCTCCATTGAACGCAGTGCCACAGTTTTACCTGCGCCTGATAACCCTGTAATTATGACCAATTGTTGCATAGCTGAAAGCCTTTTAATATTTCTTCGGTGAGTTGCTCCTTGGTGTCTGCCAATATGAGGTTCTTGAACAGCCGGTGTTGACGAAACAGGAAAGCGGTATCCTTCATCAGTGCATGGTGATATTTGTTAATCAATTTAGGAAAAGCAATGCCAATAACCACACTGACCTTAACATCATCAATGCTCTCATAATCAGCAGGTTGCGACATTTTGATAACACAGGCTCTGATGTCATTTTCTGGCAAGCACTTTCCGTGTGGAACTGCCACACCATTACCTAATGAGGTATTGCCTAACTTTTCCCTTTCAACGAAACTGTGGTAAATATTCAAGGCTTCAGCATTATTTTCAGCCAACAGCTGAGCCATGGTTTCAAACAACCTTTTCTTGCTGATAAAATGGTGGTTCAGCACCATTTTATCCTCTTCTAAAATATCAATTATTTTCATGGTTAACCACTAAAAAGGCTTAACGCCATGTTAAGCCTTTATTAAAATTCAAACCTATTAATTTATTTAATAGCTGGCTTGATTCATTTTGAACACTTCTTCTCGATGATGATTGCTCATTTTATCCTTATGACGTCTGATTTGTTTGTCCAGTTTATCCACCAACAAATCAATCGATTTATACAAATGATCTTCGGTAGAGTCTGCAAAAAAATCCCTACCCCCTATATGCATTGTCGCTTCTGACTTATGTCTCACTTTTTCTACACTGATGATCACATGTGCATTCAATACTTGATCAAAATGCCTTTTTATTCGCTCAAATTTAGTTTCGATGTATTCTTTGATAGGATCAGTGACTTCTAGTTGGTGACCAGTGATTGTTAAATGCATATTACTTAACCTCATTCTTTGAGCCATGTGGCTCAACTTAATGGAATTTCTCATTGATGTTACCCACAGTAGGCAACAATGGTACAGGTACCGATTCAAATACAATGTCATTTGATTGGGTGCTTATGGATTCAATGAGAAGCTGAATTTGAATAACCAGTCCTGCTGCAATGCCTTTGTGAATTAGATTGACGCAAGAGAGAAGAACTTTAAGAGGGGCTTTAGGCAACTGGACTCGAGTAATTATTTTCATTTTTCTCCTGCTTTATTAATATAACCAAAACAGCAGTCAAATTCAACCCAATTACCATTTATCACATCGAAAAATCTTGACCCAGATACACACGCTTAACATCTGGATTACTGATGATTTCTTCTGGTTTACCCTTGGCAAGCATCCCGCCCTCCTTCAGCACATAAGCACGGTCACAAATCCCCAGTGTTTCCCTGACATTGTGATCAGTAATCAGCACTCCGATGTTTTTACTTTTCAAATGATAGACTATCTTTTGTATGTCAATCACTGAAACAGGATCCACACCAGCAAAGGGTTCATCCAACAGTATGTATTTGGGTTCCATGGCTAAAGACCTGGCAATTTCCACCCTTCTGCGCTCACCACCAGAAAGGCTGATGCCCAATTGATTTTTGACATGTTCCACATTGAGTTCTTCTAACAACTCCAAACACCGGCTTTCTTTTTGCAATTTGCTCAGGTCTTTTCTGAGCTCAAGCACAGCCATGATGTTGTCCTTAACAGACAGTTTTCTGAACACCGATGCTTCTTGAGGTAAATAGCCCAAGCCTAATTTGGCACGCTCATGCATGCCAAACTTTGTAGAGTCAATGGAATCTATGATAATGTGACCACTGTCCACAGGAATCAAGCCCACCACCATATAAAAACAAGTGGTCTTACCTGCGCCATTGGGTCCCAGCAAACCAACCACTTCTCCTTGATTGACTTTGAATGAAACGTCAGAAATGACCTGCCTTTTCTGGTAGCTCTTAACAATGTTAAATGCTTCAATCATCTTTTTGGTCAATTTCCATTCTGAATTGTTTGTTATCGTTTCCGGCTGAAATGATTTCCTGTGTTTTTAAGTCGAATTCAATATTCTCACCGGTAGTGACACCAATAGAACTTTTGATGCTGACGTTACCAGACAAGTAAACTTTTTCGGCCTCTTTGCGGTAATCAATTTGGTTGGCCTTGATGATCATTTTGTCCTGATCTTCCATCATTTGCTCCATATAGACTTGATCACCTTTCATCAAAACACTTTCTATGCCCTTGTTTTTGTGATTGATCATGCCATAAGTGGATTTTATCAACAGGGAACCTTGTTCAATGGTCAACCCATTATTGCACTCAGTTTGGTTGTCCTTAAGTTTAGTGACACAACCCGGCCCCTGGATCACAATCTTGGCCGCTCTGTCACTGTCCAGTGCCCATAGTCCTGTTGAAGAAAACAACAAAGCCAATGTTAAATTAGTTTTCAAATTCTGCATACATCTCACTCAATATTTCTATTTCTTGTTGATTAAAGTTAATCACCGCACCCAAACCTTTCAACATGGTTCCCACTTCATCCAGCTTCAATTCCGCTTTGGTTTTACCAATTTTATCAATTACATTGACTTCTAAAGCACTGGTGGTGATGGTGATAGGATTTTCCGATTCACTGTCTAAATTAACAACCACTTGCTCGGGAAAATATATTTCTGTTTTATCCGGGTTGATTTGACCTGATTCTGAAGTGAACACCCAATTTCCCTGGGCTTCATGCAAGGTGATGTTTGGCTGCTCAATCACAGTCACTTCCGAGTCTGCATAGTGGGTGATGGCTGGTGATTGTACTGTGGTGACCACTGCTCCCGTTTCATCAGTGGACTTGATCACTACACCAGTGAGGGCATAGCCTTTGGTAAATGCTTTGTACTTGTCATTGGTCGATAAATTGAAAAAGCGTTCATAGACGCCATAGCTCAAGACTGTCAACAAGCTAAACAGCAACAGCTGTTTAAATCTAGCGGCATCAATCATTGTTGGCTTTGACAAAAATCATGGGCCAACCCCTGGGCCTTCATGATCAAATCACACACATCTCGTGCAGCTCCCATGCCACCACGTTTGTTCAGCACCAAACAAGCTTCTGATTTAACATCTTGGTGTGCATCAGCAACCGCTACTGACAAAGAACAGCGTGACATGATGGGCAAATCAATGATGTCATCACCAACAAATGCCACTTCATCATCAGAAATATTCAAGGCCACTTTTAAGTTTTCATAGGTTTCTAATTTATTCATCCTACCTTGATAGACATGATTAACACCCAAAGATTTCATCCGATCAGCAACAATGACAGAACTTCTGCCTGTGATCACAGCCACTTCAATGCCCTTCTTAACTAAAATTGAGATGCCCAAGCCGTCTTTCACATTAAACTTTTTGATTTCTCTGCCATCATCAGTGAAGTACAAACCACCATCTGTCAGCACCCCATCTACATCAAATATAACCAGCTTTATCTGCTTGGCCATATCCCATATTTCTTCACTGAACTCCATCAAACCACTCCAGCCATTAATAAATCGTGAATATTTAAGGCACCAACCAATTGATTGTCATCATTCACCACCAACAAAGAATGGATTTTATGGGTTTCCATGATTTGTGCTGCTTCAACAGCCATTTTATCTTGTTTTATCATCACGGGGTTTAATGTGGCCAATTCGCCAATGGGCTTTTGTTTAAATTGATCAAATTCATTCAATGTCCGACGTAAGTCGCCATCAGTAAAAACCCCAACCACCGATTGTTGATGGGTGACAGCAGTCATGCCCAAACCTTTGCTGTTCATTTCCAACAGTGCTTCGCTGAATGAGGCGGTTTGATCAACTTGAGGCACTGCATCACCAGTTCGCATCACGTCCTTGATTCCCAATAAAAGTTTCTTGCCCAATGAACCGGCTGGATGAGATCGGGCAAAATCTTCTTTGGTAAAACCCCTCAGTTCCAATAATGTCACTGCCAATGCATCTCCCATGACCAGGGTTGCCGTGGTACTGGTGGTTGGTGCCAGCCCCAATGGACAGGCCTCTTCGGCCACTGAAACATCGAGATGGATGTCTGAGTTTTTAGCCAATGTAGAAGCAGGTTTGCCAGTCATCGAAATTAATTTGGCCCCCATGCGCTTGATCACTGGCAAAATCGTTAAAACCTCTTCAGTCTCACCCGAGTTAGAAATGGCCAGTACCACATCACCTGCCGTTATCATGCCTAAATCGCCATGACTGGCCTCACCCGGATGAACAAAGAATGCCGGGGTGCCTGTCGATGCCAATGTGGCTGAAATCTTATTACCAATGTGACCAGATTTACCCATACCAATCACTACAATGTGACCTTGGCAGGCCATCATGGTCTTGATCACATCAACAAATGTGTCGCCCAAATTTTGTTGTAACGTCTGTAAGCCAGCCTGCTCAATGGCAAAAACAGTTTGAGCTTGTTGAAGAATTTGTTCGGTATTCATTGAATTCATATGCCTTCACTAAAATACAACCAGATCATGTAAGTAATGTACATCAACACCAGCACCAATCCAATCATTCGCGAAATAAAACGATCTTTAAGAACAAAATAAACTGAAGCCAAAAACAAAAAGACCGTCAGCATCAACATGTAAAAATAATCATATTTGATGAAATGTGCAGTGAATTCATACTCTCTGATTAAACCAGATATGCCGATGACTCCTAACAGGTTGAACATGTTTGACCCAACAATATTGCCGATGGCCAAATCATGTTCTTTTTTCATGGCACTGGCAATGGTGGCGGCCAATTCAGGTAAAGAGGTTCCTAAAGCCACAATGGTTAAACCAATAACCATATCAGAAACACCAAATAACAGCGCGATCTCAGTAGCACCCTTGACCATCGCCTGAGAGGCTATGGGTAACATGACAATCCCAAAAATCAGAAAGGCAATGGCTTTATTTAAGCTGATGTCCAAATCATATTCAGCTTCAAATTCATCACTGAATTGATCGCGATCACTCTTCATACCAATGACCAACAAGAAACCTGTGACGATGAACATACTGGTGATTAAGATGACACCATCGATAAAAGTTAATTTCAAATCTATCAACAAGAACAACACCATCAAAGTAACCAATAACAATATGGGCATTTCTCGTTTGATGGTTTGTGATTTGATACTCATGGGTACAATCAGTAGCCCAACACCCAATACCAAAGCCACATTGGTGATGTTTGAACCCACGGCATTACCCAATGCCAGACCCGAGTTACCTTTGAATGAAGCAATGGCTGAAACCACCATTTCCGGGGCAGAGGTTCCAAACCCGACAATAATCAGACCCACCAACATGGTAGACACACCCATGTGTTTGGCAGTTGATGCTGCTCCCAATACAAACTTATCAGCGGCATAAATGAGTAAGGCAAGACCAGCCACTAAATAAAGTGAAGATTCCAGCATAATTTTTAGTTTTATCCTTATTTTTAGAGTTCCAAACCCTCAATATGGTTAGAGGGTGGAGCACACAAAATCATCATTGGTTAAAAAAAATGATGACAACTACTTTATAAACGATCTATTTTACAAGATAATGCGCCCTCAACAAACAAACAATTACGATTCATGCACCCCAACGAAGTCAAAAAATTACTTTCAGCACAGATCAACTGCGAACACCTTGAAGTCAGTGGTGAAGATCAACGCCATTATGAAGCACTGGTGGTTTCTGCCGAATTCAATGGATTGATGAAAATCAAACGTCATCGCATGATATACCAAGCCCTGGGCAAACACATGGAAGCAGACATTCATGCTTTAAGCATCAAAGCCCTAACACCTGAAGAGTACCAGCAAGTCACTCAGCAATAAAAGCCCAAAGGACAACAGCATGAACAAAATCACCATCACTGGCGGACATACCATTCAAGGAACCATCAACGCTTCTGGCGCAAAAAATGCCGTTCTGCCCATACTGGCAGCCACCATTGTCGGGCAAGGTGAATCACACATATCCCGTGTACCTCATTTACATGACGTAACCACCATGAATGAGTTGTTGGTTCAAATGGGTGCTGAACTCACTGTCGATCACCACGCAGACATCACCATCTGTACGGATCATTTGAACAATCAAACGGCGCCATATGAAACCGTTAAAACCATGCGAGCTTCCATATTGGCTTTGGGTCCATTGGTAGCCAGATACGGTCGCGCCAAAGTGTCTTTACCAGGAGGGTGCCCAATTGGAGCCAGGCCAGTTGATCTCCACATCAAGGGTCTACAAGCCATGGGCGCTCAAATAGATGTTAAAGATGGGTATATATTGGCCTCTTGTGATCGTTTACAAGGCAATCGAATCGTGATGGACAAAGTGACAGTAACAGGTACTGAAAACATCATGATAGCTGCCTGTTTAGCCAAAGGTGAAACCTTGATTGAAAATGCAGCCATAGAACCGGAGGTTGTGGATTTAGCCAAATACCTGAAAGCCATGGGTGCAGACATCAAAGGTGAAGGCACCTCTAAAATTTACATTCAAGGCAAAGAGCAATTGACCGGAACCCACCATGCGGTGATGCCAGACCGCATTGAAATAGGTACATTTTTAGTGGCTGCAGCGATTACTGGTGGTTCCATAACCATCAACAACTCATGCAACAATGATTTAGATGCCGTATTTGATAAATTGACCGAAGCAGGCGCTGAAATCACAACCACTGAAAATTCAGTCAGTTTAAACATGCATGGCAAAAGACCCACACCAGTTGACATCAGAACCGCACCTCACCCTGCGTTCCCAACCGATATGCAGGCGCAGTTTTGTGCCTTGAACACCATAGCTGATGGTACCAGTGTGATTACTGAAACGCTGTTTGAAAACAGGTTCATGCATGTCGAAGAATTGAATCGCATGGGTGCAAACATTCATGTTGAAGGCAACCAGGCCATCATAAAAGGCGTCGATGGACTGAGTGGAGCCCCCGTTACCGCCACTGATTTACGTGCATCTGCATCATTGGTATTGGCCGGGTTGGCCGCTTCTGGCACCACCGAAGTCCATGACATCCATTACATCGATAGAGGCTATGAAGCCATTGAAGAAAAACTCAATCAACTGGGTACCCACATTGTAAGAGGATAAAGCAAGACAGCAATCTTCTCTGCTTCAAAGCACTGATTTGTGATAAGGTGATTGTGCTTATTAACCAACGCAATCATCATGCTAAAAAATGCATTTTACATCGCTTTATTTACCTTGATCTCATGGGGCGGATACCAGTTAAGTTTCCCCTCAAACACGCCTCCGGATTTATTTTACGATGGTATCTTTCTAGAAAATGTCATCAAACATGTGGACCATTTGACTCGGGGGCCACGGGCTGTTGGAGAGTATTACCATGAAGATGCCCAGCGGTATTTGATCACCGAACTCCAAAAAATGGGTTTAAAAGTCAACAAACACAGAACGACCAGCTTCAGCCCAAAAAATAAAACAGCATCTCCAATCACCAATATAATGGCCATTTATCCTGGCACCGACCCCAACGCCAAAGATTTGCTATTGATGTCTCACTACGATGCCGCTAAGTTTTCAGCAACCGGAGCTGGAGATGATGCCAGTGGCGTAGCCGTTATTCTTGAGACCATAAATGCCCTCATCAAAACGGCACCCAAACCCAAAAATGACATTCTGATGTTGTTCACAGATGCAGAAGAAATCGGCCTGCTGGGTGCACGAGCGTTCATCAACGAAAGGTTGGATAAATATGACATTGGCTTGATCATCAACCTTGAAGCCCGCGGCAGCAGCGGACCTGCCATGATGTGGCCTGAAACTGTAAGCGGGAACAAATCCATGATTGAAGCTTTTGAAGCGGCTTCAGTACCTTTGCCGGTGACCACTTCATTGCACTATGAAATATACCGCATGTTGCCCAATGACACAGACTTAACACCTTTCAATCAACAAGGAAAAATCAATGGCTTCAATTTTGCTTTCATTGATGACCACCATAATTACCATACCCAACTGGACAGCTTAAAAAATTTATCCATCGACACATTGGCACACCAAGCCATTCAGGTTTTCAGTATGGTAAAACATTTTTCACAAGCTGATTTAAACCACCTTAAATCAGATGATTCTTTGGTGTATTTTACAATCCCATTACTGGGCCTCATCAGTTACTCTACAGCCTTTAATTGGTTCATCCTGTTTACCATCTCACTGACATTATTGGTGTCTATAGCCTATGGGTTTAAAGAACAAAAAACTTCTATCAAAGGACTGTTAGCTGGACTGCTTCCTCTGTCCTTAGCCAGCGTATTGGCAGCTGGTTGGTGCTGGTTATTGTTGTATTTAATTAACGTGATGTTCCCTGAGACCAAAGATGTTTTGCAAGGCTTTCCCTACCAAGGCCATTGGATCATGTTAAGTTTACTTGTCGGTGCCGCCGTCATCACAATGACCACATATGGTTTATTCAACAAAAATAAAAGATTGGAGCAGATGCAAGTGGCTGTTCTGTTGTGGGTATTTATCACCGCTCCATTGGTCTATTATTTACCCGGTGCAGGCATCATGTTGATTCCTGTGCTGCTGGCCGCCATTGTCCTGATTGCCGTGTTATTTGCTCCAAAAATTTCAGAACAAATCGCACCCATTACTGCTGCCATTGCATTCATCCTGGTTGGCATGTTGTTGATTAATTTACCCATTGCGCTGGGGATGGCTGCTTTGCCCATGACAGCCGTTTTGTTGGTGTTCATATTGGCTTTATTTGTACCTGTTGTAAGCCCAATGAAAAATGCCAAACAAGGTTTGATTTTACTGTTATTACCGATTGGAATTTTGATTTATCCCTTCTATAGCCAACCAACGATCAGCCCACAACAACCCCACCCCACCAGTATTTCATACCTGTATGATGTTGATGATGAACGCGGATATTTCTATCACTACGATGTCGAAACATCAGGTTGGAATGAATCTATTTTTGAAAAAACCTCCAACAAAGATGAGGTGAATTCATTTTGGAATAAGTATAAAAAACCGCTGAAAAACTTGGTCTTGCAAGATGATCCAGTGGCATTACAGCCCATACTCTTTGAAATTTCAAAACCCATGAAACAAGGTGAGAACCTCACTTTAGAGGTGGTATTCTCGGCCCACCACAACACTGAAATATTAGAAATATATACCCAATCGGCCATGGTTATTCATAAGCTAAGTATTGAAGGCCGCTCAGCTGTTTTGCCTGAACCACTTACCCTCAATGCCGGCCAGCGGATGTTGCAATATTATTTTGACGGGAAAAAAGACATCAAGCTTATGATAGAACTGGATCCTAATACGCCAATCAATTGGCAAGTTCAAAGTCACAGCACTGATTTGTTATCACGTGATGAATTTGGCATAGAACCCAGGCCTGATCACCAAATACCAAAACCATTCATTAAATCTGATCTGGTCACAGCTGTCCAATCAGTGACGTTTGACTTTGATCAATAATGGCTGAACGTTGTTTGGATTTTTCAACTTAGGGTTGTTGTTGTTATCCAGTATCAGGTAAAAATAATCGGCATCGACAGCCAACCCTTCAGCATGGCCAAAGCGCATGTCCTGGTAGGCATTTTCCGGGGCTTTAACAATGTGTTCATATGACCATGCTTTACCTTCTTGGTAATGACCATTTTCATCCTTAATTAATTCATGTATCAGGTATGCATTGCGGTGTAGGGCATAAAGTACATCGTCATAAATAAACAATCCGGTTAAATCAGGTTTTCTGCTTAATTCGACCGGGTATTTACTGTCATCAAACAATTGATTGGTTTGTTTGATCACCTGCTCAAAAGAGTCGTCAAAAGTCACTTCGATCAAGCCACGGGGTTGGCGCTCTACAGTAAGCAAAAATGTCTGGTCTCCCATATAGGCAGCCGCCTCCAGACCTGCATTGTCCATCTGAAACAAACCTGATTCATAAGCATTCTGATAAATACTGTCACTGGCTGGAACCCAGGAAGCCGCCTGGTCGCTAACACGAATGAGTTTGTGGTGCTTTTCACTGACCGCGTAAAACGCCTCACCAACAGTGGTCAAGCCTTCCAAATCCAATTCCGATGCCCCCAGCTCTGCCAGATCAATTTTAATCACGGGTTCTGCTGAAGCATTGGAGTCATCCAGTATATTGACTTGATAGATAAAATTAGAATCATCACAGACAGTAAACAACTGACCATGTTTAAGCGTCAATCCTGAGGGTTCAAAAGGATGATGGGTGTTGATAGACATCACTTGATAATCAGTTAATTTGATCACCTCGTCAGAGCAAGCTGTTGAAGCCAGTAAGTACATCAAAATTAATTTTGATTGAATGATTACTTTCATATTAGCTGTTTATTTCCTGTATCAATTATCAAAATTATCTTTAAAAATGATGTCTATTGGCCCAGGACAATCGCCAGATGCGATCAGATTGATGTCATCTATTTTCCAATCTCCAGCAGATATGTCAGAATCTGTGCCCATGCGCCACCTGATTAAAACAGTCTCGTTGCTGTATGATGATAAATCAACAATGACTTCAGTAAACGTACCCAAACTGTCCACAAAAGCGGGTCTGCCTCCCAATGGATTACTGAAACCGGAGCTGAGGGTACCGTTGTAACCATTTTGAGTGATGTCATTGCCCAAGTCTGTCCAATTACTGCCTCCATTGGTACTGATTTCAATCACACCACCATCGTAATCATCATTATTGGATTCAAATTGGTGTTTATGCCAGAAAGTCAACTCAGCTTGTTCGCCGATCGCTACGGCTGGTGTGACAAGACTCTTATCAGAAACTTCACCTACATTACTTGACACGAATGCTCTGGTTCCACCAACCGTGTGATTATCTCCAGATTCGACCCGCCAGTCGTTACTGGCACCAGATCCATTCACCAAAGACCAGCCTGCACTGATGGCTTCCCCGATAACACTGTAAGCTTCAACATCATCATTTAAGAATATAGTTTCACAGGAGGGCGCTAAGAACGTGTTCTGGGTGGTTGTCATACCAGCCAAAACATCAACTGATGAAATGCTTGTGGATACATACCCCACCTTAGAAAACATCAGATCCGCGGTTGTGGCTGAGGTTTGTATGGAGTATTGACCTGAACTGTCTGTAAATGTTTGATTGCCATCATACTCTACCAACACTTGTTCGACAGCTTCATTGTCAGATAAATCCCTCACTGTTCCATCAAGTGTACCTATATTAGCTGGATTGACCACATCAACAAAAATCGCTGCAGGCACACCGGTGATACCATTGAAGGCCCCAACAGAACCATCATCAGTGGCTTCAAACCAAACGGTGTATCGGCCTTCAGCCAAACCCGTTGTGTCTATGCTGCCGTTAAAAGCTTCTACGCTGCTATTGAAATTACCATCGGTTGGATTCATGTCGATGGCCACAGCACCACCCACCCATGAAGGGGTGCCTATATAGGCTTTAACAGCAGTGATGTTGTGGGTGGGCTCAGTACCGTTAGATGCATTAAAGCGAGTGTCTGTCGCTGTTCCGTTGACCGCAAAAGAATTGCCAGCTGAAACTTCAATCACATTCTGTGGCAAATCGATCACATCAGGTCCTGATGCAGTTAAATAAGGCGCTCGCGATGCTTTAGCAGCATATATATTGGCTTCAAGGTTATCAGGATAAATGGTGTTTTCAAATGCAGAACAACTGGAGTAAAAACCTCCCTCGCCAAGCTCAATGGTATAGGCAGCAACACCTAAAGTACCATAAGCATTGTCATCAGATGCACCATCGGCACCACCCAGTGACGCATTGGATTGTTCTGGGCGATAGCCAGTAAAGAATGACATGCGTCTGGCCAAAGTCATCAATTGATCATGGTTAGGTGCCTGACCTGCACTGTTAGAAAAACCAAATGGAAATAAAGTCAACTCCGCCACATTGTGGATATCCAAATACACCCCTGGTTTATCCAGTGGTGCAGCGGTCACCAGGTCATCCGGTCTTTGATCAGGAAATAAGGTTTGGATGTAATTATTAATCGCAGTGGTTTCCGGTTCACTGACTGCTGAGTCGCCTCGAAAGACCTCGCTACAGTCACTGCCACTGGAACCAGTGCCTTGATTCCATCTGAAATCAAAGTTCCGATTCATGTCAACGCCTTGTTGATTCCCCCCAAAACAATGGTTTTCATTGCGGTTTTTACGTTGGTTGGGTGAAGCTTCATTTTCAGAGATGTTGCGACCATCAGGGTTACCCTGCATCAGCAAGTGAATTTCATGGTGGTCAACCAACCAAGTTATGTCAGGGTCTGAGCCGTAATTTGACAGCACATGTTCACCAAAACGAGTCACCAATTCAGCAGGTGGGTATTCACGTGAATGAATGGAACCCATGGCAAATAAAATGGGCTTATTGGGATCAACCACATTGGCATTGGTGATTTTCACCACTTGAATGTCATGACCAGCCAAACCTCCAGGCTCAGTTTTGTGCCAAGAATCACCAATATCGATCAATGTGACCAAATCTGGATAATCGTTTTGCATGGTGGTCATAGCCGCATAGGTTTCAGCCACTGTGCGGTAACAAGGAAAGCCAGTGATTGGCATTTTCCCAAGGAACTTTTGCTTCATTAACTCGGCTTGCTGACTCATCAATTCGTCGTGTAATTTGAGTGAGAACCCAAGATCCAATAGTTCTTGATAAGCTGCCGGCTCATCAATCATCATCAAGACTGTCTTATTCTTTTCGTCAATTTTCCACAAATCATAGTCTTCTTTGAGTGCCAAAACATCGTCTTTATTTTGGTAATGATTCAACACGATCCAAGGACCATCCCCATCCGGCAAGCCCTCGCCTGCTGAACTGGGTGTCGCTTGAAATATAAACAGCATGAACAAACAGCTGACAAAAGTCATGATTTTCATAAATATTCTCTCTCTTAATTATTATATGAATCAGCTCGGATTTCTGATTTTTTGATATATACGATGCGGTCCAGGACGGCTTGGTTTTCTCCCATACCACCCATGATGACAAAATTTTTCTTGGTATTTAACATGGAACGATGGTCCATAGATGAGGGAATGTAATTGTCAATGGTTGACCACTTGTGATGTTGTAACTCATATATTCTGATGTTGTTACTTGGTTCAGATGGGACCTTGTTGTACCCAATGCCGTCATAATTATACGGATTGTCACTGCCTGCAACAAAGTATATTTGATTTGATTCATCGCTGGTGGCTGCCATGCGGTAGTACGCAATGCCACTGTGGTGTTCGATGGTTTGCCATACAATGTCAGTGTGGTCATTGGGATTGATCACACCAACAGCACATGCAGGAGATGGAAGAAATTGTTTTTTCTCCCCTTGCCAAAGTACTTTGACGCCATCACAAACAACCATTTGGTTGTCGACAATACCACCGGCATGGCCAAACACAGCTGGCAGAGGAAATGCTGTGGCTTGCTGCCAAGCCTTGTTTTTGATGTCATATACTTGGACCAAGTCAACATTATCAACATCATGCCAGCCACTGATCAAATATATGTATCGATCTTGATACACCAGCGCAACTGCATCATCCACTGGTGTGGGCATGGCGGGTAACGCTGTCCAACTTTGATCCTTACCGTTGATTTGCCATACATTGGGTATTGATTTTTCACTGTGGTCAGCTGCCACGGTATAACCGCCAAACAAATACACAGAACTTCCTACACCAACAGCAACAGAAGCCAACACAGGTAATTGTTCTGCAGGCACCTCCAATTCACGCCAAACACCAGTTTTCCAGACGAATGCCTGGTTGGTGATGTCCTGATATGATTTACCTGTCGTCAAGCCATTGAAACTGTAATACTGATCCTGACCATCTACATTCAAATAAGCTGTGGCGTTGTTGCTGATTGCAATGGGTAATTCATCTGGGAGATCACTGGCTAGGCGTTGCTGATTAGCACAAGAGACGCTGACCGTTATAAGAATTATTACCAGTAATGGTTTAATCATTCAATTTTCTCACCATGGTTACACTGCAGTTACAATGACCTGTCTCTCCCATACGCTCAACGTAATTGAAACCATTCTTCAGGTACAAAGCTTGTGCGGCTTTCATTTCAGGCACAGTTTCCAAATACATGTTTGAATACTTCTTTTGAGTGGCTTCATGGATACACAAATCAATCAATCTTTGACCAAGCCCTTGGCCACGTAACGCATTAGTTAAGTACATTTTCCTTAACTCAGCCGTGGTACCACGTCTGGTACCAAGCAAAGGTGCATATCCACCCACCCCTGCCACTTTGCCATCAACTTCAACGACATAATAAGCACTCAGCTCATCTGCATAAGCAGCATGCATGTCTTCCAACTCCTTATCTACACCGGCAAAGCCTTCGCCAAACAAACCGAATTCAGCAAGTGTTTCTAACACCAGCTCCCTGACTGCTTTGTTGTCTTCAGGTTTGATCAGTCTTATGCTTGGTGTTGGCATGCTATCTGCTTACCCCTCCCCTTGTTTGATGTGCTCTAAATGTCCAAAGTTATAGGTGACTTGAGTCATTTCTGCCAAAGTGTCTTCCATTAACTCATCATAATGAGTGAGGTGATTGAGTTCTAATTTTTCCAAAAATTCGGCTTTTGATTTGGTTTTCGGGTTTTTACTGATCAGAGCACAGCAGTCTTTATAGGGTTCACAACAAACTTCAAATAAGCCCAGTTGATTGGAGAGTTCTATGATTTGTTCTTTGTTATAAGTCAGCAAAGGCCGTAAGATGGGCGCAGCAATTGATTGATTCATGGAGTCAATGTTTTCCAGGGTTTGAGAAGCCACTTGGCCTAAATTATCACCAGTAACCAAAGCCTGTGCTTCGATTCTCTCCATGAGTTTTTCTGAAACCCTCGCCATAAAACGACGAAACAATATCAAATCGTAGCTCAAACCATGTTCCATCAGCGCCATATCGAAATGGGTATAAGGCACAATATATAACCGGACCCTACCTGCCACCTCACTGATGGTTTTGACTATCCTGGAAATTTTGTACGCCTCCACATCCTTGCTGTTGTGGTGGCTGGCTGAAAAGTGGACAAAATCAACGTTACAACCTCGATTGGCCATCAACCAAGCAGCAACCGGGGAATCAAAACCACCTGATAACAACGTCAGTACCCGACCCGTGGTTGATACCGGTAAACCGCCAGTCCCTCTGATCTTATTAGAATGCACTGCTATGCCCCTGTTTGAAATATTGACATAGAAAAATTGATCGGCGGCTTTGAGATCAACCTGTTCCCATTGAGTCTCTTTGAGAACAGTTCCCGCCAAATCTATGGCCAACTGTTGAGAAGTCATAGGAAACTGCTTATCACTGCGTTTGACCTTCATGGCAAAACTATGATCTGGCTTAAAGGTTTTGATCGCCATTTCTTTGATCACTGCATGTAATGGCGACAGGTCAGCATTGGGCTGATTGAATTGATATTCCTTGGTTCCAAACCAGTGGACATGGCTTAACCAGGCTATGCCTGGGATCCTTGCAATTTCAGCGACCACATACTCTGCATCAGTCGAAGCCACATGGCCCGCTTCGATAAAAATGCGGTCATGAATGGATGTCACTTCCCAATCAAAGTTCAATGAGGCCAATTTACGCCGGACATTCTGACGCAAACGCTTCACAAATTGGCTGCGATTTTTACCCTTTAAAGCCAGTTCTGCATAATGGACAGTGATTCGGTATTGCATAGTTAGCCTGATTTAAAGACCGACTGAAGTGCATCTTCGATTCGACCCACAGCATCTTTCAAAACATCAATTGATGTGGCGAACGATAAGCGCACATACCCGGGAGCCCCAAATGGCGTGCCAGGCACCACGGCAACACCTGCTTGCTCCAATAACCAGGTTGACAGCTCAACATCATCATCAACACCATCAATTTGGCTGATCACTTCTGTTACATCAGGAAAGGCATAAAATGCGCCATTGCCTTCCGAGCAGTTGATCCCCGGTAATGCATCCAGCGCCTCAACCAAATAATCATGACGCTCTTTAAAAGCTGCCTTCATCACACCCAAGCAATCTTGAGGGCCATTATAAGCAGCCGTGGCCGCCGCTTGCGAAATGGAGCATGGGTTAGAGGTACTTTGAGACTGGATCTTACGCATGGCCGTTATGATGTCAGCAGGGCCTGCTGCATAGCCAATACGCCAGCCAGTCATGGCATAGGCTTTGGAAACACCATTGATGATAATCACCCGATCCTTCATTTCAGGAAATAAGGACACCAAATTGGTCAAAGGTTCTTGGCCCCAGTAAATGTGTTCATAGATGTCATCTGTGGCAATCAACACATGTGGATTGGCCTTAATCACTTCACCCAGGGCTGACAGCTCAGCTTCTGTGTAGGCTTTACCGGTTGGGTTACTGGGTGAGTTCAACATCACCAGTTTTGTTCTTGGAGTGATGGCGGCTTGTAATTGCTCAGCAGTGAGTTTGAAATTGGCTTCAATGGTGGTTTCTACAATCACTGAATGACCACCGGCCAATAATGTCATGTCCGGATATGACACCCAATAAGGTGTTGGGATAATGACTTCATCACCTGGATTGATCACAGCATTCAATAAATTAAAAATACTGTGCTTGGCACCACAAGAAACCAACAGTTCATTGGGTTGGTAACTGACGTGATTTTCACGCAACAATTTACCCATAATGGCCTGCTTCAACTCAGGTGTGCCATCGACTGCAGTGTACTTAGTCTGTCCAGTTCTGATGGCTTCGATGGCCGCCTCTTTGATGTGCTCCGGGGTATCAAAATCAGGTTCTCCTGCTCCCAAGCCAATGACGTCTTTACCCGCCCTTTTCAATTCAGCCGCTTTCATACTGACGGCAATGGTTGCAGAAGGCTTTACGCGTTTAACCAAATCAGCAACAAATTCACTCATACCAACCGTTCCAACGATAAAAAGTGCTTATCATAAGAGACTGTGGTTATATCGCAACCTTTTTCTTATAAAAGGTGTGCATTAGCTGTTATTTATGTCCTCACAGCGATTATAACGGCAAGCACTTTACCGAGAAATCAACGTGGTAATGTTCGTCATGTCTGACCCAGGCCTGGTTTGTGTTGAACTTGATGTGTTGGTTGAGGTAGTCACCAGTGGTGGTGCCGAATAACCCGGGTTGTAAATCCGGAGCCAGAATCACTCTTTTGATGGCAATGCCATGGGTTTTAGCCTGCAGGTGTAAATGTTTGATGTGAGAAGCCAATAACTCAAAATCAATACGCATACCCTCACCTTGCCCTTGTTGGTCAAATTCCAAGTCATAGCCATATCGGTTAGCAGCCGTTAATGGTAAAGATACAGGGTGGTTGTTGGCATCCATCACTGGCACCATAAAATCAACAGACAAACCATTTTGGTGGGTTTTGTGCGGTTTGAAAAGACCACCTTCAGGCCAACCAGTTTCACCATAAACAAATGTATGTTTTGGGTTTGCCACGTACAGTTTTTCATAAGCTCCTAGTACCACAGCAGCCACCTTTTCATGGACATAGGTTCGTCCCAAATACCAGCCGAACTGGCTGTATGCTTTGAAGTTTGTGCCGGTCTTAGGCAATTGTACGGTATGTTTGATCAGACCGTTATGAGGTTCACCATAACACTGACTTTTGAACTCAGTATTACCTGACTGAGGAAATAAAAACCCCCATATCAATGCCACTCTTATCAACCACCCGTTCATATGTGGTTAGATCATTACATTTTGGTTTAGGTTCAACTTCTTTCTTTTAACAGCACCAATGTTTCTTTCACCCATGCCACATTGGCACCGATTTTTTTGACCCCCAACATCAAGGTCAGGTTTGGGTAGAACTCTTCATCGGGAAGATCATGCGGATAATTGGGGTAATCGGCTTTGGTTTCATTCTGTATGGCCACCAATGTGTTGTGCCAAGATTTCATGTGCAGCAACAAATCTTCCATGAATTTAATCCGTTGCTGATGAGACTTGATTGCCCCGAGGAAAAAAGTTTGTGCCAGGTAAGCCAATTTCTCAGTATTGGTGACTGGCCCTTGGGTTAACCAGTCCACCAATTCCTGTTGTCCACTTGCCGTTGTATGGTAAATCTTTTTATTGGGACCTTTGGTCGACTCTTCAGCTTCAACTGTGAGCATGCCCTGATCAGATAACCGTTTTAACTGTGGATAAATTTGCGACAACTCAGCGGCCCAAAAATTACTGAACACTTGATCAAACATTTTTTTGACGTCATAGCCGCTCTTGGGTTGCTGCAATATGCCCAGTAATATGTGTTTTAAACTCAAACCTTGCCCCTCATGCAGGTATTTCGTTGAATTTCTTTTGGTAGTGTCGGCGCCAAATGATGGACGCCGGAATGCCAATCAATGCCGGTAAAATCCAGGGAATCACTGCCAAGCCGCCCGTTAAACCAATGTCAAATATGCGGGTCATACCAAACACCGCAAATGCCGTATGGAAGGCAATACCGGCGCCAATAACCGAGCCCAAATGTTCGTATAACCAAGCCCGTTTACTGGGTTGTTTGCCCGCCATGTATGAAAGCATACCCCAGCCGGTGGATAACCCCACAGGACTCAATGCCAACAACACAATTTTAGTGTCAGGGTTATAGATAAAGGCATAAGCCACAATCACCAGACTCAGCGCTATACAAACATAGGCCTGTGACTTCATGTAAGGAGTGGCCAATTGACTCACATCGGTTTTGTGCTTTAACACGTCAACAGCATAAATGGTGATGACAAATGTCACGATCGATAAATACCCCAAAAATATGAGAAAAGCATAACTGTTGGGGTGACTGAAAGGTGTTTTTCCTGCTGCCAGTAAATCAGGGACATACATCAAAATACCCAAGAAGGCGGTTAACAGCACCAAACGTGCCAACCACATCCAAATTTTGCCTAATTTTTTGTGCATCGGACTGCCTTTCTTACTGAGCAGTGGAATCCAAAACAAACCCAAACCCACAAACCCGCCAATCATGTGTGTGTTTCTGAAAATTTCATGTAACCAGTCCATCACCTACCTCAATACTATATAAATTAATACATAGCATACTATATCACTTTATATATAGTCAATGAACATGAGATAAATCATGACTTATGGTCCAGGACCAGATCTATAAACGCTTCTACAAAAAGTAGATTTAAGCTATCATAAGATGCCATGGAAACAGTCAACCTACAGATCAAAAAATCAGCCAAGCCATTCACAATAAAAAGCCCGTTTAAACCCGCAGGCGACCAGCCCCAAGCCATTGAAAAGCTGTCACAGGGTTTTGAAGATGGTTTGAAAGCACAAACCTTATTAGGTGTCACAGGCTCAGGTAAAACATTCACCATTGCACACATGATCAACCAAGTGCAGAAAACCACCATGATCATGGCCCACAACAAAACACTGGCAGCCCAGCTGTATTCAGAATTTAAAGAATTCTTTCCAGACAATGCTGTCGAGTATTTTGTTTCCTACTACGATTACTACCAGCCCGAAGCGTATATACCAGCAACCGATCTGTACATCGAAAAAGACGCCTCGATCAATGAATACATCGAACAAATGCGTTTGTCTGCCACCAAATCACTGATGGAAAGACAAGATGTCATCATTGTGGCCACCGTGTCTGCAATCTATGGCCTGGGTGACCCACAATCGTATTTGCAGATGTTGATTTCGCTGAATGTTGGAGACACCATTGATCAGCGAACCTTGCTGCGGCGCTTGGCAGAGCTGCAATACAACCGCAATGACATCATCTTGGAAAGGGGTACATTCCGGGTCAGGGGTGAAGTGATTGATGTGTTCCCAGCAGATTCAGAGAAATCAGCTGTACGGATTGAGATGTTCGATGATGAAATTGAATCATTGAGCTTTTTTGACCCGTTAACCGGTAAGAAAATCAGTGATGAAGAAATGATCAACATATTTCCCACCTCTCACTACGCCACACCCAGAGAACGTATTCTGAATGCCATTGGAAACATTCGGGAAGAGCTCAAAGACCGCTTGAAAGTACTCTACGATGACAACCGCTTGGTGGAAGCCCAACGCTTAGAACAACGAACCATGTATGATTTAGAGATGATGCAGGAGTTGGGTTATTGTCAAGGCATCGAAAACTACTCCAGACACCTGACTGGGCTGCCTGTCGGTCACCCCCCACCCTGTTTATTTGATTATTTACCCAGTGATGCTTTACTGGTGGTCGATGAATCACATGTGACCATTCCCCAAATTGGTGCCATGTTCAAAGGCGATCGCTCCAGAAAGGAAAACCTGGTTCGATTCGGTTTTCGCCTACCCTGTGCCTTAGACAATCGACCACTCAAATTCGAAGAATGGGAACAACGCACACCGCGCATGGTTTTCGTTTCCGCCACACCCAGTAAATATGAGGCTGAACATCAGGCACAAATTGTTGAGCAAATAGTCAGACCCACTGGGTTGATCGATCCCACCATCGAAGTACGACCTGTGGCCACACAAGTCGATGATTTATTGTCAGAGATAAACAAACGCATCAAATTACAAGAACGTGTGTTGGTCACCACCCTGACCAAACGCATGAGTGAAGATTTAACCGATTACTTGGCTGATAAGGGCATTCGGGTGCGTTATTTACATTCTGAGATTGAAACCGTAGAACGGGTTGAAATCATCAGGGATTTGCGCAAAGGTGTTTTTGACGTATTGGTTGGAATCAATTTATTGCGAGAAGGCCTTGATATGCCGGAAGTTTCATTGGTGGCCATCTTGGATGCAGACAAACAAGGATTCCTGCGCTCAACCAGCTCATTGATTCAAACCATTGGGCGGGCCAGTCGAAATTTAAACGGCAAGGCCATTTTATACGGCGACAAAATAACGGCTGCCATGGAAGTGGCCATAGGCGAAACAGAACGGCGTCGGCAAAAACAAATCGACCACAACACCGAGCACAACATCACGCCTAAATCGGTGGTGAGAAAAATCCATGATTTACAAGATGCCTATGAACAAAACGAACCCAAAGAACTGGTCAAAATTGCCGAAGGTGAAACACCATATGCCGGGAAAAAAGCCAAAGAACTCGGTACCTTACTGAAGAAACTTGAGAAGCAAATGAAGCAACATGCAGCTGATCTTGAGTTTGAAAAAGCCGCCGATTTGCGCGATGAAATTGACCGCATCAAAGCGGCCGTTTTTTAAACATCCAGACTCTATTCAAAAGGAATGTTCTTGGGTCTTCATTCTGGTTCATGGTCTGACAGGTCTTCATTCTGGTTCATGGTCTGACAGGTCTTCATTCTGGTTCATGGTCTGACAGGTCTTCATTCTGGTTCATGGTCTGACAGGTCTTCATATTTGCTGCGCAAATAAACCGACCTTTACAGACTATTGTCTGAGCAGTTGCTTCGCACTGCATGTCTGTTCCAGACAAAAGTGAAAACGACCACGGCGAACATAACTTGCTACCTCGCACGCACTGCGGCATTCAAATCGGGCTTCTTTATCTTCGATAAAACCGCCCAACTTTCATTGCCTGTGCTATAACGCCATTCACATAAGGCTTCTTTGCTTTGCAAAACCGCCATGATTGCATGATTTGCCCAACCGGCTCGGCGGGTCAAGCTGCTCAGCAGCTTTCCATTGCTCAACTTTGAGAATCCAGCTTCTTGAGGAACTCAATAACAGGCTGGATCGTGAACGGCGCAAAATACACCCCACCTCGATCCTGATCAGGAATGACATTGGACACGATACCAATGACCTCATCATTGGTGTTGAGTACAGGTGCGCCACTCAAGCCCCTCAGTTGCCCCATATCCTGCGTTTCAAGTTTGATTAACAGGTTGACCTCAGTCGATTTGACATACTTGCCAGACAAACGCTCCTGTTGGCAGGTGTCTTGATTGCTGTAATTGCATCCATGAACTGATATTTCATCGTCTGCATCCGGTACATGATCGGCCACCTTCAGTGGTTTTAAGTTAGAGTAGTTGGCAGAAACCTCAAACAACAACCAGTCGTTTTGTAAGGAAGCCATCCCCACAGGTTCTTTGGGGTTGGTATTGATCAGGCGACCCAGTTCAACGACACCTGTGTCTTCATTGAATGGCCTCAGGTGCCATTTTTCGATGTGCTCACCCAAATACACATGACTGATGCCTTGGTCCATGGTTTCCAATAGCACATGTTTGGCAGTCACTGCATAGGTTTTTTCATTGTATGAGAGCAAAAAACCACTGCCGACAAAATCCTTGGTGACTGAAGGATTTTTAAAAGTAATGGTATTGGCGGCAGAGTAGCGCTTTTTATCCACTTCAGCTATGGAATCGAAGCTCATTGATAACAAGCAAATAATTTGCAAACAGATTTGACGCATGTTGTACTTAATTTGGAAATGAATTTGATTTTGACAAAGCGCTTGTTAACTTAGTTTCATAATCTAAATAAATACATCATTTATTATTCAAAAAACAGCTACTTTGCAGAAAAATAATCTTTGTAGTAATTATGACGGAGAACTGTCGGACAGTTAGACTTGCGGACTCGATTTGCGAAGCCATGCTGAGCCAAAAAATGTAAGTTCGAGGTAGCAAGTCATGCCCTTGGATATACCTTATTAAAACACACAGTCGTCATCCTCGGGCTTGACCCGGGGATCCATTGAAGGGGCTTTCAATAATCTCAATTTTAAATGATTAATTCACTTTCTAGGAATCTATATAAATACAAGTTCACACGTGAATAGTAGAGAAATATATGAATTAAAACATGACTCCTGTAATTAACAAGCAAGAAAAGATTTCCTAATACAGAAACACCCAGATAAAGAAAATGAAATCAGGAATTTGCTATTAGGAAGGTGTATAGATAGCTATGTTGATGACCCCAATGTAAAACAATGTTCAAAGAGGGCCGCATGGCTAGGAAATGACGAAACCCACTATACCAGAAAGTGGGAAGATGAAAGATATCAGACCTAAAAATACTAATAAAACTAACAGTAAACTGGATTAATAATGTTGAGTTAACTGAAAAATATATTGAACAAATGCCAGAACGTTAATTTTCAAATTCATTCGATTAAAATGGATCCCCGGGTCAAGCCCGAGGATGACGGTATTTTCATATTCGGGCAATTTTAATTACTTTGTTAATTATCACCATCGCTGTCATCTTTTTGATCACCCTTGTCTTCATTCTTGTCATTGATAGAATTGAACAAACCTTCTAACAACGCTTTCTTGCGGCGGTCTTTCTCTGCACGTTTTTTTTGTTCATCAGTCATTTCAGGCTGTTGATCTACTGCATTCGATTGCTCGTTATCTGGCCTTGTCTCTTTCTTGTCTTTTTTGTTGCCAAGCAAAGCATCAAAAAGGTCTTCTTTCAGTTCATCTTTTTTCTCATCAATCTTGGCTTTTTGAGATTCAAGAATCAATTGTGCCACGTCAATAGATACACCTGGTTCCAATAAATCACCAGACAAACTGACAGGGATGCGAATGTTGATTAACTTGGCTAAGTTTTTATCAAGTACATCATCAGGAATATTGGTTAACATAGGCTTGATACTGCCTTTGATGGTTTGTTGATCCAAATCAATTTCTACCTGACCTTTCAAATCAAAATAAGGAGAAGTCAGTCGCAGTTTGTTGGTTTTTAATACACCATTTCTCACATCGGCTTGAATGTCCATCAACCCAAAGGCTGTTTTTAATTCTGAATTGCTTTGTGCTGCTTCTACTTTGTTCATTAAACTCAGGCTTCTTTGCATGATTTCAAAAACATCAATTCCCACAATGTCACCATCGGTCAATTGATAACTGATGTTGCCATTGGCAGATTTTAAGGGTCGTTCACTGAATGGTTCATCTACTCGGATGTCCGCACTCAATTGCCCCAATCCTGTTAAATAATCTGTACCCATTAAATCGGTCAGCAAGCCACCAGCTTGAAAATCTTGCATTTGGTGGCTGATTTGTAGTTTCTCTGTGGCTTTACCGGGCTGCAAATGCAATTCTGTTTTGATCAACCCCTGATAAAAACCGGCATTCAAAGGTTCGACCGTCAATGCTTCACCTTCTGTTCTGATGTTCAAGGTGATGTCGCTGAGTTGAACTCCTGCCGCTTGTAATTGGTTCATTGTTATTTGGCCCTGCAATTGACCCAAGTTCATGGTTGTAGATGTTTCGTTTGATGAAGATTTGGCTTGATCCTCCGATTCAGGTAGGTAGAGATCCAGATTCAATTGATCAATACCCAAGTTAAACTGACCTCTAAGCTGGCTTAACTGGCGGATATCCACATCACCCGATATGTTTGAATCATCTAACTTCAGTGCAATGTTGCTAAATTGCAGCCGGTCACCAACCAATGACCATGCCAGTTGTCCTGACATTTCATTGTTGGCTTGGTTTTTCAATGGTGAACCCATACTGGTCAATAATTCATTCAAAGCGAATTCATCAATATTCATTTGACCATTGAGCACCAGTTGACCCGATAAGTCTCTTCCACTGATGGGTGTATTGATCTTCAAGACACCATAATTGATTGTCATGTCATCAAAAGACAACGAATCTTGTGCCAAATCAACAGCAGCAGGTCCTTTGTTCACTATCTTAATAGGTACACCTGCAGATTGACCATTGAATGCCAGTTGATCAAACAACAGCTCAAGACCGCCATTGCCGGTAATACCCTCGGTGAGCCATTCAGCGCTTAATTGCCCCGCCAACTCTTGATCAGGTATGTTCAGACCACTTTGTAAAGACATTTGAGTTGGGGTATCGGCTTTGATGGCTTCACTGAAGAAAGACAAACCATCCATATTGATTTGCAGGTCAGCCGCAGCATCCGTGTAAGTCAATATACCGTCAGTCAAGCTGACGCCTCGTATCTCTAAGTCCGTAGAGCCTGATTCTGATGAAGGTGATTCACTACCCTGCTCCAAATAATCCAAAATCGATTGCCAATTGCTGTTACCGGATTGAGCCACTTGTAATTTAATATCCGGCTTTTTGAGCTCAATTTGGCCCACCTGGATTTGCTTCTTCAGCAAAGGTAACAGTTTAACCCGAGCAGACACCTGCGCCACAGAAGCCAAATATTCACCTTTAAACCCGGATTCATTGGCAATTGAAACATCATTTAAATTGATGGCAACCCAAGGAAAAACGGACCATTCAATGGCCCCGTTAAGAACCACTTCTCGCCCAATGCTTTCTGCAGCCATTTGTTGAATCCGTGGTTTGTGTTCATTGGGATCAAATACCAAAGGCAAAAGAATGATGGCCAACACCACCAACAACACCAAAACAACAACCAAACCCAGCAACCATTTAAGCAGTTTTTTCATGATTCAAGTCACATTAAAAAAAGCCTTATGCTAACACCCCTTACCTTAAGAACATGTGAACAACTGTGATTTTTTTAGGGCACCAAACACCCCAATAATAAAAACACAATTGCATTTATTTAACCCGGTTTTCCACATAAAAAGCATTGCTGAATTTGTTAGTTTGTCACAAATTTTAAAGGCAACATTCAGTCATTTAGTTTTCACAAAATGAGCATTGGGCATTGTTTTGAAACACAGCTATAAATTATCATGTTAACCTTATGCAAAAAAACAAATATTAAATGAACACTGGGGGCGAATCACGCAAACAAATAAACAATGCATTGGCAATAGTCAAAGCGCAAGGCGTGGTGTTTATCAGATCGTTTTTGCGAGAAAAAAAGCAAGCAGGCCTTCCAATTAACATTGGCAATACCAAATCCAACAGCCTCAAAAATTTATCTGATGCCTTATCAAACAACCTCATTTCAATCAATGAACTGGATGAATGGATTGGTCAAGTTGAAGGTTGGGGTAAGCAGCACATTTATTTTTATGACATGCCTTCTACCTTGTTTCATCAATACCAAACTGATTCAGAAAACAGGCTCAAAACACTGGTAAACGATTCAAATTTTCACTCCTACCTGAATCAAAAAGCCACATTCACCTTCCCTGATCACATGCAGTTACAACAGTGCCTGGTCAACAAAGATGGCCTTGAAGTCATCTGGCGGCAAAAATCAACTGACCGTTTGCGCACACCCAGCCATGATCCTGATGAACGAGAAATTGATGGGGACTGGTATGAGTTTCGAGCATTCAGAATAACACCATCAAGAAACGTGATGAGGTTTCTGTTCCAACCAAAATTCCATGTAGCGGCTTTGTTCATACAGTTACCACTGGGTAAAGATCACAGACTGGCACTGACAGCCGCAGAAGATTTAATGACAGATTTGTTCGGCTTACAAACTGTCTCTGTCAAAGACCTGGCAAATACGATTAAAAAGTTAGATAACCTGGACCTGCTTGATCAAGACCAACCCATTGATTTAGAGGCTCACAGCACCAAATTTTCAACTGATGGTGCCGCCATTGAATTCACTGCCAGTAAACACATCAGTGGTTTTAAACAGGTTGAAAGTATCCGCCACGTCAGAAGAGCCATGAATGAAGAAGCTTTTGAAGGTGAAAGTGGACACTTCAACATACACCTGAACGGCCCCAACAACCAACCAAGAACCATCCAGATGTCAGCTTCAGCACTCAGCAATAAGTTTTATTTCAAAGCCAGAATGTCAGCCAAAGAAATGAAAAAAATCATCCATTACTTGGCCGGTTTATGAGGTCATTGACATGACTGTTTGGCAAGAAATAGAATCAGGGCTTAATCAGCCAGCCTCCACTTTAAAAAATTGGTATAAGCAAGCAGGTACCGGGGTTTATACATCCGCTAAAATCAGTCAACTAACAGGAATGCTTGAACCACACTTGGATTTTGCATTAACCATGATGGTCGACGCCGGTTTACTTCAATTACAAACACAAGAGTACTGCTTCCACTGTAAACAGCTGGTCAATGAAGAAAGCAAATCCAATAACACATGTGTTCATTGTGGCGATGATCAAGATTTAGAGGTTGAAAATCTCCCGGTTTATGTTGTCATTAAAGCCAAAACCAGAGACATAAACTGGATGCTTGTGGTACATGGCATGAACACGGTTGGTACCTGGCAACAAGAATTCAGTTGGTTGCTGGCCAACCATTACAAACATGCTGTCCCAGTCTATATTTACAAATACGGCAACATCAAAATTAAGCCGCTGTTGTTGTTGAGCCAAAAGAAACAAATCAAACAATTGGCAACAGCCATCAGGGCAATACAAAAGCAGGCTCCTGAAGGTAAGCCTGATGTCGTCGCCCACAGTTATGGTACATTTTTGTTGAGTGAAATCATCAAAGACCCATCTTACCAGGACATCAAACTGGGCCGCATCATTTTGGTTGGCTCAATCATCAGACCTGATTATGATTGGCAATCCATCATCCAGTCAAAAAGGGTGGAACAGGTCATGTGCCACCACTCTAAAAAAGACCACATCGTGCCGTTGGCACATTACACCATCCCTGGTTCTGGACCCTCAGGTAAAATCGGGTTCAACGATACCATCCATGTGCACCACCACCAAGAAAAGGATTACGGTCACAGCAGTTATTTCGAGGCTGAAAACCTGAATTCAATTTTCCCCAATGTTTGGAAGAAGTTTTTAACCGCAGCAAATCCTATTCCGGCGATCAGGTCCGGGCAAAAAAAATGGCAACCAAGCATGATGAGGTTCATCAGTCACCCATTGAAACTGCTGATTTTGCTGGGTTTACTTGCCGCATTGGCGTTGTTATTGGTGTCAGCTTATTTAGGACTACCTGATGCACTCGGCTTGATTGAACAGTTGTAAAATCAACCCTTTTCTTGTTTAATTGATGGAATGAGAGCAGTGATATTTCTGTGGTTCATGTTGATATTGGAACTGGCTGCAGCTGGAGACCTCAAGCCATTTGAGTCTGATGGGTGTAGTGCTTTTCCTGATGGTACTTTGGCTGACAATGAGCTGTGGCTAAACTGTTGTGTTCAACATGATTTGGCTTATTGGCAAGGCGGCAGCGCAGAGCAAAGAAATCAAGCAGACCAAGACCTAAAAACTTGTGTGGCAAAAGTGGGTAAACCGATGATTGCTGAATTGATGCTTGCTGGTGTCCGGGTGGGAGGGACACCTTATTTGCCTACCCGATTCCGCTGGGCTTATGGATGGCCTTACTTCAGAGGTTACAAAACTTTATCCATTAAGGAGAAATCATTGGTCAGTCAAGAATTGGCAAAACGCAATCAAGCCCCTACAGATCCAGAGATAAGGGAGTAACCCAAAGCAATAAAACAGGTTTTTGACTGTCCAAGTGAATTACATTTGAAACATAATCATGCCAAACATACTTCAAGGATCAATCGTTTCAAATTATGCCCACAGATCCTGACCAACTTGATGATGACAATAAAGATTGTTAACAAATGGTTAGTTAGATACACTGATGGTACATTCATTACCAACACAGATACAGGGGCATCATATGGAACTCAGCAACATGGGTATCTTGCATACCGTCGTCGGCATAGTCGCTTTGATCAGTGGTTTTAAAATACTGTGGCAAAACAAACAGATCAGTTTTCAACCGCTAACCGGAAAAATTTACCTCTGGGCTACGGTTATCACAGCAGCCTCATCTCTGACTATTTTCAAGCATGGTGGCTTTAATGTGGCTCATGGTTTGGGTATCCTGACTTTATTGGCCGTTGTTGTTGGAGTCATCACCGAAAAAACTGTTTTCTTAAAATCCTGGAACAAATATTTTATGGCCTTGTGTTATTCCAGTACCATCTTATTCCACTTAATCCCAACATCCACAGAAATTCTGACCCGTTTTCCTGTGGATACACCCATGGTATCCTCTTTAAAAGACCCCCTGTTACATAAGACATTTCTAGGCATCTTTGTGGTGTTTTTGATCATGCTCATTTTACAAATGCGTTGGTTGAGCAAACAAAAATGACATCATCTCCTGATAATAACAACAACTGCGTAAAAATTGATTGAAGGGTGGCCGAATGTGTCATTGGTTGGTTCGCCGGCATGATTTAATCTCTTCTCAAAACACCTCGTACAAACAAACACGGGCAGTGCATTTCCCATACATAACAAATTTTCTACGCAATTTTGATTGATTAGATATTAGAATAACTGCCAATTTAACAGGTAATTTCAAATTATTTTCTGACATTTATTAATAACAGGACCCCCTCAAATCATGAACATCAGATCACTATTTCTGATCAGTTTATTGCTGATCACAACCAACACCCTTGTTGCAGCAACTGACCCATCTTTCACAAAAATCAACTTCACTGAAACTTTGCCCGATGCAGGAAATTTGGTGTTAGGAGTCTATGAAGATGGTGTTTTGGGCACCCATGGCACAAGCATAGACAGCTCTAACCAAGGTGCTTTAAGCCATGCCATCAAAGCCACTGGATTTACAGCTGAAATGATGAAAACTCAAGTCATTACAGCACCCATGGGATCTGGCTATGAACAAATCCTGTTGGTTGGTTTAGGTAACAGCGATGAGGGCAAAACCAATCGACAGTGGCAAGAAATAGCTGGAGATGCTGTACAAGCCTCCATCAAAGCATTCAAAACTGTACCCACCCTGGTTTTTGATACAGAACACAATTCAGAGATCATGGCCCATTTGGCTTTTGGGGCCAAACTGGGAAGTTATTATTTTGACAAATATTACAGCGACAGTGATCGCCACAAAAGCCAGTCTGATCTCACCTTGGTTTCCGAGAATGCCACAAAAACAGAACAATTTTATAACAATGAACTTGAGCCCGTTGCCAACGCTGTTTGGCTGGCCAGAAACATGTCCAATGAACCGGCCAATGTGATTTACCCGGAAAGTTTCGTTTCTCAATGGAACAAACACTTGAAAGGCCTGAAAAACTTAACTGTGAAAGTTTACGATGAAAAAGCCATTTTGCAACAAAACATGGGGGCGCTCTATGGTGTTGGACGTGGCAGTCAACGGCCTCCTCGTTTGATGGTCGTTGAGTACATGGGTGGCAGCAAAGGTGATGCACCCGTTGTCATTGTTGGTAAAGGCATCACTTTTGACACCGGTGGCATCAGTTTAAAGAACCCACCCAACATGTGGAACATGAAATTTGACATGTCAGGTGCTGCCAGCACCATCGGCACCATCTATGCCTTGGCTGGGCGTGAGGCCAAAGTCAACGCAGTTGGCATCGCAGCATTGGCTGAAAATATGCCCGGAGCCAACGCTCAACGTCCAGGTGATGTGGTCACTTCCATGTCTGGCAAAACCATCCAAATCCGTTCCACAGATGCTGAGGGTCGACTGGTATTGGCCGACGGCATTCATTATGGCGATGTGAAATACGACCCTGCCCTGCTGGTAGATTTAGCCACTTTAACGGGTTCTGTTGGACGTGCTCTTGGCAAGGATTATGCGGGCTTGCTTACCCGTCATGATGAATTGGTGGCCAATTTCATCAAAGCCGGCAAAGAAAGTGGCGAAGAAGTGTGGCAGTTACCATTGAATGACAACCACTTCAAGGCCATTGAAAATAAAGTGGCCGATGTGATGAATTCAGGGCCTGATGCGCCTGGTGCCAGTGCCGGAGCTGCCTTCATTGGAACCTTTGTAAGAGATAGCACCCCTTGGGTTCATTTTGACATTGCTGGGGTGGCTTGGGGAGACAAAGAGGCGCCACTAAAAGCATCTCCTGGTTCATCATCATTTGGCATACGCCTGTTAAACCACTACATCAAAACCAATTTTGAATCTGAATAATCCTAACTTGGCAGACCACGACAGAAGTTGGCTTGAAATGATTTTCAAGCCAACTAGTTTTATTTAGCCATTGCCAAAGTGCTTCGGCGTCCATACATATATCCTAATTGACATTTGACTGACTATGCTTTTATTGCTGTTGTATGTTTTTGGGGCGTTGTTTTTTTCATTTTTGTGCTCCATTGCTGAGGCTGTGTTGCTCAGCATCACACCCTCATATATTGAAAATCTCATCCAATCAGATGAGAAAAAAGCCAAAAGGATCAAGCGTTTGCGATTTCAAGAGATTGACAGTTCTTTGGCGGCCATTTTAACCTTAAACACCATAGCACATACCGTTGGTGCCATTGTGGCCGGGGCCAAAGCCACCTATGTCTTTGGCGATGCCTGGATTGGCTTATTTTCTGCCATCATCACAGTGTTGATCCTGTTTTTTTCAGAGATCATACCTAAAACCATAGGGGCGGTCTATTGGAAAGGCTTGGCCAATCCTGTGGCTTATTTTGTGTCTTTTTTAATCAAAATTTTATACCCCATAATTTGGCTTTCAGAATTGGTTACCCGATTGATTTCAAAAGGAAAAAGTCACCATGGTTTCAATCGGGATGAATTCATCGCCATGGCTGGGCTGGGACACAGAACTGGACACATTGACGAACAAGAATCGCGCATCATTGATAATTTATTCACGTTCAATGCCATTTATGCCAAAGACATCATGACCCCACGCAACGTCATGTTTTGTTTAGCTGACAGTGAAGAAGTCGACTCGGTTTTTGAAACCGTAGCCACATCCCAATTTTCGCGCATGCCATTGTTCTCTGAAGAAATGGATGACATCGCTGCCTTTGTACTGAAAACAGACATATTATTGGCCCAAGCCAATGGCGAAAACAAGCCACTGAAAGACATACAAAGGGAAATCCCCACGGTGATTGAATCAACCACCATGCCAGTCTTGTTGGAATTGTTGTTGAATCAAAGACAACACATCGCATTGGTGGTCGATGAATATGGCCACACCGCAGGTTTGGTAACACTGGAAGATGTCGTTGAAACCTTGTTGGGCCTTGAAATCATGGATGAAGTCGATCAAGTTAAAGACATGCAAAAACATGCCAGGGATAAATGGCGACAACGTGCCATTGCCAAAGGGTTGGTGGTTGATGATGACAATTGATTGGTTTTTTTCTTTGCACCTGATGTGTTACCCTTAATTGGATTCAACCTTTGTAACCACAATGAGTAAAAAAAAGTATGACATCGTAATATTTGGCGCCACCAGTTTTGTGGGTGAACTGATTTGTGAATACATGTTGCAGCACTTTGCAGACCAGGATTTGAAATTGGCCTTGGCAGGACGTTCCGAGCCAAAACTCAAGAAACTGCAAGAGAGCCTGGGGTCATCTGCCTCGGCTATGCCTTTGATCATTGCTGATGCCAGCGATCTGACAGCCATGAAAAACATGTGTGAACAAGCACAAGTGGTGATGTCGACGGTTGGCCCTTATGATTTATATGGGGAACCTTTGGTACAGGCTTGTGTTGAGACTGGAACTGATTACTGTGACCTCACAGGTGAGGCACATTGGATCAAAAAAATGCTGGATAAATACGAACATGTTGCCAAGCAATCAGGCGCCCGCATCGTACATTGCACAGGATTTGACTCAATACCATCAGATTTAGGCGTCTACCACCTACAAAGAGAAGCCAAAAAACGACTGGGCTCCAACTGTTCAAAAGTGAAACTTCGCATCAAAAACATGCGTGGTGCAGCATCAGGTGGCACCATAGCGACGGCTTTGAACATTGCCAAACAGATCAAAGACGATCCACAAGTTAAGAAAACATTGGTGAATCCCTACTCCCTATGTCCCCAAGATCATGGGTTCAAAACCAGACAGCATGAAGTTAAACTGGAGTTTGATGACACATTCAAAAAATGGACAGCACCCTTTTTTATGTCATCCATCAACACCCGCATAGTGCATCGTTCCAATGCCTTAAGCGACAACGCCTATGGTTCAAACTTCCAATACAACGAAGGCATGATGACCGGACCTGGAATCAGAGGCAAGATGCGAGCCAGAAGTATTTACTGGGGTTTGGGTGCATTTTTCTTGGGCATTGGCATTGGACCCATTCGCAGCATATTGAAAAAATTTGTCTTACCTAAACCTGGCGAAGGTCCCAGTAAAGAAGAACAAATTAATGGCTTTTATGATTTCAGGTTCGTCGGCACCACTGAGGATGGCGGTCAAATCATCACCAAAGTCTTGGGTGATATGGATCCAGGCTACGGCTCCACTGCAAAAGTCATGAGCCAAACAGCCGTCTGTATGATAGAAGATGTATCAGACGAAGTTCCTGGCGGATTCTGGACACCTGCCACCTTGATGGGTGATCCATTGATTGACCGTTTGCACAATCATGCCGGGGTAACATTTGAAATCCTGAAGTGAGTTCAATCATGACCCGTTTATTTCAAACCTTTAAAAATTTTTGAGGCGAAAATATAAATCAAAATGATCAAAGCCATACCCAGACGCGTGAACAATTTTTCGATGACCCAGCCTTCTTCCTGAATAGACCATATCACCATCAGGGTAAATGTGGCCATGAATAAATAGGCTCCCCATTTCAGACCTCTGTTAATTAGCACGCCACTGACCAGAATTAATATACCAACCACAACAAAATACAAAGTTCCAACTGTTGAGTAAATGTACCAACCACCTATCGCCAAAGCCAAACCCATTCCGGACATCAACAAGCCAAAATTTTTATGTATTGGTTTTTTATGATTCACTTATTAACCTTTGTTTTTCGACATTATTAAATCAATATCTAACCCTTAATCGGCATGTAAAGACCATCCTTTCTGGCATCATCATTGTTTTCCATGATGTGACTGGCAAAACCGGCCCCAGCTTCGGTGAAAATATTGGCAGCCATATCAACCCCAGCATCTTCCAGTGCCTCAATGTCCTCTTGAAATTTCGCAATGGAAACCAAACGGTCGTGGTAACCCATTTCTTTCATCATTTTAACCACCTCAATGGTGGTCTCAAAATTGGGTAATGTCAGCACCACCAATTTCAATCGGTGCATCTTTTTCACTCGATCCCAAAAGTCTGCATCGCTGGGATCACCCAAAACCACATGTCGATGGGCTTTTTTATGATTCAGCACTTTGTATACATTGACATCTATGCCAACCACTAACTTTTTATGTAGTTGACTCAATTGATCGTAGGCACCGGTACCTATGGTGCCCATACCAATCACAGCGACTTCTGCTTTACCAATGTTCAAAACAGGATCAAAAGGCAAGCGATCCTTGCTTTGAAATTTTTTGAACCATTTTCGATTCCTGTTATAAATTTCATTGGCTAAACGGCTAAAAATGGCAGAAACAATGAACGAAAAAGACACCATCAATGCCATCACGATTAACCATGTATCTGCAATCCATAACTGGCTGACACCAATGGCAATCACAATCAAACCAAACTCACTGAAATTGCTTAAATTGATGGTAGACAACAAAGCCGTTCTGGCACGTAATTGGAATTTGGTGAACAACACAAAGAACACCCAAGACTTGATCATCACCAGTGGGGTTAACAACAAGGCCAACATCACGTCATTCCAATTGGGTTGACCATACAGTCCAATTGACAGAAAGAACCCCAACAAAAACAAGTCTTTGAAGCTGAGCATTTTCTTAACCAATTCGATGGATTTGGGGTGATTGGCCAGTAAAGCTCCCAATATCAAGGCCCCCAAATCACCCTTCACCCCCAAGATTTCAAATACTTCGGCCCCACCAATGGCCAAGAGAAAACCGAACAAGACCAGCAATTCACCATGGCCCACTGAGTTTAACAAGCGTCGCAACAGAAACCTGAATGGTATGAGTAGCAACAATGAAATGGCCCAGATCGTTGGTACTTTGTTGGCGGAAAAAGCCAAAAACACCACAGCCATGATGTCTTGGATGATCAATATACCGATGGCAATGCGACCATGTAAGGCATCGTATTCACCCCGCTCTTCCATGACCTTCACCACAAAAACGGTACTGGAAAAACTCAAAGCGAAAGCCAAAAGCAGCGCATTCTTGAAACTGAGATCAATGAATAAGGCCGCTCCTAAATACGTCAACAAACTGATGATGGCAGTAAAACCCAAAACCATCAAAGAGGAATGAATCAACGTCACGCCCCAAACTTGAGGCCGAACCAGGTTGTTGATTTTAATTTTCAACCCTATGGTGAATAGCAACAAAGTGATACCCAGATCTGACATGGTTTTTAACAGCGTTTGTGAAACGATGTCCTGCGTGCTTAAGATAAACCCAGCTGTTAAGAAACCAACCAATGGAGGTAAGCCCATTTTCTGGGCCAAAAACCCCAGCACAAAGGTCAGCCCAATCCATAAAAAGTCATTGAGGGCTAAAGTGATCCAGCTATAGTCCATCTACACACCTCGCTGGCAGTGCGTTTTTGCAATGGTCAGTAATGGAAAAACCAACCGGGATCATTGTTTTTAATTCCTCCACTTTTTGTTATTTATTAATATCTTACCAGAAAATACCTGAAGAAATTTGTGAACTTGTACACCCCATAAAAAACGTCTTTTGCATTCAGTATCTGACAACAATTGAATTGGATGCAAAAAAGTTATAAGCAAACTTATGTACAAACCTGATTCACTGCTAAAATCAGCACCATGGAGACCGCAATTAAAAACCAAGTACTGCTAGATTTAGCCAGCTTGATTGAGCAACACAAAGATCACATTTTGCATGCCAATCATCAAGACCTTGCTGCCTGCCCAAAAGAAGATGAGGCACTTTACGATCGCCTCAAAGTGGATGACGAAAAAGTCAAAGGCATGCAAGCATCGGTATTAAAAGTGAGGCAAATGGACGATCCGGAAGGCATGGTCCTATACCGCCATCAAAAAGCCAGTGATCTCCTGATTGAAAATCGTGTCGTACCATTTGGAACCATTCTGATCATTTATGAATCTCGACCGGATGTCACCATTGAAGCAGCCATCACTGCCTTCAAAGCAGGCAATAAAATCTTACTCAAAGGTGGAAAAGAGGCAAGAAAGAGTAATAGGGCGCTGGTAGACCTGTGGCAACAAGCACTGGCTAAAAACAACCAAGACACCGCCCGGGTTAGTTATTTAGATTATGACAGGCACCAAACCCAAGCACTGATCAGCGACAACACCCATGACATTGATGTGATCATTCCACGTGGCGGTGAACAACTGATTCAGTCAATCAGAGAAAACACCGACATACCCTTGATTATTTCTGGTCGGGGCAATAATTTCCTCTATATTGACCAAGACGCCGATTTTGATATGGCCCTATCAGTCATATTGGATGGCAAGCAACGCATCAGTGTTTGCAATGCGCTGGATAAAGTCTTGATCCACCAAAATTTGGATCGTCAACAGGTGGCTGATTTGGTCCAGGCATTGCTGAATAACAGCATCGAAGTACTGGCATATGCATCCATTCAATCATTGAATCCAGCCGTTCAACCGATCAACAGTGAAGCTGTTTTCTATGAAGAGTTTTTAGCACCGAAAATTTTATTGGCGTTCACCGATGAATTGCCTGCGGCCATTCGAACCATCAACCGGTATTCAGGTGGTCACTCAGCCTGTATCATCACCAACAACCCACAAACAGCTCAACAATTCCAACATGAAATAGATTGTGCTGCCGTTTACCACAATGCATCAACCCGTTTTACCGATGGTGGTGAATTTGGTTTAGGGGCGGAAATCGCCATCAGTACCCAAAAACTTCACTTCAGAGGCCCTGTTGGCTTGAATGAACTGGTGACCAACAAATGGTTCATCACTGGTAACGGCAACATCAGGGGTTGAGGTTAACATGAAAAAAACCCTGGTATTGAAAATCGGCTCCTCAACACTCACGGCAGGTTCTGATCGCATTTCCCGAGGCAAGATAGAAGACATAGCCAGACAATTGGTACAACTTCAGCCCACTCACAACATAGCCATTGTCTCATCTGGCGCCATTGCCACAGCCAAACATTTCGCCACAGTCAACAACTGGTACATGTCTGCGTCACGCCAAGCCTTATCAGCCATTGGACAGCCCATTTTGATGCAAATATACAATGAAATTTTCAGGGATTTTGGTATCGCCACCGCACAATGCCTGTTAACTTACCGTGACTTTGATAACCCTGAAGCCCAATCCAACATCAAAAACACTTTAAATGACTTGTTCAATAACAACTTCATTCCCATCATCAATGAAAATGACACCATAGCGGTTGATGAAATCGTCTTCGGCGATAACGACAAACTGTCGGCGTATGTAGCCAACCTCATGGCCGCAGATTTACTCATGTTGGCTTCCGACATCGATGGTTTGTTTGATAAAAACCCACAAAAAGACCCAAATGCTCAATTGATACCAGAAATCAATGACATTGAATCCTGCCGACAATACATCGATGAAAACCACGACAACGACTTAGGTACCGGTGGTATGACCTCAAAAATACAAGCAGCAGAGATTTGTTCCAGAAGTCAAACCAATATGTGGATTGTTAATGGTGGCAACAGGAATTTTATTTTAGATTCCATAAACCATAAAACACCACACACCCGGTTTGTTTTTTAACCTCATTGTCAGGTGTAACCATAACTTAATACCAATCACATTGATTTGAAACATGTATTCTTTATGATCTGTGATGGTTCATCTCAGGTTTCTTGAATGGTGGTGTTGATGGTGTTTTTGACAACGGCTGTGCTCATTAAATTGCTTATTTGGGCGTTGTGTCATATTTTCGATGTCAAGGCCTGAGCGTTAACCATTTTTATCCAAACGGTGATTTTCAAACATCTCAATCGCTGCTTTGAGCAAGCCAAGCATGCCAATGCCCAAAACTGTGACCCCAACCGCCACACTTTCTGTTTGATCGGCCTTGAACATCAGCAAGGCCAATAACCCGACCACAATGAACACAAATGCCATCAGTGCAATGAGGGTCAAGACAACTTTGCCTTTGGTGGGGTTTTGCCAAATTTTCTTGGAAAATTTATTTTGTGTCGTGGTGGTGTCCTGTAGGGTCGAAAAACTTAATGAAACACCGAATAATATCAGTACATAATTAAGTAGTGACCAATCAGGGGCTTTGTTGAACAGCGTGATGACAAACGGCACATAAAATGCCAACGCAGCCAACATCAGGGGGTATTGTAAATAACTGATGGTGTGAAACAATTTTCTGGGGCTGGGCATGGATTTGGAGTGACTCTCAAGATACAGAAACACAACATTATAGCAGCACTTGCTTCCTGGTATTGAACACCAGGATCCATCATTAAACTCACATTAATTGGGCCCAAAATCTTTTCGGGTTAATTCAAGTGTTTGGTTGATCATGACCATGGCTTTGTCGATGGTTTTGATGTCAGTTCTGAATGACAATATGGCCATACGAATCACAAATTGGTCATTGATCAATGTAGAGCTGAGAAACACCGAACCATCTGCTAGAATGTACTCCAAAAGTTTTTGATTGAATTGATTTTGCGTTTTCTTTTCAGTTGGGAACCAAAAATAACTCACTGATAAATCTGGCTGAGGTCCCAGTTGAAAACCAACGGCCTTGAGTTGATCCCTGAAATATTGAGTCAACAGCAATTTGTGTTCTAAACAGGCCACAAATGGTTGGGTTCCATATAACTTGAGTGGTAACCACAGGCGCAGCCCGCGAAAATGCTTGGTTAATTCAGGAGATAAATCTGCTGGTGAGTCAGTCATGCCGTTCTGGTGGGCATCTTGCATGTAGTTTGCCAGATAATGGTGTGAATGCAATACAGAAGCCCTGTTTTTCACCAAAACAGCACCAAGACCATAAGGTAAAAACAGCCCCTTGTGTGGATCAACCACCAAAGAATCTGCCCTTTCTATGCCTTTAAAGTCGGCTTTTTTGCTATCAACCAAGATAAAAAAACCACCATAGGCAGCATCCACATGAAACCACAAGCCATGAGCTTCAGCCACTGTGGCCATGGCGTCCAGTGGATCAATGGCACCCGTATCGGTGGTTCCGGCAGAGGCAACAACCAAAAATGGGTTGAGGCCTTGTTCTTTATCATTCTGAATTTGTTGTTCTAAATCTGACACCACCATTTTGGAATCATCATCCAGTTCAATTATGCGGTATTGAATGTCTTCAAGCCCAATGATTCTGACTGCTTTATGTAGGCAATGATGAACTTGAGGGCTCAAATAAATGACAGATTCAGAGATCACTTCATTCTTGATCCCAAAATGATCTCTGGCTGCTGTTAAGGCAATTAAATTGGCTATCGACCCGCCAGAAGTTAAATTACCAACCGCCTCGGCTGGAAAATCGAATACATTTTTTAACCACTCAATCGATTCATTTTCTATGGTAACAGCCCCTGGTGATCCATAGAATACACCCGCATACTCATTGCTCACAGCAGCCAGATAGTCTGCCAGGGAAGAGGCATAAATGCCGCCACCCGGGATATAACCCAAATGCCCACCTGAAGAAGCCACAATGCCTCGATCGATGACTTCCTTGCGGTATGAATCAAGAATACCTGTGATGTCCTGAGGCGGCTCATCACCGATTGACAACCCGGGTCCGACTTGGTCATCACTGCAGTAAGCAGGCAAGTGTTCAAGCTGATTCAGAAATGCGTCTGTGAACTTTGTCACCTGTTTATTCAGCTGATCTCTGGTATGCTCAGAAGGTTCCAACACCGCCCACTGTTTTTCCAAGGCTTTTAGATTTTTTAATATTGACATAGACATGACTCAATTCAAACGTTCCATCAGGTGAACATCCTATAACTGGCGAGCTTGATGCAATTTCTGATAGCTCTCAATCAAACGCAAATGTTTGTCCAATCCATCCAACTTCATGTTGGTAGGGGTCAAGCCATCAAACCGCACCGTCCCATCAACGGCACCGATCACCCGTTCCATCACATCAGATCCAAACATTCGATCAAAATTGTACCTGAAATCAGATATTTGCATAACTTCATCCAAAGCAACTTCTAACACGGCATGAACCGCTTGGTAATACAAGTTCCGCTCAACGGTGTTGTCATTGTATTGTAAAAACTCAGCCACCAGGTCGATGGCTTCCTCAAGCTCACCCAGCGCCATGTACAACATGATTTTCAACTCCAATATGGTCAGCTGTCCCCACACCGTATTTTCATCAAACTCAATGCCGATCAGGGTTTTGATGTCCATGTAGTTATCCAGTTGACTCTCCTCGAGGCGTTCAAGTAGACCACTCAGGGCATCGTCATTGAGCGCATGTATGGTTAAGATGTCCTCACGATAATCCAAGGCCTTGTTGGTGTTGTCCCAAATCAAATCTTCTACCAGGTAAACTTCAGAATAATCAGGCACCAAAATGCGGCAAGCTGAGGTCCCCAACACATTGAATTCAGCCACATACACTTCCTTATTCAAGTCTTTCAAGATTTCGAACAAACCATCGGCTTCTTCTTCATTGCTACCGGTGAAATCCCATTCAACAAACGCATATTCTGCCTGATTGCTGAAGAACCGCCATGAAATCACGCCCGTAGAATCAATAAAGTGATCAACAAAATTTTCGGGCTCAGTCACTGCCAGAGTGTTGAAGGTGGGCTTGGGTACATCATTCAATCCTTCAAAGCTGCGACCTTGCAACAATTCAGTCAAACTGCGCTCCAGCGCCACCTCAAAGCTTGGGTGAGCACCGAATGATGCAAACACACCACCGGTTCTTGGATTCATTAAGGTCACACTCATCACGGGAAACTGGCCGCCCAATGACGCATCTTTGACCACAACGGGAAATCCTTGTGTTTCCAGTGCTTCAATTCCGGCCAAAATACTGGGGTATTTATCCAGCACTGACTTCGGCACATCAGGCAACACGATTTCCTGTTCAATGATTTGCTTTTTGACAGCCCGCTCGAAAATCTCAGACAAACACTGTACCTGTGCTTCAAACCAATTGTTACCGGCACTCATGCCATTACTGAGGAATAAATTTTCAATCAAATTTGATGGAAAATAAACCGTCTCACCATCCGATTGCCGAACATAAGGAATGGAACATATCCCCCGATCTCGGTTGCCTGAATTGGTGTCTATCAGGTGAGACCCCCTGAGTTCACCATCAGGGTCGTAAATACTTAAACAATGGTCATCCAAAATTCCTGAGGGCAATTCATCATTGGGTCCAGGCTTAAACCACTTCTCATTGGGGTAATGGACAAATTCACTGTTGGCAATCTCTTCACCAAAATATTGATCGTTATAGAAAAAGTTGCAATTCAATCTTTCGATGAACTCTCCCAATGCCGAACACAAAGCACTTTCTTTGGTGCTGCCCTTTCCGTTGGTAAAACACAAAGGAGATGCGGCATCACGGATGTTCAATGACCACACATTGGGCACTATATTACGCCATGAAGCAATTTCAATTTTCATGCCCAATTGTTCTAAGATACCGGTCATGTTTTTAATGGTTTGTTCCAAGGGCAAGTCTTTACCTAAAATGAATGTACTGTTGTCATCATCAGCCACATCCATCAGCATCGCCTGCGCGTCCTCCTCCAGGTTTTCCACCACCTCAACCTGAAATTCAGGCCCGGTTTGGATGACTTTTTTAACCGTACAACGATCAATAGAACGCAAGATGCCTTGCTGGTCCTTCTCAGACAGGCCTTCCGGTAATTCGGCCTGGATTTTAAATATTTGGTTATAGCGATTTTCCGGGTCAACGATGTTGTTCTGTGACAATCGGATGTTTTCCGTGGGGATGCCACGGGCCTTGCAATATACCTTGACAAAATAAGCGGCGCACAAAGCCGATGATGCCAGAAAGTAGTCAAATGGACTTGGAGCTGATCCATCACCCTTGTAACGTATCGGTTGATCGGTGACCACAGAGTAGTCATCAAAGATGGCCTCAACGCGGAGGTTGTCAAGAAAGCGGGTTTTGATTTCCATGTTTGTTCAGTAATAAAGCCGAATGCATCGCATTGTAACCTGATTGGTGACAATTTGAACTTTACTCATGATTTGATTTGAAAATGTATCAACCATTTTTACGTTTTTTTTGCATGATATTTCATAAGATCAGGTCATCTTTTTTCATCTTCCCAATACCACAACAGGAACAAAACATGACAGAATCAACAACTTATTCACCACCCAAGGTGTGGCAATGGAATCCGGGTAACGGCGGGCAGTTTGCCAACATCAATCGGCCCACTGCAGGAGCCCGTCAAGAACAAACACTGCCTACAGGTAGTCACCCGTTTCAACTGTATTCATTGGCCACCCCCAATGGCGTCAAAGCGACGGTGATGTTTGAAGAATTACTCGAGGCTGGCCATACGGGTGCCGAATACGATGCTTATTTGATAGACATCAATGAAGGTGATCAATTCGGCAGTGGTTTTGTTGAAATCAATCCCAACTCTAAAATCCCTGCCCTGCTAGACCGCAGTGGTGAACAAACGATCCGTGTATTTGAGTCCGGTTCGATCTTGTTGCACCTTGCCAACAAGTTTGGCACCTTAATTCCAGATGATCCGGCACAGCGCACCGAGTGTCTGAATTGGTTGTTTTGGCAAATGGGCAGCGCACCCTATTTGGGCGGTGGTTTTGGCCATTTTTACAGCTATGCTCCCGAACCCATGGAATACCCCATTGATCGATTCACCATGGAGGTCAAACGACAACTTGATGTGTTGAATCGGCAGTTGGCAAACAATGAGTATTTGGCCGGCAGTGAATACAGCATTGCTGACATCGCCAATTGGCCCTGGTATGGGGCTTTGGTATTGGGTCGGCTGTATGATGCTGCAGAATTTCTTCAAGTAGACGACTACAAGCATATACAACGCTGGGCACATGCCATTGACGCCCGACCCGCTGTACAACGCGGCCGCAAGGTCAATCGCAGCTGGGGTGATCTCGGCGATCAGCTACATGAACGCCATGATGCCAGTGATTTTGAAAGCAAAACACAAGACAAAAATGAGGCCGTCTAAACCGTTGTAGCTTTTAACCTACCCATAATAAAAGGGCGGAAAACCGCCCTTTTTCAGATCATCAAAGATGGCAGTGGTTATTTCCCGCTGTTTTGATCAAAACCATCTTTAAAGATCAAGTCACTGTATTCATAGGCACCCATATCAACGGTGCCACCATTGATGCGGCCATTGCCATCTAAATCGAATGGTGTGGTCACTAAGTTATTATTCCCTGAACCTATGGCTACAGACCCAGGTGTTAAGCGTGCGTTACCAAATACCGTTGGCACATCAAAGAGAATCACATCCAAAACAAACTCAGGATCCAGATCGATGTTGTTACCACCATCAGTGCCTGCAGCCCCATTCCAGTTGGTGCTGCCACCTGAGCCTTGGAACAGGCTGTTGGTGACTGAAGGTATGATGTCACTGGTAATACCCGCTCCAATGGTTCCAGTACCAGAGTTATCCTGGTTATTCCAGATGATGGAATTGGACAAATCTATGCCGTCTCCACCTTGCCTGATGGGACCATTTTGGCTGTAAATGGCGGCACCTGATTGACCTGCTACATTGCCGGTTAAAGTTACATTGACCAACTCGTTTTGACCTCCAAGTTCAAGAGCTCCTCCGTTAGAAACTGCAGCATTACCACGGAACAATGTGTTGGTGATGGTCGATTCAATGAATGAGTAAACTGCACCAGCTGATGTGCCTGCTTGGTTGGCTGCAAAATACCCTCGATCAATATTCAGCATCCCTGCATACAATGCCCCAGCTTGGCCTGATGCTGCATTGCCGATGAAACTGACTTGTTCCAGGTTGGCTGCAAAACCGGCGTAAACTGCACCTCCATTATCACCCGATTGGTTGGCCACGAATTGAGACGTTAAGAAGGTACCATGACATGAATACGATGCACCACCTCTATTATCGGCCCAGTTAGCAATCCACAAGTTGTTCGCAAACACGTTATTGGTACTTTGCGTTCCTGAACAATTGATACCACCACCACGTCGGCTGTTCGTTGGCTTATCATTGGCAAACCCTGCAGTGATGGTAAAGCCATCCAACACCACTGAGTCTCCTGTTGTTTCAAGAATATTGAATGCATTTTGGCCCATGATATCAGCCACGGTTTCGGCTGTGTTGTTACCATCCAAATTGACATCATTTTCATCAATATCACCGGATAAAATGGTGACGTTATTGATAAAGTCTCGTTGTTCTCGAACGGTTTCAGAGCCATCAAAGCCACCAAAAAGCAACACACTTTCTGGTAAAACGAAGCTTGAATTTTGGTCATCATCTGTTTGATTCTGTCCAACATCAGGCAGGTAAACGCCTTCGGCCACCCAAATCTCCGAAGTCGGACCGGCCACAGCTATGGCATCCTGCAAATTTGTATAAGCGTTGGACCAACAGGCACCTGGTAAACAGGTACCAGAAAGAGCTGGCGTTGGATTTTGATTCACATGAATGATGCCTAGAAATTCAGTTTCATAGGCGCCAATATCACATGACTCCAATTGAGGTCTTGGCAAACCGCGTTGATCCTCAGTGGTGCATAAAGCATCACTACCAGCGTCCACAGCCGGACTTTGTAAGCTCAACCCGATGGTTAAGGTGTTGCCACCATATAAATCCAATGCCAATAACTGTGGATCATCAGTCAAGGCCGCGTCACAATTGCCACCCTCAATCAAGCTATTCGAATTCGATTCAACACTGTTGTTTGCAATGAAACAATCGGAGCCACTGGGACTGTCAGCGATTATGGTGTTGATCAACGTGGTGTCTCCATCCCAGGTAAACACACCACCACCGTTTGTTCCAGCTCCGCCATTGTTGGCAAAGGTGTTGTTGGTTGAGATCATCACACCGCGGTTATTGATGGCTCCGCCTTCCAAAGCATTGTTACCATTACTGGCAAATGTACTGTTCCTGATCACAACAGCACCTTCATCGGCGCCATTTTGACTGTTAAAGATCGCTCCTCCGCGAATGCCTGTATTACTGAGGAATGTACTGCTTTCTATGTCCAATGAGCCTGTACTGGCATTAAATATAGCACCCCCAGCCAAGTCATTACTGGCTGATGAGTTGGCTTCAAAGGTGCTTTCAATAACAGACAAGGCCCCTTCATTGAAAATGGCACCACCTTCATTGGCACTGAATCCCAAGACCACAAATACTGATTGCAGGTTCAATTCACCTGTGGCTCCAACATAGAACACGCGATTGGCGCTGTTACCTGAAAACACAACATTGAATCCGGTACCATCAATATTGATGGTTTTATCAATCAAAATTTCACTGTTCAATGTGACACTGGTATTACCAGAAAAATCAATGGTGCCACCTGGGCAAATGTCCGAAACTGCTTCTCTAAATGATCCTGCACCGCTGTCTGCTCCATTGGTAACTGTGATGGCACTGGAACAAGTTCCGGTCAATACCACATCATTGCCATCACCACCCACATAACTGATGGTGAAAGTGGTGCCATTGGAAGCCGTTACCATTGATCCTTCTGACAATCCATTAAATGTACCAATGACTGGAGAGACCCCCAGATTATCAATCACCACCAATTCATCATTCAAAGTGATGTTGCTGTTGAGGGTCAATTCTAAAGTGGCACCACCAGGAAGAAATGCATCCAACTGCACAGAATTGGCAACCAACTGATCATGACCGCTGCCAGGTGTTAAGCCCTCAATTTCTACTTGATAGGTGCTGCCAGTAGCCATGGACAAACTGGCAAAATTCAGGATACCAGGACTGCTGCCAGGACTGACTATCGAACCTGAGTCAGCGACGAAAAAGTCATTAACAGTTCCTTCTCCAGACAGGGTTTGCCCATTGGGCAAATTGTAGGTGAAAGTGAAATTATTAGGTGTCAATGTTGTGCCATTTTCAAGAATGATGGCACTCGAGTTGATGATGTGATTGTTCGAAATGGCACCAATGAAGCTCAAATTGCCTTCAGTGATTCTGGTTTCTCCAGTGTAGGTGTTCTCATTGGTCAAGCGCAATTCGCTAAAGACCTGACTGATCAGGTTACCTGAACCACTGATGACACCATCCATACTGGCGTCTAAGGCGCTGACTGTTAGATCAAAGGTTTGTAGGTTAACTGCGCCATTAAACGCCACGTCTTCAGCAGAAACACGTGAGTTTTGTCCCAATGTAACAGCATCATTGAAGTTAAAGGGCGTGTTACCCAACACATCACCATTCAGAGTGGTTGAACCGCCAGCGTCTGTGGTGATGGAATTGATGCTTCTGACAGTACCTACGGGCCCTAAAACCACTTCGTTGTCTGAATTGATGACAACATCAACACTGCCAGCACCATCCGCCTCATCCAAGGTGTTGTTGAAGATGATCTGGCCACTGTTGTTTTCTGTGAAGGTGACATCTTGCATCAATTCAACCGGATCATTGAAGGTCATGATCCCTGAATTAGAGACCGCTTGGTTGATGGTCATCGTTGGCGTATTGATGACTGTGCTGTCATCACCTGAACCGTCATTGGTGATCAGTTCACCCAGATTGACCGATCCATTGAAGATGGTTTGACCACTGACATCATTCACGGTCAACAGTTTTGAACCGCCACTGATCTGGATCACATCGTCATTAAACACCGTATCGGCTGCACCATTTTGATTGAGGGTAAAACGGGTGCTTGGCCCCAATCGCAATTCATCATTGAACGTGGTAGGTGTGTCATCACTGGTCAGCTGGAAGTCGGCATTGAAAGTAACTCGAGTCACTCCTGCTGCATCAGTGGTGATACTGGCAGCTTCTACATTGACAGGAGCGCCAAACACATTGTCGGTAAACATGGTGGTTCCAGCAGTATTGATGGTTAAATGCTGCCCTATTGCAAAGATGTCATCCCTGAAAGTAATGTCTCCTGAGTTTCGACTGCTTAACTTGATATCAGTTTGAGCGGTTAACGTGCTATTAAAAGCTTGATCGCCATCAGTTATGATGTCTGCACCATCACCAGATACATTAAAATCTACATTTCCTGAGACTGTGATGCTGTTCAAGTTGATCACACCAAATGCAGCTGGGGTCAATGTGCCCAAATCAGAAGTGAAATTGGCATCCCCTGTCACCGTTAAATCAAATCCATTTGCAGTGACTGATTCTGAATTCAGCTCACCATTGAAATTGACAATGGTTCCGGTCAAGTTGACAGCACTTCTGATTCGAGTTGCAGCAATGTATGTTTGCGTCTCAGTGGTACTCACATCAGCTTCTAGGGTCATGAAACTGGCATCAACTACCAATGAGTTCAAAGGTGTGATCCCACCAACGGTGTTGATGAATTGTGATCCACCTGTTGAAATAATGGCTAAATTTCGGTCACTGGCTAACACATCGGCATCTACAGTACCTCTGATGTTAATACCAAGCCCTGATAAGGTTACATCACCACTAATAATCACTGCATCATCATCAATAAACTGGCTAAAATTTGTGGTGATTGTATGAGCAATTGTGATGGTGCCATCTTGATCAGTATCAAAACCATTCAGAGGTGTAATAGCGCCTAATGGGCCATTAATAAGCGTATTGCCTTCTGCATTGAGATTTAAATCAAACGGACCGTCAACTGCACCCAAGATCAAATCAATGGGAGATCCTGTTAAGGCATTGATCGTGAAATCACCAAATAAATCAATATTGGCCGCACTGATGTCACTCGAATTAGAAATCCATGACAAAGCCAGTCCACCAGGACTGGCGGCCACATCCAAGTCACCACCTGGGTTCACAATCACCCGAGTTACACTGGCATCGATATCCAACAAAACTGTGTGGGTATTGAGAATGTTCACATTAGTATCTGACACAGGAATACCAGAACCTGTGTTACAAGACCAGGTACTGGCATCGCTCCAGTTGCCACTGGCAATAGAATCACATGTGGTGTTACCGGCATAGGCCCAATTGGTCAACAAAAGTAAAGCCAAGGCACTTATTTTATTAAGCGCAGAAGATCGGATATCAAGCATATAATCTCTCATCAATATTTAGGTTGGGGTAAGCTCTGAGCACATGGCCCGGAATTAGGTGGGTATTATAGTTGGAATACCTGAACTTTAAACAGCAAACTTAATTCAGGTGGCTATTTTGAACTCAGAATCACTGAAACAAATATTTATTTAATCATAAAGGCGTCCTGAGAAGCCAAATATGACACCCTGAGTCACTTATTTTTTACGTATGCGCAGCATCGAATGCATGGACCCACTGCCCTATGAAAACATGAACAAAAAACGCATCCTCCACCTGAGTAATTTGATATCGGCTTGACTGGCCTTCATGGGCAATTTCATTTTTTGCCTGTTGCAGAATTTCAATGGCATGCCAGGGTGTTTCTGCAAAAAACCAATCATCTTCATTCAGCTCAATTTGTTGATCGCTGAAGGCCTTTAAATCAATGTTGAGTTTACTGTGATAAATATCGGCAATTGAAGAAAGACCCATAAACCGCTTGGCATCAGAACTGTAAGACCCCAATCCTTTGGTCCTGAATAACTCCCAATATTTGTTCACCAAGTATTTTTCAAATGCCGTATAAGTCGATTGGATGCTTTGTTCACAGGCATAGGCCAAGTATTGACCCTCTTCGACTTCGCTGATTTCATCATCAGCCCCATAGATGTCTTTTGATTCTGTGATTGAACTGATCCCTTCACTGTTGACCACATTTATGGCCAAATCCAAAAGAATGTCGTCTTTCCTCTGAGCATACATTTTAATGAGGTCATACACATCATTGGCTCTGATCAGCCTTTTGATGGATTCATGATGGATTCGAAAAATTTCTAAAGCAGTTTTCATAAAAATATCACCCACTATTTGATTGTTTTTATTTTTGCTTTTCAGCACACGCAGTCGCATAGTATAAGCCATAAGCAGATTGCGATATTGTGAAGTTGGTGGTCATATGACTACACCCATTGATACAAGGAATGTTCTTGGGTCTTCATTCTGGTTCATGGTCTGACAGGTCTTCATATTTGCTGCGCAAATAAACCGACCTTTACAGACTATTGTCTGAGCAGTTGCTTCGCACTGCATGTCTGTTCCAGACAAAAGTGAAAACGACCACGGCGAACATGACTTGCTACCTCGCACGCACTGCGGCATTCAAATCGGGCTTCTTTATCTTCGATAAAACCGCCCAACTTTCATTGCCTGTGCTATAACGCCATTCACATAAGGCTTCTTGACTTCGTCAAATCGCCACATGTTCATTGGCTATTCTCTTCGCCTCTGATTGGCTTACATGGAAGTAAGTCCTCTGAGGAGGCAGGATGCCGGTATCAGAGGTGACTACATGGATGTAGGTCTGCCGCGATAGCTAGGAGTGATAGCGGCCGCTATAACAAAAGCTCACGGCTAATCAATCATTACATCAAGGCTTCTTTGCTTTGCAAAATCGCCATGATTGCATGATTTGCCTAACCGGCTCGGCGGGTCAAGCTGCTCAGCAGCTTTCCTGATCACATCAAACATCGATTAAGTATCAGTCACTACAAGTTCATTTGTAATAGATCAGTGTTATTTTTATTCAGAAGATGATTATTAATTGGGAATGTAGCCAGATTGATGTAGGATGTCTTGCTGATACAAAAATATAACAACAGTTAAAGAGGAATAAGCCAATGAAATTGATCATTTTGACCTGTTTGATGGTGTCATCAAGCGTATTCGCTAAGAACCCATTGCCCTCAAGATTGGTGGACATTGAAGTGGACTCTGGGGTAGTCAAAAACTTCGGTACAGAACATGCAGTTATTTTTGATGAGGAGATTAAAGTAGACGGTGCCACTTGGATTCGCTTACATTTTTCAACGGCAGTTTTAGGTCAAACTTCTTCCATAAGGATCACCTCATTGTTGGATGGCGCTGTTCAAACCCATGATGCCGAAACCTTACAAGAGTGGCGCAACACCAGTGCCTATTTCAACGGTGATGCAGTCAAAATTGAGTTACTGAGTGATCCAGGCAACACAGCCAGGATCAGAATCGATGAAATCAGTGTGGGTGAAGTGGGAAGCCCGCCCACTGATAACTCACGTTCAATCTGTGGTGCTGATGATGATCGCACACTGGCGTCAGATGCAAGGACGGCTCGCATCATGCCTATTGGGTGTACAGCTTGGCTGATTGACGATGTTCAGGGCTGCTTTCTGACTGCCGGACACTGCGTAGAAGACGCCCAAGGTAACCTCGATGCGGCTGCCAGTGTGGTTGAGTTTGATGTGCCTTTGTCTAACCCCAATGGATCCACCAACCACGCATCTCCAGATAATCAATACCCCATTGATTTCAGCTCGGTGCAATGGGATTTAACTGGTATTGGTAATGACTGGGCTTATTTTGGTGCATTTCCCAACAGCCAAACCCGATTGACACCTTTTGAAGCGCAAGGCAACAACTTTATTTTAGCCGCCCCTCCTGCTACTCCGGGAGGAGAGACCATACGGATCACCGGCTATGGCACGATCGATGGTACCCAAGGGACTCCGCAAGACTGGAGCCAAACACAAACCACACACACCGGTGAGCTGACAGGTGTATCGGGTACCTCTTTACAATACACGGTTGATACCACAGGTGGTAATTCAGGGTCTGCAGTCGAAGTTGAAGGAACAGGAACTGCGATTGGTATTCACACCAATGCGGGCTGTTCTGCTGGTGGCGGTGCCAATAATGGCACTTCATTGGCCAATACAGGATTACTCAATGCCCTGGCTAACCCCATTGGCATTTGCCTCAATGGTCCACCTCAGATTCGGATCGAACAAGTTACACCCATTGCACAGGATATACCTACGTCAGGAACCAGCTTCCAGGTTGACATCCTTGATCGTGATAACTTACCGGCCAGTTTCAACTCAGCCAGCTTGATTTATGATTATGGCAATGGTGATGTAACCATTCCGTTATCACCAGTAGCAGCAGCCACCTATGAAGCCACTCTACCTGCTTCAGCCTGTGCCAGTGAAGTGACCTTTAAAATCGATGTGGAAACCCTCAGTGGTGGCATTGTTCATCACCCGTTTACCGCAGATAACTCTGCCAACAGGCGTTTCATCAGGCGAGTGGGTAATTCATTCAATGACACATTCAGAGACACCTTCGAGACTGATCAGGGATGGACTGTTGATGATGATCCCAGTTTAACCGCCGGATCCTGGGAACGAGGCGTACCTGCTGGTTTTGGTCGCAGACAAGACCCACCATGGGATGCAGATTCATCAGGGTCAGCTTATGTCACGGGTAATGCTGCCGGTAATACTGACGTTGATGGCGGTGCGACCCGTTTGGTTTCACCCATCTTAGATGCCAGCAGTACCGAAGCACACATATCATACTGGCGCTGGTGGGGTGATAACGGCAACAGCGATGATACGTTCGTGGTTCAGGTCTCTGACAATGCAGGTGGCAACTGGACCACCGTAGAAACCATCAGCAATGGTGTAGCTGCAGAATGGGTTTATCAAGAATTTCGTGTGGCAAACTTTGTCAACAACACCAATCAATTTCAAATCCGTTTCATTGCCCAAGATACCAACAATGGCAGCATCATTGAAGCAGCCATAGATGATGTCATTTTGGTGTCAGAACCCAATACCCCACCAGAATGCCCCATCTTTAAAGACGGATTTGATGGCAACAGTCCATAATTGAAAGTTTTCTGGCATACATCATCCAGGGCCTGCTTACAGGCCCTTTGTCTTTAGTTTCATCACCCAGTGACCCAACGAATGGGTTCTAAACACAAAATAATCAGATTAATCATTGCTTTTAAGGCCAAATATGAAAATAATCTACTAATCTGCTGATAACTATAATTATTTTATGACAGAAATAGAGGCTTCAACTGAACTGTTTTCACAGGCTGCTGTACTGATGATGGTTGGCATGGGTTTTGTGTTTGCATTCTTGAGTCTACTGATTTTGGTGATAAAGGTGTTGATTTCACCACTGGCCAGACACTTCCCCGATCCAACACCACCTGCCCAAACAGAAACAAACAACCCATCTTCAGCAGTGATCGCAGCCATCAGTGTTGCGGTCAACAAATACCGACAGACCCACCAGCAATAATCTCAATACAGGAAAACACACCATGTCAGAATCTCCTCAATCTAAAGCCCTTGGTATCACAGAATTGGTCTTAAGAGATGCTCATCAGTCTTTACTGGCCACCAGAATGCGCATAGAAGATATGTTGCCGATTGCACCGGTGCTTGACGAGGTTGGTTTTTGGTCGATTGAATCCTGGGGTGGTGCGGTGTTTGACTCATGCATTCGCTATTTAGGCGAAGACCCATGGGAACGCATCCGTGAATTGAAGAAAGTGATGCCCAAAACCAAGCAGCAAATGCTGTTCCGTGGACAAAACATACTGGGCTATCGACATTATGCCGATGACTTGGTGGAAAAATTTGTCGAACGATCCTACAAAAATGGGGTTGAGGTGTTTCGCATCTTTGATGCCATGAATGATGTTCGCAACATGCAATCAGCCATCAAGGCCGCCAATAAGGTGGGCGGACACGCACAAGGCACTTTAAGCTACACCGTCAGCCCAGTGCACGATTTGGCTGGCTGGTTAACCATGGCTAAGCAATTGGAAGACATGGGTTCAGACTCCTTATGCATCAAAGACATGGCCGGCCTGCTGAAACCTTATGCCGCCACTGAACTGATCACTGAGTTAAAAAAATCCATAGACATTCCTATCTCTTTACACTGCCATGCCACCACAGGGCTGAGTGTGGCCACTCACATGAAAGCCATTGATGCCGATATTGACGTGATTGACACCGCCATCTCATCCATGAGCATGACCTATGGCCATTCAGCCACTGAAACCATTGTGTCGATTGTGGAAGACACGCCCCGTGATACCGGGATAGACCTACAAAAATTGGAAGAAGTCGCCACTTACTTTCGCCAAGTACGCAAAAAATACGCCCAATTTGAAGGCAGCCTGAAAGGCATCGATGCCCGGATACTGACCGCCCAAGTACCTGGTGGCATGCTGACCAATATGGAAAACCAGCTCAAAGAACAAGGGGCCGCAGACAAACTCAATGATGTGTTGACTGAAATTCCCAAAGTCAGGAAAGACTTGGGCTATATACCATTGGTCACCCCAACCTCGCAGATAGTCGGCACCCAAGCAGTGTTGAATGTTTTGACCGGCGAACGTTATAAGAGCATCACCAAAGAAACTGCTGGCGTACTTAAAGGCGAATACGGCGCCACCGCTGCTGAAGTCAATCAAGAACTGCAGGCCAAGGTATTAGAGGGTGCTGAAGCCATCACATGCCGACCTGCTGATCTCCTTGAACCAGAAGTCGACTCATTGACCCAAGAGCTTATTGAACTGGCCAAAAAAGAAAACATCGACTTGGCAGATGAGGTCATTGATGATGTTTTAACTTATGCGCTGTTCCCCCAAATTGGATTGAAATTCCTTAAAAATCGTCACAACAAAGAGGCTTTTGAACCAGCCCCGCAGGCTGCGAGTCAAGCACCTGCCTCCTCGCCTCAGACCACGCCCACTGCCAACCAGACCATTGAAAGCTACTCGGTTACAGTTGATGGCAAAGTCTATGAAGTGCAAGTGGCTCCCTCAGGTGTCATCACTCAGGTGCAAGAAACGCCCGCTGCACCAACAGCTCCATCGGGTGAAACATTGGATGCGCCCTTGTCCGGCAACATCTTTAAAATCAACATCAATGTCGGTGATTCAGTCAATGAAGGCGATGTGTTGATTGTCCTGGAAGCCATGAAAATGGAAACCGAAGTGGTCTCCACCGTCACTGGAACCGTATCAGCCATTCACATCAAAAACGGTGACAATGTCAAAGTGGGTGATGCCTTAGTGAGCTTTGGATAAGCAGTCATGGAAACCTTGAATACACTGTGGCAATCTACAGGCTTGGCCAATTTCGAATGGGGCCAGGTGGTGATGATGGTGGTGGGTTTTGGCCTACTGTTTTTAGCCATTGTTAAGAAATTCGAACCACTGCTCTTGTTGCCCATTGGTTTTGGTGCATTACTGACCAACATTCCATTGGCAGGTTTCACTGAAGCCGGCGGGTTGTTGCATTACATCTACTATGCCGGCATTGATACGGGCATATTTCCCTTGTTGATCTTTATGGGTGTCGGTGCCATGACAGATTTCGGCGCTTTGATTGCCAATCCCAAAATGCTGTTATTGGGTGCGGCTGCTCAGTTTGGTATTTTCTCTACCTTATTTGGTGCCATTGCCTTGAATGCTGTACCAGGCATAGAGTTCAGCATCCAGGATGCCGCTGCCATTGCCATCATTGGTGGTGCCGATGGACCAACCGCCATCTTCCTGGCATCAAAACTGGCACCGGATTTACTCGGCGCCATTGCAGTGGCGGCCTATTCATACATGGCCTTGGTACCCATTATTCAGCCACCCATCATGCGCGCACTGACCAATGAACAAGAACGCAAAACTGAAATGGTCCAATTGCGGCATGTGACCAAAGTAGAGAAAGTCATCTTCCCATTGGGCGTACTGCTGCTAACCATTTTCTTCCTACCCGCAGCCACACCATTGATCGGGATGTTTTGTTTAGGCAATCTGATGCGTGAAGCTGGTGTGGTTGAGCGATTGAATAAGACCGCCCAGAATGAGTTGATCAATATTGTGACCATATTTTTAGGATTGGGCGTTGGTTCAAAACTCAGCGCTGATCAATTTCTGAATTTGGAGACCTTAGGAATTCTGGGACTTGGTATTGTTGCCTTTTCCATTGGAACCGCCACAGGAGTCATCATGGCCAAAGTCATGAATAAACTGTCCAAAGACCCCATCAATCCTTTGATTGGCGCTGCGGGTGTTTCTGCCGTCCCCATGGCGGCACGTGTGGCCAACAAGTTGGGCACCGAAGCCAACCCCAGAAACCACCTATTAATGCATGCCATGGGGCCCAATGTGGCCGGCGTCCTTGGTTCTGCGGTTGCTGCCGGTGTGTTGTTGGCTTTGGTGGGACAATAAACTGAGGTCATTCTGAGACAAGATACTGCAAACCCAGATCACCATCAAGGCACATGAATACTGCAAGAGTCATGAACAACAGGAATTCAACGGTAGTCACCACGGCGAAGCATATATTTTCTCCACTTGGAGAGTAAAGGTTGGAAAGAAAACCAGGAATTTTAACAAAATCAGTAGAAAAGCATATTTTTAATGAGATATTCCGCTTGTTAAGTTCATTAATCTATATACCTGCACCTGTTATTGGCAATTATTTATAAGCCAAAAACGAATTGCTGACCATATTATTAACGATTAATGAACTTTTTTAGGGGAATAGAAAATGACTAGCAACAAAGAACAAGCAATTGGTACCTATTCATTCACAGTTGTGCTTAACCCAGAATCCAATTTACTTGAAGCATTTCTTCTCGATACTCGAGACGGGAGTGTATATTCAGGAGGCTTTGACAAAACTGAAGGTGATATCATTTGGAAAAGGTATGTAAGCCCTAAATTCAAAGAATAATTTGAACTAATCTCGATGATTTTAAAAGGCTGTGAGGATTGAGCCAATCCTTTACAGCCTTTCCCTTCTGGCTTGAACCTTGAATCCAGTTCGTGCAGCAAACATGCCAAGCTCCTCTTTAACTGATCACTTTTTGATCTGATTGATATCTACCAAACTTGAGCAACACAGGAATAAGGATCAAGGTGATCGGAGTAGCAAATAATTCACCAAACACCAGAGACACTGCAGCAGGTTTCAGGTATTGAGCTTGTTCTGAGGTTTCACTCAGCAGCGGCAACAAGCCGCAAACCGTCGTCACCGTGGTAAGGAAAATGGCCTGAAGCCTGCTTTTTCCTGCTTCGATCAGAGCCTCTTTGACTTCCATACCAGATCGATGAAGTTGATTGAAACGTGTCATCAAGACCAGAGAGTCGTTGATCACCACGCCCGTCATGGCCATCATCCCAAACAGTGACAACAAGCTGACAGACAAATCCATCACGCCATGGCCATAAATGGCACCCGCAAAGCCGAAGGGAATCACCGACATGATGATGAACGGTTGCCAGTAGGATTTGAGCGGAATGGCCAACAAAACATAGATCAATAACAAGGTTAAGATCATTGCCTTTTTAAAGCCATCCTGAACATCTGCAATTTCAGCATACTCGCCTACTGCTTCAATTTTCACATCCGGGTACTGTTGATTCAGTTCTGGCAAAAAGTTTGCTTGCATGATTTTCCAAGTTTCTTGCGGTGAACTGATGTCACGGTTTTGCCGCCAATAGACACTGACCACCTCATCCCTATTGCGGCGATACAGTACTTCAGGTTCTCGTGAATATTCAAAGTGAGTGATCTCTCCTAAACTGACATAGTTGTCTTTATCTATAAAAACTGGCGTGGCCTTTAATTGTTCGGCGGTTTTCTTTTGTGCCTCAGGTAAACGCAGTAACACCAGATTCTCCTCACCACCTTCCAGCAACCTGTGAACCTCTATTTCACCATAAGCACCACCAACCAAAGTCGCTATCTGCTGTTGGTCAACACCCAGCTGGATCCCGCGATCATTCAATCGCACCTGCAATTGCCGCTTACCACTCTGGCTGTCATCATACACATTCATCACCCCTGGTAATGAAGCCAATTGTTTTTTGAGTATCTGTGCCACATGCCTGGCCACATCCCGGTTTTCGGCTGCAATGGTGATGCCCGTGCCACCGGCGGGCTCATCAGCCAAGGTGTATTTAACTGCATAACTGCCTTCAATAGGACCGGTTTGCTGTTGCCATTGTTGTAAGAAATATTCGCTGGGTATACTGGCCAATGCCTGTTTTGAAAGCTCTGCAGTTAACTCAAGGGATTCGGCTCCCTCCACGGATATTAAATATTTTTCGACGGGTGGTTCATTCAAGCCAAATTCTTCTTTCATGTGATCGTTGGTCAATTGCAGCGAACGCTCTAAATGCATCACATGTTGCTGAGTTAATGACAAAGCGGCATCTTGATCCATGGTAATAGTTAAGGTGGCGTATCGCCCCGGGATCTCAGGAAAAAAAACCGAACGAATGTTGCCCTTCATCAATGCACCGTAAGCACCCAGTACAAGGGTTAAAAACAACAACAACGACGCACCTTTATGTGTCAAGGCCACACGCAATGTTGGTTGGTAAATGCCTTGATTGAATTTTTTTAGTCCCCCGATGCACCCCCCCCGGATTTTGAGCAGCCATGTTTTGAACAGGTGGCTCTTGCTGTCTCTTGGGCCTGAACTCAGATGAGAGGGTAAAATGAACTTACTTTCTATCAAGGAAAAAATCAGCGCAAAGATCACCACCGCTGAAAAACCTGCCAGCACCTTGGCCAACTCATTTTCTATCCACAACATGGGTGAAAAGGCGGCGATGGTTGTGAGCACACCAAATACAGTTGCAACAGCGACCGACTCCACTCCTTTGCTGGCTGCTTCTTTGGGGTCGGGTGTTGTTTTTCTTGCCTCATGAATGCTTTCGCCTACCACAACTGCATCATCAACCAAAATCCCCAATACCAAAATCATCCCAAAAAGTGTGATGTCATTGATGCTGTAATCAAAAGGTCCTAAGCCCATCAGCGAAACAGCACCAGCCAAAGAAATGGGGATACCCAACGCCACCCAGAAAGCCAGTTTAAGCTCCAGGAATATGCCCAGTAACACCATCACAATCAGCAGGCCTTGCCACGCATTGGTACCCAGCAAGTCCAGCTGTTCATTGATGTAAGGAGCCATGTCAGCCATCATCACAGCATCCATGTCATCGGGCAGTGTGGTTCGCACCTCTTTGAGGGTTTGTTTGACGGCTTGACTGATTTTCAACAAATTGTCTTTCTGACTGGTAGAAACCAGTAGCGCGATGGCTTGTTCGCCCTGGAACCTGACGATGCTGTCAGTTTGGCGAAACCCCCTTGTTATGGTGGCCACATCTTTAAGTCTGACGATTGATTGGTTTGTCACGATCACTGGCAAGCTTTCCAGTTCACTGAGGTTGTCGGCATAACCATCGCCTCTCAAAGTGATGGTGCCTTGAGCTGTTTTTAATTGTCCGCTGCGGTACTCAAGTGACCATTGGCTGATGCTGTTGGCCAGGGCTTGTGCGTTCAAGCCATATTTTTTCAGTGCTTCGGTGTTGGGTTCGATCACCAATTCACGCTGACGTTTTCCCAGATTGGCCACATGAGAGATACTTTTGTGACCTTTCAGGGCATTTTGTACTCGCCCGGATACAGTTTGTAGTGTGTCTGGGTCATTGCCACCATAGATGATCACAAATGTAGCCAGGTTCCCGTATTCATCACGGTATATTCGCGGGCGGTGGGCGTTCTCGGGAAATCCCACAATCCCTTCGACTTGGTTGCGAACATCTTCTATCAACCGATCCAGCTTGATTCCGGTATTCTTTTCAACCCTGACGATGGCGCCTCCCCGGCTGGATTGGCTGTTGATACTTTTGATGCCTGCAACGCCACTGATGGCATCCTCAATACGTTGGGTGATGCCTTCATCCACCTGTTTGGCGGTGCCACCTGGGTACGTGACTTCCACCACCAAACGAGTGGGTGGTATTTGTGGAAAGCTTTCTACCCGTAGATTCTGAAAAGACAAGTACCCTGCTATCAGAATAAAAACCATCAACAAGTTGGCGGCTACCGGGTTGTCTAAAAACCATTCTGTGATTGCTTTCATGAGTTATTTTCCCGCTTTTGTACCTTAACCCTTTGGCCTGTCAGCATGGTGCTTAGCGGATACAAAACCAAAGTACGTGCTTTTTGCGGTTTCTGAAGGTAACGAAAAGTGACTGATTCCGCTTGTTCATTGAGTATTTGGATGTTTTCAAGGTTCAATACACCACCATTCACTGACCACACCTGTCCATCCTGGGTCAACACAGATGCCGGGGCTACAACCACATCATTTTGTTCCATGCCCTTGAATTTCACATCCACTTGTTGGCCAGGCAGCAAGGGTGCTTCACCCTCATAAGGGTTGGGCACTTCTAGCATGAGACTCCGTTGTCGTGTAGCGGCGTTCATGATGGGACTTAAGTACCGGATTTTGCCTGGCCACACTTGACCACGGGGGTCGGTAACATGGACTTCTGTGCCCACAGCCAAGTTGTCTAATTGATACCATTGTGTGGCTGAAAGCTCCACTTGTACATCAATGAAATTGCTGGCAGCTATAGCTAACAACACATCACCGTTATTAACCCATTGGCCCGGAGATACTTTTTTATCCAAAATCACAGCATCAAATGGTGCTTTGACAAGGGTATCCTCTAACAGTTGTTGCACATGTATAAGGGCAGATTTGGCTGCCGACAGTTCAGCTTCGGTTGCTTTCACATGGGGTTCTAATCGACCGAATGAAGTTAACTTCGTGCCTACAGAAATTTGTTTTTTGACATGTTGTTCATGTTTCATTCTTGACAATTCCAGTTCGGCCCGAGCCACCCTGGCCTGGACAGCTGCCACATCAGATTCATAAGAAGAATTAAATACATCGACCAGTGATTGACCGGCTTTAACCAAATTACCCGGTTCTGTCAGATCTGGAATTTTTTTGATCCGACCACTGAAAGAAGCAATGGTTTCTGTTGGCCATCGAGACCAGGTCACCCCGGTTGTTTCTACACTGAATGCTGTGTTTTGTGGATTAACTTCTAAGGTTGACACAAGCATAATGGCTTGCTGTTCATCTGAGTTTATTGACTGATGATGGTCCTCAGTCAAGATCCACATCACCAGTAAGACAAAACCGGTTGCGATCAATGTTTTCCAAATTTTAGCTTTCACATCAACTCCAAAATTAAATATTTATGAGACATATTTGTATCATAAATAGATTTGGGGTAGAATACAAGTTTTTCAAGCTAACCACAAAATCTTAACCATGAGTCCCAAATTGGATGCCAGAATCATCCGCTCACAAAAAGCCTTGTTGAAGGCAGGAATGGAACTACTCAATGTCAATAAAGAGGCTTCTTTCAGCGACATTGCCGCCCATGCAGGTGTGGGTAGGGCCACGCTGTATCGATTGTTCAACAATCGAGAAAAACTCATCAGGTCGATAGCCTTTTTTTGCCTGGAACGATTCGATGAAGCCACCGGGCCGATTGATCAACAGGCCACCTCAGCCATTGACGCCATCCGCTTATTGTTTAAATTGGCCATGCCATTAACTCAGGAGTTTCAGTTTTTAGCGAATTTAGGACATTGGGCAGAAGAAGACACAGATGTGATGGCTATTTTGGAACGACAGGAAAAAGAAATGTTGGATCTGGTTAACATGGGCAAAGCCGAAGGCAGCATCTGTCAATCACTGCCCTCTACTTGGGTTGTGAACATGATAGAAGGTTTGTTTTATGCCGGATACGTGTCACAGAAAGCACATCAAAACTCTTTTGAAGAGGTTGCTGAGTATGCATTCAGGTCCCTCAATCAAGGAATCAAACCAAAATAACCCGCTTACTGGCATGGTTTTGTTCTTGAAAAAGTCTCTCTAAAAACTAATTATGTATAAAATTTCAATCAAAAAACTCATCAAACAATTCAAATGGCGGATATCTTTCACTGTGGCTTTGGTTGTCATCGAATCATTGTTAAGTGTACTTTTTCCACTGTTCATTGGTCTTGCGATCAATGACTTACTCGAACAAAAATATGATGGTATCATCAATTTGGCTTTGCTGGGATTGGCCTCATTGGTATTTGGCAGTGCTCGCCGGTTTTATGACACCCGAATTTATTCCGGCATCTATTGTCAGATTGCACCTGAAATGGTGGACAATGAATTACACAAGAACAGCTCAACTTCAAAAATATCTGCCCGCTCAAGCCTATTAACAGAGTTCATTGATTTTTTAGAAGATTCTATGCCAACCGCAATTGGCGGAATCATTGCATTACTAGGTATATTGATCATCATTGCCAACCTGAATCTTAATGTTTTTTGGGCTTGTCTAACACTGATGTTGGTGATCATACTGGTTTATCTTTTCACTGGCAAACTGAACTTCACGCTTAATAGAAAATACAACAACCAGCTGGAAAAGCAAGTTCTGGTGATTGAAAAAAAAGAGCCTGCTTTGATCGCTCGGCACTTTAACAGTCTGATGCTGTGGAATATCAAGCTTTCGGATTTGGAAACATTTAATTATTTGATCATTTGGCTGGCAGCCATTGCCCTATTCCTCTATGCACCAATAACCGTTATTGAAGCTGGGGTGCTGAAGTATGGGCTGGTTTTTTCGGTATTAATGTATGTCTTGGATTACATTGAAAACATCATCATGTTACCACTACAAATCCAACAATTGATCCGCCTGAAAGAGATCTCAGTCAGGCTATCGGCCTGATTGTTGTTAATACACAACATGGGCCCTGATGTGACTAACGAATCAACTCCAACATGACCGATCAGACGTTTGTCGATTCCACTGTCAAACTGATGAGCAATTCTCCGCAGATGGCGTGGCTTTGCTCAGCAATGAAACTTTCACCTGATGAACATGAAGCCCAAAGAACATTTCTTTGGGCCCACTCAAATAATGTTTGTAAGATCAATTCAAAACCACACTGCGTTCAAGTTCATAAGGACTGAACAAGACAATTTTCCAGCCATCTTCACTGCGATACAATAAATAGACTGAAATGGTTTCATAGATCACATCACCCTTTACATTCGTGGCAATTCCAATGTTATTGGCCAAGACTTTATTGGGAGACAGGATTTCAAAATCAACCGATTTCCATGTCAATTTTACCGCACCTTTCTTTTCAAGTTGTTGAACAAACCCGTTAAATACCTGGGTAAAAGCTGCTTGATCCTTAGGTTGAAAAGGTGCACCCGTTGGTGGTGACATGATAAAAGGTTGATGAACCAAGTTTGACAGTGAATTGATGAACGATTCAGTTCTGTCAGGTCGCCCAAAGCGTTGGTTATAGGTCTTTAAGTAAGTGTCAAAAAACTGCTTGACTTCGGACTTTATGGCCACATCGCTTTCCACCACATTGTTTTTCGCATGTGTGACTGGTAAAAATAGATTCAAAACCGTAACCGCAACCAATAAGCTGAGTTTCAAACCGTTGTTCATTTTAAGAGTTTTCATTAGATTTTCCTGTTGTTAAATTATTTAAGTTTGTTTTGAGATTTGGTATGACTAAAGCCCTTTGGTTACTGTATCCCTTGATACCAGTAAATCGTTTGCCTATGAAGAAACCGGCCATTGCCCAAAAACCAGCAACAGCTGTACCTATGAGGGACATGCCAATCATTCCAACACCTAAACCATCAGTCAATCCTGCAAATGCAGATGCACTGACCGCATCCCCTCCTCGATAAACCGCCACATCTATCACCGGTTTGGCTTTAAATCTTTGTTCCCGGTCGACTTGAATGAACAACATTTCTCTGGCTGGTCGAGTGATGGCGTAATTACCAACGCGTCGAACCATTTGTACTCCAAGTAAGATCACCACCATTGGCGCAAATGCCAATATCATGAAACCGAAAACCAAAGCCAGAGGTACACATGCCAAAGTCAACCCCATGCCCAATCGCCTAACCATCCTTCCGGTAATCGCGATGGCAAACACAAAGGTCAACACGTTAACCAACCAATCAATCGCACCCAGAATCTGGGCCCGATCAGAGCGACTGAATTCCGCCAATAAATTCTTCTGCTGAAAGTACACAAACGAACTGACAAACACATAGAGCAAAATAAATACTGCAATACCCAACAACAGTGGATGGGTGAAGGTGTCTCGGAAGCCGCTCCACCACTGGCCCTGCATTTTTAGGTGGTCAGCGATCATTCGTGTCTTTTCTGGATGGATTTGCTGTTGATTTTTCAGTAGATACAGAATGATGGGAATAACCAACAATAAACCCGTTGCCGCTATCAGCATCAAGCTTGACAACCCCAAAAAGTCAGCAAATAAAGCCGGGACTGCAGGCCCCACTATTGCCCCGGCACTGGCACCCGCACCAATAAAAGGGAACAACCTTTTACCTTGGCTCTTGGAAAAGGTTTCACTCATAAAGCTCCAAAACACAGATATATTTAATAAGCTGAAAGACGTGACCCACAGATAAAATGCTTTTTCAATCCAAAACAGTTCAATGATGTGCTGAGTCAAGAAGTAAAAAGCCAGAAATGAAACGGCGAATAGGGAATAAACGGCGGGAACCACATGCTTGAAGCGCATGTGATTGATGGCTAAACAATACAGCATGACAATGCCAGTGCTTAAAAAGAATTGAATATTCCACAGCAAACTCACCTCAGTGTCAGTCCAATCACTGGCCATGGCATCTCTCACTGGCCGCAAAATAAAGTAAACGGCCATCAGCATAAAAACCATAACAAAGGAAGCCAATGCTGCTTTCTGCTCGTCAGGCTTCATCAGTGTAACCAGGGTGATTTTCTCTCTGATCGACGTCATGGTTGCTCTTTGTCTAATGCGACTTTCAACGCATTTAACAAGTCTGCATCACTCATGCGGTGTGATTGACCCCGATTGATAGCCACCAATTTACTGATCAATTTTTTAATGGTCAAATCTGCTTCTTGCTGGTTGGGTGTGACCAAATATCTGAAATGTGGATTTTCATCAACCATAAAATGCAGCACAGCTTCAGCCACGGGAGTTGGTGCAGCATGATCAGATCGGTCAGTCTTAGCAAAGCCAGCAAATCGCTCAATTTCCTCCTTGTATAGGGTATGGTCATCACCCTCGTTTAATTTTTTGATACGTGCTGCCATGTTCTGCATGATGTTCGAGCGAAAATTACCTGGTTCAATCACACCCACTGCCACACCAAATTTCTTCATTTCACTGGCCAAAGCTTCTGAGTATGCTTCAATCGCAAATTTTGACATGCCATATGGACCAAATAACCGGCCTGAAAACAACCCGGCAACAGAGCCAATGGTGGTAATGCGCCCTTTGCGGCGCATGATCATAGGTGCAAACGCTTTGGTGACCCGATAAGGTCCCATCAGATTGACATCCATAATGAATTGCATATCTCGCTCACTCACTTCGATCAAGGGGTCAAAAAGAAACACACCGGCATTATTGACTAAACCATATAAACCCCGCCCACCTGCTTCGATTTGCTTGACTGCAGCATCTATGTCAGTTTGAACAGTCACATCCAAACGAATGCCTTGTATATTTGGCATGGCACTCAGTGCCGCAATGTCTTTGGTTTTTCTGGCGCCCGCATAAACAAAAAAACCCTGTTCCGATAAAGTGATGGCAATTTGTTTACCAATGCCTGAGCTGGCTCCTGTAACCAACACGGCACGGCCTGCACCAATGACATGACCTTTGTGTGATTCCATATCTAAAGCGTTGGCTTGATTAACCACTCCCGATATTGATGTCACAAACAGCATGAAAAACATGACATACCCGATTTTTTTAGTGTTCATCATTAATTCCTGAGTATTTGAATGAGGGCCCAGCTTATTCTTTGAATCAGGCCGGTGAGATCATTACTAGACCAAACGGGAAATTTTGCGCATGAACCCGTTAAAACGGTTGCATCACTGGTTGATCGACGAAAACAGATCGTTCGTCGATTAAAGTACTTTCATTGAACAAGTCCAGCCAAATCCCAGGTTCAAATCAGCTATACTAAAGCCCACTCAACTGCCTAATACAAAGCAATTTGTTAACTATACTCAATAAAAAATCAGGCCTAATCATGGCATTTTGGATGGTGGTTTTCATGATTAATCTCGGCTATGACTGGCATCGTTTTGCTTCGTTCAAAGAAGCAATGGAGGTGGGTGGATTAAAAACAATATCTCAATGGCTGGTTGCTGTTATTGGCATAAACCTTTTAGTCCCAAAATTCTTGGATCAAAAACGCCACTTTGCATTCACCATGCTGATATTGCTATTGGCATTTATGGTTGCGGAATTATTCATCACCGTGAGCTATTTATATTTGGAACCCACCTACCCCCTAACCTATGGTGCTTACTACAACACCAACCTAAGTGATTACTCTCTGCTGGAAAGGTTGGGGTTTTCAGACATGATCAGATACATCATCATTTCTAAAATACCCACATTGCTGTTTCCGGCAGTGATTCTGATCGCGGCAAATTTTTATGAAAAACAACAACGTCTGCTTGAATACAAGGAACAAAAACACGCGGCAGAGTTGAACGCCCTCAAGACCCAACTCAACCCACACTTTATTTTTAACACCCTGAATAACATTTATTCCATGGCCATCAATGGATCTGATAAAACTGCCGAATCCGTGGCGAAACTCTCTGGTATTTTTGATTATGTGTTGTACCGCTGTAATGAGCGCTTTGTGTCCTTAGATGACGAAGTGGAAATGATTGAAAATTATATGGCACTGGAAGAACTTCGTTATGGTGATCGCGTTCACGTCAGTTTAAAAAACCACATCAAAGAAACCACCCAAGTGGCACCTTTGTTGTTCTTGACATTGGTTGAAAATGCTTTTAAACATGGAGTGGTTCAAGAGTTAGACCAAGCTCACATCAATATAGTTATCAACGACAAGGGTGATGACATTATTTTTACCATAGAAAACAGCAAGCCAAATACCACACCAAAAAATGTGACACATGAGCCTATTGGGTTAAGAAACTTGCAGCGCCAACTTGAGTTGATTTACCCGGATGCTCATGACCTTAAAATCTCTTCAACCGACAGAAATCACTCGGTAATCCTGAAACTCCCCAAGCACATACTTAACAGGACACCTGCAAATGACTGACAAAAAGATTCAATGCCTGATTGTTGATGACGAACAGCTTGGGCGAGAGTTACTCACCACACACCTGAAACAATTGAAGGATTTTCATTTGGTCGCCAGCTGTGCCAGTGCTATCGAAGCCAGTAAAGTACTCAACCAACAGCACATTGACTTGATGTTTTTAGACATCGAAATGCCGGTTTTAAATGGCACTGATTTTTACCACAATTTAAGCAAAAGACCCAAAGCCATTTTTACCACTGCATATCGTGAGTATGCAGTGGATGGTTTTGAACTTGAGGCCATAGATTATTTGCTTAAACCCATAACCTTTGCGCGTTTTTTTAAAGCTTGTGAACGCTTCAGAAGACAGCAAACGCCACAACCAGCTCCCCAAGCTGACCACCTCTACATTAGGGTCAATCGAAAACAAATAAAAATAAAATTGAATGACATCTTATACATCCAGGGTCTCAAGGACTATTTGCAAATTCACACCCACACACATACCTTGGTCACAAAGGACACCATGAAGTCTTTTATCAAAACTTTACCAACCCGGTTTATTCAAGTACACCGTTCCTACATTGTTAACAAGTCCCACATATCAGCTTATACCAAGAATGACATTGAGATAGGCGACATAGAAATTCCTATAGGAGAAACATTCCAATCCAGGATGAAAAAGCTGATTCTATGAGCCCAAAACCCTGGCTCGATTCTTAATCAGATGCCAATTTCTTAACCAAGTAATCACTGGTCAAATGCTTGGTTATATCCATCGGGTCACATTGGGTTTTGCCAGATTCCACCGGAATGGGGCCCATGAATTCAGCCACTTTCAAAGCAGCCTTGTTCAATTCAAGGGTTCTTTTACCGATACCCATCAAAGCCGCCCCCATGGACAAATGAACAGATTTGTCCTCGGTTTTGAATGTTTTTTTGATGTGGTCAATGTACTTTTGATAATAACCATCATCAGGTGCACTTTTCTTTTTGGATTTCGACAATTCGTAAACAAAGCCATAGGCACATCGACGGCGCACCGGGTCATCACTTTTGACCCACTTATCGGCCATTTCATCGATAAAGGGTGTCTTTGCAACAGGAGCCCCACAAGCCGAATAGACATGGACCATCATCCCAAAATCAACGTCTTCGACTTGAGCTTCCATTTGTTCAGGGGTGATGCACTTGGGGTCATCGATCAATACTGCCATGACTTTCATGTCATAGTAGTCACTGTCCCACAGTTCTTGTGCCAACTCATGATCCTTGCCCACTTGTTTGGCCAATTTACGTAACACAGTTAAGCCAATGCCAAAACTCTTGTATGGACTTGCTGATTCCATTTCATTCCAATTCTCGATACCACGATCGTTTTGATTTTCTTTTAATAATTTCAAGACACCTGATTTTTTCATGTTGACCTCAACTGGATATCTACTGCGTTAATTATAATAACACAGGCCAACAGGCAATGTTTTTACATCTGGAGTTGAACATTGAACCAGCCACCAATTCCTGTTATTGTGTTCAACTCTTCAATGCATTGAAACATGGCGAAACCCAATACAAAAGGCCCCACAGCAACAGTAGATGTCTTCTGCAGCCAATGCAAAACCCAATTGTTCAAATACCGCAAGGGTGGCAAAGGTACCTTGGTTAAATGTTTCAAGGAACGCATAGCAAAAGATTTCACCCGAATTCCTTGTGTTTGCCCAAGCTGTGAACAAACTTTTGCTCGGGATACACTGGTACGAGGCACACCAGCTTTCAAAATGATTGGAGGCAAGGTGTATTTTAAATAATGGCGCCACAAATTTGTTTTAACCCAGCGCCCAAGTTTGAAACACCGTTATGCAACCTGGCATAAAAGCATCAATAAATCTGTCACAACGTTATCTGAAGTATGTCAGCAGACGCCAAACACGTTCGACAGGACCGCTTTTAAAGCGCACCATCCACAAGCTGGACAAGAGTGCCAACACCACAAACACCACAATGGCCAACCCAGCCAGTTGAGGCCTTGTCAACATACCATATAAACCCAAGCTACTGGCAACAAACAGCATCACAGCTGACTGCGCCAGGTAATTGGTTAAAGCCATGCGCCCAGTGTTTTTCAGGGTGTTTTGTACCCGCATCCATCGCTGGGTTTTTGACCACATAACAACCAGGGCAACCAGGGCCGATGCAAGCATGTAAACACTGATTTCATGGAGTAAAAATGCCCATGCATTCACTTGAGTCGCTGTGGTCATCGCCAACGCTTTGAGGTATGTGGAAAAAACAGATAACAACACCCCACCCAGACCGCCTATTTTGATAATTGAGCGAATGACTTGATCGTTGTTTTTATTCAACACACCATATTTAACCAGACCCAGGCCAATCAAAAAAATGGCTAAAGTACGCCAAAAATAAAAAAACACAAAGATGGTTTGGATGTGTATGAATTGATCCTTACGAAGTGACTGAGCCAAAGAAGTAGGGCCATCTCGAAACCCGGTCATTTGTAAGGTGATGCGATCTGCGTTATCCAATGAGCCTTGATACAAGCGGTGTGCAAGTTCATCAGCAAGTGGTACATCGTAGGTCCTGCCATCGATAACAACACTTTCAGCTTGATGGTCAATAGCTTGCCAGGAATTCTCTGCAAGTGCTTGTAGCTCATGCCATTGTGAAGTGCTGGTTGCTTCTGTTGGTGCCAACAATGCATAAGCCAAAACAACGACTAACAAAGCCACCATGCCTCTTTGGAAAAGCTGCTGCATTTTTTTACGGGAGAAGCCAACTGTCACAACAATGAAAATCACACCAGACAATAATACCAAAGCCTTTTTGGATGAACTCCATTCCAACACAAAGCCAAGCAGCAAATGACACAAAATCAAAATCAACCCGATCTTTAACAATGTCGTTGATCGCAGCTCACATAACCACAAAAGCATAAACGCTGTGATTGCATAGTATAGCAACACATCCGCTCCATACAAGAACAGGCCATGCCCGATACCCATACCAGCCAAAACAACAATCCGGCGCAGGTAAACTGACCGGTACCTCCCTTGATTTCTAGATTTCAACGCAGCAATTTGAATCGCAAACCCCACCCCAAACAACAATGAAAAAAGCGTAAGGAATTTAGAACTGACTAAACTTTCGATGGCAAACCATTCGATGAAAGTGAATGTTTTGTTGCCGGTAAAATCTATCGGGTGATTGGCTACCTCAAATGGCATCATCATTTGATGCACATTGGCGAGCAATATACCCAAAAGAGCCACACCACGCAGTAAATCCAATACACCCAGACGACTAGAAACTATGGCGTTCTGCCATTCATCTGTCAATCCGCCTGCTTGATGCCCTACATGGGATTCTGAGTTAACTTTTTTCACTCAACATCTCTAGCTGTGTAACCAATGTCTTGCCATGCCAGTGAAAGTGCAGTGTCTAATGCATGCGCGTCTTTGCTTTTGACATCAGGAGAAATGCCTGTTCCCTCCCAATCTTTACCGGTAACAGGATTCACAACATAACCATGTGGCATACTGAAATTGAGTTGCAGTTCTTCAAGGTAATGTGAAGTTCCGGGGTGAGCAGCTCCTGCAGTCTTTTTGCCAACTATTGTTGCCCTGCCTTGTGCTTGTAATGAATACGCCAGGTCTTCCGCTCCAGAAGCCACATAAAAATTAGTCAGAATATAAATCGGTTTATCATGCAAATTAATGCCATTAACCAGATCAGGATCAGTCCATATTTCTTCAACAGCACGATCGCGACCATCTGTATAGTGCAAGGTATTCAGATGGGTTTTCTTCGCAAAAAATGCACTTGAAATTAAACGCACCATCTCTGGTTCACCACCCAGGTTACCACGCAAGTCAATGATCAATGCATCTGTGTGTTGTAAAAAACCCAATGCGTTCAATGCCTGATCTTTTGCCACTTCTGGAGTATTTAATGCAGTGATTTTGAGGAAGCCCACATTGCCTTCCATTATGCGCGTTTCTGCAAATCCGTAGTTGGTTTTCTTCAGTCTTTTGATCACCTCTGGATTAGATAAATTATGCGCTGCGTCTGCAGTTGATGCCTCTGCAGAATACTGAACACCCAGATGAAAATCATGCCTGATGGACCTTAAGTCCGCTGTCAATGTTTTTGCCAACGCTTGACGATTTGCTAGCTCATTGTATTCACCATGGGCTAACTTCTGCTTGATCAGTTGTCGCATTTTTACAGCATCTGATTTTATGGGGTAACTGGCCAATAAATCTGACAAGTATTCAATGGCTTTTTCAGCATCGGCTTTCTTTAAATCCTGTGCTGCTCCTAAAGAACTCAAATAAATGACGGCAAGTATCATCCATGCTGTCTTGATGGGTGGTTGGGTGATTATCTTGAATAATTTATTCATTGTGATCTTACTCGGTTGAATTGGGATTATTGTGCAATGGTAACACTTAATTCTATATTATATAGAATATAGAATTAAGTCAAGTTTATTTAAATGGTGATAACCGTATATAATGAGCGACATGATTAATCAAATGTCTACCAGATCCCAAGTACGTCAAATCCTGATAGAAAAAATCATGCGTGGAGAGCTGTCACCAGGTGAACGAATCAATGAAACAGCGGTTGCCAAAGAATTGGGGGTGAGCCAGACTCCCATACGTGAAGCCCTGCTGGGTTTGGAGGGTCAAGGTTATGTTCTTTCGAAAGCACGACGTGGCTTTTTTGTCACCGAACTGTCATCAAAAAAAGTCAGAGAAATTTACCCTGTATTGGCTCAACTAGAAGAGACGGCTCTGGCCTCAATAACTTCAATACCTGAGGATGTATTCAAAAAGCTAGAACAAATTAACAAGAAATTTGCCATATCAAGGGGTGAAAAATCCATAGAGTTAGACAACGAATGGCACCAGTTGTTGCTGTCTCAATGTAACAACAATTACCTCATGGATTGTATTGCTCGCGTCAGAGAAGATGCCCACCGTTATGAAAACATGTTTTTTAGGAACGGCGGAAACATCAATAACTCAAGTTCACAACATGAAAACATCCTTAATTTATTGAAACAAGGAAAAATCAAAGAAGCTCGCAGCGCCTTGACCCATAACAACTTGCATGGTATTGACGTTATATGCAATTGGCTGGATGTTAAATCAAATACCTGACCCTATGTTAAGTCAAATACCTGACCCTTATTCGGTCGATGGAAAGCTGCTGAGCAGCTTGACCCGCCGAGCCGGTTGGTGAGCTTTGCGAATCAGAGGCGAAGAGAATAGCCAATGAACATATGGTGATTTGACGAAGTCAAGAAACCTTATGTGAATGGCGTCATTCGTGCGAGGTAGTATGTCATGTTCGCCGCGGTCGTTTTCACTTTTGTCTGGAACAAAAGTGAATGGAGCCCCAAGAACATTCCTTATTTGATTGTACTTAAGCGGCCTTTGCATTAACCTTACTGACTTAGGAGAGCTGATATCAGCTCAACCGACGCACTCGGTTGGTGAGCGAAGCGAATCAGAGGGCGTAAACCCGAGATTGTAAGACATACTCACAGGTCAGGCGATGAAGCAAGCGTGTTTTCATCGCAGTCAAAGAAGCGATCAATGAATGCCGTAGACTGTAGTCGTTTTCAAATTTGTCGGAAATAAATTTGAATGACGCCTATATGAATGTAAGTGTACAGGGTGAGCTGGAACAGTAAGCATAAGACCCTAGAGTATTCCTTAAAGACTCAATTGATTCATGTGGAGCACACTGATGTTTAAGTACTTTTTAATGGCCACCATGTTATTTGGCAGCCTGATCAGCCAAGCTGAAGAACCTTATTACCCAGTCAAAAACAACGCAGAATGGCAACATAAAGCACCTGAGCAAGTGGGGTTCTCAGCAGCCAAACTCGCACAAGCTGTCAGATATGCACAAGCCCAGGAATCAGATCGACCGCGTGATCAGGCCTTGGCCAGCGCGCTTGGGTTTGCCCGAGAACCTTACAATCAAATCATCGGCCCCACGACCATTCGTGGTGAACAAACTGGCATCATACTCCGTCATGGTTACATTGTTGCTGTCTGGGGGTTACCAAACAAAGTAGACATGACCCACAGTGTTTCAAAGAGCTTCCTGTCTTCGGTTGCCGCGTTGGCCTATGATCAGCAGTTAATCAGGGATTTGAATGAACCGATTTCGACCTACATCGACAGCAAATATTTTAAATCCGAACACAACAAGACCATCACCTGGGATCACATGCTGCGTCAGACCAGTGCCTGGGAAGGCAGTTTATGGGACAAACCCGATTGGGGTGACCGTCCAGTTGGCGACGATGCTTTTGCATGGCCTGATCGTGAAGTTCCGAAAGCAGGTACCCAATGGAAATACAACGATGTCAGGGTAAATGCCTTTGCTCTGGCCTTACTGGAATTGTGGCGTCGCCCTTTACCACAAGTGCTGAAACAACATTTGATGGATCCCATAGGGGCATCTGACACCTGGCGCTGGCATGGTTATGAAAACTCATGGGTCATGATTGATGGATTGAAGGTGCAATCAGTCAGTGGAGGTGGACATTGGGGTGGCGGCATGTTTATCAATGCCTATGATCAGGCCAGGTTTGGCTATTTGACTTTACGAAAAGGCCAATGGCAAGACCAGCAGATTTTCTCAAAAGAGTGGTATGAACTGGCAACAACACCCACTGAACAAAACACATCCTATGGGTATATGAACTGGTTTCTAAACGATGACAAAAAATTCCTTCCCAGTGCCTCCACAAGCAGCATCACCCATCTGGGTGCTGGCACCAACATGGTTCATGTTGATCCGGAACATGACCTGGTGGTGGTGGCTCGATGGATCAAAAGAGACGCCATGGACCCCTTGATTAAAAAGGTGATTGAAGCGATTGAACGGTAGATGCACTTCAATATTTCCCACCTCCATGCGGGTCCACTGTAATTGTTCCTGACAATTGTCAGCATTTCCCACTTCCATGTGGGTCATAAACTGTCAAGTTGAATGTTGAAGTTAATGAATAAATAATCAGGTGGGTTCCTGCTGAATGTGATCTGACTGTTGGACCTGACCAACTTAGATGCTTTGACTTTGTGAATCAAATCGGTGTCTTTGCGGTTTTTCAAATCTTTTTTCAAAAAAACAATGCTTTCTCCGCGGATGCCATCGTGTTGCCAAGCCTGGTAACAAGCAGGTATGTCATCAAACACACCCTGCTGTTCAAAAAGCACAGTGGTCTTTGGGTCATTGGGAATGGTGTTTAAATCTGGTTTCATGGTGAGTTCCTGTAGTCATTGTAATCATGGTTTATCTGGTTGTCGCCTGACTGAAATCGATCAACTGAACCTCTAGGTCCTCAGTGTCTGAGTCCGAATTGATGTTTTTCCCATTAACATCTATGTCGGCAAAGCATAAGCCAGCAACCATGGCCATATTGATGTCCAGTTGAAAGTTTGAAACTCCCTTTTCATGTTTTTCGGCAGAGTCTTTATGATCTTGAGCCATTCTTAAATAACCCTGCGTCACTTCCGGACTGAGTTTAATAACGAGTTGTTGCATGCTGTATTCCTGTTGTGAAAACCACATCTTGGCCGCACGGTTTCTCATTTCTTGAGAATGAATGGAAAATATATTCATCAACTTAAAGAATTTAATATGAAATCATTAACACAAGCATTTAACAAATACCATCATAGAAATCAGACTAGTATTGTCATTTACTTAAGAGGAATGACTAAAATTATTCCATGGGCTACTGGCAGGGTGAATGTAATTTGAAATCAAGAACTCAGGATTGTCGTAAATTGCTGTCTAGACACCCAAGCCAACTTTGGTTAAAGTAATGATTTAATTGAGAATCATTAAATCACATCAATGAGCAAACCCAAGAGAGTTGAAGTAGAAATCAAACACAGCATTGCTTACGTGAGCTTAGCCCGTCCTGATAAACACAATGCCTTAGACATGCCCATGTTTGAGGCCATTGTTGATACAGCCAAAGCTTTGAGTAAGAACCGAGGCATCCGTGCTGTGATCATTTCTGGCCAAGGTCCAGATTTTTGTACGGGTTTGGATGTTAAGTCAATGATGCAATCAATCAAAAGTCCTATGAAGCTGCTGTTTAAACTGAACCCTTGGCGGGCCAACACAGCTCAGAAAGTTTCGACCCAGTGGCAGAAGGTAGGCGCACCGGTGATTGCTGTGATTCATGGGCGTTGTTGGGGTGGCGGATTACACATCGCCCTGGGTGCAGATGTTCGCATTGCCACGCCTGATGCATCACTTTCCATCATGGAAGGTCGCTGGGGCATGATTCCTGATATGGGTGGTTTATTGGCTTTGAGGCAGCATTGTCGCATGGATGTGGCCAAAGAGTTGACCATGACGGCAAAAATCATCGATGGCAAAGAGGCACAAGCCGCCGGACTCATCACCCATTTAACCGACGACCCGATGGCCATGGCTGAGTCTATGGCTGAAGAGATGAGTCAACAATCACCAGATTCAGTGGCAGCCGTGAAAAAACTCTACAACAAAGGCTGGTTCAGTTCGCGTGGTGCAGTACTGATGAGAGAGACTTTTTATCAAATGAAAATCCTGTTGGGTAAAAACAGCAAAATCAAAGCCTACAACCAAACCCACGAAGCTGAAAAGCACAAACATTTTTTGCCTCGAAAAAAATGGTGAACATGGCTTGAATGCCTGTGTTGATGGTATAGGACATGCCAATAGCTATGAAGGAATGTTCTTGGGGCTTCATTCTGGTTCATGGTCTGAGCAGTTGCTTCGCACTGCATGTCTGTTCCAGACAAAAGTGAAAGCGACTGCTTACATGGATGTAAATATGCAGCGATAGCAGGCAGGAATTGTTCCCAACAATTTTCTGCATTCACCCCGTCCTGGGGATCGATGCGGTAGCTGCCGAGACGAACATGACATGCTACCTCGCACGCACTGCGGTATTCAAATCGGGCTTCTTTATCTTCGATAAAACCGCCCAACTTTCATTACCTGTGCTATAACGCCATTCACATAAGGTTTCTTGACTTCGTCAAACCACCATGATTTCATTCACGCGCTACGGCATTCTAGGCAGGCTTCTTCATCTTCGATGAAACCGCCAACCTTTCATCACCTGCGCTGCCTAACCGGCTCGGCGGATCAGGCTGCTCAGCAGCTTTCCCATATTCAGCTGTAAAAGTACCTGGCTGCCCCGCTTCCCAGGCCAACTCAATGTTGACTTGTTTTCTTGAATAACACGCAAACCAAGTCGTAGTCAAAGTCGCTCGATAAAAGCTTACATTTGTTCACTTAAAAAAGAGAACAGCTTTTTCAATGTTTAAGGCTTTTATGTACAGGTTTTAATCGGAATATCAAAAAACGGTTACACACCCATAGCAGCCGTTATTTTCAAACGTTTGTTTCAAAGTTTCCATTATTTCAGTCAAGCACTTGAAAAGAACTTCATCATACATACAATGAGTTTTCGGCGTACACTTGTTTGCTGTAACTGAATCACTAATTTCAGTTATGTATAGAAAAACCCATTCATGACCAGAAACTTTGATGACACGGGTATTTATGAACATCAACAATGTGCGAAATCGAGAGACCAAGTGTCAACTGCACATGAGGCTCACTCAGAACAACAGATGAACAAGTACCATAATTTTCATGAACACACCCAAAACTAAATTCGATGGCTTGGTATTTCCAGGTCAAGGTGCTCAAAAACTGGGAATGGCTAAGGATTTCATTGAAACGTACTCAGCCGCTGCTGATGTCTTTTCCAGAGCAAATGAATGGCTACCATTCGATATTTATCATGTTTGTCATGAAAATACAGACCTGTTGAATCAAACCAATTACACCCAACCTGCCATTTTGGTGGCAGAAGTGGCCATGTTTGAAGCCCTAAAAAGTGAGTTTGATTTATGCCCTGAGTATTTTGCCGGCCATTCATTGGGAGAGTACTCGGCTTTAACTGCTGCAGGCGTACTCAGTTTTGAAAGTGCCTTAAAAATGGTAACCAAACGCGGTGAACTGATGAATCAAGCTACTGCCGAGGGCACCATGACAGCGATCATCATGGAAAAGATTCCTTTTGACGAGGTTACAGACATTGTCAATCAACATCAAGTCGATGTGGCCAATGACAATTCTCAACAACAAGTGGTGATCAGCGGTTTAAAAAATGACATGGAAAATGCCATTGAAGCATTAACCCAACATTTCAATAACACGGTATTCAGAGCCGTGCCACTGACCGTCAGTTCAGCATTTCATTCCAGGTGGATGGATTCCGTTGAGAATACTTATTTTGACTTCTTGCAAGATTTCAAAGCTGACATGAATGTTGACCGATTACCGCAGGTTGCTTCGAATTATCTGGGTGACTTTTATGCCGCAGATAAAGATCAGTTGGTCAACGGTCTGGCCAAACAAATCAGTGGCAGTGTTAAGTGGCGCAACAACATGGATCTATTCAAGTCTTTACGCATTTTAGAACTGGGCCCAAATCGACCGCTGCGAGGATTTTTTAAATCCATTGGAGTGAACATCACATCAGTCATCAATGTTAAAAGTGCCCTTAAGGCCTTTGCATGATTCTTTCTTATTGAACGATACCGAGGAATTTCGAGTGAATATATTTAACAACAAACATTGGGCTTTGATACTTGGCGGCTCCAGCGGTTTTGGTCTGGCCAGCGCGAAGAAACTCAGTGAACAAGGCATGAATGTTTGCATCGTTCATCGAGACCGCCGTGGTGCTATGGAAGCAATCAATCAAGAATTCGAAATTGTTAAGTCATACGGCACCCAATTCCTCAGTTTCAATGTGGATGCTTTGAGTGAAAAAGGCATGGACAAAGTTTTTGATGGCTTAAGAAGTGTAATGGGTGAAACCGGACAGGTTCGCGTTCTACTCCACTCCATTGCATTTGGCAACCTCAAGCCCATTGCACCGGTTCACAAGGAAAACAACAAGGGCGTGATCGAATTGGCTAAAAAGTTAGGCATTGATGAAAGTAAACTCAATGCGGCTGTAGCAGAATTATTGACTGAAAATGCAGACGAAGTGTTTCCTTTGGAATCACCTCAGTATAGCGACAACCTCATTGAAGACGAAGACATGTCTCGCACCATTTACAGCATGGGTACCAGTTTGCTGACTTGGACACAAAAACTTTCAACAGCGCATATGTTTGCTGATGATGCACGTGTCTTGGGCTTAACAAGCGAAGGCAACACAGTGGCCTGGCGTGGTTATGCGGCGGTATCGGCAGCCAAAGTGGCTTTGGAGTCTGTGTCACGCTCAATTGCGGTCGAATTTGCGCCACAAGGCATTCGTTCAAACATCATTCAAGCTGGCGTCACCGACACCAAAGCCTTGCAAGCCATTCCAGGCAGCGGTCGGATGAAATCAGTGGCCAAACTCAAAAACCCATTCAAACGCTTAACCACGCCTGAAGATGTGGCAGATGTGGTTTCACTGTTGTGTAGGGATGAGGCTCAGTGGATCAATGGTGCTTTGATTCGTGCCGATGGTGGCGAACAAATTGCCTCATTTTAAGCCAGAGAAATAGATGTTATATATTCATGGCGCAGGCCATTATCACCCACCCAATGTCATTGACAATGCTTTCCTTGAAAGCTTGAACATTGACACCACCGATCAATGGATCATGGAGCGTGTTGGCATCAAAAAACGCCACACGGTGCTTGACCTGAACGACATCAAAACAACCCAAAATAAACAAGTGGGTGACATTAAATTTCAAATTGACAGTGCCCAAATGGGCGCCCGAGCCATTGAAATGGCGCTGTCTCGTGCTGGCATAAATAAAGAAGAAGTGGGCATGGTCATTGCAGCCTCTTGTTCCCCAACCTATTCATTACCTGCCAATGCCTGTGTGGTTGCCAAAGCTTGCGGGATAGATGCTTTCTCGGTAGACATCTCCTCGGCTTGTTCTAGCTTTGCTGCCCACATGCATTTTTTGAATAACATGCATGAATCAGCCATGCCAGACTACGTGGTTTGTGTCATCCCAGAGAGTTGGACCACAACCACCGATTACAGTGATCGCCGGACAGCCGTACTGATTGGTGATGGCGCGGCGGCCGTGGTGGTGTCCAAAAAACACGTGGCGGCCATGAAGATCGGCCACACCACCATGACATCAAACCCCGACGCTTGGGAAAAAGTACAAACCAAAACCGGACACCACTTTTTCCAAGAAGGGTTATCGGTACAAAAATTTGCCATCAAGAAGACCATTGAAACATTCAAATCACTGGAGCAACTTTCTGGTAAGTCATTAAACCAACATTATTTTATCAGCCACCAAGCCAACTTAACCATGTTGAAATCGGTTTGTAAAAAATTAAGAATCCCTGATGAAAATCACCTTTTCAATGTTGACCAACACGGCAATTGTGGTGCCGCAGGGGCACCCAGCGTGCTGTCACAAAACTGGGATCAATTTAAAATAGGAGATCACATCACCTTGGTCGTGGTTGGTGCAGGATTAACCTGGGGCGGCATGCACATTTCGGTGGATGAAACCCGTCCCAATTCATCAACAAATGGAACCAGCAATGAAACTTAAATACGCCGACTTTTTGGCCAGAACCACTTTCAATAAACAGGAGCTGTTGGCCTATTCTTGGGGCGATCTGGTTGAAGACCCGCCGATTGAAGGCTGCGGGCTGCTGCCGTCACCACCGATGTTGATGTTTGACCGAATCACAGAAATTTCCCACCAAGGCAAACGAGGCCGAATTGTGGCTGAACAGGACATTTCATTGGACGATTGGTTTTTTCAGTGTCACTTTCGCAAAGATCCGGTACAGCCTGGATGCTTAGGGGTTGATGCCGTTTGGCAATTGATCGGATTTTACGCCATCATCCGTGGTGGCAAAGGCGCCGGGCGGGCTCTGGGGGCCGGAGGCATTGAATTTTTTGGCCAAATCAGACCCCATAACAAAGTGGTTCGATATGAAGTGGACATCAAACGCTTCTCACACATGGCGGCACAAGATGCCTCATTTGCCATTGGTTCTGCCAAAGTGTTTGTAGACGATGAAGAGATATATAGCATCAATGATGCCAAAGCAGGCATTTTCAAAGACATTCAATACATGGACTATCCACAAGCAAGTAAAAATTCATTGGGAGGAACTTTAGGATGATGCATGAACCATTGAGCCATTCAGACATACTGGCTTTGGTGCCACAACAAGCCCCCTTTCGTTTCATTGATGAGATCATCACTTTGAACGAAGATGAAATTGTTGGGGCTTATACCTTCAAAGAAGATGAAAGTTTTTATGCCGGTCACTTCCCTGGCAAACCTGTCACACCAGGCGTGATTTTATTGGAAACCATGGCCCAAACCGGTGTGGTTGCTTATGGTTTGTACCTTTTGTCCTTACAGGTCGAGCGCAAAGAATTAGATCAATGGCTCACTTTATTCAGCGACGCCGAAGTTGAGTTCAGCAAACCTGTTTATCCAGGTGAGACTGTCACCGTAACCGCTAAAAAGGTCTTTTGGCGGAGAATGAAATTAAAAGCCAGTGTCCAAATGCACAACGCCCAGGGAGAGCTGGTGTCCAGTTGTGTGATTTCTGGCATGGGAGTAGCAAAACAATGAGTCAACAAAAAGAACGGGTGGTCATCACCGGCATGGGCGTGGTTGCGCCCAATGGCCATGGTCTGGCTGCCTATGAACAGGCTTTGAGGAATGGCGTATCAGGCATTAAGCACCATGAGCACTTAGCAGCACATAAATTTGCCTGTCAAGTGGGCGGCATTCCAGAAGGCATGGATGAGGTTAAACACGACTACTTGCCTGAAGAAACCCTCATGGCCATGAATGATGCGATGGTATTTGGTGCCGTTGCTGCCATGGATTGTTGGCGAGATGCCAAATTGCCTGAAATAGACCCAGAACGTGGTGATGAAGTTGACTGGAATACTGGCGCCATCATTGGTACCGGCATCAGTGGTTTAGACACCATTGGTGAGAAACTGGTCCCTTTAACCAATGCCGGCAGAGTCAGAAGATTGGGATCAACCATGGTTGAACAAGTCATGGCCAGTTCCAGCAGCGCCAATATAGGTGGCATTTTGGGCATTGGTGGCCAAGTCACCACCAATTCAAGTGCTTGTACAACCGGTACAGAAGCCATTGCCAATGGCTACCACACCATTCAGGAAGGTCGCAGTCAACGAGTCATGGTGGGTGGCACCGAAGGTGCTTCGCTGTACAGTTGGGCTGGTTTCGATGCCATGCGGGTGTTATCAAGATCATACAACGACAACCCGGCCCAAGCCTCAAGGCCCATGAGTGCCTCTGCGGCTGGATTTGTGCCTGGGTCTGGCGCTGGTATGATGATGCTTGAATCGTTGAGCAGCGCTGAAGCACGAGGGGCCTACATCTATGCCGAGGTTTTGGGTGTGGATGTTAACTGTGGCGGACAACGAAATGGTGGCAGCACCACTTTCCCCAACCCCACCGGCGTTCAGCGTTGTATCCAAACAGCTTTAAGTCGTGCTGGTATCAGTGGTTCTGATGTCGATTTAATCAATGGGCACTTAACGGCCACCATGGCTGATCCCTATGAAGTTTTGAACTGGCAACATGGCCTTAACATAACACCTCAGGATCTGCCACTGATCAATTCCACCAAATCCATGGTGGGTCATGCATTGGGCGCTGCTGGCGGCTTGGAATGTGTGGCTTCCGTCTTGCAGCTGGACAAAGGATTCGTACATGGTTCATTAAACTGTGAAGACATCCACCCTGATCTGATGCCATTTGAAAACAGTATCGTACAAAAAACCCAAGCGAGTGATGCTCAGATTTTGGCCAAAGCCAGTTTTGGTTTTGGTGATGTGAACGCATGTGTTGTGTTCAAGAAATTCAATTAATTTAATCGAGGAAAAATAAAATGAGTGACGTATTTGAAAAAGTAAAAGAAATCGTATCCCCTTACTGTAAAAACCAAGATGCTTTGGCAGCTGCCACAGATGCCACCAGTTTCTTGGAGGACTTATCAGTCAATTCGGCCCGTTTGGTTGACATTGTGATTGATTTTGAAGATGAGTTTGACATTGAGGTCAGTGATGATGAAGCCGATGCCATTCGCACCATGGGCGATGCTGTTAAGGTCATCAATGCCAAAGCTTAACAACCTCAATTTCATGATAAGTAACAGTGCCTTCTGTGGAATGGCTGCAAAAGGCACTGAGGTTTGATCACATGATGATCAGTAAAAAAGAACGCATTATGTTGACTGTGCAAAAAGGAGTTTCTTTGCTGTGTTTTCCTGTGCTGTATCCATTGATCATTCTGTGGCTCCGGTTCATCAAGAATTACCGCATTGAAAACCTGAATCTCATACGAAAACAATTTAAACAGATCAAGCAAAGCACTCCCAAAGGATTGTTGATTTGCCCCAATCATTTAACTTTCTTGGACTCATTGATTTTAATCTGGGCGTTTGCCAGTCCTTGGTCATATTTAATCCAATACAGAACCTTGTGCTGGAACCTACCAAAAGCTTCTCATGTAAAAGCAAGCAAACTGTACAGGGTGATTTGTTTTCTTGGAAAATGTATTCTGATTGAACAAGATGCCAAAGCTTCAAAACGAACCATGGATAAAGCCGGTTATTTATTGAACCAGGGACAATATGTCATGGTGTTCCCGGAAGGCACACGCAGCAACACGGGTAGGATCAATACAGAAAATTTCATTTATGGTGTAGGTAAACTACACATCGACAGTGGCTTGAATCAGTTGTTGTGTGTCTATTTACGTGGTGGTTCACAAACCACAGCCAGTAAAATGCCCAAAAATGGTGAAACATTTACGATAGATATGAAATTGATTGCTGCCAACAGTGATCAAAATGGTCGCAGGGCCATGAGAGATGTGGCTACTCATATGATCAATGAATTGGTTGATTTAGAAACACAACATTTTGCAGCCGATTGATCATGCTTGGCAACGATGTGGTAGACCTAACCACTGACACGGAAAAACACCTGAACCAAAGGTTTATTAACCGGGTTTTAAGCTTTGAGGAAAAAACATATCTCAATCACTCGCTGAATGAAAATACTTTTTTATGGAGTCTCTGGGCCTGCAAAGAAGCCAGTTACAAAGCCTGTCAAAAATTGAATAAGCAGTTACTTTTCTCGCCATCACAATTTACCTTGGATAACAATTGCCTATCCCAGCTGGTCAATCATGAAAACCACAAAGATTTCCATGGCACACTACAGCATCACAAGGCTACATTACAACTGAAAATCTCTTGGTTAACAGCCGATCATTCTGAACACATAACTCAGAAAATACCATCCCACCAACCAGCCGCCGTGCACGTCACGGCGATCATCAGTTCGAAAACAGATGACTGGGACAGTGTTCAGGTTGTTTTAAGAAAAATAGACGACTCCTCCAGTTATAAACAGCAATCTTCTGAAGTTCGAAAATTGGCCCAAAGGCTGCTTTTAGACAATGGAATTTCGGCGAAAATCCACCGCCCTCCTCTCAACATCAAAGATTACACCAAACCAGGCCCCCCTATTTTGATGTCGAACAACACCTCATTACCTCATGAAATCAGTTTATCTCACGACAATGAATGGATAGCTGTTGCTCTCTGGCCCCAAAACATCCAATCAAAGCTGTCCCGACCTTGAGAATTCATCCACTTTACAAACCCAATCCCGGGGTCAGGAAATTCCATTTAATCATTGATTTGAATCATCACTGTGCACCAGAATACTTGAAAACGAGCACATCAGTCAGATTTCATGTGATAATAGATTAACACCTTAAACAGTTGATTTTTAACTGTTTTTACTTCATTATAATGGTGTGGTGAAGGCGTGTGTAATCAATAAGAGTGGTCTTGTTGTTGTTTGGAATTTATTTCAAGCTTCTCTTTTTAATTGGACATTGGTTTTTGTTACCCTTTACACATCAATGGCTTACGGATCGGAAGCCGCCTACTTCAAGCCTTTACCTGGGATAGAAAAACTACCATCCAGTTATGTCAATCACATCATACAAAGGAAAGATGGCTTTATCTGGATGGCCACCGCAGAGGGCATCAGTCGATATGATGGCAGAGATTTCATCAATCATCAGTCAATCCTCAATAATCTGAACAGCTTGCCCAATTCTTGGGTCAATTGGATGCTGGAAGACCACAAACAACAATTGTGGGCTGGCACAGCCACAGGCTTGGCTCGAATGCTGCCCGATGAAATCAGTTTTGAACAATATCTTTTTTCCCCCAGTAACGTTAATTCAATTTCTGGCAACAACATCATTCACTTATTTGAAGACAGTCAAAACCGATTATGGATCGCAACAGACCGGGGGTTGAGCCTGTACCAAGCAGACAGCAATGATTTTAAAAACTTCTACATCAGCGGAGACATTAAAAATGTGGATGACAATTATGTCAGCGTAATCAACCAAAAGGATGCCAATCACCTTTGGATTGGTGGCTTGAAAGGCTTATACCTGTTTAACATTGAGTCGGGATCATTCACCAAGCATGAATTTTCTGAAACTGAACTTCATAATTTGGAGGTTTCTGATTTAGCCATCGACAGTACCGGAGCGCTGTGGGTAGTGACCAGTTTCAATGGAGTTATTAAAATGGAAGCCTCAAGTCACAAGATAACTGTTTATCGTCACCAAGCAGACAATCCTGACAGCATTTCAAGTGATGAATTGTGGACCATTGCCCTGGACAAGGATGACAATGTTTGGCTGACCAGCTGGGGAAAAGGCATCAACCAGATAGACACCAATGGAGCCATCACACGCCACCAACACAGACGTGGTGACAACAGAAGTATTCCTAGTAATTTGACCACCGCCGTTTTCGTTGATGATGTGGGGTTGATTTGGATCGCCACTTACAACGGTGTCGTGTTGCACCAACCCGTCAATCCGGTAGAAAGCATCCAACCCATTCCTGGACAAATCAATTCTCTGAGCAGCGAGATGGTTTGGGCCATTGAAGAAACAGATGATGCCTTTTGGTTTGGGACCACTGAGGGACTCAATCGTTGGGACAAAGCGACCAACAGCATAGAGCATTACTACAGCGGATTAGGCGATGAAAATTCCGAACCCAACAATTTTGCTTCTATTTGGGACCTCATCAAAATCAGTAATGAATTATTATGGGTTGGAACCGAAAATGGTTTGGCTCAATTCGACACACAGACCAAACAACTGTTGTATTTACATGAAAACACAAAAAAACCACCCTTATCCGAAGGCACCAAAAACCTGCTTGAAAACCCTGTTTGGATATTGAATGAAAGGCCTGACGGGTCTCTATGGGTAGGCACCAATAACTCTGCCTTGTATTTGGTTGATAAAGACCACAAAGTCATCAAGAACTATACTGAGACAATCCAAACAACACTGGCTCAATATGACAACGTTGAATTCACCAACATCATAGAAAACATTGATGGCAACCTTTGGCTCAGCACAGCCACGGGCCTGTTCTTTTTTAACACAGAAAATAACACCATAGCTGCCGTGCGAAACAACAATGGTGAAACACTGTTTGATAAAGATTGGATTTATGCCATACAAAAACATTGGAACAACCAATACTGGGTTGCGACACTTCACAATGGCTTGTCATTATTGGAGTTCAATTCAGATGGAACGGTCAACCGCCTATTACATTTGGACCACTCCCACCCTAACATCAAAGATCAAAGTATTTACAACATTTTCCCTCTCAATGAGAATGAGGTCTGGTTTACTGGCAGAAGGAATTTATACCACCTTGATTTCAATAATAAAAAAGTCACCAATTATGGCAGCAGCTACTTTGAGTCAAACATCTCCTTTCATGAGAACTCTCAATACATTTCTACTGATGGTAAGCTATTCATGGGTAGCAACCGTGGTGTCATCAAGTTTGATTACACCCGACTTCAGGCCCCAAAAAAGGATGTGAAAATATACATCACCGAGATCAATAGTAATGACCTATCAGTAGCGACTCACTTGAATGACTCAAACCTGTCGACCGTGACCATCGACAACAACAAAACCATAAACACCAAAACCCCTATTCATAAACTTGAGACATTCACCTTCCCGCATCACAACCTGATCATTAATTTTAAGTTCGCAGCATTGGACTACCTGAATGCAGAGAACCTAAATTATGCTTACAGATTGCCTCAGCTTGATGACCATTGGATTGAGTTACAAAACAACAACGAGCTCACACTCACCAATCTGGAAGCCGGTGATTATCAACTGCAAATAAAAACCACCAAAGCAGGATTTGGGTGGAGTGATTACACAGCTGCCATCAATTTCAACATACTTCCCAAACCATGGTTTACCTGGTGGGCAAAATTGTTGTATTTTTTGTTTGCAGCAGTCATTGCTTTAATGATATTCAGACTTTATCGATCTCGATTAATAACCCAATATGCTTTACAACACAGGGAAGTACAATTGTCACAAGCCATTTGGGGCAGTGGCGATGAACTGTGGGAATGGGACATCGAAAAGCAAGAAATCACCAGAACCAACAGTGCTGAATTGACAGATGATCGCAAACGCACATTCACCGGCACTTTCGCTGGTAACAACCTCAAAATTCACCCGGATGACATCGAACAATTGCAACATAAAATCAGTGATATTCTGACCGGAAAAAGCGATGAGTTTGATGCCGTTTATCGACAAAAAAATAACCAGGGAAATTGGGTTTGGATTCAAGATCGTGCCCGGGTTACATCACGTTCATTCAATAACAAGCCGTTGATTGTTAATGGCATCAGCAGAAACATCAACACCATCAAAGAAAAAGAAGAGCGCAGCCTGCTCATTGCTTCAGCATTCCAAAGTTCATCGGATGGCGCCATTGTGTTAGATGCTGATTTTAAAATCATTTCCATCAATGCTGCGTTCACTGCGATCACAGGCTTTGATGATCGCATCATCAATAAATTCATGCCGTGGCGTGCTGGTCCTATATCCACCAATGAAATGCAATCCAGTGAATTGTTCCAAATGATCAGCAAAGTCGTGATCAATGGCGGTTCATACCATGATGAAGTTTTCATAACAACAGTGCATAACAAGCTCATTCCAATCGACTTAAGGGTCAATTGCATTTATAACAACAAAAAAGAACCCAGTCATTACATTGCCACCATCACCGACATCACGTATCGTAAGCACACCGAAGAGGAATTGAAACAACTGGCAAACTATGACAGTTTAACAGGCCTGCCCAATCGCTCACTGATGATGATTAAACTGAAACAATCATTAGAAATGGCAGAACATAAAGGCAATAAAATGGCTGTGATGTTTGTGGATCTCGACCACTTTAAAAACATCAATGACAGCCTTGGACACACCATAGGTGATGAGTTGTTGATTGCTGCAGCCAACCGCTTAAGCCATTGCATCCGCAAGTCAGACATGGTTGCCAGAATTGGCGGTGATGAATTCACCATTGGCATACTTGACTATGACAACATCAGCGACGTTATCAGGGTTGCAGAAAATGTATTGAAAAAAATGGCCAAGCCCTTTCAGTTGACCAACCATGAATTGATCATCACGCCCAGTATTGGCATTGCGACCTACAATGAAGACGATGACGGCATAGATATCGAGACTTTATTGATGCAAGCAGACACAGCCATGTACCATGCCAAGAAAACGGGGCGTAATAATTTTCAATTTTTTACTGAATCGATGAATCAGGCTGTTTTGAATCGAGTAGACATTGAAATGAAGTTGAGGAAAGCCCTTAAGAATCAAGAGCTGGTGTTGCATTATCAACCAAAATTTAACTTGGCCACCGATCAGATCACAGGATTTGAAGCATTGATCCGATGGCGAGGAATAGACCGGGACTTGATTCCGCCAGATGATTTCATTCCCATTGCTGAAGAAACTGGCTTGATTGCATCCATAGGCGAATTTGTTATTGAAAGTGCCTGTAAACAATTACATGAGTGGCAACAAAACGGTCACCAAAATATTCATGTAGCCATCAACTTATCTGCGGTGCAATTCATGGATAAAAAATTGGTTGTTTTGGTCAGTAGGGTACTAGAAAAATACCAGATATCACCTCAGTCACTGGAACTGGAAATCACCGAAAGCACCTTAATTGAAAACTTACAATACACCATCAAAACCCTACATGAACTCAGAAAGCTGGGTGTCAAACTCTCATTGGACGATTTTGGCACCGGATTTTCTTCACTCAATTACTTGAAGCAGTTCCCCATACATGCTTTAAAAATAGACCGGTCATTCATCAAGGACATTGTGTTAGATAGCAGAGATGCCAGCATGGTAGATTCCATCATCACTTTGGCGCATAACCTGGACATCGAGGTGGTGGCTGAAGGGGTTGAAACGATGGAGCAACTGCATTTATTGGAGTCATACAACATTGAAGAAGTACAAGGGTTCTTGCTCAGCAAGCCTTTTGATGTGGATGCCGCCAGTGCCTTTTTAAACAGCGGTCAAACAGTTTCTGGTATTTTGGCAGAACGAAAAACCACCGATTGCCAATAATTAGTAAATTGGGTCAACTTTGTATGCAACTACAATTGCTCCAGATAACTACAAGTTATCATCAGTTCAATGTTCTTTCATTCTTAAATTAAACGACAATACCTAATCGAATCCCGTCGTACCGGCGAAGGCCGGTATTCAGTGTCTTTAAAACTATCCCACACAATGAATTCATGGGTCACCAAAAGCCAGCTCCTTAAATAAACCGAAAATAAAATGAGGGGCAAGCTTCTGCATTCACAACTTCCCTATCGGTTCAATCACTGGCATAGTTTCTGCCCAAATCTTGTTCATCACATTCATCACTGACTTCGATGCCCCATGCATGTGCCTGTAGTTGAAAACTCAATAGCATCATTATTTAACAACATTAACCGCTTGATTGTATTTTGGCACTTCTGTTACCGGATTTGATTTTTTATGATGGTTTTCAGTGAGTTAAGACAAAGACACAGTTTGTACTTCCGGCATCATTGGTGCTTTTTCTTCAATGAACAATGAAACCAGCTTTGATCCTTTGAATTCTTCATCCTCATGCTGATAGTCTTCTTCAACCAACATTCTGTATAATTCAGACACGAAATAGCTTTTGTTGTGTTCAATGTTGAATTTGATGTAATCACCTTGATAAGAAACATCCTTTTTATTCAACCAAACTGCAATGTTTTCATCATGAGAGGAAATCAAACAACGTCCCTTAAAACACCTGACCACATGGGTGGATAATATTCTGATCTGGGAAATGTTGTGGCGTTTTTTGAACAAAGTGTACATGTTGATTTTACTGACCTGATGTATAAAATTCACTATTTGTTCATTGTAGTACGAATTTCGTGAAGGGACTGTGAAGACTCAATCAGGCAATTTGTGCACAGAATTCACGGCAACAGAAACAATTAAACAAGACACCATTAACATCCTCATTGATGGTATCTATTTTAATTGAGGCATTGAAGCAACTGTTACAAAACGCTACAACCGCAGCGAGGATTGGCTATCAATCATTATCCGGCATCAGCCAAGCCTTCCAATGAGCTGTTTTGTATCAGATCGACTATGGCGTTATTGATCCTGACCGCTTGACCATCTTCTAAGCGTTCACCACCTCTAACTATGATTTGATCGCCGGCTCGAATGTCTCCATTAACCACCACCCAGTCATCAATGCCCAATCCAATATCAACATTGACTTTATGTGCTACTTTTTCTTCATCAACTTTAAACACGTAACTTTCCTTATCGCGTAAAATTAACCCATCACGCGGTATGGTCACACCCACCGTTTCTTCACTCTTAGGCAGTGACACCAAAACAGCACTGCCGGCAAATAAATCAATACCGCTGGCATCCACACGTAAATCAAAAGTTCTGGATGCTTGGTTCCCTGCACTGCTCCAGTTTCTAATGGGTAAATTATGTAATTGATCACCCCATTTAACCTGGACATGTTTAACTTTTGTAACATAAGAAGAGAGGTTCAACGGGGTGGCAACAGTGATGTCCAAATGCTGAGTATCAACCAGTTGCATCAAAGGTGTATTCACAGAAATCAACTCTCCCAAGTTAACGAAATGCGCATTCACTGTACCATTGAATGGTGCTTTTATTTGGGTTTGATCTAAAGCCAACTTCGTGCGTTGGATTTGAATCTCCATGGCTGCTTGCTGTTCTTTGGCCACCCTCAAGTCGCGTCGATTGCGGTCAATTTCACTCACTGAAGTGCTGTAATTTTCAACCAGTTTTTCCATCCTGGTTTGTTGTGCTTTTAAATAATCAACATTGGCTTTGATTTGACGGAGTTGAGCTTCGAACTGACTGAGTTCCAGGTTCAGCGCTCGATCATCCAATTTGGCAATCACCGTGCCTTTGTCCACTTGTGAACCCATTTCAACAATGTATAACAATTGACCTGACTGTTCGGCTGAAATGGCGGCATCAAGACGATTGACCACATTGCCAGGCAGCCAGGTAACCGCTCTGACCTGTTCGATTTTTGCCACTTGTGTACTGACCAATTGAGCATCTTCCTGACTATAAACAGGGCTAAAATAATTGATAACTATCAATGAGATAATGATGATTTTTAAAGTTTTCATAGGGCTTCTCTGTATGGATCAGCAACCGCTGATGTCAAACGCTTTTCTCTCTGTATGGATGAAACAAATTCTGTCCGTTTGAATTGCAACAAACAGGGCAATAATACAATGGTAAACAAAGTGCTGATGCCTAAACCGCCGACGATGACTGCGGCCAGGCCTCGATAAATGACACTGCCTTCGCCAGGCACCAGTAACAAGGGCAGCATGCCAAAGAAACTGGTTAAAGTGCTCATAAAAATGGGTCTGAGTCGCAAACGCAATGCTTGCTCTACAGCTTCTCGACGTAATTTTCCGGCGGCTTCTGCCAAGCGGGTGTGGTGCACCAATAAAATGGCATTGTTGACCACCAACCCCAGTAAAATAACAAAGCCAATCATGGTCAACAGATCCAATGGCTGGAACACAAATCGATTCAGTAACTGTAAGGCCAGAACACCACCTACAGTGGCCAGGGGCACAGTCACCAACACCAACAAACTGTCTTTGGCCGAGCGGAACAAACCTGCCAACAACAAGAACAGTATCAACAAAGCAAAGGCAAAGTTTTGTCCCATCACTTGAATGGTAGACTGTAACTGACTGACGTTGTTACCATACAAAATCACACCATCATCCGGCAATATGCCACGAATCTTAGGTTCTACTGAGGCTTCAAGTACAGCAATGGTTCGTTCCAATGACCAACCATCGGGCGGTACAATGTTCAAACTGACAGTTCGTTCTCCATTGAACCTGCGCAAATTACTGGGACCTACTGTGCGACTGATGTCTACAAGTTGATTGATTTGAGTGATGTTACCAGCTGCGGTGACCACCGGGACATCTCCCAGATTATCCGGATCATTCCAGCCTTCAGATTTGAGGATCATGTTGATGCGCTTACTGCCATCAAAATGCTCACCCACATACAAGCCATCACCCAAAGTCCTGACCACAGTACTCAAATCCCGACGGGTCCAGCCTTGCTCAAATATTTCTCGGTCATTGGGTGTCAGGCGCAATTCAGGCTCGGCCAATTCCAGCCCGGGGTTGGGTTGGACCCGTGAACCTGGTATGGCCTCTTCGATCCAGGTGATGCCTTCTTTGGCCACGTCTAACAATGCCCGGTCATCTTTTGACTGCATGTGCATCGATACCGATCTACCACCATTGAACCCGCCGAATAGATTGCCTTGAGATGCAAAGGCATTGGTGTCCGGCAAATCAACCAACACCTCATTGAGTACCACATCCAACAATTCATTAACCCGGGATTGGTCCAATGCCCTGATACCCATGCCACCACCGCCAGGACCATAAAATATGTAATAGTTTTTTAAATACGGTTGTTTCTTGCCATCCATATGGGGCTTTAACCGTTCTACTATAGGATCCACCACTTCACGTTTAATGGTTTCCATATTGGCCCCTGGTGGAAAGCGCAAGTTGGCATCAACGGCATCTCGCTTAACTGGAGGTAAATAATCTAAGGTTGGAATGGCCACCCATGTAATCATCACCGGAACAAACATCAAACCAAATGCCAAGCCCACACGTTTTTTATTGGTGGATGTCCAGCGCATGACCATTTGTGTGATTTTCTGCCATCGATCAGCCAATTTATCATCCAATTTCTTGTCTTTGATCCACAACTTAGCCAATACGGGTAACAGCACCACTGCCACAATCAGCGATACTGATACGGCTATGGCAATGGTCAAGGCCAAATCACCGAATAACTGACCTTCCACACCTTCCAAAAAGAACACCGGTAAAAATATGGCCACCGTTGTGGTTGTGGAAGCCAACAAGGCGCCCCACACTTGTTGGGTCCCTTGTAATGAGCTTTCCTGTTTACTTTGACCGCCTTCCCTTAACCGCAGTACATTTTCCAGCACCACAATGGCTGCATCCAGCACCATACCAACAGCAAAGGCCAAACCTGCCAACGATATCACATTCAATGACCGGCCCAATGCGTTGAGTACCACAAAAGTCACCAGCAATGAAATGGGGATTGCCACAGCAATGATCATGGTCGGTCTGCCACGCCTTATAAACAACCACAACACCGTTAAGGACAAAATCACACCGGCAAATAAATTATTGGTCACTAAACTGATGGCGCGATAAATAAAGACCGAGGCATCAAATGACTGTACCATCACCAATTGTTCATCGGCCAGGATGTCTTGATTGATTCTGTCCACTTCAGCCTTGACCCGCTCCAAAGTAGCCAAAACATTGGCTCCATTGGCTTTATCAATGCGTATACTGAAAGCTGGATTGCCATTTTGAATGGCACGATTAAAACGGTCATTGCGATACCGTTCAACCACTGCAATGTCACCCAAACGAATGCGAGTTCCATCGGCAGCAGCCAATGTCAGTTCGTTGAGCTGCTCTACCGGATATTTGCCGCTGAATCGCAAGGTATATTGGCGCTTTCCAACATCTACAAATCCACCAGTGACGTCATTGCTCAATGTAACGGCATTGACCAACTGTGGAATTTGGATACCGTACTCGATCGCCTTGACCGGATCGAATCTGATTTGAATTTCTTCAGCATTGTTGTTATCAAAGGTTTGAACACTGGACACCCCTGGAATACTTTCTAGTCGCGGCCTGATGGTTGAGTCCACATATTCAAAATAATCAAAAATGTGGCGATCATTTTCTGGCAAAGCCTGCAGAAAAAACCATGTCAACGCGGGTCCACCACCGCCAAAGCCACCGAGCATGATTCTTGGAGGTGTGGCATCTGCAGGCAGTGGTGGTAAACGAGTCATGCGGCTGATCACTTCGATCAGCGTTTGCTCCATATTGGTGTCAACACCGAACTCTAAGTTGATAAAAGCATTACCACGATTAACAAAAGCATTGAGTGAGGACAATCCGGGAATGCCCCTGAGTATTTGCTCTTGAGGTTCAACTATTTCAGATTCCACTTCTTGGGGTGATGCCGATCGCCAATTGGTTTGAATAGATATTCTGGGACGTTCAATATCAGGAAATAATTGAACAGGGAGTTTGAATAAACTGACCACGCCCATGAATACAATAAATACAATACCGATGCCAATGGCTGCCGGATTTTTCAGTGCTTGTGTCGTTAATTTCATCTGTCATGCCCACAATAATCTTGATACGAAACATGATCTAATAAACCAGGTTGAAAGCCTAGGGTAATGCGATTAAGTGACGAAAATATACGATAAAAAACATCAAAATGTTGCCATTCATGACTTCTGGCAGGGGTGTTTATTTACTCATTTCTAAAGATTGAGAGGGGTTAATTTGCGTGATCTCGTGCTGAAACGGTGTGATGAGGTTGAAAAACAAACCGTCATTGGGAGATCCCTCGACTGCGCTCGGGATGGCGAATACTTGTCAAATCGATCGAACTCAGTAATGGAGGTATCTCAAATCTATTGGAGATCCTTCGACAACGCTCAGGATGACATTAGTTCTTCGAATAAATGTCAAATGATGTGCTTAATCTTGCTGCGGTAGGAACGGCTCATTTTAATCTTAGCCTCATCATCCAGAATCAAGAAATATTCACCATTGATGTGTGAACAGATCTTCTGAATACAGTCGATGTTCACAATCGTGGATCGATGTACCCTTTGAAATAACGCTGGATTGAGTTTTTCCTCCAGATCTTTCATGGTGCTGCGCAACACATTGACTTGTTTGGGGTTGTTGCTGTGGATACACATATAATCACCGGCAGCTTCCACCCAGCTGATGTCTGCCACTGGAATTAAAGTGGTCTTGCCGGCATCCTTGATCGCCAGCTTTTCCGGATAAGTCGACTTCAAGTCATGACCATTTTCCAGCATCTGATCTATTTGTGAAGGCTTTTTACCGGTGATGTTGGTGATCAAATCAATCAGCCTTTGTTTTTGATTGGTGGCATCGCTTTGATTCAGTTGGGTTCTGACCCGTTCTATGGCCACTTCTAAGCGACTGTCTTCAATGGGCTTCAAAACATAATCAACAGCATGCACTTCAAACGCTTCCACCGCATACTTATCAAATGCTGTGACAAAAACCACCAAAGGCATGTCATCACTTTGCATTTTTTCAACCACTTCAAAGCCATTGATACCAGGCATTTGGATGTCTAGAAAAACCAAATCCGGTGTGAGTTCAGTGATTTTTTCTAAGGCTTCTCGGCCATTTTCACATTCCGCCACCACATCGATGTCTTCGTATTCATCCAAACGCAAAGCCATGCCTCGCCTGGCCAACAGTTCATCATCTACTATGAGTGTTCTGATTTTTTCGTTCATGCAAATCCCCGTTTATTGTTCTTGTTGGAAAGGCAAACGTATGTTGATTTGTAAGCCATGTGGGTCTACATTGGATACCGCAAAAGCATGTCCATCTTCATACAGTTGATTCAATCGTTCTCGGGTATTGGCTATACCCACGCCCCTTCCACAAGGCAGTTCACCATCAACCAAATCAACGCCTGGTCCATCATCTTTGAGCTCCATCAACAATTCATTGCCAAATATTTTGGCTCTGAAGCTGATGGTGCCACCGTTTTCAGATTTGGTGATGGCATATTTGATGGAATTTTCAACCAACGGTTGTAAAATCAAACTGGGAATCAATGCCTCTTTGGCTTCTTCTTCAATCACAAAATCCAACTTTAAATTGTCTTCAAATCTGACCTTTTCAATACCTAAATACAATTCCAATGTCATCACCTCTTGTTCCAAGGTCACTTTCTGCATTGGATCATTATCCAATGAGTGTCGCAAAAAGTTAGACAAACGAATCACCATTTCATTCGCTCTTTTGTTGCTGTTATCCAAAATCAAAGTAGAAATGGCATTCAAAGTGTTGAATAAAAAGTGTGGATTCAATTGATAGCGCAACATTTTCAGTTGGGCCTGATGCGCCAAAGCAGTGGCTTTCAAAGCCTTTTGGCTGGCTTTTTCCATGCCTTGATAAAACTTGATGCCAAAGTACAAACAGCTCCAACACAACAAAATATAGAATATATTGGGTCCACCCATAAAATAGGTGGTCCAGTGTTCTGGTTTCCAACCACCTTTGAACCATTCATAAAAGGCAATGTTGTAGGGCACCACCCATACCAATGAAGAAATGTAACTGACCAACAACACCATCAACACGATGTTGAAGATGGAATGGTGCCAAATTTTACGGTAAATCAGCCGCAGGAAGATAGTTATGATAAAACCCATGACCGAACCCAGTAATAACATGTAGTAATACTTGGCCGGTTTATCCCAATAATACAGCCCCACATACGAGGTCAGACAGTAACCCACCCAACCTGCAATATTGAGGGCAAAAAATTGATAGTTTTTGTTATTAAGTAGTTTTTCTTTGAGCATAAAGCGATTATTTTTGATTCATGGGTCCAAGTATAAAGAGTTTATCACCACAAGTTCCTTCAGTTCACCTTAATTATCTGTCGGTTCATCTGGTTTATTATCAAACTCATAACAAAAACCAAATTTCCCAAAAGAGTTGGTTAATTATTGTCTAATAAAGGCCCACTCATTTAAGTACCCATCCACATCAACTATTATTCAGCCATCACAGACTTGGGAGAACTGTCGGACAGTTCGACCGGCGCACTCGGTTGGCGAAGCCAAGCTGAGTCAGAGAGTGCAAGCCCGAAGTAGTAAGCCATGGCCGCCGTGGCCGCTTTCACTTTTGTAAAGAACAAAAGTGAATGAAGTCCCAAGGACATTCCTTTTTGACTGTATACAACCTATCTTCTAACAGCTGCCTGTTTATGTGGGTTGACCATTCAAATTAACTTCATTGATGGCTTGCATGTGTCTGACGCCTAATAATGTGCTTTTTCCAAGTTAACCAGATTGGTTTGGAGCCTGAATGAAAAAAGAATGTTGTCGGTTGAGGCATGATTCGACAACCTCATATCATCTATCAACCAGCGCTTACGGACAAATTTTGAAAAAAAATGCCAATAATTCGCTAAAAACACCGTTTTATTTCAAAAAGTGAGAACTGGGTCTCAGTAATTTCTGGCGCCATATTTTCATGGCCGACGCATGAATATATGAACTTACAACAATCTTCGCCTTTATTTTTTAGGCTTGAAAGAAACAGGAATTATCATGACAAATACAGCAAAAACAAACAGATTTTCAGTAACCACCTTTGGGGTGTTTTTATTTTTCGCTTTGTTCACAAGTCAAACCCATGCATTGGGTGTGATTTTCTATTCTCTTGAAGATGGCAGCTTGATGGGCAAAAACATGACGGTAGGTCCATACACAGGCCCTCAATTGGGACCGTTTGCTTTTTTTGGTACCCCACCCACTCCTGCAACCGGACGCAACATCGCATTTGATCGTGTAGAAGGCTTGATGTGGTATGCAGCCTCTGACAACCATGTACACTCAATTGATTGGGCATCAGGTGGCGCTGGGCCCATCATCAATGACATCAACGATGGTTTTTATGGCGCCATCAGAACCTTGGCCATTGATGAAAACAGCAGACGTTTGTACATATCCACTTCTCAAGGCGATGTGAAAGTCTATAACTTGGTTAACAACACTTATATGTACACCATTCCATTCACCAGATGGGGCAACAGTGAACCCAATCCTGGTAACTTAAGACAGTTGGCAGTCGATGACAATGGCTTCTTGTGGTATGCCGCTGCCGATGGCTCCTTCAAACAATTCAATCCCGTCCAATCAAGCATGAACTACACGGGTGTTGAAATCCCATTCAGTCAACAAGTTGGTAGCAACCCCGGTCAATACCGCTATTTTGAAATTGTCAAATGGCCAGCTGGGCAACATTACATGTATTATGCCGCCAGTGACAGCAGTATCCGAGTATTGGACTTGAACTCACTGAGTAATGTAAACATCCAGTTCCCGGCATCTGATTTTAACACCACCAGTTCTCCAGGAGCCTTGCGTGCATTCACCATTGATGAAACGTGGGTTGCCACCGGAAATCCACCAACAACCCCAACCAATGTGGCTGCCAGTGACGGGACCTTTACCGATCGTGTCAGAGTGACATGGACCACGGTTTCTAACACCACTTCTTATGCTTTGTACCGCAGGGATCCAGGTCAATCAACCTGGACCTTATGGAATTCATTTGTACAAGGTACGACTACAGATGATACAGTCGCCATTCCTGGTGTCACTTATGAGTATTCTGTCAGGGCTTGTAACCAATGGGGTTGCGGCAATCACAGCGCCATGGACACAGGCTGGGCTGCCAACACCGCATTGGCTCCACCCAATTCAGTGAGTGCCTCTCTGGGCACATTCGATGATCGCATCGTCGTCAATTGGAGTTCAGTGGCAGGTGCAACATCATACAACGTATTGATCATCCCTTCAGTCGGATTACCATTCAACATCAATGTTGTGGGTAACAGTTACACACATTTTGCACCTGGCCCCATTTGGGACATTTGGTGGTACAGTGTATCAAGCTGCTCAGCAGCCACGGGTTGTGGTGCACAGTCACCCACCGTATATGGCTGGAAGGGAGATCGGATCTTCAGAAGTAACTTCGATTGATATATCATTGAATCACCTCGTTGCGCCTGCTGTTAATTTTCTTCAGCAGGCGTTTTTTTATCAATCGAATTCACTCGAAATCATTAAACTCTTTACCTTTCTTTTTTCTTTTGAATTGTGCCACTGAACTTAATAACTATCAGTTCAGTTCTTTATTAACCCCACATACTTAGCTGTAAACTTAGCTTGGATTTTCAGACTTGGAAACTCAATATCAAGCCTTAACCCAAAAGCACTGGATTCAGTTGCCACATGATCAAATTCAAAACCGCCGCAAAACTGACCCAAAGGACGTATGGAATCAATAAGGCTCCAGCCACTTTGTGGGTTCGCCAAAAAACAACAATGGTGATTATGATGGTTATCCACAATAAAACGATATTCACAAAAGACCACATCCCTTGCATCCATGCAAAGAACATCCAGCTCCACAACGCATTGAGTGTCAATTGAACCATGAACCAAGTTAAAGCAACTCGGTTTTCAGTGAAACCACCGCGGCGCCAAATCAGCCAAGCTGCCACTGCCATCATGGTGTACAAAGTGGTCCATACCGGCCCAAACAACCACCCAGGTGGCGCCCATGATGGTTGAATCATTTGACCATACATGGCTTGTGCCTTGAAGTTGGCCAAAGCACCAATGGCAGAAGCGCCGAAACAAAGTATCAACCACCCGATTAATCCAATGACCAGATGCGGGGTGGATTTTTTTAATGCCATTTCAGTCATGAGCCTAGAATATTCAAAAATTGATAAGTTATCACAGGCCACGTCAAAATTTTGTATTGGTCAGTTGCGTAATCAAATACTTATGAAGGGGTTAGTCTGAACCAATTGCCTGGATTAAAGCACCTTTGGTCGCATAGATAATTCCATTCACCTCATTTCACTTCACCCTAAAAATAATCACCGTAGAATATTTAATAGCAACAGTCCGTACGTGTGTTCGGATCAACATTATGGAGCCAATTATGAAAAATAGAATACTTATCATGGCAGGAATACTGTCCCTTAGCAGCCTGGTTTCTGCTCAAAACCTCACTCAACAAAGTGTCGATAAAGCCCGTGCTGTTATTGACCAAGTGATTGAGGCTTATGGAGGCAGGGATAAACTGAATCAACTGAATTCTGTGGCGATAGATTTTGAAACCACCAATTTAGCAGTCAATCAAAGCAGGAAACCGGGACCACCTTGGGATGAAAACAAACTGTCTGGCAGCACCATGGTCGACTTCGAAAAACAACAATTCGTGACCCAAGCCAAAAGTGAAACAGACAGACAGGCCTTTAATAATGGCACCGTGATCAATGGTGACCAAAGTTACCAACTCAACTTCCGCGCCAACAGCGCCACACCCATCGCTGAACCCAATTTCTTGAACACAGCTGGACCTTTCATTCGAGTCACCCCGGCACTGTTGGTCAAACAATTGATGCAACGGCAACAAACCTCACATTACCTGGGCCAGACTGATGTCGATGGTCGTCCTCACGATGTGATAACTTTGGTGATGGAAGTGGGCCCTTCCATCAGTCTGTATTTTGATCAAGAAACCCGTTTATTGAACAAAAGTGAGCGCTACCTACCACCATTTGGCATGGTTGGGTATCGCTTTCATGATTACAAAAAAGTTTCTGGCATTCCATTCAATGATCGTTTTGAACTGTTTGTCAATGGCGACAACAACATGCAACGTACAAACACCCATGCCAGAGTCAATCCACCTGTTGATCAGCACACCCATGTGCATGAAGGCATGACTGTAGGTACGCCCATCCAGCCAGATCCATTGAAGCGCCAAGAAATTGACAAGGGTGTCTATCTGATTGGCGGTACAGGCACCTATGCGATGTTTGTTGAAATGGATGATCATGTGATTGCTGTGGGTGGCACTGCAGGGATTCCAGATCGCATTGCCCTGCTTAAAGAAGTGATACCTAACAAACCCATTAAGTTTGGCATCATGACTCACCACCACAACGACCACATTGTTGGCGCCCAAGCCTATGCAGATGAAGGCACCACTGTCATCGCTGCTGCAGCTCATGAAGCCGTTATTCGAGAAGCAACAGAAAACAAAGCACTTAAAATTGAAACGGTCGATGACAAACGCACTTTCAAAAGCAAAGGCCGTGAATTGCGTGTCATTGATGTTGGACCGACCAACCACTCAGAGCATTTATTGGTGGCATACTTACCCAAAGAAGGCATCCTGTTTGAAGCCGATCACTTTGGCCTGCAAGCAGCTGGTAACATCAACCCTGCCAATCCAGCCACACAGGATTTTGCTAAAAACCTGAAGGCTAAGAAAATAAAAGCCAAGAAGATTTTGTCCGCTCACAGTTCACTTGTCGCCACCAAAGATGATTTGGCTAAAGCAGTGAAAATGGGGAAAGACCTCGATAAAAAGTAGTCAACAGGAATAAGTTCATTAACACAGGTCAATTGATTGATTTAATTGGCCTGTTCATTGTTTGGATTTCAGTAAATCATTGCCACCAATGATTTCAATTGAGGTGAATGCAAACCTGAGTTCACCGCGCCGACGTTCAATGATTTGGATCAGTTCTTGGATGGCTGGCTGTGATTGAACCAATTGTTTCCTGAATCGGTAGATCTGCAAATTGATGTGCTTTTCATCCAAACCAGTTTCCTGGCACAACACATCTTTATCAATCCAGCCTTGCTCACTGTCCTCAACACCCTTTTGCAAGTCAGCCAGTCTTTGTCGGGCCAAATACATCATCAAGTAATGGTGAGCCCTCTCTCCTAAGTCAAGTTGCATGTTTCCCACAGTCACTGACATAGAAACATGCTCTTCATTCTGACTAACGGTGAAATGAACCTTGATAAGAACAGAGGACATCTGACCTTTGTTGGCGGCTTGTTGGGTCTTTTCAAAAGTATTGGCATCCACAAAGTACCAACTGTCTGTGCGTGTTGAAACTTTTGTACCCGATGCCAACTTGATCAGGCCAGATTGATTTTCACAGACCCATTCCTCATTGGGTAATTGATAAATTGTCAGTTCAGGAGAGTCTGAATCTGGCAACACCACCATACCGTCAAGTTCAATGGGATCATGGTTTTTATTGATTGGACAAAGTAAACTTTTAGGCTCATCGTCATTTTTTAATACCCAAGCACAAGCATTCAATGCACCAAACTTGATGACATCACCTTGTTTCAAGCGACTTTTCGTACCAGAAATCAAGGCTTCACCATTTAAATAGGTACCATTGCTGCTGGTGTCTTGCAACATCCAAAAGGTGCCATTCCACATGATTGAGGCATGCAACCGGGAAGCTTCTGGGTTTTCAAGGATGGTATGAGAGCTTGCCGAATGGCGGCCAAATATGTGCTGACTTCTTAACAAAGCCTGTTCGTTGGTTTGGGTGTTTAAAAGCTTAGCCATGAATAAATCATATCAAATTTTTAAGCATGCATTGACGCTTAAATATTTTTTTAAATTATATGATGAATTTTGTCACAAGCCTGATTCATGGCTGCCAATAAAGTGATTGCCGGCATGAATTTGATGGATTAATCACTGTTTTTAAACACCGGTTCTGACGCAGCGAAAATACACCATTCTTTGTAATAACTTGTAATATCTTTTTTGCGTAATGTCAGTTATCATCTTCTTTAAGTTAAGTGTATTAAGTTCTGAACTTAAAGCTTTACTTGTGAAGTCATGGGTACTTAAGGGGGAAGAAGTATGCCATGACTTCATCATGATTAATAACAAACTATCTATAATATCAAAGAGGAAAAACTATGCCTAACCCGACCATAAATGTAAACCTCAGCTCATTGGATGCTGGAACTGTACCAACCGTCACTGACAGTGTTGAAGTACAAGAAGGACATCAACTCGATGTGAACGTGACCTGGCCTTCAGCTGGCGCAAACAGCATCACATGTGCATTGGATTTCAGTGACAGTGGTGACCAAGATCCATTCAACGACGAAGATGGTGGTAACACATCATTTGACATGAACAGAACCCCCCCATCCCAGTCAGCCAGTCATTCACTGACTGTACAACAAAATGCCACGGTAACCACTGACACTTATGAGCTGACATTAACCATTGGCGGCCAAACCTATTCAACGGACCCACAAATCATTATTGACCCTGATTGATTTATTGTCATTACATCATCAAGGCATATGAACCTATCGGAAATTATCATATGCCTTGTTACTGTCTACTTAATAATAATTTCTTAAAATCTTCGGTTGATTTTGAATTTTCTAAAAATGGAGTGGTTTCAATTTCTTCTAAAGGGTATTTTTTGTCAAGTGCCCAATTCAAGTGTTGAATAGCAAGATCTACTTTCCCCAACTGATCATATGTTAAGGCAATGATGAAGTTTTCTAAACCGGTACTATCCAGGTTTATTTGCGATGCGAGTTTTAATGCCTCTTTATCTGATTTAATATTTGATAAGTAGTAGGAAAGATCAACTTTTACTTTTGTATCATTTGGATTAATAACCAACATCTCCCGTGATATTTTCACTGCCTCTTTATAGGCATTAAATGACGCTTGATGGTCACCAATTAGTTTATAGTTATCTGCCAAATTACCCCAATGGATGTAAAAGTTGCCGTTCAACTCAATTGCTTTTAAATAATTGTTCTTTGCATTTTCATATTCACCCTTAGAAAAGTACATGGTGCCTAAATTGGAGTAAGCCCTGTCTGAAGGTTTGATCGAAATGGCTTGCTCACTGAATTTGATTGCATTGTCAATGTCATTCATTATGTAATATATGCCAGCAACATTGCGATAACCGATGTGATTGTTTGGGCTGATTTCTATCAATTCCTGGAACTGTTCCAATGCTTTCTCGTATTCACCAGTTTGCGCGTAAAAAACGCCCAGATTTACAATGACATTCCAATTATTCGGCGCGATTCTCATGGCTTCTAAATAAGTAGCTTCAGCAAATTCTGACTTTCCGGCTTTATTGAACGCATTGGCCAAACCAATCTGCGCATCTAGATTATTAGGGTTATCTGCTATGCTGGATTGATAGAGCTTGATGGCTTGATCATAATTGCCAAGGTTGACTTCAGCTTCTGCAGACAGATAATTAATCAAGGTATTGTCTTTATTAATTATTTTTAGGTTTTCAATGGACTCAACCATTTTGTCTAGCCAATCTTTATCCTTGGTCTTGGTGAATTGATTGAGGTAGGCTTCAGCCAGTCCAACTTGGGCGTTTTCATAAGATTCATCCAGATCAAGGGCTGATTTGAATGCATTGATGGCCTCTTCAAGATTCCCTTCCTGGTCATACCGATACAAATAACCGCGTCCTTCAACATATTGCTTGTACGCGCCATCAAGTTGAGGTCTTTCCGCGTTGAATGTGGTCATCAATGTCTCAGACATCGGCCATTCCAGTAACTCCATGGCTTGCTCTCGGATCAGCGCGTGTCCGCCAAACAAATCATCAGCATTGATGCTGAGTTCAGTGGTTCTGAGTTGTTGGCCACTTTGCGCATCCAGTAAATTCAATACCATCAATCGAGTTGAACCCATGTGTTGCATGCTGCCAGTGAGGATCAGTTCTACGCCGTACTTATCAGCCACAGTTTTGGGTGTAACCTCTTTCATGCGGGCTATTTCTGTTGCTGGCACAATCCAGGTGTCCCCTATTTCACTGGCCACCGTGGTGAGGTCAGTACTGAGGTTCACTGCCAGACCATCACCGAACATTTGTAACAAAGGGTCTCCACTGATGTTATCAAAGGGTAAGATCGCCACAGTGGTGGCTTCTGCCAATTGTTGCTCGATCAATTCTTGAGTAGATGCCGGGAATAGAATTTCTTTGACACTCCAACCCAAAGCCAAGACAAAGGGAATCAAAACTGCCGCTTTAGTCAACCAATGTTGGCGTTGCCACCAATTTTTTTTGTGAGTCAGGTCATGGTGTATACCATGTAGTTCATCAGCCAATTCTGCGGAACTTTGCCAACGTTCATCTTTCTGCTTGGCCAACATCTTATCCAGTAAAGTTACGACCTGCGGTGGTAAATCAGCAACCACTTCTTGAATAGGCTGATATTGGCCTTCGCACACCGCTTTGGTAATGGCTGCAGAACCGCTGCCATTGAATGGGCGCTGCCCACTTAACATTTCATACAACAAGATTCCAAAGGAAAATATATCGGACCGTTGATCTAAGTTGAAACCTTGTGCTTGTTCTGGCGACATGTAACTGGGGGTGCCAACCACACTGGTTGGTCGTTCTTGAGCATGGTCCTCATTACCTTCATCCAATGGATTGACCAAGCCTGCAATTCCGAAGTCCAATATCTTGATGGTGCCGTTGGCTGTGAGCATGATGTTTTGAGGTTTGATGTCTCGATGTATCATGTATTTTTTGTGGGCTGCCACCAAGCCATCGGCAATTTGGCAAGCATAGCCAAGTGCTTGCTCTAATGACATTCCTGATTCAGGAATCAGTTCGGCCAGTGGCTGTCCATCAACCCACTCCATCACGATGTAATGACTGTCATCAGCTCGAGCCACATCATAAATGGTCACGATATTTGGGTGATTCAGTTTACTGGCCATGCGTGCTTCATCCAATAAAGCATCCGTACTGGCATCAGAAACAAAAGCCAATGGCCGCAATAACTTCAGTGCAACGTCTCTTTGTAGGGTTTTGTCCATGGCGTGATAAACCGCACCCATACCGCCTTGCCCAATGATTTCAAGCACTTCGAAATGTGCCAGATCGCCAGCCAAGTGAAAGGCATGTTTCTCTGCAATTGAATGGGAATCAGTAAACTGCTGATCAGGCGCCACGGTTTGTAAAGGATCCGTTTCATTTCTATCAAGTGAACCGGCCATCATTTCAGGCGCTATGGTTTGATCGGGATCAGGAGCCAACTTGGGCATGATCGTTGCTTCACCCGGATCATCGGACAAAGGCCAGTCACACAGCTCACACTTGGATGAGTTGGCCGGGTTTTCATTCAAACATTGGGGACAAGTTATGGTCGTTTGATTAACCATGGTTAATGCTTTGGGGTGTCATGACAATCATGGTATGTGATTATATGGACTGGACATAAGCAGAGTCAAATCAACACCCTACAATATTCATTTTAAGTTTATTATGATGTCAATTTTTAAAGAAGATGGTTCGATTGCGACCTTGTTCTTTGGCTTGATAAAGGGCCTTATCAGCATCATCCAATAACATCACAGCATTGTCATAATGGTGGGCCTGGTATTCAGCGGCACCAATACTAACTGTGACCTTGATGTTTTCATTGTTTTTACTGAATGTGTGCTTTTCTACCGCCTTGCGAATGCGTTCAGCAAACGTGTAAGCGCCCGCTTCATTGGTGTCCGGTAGGATGATGATGAATTCTTCACCGCCAAAGCGACCTGCCAGGTCGCACTCTCTGATGTGGTCTTTGATGATGGCTGAAAAAACTTGTAACACCTGATCACCCGTGGTGTGCCCGTAGTTGTCATTGATGTGCTTGAAGTGATCTAAGTCCAAAATCAACAACGACAATTCATTTTTATACCGGTAAGCCCTTTGCATCTCAAGATTCAGGACTTCATCAATGTGTTGTCGGGTAAAAAGCTGGGTTAAATCATCGGTAATGGCACGCTTATACAACAAGGTGTTATGCAGTGCGATGCTGGTATGTGCAGCAAATGTGGTTAAAAATGGTATTTGCTGCGGGTTGAAGTTGTGCGATTTATTTTGGTTGTCCAAGTAAATTACACCAATAACCTGATCATCTTGCACCAATGGAATGGTCACAATACTGCGCCCACCCCCTGATTCAACAGACTTCATGTCGATCAAGGTTTTATTGAGTTCAGTATCGCCTACGATCAAAATTTTGTTTTGTTGAAAACAACGCTCCACCAGAGTTTGGCTGTATTCCTGAAGCAACTCTTTGTCTACAGACCATTCCAGTTGACTGAAGTTTCTCAGTGCCAAAATTTCATATTCATCTTCAACCCCATGGTGGACTACCACAAAGCCACGTTCTGCATTAAGCACTTTACTGACCAAATTCAATGATGTTTTCAATAACTCAGACAAAGTTAAACTTCGATTCAAGATGTGACTGATGGAATTCAGGATGCGCTGTTCTTTCAGTCTCAATTCCTGTGTGTTGATGAGTTGATACAACTCTTCATCAATGTTTTTGATCAATTGAACGTTCAGGGTGTTGTCACCGAAGTTATCTTGCAAAAGAAACAGAAGTTTAACCCTGAAGTCATTGAATTCACTGGATAATTCGAATTCTTCAGTGTTATTTTTGGGGTGAAAACAAGTTTGAAACAACTCCTGTGATTCATTGCCTCGCCGCAACTCATACCACATGCTGAGGTTGCCCAACTTAATTTCAGTGTCTGCTTGTAATTTTGCTGTGGCTCCTGCATCAAGCTTGATACCATCTACCCAAGTGCCATAACTGGAATTGAGGTCTTTAATCCACAAGGTTCCCTGGTGCCAGTAAAGCTGTAAATGTTGTCGTGAAACACTGGTGTTCAACACCTCAACATCTGCCTGATCAGATCGTCCTACAGCGTATTGTTTTTTTTCAGGGTTCAATACCTCACAATGCAATTCATTGTCTACGTCTATCCAAGAAAGGTAATGGTTGGCGCTTTGTGTCATGAAATAACCCAATCAGAGTCATTCATTATGATGGCGATCAGTTGACATTGTCAACCATATGAAATCAAACGTAATATACCTGTTATTGAATGTACAAATTTTACATGGCAGGATTCATATCATTATTGAAAATCGTCAATAAAAATCACATCCACAATACCCAACCCGTCAACCTGAAACTGATTCAGTGTTTCATTGTAAACAGTCAATCTTGCCAAAGCACCTGAAGGGTTTTCTGTATTGGTGGATAAATCATCAATCACAAAATACAAAACTGGCGTGTTAGCAAGATCAGTTGTTAACTGAAATTCATTGATGTCTAATAACAGTACCCCGTCTTGATATATTTTCAACTGGTCACTGTCATCACGTGTCACCACAAGTTGAAAGTATTGGTTATTTGACACACTGGGGGCTGCCGCAGCATTGGGTTGCACAAGTTCGATGGCACCACTGTTAACATACAAACCGGAATCTCCTGCCCTTTCATTGAAATCTATGATTTTCCGGTAACTGTTCACATCCTCAATTCGCAAATACATCACCAGACTGAACACATCGTCTAATGACCATTGGCTTAGGTCCAAAGCCAGTCCTTGCGACTCATCAAACAACAAGACTTGCTTTTGGAACCCAAATGGGTTTTCTGTGGCAAATGCTGTACTGCCTGATGTCAAGTTCAAGTCAGGAGCAGCAATCATGCCACCTGATAAGTTGTTATTGAAGTTATAATCAGCCAGCATTTCAGCACGGCTGATATCCGTCAAAACCATAAAGCACAACAGCATTAAGCTTATAGTTTTCATGTTCATCTCCTCAAATCACTGAAATCCATCGTAAAAAATCAAGTCACTGTCATCATCTCTGATCATCACTGTCACTCGATTGGTTTGGTTCAAAGCAACCAGGGAAAATTCATAGCCTGTATTGGCACTGACAACCAGTTCAAGCTCCCGAGTACCATCCTGAACTTGGTTATTTAACACGTCCAAGGTAACGAATTTTTCTCCACTTTCTCCATTGGCCCAATTTTTCAAGGTGTCATTCAGTTGAAAATCTATGCCACTGACAGCACTGCCATCTACGGCAGTGATGACAAAAGATGTGTTATACTCCGCACCGTTTATCCGGCTGATGGGAATGGCTATAGACCCTTCATTTTCATAGACCTCATAAACCGATCCTGAATCATTCCACTGAACCCAGCCTGTATCAGCCATGGTCATCGCCGAAATCCCGCGTGCTGCCAACTTGAATTCGTTGATAAAAGAATTGGTGACTGAGGACGATGAAAATTCAAAAAATTCTGAAGGAAAGATCACTGCTCCTGTTTCTCTGGAAAAAACAGTATCAGAAACATAGAACAAAAAACGGTCATCAGCATCATACGAACTGTATGCTGTCATGTTCATGTTATTTTGTATGTTGAAGTCATAACCAGAGGAATCTACAAACCCTGATATGGGATCACCATTCTGAGGGTAATCAATCCGATATGTGTTGTTGTGGTCATACACAACACCATCGTATTCAAAGTCCATGTTGAAAGAGACCAACAAGTCATTTTCTCCATCAAGACCCAATTCCCATTCAATGGCATCTACTTGTATGTTGGCGTTTAATCCCAAATTATCCTGGGCGCTGAACATGGGTAAGCAAAACTCAAAACTGGCACACAACAACACATCTCCTGCTCGAGAAGCAGGAGGTGAACCACCAGGATGTGACAATGCCGATGACAGTACAAAGCTCCAACGGCTTGGGTCCTTGACACGGCTCAAACCTATAATTTTCACACCATCAGGCAATGGAAACATATCAAACTCCTCAAAACTCCTGACAGATCGACCCGTTACATTGTCGATGTTGACTATTTTTAATGCCTGATTAGGTTTAACGACTGCACCAGATATTTCAACCGTTTCGTTAGGAACCATGTAGATCAATTCAGGGGTGGCCTGCGCTGTTATTGACCACAGCAATAACCAGCTAAAGATAAGATACTTCATGGTCATTCCTCGGTTTTAAAGTGGCTTCTGTTGACGCTACATAATGCACCATCACAGCGATTTTCTCCTACCAAAGTACATTGACCAAACTGATTGGGGTCCTGAATAGTGACTACATTGTCTTTACAATAACCGTCACTGGAGAAACCTGCAGTACTCCTTTGATCAACTGTGACATCTGAGAACAAATTAGCAACAAGCATCACCTTTTTGCTCAATTCTTCTAAACCGGCTCCACCAGGACCTGTAACAGCAAATACGCCATATTCATTGGCATGAAACACACTGTTTTCAATGCGACCGCGGGTTAATGAGATGCCATCATCTCTGTTGATTCGAAATGTCATGTTTTGCACCAACAACCCGGCCCCTTCAAGTGCTTGAACACCATCTTGAAAGGCAGAAATTTGACCATTTTTTATGGTCACCATGCTGTTTTGGCCTAAAACCTGTATCCCATGTGTATTCGTGTCAGCAATTCCACTGTGGTGGATACGAAAGCCATTCAAATCAATAACCACTGAAGAAGCACCTAAACTGTTATCTACCAAAATAGCAGGCGCTCCATTGGAATCAACAGTGAGGTTGCTGGTTAAAATGAATGTACCTGCAGATTGGGTGATTTCAACGGTGTCGGTTGCCGGGTTGTCACCAGCGAAACAACCTACAGATAGACAAGCCTGATTGATTTGATATTGTCCTGGTTTGGCCCATACATTCAATGAGGCAAGCAACAACAAACCTGTGATCATTTTTTTCATGATTTTCTCCTTTGTTAAATTTAGTCTTCCCCCATACGGGATAGGCTGCATTTAACTGTCAAGAAAATGTAAAAAAATTGATGGTGTCTGTTTAATAGATATGTGCGTACAAAAGCGCCCTTGCTTTTTTCCACATCCGAAAAACGGTGCTTTCCGAGGTTTCCATGATCTCAGCCACTTGTGCAAATCCATACCCGGCAAAAAAATGCAACTCAATAAGCTCAACCATTTTAGGGTCAATTGAGTTCAATTGAATCAGGGCTTGATCAATAACCAGTAAGTCATCGTTGGAGCAATTGGGATGATCATGGATACTGATGGCTAAATCATCTTCCCATTCAACAACATGCCCTGCTCTTTTGCCAGTTTGCTTGGCTCTGGCGGCATCAATTAATATTTGGCGCATGGCCTTAGCCGCTAATCGATAAAAATGTTTACGCCCTTGAATATTCAGTGAACCACTTTTTTTAATTTTCAAATAAACATCATGCACCAGGGCTGTTGTGTTCAATGTCGGACTGGCTTTGTGATCTGCCTTAATTTTTCTGGCCAAATGTTTGAGTTGTTTGTAAACAATAGGCAACACTTGCTCCCATGCAGAATCATCAAGGTCATTTTGGTTTAAAAACTGAGTGATTTGATTGATTTCAAGCAAGATTTAACATCGAGTCATTTGAAAAAGTCATGATACCAGTGATCCTGACCAATTTGGGCAAATAATTGTTGTTCATGAAGTTTTTTAATTTGATCATCATAAGGCTTTCCCAGGTCCTTACGAAGTTGTTCAATTCCAGCAATCATCAATGACACCCGCCAATCTTCTGATGATTCAGGCATGGGATGCTGGTCAAAAGCTTGCATCAGCATCTCCTCTGCTGCTGCTAAATGCCCTGAATGCCAAAGAGCCGTTGCAGCAATAACCTTCGCATTCACATACCTGTGTTTTGATCGATCTGATGCATTGAGTTGTTGTTCTGCCGAAGTGTTGATCTGACTCAAGGCTTGCTGATCAGGCATGTCACCTCGATTGGATTTCACGATAAAATCAATCCAATACCCATTCAGGGTGACCACGGCTATGTGGTCTTTGGGAAATTTTTCATTAAAAAATTGTAATGCAGCCTGATAATTGGCTTCCGCTGCAATGAATTGTCTTAATTCCGTTAAGCTCCTGGCTTGAATGATCAAGGCCGCCATATAGACAAACCCTGTATTGATTTGTTTGTCTTGCATGATAGCAATGGCTCTTGTTGTTAAATCAACCACTTGCTCAAAATCACCTACATAAAAATGTGCATCAGCTAAATTGATCAAATGATCTTCACTCGAAACGCCATATATATTGCGGTATTCATGGTCCACTTCACTCAACAAGTCGATGCATGAACGAAATTTGCCCTGATCTTTATAACGCAACGCCAAAGAGTTGTTGATGCTAAACAACATATTTATGTTTTCTTTGGGTTGTTGGATCATCAGTGCCCTGGCTTGCTCCAGCAACTCCAGGGATTCAGCGGGACTTAATTTATCCTGTTGTAAGATGTGCTGATAGTAAAAACTTTTGGCCAATTGTTCATCCAGATCATGTTGCTTAGAAAACGATTCCACAGACATGAATTCTTGCAAGGCCGATTCTTCTTGACCCAATGCCATGTAAAAACTCCCGATATGTAGTTTTGATTCGGCTCGTTTACTGGAGTCTATTTCAATATCGGCTAATAATTCCAATGCTTTTTCAATATATTCAATCGCAGCTTGCGGCTGTTCCATGTCATTCAAAGCACTGGCTGCAAAATTTGCATGGTGTAGATAAATACTGCCATAATTATCTAAATCAGCGGCCACAGCTGTAGCTGCCAGATCATACAAATGATGCTGTTTTTCAAAATCGCTGAATTCAGCAAACAGCAAGCCCATTTGTGAAGCAACATAGGCTTTGGTTTCCGGATTATCAATGAGGTTAAAGTCAAAGTCCTCATAACCTTTTTGGAGCATTTCTTGCACACTGATGTTAGCAAGACCACCCTCTAATGGAGCCGCTTGATTGAACATCGTTCTGAAAAAGTTGACGATTTGTTGGTTTTTCTCCGCTTCAATCAAGGTTGCTTGTTGTGCCATGACCGCTTCATTTCTTTGCTTCAAGCTCACCGTCATTCCGACCAACAGAGACATGACGAAAAGCATCGAAAATGCGCCAGACCATGCATTCCGCTTCCAAAACATGCGAGTCCGATAAAACCAACCATCGCCCATGGCCTTGATGGGTAAATGTTTTTTATACCTGATCAAATCATCCATCATTTCAGCAACCGATTGGTAGCGACGATCTATGTCAACATGCATGGCCTTAGCAATGATCTTATCCAATGGGCCTGTCAATTTCTGAGCCATCACCAGATTGCCATTGGATTTGGCCAACTGGCTGGCCAATATCACTTCATTGGATAAAATTTGTTCGATTTTTGATGCAATTGAAATGTCTTCGAATTCAAATCGATTGCTTTCGGTCAGCAGTTCTTTCAACAACACACCTAAAGCGTAAACATCAGTGGCAGTGGTACACGGCTGGCCGTTGATTTGCTCTGGTGCTGCATAGTCCGGAGTGAAAACATGGGTGTGGGTGGCATCATGTTGACTTTCATTCAACATCTTGGCAATGCCAAAATCCAAAAGTTTTACTGTACCTTCTTCATTAACAAGTATATTTCCTGGTTTCAAGTCCCGATGAATAACCAAGCGACCATGGGCATAAATCACTGCTTCACACACTTGAAAAAATAACTTCAGTTTTTCATTGATCGCAAGGCCCCGATCCTTGATATAACGGTTCAAAGGCTGACCATCAAACCATGCTGTTGCCAAGTACGGTATGTCACCTACCACACCGGCATCAACCAATGCAGCTATATTCGGATGATCCAATCCGGACAATATATTCTTTTCAGCTTGAAACCGATTGAACATTGAATCGCTTAACAGCTCACTGCGAATCATTTTTAAGGCCACGTGAATAATGACATCACTTTCCTCTAATTGGGCCTTATAAATTCTTCCCATGCCACCCAATGCCACTTTTTCAATGATGTTATAACGACCAAAGTTTGGTTTTATATTTTGCGTCCATATTTCTTCAATCGAAATCTCAGGTGCATGCTGTAAGAATTGAGGTTTTTTTTCAGACTCAAACATTTTAATCAAGACATCTGCCAATGGAGGGTCACTTGCCTGAATGGCGCTCAGTTCTTTTGCTCTTTCAGTCTCAGTCATTTTGATCAGTTGATCATAATGACTCATTGCCTTTTTCCAATGTTCTGAATTCATTTCTTATTACCGGGTTAACTTTCCATTAGATTGCTTATATAGTTTATACGAAAGTTATTGATATTCACTGTCACCCAAATAATTGACTGAAACCCCCATGGCGCCCTTTTTTGATACTTTTTTGGGAAAAAAAAGACCAACATGACAAATCACGCTGGCCTTTCTTAATGACTGGTGTGGGTTTATTTAATCAAATCCGTTTTCAAAAATAAGATCGCTCGGTGGCAAATTACACACACCAAAAGAACCAGAATCTGTGATTTCAATGTCATCGATTTCCCAGTCTCCCGCACCTACAAAGGCATCTGTACCCATGCGCCACCTGACTTGAACCAACTGCCCGGCATAGGGGCCCAGGTCAACCAAGACTTGTGTATATGTTGCTTGTAAACCACCCCATGCAGGAACCGCTCCTAATGGGTTGGCACCACCACTACCATTTAAGGTTACGTTGTAACCGCCTTGGGTAATTTGTCCACCCAAATCTTGCCAGTTGTTGCCTCCATCGAAAGTGATCTCAAGTACACCACCATCCCAAGGAGTTGGATCAAATTCAAAATCGTGTTTGTGATAAAAACTCAACACAGAAGTGACTGATGGTGAAAAAGATTTAGTGATCAATGATTTATCAGCGGCCGTTGCCACATCAGTAGACACGAATGCACTGCCACTGCCGTTGGATGGGCCATTGGGATTGTCATCACCAATCTCGATGCGCCAATCATTGACACCCTGATCAGCAACAGTAGACCAGCCAGCAGCCTGAGCATCAGTGATATCGGCGTAAGCATTCAAGTCTTCCAAGAACACTTGCGGAGTGATACTTCCTGTTGGGAAGGCTGATACAACCTCATCATTGCTTTCTTCCAAGCTGTTATCAGTATCAGTGGCCCTCACTACATAGTAATAATCAGTGTCTGAAACCAAACCCGGATCTTGATCATCATAGATCAATACATCCAAGCCAGTGGCAATTTGGTTGGCCAATGAAGGGACAAAACCAGGATCTGTAGAGCGATAAACCGAATAAGTCAGATCACCTGAACCGGCTGGGCATAAACTGCTGCCCGCAGTCCAGTCGACTGTAATACCACAAGTTGCTGCGGCATTATTGGACGCACTGACCACACCATTGAAATCCGGGGCCAAAGTACACAAACCTGTCGCAGTGGCTGACAATTCAACAGAGTTGGCACTGGAACAGGCGGCACCATCTGATGAACGAACCACATAGTAATAAGTGGTTCCAGCTGATACGCTGTTGTCATCATAATCATACAAGCCTGAATTGGCTACACCCGGTGAGGTGTCTACCACAGTGTCAATCAACACATAACCAGCACCTGGTGTGGTTGATCGGTAAATCCGATACTCGGTGATTTCTGCATTAGGGGCATCATCCCAAGCCACATTGATGTTGTTGTCACTGTCGGCATTGACCGATGTCAATGTAACAGGATCAATACTTAACAAACAACCACATTGCTCAAACCTGAATGAAGCCACTCGGGTCGACCAATTTCCCGACGTGTTGTACTGGGCCGTATACCAGAAGGTACACTCATCAACAGGATCAACACTCAATGAGGTGTAATCACCATAACGACCCGAGGAGTTCGATGCCGTACCCTCAATGATCGAGTTCTCACCACGTGGCATCGTCCCAGCAGGATCCGAGGCCAATCGACCCGCATAACGCATACCCGCATAAACATCAGCTGCCGAGTTGTTGTTACCTGCCACCGATGAAGTGTTGTAACCAATGGCCACGTTGCCTGAACCATCCATCGCCGCTGACGCCATCCAACGGTGTACACCATCTCCCGTGGTGATGCCATCACCTGATGTGTAAGTGCCCTCATCAGACAAGATCCAACCGCCGGCCGTACTCGCCGCCGGACGCTCTAAAATCCACCAACGTACACCATGGTAATCATTACCATTCACATCCGTGGTCATGTTTCCAATCAAATATTGCTTGTCATCCAATGTCCTGTGCTGAACACGCCACATCAATGGCTGCTTCAAGGGAAACAGGTTGGTCGCACCATCGGGCTGTGGTACCGATAAATCACCAAAGTTGGTGCCACCCAAATTGGTATCAAAATCTGAAACATCGATGTTGATCGGACCGGTGATCGCACTGTTGCCAGGGTTGTCAAAATCGGTGGTAAACTCCCAAATCTCCAACACATCACTGCCTGGATCACCGTGGTACTGTGCATCGCGGTGTCGCATGAAAATACCCGGCGCACCAGCCGGCGGTAATGTCTCTCCATCGGCATCAGCCGGCATCAAGTGTTGGAACCCAAAACCGGGCAAACCAACCGTGCTGAACACTTGGTATCCACGTGCAGGATCACCATTGATCATGTTGTCACGGTCAAAGGCATACTGACGGTTGCTCTCATTGGCACCCATGTAATAAGCATCACGCCAAACACCAAACTTGGGATAATCAGGCAAGCCACCTGAGGCTGAATTGAACTCATAAATGTGCCAGGTGCTGTCATTGGTGGGGCCAATCGGGCTTTCGGTGACCGATATGTAAATACACAATGAAGTGCTGGTAAACTCCGTCAACACCCAACGGCCTTTCGGGTTACCTGGACCGTTGTCCACGTATTGGTCATACATGATCACAGGGTCGCCTCTGCCGCCCCCACAACCGGTACCTGAACCTGCCGCAATGTCATCAAGGACAAACTGCGCTGCAGTGGTGCCATCGGCTTTGTTCAAAATCAAGATCCCTGAACTGGCACTGTTGTTGATTGATTGGACGTAGTGGTCAATACCCACATCACCATTGGTGTCAGATGGATTGACTCCTGTGAAGTCCAAGCCATCAACATTGACCAGCGGGGTGTCAAACTGCGCACCACCACCAAAACCATTGCTGGGTGTGGCATCCCACTGTTTCAAGGCCAGGGGATCTATACCATAGCCACGTGGCAAGGCCTCAGGACGCTCCCAGCCTTTGGGGCGACGAAAGCGCATCGGGATCTCTTTGACCGGGTCACCTGGTTTCCATTGGTTCGGCTTGGTGCCGTTGGCTAAATTAACCGTAACAGTCACCGGGGTAACCGTTTCACCAACAAACTCTGCACCCACTCGTGTGGTTGTGGCCATGGCAGCCTGACAAACCAACAAGCAAGTCAAAACCAACAAGCTGGATCTTAGTTTACTCTTGTGTTTCAAAATATCTCTCCTCTTAATGAAATACCATTCAATTACGATAAATAAGGGGAACAAAATGGCATCTTGTTTAAACTTGTAAAAAGCGTTAATTCGGGGGTAAGAATTTTCGCCAAGAGATGATACCACGACTGATGTGGTGAATGTTTGAACTCAATTGGCATTTTTATCAATTTATGTTGCATTGACCATGTTTAGAATAAAAAAAGGTTCTACACCCAGAAATCTAAGAAATATTCTGAATAATTTGCCAATCAGGATGAATTAGACAGCCAACACTTTACCCATTACCAAAAAAACCGAACTATCATGTCATTATTACGTCATTGATAAGTTGTTGAAAAAAAAGCTTTTAACCAACTCTGTTCAGTTTTTACACAAGTTTTATCCCTGATTTGATAGACTTTTATCATGGATATTTTGAAGTCTTAATCACGTGGAATCTGAATTAATCATAAATTCACCACAGCCTCATGCCATCGGTGTACTGATACTGACTTTGGTGGCATTGATCTTGTTCACAAGAGATAAAATCCCCCTTGAAACTTCCAGCTTGTTGGTCTTGTGTTTATTGGCGCTTGGCTTCCACCTGTTTCCATTCACCAACAAAGATGGCTCACTGTTTCTGGTTAGAAATTTTTTCCATGGGTTTGGCAATGAAGCATTGATAGCTGTTTGTGCCTTAATGATTGCCGGCCAGGCGCTGGTCAGAACAGGCGCCATGGAACCCATTGGTCGGGTGCTGGCTAAAATATGGAAAATCAGCCCGTCACTGTCGTTACTGTTGACTTTAATCACTGGTGCAGTACTCAGTGCTTTTGTCAACAACACACCCATCGTGGTACTGTTGTTACCCGTATTGATCAGTGTTGCTATAAAAACCGGCCAATCCACGTCGGGTACACTGTTACCGATGGGATTGGCTACGCTTTTGGGTGGGATGGCCACCACCATTGGTACCTCAACGAACTTACTGGTGGTTAAGGTCGCTGAAGATTTAGGGGTTCCCAAGTTCGGTATGTTTGATTTTGCCATTCCTGTGGTGATCACCAGCGTGGTTGCTATTTTGTATTTATGGCTCATTGCTCCGAGAATCCTGCCTGACAGAAAACCACCCATGGCGAACACCTCACCACGCATTTTCACCGCTGCCATTAAAATCAACGAAGGCGGCTTTGCAGCCAATAAAACCGTAGCTGAAATCAGAGATCATACAGATGGCAAGATAGCCATTCAAAAAATTGTCCGCAACGAGCAACTCACCATCGCCACATTACCAGACGTGCAGATCAAAGCCGGTGATAGTTTATTGGTCAACGACACCTCGGAAAACTTAAGAGAATTTGAAATTGAGTTGGGTGGCTCTCTTTATACGGGTGAAATTGAAGTTGATGAAGCCAACCCGTTAACCGCTGGAGATCAATCAATTGCTGAGTTGGTGGTCACCAGTGGCTCGTTGTTGGACCGGGTCAGGGTGGCAGACGCCAGATTAAAATCAAAATATGATCTGGTTTTATTGGCTGTTCATTCACATGGTAAAGAAACCATGGCCAATTCCCAAGGTATTGAGGAATTGATGTTCAGAGCTGGCGATGTACTGCTGGTTCAAGGCTCCAATGATGCCATCAAAAAAGTAAAAAATGCGGGATCACTGCTGGTACTGGATGGTGGCGAAGAACTTCCACACACATCAAAAGCGCCTATTGCATTGATGGTGATGATGCTGGTGGTCGGATTGGCTGCATTTGGCTTCTTGCCCATAGCCATAAGTGCCACTGTTGGCTGTTTTGTTCTGATTGCAACTGGCTGTCTGAGGTGGCGGGATGCGACCCATGCCTTAAGTGCACAAGTTATCCTGATTATTGTAGTTTCCCTGGCTCTGGGTATGGCTTTGATCATTACCGGTGCTGCAGATTACCTGGCCGACCTGTTTGTGGTCTTCACCTATGGGTTATCACCTGCCTGGCTATTGGCCATTTTGATATTCTTCATTGCTGTCATGACCAATATATTATCCAACAATGCAGCAGCGGTGATAGGTACGCCCATTGCGGTGAGTATTGCACAGCGCCTGGGCATGCCAGTTGAACCGTTTGTGCTGGGTGTTTTGTTTGGTGCCAACTTGAGTTTTGCCACTCCAATGGCTTATAAAACCAACCTGTTGGTCATGAATGCCGGTGGGTATAAATTTGCTGATTTTGTTAAAGTTGGTGTGCCATTAACCATCATCACTTGGGTCATGCTTTCTGGTATTTTGGCCTGGGTGTATCAGCTGTATTGAGCTGAAAAGTCGGCTTGAGTCCAATCAGAAGAAAGCTGCTGAGCGGCTTGACCCGTCGAGCCGGTTAGGCAAATCATGCAATCATGGCGATTTTGCAAAGCAAAGAAGCCTTGATGTAATGATTGATTAGCCGTGAGCTTTTGTTATAGCGGCCGCTATCGCTCCTAGCTATCGCGGCAGACCTACATCCATGTAGTCACCTCTGATACCGGCATCCTGCCTCCTCAGAGGACTTACTTCCATGTAAGCCAATCAGAGGCGAAGAGAATAGCCAATGAACATATGGTGATTTGACGAAGTCAAGAAACCTTATGTGAATGGCGTTATAGCACAGGTAATGAAAGTTGGGCGGTTTTATCGAAGATAAAGAAGCCCGATTTGAATACCGTAGTGCGTGCGAGGTAGCAAGTCATGTTCGCCTCGGCAGCTACCGCATCGATCCCCAGGACGGGGTGAATGCAGAGAATTGTTGGGAACAATTCCTGCCTGCTATCGCTGCATACTTACATCCATGTAAGCAGTCGTTTTCACTTTTGTCTAGAACAGACATGCAGTGCGAAGCAACTGCTCAGACAATAGTCTGTAAAGGTCGGTTTATTTGCGCAGCAAATATGAAGACCTGTCAGACCATGAATCAGAATGAAGCCCCAAGAACATTCCTTACTAACCCTTCATACACAAATCTTGATAGTGCTTTGGCGCCATACCGAATTGAGCTTTGAAACATTTCGAGAAATAAGCAGGTGAACTGAATCCACATTGATCAGCAATTTGAGCCACTTGATAGCCATCTTTTAATAATTGGCCCGCCTTCTTCAAGCGGTATTCTCGTATCAAATCGCCAGGGTTTTTACCAGTTAATGCCTTGAGCTTGCGTTGCAGTTGCCTTTCACTGACAGCCATGTCATGTGCCATATGAGATCGCAGGTAATTGACATTTTCATGATTCTGTTCAATCAAATCGATTAATTTATCTATGAATTTTTGATCTTTCTCTGGTAAGGCAAATGTATGATCCTGGCGATTGGAACTGATCATCTGACTGGCTTTTGACTTCAAGATGTTGCGCACAGCCAGAACACTGCTCATTTGCAACAACAGTTCCTGTTCATCAAATGGTTTGGTCAAATAGGCATCAACATGTTCACGCCAGCCTTTGATCCGGTTTTCCTGGTCAGTTAATGCCGTCAACAAAATCAATGGAATGTGTGATGTGCGTGTATCAGACCGCAGAATTCGGCTGACCTGAAAGCCATCCATTTCAGGCATCATCACATCACAAATGATGACATCAGGAACATGTTTAAGAGCCAATGCAATACCTGTTTTACCTTGTTCAGCAAAAACACAATGGTATTGATTTTTCAAAATATCCCCCAGCAGTTTTCGCATATCTTGACTGTCATCAATGATCAGCACCGTTTCATTTTGTTGGTCACCAGCTGTGTGTTCAATGAGTCGCTCAGCCTGTAGATCAGTTGACAACTGTTTGACCAAAGGATGTACAGCCTGACCTTGCTCATTAATGACTGTGGTATCAGCCAATTTGAAATAGACAGAAAACTGACTGCCTTGCCCGACCACACTGGAAATTTCAATCTCTCCCTGATTCATTCTCATGACTTCTTTGACTATGGCCAGACCCATCCCTGTGCCCTCAATGTTTTGGTGCATTTCCAAGCGCTTAAAACGTTGGAAGATGTCTTGTTGCTGCTGATGACTGAGGCCGACTCCTGAATCTGAAACCTGGATACACAACCGCTGCCCGTCAACAAAAGAATTGATGCTGACTTGACCTCCGTCAGGTGTGTACTTGATGGCATTTGAAATCAAGTTACCTATGACAGTATCCAAAGCATCATCAGTGGTTTCGATGCTGACTTCGGGATTGGCAATTAATTCAAGTTTGATTTTCTTATCAGTGACCAAACATTGAAAAGAATCAACCATGCTGCTGAGTTTTTGTTGCACTTGAACAACTTTGAATTCTATTTTTTCTTCGTCTGATACTTTTGCCATTTGTAACAACTGTTCAATCATGGTCAGCAACCGATTGGCATTGCGTTTTACCATTTGCAAAGATTGCATGTCACTGGCCTGAAGAGACTGATTCAACAATTGATTGATGGGACCCAAGATCAAAGTCAGTGGTGTCCTGAACTCATGAGACATGTGAGTAAAGAATTCATTTTTTTTGAACAACAGATTTTCAACTTTCTTTTTTTGTAGCTGCAACTCTTCTGTTCTTTTTGCCACTTCCTCTCTCAACAATTGGGTCATCATCACATTGCGTCTTTGCTTTTTCCTGAAATACCAGGATATGAGACCAAATATCACAGCAACATAAGCAGAAATGGCCCACCACCTGAGCCAAGGTGGAGACAAAACCAGAATCTCAATAGACTTCGGCTGGCTAGACCAGACCCCATCTTTGTTGGCACCCTTGACTTTGAATATGTATTTTCCTGGCGCTAAATTGGTGTAATTGACCCGGCGATCGTTGGCACTGGTGTAAATCCAGTCCGGATCCAAACCAGCCATTGTATAAGCATACTGATTTCTTGATGGGTCTGCATAGTCCAGGGCAGCAAATTCAAATCCAATCACATAATCCTTATGCGTCAGTACCAGTGAGTCCATTTCATTGATCGGTTTGGCCAGTGAAAATTGTTGTGAATCATCATGTGGTTCAATCTGTTCACCAAAGTGATTGAATTGGGTGATGACAATGTTGGGTGGGCTGTGATTGAACTCAATGGTGTCAGGATCAAAAGCATTGAACCCACCACGACCACCAAAATACAGCTGACCTGTATCAGATTTATACGCTGATATTTTTATGAATGTGTCACTCTGTAAGCCATCACTGCGGCGGAAAACATGGGCGTTCTTTTGTGATTTGTTAAGCCGCACCAATCCTTTATCAGTACCCAGCCATAAATGGTCGTTATCATCACTGAGGATGCTGTTGATAGACATGTCTTTACTCATACCATGGTCTTGGCCATAAACAGTTAACAAATGCCCTGCTTGATTGAATTGATACAAACCAAACAGGAATGTGCCAACCCAGATATGTCCTTGTTCATCAACGTGCAATGACATGATTTCAGTAGCAGGCAATTGTGATTGGATGGCGGCATGTGGCGCTAGCTGACCGGCTCCGTTGAGTTGATAGACACCCTGGTCCGTGGCAAATATATATTGCTTGTTGGCAGTTATCGCATAGTGATAAAGGTTGAGCGGACTGGCTGGTGGGTACAATTCAGAAACGGGTTCAGAATACAACGACGAAGGATAATAGCGATACAGTCCTTGATTGGTTCCTAGCAGCAATGAGGTAGGAGACTCTTGAACGGTAAAAAATGTATTGGTTGCCGGAACAGCCCCCAACAATTGATTTATTTTACCCGTCTGTGTTGTCAAGTGATTGAGCCCCCTGGCTGTCGAAACCCACAAACCAAAATCACCATCTGGTATGACATGATAAATCAATTCATGCGAGAATGAACTGGATTCATTACCAGTCAATCCGATCAGCTCACATGATTTTTGCAGTTGATGAAATTTAATCAGTCCCTTTTCACTGGCAACCCATAACAAGCCTGAGGGGTTCTGGTAAAAGTGATAAAACACCTTGGTTTGTGAACAATACAAACTGGCCGGCGAATCATTTTGCAAACCAAAGTGACTGGTTTTCGAGTCGATGTAGTTGATCCCATCATTGAATGTTCCGACCCATAAAATGCCCATGTCATCAACCATCAAGGACAAGATACTGTTGTCACTGATCCCATCAACGATGGTCGCAGCATAACGGAAATTCTCGATATCCAAACTGTCCTTGTGTACTTTATACAATCCATCAAAAAGCGTACCAACCCAAAGTGTATCGCCTTCTGATTCAATGGCAAAAACACGACCACTGATGATTTGTGGCTCAAAGGCTTTGATGTTGGAGGAGTAGGATTTTTTGACGAACAACCCTCGATTAGTTCCCATCCAAAGCTGTTGTTTTTCATCAACATGAAAAGCATTGATTGCCACATTGTTCATCTCTGTAGGCACTTCACTGCGGATGATTGCCTGGATATTGGGGTCAAGCTCAAACAAGCCAATCGTTGATCCAATCAACAACCTCTTATTGATCATATACAGGTCTTTGACATCAATCGATTCCTTAAATGATGCAACCTGTTGAATGTTTTGGGAGGCCAGATCAACTCGATCTATGCCTATGTCAGTGGCCACCCACAACAGATCAGCTTCATCTACAAACAGCGCTTGCACATGATCAGAACTTATTTGGGCATCAGCAGTTGATACCGATCGAAACACCGATATGTCACCACCATCATAGCGAACCAGACCATTCTGTTCCGTACCTATCCAAAGCACATCCCGATCATCAATGACCAATGAGTTGATCAATAACCTTTTTGAATCATTGAAAATCGAAACCGGCGTTAACTTGTAACCATCATATTTAAACAGTCCTTGGTGAGCCGTTACAATCCATATAAACCCTTTGCTGTCTTGGGCGATGTCTCTGATGATTTGAACAGTGGTGTTATCAGTGGCCTGAGACAAATGATTGAATCTGACCGGATTGGTGGACAGTCCATCAACGTGTATACCCAGCAACAATGCAGAAATCAACAGCAATCGCAATGTCATGATTCAATTTCAGTAGAAATACATTCACTCAAGATACAAAAGACAACATTCTATCTATTGATACGGAATCTGGTCAATCCCCTATGAATCTGACTGAAACAGGACATGTGTCCGGATCATGTTTATGCGCAAAATCAGGCTTTTGGGAAATTGACGGGGTGTGTGCAGAACGCCTGCCCCCATGATGCGGGTGGGCTGACCTTGATGGATTTTGAAAGACTTGATGGATGGATGGGCACGTAGCAATGTTTTTACTGCTGGTGTACCCATAAATCATATTACCATGAAAACATCCATAAGGGCCTGCGCCATATTTCTGTTTTGAAGAAGCTGCGGTAACACTGAACATCAAGATAATGAGGACAGAACAAGTGTGCTTTTTCATACGTTTTTCTCATTTCATTGGAATCTGAGTACTTTATATGAAGCACAAATAACCGTCAAACCCATGTCCTCAAATTAACATCTTATGTCCTGAAATGACATCCGCCCTTCCCACATTTATACATTTTCGTCCTTTTTACACACCAACATATGATGTGGATTACGGTCACTGACCAAAAAAACAGGGAGGCAAGCAAAAGTTCTGTCTGGTTCATTTCGCGGTTCAAAGCGTGCCTAACTCTGATTGAATCTTAGCTATGAAAGGAACCGCAAATCCTTGAATGTAGCTCTTGTATTGCTCCGGAAAGTTTTCTAAGAAGTTCATTGATTCATGCTTTAGCCCCAACAAATATAGACAAACAGCATACCGTTCAGGGTTGCCCCCCAGAGAATTGACATACTCTTTCAGTAAAGGTGCTAAAGCATCATACGAGGCCAACGTTCTTACATATTCAAGCCCATTATTTGTATATAGGTAGGCTAACCTCTCACATTCAGACTCTAAAAACGAGTTGCTTTGGTTGGGGCTGAATGCAAATGCAGGCTCATCACTGATTGAATCGATTGTACCTATATTGAATGCATAAGTAGCCACTTTTCGATTGTACTTTGGGAAATTTCCAGATTGATCTGTTTCAAAGATCATCCGCTCCACAGGTTCCACATGCAAGCCAATATTAGGAACCAACTCGACCCTATCTGAATGCAATGCAGAATTTAATCCGACCCAACAGTTAAACCCCTCACCCAAAGGCCAATCGACCCCGTTTTTATTGAATCTGGTAAAACCAATGCTTTCTAGGGCATCATAGCATTTACTCAGAATTTGCTTCTTGAATGCTGCATCACATTTACTTTTCATATTTATTAAATACATGGTCTATCAAGTTCACAACTTTTCAGCACAACAGGGACACCAGGAGTCAGACCTGCATCATCTGCGTTTAGGCCCCTTGGTATGACTGGTTTACCCTTTTCTATGTCATCAAAGAGTTGTTTTTGACCTTTAGTCAACCTGGCATTACCTGTCTTGGTCTCAACCACGCCTTTGCCTCCTTTGACATCTGTCACAAAATCAATCACAGTCCTGTCGCCTGTTGAAGTCTCAAAGGTCACTTGCTTACCAGCTAAAGAACCTTCCTTCTTGAGGTTGGCTTCGGTTACGCGCTCCCCTGCTTTGCCTTGTGCCCTATTTGCCTGCACACCCTCAAGTACTTTTTCCTTAATTTGTCGGCCGCCTGGCACTTTATTAGCCAGTATCCCTACGCCATGTTGAGCCGCACCGGAAAAATCACCATCGGCAGTAGCAATGATAACATCCTTGCTGTCTTCCAGGCCCGAAAAATCTATCAAGATCTCGGTTTCCGGGAATTGCTCACGGGTCCTTTTGAAGGTGTCATTCAAGATCCAGCGCCAGTTTTCTGCGATGACGTCCCAAATGATGACCAATGCTTCACCATTACTTATTTCGCCGTCTTCATTGGTATCTCCTGGCAATATCGGCGAGTCATCTGTGTCATCACCATTCGCATCCACTGGAGAATAAGGTGTCAAGGTACTGTGAGTGGCTGCGATCACCGTTCCGAGTAGTTGTTCTTGCGTAATTGATCCTTCGTAGTAATCCTCTTCTGCCTTGCCAATGACGATGTCGGCATCGAATGGTTTCCCTGGCCACAGCACTGTTCCAGAGGTCGGGAATCCTGTACAAGAGTAACTTTCCCCACCATTTGAGCTTTGACAAATGGTTGTTAAACCAACACCAAAATTTCCGGAAGGGTCGGTAAAAGACATTGGGTTATTGGTCACATAACTGTACCTGTTGTATTGCTGCATGTTGAATGCATCTGGTAAGACAGGATCTGCACTGAGGAATCGCCCAATGGCCGGATCGTAAATTCGGGCGTTCATATTGACCAATCCCAACTCATCATCCATTTCATGCCCGGTATAACCCCGGTTGGTTATTTGGTTAACAGGCAATTCAGAAGGGGCTGTTTGAAGCCTTTTGCCCCATGGGTCAAAGTTCAGCGTTTGTTTGACCTCACCTGCTGAATTGAGCACCACTTGGGTTGAACCCTGGTTATCGGCAAGCATGTAGTGGGTCTGATCATTGCCCGCATCACCTGCTCGTTCGACTTGTATCATGTGCTGCCCCAAATTCAGGGTATAGCGATGAAGGACAGATTGGTTGGCCGGGTTGGTGATCTTTTCGTAATCCTTACCGATGTAGAATGTTTCTTCTTTATTCTCCAGAACGATCATTGACGGTGAATACACAGATTCAACTTTTTTGATTCGGTTGAAATGGCCATCGTAACTGAATTGTGATCCCACAAACCCTTCCGTGGTTTGTCGAACCAATCGCCTGGGCTTATCAAACGCTGTCCAGCTGATGTTTCGCTGACCATTTTGTATCAGGTTGCCGTTGGCATCGTATGTGAAGACATGGTTGCCAGGACCACTTGAATACAACCCTGAGTCAAAACCCGGGTCTGGATGTGGCATTGAATCTGCTTGCCAGGCCCAACTCACATCAAAATGATGACGACTGTCTACACCGGGTGGATCTATGATTCGACTCAGTGCATGTGGGCCAGCCTGGGTGTTGTCATATATATAGGTACCTACGTCAGATTTGTGGGTAATGTTACCAATGGCATCATAGGTTAAATCCACAGCAGGTCGCGCATCGATTCCCGAGTGTGAGTAACGAGTCAAGCGATGCAGCGCATCGTAATTAAAATGCTCAGAAATGCCATTCAGGTAACCGGATCGAGAAGTGACATTTCCAACGCCATCAAACGTGTAACCAATGTCTTGAACAACCAGATCCAAATTATTGCCACTGACTACAGTTGATATGATGCGTTCCAATCCGCCCATACCTGCTTTGTATTGGCTTTGGGACTGAACCACATCTCCCAGAGTCTCTGTAATCACACGACCTTGGGCATCGTATCTGTCTATCGACCATTGATCCTGTTCAACATAATTTTGCGGATCACTTTCATCGACACTGACCACCAATGCCAGATAACCATTGTCATACTTGTATTTCAATTTGAACGGCGTTGAGATGGGTTGTTTTTGATTGTTGATATCAATGACAGTCGGGTACTGACGTGTCTCAAGAAAACCATCGGCATGGCTGTAACTGTATTGCTGTTGATACACTTCCCCTTCAAAATAAGTTAAGTCCTCAACCAACCGCCCAACAGCACCGTAGTTATACTCTTTGACATGATTGGCACTGGCCGGGTTACCTGGTGAAGAGAGGTTACTCATCACTTTATGCAATGCACCGACTCCTGCAAAAGAACTGTCACTGCTTGCATTGACGCTGTCATATATCCACTGGGTATAAGAAGATCGACCGTTCGTGCCTGCCACTTGTCGCTCAATCAATCTGCCCAGTGGGTCATATCGCATGCTTTGAACATTGCCTTTGGCATCGGTCTGTGACAACAATTCATCAAATGCAGAATAACGGTAGTTAGTCGTCCCTAAATCAGGGTCTTGCAGGCTGATGCGTCGCCCCAGCTGGTCATAGCTGATTGATGTGATATTGGCGTTTAAGCCATTACCAGCAACCCCTGCATCTTTGGTTTGTACGAGGTTGCCGTGGGCATCATAGGCATAGTGCATTGAATGACCTAATTCATTGGTCACGCGCATAACGTGACCCAGTGCATTGAGGTAGGTGATGGTGAGCTTGTCTTCCGGATCAATGGAAGCATGTCTCATCCATCCGGTGGCCGCATCAATGCCAAAATCATGCTCAACCGTTTCTGGATTTTGGTTGACATCATCAAATGGCAGCCTCACTTGAATCAATCGATTCAAATCATCATAGGCATAATGCGTTGTGAAATCATCGACACCCTGTTGGTAAAAGGGTTGGGTTTGACTCTTGATTTGACCAAAACGTGTGTAGTGGGTGTATTGCCAAATGTGTTGATCAGTCTTGCCCTTGGTTTGTGATCGAATGGTTTGGCCATAGCGATTCAAAAAGTAAATCACATCTTGAGACTGGCTGTTAGGCGTCGACTCTGTGATCATCAGTTGGGGTTCACTTTGACAGTCTACACAACCGGTAGGCGGCTCACTGTAACTGACTGTCTGGGTGATTCCGGTTGGTTCAGTGATTGATGTTTGTCGACAGAAGTTGTCGTAATCTATTTGTGTTTGCAAGGCATTGGCATCTTTTATCAGAGTTGGCAACTCACAGACTGGATGGTATGCAGTGATTTGAGCGCGGTGGCCCAAGGCATTGGTAAAGGTATTCGGCAGCCTGTAATCAGCGTCATAGCCTATGAAATTGCTGCGTGTTTCCGAGCCTGACATGATGCTTTGCTGGGTTAAAACACCATAGCTTGGATGGTAGGTGAACTGAGTTGTGAGTGTGGTGTTCTCGGCAGGTGCATCATTGGGTTGGCGCACCATTCTCGTGATCCGGCCCTTTGAATCGTAATCAAATTCAGTGACTAATGTTTCTTGGTCTGCACTTTGACCTGTGGCATTGCTTTGGGTGGTCGTCACGGACACCGACTGTAAACGATTGATCAGCCAATTATTGGTGTCAGCCGGATCGTAGGACGGGTCAAAAAGGATGGTGTGTAACAAAGTAGACTGACCGTTCCTGACTCCATAAGTTTGTGTTTTGACCGATGACAAGTTGCCATAATCACCTGCCCCTTGACCATAAGGTTCAAACTGTCGTTGTTGCACCGTTTTGCGGTAAGTCTGATTGGCACTGAATTCATTGTCATCACGGGTGGTTTGCTGCAGTGCGGCAAAGTAGGTTTTACCAAGCTTGCGATCAGTAGCCTCTACCTTATAATTGTTCTTCTGATCCGATAATATTCGCCCGGATTTACGCTGTCTGACCTGCTTGACCTGCCCTGCCAATGGGAACACTTGTTTGAATTCCTGAACCGTTGAAACACCCAATGAATCAATGGTTTCGAATCTGAAAAAGCCCAATGCCCCACGCCCCAGGCGGTGTACTTGTAAGCCACCATAGCGATACTTGGTGGTGTTGTATTCGGTGTTGCTGTCTGGCCTTGAAGTCAATAGTTTTGAGGTCACATACATCGGCGATTCAACAAAACGGGCATGATTGGTCAGCGGTGCTGGCTGTCCATTGGCCATCTGATTGGGTCGCTTCTGATAGATGATGTCATTGTGAGTCAGTGGCAGCAATGTGGGTTTCACTTCAACACCCATTGTGGATGTGATCGAAGCCACTTGATCCATCACGTGTTGCCTTTTTAGGCGTGAATAATTGGTGATGTCAGAACGTGAAGCCACCCAATCAGCAGAACCGTCCGCATTGATATCGACAAACTGGCCAATTTTGGACTTGGCATTCCTGCGCCCACTGTAGTCATAGTACAAAACCCTGGGTGTATAGACGCTGTTGGCCGCTTGTAATTGCCATCGATTACCCACGTTGATGTAGGCTTTGCGAGATGTCGGGAAACCTGTTGCCGAAGATTTGTATGATTCGACATAATCCATCAATCCATCGCCATTCAAGTCCAAATACTCACCTCGTTTGTTGATCGGGTAGCCATGACCAAAGTTTGAATACCTGAAATTGACATGGGCGAATGGCGGTGCTGCAAAACCAACATTGCGTCCACCCCAACCATTACCAGTGTTCAGTCGAATACCTCGGCGTTGAAAGCCACCTCCGGTTTCATAAGATTCAACCCAATCCCGCAAACCATCTCCATTGATGTCAACAAAGCTACCGCGTTTATTGGGAGTGACGTCGTTCCAGCCACCCAGGTTGTCATACATCAAATCGGGTAAGTCAAAGCGACTTTGTCTGGACCAGCCACTGCCGGTATTCACCCATGTTTTGCGTTGCGGTGTTTCTGTACTGGCATGATACGACTGCACCCAATCAGGCAAACCATCTCCATTGACATCAACAAATTGCCCATGTGGAATCGAATAGATGCCTCGATAGTGAGCAAACACATCAGGCAATTTATAACCAACATGGTGGTTCCAACCCGAACCGTCATTGATCCAGGTGTTCCTGAATGGCCGTCCGGTGTTGTTCGCGATGTAATCAAAATACGCACGCACCCAATCAACCAGCCCATCACCATTGATATCCAGCAAGCGCCCACGGACGGTTTCTACCCGATAATAACCGGCCCCGTTGGATACATAATCGTACAGCAGGTCTTTGGGCTTCCAGACCGCACTTAATTGCCAGCCATTACCAGTATTGAGGTACGTATGCCGGAAATCCTCGATTTGACTGATGGGGTTGTTGGGGTCTGCATATTGCTGTCGCGCCCGATCCAAACGGTATGAATACACGATGTCCACCAGCCCGTCGCCGTTGACATCAGCAAACTGGCCCATATTGATCACTCCTGAACCAAATCGTGCTGTGGTGGTGTTGACCACAGCATTGGTGTAGCTGCGCAATGGTTTGGGTAAATGCCATCGGCCTTGATCAGTACTCCATCCACTGGGTCGACTGTGATCACGCAGATATACTTTACGCACATAATTGCCGCCTGGCGCCACATAAGCAATAACCTGGTCAGCCTCTCCATCGCCATTCAGGTCCACCCATTCACCACGATTGATTTCTTTGACGCTGTTGTGTTCAACTTGACCACCACCCAAGTGTTTGGTGTATGTGTAGTAGGCAATCATGTTATCGGGCGCTTTGTCTTCCGCAGCTGTGGCATTGCGGTATCCGGCCTGGTTGGCCTGCCACTTTATTTTGATGTCGGGAAAGCATGTTGAACCATTAACACCACATTCACGAATGGCAGTTAATCGCGAACGACCTGTTACCGGTGCTTGTTCATAAACCATGTGATACTGCCGAAAAGCCTGGCCCGCGTTCTTGATATTGATGTTCTTGAGTCTTTGGGTATGGTCTATGCGCTTACCGGCTACATACACGTGACGCGGATCAGGCCGGGTTGATTGGTAATTGAATTTGATTTCCTGGCCAGTTGAAATGCCATTTTTCAGGGTGTAGAGAATTTTATTGGGTCTTCCATTGCCACTGTAGTAATGAACCTCGTAATAGTTTCCGCTGCGATCTTCCATTCGAGCCAAATTCCAACGGTGGATGCTGTTGGTCCCCGGCAATCGGTTCTGCGCAGAATTCGACTGGCCCGGATCAACCGTGCCATAGTAAAAGACTTTGCCGTCTTTGGACCAAACCTTCCACCCAGAAGGCGCACGACCTCCGTTATGATTCACTGAACCATTACCCATCGCTTCAATCTTGGCAAAAGTGTCCAATTCTGTGCGATAGGTTGAACCATTTGCACCATAAGTACCACTGACCAAAATGAGTTGGCTGCCATTCATACAAAATCGATCGTTGTTGTTGTGCCAAACACCCCTTTTTCTGCCATTGGTGACAAAAGTCTGACCACAACGGGTGATGGCAGACAGCCCTGAAAGGCCCCAGCCCACTCCCAGCAAGCCATTGCCGCGGTCACTGGAAAAATTCAAACTCAACTGAGGCTGAACGCCGTTTCGTCCAGTTGGCATCAGCAAAGGAATTGAATATTGAAAGGCACCTGATGGTGAAACTGCATAAGACGTGGGTGACGCCCCAGGCATGTCTTTGGCAGCAGCCAATGGCAACCAGAGAACGGTCAGTAACCACAGAAATACAGGCAACTTTAATCCGTTGTGTCGATCACTGTTGAACTTGATACCATGATTAATAACTTTGACGTTTTTCATACAACCCTCTTAAATGAACTTTGAAATCGAATTTCATTGTTGAAAGGAAACTCAATGAAAACAAGGGGTTGGCGGCAAAGTACAAACCTTGGTCCCGAGAACGCATGGGATGGTCATTTATAATCAAGTGTTGGTTAAATGTGGTTTGCCGCTGTGTCCTCAGAAGTTAAGTTGATGGCCTGTGGTTACAAGTTGCTGCTGTTTATATCGGACATGGGAGAACGGGTGATCAGTTCAATACCCACACCAACAATAATTTCTTCAAGACTGATTTTGATGATCAAATTCACCAATAAATCAACACGTAGACATATATCAAGAGAACGTAATTTACGGTCATTTTGTAGATTAACCAAACCAGAAATAAATCCGCCAATCACCCTTAAACAAACCGAATATTAATCAAACATTAAGCAAAACGTGAACTGATTCATGATTTGCTTTATTGCTCAAATTAACCGGCGCACATTCTTATTTCAAAGCGCATGATTAATCACAAGGCGGTCAACAAACGCAAGTAAATAACGCTATCGAGAGTACAACATGAAAAAATTTATATACATATTAATAGGCGCATTTCTGATCAACATACAGGTGATTCAAGCTGCAGTCGTTCAAATGGAAAGAGAAGAAGTGATTCAAAGATCAGAAATGATTTTTGTTGGTGAAGTCAGGTCTAAGAAATCTCGATGGAACACACAAGGCAACTTAATCGTTACAGATTATGAATTCTCCATAGATGAAGTTTTATTTGGTCAATACTATGCCGATGAATTGACTTTGACTTTTGCGGGCGGGCAGTTACCAGAAGAAGGCCAATCGCTGAGCGATGTACCAGAATTTGCGGTTGATGAAGAAGTGTTGTTGATGCTTGAAAGCCCGATTAAACCGTTGATAAGCCCAGTGACTGGCTTATATCAGGGAAAATTCAGCGCCAGTGAAAACAAGGCATCGGTTATCGGCGGTTTAGGTGAAGTGATCAAAGCTGGTCATTCAACGATCAGCTTTGATGAATTTGTTGAACAAATCAAGCAAGAAATTCCTCTGGCCAAAAGCAAAGCATTGCCATCCAGAAAATTATCACCCGGTGCGGAAAAACATGTCATCAAAGACCTGCCTGTTAAATCTTATGACAGTGATTTTGTCAAAAACTTATCGGCATCAGTCAATACAACACGCCCTCATGCAAACCACGAGCATCACTCAATGAAACCATCGGCCAATATGGGCCCTGTGGACAGTATGGCAATGCAATCGACAACTTTAGATACCCATTTACCTGAACAATTAAGCAATCGCTGGTCCTACGACCACCCAGCCAAATTCACTCCAATTGTATACAACCAACTGGGTCCCGGAGGCCTTTTGGGCTTGCATGATGAGTACCAAATGTCTTATTGGAATGATTATTCAGACATCTTCCAGGTCCATGTCAATCCGCCTTCAACTTGGGCATGGCAGAACAATGTTTATGACATCGCCGGCTTCGTTAATAACCAAACCATGATTGACCAATTCGGCCAGGGTTGGGGGGCTAACACTTTGGCCATCTGTTGGTTGCGATGGGATGGTACCGGTTTAAGTATTGAGGCAGATATAGCAGTCAACCCGGCATTTAATTGGAGTGTTGATGATTATGCCACCTACTCTAACAACGGCTTATACAATGCCAACCGCACTTTATTACATGAACTGGGTCATGCTTGGGGCTTGAACCATCAATTCGAAGAATTATCGGTGATGAACTACGCACCGAAAAAATACCGTGCTTATACCGTATTATATGGTGATGATGTGATGGCAGTCAGAAATGCATTTCCAGGTACAGCAGTGTCGCAAACTGATTTCAGCATTTCTTTGTTTCATTCACCCGGCTTCCAAAATTATGACGATGCCACTTTAAGCAGCACCAACCTGACTGTTGGAGACACCTTTGAAGTATCTGATTTTGTCTTAGAAAATTCCGGCACCGCCCAAGCCAGTACCACCATAAACTGGTACTTGACGCACAACATCAATGATTGGATCGGTGCCACATTCATTGGCAGTACCGTCAGTGGCAACATGAATCCAGACAGCTATTTCCACCTGGATAACATCCCTGTCACCATACCAACTAATTTGCCAGCAGGTAATTACTACCTGGCGGCCAACATCAACTCATCTGTTGATACTGTATTGAACAACAATTCATCCTGGTTGGATCGCGTCATTACTGTTCAAGGGGTTCAAACCTGTGCAGATGATGGCTGGGAAAACATGGGTTCTGGTGGCACTGATGACTTTTGTTCTGGTTCACAAATCCATTTGGGTTTCACCCAAGCCCACCTACATTGTGATGCCGATTGGGTTCACTTTAATGGCCAGGCCGGTGCCACTTATCGGATTGAAACATCCAATTTAAATGGAGGTGCTGACACCACCATGTCCCTACAAAAGGAATGTGGAGCAGAATTGGCTTTTGATGATGATGGCGGGACGGGTCGTGCCTCACAGATCGATTGGACAGTCACCGAAACAGGACGGTACGACGTTCGCATTCGTCAGTTCAATGACGACTATGCCAATGGTGAATATTATGAATTCAACGTAACCTGCATTGCCAACTGTAATGACACAATTTTTACCAACGGGTTTGACTGATTAAGGGTGCAGCTCGGCCCATCCAGCAAAGATGATTGCCACAGAAATAGCCAGCTCAATTCACAGAGCTGGCTATAAAATTAATGGTATTTCATGGTTGGTTTAAATGTCCGGTCTCAGGAAAGCTGTTGAGCAGCTTGACCCGCCGAGCCGGTTAGGCAAATCATGCAATCTTGGCGATTTTGCAAAGCAAAGAAGCCTTGATGTAATGATTGATTAGCCGTGAGCTTTTGTTATAGCGGCCGCTATCGCTCCTAGCTATCGCGGCAGACCTACATCCATGTAGGCCAATCAGAGGCGAAGAGCGCGAGGTACCATGCCATGTTCGTCGTGGTCGCTTTCACTTTTGTCTAGAACAAAAGTGAATGGAGCCCCAAGAACATTCCTTATTACTGAACAAGATTAAAATCATCTGCATCCAAATAGGCAGGAAAATCTTCCTTGAATTTATCTAATGCTGAAAAATCCAATGCCAAGCTGATCACCTGTTCAGTATCATCCTCAGCTGTAAGCAATGGTTCACCAGCATAATCCAGCACACATGTGCCCCCGGAATGCGCAACCCCGTGGCCGTCTTCACCAACCCGATTCACACCCACCACATAGGCTTGGTTTTCCATCGCCCGAGCTTTGAGCAATGTGTCCCAAACATGGCGCCTGGCGGCTGGCCAATTGGCCACATTGATCATCAAGTCATAATCTTGCCTGTTCCTTGAGAAGACCGGAAAACGCAGGTCATAACACACCTGAGGTAATATATTTACCCCTTTGATGTTAAAAACTTTCCTGTCCTTACCCTGAACCACATAATCTCCTTCATTGCCCAATCGAAACAAATGTCTTTTGTCGTAATAAGCCACCACACCATCCGGTCCAGCCCAATAAAATCGGTTGGCTTTTTTGTCATCCTGCTTCACAAAAACACTGCCCGCCACCACACAGTTATACTTTTGAGCCATTTGCTTAAGCCAAAGCAAATCACCACCACCATACTCTGGCTCGCTGACAGCCGGATCAGTGGTGCAGAAACCGGTCGAAAAAGTTTCCGGTAACAGCAACAGATCCACCGCATCATGTGATGAAAAGAATTGTTCAATCATGGTTTCCAGCTTGGCAAGATTGGCCTGTCTTGCTAACCACTGGATGTCGTACTGTATGGCTGCTATGGTTAGAGTTGACATAGTATCTCTGCTGCTTTTAATAAAGTTTCATCCTGTTTGGCAAAGCACAAACGCACCACCTTGTTTTCCTGATGATAGGCATCCAGAATGTCAGCCTGATAAAACGGGCTGAGTGGAATCGCGGCCACCCCCACTTCCTGGGTCAGCCAATGACAAAACTCAACATCGGTCTTATCGGAAATTTCAGAATAGTCCAATAAAACAAAGTAAGTTCCTTTGGCGGGCAAAACTTTAAATCGTGAGGGTTTTAATGCTTCAACCAATACATCCCTTTTTTGCTGGTAGAAACCGCCCAATTCACCGATGTGTTCAGGATGGGTTTTCAACATGGTAGCGATGGCAAATTGAGCCGGTGTGAATGAACAAAATGTCACATACTGGTGAACCTTCCTGAACTCAGCCGTTAAATGCTTTGGCGCCACACAATAGCCCATCTTCCATCCGGTACAATGAAATGTCTTGCCAAAACTGGAAATCACAAAGGCCCGCTCAAACAAATCCGGATAGGCCAACACACTTTCATGGCGCGCTCCATCGAACGTGATGTGCTCATACACTTCATCACTGATCACATAAAGATCATGTTTTAACACCAGCGCCTGCAAAGCTTCCATGTCATCAGCACCCAATAATGTCCCGGTCGGATTATGTGGGCTGTTGATCACGATGGCCCGTGTTTTGTCATTGATGGTTTGGGCCACCTGAGACCAGTCAATCGCATAATCTGGTGCCGTCATGGCAATGTGTCGACATCGACCACCCGCCAATTCAACCGCTGGTTCATAAGAATCATAGGCTGGATCAAATATGATGACTTCATCACCTGGGCGGACCACAGACTGGAAAGCCACCCACAAAGCTTCAGTGGCACCCGAAGTCACCGTAACGGTGTTCATCGCATCCAACTGCTGATCTGAGCTTGACCGGTAACACCGATCCACCAGAGCACCAATTTGTAACAATAAATCGGGTAAGCCTGATGACTGACAATATTGATTCTTACCTTCAGCAATGGCTTGACTGATTGCCGATTTCAGAAATTCAGGCGCGTCGAACTCAGGAAACCCTTGTGATAAATTGATCGCCCCGTACTGTGCAGCCATCAGTGACATCTCAGTAAAAATACTGGTGCCTACATGTGGTAACTTGGATTTGAAAGGTGTTTCCAGCATAAATCTCTTTTAAAAAAAATAAAAACCATTGTAATGGCACTTCACTCTAAAAGTGATAAAAAACACCAATTAAAGCCACAGCTTTATCACCTGTTGTCGACCGAGGCGCACGATTTCGGATAACTTATTTTATTTAGTTTGATTTGGGTCACAAACAGCAGTTCACTCTTATTGGATACTGATCCTTTTTTAGAAGTTCAGTCAGATATGATGATAAGGGTGCTTTTATGTTTACTTTTTTGGACTGCTGGTGCAAGTACCAATCCATTGGTGAGTTACGGTGACATGGTGTACAAGGCAGATTTTGAATCGGTGGTTTGTGCTGCCAAAAATGATTGTTTTTATGCGGCACCCGGGGCATCAATGGCTGCCAGTTGTGAGTATGCCGATCCATGTGATTTACGCACGGCACAAAACCTGTTAAGTGGTGGTGATATACTCTATTTGATGGGTGGTGTTTATAACGACACTTTCTTGTTCACCGAAGGCGCTTATGGTAATTATGACATGGTGATGGCATTCGGACGGTCACATACTTTTCAATCACCACAGCCTGATGCTTGGAATCGAATCACCATCAGATCCTATCCGGGTGAACAAGTCACCATCGATGGTCAGTATGACATCAACAGCGACACCGGTGCCCAGTGTTTTTATATCGACCAAAGCCACATCACCATCAGCAATCTGGTGTTTCTTGACTGTAAAATCGGCGTTAATGTGGGAGAAAACCGCATCACCGAAGACGTGATCAAGGTCATGGTTGAGAACAACCAGTTTTCCGGCACACATTTTGTCAACGACAATGCCGGCAGTGTGACTGTATTTCAGTTTGGCCTGGATACGGTGGTTCAAAACAACCGCATAGATGGCCCAGGGCCCAACTTGGGATCAATGAATTCAGCCGGCATTTATTACACCCATGATCGCCATGTCAGGATATTGAACAACGAAATATCCAATCACCGAACCGGTATACATTATAAACACGATCATTTTCCATCGATCGGCAATACAGGTTCAGTGATTGCCAATAACTACATCCGTGATGTTTCCATAGCTGCTCGTTTGAACACCCGATACACCCACATTCACAACAACATCAGCACGGCATCAGCTGGCACATTCTCATTGAACCATTGTTCAGGAGCCACGGGTGAAGGTGGTGATTACAACCACTTGACCAATAATTACTTCTACGATTTGGGGTTTGACGGTTGCTCAGATGGCGCCACAGATCAAGGCGCCTATCAAAACAGCTTATTCAACAACATCATTGTCTCACGATTTTATCTGCATCCATGGGATACCACACCGCATGAAAGCACCATGGATCACAACCTTTATGTGGCCGACATTTTTGAAAACAACCAAGCCTATGATTTAACACAATGGCAGACTCACCATTCGCAAGATGCCCATTCACTCAGTGGCAGCCCAACATTCACCAACCCGGCATTGAATCAGATCACAGATTATCAGCTGCTACCAGGCTCAATAGGCCACCTAGCCGGTGATGATGGACAAGACATGGGGCCAAATGTAAATCTGGTGGGTGTGCAAGAATAAATCGGAGCGTGGACTTCAGTCCATGTCATAGCCACAAGCAGCCAAGGAGAACTGTGGAACAGTTCGACTGGCGCACTTGGTTGGCGAAGCCTCGCTGAGCCAGAGAGTGCAAGCCCGAAGTAGTAAGTCATGTCCGCCGTGGCCGCTTTCACTTTTGTAGAAAACAAAAGTGAATGAAGTCCCAAGGACATTCCTTTTCATTCAATGAACCCAATGGCATCCTGCCACAAAATTTCACTTTTTCTTCTGAATTGTGCCCATATAATGACTGACACAATCAATAAAATCCAAACACAGGCACTTCAATGGCAAACAGTTCACTCGAAATTCGCGATAAAACCATCTTTGATGGCATCATTGGAAAATACTTCCTGAAACTCATCTTCAAAGTATGGTTCAAAATCGCCGGCTGGCAAGTCATAGATGCCGGATACAAAGGGGCTGGCATCACGATTGCAGCACCACACACCTCCAACTGGGATGTCATCTATGCCATGGGAGCTGCCATCATCCTGGACATCAAAATATACTTTTCGATCAAAGAAAGCTGGTGTCGCAAGCCGATCATTGGTCGCATCATGATGTGGCTGGGAGCCATTCCGATCAACCGCAAGGGCGGAGCCCAAGGTCAAATCGGCAAGATCACTCGGTTTGTGGAAAAACACAAGTCACGCCAGATCTTTTTTCTGGTTACGCCTGAAGGCACACGTGGCAAAACCGAACGCTGGAAAACCGGCTTCTATCATTTGGCCAAAGGCACTGAATTGCCCATCTTCCTGGCAAAGGTCGACTTCAAGAACAAACAATCAGGCGTCTTTCATACCTATCACCTAACTGATAACAAAGAAGACGACATCCGCTCCATCCAGGAATCTTATAAGAAAATCCAAGGTAAATACCCTGAATTACAGTACCCCGAATACACCGGACCCATGCCTGAATTGTCAGAAACAGATGCACGGATCCTGAAAGCCGTTTACATGGCCAAAGGGGTCGCCAGTCGTCTGGAAATCACTGCCAAGCTCAAAGCCAAACAGTTGTCCAAAACCTTGTTTGACTATCTGGTCGAGAAAGGTGTTCTGGAAAACACCGACCCCAACGGCCCCGAACCCAAGTACCAGCTGACTTTTGCCGGTAAAGGCTGCCTGCTCCACCTCTATCCCGCACTGAACGATGCCAACTGAACCGGCTTCACTTTTCTATTGAGGACAATCGTTTTAAATCACCATTGATTGCTTCAACATTGATTTTCAGATGGAATTATTGGATCTGAGTCTAAACCCTCTGATTCCATTGATTGGATGAGCTTGTGGTATCATGTTTACCATCACTGTGATTGAACTTGAATAATGTCATTCACACCACACTTGATTCATAACAAACCAAGTAACAAGATATAAACCATGGACTTAAAGACCGCCACAGAAATTGGAAAATGCTTATCTAACCATGCACGGTTGCGTATTATGGAGTGGTTGAAGGAACCAGAAAAGAACTTCCCACCACACCAAGCCATCAACCACTTTGATGACGGTGTCTGTGTCACCTTTATCCAGGAAAAATCAGGCCTGTCGCAGTCCACCATTTCAACTTACCTGAGCAACATGGAAAAGTGTGGTTTACTCATTTCAACCAGGCACGGTAAGTGGACATACCTCAAAAGAAATGAACAATTGATTGAAACCTATGCCCGGTTCTTGACAAATCAGTAATTTTAATTCATCATATCTACATATTTCGATATGTATATTTATAAACAACCATGAATGATCCCCAATTTTGTGTCATCAACCCGATAGACCACAAAAAAACAGCCCTGTATTTGCTTCAGCATCTGAACCCTTCGATGTCACCAAATCTCATAGAAAACCACCTGAGTGCCATGGCAGACATGCCCAACTACACCTGTTTTGGCTTGTTCCTAGATAACAAAATGGTTGGCATTTCCAGTGGCTGGATCACAGTCAGAATCTATTGTGGCAAACAACTTGAAATAGACAATGTCGTGATTGATCCAAATCATCAATCAAAAGGTCTGGGGGCTTTTTTCATGAATGCCATTAAACAATGGTCAGCACAGAAAAATTTCACCGCCATCGGGCTCAATACATATGTACAAAACACCCCATCGCATAAATTTTATTTCAACCATGGCTTCGGCATCATTGGTTATCATTTTGAACACACTTTAAAGGCATTAACATGAAGATATTGATCATTGGAGGCCATGGAACCATTGGCAAAAAAGTCACCGCTCATTTCAAACAAAATCATGAAGTTTTGATTGCTGGCCGAACCGGCTCGGAATATACAGTTGATATTTCAAACAGTGAATCCATCAAGAACATGTTCAATCAAGTTGGCCAGGTTGATGCCATCATAGGCATTGCTGGCGAAGCCAAGTGGGATCGCTTTAACAACCTCACAGAAGCCGATTTTCACATCGGGATCAACAGTAAATTGATGGGACAAGTCAACTTGGTCAGAATCGGACAAAATTTCCTGAACCCAAATGGCTCGCTAACCCTGACAACCGGCATTTTGGCAGATGACCCTGTTTTAATGACCACCAGTGCCGCCATGGTCAATGGGGCGATCCATAGTTTTGTCAAGGCCGTGTCATTGGAGTTGGACAACAACATCAGAGTCAATGTGGTGTCATCAGGCGTGGTTGCAGATGCTTATGAAAAATACCGGGATTTCTTCCCGGGCCATAACCCCATCCCCATGGTAAAAGTGGTCAATGGCTATGTCCGAAGTGTCCAAGGCCGGGACAACGGCCAGATCATCAGAATCTATGACTGAAACCAGGGCCTGTTAACACGATGCAAACAGTGTTAACAGGCCCAAAAACAATGGTGGCTAACGGATTTTCAAATCTTCATCCTTGATGTCTTTGCCACGAGGAATCGTCTTTTGGCCGATTTGTAGGTCTTCATTGTTGTAGGACTTGAGGTGTTTCTTGTTGATGATGTGGGATTTGTGGACCCTGAGAAAATGATCGGGCAATTGCGCCATGATGTTTTTCAAAGTGATGTAACTGGTCAACTCCTGATCATCATTGAGGTGGATGGTGATGTAATTGCCCAAGCCCTGAATGTGGGTGATGTCATCCGGGTGAATGAGGTGCATGCGGCGCTCTGATTTCAGTTCAATCATCTTCACGGTTTCTTTGCCACCTTGGCGTCTGAGTTCTTGATAGAGGCCGTAAAATTTAATGGTCATCGCCAACATCACTGTGGTGTTGATCAACAAAATGGCCCTGAACATGGCTTGAGGGCTGAACAAAGCGCTTTGCGTGATGTCGAGAAATTCCTCATAAAAAAAGTAAATCGACAGCCTTTGGAAGATCCCACATATCAATAAAATACCACACAGGCTCAATAAAAAACTGAGCAACTTGGCCGGTAATAAAAAACGGGGCATGGCCCAATACATGACCAAATAAGTAGCGGCAATCCGCATCGGTAATAAAATAAACTCCAGGTAGAACGATCCATACAAGCCATATCGGCCTGACCAAATCACAGAAAAACAGACATAGTAAGTCAACCAAAAAACCACATGAGTGAGGATTCTTGAGTTGAACAGGTAGTAATTTGAGTAGGTGCGCTTCAGATCTAGTTTTAGCAGCGGAATGGTCATCATGAATTATCGGCTTTTGGCATCGTCAAGGTTGAGTTTCGTCATAAATCAGCTTCACCGCATCGCGGTTTGCTTAGTATATCTCATTTTCAATACGAGATAAGAGATGAAAACACGACCTGTATTGACACTGATGACATTGATTTGGCTTTTGACATTCACGGCACACATTTTGGCCGATGATTTACCCAGGCGCGCCAGCTGGGAAGCCCGGTTCCAATTCCCGGAAACGAACACCGCGGGCATGATCATCCGTACACTTGAACCCAATACACCCTTGGCAAAAGCGGGCTTACAAGCCCAAGACCACATCATCGCTGTCAATGGCCAACCGATTTTAAGGCCTGAGGACTGGCGCGATTTGACTGATGCATTGGTGGCCAAAAAACCATACAAGCTCACCTACAAACGCGGTCTTGAAAGCAAAACGATCACTGTTCGTTTTAAAGCCCAGCCCCAAGAGACCCATGACGGCATTGAAACCACTTACACCCACATCACCAGTGACTATGGTATTCGTCAGCGGGTGATCATCACCCGTCCTGAGAACACGACAGAGAGGCAACCCGCCATCATGCTGTTACAAGGACTGAGTTGTTCCAGCATCGAGATCAACCCCAACCGCATCACGCCTTTCACCCGCATGATTCGGGAAATCGTTACCAAGAGTAACAAAGTGGTGCTTCGGATCGAGAAACCAGGATTGGGGGACTCAGAAGGCAACTGCTCACGCACTGATTTCAAAACCGAATTGAATGGCTACCACACCGCAGCTGAATTGTTGAAAACACTGCCCTATGTCGACCCGGAACGCATTGTGGTTTATGGTAGTTCAATGGGATCTGCCCTGGCACCCCATATTGCCAATAAATTTGATTTCGCTGCTGTGGTTTCTGACGGCACTTTTGTCAAAAGCTGGTATGAGCACATGTTGGAAATTGAGCGCAGGATTTTGGCTTTCAAAGGTTTCAGTCAAAGCGAGATCACCCAAAAGGTGAACCAATCATACATTCCACTCTACCATGGTATGTTGATCGAAAGGAAAAGCTACCAGGATGTGATCGATACCTACCCAGCCATCGCTGCGGATAATTATCACAGCCCTGAGCACATGTACGGCAGACCCATGAAGTATTACCAACAACTACAACACTTCGATGTGGCTGGGGAATGGGAACAATTGAAGGTTCCCGCCCGCATACGCTGGGGTACCAATGACTGGATCATGAGTGAAGCAGACAATGACCTGATCATTGAAATCCTCAAAGCCGCCGGTCATCAAGATCATGTGCTGTATAAACACCCCGGATTAGACCATTGGGAAAGTATCCATGAATCCGCCAAAGATTCTTTCGACGGCAAACCCGGTAAGTGGACCGATGCCGTCAGTGGAGTGGTTTTGGATTGGCTGGCTGAATTTTGACTTACCACCAATCATGAGACATGGGGTGGCCAGCACCACCCCGGAAAGCTGCTGAGCAGCTTGACCCGCCGAGCCGGTTGGTGAGCATAGCGAATCAGAGGCGAAGAGAATAGCCAATGAACATATGGCGATTTGACGAAGTCAAGAAGCCTTATGTGAATGGCGTTATTCGTGCGAGGTAGCAAGTTATGTTCGCCGTGGTCGTTTTCACTTTTGTCAGGAACAGACATGCAATGCGAAGCAACTGCTCAGACAATAGTCTGTAAAGGTCGGTTTATTTGCGCAGCAAATATGAAGACCTGTCAGACCATGAACCAGAATGAAGCCCCAAGAACATTCCTTATTCAACTGAATTGGTTTTCATAAATGATCTTGTTCTACAGGATCCCCCCATGGTAAACCGGTATTGATCCCTTCAGTCACCACTTTGTCATCACATTGAGACATGTACGGAAAACCATTATCAATCAAAGCCTTTAAGGAAATGATTTCTTGCTCACTCAATATGCCGGTGTGGTCATGACTGCCCGCATAATCTTTTCTGGGATCCAGATCCTGCCCGGTTAAAACCTCCAATAAGAAACTGGTTCTGGCAAAATCACCACCCCGACCAAAATGCGATTGATAAGGGTAATCAGTGAGGTAATTGAGCTCATCGTTCACATCAGGTAAAAACAGTGCCTGATAACCCGGGTCCCAAGGCGCCAGATTTCCCATGGGTTGGTACGGATCAGTGGGGTTGATGAATTCATTGATGTAATCACTGCCTTCGGTGATGATGTAGTTTCTGGCAGCAGACCAGGCAAAACCGTAAACCCGTTCAGCCACCGGTACCAAACTGTCATAATTCTGATTAACAGATGAGGCCCATTGGCTGCCTGGCATGGGATAGTTTGCAGTCAATGAATAGGTTTCAACCAGGGTTAAGTCCCCTTCAGGATCAGCCGCATCATGACAACTGACACAACGGTCATTGATGATCGGCCTGAACAAACTCTTGAAAGTCAGTTTTTCCTCCACTGTGGCGGCATCTGTAACATCAATGGATGTGATGGCCTGGGTGTTGAAATCCATCCCTGTGGCCAATTGGTCATAATCCAAAATGCTGGTAAAAGGTGCATTGAATGCCCCATGACAAGCCGAACATTGTGCATTGTATTGGCTTCTTTTTACCGACGAATCTATGCGGTGACCCGGTGGTAAAGCAAACACCCGGTCATGTTGTTCAACCAAAAACCCTTCTGCATCAATGCCTTGGAACAACAACAGTTGCCCCGCAGGTACTGTCAACCTGATGGACTTGTCATTATTCAATGGAATGTCACCATTGACATCACCACCCAACGCTTGTGGCACCTTAAGGCGTGTATAGCCCGTGGCGTTGTTGATGCCTAAATGGGTTGGGTGGTCATAGACGGCTGTCCAGACATTTTTACGGATGGTTTCAGCATCACTGGTACAGGCATTGGCATCGATGGACTTTCTCAATACCCGCACCGCAACAATTGAATCCAACTGGTTGATTAAATGGGTTTTATTTTGAGAGTTATTCACCGCAAAAGACAACCACAGCGGAAAGTCGGCGATATGTAATTCAGCAGTGTCTTGAGCTTCGTCGGTAACCACAGCTTGAATGGCTGGTGGATGGATGCGCCCTACCCAGCTTGGGTATCTGAAGGCCCGACCAGTGGGCGGTGTTAACAGTACTTGGGTGTTACCAGCGTGATCAATCGATGCCACAGTCAGTTCCGGTACATAAGGCATGATGGCTTGGATGGAACCGCCATAGTTTTGCCAAAAACCATCGGCTGCATCGTCATTAGAATAGTAGGTTTTATTCGGGTGGTATGTGATCAGAGCGGTGCCATTGGGGGCATAAGAAGGGTCGTCATAGAATCGCGAAGTGTGGCAGTTCTGCCCTTCTGGCGGATTGCTACAATAGGCAAAGCTGTCATCCATTTCTGCATCGATGGCTGGATCAAGAATTTCAAATCCCGGAAAGACAGGATCCAATCCAGTACCGGTGGTGTGATCTGCCGAAAATGGCAAGAAGTTGCTGATGGAGCCCCGCCTCCTACCAGTCATGCCAATGGTTCGTCCATTGGCTAACTGCATGATATCCCCCCACATGTTGCGGCCTTGAACCCGGCCAAACAACACAGGCAATTCCATCATGCCATCGGCAGTCATTTGGATGTAACTGTGCCGGTCCATGCGCTCTAAGTTCCAGACATGGACGGCCAAATTGCCATTTTTAAGAAAAGCCATCTCCAAAGCAGTCCCGCCTTCGTTCAGATAGATGCTTTTGGCATCACCACCTTGCAGGTTGGTAGAGATGATGTTGTTGGTGTGCTCAAATCCATGGTATGCACGGGTACCACCAACGCTTGAACGAGGATCGGCTGATCGACTGCTGAAATAAATGCGCTGATCATCAGGTGAAAAAATGGGGTAAAAATCGTTCTTTTTGCGCATCCTCACATGATCATCATACAACCCCCTGACACCCCTGCCATCACTGTCAAACAAACCCAAAGGATCAATCCTGGACACCGACCAACCCACATGCCGATCACTTTCCGGGCGTAAAAATCTGGGGTTAACCGCATGACCATCTGCACCAATTTCAGCAAGACAAATATTCCAACTCAAATCCAACCAAGGAATGTCATCTTGACCGGGATTGACCCGACACTCGAAAACCAATTGATCACCTGCATGGTTGGCTGACGATCGCCCAAAATCACACATGCCATCAGAACCACAAAAAGAACCATTCAAAAAATCTATCGGTGCACCGATGGGCTGTAAAGAAGATGGGTTGACTTGCTGCAGCATGATTCTTGCACCGGACCTCAAACCCCAATCAGTCCTGACAGGCATCCTGTTCACCCCCCAATGCCAGGCAGGCTGGTCTAAATAGGCTATGTACGCCTTGTCTGCCGTGGTGCCACAATTGGCACAATCCACGCTTTTTTCCAGGTTTGCCCACGCCACTATGGATTGATACATGTCGCTACCAAGGCTTATCAATTCACCACCGGCATGCGGTATGGCACGGGGATCTGTACTGGGGATGACTTTGGCCAACAAGCGACTTTGTACTGGCTCATCCAATGACAGCATCAACTTAAATCGTTGGTAATTAACAGCCGTGTCTTCATCGGTAAAAACCGCTCCTGATTTTTGTAAGGTCGTGATGCCAAAACGTTCTCCAACGTGACAACTGGAACATTCGGCATCCAATTTAGGCTGCACTTCACTTTTGAAAAAGTTCAAGGGAAACAGTTCAAAACCATTCTTATGAATGAGGTCATTGCCTGCTGTTCCTGAAAATGCATGCAAAGGCAACCCAAGCAAACCGATCATCAATATAAAAACTTTTGACCTATAAAACATCTATCAAGCCTCCCAAGCTTATGGACAATGGTGTCTATCAATCACCAAGCATGTCATTCATGCTGAACGCATCATTTTAATTATTAATATTTACCAACAATGTGACCGCTGTAACAAATGGACTGAATATGGCCGCCGGAACCTCTACAGCAAAATCATCTGACAAACAGCAAGGAGCGCCACAATCATCATTGGGATATTCGGGTACTATTTGAATGGATTCAGAAAATAAAATCCTGAAAAAAACATGGAAAATAGATGAAAAATTATCATATGATTACCATCCAGGCCGGCTCCAGCCAGCAAAAGAAGAGATAATGAAATATGGACATACAATACATCACTTACGAAGATCATTATTTGCAGGGATATGAGATCTTCGAACTGGAAAACTCATCCTCACAAATTTCATTGAGGGGCGACTCATTCGAATCAGCAATCTTATTTGAAGGCCAGCCAATAGCGTTTCATTGGTCAGATTGCCAAGGCAGTGTCGATCAATATTTGGTCAGAAGTTCGAACGATGATGACCCGACACAAACCTTGAAACAAATTCGTCAGCTTGTCAATGACGAGACCAGTGATTTACCGCTCTCTCAATCACTTGAGGGCCTGCTGTCCATGTTCGAGCCGGGGCAGTACCTATTGAAAGCCATTGAGCTGGATGAATACGATTACCTCAAACCGAAAAAATCACATTGTAATTACTATCCTTATGAAGATATTTTGATCAGTACACAACCATCCATTCAATTGAACGAAGAGGCCGTCCTACAGCACATGAAAAGCATCAAGGCAGGCAAAAAGCCCAAGTTGATTACCGCTTCGGTTCACCAAAACATACAAACCATGTATGTATTGGATGGCCATCATAAATTGGAGGCATACCAAAGGCTTGAGCAAAATCCTCATGTGATCCATATCATCAGTGTATCCGCTCAACCGATCAGCCTTGAAGAAGGTTTGGGCTTTGCTTCTTATCAACAATCAAAAGCCCTCTACGAAAAAGTCAAAAAGGCCCATCACAACAACATCAAGTCCAATGACTTCAGGTTCAAATTAGATCACGGCAAGAAGCTGTTTGATGCCATTTTCAACAATGACCAAGACCAACTGAAACAACAGATACAAACCAATCCTGACCTCATTGCTGTTGAAAACAGTTATGGTTTAAAAGCCCTGCATTATGCCACCCAAATAAACCACATCGATTCAGTCAAAACTCTTATTAATCTTGGTGCAAACATCAACGACAGGGATCGACATGACAAGGCAGCCGTTCATTATGCAATCGATGATGATCAAATTGATGCACTGAAAGAACTGGTGGCCTTGGGTGCAAACATCAACGCACAAGCTGGTCCGACCAAAAAATCACCCTTAGACAGGGCCATCTCTTGGGGCCTCATCAAGAATGCATTGGCTCAAATTGAATTGGGTGCTGATCCAACATTATCAACCCAAGACCTCATTGCCAAAGCTGCATGCAGACACGGTGGCCTGTCATTGATCAAAATATTGGTGGAACAGTTTGGTTTTAAACCCACCAAAGACCACCAAAAAAACACCATGATACCCGAGTTAAGGAGATACTTTGATCAATACCTGTTGCAACAAAACGGTGAAGGCGCCAACATCATTTATGACTTGATTAAAGCCGGTTACAAAACCAAAGTTTGGAAATTACTCAAATTAAATCAGAGCCTTGCTGTTGATAACGATGAATCATCCGAGATAAAAATTCACACCGTCAGTGATGACTCGAAAATCATTGATTCATACCCGATTGTTCCATGTTTTAACCCAACTGAATTAGACATCAGGAACATCAAACACTGGAAAGGCTCGAATAAGCTGCAAGCAGAAATCACCGCCGGGCATGCAGATTGTTTTACCACCTTCGATTTTATCCCGGTTGATTATGCAGAAAACCAAAGCACCTATGGCAAGGGAGGTACCCAGAAGGTGTGCTTATCAGCGATCGCAGCCAGTGTAAAACTGCCATTCCAGGCAGAAGAAGCCTATGTTGCCATGGTTGGAGAAGTACAGGAAAAGGACTACCATTTATGGTCCGAATACAGTGATTTTCATGCTTCAATCATGGGAAAAGTCTTGTCCATCAAAAAATATACTTTGCAGAATCAAAATCTGCTGTTGTTAACAGTTAAATTGAAACTCACCGACGATGCCAAGGATTTTTATACCCTGCCTGTATTGGTGCATCAATCCAACATCAAAATTTCTGATTTAGCTGTCGGCAGCCTGATAGAAAGTAAAGTGATTATTCAGGGCAGGCTTGATAATACATAAAAAATTAATCACCTATGTCACTATTGAAATAAGCATTCAATTGTAAGCAAATGACTCAGACTTGATTACTTGCACGCATCAGGACTGATTTCAAAACCACTACAAAATAGGTTGTCAATGCTGATTGCATACACCACTCCGGTAACTGTATTGGGATGTCGGTTGGTTTTTGGCGTACCCAAAAACACCCAATCATCAGTCAACGCTTGACCAAAATTGAAGTTACTGAGTTCAGTGTTGAATGCATGGGTTCTAATCCATTCAATCCCATTAAATTGATAAAGAAAATTTTGGCCATTGTCGTTGATGCTGCCTGGATCCATTAAATAAGACACCAGTATCTTATTGTTGTGTAAGGTCACACGATTTCCAAAATAAAGTGAGCCATCATCAATGAGGTTAGTAAATGTTTCTTGATGGGTCCATGTATCATCCATTTTTTTGAACACATTAACGACGCCTTTTTCTTCGAGGGGTGAACCCACCACCAACAGATCATCCTGAATTGACAACGACCTACCCCAGCCACTTTGGGACCCGTAATCATTGGCAAACAGTTGATCTACCAAGATCCAATCTTCATTGATCAACTCGAAAATATACACCGCTTCAGATTTCAATGTGCCAATCACAATTCGATCACCGTTCAGTTTCTCAGGACTGGTCACCCCCAAATCAATTTCAACACCAAAAAACTCGTCAACCCTTCTGATGGGCAATATAATCTTTTTTGACTGGCTCCATCCATCAACACCTTTGGTGAACACATAGACCGCTCCATAACTTTCATACATGCCGTCGTCATCTTCCGGAGCTGAAACAATGGCGGTATCCCCATAAATTTTCACCCTGTATCCAAATTCTTCGTTGAAATTAGATTCATCTTCAGCGAAAACCAGACCAGTCTGTTCCCACATCGCCCCATCAAACTCATAAATATATGCGGCTCCTGGTGCACTGCCACGATTCTTATGAGCCTGGAATCTGTAATCAGGGGCACTGACAATCATGCGATCTTTGAATAAATCGAAGGTAATGGCAAAATCTTCTGAATTACTGGGCTGGATGATTCTTTGTGTTTGTTGCCATTGGTGATTGATGCGTTTAAATACATAGACAGATGCCGTGATGGCTGTTCCGAAATTGGACACGACTAATGTATCGTCTTCAGCGGCAACATCCCAACCAAACTGCATGCCTGTCCACGAATGATCCGGCAAAACCAACCCATCAAAATCCTGTCTCAAAGAGCTGTTGTCAGAGGTGTTCTGACTCCAAACTGAAACTGAAAAAAGGAGCATGGCCAGGGCCATGGTGAGTAACCTACTGTTGTAACTTTGGGTATTCATGAACTTACTCTCCCTGTTCAAAATGGTTGTTGAAAATGACATCGTTTTCAATGCTGAATTGAGGAACTCCATCAAACTCCTTATACATCAAGAAGACGGCGCCACTGGTCAAACCCTGCATGCCTAACGGTGCAGCGAACAAGTCGGTCACCAGTGTTTCTTCGAAATTTTCACTCCATGACTGGAGCCGCAACGTTCCGGCATCTTCAAGTGTATACAAAGTGCCATTTGACCAACTGCAATCAGTGATTGCATGCGGTAAGTACTCAACCACTTCATAATCATCAGTTTCCAGAACATATCCACGGGATTGAACCAACAAATCGCCATCCGGGCTCGTACACAAAAATACAGGATCAAAAAACAAGCTCTGGTTTCTGATGATTTCGTCACCAAACTCTCCTGCTTCGTTGATCTCAATGCCACGAATGGCTCCTGTTGTGGCATTGTTATGGTAAAAGTACATGATGCGCTTGCCACTATCCCATGACAAGTAATCAGTAGATTCAAAAATGTCTTGGGACGCAATCAATGTGCCTGAATGATCAAATAAGGAGAAGCCACGAAATGAAATTGGCAAATAATGAAGCACCAACAAGTACTCCCCTGCCATTTCAAGTTTGTGTAGGTAGTTGTTTGCAAAGTTTAAATACGGGTCTTCATCAATCAAAACTGACATTTCTTTTGATGCAGGGTCGTATTCAAGGATGGAATTATTGGCCACCGTTAAGTAGAGTTTGCTGTTTTCTACTGAATACTCCATTTCTGTAGGAGGGTTCTCAAGTGAAATGGTGTCTTGATAAGACTCAGAGCCAACATCATACGGGTAAATACTCAAGTTAGGTCGGTCCAATAGATAAACAGTTTGGTGATTGTCATAGGACAATCGATATGGTTCGTATTGAAGCCCGGTAGGATCAATCGCCTGAAAAGGTATGTCTGATGTCAATAAACTGATGTCAAAAGTTTCAACCAGAAAGTCATTGCCTTGATCAGAAAATGCATGAATTTCATCATTGTAGACATAAAAAAAGTCACTTTGAATTTGTGGTGTATAAGAACCCGTGATTTCGAATGTATTCGAATAGGCTGATAATTCACCGTTTCTCAACACGATAGGTAGATCACCATAAAAATCCAAATGACTGAATGAACCTTGCAAATCAGCAGAAAACGTCATGTCCACAGTAAAATACACAATACCCGATGCATCAACGACCCGCCTTTCATCAGGAAAGGTATACATCCGCTCTCCCTGTGGGTAGTTTCCGTGGTAATTACTGTCACGAAAATAGTCCAACACCCCAGCTTCTGATAAGCTGGTCTTCACGATGTCACGTGGAATGGTGTCAACTTTTATGGCAAAAACGTGTCGCCGGCCCGGCACAGCAACCAAACCTTTGACACCAGAAGGAATTTCACTGGTCAATGTTTGGCTCAATAAGTCAAAAGCATAGGTATTATCAGCCGTGGCAAATATCAAGTGATCGCTTAAATAAACCACTTCCAATATTGGATCAGTGTTGGTATAAACCAAAGTTCTTGGCGCACCGCTGGCTGAATACTCATACAATTCGTTGCCATGAGCCACAAAGATGCCATGGGGGTTCACATTAAAAGCATCGGGTCCTGAATTCAAACTGACGGCTGACAACCAACTTGAACTGCTTAAATCATACCTCTTGATTTCTTGGTTTTGAGCCATGTAAATCACATCATTCAAGCGCACCTCTTTCAGCCCCTGATTTAATAAGTTGTGTTCTGCTGATTCAGACAGATTTGGCAAACAGGCAGCCATGAAGAACAAAAATAACAATTTTTTTGGTAAGGTCATATAGAAGTATGGGTTTGAAAAAATACAAGGCGTATTTTAACATCAAGAAACCACAAAAAACCATGAATCACTTCGCCACCAATGCATTCTTAGGGTTTGCTTATGCCTGCCATTTATGATTAGATATTTTCGTTCTCAATCAAAGTATCATCCAATCAAGAGCCATCATTATGTTTAAAAACCGTTTTATCCTCACCTTATTCATCACCATTCCATTCATTGCCTCAACCCAGCTTATTGCCAAAACAGAACACAACAAAGCCATCTCCAAGGCCGTTGCCGGACTAAAACTGCGCGAGATCGGGCCCGCATTCATGGGTGGACGCATTGCGGACATTGCCGTGAGCCCAACGGACAAGAGCACCTGGTATGTGGCCGTTGGCTCTGGTGGCCTGTGGAAAACCACCAACCGGGGCACCACTTGGAAACCTGTTTTTGACAGCCAAAATTCCTACTCCATAGGCGCGGTAACCATTGACCCTAACAACTCAGACGTGATTTGGGTGGGTACGGGTGAAAACGTCAGTGGTCGCCATGTGGCCTGGGGTGATGGCGTATACAAAAGTAAAGACGGTGGCCAAACCTGGCAACAAATGGGCTTAGAAAAATCCCAACACATTGGAAAAATATTGATCGATCCCAGAAACAGCGATGTGGTGTTTGTGGCCGCCGAAGGTCCCTTGTGGTCAGCTGGGGGTGAACGCGGCTTGTACAAATCCACTGACGGTGGCAACTCCTGGACATTGGAACTTGAAATCGACAAAAACACCGGTGTGACCGATGTGGAATTTGACCCATCCAACCCGGATGTTCTTTACGCCGCTGCATACCAAAGATTCAGAACCACCTGGTCCTTTTTAGGAGGCGGGCCCAACTCAGGCATCTATAAATCAACCAACAACGGTGATGATTGGTATCAGGTCAAAACCGGCCTGCCCAAAGGCCACATGGGTAAGATCGGACTGGCTGTCACGCCTGCCAATCCCAACCTGGTTTATGCCACCATTGAAGCAAACAACAAGGAAAAAGGCTTTTACCGATCCACCAACAAAGGCGAAAGCTGGGAAAAACGCAACAGCTACATCTCCGGCGGGACCGGACCACACTACTATCAGGAAATAGAAGCCTCAGCCCAGAATCCTGATCTGGTTTATCAGATGGATGTGTTCTACCACGTCACCCGTGATGGCGGAAAAACCTTTGATTACCTGGGCACAGGACGGGAAAAACACAGTGACAACCATGCCCTGTGGATTGATCCGGAAGATGGCAAGCACCTGATCTCTGGCACGGATGGCGGCTTGTATGAAAGTTATGACGAAGGCACCACCTGGCGCCATTTCACCAACTTGCCCATATCACAATTTTACAAACTGGATTTGGACAACACCGAACCCTTTTATAACATCATTGGTGGCACCCAGGATTTGGGCACCCTGCATGGGCCATCAAGAACCATGAACACCGAAGGTGTGCGTAACCAGGACTGGTACGTACCTTTAGGCGCTGATGGCTCAGATGCCGTGTTTGATCCCGAAGACCCTTATATTTCTTACCAACAAATTCAACAAGGCACCCTGCACCGACATGACCGACGCACGGAAGAAGTCATTTTCATTCAGCCACTGGCAGGTCCCAATGACCCACCTGAACGCTGGAACTGGGACAGCCCCATTGAAGTCAGCCCACATAACCACAAACGCATCTATTTTGGCTCCCAGCGGGTGTGGCAAAGTGATGACCGAGGTGACTCATGGACCCCCATCAGCGGTGATTTGACCACCAACACCAACCGCTACGAACTGGAAATGATGGACAACCGGGTGTGGAGTGTTGACTCTCTGTACGACACCCGCGCCATGTCTAAATACGCCACCTTGAGTGCGATTGATGAATCACCCGTGGCCGAAGGCCTGCTGTACACCGGCTCTGATGATGGACTGGTTCATGTCAGCGAGGACGGTGGACAAAACTGGAAATCCAGTAAGCTACCCAAAATCCCAACCCGTTCCTTCATCAATGACGTGGAAGCCTCCCATCATGATACAAACACCGTATTCGCGGTGGCCGATGCGCATAAATTCGGAGATTTCAGACCCCTGATTTTTATCAGTAAAGATCGAGGCAAAAGCTGGCAATCCATTGCCGGAGACCTGCCCGATAACACCCTGGTTTGGGTGCTCAAACAAGACCCTGTTGATGAAAACCTGCTGTTCATCGGCACCGAATTTGGCATCTACTTTTCACCCAACCAGGGAGACAACTGGATCAAATTAGGTGCCGGTGTTCCGACCATCTCCTTCCGTGACATCGAAATCCATCACCGTGACCATGACCTGGTTGGCGCCACTTTTGGCCGCGGCTTCTATGTATTGGATGATTATTCACCCCTGAGACAGATCGGTCAGGTCATCGAGGACAAAACCAACGCCCTCTTCCCGGTCAGGGATGCTTGGTGGTATGTGCCCAGTGTGCCCATGCAGGCCGCAGGCATGCCAGGTCAAGGCACCACCCGCTTTGCCAGCGACAACCCACCCTTCGGCGCGGTGTTCACCTATTACCTCAACAACGTGCCACAAACGGCCAAAGAACAAAGACAAAAATCGGAGAAAGCTCTGGCCAAGAAAAATGCCAACGTGCCATTCCCCGGATGGGAACAACTCGCCGCAGAAGCCAAAGAAGACCAACCTCAAGTCTTGCTGCTGGTCAGTGACGAACAAGGCCAACCCATACGCTGGCTCAAAGGTGCCAATAAAAAAGGACTGCACCGCACCAGCTGGGATTTAAAACGCTCAGCACCCAATCCGATTAACCTGACCAAACCGGGCTTCAGACCACCTTGGGTCACCGATCCGGCAGGTCCAATGGTGGCACCTGGTAACTACCGCGTTTCGCTGCACATCGCCCACGAAGGTAAACTGGATACCTATGGTGAACCACAAACATTCACAGTTAAACCCGTGAACCAATCCACATCACAGGCTGAATATGTCGCCACCACCACCTTCCAGCACAAAACCAGTGAACTGTCTCGCCAGGTCTCCAGTGCCGGAAACAAGTTACAGGAAGCGGCCAACCGCCTAAGACACATCAAAGCCGCCCTACTTAAAACGCCACAAGCCAGTGAAAAACAGTTCGCAGATCTGAATGACCTACAAGACCAGCTCACCGACTTGCGCCACCGCCTGAACGGCGATGCAACACGCCAAAGCCTCTATGAAAGCACCAAAGCCGCCATCAGACCCCGAGTCGGCTACGTGACATACGGCCACTGGCGCACCACCCAAACCCCCACCGCCACCCAACAAAAAGCCATAGAAAGCGCCGAACAAGACTTCCAACAATTCCGTGAAGACCTCAAAGCCTACATAGAACAACTGGAAACATTCGAAACCGAACTAGAAACCGCCGGCGCCCCCTACACCCCTGGTAGAGGCTTGAATTGATTGCTGTAGATTCGTATTAGAAATATGAACGAGTTTTAACCAAAAGAAGTTTCAGATACCGTCATCCTCGGGCTTGACCCGGGGATCCATTTTTTAATAAACATTTCCAGAGCGTCGACGTCATCTTGATGTACTATCTAGAACCCAATACCTACTAAAATTTAAACAATTAAGACACTTGGTCGCGGCCAACGCCACAATGACGCCACAATGACGGCATAATAAAGACAACCTAAGAAACCACCCCCTTCCCCATCAATTCACTTATCTCTGTCTCAGACAACCCCAACTCCTCGGACAACACTTGCCTGGTCGAACCACCCAAAACAGGCGGTGGCAAATCATAAGCCAAACCCGACTTAGAAAACTTCAACGGATTGGCCACTTGCGGAATTTTCCGGCCATCATCACCGACCAGATCAAACACCATCTCCCGATGTTTCACCTGCGGCTCATTCATGGCCTGACCAATGTCATTCACCGGCCCACAAGGCACACCAGCCTCTTGTAACAAAGTCAGCCAATGCTGACAACTTTGCGACAAAAACACCTTAGCCAATAAAGGTATCAATTGATTTCTATTAGTCACCCGATCACTGTTGGTGACAAATCGATCGTCTTCAACCAAATCATCAAGTCCTAAAACAAAACAAGCCCTCCTGAACTGATCATCATTCCCCACCGCCAACAAAACCTCTCCATCATCACAACTGAAGGCTTGATAAGGCACAATATTGGGATGACCATTGCCATGACGCTGAGGAATATTCCCACTGACCAGATAATTCATACCCTGATTGGCCAGCATGGCGATTTGTGTGTCCAATAACGACAGATCAATGTGCTGTCCTTCACCATTCACATGCCGATGATTCAACGCTGCCAGAATTCCCGAGGTGGCATACATGCCGGTCATCAGATCCGTAACCGCCACACCCACTTTCTGCGCCTGACCACCCACCTCCGCAGGTTCTCCAGTAACACTCATCAAACCACCACAGGCCTGAATCATCGCATCATAACCCGCCTCATGGGCTTTGGGTCCAGTTTGCCCAAAACCTGTGATCGAACAATAAATCAAACCAGGATTAATCTGAGCTAAACTTTCATAATCCAGCCCATACTTCTCAAGACCACTCACCTTAAAATTTTCAATCAACACATCAGCCTTACGAGCCAACTCAATGATCAAACGCTGCCCCTCTTCTTGAGTGAAATCAATACAAACAGAATGCTTACCACGATTGGCCGCAAGAAAATAAGCCGACAACGATTCATCAACCGAACCACCAGCCAAATAAGGCGGCCCCCAATGACGTGTATCATCACCCACACCCGGTTTCTCGATCTTCCAAACCGTCGCCCCAAAATCAGCCAAAGCCTGACTGGCCCAAGGCCCAGCCAAAATACGACTCAAATCCAAGACTTTGATACCTTTCAAAAGAGCTGGTGATTGATGGTTTGATTTATCTGTCATTGACTGATTATTGAATGGTTTGGGGTTTCATGTGTATATTTCCACACTGTAACCCAGTGCTCTTAACCCCTTACTCGTCCTTCCATTTCTTGGAGGACTTATGTCAGGTCTTGCCCAGCCAATAACTTCAGCAATTGAGTTCAATCCATAACGTTTAATTCTGTATTCAGGTTCACGACCACTGTTGTAAAGCCGCTCCCATAAGTCGGTATCTTTTCCTCCATATAAAACATAGCTCAAAAGTTGAGCCACATTCCACCCTTTTTCATTTCTTTGATTCCAAATCCATTCTGAAACAACTGGGATCCTCTTTTCTTGTGACATGGACTTTATTTCTCCTTTTCCTAATAGTTCCAATGGAAATTTAATTATGTGGTCTTCTGTGGCATGAGTATATCCACAAACTTCTATAAATTGATCGAGTGTTAACTTAGATATGTTTTCTCTGCTCAGTACGCTCTGAATAAATGGAGCACTTTGGTACAATGTTTTGTCTTCATGTGAGGGTGGTGTTGGTTCGTTCTGCCACCACCTCATTGCCTCAACAAGTGCAGCCTGTGGATTACTTTTATTCTTTTCATGAAAGTTCCAGTAAGGCCTCTGCCTACCATCACTGACTTTATTATAATAATATGCATGAAGGAACTGGTCAGCATGCCATCCATCTGGAATGTCTTCATTAACCCAGCTGGGTCGATAGTCATTCAATTGGTTTCCAATGTCTCGAAGATAACTTAATGTTTCAAGCCACTCTTTTTTGAAGTTCGCTTTTCTTCTATCAGCGGTACTTTTCTTATCGAGGTTAGTAGGTCCACCCCAATAAGGGCTTGAACGCTTATCTTTTCCTATTTGATCTCGATTGCCTCTTATCTTATGCAATTCTTGCATTTCATTAATGATTTCTTGGGTAAGAGGAAACGCTTGCTTGGTGTTTTCTAAATTTTCGAAAAAGTCTTCGAATTGAATATCCAGAGAGTTGTCAATCAGCTCTTCGTTTGTCAAAAACAATCCAGTCTCAATATTATTAAACCAAGCCCTTCGAGTTAAATTTGCAGAACCAATATAGGCTCCATACCCCTTCCACCAAATGAGTTTGCTGTGCAAGCAATCGGGTATCAATTTGCAATAAATATTTTTAGAATGAGACCTCAGTAGTTTCTTCAATAGATTAACACTAACTGGAACAGTGTGGTCATACCTCATCCATATATCCAACTTAAATCCATTTGATATACAGTTTCCCAGTAAACTATCATTATCGTTGAGCTTATCATCTCCATAAGCTATTGCAGCCAATACCCCTTCGACCTCATCTTCATCAGTAGGAAGTATATTGGTTAAAAAATTTCCGTTTAGTGCATTTGCTATGAATTCCATATATTTACTCAATTAAAGTTGTTGAAGCATTTCGCCACACTAAAATCTCTCTTGAAATTGATTCATCAGTTCAATTTCATCAGATGGTAACTTTCTTATTGAATTGGTAATTGAAAGTAACATTTCATCTGATAATGCTTCCAATTCCTGGAATAACATGGCTTTATGATAAGCGCCCCTTTGTTCTCTTATTTTGTTTTCGAAGAAAACTGATTTACTTTTTAAGGTTGCCTTTAATTTCGTTATTGTTTCAAAACCACTATCTATTATTTCTTCCAACCATAATAAATATTTCCTATTAACTCTCTCTTTTACTCTTCTTTTTACATCAAATAATCGATCCCAAGAAATTAATTGTGAACTTTGCTCATCAAACAAATAAACCGACCAAAAATCATCCAGAAAAACAGTGCTTTCAGAATCCACTTCCGATATATTTGCCTTTAATTTCAATCTTTTATCTCTATAATTGCTGTAGGGATAGAATGATTTATGTCGCAATTTATCTTTACAAAAACATGGGTCTAAACTTCGTTTAGCCTTACTATTACATTGAAAACATACTGGAATGAGATTATCAAAACAAACTGCCGCAAAAGGGTATTTCGATTTAGGCAAATAATGGTCATATGCTGGTTTCCATTGATTTTGGTTTGGTACATTAGCTAATTGCTCTTCATAATCATTAATTCCACAAAAGCAACACACATTCCCATTGACAAATTTGAATCTTGACCAATGTCCACTTAATGTTTCTTGTACATTTGCTAGATTTGTGAATGCTTTTTGATTCAATACACTCGAATACAAATACTCTCCTAACTGTTTCAATGATTCAATTAACTTTGGGGGGAAGCTGTCCAAAGAGATGATAGGAATAGTTAATGAGTTACACAGCCGTTTTACTCTTTGCTGATTAAAATACATTCTTCTCAATCTTCGTTTTTCTGGACCATCTAGATTTTTTATGGAATAAAAAGCTTGTTTAAACTTTTTATCAACTACATTGCTCTTATTATCATGTACGACTAAAAACTCTTTCGGGAATAATTTTTTCTTGTAATATCTGTTCTCATTGATTGATGCCAAAATAAAATTTTTAAGAACTTCATTTAAATATGATAGGTTTGTATCAACTTTTTCAACTGGAAACAGCATCTAGCAATCCTTTGTTTAACATGTTTATTAACAGTCTTTTCTCATATGAATCTCCGAATTCATTTTCTAATTTTTCTATTTTTTTCTCCCTTGGTATTTCAGATCTTACCAACTCCTTCATTTTCCTTTTAGCCAATTCCGAAACAAGTCCTTTCATATCAAACAACATTTCAAGCAACACATCAAATGATGCTCCAAAAGTTTGATCTTCTAAAAACTCATGAATAATCCCATCTTGAGTTCTGTTAAATTTAAATACATTCTCTCTCTTACAAGCAGAAACAATATATGGCGAGTGGGTTGATAATAAAAATTCCGCCGCATTAAGATCGTCTTCAAGAATCTCGTTCAGTATATTTACAAACTTAGCACGCCAGACTGGGTTAAAATGACTCTCTGGCTCATCAAACAGAAAAATTGAATTGTCATTGGCAAAGATGTACGATGAGCCAAAAATTTGAATAAATTGATGTTCACCATCACTCATATCTTTATAAGTGGCCTCTACCTGTGGCTCACTTAGAGTCACTTTAATTTCTTCTTCAGAAATTCTAAATATACTATTCTTCTGAGAGTCGTCTAAAAGATTCAAGCTATGTAGTCCATATAAATCATTAAAAAGATCCTGAGGGGTTTTGAATTGGTCAACAAAGGCCTTTCTTGATACATCATTTAAAAAAAATTCAAACCTATAACTGCGATTATTATCTTCAATAGATGTTTCATCTAATAATGAACACTTTTCTAGTTTAAGGATTATTTCTTCCATTTTTCTGGAGAAACGAATAGTACCTTTTAGATTTGTGATTAATATTTGGAAGGTTGAAATTGAATCTAATTTAAGATGCTTGTTAATTTTTTTGATAAAAGGGTTTAACTTTCCTTTAACCTGATTAAAAACAAATATTGTTATTAACAACAAAATACTGGTGTTTCTATCAAGAAAAAGTGTTCTCGTTAAATCAAGATTTTCTGACTTATCGTCTTCGATAGACTTACGCATTCTAGCTAAGTCATTTTTCCTAAGGGTGAAAAATTTTGGACTGATTGTTTCATTATGCCCAGAAGAGTACCCAACAATATGTTTAGGAAGAATATCTCCGTAGTGTTCGACTGAGAGTAGCTCGTCATTAACAGTTACTTCTGGCGTTTGTCTAAACCTACCTTTAATTTTCACTATTTTTTCTTTTGGTATAATTCCAATCTGATAAGTCATACGAAAGTCAGATTTACAAGCCTTTTGGTCAGCCGTTGAATGTTTCATTTGACGATTGGCATCCAATACAAAAAATATTTCAGCGATAATTTCAATTAACTTTGATTTACCCGATCCGTTAAGCCCAACTAAACAAATCGGTTCAACTTTATTACTGTGGATCCTGTCTGTGTAAAAATTGAAATCATATGTTTTCAATGCATTAGAATTACTTTTGTAAAACAAACTCATTAAATACATGACACTATTTCTCAATAACCCTAAACTTGTATTCTCCTGGAGCTTTTGACCAATGAACTAGCTCTAGAATCGGATTATTGTTGTCATGTCCTTTTAGTAGGAAAAAAACCAATCGTTTTAATTCATCAAAATCCCCTGAAAAACCAATCATATTTTTAAACTGATCTATAGTAAAAACCTGTCCAATTAAGTTATGAGCAACAGAATTAAACTTTTTAAAGTTCTCATTATTTGGCCATGGGCTGTGTTCTATGACTGTAAGACTACTGATTGCTTCATTTAATTTAAATGGCTTGCTTACATTTGTATCTAACTCTTTTAAACTCTGCTTTTTATCTTTCATAACTTTTTTCTTTGTTGTCTTTTTAGTTACTTTTTTTAGTTTGTCTTTTTCTGCTTTAATTCTTTGTAATAACTTTTCAGCAGGTTCATCATTAGGGTCTTGAGGGACGAGTTCTCCGCGAAAGGCTTTTGCTAAGATGGATTGAGTGAGTCGGTCAACTTGAGTTTTGGCTTTTTGGTATTGTTTTTCTACATGATCTGCAAGTGAAAATAGATTTTCAACACGACGGACGATTTCTTTTTGTTCCTCAAGAGAAGGGACTGGTAAGTCCAATGAATTTAAAATACCTAAATTAATGTTTTTTTGTGCTGTTGCTGGGGCTAGTAACTCTAAGTCTTCTTTAAATATATCAATAAGATATTTAATATAAATCTCATTACAAATTGACTCATCAGCAATAAAACCAACTACACTGTCAGGAAAACAAACTGGATAAGTTAATATTGCTGTGTTTGCAATATTAGCTGCAATAGTAATACAAAGTGTATTTTCTGGAAAAAGTCTACTCTGGCTCAACCCAAACTCACTATATGTTTTATTATGATTTTTAATCCAACCATCTGATTGAGCAACAGCTCCTGTTTGAATAAATGGGTAATCCCCTCCATATAATTTGGGGTCATTTCGTGGTCTATGTTTTGATTTACCTCTTGATAACTCACCAAGCTCTTTAAATCTTTTATATGTCCAGTTTTTTGGAAATCCTTTGCTATCTAACTCTAGCGAATTATTGTTATTTGATAATTTACCTGTTGTTGCAGCAGCCAATACCGATTGACAGTAGCGATTAAGGAGGGTTGGGATTTTTTCAAGTTTGGCTTGGGCGGATTGGACTTTGGTCAATAAAGAGTCTAGCTTTTTGGCAATGCGGATTTGTTCGTTTAGTGGTGCTAATGGTACTTGTATTTCTTTAAAATGTGATGGCTTAAGATTGTTAATATTAACACCTTTAGATAATGAAGAAACCTTCAGGGAGTATTCTTTGCTTCTTGTGAACCAACCTACATATTGCATGCAGAGATTTTTGTTTGGCCTTAAAAGCCCACAAAATGCTCCAAAAGCTCCTTCGTAGTCAAATTTAGCAATTCCACTTTTCCCAACTAATTTTTTACTACCACTAGACATAGCAATGATAACGTCACCAAATTTTATTAGTTGAGAGTCCTTTATTTTTTCTTTGGGTACAAAAATCAAATCATTGAAAATCAATCTTCCATCTTGTATGTTATTTGCCCTCAAAATTGGCAAATAACCTTTTTGATCCTGCATACTAGATTCACTTTTTTTATAGCTGACACCTCTAATTAATTGAGCAGCTTCGTCTAAAGCTAAATATGACCAATTTTCTGGAATCTTACTCACAAATTGGCCCCTTCATTTTCTTCCAACTCTGCCAAAATCAACCTCAAATATTTCATCGCTCCTGCCAGTTCTTCCATGGCTTCATTAATTAACACATCAGGCTCAGGAAGATCAGCTGCAGATTCGGTGGAATCATCTCGTATCCAGGCAAGATCCAATGAGTCTTCTTTTTGAGCAATTTCTTCTCGAGTAAAACAACGTAGGCGACAACCATCAGTATCGTCTTTGTGCTTTTTGATAAATTGATCACGGGCTTTGTCATCAACTTTTGTGAGATCACTACCAACGGCTTGGTAAAATTCATCGAAGTGAGATTTGGTTAGGACAGTGCGTTTGCCGAATTGCGGCATATTGTTACGCAAGTCGTAGACCCAAACATTTTTGGTGTTGTTTTTGTCTTGATTGGGGTTGGCAGATTTTTGAAAGAATAGCACATTGGTTTTCACCCCTGCAGCATAAAAGATACCGGTGGGAAGTCGCAAAATGGTGTGCAAATTGCATTTATCCATCAGATCTTGGCGAATGGTTTTTCCTGTAGAACCTTCAAACAAAACGTTATCAGGTAAGACCACGGCTGCTCTACCACCTGGTTTGAGCATGCGGTGGTAGATTAAATGTAAAAAGGCCAATTGTTTGTTACTGGTGTAATGCACCAAATCGTCACGCGTTGGCACACCTCCACCCATCTTGGTTCCGAAGGGTGGATTGGCTAAAACTAGGCTGGCCTGTGGAAGCTGCTTGCCTTCATTCGATAACGTATCACCATAGAGGATCCCAGAGTTTTCATCATTAACAGCCAGTTTGTGTAACATCAGGTTCATCATTGCCAGACGTCGGGCATCGGGTACCAGCTCCATTCCGTAAAATGTTCTGTGCTGGTATTTATCGTATGCCTTTTCATCAAGCAAATCGATGTCATTGTGCTCATCTAAATAGTGGTGAGCACTGATGAGAAATCCACCGGTTCCTGCTGTTGGGTCAACGATGACATCTTCTAATGTTGGCTTCATCAATTCGACCATCATATTAATCAATACGCGTGGTGTGAAATACTGACCGGCACCGGATTTTTTCTCAGTCGCATTGATTTCCAAGAGGCCTTCATACATATCGCCAAGGCCTTCTTCTCTGGCACTGTACCAATCCAGTTTATCAATTTCAGTGACCAATTTTGTCAACGTAGAAGGTTTTCTGATCACTGAGTTTGCATTAGCATAGATTGACTTTGTGACTTGAGAACCATGAGAACCTAGGTGGATAAGCATTTTTTTGTACTCTTCTAATCGGCTGGCTGCATCATAACCAACTAGATCACTCCACCGATAACCTTCAGGAAGAACCTCTTCGGTACTGGTTTCTTTGGCCATTTTTAAAAATATTAAAAAGGTCAGTTCATTGATGTATTCATGGTACGTGACTCCATCATCCCTGAGGAGGTTACAGAGGTTCCAAAGTTTTGCGACCAGTTCTTTTGTGCTCATTGAGTTTGTTTTTCCTTCGTTTTGTTTTAGTTAATGAATGTTTATTCTCATTATGACTTCCATAATGATTTGTTAAAGTTAATCAATATGTCTTCAATTTTATTATCAAATAACTTATTCGCACGGCGTATTCCTCCCAGTTGATCTTTGAGATAGCCGTGATCCAAAGCCTTGGTGTCTACGATTATGGTTGCAATGGTTTGATTGGCTATGGCTTGTAACCATTTTTTCTGGGGTGTGCTCCAGTCTTTACTGGCAAGCAAAATTTCTAAGGCTTTATTGACTCGATCTTCCCAGGGTTTTAGCGGTTCTCCAATGGCAGCTTGTCGAATGAACCCAATAATGCGTGCTGCGATGTCTTGGTTGGTGGCTTCATACCATGCTGTTTTTAAATCTTGCTCACGAAAGGCATTTAAATCCAATTCTACGGCCAATTCTTTCAAACTTTCTCGAGTCAATTCCCACGGTCTGGTGACAACTAATTGTAAGGCTTGCATGCGATTGGAGTTGGCTTTGATAAATTTTTCGAAAGCTTTGAGGTAATCTTCAGGCTTTTGTCCGTCTCCATAACCATGAGCAACATTCACTACTTTATCTTCATGATCAGAAATGATCACTGGCCTGAGCTGTTTATCACCATAACGAGCATCTAACAACTCCCCTAACCCTGGATGCTGAGTGAACCATTCTGCAATGGTCTTGACATCCATTGATTTTAAGTCTTCGATAAAGGCCTCGGGTGATTGTCCAGCAACAGTTTCAAACTTGTGTTTTTGTTGGTCTGTCAGGTGTCTTTTTTTGCGTTGAAGTTTGGCTAGAAATTGATCCTTGGCTAATTGCTGGTGATCGCTTTGCTCAGGATTGCTCAGCTCTCCTTCTAATTGAGTAAACGTTATCTTAGGATCTGTAGCCACCGGTTTCATGCTGCTGGTTTCTTCCAGTTTTTCGTAGATATCTACAGCATCAAAAATTCGAAATGTTTCTTTTCCTATTTCATCACAACGACGTGTGGCTCTACCAAGCATTTGTTCAAACAAAATACGAGAATTAACCCTTCTTAAGAAAACTAAGTTACAGATCTTTGGCACATCGACTCCAGTGGTAAGAAGATCAACTGTAACTGCGATATTGGGCAACCTGTCATTTTTGAAGTAACGAATTTTTTCTAAGGGCTTGTCGCTATTACCCGTTATTTTTTGAATGGCTCCATCATCCACTCCTCCGTGGTATTCATCACAAACCCTATGAAAAAGTTCTACTACCATGTCTGCATGTTTGTCAGTCACACAAAACACCAAAGTTTTTGATTCTTGATAAGGATCAATTAGATCATTTTCAATGAGATGTTTGATCACTGCTAAATTAAAGTTTTCATTGATAACACTCCGATTAAATTGAGACACATCAAAATCAAGTTCATCAGGAGTGTTGAATAGCTCTAATTGATTTGTTTGTGGATCATAGACTTGGACTTCTTCATTCACTTCATATTTTATGCCATCTTGTGCCAATTTTGTGATGATTCTGATTGGCGGTAGATGGTCAGATAGAAAGCCATCGACTACAGCTTCTGTATAGGTGTAGTTAAAGACAGGATTGCCAAATATTTCTGAAGTGTGCAGTGCAGGAGTCGCTGTTAAACCGATTCTAAAAGCATCAAAGTACTCAATCACAGAACGGTACTTTGAGATGTAGTCTGATTGATTTCGAAATTCAAGTTCGGTTTCGCCCATTTCCCTGTCGAGTAGATAGCCTCGATGACATTCATCAACGACGATACAATCGTACTGGCCAACACTTGGTTTTATCTGCTCCCCATCATTATAAAAAATTCGTTTAACCATGCCTTGCACTGTAGCGATTTGTACTTTGGTGTCTGTGTCGGGGCTTTTATCTGTTAATTCTTTTAAACCAAATATATCTGCAAATGTATTGAGGTTTTCCATGCGTGTTTCTTTGAACGAGTCGGCTGCTTGTTCACCGAGAGCAGATCGATCAACCAAAAACAGTATTCTTCTGAATCTTTCTGATTTAAGCAATCGGTAGACCAGTGCGATACTGGTTTTTGTTTTTCCAGTTCCTGTAGCCATAGCGACCAATGCGGTTGGGTCACCTTGTTGTATAGATGATTCAACAGCTTGGATGGCTTTTATCTGATAAGGTCTGAGAGTAAAGTCATAGTTGAAATCCATCTCATTGAGCTTGTTCTCTGCTCCCTGTATATCTTGTTTTAGGTATTCTTTAATTTCTTCAGGTGAATACCAACCTTGTAGCACTCGACGCTGATTGGTTGGCTCTCTTGTATCCAAAAACCAAATTCCACTTTCTTGTTCAAGTTGCTTTAAGAAAGGTCTTCCATTGGTTGAGTAAGCCAGAGGAATCTTATACTCTCCATAGTTTTGTTCGATCACACAAATGTCTTTGGTGAAAAAATCTTTGGAATATCTTTTGGCTTGATCTATATCAGCATAGACATTTCTGATTTTCTTTTTGGCTTCAATAACAGCTACAGGAGTTAAACCCATAAACAACACATAGTCAGCCGGTCCACTGGCCGTAGGCCATTCGGCGATGGCTTTGTTGCGATTGGCTTCTGGTTTTGATCCTTTTGAATACCTTATGTTTTCTGTATCAGCTTCCCACCCAGCATTGATCAATTGTTGATCGATGATTATCCTGGTGTCAGCTTCTGAGAGGTCTAAAGTTGAGTTTTCGATAAGCTCGAGGAACTCTTTTTGTTCTTCTGCTGTTTTTTGATTGAAGCTTTGTGCTTTCTCTATTTGATTGGATTCAAATTCTTTTATGGTTTGTTCTAGTTTTTGCTCTGCCTCTAATGCCAATTCCTCAAATATTTCTTTTTCGGATTGCATTTTTGCATTTCTTATTCTTTCTGCTTCAAGCTTCTCTTTTTGTATGACTTCAAGAGCTTTGGCTTTTTTGATCCTTTCAGTGTCTTTGATTCTTGAATTTTCTAATATAAGTATTCTTTCTTCTAAATCTCTAACATTTTCAGAAGGATCTTGAGGTTTGACAAACTTTCCAAGCTTAAAACTATCACCTTTTGGTCCTCCAAACTCTCTGTAAAACCAGCCGGAAAGCATATATGCCAGATTTAAAGCAATTAATGCATCTCTGTGTGTGCTAGATTGAAAATCATGAACAGCCTTATTACCAATTTTACGAAGATTATGAAATGCATCACGTATATTGCTATTTAGGCGCATTTTAAAATCTATTTGGCGCAACAAATCAACTTGGCGCATTTCATCATTTAGTTCTATACCAATTCTTGCTGCAATTTCTGAAGCTAAAAGTTCTCCCAATTGTCTTAGTTTAACTAATGAAACATTGGGATCAGGTACGAAATTGATTTCGGCTGAATAGCCGAGATCACTAAAAACGGAACTATATTCAGATAGGAATTCAAAATTTGACTGAAAACCCTTACTCAATGGTCATACTCCACAAAGTTGAGTATTATGGTTTTTCTTCTTATCTTCGGTCATTGAATAGGTCGTCCTTTATGATTCACACATAATCAAGTGATCATACCGAAAGGAAGATGATTTATCAACGGGTACACCAATGAACACAACTTTTTAAATTATTGGCCTAAATTAAACCCATTATCAAAAATCATACAAATGCTCGATCTCCGTTCCTGAATCATCTAATCGAAGTAACAACTCATGCAAATAAGGCACAGGCGTGACTATCGCCAGCCGATTTAGCTCAGGATTAGATGGTAAGGGTTGGTTAAAGATTACTTTGGTTTTGGTATCGTCATTCCACTCTTGACCCGTTAATACCGTTAATAAGATCGCTGAATTGTTCCCTGCGATTTCTTCAAACTCGCCTCCCGCTTTCGCAATATTTATGGCGGCTTGTTTGAATGGGCGGTATCTGGGCAGTTCGACCAAGTGTTTGGTGTCAGAGTAGCTCTCGACTACATTGTGATCAGACAGTTGTGCTTGATTTAAGTTATTAACCACCACTGCAGTGGTTGATGCTGCTGTACCATACAATTCTTTGGTACCCACACCGATCAAATAGCCATAAGCACTTTTCACCAGCAGTTCAGAAGTCAGGATATAACGGCGCTCCAGTTTCCTGAACATGTGATCGCCCCACAAGGGAGTATCTGACCAAAGCTTCTTAAGTTGTGCATTGAAGTCATACAGATACCAGGGTTTCTCATGAATGAATGTCACATAGTCATGGATGTATTGTTGATTGAACTGATCTTCTGCGGTGATGGGCTTTTCTGTATCTGTCAATCGCCCAATGACCACTTCGTAAACCTGTCGCAGCCAGTATTCAATGGTTGAACTCACACCGATCACTTTGATCATCATGTGATACTCATCATTGTATGGAAATGTCTCATTGATCTGATCATTGATCACCGTATAGCTACCCCAGATTTGGCTGACATGTTCTTTGTATGGAAAGCCTGTAGAAGTTTGGGCTCTAAAGGATTCTGCCATTTCAGCTGGACTGTGAACCAAAAACCACTCTGGATAGGTCAAGAAGGTTTGATCTGGCGGTCTTCGGTAAGATTCAGGCGTGAGTGGGTTATCCAAAGGCACCATCCAACTGGCATCCACCACCAGACCAGACGCTTCAGTGACAGTCAATGAGTCGTCTTGTTTCAAGTACCAGGTAGCGATTGCCAAAATCATCACCACCAAAGTTAAGAGTCTTAATCGATTCATGATGCCTCCTTGCTGAATGCCATCAGCACATTATCTGATGGGTCTTTGTGCTGATAAAAACGGTGTTTGTGGTCTTTGAATCCATGACTTTCGAGTAAATCCACCCAATAATCGAGTCCTTGGAAATTACGGTACTCATCGGCGTTGTAGTCCCAACTTTCACCGGTCCCTAGATTAAACACGGTATGAACCAAAGCCACAAAGGTTTTCATCTCTTCAGTTCCTGCATCATGATCTCGCAGGATCAACAACCCACCAGGTCGCAAAGCACGGTGAATAGATGCCACAAAGTCCGGTAAAACTTCTACTGGACAATGGTGTAATCCAATGTAACAAGTGATCACATCCAGACTTTCAGGCTTGATCACATCAGGATCCAGCGGTTGGTAATCCAGTGGTAAGTGCTCACCCAATTTTTTAATGCCGCCTCGCTCGAAGATTTCACCCACTGAATAGTCAGGTGTGTTTTCACTCATCAGATAAATCGGTTCATGCACTTTAACCGACTTCTTCAAAGCACTGACATAACGGCCGGTTGAACCGATTTCCAAGTAACCATTGATGGTCGTTTTGTTACCTAAAAGATGCAGGGTCTGTTCAGCCATCACTTGCTTCTGCTTTTTCAAAGCCGGTAAGCCGTAGGTTAAATCTGATAAGAACGGTTGAATAGAAGGCAACTGTTTTTGTATGTCTTTATAGATCTCTTCATCAGTTTCATACTGTCCAACCCTTTGATCGACCAACAAATGAAAACGATCCTCCGGGTATAAGCGAAACACCACTTGTAAGAATCGATAGAAGGCATCTCTGGATTCTGTTTTATTGAATACGCCCCTGAATTCTGATGGTCCCATATACCCTTCATTTCGCTCTGAGCCTGATCGATAATAGGTGTCCCAAAGCACATTCCTGAAACGATAATCCGGATCCATCTCTTGTTTTAACTTAAACAGCTGCTTCGCACCTGGATAAGCTTGATGAAACTGTGCTGGTGTGGCGTGCGGTTGATAAGGTAAATAGTAACTACCACCACATGCCAGCACAGCATCGATCAACTCGCGAGTCCACACGGCTACCCTGCCCTTGGCATTTTCTCGGGTGCGTTGTTTGTAGTACACCACGAAGGCATACACTTCCTCTGTGGCCCAAGCCATGAGGCTGCCAGAATCCGGCGCGGCATGGCGGATCGAAATATTGACCACATTGACTTGGTGTCTGGTAAAAATCTCAGTCATCAACGGTGTGAATTCATCGAACTTTTCAACCGGCACAAAATATTCTTGCAGCACATAAGTGCGGTGTTTTCTGGTTTCTGGCTCCAATTCAAACACATCGTACCCAGCCTCGTAATTACGCCAGTGAACCTTTTTCTTGAGGTATAACAAAGGATCTAACAGGTATCTTCTGATGCGATGGCCGCTGTAAGTCTCAGAGAATAACCAGAAAAAGTACCGCTCTAAAGGATAAGCATCTTGCAGAGGCATCAATCGTGATCCAGTGGTCGCTTTGCGCTTGGTTTCCGACCAGGTCACTGCATTGACCCGTTCGAACTTCGGTGGATACATGTCACCATTGTGGAAGATGGCTTGCTTATTTTCCCTGACCTCTTGCTTGAACATCGAATGGTATTCATCGGTGTTTAGCCTTTGGGAAGTCCGTTCGACCTTAACGTTGTCGGCCAACTTCAATTCAGCCGCCACGATAATGCCCAGCGCATTGTAGCCACCGATCATGCCATAAAACACTTCACTGTTTTCATCAGGCGTGGCATGGACCACAGCGCCATCAGCCAACATCACATCTATTGAATTAACCGATAAAATCAAAGGGCCTAATCCCACATATCGGCCATGTACATTCACACTCAGCGAGCCGCCTACAGTGAAATTGGCATAGGTTTGCATGATCATCACACTCAAATCATAGGGATCGACATGCCTTTGAATGTCACACCAACGAACGCCAGGTTCGACCTTGATGGTTTTGTCTTGTTCTGAAAAATCTAAGATGGCATTCATTTGTCGCATGTCCAAATGAATGGTACCGGCACTGGCGGTTTGACCACCCATACTGAAATGCCCACCACCCACAGATACCGGCTGGTCTGTACCTGTTAGTACCTCTTTGATCTCATCGATAGTCTTGGGCACGACCACCTGAGAAACGAGCACAGGATTCAACTGCGTCACGTCATTGATAATCTTTTCACCTGACTGCAAATGATCAATTTCGCTAACCGCTTCGACCGTCAAGTACTCATCCACTGTTCCTGGCTGGTTTCCATATCGATTGCGTAAAGATTTGCCCTTTTTAAACCCCAATGCCAATAACAAGACCAAAGGCCCAACCACAGGAATCACCGCCAGAGACAACCACCAGGCAGATACATTCATGTCATGTATGCGTTTGGCACCACAACAATACAAAGACCAAAACAACAGTGGGTATAACAGCCAAGTCGAACTAAATCCAAACCAAGAATCAAACGCATTGAATAACACGTAAAAAGCAAGCCAGATAAACAGCTGTAAGTTCCAGAATGTCAGCCGATCAATTCGCCCCTTGCGGGTAAACAACAAATAACTGACAGGTAAAGTTTTTTCAAAATCCATAAAATCCCTCCATGATTTGATTCTAACTCATGCAATCATTAATTGAATACAATTGCATCACACTGTCCATATAAATCAAAGTAAGTACTAGAATATTATGCTTTCATCAAAAATACGATGTAAAAATTACCAAAAGTACTGAACAGTTTCGATTCCTAATGAACGTACAATTAAGATGATTAAATGAATCAGTTTTCATTAAATCATTAATTTCAATGAAGTTCTGTAATATTATATTGACTTATATTTCAGAAAAATTCTATTTCAAGTAGCACTGTAAATCGCAATAATTTTACTAGGCTGCAAACACTCATCTTATGCCGACAACAAACGTCCTGGATCAGAAATGAAGCCGACAAATACCGTCTTGGATTTGATTTGAGTTTGTGGCCTTCTAAATATGTAAGTGCACGTTTTATCTTCTAGACATAACCGCCAATATAACATCTCCTTTTATGTATAATAAATTAGCGGGGAAGTTTTAATGGGTGAATTCTGATTGGCATTTCCTTCGCTAACATTAATCATTAATATTAAGGGGGAAGTATGAGTATCAATCAAAAAGTTTCAAATGGGAGTATTCAATCGGGCTTATGGAAAGGCTCTTTGTCTCAGTTAAAAAAACTGATGGTCTTTGGGCTGGTGGTGGTTATGTCTGGTTCTGTTTTGAGCCTGGCCATCGCTGGGGGTTCGCCATCGAGTATCGATCAGGCGATGTATTTCAAGAGTCAGGTACGGGATGCGGCCAATTGTAAAGATGCGGTCAGGGTGCGCAAAGGCGAAGTGGTTTTTAATGACATCAGCAGTCCGGCGATGGCCTGTCCGGATGCTTTTGCCTGGAAGCATTTTCTGGCTGCGGTGAAAGCGGAATTCTGGACCAATTGGGCGACTGATCAACAAATCTGGGTACAGAAACCCAAAGCCTACTGTGCCGATAAAGGTTCTACTGATTGTTGTGAATTGAATAAGAAGACGGGTAAGACCACATTCCGGGGCAATTCGCCGGGTGGTGATGCGCACTGCCCTATGTTTCCAAAAGCCAATGGTGGTATCGAGCTGACTGAATTCAAAGACAAGCACGGCCTGTCGCCGCATCTGGCCAGTCAGGCCAAAGTGCTGGATGATGACATTTCGCGTGTCGCCAGGGACACCGAAGCCGAGATCGTATATCACAACAAACCGTTCTTTAATTACAGCGTGGTCAATGATCTGTACCACAGCAATGGCTTGGTCGATGTGTTTAAAGAACAGCAGTTTCAGGCCGCAAGTCAAGCACCTTATCGGCCACTGGGCCAAGGGGTGAGTTATCCACAAGAAGCGGTGATGTTCAAAGTTGATTTTATCGAGGAAACGGTGATGAAGGAACTGGGTTACATCAGTGATCATGATGATGATCCAAGCACACCGATGAACCATGCGGATCATCCTTACATCACCATGAACATCGAAAATCCTGACACCCAGAAGGTCAAGACACATTATCTGGTGGCAGTCACCGGTGCGTCCAAAGCCCTGCCGAACTGGCACTGGTTTGCTTTCGAACATGTGAATAACATCGGTCGCTGTGATTACATCGGCTGTAAGGACAGTTTTGGGTTTCAATACAGTGTCTCTTTGAAACTGGCGGATGGCAGTGAAGGTGAATTCATGAGTCATTACATCCCGCCCAAACAGATCACCACTGAACTGAAAGACACTTTGTTTGTGCGCAATGAGAAATACGCTTCGACTGACATGACGCCCCAGTTGGCCGCCCTGTTCAAAGGCATGAAGGTTGGCCAAGGGAAAGTCACTCACGCCAGTAGTAAACACCCCATGCCTACAGTCAGCAGTGGTGCCTGGCAGAATTACCGGCTCAAAGGCACCCAAACCAATTATTACAACAACGATGGCTCACCGGTAATCATGGGTGCATCGGTGACCGAAGGTGGTTTTGTTAATACCTCATCGTGTATGAGCTGTCATGTGCAAGCCGGCGCCAATGGTCAAGGACCTAACGGCAATACTGTCGGTGGCACCATGAATTTATCTTTGGATGGGATCGGTAAGGTCACCAACGGCGCACCTGAACGTGCGGTGTTTTTCACCCCTGGCACGACACAATTGAATACGGCCCGATCAGACTTTGTCTGGGGTGTGCTGAATGCCAATCCTTTGTCGGATGATTAGTAACTAACTTCTTGATATCGATATGAAAAGCCAGTTTTATTCAGCTGGCTTTTTTGTGACTGGTAGTGCCTGCCAATGATTCGCATCATTGGCTTTCGGTGTTGAAAGTTTTAATGGATTCACTGATGATTTTAGATGCAATGGCGTTGTCTGCATCGGTATTGGTCGAAATGACAACGGCAATGTTTCTTGGTACAGATATCCAAATTGCCGATAGGAATGTGCCAAGTCCACCTAAATGGTGGCTGGCTGTTGATCGAATATTCCAGCCCAAAGCATAATCTCCCATCGGGTTGTGTAATTCAGCAAAGGTCTCAGGTCTTAATAGTCGGGCCTTTTCCTGCAAGCCATCCAAGTGCAGTTGAGCGATGCTTGCCAAATCCCTGATGTTCATGTGAATGTCGCCTGCTGGTACCAACAACGGTCCGGCAGCATAAAGGTCATCCAGGTGATGGGGTATGGGGTTATTTTCAACCATGTAATGGCCCCATGGTTGATCGGCATCCTCTTTGGCAGGCCAGCCAAAGCCTAAACTTTCAAGGTCCAACGGAACCGCCAAGCGTTCGATCACCAAAGTTTCCCATGCTTTTCCTGTGACCTTCTCGGCCATCGCTGCGGCAATCATGTAACCGGCATTTGAATAAACATGTGCTGTCCCGGGTTCAGCCACAGGCGTCTGGTTCAACAACCAGGTCACAGCAGCATACCGCTGATTTCGGGCACTGCCCTTTTCAGGTTTAAATAAAGCAATTTCTTCGTCTTCCTCCCAGGCCAGGATTCCACCTCGGTGGGCCAGTAGCTGTTTAATTGAGACATCATGATATTGGTTTTGTGTGACGCCAACCAATTCCGGAAACACTGCTTTGATTGATGTATCCCAACTTAATATCCCCTCTTCAACCAAGGTCGCGATGACAGTTGTTGAAATGGGTTTACTCACAGAGCCCACATGAAATGAGTCATTAGTTTGTATGGGGGTGTTCAGGTCGACCCTGCGCAGACCCAATTCTTCTACCGCAATTAATTTTCCGTCACTGATGACTGCCACGGCCAATCCTGGCAAATGATATTCAATCATGATGTCATAGAGGAATGCTTTGAAAGCAGCTTGTTTCTTTGTTTGGTGGTGGTTGGTACAAGAAAACAGCAACAACATGAGTGCCACAATCAATAGGCCGTTTTTTTGATCCATATTCATACAACAATTTATTATAAACTGAATTGGGCCAAGGTGCTCAACCTCTGAAAACTGACGATCAGTTCTTCAATTAATCAATTTAAACTCAAACTGGTTTCTTTGAGCAGTGCCTGTCCTTGGTTTTACCTCAATATGACTGTCATTGTGGGCCCCACAAGCTGTTATAGGTATCAGGATCATTTAATTAATTGTGGTAATATCTAGTCCCAAAGCACATCAACAACTGAGGAAAAAGATGACACCGAACATTCTTGCAACTACATTCTATAATGATGTGTTTTTGGGGGCGATATGAAATACCACCAAGGCAGAATGATTGATCATATTGGGGTTTATGTCTCAGACCTCGAGCTGAGTAAGCACTTTTATTCAGCGATTCTGAATGCACTTGGCAAGGGCGATGGCTTTAGGGTTGGCGATAACGAATTCAATTTCGATGAGTTTTACATCGCCGAAGACAGTGCTCGAGCAGCTTATTTTCATTTGGCTTTGCAAGCTGAATCTATCGAAGATGTGCATGCATTTTATGAGGCGGGGCTGAATGCAGGTGGCAAAGATAACGGGAAGCCTGGTTATCGAGGCTATCACGACTCTTATTACGCCGCGTTTCTGTTGGATCCGGATGGCAACAACATCGAGGCCGTGTGTGATGTTGGCGCTGAACGATCCAGTGCTTCGGTGGTGGTCACAAGAAATAAGAACTGATCGAGAACAGGTTTCCATTAGAATTATTAGTAGTGCCTGTCCTTAGTACTTTCATAGTACTTTGGGCGTTTTACTTTCATAAGAAGGTCTATTATTAGCTGGTTTCAGTTTCAATCCATTCAATTCTTTTGCATGTGTTATCCAGTCAGTTTTAACAGATTTGCCCTATTTATTTTTATATCCCACTGAAATTGTTTATCAATTGCCTTTCATATCACCTGCATCGAAATTTTCTAAATCATTTCTGGGTAAGGATAGATTCTTTACTCTACTGATAATTTTTTTAATATCGTATTTTGCATTATTAAAAACACCAATTCTATTGGCGAATACAGAAATTGAATCATTTTGATCTAATTCAAAACTATTGATCAACTCATATAGTTTTGTTTTTTCTTCGCCTATAGAGCTGGAATATTTTTCATACCAAAAAGAAATAAACATATAAATCCTAAGTTTTTCTTTTGTACTGGTAATGTTTGGATATAAACCTTTACAAATAGTAATAATGTTATGAAGTCTTATCATAGTTCGAGGATTGTCAATATTAAAAATTTCTACACAATTTTCGAAAAACTCATACTCATCAACTGAATCACTTAAGTATTTTTCACTGATATCATAAGAGTCATCTTCGTCAAAATCCAACTCATAATCGAATAAGTTTTCACTCTCATGTTTAATCAAACCAGACTGACTACTTGTTTTAAGCGTGTTTAAATTTGAGAGATCACTGGACTCTTCATTTTTGAGTACGTCTGGATACAACCTTTCTTTGATAAAAAATTTTCGTTTTGTCATATTGGGTTTATCCAGTGTTATTGTCACTTGAAGAATTTTGCCCAAAAAGTCTCTTGCCAAGCTAAATGCTTTATTGTCATCAATATCTGTTCGTTGCCTTTTGTATGAGTTAGCAACCGCTTGCATCAATACTTCTTCATCAATAGCAACAATAACAATTACATTCTCGATATCTACAACCAACTGTACAGCCTCTAGGGTATCAATAATCTTTTGATCTGAGCACCTGTCTAAATCATCAATTACAACAATGTATTTCAGACTTTTTTTAGACTTTGCATGAATAATTAAGAGGTTTTTTATTTCATTTTTTATAGTTTCTGAAACACCAATATGCGTTTTATAGCTCGGCTTTTTTGTAATTTTATTAAACTTCATTAATAACGATTTAGAGTATGCATTGAACATTAGTTTTATAAATGGAGCCAAAACAGCAGTCAATACAACCCCTAAGCTAATGCCTTTTGGGAAAGTTGCTCCAGTTAAAACTGAATAGGCAAAAAATGTTATAACCAGAAGAATTAATACCAGAAAGTATAATTTGAAATCAGTTTTTTTATTCTTTAAGTGCCACTTAAAACTTAAAAAATTCTTTGCTAACGAACCTTTTGTTGAATAAATACTGGTAGTAATTTTTGTTGCAATTGATGCAACCATATTCTCAGTATGACTGTTTAGCCAAGCATTAAATACTATGAAATGAGTAGTTTCATCATCAAACTTTTGTTCCAATATCTCAATAACTGAGCTTTTCCCACTTCCCCATCGGCCAAACAGAGAAATTATCATGTGCTTATTAGAGTTTCTATTAATGATCCCTTTAAGAATGTGAACCAACCCATCTCTTCCAAGCAGATCTACTTTAGATGGTTTGTCATGATGTGGATTAGCTAAAAATCTTGTAGAAGCACTTTCTTCTGTTTCATTGAAACCTTGAGAATCTTTGATGTTATCATCAAATTCACTGTTTGATTTACTTAGGGTATTTCTTTCATAAGACAGGTTATCAAACTCATCCAAGAAACCAAATCTCCCATAGTTATCGTATTCATCAATCACTACATATTCGTTCTTTATTAGTTTTTTATTACCTCCAAAATCCCAAATCGTTCCGAGATCGTTAGAATAATTGTTATGACTGATTAATGAAATGATGTTATTGAACTTTAACTCAGAAGTTATTGATGACAACAAAACAATGTTTTTCAATTCAGGAACCTTAAAGCCAGTTAAAATATTGACCACTATTCCTATACAACTATTTGTATTATTAATAAATCTTGAAAAATCATAATTCAGCCTTTTTCTTTGAGAAACTAATAAATAGGATTCATAGTTAGTACTCTTAAAGTACCTATGAATTTGCTCTGCTTCTAAAGTATTTTTACAAACAATAAGCAGTTTATCTGAATAATTTAAATTAACTTCATCAACCAACACATCCAAAAAGTTTTTAATTTGCTCCGAATCATAAAAATACTGAATTGGTTGATCTGTTATTGGAAAAAACTTGACTGGCTTTAGAATACCATCTTGTATAGCATCCTCATATGAATATACAAAAGCAGGATCTCCGAATATTTTTCTCCATTCTGTTGACCTAATTTCATAACCTGACAATGAAATTACTTTAATATTATTTTCATCATTTAAATATGAATTAACCAGTTTGACTTGGCTATTTGCTGGCATGTCATACAACAAAATGCAATTTACATTTTTTTGGTAATCCATCGAGATATTATCAGACAATAACTTTTGTACCGTAGTAAATTTAACTGAGGAATCATTAATTTTTATTTCTTGATTTGAATCGAATTGATTTTTCCGATCTGTTTCTTCGATATTTAAAAATTGTCTGAACTCCTTGTTCAATTGTTGTAGCAATATTTTTTTATCAGTGACTACAATTAGATTTTCATATCTATCAAATAACCACAGCAATATTTCAATTGATACCCGACCGAGCCCAGCGCCAGAGGCAATATAAGCATTTGTGAAAGTGTTATTTTTTAGCAGGATTGAATTTTTAATTCTATGAACAGCTAATTCTTGATGGGGTTTGAGTTCTTGAGATTTTTGCATCATTTAATATTTTTATTATCCAAAATAACACTAATATAGAATTCTTACAATGTTTTAAATCAATCTAAAACCATGAATATTTATGCTTTGCTGCTTTTTTAGGTGTCTAAATGTCAAACGAGCGAACATCTTTTGTTATTGGCAAAAACGCAGACAAACACCCATTAGAGTTTTTGAATAATGACTTAGGATTTTGCTTGTGGTGTATTGAATGCCAGTCCTTGGTCGGATGATTAGTTTTGAGGTGATTGACATAAAAAAAGCCAGCTTTAGGAGCTGGCTTTTTTTTTAGGTTAACAAGATTGTTATTTGTTGGCAGAAAATGGTTGTGGATCAAACAAGTTCTGTGTGCCATCACCGTCATAATCTTCAAACGGTTCGGTGAACATCAAGACCTCATGCAACCAACTGTTCAAAGCAGCGACTTGCTGGACAGAATGGTGGTCTTGATACAAACGGTATATTTCACCGTTGAATTCAATCGCATCATAGGCATCCAGATAAACCGGACCTTGACCCAGGACGCTCTGCTCTTGAACTTTAACCAAATAATTCACCACTTTGAAGACAGTGGCTTGTTCAAAGCCATTGGCAAAGATTAAGTCGGTGTGGATGACGCTGAATGATTGGACAGCCGATGTATCGAACCCGTTGTTGGCTGTGCCGCCGTTATCTTGTAAAGTCACGTCAACCAAAGCTGTACCAAAACTGCCACTGAAATTTACACTGAGGGTGGCATCATTGGCCAGAGAAATACCACTGAGGATGCCATTGGTGTCTGACTGGACTGTGATGTTGAACCCTTCGATTTGTTGACCTGATTCATTGGCTGGACCTAAAGTGATGTTTTCAGCAAAATCACTGATCAACAACGGGTTGTTAGACACATCAAAAGTATTCACCACAACATCTCCCAGAACGTTGAATGATGGGGCATCATTGACACAAGTCACATTGACGGTAACAGTGGCCACTGAACCACCGCTGATGGTGTAAGTGAACGTGTCCAAGCTGGAATCAATGGTACAAAAATCAGGACCAGCTGAATAAATCAAAGCATCATTTCCAGCAGCAATACTGACAGAACCAAAAGTTGGGGTGGAGACCGCCTCAATGATGACGCCATTGATAGCTAAATTGTCATCGTTTAACTGAACATCAAACGACTGATTGACTGAATCTTCCGCAACAGTGAAGGCATCGTCAATAGCCAAGGGTGAGGCAACCACCAAACGCAAGACATCAACACCGTTGTCTTCCGCCACACCAAAGAACGAAACATTCACACTGGCTGGCAGGTTCAGTACAGAAGCGGTAGCAGAGAAATCATCCAATGCCGTGGCGCTTTCGGTAACAATTAAATCATAGGTAAAAAACCCACCAGGTGGTGGTGAGATGAAATCCACAACGATGTTTCCTGCAATGGTTGCATCGCTTGCATCAATGGCTGAGTAGGTGTTGGTATCGCCGACATTGGCCAAAGTGGCCCGGTTGGCGCCATTTAAGCCAAACACAATGGTCCCATCGGTACCCAGGTCCAATGCATCGGTATCTACATAACCAGAGTTCAAGCTCAATGTGGCACTGAGTGATCCAGCGGGTGAAAGGCTTTCAGCGATGTTTACAGCAGGTGAAACCAAGCTTGAATTGGTCATGGTCATACCAATGATGATTTCAGTGGCGCTGTTGGTGCTGCTACCGCGGGTTTCGCCCAACACAGTTTCATCACCCAGACTGATGGTTGAATCAGTCACATTGAGGTTGACTGTCGAAGTGGCTCTGGCCGTATCATTGATGGAGTATTCTCCCAGTACCAACTCCTGGCCAGTCACTGTGGTGTTTTGTTCAAGATTCAATGTCGCCGTGAGGTTACCGACGCCATTTTCCTGGGCATACACATCACCTACATTTAAATCATCAATGGACAAAATGGAGTCAATGAAGGTAACTTCTGCATCGACCGTTGCTACCGTGTTGCTTCGGTTGGCTGACACATCAGCCACACCGAAATCAGAATCTGAATCGGTGATGGATACTCGGGTCCAGGTACTTGTGGATATAGATGTACCTATGGCATCTGGATCACCCGCATTGACATTACCAATACTGAATGAACCGCTGTCAGGACCAAAGGTCACATCCGTGATTGTCGCAGTGGCTGTGGCAGTGACCTGCACCCTGGGATCGAAAGCACCGACATCAGCAATGTCCAAATCACCAGTCACAAACAGGTTACTTAGAACCACATTATTCGCTGTGGCTTGGCTGATGGCGTCATCAGTGAAGGCATCCGTTTCTGCGATGTTGATATCGGCATTGATGGTGGCATTGTTGATGTTCGCAGTGGCGATCGCGGTCGGCGATGCACCAGGACCTGAATTCGAATCTTGAGCAAAAGCAATGTGCACATCGCCATTACCAGAATCTGCCTCAATGGTGCTTACATCGATACCCGCACCATTGAAGGTGAATGAGGCATCAGCTGTCGGGGTGGCATCGACAGCAATGGGTAAGGCCGCTCCAATCAACACATCATCACCCACCTGAATGCTGCCATTGTTGACGACCATACTGGCATCAGCAGTGCCTCCACCTTGGGCAAAACCAACTGCCAAGACTGAACCAGGGTCAAACACTGAAGTGCTCGGTGAGTCATTTGGAGGCACAATGATGTTGGCGTCATTGATCACCACATCACCGGTGGCCGTTTGTTCTGCTGAAATCAATGGACTGACTTTAGCGATCAAAAAGCTGAATCCGGGGACCACATCCACTCCTTCGCTGCGGAATATACCTGTTCCACCGTCCTGGCCAATGATGATGTCTCTGGGACTCACAGTGCCAGGTGCTGTCTGGCTGTCTGCCAATGCTTCACCACCATTATTTACTATCGCCGGATCCACTGCCAATGGAACGAACCCACCTGACCAGTTTCCACCATCAAACCAATCTCCGGCATCAACACCAGTATTGACATTATCCCATTCTGGCAGCACCGGGGTACCGGTGATGTTGACCACGAATTGTTGGTTACCCAAATTGTCCAGTTGGACCCCTGAAGAGACCACGAAACCTGAAGGTAAGTTATTTACTGTGACTGTTGAGAAAACACCTGTGATGCCTGTTGGAGAATTGGTGTTTACCACTTCAAAAGTGGCTGGTGACGTTAATAAGAAACTCACATCAATGATGAGTTCACCAGCCAATACAGCTGTGTTGGCATTTACGGCTGAATAAACCGTGCCAGAAAACCCATTACCCGCTCTGGTGGTGCTGTTGGCGTTCAATTGCAACACGCTGCCAGCGCCCAGGGTCAATGTGGTGGTGTCGATCAAGCCATGATCCACATAGATCAAGCCATCAGCGGTTCCACCACCCGGGTTCAGTCCCACATTGATCACTGGAATGCTGATGCCATTAGAGTTACGCAAGGTGCCATTGGCTGCACCGGTTCCGTTGGCGATACCCACATTCAACTCGGTAAAGCGGCTGGCTGTGACTGTGCCAAAGATATCCAACTGCTGATTAACCACAGCCGTGGCCGATCCTGTGTCGTTGGTGATACCGATGTTGGCCGGGCCTTGTAAACCACCATTGGTGGTGCCTTTAAAACTGAACCCTAGGTCTACAGTGGCATTGGCATGACCAGCCCCATGGCTGACGCCGGCATCAAAACTACCGACGTTTTGAACTTCGGTCCCATTGAAAATAGCGGTGGCATCACCTGAGCTGTTAGCGACACCGATCATGACCGGGTTGTTTTCAGTTTGGATACTTGATGTGTTTGCATCCACAGCCACCAAGGTTCCCATTGCCGAGCCGCTGCCATCTGATACTCCGACCATCAATGCATCGAACTGAGGCGATGAGGAAATGAAACTGTCTAAAAATACCAGGGTGCCATCTGCATCACCATCCGTTTGGGTCACACCGATTCGCATGGTGGATGGGTCACTCCTGAAATCAAATAAGCTGTTAGAGTCTCCCAAGAACTCAACCCGTCCTGTCGAAGTGGAAGATCCCTGAGCTGTTACACCAATGTCAAATGCCCCATTGACCTCAATTTCAGAACTGGTGTCATCAGCAAAAGTCAGAAAACCTGATCCGCCATCGACACCCACACCAAAGTCCAACATGGCAATGTCGTCATCATCCAGACCAACAGCCGAAGTGCCACCATTGTTGATTTTTACATTAAGTGCACTGTTAGGTACTTGGTTAGGCATCCAGTTAGCACCATCAAACCAACTGGCTGATCCGGCCACATTCCACTCGATGGCGTCAATGACCTCAATATTGAGATCCACTGAACCACTGTTACCAAGATTGGAAGTCAAATCATCAGAACTTCCATTCTGCACGCCTAAGCTGGTGGCCATGATATCTACAGAGATGTTGCATAAACTTCCCTGCATCAACGCACCACCTGTATAGGTCAATACATTGCTGCCATCAACAGCAGTTAGTACTCCACCATCGCAAGTGTGTGCTGCGTTTGCAGGTGTTGCCAATTCCAGACCTCCAGGAAGCAAATGGGTCAAGTTCAAACTGTTCGCATCTGCATCACCATCTAAATGAGATATCAAATAAGTAATTGTTGTCACACCCCCTACACTCATGTAGTTCGTTTGGGTGTTCAAAGAGAAATCAGGGGCAATCAGCACTTCCAGGTTGGCCAATGCAGGTCCACTGTTGCCTAAACTTGAAACCAAATCTGAGGTGATGTTGACGTAAATCCCTGGCTCCAGACCCACCACATCCACACTCAATTCACACGACTGGTTGGCACCAACAGTACCACTGTTGTAACTGATTACAGATGAACCACTGATTGCAGTAACCGTGCCTCCCGTACAGTTGTTACTGACATTGGGTAGCGCAGCAATTGCCATGTCAGTTGGCAGGGTGTGACTGAAGTTCATATTGGTCGCATCACTGCCAATGGCGCTGTTGTCGATCATGAATGTCAATGCAACAGGTGTGTTTTGACCCACCACACTGGCCGCAAAGGACATGGTAAATCCAGGTGTCCCGGAATCGCGAATAATGATTTGATCTGTCGCTGGATTGCTGGCACCGATACTGGATGTCAGGTTGGTGGTGATGTTGTTTTGGATGCCGGCATTGGTGCCTTCGACATCCACTGAAATCTGACAAGAATTATTGGCCGTCACACTGCCACCTGAAAAGGACAACTGGCCAGGTGTGAGGTTGACCACCCCACCACAGCTGTTACTTAAGTTATCGGGGACTGCAATTTCAATCCCGGCTGGCAAGACATCATCAAAAGCCATGCCATTTGCGTCCGTAACCACTGAAGTATTATCAATTGTAAATGTCAGTGTGGTTGTACCACCGACTTCGATTGAAGCATCAGCAAATGACTTATTGAAAACAGGGACAGGGGTAGCCAGTACTTCAATTGAACTCACGGCAGGACCACTGTTTCCTGCGCTTGAGGTGAGATCAATGGTGATGTTTTCTTGTATACCTGGACTCACACCAACGACATCCAAAGAAATCAGGCACGACTCGCCTGCCGCCAGTGAAGTGCCACTCAAATCCACTTGGTTACTCAGTACCCCAGTGATGCCACCACATGAAGAATCCAGATTATCTGGAGTGGCCACTTGTATACCTGGTGGTAATACATCGATAAAGGTCAAGTTGTTGGCTGCACTTGCATTGGCTGTGTTGTCTATGGAAAACTCTAAAAAGGTCACCTCACCCACTTCAATCTGAGCTGCACCAAAGGATTTTGTGAAAGCTGGCGAACCTGCATCTTTAACCACAATTGAAGCTTGTGCGGGGCCTGCATTGCCTAGACTTGAAGTCATCTCGGATGTGGTATTGACTTGTAAACCGGCACTGACGCCGGTTACATCAATAGATACAGTACACACCTCGCCCGCGTTGACATAGAGATTGGTTTCTATGTATGTCAGGTTATTGCCTATGCCACCTGAACAGTTGAAACTTAAATTCGATGGAGCAGCTGTTTGTAGCCCCAAAGGATAATCATCTCTGAAAATGGCATTTTCTAAATCCAACACACTGTTCGAGTTATCTATGGTGAAAGTCAGCGTGGTGGTCTCCCCCACGTTGATCAATCCATCAGAAAAACTTTTACTGAATCTGGGTGCTTGCGCAAATGCATTCGTTGACAAAAATAAGAATATGGTGGCTAGAGATATGTTAATGGCTTTTTTCATGGTCATATTTATGTTCAGTAAGTGGGTTCTGGCATCCTTAAAACTTCAATCTGAAGGTCCTAATCAGGGTGCCTGTAAATTCAAACGGACATTTTAATTTCAAACACTGAATATTCAATAAAATTATCCAGTTTTGACAGACCAAACTGATGAAAATCCGGAGGAACCGGGAATGATTGGCGTGTATCCATGACATCGTTCAATACACTGCCATGAAACGTCACTGTTCGCGATGGTGAGTTGTGGTCATTTAGACCTGTGTGGCGACTCAAAGATCTGGCAAAAAAAGAAAATCTTTTAGTTAGAGTCTTTACCTGGTGAAGCATTGAATCCATCCAAATAGACCGGATTATCCAAATAGACCCTGACCTGGCCTCTGTTGCCATTGGCACCTGAAACAAAACAAGAAACAAAACAAAGACAGGAAACAAAACAAGGACAGGCATCACTTAAATATATTCTTACACGCTCATCAGAAAGAAACAAAACAAGGACAGGCATCACTTAAATATATTCTTACACGCTCATCAGTAGTTTGCTACAGAAAAACATCCTTCAAATTGCCAAAATTTTCCTTTTATATGGAGCTTTGTATGACTGTAGCCAGGAATCAACAAATTTGTGTTGAACAAACGCCCTATTATCACGTTGTTTCAAGGTGTGTTCGCAGGGCCTTTCTTTGTGGTAAAGATAAGTTCACTGGAAAGTCTTTTGAACACCGTCGCCAGTGGCTCATTGATCGCATCAAACAGGTCACTTCTGTATTTGCTATTGATGTGTGTTCATACGCCATCATGAACAACCACTTTCACATCGTTTTAAAGGTCAATTCAACTATAGAATGGAACGCCACTCAAGTGCTTATGACTTGGTGCTCACTTTATTCATTACCTGTCCTTTGTGACAGGTATCTGAAGGGTGAAATCTACACCGAAGCTGAGCTAAGGCGAGTTAAAGAATATGTCGCTGAATATCGAGTCAGGCTGATGTCAGTGTCATGGTACATGAAAGCCATTAATGAGTATGTTGCACGTATGGCTAATGAAGAAGACAAGTGTACTGGTCACTTCTGGGAAAGTAGGTTCAAAAGCCAGGCATTGCTAGATGAACGTGCCCTTTTGACCAGTATGGCATACGTAGATTTGAATCCTATTAGGGCAGCAATGGCAAGGAATTTAAAAGACTCTGATTTCACTTCAATTAAAGAGCGAATTGATAACCAAAACACATGGTTATCAGGTTTCGGCAAAGGTGATAATGATCTACCCTTTTATCTATCCAGCTACATCAGTATAGTGGATGAAACTGCGCGTTGTTTACGTGATGATAAACGTGGATTCATCTCCAAGAAAACAGCCAAAGCCATCGATGAAATCGGTATCAATCCTGACACTTGGTTAGATGAACTCAAAGGCTTTAAATCCATCGGATTTTCCGCTGTTGGAACTACCTCACAACTCAAAGAATTCTCAGCTAAAACTAGGCGTCAATGGACGATTGGAATTACGCTCACACCTGCATTGGAATAGCCCTAAACCATCAAAATCACAGCAGCAGAGCATGTCTGCAACCGTCCAGCTCGGATTAAAGCCATCAAAATCTTTGAAAAAACAATTCCAACATCAGTTCTGTCAAAAACAATCTAAATACATCACCTCAACAATCAAATTTAAAGCCAAATCAACCTTAAGTAACTGACTTTAAACCTTCCAAGCGATGCCTGTCCTTGATTAGGATTAGTTAAATTGTTTTGGCCATTCAAGTGATGTCTAAAATCAACACTGACCCGTTCCTTGTCAGGACATTCTTTGATCTACTGATGGTTTAAAAATAATCATAGGGTAAGGTGTGTAGTGTGTGTAATAACTTACCCTATGATTAACCGTCCTTGGTGTGGCCCCAGAAGGGGAGGAAAACGACCTTGTTTTCCAGTGTGTGTTTATTTAAACAGCAGCTGTTTACAAAGCTCTACCCTTGGATCAGGGTATTTACCTTGGCCTGTGCCATCTTCTGCTTTACTTTGGCCGGTTCCGTCTTCTGCATCAACTTGCCCTGTACCGTCTTCTGCGTTGAGAACCAAGAAATTACAATAGGCAAATGATTCACTGCTGTTTGATCCAGAAGCTTTGCCTTGACCGGTGCCGTCTTCAGCACCGATTGCAAAAGATGAGAATGCCAGGAAACAGATCATTGTTATTATTTTTTTCATTATAGTGACTCCAATATTTATGTTAGTGTTTGTTGTGTTTGACTAAGTAGGTTTGTAGTAAGGAAACGCCGACCTCAGAAAATGCACCTACAGGCAGATCCGGATTTTCAAGTTCTTCAATTTTTTCCCTTAATCGCACACGCAATGCCCAAAATTCATCTTTAGTGAATTGTTTGAACTCTCTTTGTTCATTCAAAGGCATTTGGGTTGAATAGAAGTTGGCTTGAAACAGTTGGTCAGATTGCTTCGCATCCCTGTTGTGTAACAAAGTTCTGATTACTTTGTTCAGTGTTGATGCAAAGACATTGAGGTATGACTCTGTCATTCCAGAAGCATATAAACCCTCATTTTTTACGATGACATGGGTTGATGAGTTGGGTTTGAATGAAATGACATTCCGTGAAATCAACTCTTCAAGGGCATTCTGTGGTGACATGGTGGTTCTCATCACCTTTTCTGAAATCTTAAAGAAATCCTTAATAGACAATTCGCCATCCTTGCTTTGTGCATATGCCATGGTGATCAACGCAGATAAATTTGAAGGTTTACCTTCTGGCGGTGGCTCCTTTATGAATTTGGCATAACTGTTGCGATCGATCCCTGCACGTGCCGCTATGTTCTTCTTCGACTCATCCTCATCGCTGTTATTTTTGGCAATGTGAGCCAGGTGCCAACGCACAAGCTTCCAAACCTCTGCTTGTGGAATATCAAACTGATAAATCATCTCAGCAAACGCTTTGAGCGCCAAATTCAAACTTTTCAGAACATCACTTTGATCCAATTGTCAATACCCTGCATATTTTTATGCAGACTATATTATATTATTTTTTGTACATATACAATAGACTTGTGTGTGAATTAGTAGATTATTGAATAATCGTTAGAAAACTAATTTAATGTGTGTGTGATTTATTACCAGGGTTCATTGATCATGACCCAACCAAAGGTAATAAACTGGAAATTAACGTATCCTGATGAGGGCCAAGATTCAAAATTTATCAGGATACGTTGATTCCTTCTGAATAATTCTGACAATTTTTACTACTTTTTGGCCATTTAATCTATGCGCTGATCTAAAACCAAGTTCAACTCATCATTGGAGAACTGTCGGACAGTGCTCCGCAGATAATAAACATCCTAAATACCCATGCGCTCGAACAACCTACCCTTATAGGCGGGTGAGATTTTAACTTCATCACCATTGGCCAGGATCAGGTGATGATGGTCATCAATGGTTTTTAGCTCTTTGATTTGATTCAGTTTAACCACCGAGGATCGATGGACCCGTGCAAATTCCGCAGCATCAAGACGGGTTTCTAAATGATTCAGTGAGACACGATGCAAGTCCATGCCTTCTTTATGATGCACTTCAACATAATTGCCACATGACTGAAAGCGTATGACATCTACAAGGGGGATGATCTTAATCGACCCTATAGAGCGAATCACCAACTGATCAAGCTTTTCACGACCTTGTAACTGACTCAATTGCCAATGTCTCAAGGCTGAATCTGGCAGGGACAGCTGCGCTTCAACCCGTTTGATGGTTTGGGCAAACCGTTCATCATCGAAGGGTTTTAGCAGGTAATCAAAAGCTTGTAATTCAAAGGCATCTACTGCAAAAGCATCATAAGCGGTGACAAAGACAATTAACGGGGGTCGCGCACCTTGCATCATTGTTTCAGCCAGTGTCATGCCATTATCACCAGGCATTTGGATGTCGAGGAAAACCACATCTGGTTGGGTAACATCACACACACGGGTTAGCTCTTTTCCATGATGTAATTCACCAACCACCAGCCAATTGCTGAAGCCTTGCAAAGCCGCGCGTATATTAACCCGGGCCAATGCTTCATCGTCTACGATCAGTGCTTTGATCTGTTGCATCTCATACCTCCATCAATGGCATCCTGATTTCTGCCAGGTATGACTCAGATGCCGCATGTTGTGTGATACTGAAGTTTTGTTGGTATTGTAAGGTCAGCCGATTCTTCAGGTTTTTTAGTGCAACCCCGAGCCCAACGGGTGCCTGCTGCCGACCAGCTGGCTTCATGTGATTGTGGACCTGAAAAATCATTTGCCCAGCCTTTGCTTGAATGTCGACTCGAATCCTTAACGGTTCACCAGCAGTACTCATGCCATGCACGAAGGCATTTTCCACCAAGGTATGTAACATAAAGGGTGGACATGTTGCTGATAACAGTGAGTCATCACAGTTGATCTCATAATCAAACTGATCTCCCAATCGCAGCTTTTGTAATGCCACATAATTCTCCATGAAATCCAATTCGCTGGCTAAGGGAGTGGTTAACTCTTGACTGACATTGACCGCATAGCGCAATAAATCACCCAATCGAGCTATGGCTTGAATCACCTGGTTTTGATCGGCCACCCGAACCAAGCCGGAAATGCCATTCAAACAATTGAACAAAAAATGCGGGCTGAGTTGTGACTGTAAAGCCTGCATTTTCATTTCGATCTGTTCTTTGGCCAGTTCAATGGCTTGTAATCGCAGGTGTTTTGAATGTTGCTGAAAGATGATGCCAGCACAAACTATGAAAACCAACACATACATCAACAGATTAAAATACACCAAAACATACTGTATGCTTCCCATGGAAGCCCAAAAAGAAGGCACCTCCCGGTTTTCGAGCAAGGCCACCACGCTTCGATCCAGGTAGGTAATCAAAGGCACACTGACCACCATTCCAGCGATTAACAGCCTGACAACAGAGAACCACTTGCCTGCAGTGATGGGTTTTTTAAGCCACTGATACAGCACCGCAGTTACACTCGTCCATCCCACATAGACCAAGACAGTGGTGACGACCACGGAAAAACTCAATTGAAACCCGGTATTAAATTTTTGCGCATCCAGATACAGGCTCAATAAATAGAGTGCCCCGACAATGAGCCAAAATAACAGCAACCAGGCCAGGCTTTTAAGCTTCATGTTGTATTAAAAATAATTGCTTTTTCATGCGCCGAGCGTACACAAATATCCCACACCGTTCAAGTTTCGAATTAAACATGTCACCAATCTAGTGTTTCACACCACCCAAGGGGTGGTTGATCACAGCCCGGTTGTTCTGCCTATCTACGAAATACATACTAAATTTGTTTTTTAACTCAAAACCAAGAGGATTTAATGATGAAACTATCACACATTTATCAATCAGCCATTTCACTGTTGTTCAGTATCATGCTTTTAGGTTGCACCAACAGCCTGATGGCGCAACCAGAACGACTGGAACGATCTTTACCATTGGCATTTCTGAACATGGATGCCCTGCTTGCCACCGAAGACGGAACGGTGTTTGCGGCGGAGGGGTTTAATGGTAGCCGGGTTTTCAAAATCACCCCTGGTGGCAACACCACAGTTTATGCCGAAGGTCTGGCCGGGCCGATTGATATGGCACAGGATGCGGCAGGTAACCTGTATGTAACCAATTTTCTCAATGCGTCTGTCAGTAAAATTACCCCGGATGGCACCGTTACGTTTTTTGCCGAAACCTTGCCGTTCCCATCCGGCATTGTGATTGATGCTTCGGGTAATTTATATGTTTCACAATACGGCCTTACTGATCCAACGACCGGTTTAGGGACTGGTGATGCCATAGAAAAAATCAGCCCTGATGGGGTGGTAAGTACTTTGTCTCAAGGTGATTTACTGGTCGCTCCTGTGGGCATCACACTGGATGAGCAAGGCAACATCATCACGGCCAACCTCCATAATGGCAGGGTGATCAAAATAGAACCCAATGGCCAGCAACACTTTATTGCCAGGCCCACACCACCTGAAGCTGTTTACGCTATTGGGCACCTGGAATTTGTTGAAGGCAGAATCTACGCCACTGGCATACAAACCCAGGCCTTATATAAAATAAACCCAGATAACGGCCGCTTCAGAACCAAAGACATCAGCAACAGGGTTACTTTTCCCAACGGTCTCACCTATGACGCCAGTAACCAAGCGGTCTTGGTAGCCCCTGCCTTTTCTGCAGTGGCTAACCTGACCCGCTTCCGTGTCAAAAACAGAGATGGGGAATAACTGAAAGAAAAACGCACAAAGGGCCAACACCCTTTGTGCGTCCAAGTTGTAATTAATCAACCAAACTGAAAAGCCGGTCCTGTTTCAACCGGCTTTTCATTGGTTTTGACTTCAATCATTTCTTCTTATAAGTGGTCTTTTTAACCTTGGTTTTTTGACCTTTTGAATTGGTTTTGGTCTTTTGCTTACTTTTCTTGACCGTAGTGGCCCCAGTATTTTTGTTGCGCGTCTTCGATACCCCGGACTTTTTTGTCACCTTTGTACCATTGGCTTTGGTGGTGGTTTTCTTTACCCCAACACGGGTGGTTGCGGTTCCATTGGGTCGAGTGGTTTTACTCATATGTAAACTTTTACTGACCTTGGTCGATGTGCGTGGCTTATAAACCACACGGGTCACCGGTTTCACACGTCTTGTTTTGGTTACCACAAAAGTGCTTCTGCCCGTGTATCTGACCACCTTGGGACGGTACGCACTGATGTGTACAGGACGCCATGGCTTCCACAACCTGGGGTAGAAACCCCAATAGTATACTGACTTATAGGGGCGGTACAGTGGACGCGTGATCCAGGTTATAATGGGCCAGGCACTGACATGCACATGAGTAGGCACCACATAATATTCAGGACCGTAAATCACTTCGTGACCGTGGATTTGTACTTGGTATTGTTCATTGATACGTTCCACCTGAATGGTGGCCACGTCCTGGTAATCGTTATGAGCCAGGGTTGCTTGTATGATGATCAAATGTGTGCCATTTGTGACCTCTTCCACCACCCGCAGGTAATCAACCAGACCATTGTTGTCCAGATCCAGGTTATTGACCCCGGTTTGTGGATCATTGATGGCCCATTCAAAAGCCTCCAGGTTTTCGGTGCCTTTAAAAATCTCACCGACTGCCATCAGATCCAGATCATGCCCCACCTCTGTCGAGGGTGAAACCACCGTCAGTTCGGTTGAAGCAAAAACGCTGTTCACCCAAAAAGTCAGGCTCAGTAATAAAAGCACCATGGTATGTTTCAGTTTATTCATGTCAATTCTCCTTAAATCATTCAAAATTTTGGTTTTGACTTGATCTTCAAAGCAATGTTTCGTGTCAAGAATGACCAAGTCTTGCCAGATTTAACGGACTTGGCAGCCATCGGTTGACAGCTTTCAGCGTTTCATAGTTAACATGAGAAGTGGGTCACATCCCGACCCGGGTATTGACTCAGATTCGGTTCATAATCATCCCAAGCAATGGAGTTAATGCCATGGAAAGCTGCTGAGCAGCTTGACTCGCCGAGCCGGTTAGGCAAATCATGCAATCATGGCGATTTTGCAAAGCAAAGAAGCCTTGATGTAATGATTGATTAACCGTGAGCTTTTGATGTTGCGGCCGCTATCGCTCCTTGCTATCGCGGCAGACCTACATCCATGTAGGCCAATCAGAGGCGAAGAGAATAGCCAATGAACATGTGGCGATTTGACGAAGTCAAGAAGCCTTATGTGAATGGCGTTATTCGTGCGAGGTAGCATGTCATGTTCGCCGCGGTCGTTTTCACTTTTGTCTGGAACAGACATGCAGTGCGAAGCAACTGCTCAGACAATAGTCTGTAAAGGTCGGTTTATTTGCGCAGCAAATATGAAGACCTTTCAGACCATGAACCAGAATGGAGCCCCAAGAACATTCCTTTTGATTTTTATATACTTTATATTGGCATTGACAATAAAACGGTTATTCGAACCCGTCCTTATAAATCATCAATTGGTCAATCCAATCTCGAATAAGCCCTTGGTCCAGTAAAGTCAATGGTGGTGCTTCGCGCGGCATGCGATCACCGGAAAGTTGATTGTTGCAGTTAATCTTTAAGAACAGGTAACTGTTGAAAGACTCGCCAGCTTCAATGCGATTGATCTCTGGAAACTGGAAACTCGGCACGTCAACCAACTGGGTAAATCCCTGTTCGAGGTCCATGAAAGCAATGGGATTCGGGCCACCATGACAGCTGGTGCAGTGGGTATCAAAGATGGGTTGGATTTCTGTATCAAAATCGACCATTGGCATGGTTGTAATTCCACTGAGATCATCACAGCCGCTCAATCCCGCTCGGGCAGGATTGAGCAGGCTGATTAGCAAGCCTAAGGAGAGCAAGGCTTGCGATGAAAAACCCCTTTGTATCAAACCAGGCTCACTTTATGTCAAGTCCATAAAACCCAGGTCAGTGGTGTTGAAGCGCCCAATATTAGGGAAGATGTCACTTAATGAGCCACTGCCCACGCCAAGCCACTGAGACAAAGTGGCGGCGTATTCGTCTACAGCGATGGTTGGAATGACCCGGCCATGGTCACTGATGGTGTCTATGCTGCCTGGTTCAACCATTGGCATGTCGCCATAGAAATCCCCTCCATTGACTTGACCCCCGATGACAAAGTGACTGGCACCCCAGCCATGGTCTGAACCTTGACCGTTTGATATCCAGGTTCGCGAAAAGTCTGATGCAGTGAACAATGTGACCTGATCTTCCATATTCAACTCAATCATGGCATTTTGGAAAGCCGTGATGGCACCATCAATGTTTTGCATACCAATGGCATGGTCATTGAGGTGGTTGTCATGGTTATCGAAGCCTCCTACTTTGACGAAAAACACTTGACGATTCATACCGACCACACTTTGCACACTGATCATGCGTGCCACCATTTCCAGTTGTTCTGACAATGTATTCCAGCCATCTTGTTCGGGAAACGTGGTATTCAATGGAACGGCTCCGGCCAACGCTGCTGAAATGACCTGATCTAATTCGATCGAGCGGTTGAATATGTCGGCATAGCCTTGTTGGAACAGGTTGGATTGAGGTTGTTCGAGCAGCGTCTGTAAAGCAGCCAATCGCTCTGTTCCATCACAACATCCCACATCATTCAAACTGACACTGCCCTGGTTGGTCAGGTGGTATTGATTAATTGTTTCTCCAACCTGCATGGTGTTGTTACCTGCCAATGAAATGTTCATCGACAAACTGTTGTTGTTATTCACCGAGTTATGTAACAAATCAGCAACCCGTCCTGTCCACCCGGAAATCGATGCCTGATCAGCCACTGAGGTCTGCCACTGAATCTGCTGATCTGAATGAGAAAACAGGTTGGGTGGAATCGGTACTGAGCCGTTGTTATACTCTGCCTGGGTAATCGGATAAGCCAAAGAACCAATGTTCGTCACCAAAGCAGCACGGTTCTGATTGAACAGGCTTTGAATACCTGGCAAATCAGGATGTAAGCCCCATGATCTTCCGCCATTATTGGCGGGTGAAATGGGCAATAAATCACTGCTGTCTAAGGCCAAATCCCCCCTGACTTGTGCATACGCTGCATGTTCTGAGGCCCCCATGGGTACCACCATGTTGGTGCTGTCATTACCACCATCCATGAACACACAGACCAGGGCTTTGTACCCAGTCCCTCTGATGGCGCTGTTTTGTAGTGAGGCCGCTTTCGCCAGTTGTAACATCCCACCAGCTGAACACATACCCCCTGCCAGCAATGTACTGTAAATGGATCGATTTAAAAATTTTCTTCTGTTCATAATTCCTCCCTTATCAACGCTGTACAACGAATTCTGGCGACATCACCAATAAATAAATCAATGATGCGACCCGGTCAACATCATCATTGTCATCTAAATTGTTCCACATCGCGATTGCAGTCGACCTGGTGTGTGCTGACATTTGCCCAGCAAATAACAACAAATCCAAATGGTCCATCATGGCATTGATGTCATTGAACAACTGCAGTTCTCTTTGTAACTGCAATAAAGGCTTACTCTCATTCCAGTGATCATATTCATGATGACCACGGATGGTTGCATCATTCATTTCATTGCCTACCGTTATCACTGTGGTTTCACTGGTGATTTGAAACTCGGGAGATACCAGCCCCTGGTCTCTGATCGGCCCTGGTAGTTGAAAACTGGGTTTATAAAAGTTAAACACCGAAGGTGAACCCAATGCCCGCTGTAAATACGCAAATTCCGGATTCCAATTGCCATAACGACCGGTTCGGCTTCTCGATTCGAAGGCCCTGATTAAATTGAAATAACGAATCAAAGGCTCTTTGAGTTTGCCATAAGAATCAACCGTGATGAAGCTGTTATTGCGTGCCTCATCATCCAATAAAATGGCTCGGATGACTGCGTTCAGATCGCCTCTGACACCACTGCCATTGTTAGCGAAGACATTGGCCACTCGCTCTACATAAGCTGGTGATGGGTTACTGGTGACAAATCGCTGGATCAATTGTTTGCTGATAAATGGTGGAACATTGGGGTGGTTAAAAATGTTGTCCAGGGCTGCTGTGAGATCTTGCTGGGCGGTTTGATTGGCAGGTAAGACCTGTCCATTAAGCAACGTTTTCTCATCGGTGTCGTGGTACGCTTCAATAGGTTCCATGGGGGCATAACCATCAACCTCAGGTTGTCCCGGGTGACACCATTGCCAGTTGTTTTCAGGACAGCCGGCAAAGTTCCAACCGGTAAAAACACGGGCAAAATTTTCGATCACAGTCTGGTCATAGGTGGGAATTGGGTTGTCGTCAATGTCCAGTACTTCTGTACCATCCATGTTCAGTTGGTGTAAGCCGATGGTGAACAACTGCAGCACTTCGCGGGCATAATTTTCATCAGGCTGGGTACCAGCCACAGGATCGGCTTTGGCGTTTCTGAACATCCCTAAATAAAAACCCATCATGGTGTTGAGTGTGACATCTTCCAAAATGTCTCGAAAATTACCGAAAGCACTGTTGCCCAACATGTCATAGTATTTGGCCAAGCCCATCACTTCATTGTTCAAACTGGCTGCGTCAGAAACCACAAATAACTGCGACAAGGTAAATGCCATGCGTTGTCGGAGTTGATCAGCACCCTCAGCTGAGTTCAAGAACCAGGCTTCTTGTCTGGAATTTTGATACAAAGGCAAATCCGGGTCATCTAACACGGCTTGCATACAGGGTTCTTGTAATGTGGTTGGCAAGGCCATTTGTTCATCAATCCAGTTTTCATAGCCCATGCCTTGTAACCGTCTGATTTCAGAAAGTTTAGGACCAAAGGTCGTTTGGGTTAAAAATCTGGCAGCATCTTCTGCACTGACTACTGGTGAGGATGGCGCTGGTGGAAACAACGATTCATAATTTGACTGATAAATCGAATCGGATGGACAATAGGCCAACGCAATCCCTCCCCAACTGACCGAAAAAACAGCCAGCATTAATTTCCTGATATTCTTCATGTTTACCCCAATTTTTATTGTTGTTGTTGCGATATCTTATTTTTATATTGGCACAAAAATGTGACTGGATTCACATTCAATTCGAATCTCGGACGTGCGGTAGATTTTTGGTGCTGAACGGTCGAACACGGATTCCTTCATGTAAAAAAATCTCAATATCAACAAGGAATGTTCTTGAGGCTTCATTCACTTTTGTTCCAAACAAAAGTGAAAACGACCACGGTTTACGGCATTCACTCGTTACTTCTTTGCCTTTGGCAAAACCGTAACGAATTCATTGCCTAACCTGCGAACATGACTTGCTACCTCGCGCTCTTCACCTCTGATTCGCTTTGCTCACCAACCGGTTCGGCGGGTCAAGCTGCTCAACAGCTTTCCACAGTTAATCACGAAGTTTTGTTGAAGACCATAACCAGTTCTGGGCGCGAACCGGTCATGCTGATTACATGATGTCGATGTTTTCTTACAAGCCAATCAGAGATTTACTGCATTCAAAAGATCATTGAATTCGTATCATATCCACATCCTCAAATAAAACGAAAATATCAAATGAGAACCATGAAAGATACAAACAGCAACAAAACCAAAAACATCAAATCTTTGAACATCCAGACGGATCACTTTTTACAACGGCCAGACATAGAAATTCTAGACAAGATACAACAGTTAAAAGACGAAATCGTGCGCATTTCTCACGAGAAAAAACCTGACTTGAAATTGCATAAGTTTTTGATGGAGCAGTTAAAAAGTGCGCAAAAACATTTGATTGAAGTCAGGAATTCAATGAACCCAAAACATTAATTAACTTTGGTGCTGCATTAACTGGACAGGTGCTTCACTCAGCTGATGACAACAAGTTTACGATTAACTCACGCCCTTGAGAATCGGCTTTATAAATGTTCTCCGACATGGCCAGTGCCGAGTTCAGCCACCGGCCTGCTTCGTTGCTGAAATTGCATTTCTGCAAAACCTGTCCAATCCACAATTCCGCACCCAAGCGGCGCCAGCCATTGGGTGATTCTTGTTCTATCAACGGTTTCAATTCAGTCAACCGCTGCAAACCAGCTTCACAGGCTGCAAGATCACTGCCATCGCCAAATTGGTTGGCCATGATGATGATTTCGTTGTACAGGTTGTTGCGTTTATTGGCCAAAAACACCGGTACCACCTGACTGACCAATTCTTCCGACTCTGCGTGTTGATGGGTTTTTGACAACACCCGGGCCAAATTCGATTTGGACGTGGCAATGCGGATGGCATTGTCCGGGTCCAGCAGGGTTCTGAGTTCAACCGAACGTCGGTACAAGGGCTCGGCTTTTTCCAACTCACCCTTGTCTTCATACAGGTAAGCCAGGTTGTTGATCACCCGGGCATACTCAAAATGCTCTTCACCATAAGCATTCCGCATGATGTCGGTCACCTGTAAATACAACCTTTCTGCTTCATCAAAATAACCCTTGTCATGTAAATACGTCAGTTTAGATGACAAGAATCCAGCGTATTTGGGGTTGTTTTGGTCATACAATTGGCCAGCGATGCTGATGGTTTCATCGATGATGGCCACCGCCTCTTCATGCCGGTTCAAGCGCATCAAACGCAACCCACGACTGCTGAGCCGTCCCAAATAAAAAGGATGGATCTTACCGACTTCTTGTTCGGCATAATCCAAGGAATACCCATTCAATTCCAAAGACAATTCCTTGTCAGTGTGTTTGGTGGCTTCACCCCACTCACTGTAGATACGCCCCATCAAGGCCACATCGCTTTGGTCGGTCGCTTCGGTCAGCGCCAAGGCTGCCTGGGCCAACTCGGCAGCGGCTTCATTCTGCCCCCGGTCATTGGCAACGGTGGCTTTGCGCAACTGGTGCCAGGCTTGCTGTTTGGTGTTCTCGACTTGGGCCGCCAATTGATCGGCCAAAGCCAGTTGGGCGTCGGTGTTGGGCAGATCATCATTGCGGAAGTACATCAATGCCAACTGGCCTCGGGCCACCAGTTCACCGGTAACATCATCGGTTTGGTTCAATAAGTCTGCCGCTTTGATGTAGTAATCAATGGCCTTGGGGGTGTTGTTCATGTGGTGGTGGATACTGGCTATTACCATTGATAATGAAGCCAGGACTTTGGGTTGTTGGGTCAAATCAGCGGCCAATTGTCGTTCGCCTTGGGCCAAGACGCTGTCTAACGTGACGGGTTGTCCACCATGTCCGAGTGGCGAGACTGACTCAAATAAAGTGGTGAGGAATTCGGTGGTTTTGTTGGCCACCAGGGTTTGTTCTTGGGCGATGTCACGTTCTTGCTTGAGCTTGAGGCCGTTTTGATACATCAAGATGGGTAAGGTGATTAAAAAGGCCAAGACCAAAGTGGCCAGCACCGAGGCCAAGGGGTTTCGTTTCAGCAGCTTGGTGGTGCGGTAATACAATGAGTCCCCACTGGCCAACAGTGGTCTGGATGCGCGGTAGTTCTCAATGTCATTGACCAGGGCATCTACCGTGTTGTACCGGCGTTCCGGCTCTTTGCGGATCGCCATCATCACCAGGTTATCCAAATCACCTTGTAAGATCCGGGCAGGGATGCGACTTGGGTTCTTGGCAGCCATGATGCTGGGCTTTTCCGGGGTGATATCGGTGATCAATTGCAACAATTCAGCCGGTGATTCGGTGGTGTTGTCTTGGGCTTTGGTGGCACACAACAATTCATACAACAACAATCCCAAGGCATACACATCGGTGGCTGTGGTGACTGGCTGGCCCTGAATTTGTTCAGGGCTGGAATAGGCCAGGGTCATCATCGCTGCACTTTGGGTTTGGGTGTTTTCGGTATCAATGACTTTAGCGATGCCAAAATCCAGTAATTTAACCACCCCCGATGCGGTGACCAGGATGTTGGATGGTTTGATGTCGCGGTGGATGATGCCTTTGGCATGGGCGTGACTGACAGCCTCACAGATTTGCAGAAAACTGGTCAACAGACCATTCAGTTTCAAGGATCTCTGCCGCACGTATGCTAACAATGGGATACCATCGATCCACTCCATGATCATGTACAAACGGTCCTTATACTGTCCCCCACCAATCAGGCTGGCGATGTTGGGGTGCTGCAAAGAAGCCAACAATTCTCGTTCGGTCTGAAAACGTGCCAGTTCGTATTGGTTGGCGGTAATTTTGAGAAACTTGATTGCCACCTGATGGTTGAACTCGCCATCATCACGTTCGGCTAACCACACTTCCCCCTGCCCGCCTTCGCCGATGGTTTTGACCAAGCGGTATTGGTCAATTTTTTGCCCTGTCTGGATGGCGGTGACATTCAGACTTTGTTGAGCGGTGTCTGCGATGATCTTGGCCATTTGATCATCGATATCACCCGAGTAATTCAACATCCGTGATACTTGTTGTTTCACTGCATCAGGGTAATCACTGCTGTCTACGTGGGCTTGTTGGTCAGCTGTAGGGAGCTGACTGCATTGGTTGAACAGGGCTTTGACCTGTGATCCGAATGATGCGTTCATGGTGTGCTGTTTTGTTGATCGATGTATTCGTGAATGATGACCCGGCCAAACTTTAAGTCGCGTTCCAAAGTGGCCAGTGAGATGCCCATGTATTTGGCCGCTTGGGCCTGGTTTAAGTTGGTGAAATAGATCAATTCTACACATTGGGCACTGCGCTGGTCCATCTGTTCCAGGCGATCAATGGCGTTGTTGATTTGGTTGAAATCAGTGAAACCATCGCCCGCCAAGCCCAATGAATCGGTGAAATGGACAGCTTCGGCTTTGTTCTTCTGGGCGTTTTTGTGGTGTGAGTAATTCACCAACACCCGGCGCATTTGCCGAGCAAAGGTCTGAAAGTGGTGTTTTTGGTCGTTGAAGGACATGTCAGAAACCGATAATTTCATGAATGCCTCATGCACCAAATCAGTGGCAGACAAGGTGTGATTAGCCCGTTCTTTGGCCATCAACTGCCTGGCTAAGGTCTTGAGTTGGCGATAAATTTCATCACCCAAATCATTTGAGTTGCGGGCCGGATTGTCAGTCATGATAAGAACTTAGCATGACTTTTTGTTTTTTTTAAATGTTTTTTGAGGGTTTTTATCAGGGATCTTGCTTTAATCATTAAGCCTAGAGTTAAAGAGGAGACATAATGAAAACCATACCATTGAAACAAAGTTGTTTGAGTTTAGTGATTGCTGGCTTGCTGTGCAGCTCTCAAACAACACAAGCTGAAATAGCTGACAACCCGGTTTATGAGGATGCATATCAAGCCTGGGCAGCGGCACATTTTTCTTTGTTACCCACCTCATTCCTGCCAGGTCCATTGGGCACGGCAGCCGATTTGGCATCGATTGGGATTGATGTGCGCATCAAAACCTTACCGCCGACACTGGTATCTAGCGACCCCAATGCCAAACTACCAGACAGCCCTGATGGCTGTCATTATTCATTTACCTTACCGCAAAAAGAAGCCGAGTATGAAAACCTGTTGGGGATTGCCGACATCAAGAACTTACCTTCGAACTGGGGTGCTTTCAGCGACCCCCAACCACCAACAGTCGGCCATGCCAATGCCGCCGTGGTGTTGCGGGTTGAAAATGAGTATTTGGATGATTGGTCTACTACAGATAAAACTGTGATCTTTCCTGCAGGTAACCACCCGATCAATTGGAGTGCCAACACCCAGATAGACCCTCTGATCGATGTGACCATTCCCATAGCCTTGTTTGTGATCACCAATGAAATCAAATACTTCGAATCGTTTTTCTCGGTACAAACCGATCCAGCCACCGCAGCTCGAGCCGCCGAAGTCGGCGGCTTGTTTTTGATCAATGCAGGGATTGAAGCTGGCTTGATCGCCGCGGGCCAGATTGACACCAACATCCCAGTGGATTCTGCAACTCATGACCAAACCCGTGAGTTCACTGTATTTGATGTGGTCCCTCCGGTCATCACCACCACTGAACCCAACCCGACCCCCTTGGAAGCCAACAGCTTTGGTGGTGAACGATGGTCCGTTTGGAAAGATCATTTCAGAGCCACCATCAGTGCCAGCGACCCTTGTGACCAACCCATTTTGGTTGGCAATGATGCACCGTTTTTGTTACCGTTAGGCACCACAACAATCACTTGGGCAGCACTGGATACCGGCCCGGTCGGAGGCTCCAATTCAGGGATTGCCATGGTGACCCAAAACATCACGGTTGAGGACACCCGCCCACCCATTTTATTGGCACCACCCAGCCGGGTGATTGAGTCCAATGTGACCGCCAGTACGGATGATTTTGATGTGGGCACAGCTGTGGTGTTTGATGTGGCAGACCCTGATCCGGTGGTGAGTAACACCATTGGCAGTGGCTTTGATCCTGACACCCGAACTGAAGTGGTCTGGACTGCCACCGACAGCTCAGGTAATTCAGACACCAAAACCCAATGGATCACAGTCAAAACACCTGGCACCAACACCGCACCGCAAGTCAACAGCCTGAGTGCCAATGGCCTGACCTCAGAGCACATCGACCTGACCTTAATCGGCAGTGATTCAGATTTGATTTCTGGCATCTTTGATCCACTGAAATTCGACATCACTTCACCTCCAGCCAATGGATTCTTTGTGGCGCCATTGGTACCCTATTTCATTGAAGACTTTCGGGTCCGACCGGGTGACTTGGTGGGCGACATTCTGAATAATTCTAACAACCCCAGCAACGATTTATACGATGCCTTTTGTGATGCCAATCCGCCACAAGACATACCGACTGATTTCGTTTATCGATCTGAATTTGTGCATGTGGCTGATGATGGCACGTCTTATGTGTTGGATAAGTACTGGGATTGCGATACTGGAGGATCCTCAGCAGTGACTCGGGATCGCCTGTCACAGTGGAATGCCGATGGTCAATTGGTTGATCAAATAGATATGAACAGTTCAGTCAAGCGCATCACCTTGGATGCCGATGGGTTTATTTATGCCGTCACACCAGGTACTGCTTCAGATGCTTTGTTCTTATCGATGTATAACGACCAGTTGAATTTGGTGGATAATTGGCGCCTGGACAGCATTCCATCCAGCCTTGGCAATCCGCGCCTGTTGGGCGCAACCCGAGACAGTGCCACAGGTTTGATTTTTGCCACTGATAAGCGTCGGGTGTATATATTCGATGGGGCCGATGGTAATTTTGTGCCTGGTTTCTTGGATACCTTAAAGAATGATGAGAACTTTTTATCCGGCGCGCCATCAGTGGCTGGCAGCAGCAGCCGTGGCTTTTACATAGAGTTGGATTCAACCGGTGCCTTGTATGTGGTGGACTCGGGGCTGGACCGCATCCATAAATTTGAACCCACCACCACCGATGGCGTCACGTTAACCATTGGTGATCATATCGGCTGGATGGGCCGCTGTGACAGTGGTCCGGGGTGCGATGTTCCCAAAGGTCGCAGCTTTGGTTACAGCTGCTCTGACGACACGCCTTGTGAGGTGATCATCGCCAATGGCAGCAACTGTGGTCCATTCATTGCTGGCCCTTGTAGCTTTGGTTCGGGACAAGGTCAGTTTGATACACCTTTGGGCATTGCCATGGATCCCAATGACATTTTATATGTGACTGATTACAACAACAGCCGGGTTCAGCGTTTCACCGCCTTGGGGGATTTTGCGGGTGAAGCCGCCTCGACCTGTGATGGCAGTTGTTTTATTTTGGGTGATATGGGCATGCCCTTGGACATCAGTGTCAACGCCAGTAAATTTTACGTGCTGGACAATGATCGAGAGTTGATGCACATCTTTGAAACCGCTCCATTCAAAGAAATTACTGACAACAGCGTGGTGGTGACCTATGCCTCAGACAATGATTTTCAAGGGACTGACAGTTTTTCATTCGTGGCCAATGATGGTCTGATAGACAGCAATGTGGGCACTGCCACCATCAGCGTCAGCCGCAACTTCAGACCACCAGAAGCTTTTGATGCAACGTTGAACACCGATGAAGATAATGCCTTGGCCTTGACCTTGGGTGCCGATGATCCAGATGGCATATTAGGCGTTGATTTCAATGGGTTGGATGTGTTGACCTATCAAATTCTTGAGCCACCTGTCCATGGCACACTCACAGGCAGTGGTGCTAAACTGACCTACACGCCAGATGCTAATTATTTTGGAGCCGACCAGTTCAGCTACCAGGTCAATGATGGTGTGTTTGATTCCAATGCAGGCACCATCGACATTGATGTGGCTCCAGTAAATGATCCACCACAGGTACAGATAACCGATGGCAACTCTAGAATCCTGCCCAAGGCCTTGTGGCCATTGTTGAAAAACAAAGTTGTTGGCGATGGGGTTCAAGCAGGTTTGGGCTATCCATTGCCTTTGATGGCTGAATTCATTGATCCAGATCCTGGTCAGGCCCACTTTTTACAGATTGCTTGGGGTGATGGCACTGTAGACTCGGCCAATCAATTACCACCACAAGATCCCAATAATCCAGATGATGATCCAGTGATCACCACCACTTTCAACACTTTGGGACAAATTTTTGGTGACCATACCTACATGACACCTGGCGTTCAGACAGTCAATATTGAAGTGTTTGATGAGGAAGGTGCCGGTTCAAATGTGGCCAGTTCCCAGGTTACAGTGATTCCAATGATTGACATCACCCTGGTTGATGAAGAAGTCGATCCAGTGGATTATCCAGAACCAGGACAGGTGACCCAAGTGACGCTGTATGTAAAAAACAACCCACCAACCGATCCGATTGTGGGCTTGCCGGCCACCAATGTAACTTTCACAGGTACCTTACCTGAAGATGTCACATTTCTGGGCATCACATCTTCCAAAGGCAGTTGTTCAACCATCGATCAAACCAGCACTTGTCAGCTGGGCACCCTGTTACCGGATGAGGAAGTGACCATCACAGTCACCATGCAACCAGACATTAGATTCAATCCTGATAAGGCCGGTTATGTCATCGATGCCACTTCCAATGAGCCAGATGCCTCGTATGATAATACATCGGTGGTGCCGATCCCCATCCAATTTCAGGATGAAATATTCAGCAATGGATTTGAATAAACGATGGTATGACCGCCAGAGGTGGCTGATTCAGGGATGAAAATTAAGAAGCTGGTTCCAGACCAGCTTCTTAATTCATCTTCTACATACATCATTTTCAGCAATGAAAATACAATAGGTCCTCAATCTGCTTGATTGCAAAATACTGTTAAAGTCATAAACCCAAGTGTGATGTTGTTCTTTGATTCCATTCAACGCGTTATGACAGTATTTGAATGTTCAGTGGCTGCCGGAAAATATAAACAAATGTCACTCAAATTTTGATTGAATTCACAACTTAAGAATTTATCTGAATTAATCACTCACATTGTCTGCATTATTATTTACAATGTTACGTGGAGTAAGCGTAGCAGTGAATATGAAATCTTATAACATCGTCATCAGTGGCGAGCATGCAGCAGTCAGATCATTGATCAATTCAATTGGCTATGGACCAGACAAACCCATCACCCACAAATACCAACCTGAAGATCAAGAAACAACGGTGGCGGTCAAAATGAATTTTGGCAGCTTACAAGTGGATGAAGATCATCGCATTGATTTCTTTGGGGGTAACGATCAACACTTGTTCGATTTCGTCTCCACCTTACAGACTGCATCCATGACGGGTATGATGGTGATATTAGATGCCGATTATGCTGAAACCATTCAACACCTTAACAACGCCCTTGCCAATCACCAAAAGTTTTTAAAACGGTACTCATTGGTTATCGGCGTTACAGGCACTGATTATTTACGAATCAAACAAACTGAGGAATTGGCCCGACAAATGTTGCTTGACATTGATGCTGTTGCACCTATTTTCAGCATCAACACAACCAACCAGGAAGACGTCAATCTCTTGGTTGAATCGTTGCTGTGTTTTGCCAATCCAGGTATCCGCGAAAATTCAAACAAAGCCGTTTCATTTGGGGTATAAACAATTTAGTGCGGTATTGAACTGCCCAAAAAAAGACAATTAAAATGATTAAGAACAACCTTGATACCCAATATGTAACTGCCTGTTTTTATGGTTTTGACAACATTTCAAAAAAATTAATCTTTTCTCGTTTGAAAGACCCCAAATACGCCATTGAACTCATGGAAGAACCACAAGAGGCTGATGTCTGCTTGTACAACCAGGAGTCAGATGAAGACATGGCAGAAATCAAAACCCTCAAAGAACAGTTAAAAGAAGCATCAATTCCGATGATTCTGTTAACCGATGCCCAGGATCTGCAAGATGAGCCCTACTTAAGGGTCATCACAAAACCTTACAAGAATCGAGAGCTCAGCAAATACCTATACCTGGTTAAGGATGTCTTTTACGCTGTCTTGGCTGAAAGGTTGCGAATAAAAAATCAGAAGAAACCTGAAAAACAAATATACAACAGGCATTTATCAAATGCGATCAACCCCGCTCAAATCCAATATGGCAGTGACAGGTATTACGCACAGAAGTATGTTGGAATAAACCCTGATGTGGATTTCAGTGATTCAAGCCAAGTTAAGAAAGTCCAATTCAATGTAAACAATTACTTTTTTAAATACCTCAAAGATGCTTACGATTTATCTAAACTGAAGAAGAAAACCGCCTGCATCAAAACGGTTTATGGCGTGTTTTATGTGGATGCCACAACAAAACTCATCTACCATAAAAAGACTGCTGAAGAAATCATCAACATACATAAAATTCCTTTTTATAAAGACAGTAAAGTGTTTTTGCCTAAATTAAAAAGAGGCGAATTGCAAAAATTGCACCAGTTTGATTACGAACCTTTTGTCTGGCTCAGCAGCATCAATGCCAGCAAAGGTAAAATCCCCGATGACAGCAATTTCAGCACACCAGTCAAATTAACTGCATGGCCTGATTTAACCAAATTGGTGGTATTCAAACATGCCATCCGCATCATTTCATTGTGGTCCAGAGGGGTTTATTCGTTACAACACACAGGTAAATTGCTGAACATCCCACAACGCTACCCGTTAACCGTCTATACCGCACTGAATGCATTGGGACTCGTCACCCAAGTCAAAAAAAGATAATCTGAGGAAATGTTTACAAAAAGCTTTGAATGTTTTGTTTCATCCGCACCAAGTCATTGGCTTTTCCAATGATGGCTGCATCAAACTCAGTTAATGATTTATAAGCCAAGCGCTCCTTGGTGAGGATTTCATAGACATCTCCATTCCCAATGAATGTATTGCGGTCCATGAAGTTTTTGGTTTCCGAGATGAAATCTTCAGCATGGTTTAACACCAAATCATATTGGCTTCGGAGTTCCTCCATCTCTAAAATCAAATCTTCATAAGCTTGTGCATCGAACGATTCAATGCTGGCTAAGATTTCTTTATGTCCTTGATAAATACTGGTCTTGATGATGTACTGATCACCGTTGATATCCTGCATAGATTTCAATTCTGCCAAATGCATATTCACTTTAGGACTGATTTTCCCTTTGATCGAATTAAAGGCATCCATATCAGGTTTACTGTTAAATAACCGGGCTTTTTTCAATTGTTCAAATGAATCGTCTACAACCTTGGTAATATTAAGGTCTGTGTTTTCAGGTTTGATTTCTTTAGGGAACATGATGTCCAAAATTCTCGATCCATTTGTGCGCAATGAGTTGGTCACAACAGCACGTGTCTCCAACTGAATCTTGGTATTTTCTGACAGTTGTCTGATGGTTGAAATATTTTGGCTGTACTCCACAATCAATTGTGACATGGCATTCTGTTGCTCTGCCTGTTGCAGTTCTTTGTGTTTTAACATGATGCCTGACACCATCACCAAAAGACCTAAAAGGTAACCATGCTTCCAAACCACAGGGGGTACCTTCTGTGACAGTCCGACAGGCAGCTCTTTGATTCTTTTGGTTTTTAGCAGGTACTTGATCAAAAATAAACAAAACGCCAACAACAAGCCAAACAAGAAAATAGGGTCTGTTAAATAGGACAATAAATTCGATAACAAAAGCATGATTGCCTCCAATACTATTCTAGCTGGTATGAGTTGGACCAACAAGAATGGCCCAAATCACATCAGACATTGATCTGTCAGCTCCTAAGTCTACTGACTTAACCAGTCACTTTCCTTGATCTGTTTGGCAAAAGTACAATAATTGCTAAGCAATAGCGGCATTTTAAAGGCTTTATATCTTATTGTTTTATATGGCCCTATTGTAATTACCCAGGGAAAAACTTAATTTAGTTTGCTTTTTTTTGAGTCTCATGCTATTATTGTGTCCAATTAGGGACACAAATTAATGGAAGCCGCAATTTCACAACCACAATTAAAATCAAAACAAGTCAATAAATTGAAGCCCATGTTCAATGAATTGGCCCATTTTTTGTTGCTCAATAACATCAAATACAATGAAACTGCTGAGCTTCTGAAGGTCGCGTTCATTGATGCTGCCAGTAAACTGAACAACAACAGTTCAAATGTTTCAGCCATTTCATTGAAGACAGGGATAGATCGAAGGCAAATTTCAATGGTTCAATCTACCCAAGAAACCGAGGACCAAAAACCCAGAAAAACTTCAGACCCAATCATTTTGACACTGGGTGAGCTTTTCCATTATCAGAAAGACAACCACACCAACCTGCTCCCCAAGAAAGGTCCTGGAGACTCTTTATACAACTTTTGCAACAAATGCAAAGGGCGACTGACTGCACCAACGATAGTTAAAGAGTTGATTGAGTTGGGGTGTATCGAACTGATCGGTAAGAATGAAGTCAAAATCATAAAAACAGAGTTGTTAAACAAACAATCTGACTCAAGAAAATATGACTATGCGACCAACCAATTTTTTAAAGTGGTTAATACCCTCAGAAAAAACATCGAAGACCCAGACAACAGTGTGCTTGAGTGGAGTGTTGAGTCAACCCAAATAAACCAGGACAATAAAAAAAAGTTGTCTGATGAGTTAAAACAAATCCGGGACAGTTTAAGAGTGAGGATCATTGAAAAAGTTGACCAATATGAGTCAAGCGTTGAGGAAGGTACTTATGAACCATTCAGTTTGAATTTTTATGTAAATTCACAAGGTACATAAACACCGCTTCGGGACACCTGAATGGATTCAGGTGTGTAGCGATGACATGGAAGTCGCATCACTCAAATGGATATGAGTGTGCTGCAGTTAATAACAGGATGTTTTTTAGAAGGGAAAAGATAATCTGCGGAATGGATGCCGCCACACTTTTAGGAATTGAGTGAGAAACGATTATCAGCATGGATGCCAAAAGCCAAAAATGGATTGGCTTTATTAAGGACTGGTCACGAGCTAGGATGCCAGTGTGTGTTGTGATCATGAATTGCAAGCTGCTTAATATATGGACATTTAAGCAGCTTATTTTTTAAACAGAATCAACTATTTAAATTTTCTTCGGTTTTTTTAATTTTCTTCGATGAATCTGGGCGGCGGTGGCGCAGAAAATCCATCACGGAAGATTAAATCATTACCTGGTTCACAACTGATGCTGACATCAGTGACATCTACTCCAGCCAAGGTTCCACTGCCATTGGCAACCATGCACGGCTGAATGGGATCATCCGGTTGCATCTCAATGGTCACGTTGTAGTTAGAACCATCGTCCAATGGCGTATTGAAAACAAATGCGCCATTGTTCATGATGATGGCATCATCACCATCATTGTTTTGCAACAACATGTAATTGCCTGACAACAAGCCACTGACAGAACCACCAATGAAGTACCGACCTATGGCGGTTCCACCATTGCCGGTGTTGTCGGTGTTATTGGCGCTATTGGCATCTGGTTGATCGGATGAGACTGATGCCGAATTATCAAAGGCACCTGCAGCATCAATGGTTGCTGTAACGGTTAAAGTTTCAGATGCCCCATCAGCCAAATTGGCTATGGTGCACGGGAAACTGGCTGGCGCACAACTACCACCTGTGACTGATGCCAATGTGAGGTTGGTAAAAACATCACTGACCACCACATTGGTGGCATCCAAAGGACCGTCATTGGTGACTGTGATTTCATAAGTTACGGTGTCACCCACAAAAAATGGCCCTGAGGACAACAGCTCCTTGTTGACCGATAAATCGGCATCAGTGGCATCACCTTGCAGGTAATAATCACCGCCGACAGCAACCAAATCATATTCATAACCATTGACATTGATAGGTGCAGCCAGTTCGAACAGTCCATTGGAAGCACCATTCACATCGACCACCAAAATACCTGGGGCCGCGGTGATGGCCCCTGCCCCACCCACGTTATTGATGTTCACAGTGGTGGTTCCAGAGGTGTCACCATTGACGATTAATACATCGCTGGTTGAGTTCTCATCACCTAATGTTGTATCCAAATTGAGGCTACCACCGCCATTGAAATTAGCATTGATGGTTAAGTTATCATCAGTGACACCGTCTTGTAACGTCAAGACGCCGGTATTGAGTAAATCAAACTCTTCTGTCATGAAAGAATCAACACCATCAAATTGGATGTTAGAAGTTAAGCTGATGTTGATGTTTTCCCAATTAATTAATGCTCCTCCAGATAGCAGGCCTGAAGAACCCTGAAAAGACAGAGAATCTGTAGAACCATCACCACTCAACGCATCATCACCACCATCGAAAACACTGACTGTTGAAAAGTCACCACCTGAGAATGTGATGATGTCGTTTCCATCACCGAGGTTGATTGGCCCACTGATTGAAGCACCAGTAGTGACTACAGAGATTGAGTTGCCATCATTGTTGTAAATACCACCCAGCACATTGGCACCAGAATTCAAGTTGATGATCGACAATACACCCGTATTGGTGGTGCTGTAGATTCCATATTGAGTTTGACCTTGCACCAATCCACTTGCATTGATGGTGATGTTATTGGGGGCAATTGATGTGGCCATGATGCCATTGTCTTGGCCTGTGATGCTGCCATTGCTGGTGATAGTTAATTGACCTGCGTTGCTGTCTTGATAGGCATAAATTCCATGTGAATTTGTACTGGTGATGGTGGCCGAACTGATCGTGATCTGTGAATTACTGACACCTGAATGGCGGGCAAAAACGCCTTCTCTTGCGGCATTGACATCACCTTGAATTTGCATGTCTAACAAACCTGAATTACCTGAACTGTATGCATAAACACCACGATCGGTGTCAGAAGTGACGGTTCCCTGGGTGGTGACTGTGCTGGTATTCGAACCACCATTGTAAGCAAACACGGCATCACTGTTGGTCGATGAGACATCACCTTGGGCAAAAACACTCAGCGTGCCTGTACCATAGTGCTGGGCTCTGATGCCCTGAAACCGAGCATTGACAGCTGATAAGGTATTGATTGACATGTTCAACCCTAAATAATCATTGATCGCACTGATTCCGACAAAACTGGTGGCTGATACGGGTCCGTTGGCAGTGATGCTGATTGACCCACCGTTGTAGTTTCTGGTGTAAATGCCATTGACACGACCACTGATGGCACCTGTGCCATATGCATTCAAGGTTAAGTCACTGACGTAGTTGTAATTACTCATTTCAATGGCAGTGTTGTCATTACTGATTACTGAGCCATTGCTGACGGTGACTGTGGAGTTGGTGTTGGCATAGTTACGTGCCCGGATGCCTTCATCAAAACTGTTGATACCGCCATTGGCTGTGACAGCAAGACCCGTCGAACTTGATCCATTTGTAGCTATAATCCCCGCGCCAGCGGTGGCTGTGATGTAGCCGCTGGCATCAACCGAAGTGACACCGCTGCCATAGCTGTAAACATTGATGCCATTGTTTTGTGAGGTCACCGTTGACTGGGTAATAACAGTTGCATTTCCGGTGGACAGTTCATTGTAAACATTGATGGCCGAGGAGAACATGCCTGTGGACACCACAGGACCTGACAGGGTCAAATCAGTATTGCCTGTGCCATAGTTCTGCGCATTGATACCATTCTGGTTACCTGAAACTGTGCTTTGTGTGGTCACACTTAAGCCTGAACTGGTGTTTTCACTGATGGCCCTAATCCCCTCGCCAGCTGTGCCAGTGACGCTGCCGGTGGTGTAAACAGTGGTTGGGCCTGAACCATAGTTACGGGCATAAATGCCGTTGGTTTGACCACTGATGGTGCTGTTGATGGCATCGATGCTCAGGGTATTGGAATCGGCATAGGCCCGGACTTCCACTGCATCGCTGTTGGTACTCACGAGTGATGCATTGGTGATGTTGATGTCGGTGTTGAATAAACCAAAATTAATCGCGTTGATGGCCGGATCTTCTGCATTGATGTTGGCCTCTGCATTGATGGTGACACCGGTAGAGCCCGTACTCGCATAGGCGTTGATGCCAACCCCGTTGTTTGCTGTGACCAGACCTCTGGTGGTGATGTTGATGGGTCCTGATCCGTTGTTGTAGATGTCTATGGCATTGCGAATGGTACTGCTGACATCACCATTGGCAGTCACTTGAACGCCACCATATCCATAATTGGTTGCTCTGATGCCTTCATCATTGGCTGTGACTGTATTGGCTGTGATCGTTACTGAACTGGCCGTGTTGTAGTTGTTGACACTGATGCCTTCATCACCGCCACCATCCACAATGCCTGTGGCGGTGATGGTGGTGGTGCCAGATCCATAGTTGCCGGCATAGATACCCCCATTACCTGAAACATCATTTTGTGAACTGATGGTGATGTTGCTGGCTGCAAGGTCATTGCGGACCCGAATACCTTGGTTGTTGGTCGCTGTGATGGGGCCGCTGGAATAGACATCAGCGTAACCACTGCCATAGTTATTGATGCTGATACCGCTGTCATCGGCATTGATGGCACCTTCTGCGCTCACTTGAACATTGGTTGCACTGTTGGATTGGTAAATTGAAATCCCATCTCTGGTGTTGCTGGTTAAGGTACCATTGGCAAAGATACTGATATAGCCATCATTGTAATTGCCTACATCAATGGCCGCACCATTACCTGTAATGATTGAACTGTTGGTGTCAGTAAATATAACATTGCCAGCCCCAGCGGGTGCATACAACCTAAAGGCTTCATCTCCAGTCAATGTGGTATCAATACCAAACCCGGGGGATGTATTAACCGTCAGGTTAGACCCATTCAACTGTTGGGTGATATCAGCTGGTGATGCGGGACCAGAACAGGTGTATGTTCCGGCCACACCGCTACAAGTTCCTGCGTAGGCATTTCTACCACCATACCCCGTGATTAATGCCGTGGTGATGGCTATGTTAAGCGCCAAACGGCTGGGGGTATGACTGATTGAACTGGGGTTGGTTTTTCGTTTTAATGACACAGCGGATGATCCTGATTGATAATTGTGAATAATTGCTGCCATATGATATCGATTTTTCAGCGCACTGGCAGCAAAAAACAGGGGATAAACTAAAATAATCTGTCAATCATCACCAGGTCTTCATGTTTGGTAAAGCCTACCATTTCTGGCGTTACAATTTTCGTCACATTAAAGGGATGTTCTTGGGGCTTCATTCACACCGCAAATCACCTACTCCAGTCAATTGAGTGTATTGCGCCGTGCCAAACTCATCGATGTTTTCTGTCCCTTCAAACGCCATATTCATGTGGCCACAAGTGGGGATAGAAACAGAGACTGAACCCCAAGGAGTCACCTCAACATCATCTGCATTGAAATCGTCACCGAATTGACCACCGCTGGTTCTAAACATGCTTATTGTGACTTCTGTATCCCCTGTTAAAAAACCTGTACTGCCGACCAACCACATCTGTTGACCATCGCGATAGGTATACCATGTGACCAAAACAGTGTTATTTTCTTCGCCTTCAGAGATGATTAAGTTGACGCCATCTCCAGAATTTTCGGGGATAAAATACAAACCACTGTGTTCACCAGCCAAAGGAAAATTACCTTGTGTTTCAAGCAATTCAAAGACGAATTGTCCCAACACCGGGTTGACATCGAATGGAGTCCCTGTGATTGGTCTGATCACCTCCGGAGGGTTGGTGACCTGGTTTGAAGAAGTATAAGAAACGCCGCTGTCAGTTCCGGCATCATAAGCGTGTAAGTCTACAGCGATCATTTCTTGCCACTGACCATTGCTACGCAGATTAAGCGCATCAACACCAACAAACCAATCTGGACTGGGTGCAATCATTGAGACCAAACTCACAAAGGAGTTTTCATGGGTGATGTTGAATTCCAGGCTCGTTGAACCAGGTGATCTACTGATGCCACCGCCTGAAAGGACTTGTTCAGCTTGTTGATCAATGACCAAATCACTGACCTCAAAACTGAGGGTTGACACAGCACCGGTTTCAGCCATCAACTTGATACCTGGCGATGACAAGCCGCCCATTTCCCACAAGTGTGTTTCATCATCATGTGTGGCACCAATCAAAGGCGAAAAATGTGGGTTACCCGGAAAGTTCACCGGGTGAGTACTGGCACTCCAATCAGCAACAAATGTCACTCGATATCTGGCATCATAAGCCGGATCATTTTGTGACCATACAGATGCTGATAATAAAAGTAAACCCAACCCCATCAATGGCTTAATCATAACATTTCACTTATTTCTACATACGCTATTAAGAAGAACCCCAAAAGGAAAGAATCTTGCAATTATTAACAAGGTTTGAGACTCAACAACTATAAACGTGACGCACAAGTCCGCAGTCCTTTTAATCGTGTTGATTATTTGTTGTTACATGTTTGCTGGTAAACTTTGGGTGATAAACCGTATTGTGATTTGAAACATTTAGAAAAATGAGGCAAAGAGTTAAAGCCACACTCATCAGAAGTTATGCTGACTTGATAACCATCTTTTAACATGATGGCTGCCTGACTCAACCGATACTCTCTCAAAATATCCATAGGATTTTTATTAATCAAAGCCTTCAGTTTTCTTTGTAACTGCCTTTCACTTACAGCCATATTCTTTGCTAAATTTGCTTTTGTGATTAAAGAGTTTTTGTAATTTTTGGCAATGTACATATTTAGCTTGTTGACAAACTCTTGGTCCTTTTGAGGCAAGTCTATGTTGGAAGGTGCCTTTTTTCCCGCTTTTATGATAGATCTGTTTTTTTCCATAAGAATATTTCGTATTACAGAAATATTTTCTAGCTGCAAGAGTAATTCATCTGCATCAAATGGCTTTGTTAAATAAGCATCTACATGTTCACGCCAACCCTTGATTCTGCTTTCTTTGGAGTCAAGTGCCGTTAAAAGTACCAATGGAATGTGTGATGTTCTCGAGTCTGACCGCAAAATACGACTGACTTGAAAACCATCCATTTCTGGCATCATCACATCACAAATAATAATATCTGGAACCAGTTTTAATGCCAGAGCAATTCCTGCTTTGCCACCCTCTGCCAAAGAACATTGGTAATGCTCTCTTAATGTTGCAGCAATATGTTCTCTCATATCTGGGTTGTCATCAATAACCAGAATATTTTCTTTTTGATGACTGCTTGTTTGATCATCTGTTGTTTTTTGAATTGAGGTGGTGTTTTCTAAGGTAAGCTGCTTAATTAATTGTGACTCAGAGAATTTCGATGGTTTATTTGCTTGCCTTTCAACGACATTAAAATCAACAGTGAATGTACTGCCTAACCCTGGTTTGCTTGTGATATGAATGCTGGCTCCATTGGTTTCAATGACTTCTTCTACCACGCTTAAACCTATTCCTGTTCCTTCTATATTTTGGTGTGAATCCAAACGCTTAAACCGATTAAAGATATCTTCTTTTTGCTGTTCATCAAGACCGCACCCTTCATCTTTAACGGCGATTGATAGCTGGTCATTTATTTTTTTTGCGGTGACAGTAATATTTCCTCCTGTTTGCGTATATTTAATCGCATTTGACAATAAGTTCCCCAGAACTATTTCTAATGCATTGTTACTGGTTTCTATCACCACAGGATCATTACATGATAATTGCAAACGGATTCTTTTTTCATCTGCTAATGCAGCAAATGAATTAACTAAATTTTTAATAACGGGCTGGGTCTCAACTTGGAAAAATTGAACTTTTTCAGAGCCTGATATTTTTGCGAGTTCTAACAGCTGTTCAATCATGGTTAACAAACGGTTGGCGTTTCTTTTAACCATTTTTAATGAGTTGATATTGGATTGATGTAAGTTAGATTTTAATAGGTTATTGACCGGGCCCAAAATAAGCGTCAATGGCGTTCTGAACTCATGAGAAATATTGGCAAATAATTCATTCTTTTTAGATAGTAAATCTTCTACGGTTTGTTTTTGTCTTTTCAGTTCTTTGGTTTGTTCTTCTACTTCTGTTTTAAGTTTTTGTGTATACGCCTTACTTTGTTGGTTCTTCTTGTTAATATACCAGCTGATCAAGAAATAAATGGATACTGAGTAGCCTAACAAGGCCCACCAACTAAACCAGGGTGCCGGTTTTACTGTGATTTTTAAAGATTTGCCTACCTCATTCCAGACACCATCTTTATTAGCACCTTTCACTTTAAATGTGTATTTACCAGGTGATAAATTAGAATAACTGATTCTGCGTTGATCCGCTGCTGTGTAGGTCCACTGAGGGTCCAGTCCTTCCATTTTAAAGGCATATAGATTTCGTGACGCATCCGCCAAATCAAGGGCAGCAAATTCAAAACCAATCACATAGTCCTTGTGGTTTAATATCAACTCATCCATGAGGTTAATGTCTTTCTTTAAAATGAAGTCTCCTTGATCATTCCCAAATTTTATCGATTGACCAAAGCGAGTAAAATCAGTCAGCACGACATTGGGAGGAGTCATGTTTAATTTTATATCTTGAGGGTAAAAACCATTGAATCCGTTGCGGCTACCAAAAAAGAGCATGCCATCAGAAGATTTGTAGGCTGCATTCAAATTAAAAAAATGGCTCTTTAACCCATCACTTTGATAAAACGTATGGGCTGTTTTCTCTTTGATATTTAATTTTATCAACCCATTTTCAGTACTCAACCAGAAGTTGATACCATCTTCGAGGATGTTATAAATACTTGAATCACTGGGTATTTGATTTGATTCATTATAGTGGTGCTTAAGGTTACCCATTGAATCAAAATGATAAAGCCCGTGTTGAAAGGTGCCAATCAATAAATCTTGATCAAAAAATAACAGGGATAAAATATCTTTGGTGGGTAATTGGCTTTGTACTTTTTGATGAACTGCAACTGTGTCATCATTGGTTAATGTTAACACCCCTGAATCGGATGAAAAATACATACCACCTTCAGTACTGATCTGATAGTTATAGAAATTTGCAGTCTTTAAGTTTTCAGCTTGAACTTTAAATTTTTTGAATTCTTGTTCTTTTATATTGTACTTATACAATCCGTTCCAGCTACCTACCAATAAAAGACCATCATCTAGCGGTACCGTGAAACTTGCTCCTGTATCTATGTTATTAGGTAATTTCCTGATTTGGTCTGACTCCAAATCAAACTCAAACAACCCCAACCCCGTAGACATCCATATATTGCCATTGGGTTGAAAAGTCAGTGAATCGGAATAAAGCAGCAACGCTTCATCTTCAGAATTGCCTGTCATTTTATAATCAACACAAACATTGTTTTGTTGATTCCATTTAACAAGACCTGTATCAGTTGCAATCCACAAAGTTCCAGACTCATCCTTAATAAATCCATTGAATGAATTGGAGCCTGAACAATATACACTGTTTTGTGAGTTGTCATACATACCAAAACTGATGGTATTGGTATCAATGAAGTTGATGCCTCGATCAAATGTAGTAATCCACAGCAAGTTGTTTTTATCTAAAACCAACGAACTTATTGAGTTGCTTGCTAAAGAGTTTTCATTGTTTTGTAAATGTTCGTAATGAGTGACTTCATCATTGATTAAGGATACTTTATACAAGCCCCGATTAAAGACTCCAACCCATACGGTGTGATTTTGTACGACCACAGATGTGACAGGAAGATTCAAGTATTCAGGTTTAAACTGTTTGAATAAACCATCCTCATTATTGACAAATAAACCTTTATCAGTACTCAGCCAAATGTTCTTGTTCTCATCCTTATAGATACTAAAAATGTAGTTGGAGACAAAGTTATTGAATCTAATTGATTCATACGTATGTAGAGATTTATCGAAAACATAGACCCCTTTCTTGGTACTTACTAACAGTTCATTTGTCTTGTTATCAAGAATTGAGGTTATGTATGTATCATCACTTTTAGCCTGTGATTCATTGAACGGGAAATAGCTCACTTCTGATGACATAGATATGAGATGAAGCCCCAGATCAGTACCTACCCAAACATCACCATTTTGATCAAGTTCTAGTGCAGAAATGGTGTTGGACATCAAACGGTGGTCACTTGATTCTGTATTGAATGACAGTACAGATTGATTTTTTTCTGTATAACGAATAAGCCCATTGGATGTGGAACCAATCCATAAATTGTGCGATGAATCAAACAGAAGATCCCTGATATTTTTCAGGCCCTTTGTATTGTTGGGCATGTTAATTCGAAATGGTACAGCTTTATAGCCATCGAATTTCCATAGTTCAAAGTTGGTAGAAAACAGTAAGTATCCTTGATCATCCATGGCAAATGCATTAATGGAATGATTAGAAATTTTGTTGTTAACATCAAGTTTATGGAAATGAAATCCGCTGGCTAAAACATCCAAGTTGACGACCAAAGCAATGACAGCTGCCACATAGGTTAATATTGATTTTCTCAATTACACACAAACGTTTTTCTGGAGTTTTCCTAGTTTAACTTAAATATAAATAAATCAAAAAGGTATGTTTTATCAAGCCCTGATAATTAGCAAGCACCAATTAACAGGGCTTGACATTCATTTTTTATTGAAAAGGGTTTACGTCATTAAGTTGGCAGTCAGGATCACCAGCACGATGCATTTTGAAGTGAGGTACTCCCGGCTCTGGGTCAGGCTCAGGAACAGGTTCGGGGTGAACATAAGGGGGACATATGCCGTTCGTTACCACTGCATACAACTCATGAAAAGGCTGAGTGGTATCACCGTGGTAACAATGTGTTACGTTCCCTGTGGCATTGGTGTAACTGGCGTTAGATAATACCAGTATCAAAGTTAGTCCTGAAATTTTAATCAATTTTTTCATATGTTTTCTCCTTAAGTTATTGATTTGGCTGCATGATAAGAATTGTATTGGTGTGAGTCAATCTGATGTCCTTAATTCACAAACTTTGGTCTTTTACAATTAACAATTTAATCAAAATAAGCAAGTTTTAGTCTTTTTCATGATAATAGGTTTTCCTTGGATACCGATATCATGTGCCCATGGTTTTGCTACTTAAACCATAAAAATGGAGTTGTTAGATTTAAATGGAATTTGTATTAACTCAATTAATATTATAGGAAAATTTTTATGAAAAAAATATTATTAGCTTTGGCTCTTTCAATTACATTCACTGCAGCTTTTTCCAAAGATTCAGTTGATGTAGTATCACAACCAGCAGATGCTATTACTCAAGCAGTATCACCTGCATCTTTTGATATTTATAAAGCACCTAACAATGCGCAGTTCTTGCAAGCAATGAGTTCTGATAGTGTGTTATTTCAAACCAAGAGTTCCAATGCATGCTTTTCTGCATGCGCAGCAGAATTTGAACAATGCAAATATGAGAACCCTTATGGTTACTGTGTATGGGAATTAGAAGTTTGTTTGAGAAATTGCCCGTAAAGGTACTACATATTATCCTGTTAAAAAATTGGGGTAATAAGCTCTAACGATAAAGGGGTGGCTTTTTAGCAAGTCACCCTGAACCTTTGTTAACTCACCGAAAATATTGTTTTGGCTTCAACATCGGAATATTTAACTAAGGCAGTCACTCAATAAAAAGCAGCTACAGCCAGCAAAGCCACTAAACCGCATGCCGAGGGTGAAACCCACATAGAACGATGCCTCATTAAAAAGACTTAATCTGAAAAAGCGTGTTCAGCAAGAAAATGATTCTGCTGTCACAAGTCAAACATTCAGTTGTTATTCAGACCATCAGTGATACAATGGCCCTCCTTGAATTTGATGCCTGATGACACCATATTCAAACGACCGATTACAAGGGGACGACCTGGCTTCGACGTGGGTGGCAAAACTTGTAGGTGCATGCCGAGGGCGAAATTCACCTCGTAAAACTCAGTTTCAAAGTTATAGTTGCAAACGACGATAACTACGCTTTAGCAGCTTAATTGCTAACGGGCACTCGCGATTTCTTGCGTTCGTGAACTGTCCGTCATAACCAGCAAGATCGCTCGTTGTGCTGTTTAGACGCAACGGGTTAAATCAAATCTGAACTGGTGTCGGTAAATCCTGATTGGCGGAGCTGCCGACATAAGATTAAAAGCCAAAACTAAGCATGTAGAGCCTCAAGCAGAGGACTTGCGGACGCGGGTTCGATTCCCGCCGTCTCCACCAAATAAAAAAGGCTACCCTTAGGGTGGCCTTTTTTATGACAACTTACCCCATATACTTCATAAATACATCACTGCGTTCATAAAGATGGCTGAATTTGTCTTTTATGCCTTGATCATGCACAAAGCCGTGCTTTTCATAGAGGTGAATGGCGGCTTCGCATTTTTTATTGGTGAGTAAGAACAGGGTTTCACAATTGATTCTGTTGCACTCCTCGATGACATGCTTGATCAAGGCCTCTCCTGCTTTAAGGCCACGTGCTTTTTCAATAACACCCATCTTGGTCAGTTCATACCACCCTTTTCCTGCATTCTTCAGTGCACAGGTTCCTATCACGCCCAAATCCTGACTGATAGCAAACCAGATCTGGCCTCCTTTGTCGATGATGTGTTTTTGTGGCTGCGACAGTATCATTTCATCAATTTCTTCCATCTCAAACATATCATTCACCCATTCAGCATTGATGCTATAAAAATACTTTGCAAGTTCTGGCTGAAACGGTACGATTTGAACATCAATATTATTTGTTTTCATGATATTTCTCCATGGTTCTTTGATAAAGAGACTTTTCAGATAATGCCTTTTCAAACTGGATGATGGCCTGATAAAAATCAAACCCGCTGTCTTCACATAAAGACACTGCAGCTTTTTTCACTGCACTGCGAATGGGTTCCATGCTGTTGTATTCCCTTCTGCCTTTTTCTGTTAAGGACAGTATTTTTTTTCTTAAATCATTTTCATCTGATCGGCTCTGGGCCAGGTCATTCTTTATCAGCTCTTTGCTGAATTGACTGATACAGGGCTGGCTCAGTCCCAGCAGTTCGGAGGCTTCAACCACTGAAACGGATTCTCGTTCATATAACAGCGACATGAAGGTGAACCACTTAGGCTGAATGTCCTGATCCATGTATTTGTAGACACGCAAAGCATCGCTCATCATTCGGTCGCTCAATCGCTTTAAACGACTACCCAGCGCCACTTCGCCCAATTCATCAAAATAATCTTTTTTCTCTGTCATTTTATATAAGCACTTATAGGTATAACATTATTTATTATATAAGCACTTATTTATAATTCAAGAGTTCAATGAAAATAATAACCATTAAGGGATAGGCTCTTACCAATATGACAGTTTAATTGCTAACGGGTACTCGCGATTTCTTGCGGATACAGGTTCGAATAGACAGGACAGCTTTAACGTCGGCTGAAGCCGACGCTCCACAACAATCGGAGCGTGGACTTCAGTCCACGTCTATGGTGCATGATTTTTAACCACTTCCTGCCAGTATCTGGAGATTGCCGCGGCACGCTGTGCCTCGCAATGACGTAAAAGCATGAATTAATGATTATCTTTAGTAAGGTATATGTCATTGTTTTCATTGAATATATTTTCTTTTTTACCAGTTTTTTCCAAAGCATTTTCTCGCTTTCACAGCAGAATCCCTAAACTGTTGCTGAACTTTCATTAAAGCGGAAGTGATTTTATTCAAAACCAAAGAGAGGAGAAAAAAATGAGAACATCAAAAATGAGCTTATTGCTGTTTGTGGCTTGTATGTTATTAGGTGCCGTTTCGGCCCAAGCGGCTTGTAATGGCTGTGTGGCTACCGGCCCCATCGACATTGATCGTGATCCAGTCTATTCATACAGTGCTGTTGTTAAATACCGCATCTGGGTCATCAACAGTTCAGGGCAACAAACTTCACAACTCCAATTCCTGACTCTGACCGGATCAACCATGGCTTACTGCCAACAACAATTGGCTGCTGTGACCAACAGTCCTGGTGTGACCGTGGTGCAATTCTGTCAAGCAGACTGACCATTTCAAATTATAACCACCCATTACTGAGTCGTTGTGGGTGGTTTGAAGTGTTAAAAACCACTTAAAATTATACTTCTTACCTATTGATATCTGTCTGTGCCAGCCTATAATGTGGCGATGACCCACAAATGGCTACATATTTTTACTTTTATTTTTGTGTTGTCGCTCAGTGCCCATTTGGCACATGAAGTGACTGTACACGACGATGCTGTTTGTGAAGTTTGTTTGTATGGCAAGGCTATGGACGATGGCTTGATTTCAATAGATGACAAGCCACAACTGCGAGTCCTTAACGCCAATCAAATCAATGAACTGTGGATCAAATCATTTGTTGATGTCACAAACCAAGATAATGACCCCATTCGGGGACCTCCTCAATTCTCATTCATTTAAACCACAAAGAACGAACCCCCTGGTTCTGCTTATAGACTTTCCGTATTGTTATGGCAGTAGCAGGTTTATTTGATATGGGCTGATTACAGTCTAAAATGATGAGAGTTGAACATGAAATATTTATTACTGCTGGTAACAATTTTTTCCAGCGTTGCATTTGCACAAAATAACGGCGACCTTAATGGACGCCTGATCAATACCCAGGACCAAAATATCGCTGGTGCATTGATTAAACTCAAGGGCGCAGATCGTCCCCCAGTAACCACCAACCAACAAGGTGAGTTTTCATTCGCTGATTTACCTTTCGGTGAATACGAATTGGATGTTGAGGCATCCAATAACATCCACTTCCACACCATGATCAATCATGATGGAGAAGCCCTGACACTCAACATCGATGAAACCAATCTCGAAGAATTGGTAGTCACTGCTAATCCGTTAGACAAAAGCCAGTTAGAAATGACCACTCCAGTGACTATTCTGACTGAAGAGGATTTGGTGGTCGACCGAGGATTGTCTCTCGACCAAACCCTGACCCAAATCAGTGGTGTGAATTCAGGCAGTTTTGGACTGGGGGCTGGTCAAATTGTAATCCGTGGCCAACAAGGCCCTCGCGTCCTGGTACTGAACAACAACATCACGGTACAAGATGCAGCAGCCGTATCACCTGATCACTGGATCACTTCTGAGCCTTTGTTGGCCAAACAAGTCGAAGTTTTAAAAGGGCCAGCCACCTTGTTGTATGGTGGAGGTGCTGTTGGTGGCTTGGTGAATGTGGTTGATGAAATCATACCGACCCAACCCATTGATGGATTGACCGGTGGTATTGAAGGCCGCTTCTCTGACAGTGCCATAGGCGAGCGTGCGGGTGTATTGTCCTTGAATTTTGGTTTCAATGAGCAATTTGCAGGCCATTTCAGTTACTTTGACAGCCAAACTGATGACTATGAAATTCCAGGATCTGCTGAATCAGAAATCTTGCATGACTCTGAAGGTCATGATGATGACGAGGAAGAAGAGGAAGAAGCCACTGGTTTGCTAGAAAATTCTTCAATTGATTCTAACGGTTTCAATGTCGGTTTTTCATTCTTCAACGACAATGGGTATTGGGGCGTTTCATATTCTGATTTTGATCGCAATTATGGAATCCCAGGCCATGAACATGGCCACGAAGATGACCATCATGATGACGATCATGGCGCCGATGAAGAGGAAGAGGAAGAAGAAATTGTTCGCATTGACTTAGATAAATCGGTTTTCAACATCCGCGGATTACACCGTTTTGATGACAATGGTTTTATCAGCCAATTAAGAACACACTATTCAAACACAGACTATCAACACATCGAATTAGAAGGTGATGAAATTGGAACTGTATTTGACAACGAAGCCGATGAATTCAGGCTCGAGTTAAGCCACAACCACCTCAATGGGTTTGAAGGCGTTTGGGGTGTTCAATTTTCAAACCGTGATTTTTCAGCTGTTGGTGAAGAAGCATACATCCTGCCTTCTGACACTCAAATTTGGAGCCTGTTCCTAATTGAAGAAAGGGATTTTGACAGTTGGCATGCTGAATTTGGTTTGCGGTATGATGACCAATCTGTCAACACAGCATTGTTTAATGATATTGATGACTCTGCCTTGAGCGTTTCATTAGGAGCCACTTTTGATTTGAATGAACATTGGACTATACCTGTAAACCTATCATCTGCTCAACGCTTGGCCACTGCAGAAGAATTATTCTCTAACCAATCAGGTGGCGGAGAGTTGGTGCCCCATTTGGCCACTTCAACCATTGAAATTGGTAATCCAAATTTAACCCATGAAACCGCCAACAACTTGGATTTGGGTTTGCGTTACCGTAAAGATGGTTTGACTTTCAACCTGTCTTTCTTCTACAACCAAATTGATGATTTAATCTTTTTGCGAGACACTGGTTTAGAGGAAGAAGAAACACCCATCTTTGAATATACACAACAAAACAGTACTTTCATGGGGTTCGAAACAGACTTGGGTTATGAATTTTCAGATTCATACAACAACCATTGGGCATTCCGTGTGTTTGCTGATATGACAGAAGCCGAATTGAATACCGGCGAAAATGTACCACGCATTCCTGCCGAGCGTTTCGGTGTGAACATTGATTGGATGCGAGGTGCCTGGTCTGCTTCTCTGGATCACACCCATGTGGGCAGACAATCCACTTTGGCGCCATTTGAGTTGCCTACTGAAGGCTATGACTTATTGGACTTGAGCGTCAATTGGACACACTACACTGACCAATTTGAAACCTTGGTATTCATCAAAGCTTCAAACTTATTGGATGAAGAAATCCGCGATCACGCCTCATTCATCAAAGATCTTGCACCTCGCCCTGGTCGCAGCATCTCTGCTGGCTTTAGATTGACTTTTTAATCGCGAACCAATGGTGTAAAATGCGCCCCTTAATTTAATGGGGCGCTCCACACCATGGCTGATCAAAACACAGGCAAACCTGAATACTTAAACCGCAGGACATTTGCCATCATTTCGCATCCTGATGCGGGTAAAACCACCATCACCGAAAAAATTCTGTTGTTTGGTGGAGCCATTCAGGTTGCTGGTTCTGTTAAATCAAGAAAAGCCGATCGCCACGCCACTTCTGATTGGATGGCGATGGAACAGGAACGGGGTATTTCAATCACCTCTTCCATCATGCAATTCCCCTATAAGGGCCGCACCATGAACCTGCTGGATACACCAGGTCATGCCGACTTCTCTGAAGACACCTATCGCACTTTGACCGCTGTTGATTCTGCTTTGATGGTGATTGACTGTGCCAAAGGTGTAGAGGAACGAACCATCAAGTTGATGGAGGTATGTCGCTTACGCACCACCCCAATTTACACCTTTATCAACAAGCTCGATCGTGAAGGAAAAGACCCCATCGACTTGTTGGATGAGGTAGAAGATGTCTTAAAAATAAAATGTGCGCCCATTACATGGCCCATTGGCATGGGTAAGAGGCTCAAAGGGGTATATCATTTCATTAATGACGAAGTGATGCTGTATGAGGCAGGCAAAAACTACGAGACCCAGGAAGCCATCATCATCAAAGGCTTGGATTCCAAAGAATTGGATGAAGCACTGGGTACAGCGGCCGATGATTTCAGGGAAGAGATTGAATTGGTTGAAGGTGCTTCCAATAAGTTTGATCTGGATGCTTATTTAAAAGGTGATTTGTCACCGGTGTTTTTTGGCTCAGCGATTAACAACTTCGGTGTGCAACCACTGCTGGATTCGTTTGCAGAACACGCCCCGGCACCACAACCGCGTGCCACCTTGGATCGAATTGTAGAACCCAGTGAAAACAAATGCTCAGGCTTTGTATTCAAAATTCAAGCCAACATGGATCCCAATCACCGCGATCGTGTGGCCTTTATGCGCATCTGTTCCGGGGTATTCAGCCAAGGTATGAAACTGAAAAATTCACGCACCGAAAAAGACGTGAAAATTCCCAATGCCCTGACCTTTCTGGCCGAACAAAGAGAACATGTTGAACACGCTTACCCAGGGGACATCATTGGCATTCACAACCACGGCACCATCAGTATTGGCGATTCTTTCAGTGAAGGTGAGATCATGCAATTCACTGGCATTCCCAGTTTCGCACCAGAGTTGTTTCGCAGAGCACGCTTGAAAGACCCATTGAAACTCAAAGCCTTACAAAAAGGCTTGGCTCAGTTGTCAGAAGAAGGTGCCACTCAGTTTTTCAAACCATTGGTCAGTAATGAATTGATTTTGGGTGCAGTGGGTGTGTTGCAATTTGAAGTCGTTGCATACCGTTTGAAACGTGAGTACAACGTGGAAGCCATTTTTGAAAATGTAGAAACCAGAACGGCTTACTGGGTTGATTCAGATGACGAGAAGAAAATGCAACAATTCAGAAACAAAAATGAAACTTACCTGGCCAATGATGCCCATGGGCACCTGGTCTATTTGGCCCCCTCTATGGTTAATTTACAGTTGGCACAGGAACGTCATCCAGACATCAGATTCCACAACACCACAGAAACTTTGAAAGTCTGATCAAGTTGATTTGAACAAACTTTGGGTGGCTGTATCAGCTGGATACAACATTTCCAACCTGATTTCTTGAGTGGTTAAATCCAAAGGCGTACCGATCGTTGCTATGGTGGTGAAAAATCGACCTATTTGTCCATTGATTGATAACTCTAATGTGAACATGGGCAAACCATAATTCATGACCTGACCAAGTCCTTCAGCAGGCATGTCAAAGTCCACTGAGTTCACCCAATCCAGCAGCCAAGGATCTTGTGTACTGAAAGCTTCTTCACAAACTCTGGTGTACAACATTGGAGCCGCCACTTGCCAGTTTTTGATGTGGGGCTTTAAACCATCTTCAGCAAAGAACAGCTCCAATGCATTGGAATATTCTGACAGTATATGCTCTCCTAACAAAGCCGCAATAAACGATTCATAGCCGGTGTTGTGCATTAGGATATCGTAACGGCTGTTAATCACCAATGCGGGCAACGGGTCGTGGTTTTTCAGGAGCTGTTGTAAGGCTTGATGCACCACTTGCAATTCATCGCTATCCAGGTTTTGTTCTTTGAACTGCGGTGCGAAGCCGGCCGCCAACAACAGACTGTTTTGCTGACGGTATGGCAATTGCAAGGCTTGCCCCAGGTACAGCACCATTTCTTTGCTCGGCAGCGATTTACCATTCTCTAAAAAACTCAGGTGACGTGTTGAGATGCCGATGTCCATGGCCAGATCCATTTGACTGATTCTTTTTTGATGCCGCCAAAACCGCAATATGTCACCAACTTGGGTGGTCTTGGGTGCCAAGGTGTTAAATTTCATGTCACATGACCTCTGAGGTAATGGCCACATTACACCACAACAGGCATCATACCTCCACTGAATATTTATACGGAGTAAACACATGAAAAAAATTGGCTTGAGCATCACGTTGTTGTTATTTTTAGCTTTGACTGGAATTGCCTTGTGGCACCACGGTTATGTGGGACTGTTCACATTTCAATTGAGCAGTTTTGCAGGCATTCAGGTGCTGACTGACTTAGTCATCGCACTGGCTTTGTTTTTGGTGTGGCTGTGGCAAGATGCCAAAAAGACAGGACGAAACCCCTGGCCCTGGATCATCGCCACCTGTGCCACAGGGTCAATTGCACCCATGATTTATTTAATCTTATACAAAACTCAGCCAACACCTGATGCAGGCTCCAAGCACTAAAACGTCAGCCTGAGGGACTTTTGAATTATTTTTTATTTGAAGCACTTGACAAATGGGTCATTTACATAGAAAATTCGCGCTCTCGTGGCTATATAGCTCAGTTGGTTAGAGCACAGCATTCATAATGCTGGGGTCCCAGGTTCAAGTCCCGGTATAGCCACCAACCTTCCTTGCTTATCTTTTTCGACAATTGTAAAGTCCTGATTAATTCTGCCCTGTGGTATTGATTTCTGAGAATTGTTTAACAAAATTTCAGTGTAGACCCCAAAATATTCAAGTACAATAAAAGTATGAAATTTTTTATCATGCTGGCATTGTTACTGAGCGGTGTAAACACCGACCCTGAACAGTGGGTTAAAGTAGGTGAAGCAGAAATCACTTGGGGCTACAAAACCCCTTACCGCATCAACCTCATGGCACCCAAAGGTGTGCATGACATCAATGACATTCGAAACGGCGTGCAAGTCATTCAATTTGATCTTGAATGGTTGGCTCCAACAACCAGCAAAGAACAAGTTGATCTCCACTTCAGGGAACTGCTGGAAAACCAAATCAAAGACCCCGAAGCCATCAAATTCAATCAAGTCATCATCAATCGCTTGATCAAAAAACTGCCTGAAACCAATCGATTCGACCGCTGGCAGTTCTATTTCTCTCCGGACTCAGGAACTCAAGTTTACATTGATGGTAACAAGGTACACACCATCATTGGTTCTGAAGTTAACCGCGCACTACATCATGCCTGGTTATTCAGAGATCCGGTAACCACCTCTAAACTTTTAACTCGACTTCTTAAGCTAGGAAAATAATGAAACTAAAACTCAAATTTTCAGCTTGGGCTGTACTTGCGTGCAGCCAAATGACCCAAGCTGCACAAGTGCCCACTGATGTCGTCAACGGCAATGTTGATAACCGCAACACCATGACGGCCTTGACCCATGCAACCATCCATATTGATTCTGTTACAACCATTAAAAACGCCACATTGTTGTTTCAAAATGACCGCATTGTTGGTATTGAAAAAGACAACAAAGTTCCTGACCATGCGGCAACCGTTGACTACTCGGGCCTGCACATTTACCCAGGTTTTATCCACCTGGACAGCAACATTGGGTTACCAGAAGCTGAACCAAAAGCACCTTTTGTCTGGAGCAAGGCTGAAACCATCAACAGCACCATTTCTGGCGCATACAACAGCAATGAAGCCATCAAAGCATCCTGGAATGCAGCAGAAAACTACAGCAATGATGAAAAAAGCAATGCCAAATACAGGGCTGCAGGTTTCACCACTGCGCTCAGTCACAGAAAAGATGGTGTGATGCGAGGCACTTCAGTTTTGACACACTTGGCCAACCAGGCTGATGAACTGAATATCATTGATGCCAGAGCTGCTCAGCATTTTTCATTTGATAAAGGCTCTTCAAAACAAGACTACCCCATCTCATTGATGGGATATGTTGCTTTGATAAGACAAACTTGGTTAGATGCCAGTTGGTACCAGCAACAGAACGAAATGATTGATTTTGATTTGGCAGCCATCAATGACAACAAGGACCTGCCAAAGATCATCAGTGTTGATAAATGGCAAGAAAGCCTGTTGGCTGAAAAAATCGCCAAAGAGTTCAACACCCGGTTTGTGGTAAAAACGGCCGCTGACTCTTTCCAGAACCTGCAAGCCATTAAAGACAGCAAACAGACATTAATCGTGCCCCTCAGCACGCCTGGAGCACCCACTGTAAATAACGAGCTTGATGCCTGGAATGTCAATTATAAAGATTTAAAAGCCTGGGAAGTGGCGCCATTTAACCCGGCACTACTGGATCAACACGGTGTTGAATTCGCTTTGGTGCCTGATGGTTCAGCCAAAGGCATTGACAGCTTCCTAAAAGACCTCAGAGCCGCACATGAAAAAGGGCTCAATAAACAAACCGCCCTCAGGGCATTAACCACCATTCCTGCTCGAATTCTAGATAATCAGGACATTGGTAGCCTCGAGACCGGAAAGCTGGCAAATTTTATCGTCACAAATGGCCCGATTTTGGACAAGCAAACCTACATCGCAGAAACCTGGGTCGCCGGCATACCTCATGTGGCCAAAGGTTTACCCAAATTACATCCAGGTCAATATGTACTGACCGATGCAGACCAAACATTTACCTTCAAATTATCAGATGATATGGGCAAATTAAAAATTGCGGCTGATGATGAAGATGAACACAAATACAAAATCAAAGCTGCAGGCAGTTTTCTTACCCTGACAATGACAAGTGAAACTGAATCACATGAGTACCTCGCTTTGATCAGTGGTCGTCAATTGACCCCCATAGAACCGGCCAATTGGTCTGTTGCCAGATCAACTGACTTGGAAACTGAATCAGCTGATGTAGACCCAAACAAATCTGATGTTGTTGAAATGCCAACCATACCAAGCCCATTCACTGCTTATGGAATGGCAGATCCTATAGAACACAATCAAGTGCTCATCAAAAATGCCACTGTATGGACCAACGAATCAGAAGGCATCTTATTGAACACAGATGTGATGGTCGAGGGTGGCACCATCCAAAAAATAGGCAAAGACTTATCGATCGGAAACAACGGCCTGGAAATCGATGGCACTGACATGCACTTAACCAGTGGCATCATCGATGAGCATGCCCACATCGCCCTGCTCTCCGTCAATGACATTGCGGTCAATTCATCCATGGTCAGGATGCAAGATGCCATCAACCCACATGACGTGAATATTTATCGCAACTTATCAGGTGGTGTTACTGCGGCACAACTGCTACATGGTTCAGCCAACCCCATAGGAGGTCAATCGGCTTTGATCAAGATGCGCTGGGGCGTTGATCGACCTGAGGACATGTTAATTGAAGGGGCTGATGGCTTCATCAAATTTGCATTGGGTGAAAATGTCAAACGTTCCAGAAACAACAAATCTATCCGATATCCATTAACAAGAATGGGGGTTGAGCAGGTTTTCCGTGATGCCTTCACCCAAGCCAAAGCCTATGAAAAGGCTTGGGATGACTACAACAAACTCAGCAGAAGTGCCAAAAAGAATGCAACAGCACCTCGAAGGGATTTGGTCATGGAGGCCACATTAGAAGTGCTTAATCAGGATCGTTTTGTGTCCTGTCATTCATACGTACAGTCCGAGATCAATATGCTGATGCATGTGGCCGATGATTTTGGTTTCTACATCAACACTTTCACCCACATTCTAGAAGGCTATAAATTGGCAGATAAAATGCAACAACATGGCGTGGGCGCATCAACTTTTTCTGATTGGTGGGCCTACAAATGGGAAGTCAATTATGCCATTCCTTACAATGCGGCCTTGATGAACAATGCCGGGGTGGTTACCGCCATCAACTCCGATTCAGGGGAGATGTCACGACGGTTAAACCAAGAAGCCGCTAAGTCAATTAAATATGGTGGCTTGTCAGAAGAAGATGCCTGGAAGTTGGTGACTTTGAACCCTGCTAAATTGTTGCACCTAGATGATCGCATGGGCAGTATCAAAGCAGGTAAAGATGCTGATCTGGTTTTGTGGTCTCACAATCCACTTTCTATTTATGCCAAAGCTGAGAAAACCATGGTTGATGGCACCATCTATTTCGATCGCTCACAACAACCCAAGCTTGAAGCCATGATTGCTGAAGAGAAAAACAGGTTAATCACAGCCAGCAGAAACACCAAAGGTAAAAAATCAAAACGCAAATCAAAACCTGCCAAAACTTTTGAATGTGAGAGCATCACCGGCTATGAACACATTGACCACTTACTTTTTCATGGAGCAGCACAATGAAAAAATTTATGACCACCTCCTTATTTTTAATCTCGGCTTTGACTGCGCAAGCCATCACTCCTGTACCCAATGACGGAAAACCTGTAGAAAAAATCTTCATCAATGCCAACATACATGTGGGCAATGGACAGGTATTAGAGAATGCTCAATTTGCTATAGCAGATGGGAAAATCACTCGAGCTGGCTATTACAGGATGGCTGCTACTGGAAAAGAAATCGACCTCAAAGGGCAGCACATTTATCCAGGGTTCATTCTCGCTAACACCAATTTAGGCCTGACTGAAATTGATGCAGTGAGGGCCACTGTTGACACCAGCGAGACAGGACAACTGAATCCCAATATACGCAGCCTGACATCTTTCAACACCGATTCAGAACGCATCCCTACTATGCGGTTTAACGGCATTCTCCTGGCCCAAATAACGCCTTCTGGAGGTCTAATCAGCGGCACATCCTCTGTGGTTCACTTGGATGCCTGGAATTGGGAAGATGCGGTGGTGAAAGCCGATAATGGCATTCACATCAATTGGCCCGCTCAGTGGTCAAAAAAGTTTGATTTCAGCACGTTCACCATGCAACTCAAAGAAGACAAAAAATATGCACATAAGGTGCATAAAATCAAACAGATCTTTACTGATGCCAAAGCAGATACCAGCAATACCAATGTAAAACTCAATGCAGTCAAACCGGTCTTTACGGGTGAAAAGACCATCTTTCTCCACACCAACAACCCCAAGTCCATCATTGAAGGCGTACAATATTTTCAATCACTAGAGACTCCATCAAATGTAGTCGTTGTTACCGACCAGGCTGCAGAAAAGGTCATTGATTTCATCAAGGATTCCGGTGTGAGTGTGATATTGAGATCAGTTCACTCCCTGCCCCACCTCAGTGACAGTTCGGTAGATGCCGCTTATGCCTTGCCAGCAAAACTGCAGAAGGCCGGAATCTTAACGGCCCTGAGCTACCCAGGATCGATGAGTTCCAGGAACTTAGCTTTTACAGCTGGCACCACAGTGGCCTATGGCAATGACATCAATGACGCCTTGAGCATGATCACATTAAATGCAGCCAAGATATTGGGAGTTGAAGAAAACTATGGATCCTTAGAGATTGGTAAAAGTGCCACTTTTTTCATCAGTGAAGGAGATGCTCTGGATATGCGCGGCAATCAAATCACAGAAGCTTATATCGATGGCAGGGAGATTGAGTTACACACCCGTCAGCAAGCGCTTTATGAACGGTTTAAAACCAAGTATGAGGACTGACCCTAACAACCGACTAAAGAGAAGCATAAAAAAAGGAGCCATTGGCTCCTTTTTTATTGAAGAAGATAAATTCAGTTACAAGTTATTAATCTGATTCAACAAATCTTCATTGATGGTCACACTGGCAGATTCTCGCAAAGCCTGGATTAACAACTGTTGTTCGTTATTCCTGATGTTTCTGCTGAGTTGAACACCTTCTGCTTGAATGTTTTCTAAAGTTTCAAGGTCTACATCATTGACAGACAATAGATTAACCACAACAACATCATTGCCATTGCCAGTCAAGACATGTGCTTTTTTGTTGCCTTCAACTGGACGACTTAACTCAAAAACTTCTTTGACCAGATTAAATGGCAAAGATGATCCCACACGGGTCACAGCTTCAGCTGTTTGTGCTTCTGTTTCATAGGACGCCGCAACTTCAGCCAACGTTTGTTCATTATCCTGATACAGGTCTACCAAGGTTTGAGCTAACTCACTTGCCGCTTCATTGGCTTTTTCATTTTTCAAAGTGACCTCAATGGCTTCTTTCACTTCTTCAAGTGGCTTGACTTCCGCATCTTTGATTTCATTGATATGAACAAAAGCAACATGGGTATCAGAAAGGTTGATCAAATCTGAATTCATCAATTCATCTTTCACCGTTGAAGAGAAAGCAGCTTTGATGAATTCGACATTGCTGCTGACACCTTCACCACCAGTGCGTGGAAACAGTTCTGTGGTTTTCATTTCATAACCCATTGACTCAGCCACATCTTCTAAACCACTTTGCGCATCAAGTACCGCCTCAGCCAATTGACTGGCCTGGTCCAGGAATAAAGACTCTGAATCTTGCGCCTGTAGGGCGGCAATGATGTCTTCTTTTACGGCCTCGTAAACTTCACCCGTTTCTTCTTTGATGTCATTCAATTGGATCAAATGAATACCAAACTGGGTTTCAACCGGTTCACTGACAGTGTTAAGATCCATGGCAAACAAAGCCGTTTCGAACTCTTCAACCATGTCGCCAGGAACCACCCAGCCTAAATCGCCGCCGGCAGCACCAGAACCCGGGTCTTGTGAATATGTTTTAGCCAGCTCTGCAAATTCTTCACCAGCAGCCAGTTTAGCCTGGACTTCAGCCAGTACTTCATCAGATGAGTCATCGTTGTTCAATAAAATGTGTGATGCCAGTCTTTGTTCGGGTTGAACATAAGCACTTCTGTTGGCCTCGAAATATTCCAATGCATCGGCTTCAGAAATTTCAATACCCTGTGCAACATCTTGAGCGTTTAACTCTATGTAATTAACAGCCACCATTTCATCGGTCATGTATTGACTTGAGTTTTCATCAAAATAACTTTGTATCTCTTCATCACTGATGGTTGATTGTTCTAAAAAGTCACTCGGTGAAATGGTCACATACTCAATGTCTCTGGTTTGCTTATTAAGCTGAGCCATTTTCTTTTCTTCAAATGGTGTAATGAATGCCGATGTAGAAAACATCCCATTCAATGCCTGACCAGCTTGCTCTTCAGCAATCTTCATTTGTAGTAATTGTGCAGACTGGTTGGTTTGACTTAAGAAGGCTGCATAAAGTGATTTATCAAACTGTCCATTTTCATCTTTAAAGGCAGGGGCCGATTCAATGGTTTGGCGAATTTCATCAGCAGTTACGGTATATCCGTTGTCATGAGCCACTTGTCTCACCAATTCACTGTTGATCATTGACTCAAGAAAATTTCTGCGCATCATGGGTGAGTCGAATACACTGGGATCCAAACCCTCACCATATTGAGCCATCATTTGTTGTCGTTGGGTGCTGAATTGACTGTTGAAATCGGTGTATGTAATGACTTCTCCATTGACTGTAGCAATGGTGTCATTACCTGACTGTGTAAAATAGTCACCCACTCCCCACAAAGCAAATGCCGCAATCAATAAAATCATGACCAGTGTCATGAAAAGTCCTGTAGATTTTTTTCTTATCCAAGTTAACATAGTTTAAATCACATAAAAGTTTCTTAAAAAAAAAGGGTGTCACAATGACACCCTTCTTTTGTATGGCGGAGCGGACGGGACTCGAACCCGCGACCCCCGGCGTGACAGGCCGGTATTCTAACCAACTGAACTACCGCTCCGAATCTGGTGGGTGCTGAGGGGATCGAACCCCCGACCCTCGCCTTGTAAGGGCGATGCTCTCCCAGCTGAGCTAAGCACCCGATTCAGGGGCGTTAGTTTACTGCGTCTTTTAATGCTTTACCAGCTTTAAATGATGGAATTTTTGCAGCAGCAATTTGGATGGTGGCACCAGTTCTTGGGTTACGTCCTTGTCTAGCAGCACGCTCTTTTACAGCAAAAGTTCCAAAACCAACAAAAGTTAATTTTTCACCTTTTTTCAATGATGAAGTGATGGTATCAACCACAGCATCAAAACAGTCAGCAGCAGTAGATTGTGATACATTCGCACTGTCAGCAACAGCTTTGATAAAATCTTGTTTTTTCATTGTGTAACTCCTTCGTCTTGTTATTTTTAATAATTGACATCAACGTCAAGAAAGGCGCATTTTATAACAGTTTGAGGCGGTTTTGCTAATATATTTTTATTATTTTTTTTAAGCCCAAAAACCATCGCAATCCCAAGCATAGCTTGATTTCATAAGCAAGTTATAATTTGTAAAATAGTGGGATATAGATCAAAAAATAACACAAAAAATCACATTAACAAATACGCTTTAATCATTCATTGTTAATGACTTTTTTCATTACTGATGTTTTCGTCCTTTTTAATCAGACTCACATCACTTTTTTTCTTTTCAGAATCTTCTTCAATGGGTGTAATGAGTTTAATTTTCTGAGATAAAGCCAAAGTAAGCACCTCATCGATCCACTTCACAGGTATGATTTCCAGGTTTTTTGTGATTTGAGGAGGCAATTCAGCTAAATTCTTTTCATTTTCTTTAGGGATGATGACTGTTTTAACACCACCACGAAGAGCAGCCAGTAATTTTTCTTTCAAGCCACCAATCGCCAAAACACGACCACGCAAGGTGATTTCACCGGTCATGGCAACTGCTGACTTAACCGGGTTATTGCTCAATGCTGAAACCAAAGCAGTACACATGCCAATTCCCGCGCTGGGACCATCTTTGGGAGTGGCTCCTTCTGGCACATGCACATGGATGTCGTTCTTGTTGAATATTTCAGCAGGAACGCCAAACAGTGCCGCTCTGGACTTAACCACTGACAAGGCCGTTTGTATGGATTCTTTCATCACATTGCCCAAATGACCCGTTAAGTTAAGTTTGCCAGAACCTGGGTACACAGCAGCTTCAATCTGCAATAAATCACCGCCGACCTCAGTCCAGGCCAATCCAGTAACAATGCCCACTTCATTGGCTTTTTCAGCCACGCCGAAACTGACCTTTCTGACTCCCAAGTATTCAGTCAAATTTTTAACCGATACACTGATGGTTTTTAGTTTCTTATCAGTCAACAATTGTTTCACTGCTTTTCGTGAAATTTTAGCAATTTCTCGCTCCAAATTTCGCACACCAGACTCTCGGGTATAGTAACGGACTATGTCTTTAATGGCCGCTTTGGACAATTTAACTTCTGATTTTTTCAAGCCATGTGCCTTCAATTGCTTTGGCAATAAATAACGCACCGCAATTTCAATTTTTTCTTCTTCCGTATAGCCTGGAATTCTGATGATTTCCATGCGATCTCGCAAAGGAGCAGGAATGTTTAAAGAATTGGCCGTTGCTATGAACATCACTTCTGATAAATCAAAATCAACTTCCAAGTAATGATCGGTAAATGCGCTGTTTTGTTCCGGGTCTAAGACTTCTAACAAAGCAGCCGCAGGGTCACCCCTGAAATCACGAGACATCTTATCCAACTCATCCAGAATCATCACTGGATTACATTTTTTGGCTTTGGTGATGTTCTGGATAACACGTCCAGGCATTGAACCAATATAAGTTCTTCGATGGCCTCGAATCTCAGATTCATCAGACACCCCACCCAGTGAGAAACGACTGAACTTTCTGTTGGTTGCTTTGGCAATTGATTTACCCAATGAAGTTTTACCCACACCTGGCGGGCCCACCAAACACATGATGGCACCTTTCATTTTGGGGGTTCTTTGTTGAACCGCTAAATACTCAAGGATCCTTTCCTTGATTTCTTCCAACCCATAATGATCTTCATCTAACACCTTTTTGGCATAAGATAAATCCAGCTTCAATTGACTGCGCTGTTGCCATGGTAAAGCCAATATGGTGTCTAAATAGTTCCTAACAACGGTGGCCTCAGCTGACATGGGTGACATCATCTGTAACTTCTTGAACTCTGCGTCTACTTTTTCTTGCGCTGATTCTGACAACTGAGTTTCATTGATTTTCTTTTCTAAATCAGCAAACTCAGAATGAGATTCATCAATATCGGTCAACTCTTTTTTGATCGCTTTGATTTGTTCATTGAGGTAATATTCACGCTGATTCTTTTCAATTTGACCTTTAACTCGACCGCGAATTTTCTTCTCCATGACAATCAACTCCAATTCGGCTTCGATCATGGCCAGTATGTGTTCTAACCGCTCGGTCTCATCGAGCATCTCAAGCAGCTTTTGTTTTTCCTGATGTTTGATGACCAAATGAGCTGATACAGTGTCGGTTAATTTTGACAAATCCTCAATATTGGTGATGTTGTTGGTGATTTCCTTTGGGATCTTTTTGTGCTTTTTGACGTAATCTTTAAAGCGATCACGCAACGCCCTTTTCAGTGCCATCGCTTCATTGTCGGCGATGCTGGCATTGGTTTTTAATTCAGTGTAATTGGCTTGGAAATACCCACTGTCTTCTAAATCGCTGATACGGACCCTGACTTTACCTTCAATCAAGACTTTATGAGTACCATCTTGCAACTTAACCATTTGTAAAATTGATGACAAGGTACCAATTGAGTAAACATCATCGGCTTGAGGATCATCAATCTCTGATTGTTTTTGTGCGACCAAGACCACAGGGGAATTGTTTTTCATGGCATTTTCTAATGCCAAAACAGATTTCTCTCTGCCTACAAACAGAGGAACCACCATGCCAGGGAAAATCACCACATCTCTCAGTGGTAATACAGATGCTTTATTTTGTGGGTTTTGCATATCAGTGTTTTCTATTATTCAGTTTTCTGGTTCGGGATTTTCCCGTATACCAAATAAGGTTTGTTACCGTCTTCGATGACAGCACGATCAATGACAACTTTTTCAATGTTTTCCTGATCAGGTAATTCATACATGATGTCCAATAATGCCGATTCCATGATGGTTCTCAAACCACGGGCACCGGTTTTTCGTGCCAAGGCCAATTTCGCAATGGCATCATAGGCATCTTCTCGAATTTCTAACTCAACATTTTCCATATCGAACAATCGCATGAACTGTTTTGAGATGGCATTTTTGGGCTCTTTCAATATTCTGATCAAAGCACTTTCATCCAACCGTTCAAGTGTTGCTGATACGGGTAATCGTCCAACAAACTCTGGAATCAAACCATATTTGACCAGATCATCAGATTCTAATCCTTTAAAAATGGCCAATTCAGCTTCATTTTCTAATTGGGAAGACACTTCTGCTGAAAAACCAATGCCGGTTTTAACAGAACGTTCTTGAATGATTTTTTCCAATCCGGAAAATGCACCACCACAAATGAACAATATATTTTTGGTGTTCACTTGTAAAAATTCTTGTTGTGGGTGCTTCCTGCCACCTTGTGGTGGTATGGAGGCTACAGTTCCTTCAATCAGCTTCAACAAGGCTTGCTGCACACCTTCCCCGGAAACATCTCGGGTGATTGAAGGATTTTCTGATTTTCTGGATACTTTATCAATTTCATCAATGTAAATAATACCTGATTCAGCTTTATCAACATCATAATCACAATTTTGCAACAACTTTTGGATGATGTTTTCAACATCTTCACCCACATACCCAGCTTCGGTTAAGGTGGTGGCATCAGCAATGGTAAAAGGTACATTTAAAATTCGTGCTAATGTTTCAGCCAACAAAGTTTTACCTGAACCGGTTGGCCCTACCAATAAGATGTTTGATTTTGACAATTCAACCTCATCGGCATCAGCGTGATTAGACCTGATTCTTTTATAGTGATTGTAAACGGCTACAGCCAAAACTTTCTTGGCTGTCTCTTGACCAATGACGTATTCATTTAACAGCTCATGAATCCTTTTGGGTGTTGGTAAATCTTCCAGGCTTTCAGCCAACGTGTCTTCCATTTCGTCACGGATGATTTCATTACACAAGTCTACGCACTCGTCACAAATGAACACACTGGGTCCAGCGATTAATTTTGTGACCTCTTGTTGGCTTTTGCCACAAAAACTGCAATGTTTGACTTCTTCTAAACCTTTGTTTTCACTCATTGATCTGATTTAATTTAATTGTAATATAGATATGATACAAAAATTGATCGCTGCTGGATACAGTGATGCGATCAAATACTGTATTAATTGGGGGTAATATGCGGCTTTTGGTCTGTTATTCAAGGGCAATTGATGTTCAGTTGACACAAATAGGTAGATTGCTAAAATCAGCGCAAACTATTCTCCAAACATGTAAATTTTTCCCACCGGAAAATAAAAAACCACACTTCAAAGACTTAAAATGTGGTTTTGAAAATCAACAGTGTGGACTTATCGAGTCTCAATGACTTGATCAATCAAACCATATTCTTTTGCTTCATCTGCACTCAAAAAATGATCTCGATTGGTGTCTTTCTGGATGCGCTCAACTGACTGCCCAGAATGCTTCGCCATCAATTCATTCATCTTTTTCTTAATTTTCAAAATTTCTTGAGCCTGGATATCAATATCAGAAGCTTGACCTTGAAAACCACCTGAAGGTTGGTGAATCATCACCCTTGAATTAGGCAAAGCATAACGCTTACCTTCAGCACCGGCATTCAACAAGAAGGCCCCCATACTGGCTGCTTGGCCAATACACATGGTACTGACATCTGGCTTGATGAATTGCATGGTGTCATAAACCGACATCCCGGCAGTAATAACACCGCCTGGGCTGTTGATGTATAAACTGATGTCTTTATCAGGATTGTCTGCTTCCAAAAACAACAATTGTGCCACCACCAAATTGGCCATGTGGTCTTCCACCTGGCCCACCATAAAAATGATGCGCTCCTTGAGTAAGCGTGAATAAATATCGAAAGAACGCTCTCCTCGGGCCGTTCTCTCAATAACCATGGGAACTAAATTCATTGCTTCTTCAATATGCTTCATAAGTTTTACGCAGTTGGTTTCATGATGTCATCAAATGACATTTTCTTTTCTTTGATAGCCACTTGTGATTCAATCCATTCCATAACTTGTGATTCAATCACATTTTGTTCAATGCTGGCCATCAAGTCTTGGTTTTGATAATACATTTGTATCACTTCTTGAGGCTGCTCAAATGTTTGTGCAATTTCATTGATTTGTTCACGCACTTGAGCAAAATCGGTTTTGATTTCTTGCTTTCTGGCCACATCCTGGATAATCAGGGTGTTTAATATACGTTCTTTTGCTGCATCGACAAATTCACTGGCTTCACGCAATGGCGCTTCAGCTTGGCCCATTTGTTTGGCTCTTTGCTGTTCTTGTAGTGCCATGTGCTGACTTTCTTTGGTGATCATTGACTCGGGCAACAGGGTTTCTTTGGCTGCTTCGCGTAACTTGGATAATGCATTGGTTTTGAATGTGTTGTTAACTGCTTGAGACAATTCACGGTCTAAATTCTTTTTGATGTCATTCCTGAAATCTTCTTCTTTGCCACTTTCGACGCCGAATGACTTCACGAATTCTTCATCAATTTTAGGTAGTTTGGCTTTCCTGACATCGGTAACTTCAAAATTTAATTTTGCTTTCTTACCGGCCAAATCAGCCACATTAAAGTCTTCAGGGAATGTCAACTCAAGTTCCGCATTTTCTTTTTGCTTCAAGCCAACCAAAGCATTCTTCAACTCATCTGGAATTTTGCTTTCACCCAACAATACGCCCATTTTCTCAGTGCCCTTTTCAGGATAGGTGAACCCTTTTCCTTTGGCGCTGTACTCAATGGTTACCAAATCTTTATTGGCAATCTTTCCTTTGCTTTCTTTCCAATCTTGCTTTTGTTTTTGCAAGTTCTTGATCATGCCATCAATGTCTTTTTCAGTGACTTCGGCAACTTGCTTTTCGATTTTAATTTTGTCAAATTCTATTCCAGGAACTTGAGGCATCAATTCAACTTTAGCCTGGAACTCAAATCCACCATTATCGGTGTCATCAGCTTTAACAACTTCTGGTGCTGCGATGATTTCCAACTCATTGTCTTTGATGGCTTGCTCAATTGAATCTTGCATCAATTGGCCCAAAACTTCTTGTCTGGCGTGCTGACCAAATCTTTGTTTCAGTATGTTCTTTGGTACCCGGCCTTGTCTGAAGCCTTTTAATCTGACTTCTTTACCAAGTTCTACCAATTTTGCGTCAACTTTTGACTGAATATCATTAGGCTCTAAAGCGATGTTTACTAAACGTTCTAAACCTTCAGACTGATCAATTGAGATTTGCATCTTAACTCCACGTGTAAATCAATGTTTGGTGCGAAAGGAGAGACTCGAACTCTCACATCATATGATACTGGTACCTAAAACCAGCGCGTCTACCAATTCCGCCACTCTCGCGTTGTTTGTAAATTTTGGGCATGTTAATTCTATAAAAAGCCCGAGATGAGGAATGAATATGGGGTGGCCGATGGGGCTCGAACCCACGACAACCAGAATCACAATCTGGCGCTCTACCAACTGAACTACGGCCACCATATTTTTGTCCCGCCTGGCGCGCCCGGCAGGACTCGAACCTGCAACCCTCGGCTTAGAAGGCCGATGCTCTATCCGGTTGAGCTACGGGCGCATTGCGGTTTTCATAAATTGGTCGGGGTAGAGAGATTCGAACTCCCGACCCACTGCTCCCAAAGCAGTTGCGCTACCAGGCTGCGCTATACCCCGACATATTCACTCATTTCATCAAGCTGGCGAATTTTAATACCTAAAACCACCAAGTTCAATCATAAAATGAGGTTTATTGTTCATATTTCAACGAACGATTGGATATAAAATTGTATTTAAAAGCCAATCTAAAAATGGCGCGCCCGGAAGGATTCGAACCTCCGACCACCTGGTTCGTAGCCAGGTACTCTGATCCAACTGAGCTACGGGCGCTCAAGGGTTGCGAATTATCTTGCTTTTTTAAACTTAAGTCAACAACAATTCTATGCTATTTATTCAGTTCAGTGTTTCACCAAAAAAATAGGACGGAGCATGAGGGATTATTGGAAACATCCTGTTTCCACCGCTACGCGGCGCCTGCGGCGATAAAAAACGCTCCAGGCGTTTTTTTCGAACCTCGGCTTCTCAACCTTCACTTTCCTATATATTTATTTCTGTTCGCTCCGCGAACTCAATAAATATGGCGGAGAGTGAGGGATTATTGGAAACATCCTGTTTCCACCGCTACGCGGCGCCTGCGGCGATAAAAAACGCTCCAGGCGTTTTTTTCGAACCTCGGCTTCTCAACCTTCACTTTCCTATATATTTATTTCTGTTCGCTCCGCGAACTCAATAAATATGGCGGAGAGTGAGGGATTATTGGAAACATCCTGTTTCCACCGCTACGCGGCGCCTGCGGCGATAAAAAACGCTCCAGGCGTTTTTTTCAAACCTCGGCTTCTCAACCTTCACTTTCCTATATATTTATTTCTGTTCGCTCCGCGAACTCAATAAATATGGCGGAGAGTGAGGGATTCGAACCCTCGATGAGCTTTTAACCCATACTCCCTTAGCAGGGGAGCGCCTTCAGCCGCTCGGCCAACTCTCCAAATTCATGTTCTGAATGTTTTTTTACTTGATCTTCAGTTTCAAGTATACGCTCCCAATGGGAGACGCCTTACTCCGGGCTTCCTGCCCTTCGCCCTGAAGGGTCCGCTGCGCGGGGCTAAAATGTTCCTGACATTTTAGTCAGCCGCTCGGCCAACTCTCCAAATTCATGTTCTGAGTGTTTTTTATACTTGTGCTTCAGCAACAAGTCAATGCTTTTCAGAACTCCTGAATAGCATTGGTTAACTTCTAATTAAAATTCTTGAATCATCAGATTCAGAGGGCGAGTATTTTAAGACAATATACTCAGAATGCAACACTATTTTAATTGGATTTATTGGTTGCCTAGATTGTCTTCATCAATTTCAACACTGGGACTGTCTGCTGGCGCATCAGTACCTTGTTCGTTCTTAATGCGTTCATAGATTTCTTCTCGATGAACAGCAATTTCTTTCGGTGCATTGATACCTATACGTACCTGATTTCCTTTGATGCCTAATACTGTGACTGTGACATCATCACCAATCATCAGCGTTTCACCAACTCTTCTTGTTAAAATTAACATTTAAATTCTCCTTTTGTTATTTTCAGCCCTTCGGGTAGAACTGTCGAAATAAGTGGCTTTTGTATTTTTTTACACACTTATTTCATCTTGCAAATTAGACTATATTTCAACATGAAATTGAAGTCTTAATTTGACAATTTATCTGCCATGGTCCCCAGAACATTTTCTATTGCACTGCTGATTTCACTCCCGGTGGCTTCTCCACCACCTTGCGCAAAATCAGGTCTACCGCCTCCGCGGCCTCCTATTTGTTCTAGTATTTGCTTGATCACATCGCCTGCTCTCAATTCTTGAGTCAGGGCCTTAGTCACCCCAACCAATACCTGGACTTTATCATCAACGACGTTGGCCAATACCACCAAACCTTTGGCATATTGACTTTTAAATCCATCAATGGCATCTCGCATTATATCTAAATCAGAATTTTCCAGCACATGACTTAAGTAATGGATACCCTGCTTTTCTTCAACCAAGTCATTTAAATCACTGACTGAATCGCTGGCTTGAGCTTTGACCAATTCATTCATTTCTTTTTCTAACAGCTTGTGCTGCTGCATCAGTGTTTGGACTGATTCGGTCACTTGTTCCGTTTTCACATTGAACAGTTGACTTAAGTTTTTCAGTTGTTTTGTTTGGTTTTGCACCCACAACATGGCCGCTTCACCTGTGATGGCTTCTATTCTTCTGATGCCTGAGGCCACCGCATTTTCTTCTGTTATTTTGAACAGACCGATTTCACCAGTATTTCTTACATGGGTTCCACCACATAATTCCACTGAAAATCCACCAAAGTCCATGACCCTGACTTGATCGCCATATTTCTCACCAAACAATGCCATGGCACCATAATCTATTGCTTGATCATATGTCATTTCAACATCTTTGGCGTGAAAATTTTGTCTGATTGCCAGATTAACTTCGCTTTCTATATTTTGTAATACTGCAAATGGTATTGGTTGGTCATGTGAAAAATCAAAACGCAACTTATCTGCATTGACTAAAGAACCTTTCTGCTGCACATGCTCACCTAAAACTGAGCGCAACACCTTATGTAACAAATGTGTGGCCGAATGATTCAGAATGACCTTTTTGCGATAAGCTTGATCAACTTCAGCAATCACAGGTGTGTTGACATTGATCGCACCTGAATGGACTTCAATGTGATGCATGTGAAATTGACCGGCAGCTTTTTGAGTGTCTGTCACTTCGGCACTGAAGTTGCTGTTTTTCAACAACCCAACATCACCCACTTGGCCACCTGATTCAGCATAAAATGGTGTTTGATCTAACACCACAATGCCTTTATCACCAACAGATAAATGATCAACTGGTTTGTTGTCTTTCAGCACCATGATGACTTTGGCTTCACCTGAATAGTTCCCGTATCCAGTGAACTGGGTTGGGGTCAATGCCTGTATGACATCTGCAGAAATTTGGTTGTTTTGTGAAAACTGCTTACTGGATCTTGATCGGTCTTTCTGTGCTTGCATGCAAACATCAAATGCATCAACATCAACCACACGCCCATCTTCCCGAGCCACATCCTGGGTCAAATCCAATGGAAAACCAAAGGTGTCATAAAGTTTAAAGGCCACAGCACCGGAAACAAGCTCACCTGCTGTCAATGATTCAGTGGCCTTTTTGTATTCTTGCATACCAATATCTAAAGTTTCTGAAAACTTCATTTCTTCTTTTTTCAATGCAGCTTCAATTTGTTGTTGTTGCTCAATCAATTCCGGATAGTCATCACCCATCACTTCCCTGAGTGGTTGAACCATTTGATTAAAAAACAACCCACCAGCACCCAGCTTATGTCCATGACGCGCTGCACGCCTGATGATTCTACGCAGCACATAACCGCGACCTTCGTTTGATGGCAGAACGCCATCTGCAATCAAAAAGGCACAGGTTCTGATGTGGTCTGCAATCACTTTCAACGAAGGATCATTCAAGTCTTTGGCACCAGTTAATTTGGCCGCATGCTTGATCAAGTGCTGGAACAAGTCGATGTCATAATTGTTGTGCTTACCTTGAAGGATGGAGGCGATGCGTTCCAAGCCCATCCCCGTATCCACACAAGGTTTGGGCAAGTCTTCCAAAGTACCATCTGGTTGCTTATCAAATTGCATAAAAACCAGGTTCCAAATTTCAACGAACCGATCACCATCTTCTTCAGGTGTACCTGGCGGGCCACCAGCGACATGCTCACCATGATCATAAAAGATTTCACTGCATGGTCCACATGGTCCTGTATCACCCATTTGCCAAAAGTTATCCTTGGCTCCAATGCGGCTGATTTTATCTGCCGGAAAACCAATTTCATCTCGCCAGATTTTTTCAGCTTCATCATCTTCTTCAAACACTGTCACCCACAATTTTTCAACAGGCAGCCCAAGTTCTTTGGTCAAAAAGTCCCAGGCGAACTGAATGGCTTCTCGTTTGAAGTAGTCACCAAAGCTGAAATTACCCAACATTTCAAAAAACGTATGGTGCCTGGCGGTATAACCCACCTGATCCAGGTCATTGTGTTTACCACCCGCTCGAACACACCTTTGAGAAGAGGCCGCACGTGTATATGTTCTTTTTTCAGCCCCCAGAAAAACATCCTTGAACTGCACCATACCTGCATTAACGAACAATAATGTAGGATCATTGCCTGGGATCAAAGAACTGCTTTTGACCGATTGGTGTTGATTTTGCGCAAAAAAATCAATGAATTTTGCTCTGATTTGTTTGGTAGATAACATGTTGACTAGATTTTCAAATTAAGCGGGAAATTTTATTGATTCATCATACAATATACAACCTTTATTCATACAGTAAAGCCCGTTCTTGTTGATTATGTGGGATGACATATTGATTTTATGAATTTTCAAACCTTTCAACATCGGCCTGGGTATCAATGCCATGAGGCATTGGTTCAACTGCTGCAGCAGCCACTATTTTTTCCCCCATAGACAATGCCCTTAACTGTTCTAGAGACTCGGTTAACTCAAGATCACTGGGTGCCGTTTGGCTGAATCGTTTAAGGAATGCCACTTTATACATGTACAAACCAATGTGGTGTTTGTAGTCTACGCCATTAGGCAATGGGTCATCTGCACTTTGATCTTTTGAGAACTCCTTTTGTGACCAAGGGATCGATGCGCGGCTGAAATAAAGTGCACGCTGATGTTCATCCGTCACCAACTTAACCAAATTGGGGTTAAACAAATCTTTCAGACTGTGAATTTTTTGATACAAAGTTCCGATGCTGGCATCGGTATGTTTTTTGACCACCTCGACCACTTGTTGAACATTGGTTATTGGAATGTTAGGTTCATCTCCCTGGTAGTTCAGCACCCACGTATTGTCCCCCCACCCCATCAATTCAGCACATTCAGCGATGCGATCGGTCCCGGTGGGATGATCAGACCGGGTCATCACGGCTTGATGTCCATGGTTTTGAACCAGAGATTCAATCCTGTGATCATCAGTGGCCACCACCACTTGAGTGGCGCCTAAGCGATTGGCAGCCTCAACGGCCCAAAGAACCAGTTCTTTACCCTTCAGTTTAATCAAGGGTTTTCCTGGCAACCGGGTTGATGCAAATCGGGCCGGGATACACACCACAAACTCAAAAGCACTCATGACATCACCTTTTGAATCACATCATCCAATGCCGCGATGGTTTCTTCAGGCAGGTTGATTTTCATCTTGACCACCCAGACATGCGATAAATTCATATGCTCACATTTAACCGCATCTTTTTCAGTGATCAGAACAAATGTGTCTTCATGTGGCTCAAAATCAGCAGCTGTGAGGTCATGATGATCAGGCAATGGTTGTTTAACAATGGCCATACCCGCAGCGGCTAACAAGGAGAAAAAACTATCGGGGTTGGCGATACCGGCCATGGCCACCACTTTTTTATTGCGAAAATCAGCAAATTCTTTGACCACACTGGGATGATTGAGCTGATGGATGGTTTCTATCTCAAAATCATAATGATGTTGGTTGTCCATGTACCCTTTGAACACCACCAGGTCGACAGCATTCAAACGTTCCAAAGGCTCCCGCAAGGGTCCCGCTGGTAACATGAGGTGGTTTCCCGTTCGCCATTTGGCGTCCAGCATCACAATTTCAGCATCACGACCCAGTCCCAAATGTTGTAAACCATCATCAGCCACAATGACATTGACTGAATAATTTTTGATCAACATTTTACCGGCTTTGACCCGATCTTTACCAACCATCACGGGCAATTTTGTTTTCTTTGACATCAGTAAGGGTTCATCGCCAGAAGCAGCCGGGTTGGCATTGGCTGTGACAAACATGGGTTCAACTTTGCGTTTCCCACCATACCCTCTGGAAATGATTCCAGGCTTATAGCCTTGTGCTTGTAAATGTTGCGCCAGCCAGATGACCATCGGGGTTTTACCACCACCACCTGCTGTGATGTTGCCAACCACAATAACTGGCACATTCAACCGGTGTGTTTTTTTCAGTCCGATTGAATAAAGCCACTTTCTGAAGCCCACAAGGACTGAAAAGAATTTTGCACCCAAGCGAGCAATACCACTGACTTTACCACCGCCATACCACCGTTGGCGAATTTTCTCTTCATTCATGGGTTGTGTCTGCCTGTGTGTTGGTTAACTGTTGACTGTGTTGTAATTGAGCATAGATACCAGGTTCAGCCATCAATTGTGAATGGGTACCTGTTTGAGCCACCTGACCTTGATTCAGCACCACAACTTTATCAACATTTTCAATGGTAGATAAGCGGTGTGCTATCACCAACGTGGTGCGACCGACCATCAATTTTTCTAACGCTTGTTGAATGTGCTTTTCCGATTCGGTGTCCAGTGCAGAAGTGGCTTCATCCAGGATCAAAACCGGGGCATTTTTTAATATCGCCCGTGCAATGGCAATGCGTTGGCGCTGTCCACCAGACAGGCGGGTCCCATTGTCTCCCAATTCGGTTTCAAAACCATCCGGCAGTTCCTCAATGAAAGACAAGGCATTGGCTTGTTGCGCTGCTTTGATGATGTCTTCATCCGAACTGTCTGCTTGTGAACCATAGGCAATGTTATTTTTCACAGTGTCATTGAACAAGACCACTTCCTGGCTGACCACAGATATGTGATCTCGCAGGCTGGATAAAGTGTATGCCTGGATGTTGTGTCCATTGATGAGGATCTCACCTTGTGTTACATCATAAAATCGTGGCACCAAGTTAACCAATGTCGTTTTACCGCCACCGGAAGCGCCCACAAAAGCGACACTCTCACCGGCTGTAATGTTCAAACTGATGTCATTAAGTGCCGTGGTCTCACTGTCATAGGTGAATGAAACTTGTTTGAATTCAAAACCCACTTGCTCAGCACTAAAGGCATCAGCCCCAGTGTCTTTTTCTGGTGATTCCTGCAATACATGCATCACACTATCAGCTGCTGCCAAAGTGGTTTGTATGGTTGAAAAAACAGCCGAGAGGTTTTTTATGGTGGGCATCAAAGCCAACATCGCCATCATGAAGGACATGAAATTGGCAGCACTCATGTCTGAAGTGGCAGCCACATACATGATAAAGGATAAGGCCACAGCCACCAGCATCAAGTTGATCGATGACATCACTTCTTGGGTAGCCACAATTTTGACTTGGAGCTGCCGGTTGGTCTTGATGTTTTTGGCAAACTTGTCTTTTTCTTGATTTTGGCCTTTGAAAATTTTTACAATTTTATGGCCTTTGACCACCTCTTCAACTGTTTGGGTGATGTCAGCAATAGATCTTTGAATGCCATGTCCAATGCGTCTGAAACGTTTATTAACCAAACGAATAATCAAGCCAATCAATGGAAATGCCACAAAAGCAGCCAAGGCCAATTGCCAAGACCAATAAAACATCACCGCCAAATAAAACACAATTGATAAGGCTTCTCGAATGATCAAAACAAAGTTTTTCGATACCCCATTGGCCATTTGTTCGATGTCATAGGTGATTCTTGAGATCAATCCTCCCGAAGAGTTTTTGTCATAGAACTGCTGTGGCAACCTTAAATACTGTCCAAAAACAGCCAATCGAAGATCATTGACCACTTTGCGCCCCACCCAGGTAAAACCATAGGCTGCAGCAAAATTTCCCATACTGCGAATCAAAAATACAGTGATCACAAACACTGGGATTGACTTGATCCACAATGGGTCTTTGAGTTCAAATGCTTTTTCAAGTATGTAAGACAGTGACCAGATAAAGAAAGCCTTCATGGCTGCATCCACAATCGCACCCAAAATAGCAACAAAGAAGACCATTCTGTAAGGTTTCACATAACGCAACAACCCCAAGTAGGTTGACTGATGTTTTTCAGTATTCACTGACTGTCACTGGCTTGGGTGGTGGCCATTGATACTTTTTCAAAGCCCATACCACCCAACACATCCATGGCCATGACCACATGTTTGTGCGCCACATTGGCATCCGCCCGGATGATCACAGGCATGTCTCTGGCATCCTCAACTGTTTTTTGCAATGCATTTTGTAACGACTGCCGCTGGGCATTCACCAATTCATTGTTATTCACAAAAAACACGCCCTTTTGGCTGATGGAGATAACCAGATCTTGTTGTTGGGAAACGGCAGGTTCAACGCTGGCTTCTGGTAACTCAATTTTTAATTTGGCTTGTTTCTCGAACGTGGTACTGACCATGAAAAAGATCAACAACAAAAACACCACATCTATCAATGGCGTTAAATTCAGTTTCCTGCTTTCAGGTTGCTGACTGGTGATTTTCATGGTTTGCTGTTGCTGATTGAGTCAATGAGTTGCATGACCTGTTGTTCCATGACAATGGTTTGATCTGCAATCTTATTTTTAAAGTGGCGGTAAAACAGAACCGCAGGTATGGCAACAATCAGGCCGGCTGCTGTGGTAGTTAAGGCCTGCGAAATACCACCTGCCAGTTGGTTGGCATTACCCACTCCAAACTCCATGATGTTGGCAAAGACTTTCATCATACCAATAACGGTACCCAACAAACCCAACAATGGGGACACTTCTCCGATGGCATTCAACCAGTTTAAAGGCTTTTCTAATTGATGTGACAAGTGTCTGCCGGCATCTTCAACGGATTCAATGATTTCATCCCTTGGGTCATTGCGCTTTCGCAAGGCCACTGCCATTAAATAACCAAGTGGAGATGTTTCTGCCAGTTGGTCGATGTGTTTTTGATCTAAGTTTTTCTTTTTCGACCATTCTATGACCTGATCAGGCAATTCCTGAGGAATGATTTCTTTGTCTCTCAGGCTCCAAAATCGTTCGCCCACGATCATCATGGCCAAGGCCATCAAAATCAATAAGAAAATCATCACTACGCCGCCGCTGCTGACTATTTCAAACACTCAAACACTCCTATGGATCATGCTTACTTATAAAATTGTCACGTATTGTAACGATTGAAGAAGAAAATTTCTGTAAAGAATTTTTCTTCTTCTGAATTTAGCCAACCATCACCAATGTACGCCACGCATCAAACTGGCAAATGCCATTTGTTCTGGTGAAACCTCTTTCGGAGCACTGCTGGTATCACCCCGAGCAGCTGCCGAATCCGGGAACATGTTGAATGCAGTATTCATCATCACTTCCATGGATTTTGGCATGACTGCATGCATCACCTGCGCAAAAATACCCAATCGAGTGGCCACCCGTTGAGGGCGTCTGATGATGGCGTCTTTGATGAACAAAGCCGACTCTTCAGGTGAAATGGTGGGCACGTTGTTATACATTTTGGTGGGTGCAATCATGGGTGTTCTCACCAGTGGCATATTAATGGTGGTAAAGGCCACATTCAAATCGTTGTATTCGGCAGCCGCACACCGGGAAAAAGCATCCAATGCAGCTTTTGATGCCACGTAGGCTGAGAATCTTGGTGCGTTGGTCAATACCCCAATGGATGAAATATTGATCACATGACCCGCACGACGTTCTGACATACCGGGTAAAAAGCCCATAATCAAACGCAATGAACCAAAATAATTCAAATCCATGGTCCTTTCAAAATCATGGAATCGGTCATATGACAAGGCAATTGATCGGCGAATTGAGCGACCTGCATTGTTCACCAAGATGTCCACACCACCTAAATCCTTGATCACATCTTTGACCAGTTTCTTTGCTGATTTCTCATCAGACAAATCAGCGGTATAAGGTGAAACTTTGATGCCTTTCTTTTTCAATTCTTTGGTTGTCTCATCCAATTTTTCCTTACCGCGGGCCACAATGATCAAATGAGCGCCGGCATCTGCCAACATTTCTGCCACCGCCAAACCAATACCAGAAGTGGCCCCAGTTACCATGACACGTTTGTCTTTAACCCGGCCTGATAAGGATTTATCAATGAACAGATCAGGATCCAGATTCCGTTCCCAATAATCCCATAGACGCCATGCATATTTTTTCAGCTTAGGTAATTTGATGCCGGAACCTTTGATTGCTTTTTGTGTTTCACGGTCATCAAATCTCGTTGGATAATTAATGAACTTCAAAATTCCGGGGGGAATACCCAAATCATTGAACACCTGCGATCGAATGCGCTTCACTGGCGACAACATCATCAAACCCTGCTTCACGGCCCCTGGAATAAAATTAAAAATGCGTGCATCAACCCGCATGTTCATCTGCGGCGCATTGGCAGCATCGGCAAAAATATTCAGCACATTACCAATCCTTCGGGGCTTAGGGTCAGTGATGTGAAAACAACCGCCATCCAGACCTTTCTGATGTGAAATGTGGTCCAAAACATCCACCACATAATCCACTGGAACCATGTTCAGTCGACCACCTTCAATGCCCATCATAGGCATCCATTTCGGGAACGTATTGCGCAGTTTTTGAATCAGTTTAAAGAAATAATAAGGCCCGTCAATTTTGTCAATTTCACCGGTTTTTGAATGTCCCAGGACCATCGCTGGTCGATAAATGCGGTATGGAATCTGGCAGGTGTGTCTGACCACCGCTTCTGAATCGTGTTTGGTTTTAAAGTATGGGTGATCCAGCTCTTCTGCTTCTTCAAACATGTCTTCACGGAACACGCCTGGATACATACCGGCAGCAGCAATCGAGGAAACATGATGGAAACACTTGGCTTTGATGGCTTCTGCCAAATGAACCGCATGAGAAGTGCCATCCACATTGGCCGCCATTTGTTCATCCAGACCGGCACTCATGTCATAAATGGCAGCCAAATGATAAAAATGCTTCACTTTGCCCTTCATCATGTCTCTGTTCTTTTTACTGACGCCCAAACTGTTTTTGGTCAAATCACCTGTGATCATGTCAATACGACGCATGGGCGCATCCATTTCTTCCAGCATCTTTTTTAATTTAGTTTTCGACCCGGAACGGACCAACAGGTAAATATGACCTGATCTTGCAAACAATTTTTCTAACAAGTGTCTTCCGACAAAGCCTGTGGCACCTGTAATGAAATATGACATTAATTTTCTCCCGTTATTTGATTGACCGTTGATTTAAAATCGTGTCAAATGAAGCTTATTCAATTTTCGATTATCATAACATGACTGAATTAAATGATGCATTTGAGAATGCACAGAAAGACATAAAAAATTTAACCAAACGACCAGATGACGGTACCTTACTTAAACTGTACGCTTTATATAAACAAGGATCAACAGGCGATGTTCAAGGAGAAAAACCTGGCTTTTTCGATTTTGTGGGTGCTGCCAAGTATGAAGCATGGGAAAAGTTAAAAGGTATCAGCAGTGATGATGCCAAACAACAGTATGTTGATCTGGTCAACAAATTGGCTGAATAATTGAAAACCAAGGACCGCATTTTGGCCACAGCGTTGATGCTGTTCAACGAAGAAGGTGAACCCAACGTCACCACCAACCACATTGCCGATGAAATGGACATCAGCCCTGGCAACCTTTATTACCATTACAAAAGCAAAGACGACATCATCTGGCAAATCTTTTTACAGTATGAAAAAAAGATCAAAGCCGTCTTAGATTCACCTGATTTAGACCATGCGTCGATGAAAGACATGTGGCTGTACTTAAACATGGTGTTTGAAGTGATTGTTGAGTACAGGTTCTTATACCGAAATTTGATTCAGTTGATGAACCGCATTGATTTTTTGAAAAGACACTTTCGACACATCCTGGCCCTTAAATCTCAAACCGCCTTAAATATATTGGAACTGCTGAGAAAAGATGGGGTGATATCAGCCGACCAAAGAACCACTGCCAACCTGGCAGACCAAATTGCCCTGACCTCTACCTTTTGGTTGAATTATTCAGTGGCTATTTTCGATGACAACTTCGATGAACAAAAGAAATTGTCACATGGCATATTCCACATTCTGCAAATGATTGCACCCTTTCTGGATGACAAACAAAGGGCATTCCTGGATGAATTATCTAAACAGTTCTTGTCCTAAGACCTGAGTCAGTCCAATCGGTAATACTGAATGTAGTTTTCGCTGCGGTCAAGATTTTCAATCTCTTGGATGGTTCCGTTATCAGGCCCCAGGTAAGACCTAAAATTATTCACACCAATGTCCTGAAAATACAACTTAGTCAGTCGATTATAAAGGTTACTTTGTGGCATATAAAATGTGCCTAAACAATATGGCTGGAGCACTTCTGGCACATTAGTATACCCCGTGGTTGTCACTGAACAAGTAAAGTCAATGTCAACCTGTTGATTGCTTCCAAAGTCACTGTAAGCCCTGGCTCCGATCAAATATGGAATGGCAGGACTGATGGTTGCATTGGGGTCATAATAATTCAAGTTGACTACTTCAAACATCGCCAATTGATTATCAACCACCAGCCACTGTCCGGCTTGATCAGGAAATTGATAGGATTTCTCATTCACTTGAACTTGCTCTGTTGAATACAGTTCAGCTCCAAAATTATTAACTTGGATGTGTTTAGGGGTTGAACCGTCGATACTGAAAGTGGCCAGCTCTGTGCCAATCAATTGAATTTCTAAGCTTTGGGTTAACCCAGTCACAATTGCTGTGGTCTTACCATTGACCTCTATCGGTGAACCGCCTGTGGTCGAAATCAAAGGCGTCTGAAGTAGACCTTGAGCATCAAACACCCCGCTGGCAATTTGCCAAACAGGCAGGCCCAGATCATCATAGCTGTAAATCAAAACCACTGTCACATCACCTTGGGTGGTCATCACCACACCACTGCCGATGTCAGGATCATCTTCAGGGCGCCAATACCCATCATTGGGTTTCAAACCATGATCAAAGCGAGTTCGATGGCCAACGAAAGTAACATCGTTCTGAGATTTCAAAGCCATGTGACCATAACTCAATTCATTGAAGGGTAATCGCAATGGCTCCAGATTTTCGTTATTTCTATCTAAAACACAAAATGGCTGAGAAAATGGCAATGTGTTTGGAAAGAATTGATGAGGACATTTGAGCAACCAGTTTTCTGTACTGCTGTGGCTGCTGGAATAATACTTTTGTAGAAATGGTTCAGTTGAATCACCGTCGACTTCCGCAAGTGTTAAAACATAAGCATCTCCACCACTTGGATCTGCAAGAGCCCAAGATCCCGTTGGGTCAGGTACCGCATAAAATGTTCCATCACTGAGGTTGAGGTGTTCAGTTATGAAAGACGAGTGTCCAAATGTAAGCGGTTGGATTGATTTATAGTCACTGTCATCAATGGCAAATCTGGCAGTTTGTACCCCGTCAAATTGGATGGTTAACTGCCTTACTTCACTCACAACAGAAGCTGAATCAGGATGATCAGCCAAAATGGAAGTTCCACTGAATGTTTCTATCAAATCCGCAGTTAATAATCCATTTTCATCTACTTGGCCGACTGCCAGATACCACTTAGGTTTACCTTCAAGGGTGTAAGAATAAATACTGATCAGTGTAATGTCGCCTTGTGTCACCATCATCAAACCAGATCCAATGTCCGGATCATCAGTGCTTCGCCACAGCCCATCTGCAGGCTTCAATGCAGACTGAGCCCAACCACTAAGAATCAGAAAAAACGCCAAAAAAGTATATTTCATTGGTACATCCGTTATTATCAACAGATACATGATACCAATAAATCAATAGCAAAAGGTATGTTTATAGGTCAATGCAACATTTTACCAACAGTCAAATACATGTAGTTACAAATTCGTATTACACAACTGAAAGCTGCTGAGCAGCTTGACCCGCCGAGCCGGTTGGTGAGCATAGCGAATCAGAGGCGAAGAGCGCAAAGTAGCAAGTCATGTTCGCCGCGGTCGTTTTCACTTTTGTCAGGGATAAAAGTGAATGAAGCCCCAAGAACATTCCTCATATCAGCCAATGATTGTTGTGCCTGGTAATTTCTCAATCAAATCAATACCTAACAATGTTGATGGCGTCTGATAACCATTAGACTCAGCAAGGCCTCCCAACAAAGCTTGTGCCACATAGACCGATCCAGTCGCAGTCACCTCATAACCATTGGCCACTTCGATGCGGTACGTGTTGACCTCACCGGCCGCATTTTTGACCTCACCCCACACAAATGTGGTTAATTTTGCCCGGGTTGCCTGGTCAGGACCTTTGACTTTTTTCTCAATGCGCCTCTTCAAGAAATTTTGTACAAAGCCCAACCCCAAAACAGGTTTAAACCAGTTCATTCTTTTGACTTGTTTGATCATGCCTGGTGATGCGGGAATATACACTTCAATATTTGGAATGTTGGTGTTGTGATAGGCGGTAGAAACATCTCCCCAAGGAATGGTCATCGCTAACTTTTCACCACCACCAAAGTCAATTTTTCGGGTGTTCGCTGCCAAAGGCACAGTCACTATCTCTCCTGCCTTTCTCACTTTGCCTCCATGCGGCAAGGCTTCAACTGATGTTTTTGCAGTTCCTGGACTGAACCCAGAACGAGAGTCAAACCCAAGGGTCAAATCTGTGGCATCAGGCATCATGGTCTTCAATTTTCCTGCCACGCAATCGGTAGGTATCACATCGAACCCGACACCAGGGCACAATACCACTTCACGTTCTTTCGCAGCAGCGTCTAAACTGGCAGCCAATTCAAAAACATCAATCTCACCGGTGATGTCCAGGTAATGCGCTTGTTGTTTCAAACAAGCTTGCATCACCACATCTGCCGTCTGTGAAAAAGGACCGGCACAATTCAGTACCAAGTCCATTTGAGCAATCAAAGCATCTGATTGTGACAACATATCGATACTGAATACACGGTAATCCAGACCATATTTTTCGGCCAATGCTTTGACTTTGTTTTCATTCCGCCCTGCCAGGACTGGTTTTAAGCCAGACGCCACTGCATGTGCCGTAATCAGCTCACCAGAATAACCGGTGGCTCCATAAATCATCCAGTTACTTGCGGCTTCATTCATTTGAACATCCTCTTGACCATTTTAAGTTTTTGTTTGAAAAAGTAGTTGGGCAGCCAGCGTGAAATGCGGTACTGCCATTTGGTTTGGCTGTCGCACAACACCATAAACTGTTTGTTTTTGACAGCAGCCAGAATCATCCGGGCCACATCATCGGCGGTGTAATTGGAGTTGTCCATCCAACGGTTGATTTGATTTTTGATTTTATCATTGGCATCATGCATCGATTCTACCAAGTTGGTTTTGAAGAAGGCGGGGCAAACCACCGATACATGTATGTTGTCCACCGCCAGTTCTCCCCTGAGCGTTTCACTCAAAGCCAAAACCCCTGCCTTGACCACGTTATATGAGGCCACCCCGGGCGCCAAAGCAATTGCTGCAAAAGATGCCACATTAACAATCGCTGGAGATGGGCTGCGCTTCAGTTGAGGTACAAACGCTTGACAGCCTCTGACCACACCCATCAGGTTTATTTGCCATTGGCGTTGCCATTGGGCTTCATCAGATTCACACACAGTACCCTGAGATCCCACACCGGCGTTGTTGATCAAGACATCAACTTGACCAAAGTGAGACATGACTTGATCTTTGAGAGTTAACAAGGCATCTGCCTGGCCTACATCACAATGAAAATAGGCCGCCTCAACGTCGTAATGATTGATTTCTTCGACCGTCTCAAGACCAGCTTCTTGTTGCACATCCACAACAGCAATGTCGTACCCATCTTGGGCCGCTGCCAACGCGATCGCCCGTCCCAAACCACTGGCAGCACCAGTTATTACCATGACTTTTTTCTTCATCGGGGCATCTTAACAAAAAAAGCGAACATTCACTCGCTTTTTGTTATAATCATCGAAAATTGGTGTCTTTGGGCATTGCTTACTCACCCGAACATAAGCAGTTCCATGAAGACAAATACAGTACCTGCAGCCCAACCTTTGATGTACTTTGGTGCACGAACCAACCGGTCAGATACTTCATCCCACAATCAGAACAACACATGAGCCAAAATAACTTTCAAGACATGTTGCAAGCCATTGCGACCATTATCAAGCAACAAGTCATCCCACTGGAGCCTTTATTCCTTACCCAACAATGGGATGAGCTCTATTCGCAATTGGACCAAGTGCGCGAACAGGTCAAAGCAGCCGGGTTGTGGGCACCCAATTTACCCGCTTCTGTGGGCGGCATGTCATTAACCACCAGCCAGTTGGGTCAAATCTCGGAGGTCACTGGTCAATCACCTCTGGGACATTACTGTTTCGGTTGCCAGGCACCCGATGCAGGCAACGCGGAGTTGTTGCATTTATACGCCAATGACTTCATCAAAGATAACTTCCTACTGCCGTTAGCCCAGGGCAAGATACGCAGCTGTTTTGCCATGACAGAACCACACACAGCCGGGTCCAATCCAACCATGTTAGAGGCCTCAGCAGAATTGATTGATGACCATTGGGTGATCAATGGTAGAAAGTGGTTTACCACGGCTGCAGATGGTGCCACATTCACCATCGTGATGGCCGTGACAGATCCAGACGCTCCCAAGCACAAACGAGCCAGCATGATCATTGTGCCGCTGGACAACCCTGGATATAAAAACATAAGAAACATCCCAGTTATGGGCCACAGTGGGTCCGGGTATTACTCACACAGCGAAGTTGAGTTCACTGATTGCAAAGTACCCGCCAATCATTTAATCGGCCAACGAGGTACTGGCTTTAAAATGGCCCAACAACGCCTGGGACCTGGTCGCATCCAACACTGCATGCGTTGGATCGGTATAGCCAGAAGGTGCTTTGATTTGATGTGTAGTCATGTCAAACAAAGACCGATAACAGCCAACAGTGTGCTGGCAGATCAAGCCGTTATTCAGACCATGATTGCTGAATCTTTTGCAGCGATGAATGCATCCCGGTGTTTGGTGATGGAAACAGCTCGCATCATCGACGAACAAGGCTTTGATGCCGCCAAGCACCACATATCAATGATTAAATTCGAATGTGCCAACATGTTACAATCAGTGGTGGATAAAGCGTTACAGTCTATGGGAGCACTGGGTATGACCGATGACAGCATGGTCGCGTTCTTCTATCGTGAAGAACGGGCGGCAAGAATTTATGACGGCCCGGATGAAGTACATAAAATATCATTGGCCAAGAGCCTGTTAAAAAGCCACCATCAATGAACCTCAGTTACGAAACTTTTTTGCAAGAATATGAAGCCTTGATTGGAGATGAATGGTCATGTATGTTTGACCTCTACCACCAAAAACTCAACTTAAAAAACCGCAACATCGCCACCAAAAAATTCAAAACCATCATAGAGAGTGTGTTTAAGCTGTCCCAGACCAAAGGCTTTCAAGCCATGACTTTGCGGGATCTCAGCCAGGAATCCGACATCAGTATGGGTGGCTTATATAAATACTTTGCCAATAAAAATCAAATTGCCGAAATGATCCATGCAGCCATGATCCATATGGCAGAAACCTGTTTGAAGATCAAAAAATACCGTCACCAGGATCCGGTTTTTGAACTCAATGAATTGTTGGCGCGGCATATTTACATCAGCGAAAGATTAAAAAAATGGTTCTACTTTGTGTTCATGGAGTGCAAAAGTCTGGATAAAGAATTGATGGAAACCATCATCGCATCTGAGCAGTTCATGGAAACAGCCATTTTGGAACGCATCATGGATGCCAATGCCCAGGGATTGAGCCAGTGTACCAACCCTGATTTTGTCTCTGCCATGTTGAAAGTCATGCTGCAAGAATGGTATTTGAAATCATGGAAATACCAACAAAAAAACATCAATGCCGACCAATACGTAGCCAATTTGCTGCTGACTGTTTATCAACTCATCCAAGTCAAATAAATGAACCCACAACAACAAAATAACATCGCCAATTACTTAACCCAGCACCTGGACGTGGTTGGCCACATTCATTTCACAGCATTCAAAGGTGGTGCATCCAACCTCACCTATTCATTAAAAGATGAGGCCAATGAATGGATCTTAAGGACCTCACCACCTGGCACCAAGGCCAAAGGCGCTCATGACATGCACCGGGAGTATAAGTTGCTTGAAAAGTTGCATCCAGCCTTTCCACTGTGCCCTGAGGTGGTGCTGTTTTGCGGCGACAGTGATGTATTTGATCGTGAGTTTTATGTCATGAAACCCATCAACGGGATCATCATTCGCAAGACATTACCTGACATTTATCAAGGCGCTGATTTGTCGCTGTTATGCCATGAACTGATCAAAGTCCATAACCAATTGCACCAAGCACCCACTGATGGTCTGCAACATTTCAACAAGGGTCGGGGCTACATTGACCGACAAATCGCTGGTTGGGTTCATCGTTACACCCGTGTTGCGCCTGAACAAGACATCGCTGAACCAGTGATCAAATGGTTGGTCAACAACCAACCAGAAGACCAGCGTGATTACACCCTGATTCACAATGACTATAAGTTCGACAATGTGGTGTTTGATCCAAACAATCAACAGTCCATCATTGGCGTGCTGGATTGGGAAATGACCACCATCGGTGATCCGTTGATGGATTTGGGTTGTTCATTGGCCTACTGGATTGAGGATGGCGATCACGAGGTGCTGAAACAAATGGGCATGATGCCCACCCACTTGGATGGCATGTTGACCCGCGATGAGGTGGTCCACCAATACGCCAGCTTGAGCGGGATGACCATTGATGACTACAGCTTTTATTACATCTATGGTTTGTTCCGACTGGCGGTGATTGTGCAACAAATTTTTTACCGCTATGAAAAAGGGCAAACCGACAACCCGGCCTTCAAACCGCTGAGCATGGTCCGTGACTTGATGTTGCAACAAGCGATCAGACAAATCAAATAAACCATTAACCACATCATAAGAAGAGAAAACACATGACCGAATTCAAAAATAAAGTTGTCCTTATTACTGGCGCCAGCCGTGGCATTGGTGAAGCCATCGCCCGCCAATTTGCTGACCAAGGAGCCCATGTGGTGGTCAGTTCACGTTCTCAAGAAGGTATTGATGCCGTAGCAAACGCCATCAAAGCCAAGGGAGGTCTGGCATCAGCCATCACTTGCCACAATGGCGATCGAGAATCACGTGAACAACTGATAAAACAAACTGTGGCTGAGCTGGGTCGCATTGATGTGATGATCAACAACGCAGCGGCCAACCCCTATTTCGGTAATGTTTTGGATATGGGCTTTGCGGCCATTCAAAAAACCATCGAAGTCAACATTGAAGGCTATTTTCATATGAGCCAATTGGCCGGACAGCAAATGCGTGAACAAAAAGCAGGTGTTATCATCAACACCTCATCTGTCAATGGCCGCATCACAGGCTACAACCAATCACTCTATTCCGCCTCCAAAGCCGCCATCATTTCCATGACTGAAAGTTTCGCTAAAGAGTGCGCACCGTTTGGCATTCGTGTCAATGCCGTATTACCGGGCCTGACTGATACCAAATTTGCCTCAGCCCTGACTCAAAATGAAGCCATGTTGAAAATGATCCTACCGCAGATACCACTGGGCCGCATGGCACAACCTGAAGAAATCGCCCCGGCCTATTTATTTTTGGCATCTGATGCGGCCAAATACATCACGGGTGTCAGTTTGCCGGTCGATGGTGGGTATTTGGTATGAGTTCACAGACCAGTCAAACTACCATTGAACAATGGCACCAAATCATTCAGGATGGAAATCCCGATCAACTCAATGAAATTTTGGCGGATGAAGTGGTGTTCCACTCTCCGGTGTTACACACGCCGCAAGTGGGTAAGCCACTGGTAAAAATGTACTTAACCGCTGCTTTTCACGTGCTGTTACCCAATGACTTTAAATACTTAAGAGAAGTTTTTGATGGAAATCAGGCTGTGTTGGAGTTTCAAGCTGAGATTGATGGCCTGATCATCAACGGGGTAGACATGATTGAGTTCAACGACCAAGGTCTAATCATCGACTTCAAAGTGATGCTCAGACCGCTCAAAGCCTTGACTTTGGTGCAACAGAAAATGTATGAATTGTTGCAACTAAATAATTCTTAGACATAGCTATCTGAACTACTTTTCACTTGTTTACAATTTGTTCTCCAAATTCGTGCCTTAGTTGCTAAAATAATTGGCAGCATGAATACGGAGAATAACAATGAAAAAGTACATCATATGGGGCATGATTCTGTTGGCAAGTTCGGCAATGGCTGCACAAGACAAGGCCACAGCAGTCAAAGAACTTAAACAGCTGTCAACTGAAAACAACTCAACGGAAGAACAGTTCAACAAAAGCAAAAGCGAGAAATCTTACGGCCAAAATAACTACGGTTCAGGTGATCGCTTTGTCTGCGAATCATACCGCGGAGGCCGACAACACTGTCGAGCTGACACCAGTGGTGGTGTGAGGCTGGTCAGACAAATAGGCTACAACTCTTGTCAAGGCAATTGGGGCTATGATTATTATGGCGTCTGGGTCACCAACGGTTGTCGTGGGGAATTCCAAATCGACCGGTATCAGGATCACTATGGTCGTACAGACGACATCATCAGGTGTGAATCTTACAGTTACCGCAGACAAACCTGTGCACGGAACTTGAATGGTGCTGAAGTACAACTGATTCATCAACTCAGTAACAGAAGTTGCCGTGGTAACTGGGGTTACAACCAAAATGAAATTTGGGTGGCCAATGGTTGTAAAGCAGACTTTTGGGTTTCCGGATCTGGCTACAATAATCCTGGTTCAGTATATGGCGATGGCATTGTTGAATGTAGAGCCATCGGGCGAACAGTCCAAAACTGTCAAGTTCCAGAACTCCAAAGCGTTGAATTAATTGAAGAAATGGGCCGAGGCTACGATCAATCTTGTCGCGGAAACTGGGGCATATCGGCCCACGGGCTTTGGGTCAGGAACGGCTGCCATGCAAAATTCAGAGTGGTGGAATATCAGCTCAACAACCATCAGGGATCTCCCAATTATCCAGGAAATGCCCGCCAGGAAATCGTCTGTGAATCCAATTATGGCCAAGTCAGAACTTGTCAGGCCGACACTTCAGGTGGGGTGGAGTTTGTCCAGAACTTAGGATCTGCCAACTGTGATCAGCGCTGGGGCTATGACGCCAATGGCATTTGGGTTAAAGACGGTTGTCGGGCTCGTTTCGTGACTTATCCTGGCAGATCGGTCAGCCAGACACCGGTACGTCCACCCTTTACCATCAAATGTAAATCACGACGCAATAACTTGAAAATTTGCGACACCGATGGTCCATTCAGGGACGTTGAATTCAAACGTGAAATCAGTAAAGGAAAATACCCTTGTGAAGGCAATTGGGGCGTTAATCAGCGAGGAGAATTGTTTGTCACCAACAATTGTTATGCTGAGTTCAAGATTTATAAATAATTACCGAAATACCGCAGTTCAGAAAGCCCATTCATTCTTGATTGGGCTTTTTTGTGGTTCACTGTGTCACCCCCCTGTGGTTCTCGATGGAAAACTGGTGATCAGTTTGACCGGCACAGGTAATGTGAAAGTATGGTGGCTTACCTTGAAAGGTCATAAACCTTGCTTGAATACCGCAGCGTGTGCACCCGGTTAGGCAGACCATATAAGAATGGCTTTTTGACACAGTCAAGAAGCCTTGATGAAATGATCAATAATCCGTGAAGTGTCACTGGTTGCTTCCGAACCGATCCCCAGGACGGGGTGGATGCAGAGCATTGTTTGGAACAATTTCAGAGAAGACCCAAGGGCATTCCTATTAATAAATTGTATCACCACCCTGATGTTCACTATATAGATGCAATTCTTTGAAAGAGAACATAAATCAACACTTAATTCACTGATTCAGTGTTTTTGGAGTGGTGATACAAACCGGTTGTAAGTCTATGGGCTTTTAACGATTCAAATCATTAGCAGCCCATAGACTCAGTTAGACTTCAGTCATATCAAAATGTTTGTGTGTATCTGAAGTAAGTGATCCGACCATAACCATGGTATAAGTTGAAATCATAAGCACGGTTGGTGGTGTTACCTAACCCAATTGGCGGGAATTTCTCACCAGCGTTTTGCACACCGACTGTGAATTTACCGTCCCAAGGCGCAAAGTAATTCAACTGGAAGTCATGGGTGATCCAATTTGGATTGTGACCATCTTTAACGTATGTCAAACCATCCCTTCCTACTTCTCTGTCAACATCAGTACCCGGAGCCAAACCAGCTATGTAAGCATCTGCAGCGGCAGATGTATTGAACGAGCTGACGTTATTGAACTGATCACCAACAATGTTCATGTTATAAGCAAACTGCCAATCACCATAGGTGTAGCTGTTGTTAATGATGATGCGATTGGCTGGAAGACCCGGGTCATCAACCAACTCACGGTTCTTATCAAGCTTTTGAGACAAAGCACGAGACCATTGGAACTGATGAGAGAAATTACCCGCCAAAGCTTCGTAAGTGAATCGAGCGTTGATATCAACACCAGAAGCGTTGATCAATCCTTCGTTAACAGCACCACGAACACAGGTAATGATGGCACCCGTTGCCACATCACGGGTACATCCGAGGGGTTGCCTGCTGAAGTTCATCAGATTATCTTCATTGACCAATGTTTGTGCAGTGATGTTTCTGATCTGATCAGTGATTTCAATGTTCCAGTAATCAACAGTGAAGTTCAACCAGTCAAATGGCTCATAGGCAGCACCCAATGAGAATTGTTCTGACTGTTCAGAACTCAAGTTTGGATTAGCAATCACTGTATTCTGTGTTTGTATCAAACAATTGCTTGGCAATCCCGAAGCGATACAAGTACGTGGGTCGTTGATGGTATCAGCTGAACTGGCTGGTTGTGCTGTTAAAATTGGCAAAGTTGGCGCTCTGAAACCTTCTCCGTACGATGCACGTAAAGTCAGGTTATCCAGAGGTTGATATCTGAAAGATACTTTAGGTGAAAAGTCATTACCATAGTCAGAGTAGTCATCGTAACGACCAGCAATTGACATTTCCAAGTTATCCAACAATGGCACCAAGCCCTCGAAGAATACAGAAGTTACGTCACGTCCGCCACCGGCACTCGAACCTGATGAACCACCAACTTGACCCGCTTCTGACAATGAGTCATATCTGTCTTGATATTTCACATCGCGGTACTCTGCACCAATGTAAACTGATACAGGGCCGTTAGCCATGTCAAACAAATCAAATGCAACAGAACCAAACATGGAGTCCTGATCATATTTAGAGTCACGGTTGGTCGTCACCCTTAATGCATTTAACAAGGTAGATGATGAACCATATGGGTTGGCCAAGTTGTAAGCACCACTTTCAACAGCAGCAGCTGCAGCAGATCTTAACAAGTAGTTTCTACCAATGTTCACACTGTTAGAGTTGGCTCTGGTTACACCAAACTCTACTTCAGCTCTGCCTACTTGACCAGTGGTACCAATTTCAAAACTGGTGTTGGTGGTGGTGATGTTGTTATCACGATTACCTAACGCATCAAAACGGTGTCTCCAGTGAACCACTTGAGGTGTGGCCCAGTTTGCTGGGTCATACAATGGGCTGGCTGGGTTACTTGGGTTGTTAGGGCTTGAAGCACTTAATGGTAAGCCTGTTCCTGAGAACGCACTGCCATCTGGTACTGGTGCATAACGACCAAATGATTTGGTTTCATAAACACCGGCATTAACCCACAATTCCCAATTGTCATTGATTTCATGACGTGCTTTCACATAGAAAGATTGGTTTTCAATCGAGGCTTCATTGGCTGCTTCTAAATTAAAATCATATGCACAACGCTCACCGCCAGCAACGCCAGCACCAGGATTCAAGGTATAAAAACCGGTGTTAGGGAAATCACAAGCTGTGGCTGAAATGAATGGACCTGTTTCGTTACCAGCAGCCGCAACTGCGCGGAAGTTGTTACTGAAAGTAGAACCACCTGGCACATACCAAGGCAAATCCCTTTCAAAAATAATCTCACGATCATTCCAGGAAATACCAGCAATAACGCTAGAGCGGTCATTGGCTGCACCAAACAGTACAGAACCTTCTTCTCTTTCACCACCATTAGCCGGAATACTGACTTCTTGAGCGCCTAACGTGATTTCGGCGCCGGTATAATCGGTACGTGTGATCACGTTAACAACACCACCGATGGCGTCAGAACCATAAATAGCCGATGCACCGTCAGTCAAAATCTCGATTCTTTCAATCGCACCCAATGGGATGGCGTTCAAATCTTGTGCTGAACCGGAAGTAGGTGCTTTAGGAATACGACGGCCATCAATCAGAATCAATGTTCTGGCTGAACCAATACCACGTAAGCTAAGTGTTGATACACTTTGGATCGAACTACCAGACTGAGGTCTGAAAGAACCGGAAGTGTTAAAAGTGGTGTTCCTTAAGAAGTCAGCAGCATTACTTTCACCGCTGAGCTCTAGTTGTTCACGAGTAATGATTGTTACCGGTACCGCACCCTCAATGTCTGAACGCTTAATACGCGAACCCGTAACAGTAATTTTACCTTGCTCTTCAACCGAATCGTCGTCACCGTCTTGAGCAAACGCTTGAGGACCATAAAAACCGGTCGTAACCACACCCAGCAGTAACGATTTTCGTATGGCTTCAGTCAGAAACTTTTGTTTCATTGATATCTCCACAATTAATAAATATTAAATGACTGATTGTTAAGAGCAATAAACCATTTTTTAACCAACTCTTAACTTATTCAGCCGCTTGTGGCCATTAAATAACAGTGACTTTTTCCGGTATAGTAAATTTCGATTATGCCAACCAAATATAATCGATTAGATAGGCTGGATAGAATCACATGATAACTGAGCTGCACTTGGCTCTAATAAATTCAACAGACAGGGATAAAGGAATGTTCTTGGGGCTCCATTCTGGTTCATGGTCTGACAGGTCTTCATATTTGCTGCGCAAATAAACCGACCTTTACAGACTATTGTCTGAGCAGTTGCTTCGCACTGCATGTCTGTTCCAGACAAAAGTGAAAACGACCACGGCAAACATAACTTGCTATCTCGCGCTCTTCGCCTCTGATTGGCCTACATGGATGTAGGTCTGCCGCGATAGCAAGGAGCGATAGCGGCCGCAACATCAATAGCTCACGGCTTATCGCTCATTGCATAAAGGTTTCTTTGCTTCACAAAACCACCTTTATTCCACTCACTGCCTAACCGGCTCGGCGGGTCAAGCTGCTCAGCAGCTTTCCATTTAAGAAATAGCTAAATTGAATTGTGAGGGCGTTTTACCGATAACCGATTTAAAATCCTTGATGAAATGGGATTGGTCAAAATAACCAAAATCGTAAACCACATCCGTGAGCAATTGTTTCCCTTTTTGGCGCTCTAATTGATTCATGATGGCATTCATTTTAATGACCTTGGCAAAACTTTTTGGTGGCAAACCCACCTCTTCCCTGAAGCGCTTGCGGAATTGCGCTGAACTCAAAGCAGATTGCTGTTCCAACACCTGCATGTCGATCATGCCATGACAGTCCAGTATGGCTTGTACGGTTTGATCAATGACTGAATGTTTGTCTGCGTTGATTTTTGACTCAAGAAAAGCTGCAATCACCTGTAGCTTACCTTTGTGATTATCGGATTTTTTCAGCTTGTGAATCAGTTGTTTGCCAGTGTGTGACCACAAATCAGTAATGGGTACTTTTTGATTGATAAAATCGTTCAATTGACCAGAAAACACATATTTAAATGCACCGTGGTTGAAACGCACTGACATGATTTCAGTGTCCGGCGGTAATTTCAACTGATACCCTTGTTGATGCAAGCCACCGAGAAAAGCTTCATCGCGTTGACGCCAAACACCATCTTTTTGGTCTTTTTGCCAAACCGTTTTATCACTTTGAAATATCAACTCGAATAAACCTTCAGGACAACCTTCAAACAACAATGACTTGCTGTCGCTCTGGTGTTGATTGTGATAAAAGCTGACCGAATCAATAAACGGCTTCAATTGAGGCAATTTATATGATTGTGTCGCACAGAGTTTAGTCATGGTGGTAAAATTTGCAATCTACGAAACCTATTCTACAACAGAATTTAAATGAGAATTGTAAAAATCGATTATTCATGTTGCTGTGGTTTTCGTTGATGCCAGAAAATCAAAGAGATGACTGTTGGAAATATCAACCCTTTCAGCGGCCCCAACAAGGCCGCCAGGTTTTTATCAGTCGGCAACATCAGGTACTGCGTCACAATCAATGACACAATAAAAACCCACATCAACCCCAAACCAATTCGACTGAACATCAACACCAGAAACAAACTACAAACAATCAACAATCGAATCGTGTTTTGGTAATAATTCTCTGAAAAAACCTGGCCAATATTCGGTGTTTCAATCATCCCTGAATATATCTTCACCGTGTGATAGACGATCAGAAACCCTGCCAGAGCCCAAACGAGTATTTGTTTAGAATTCATGTCTGTAAAATTTTTATCCATAAATGAAAGAGTTAATTTAACCCATCACAATCAATTTTTGGCGTGCCAGCAGTCATGAATTATTTTTGAGTCATCAGTTTTATTCAGAACTGGTGGCGGATGCGACTGAAAACACTGCTTGAATCTTCAAACTGACCAAAAAACGTATGTTCTTTTTGGCCAGTGAAAATGTGCCCTCCCACAGTGAACTGCCATTGGTCATTGTGTCGGTAATTCACAGATGGCCGCCAATAACTGTCTTCATCCGTGGGTGAATAGAACACAAACAAGGACCAGGTTAATTTATCTTGCAAGGCCTGATAAGTGAAGCGGTTGGTGATCACGTGTCGGTTTTGTTCAGGTTCAGCGTCAGGAAATGGAGATTGCATGATCAACTGCTTATGGTCCAATGTGTGTTCCAGATAATACTGTAAACCCCAGTTGAGTTTTTTGCGCAGCTCTCTTTGGTAACCAGCCATGAACCGCCATTGTGAATTGGGCACCCGCGGGTTGGTGCCTTGGCGATCATCCAGTGCCTGATGATAGCCTGCTTCCAGATTGATCAGCCCTTTGCCCAATGAACCTTGATAACTGGCACCCCAGACTCCTTTCGCGGGGAAATAAGCCTGCAAATCATCATCGACACCCACGGGAGATTTTTCGATGCCGTGGTATGCGTACAATGCCAGTTGATGCCCATTGATGTTTTTAAACAAACGCAAGGCATACTCTGCTGTGTCCGGGTTTCTGGGATTAATCAATTCAGATCCACCCATGTTCATTTGCACCATCGGTGAATACAAAGAAAACCGCTCACCATTGATGAAACGATCGGGTTCAGCATGCGGTGTGATGAGCCAGTCTACATTGACGGCATTGAAATAGCTGGTAATTCTGATCGCATCAGCGGGTGCTTTTAAGTAACTGTCATCACGGCCACTGAAAAAAGACACCCAATCCTTTGGGAACATGTCATTGATGAACAACAGATCACCGGTGCCCCATGTCGTAATCTGCCGACCCAGGATTAAATCTGTGTTTTTAAGAGAAAATTGAAAATTGAATTCGCGAAGGTCAAAACTCAAACCAGATTCATCGCTGCTGGGGACATCATCAAACCAAACATCATGTCCCCAATGGAAACTCATTTGGTCATTGGCATAATCAAACTGCTGATGCCAACGCGATTCACTCAATGTGGTTTGGTCTGAAAATAAGTCGTCCATTTGGATGCGTTCACCGTGGGCCCATTCTACAAACCCAGAATGGGTCCAGGGTGATGCCAAATCATCCCAACCTTCTGACCAACCATCACCCCAATCATCTTTTGACTGTTGCGCATTGAGGCTGAACGCCAGCAGAATCAACCAAACACGACTCACTTCATTCGCAGCCATTGTTTAGGAGGGTTGCGCAAAGACCGGATGGTAAACACCGAGTCCTCCAGGCCCAAATCGTAACCGGGTCGCCTGAATTCGAGCAAAGTATACCCCTGGGTTTTTAAATTGGATACTTTGGATTTCATCACCGTTGGATGGCCTTGAATCGACTCCACAGCAACCACTTCAACGCGCCGATAAACTTGTCCTGACTCATCATGGTATTCGATCACCATCGGCAACATGGTTTGTTGGTCAATCTTCATGGTGTAATGATTGAATTCAACGCTTGATGGATCTTTAGGGGTACTTTTCAAATAATAGTACTGGCCATCTTGGTTCAATAACTGATGCACATCAACATCTGGATCGCGTCCAGAAACGTCTTCATAAAAGAAATCGGACCCCACAAAACTGGTGCGATTGTCACTGGCCGAGATGCGTTTTTCCAGATCCAAAGCCGGCAAATACAACCAACGATCATCATCTTGTTCGATCTTTTTGTGCACCAAAAAAACCGTATCTTTCACATCTGATGGCCTGGAAAACACCACCAGGAAATTCTGCTCATCACCGGCTTGTAGGTTCTTTCGTAAGATCACAAATTGTCGCATTTGCTTGTTACCTTTGCCGTCAACGATGATCATCCGGGCTTCGCCGCGACCATCGGTTCCTGCATAAAAAGACGCCAGATTGGCTTGTTCGATGATTTGCTCAACCGAGGATGTTGAACCCGCATTGGCGGTCACTACAAAAAAGAGCAACAACATGGCTTGTTTCATGATTTAATCTCCAAAGTCCAGTGATACAACAACTTAAGCATGGCCGGTAACATCATCAATGTGACCAGTGCAGAAACGGCCATGATGGTGGCCAGGAAAAAGCCGACTGTTATGTATGGTACCAATGGTGCAAACAGCAATGGCGTAAACCCGATCGCAATCACCACTGCGTTTTTGCTGATGGCCGCAGCGGGTTCTTCGAACATCATCTGCATGGTCAATTTAAAATCATGATTCTCGCTGTAGATGTCTCTGGCTCGTTGCAAGAAATGTATGGCAAAATCAACTGACAAACCCAAAGTTAAGGCTGATAAAACTGCAATCGGCATGTCATAGTCTTTACCCAGCCAACCAATCAACCCATAAATAAAAGCAATGGTAATGGTCAAAGGCAACATCGCCAACATGCCAAATACCAAACTTCTGAACAACAAAACCATCATCACAAACACCACCACGAATGCACTGACCAGGCTCATCCCCATGCCTGCCACCATTTCTTCCTGCCAGACTTTGTTTAAATATGTTTTACCGGCCCAATTAATTTGGACACCTGTGGCTGGTGGGTGATCCTCAATGTAATTCTTCATGAAGTTAACCACTTGGGTCATGTCCTGATTATCACCACTGGTCAACTGTACCCAGATGACCGTGCTGGTGTAATCCTGGGTCACAAAATGCCACAGATCATGAGGCCGATGTGAAGACTGGTATTGCAACAATGTTTGTGCAACACCGGCCTGACTGGTTGGTAATTTAAACTCAGACTCATTGCCTCCCTGAAGTTCTCGATTAACCGTTTTAACCACATCTGCCAATGAATTGGATTTACCCACCAAGCCGCTGCTTTGCAAAGCATTTTGCAATTGTGCAACATAAGCTAAATGATCTGGTGACTTAAAAAATGCCAATTGTGCGCTGGCTGCATCTATCATGACCAATAAGGCATCGAGTTTTTCGGTTGTTTCAGCATCGGCGTCAAACATTTGGTCTTCAGCCCAAAACAACATGGCATTCAATTGAGCTTGAAATCCGGGTTCAGTCGTTTTAAACACTTCAAACTGTTCATACCAAACTAGATCTTGTTCGAGTTGCTGTGTGAATGTATTTTCTGTCGCTGACACATCAGACTCAAGCACCAAATAGGCATCATAGGTTCCAGCAAAATGTTGATTTAATTCCTGATCTGCTATTCTGATAGGATGGTCAGATTTAAACCACCTGACCGGGTTGTCATTGATTTGAATTTTTACGATGCCCAAGACACTGATCAAAAGAACCACCAAGAACAACAAAACCACTGTTTTGTTGTTCTTGAGGCTCGTCTGGCCGATGACCTTGATGGTGTTAGATAACTTTGACTTTGAATGGTGAATGGATTTCAAAGAGCGCAATGCGGCTGGTTTGAGAACCACCAAATACGCCGGTATGAATAGAATGGTTAAGACAAAAGCCAATAATATACCGACCCCAACAAAGGCACCAAAAATTTGCACCGGTGGAATGGGGGTTAACATCAAAGAGAAAAAACCCACCGCCGATGTCAAACTGGTGAACAGCATGGGTTTGAATAAATCAGCGATCACAGTTCTGATCACCTGTTCACGGCTGCTGTTTTCTGCATACTTCTCCACAAACTCTGACATGATGTGAATGGAGTCCACCACCGCTATGGGCATCAGAAAAATGGCGATCATTGAACTCATGATGTGCACCGTATAACCCATGCCAATCATGGTACCCATCACCATGATAACAGTGGCCATAGCAACTATCATGGGGGCTGCAATGAATTTAAAATTTCGGAAAAAATACCACATCAATATAAAAATCATCAGTCCTGCCAAGGGTGCTGAAATGCCCATTTGTATGAACATTTGATATCCAAACGTATCTTCAGCCACGGGTAACCCTGTGATGTGGTATTCATCATCACCTTGAGCATTGTCTACAATGGCTTCAATCTCAGTCGCTATTCGATGACTCTCATTCTTATCAGCTATGGGCACATAGATGCTGGCAGCTTTTTGATCTGCAGAGACCAGGGTATTTTTCAGCAGTGGTAGGCGTTCAACCTGCTCAGCAATGGTCAGGGCACCTGCACGATCGTTTGGTGCCTGTTTCATCAACCACTCAAACTGGATCTCACCAGGTCCTTTCTGGGTGATGTTGTCCACATGTGATAAAGCCATCAAATCATGTTCGATGACGCCGTCAATCTTCGACACTTGACCTGCAATGTTCAACAAATCTTGTAATGATTTAGGGTTGTAAATGCCCTGCTCGGACTGATTGATGGCACCCACCACAATCATGTCATGTAAATTGAATTGTGATTTAATCCGGTTATGAAACAACCGCTCAACCTGATCATCAGGCAGCATGTTTTCCGGATCCGTATCAATCTGAATGAGTGGGATCAAGGCAGCAGTCAGCATTGAAACCATAAGCACCACAAGGAATATCATTTTCGGTTGTTTCAATACATAATCAGTGATTTTATCTTGCATTTTTACCTACCAGCCATTGTTCATTATTTTTGCTTGCATTATATATTAGTTTTTTCTAATATTCAAACAGTTGTTAATCAGTTCAGAATCATGCAAAATAGCCTCTGTTTTTAGAGGGTTAAAGCATTTTATGAGACAATCAATGGAAGACATGATGACGCATTCTGGCTCCGCCTCAGCGTTGTTAAAGCTCATATCAAACCAACAAAGGTTATTGATTTTGTGCTTATTACATGAACAGGAAATGTCAGTCTCTGAACTCAACAACACTTTGTCCCAACTCAGTCAATCAGCCCTCTCCCAACACTTGGCTCAACTCAGAAAAGCTGATCTGGTCAAAATCCGACGAGATGCCCAAACCATATTTTATTCTCTGACTGACAGCAAAGCTGTGAGCATCATTCATTTGTTGCATGAATTGTTTTGCGAAGAAGCCTGCCCTCAAGACGCCTGATTAAAAAACTCAAGAATTATAAATTAATTCGTTACCTTTGGGGGGTTGAGCGCGTTAATGACCATAAATTAGAATTTCTTATTGGCATTTAAAGCAAGCTTCGTAGGGGACCCATGAAAAAGAGCATTTGGTTATTGTTGTGCAGTTTTTTAATCAACGCACAAGAAATCGACAACAAACGCGTTCCATTACTGGAAAACACCAACATCAAAATTGACGGTTACATGGATGAACCTGCTTGGGAACAAGCACTGCTCATCCCTCTGGTGTGGGAAACCAGCCCGGCTGAAAACATACCCGCACAAGTTAAAACCGAAGCCTTCTTAATTGATACGGGTAACACCTTGGTGATAGGGTTCAGGGCTGAAGACCCGGAACCCGAAAAAATCAGGGCTTTCCTGCGCGATAGAGATTCATCCTACAGTGATGATTTTGTCGGTGTTGTACTTGACACATACAATGATGAACGACGTGCATTAGAGTTTTTCACCAATCCACTGGGGGTTCAAATGGACCTGATTCAAAGTGGCAACAATGAAGACGACTCATGGGATGCCATCTGGGAGTCAGCTGGAAACATCACAGAATTTGGTTATGTGGTAGAAATGGAGATTCCTTACAACGAATTACAAATGCCCGACTCAGTTGGAGAAAAAACCTGGGGGCTGTTCGTTCAAAGGACCCACCCGAGAGATGACCGACGCCAATACCGCAACGTTAAAATCTTGAGAGACAATGACTGCTTTCTGTGCCAAACAGAAAAGGTCGTTGGGTTTGCCAATGCCGACCGAGGCATGGATTTGGAAATCACCCCAACCATCACAGGCCTCGCTTCAAAAAGCAGAGAGCCCGAAGACGCTGATTACGGTCCCAGCGACACCGATTTTGAAGCGGGTGTCGATGTCAACTGGGGCATCAATTCAAACCTGACTCTGAATGCCACCATCAACCCGGATTTTTCACAAGTAGAAGCGGATTCAGCTCAACTGAATGTGAATCAGAACTTTGCCCTGTTCTTTCCTGAACGGCGCTCCTTCTTTTTAGAAAACTCAGATTATTTTGATTCCAACATGAGATTGGTCTATACCAGGAACATTGCTGATCCGGACTATGGTGTGCGACTGGTGGGTAAAAATGATGCCAATGCCTATGGCTTTTACTACGCCAAAGACACCATCACCAATGTACTGATTCCAGGTACATTGAGTTCTGATTTCACCACCATAGAAAATGAATCGAATAATATAGTAGGCCGGTATCGACGCGATTTCGGTAAATATGCCTCCACATTCGGTGGCACAATCACCAGCCGGGACGGCGGCGGCTACAGCAACACCGTGGTCTCAGGTGATGTCAACTTTCGCCTCACACCTAAAGACCTGATTCGTTTTCAAATAGCCAATTCAGAGACTGAATATCCGGATGAGGTGGTCGATGAATTTGACCAACGACAAGGTAAATTTTCGGGTAACACTTACCTGGCCAGATATCAGCACAATGGTCGTAATTGGCGCTTCAATGCCTTCCACCAAAACAAAGACGATGGCTTTCGGGCAGACAGTGGCTTCATCAGTCAAGTCGGTACCAGAAAGTCCGTCATTGGCGGTGGTTATGCCTGGATTGGTGATCAAGACAACTGGTGGAACCGCATGGACGTTTATTCTGACTGGGACATCACCCACGACCAGGAAGGCACCGTATTAGAAAAAGAGTTTGAAGGCAGTTTCGGCGTTAATGGTCCCTTGCAGTCCTTTTACCGAGTGGGCTTGGGCGTGCGAGATCGCTTTTGGGAAGACAATCTATTTCGTGAGAATTTCCGGTTTTTCGATTTTGACATCAAACCCATTTCCGGTCTGTCACTGGGAATTTTTATCAACCAAGGCCATGACGTTGATTTCAGTAACAACCGTTTGGCAGACTCTTTAAGAGGCAGCATGTATGTCAATGCCAACATTGGAAAACATTTCAATGCCCGCATCAACCACCGATACCGCAATTTGTCTTTAACTGAAGGCAATATTTTTACCGCCAATCAAACGGACATCCGGCTGTCATATCAATTCAACATCAGACAGCGCTTACGACTGGCCATCATCCAGACCGATGTCAATCGAGACCTGAGTTTGTATAACGAACCGGATGATTTCGATAAAAACAGCGAAAACGTCGCTACCCAATTGATTTACTCATACAAGGTCAACCCCAGGACGCTGCTGTTTGTCGGTTATTCCGACGCCGGCACCGAATTTGATGACATCGAATCCTTTGTTACAACCGACAAAAGCGTGTTCATGAAATTCAGCTATGCTTGGAAAAGGTGAGAACCCTGTCATTCTGATCGAGTACGACAAGCCAAAGAATCATTAAATTACATAACATGTCATCCTTCGGCTTGACCGCAGGATCCAGGTGCGTGATATCTGATCCTATATTAACTCTTAACTAAAGAAGCCTCATACAATTGATGCATACAAATCTTCCCAAAATGGATTGCTAGATTCAATCAATTCTAACTTCCAATGTCGCTTCCATACTTTAAGGCGTTTTTCCCTGGCAACGGCACTCAAAGCATCGTCAAATTGCTCGAAGTAAACCAGTTTGTGTACGCCATGTGTCTTGGTAAAGCCATCAACAACATTACTTTTATGTTGCCAAACTCTTTTTATTAAATCAGAAGTCACTCCAATATATAAAGTACCGTTCTTTTTTGAGGCCATGATGTACACGTAAAACTCCTTCTTCATTTAATACAAACAAACTTTAAATTGGCTTTAAAAGTAATATCGTTTGTAATTTGGAGCCACCCATATTTTCTTAAAAGAAATAAATTTTAGACTGATAAATCATACTGCCTGGATTCTTTGGTCAAGCCAAAGAATGACGGTTAGATAGAAAATGTGTGTTTTGTAAGATCATTTTATTTTCACGTATTGCTTAATTGAAAATATACCCCAGCTTCAAGAGATCATTCGACTGCGCTCATGATGACAACATCGGTCTTTCCTCCCTCGCAATGACCGTTCTTAAACTGTCATTGCGAGGTTTCGAAGAAACCGTGGCAATCTCCTGAATTTCACGTAATGGTTTTTAAACTCAATTTCGGATACAGGAGATCATTCGACTTCGCTGTGCAGCGCTCATGATGACAGGCTAGACCAAATCCACCACCTCACTCACCTGATCAACGGTGATGATTTTGATGTTCAGATCTTTGACCCATTTACCCGCGTTGCCTTTGGGGATGATGGCGGTTTTGAAGCCGTGGTTGGCTGCTTCTTTGAGGCGGTCTTCACCATTGTGTACAGGTCTGACCTCTCCAGTCAGCCCCACCTCACCAAAAACAATGGTCCCTGCTGGCAAGTACCTGTTTTTAAAACTGGAAATGATGGCAATGATGATGGCCAAATCAGCCGCTGTTTCGGTGATTTTCATGCCGCCAACTGCATTCAAAAACACATCATGGTCATGGATGGCCAAGTGACACATGCGGTGTAACACGGCCAACAACATGGCTAAGCGGTTGTGCTCCAGGCCCACCGATAAGCGACGCGGGTTACCCAAAGGGCTTTGATCCACTAAAGCCTGAATCTCTACCAACAAGGGCCTGGTACCTTCGCGGGTACACATCACCACTGAACCGGCTTTATCGGCTTGGCGCTCACTCAAGAAAATCGCCGATGGGTTCTCCACTTCTTTTACACCGGTTTCGGTCATCGCAAAAACCCCAATTTCATTCACCGCACCAAAACGATTTTTCAAGGCACGCAATACCCGATATCGGCTGTTGCCATCTGACTCAAAATACAACACGGTATCCACCATGTGCTCCAACATCCTGGGGCCAGCGATGGCACCGTCTTTGGTGACATGACCCACCAAAATGACGGTTATTTTGCTTTGTTTGGCCATGCGGACCAATTGGGCTGCGGCCTCTTTGACCTGAGAGACTGAGCCAGGTATGGCAGTGAGTTGTTCACTGAATAATGTCTGAATGGAATCAATCACCACCAAATCAGGTTTTTTTTGTAAAGTAGTGGCAATGATGGCTTCCACCGATGTTTCTGCCATACAGTCTAAATCATCGGCTCGCAGGCCCAGGCGTGACGCCCGCATGGCAATTTGGGACAATGATTCCTCACCGGTCACATACAAAGGTGTAATGACTTCAGCAATTTGTGCTGACACTTGCAGCATCAAAGTTGATTTACCAATGCCTGGATCACCACCCAGTAAAATCACCGAACCAGGGACAATACCGCCGCCCAGAACACGATCCAATTCCTTGATGTGTGATGAGGTGCGCTGCTGTTGCTTGGTACTGATCTTTCCCAGCTTCTGAATAGATGAGTCACCTGAGTAATTGGCATATCGATTGACCTTGGCGCCAGAGGTGGTGGGCTGGATTTTAATCTCATCGATACAATTCCATTCTTTACAAGCCACACATTGACCCGACCATTTCGAGGTACTATGGCCGCACAAATTACATACAAATTGGGTTTTGGCTTTAGCCATTATCAAGCTCCTGTAACAAAACTTGAGCTTGTTCAAGGGTAAAGGGCCAATTCAACTCATCAGACTCATTGGCCAAAACAGGAATTTTGACGTGGTATTGACGGGTTAATTGTTCAGAATCATCGATGTCTACGGTTTCGTAAGTTATACCACCCTCAAGCAATAACTCTTCTGCATACTCACACAACGGGCACTCAATTCTGCTGTATAATTTCAGTTTTTTCATGCGCGTAGTTTATCATGGCAGTCAGTGTATTTGACCTCTTTAAAATTGGTATCGGTCCTTCCAGTTCACACACCGTCGGCCCCATGAGAGCGGCCAACATGTTCATTGCTCAAATCATGTCTCACCAACTACAAGAACGCACCCACAGCATCACCACCGAACTGTATGGTTCACTGAGTCACACAGGTCGAGGTCATGGCACCGATAAAGCCATCATTTTGGGTTTATTAGGGGAAGAACCTGATCAGGTTGACCCGGACAAGATTGAAAAAATGTTGGACGATGTTGAAGAAACCCAACAGATCCAAGCCAATGACGAATTGACTTTACAATTCAAGATAAAAAAACATTTGGTGTGGCACAAGCGCAAGAAGCTACCACTCCACTCCAACGGCATGCAATTCACTGCAAAAGACCATGAAGGCAATGAACTGTTGCGCAAAGCTTATTACTCAGTGGGTGGTGGCTTTATCCTGTCACACACCCATTTGGCCAAACAGCACATCATGGAGGATGATTCGAAACTGCCCTACCACTTCACCTCAGGTGATGAGTTGATTGAATTGTGTCATGAACACAAAATGACCATTGCTGAAATCATGTATGCCAATGAACAAAGCTGGCGACCACTTGAACAAGTCAACCAAGAACTAGACACCATCTGGGAAGCCATGGAGGCCTGTGTTAAACGCGGCATCAAAGCAGATGGCGTATTACCAGGTGGCTTGAAAGTGGCACGTCGGGCACCAAAAATATTTCGTGATTTAGACAAGCGATCTGAGAAAGACCTGGCCGATCCACTGACTGTTCTGGACTGGGTCAATATGTACGCACTGGCTGTCAGTGAGGAAAACGCCGCCGGTGGTCGCGTGGTAACCGCCCCAACTAACGGCGCAGCAGGCATCATTCCGGCCGTCTTACACTATTACAAAGAGTTTGTCCCCGACAGCGACCTGCAGGGCATCAGAAACTTTCTACTCACAGCAGCAGCCGTCGGTATTCTGTATAAAACCAAAGCATCTATTTCCGGAGCTGAAGTGGGCTGTCAGGGTGAAGTCGGCGTGGCCTCTTCAATGGCTGCAGCTGGCTTGGCCGCCGCTTTGAATTTAAGCCCTGACGAAGTGGAAAATGCTGCCGAGATTGCCATGGAACATAACCTGGGACTGACTTGTGACCCCATCGGTGGCTTGGTGCAGATTCCTTGTATTGAGCGCAACGCCATGGGTTCCATCAAATCCATCAATGCGGTACGAATGGCAGACCGCAATGACGGTAGCCATACTGTATCATTAGATAAAGTCATCAAAACCATGAAAGAAACCGGTGATGACATGAAGGAACACTATAAAGAAACGTCACGTGGCGGACTGGCAGTTAACATCATTGAATGTTGATGAAGCTATTTCAAATTTTATAAAGAATTCTCATACTCGTCATCCTGCTGCTTGACCGCAGGATCCAGGTACGTGATGTCTCAAATTCTTAGGCCATGATGTATGCCTAAAATTTCTTATTCATCTGATACGAACAAACGTTAAATTGGGTTTACCAGTATTGTCATTTAAAATCAGTTGTCATCCATAATTTCTTAAAACGAATAAATCTTAGATTGAAAAACTCAACTGCTTGGATTCTTTGGTCACCAAAAATAAGTACTTTAAAGAAGCCAAAAAATGACAACAGGAGAGGTTTTCCAAACAAATGCACATACTAGCTGACCAAAAAAAAGGGCAATTTTAAATTGCCCTGAAACAAAAAGAGAAAGAAAGGGTTGACGTTTTCTCCACTGATATATTTATCTCCTAATCAATCAATTCATAAGTCACAGTTAATTTTTCAGTTATGGTGTTCTGACCCGGCGAAATAGGTACAGGACTGGCCGCTGAAACACCACCGTTGCTGGATGTTTGATTGAGCACTGAATTCTGTGATGACAGTTTTACCTGAATCACTTTCCCTAAATTCACACCGTTGGCATTGGCCAAAATAGTGGCTTTGGTCAATGCATCTTCCGTGGCTTTTTCTAAGGCCTGCTTCCTGACCTCTGCTAAGTTTGACGAACCAAACCCAACCGAATTGATACGGCTGGCTCCGGCATCAACCAGTAAATTCAAGATCGCCCCCATGGCGGCCACTTCTTTGACCAGGATAGAAATCCCATTGGTCACAGCATAGCCTTCAAATACTTGCTGACCTTCTGACCAGCGGTATTCGGGGTAAAAATCAAATCGATTGGTGCTGATATCATCCGGTGATATGCCCACACCATTCAATTCGCTTACGATATTACTGACGATGGCATTGTTGTTACTCAAGGCCACTTCAGCATCTTGATTTAGGGTACTCACTGAAGCATTTATCCTTCCTTCAGCATTGGTTATGGTCACAGCTCCGACCCCTTGCACAACAATGATGTTTTCCGTTTGCTGGGCATGTAGGGAACCACATGCAATCAAGGCGAATAAAGCGATTAATTTTCGGGGTGATGTGTTCATAACCATTTCTCCTTAAAACTCCGTGCTCTAATGAGTACAAAACAAAGTATAGGGGAAGCGAATCAAAAATGATGTAGCACAAATGTTTGAAAATGTAACCGAATGTAACAATGGAATGTTCTTGGGGCGCTATAACAAAAGCTCACGGCTAATCACTCATTTCATCAAGGCTTATTGACTTCTTCAAACCGCCATGATTGCATGCACGCGCTACGGCATTCTAGGTAGGCTTCTTCATCTTCGATGAAACCGCCAACCTTTCATCACCTGCGCTGCCTAACCGGCTCGACAGGTCAAGCTGTAATATAGCATTCCTTGTTTCTGGTTGGTTTTGATTACTGAAGCGGAATCACAAATCGAAAGCAGGCTCCAGACAAAGGACCATCAATGACTTCTAAGGTACCTTGGTGTTTCTTGGCAATGGTGTGGGCAATTGACAGCCCCAACCCATACCCTGCCTTGCGATGTTTGTTGGCCACTTTGAAAAAAGGTTCAAATATCCTGTCTAAATTGACACCTCCAAGCCCCACACCATCATCACAAATATCAACCAATAAGTTATCAGCTTCTTGTTGTACCCGGATGATGCACTGAGCTTTGGCAAAGCTGATGGCATTCCTGATGACATTAGAAAAAGCACGATTCATCGATAGTTCGTGACATGGCAACTGGGCATCTGGTGTGATGTCGGAACTGATTTCTGTGGTCAGGCTGATGTTGGGGTTTTCATAAATGTTGACCAATTCCTTAAACATCAAATTTATGTTCACAGATTTCTTTACAAAAGACTTTATTTGGTTCACTTCTGCATACCGTAGCATTTCATCAATCAATAATTCCAATTCACTGACATCAGCTTTCATGCCAGTGATGGTTTGATTGAGGGTCTGCTCGTCTTCAATAGAAGCCAATTCTTCAAAGCTGAATTTGAGCCTGGCCAAGGGTGTGCGTAATTCATGAGACACTGAATTAACCAAATCCCTTTGCGTCAGCATCAGGTGTTTGATTTTATGAGTCATGGTGTTGAAAGCATCAGCAATTGGGGCCAGCGTGGTACTGGCAGGCACTTCAACACGGGCAGAAAAATCTCCTGAGCCCAAATCAACGGCCGCTTTTTTCAATTGAAACAATTGATTGGCAAAGGGTCTGATCAAACTGTAAAGCACCACCGCCAACAACAAATAAAAAACCGGGAGGACCCAAGCCTTTTGATCTTTAACCTCCAACAATTGGGCTTCGATGGCCAAAACGGCATCGGTGTCTCCCATTCGCTGGTACAAAGTTAAATTGTCATTGACATCAAACAAAGCCAACATATCGCCACTGCTGAGCTTTTCAGATGTCCATTCATCGGCAGCAAAATCAGCCAATTGCATCAACATCAATGGCACTTCCACCTGGTTTTGTAATTCCACCAAAAGTTCATCCCATTGACTTTCATCACCCTTTTGCAGCGCATAACTGATGAGGTCAAATGTGGGCTGATTGGTTCGCTTGATGTCTTCGAGTGCATCGGACTGATCCATTTGATTGAGGATATACTCCAACGATGACCCCAAAACAATGAGGGTGATCACGATCACCACATAAAAACGGGTGAAAATTCGGTTGGAAAATTGGGCGGCTTTTTCTGGTTGATTCATCAAGAAGTCCATGCTGTGGGCACAAACAAATATCCTTTGCCCCAGATGGTCTTAATCCTTTGTGGTTCATTGGCATCATCGCCGAGTTTCTTACGCAAGCGTGATATCTTGATATCAACGGCTCGATCTGTTCCATCATAATCTAAGCCACGCAACTTAGAATATATATCATCCCGTGTCAGTACGGTTCCGGCATGACTGGCCAAAAGAAACAACAAGTCGAATTCGTGGGTGGTCAGATTGACGTCCTGGTTGTTCAACTGGACCGTCTTGGATTGGTTGTCAATGGTCATTGTGCCAAACACCATTTGGTGCTCGTTGTGTTGTTTGTCGATGGCGCGACGTTTCAACAGTGAATTGACACGCGCCAACAGCACCCTGGGCTCTACTGGTTTAATCACATAGTCATCTGCACCGGTTTCAAAACCCATCACTTGATCAATGTCACTGCCTGAAGCAGTCAACATCAAAACTTTTCCTGCATAGAACTTACGTATTTGCCGCAACACAGTGATGCCATCCATATCAGGTAACATCAAGTCCAAAATCACCAAATCTGGTAAGTTATCCTGACAAGCCGTGATGGCATTTTCACCACAACCAACCACTTGAGTGATGAACCCGGCTCGTGAAAAATAAGTTTCTACCAAGGAAGCCAGCCGCTCATCATCCTCAACAATCAATAATTTAGGTTCTTTGTTCATAATGACTGAATACTCCATGGCAAGTGATTTCTGCGGCGGTTGTACTTACGATGCGGTTTAAGCGCAACAAATTTCACCAATGAATGTGCGAGCTTAAGTTGTTGATCAAATGGGGTGAGCCAATACTCCAGGTCACTGATGATCGTTACTTTGTGCTCATAGTTCCCGGATTGAGCCTGTTCCCAACACTGTAGTTGTTCCTGGGCCAAGCTGCTGTATAAGCAAACATCCAACAACGAAGGACTTTCCCAAAGCACTTCAATGCGACTGATACAACTGGTTTGTCCTCTGGGGGCAATGCAAATGTGAGGTCTTATGATTAATTTAACGTCTTCAATGCTTTCATTTGATTCAGGTTGCACAGCAAATGAAGGGTCAGGAATCAAAAGTATCAATACCAACATCCCTGTGTAGATCATGACTTTATGCATCGTTCACCTAGAAACTGTAAAAAACACCAGAAAAATATGACAGGGTACGGTCTTCATCAATCAATGGACTGTTTCGCACCGCATCACCTAAAAAAGTGTATTTGAATTGATTGACATAACTGAGGTTATTATTGATTCGATAACTGATCAATCCGCCTACATTGACATGGGTGGTCTGTTTGCCTTCATAGCTGATCCCGGTTGTCGAAGATGAGCGGTCTATTCCATAATAATAATCCACCAAATCTGCGGACTTCCAACTCAAGCCCACATTTGGCTTGAACGCCCACCGGCCTTTGGCCCAGGTATGACTGAAATCTAATTCCATTTGTAAGCCGTCATGTGTATTTGAAACATCCTGAAAGATCTGCCATTGCAATTGCCCTTTGGGGGTACCCCAGAGCACTTCCAAACCCACATTGATCGAAAAATCGCGATCAGACAAGTTTAATTGTGTCACTTCGGTACCTGGGTTGGGTGAGGGCGTACCATTAAAACGATCCAGTGGAACCACAGATACACTGCTACCAGCACCACCTATTGCATTGGTTGAACTGAACAATTCCAAATCATTGAAATATGAATAATAGATCCGCTCACTGCTGTAATTGGCCAATAGATTGAAGCCAAAGTTGGGTTTATCAATGACAGTGAAGCCAAACTCTCCGTTATCAAAAAAGAACCTGTCTCCATACAAGGCCAGATCCAAGGTGATATAGCCGGGAACACTGTCAGAACCAAGAAAAGGGTTGGATTGTTTACCAAAACCTATGCCAATGCCAAAATCCCAGAAGCGATCGACCTGTTCCGTTTCTTCACTATAGCCGGATGTCAGCCACAAAGCAGATATCAACAGCCAAGCTTTAAGGTAGTTATTCATGTTAATTGAAAGTTATTTCTGAACCTGAAGTATATCGGGACTGATCCCAAGATGCCAATATGTAACTAAATGTATCGATTTCTAAGAAAGCTGCTCTGCAGCTTAAACCGCCGGAGCCGGTTGGTGAGCCTTGCGAATCAGAGGCTACGTGCATGAGGCACAATGCCATGTTCGCCGTGGTCGCTTTCACTTTTGTCTGAAACAAAAGTGAATGAAGCCCCAAGAACATTCTTAATTATTTTTCTTCAACTCATAGACAAATCCAGCCATGTCCGCTTTCATGGTCTTGCCATCGAAGGCCAAAACTTTGAAATGATAACCATCGAGATCCACCACATCCCCTTGAACAGTGTATTTATCCGGAGCAATGCGACGACCACCCAAATTTTGGTAGAACAAGCCGTTCTCAAATTCCCACATGTCACCTTCATCATCGGCCATACCGGCCATGCTGACGATCAACCAGGCACCTTCCAATGATTCGGCTTTGAGTTCAGCTGCAAACTCAGCCGACCACAAAGGTGTAACTAACAACATACCCAACAAAAATATAGTCTTTCTCATGTTTAAATTTTCCCTGAAAAAAGCGTAATCATAACGATTAATCCACACTTTGTCATGTGGAACTTTGGGGGTCCGGGCTGGTTAATGTGCTGATTGATTCGGATGAGTTTTTCATGTGTTAATTTTTGCTAGGAATTGATTTAAGTCAATGATGAATTTTTACCAATCATTAAACTTTCCCGTAAAAGTGTTACCTGGAGAATAATATGAAAAAACACAACCTCATCTTACTATCGGCACTGGGTATGAGTGTCCTCTCTACTCCTGTTTTATCAGCTGATACATTATCTGATGCCTTCAGCAATGGCGATGCCAATTTGTCTTTCCGTTATCGATTTGAAATGGTTGATCAGGATAATTTTAATCGTGATGCCAATGCCTCGACTTTGCGTACCCGTTTGAACTACACCACTGAGGCTTATAAAGGCTGGAAGCTCTTCATCGAAGCCGATAACGTGATGGAAGTGTTCGGAGATAACTACAATGCCGGTGCGGGTAACACACCCAACAATGGCCAATACCCCGTAGTGGCTGACCCCACAGGCACCGAAATCAACCAGGCGTGGTTTAACTATGCCTTCAATGACAACAGTCATCTGAAGTTCGGTCGTCAACGCATTTTGTTGGACAATCAAAGATTTGTTGGCGGTGTGGGCTGGCGCCAAAATGAACAAACTTATGATGCGGTGTCATTTGATACCCAAATTGCTGGCAGCAAATTGTTTTTGTCATACATTGAAAACATCAACCGCATATTTGGTGATGATGTGGCAGCTGGTGGCCATGACAACCAAAGCTTTTTAGCGAATTGGTCGAACAAATGGCAAGATCGGCACAAATTAACCGTTTATTACTACAACATCGACAATCAAGATGCGGCCGCTTTTTCAACCGCCACTTTCGGTGCCTCATTCAAAACCCATTGGCCCATCGGTGAAAATAAAATGACTTTTGGTGCTGAATTGGCTGCTCAGTCAGATGCCCACAACAACCCGGTCAATTATGACGCCAATTATATGCGGCTGGATTTAGGCTTGGCCTTTGAACAAATGACTTTCTTTGGTGGTTATGAAGTGCTGGAAGGTGATGATGCTTTGGCTGGTGCTGCATTCCGCACACCATTGGCTACCTTGCACGCCTTCAACGGTTGGGCAGATCAGTTCCTGGCCACACCCAACCAAGGTTTAGAAGACACATTCGTCGGCGCCAAAGGCAACATTGAAGGCTTCAAGTGGATGGTCAAATACCACCAGTTTGATGCCGAAAGTGGCACCGGTGATTTTGGCAGCGAACTGGACTTTTCGGTGGCCAGGAAACTCAACAAAAACTTTTCTGCCTTGGTCAAAGCGGCCCAGTACGACGCCGAAGACATCAAAGCCGATACCAACAAATACTGGATCATGCTCAGTGCCAACTTTTAAACAAGCCTTATAGCTTGTGCCCTGGGGCCGTGGTTGATGCAACCGCGGCCTTTTTTATGTATTAACGCCCCACAGACAACGAAAATCCAAAAAAAACCGTCATCCTACGGCTTGACCGTAGGATCCAGGTAGTAGAAATAACAGTATAGTTAGATTAAAAAAAGTTTGATAATTCATATTGCCTGGATTCTGTGGTCATGCCAAATAAAATATTTGTGCAATAAGGCATGGTTACGACATCCAATGCTTTTTTTTATGTATTAAAGCGCCACAGACAACGAAAATCCAACAAAAAACAAAAAATTAACCCAATTGATTTAGGTCAATTAGTTTTTTTCCACTGTTAGCTAGACTGGTGAATAAATCAAGTCCAGGGGATAATCATGACAGATCCAGTTTCGGCACAACACATCATGTTGGCCACCATGGCAGGCGCTATGGTTATATTGTTTGGCGCTTTTTATGCATTCTTTTTTGCTTGGTCAAAGCTCAAAAACTATCCCCGCCTGATGATAGGCGCCTATGTGTCATACCTGCTCTTTGCAATTTCGACAGCCGTCATGGCTTTTACCTTAAACCTGACTGGTTTTTGGTTCTCGATTGTGGTGGTTATGTTGATAGGCTATTTATTGGCTCCACATGGAATTTGGTACTTGTGTGAGGGAACACACCAATCTGAAGCAGAGCATCAAGCCGAGCTAGGAGGAAAATAATATGAGTGAAACAGAATGGTGGGCAAGTGAATCATTTTGGCGAAAAACTGCCATATGGGTCACAGCCTTTATGTTGTTGGTCTTGATGGTGCTTACGTTTGACACCATGAGACAAATAACCGCTGGGTCTGAGCGTGTGCCAGCTTACAGCGTCATCAACAACAGAATTTACTACAAATATGACCGGGAAGAAGGTCATATGATGCCTGTGATAGGTGCTGAAGCACCGCTGTTTGGCAAAAAATTAACGGAAGAAGAAGCCGAAGCCTTGGTCAGTTTAGGCAAACTGACCACCCAAGCCAAGAACTGCATGAACTGTCATACTTTGTTGGGCAATGGTGCTTACTACGCGCCTGACCTGACCAAAGCCTGGCTGGATCAGGGATGGGGTTCTGAGGCGGTCCGTGAAGAGCTGATGATCAACTTTTTGATGGACCCAGAAACTTATGGTAGGGGCTACGGTTCTTCCCGCCGGATGCCAAACTTAAACATCACAGAGGAAGAGGCTCGGGGCATTGTGGCCTTCCTCAAGTGGATGTCTTCGATCAACACCAACGGCTTCCCTAACAGCTTCCCAACCATTCCTCAGGAGGGTGACAATGACTATTAGAAAATTCAATTCAGCCCATCTGAATCCCGGGCAAAAGTTGGCCATTAAATACTTTGTGGCTGCTGTACTGTTGTTTGTGGCACAAATCCTGTTCGGTTTGATTGCAGGCGCACAATACCTGATGCCTGAACTCTTTTACAATCAACTTGATTTCAATGTGGTAAGGATGGTTCACATCAATGCCATGATCATCTGGATGCTGTTTGGCTTCATGGGTGCTTGTTATTGGTTGGTAGAAGATGAATCGGGCACCACTTTGGTGGGCGCATTCCTGGCCAACCTGGCCTATTGGCTATTTGTCATCGCAGTGGCCATCGTGGTTCTGGTCTATTTGTTTGTTCAAATTGGACCTGGTACACACGAGACCCTTTGGCTGATTAATGAAGGACGTGAATACATCGAAGCGCCCAGATGGGCTGACATCGGCATTGTGATCTGTGTATTGATCTTCTTCTATAACATTGCTGGTACCTTTATGAAAGGTCAATGGAGTGGTATTTCTGGTGTTTTGGTTCTCGATTTGGTGGCACTGGCCGGTCTGTATTTATGCGGGATGTTTTACACCCCTAATATTTCAGTTGATCAATACTGGTGGTGGTGGGTGATCCACATGTGGGTAGAAGCCACTTGGGAAGTCCTGGTTGGGTGTATCATGGCATGGGGCCTGATCAAGGTTCTGGGCGCCAGACGTAAGATTGTGACCACTTGGTTATACATTGAAGTGGCCTTGATGTTTGGTTCCGGCATATTGGGACTCGGACACCATTATTTTTGGATTGGAACGCCGGAATACTGGCTGTCCATAGGCGGCTTTTTCTCAGCACTCGAGCCGATACCGCTTGTTGCCATGGTTGTCCATGCGGTCTATGACTCTGGTAAACATGGCTTCAGAAATAACAACCACCCAGCCATGGCATGGTTGATTGCCCATGCGTTTGGGAACTTTTTTGGTGCTGGTGTTTGGGGCTTCATGCACACCCTGCCCCAAATTAACTTGTACACACATGGTACCCAATGGTCTGCTTCACATGGCCATCTGGCCTTTTTCGGCGCTTATGCAACCATCAACATCGCGGTCTTTTACATGGCCATCCAGAAATGGCGAGGCGGAGTTTACATGAGTGGTGGCATCCAGGGTGCTTGGCGATGGAAGTGGTCTCTGGCCTTATTGAACATCGGCGTCATGGGTATGACCATTGGGATGCTGGTTTCTGGTTATGACCAAGCGTTTATTGAACGTGCGCTTGAAGGTGCTTCATGGGCTGGTTACTTCAAAGCCCAAATATCTGAATGGTTTGTTCAAGGTATGTACTGGCGTCAAATCTTTGGCTATGTGACTGCCCTGGGTGTCGTTTTACTGGTATGGGATTTGGCCGTACTGGGTAAACGTGAAACCCGTGATCAGATAGAAGTTTAACTTTAATCAAGGAATAAGGGCTGGTTGCAAGGAAGCAATTGGCCTTTGTTACCTTTAACCGACAATGAGCATCGGTACATACATGTCTCTGGGTTTATTTTTCTGAAGTTTTCTTCATACTTTAGCTTCAGAAATTTAACCTTTGATTCTTCATCCTCCGATGCTCATTTCTTCTGCAAAAAGTTGAATCCAGACAATTACACCCTCTTATCAATGAAAAGCATGAGTTCGTTATTAAGGAATGCCCTTGGTACTTCCTTTTTGAATGGATTCAAGAATACAGAAGTCATATCAGACCATTGTTCTGATCGGGTACAACCTCTTGTTAACGTTTTCCTGTACAACCAGGTTTGTCGAAATAGGGGCCACCATTGTGGTCACAAGGTTTGCTTTCTGGTTTCCTTGAAAATGACCCAGAAAATCACCATCAATGCCACCACTAAGATGGGCAGTAAGATAAAAAGGAAAGTCAACTTGGCAGGGCTTTGTTTGCCATTTTCTTGTTTTGCTTGGTTTTCATTCATCTGGCAATTATATATGTTTCAAGCCAATTATTTGACATAAGAATTGAGTAAAAAATTGTCCGAATTCACGCTAACTAACTCAAAAAACTCAATAGCAACGACAAGATACCTTACGTTCAAATGCTTGATTCAAATCAAACAATTGGCATTTATAGGCACCATAATCACACACTTGACTCAAGTCAAATACAAATCATTTCCACCTTTCTAAACTGAATACGTTCTTTTTAAAAGCAATATCTTTTTGGAATTAAAGTATGAAAGTTAAAGCATGTATGGGTGCCTTACTGGCACTGTCGATGGGTGCTCACGCACAAACCAGTCCGCCACCGGAAGACACCACTGTACTGGATGACATGGTGGTTGTCGCCTATAAACAAGCCCGACCGGTGCAAGAGGTGGTTGGTGATGTTTCAGTGATTTCAGCCGGGCAGATTGAAACCACCCTCAGTCAGGACATTGCCAATGCAATCAAATATGAGGGCAACATCCATATTGAGGATGGGGGCACTCGATTCGGCACCTCAGGAATCAACATCCGCGGCATCGGTGGTAACCGTGTGGCGATTGAAATTGATGGTGCACCCAACGCCAAAACCTTTGATTTAGGTTCCTATTCCTTTGCCACATCCAGTTTCCCGGAAATTGATTTGATTCAAAACATTGAAATCCTCAAAGGACCGGCTTCAACCCTGTATGGCAGTAACGCCTTGGGTGGCATTGTTGCCATCAACACCTGGGATCCGGATGTGTTGTTGGCCAACCATCCGGATGATAACTGGACCCGCTTGCGTTTGGGATACGATGGCAAACGTCACGGTCGTTTTGTCACCCTGAGTTCGGCTTGGGACCATGAAAACCATGGGTTGCTGCTGTCTGTCACACAGCGCGATGGCAAAGGTGTGGTCAATGAAAATTCAAACCTACCCAAAGACACAGCCGATTGGGATTCACAATCCATTTTTGGCAAGTGGAACATTGACACGGCCAATGGCAACACTTGGTCTTTGGGTTTTCGGGCCCAACAAAAAGATCAGTTCACCCAGATCAACTCATTCATAGGCGAGGGCCGGTTTATCCGCACCACCGCACTCAGTGGCAAGGACGAATCAAAAGACCATCAATTCAGTCTGAGTTATGATTTCAACCTGTCTTCCGGGTGGGCAGATCAAGGCACTGCCCTGGTCTATCACGCCGGGACAGAATTGACCCAGGACACTTTTGAAAACCGCTTCTCTCGGCGTGGGACACCCTTGTTTCAATTTCGACAATTCAATTTTGACAGCAACCGAACCGGCTTGGAACTGAACTTCACCAAGACTTTTTCGACTGACCGCACCCAACATCAGCTGATTTATGGTTTGGAATATGTTTCAACTGAAGTCACAGAATCCAGAGATGCGCGAGAAACCAACTTGGACACCAACATCACGACAAATGTGGTGCTGGGAGAAAATTTCCCGTTGCGGGATTTCCCCATCACAGATGTCAAAGAGTTGGGATTATTCATCCATGATGAAATCACCTTCGGTGATTCTGCCTGGACCTTGGTCCCTGCCCTCCGGTTTGATCATTATGATTTGTCCCCCAATCGGGATCAGTTGTTTGACAATGGCTCTGGTGATGCAGAAGTTGTCTCCATCATTGAGTCTGATTTCTCACCAAAATTAGGTGTCATGTATGATCTGAACGATGAAATCAATGTCTATGCGCAGTATGTAAGAGGCTTCAGAGCCCCACCCTATGATGATGTGAACATTGGTTTTAACCTGGCCTTGTTCAATTACCAAGCCATTCCAAACCCCGACCTCAAATCTGAAACTTCCAATGGCTTGGAAATTGGATTCAGGTACAGTGGCGATGCCCATCAAATCAATTTCAATGTATTCCATAACGATTATCAAAATTTAATTGTCAGTCGTGACTTGGTTGGAGCCGATCCTGACAGTGGGGCTTTGATTTTCCAGTCAAGAAATGTAGAAGATGCCACTATATATGGTGCTGAACTGGATTTCCAGTGGCAAATCACCGATCACTGGTCATCGGGTTGGCAACTGGCTTACACCCGTGGTGAAAATGACAACACCAGCCAACCACTGAATCACATTTCACCTCCAAAAGCCACAGGTCATGTGAAATGGCAATCGCCCGATGGGAATTGGGACGCTGGTCTATATGGCATCTTCAGCCAAGCACAAAATCGAGTGGATGATGAAGACGATGAGTTATTCAAAACACCAGGTTACGCCACATTCGACTTGATGCTGGGTTATCAAATCAGTCACAACAGCCAGCTGCGTCTGGGCATTTATAACCTGACAGACAAGAAATATTGGTTGTGGCAACAAGTCAGAAATTTCGACAACTTTGACCCAATCATCGAAGCCATGACCCAGGCATCCAGACATGTCAAACTGGCTTATACCATAGAGTGGTGAACACAGTGGGTGTGGCAAATTGATTGGTCATAATTGATGTATGTCAATTACATTCCGAAGCAAAACTTATAAATTAACTGACAAGAGTTATTAGCTGGGATCATTTTGCGTGGGTAAACACAGATCTTCTCAGCATCACATTACTAAGCAGTAGGAGTTAACCATGAAAACCATTAAACGCACCCTGTTAATCGCAGGATTGATCACTGGCTTCAGTGCTTGTGCAGCAGAGCCACCGGCAGGTAATGATGCTTTGGCAGAACACAAAGCAGAAATGAAAGCCGGCTCAACTGATCTGGCAAGCCAAATCGAAGCAGGTGAGAAATTGTATCAGACTTATTGTGCTGCCTGTCACCAACCCAATGGCGAAGGCCTGGCTGGTGCATTTCCACCATTGGCAAAATCCGATTACCTGTTGGCCGATAAAACCAGGGCCATCAATACTGTGATCGGTGGTTTGTCCGGAGAAATCACAGTCAATGGCAAGACCTATAATGCTGTGATGCCCAACATGTCATACATGAAAGACGAAGAAGTGGCCAATGTGATTACTTATGTGATGAATAGTTGGGGCAACAAAGGTTTCCAAGTCAGTACGGCCGAAGTGATGGCTGCCAGAGCCGGTGAAGCCGCCGTTAAACCAGGCGCTGCTGCAGATCACCCGGTGGCATCATCTTCTGAAGCCAGTTACAAAGGCACCAAATCAGCCATTGATCCGGAGATGACAGCTCAAATGATTGATTCCGAAGGCCCTGAAATGAGTAAGGACCAGTTTGCCTTTGCCACCAAAATTTATTTCGAACGCTGTGCTGGTTGTCACGGGGTGTTGCGTAAAGGGGCCACCGGTAAACCATTAACCACCGACATCACTCGAGAAAAGGGGACTGATTATCTGAAGACTCTAATCACATACGGATCTCCTGCAGGCATGCCCAACTGGGGAACTTCAGGTGACTTCACTGATGAGGAAATCGATACTTTGGCCAGATTTTTACAGCATGAGCCACCTGAACCTCCACAATGGGGCATGGCTGAAATGAAAGAAACCTGGCAAGTCCTGATTGACCCCAAAGACCGGCCGAAAAAACCCCAGCACAAACGCAACTATGAGAACTTCTTCTCAGTGACCTTGCGTGACTCGGGTGAAGTGGCCATCATTGATGGTGACACCAAAGAAATCTTCAGCATCCTCAAAACAGGATACGCGGTACACATTTCAAGATTATCGGCTTCCAGCCGTTATGTCTACACCATCGGCCGTGATGCCAAAGTGGACATGATCGATTTGTATATGAATCCGCCTCAAATTGTCGCCACCATCAAAGTGGGGCTTGAAGCACGATCAGTAGAAACTTCAAAATACAAAGGCTATGAAGATAAGTTTGCCATTGCTGGATCTTATTGGCCTCCCCAATACACCATCATGGATGGTGACACCTTGGAACCTAAGCGCATCGTGTCCACACGAGGTATGACCGTAGACACTCAAGAATACCATCCAGAGCCTCGTGTGGCCGCCATTGTGGCTTCACACCAACACCCTGAATTCATTGTGAACATCAAAGAGACCGGTAAGATTTTGTTGGTCAACTATGCGGATATTGACAACCTCAATGTCACCACCATCAATGCTGCCAGATTCTTGCACGACGGTGGTTGGGATCGCAGCAAACGTTATTTCCTGACCGCTGCCAACCAGTCAGACAAAATTGCGGTGATTGATTCCAAAGACCGTAAATTGGTGTCCCTAACAGACGTGACAAAAATCCCTCATCCTGGGCGCGGTGCCAACATGGATGATCCAGAGTTCGGACCTGTTTGGATCACCAGCGCCTTGGGCAATGACAACATCACCTTCCTGAGCACCGATGCCAAGGGCAAACATGCCTGGCAAGTGGTCAGAACCCTGCATGGGCAAGGTGGCGGATCGCTGTTTGTTAAATCCCATCCGAAGTCGAAAAACTTATGGGTAGACACCCCACTGAATCCAGACCCTGCGATTTCCCAAAGTGTGGCTGTGTATGACATCAATGATCTGGATGCCGGATTTGAAGTGTTACCCATCGCAGAATGGGCCGACTTGGGCGAAGGTGCCAAACGGGTGGTCCAACCTGAGTACAACATGCAAGGCGATGAAGTGTGGTTCTCGGTATGGAATGGCAAGGATCAGAAATCAGCCATCGTGGTTGTGGATGACAAAACCCGCAAACTGAAACATGTGATCAAAGACGAACGATTGATTACCCCGACCGGTAAGTTCAATGTTCACAACACAGTGGAAGATGTTTATTGATTAATTGGCTGGACCTGAAAACCCAGGGATGGGAGGGTTCAGGTCTGACCAAATAAACATTTTTTTACTTTGGCGCTGGCTTCCTCCGAGGGCAGCGCTTTTTTTTGTTGAATTAAACTACAACCAACCTCACAGAGCTTCGGTTTCTAACATTGAACGGAGTTCATCGACATTGTTGAGGATGATTTTCTTTTCTTTGACCTCTATCAGCGATTTTTTTTCCAGGGACTTTAAAGCCCGTGAAAAGGTTTCAGGTTTGATAGACAACCTGGAAGCAATGTCCCGCTTTGGAACCGACAGTTTCAATGTGTATTGTTCACTGGACCCCTGCTCTACCTGAGCCAAGAAATAATCAATCACCCTGAATGAAGCATTGTGTAAAGTTTGGTTGTCCAGTTCTTTGACCATCCAATGCAGCTTGACTGACAGGTGTCCCAACATATTGATGCATAAATCAGCAGAACTTTGCAGTAATTTTAAAAACGGTTTGGCTTGGATACCAACCACCACCGATGGTTTGAGTGCTGTGGCAGTGACCGGATATTTCGGTGCACCAGAAAACAAGACTCCTTCAGCAAATGTACGACCCGCGAACACCACTTCAATGATTTTTTCATCGCCGCGTATGGTGCTTCTGCTTAATTTGATCGCACCGTCATAAACGTAATAAAAGTGACTCAAATCCATGCCTTGTTGGAACAACATTTGATCCGGTTGTTTATTTAATAAATCGGCATGGCTGAGGACTTGATTAAACTGCTCATCATCCATGCCCGAAAATAAGACATTTTCTCTTAAAGCAGCAACCACGGCTTGATTCATAACAGGGTGTAACATGCAAAATCGATTATTGAACTCTTGTCTATTGTACATGTCATTAAAGATCCAGAGATGAAATTTCTCAACTGAGAAGCAGCCTGTGGCAGGGTTTGATCTCAAAACCGAACAAGCAGTCAATTGATTGCCTGAAACCATTCTTTTCCAGTAATCTGATGATGCAGACAAAAAAGCCAACAGCCTGACATGCAATTTGTAATTGACTATCAGAACACTGCTTGAGACCGCTGCAATTAAATGTGCGAAAGGTTTTCAGCAATATCTGAAAATGAAGGTGATTACTTATAGAGGCTTCCAATACTAAAATCAGTAAAAATCAAAAAAAAAAATGACTACCTGCCATAAATCAGGAATTCATCAGGTTTAAGTCAGGGTAATACCATAGCTCTGTATTAAGCTGGCAGCTGTAAATAGTTACAGGAGAGAATCAAATGAAATTTATATATTTAAGCATTGTATGCTTTACTTTAATCATCCTTCAAGCTTGTGGGGGAACCACTGACAAACAGCTGATCAGTGCCGCTTATAATGGCAAAACTGAATTTTTAGAAAAAGCCATCATCGATGGTGCTGATGTAAACACGGTGTCTGAAAAGGAAAATGTTTCTTTGTTGTCATATGCTGCCGGGGCAGGTCATACTGACACTGTTTCAATGTTGCTAATGCATGGTGCGGAAATCGACAAAATCGACAGCAGCGATTGGACAGCTTTGCATTTTGCCGCTTCGAATGGCCATCACGATACAGCCAAGTTGTTGATCGACATGAGTGCTGATATGAATATAACGACATCAGATGGGTGGACTGCTTTGATGTACGCCGTATTTTATAACCATGCAGAGGTTGCCAGAAGCCTGGTTGACCATGGCGCAGATGCTTCCATTAAAACCACCGAGGGTTTATCGGCAGCAGAAATCGCCAGCAGTAAAGGGTTTGATCACTTACTGGCTGTACTGGAATGACCAAATAAGCAAGCTTCTGGGGCTTCAATGGATAGGGAGCCCTTCAGCGCACACACCCGATTTTAGTTGACCCTTGATTTATAAATGTATCACGTTACGTTGTCTTCAAAATATAATCAACCAAGGCGTACTCAAGTTAGTTTACATTCTCGGTTACTTCACTCTCAACCTATCTTAATTCTCAGCACAAAACGGATCATTTCAAAGCTGGCGATTAATTTTCTGCACAAACATTAGAGTTAAAGTGAGATGAAAAAATGCTGTCACCTACTTTTGCTGAAAAAAATGAAATAGCCTTTTCTGTTGCAATACAGGCATTTTGAGTTTCAGATTCAAAATAATCGAAACCATGATCAGCCCCTTCGTAAATATCAATAACAAAATCAGTCGGGCTTATTCCTAAACCAATGGATTCAGATTGGCGTTCAATACATCTTGACGGCACAGTGATGTCATCATCACTGCCAACTTGGACCAATAGTTGTCCAAAATGAGTGTATGCACCATTAAAATAACCTTGAAGACCACAACTTGGATAAAAAACTACAGCGCCGCTGACTGAATCATCGGCCATTACTGCACGCCCCTCTTCAGAGTTGTTATCAATTCCATGAAAATAATCAGATTCATTAACCATAACGGCTTGATCTGATGCAGCGATTGCACTCAACACCCCCCCACCGCCATCAGAAAACCCCAGAGCAAAAATTTCATTTTGAATCACATCATCTCGTGACTTTAAATAATTCAGTGCTGCATAAAAATCCCAAGGCCTACCAAGATGAGCTGTGACATTTGCAGGTCTGGATCCACTGGCTATTTGAGACACTCCATGATGGTCATAACCTCGTGGGGTGTGGGAATCAACTGCAATGATGATAAATTTATCCGAATAATCGTATGGGTGACCTTTACTTAATAAATGAGCCCAGTATCGAAATTTGCCAGATAACCCCCAACAACTCCTGTCAGCATCATCACATGAGTCATCACTTTGGTAATACAAGCCACCTGCCCCATGTAGCATAATGATTGCCGGATAGATACCGGCCACTTCTGGTTCCCATATCAATGCTTCCAAATCCACTTTATCTATTTCTGGTGTGTTCAACACATCATCGTATTGATTAGGTATCCCATCTATAACAACAGAGTAATCTGGATCTGATTTATATTCAGAAGAAGGTGTTTCTGGAAAGGCTGATCTAGGGATAGTTAATAAACCAAAATATATCAGCATATAAACTGGGAGGTTTAAAAAATATGGAGGCAAAACCTTCTTTTCGATACGACTTGATGATTTCAACATATACACACTCATGATTTGTAATTCACTAAATTAATAAGACACATCCATTGCATCAATTTAATTATTGAATATATTTAAATCATAATCCTGATCTATTGCTGACCTTTACTTAATTAATACCTGATTTATTAAACATACCTCCTAATAACTTCTTAATTATTTATGTAGTAACCATTTTCATTCAAAATTTAGATAAAGCCTCTGTTACTGATTAACAAATTTCCTTTAAGTCAGCTACAACTTAGCCAGGTTTTTATATATCCAGTCTAAAACTGTCATTTTTATTTTTTTTAGGTTTTTTTCAAGTTTTTAAAGATAAAAACAGATATTAATCCGGTTTCGGTAAGGTCAATATAAACCATGCATCTTAAACTGGTTTCAAGTTTAACGACCAATTAAGGGTGTGCCATGAGAAATCAATTACTAGAACAATTTAAACACAATGCCAACATCAGAATCTTCTTAAAAAATGGTGATCAGGCCATTTGCACCCTCAAAAATGTCATGCATTATTTTGTGATTGTCGACTCTGAGTCTTCTCTTCGGTCAATCCTATTACTCAGTGAAATCAAATGTTTTGAATCTCTTTAAAAGCATTTCATTATCAATGAACTTTAAATTAAGTAAAACGAGGTGAACCATGAAATATACAATTTCTTCCATTTTATTTCTTATTCTTGTATCGTTCTCGGCAAATGCTGATTTCGTCTTTGAATTCGAAGCGAATGACCAATTACCCGACGGATTAACTCTCGATATAAGGACTGATCCTAGCCTTCCATACAATTTTAATGTAGATCTCGATAATGATGGTAATCCTGAACTCACTGGGCAAACTGGAAATGTTCAGTACACATATTTTAGCCCTAGAATCTATACTGTTAGGATCACTGGAAATTTTCCAAATCCTTATCTATTTGGCTCTCGCTCTGCTCGGAACCGCCAAATAATCCGCATACTTGAAATGGACATGCCCTGGTTGTCTATGAAATCCGCTTTCAGAGAAGCGAAAGGCATTACATTTGCACTACAAAACCCACCTGACCTATCTCAAGTAACTGACTTTACATATATGTGTGGAAATTGTGAAGTTGATGTCGATCTAAGTGATTGGGACATGTCATCTGCAAGAAATTTGGATCATGCTTTCTGGAAAGCAGCTGGCAATATTCGGGGCTTTGGTTCATGGGACGTTAGTAATGTAACAAATATGCGCGGTACATTCAGAGAAACAGGAGGAATTAATGACGATGGGGTTCAGTCATTTGTACCTGATACTGGCGATTGGATTACAAGTAGTGTTGAAAATATGAGCTTTATGTTTGCTGGCGCATCTGGAGAAGCAGATGTAGGAGACTGGAATTTGTCAAGTGTAACAAATATGTCGAGCATGTTTTATTACTCCACTGGCACTTATGATGTAGGAAGTTGGGATGTTTCAAACATAACCGACATGTCAGGTATGTTTTTTGGGGTCAATTTCACTCCGAATGTGAGTAGTTGGGTTGTATCAAATGTAACTAACATGTCTTCAATGTTCAGTCTTTCTGATGCCGATCCAGATGTCAGTGGATGGGATATTTCAAATGTAGAATCCATTGGCGGCATGTTCAGTGGAACTTGTTGCGCCAACCCTGATGTTGAAAATTGGGATACATCATCTGTCACCACCACGAGTGTTATGTTTGCAAGTGCTGAAATTGCTAACCCCAACGTATCAAAATGGGATACTTCCAATGTGGTCGATATGAGTAGAATGTTCATTGACGCGAATGTTGCCGATCCCGAAGTTGAAAATTGGGATACATCATCAGTCACCACTATGAATGCCATGTTTGCTGGAGCTGACGAAGCCAATCCTGATGTGACCAATTGGGACGTTTCTAATGTGACTGACATGTTCCACATGTTTTTACACACTCCAAAAGCTAACCCGGACCTTCAGTTCTGGGATGTGCAAAATGTCAGTGACATGACTAACATGTTTGGTTACTTCGACACGTCATTGATACCAGGGTTTTCAACAAGAAACTATGACCGCTGGCTGTCTAACCTCGCTTCACAAAATGTAATGAGTAATGTCACTTTCAATGCTGATGGTACACCTTACTGCGAGTCGAGTTCTGCACGAGACGATTTAATCAATCTAAAAGGATGGACCATCATCGATGCAGGTCCGATTGGTTGCTATACTCCTGATGCCAGAGCTGTGTTACAAAACATTCAAACTCTGAATGGATATGCTCCTGAGTTGATCGTATATGTTGAAAATTCAGGCTACCAAACAGAGGACATAGAAGTTCTCATTACACTAGACCCTATCAATACATCAAATATTTCCTGGACATGTGATTTCGACCCTGCATGTGTTGGAGTTGGTGGAACATCTGGTGAGATTTCATATTCGCTTATGAACATGCCGCCTGATACAGGGACAACTTTTACCATCCATTTTGACACATCGGCAGCTGAAAGCGAAGAAGTGAATATTTTGGGTAGCGTCTCAATGCTTACAGGTGCTGATGGTTATCCTGCTGACAACATGTTTAACAAGAACATTCCTGTTACTTATGAACTTATATTCCAAAACGGCTTTGAATAAAACGTTGAATCAATCATCAGTAAAAAATCAGGTTTGAGTCAGTTTATTTATTCACACACCACCCATAATAATTTTTTTTACTAGGTAGTAACATTATGAAACTTATATACTTTACGATTTTTATTTTATTTTCAATTCTCATGACAACTTCTGCACATGCACAGGCAGAGCCTTTCATATTCGAATGGACTGTAGATCCATCTGATTTGAATCTTGTGATTCCTAGAGATCAAAATCATCTATCCGAATACAACTACAGAATAGATTTCGGTGACGGAACCCCAGAACTTCTAAATCAAACCGGGGACGTTAACCACATTTATCAAAATCCGGGTACTTATGAAGTCAAAATCTATGGTGCATTTGCAAACCCCAACATGGGCAACTCCCCAGGTGCGCATAACAAATTTACCGAATTAAAACAGTGGGGAGATATTGAATGGAAATCATGGGAAAATGCATTTTCGATCTTAAATGGTACATTTTTTTCTGCCACAGATGTGCCTAATACCTCTCAAGTATCAAGTTTCGAGTATGCGTTTGCTTACTCTACATTACCGTATCTTGAATTGACTCATTTGGATACATCTGCTGCAATCACATTAGAGGGTATGTTTGTAAGTTCACACGGTTTCAATCCAATAGTAGATCTCTGGAATACATCTCAAGTTACTAATATGAGTTATCTATTTGGTAATGCAACGGATGCCAACCCTAATATCGAAAATTGGGATGTGACAAATGTAACCACAATGGGTGAAATGTTCTACCCTACTTCCGGTCTATCAAGGCTTAACTACAGCCAAATGTTGCATAGCTTTTCAGAACAAGACGTAATGCAAAACGTTAACTTGAATGCAGGAGATACTCCACACTGCGCTTCCGTCCCAAGAGATGATTTAATTACTAATAAGGGTTGGTCGATCATTGATGATGGTAGTAATTGTGTTGCACGAGATGTTTCAATTTATTTACCAACTGGTGTAGATTCTATTGATGCTAACGATCCTAATCTGACGGTTATTGTAAGAAACTCTTCTGGGATTATACCTATATTAGATGGCATTGATGTAAGTTTTTTTATAGCCTCAGCCGAAGTTTCTAATATTACTTGGACATGTGATAATGATGGTGTTTCATGTGGTTCAGGCACTGACGCGATTATATCTTACATACCAACACTCAATGGGGGCTCAGTTGTGACGTACAACGTGAATTTCGACTTTTCGGGTTCCAGTAGTAATGATCATTATATTTTAGTTACTGGCAATGCCACAATAGCTTCTGAGAATTTTCCTGCTGACAATGTAATTGATAGACTTATAACTGTCAATTATGCAGAATCTGTAATATTTAAAAACGGTTTTGATGAATGAGCTTGTTTGTTAAAAAATATCTTGTATTATTTTTTAACAATTAATCTAAATAAATGTAAGTAACTTGATTTTTAATGTTGAAAAATCTAATCAGAACTTTTCAAAATAAGCAATGGAAAATTTTAGATTCTATGTAAGACCCTTGAGGTACCAAAGTATTGAAAAAGACTTCAAGGGTCTTGATACCATTAATGTGCTTAGAAAAACTTCATTTATAATGGACTTTATTTTCGTTGTGTTAAGAAACAATCTTTCAGAAAAACCAATTAGATACACTTGCAGAAAAGCTACTTGAAAAGGATTCATCAGACAAATTTTACCTATGTAAAAAATTAATCTAGTCATTAATTCAAAATTAACTTCAGCACATTAAATCATTCTAAATTAGCTTTATTCCAATGTTCACTTAGTGCAATCGTTAACTGAACGGTTAACAACCTCTCTAAGATGCTTATTAATAGGACATCCAAGATTACCCATAAACAAATTCCTTGAAGAGGGAATGTCCTTTCCACCAAAGAACTTAACCATGGCAAAGTATATTTTCTCCTAAAATGAAACAGAGCATCATTCGGATTTGCTGTAGCATGCAATGCATAAAAATCTTGATTGATAATGCAAGGTAAATGTACTGCATGTACATGGAGGAAAAGATGCAGGTTAACATTTTACTAAAAGAGAAGTTGAAAACACCCAATGAGCTTAGTCATCAAAGGGAAGGCAATAGGTTTTATTTCAAATATAGAATCAGGTTGAAGGCACTTCGAAGTGTTAAGTCTAGTTAATCACTTGCCCCCACAATTATTTTGGCAAATTTTTGGCCTCATTGATTAATAGCGCTGTGGCTGAACGCTCCCTTGATCTAGAGATTGAATACCAAGAAACAGGCCCAAATACAATCGAATTTTTCTACAGGACTGAATATACTTACGAAGCTATGTTCTTCAGGGTTATATAACAGAGTGTTAGATAACCATTTATTCAACCTGGCACTCCAACATAAATCACATTTAATAACAGCTTTAATGGCAAATTCAGAACGGCCGTAATGAATCAGCATTGTTAAAGAGACTTAACTGATACAGCCAAGAAATTAATCCATTGTGATAGCCTACGATGTAGAAAAGTACCATTTCTCACTGGGCTACTAACAACCTTTACAGTATTCAAAACAAATAACAAAATTAAATTGAACCCTTTAATTCAAATGGCCAGATATGAAGAAAATAACAGAAATAATTAACAACTAATGACAACACCCTGTATATGGTTTTGAAAATTCTTTTAACAAAGTAATGGCATGTCCTGTTGGGGTACAAAGCAAGATAAGGGTTTGTCTAAAAATAAATGCTCGTATGGATAGAGTCACAAGAGTGACGAGGTACATAAGGGGGTGAATGTAAAAGCCTCGACACCCTTGCGGAACAAATAAAGAGCGACGCAATAGAGAGAGTGTGTGTACCAAAGCATTGCTCCTTAACGGTCATTATCGAGAAACATCAGGATAATGTCCTGATTAAACCCTTGTTTTTACCTGATTTAATTCTGTATCTAATTAAAGGGAAACCTTCGACAAATATGTTTGATAGAAGCATTCAAACATCAAATCAATACAAAAAAGTGATTTTGAATAAATTACAGAGATAAATTAATCAGAAAAAATCATCACTAAATCAGTTTTTGATCAGTTATTAATCCAGGGAACTATAGAAAATAATAATTGCTAAATTTAGGAATATCCCAATGAGAACGATTGCTTTAATACAAACTCTTTTGCTCACTTTGCTTTTGTGCAGTAAAACGAATGCACAAAATATCTGTCATGAAACAAGTGCAGAAAACATCATTTTGCAGAATCCTGGTTTTGAAGAGGTTTCAGTTAATGATGGTAGTTGGAACAGTAATGCACCTGGTTGGATCGAGTCTACAAATTTAGGCAAAGGTACTTATAATCCGACAAATGCTGATTTCCTTGATCCTGTTCCAGAGGGCTCTAATGTTGCTTATATCAATATTGGTCCAAACTCTCTGCTACAAACAACGGGTGAAACTATCGAGGAAGGGGCGACTTATAGTTTAACTATAGATGTAGGAAATCGATTAAATGTTGATTTTTCTGATTACATCATTGCATTAGAGTCAAATGGTGAAGTGTTAGCAAGTTTAAGTAATGAACCTGTGCCAGATGGAAGGTTTATTTCAGTAAGTATTTCTTATACAGCTCAGCCAACACACATTGGACAACCATTATCTATTCGCCTGGATTCACTCTCACCTTCTATCACAGGCTCTGGACCTCAAGTCAACTTTGATAATGTGAGATTGTCGAAAATACAAGGCATCATTTTACAGAACCCAGGTTTTGAAGAGGTTTCAGTTAATGATGGTAGTTGGAACAGTAATGTACCTGGTTGGGTCGAGTTTCCGAATTTGGGCAAAGGGACTTATAACCCCAGAAATACTGACTTTATTGATCCTGTTCCAGAAGGTTCAAATGTCGCTTATATCAATCTTGGTCCAAACTCATTAATTCAAGCTACCAGCGAAATTATTGAGGAAGGTTCTACATATTGTTTAATAGTCGATGTTGGGAATCGATTAAATGTTGATTTTTCTGATTACAGCATTGCATTAGAGTCAAATGGTGAAGTATTAGCAAGTATAAGTAATGAACCTGTGCCAGATGGAAGGTTTAATTCAGTAAGTATTTCTTATACAGCTCAGCCAACACACATTGGACAACCATTATCTATTCGCTTGAACTCACTATCTCCTACAGCCACAGGCTCTGGTCCTCAAGTCAACTTCGACAATTTGAGATTATCAAAAACACGTGTTACAGGTAAAGATTTCGTCACGACTTGGGACACAACCACCAACTTAAGTATTGATTTAGGGGTTGACCCGAACTATTCAAGTGATTATAACTTTAACATACAAATCCTAGATAATAATAATAACATTGTGGGTGACTACACTGGAATAAATGGGGCTTTTTTGTATACAGTTCCAAACCCAGGCATTTACACCATCAGGATAAACGGTGAGAAATACCCTAACCCATATTTTTTTGGTTCAAACGCCGCATTAAATGGCCAGTTGATCAGCGTAGATCAATGGGGCGATATCGAGTGGAAGTCAATGAATCGCGCTTTTTTTGGAATAACAACAGACCTCTCAACCTCAGATGTGCCTGATCTAACTCGAGTAACTGATGCTTCATATATGTTTGCTAATAGTAATGTCGGAAACCTCGCAGTTTTGAGCAATTGGGACATGTCATCAATAAACAATATGAGCTATATGTTTTGGAACGCCATTGGCAATCCAGTTGTTGATGGGTGGGATGTGTCAAATGTAACCAACATGGCCGGCATGTTTTGGGGTGCCGATGATGCCAGCCCAGAACTGCGCACTTGGGATGTGTCATCAGTTAACAACATGAACAGCATGTTTAGCCAAACACGTATTGCCAACCCCAATTTGGGTGATTGGGATGTAACGAAAGTAACTGATATGGGTAACATGTTTAGTGAAGCAAGAGGTGCTGAACCTGACTTGAGTGGTTGGGATGTGTCAAATGTAACCGATATGAGTTACATGTTTGATGGAGCAGTTGCCGCCAATCTCGATCTGAGCAGTTGGAATGTTTCATCCGTAATCGATATGAAAAACATGTTCAGTAACGCTACTTTTGCCAATTCCGATTTGAGTAGATGGGACGTCTCATCTGTGACTGATATGTCTCGTATGTTCTTAAACGCCACTTTGTTTAATCCTGAAGTTGGAAGCTGGGAAATTGAAAATGTAAATGACATGGAAAATATGCTTGCCTATTCTGGGCTATCAACAAATAACTATGACAGCTTGCTGGTGAACTTTGCAGGTCAAGATGTTGTGCACAACATTAACTTCAGTGCCAGCAATACACCTTATTGTACAGCAGGTTTTGCCAGAGAAATCTTAATCAATGACAAAGGGTGGACAATCGCTGACGGCGGCTTGGATTGTTTTATTACAGATGTATCAATTGACTTACCAAGTGGTCAAGTTCTTGATGGAAATAATCCGCAGTTGATCATATGGGTAAAGAACTCAGGAAATCAGTATGTAAATAATGTTGCTGTCGAAGTCACATTAGACAACAGCAATACATCTAACATCTTTTGGACATGTGACCATGCCGGTTTGTCATGTAACGGAACATCTGGAACTGTATATGACACTATTTCGGCTATGCCCCCAGATTCAGTTGTGACATACGCAGTGAATTTCGACATTGTGAGTAATGATGGCGATGAACTGGATATTTCAGGCAGTGTATCAACACAACCAAGCATTGATGATGGTTTTCAAGCAAATAACACGTTCAACAAAAATATTCCGATCATCATGGCATTGTTTAAAAGTGATTTTGAATAAATAAAAGAAAAGGAAAAGCTCAGTCTTGAATATGCTTTTAAATTTGAACGGTCTAAGAATTGTTGTGTGAATGGAACGTCTATTCTTGAAAAACCTTTGTCAGCTATATTATTCAGACCCTGATACGGATTTTCTATGCCCGGGTTTGTAGTCCAGTTGCAGAAATCGTATGCCAAGGCAGTCAGGCGGACCATATTCTTTCAGGCATTTATATGACTTGGCCATATGACTAAATAATAAATCAGCTAAAGATAAGGATTCGATCAGTTATTTTTTCATGACCGAACCCATAATCAAGTTTTTTTCCCACAGGTTAATTCAATGAGATTGACAAATCCAACGCTATGTTTATTGCTGATGACTTTTTTTGCGGATGCTCGACCTTTCATAACCACATGGGAGGCCACATCAAACGATTTAGAAATAGACATCATTGCAGCCACAAACCTCTCATACGATTATGATGTGGAAATTTTAGATGCCAATTTTTTTTTGGTGTATGAAGAATTTGAAATCACTGGAGATTTTATTTACATTTTTGATAATCCAGGCCTTTATACTCTCAAAATCAGCAGGGATTTCCCTAACCCTAATTTTGGTTCTTCAGGATCCGCTAGAAGATATACAGGTGAACAATTAATAAGTATAGACCAATGGGGCGATATCGAGTGGAAGTCAATGAGTAATGCATTTAGCTATGTTAAAACAGAAATTTTAGCACCCGATGTGCCGAACTTGTCACAAGTAACTAGCATGTACGAAATGTTTTATTCAAGTGATATTCCTACCATTGATGTGCGCGACTGGGATGTGTCAGCTGTTACCAATATGGTATCTCTGTTTGGAGATACTCAATTTCCCAATATCGATGTGAGCAGGTGGGATGTATCATCTGTAATGAATATGGCATCTATGTTCCTGTCTACTGATGTTGCTAATCTTGATGTGCGTGGCTGGGATGTGTCAGCTGTGACCGATATGGGCGGTTTGTTTATTGGTGCTTCAGCTGCCAATCCCGATGTAAGCCGGTGGGATGTGTCAGCTGTTACTAATATGACTGCTATGTTTTTTGATACCAGTGTCGCCAATCCCGATGTGAGCCGGTGGGATGTAAGTTCAGTGATCGAAATGTCACGAATGTTCGAGGGCGCCACATCAGCAAACCCTGATCTACAGCATTGGCAAATACCTAATGTTTTATATATGGATGACATGTTCACAAATTCCGGATTATCAACCCAGCATTATGATGATATGCTGGATAACTTTGCTGGCCAAACCGTTATGGAGAACGTAACCTTCAGTGCCGGAACAACACCTTATTGCTCTGGAGGTCCAAGTAAAGACGCTTTAATCAATGGTAAGAATTGGATCATCACAGATGGAGGTGTTGAATGTATTTATCATGATGTTTCAATTGAAGTGTCAAACCAAGTCATTGATGGTGATAATCCACAGGTAACGATATTGGTGAAAAACAATAGCATTCTGGTCTTAAATGACGTTGAGGTTATGGTTGATCTAGACATGAATGCAGCAACCAATATATCTTGGACTTGTGATCATGGCGGTTCTTCATGTGGCGGAACATCCGGGTCCGTTCTAGAAACCATATCAATACCCCCTAATACAGCTGTGACCTACACGGTGAATTTTGATGCGTTGATCAGTGATGGAGAATACCTCAATATTTCAGGCAGTGCTGTGCTGCTATCAGCCAGCGAAGATTTTCCTGCGGATAACGTGTTTGACAAGAACATTCAGATCATCTATCCGCCCATATTCGCCAATGGTTTTGAATAAAAATCAGTCAAACATAAGGATTCGGTCAGTAATTCTTTTGTGACTGATTCCATAATTATCTATTAATACAGAAGGTAAAGCCATGAAATATACCATCCTATCCCTGATGTTTTCTGTATGGATGATGTCTTCAGCACAAGCTGAATTCATCACCACGTGGGATACAACTTCATACCCAACCATCGATTTACCCATAGATCCAAACTATTCAGGTCAATACAATTATGACGTGGATATTGATGATGATGGCGTGTATGACTTCACTGGAATAACAGGACCTTTTCAGCATACATTTCCAAGTGCAGGCACACACACCATCAGAATCATTGGCGATTACCCCAACACATACCTTATTGATTCAGCCGCCGCTCAAAACGAACAGTTGACCAGCGTAAATCAATGGGGCGCTATTGAATGGAAGTCAATGAATGGCGCCTTTAGTGGGGTAAACACAGATTTTATTGCCACAGATGTGCCGGATCTATCTCAAGTCACTGATATGTCATATATGTTTGCTAACAGTGCAATCAATAACCTCGATGTAAGCAGGTGGGATGTGTCATCTGTAACTAATATGAGAAGCATGTTTAGCGGTGCTGATTTTGCCGATCCAGATGTGAGTAATTGGGATGTGTCATCTGTTACCAATATGGATAGCATGTTTGCTGCAGCTTTTCTTGCCAATCCAGATGTGAGTAATTGGGATGTATCATCTGTTATCAGTATGGGCAGCATGTTTGCTGCAGCTTTTCTTGCCAATCCTGATGTGAGTAATTGGGATGTGTCATCTGTTACTAATATGAGTTCCATGTTTAATACCGCTAATGTTGCCAATCCAAATGTGAGTAATTGGGATGTGTCATCTGTAGCCAATATGGGCTTTATGTTTAACGGCACAAATGTTGCCAATCCTGATGTGAGCAATTGGAATGTGTCATCTGTAAATAACATGAGATACATGTTTAATGCTGCTGCTAATGCTAACCCCGATTTGAGCAATTGGGATGTATCATCAGTAACTGATATGGACCAAATGTTCGACAATTCCGGATTATCAACCCGGCATTATGATGATATGCTGGATAACTTTGCTGGCCAAACCGTTATGGAGAACGTAACCTTCAGTGCCGGAACAACACCTTATTGCTCTGGAGGTCCAAGTAAAGACACTTTAATCAATGGTAAGAATTGGATCATCACAGATGGAGGTGTTGAATGTATTTATCATGATGTTTCAATTGAAGTGTCAAACCAAGTCATTGATGGTGATAATCCACAGGTAACGATACTAGTGAAAAACAATAGCATTCTGGTCTTAAATGACGTTGAGGTTATGGTTGATCTAGACATGAATGCAGCAACCAATATATCTTGGACTTGTGATCATGGCGGTTCTTCATGTGGCGGAACATCCGGGTCCGTTCTAGATACCATTCCATCAATACCCCCTAATACAGCTGTGACCTACACGGTGAATTTTGATGCGTTGATCGGTGATGGAGAATACCTCAATATTTCAGGCAGTGCTGTGCTGCTATCAGCCAGCGAAGATTTTCCTGCGGATAACACGTTTGACAAATACATTCAGATCATCTATCCGCCCATATTCGCCAATGGTTTTGAATAAAAATCAGTCAAACATAAGGATTCGATCAGTAATTCTTTTGTGACTGGTTCCATAATTAAATCTCTTAATTCAGAGGTAGAATTCCATGAGATTGACAATAACTACTATATGTTTTTTGCTGGTGACTTTTTATGCAGATGCTCGGCCGTTCATAACTACATGGGAGGCCTCAACAACCGACTTAACCATTGATTTACCAGTAGATCCGAACTATTCAACTCAATACGATTATGACATAGATACTGATGATGATGGCGTGTATGACTTCACTGGAATTACAGGATCTTTTCAGCATACATTTCCAAGTGCTGGTATATACACCATCAGAATCAAGGGAGATTACCCCAACCCTTATTTTATTGGTTCAACCGCTGCCCTAAACGACCAGTTGATCAGCTTAGATCAATGGGGCGATATTGAATGGAAGTCAATGAAATTTGCCTTTTCTAGTGTGACTACAAACTTTTTGACCACAGATGTGCCGGATCTATCTCAAGTCACTGATATGTCATATATGTTTTCTTTCAGTGAAATCAATAACCTCGATGTAAGTAGATGGGATGTGTCACTTGTTTCCAATATGTATGCCATGTTCTTTGGCGTTGATGTTTCAGATCCCGGCGTAAGTAATTGGGATGTGTCTTCAGTAGCCGACATGGGTTTTATGTTTGGCGGTACTACTGTTGCCAATCCTGATGTAAGTCGATGGGACGTATCTTCTGTTACTGACATGAGCTATATGTTTTATTACACAACTAGGGCCAATCCCGATGTAAACAATTGGGTTGTATCATCTGTAACTGATATGTCTGGAATGTTCTTAGAAGCGACCTCTGCCAATCCTGATCTTTCAAACTGGCAGATAACTGATGTAGTCGACATGTCTGAAATGTTCGACAATTCTGGGCTATCAACCAGGAACTATGACTACATGCTGAGTAATTTTGCCAATCAAAATGTAATGAACAACGTAAACTTCAGTGCCGGCAACACACCTTATTGTGAAACGACGTCTCGAACGATTCTAACTAATAATTATAATTGGAACATCACAGATGGAGGCTTTAATTGCCTTATCACTGATGTTGCAATTGAATTATCAAATGTTCAGGTGCTTGATGGAAACAACCCACAACTGATGGTATTGGTAAAAAATCAAGGATATCTGACTGCAAACAACGTTGCCGTTAGTTTGGTTTTAGACACCAGCACTTCTAATGCATTCTGGACTTGTGACCATAGTGGATATTCATGTGGCGGAACATCTGGCCCAATCTTTGATACCATTTCATCGATGGTCCCAGGTGCAGTTGTGACGTATACCATTAATTTCGACACTTCGACCGGTGATGGCCAAGAGGTCAATGCTATAGGCTCTGTCTCACCGCAACCAGGAATTGTAGATCCTACCCCTGCAGATAATTTGTTTGATGAAAACATTCGTATCATCAAGTCAATATTTAAAAGCAATTTTGAATGAACCACACCCAATAAAAAATCAGCAAAAAATAAGGGTTCAATCAGTTTTATTTTTGTGACTGATTCCATAATTAAGTCCATTAATACAGAAGGTAAAGCCATGAAATATACCATCCTATCCCTGATGTTTTCTGTATGGATGATGTCTTCAGCACAAGCTGAATTCATCACCACATGGAATACAATTCCATACCCAACCATCGATTTACCCATAGATCCAAACTATTCAGGTCAATACAATTATGACGTGGATATTGATGATGATGGCGTGTATGACTTCACTGGAATAACAGGACCTTTTCAGTATACATTTCCAAGTGCAGGCACACACACCATCAGAATCATTGGCGATTACCCCAGCACATACCTTATTGATTCAGCCGCCGCTCAAAACGAACAGTTGACCAGCGTAAATCAATGGGGCGCTATTGAATGGAAGTCAATGAATAGCGCCTTTAGTGGGGTAAACACAGATTTTATTGCCACAGATGTGCCGGATCTATCTCAAGTCACTGATATGTCACATATGTTTGCTGACAGTGCAATCAATAACCTCGATGTAAGTGGGTGGGACGTGTCAGCTGTAAAAAATATGTCGCATATGTTTGCTGGCGCAGCCGTTGCCAACCCCGATGTGAGCAGTTGGGATGTGTCATCTGTTACTGATATGAGATCCATGTTCAACAACGCAATGGTTGCCAATCCAAATGTGAGTGATTGGGATGTGTCATCAGTATCTAATATGAGCAGTATGTTTGCAGGTGCTGTTGTTGCCAATCCTGATGTAAGTAATTGGGACGTGTCATCTGTGACCAGTATGACTTATATGTTTAACAGTACTCCTATAGCTGATCCAGATGTCAGCAATTGGGACGTATCATCTGTAACCAATTTGGCCTACATGTTTAATAATGCTAGTATTGCCAACCCCGATGTCAGCAATTGGGATGTGTCATCTGTAAATGTTATGTTTTACATGTTTAATAACGCTGGTATTGCCAACCCTGATGTCAGCAATTGGAATGTATCATCTGTAACTACTATGATATACATGTTTAATGGGGCAGCAAATGCCAATCCAGACCTTGCAAGTTGGCAAATACCTTTAGTAGAAGACATGACTGGTATGTTCAATAATTCCGGGCTATCAACCAGGAACTTTGACAGCTTGCTGAATAACTTTGCTACTCAAAATGTGATGAACAATGTAAATTTCAGTGCTGCTTCCACACCTTATTGCCAAGGTTCGGGGCTAAGCACTTTAATTAATCAATATGGATGGACTGTCACACATGGAGGATTGAATTGTGGTATTCCAGATGTTTCAATTCATTTACCAAGTAATCAAGTAATTGATGGAAATGATGCGCAGCTTACGGTGTTGGTACAAAATTCAGGATTTGCCTTTTCAAATAACATTGAAGTTCAAATCATGTTAGACACCACTGCTTCTAACATACTTTGGAGTTGTGATGCCGGTCCTTTATGTTTAGGAGTTGGCGGAGGATCTGGAGATGTCACTGACACCATTTCATCGATGGGTCCAGGCGAAGTTGTGACTTACACCATATATTTCGAAACTTCGGCCGATGATGGCGATGAGAACAACGTTTCAGGCAGTGTTACTCCAGAAATTGGACTTGTAGACGGTTATCCTGCGGATAATATGTTTGACAAAAATATTCGCATCATCAAATCAATATTTGAAAACAGTTTTGATGGGTTGATATCCACTCAATAAAAAATTAGGTTTAGACCAGTTGTTATTCGAAAACCTGACCCATCATTTATTTAATTTTAATTCAGTAGGGAAAACCATGAAATATACCACCCTATCCCTGATGTGCTTAGTATAGATGCCGTCTTCTGCACAGCTGAATTCATCACTACAAGGGAGGACACAACAACTGACTTAACCATTGATTTACCAGTAGATCCAAATTTAATACTTTAATAGACAACCCAATACAATGCTGTATTGATCTTTTTTTGTAATTCTGTTCAAACTTGAACAATAGAAACTGATCAATTCTAAACTAAAATTATGGTTTCAGCCATTGATCAACAAAAAATCAGAAAAAAGTAGGTTTTGTTAAGGTAAACCACTTTCTTAGTTCGTATCCTAAAACCCAACACGTCCATCAACGTATGGACGAATCTTGTCTTATTTTTTGGAGTATATTATGAAATATTTAGTTTTAACATTGGCATTCTTTAGTTCTTGTTCACAAGCAGTTAGCTTACATAACAAAGACAGTCAATCATATGACATTAAGGTCAAAGGAGAATCATCTACTATGTCAACCTCAATCAGTGGCGGGACAGTTAAAGGCAAAATCTGTAGTTCATGTGAAATCATTGTTGAGGGCGTAGGGAGTATAGAAGCCAGCGGGTCTGACAAGGTTGTCATTGAAAATGGAAAGCTATCAATCAAATAGGAATTAAATGATGTTTAGTATATTAATTTCCATTTTGGGTGGATTGACTGCTGCAGCGTCATTGGTTCTTAAAATCAAACCTGCAAGTCAAAAGTTTTTTGAGAAACTGGTTCCTTATCAAGGTCTTATTGGCTTGACTCTACTATGCTGGGGTATTTATAACGCCATCATGTTAGCAAAGGCACTGTCACAAGGTTTTTTTGACCTGATATCTATATTAACGGTGGTAGTGATGGTGAATGTTGGTTTTTTACTGAGTTTGAATTTATTATTAGGTTCAGTCTTATTTTCTAAATCAAAAGAGGCTTTAATCAAAGGAGAACTGATCAGAAATAAACTGGCGGTATATCAAGGTGTCTTTGGTCTCATTCTTTTTGGTTTAAGTATCACAATGCTTGTTAGATTCATTCAATAAATAATTAAATCAGAAAATAATCAGCTGGTTATAAGGAATATTATTTGCTGCTTCAACATAATACATCATGTTCCCAATAAGTTTTTTCTCTCTCTACTTATGGGTTCAATTTTGGACTGGCTCGGGTGGTTCCCCCCTTTTTCACCCTCGTTACCCATCCGAGCCTTTTCAATTTAATCAAAGAACTAATGAGAAACCAAGTCTGATTTGAGCCCTTACCAAATTACCTGCCTATTTTCCACCTCTCAGGTATGCTCAATGAGGGAACCCTATCAACCAGAAACCTTGTTTTAAATTAAAAATAATTTTGAGTCTTTCACCGATTGTTCTATTTGACTCTAGTAAAAAATATTGTGAAAGAGAAATATGTTAACAAGATTTAATCATTCGCATGGATAGTCAATAGCTTTGTGGCAAGGATTGCAATATTTATGACCTTTCAATGGCATAGTATGGGTTCAGTTAAACTCAAATAAATTGAAATTACTTCATATATTAGCTGATAACATTCCAAGAAGCCATGCTATTTGCAGGTATGAAAGACGATAATATACGGGTCATTGCCAATATGATGAACGGAGCCAGTATTTATGCTGTCGAGATCACTTCTTGAACCACTGGAGTTCAAAAATAATAAACAATAATATTTGTGACTAGAAACAACGATTCAGTTCTTTACGCTCCAGGCAACTTGGATTGCCGTACTTTTACTAGTATTAGCCCTTGAATATTTGGGGTATTAACCGATGAAATCATAATTTTATTAATTAGATACACACCAAGTGTTCTTTTCAATCAATCCTTTCTCAATTAATGTTTTAAATAAAAAGTATATAAACAAATATATCCATAAATTATTCTTTAATTGGCTATGAGATAACAAATCTTTTCAGCAAAATAGTTTTATACAAATGGTATTTTGATGAATTTAACCCGCCAATTCTGGCCATGAATTCAGTGGGAATATGTCTGATATAGAAATAGGATTCGGGGAATGTTCTAAGTAGAATCAGTACATTGAACATGTACTGAGGAAAAAGCCCGATTTTTGGACATTCTACTTTGTATTGTTAATAGCTATAAAAACCTTGAAACAGGTCTCGGCTAATCAGTATTAAAGTTTTTATACCCAAACACGGTAAATAGATATTCTTTTTCAAAATTTCAAAATAAATGGCCTTGAAAATGGTTAAACCCCTGCTCTATACCCTGATTTAAATCCTGGTCAGTTTCAATCCCTTCTAAGACGGTTATAAAACCATTTGATTGAGCAAATGATGAAAATGATGCAATCAAATCAATTGAACTGACAGATTTATTTACATTTACATTAACTACTTTAATCACATCCACTAAATCATGGTGCAAAAGCTCCCAGTGGGCGTGTCATGTACCAAAATCATCTAGGGCAATCCAAGCACCTGATTTTCGAAGTTGCTTGATCAGTTGAATACTCTTTTTGTTTAACTTTTGTAACTTATCAGTTTCTACAATCTCTAGACAAATACGTGAAAAATCTATGGTTCGATTGTTGAAGTGCCGATTAATGACTTCAATAAAAAAAGGATCTGTTATGCTCAAGGGAGAAATATTAACACTGATTCTTTTGTATTGAGTTTCTTTTTGGACATGTGGAAGTCGATTAATAACCATGATATCAAAATCAACTTTCTCATTGTCAGACATGGCACCAAAGAACACATCTAACCCTATAGGCATCTGATTAACTTTGGGTCGGGCCAGTAGCTCAACCCAATCATGTTTGGATCCTATTTCGTCAACAATAGGTTGATGGTAAAACTCTAATTGCATATCTGCATAATTATCTGATTTAGACCTGGTATTCATAATTCACCTCTAATTTATTGTGTATATAATTTAATTCCAGTCTATGATGTTCAGTCTGATTAAGCCTGATCAAATCATGATTTAATGCTGTGTCTTTTCTGACTAAACTCTGATTATTTATGACCTGTAAAAAAATCTTTAAAAACACCCCTGAGCCCTCACTAGGGTAAATAGCTGATCAAAATTGAATAGAGGGCCCAAAAGTGTAAATATATATTTATCTAGGCTCCAAACCAATGGCACTGATGTTTGACAACATCACATCAGAATTCCCAGATGAAGAACTGACAGAAATGTAGTGTTTTGATACACTACTGATGTAGCATTTTAAGACGCTACCGTTGGACAAATAAAGTTTAACCCCATCTCTACCTGTTACATATTTGAAAATTAAGTTACTCATTGACGTAAATATTATTTTTAAAATTGAATTTTCATATTTGTACATTTCTTTTACCTGATTAATGTTTGATTTAATTTTGATTATTTCCTGATCACTTTAAAAAAAGTAATTTTCATGAATAGAAAATAATCCGGCTAATATTGGGTTTTGATCAGGTTTTTTTTATACCATGTTCTCATAATAAAGCGACTCAAGATATAGAAGAAATGTAAATGGTGAGTGCTGTTTTACTCAATATGTTTAAATCTGATTCCAATAAACATTTGGTTGCATATTTGAAATCGGGAGAAATGATAGAGAGTGTTAAATTTCGGGTATCTGGTGGAACCTTAGTTCTAAATTACCCAACCATATCAATAATCATACCAATAAATAAACTCAAAGCCATTGGTTTCAAACCAATTGAACTAAATGTTATAAGGTAGTTTGCATTATGAAAAGATTTACTGATGAAGACAGAATTAAATTGTTAAAGTTAAATCAAAATGGAAAATCTGTATATGACATATGTCAGAAAAATGACATTGCACAAAGCACATTTTTAAAATGGAAGTATAAGTTTAAAGACCATCTAAATAATGAGCATAATAACCAATTAGATTATGACAAGGAAAATAAACAATTGAAAATAATGCTGACTGAAGCAAACTTAAAAGTTTCTGCATTGATTGAATACATAAATTCTAAAATTAACAACCAGTAATACTAAAACTGAAAGATTAATGATTTCGATCTAGCCACTTAATAATGTTAATTTCTATAATCATATACTAAATAATCAGAATAATATTAGGAACGTCAGGTATGAAAATCAAAGTTGGTTCTAATTAAAAATTATTATTAATATAGTGATCCATAGCAGATATTTATCGGTTAAATTGCTTTTATTTATGTTAAGTATTCATTTTTATATTAGCCTCTTTTAAGTAATGATAATATTTGGAGTTAAGTTTAGGTATTATTTACTTAATTCTATAAATTGCACTCATTAGAAAACTTTAATTTCAAAATAAATAATTATATGCCTTTGAGTTTCTGCACCTTAGGTAAACTCGAACGTTTCACTTAATATTTTTTCCCTTATACAAATCAGAAATTCATCAGATTTATATAAGGGAAAAACTTCATAATTAGAGTATTGTTGGAAATGAACTCAATTATCACACACTAAATGTGAGTTCAAAATGAAGAGGCTCGTTCCCCCTAGTTCAACTTTGTTGTTTTCCTAACGAGCCTTTTCCTCTTTTCATGAAAATTGTAATGAATGAGATCACTATTAAACTAAATAGATTAATTGATGAATACCTGTTAACAGATGAAGAACTATTAATTGGTCTAAGGGTAAACCTTAAAAAACCAGCATTACGGGTTGGTTTGTCAACACACAAAAAAACTAATGATCTTTCAGGTTTATTAATTGGAGCAGATAACCTCAAAAGTGAACAAACAAAAGAAGACAGCAATCAAATTGTGCTTGCTCAACAAATGGTTTTTGGATTATGTAACAAGAGAATATTAGTATGGGCAAGGTCTGCATTCACTGGAAGGACAAAAAGAATAATTGGTCAAATCCGATTGCTTGATATTAATGGGGTAACTTTCTTACCTGGAAAATTTGCAGATCGATTAACATTACAATTGGGTAATGACAAGTTTCTTGAACTTGAGTCAATTAAAATTGATAAAGGAGAAGAGTTTGCAAACCAACTAATAGCATTACTAAACAACAGGGAAAAAGTGGGGTAAGCCTGCTTGTTGAAATTTTATTAATCACTTCTTTACTACAGACCTACCACTTGTTACTTGATTTTCATAAATAAAGGATCAGTAATTACCAGGAATGTATAACGGATAGAGTGTTTTCTCTTCTCTCATGATTCTTTCAACCAATGCAATTCCTATTTTTTCTAAGTCTCTTTCAAAATAATGTGCCAATTCTTTATTAACGCCGATGGTTTCATATTTTTTTACAAACGTCATTACAGCTTTAGCAATCCCATCCATTTCAGTACGAAACTCTCTGACCAATTGAGAATTGACATCGTCATTAACCAAACAATGACTTAAATATACATAAAGCTTCAAATTTTCAACCAATAAATGATCCATCAAGTTCATCTTAAAATGCTTAAGTTTTACTTGGACCAATTTGTATTTTCTCGCTTTGTATGCGTCTTGAATTTGAGTAAAAATACTTAAGAGCGTTTTATGATCATCTTCAAGTTTATTGATTAAACTTGGAGAAAATTTGATGCTTGTTCCTGGAGCAGTAAAATCCTTTTGGTTTTCTTGAATTTCGACTGGTTTGGTTTTCTTAAAAAGTTTTAACATTATTCACCTCTATACGATATATTAATTAACTGTATGCATAAACAGCACTAAAGAAATACATGAGGAATCATTCAGAATTCGTAATAACACCCATGTTTTCATTAGGTGAAATATTATGATCCCTACCAATATAAAACCTTATTTTGCCCTGATTATTATCTGATATTGATAAAATCGAAGACTTTCGTAATGGGATCATATTCGTATGCTTGAATCTTTGGATTTTTAAATATACAACCAAACAATCTAAGTTATCAGGCTCTATGTCTAATAACTATATTTTTCCTTAAATTAGTATGTGGTTCACCGAAAACAGGTATCAGTAGCCACCCTCCAATTTAAACATAATGAAGCACACTATAAAGCAAACGGTTATTGGCCCATAAGGTTTTGACGAAATACAGGTAATGTCAGGAATAAATCATAATTTCATCATGTATATTTTGCAGTGTTGAGCATAATTAAAGCTCAACTGATATTTAAGTAAGGAAACAATAAATTCTCTTATCTACAATTAATATCGATAGGTGATTCGCCAAAAAATACAAATGAATATTAAAAAAACAGGTCGTTTTGCGACTTTAACCTTAGGTTACCAATTAGTTTTTGTTTAATTTAGCACAATCATATATCTGTCAAAATTAGATCGGTACAAAGCAGAGGACTATATTGGTAGATTTGCTAGCCATGCCTGTGATGTCAATGGTGATGTTATTGATGATCTGATTATTGGCACACCTATTACAAACTCAGGTGGTATCAATTCTTCAGGAAAAGCTATGAGCAATTTGTAGTTTGTTGATTGAATTGCACGTTAAATTTAGACATTATGTTCATAGCGTTGGAATTTAGTGGTTTTTCATGTTTTTTTCATATTTTTTTTAGTTTTTTAATAAAAAAAACAGAAATTAATTTGATTCTGATCAGGGCAAATTTCATCTTTCTACATAAACTGGGATCATGTTTTAATAACCAAGTAGAGGTATGACATGAGAACCCAACTATTAAACCAATTTTATAAAGGTGCAACCATCAGGTTGTTTCTCAAAAATGGCGATCAAGCGATTTGCAAATTAAAAAAAGTAATGTATCACTTATTGATTGTGGATTCTGAATCTTCATTTAGATCTATTTTATTACTCAGTGAAATAAAAGGCTTTGAAACAATTGAATTTTGAACTAACAAAATATTTATGAGGTGATATATGAAACTTAATACCAACGATGAGATGGTTTATTCCTTTGATCAAATGGCTCCAGCAGATGAGGTCGATGCTTTAGATGTTTTTCCTGATGACAGTTTAATCGATGATGACTTTTTCCTAAATTCAAACGATGACTACCCCTTTGACAATACTATGGATGATACATTAGAAGTCATTAAAACCATTTGTGTGAGTTAAAATGTAATATTCATCTTTTCTGAATATTTAAATTGTTCACTATGTACATTGGTTCACTCAGCCAGCAATAAAATCAGAACAAAATAAGCAAAAAAACAGAGTTCGGTCAGTACTCTATTTGATTATTTTTTCAAAATATTGCCACATTTAAAAATTTTGAAGAACATGAAAAAAAAGAACAAAAAAAACCATAATAAATCAAATTTACTTAAAGAGCTAAATAATGAGCATGATTTAATGATCGATTTATTCGACATCATAGAAGTTGAAATTTCTCAATTTAACAATTGGCCCAAAGCACTTTCACACCTTTCGGACTTAAGAAGTTTGATATATAAACACTTTATCAAGGAAAATATACAGCTTTATGCTTTCTTAAAAAATAAATTCAAAATGGGATCAAAAGAAAGAAATACTGTTTGTGACATACAAAGAAAAACACTCAGGTTAAACACAATCATTCGAAAATTAATGAGTAAGTATTTAGACACTGAATACGATGAAAATAATTTCCTTAAAATTGAATTCATCAATGACCTCAAATTAGCAAAAAGTGCTTTGATTGTTCGCATAAAGAATGAAGAGGAAAGACTTCATCCAATCTATTAAATGTGGTCAATCTTGCAGAACAGTTCATTTCCTGAATTTAAATTACGCTATTAAATTAAATTCATCAAAAGGTTGGTGTTGGCAAGAATTTTGACAGATAACGTCTCAAATATATGACCCTGACAAAATCTTGAACTAAATCAGGTGATCTGTCTAATCAAGCCGGGACTACTACAAATCATCATATGAAGATTTAGCTCAATAATGAGAAGATCAGTGCTGCCGTCCATAGTAGCACTGATTAAATGTATATTAAGATTAATTATCAAACCCATCCCTGAATATGGGTGCATCTTCTCCTATATATGTATCTTGCTTATTACCACTTAAGTCAATCGAAGTAATTTCGATGAAACTAATCAGATTCGAATCAACCCAAACATATACTTCATGCTCGCGAGACACATCCATATGACCCAGCTGAATAACCCCATCAGCAGTATGAATTCTGACTTCACCTGTCGATAATTCATCAGTTGACCAAGAAACCTTTGAACCATACCCAAGCACCTCTTCAATCAGCACAGCTGTTATAACTGGTTTAGTTTTATCTGCCTGAAGTTCGGTGGTGAACTGGATTTGTTGATTCACCAGTTCTGCACCATTCACATCATTAGATCGGATATAAACGTCATACGCTGTCCCTGGAGATAACCCTGAAACCATGGCCTGGTGGTCTTTGGTGATATCTACACTTCCATAATGATTCTCAGCACATGCCTCACACGGTTTCAAGACTAAACGACTGTCACCTGGACTTGCTGTAGCCCAACTGAACACCGCTTTATCCGAGCTCAAGTAATCGACAATCGGGATGGTGGCCTGAGTTTGTGGAGTCGACAGTCCAGCAGCTGTACTCAAGTTATAGGTCGAATGATTTCCATTGACATCATCAACTTCAACGTCAACGACCGCATTCAATCCCGGGTCTGACAACACAAAGGTATGCTCTCTATCAAAATGACCATGATCCACCCTTTGGACCTGTCCATTGGATTGACTGTTGATCACATAACGTGTTGGTACATCTGTTTTCCAGCTGATTACTGATTTATCTTGGTCTTGACCAACAACCTTTGGCTCATCTGTAAACAATGGAGGTTGAACCTTGGGTTGTCTGAGTGTTTCAAATGATAGAATGCTGGTTTGTATTTGATCACCAGATGGACTGCTTGATTGAACTTGATAATAATATGTTTCACCTGGGTTCAATGAGTTCAAATGTATCAATTGACTGGTTTGTAGATCTGTTTTCGGTACCCCGTCATTCAAACTGTTGGCATTGCTACCAAAGGTTAACAGTGAATCTGCAGGCAATGTTGTTCTGACCTGGATAATCACAGAATCTGTTGTCACACCGATCACCTTGGGTAAGCCGACAAAATCAAGAACACCTGGGTTTGATTGACTTTGGGTTGTGAATGAATCCATTTGACTCAACACAGGTCCATTGCCATTGCCATCTGTGCTCGAAACACCAAAATTGTAAAGGGTGCTTGCTTCAAGACCTTTTAAAGTAACCAAATGGTTGGTGACCAAATGATCGCTTTGATAAACCCCATGAGACACACCATCATTGTATGAGACCCCTGAAGTGGCAGGTTCATTGGTCTTCCATTCAATGGCAACAGAATCATGGGTTAAATTCACAAGTACTGGACCTGATACAATGACTGGTGGATTTGACTCAGGGTTTTGAGTTGTCTCAAACGTCTTAACTTGAGAAAGGGTTTGGCTGTTAAGGTGGGCATCACTCGAAGATACTTGAAACTCATAGCGAGTAGACGATGACAAGCCAGGAACTACCACCTCATGATTGGATTCAAGTGAGTTATCATTGATTGTCAGCCAAGTATTGGTTCCTTCTTCTCGATACATGACAATGCCATGAGTTGCTTCATTGGTTTCCCAATCAATGATGACCTGATCATGATTGATTGAATGGGCCTGTGGTCCAAAAGTCAATACAGGTGAATGGATATCCTGAACATCATTGGTTCTGAAATTGTCGGTGTTACTGACCAATGTATTTCCTGATTGATCTTCAGATTCAACAACAAATGAATATTCAGTGTTGATCTGCAAATTATCAACAAGTATGTTGTGCAAAGTACTGTAATCATTACTTCCATTTGAATACGTCGTACCATTGATGTTTACTATACTTGCTGCCGGTTCATCTGTTTGCCATTCTACAGTTGCACTGGATTGTGAAACATCAGTTATATGTGGGCCTGACAACAGTGTTGGTGCTGAAATATCTGGCAAAACCAATACAGCGGTAAAAAAAGAATCGTTTGAGAAATCATTGCCATTTGTTGACTGAGAATCAAATCCCGAATTGATTGGTGGACTCACGGTAACCTTGTAGTTGTTATCAGCAAAAGTACGCAAGCTCACTTGGCCACTGGCATCAGTGGTACCTTCGTTAACAAAAATATGGGATTCAGTTTCTATATCAACGCTTGAATTTGCTATATGGAATCCATTTGAATCAACCACATTGACTACCAATGTGTTCATTGGGATGACATAATCTTGAACCACATTTTGACTAGGAACAGTTATTTGTCCCTGCTCTTCATTATGATAGGAAAAATATGGAATAGGTTCTTGAAAAAGGATTCCCACACCATAAGTATCTGGCTCTACATCGCCTGAGTAACTCCCGTCAGGATTTATAGCAATGTTATAATTATTATTAGAATTTGAACCCTCTAACCTCATCCACCCTCCATCATTGGATATTGGTGATCCATTTTGATCCAGTACATTGCCACTGACATTAAATCTTGGAGCTTGTGGCTGCAAAACAACTTGAATCGATTGATCACTGGTTACATCAACAGAATTAACATGTGCAAAAACCAGGCCCGAATTGATTGGTGGACTCACCGTAACCCTGTAGTTATTATCAGCAAAAGCACGCAAGCTCACTTGGCCACTGGCATCAGTGGTACCTTCGTTAACAAAAATATGGGATTCAGTTTCTATATCAACGCTTGAATTTGCTATATGGAATCCATTTGAATCAACCACATTGACTACCAATGTGTTCATTGGGATGACATAATCTTGAACCACATTTTGACTAGGAACAGTTATTTGTCCCTGCTCTTCATTATGATAGGAAAAATATGGAATAGGTTCTTGAAAAAGGATTCCCACACCATAAGTATCTGGCTCTACATCGCCTGAGTAACTCCCGTCAGGATTTATAGCAATGTTATAATTATTATTAGAATTTGAACCCTCTAACCTCATCCACCCTCCATCATTGGATATTGGTGATCCATTTTGATCCAGTACATTGCCACTGACATTAAATCTTGGAGCTTGTGGCTGCAAAACAACTTGAATCGATTGATCACTGGTTACATCAACAGAATTAACATGTGCAAAAACCAGGCCCGAATTGATTGGTGGACTCACGGTAACCTTGTAGTTGTTATCAGCAAAAGTACGCAAGCTCACTTGGCCACTGGCATCAGTGGTACCTTCGTTAACAAAAATATGGGATTCAGTTTCTATATCAACACTTGAATTTGCTATATGGAATCCATTTGAATCAACCACATTGACTACCAATGTGTTCATTGGGATGACATAATCTTGAACCACATTTTGACTAGGAACAGTTATTTGTCCCTGCTCTTCATTATGATAGGAAAAATATGGAATAGGTTCTTGAAAAAGGATTCCCACACCATAAGTATCTGGCTCTACATCGCCTGAGTAACTCCCGTCAGGATTTATAGCAATGTTATAATTATTATTAGAATTTGAACCCTCTAACCTCATCCACCCTCCATCATTGGATATTGGTGATCCATTTTGATCCAATACATTGCCACTGACATTGTAAGTTGGATTTGGAGGTGAAATAAATGCAATGTTGTAAGCAACTGGGTTTGTTCCAAGGACAATGCTGTCAATTGGAGACGTGCCATAGTTCGTGTTTGTAGGTGCATCAGCCCATACTTCATAAGTCCCAGCTGATAATTGAATGGTGTAATCACCATTTATGTCAGTCTGAGTAGTTACTTCAATCGATGTATTCGTGTCTTGAGCATGAATGGTTGCACCCTGCAAAGGCGAACCATCTCCAGTCACCGTTCCAGAGATGGTAGATCCATTTGCGGAAAAAGATAAAAGGAACAGTAATAGAAAAAAATTTAATTTAGTCATAATTAATCTCAGGTTTTCAACAGGTTAATTAAATGACTAATGAACGAAAAAAACCTGACATACCCCTGATTTATACCTAACTGTTTTATTCGAAAAAGAAGTGATTGTGAATTAGTGTTTAAAAATAAATAGGGTTAAATGATCTTTAAAAATTATACTAAGAACAGAAAAAATCAGTAAAGAAAATGATACATTGTCATTTTAAGCCAGAGACCAAGAGTTTTTAAATGAGTTCTGAAAAACCTTCAATAATATTTAATCTGTTGCACAAACATGATACTCTGATTGCAAATGCTATATTAATGATTATTGGCGAATTTAGTGTCACAAATAAGCACATGCATAATTGGTAGCAAAGAGATTTCCTGAAAAACTTCAATTATCAAAAAAGGTATGCAAAGGATTAGAAGAATTATCTACAGTTTTTAAAGCGAAATCTGAGTAAACCACTCATTCATTCTTCTTTTGAAGTAGTTTCTCGATAATGTAAAAGTAAAAATCAGTGCCGCTGTCTATAGCAGCACTGATTAAAGGTTTGTATGTATAGTTATTAAAACCCACTACTGAATATAATTACTCGCTGCAAAATAACCTGAACAGTTCGATCACCGGTTACATCAACTGAATTCAATTCTCCAATAACCAGCCCAGAATTGACTGGAGGAAATACCATTACACTATAATTATTGTGGGCCAAAGCACGCAAACTCAAATGGCCATTTGTATCAGTATGGTCATCATTTCCAAATATGTATGGTGATGTATTAATAAACACTTCTGCGTTTGGTACAGCAAGTCCATTCGTATCAACCACACTGACATCCAATGTGTACATTTCTAGCATATAGTCTTGTATCACATCGTGGTTGGAGATGGTAATTTGACCATGGCTGCCTCTGTATGACATGGAGGATGAATTGTCTTCTGAGAAATAAATCTCTACATCATAAGTACCTGGTTCGACATCTCCTGAGTAACTTCCATCTGGATTGGTATTAATAAAGTAGCTACTATTTACATTCTCAAACCATAATTCCACTACATTGGATACTGGCAAACCATCTTGATCCAAAACATAACCACTGACATTAAATCTTTGAGGCTGTGGTTGTAAAGTTACTTGAACTGTTTGATCATTGGTCACATCAACAGAACTCACCCCTCCATTTGCCAGCCCAGAATTGACTGGAGGAAATACCATTACACTATAATTATTGTGGGCCAAAGCATGCAAACTCAAATGGCCATTTGTATCAGTATGGTCATCATTTCCAAATATGTATGGTGATGTATTAATAAACACTTCTGCGTTTGGTACAGCAAGTCCATTCGTATCAACCACACTGACATCCAATGTGTACATTTCTAGCATATAGTCTTGTATCACATCGTGGTTGGAGATGGTAATTTGACCATGGCTGCCTCTGTATGACATGGAGGATGAATTGTCTTCTGAGAAATAAATCTCTACATCATAAGTGCCTGATTCGACATCGCCTGAATAACTCCCATCTGGGTTGACATCGATTGTGTACCTATTGGCCGAATTCTCTAATGTAACTTGATGATATTGACTTGTGGTTACAGGCAAACCATGTTGATCCAAAACATAACCACTGACATTAAATCTTTGAGGCAGTGGTTGTAAAGTTACTTGAACTGTTTGATCATTGGTCACATCAACAGAACTCACCCCTCCATTTGCCAGCCCAGAATTGACTGGAGGAAATACCATTACACTATAATTATTGTGGGCCAAAGCATGCAAACTCAAATGGCCATTTGTATCAGTATGGTCATCATTTCCAAATATGTATGGTGATGTATTAATAAACACTTCTGCGTTTGGTACAGCAAGTCCATTCGTATCAACCACACTGACATCCAATGTGTACATTTCTAGCATATAGTCTTGTATCACATCGTGGTTGGAGATGGTAATTTGACCATGGCTGCCTCTGTATGACATGGAGGATGAATTGTCTTCTGAGAAATAAATCTCTACATCATAAGTGCCTGATTCGACATCGCCTGAATAACTCCCATCTGGGTTGACATCAATTGTGTACCTATTGGCCGAATTCTCTAATGTAACTTGATGATATTGACTTGTGGTTACAGGCAAACCATGTTGATCCAAAACATAACCACTCACGTTGTAAGTCGGGTTTGGAGGCGATATGAAAGAAATGTCGTAAAAAATTGGATCTGTTCCAAGAACAATGTTTGCTGTTGGAGAAGATCCGTAATTGGCGTTTGAAGGAGCATCAGCCCATACTTCATAAGTACCTGGTGATAATTGAATGGTGTAATCACCATTAATGTCAGTCTGAGTAGTTACTTCAATCGATGTATTCGTGTCTTGAGCATGAACGGTTGCACCCTGTAACGGCAATCCATCTCCAGTCACCGTACCAGAAAGGGAAGACCCGTATGAAGAGAAACATGAGAACAAAAGTATTAAAAAATAATGAAATTTAGCCATAATTAATCCTTGGTTTTGAACAGGTTAATTAAATGACTAATGAACGAAAAAAACCTGACATAACCCTGATTTATACCTAACTGTTTTATCCGAAAAAAAAAGAGATTGTGTTTGAACCTTTATTCAAATTTTAAGAATTCATAGAGTTTAGTCATTGTTGAATCAAGGTGATTTGTCCTGAATTCAAAAATCTAGTGGGAAACATACTGTTCTAATGAATTAAACACAAGATATTGTACTCATGTAGAAATTAATCAATTGTGAATTACCGACAAGATTGTTCGACTCATGTAAGAAGGAAGTAAATAAAACTACATCTTGCATATGGCCAAAGCTGTGTTTGTGAGTTGCCCTATTTCTAATTAAGCGAATTAAGTAAATAAGATTCAATACGTGTCAGCTCGTTGGAGAACCGGTGATCAGTTGGATCAACGCAGGTAATGAAAGCGTGGTAGTTACCTGAAAGGCAATTAGCCTTACTTGAATTCCGTAGCTCATCCGAAATAGAGAGGTGTTTTCACCGAGTTCGCTTTCATTTTTTTCGGAAACGAAAATGAATGAAGAGCCAAGGGCTTTCTATTGACTATCAAATAAAATAACATGAATATTAAAATTTCTAGATGCAGATGATGTCTTTGAGTTCACTGATATAGGGTTCATAATGCTTCCATTTGTTGACTGATTTCCGATAAATGGGCTTGCGAACTTGCGTGATGCTGGCAGTTCTGACAATGCGATCAGAATCATAAAAACTGAGGCAAGCCGGATCCCACTTCAATCCTAAAAACTCGATCATTTGTTTAGATATATTTTCTTGGTCATGAACTAAATCTTCATAGTTGATTTCCATAAAACGATCTGGAATTACACTTTGCCAATGCTGCATCAAGGATTGGTATTGATGGATTCGATCTAATAAGTCTGGCCAACGACTGGCCCATTGAATTTTGCCAAATTGCGTCATCCAACATGACAGTGCCACATCTCTTGGGTCGCGTTTAACATGAATGATTTTGGCTTTGGGAAACAGGGCCAAAATCCAGCCTAAATTACTGTAATTGTCAGGCAGTTTATCAATTACTCGGATGGCTTCAGCTTTGTTATCACGGGCCTTGATGGCATGCAACTTAGTCAGATAGGATTGTGCCTCTTCATTCAGCTGTTTTTGATTTAGGTGAGGTATGGCTTGCTGCCAATTATTAAAACCTGTGCTGATTTGGAGAATGGCTTTATTAACAAAATTCCTCTCACCTATGCCCAACACCAATGGGTGTCTGGATAAGATTTGCTCAGTCAGTGTGGTTCCAGATCGAGGCATAGATACCACAAACACGGGTTCTTCACTATCAACTTCACTAGAGAGCCCTGACTCAAACCACTCTTGGCTGAATATGCTTTTGATGTTTTGAATATGAGCTTGGTGTTGATGCAAATCATAATCCCAATTGCGCCGACTCATGTTGTTCCATTGATTGGCATTGGCTTCAGCCATGTGAAAAGCCGCTTGTTCATAGGCTTGGTTTCCATGGAAATAATAGGCCAAACCATTGTGTAATAAAGACAGCCCATTAGGTCTGATGTGTGTGTTGTTGATCATGACATTCATGCGCATTGCCAAATCATGATTGAAGTGGCCGCCCTGTTTGACTGCTAAACCATTCAATGCAGCAATGCATCTGGGATTCAATTCTAATGCCTTTTCATACAACTCATAACTTTCTTCAACCGACCCAGACGAGGCCATCATTTGTGCTGCTTTACTCAAGGCATTGGGATTTTGTTGATAGTGGTCGGTCAGATTGTTGATGATAGATAGTGCCGTTTCAACATCACCTTCATCCCACAATGCATCGGCATGAGCTTGCATGATTTCATGATGGTCTGGGTTATTAGCCATCAATTCTGCTGTCATTCGTAAAGCTTTTTCACTTTCACCTGAGTGCAGATGAATTTTAACCAAACCCAGTTGGGCAGAAATAGATTCCGAATTCAGGGACAAGGCTTTGTGGTACCAATCAGCAGCTTCAAACAAATCACCGCTGAGCCGCCACATGTGGGCAATTTCAACACACAAAGTACTCGAATTTTGTTCAATTTCATAACCATCTGCAAAACACACCATGGCTTCTTCAAATCGCTCAAGTCGCGTCAACACCCTCCCTTTGTTCAAATGGGTTAACATCAATTCAGGAGCTAACAAGAGGGCCCTATCAGCATGCTTCAAAGCCTTATCATATTGCCCGAACTCCACCAATAAAACACTTAAGTTACTGTGTGCTGCAATCATTTTGGGATCAATACCAATGGCTTTATGGTACCCAGTGATGGCTGATTGGTATCGCATCAACAGTCTGTTGACATCGGCCAGCGCACAATGGTATAGAGCATTTTGAGAATCTTTTTCAAGCAACTGTTTAAGTGCATCAGCCGAACTCTCCACTTCACCAAGGGCGATCAGCGCAGCAACCCTGTTGTACTGAATCTGTTGATGATCAGGTCGAACAACTAAAGCTTCTTCAAAACACAGCAACGCATCATTTGACTGTTTTACTTGTAATAAGGCATGTCCGAGGTTATTAAGGAATTGGTGATCTTCTAAAAAGTATTGTTTGATGGACTTAAGGCTTTGAATCGCTTGATGATGATCACTTCTTGAGAGTGCTAACATACCCTGGGCGTATTGAAAACCGATAGATTGTACGGCTTGTTTAGGGGCCTGCTGAATCAATTGTCCGACACGATTTCGATCATTCATTGCAAGACACTGATTAACCAAGTGGATGAGTTGTAAATCTTTAATAGTCATATCTTTACCAGTATTAAGAGCACCCTATCTGGTAGCTGTGTTGATCGATTGTTTTTCAATTGCTTTCAAATCCATCTTTGAAGATGTCGTCAATGAAGTTACTGTCGCCATAGTTCACAATGGTGTCTCTGACAGAATCATTCAAATCATTGATCAAACCAGCCGCATCTAATGATGTCATCGATTCAAAATCAGCTGCTTTAGCAACTTGATTTGTGATGTCAACCAAATTAGGCAAACCCAGTTCATGAAACACCATGACCCGAACCGTTTCTCCTGTTGCAATATTAAGTTGGTATCTGAGGCCATAAACCGCACCGTCATTGATCGGGGTCAAGGCATTGGTGGGAACGACTTCGGCATCAACACCATGCCTGGTAGTGGTTATGACTGGGTCGTCACCACCTTGGGCTGTGTCTTCGTCAGTGACAAACCACAAATCAGAATTATCTATGCTGGTATCGGCATCACTGGTTGCCACAATGTTGATGTCTGATTCATTCGCACCAAAACCGCCCAAAATGGCAGCATTCAGACTGATACTATTTGGTGTAGTATTGGTCATAGTAAATAAACCCCTAACTACTTTTCGATCAGTGAATATGCGGTATTGAATTTGAGCATCAACCCCTGGAATGATGTCTGTAACCACATCAGAGGTCACTGTATTTCCGTCCAAAATCACAGTTGAATCTGGATTAAAAAATAAGTTACCATCAACTCCTAAGATCAATGCACTGTCAAAGGCAAATGCATTTGAGTAAGCTGCTAAGCTGTCGAAGACTATGGCTTCGACGACACAATATGCTGATTGACTGACTGAATATATGGCTCCACCGGTGGTGATGACTGTGCCTGAAGTAGGAAATGAATCTTCATTATTGAATCTCCAGACCACATTGTCAGCAGTCAATGAGAGGGTTCCAGAAATGCTGGATCCTCCCCGATTGCCCCCTACTCCCAGCATACCCGCTATTCCCAAAGCACCGGCAGATGCCAGCCCTTTTAATTTATTAAATCCAATTGATTTAATCATTGAATTTCCCCGTATACATTTCACCAAATTCTTTAAGTCGAAAAAAACTATTTACTTCCAGTTCTGACAGCACCGATGATAACCATGTGGTTTGGTTCAATTTTCGAACAAGAATCATGTTTTCATCGAATGAAATAATACCGCCCCAACTAGAATAAGACCTTATGAACTCCTGATTATTATCTGATGTTGCCAAAGCTGAAAAATACAGAATTCAGATCATGTGTGCTTGAAACAAGTTTCTGAATTGAAAAAAACATCGAATCAACTAACATTAAGCTGTTAGGTCATCTGATCATGTGTTGGCTTCTGCCACTAGAGATTTTGAAGGTTTACCGATTTCAATCGGTTTAGCTATTACATTGAATTGTACTTGTTAATTTTCTGGACCCATAATTTGAGTTTTTTTGAAAAGACATCAGAACTTGTCCTAAATAATTGGCTAGAAGCTGAATATGAACGAGGATTTTGATAATTAAGAGATCATTTAATGATATTTTTTGTTGGGTGTGTTTTTTTGAATGAATAGAATGTAGCTTTCTTGATCATTCACTTCAAGATATTGACTATCCGATTGGATGAACATCAAATCTTAATTTATGAAAATTCAAATAATGTAAATTGACATCTTGAGTTGCTGAATAATTGATTTTAGATTCCTGACTATTCCTTAGTTTAAGGTATTCACCGTCGCAATGGTTCAGAATAACATCCCAAAATGCATCTCCTAAATCATCTCTTAAATTTTTCGGCTACCGGCCCATTAGCTTTTAACGTCAATCAGATTAATATCAGAAAATAAGTCGATTTTCATCAGGAATTTTCTGATTTGTTTAAGAAAATTAAATCAATCAAATTTTGTATAGAATACTTTTGTTATGGATGCATACATCACTTTTCATTAGTCAATACAGAATTCAGGTTTAGTAAACAAACCATTTCAGTAAGTAACTGCAATCCTGGAAAAGGCATATGAACATTAAACATAAAAAACTGGTTGCATTGGTGGCTTTGGCCTTTCAACAAACAACTGTGGCACAATTAGACACAAATATAGACCTATCAAACTTAATCCCCAACAGAGGTATCATCATGAATGGTGGTAATTCTGGTGATCGCAGTGGTTTTTCTGTCAGCTCGGCAGGAGATGTCAATGGAGATGGCATTGATGACCTGATTGTTGGCGCTTATCGTGCAGACCCAAATGATATTCCCTCAGCTGGTAGCAGTTATGTTATTTTTGGAACCAGTGGTATTGCAAATACTATTGACCTTTCAACCCTTATAGCCAATGGTAGTGGTTTTATTCTTAATGGTGATACAGCTGGTGATGAGAGTGGTTATTCTGTCAGCACAGCAGGTGATGTCAATGATGATGGCATCGATGATTTAATTATTGGGGTACCTAGTGCAGGCCCAAATGGCATCACAAATGCTGGTAGTAGCTACGTGATTTTTGGAGCCAGTGATATTGCAGGTACCATAGATTTATCAAACCTTGAGGCCAGCAGTAGAGGTTTTGCCTTGAATGGAGTTGGAAGTTACATTAACAGTGGCTACTCTGTCAGCTCAGCTGGAGATGTGAATAATGATGGCATCGATGACTTGATTATTGGGGCACCTAATGGTGATGGCATAGCTGGTGAATGCTATGTGATTTTCGGTGCCAGTGATATTGCTGGTCCCATAGATCTGTCAGCCCTAGAGACCTATGGTAGAGGTATTACTTTAAATGGCGGCGCTTTTCTTGATTTCACTGGTAATTCTGTTAGTACAGCTGGTGATGTGAATGGTGATGGAATTGATGACTTGGTTATTGGCGCTTCTTACGCTGACGCATATGGAAATACTGATGCAGGTAGGAGCTATGTCGTTTTTGGAGCCACTGATATTATGGGCCCAATCAATCTGTCAATCCTGGAGGCCAGTGGTACTGGTCTTACGCTTAATGGTGTTGGAGGCGGTGATAAAAGTGGCCATTCAGTCAACACAGCTGGAGATGTCAATGGTGATGGTATCGATGACTTAATTATTGGGGCTCCTTATGCTGACCCAAACGGCGTTACTGATTCTGGTAGCAGCTACGTGGTTTTTGGAGCTAATGACATTGCTGGCCCAATCAATCTGTCAACCCTTGAGACCAGCGGTACTGGTTTTACCCTATATGGTGGTGCACCAACAGATTTGAGCGGCCAATCTGTCGCTACAGCTGGTGATGTGAATGGTGATGGAATTGATGACTTGGTTATTGGCGCTCCTTACGCTGACGCATATGGAAATACTGATGCTGGTAGCAGCTATGTCGTTTTTGGAGCCACTGATATTATGGGCCCAATCAATCTTTCAACATTGGAGGTCAGCGGTACTGGTCTTACGCTTAATGGTGTTGGAGGCCGTGATAAAAGTGGCCATTCAGTCAACACAGCTGGAGATGTGAATGGTGATGGTATCGATGACTTAATTATTGGGGCTCCTTATGCTGACCCAAATGGTAATAACAATGCAGGTAGTAGCTATGTGGTGTTTGGTAATGATCGCATATTTGCTAATGGCTTTAATCAATAGTCAAGCATTGTGAAATTCGATTCCAAATAAAAAGACTAAACTCAAGCTCAATGACTCCAGACATGTTTGCTGGTAATAGTTAGAACAAGACATCAGCCTCAGTTTCTCAATTCGTCAAACCATTAAATTATTTTATCGGTATGTAAGATTATAAAGCACTGATGGTATTTGTTCATAAAGCATACAGACATGGGGGAACAACTTCTCATTTAAACAAAATGAATCAAAAACCTCTTTAGTTTGACATTGACTTTCTCCACTGATTTTATAGACATGTTCACAGAAATCAGGAAAAACGTTGACTTTAATCAGGTGTTTTCTTGCTGTGGTTTGCATAATAAAAAGACAATTTCTAATTATATTGAATGAATTTGTTATTGACGCCTATATCACTTTCCTTTAGTTGATACGTGGTGTACTCAGTCATTCAAACTTTAATTAAATATGTTAATTTTTGGTGAGAGAAATATGAACATAAAACGTAACAAGCTGACCTTTTCGATGGTATTAGCTTTAGTACATCAATCAAGCCTTGCACAATCTAACCCAACCGTAGATGTATCTAATCTGGGATCCAGCGGCAATGGGTTTTCCCTGCATGGTGGTGCAGCAAGTGATCACAGTGGATACTCTGTCAGCACAGCAGGAGATGTCAATGGCGATGGTATCGATGATTTGATCATTGGCGCTCCTTTCGCAGACCCAAGTGGGAGAAGCTCAGCTGGTGAAAGCTATGTGGTGTTTGGAACCACTGGCAGTTTTCCCAGCACCATAGATCTGTCTGACCTTGGATCCAGTGGTTTTACACTGAATGGTGATGCTGACAATGATCGCAGTGGTTGGTCTGTCAGCACCGCAGGTGATGTCAATGACGATCATATCGATGACCTGATCATTGGGGCTCTTCGTGCAAGCCCAAATGGTCATAGCAGAGCTGGTAAAAGCTATGTTGTGTTTGGAGCCAGCAATCTTGGTCTTACGGGCTCTATAGATCTAGCTAGCCTTGATGGGACCAATGGCTTCACCCTGAATGGTGGTACAGCTGATGACTTCAGTGGCACTTCTGTCAACAAAGCAGGTGATGTCAATGGTGATGGGATCGATGACTTGATTATTGGCAGCCCAAATGCTACCAGTGCAGCTGGTATTAGCCATGTGGTATTTGGAGCCAGTGGTCTTGGTCTTACGGGTTCTATAGATCTAGCTAGCCTGGATGGGACCAATGGTTTCATCCTGAATGGAGACGCTGCTGGTGAAAGCAGCGGTCAGTCTGTCAGTTCCGCAGGTGATGTTAATGGTGATGAGATCGATGATTTGATTATTGGTGCTCCTAATGCAGACCCCAATGGCAACAGCGGTGCAGGTAGCAGTTATGTGGTGTTTGGAGCCAGCAATCTTGGTCTTACGGGCTCTATAGATCTAGCTAGCCTCGATGGGACCAATGGCTTCACCCTATATGGCAGCGGTGGCATAACTGGTGAAAACAGTGGTCAGTCTGTCAGCACTGCTGGTGATGTCAATGGTGATGGTATCGATGACTTGATCATTGGTGCTCCTTTTGCAGAACCAAATGGTATCAGTTCAGCGGGTAACAGCTATGTGGTGTTTGGAGCCATCAATCTTGGTCTTACGGGCTCTATAAATCTAGCTAATCTTGATGGGGTCAATGGTTTCATCCTGAATGGTGGCACAGCTGGTGAAATCAGTGGTCAGTCTGTCAGTACCGCAGGTGATGTCAATGGTGATGGTATCGACGACTTGATCATTGGCGCCCCTTATGCAACCCCAAATGGAATCAACACAGCAGGTAGCTGTTATGTGGTGTTTGGAACCACCAGTGGTTTTAACAGTCCTGTAGATCTGTCTGACATTGGGCCTGACAGTGGCATAACCTTGATTGGCGGCACAACTGGCAATGCCATTGGGGGTTCTGTCAATGCAGCAGGAGATGTCAATGGCGATGGTGTCGACGACTTGATCATTGGCGCCCCTTTAGCAGAATCTAATGGTATCACCTCAGCGGGTACCAGTTATGTGGTGTTTGGTTATGATGGCATATTTAACAATGGTTTTGAATAACGGTCAAACTTAATATAAATTAAACCCGATGAAAACTCCTAAACTCGAATTCAATGGTTCCAGACAATTTTGCAGTTGGTTACAAGAACAAAACATCAGTCTCAGTTTTTCAACCTATCAAGCCGGAAAGCTGTTTTTTATCGGCATGCAAGCCGATGAACAACTGTCGGTGTTTGAACGCACATTCGCTCGCTGTATGGGTATTGGCTTGGACCCTGAAAGCCAAAGCCTTTGGGTGGCTAATTTATTTCAACTTTGGCGTTTTGAGAATGCGTTAAAACCCGGTCAATACCATCAAGGTTTTGACCGGGTATACCTTCCACAAGTTGGTTATACCACCGGTGATGTTGATGCTCATGATGTGGCGATTGATGATGAGGGCGTTATTTTTGTCAATACTTTGTTCAGTTGTTTGTCACGGCCCAGTGATACGCACAGTTTTGAACACGTATGGCAGCCACCGTACATCACTAAACTGGCTGCTGAGGACCGCTGTCATTTAAATGGTTTGGCCATTAAAGATGGCAAAGCTGCTTTTGTTACCAGTGTCAGTCAGACTGATGTTAATGAAGGTTGGCGTGAACACCGTCGATCTGGAGGCGTGGTGATAGACGTACAAAATGATGTGGTTGTGGCTGATGGTTTATCCATGCCACATTCACCCCGTTGGTACCAAGGTAAATTATGGGTACTCAACTCCGGTGAAGGTGAATTTGGGTATATTGACTTGAAAACAGGCGAATTTGTAGCCCTAACCTTTTGTCCAGGTTATTTGCGTGGCATGAGCTTTCATGGTGATTATGCGGTATTGGGCTTATCTAAACCAAGAGAAAACAAGACTTTTGAGGGATTGAGTTTGCAAAATAAATTGGAGGCTAAAAAAGTTCAGGCCCGTTGTGCCTTACAAGTGGTCAACTTGATATCTGGTGATGTTGTGCATGAATTAAGAATTGAAGGTGTGGTTAAGGAATTGTACGATGTTTGTGTATTACCTGGGGTCAAACGACCGATGGCTATTGGCTTTATGAATGATGAAATCAGGCGTGTTTTGTCTTTGCCTTTTGGTTAAACTTTTTGAATATAATAGATAGAGAGAAGGCACCACCACATCAGGTGGTGCCCTTATTGAATGAACGGTTGGTTTGCTGCTTCATCATTCAAAACCACTATTGAAAATGACGTCACTGTCACCATAATTCACAACAGTATCCCTTATGCCATCATCCAAATCATCTATCAACCCAGCCACATCTAATGATGTCATTGATTCAAAATCAGCAGCGTCTGCAACTTGATTTGGAATACTAGCAAGTACAGGTAGACCCAATTCATGAAACACCATAATTCGAACCGTTGTCCCAGCTGGAATATTAAGCTGATATCGTAGACCATAGACAGCACCATCATTAATCGGGGTTAAGGCGTTGGTGGGAATGACTTCAGCACCAACCCCATATCTTGTAGTAGTCACGACTGGGCCATAACTACTTCCACTTCCTTGGGTTGTGTTTTTGTCTGCAATGCGTGAATCAAACAGATCGCTGGTGATGAACCACAAATCAGAATTTTCTATTGTTTCATTGTTATTGCTGGATGTTTCAATATTGGTGTCGAGATCAGAACCATAATCACCCAAAATGGCTGCACTGAGATCGATACTGCTTGATGTAGTGTTGGTCAATGAGTACAAACCTCTGACCACTTTTCGATCTGTGTATATACGGTATTGGATCTGGGCATCAATACCTGGAGTGATGTCTGTAACCACATCTGATGTTACCGTATTCCCATCTAATGTCACACTTGAATCAGGGTTCATAAACAGAATTCCATCTACAGCTAAAATCATCGCACAATCAAAAGCATTACTGTAAGTACTTGAGTTTTCGAACATCACTGCATCAGTGATGCAATAGGCAGGGGTAGTTTCGGTGGTGTATTCGGCTCCATTGGTGGTTGTGACTGCATGAGATGAGGGGAACGATCTCCCATTATAGAAACCATTCCATACAACATTGTCACCAGTCAATGAAAATGAAGTACCAACTGTGTTCCCTCCTCCCCGGTTGGTGCCTGCTCCCAACATGCCCGCAAATCCCAATGCGCCGGCAGACGCCAAACCTTTTAATTTCTTAAAACCTCTTGAACTATTCATAACTTTTCCTTCTCTTAATTAATCAATGTACTTTTTGCAATGTTTGACAAAGTACCAACTGCAAAGCATGAGGTTACATTCAGATAACGAATAAAACTCATGTTTCCGAAAGTTGATAGATTACGACCTCAACCAGAACAACACCTTACTAAGTCCTGATTATTATCTGATATTGATCAAACCTGAAATTTGAAACATTAATTAATTCCGCAAAAGTAAGATTCTGATCAGTTGAAAGAGATTTGGAGCACTGCCTGAAGAGGTGATTTGAGAATAGTTGTACCTGGGGTGCATTTGGAGTGAAATCAGTTCAATAACCATATCCTTACTGCGACAACACGCAAACAAACAGAATCAAGTTTCAGTCTTTTTGGTAAAAGAGCCTGTTAATCCATTAGTTTTGTGTACTGCTCCAGAAGAATTTGATCATCTGGCGACCAAAAATCATTGGACGATAACTTAAGTTCGTTTAGCAAAGATTGAGCATCAACTATGTTGTTCTCTTTTGCTACCATGGCCTTGTATTTAAGGTAAGGATATGAAAATGGATTCAATGATTTTGTTTGGTCTATGATTGAGGCCGCTTTTTTCATATCAGTTTTCAAATACATCCTCGTCAACCTGTTAAACCCTGTAACAATTTCAATATTTCTACCTCTAGCCTGCATTTCATTTAGAAATTTTCGATATTGAATCTCTGCGGACTCATAGTCTTCTGTTTCATAATAAAAATCACCACTGTAAAGGTAGTACAAGTGAAAATCTTGTTCATCAAACTCATCAACAATCTTTTGGGCGCTTTCAAAGTTCTTTTCACCAATTGCAAGACGCAAATCAAGTATTTTGGCATATATGTTTGACACATCATCAGAACCTGAATTATCTTTAAATAATTGAATGTATAGTCTGGCTTTCTGTAAATCTTGGCTAATCAGAAACACACGACTTAAATTCAGGTAGCTTTCAGCTTCATCATTTTTATCTTTCAAAGCCTTGCTGAGTGAAGTTACTTTCATATAATGTTTTTCAGCGTCATCAAACTTTCCTGTAGCCAAAGAGATTTTGCCTAATTTATTATAACTTGAAATCATTCCAGACCGGTCATCAGATTCTTCTCTGAAAAAAAGCGTTTCAGTTACAATGGTTTCCGCTTCAGAAAATTGATTCATATCTATTAAATAACCACCAAGCCTGGCTCTTGCATTCGTTTCCGCCCGTCTATTTCCTTCCAATGAGAATGCATTTATGGCCTTTTTTGACATTTCGATGGCTTCGGCTATATTATATTCCTCATATTCCAAACGAGCATATGTATTGTAAGTATATCCCAGAATCTTTACGTGTTTTTCTTCATTAAATATTGTTAACACTTCATCAAGCGCTTTTCTTGCTGCTTGAGTATCACCCAACTCTAAATTCACCAAAGCTATGTTTGCTAGAGATTTTCTTATATGATCAAGATTTTTTGCTTCTTTTGCATGTGTTAACGCTACTTCGTGAGAAGCCAAAGCTTTATCATATTCTCCAGTTCTCCAAAGTAGATTTCCCTTTGCATTGGCAACTCTATGAGTAAATGTACCATTCTTCAAATTCTCTAGAGAATTTAATATTCCCATCGACCTCTGATAATTACCTTGTAACCTCTCTGCCAATGATAACTGATACCATGCCAATTGAAAATCAGGATCTTGTTCTATGGACGTCTCAAAAAAATTGATGGCTTTTCCTGCGTCTCCTTGTAGCTGTGCTGACAGCCCTCTTAAAAAACTTTCTACCGCATAATCATCATCACTGAGCTCGGGGAATTGTTCCTCAATCAAATCGTTGCCAACCACTATTTGATCCTCACTGACTCTCTCTCCTACCCAGTTATTGATGTCACCCATCAATCTGTTGATTGAGTTTGATTTGAATTGATGCTCGCCAACAATTCCGTTACTTCCTCTGATTTGCACCGTAGATATAAAAAACTCTTCTTCTTTTCCAACATCTGCCAAAACAACCAAATCTGCTTTATCATTATCGATTAAGCTGATAGCCAAATTTGAACTGTTTTCACTGTGACGCCACTCACGAACCGGGGCTCTGGCATTGATATCGCTGTTTTTCCCAATCATTTCAGTTAAATAAACAAGGCCTGCTTCAAACAACCACTCATCTGAATTTTCAGATGTAACATTTTTAGTCAAATTAATTGGAATAAAACTGACCCTTGTGTCTTCTGCATATGAGGGTTGGGTGTAATATTGAACCAAAAACCATAACAGTACAAATGCTGGTAATAAAACCAGAAACGCCCTTTTATAATGAATATCATCTTGTTGTGCAGTTTCCTTCCCTTCAATTTCAACTGGGGCAATCAGTTGATACCCTGCTTTGGGAATTGTAACTATGTACTCAGGTTTCTTTGGATTGTCATTCAGCGCCACTCGTACCAATGATACCGTTCTGTGCATCGCATCTTCACTGACATAAGTATCTTTCCATACATAGTCAAATATGGTGTCCCTTTTAACAACTTCGCCTTGATGACTGGCTAAAAAGCACAACAGTTCCATAACCTTCGGCTGAACGGTTTCTACTTCTTTTTTATTGTTAGTAATAGTCCTTAAGGAAGGGTTGACTATAAAATCACCAACTTTAAAAGGAGTATTAATTATATTAACTTGAGAAGTTTGCATCCCTTATTTTATCTACACACTTATTTTATCTACACAACACAATTAAATTGTATCATAACCTTTAAAGATTGGTAGTATGTCAAAAGTACACATTCTCAAAATTTAGATGCGCTTCGCATTCCTAAGCAGCTCTCATTCAGCCTATATTAAGTTTAATTGTTAAAAGAAAATTCAAGTACAGAATCAGTTTTAGTAAGTACTTTTTTCTCATAATTCAGTAAGTAATGTGAATAAATTATGGGGTTGATTCGATCATTGCCGTATCAGGTACTATAAATTTCGAGCATGCAATTCTGGGCAAATAGCCAAAAAATACTTGAAGTCAAGACTAATATTATTAATTCAAACTCACTAAGTGCAAAAGTATGTCAATTGGAAAATAGTGATTAACAGCATATTGATCAGAACATAATTTTTGGGTCGTGTCGTCATTTTTTTGTTTGTTTAATAAATAAACAATCAATAACCGTAATGACTCAATTCTATTAAACGTAAGGAAAAAACAAGTGAAAACTCAGAAATTGCTCAGGACAATATAACACTGCATAGAATATATTTTTCACTAATTAATTTGGAGAAAAAATGTGCGTGTTTTAATTAATTTCTTTTTGTTGACATTTATCCCTGTTGCATGGGCTGATTTAGACCTCTCGTCAATTAATGGTGTTAATGGGTTTAAAGTAGAAGGAATATCAAACGGTTACAAAACAGGGATGAGTGTCAGTCATGCAGGCGACTTTAATGGTGACGGATTGGATGACCTCCTCATTGGCTCTTACGGCAAAGACGAGGTTCATGTCATCTTCGGAACGACCATTCCAAACTCGGGTGTACTTGAATTGTCAGATCTGGATGGTCAAAATGGCTTTACGATTAAAGACAACCCAGGATATACGGCTTTTGGTTTTTCAATTTCCAGTGCAGGTGATCTAAACGCAGACGGTTATGACGACATCGTGATTGGTGCAAATAATGACGAAAGTCATGACAGGGATTCAGGGGCCGTATATGTTGTTTTTGGAGGCGCCCAGTCCAATCCATTGCTTCAAATTTCAGACCTGGATGGCACCAACGGATTCGAGTTGTTAAGTGAAACCAAGGACGGCTTTTTTGGTACTTCAGTTTCAAATGCTGGTGATATCAATGAAGATGGGGTTGATGATCTTATTACTTGTGCCCCGGGGGCAGATAGCTGTTACGTTGTTTATGGCAGTTCAAATGCGAATGCTTTTCCTGCATCATTTAACGTCTCTTCACTGGATGGAAGTAACGGGTTCAGAATCTACAATTCAAGGTTTTTCGAATCAGGTGGAATGGGCGGCGTGGTTGCATCAGCAGGTGATGTCAATAATGACGGTCTTGATGATGTGTTAATTGGAGCTCCCGGTGGAGACGGCGGTGCCCTGAATACAGGCGTCACCTTTGTTGTATTCGGAAATGAAAATGGTTTTGGTGATCAGTTTAATCTTGCCACTCTGGATGGTACCAATGGATTGAAGTTGTTTGGTGTGGCTGCATATGATATTTCAGGGTTTTCACTGAATGGTCTGGGAGACATCAACGGCGATGACATTGATGATTTTGTTATTGGAGCTCCCAGTGCAGATGTTAATGGAGAACATTCCGGATCTGCCTATGTGATTTTTGGCAACAGCCAGTATTCCTCTGGTGAATTTTATTTGTCAGGTTTGGATGGCACCAATGGTTTCTCGATTCATGGAGCTGCTACAAGAAACGATTTTGGCAGATCGGTCAGCGGGGTCGGTGATGTCAATGGTGATCGCATCAATGATATTTTGATCAATGCCGATGGCACAACAACAACATATCTGATTTATGGCAAACAAACCTATGATGCCACTATGCATGTTGCCCAGCTGGGGACGAGTGATGTGATGAAAATCGAGGGGGCTGAACAGGGGTATTCAGGCGGTGAGTCAGTCAGTGGGATTAATGACTTCAATGGCGATGGCTTTAATGACTATATTATTGGAGCCAGTGCTATGAATACTAATGGTACTAACTCAGGAGGCGCATATATCATACATGGGCATGATGTAATTTTTGAGGATGGATCTTTCTAATTATTAACATGGATGGTTTGAAATTTAGACTTCAAACCATCCCCACTTATGTTCCAAACGTCTCAACGAGCATAATCGGCGAATTTCACAATCATGAAATATAAATAAATTATTCATTTAATCACAACCACATGGATGAATAGCAACTCTCTTTTTATGTTATTTTTAGTTTCAGAAATCAGACATTGATCAGGCTATAGTCAAGTTTTTCTTTTGGTTTAGGCCTAACATAGAGACTCTTAATTAACGTGTGTATGGAGTGTGACTATGTATAAATGTATATTTTTATTTTTGATTTTAATTAGCGGGCCCGTGTGGTCTGATCATTGGGCTCTCAGTTCTTCTGCAACACCTGGTCAATGTGAAAAAGATTCAAGTTGCTTAAAACAAATGACTCAGAATCCACCACCTATTTTAATGCAAGACTCAGGTGTAAATGGAGATGGCATTACCAACCACAATCAACCTACTTTTAGGGTTGAATGCACTGTGGGTAATCGAGTTAACTTGTATTCTGATTCCCCAGCATCCAATACTCTGATTGGGGATAGTTCTTGTTCTGGATCGCCAATATTTAGCATACATCCAACAGATCCATTATTAGACGGCACTTATATGATCACTTATACTGAAACTCCAATTGCTGTGGGTGGTGTTGAGTCTGATCATTCAGAGGCCCTTCAAGTTACTATAGATACAGTGGCACCTGCGGCTCCAAACATTGTGGCACCAATTGAAGGATTTCTTTACAACCAAATCTTTTCAGCAGGTAGTGGGACTGGTGACGAAGGAAGCCAAGTTTTCATGTACTCCGGAGGTCGTCATTGTTTAAGTAATACAGTTGGAACAGATGGATTATGGAGCTGTAATTTTCCTGCTGGCTTTGGCGAAGGCGCTCATACACTTTCTACATATGCATTTGATGTTGCTGATAATCGATCTGATGTTGTTGTGACCAGATTCGATGTAGACTATTACCCAACAGTTGACCCTGTGTTTATCTGGCCTGCTGCTAATGGAACAGTTAATACCAAACTTCCAAAGTTTATAGGCACAGCAACTCCAAATGATACTTTGTATGTTACTGGTGAACTTGGTGAGGATATTTGCCGAACAATTGTTCAATCAGATGGTTCTTGGGAATGTAGGTCTCAAATTGAATACGCAAATGGGCCGGCCAGAGCTTTTGCTTATTCTGAAGATTCAGGTCAAAATCAATCCAATACTGTTCCAGTTGATTTTCAGGTGGATGATTTAGCAATTTATGATTTTATTATTACTTATGATGGATCTGAACTGTACACAACAGAAATGGGCGGTGAGGATGAATTTACTATCCGTTTAACGCAAGCACCTGCTTATGATGTCAACATCGCAATTTTTTCAACTGATATGTCTGAAGGCACAGTGGTTCAACAAAATATTGTCTTAGACCAGTCTAACTGGAATCAACCGATTGAGGTCAGTGTTCAAGGCCAAGATGATGAGGATACTGATGGAGATCAAGAATATACAATAGGATTTTCGCTCGATACGCTTGATCAGAACTTTCCTTTGGTCATTCCACAGATCAATGCCGTGAATTTTGATGACGAGTTACCTGACCTCAAAGTCACCATTTCTAATTGTCAGAATGGTGTGAATGAAGAAACCACATATTTCCTGGATGTCACTAATGTTGGTAATATGGATGTCAGCAATGTCCGAGTGACTTCTTTTCCAGGCGAATACGAATCATTTAATGAATATTTAGATCTTTCTTGGACTTGTGATTCATATGGTGGTTCAGTTTGCCCTTTTGATTCAGGTACAGGTAATATTGATGAAATAGTAGATCTGCCTGTAGGGGCTGCATTTAGATACAAAATTAATGCAATCGTCGATGCTCCTTTGAATGAGCTCATTAGAATTGAAGGTGCTGTTGAATTATTAAGTGGCATAAATGACATAAATCCACAAGATAACAATTCATTTGATGAGGATGAAAAATACCCCTTCATTTCACAGAGTGGCTTTGACTGTTTATCATTTTAATATGTTAATTCTGTCACATATCAACCAAGAAAAAGCTTGTTCTTAGCAACAAGCTTTTTTCAGTCGTATATCTAGTCAGGTTTTAATTAAGTAAAAATCAGTCAAAGATCAGGTTAAAATTTCCAATAAATTCAATAATTGAATCGAGCTTACATTAATTTAAACTCACCTCGAATCAATGTTAAGCCCATTTAAGCAGATCACAACACATGTTTTTCCCCCTTTCTAAACAGTTGTGGTCTGCTTTTTTATAATAAAATATATTTAAATAAGTTTATATTCTACTGATAATTTAACCATTTAATAGGTATATTATATTGAATATATTAATCATCGCAGAACATATTTAGAAATTTAAGCTGAGACATTATATTAAAGGAATATTCTTGGATCTTCATTCATTTTTGTTCCAGACAATAATGAATAGAATACGATCACTGTCAACATGACTCACCACCTTGGGCATAAACTCTCTGACTCAGCATAGCTCCGCCAACCCAGTGCGGCTGATCTAACTGACCATCAGTTTTTCAAAATTAAGAGGTTTCAATTTATGGTTTGTGTTCAAGCGGGAAAATGAACTACTAAAAAGGGTAATGAAAGAGAATATTTAACGAAATTTGAATTAAAAAGTAACCATTAAATCTAGTTGCAAATATCGTCTAGCTAATTATTTTTTAGAAAGCATGTATTAATTCTATTTCATGCTAACGAATAACTGTTGATATTCATATTCAACATTAATTAAAGAAAATTAATAATTATGCTATAGGTTGTTTCAATGTACTTTTTAGGAAGAAGCCGTTAGTCTGAAGTACTTTAGATTTAATCAAAATCTGATAACATATTAATTTTATTGATAAAAACAAGCTATAAACTTAAAATTCAAACACATCTATTGGGTTCATTGCACTGACCTCTCCCTACCACAAAAAATACTTTCTTGACAATGATGCATTAGAAAAATGCAAGCTTCCGTATGCAGTCATTAATCTTTCTGCATAATTACTAGGACTGAATTTTTCAGCTTGATTGATCCCTTTTTGAATCAACTCATACCTCTTATAAGGATTATTAATTAGGTCTTGCATTTTCTTCCTCAAATCCTGCTCATTTAAAGGGGAAAAATATAGAGCAGCTCCCCCAGCAACTTCCGGAATTGAAGAAGCATTAGAACAAATCACTGGGCATTTATAGTACATGGCTTCTAAGACAGGCAATCCAAATCCTTCATAAATTGATGGGAAGACTAGGCAACTCGCATGTTTATACAAAGTAATCAGATTAGATTCAGAAACATATTCTAATATTTCATACTGATCAGGTTTGAGGTACTTAGTCAAGACTGCTAATTCACCTTCAGACATCCAAGCTTTTGAGCCAACAATCGCAAGTTTCATGCCTTTAGACTTTAGTTTTAGAGTAGAAAATGCTTTAACTAGAGTTGGCAGGTTCTTTTTGGGTTCAATATTGCCGACAAACAATACATAATTTTCCTGCTCCAGCTGTACTGATTTAAGAAATTTTTTCATTGATTTTTTGGACTTTTTAAAAGAACTGCTCGTGTCGATACTTTGATATGTTACATGTATTTTTTCATCATCAACATCAAAAGTATCTATAATGCAATTCTTGGTAAAATTTGAAACTGATAAAATTACGTCAGCATTGTTGATAGACTTTTTTACTAAATTATAAAAATAGGACTTATCATCTAAAGTTGTAAATGGGAGTTTTAAAGGAATCAAATCATGTATGGTCAGTACAGTTTTTGCTTTTGACATCCTAATTGGCCAAGGCGCTGTAAGATGAAGAACATCTGGTTGTTCTGATGCATTAATATTAGGAAAGGTGCCAAAGATTTTGAATGCTTTATAGGCATCACTGAAGATGTTGGGGATGTTTTCAATATGATTGTACTTACCTCTTTTTTTCGATAAGTAGTTTTTTTTATTGATTTCTGTAAACTGGGGCTTGATATAAAGACTTGTCCCTATACCCGCAATATTTCTGGCGCTATTAATAAATTCATTAAATATTTGAATTTTGTTCTTTCGAATCGGTTGATTGTCAAAAAAATTGATTTCATCAAGAACAACCTTTCTGCTTTTTGGGATTACCTTGTCAGTAAGTATGCCAATTTCACAACCCATTTTTTGATATGCATCCAATAATGTAGAACCATAAGTCTTGATTCCGGTACCTTTTGATAATTGTAAGTTGAACCCATCAACCAGTATTTTTAACTTTTTCATCAGATAATCTATATATAAAACAATAGGATCAATTAAATCAATAATTGGATTTTTTTAACTGTTCTATTACTGATTTATACCTTACTTTTTACTGATTATGACAGGGCCTAATACAAGTGACCTATTTCCAAAAATAGAATCATGAAAAGGACTAGGTTTTACTTATCTTCTGCTTAGATAACAACCCAGCATTATTATTTACCTCCCTTCTTGATATCATTTTGTAAATGTAAACAAAAAACCTATAATCCCATGTTACCTACTGGTTTTTTCTAAAAATAGTACATGAAAATAGTTGTACACCGTGAAAAGTGATATTAGGATTCTAAAATTATCTCACTAAGTTGTTTTATCTTGATGTCTGTGCTTAGGTGGTGATAAGCAACTTCGAATGGTAGGCACACCCATTATTCTTGTCTTGGCGAGTTAACCAATATCACCACCTTCATCTGAAGAACTGTAATTGGAACCATTTAAAAATTAAAGGTAGTTGTCAGCAAATAGGCTAGATGATTCAATCTAAACCATCAGCTGTCCTCTTTTAATTTAAATGTTACTTCAACCCCTATTGTTGATTAAAGACACATTTCCTGTCATTTGGGAAAGGGCATATGCCCGGTTTCACATTTGCCGTCTTTAGAACAGCCTCACATGGTTCATTATCAGCTGGTATTTCATAAGCATTCAGCAAATTAAGTACCCTGCCATTTTCCCAGAAATCCACAAAACAAGAACAAATAGTTGCATTATCTAAAATAACCTTGGCAACTTGAGGAGCGGTACATTTCTCAAACTTCTCAGTAGACATTAATAAGGCTATACTGCCAGTCATAATTGCTGTAGCTGCACTTGATTTATATGACCACTTTTCTAAATGTGGATGAATGCGGGTCTTTGTCGATATAGATAAAATAGTTTCACCAGGCGCTGCAATATGAATTGATTTATTACTTTTTAAACCTGGTATTGGCTTAAATGAAAAATCCTCACCCATTGAAATCCTTGATGGTCTTTTTATACCACTGACCAAAATCATGTGATCATTGACATTGACTTTGACATGATCAATTATAATATCAAAACGATTACATGCAGATGGCAGCAATCTCCATTCAGTTTTGTTATTAACTTCATCCAATGAATCAGTGTCAATTTCATCACCTAATCTGCTATTCTCAGGGTTAGCTGCTACTAAGACTGCTTCATTCTTCATTAGCAAATGAATTAAATGATAACAAAATTGACGTTGTGAAATTTCTAACTTTTCAACACAAGCTGTACCTCGGCAGGCTAATCTAAAATCTCCAGAATAATTAAATATTTTGACACCATGTTGAAGGCCATAATCGACGGCTTTTAAAAAACTCCAAACAGATGGATACCCATGTGGCTCTGAAGTTAACCTTATTGGAAGTAACTTTTGCTCTGCAGCTAATCCTATAGGGGAGTTCAATTCTCCATTTTCAGTTTCATTTTTTGCTGAGATAATACCTGCCATTTCCATGCCATGATCATTATTTTCGAGTGGGAAAGGGAGGTTGTCATTATCCTTAAAATCCCACCCTAAATAATCATCTGGATAGCCATTTTCATCATCATCATAAATAGCCACTGATCTTGCCTTTGAGTGACTAAAGCCTTTATTGACTTCAAGATAACGGATCAAACTCTTTATTTCCGGATCTTGAAAATCTTGGTAACCATCATTGTCATCATCTACTTCATACTGCCCTGGTGACTCATCATCCTTATATCCCCCAACCACATCAATAGTATTTTGATATAGCTGACCTCTTAAATAAGGATGCTGTATATCCACACCTGAATCCAATACTGCCAAAAGTGGCTTGCTTGCCTTCTTAGGAATTACATAATTCATCACTTCAAGCGCATGAATAAATTCAAGACCCCACTTCTCATCACATCCATAATACATGTCATTTCTCAAACATGGTTGCATATTATTCTCTACAGGGTCGTCAATTTGAAAATCTTTTTCATCTTTATAAACTTCTACTGCATTGAAGTTAAAAAACAGCTTTGGCTGATTGCTTGAAGCCATTTCAAAATGACTGTTTTGATTTAAACCGTCTAACAGTTCATATGGGTAATCTGTCATCAACATTATGTGCTGTTTGGGAATAGCATCAATAAAATAATTTGAATTCAGCAACTTATCAAAATAATAGTCACAAGATTGTTCTTTATAGCACTCTGAATAGTCAACAATCACCTGTTCTTTTTTTTTTGAACAGCTTTGTAAAAGCAATAAAAACGCCAATGTTACTAATGTCTGGAGTTTATGCGGTATTTTAATGTTCCGCATGCGCCACACCTCCATGGCTATGTCCACCAGTGAAACAACTCAAACTTATAATCGCCAAATCATTTTTTTGACCTCCTGAACTGTCGCGAGGTGGGGGTCTATTATCTTTCCTCATTCTATAAACAGTAACGTAATGCTCTTCACAATCATCTTCTTCTACCAATTCTAAAGGACCACTTTCCCACAATATCGCATCAACTGGAGGCGTTGTGCCACAATTAAGATATTGCCCTCTTTGTATCTCCTTGTAGGCCTGGCCATCATTTGACTCACCTTTGTAGTTTAATACAACAGATGCTGGCCATTTCCTGTTATCTATCATATCTGTAGAAGGTATTAATTCAGAACCCGTTGAGTCTTGTTTCAGAGTTAATTTGAATTTATCTGTACTAATTATATGAGGGCTCATTTGAGTTGGGTTACAAACACATGTCACTTCAGCATCACCAGGATTAACTTCACTATAATTGCCGTCTATAGAGCAACGTGGAGGTGGTATTATTAAAAAATAATATATGGCACCGGCCAATCCAATCGAAGCAATGGAAACAGCGCCTCTGACAACGAACTTCTTATTCATAATTCCTCCCAAAAATTTTTAAAGGTTTAAGTTAGTTTATTCATGTTATTTAACCAATTAACTCAATAACTTACTAAATCAAGTAAAATTAACCTCAATGACATGTGCAGTTTTTTTATAGTGGCATTTAATCGAATTACCTCTCACCACAAAATAGAAATTAAAATGTAAAAATAACTAATCACTGCCAATCAGAACAAATGCTGCCCAACTCTTAAAGTCTCTTAAATCCATCCCCAATTCACCAGAAATGGCGGCTTGCTGCGTGGCTTTTAAAGCCAAGGCACTGTCATGTGTTTCATTCAGAACCTGATAAAATTTATCCATAAATATCAGAGTTGAACGGTCTGAGATCTGCCACAAGGTGGCTAGGACAGCATCACTACCCGCATAAATAAAACCCCTGGCTATTCCCATAATTCCTTCTCCGAAAACATGTATTCCTTGTCCTGAGTTACATGCGCTTAAAGTCACTAATTTACTGGATAATTTCAGTTGATAAATTCTTGCTAAATTCAAATATTCAATTGAATTCATACCATTATTGAATGCCAATCCATTTGCATCAGAAACCACTTCATCCACTTTTCCATGAGTGGCAAAATGCAGATAATCAAATTGTTCTAATTCAAGTGATATAAATTCATCTAAGGCGTTTTGTTCTTGTTTTAGTATGTCAGTGCTGCCCTTCCATGCATCTGCTATTCTGCTAATTTCTGTATCTGTGTAAGTCAAGTCGTAGCCAGGAATATTTCCAGACACCAGCAATAATCGATTTTTATTAGGCCCTTTTCTATCGTTTTTTGTGACCTCATTTCTAAGTAACAAAGATGATGAAGGGGCCATAATTAGTTGATTTTGTTCGACTAAGAATTGTTTCCCCTCCCCTTCTTCTACAACCAATAATGAAAACGGGAAGGTATTTAACTGACCATCTGGAACGATATAAACATGACCATTCACAGGGAGGTCTTCTGGGAGTAGTAATGAACTTAGCTTGTACAATGACTCTGTTAGGGTAGTAGAACCGGAGACCATGGAATCTTTAAATGACGACAGAATTTCATTGAGAGACTTCCTGGATGGAAGTGACCATTGTACAACCCCTTCTGCACTTATCACCCAAGCAAAACTTTTCTCATCTCCAATGAAGTAATTTATTATGACTGAAGTCGTTTGATATTGGTCATTTTGATGTTTGAGCCAACGTTGATAATCTGATAAATTAACCCCTTGGGGGTAAATAAATTCAGCCAATATTGGGTTTTCTATACTGAGTTGTGCTCTAGCAGTTTCAAGTTCAAATCGTGCTTTATGAATATCTACATATGCACTGTTGATATCAGTAATATTCGCTTTTTGTTGTTTTAGATCATCCGCTTTCTTTAATGAAGCCATTAAATTTTCTTGTGTCTCTTGCCATAAATCAGTTTCATCGTCATTGAGATTTTTAAACAAATTCACCTTTGACTCTGCAATTTGCTCTCGTAATGAAATAGCTTTTAACGAATCAACTAAGGCAAGGCTTTCTTCAACAGCACCTTTATCACCCAAGCCTTCAAGAATCAACAATCTGATTTCAACCAACTGATGGTACCATTTAGATAAATTGTTACGCAACCACGGGTTACCGACCCTGTCTCTATGTGATAAAAACAATTCAAGAGATTTGATGCTGTTACTATTTGCTTTTTCTAACTCTACAGACTGAAGATATGCTTTGGCCAAACTAAAATAGGTCATGAACAAAAGTTTGTTATTACCAGTTTCCTTCAATATCAGTTTGGCTTGATTGAGGAGATCAATCTTTTTGAATAACTCTCTATCAGGTAGTATATTCACTTTTTCTAAATACATTGAAGCCAACAATGCAACATCGGGATTATCGAGATTATTGATTGCAGACAACGCCATATCAATAGATTTTTCAGCACCAATAAAGTCTTTATTTGCATATTTTGCCCGAGCTAAACCAAGGTGGCTTTTGGCCTTATGGACATCACTTTTTGCAATTGACATGGCCTCATCAAAGATAAGAATGGCTGTATCAACTAACTTGGGATTCTTTTGAAGTGTACTTAATTGGATATGATCTTGAGCTAAGTTTAATAACCCGCCTATCAGCGAACCATGTTCATTTTGAACCCTTGCCAATTCCACGGCTTTATTCTGATAGTTAATAGCAATATCAAACTGAAGAATCTTTCTTGCTAAGTCCGCCATACCAGTTAAAGTCCATACCAATCCTGATGTGTCAGCATGCGCCTCTTGAAGTTCTTTTGCTTGGTTAAGACTTAATAATGCATTCTGTATATCTCCTATTTTTTCTTGTGCCAGTGCTAAATTAGTTAAATAAGCTGCACGAATCTTGGGTAAATCTTGATCCAACAAAGTAAGACACTGTTTTGTTAACTCGATTGCGTTGAAGTATCTGCCTTGATACAACTCTGTAACTGCATAATTACCAATACTCATGGCTTGTTTATATAACACGTTATTATTTTCAAAGATTTGGGCTGCTTGCATGAACAGTTTGCCTGATTCATTATTCTTACCCTGATATAGGTAATACAAACCTTTGTTATTTAAACTCACACCAAGATCATATTGATAATTATTGCCCCTTTGTAATTCTATTGCTTTATTAAGATAATCCAGAGCTTCACTGTATGCTTTTTTTTCTAACAATGCAGCCCCTAAATGATTGGCCACCGAGCCATATACTTGTTGATTTGTTCTTTGGTAGTACCGAATAGCTCCCTTTAAAAAATTTTCTGATGCATCCCACATGAATGATTCATATGCAACTAAACCTATCATATAATTAAGTTTAGCCATTTGTTCTCTGTCATCTAACAACTCCCATATACCATTGGCTTGTGATAAATATTCGAATGCTTTGTCTAGCGAAAATAAATCTCCACGAATATCTGAAAGACTTCCTTTGGTTTGGAGTAACAATGCTTGCGTATATTTTTGCAGATTTTGATTACTTACTGACTGTTTAATAGAAAAAGATACATCACTAGATAAATTGCTTTGGTTATAAGCTCCAATATAAAAACTGAAGTGGCCATTGTTTTTTACTTCAAAAAAGAGTTCTTCAGGCATATTCCTTTCAATAAAACTATTCACACTGACCATAGCAGAACTAGGTTTTTCTAGAGTTAAAATGATATCTAGATTATTTTGATGCGCAGTAAAAACATAGACACCCGGCACTAACCTCATATTGTGAGCTAAATGTGTATGACCACTTTGGATGTTTATTGAAGATTGAGCAATTGTTCTCCATTCAAACTCAGTTGAACCATAACCTGAATTCATGAAAATGAATAGTATCAGTATAACCGCTCTGGTATTCATTATTGAACTGAGAATGGCAGCTTTTCTATTTGTCTTTCATTGTGTTTCACAATCAACCAAAAATTTCCTTCAGCTAAGCTTTTGGTGGGAACACTGATGTTTAAATCACCCAGACCTTGAGGAATTAAAGCATCCATTTTAAAATGAATTTTATTGGATTTATGGTTTTTCAACTCGATTTGAAAAGGCCCCTTATCTGGAAAGTTCAGTTGTACTACCAGTATTAGCTGGTTTGATTCTCGGTTAAGCTTAATCGTTTTAATAGGACTAAACTCTTTTGAATCACCCCCACGTAAAGGGCTTAGTGATAATATTTGAAAGTTTCCTTCCCCATGATCAGATTGACCAACACCAAAAACAAACAACATTAATGAAAATGCGAACAAACCGCCAACAACAAAATAATTTAGCTTTGAGAAACTTGAGTCATACCCCGTTGTTCTATGCTGTCGATTATTGGATAGTTTTTTTCTTTCCTTTGATTTAACCCCCTCCTTCATCACCAAATCCAACTCCAAATCTTCGAGGACCTCCGGATGGTCGGCGAGCCACAGTTCGAGTTGTTCTTCTTCGGTGGGGGTGAGTTTGTTTTGGAGGTAGTTGTGGAGCATGGTGTCGTCTGGTTTGAATGTATTCATACAGCCAAAGCCCTCCAGCGATTGGTGAACAAAGACATCAATGGGTGGATGAGTTTTGAGACCCATTTTTGTGTTTTGTGTTTGGTTGAGGTGTTCTTGTCCTGCTCTGATTCGATGGCTTTAGGTCCTTGCCGGTTGTCATGGTCATTGTGTCTGCTGATCAAATCCTTCAGCCGGTGTTTGGCGCGGTAAAGTACGCGATCGAAATGTGCACTCGAAAGATCCAGGTCATCACAAATTTCGGTTTTGTCTTTGTCCTCAAAGTAGAATTGGGTGAGGATACTGCGGTCACGATCTGTGGGCAATTCTTCCATGATTTTTTTCACAAACTTGATGCCATCATGCCATTCCAGATTGGACAACACATCTGATTTGGCATCTTCGAAAATGTCCAGACTTTCCTGGTCGACCGCTGAGATGTACTTTTTGTCTTTGCGCAGGTACTCATATCCTATATTGATGGCGGTGGTTCTGAGGAAAGCCCTGATGGTGTCAGGGTTGTTGACCTGCCCTTGTTGTAATTTTGAAATTACGACCATAAAAGAATCCTGGACAATGTCTTCGTGGCTGGAAACGCGCGAGAATTTTTTCCTGACAATAAACAACAACCAGCGGTAATGTAAATTGACAAATTCTTCACCTGAAAATTTATCTCCTGATATGATGCCACGGGCTAAATTGCCGGCTTTTTTTGTTAAGCTTTCAAATTCATTTTCTGTATTTGACAACACACACCCCGATCATTTTTATTTGATTATTAACCATAAAATTATATTGAATTAACAATTCCTTTCTACAAATAACTACAGCCGTGTTTTAACATAATATAACATTTTCAACTTTTTGTCTGCTCGAAATATTTCACGGCTAAGTTATTTGGGTGTAGTGAAGTGCTCAGTTCTCTCACTGAATTATTAAATAGCTGTAGGTTTCTACTTATTGCAAGAGGAACAAAGTAATGGGCAAATATCATGACCCTGCGAATTTTCAAACTTTGTTTGAAACTGTTTCACTGTGGATTACCCGGTCAAGCCGGGTAATGACGGTAAGCATTAGGTTCGTAAGATGAAAATCAACTCAACACCTGAGCAGTGAAGTTATGTTTGACTGAAGAACTGTGGCACCAATTCACCGGCGGGGCCTTGCCTCGATTCTTTGAATTGTGAATGTTGATCACTGGGCTCTAAATTCAGTTCAACTGTGTGAGCCCCGGACTGGTTGGCAATTTCAACAAAACCTGCTGCTGGGTAGACCGTACCAGACGTGCCAATGGACACAAACAAATCACATTGCATCAAGGCCCGCATGATGTCATCCATATACAAAGGCATTTCTCCAAACCACACAATGTGCGGCCTGACTGTACCAGAGCGATTACAATGTTGACAAACAGAAGCAGTTGTGAGGTCTTGGTCATGACTAGAAATTTGATGACACTGTACACAGCGAATTTTCAACAGTTCCCCATGCATGTGCAGCAAGTTTTTACTGCCCCCTCTTTCATGCAGGTCATCCACATTCTGGGTCACCAACAAGAATGACTCAAACTGTTGTTCCGCAATTGCTAAAGCATGATGGGCGGCATTGGGCAGCACTGTGTTCAGTGCTGCTCGACGAGCATTGTAAAACCGATGCACCAAGGCTGGATCTCGATCAAAAGCCTCAGGAGTGGCCACATCTTCGACCCGGTGGTTATCCCACAATCCATTGTTGTCTCTGAAGGTGGACAAGCCTGATTCTGCTGAAATACCCGCACCTGTTAGAACGACCACATTTCGATAGCTACTCATTAGATCGCCTTAGAAAAAAACCAAAACTGAAATTTCACTTGATACACTCAACCACAAGACAATTTATTGAAATCAATCACTGTGATGTGGTTACCATGTTTATCGGCGTATGAATAATTGATTTCAATGCCATTGTCCAAGGCATAAACCAGGTCATTCTTGCTGCAGGTTTGTTCTTTGACCACCAAATACAATTGATCGACCAAGTCTTGTGCCGTGACTTCATTGGGCTCTATGTTGACCAAGGTGTATCTGATGGTCAACACCGGTGCTTTGTACATACCACCATCTAAGCGGGTTTCTTCGTCAACCAAAGAGGGTGACATGGCATTGATTTCAGCCACCACCGATTTCATTTTGGCATGCATGGGGTCCTTTTTACTGTAAAAAACAGCAGCACCCACACCGGCTCCAAACAAGACAATCACTGCAACTGGAACACCCATACCCATTGTTTTGCCCTTAAAAAAGATACTTTTTATCAACCAAATCACAATCACGATGACAGGAACAACTGCGGCATAACGGGCAATTTCTCGACTGTCAACTTGAGCCAGGGCGATCAAAGGAAAAAAAAGTAAACTGACAACTACACAATATCTAAAACTCAATGCACTCATTCAAATTTCCATTATTTTGATCAATCTACACCACCTGAAAAACTTCGGATGGCCTTCAACAACTCATCATAAACAATAAAAACTTCATAGCAAAGGAGAAAATAATGGTAATTTCTTAAAATGGCGTCTGGTTTTTTTCAGAGGCAAATGACGCCATTGGCTGATCAATCAGCCAGGACTGGATACCATTCAATGACACTGGAAATTTTCCAGAACGGAAATCAGTTGATCAAACCTTGTTGATTCAATGTTTTCAGCTTTTCTCTTTGGTCATTGATGGCTTGTAACAGTTCTGCATAGGCACCAGGTTCGCTGGACTGTTTGAATGATGCCTTGATCAAATCACGTTGCAGCGATTTGATTTCTGCTCTGATTTGTTGCTTCTGTTGTTGGATGCTCGGTTGTTCAGCCACCGGTGTTAGCACTGTATTTTTCATGTTACCCTCTGAGTTTATTTTTCATTATTATTATGGGGCAACAATATAATTCATAAAGATCTGAATGTTGAGCGAAAAACCAACTTTATTCGCACATTCTGACAAACGGGTGGATAATCTTGATGAATGGTAAACCATTTGGCTTTTTTGTATTTTTCAGTACATGAAGTTCAAGAAATACATGCGGCTACTCTGACGGCTCAACAGCATCAATGAAGCTTGATGCAAATCAAAACAAGGCCATTAAATCAGCTCCAAAGCTTGAGTTTGCTTTACTTTTCACACCTGTGAAACTAAAATTACAGCTCCAAAAACTGCCCAGCTTTCATACCTTTGACCACTGCTTTGTTACAAATTGATCAGGCCCAATGCCAAAGAGCTGGCGAGTTATTATTTACCCCTGTTACATTTTCCCTGCAACCTGGAGAAATGGCGGTCATTGCTGGTCCCAATGGTTCAGGAAAAACCACCTTGTTAGAAGCCTTAGCTGGTTTGAGTATGTTGGCCCAAGGTGAGCGTCTTTTTGAACAAAGCACAGCCTTGGAGCCATGGCTGAATCAAAGCCATTACCTGGGACACAAGTTAGGCAACAAAGGCAATTTAACCTGTGCAGAAAACCTACAATTTGTGGCCCATGTCAATCAAATCACCACCACCCATGAGCAAATTGAACATGTGTTGAACCGAGCCGGATTGGCTGGCTATGAATTCCAACATGCCAGTGACTTGTCGGCAGGACAAAAAAAACGCTTGGCTTTGAGTCGTTTGTTGTTACTGAATAAAACATTTTGGTTGTTGGACGAACCCTTTGTTAATTTAGACCATGCAGGTTGTGATTGGTTGTATCGACTCATCGAAGATCACATCCAACAATGTGGCGCAGTGATACTGAGTGCCCATGACCAGAAAAAAATACATGACCTGGCCGACCACCACATCACTCTGGAAATGACATGAGCCTGGAGCTGGCATGAGATTCTGGTCACTGTTCAAACGCGATGTCATGGTTTCTTGGCGCAAGAAATCCAACATCTACCAACCACTGGTTTTTCAGTTGCTGATTGTGACCATGTTCCCTCTGGGATTAGGTGCCGGAGCCCAAACTTTAGCAAAGATCGCTCCGGCTGTGGTTTGGATATTGGCCTTACTGAGCACTTTGATCACCTTAGAAAACATCTTTAAAGATGATTACGAGGATGGCAGTTTGGATGTTTATGTGCTGTCTGGCATGAGTTTACCACTGGCTTGTTTGAGCAAAGCATCTGCACATTGGTTCACCACCGGCATCCCGGTGATCTTGTTTGCCCCGGTCATTGGTGTCTTGATGCACTTGCCGGGCCATTCTAATGGCATTTTGATGTTGTCTTTGTTGTTGGCAACCCCCATATTCAGCCTACTGGGTACAGTGGGATCGGCACTGATCATGAACATCAAAAATGGTGGCATGCTTCTGAGTGTCTTGGTGATGCCATTGTTGGCTCCAGTGTTGATTTTTGGTGCCGGCGCTGTGCTTGAAACCACATTGGGTAATTCAGCCTTTGGCCATATGATGTTGTTACTGGGTTGCATGGTACTGAGCCTGACTTTGGCACCCTTGGCAGCTGCAGCAGCCGTAAAAATTAATTTAGAATAACGTATTGATATGAATCGAATCGTCAAGTTTTACCATGAATGCGGATCACCACCCAGCTTCTATAGAATCACCTCTCATTGGCTTAAGCCGATGTTGTGGTTGGCCATCATATTAACCATTTATGGCTTGGTCGATGGTTTGTTCTTTGCCCCCGAGGATTACCAACAGGGAGATTCATACCGCATCATTTTTGTTCATGTGCCTGCTGCTTGGATGAGTATGTTCATCTATGCCATTGTCGGTATTGCCGGCATCATGACTTTTGTCTGGCGCATGAAAGTGGCTGAGGCTGTGATGATGGCCAGTGTCCCTATCGGCGCTTTGTTCACTGCCGTTACGTTACTGACTGGTATGTTGTGGGGTAAACCCATGTGGGGAACTTATTGGGATTGGGATGCCCGCATGACCTCAGAATTGATCTTGTTGTTCTTATACATTGGGGTGTTGGGTATCTACACCGCCTATGATGAGGACCCGCGTAAGGCGGCTCGTCTGGCCGCTTTGGTGGCCATCATTGGCCTGGTTAACCTGCCCATCATCAGGTATTCAGTCTATTGGTGGACCAGTATCCATCAAGGTTCATCGGTTTCTTTGATGGGTGGTTCTAATGGCATCAAGGATTGGGACATGCTCAGGCCTTTGTTGGTGATGGCCCTGGCCACTAAATTCTATTTCATTTATTCCATGTTAAGCCGTGCTCAAAGTTATTTACTGAAAACAGAACAGAACAAAAAATGGGTGCAACAAGCCATCCATAAAGAGCACAGCAAGGGAGGTGTCGCATGATGGAATTGTTTGACATGGGAAAATATGATTTCTACGTGTGGGGCTCAATCGGTGTGTTCATTCTGGCCATCTTGATTGACTTCATCAGCATCAACAGCAAACAAAAACAACTCAAGCGTTTGATTCAGGCCAAAGCCAAAAAGGCACAAAATCGCCAAGCACAGAATCAAACCGCACATAACCGGAGTAATCTCACATGACCCCCACCCGCAAAAAAAGATTGATATTGATATCCATGGTGGCCTTGGGTGTGGCTGTGGCAACAGCCATATTTCTCACGGCTTTCAAAGAAAACATCATGTTCTTCAAAAGTCCAACAGAAGTGGCAGCCAAAGACTATCCAGTTAATCGCAGTTTCCGTTTGGGCGGCATGGTTAAAGACGGCAGCATGGATCGGGTTCCTGACAGCCTGAAAATTCAATTCACTGTGACAGATTTTGCCAAAGATGTCCGGGTTGAATATGAAGGCATTCTGCCAGATTTATTTCGTGAAGGCCAAGGTGTGGTGACCATAGGCAAGATGACCGAAGGTGATTTGTTTGTCGCCGAGGAAGTGCTCGCCAAACACGATGAAAACTACATGCCACCTGAAGTGGCTGATGCCTTAGAAGCCGCCAAACCTGAATCTCCGGAGTCTGAATAACCATGCTTGCATCTGTTGGTCAATTTTTATTGATTTTATCACTCACCACCGCTGTGGCATTGATGCTGCTGCCCATGATCGGTTACTTCAGAAATCACCAAGCGCTGATGCAAAGTGGACGGCCCTTATCCTATTTGTTGTTCTTATTGGTACTGACCACATTTTTAATCTTGGTCAGCTTATTTGTGATGCAAGATTTTTCGGTCACTTATGTCTGGCAAAACTCCAGCCTGGCCTTGCCTTTAAGGTACCGCATCACTGCCACATGGGGAGCTCACGAGGGTTCTGTGTTGATGTGGGTGGCTGTACAAGCCTTATGGATTGCAGCCGTAGCCAGATACAGCCAATCACTCAGCTTGAGTCAAATATCCCGTGTGCTGTCAGTTCTGGGAGTCATTGCAACCGGCTTTTTGGCATTTGTCTTGTTTGCCTCAAACCCATTTGAGATCACCAACCCTGCACCACTGGATGGCCGTGACTTGAATCCGCTGTTACAAGATTTCGGCATGATCATCCACCCGCCCTTGTTGTATTTTGGCTACGTTGGCTTGTCTGTGGCATTTGCATTGGCTGTAGCGGCTTTGATCGGTGGACAAATTGATGAAAAATGGATTCGCTGGTCACGCCGCTGGACCAATCTGGCCTGGGCCTTTCTGACCGTTGGCATCATTTTGGGCAGCTGGTGGGCTTACTATGAATTAGGCTGGGGTGGCTGGTGGTTCTGGGATCCAGTTGAAAATGCGTCTTTCTTGCCCTGGTTGGCAGGAATCGCATTGATTCATGTGCAAGCCGTGAGTGAACGCAAAAATGCTTTCAGGGGTTGGACCGTTTTGCTGGCCATCATTGCCTTCAGTTTGTGTGTATTGGGTACATTCCTGGTGCGTTCTGGCAGCATTACCTCGGTGCATTCTTTTGCTGCCGACCCTTTTCGTGGCATCTTTATCTTAGTGTTGTTGGGCATCTATGCCGGTGGCGCTTTGACCTTGTATGCCTTGAGGGTGAATCAATTGCGCTCAAGAGATGCGATCAACCTCGAATCCCGTGAAACCCTGCTGTTGGCCAATTCTCTGATTTTCATCACATCCACTTTCACCATCTTGTTAGGTACCCTGTTCCCAATGATATTTGAGGCAATGGGTAAAAAAATATCGGTGGGCTCGCCCTACTTTGGCTTGATGTTCTTCTTGTTGATGATACCCATGGCAGTTTTGTTACCACTCGGGGCCCAACTCAAGTGGCACAAAGACCAAATGGGTCAAGCCATCAAGGCACTCATGCCACACTTTTTTGTGGCTGTTGCCCTGACCATTGGTGCTTACTTGTTGTTTGACGGCCTGAATTTAAGAGCGACTGCCGGTGTGTTCGGTGGCTTTTGGATCGCTTCCACTTCAGTCATGCAAATCATCAATTATCCTGGAAGACCCCATGCCGGATTTGTCGGTATGAGTGTCGCTCACCTTGGGGTTGCAGTGTTTTTATTTGGCATGTCCATGACCGAACACAAAGATGTGGAAAAAGACATTTTACTTAAACCAGGACAAACCACTCAGGTGGCAGGTTATGATTTTACCTTTAACGGCGTTAAACAAGTGGCCATTGAAAATTACCAAGCCCAACAAGGAGCCATCGTGGTCAGTCACAAAGGCAAGCAAATTGTTGAATTGAACCCACAAAAACGCTTTTACCCCAAACAACAAATGCCCATGACCGAAGCCGATATATACCCAGGCTTCACCAAAGACATTTATGTTTCTTTGGGTGAGCAAATCAATGAACAAGGCGACTGGGCTGTGAGGATTTACATCAAACCCTTTATCCGCTGGATGTGGTTTGGTGGCTTGATGATGATGGCTGGCGCAGTCATTGCTTTGTTCAGTAAACGCAGTCAGCGCTTGGAACAAAAACAAGTCGACCAGGTCATGCAAAAACGATTGAAACTGTCATGAAAAAAGTACTGATTGCACTGTTACCCCTGTCTGTCTTTATTGGCTTGATTGTCTTGCTGTCTATCAACATGCAAACCCATACCGAAATACTGCCTTCACCATTGATTGGGAAGCCGGTTCCTGCTTTTGAACATCAAACCTTGTACAGTAACCGAACCCTCAATCAAGAAGATTTTAAGGGGCAGCCTTGGTTACTCAATGTATTTGGCAGTTGGTGCCCCAGTTGTCAAGTCGAACATCCACTGGTCAATGCCCTGGCCCAATCTGGCAAGATCAAAGTGGTGGGATTGAATTGGAAGGATGAACCCCAAAATGCCGATGCCTGGCTCAAACGCTGGGGCAACCCATACCATGAAATTTTGGTGGATTACGAAGGAGACACTGCCATTAATTTAGGTGTTTATGGTGCACCTGAAAGTTTTTTGATTGATGCCAATGGTATCATCGTACACAAAATTACGGGTGTTTTGACAGAAGATAACATTCGTCTGGAATTGTTACCCATGATTGATAAGATGCGCTTATGAAAAATTTGCTTGGACTGACTTTGGTTTTAATGACATCACTGGCAACAGCGATCGAAGTCTATGAATTTGACAACCCAGAACAAGAAGCTTTGTTTCAACAACTGACCAAAGAGCTGCGTTGTTTGGTCTGCCAAAATCAGAACCTGGCTGATTCTGATGCCGGCTTGGCCACTGACTTAAAAGACCAGGTGGCCGAATTTGTTAAAGCCGGACAAGACGCTGAAACCATCAAACAGTATATGATTGAGCGCTATGGTGATTTTGTTGATTACGATCCTCCATTGAACGCCAGCACTATATTCTTGTGGTTTTCCCCTCTGGTGGTGTTTTTATTGGGTGGGGTTATTTTGTATGTCAACATCAGGAAAAAAGAATCATGAATGAATTTCTGATTTATGCGGGCATTTCCATATTCAGTCTTTTGCTTTTTTACCTGTGGTATCGACGTCAAGGCAAAGCGACTGAAAAACAATGGCTCACGCAAAAAATTGCTTCCAGCAGTGGAGAGGAACAACAACAATATGCTGATGTCTTGGGCCAATTAACCCAACACAAACCCAATTTCACCACCACCCTATGGGTCGCCATATTGATTGTACCAACAGCCTTTGTGATTGACTATGTCTGGTTCCATGAAATCCCCATCGAACAACGGGTCTCAGTGGCTGAAGCTGATGCACAAGTACCCGATTTGGCCACAGCCATCCGTCAATTAGAACAGAAGTTGACTACCAATCCTGATGACCTGCAAGGTCAACTGTTGTATGCCAGGGCCATGATGTCAACACAACAATATGAATACGCTGTGGGTGCCTACCGCAAAGCCAGCAGCCTTGATCCAGCCAATGCCAACATCCTGGCGGATCTGGCCGAAGCCATTGCATTCAAAAACAACACCGGTAGTTTTTTGGGAGAACCAGAACAATATTTAGTCCTAGCATTAGAGATCGATCCCAAAAACCAAAAAGGGATGTGGCTTCAAGGCATTGTTTATTATGAGAAACAGCAGTTCCAAGCAGCAGAAGATATTTGGTCTGAGTTACTGATCCAGGTTGACAACCCAAACATCCGTGCAACCATCAACAAACAAATCAACCAAGCCCGAGCAGGACTCAATAAACCACCCTTAGCCGAGGCTGACAGTCAAGTTGATGCGAGTACAGCGTATTTTGTTGTGATCGATGCCAGTGAGGCTGTTAAAGAGCTTGATTTGGGTGTCAGTGCCCGTTTGTTTGTGTTTGCTGAAGAAGTCGATGGCCCACCCATGCCGATTGCTGCGGTTCCTATCCAAGCACCTTTCTCATGGCCCATGTCGGTGACCATCAGCGATCAAAACAGCCTGAACCCGAACCGCAAACTCAGTGACTTCTCCGAAGTCAAGTTTTCCGCCAAATTAAGCCTAACAGGCAACGCCACCCCTGCTGAAAATGACATCAAGAGCGCCTCAGTGGTGGCCGATAACAACCAACAAAGCATTCAACTAACATTAAATAATTAAACTGATTAACAACCATGAACACCAACAACAACCAGGACAAAAGGCAAGTACCAGAACTCAATTTGCAAGATTATGTGGCGGGAACCGAATTAGAAAAACAACGATTTGTCGATGAATTTTATGGCGGCTTGGTTGAATATGGTTTCATCATATTAAACCCTTATGAATTTGACTTTTCCCTGGTTGACGATTGTTATCAGGTGTTCAAATCATTTTTCAAACTGCCTCTGGATACCAAACAACAATACAACATCCACGATGGTGGTAAACGGGGTTATGTGCCACGGCTGCAAGAACATGCGAAAAACAGCACCAACCCTGATTTGAAAGAATTTTGGCATGTGGGCAGAGAGATCTCGGCAGACCACCATTTGGCCAAAGAGTACCCCAAGAATTTGTGGCCTGAAGAAATTGCTGATTTTCAGTCCAAGACATATGCTTTGTATGAACAGCTAGATCGGACCGCTCTGACCATGTTCAGGTCCTTGGCAACAGCCTTGGACGTCCCAAAAGATTACTTTGAGAAAATGACCCATGATGGCAACTCCATTTTGAGGGCCATTCACTACCCGCCAATGACTGAATTTGAATTACCCGGTTCCGTACGTGCAGCCGCCCATGAAGACATCAATCTGATCACACTTTTGGTGGGTGCCACAGACAGCGGTTTAGAATTATTGGATCGTGATGGCCAATGGCTGGCTGTGGAAAGTACACCTGGCCAAATTGTGGTGGACTCAGGTGACATGTTATCTCGCATTGCCAATGAAGTGATTCCTGCCACCACCCACCGCGTTGTGAACCCAACAGACGATGTATCTGACCGGTACTCGATGCCATTTTTCTGCCACCCGCATCCGGATGCCGTTCTTAGCTGCATCCCTTCATGCGAAGGAACGGGTGCCAAATACCCTGACATCACAGCCAGGGATTTCTTGAATCAACGGCTCAAGGAAATTGGATTAAGCCAGTAATCCAGGCATAAAAAACAGTTTTCATCCTGCCTCCAAACCATCATTGTGAATGGATGTATAAATTGCCTCAGGAAAATCGGTGACAATTTTTGGTGTAACTACAAATTATGTGAACAAAACACTCTTATCACATGAATCTGTACATTCATTGCTCACATTTTTTTGCATTTAGCAAGAATATTCATTATGATAATCGTAGGTCAAAACTAAGAAAAATTTATGGCAAGAATATTAATCATTGATGATTCACCTTCGCAACTCTACGGCATGCAAAAAATAGTAGAGAAGCTGGGTCATGAAACCATTTTGACAGAAGATGGTAAAGAGGGGATACAAATTGCAAGAGAGCAACTGCCTGACTTGATTTTAATGGATGTGGTGATGCCAGATCTGAATGGTTTCCAAGCCACCAGAAAAATCAGCAAAGATGAAAGAACAGCTCACATTCCCATCATTATTGTCACCACCAAAAAGTTAGAAACTGATCGCGTGTGGGGACTGAGACAAGGCGCCAAGGAATACTTGGTTAAGCCGGTGACTGAAAAAGCATTGAAAGACGTACTTAACAATCACCTGTCATAAACCAAAAATAACAACTGATTTATAGACCACCAGTAAATCCTGGTGGTTTTTTTTGTCCGCCCCCCTGACCACCAATTTCTCCCATGAATTGACGGTAGTATTGCAACTCTTTGATTGATTCCTGAATGTCTGCCAAAGCCAAATGCTGCCCTGTTTTACTGAAACCGTTCAACAACTGTGGGTTCCAGCGTCTGATCAACTCTTTGATTGAACTGACATCAATTTGTCGGTAATGAAAATAATTTTCCAGTTTTGGCATCCATTTGGCCAAAAACCTTCGATCCTGACAAATACTGTTGCCACACATGGGTGATGAATGGATGTCAACATGCTCTTGTAAAAATTCAATGGTCAGTTGTTCGGCTTCTCGGGCAGAAACATCAGAATTCACCACCCGATCCCACAAGCCAGAATTGCTGTGATGCTCCGTATTCCATTCATCCATGGCATGTAAAACTTTTTCATCTTGGTGGATGGCTATACAAGGCCCTTCAGCGATGGTCTCCAATTCCTGGTTGGTCACAATGGTGGCGATTTCAATAACCCGGTCTTTGAATGGATCCAAGCCGGTCATTTCCAGGTCAATCCAGATTAAATTAGTCTTATTGCTCATTGAACATTCCTTTTATAGCTGCGATTTTTGATGAGGCTTATTTTAACGTAAGGAAAGCCTGCATGTTGGAATAATCCGGTAATTCAGTTACCATGTCGCCATGACAGATGTTTATCGAGTCACCTCGACCCAAAAAACCACAGCCAGTTTGATGAATCTGGATGATTTCAGCACCATCAATGCCTTCTTTGCACGCAAGCTGAAACCCATTTGTGGTGATGTGGTGACCGTTGAATCTTCAAAATCAGGCTATAAAATCAAGAAAATTGAAAAACGATTCAACAGTTTTTGTCGAGCTGACAATCGCGGACGCAAACAACACATTGCAGCCAACATTGACCAAATCATGATTGTCATGGCAGTCAAGCCTTCACCGACCCGTGACATTTTAAATCGCTATTTAGTGACTGCCGAACTGGAAAATATAGAACCTATTTTGGTCTTCAATAAATCGGACATTGATTCCAGAGTATTCATCAGCATCATCAACCAATATGAGCAACTGGGCTATCAGGTCTTCAAAACATCAAAAAAAGATGAACCATCGATTGCGGCCATTAAACCCTTACTGAAAGACAAAACCACTGTGATCGTTGGTCAATCCGGGGTCGGTAAATCATCCATAACCCGTGTCATGATGCCCTCAGTTGAACTCAAAACAGGTAAATTATCTGACAAGACAGGTAAAGGTGCTCACACCACCAGTGTCACCCAGATGTACCATGATGATCCCTTGAATGCCATGATCATTGACTCTCCTGGCGTATGGGAATATGGCTTGTGGATCATGACACCGCATGAAATTGCCGGCGGCTTCCGTGAATTCCAAACCTATCTGGGGCAATGTAAATTCAGTAACTGTACCCACATCCATGAACCTCAGTGTGCCATCATGGGGGCCGTTAAAAAAAATGAAATCAGAGAAAGTCGTTATCAATCGTATTTACGGATCGTTGACTCGATGAAATATTGGGGTTAACCAAGAAATCCTCACTATTCGCCGATGTCTTCATTCCAGAGTTCAGGTCGATCTTCGATGAAGTTTTCCATCATGGCGATGCATTCAGCATCATTCACTACATTGACTTCGACACCTCTTGAGCGGACATAGGCTTCTGGTCCCTGAAAGGTTATATTTTCACCCACAATCACTTTAGGAATGCCATACAACAATACGGTGCCACTGCACATGTCACAAGGCGATAAGGTGGAGTAAAGGACGGCTCTTTTGTAGTCAGCGGCTTTGATGCGACCGGCATTCTCTAAACAGTCCATCTCAGCATGTAGCACTGCACTGCCTTTTTGTACCCTTTGGTTGTGCCCCCTTCCAACGATTTTGCCATCTATGACCAACACCGACCCAATGGGTATGCCGCCTGCCGCTAAACCCTTCTTGGCTTCATCAATGGCTGCTTGGAGAAACTCGTCTTTATGCATGTCTGTCACCTGACTATACCTTATCTTTTCACAGGTTGTGGCTGCTTCAATTCAGCCTGCTTCTGCAAAGCTGCAAAGGCAGGTGGGTACGCCGGTCTTTTTACATAAGTACCGGTGTTCTTTTCAGTGCGAAGATCTCCATTGACATACAACAAACGACCATTGCTCATGGTGTGTGATGGAATGCCTTTAACTTCCATGCCTTCAAATATATTGAAATCAATGTTCTGGTGGTGGGTGTCCTTGGAAATGGTTTTGGTGCCCTCTGGATCCCAAACCACAATGTCGGCATCGGCACCGACTTGAATGGTGCCCTTACGTGGGTGGATGTTGAATATCTTGGCCGAATTGGTTGAGGTTAAGGCGACAAATTCCTGTGGGGTCAGTTTACCGGTACCTACCCCATGAGTCCACAACACAGCCATACGATCTTCTATACCTGCGGTGCCATTGGGAATTTTACTGAAATCATCTTTCCCTGCGGCTTTTTGATCGGCACAAAAACAACAGTGGTCTGTGGCTGTGGTTTGCAAATTACCGGATTGTAGGCCTTTCCACAAAGCATCCTGGTGTTCTGGAGAACGAAATGGTGGTGACATCACATGAGCAGCCGCTGTGTCAAAATCTTCATGCAGATAGACACTGTCATCCAGCAATAAATGACCAGCCAAGGCTTCGCCATAGACCCGTTGACCACTGGATCTGGCTCGAGTAACTTCTTGTAATGCATCAATCGTTGACACGTGGACCAAATACAAAGGCACACCAATCACTTCTGCCAGACGGATGGCGCGGTTGGCAGCTTCACCCTCGGCAGCAGGCGGACGCGACAAGGGGTGTGCTTCAGGCCCAGTCATGCCCATGGCCAGTAACTTTTTCTGTAACTGGAATACCAGCTCACCGTTCTCAGCATGACATGTTGGCATGGCACCCAATTCCAATGCCCGTGTGAAGCTGTTGTACATGATTTCATCATCGGCCATGATGGCATTTTTATAGGCCATGAAGTGCTTAAAGCTGTTTACACCTTCCTCTCGAACCAAGGTTCCCATGTCTCGATGCACACTGTCATCCCACCAGGTCACTGCCACATGAAAAGAATAACTGGAACAGGCTTTTTCTGACCATTCGCGCCACTGTCTGTAGGCATCCATCAGCTGTTGTTGTGGACTGGGAATCACAAAATCAATGATCATGGTGGTCCCACCAGCCAGACCCGCGGCCGTTCCGGTATAAAAATCTTCTGAGGCCACTGTTCCCATAAAAGGCAGTTGCATGTGGGTGTGCGGATCGATACCGCCAGGCATAACCAGCTGGCCACTGGCATCAATCACTTCTGCGCCTGCAGGGGTTTCGAGGTTTTGGCCCACCGCTTTGATAACACCGCCATCACAATAAACATCTGCACGATGGGTTTGACTCGCTGTTACAACCGTACCACCTTTAATCATTATCGACATAGTTATTCTCCACCATTGTTCATCAAGCCAACAGTTAATACCATTGAAGGCTCATTCATTTCTTATTCAACACCATATACACTACACCTGCAATCAATAAACCCACAAACCAGGCATAACTGTACAGTGTATCAAACACAGCTGGCACACTGTCTAAGGCACCTGCCGCATGTAAAAATCCAGGTAAATTGGGCAAAATTCCAAGTATCAATGCCACCATACCCGCCCAATTCCAGGCCCCATACTGGCCTTCATGGCTGAACAAAGCATCGGCATCAAGCTCGCTTTTTCTGACCAAAAAATAATCCACTATTAAAATACCAGCAATAGGACCCAACAAGGCTGAATAGCCCACCAGCCACACAAACAAGTACCCGCCGGCCGTCTCCAACAGCTTCCATGGAAAAATGGCAATGCCAATGGCGGCTGTGATGTAGCCACCCATTTTAAAACTGATTTTCTTGGGATTCAGATTAGAAAACCCATAGGCAGGTGCCACCACGTTGGCGGCCAAGTTGGTGGTTAAAGTCGCCACCACCAGAGCAGCCAGGGCCACAATCACGCCGATGCCCCCCATTTTACCGGCCAAAGTCACTGGATCCCAGATGGCCTCTCCGTATATGGTCACAGTAGCCGATGTCACCGCTACGCTGATAAAGGCAAATAAAGCCATCGGTAGCGGTAAGCCAATGGCTTGTCCAATGATTTGATCTTTTTGTGATTTGGCAAAGCGGGTGAAATCAGGGATGTTCAATGCCATGGTCGCCCAAAATCCCACCATCGCTGTCAAGCTGGCGACAAACACACCAAAAAACTGCCCTTCTCGCTCACCACCAGCGGCAAACTGAGAGGGCGCAGACAACATTTCGCCAAAGCCACCTGCGGTGTAATAAGCCCAACCCAACAACACCAAGCCCATAAGGATCAAGAACGGTGCAGCATAGGTTTCTAACCAGCGGATGCTTTCGGTACCGTGCTTAATGAAATACAAATGCATGGCCCAAAAGCCAATGAATGAAACAAACTGGCCCACATCGATCCCCAGCAATGGCAAGGGTGAACCGGTAATGGCGCCACCGGTTAACGCGTTGATGATGACATAGATGGCTGATCCGCCCACCCAGGTATTGATCCCAAACCAACCGCAGGCCACCAAACCACGAGCTACAGCAGGAATTCGAGCACCCTTGGTGCCAAACGATGATCGCAGTAAAACAGGAAATGGTATGCCATGCTTGGCACCGGCATGGCCGATCAGCATCATTGGCACCAAAACGATCACATTGCCCAATAAAACTGTCATCACCGCTTGCCACCAGGACATGCCTTCAGACACCAGACCGCCAGCCAACATATAAGTCGGTACACAGACCACCATGGCTACCCACAGTGCGGCATATGACTTCCAGTCCCAAGTTCTTGAAGCTGTATCCGTAGGCGCCAAGTCCTCGTTGTATAAATCGTCAGCTGCTCTACTGTTTATTGTGTCGTTGTTCATATTTTTACCTGTTTTGAATTCCCACGAAGTCAGTATTAATGTCATCCTGAGCGCAGTCGAAGGATCTCTTAAAAGCTAAGATGGTATTTATCTTCAGGAGATTCCTCCATGCGCTTCGCTTAGTCGGAATGACAACACTATTGAGTCTTTTAATAAGCATTACTCGCCATCGGTTAATTTGCCATAAGTGCTGGGTCGCCTGTCACGGAAGAACTGCCAGGTGTTCCTGACTTCTTGAATCATGTCCATGTCCAAATCATGGGTGATCAATTCATCCTGATCGCGGCTGGCTTCTTTTTCAATCTGCCCCCTGGGGTTGACAAAATAGGTTTGTCCATAAAACTCACCGATGTTCCAAGGCGCTTCGGTTCCTACACGATTAATGGCACCAATCCAACAGCCATTGGCAGCGGCTGCAGCCGGCTGCTCTAATTTCCACAAGTATTCAGACAAGCCGGCGACAGTGGCAGATGGGTTGACGATGTATTCAGCACCATTCAAAGCCAAAGCACGCCACCCCTCGGGAAAGTGTCGGTCATAACAAATATATACGCCTAACTTACAATATTGGGTCTGAAATACTGGCCAATTAGAGGCACCTGGCTTAAAAAAGAATTTTTCCCAGAAACCAGCCACTTGTGGGATGTGAGTTTTGCGGTATTTACCCAGATAACTGCCATCTGCATCAATCACTGCTGCGGTGTTGTAATAAATCCCACTGACTGCGTCTTTTTCATAAATGGGCACCACGATCACCATTTTGTATTTGGCTGCATATTCCATCATTAACTGAGTGGTTGGTCCATCAGGAATGGATTCAGCACTGCCATACCATTTATTGTCCTGACTGGGGCAAAAATAAGGTTGGGTGAACACCTCCTGAAAACTCAACACCTGAACACCTTGTTCCCCCGCTTGTTCGATGTACGGAATGTGGGCGTCAATCATCGCCTTGCGGATGGTTTCCGGGTCATTGTCGGTCGATGACTTCAGTGCCATTTGAATCAATCCTGCTTTCAGTGTTGCCATATTGTTGTCCTCTTTTTATTTTGTATGTAGTATTTTTTTCACCTTGAAGGTTATGAAGTTAATGAAGTATAAGTTATTAATTTAATCAAATTGTCTACCTTTTAGTATGCCTTTTAACTGCAACTATTATTTGCCAAATGAGTACTAAATAAGCTACATAAAAAATTAAACTTATCATTTCCATTCCCACAATTAAAAATTTCTGAAATGGTAAAAACAACTTTGCGATGTTGTTGATATTCTCTATAACAAATGAAATATTACTATTTGTATTATCATCAAATATATAAATCCAATTTTGCGTTTTACCAACATCCAAAATCCATAATAAAACAATAGCTAAAACTAACCATAGAAAAGGCTTTAGATAGCTTTGACCAAACCCTGAGAGCCTATCATTCCACTTAAAAACAAACTTTTCTTGCCAATCTTTTGTTTTTTCTAACTCAGCACGCCTTTTTTTCATTTCCAAAACAAAAAATTTATTTGCTTCAATATGATTTCCTACTTTGTCAAAAGAATTTTTAATGATTCTAAAAGTCTCTCTATTTGTATTTAGTTGGCTCACCTCAGAATTTAAAAAATTGGGCATTCCTAAAAAATTAGCAGTTTCTATGTCTAATCCACAATAGAATTTTGTGCTCCGAAAATTTGGTATATTTTTAAAAGTAGTATAAATAAATTGCGACTTCTCACCACCAGCACTACTTTCTTTTTTACCAAATTCACATTTCTCAAAACCAATAAAATCTTCAATGATACATTTTTCAAAATATGCCTTTTCAAAATTGGTATCAAAAAAATCAGCAATACTTTCAAAGTTTGTGTCAATTACAACTAGTGACCCAACATCATTATTTTTAAACTCAAATTTAGACTTAAATACTGAGTTTGAAATATCAACATTCTTTATTAAATTATTTTCAACATTGTTGAGATAAAATTTATTTGAAAATTCAGAGCCACTAATTGATAGACTCTTTATTTGAATATCACTACTGGATAAGTCAAAAATTAGTGAATCTGATACTATTTTTGTTAGTTTTAGGTCTGATTTAAATTTGCAGTCTTTAAAAATCACAAATTTATAGTCTCCTAATTTACTTGTTTGAACATTAACTGGTTTTTCAAAAGTACACTTATCATAAAGAAGTCCATTTTTTTCCACTGGCTCATGGTTATATAGTTCATATTCATTCGTAAATTTACAGCTTCTAAAGGAGCATGGAATTTTTACCTTTACCAGAGAAGTACAGTCAAAATCACAATTCTCAAATTCAAGGAACTTTAGCTTAGTTAAAATATATTGAAAATCATCTTCCCCGATTTTACGAAATTCTGGAAAACTAAAACCTATAAATTTTACTGGAACCTTTAATGATGTAGAAATATGACCACCAACAATCCCTCGAGTCTTTAGGTGTTTTTTAGCCAGTTCTCTCGTACGAATTTCATGCCTCTGTAAATTATTTTCGAAAATATAATCCACAATATATTTAATTAAATCATCTATAAAGTCTGTTTTTTGTTCAGTATCATTCATAAATTATGTTAGAAATATTATTCTTTAATTTATTAGTTATTTCCTTCATTACTTTCATTTACCTAGTGGTTTAATTTTTTTCATGATTAAATCAAATTCTCAATTCATACTCGGAAAGGTAAACTGTGCACCTGATCTGATGCCTGTTGGCCACCTGGATGTCACGGTTTTTAATTTGGTGTAAAAATGCACCGCTTCTGGTCCATAAATACCATGGGCACCAAAGATTGAACGTTTCCAGCCGCCAAAACTGTGATACGCCACTGGCACTGGAATGGGCACATTGATGCCCACCATCCCCACTTGAATCTTGGATGCGAAGTTTCTGGCTGCATCACCGTCCCGCGTGAAAATCGCGGTGCCATTGCCGTATTCATGGGCATTGATCAGATCAACAGCCTGATCATAATCCTTGGCCCGCAACACTGAGAGCACCGGGCCAAATATTTCTTGCTTATAAACCGACATATCGGGTTGAACGTGATCCAACAGGGTGGCACCCACCCAAAATCCTTGTTCATATCCAGGCACTTGGTAATTCCTGCCGTCCACCACCACCTGTGCGCCTTCATGTTCGCCATCGGTGATCATCCCCTCAATGCGGGTTTGGGCTTCTTTGGTGATCACAGGACCCATTTCAGCACCTTCCTGATCATGGGGACCGATGTTCAATGCTTCGACTTGTGGTTTGAGTTTTGCGATCAAACGATCGGCTGTTTCTTCACCCACAGGCACAGCCATACTGATGGCCATGCAGCGTTCACCAGCAGAGCCAAAGCCAGCACCTAACAAGGCATCTGCCGCTTGATCTAAATCGGCATCCGGCATGATGATCATGTGATTTTTGGCACCGCCCAAGGCCTGAACCCTTTTACCCGCCGCACAGCCACGGGTATAGACATATTCTGCTATGGGGGTCGAGCCTACGAAGCTGACGGCTTTTATCTCTGGGTGGTCTAAAATGGCATCCACTGCTTCCTTACCACCGTGAACCACATTCAACACGCCGGCTGGCAACCCTGCTTCAGCAAATAAATCGTGTACCAAATTGGCACTGGATGGGTCTCTTTCAGAGGGTTTTAAGATGAAGGTGTTGCCCGTGGCTAAGGCCATGGGGATCATCCACAAAGGCACCATCGCAGGAAAGTTAAAAGGTGTGATCCCTGCCACAACGCCCAGTGGTTGTCGTTCTGAATGGGTATCAATATTGGGACCTACATTGGCATTGAAATCGCCTTTGAGTTTTTCTGAAATGCCACAAGCATATTCAATCACTTCCAGGGCACGGGTCACTTCACCCAGCGCATCATCATGCGTTTTGCCATGTTCTTTGCTGATGGTTTGGGCCACTTCATCGGCTCGATCCATCAACAACTGTCGCAGGTTGAACATCACTGCAGCCCTTTTGGCCGGTGGTGTTTGCGACCAAGTCTTGAAAGCAGCATTGGATGATTCTACGGCCTGGTTAACGTCTTGTGCGCCACCCAATACCAGTTCTCCGGTTTGCGCTCCGCTGGCTGGGTTAAACACTGCCTGGGTTTTTCCAGTTGAACCTGAAGTCCTTTGACCGTTAATGATGTGTTGTATCAATGCCATAATTATTCTCTGTCAATCTAAGTTATGTATGATGTTGCGCAAGGTTTCAAAGGCAAAATCAATGTGCTCTTTTTCTATGATCAAAGGGGGTGACAAAGCGATGGTGTCACCTGTGGTGCGGATCAATAAACCTGCATCATAGGCTTGCAAAAAGGCATCAAAGGCCCGCGCTGTTGGTGCGCCTTCCCTGGGCCTCAGCTCAATACCTGCGATCAAGCCCAAATTTCTTAAATCAATGACATGTTCCAGGTCTTTCAGCGAGTGCACTTTTTCTTGCCAGTATTCGGCCAAGCTGCTGGCACGAGTCAACAGTCCGTCTTCTTCATAGGTGTCAAGCACACCCAAAGCCGTGGCACAGGCCATGGGGTTGCCTGAATAGGTGTAACCATGGAAAAACTCGATGGCATTGTCTGGACCATGCATGAAAGCATCATAAATATAATCCTGAGCAAACACGGCACCCATGGGCACCACCCCATTGGTCAAACCCTTGGCCGTGGTGACCAAATCAGGCTCTACCCCAAAGTAATTCACTGCAAAAGGTGCACCCAAGCGGCCAAAGCCAGTGATCACTTCATCAAAAATAAGCAAGATGCCATGGGCATTACAAATTTTTCTCAGTCTTTGCAGATAGCCCTTTGGCGGTAAAATCACCCCTGCTGAGCCAGCCAACGGCTCTACTATCACAGCCGCAATGGTCGATGCATCATGCAAATCCACCATACGCAACAAATCATCGGCCAATTCTTCGCCATAATCAGGTTGGCCTTTTGAAAATTCATTACCTGCAACACCATGGGTATGGCGCAAATGATCCACACCAGCCACCAGCGAGCCAAACATCTTGCGATTGGCTGGCATGCCGCCCACTGACATGCCACCAAAGTTCACGCCATGATAGCCCTTTTCCCGCCCGATCAATCGGGTGCGGTGACCTTCTCCACGGACCCGATGGTAGGCAATCGCCATTTTCAAGGCAGTTTCGACCGACTCAGAACCCGAGTTGGTGAAAAACACTTTGTTCAAATCACCTGGCATGTGATTGGCCAGACGTTCTGCCAATTCAAATTGTTTGGGATGGCCCATTTGGAATGAGGGTGCATAATCCAATTCGCCGGCTTGTTTCCGAACGGCTTCCACGATGCGAGGCCGATTGTGCCCTGCATTGCAGCACCACAGCCCAGCTATGCCATCGAGTAATTGGCGACCATCATCCAGTTTAAAATACATGCCATCGGCACCCACCACCAACCGCGGTTTGGCTTTGAATTGACGGTTGGCCGTAAAGGGCATCCAGTAGTTTTCTAAGTTTTGCTTTGTCATATTGTTTTAGTTTTTTATATCAAATGAAAGACATGTCATTCCGACCGAGCGAAGCGAGTGGAGGAATCTCCCAATGAACACGAAATTTCTGTTTCTGAACCACAGCCCAGCATTGCGAGATCCTTCGGTTTCGCTGCGCTCCACTCAGGATGACATTGTTTTTTATATTTACACTTCTTCATGCCCTTCATAGAAAAATTTTATGAGTTCATTGGATTCAACGGATGATCTGGCCAGGTTAAATTGGGCAAACCGTTTTCAACCGGAACCATACTGATACACTCAGGCACCGGACAAACATGTTGGCATAAATTACAACCGACACACTCCTCATCAACCACTGTAAAGGTACGTTTGCCATCCTCTGCCACATCAAAAGTGATGGCTTGGTGACTGGTGTCCTCACAAGCAATGTGACAGCGACCACATTCAATGCAAGACTCCGCATCAATCAGCGCTTTGGTGTCGAAATTCATGTTCAACACATTCCAATCGACGGTGTTTGCCACGGCTTGCCCGCGAAAATCATCGAGCGTCTGATAACCCTTGTCATCCATCCACTGCTGCAAGCCAGCAATCATGTCATCAACAATGCGGAAGCCATACAGCATGGCTGCAGTACACACTTGCAAGCCATTGGCTCCCAATGCAATGAATTCTGCAGCATCACGCCAGTTTTCTATACCACCAATGGCAGAAATTTGTAGATTTTTCGTGTCAGGGTTGCGGGCGATTTCAGCCACCATGTTCAAGGCGATTGGTTTCACCGCAGTGCCACAATAGCCACCATGAGTACCTTGGCCGCCAACCACGGGTGTGGGTGACATGGCATCCAGGTCCACTGACACAATAGAATTCACCGTGTTGATCAAAGCCACCGCATCCGCGCCACCAGCCTGCGCCGCTTCGGCAGCCCACAGGATGTTGGTGATGTTGGGTGTGAGCTTAACCAACACCGGAATATCAACCACTTCTTTGACCCACCTGGTGACTTGTTCAATCATTTCTGGCACTTGACCAATGGCCGAGCCCATGCCACGTTCACACATGCCATGCGGACAGCCCAAATTCAGTTCAATGCCATGTACGCCTGCATCGGCAATTTTTACCGCCAATTCTTTCCAGGCTCGCTCCTCAATGACAGCCATCATGGAACCAATGATCACCCGATCAGGCCACTCTTTCCTGACCTGTTTAATCTCATCCAAGTTGACCTGTAAAGGTCGGTCAGAAATCAGTTCAATGTTATTGATACCAACGATGTGGTTGTTGTTCTTGTGCACTCCATAGCGACTGGACACATTGATCACGGGTGGATCTTCGCCCAAGGTTTTCCAAACCACACCCCCCCATCCTGCTTTGAAGGCCCTGACCACATTGATGTATTTGTCTGTTGGTGGTGCTGATGCCAGCCAAAATGGATTGATGCTGTTAATGCCGGCTATGGTACAACTCAGGTCAGCCATGATTCACCTCCTCGGTATTCAATGCAGCGTCGATGGCATGGGCTGCCAGCTTGCCATCTTCCACAGCCTGCACGGTTAGATCCTCCCCAGAGGCGATGGCATCACCGCCTGCGTAAACGCCATTTATGGATGTTTCGTACTGCTCATTGATCACTATTTTTCCGCGTTCAATGGATAACCCAACCAGATCATCATTGTTCAGTTTCTGCCCAATGGCTTTTAAAACCATGTCAGCCTTCAATTGGTACGACTGGCCTGAATTCACCAGTTTTTTATTTTTAATTTTGGTTTTGTTGAATTCAATCGCTTTGACAAAATCAACATCATCAATCGATTGGGCCTTGATGGCATTGGGAGCGGCCCACAAGTGGATGTTCACGCCATTGGTGCGGGCCAGATTAACTTCCCAAGCAGTGGCACTCATGTGCTCTTCACCACGACGATACACCAAAGTGACATTGGCAGCGCCCAATCGTTTGGCCTGAACCGCAGCATCAATGGCGGTATTCCCAGCACCAATGACCACCACATCTTGACCCACTTGTACGGATGATTTATTGCTGGCTTGTCTGATTTGGGCAATGAAATCGACCGCATCACTCACCCCGGTTATTCCCTCATTGGCCAGACCCAATGAATGGGTCGAACCCAATCCCACACCGATGAAAACCGCATCATGTTTTTGTTTGAGTTCGGCCAAAGAAACATCTTTGCCTAATGCCTGATTGTGCTTGATTTCTATGCCACCGATGTCCAGTAAAAATTCGACTTCCCTTTGGGCAAATTCATCGACCATCTTGTAGGCTGCCAATCCATACTCATTCAAGCCACCAGGTCTTGCTTTGGCCTCATAAATGGTGACTTGGTGACCTAGGATAGCGGCCCGATGGGCACAGGCCAAACCAGCAGGTCCGGCGCCGACCACAGCAATTGACTTGCCCGTTTCAGGGTTGCGCTTAAACGGATGCTGATCGGTCGTGTTCATCAAATGATCAACCGCATAACGTTGCAAATGGCCGATTTCTACGGCGTGATCATGTTCATTGTTCAAAACACAGGCTTCCTGACACAAAACTTCGGTGGGACAAACACGAGCACAGGTGCCACCCAGGATGTTGGCACTCAAAATGGTCTCCGCTGAGCCATTGACATTGTGGCTGCGAATTTGGTGAATGAATGTTGGAATATCAATGCCAGTCGGACAGGCTTGAATGCAGGGTGCGTCGTAACAATAAATACACCGGTTGGCTTCGGCCAAGGCTTGTTGCTTGCCTAAAGGTTCGTGCAAGTCAGAAAAATTGATGTCTATAGAAGCCGAAGAAAGCGGAGTTCCATCGGCTGAAAAACACGGCTTTAATGCCATAACTCAGTCCTCTTTTTATTGTTTGTTATGCCAGGACCATTGATTGAGAGTTTTGAACCTTACGATTCAATCTTTTGGTAATGATTTGATTTCGAAGCTGTTGTCTCCAAAATGAGATTTAGGTCATAAATTGAGCACCTGAATTTAAAAAAATGCACAATGAATCAATAAATCCTAGGTAATAAAAATATTCATTTTTGCCACAATTGTCAAGTTTTAGCGCAAATATTAACGCTCTACATTAAAAGATGGAGAAGATCACATTGATATTACTCAAGTTATTCATCCACCCGATTAAATTACCAGCAAGCTGATTATCACTAAAATGGTACAATGTCGGGATGAGCATTAAATTCTGTAATTTATGTGGGCATGAAGCCGAATACCGGATTCCTGAAGGCGACGATAAACCCAGGGCCGTCTGTACCCATTGTTTCAACATTCAATATGAGAACCCCAAAGTGGTCAATGCCTGTATCGTCGAACATGAAGGCAAAATCTTGTTGGGGAAACGCACCATTCAACCCAGATCAGGGTTTTGGAACATACCTGCCGGCTTTATGGAAAATGGCGAAGCCACCCGTTCTGGTGCGATCCGTGAAGTCAAAGAAGAGGTGCTGGCAGATTTAAAGAACATCACTCTATTCGGTGTTTATAACATCATCCAACGCAATCAAGTCCATGTTTATTTCCGCGCAGAATTGGCCCATAATCATTTTGGTGCGGGTGCTGAAACCTCCGATGCCAGGTTGTTTGCACCTGAAGACATACCCTGGGATCGCATTGCATTTCCGGTTGGCATCACTGCCTTGAAACGCTACATCAAAGAGATGCCAAGTGGTGAATTTTCCATCAAGGAAGAAGACATCATCATAGATTACGAGTTATTAAAACAGTACGATTTCAGTCAAGAATAAAATCCAAGACATGCACGTTCAATCTTTCTACGACGACCTAACTTCAACCTTTACCCATGTGGTGGTTGACACGAATACGTCCTGTTGTGCAGTCATTGACTCGGTTATGGATTATGATCAAGATGCCGCCAAAATCACAACCGACAGTGCTGATGCAGTGATCCGATACATCCGCGATAATGACTTGAACAACCAGTGGTTATTGGAAACCCACATCCATGCAGACCACATTTCAGCAGCTCATTACCTCAAACAGCACATGGGCGGACAAACAGCAATCGGCTCAGGCATCAGATCAGTGCTCAGGAAATGGGTGCCTTTGTTTGATACCGGCAGTGACACCCCCATTGACGGTTCGCAATTTGATTGTGTTTTCGATGATGGTGCACAATTTAAAATCGGCGAATTAACCGCCACAGTGATCCACACCCCGGGACACACCCCTGCCTGTGCCACCTATGAGATAGGCGGGTCATTGTTCGTTGGTGACACCCTCTTCCACCCGGATACAGGCACAGCCCGAGTGGATTTTCCTGGCGGCAGTGCGGCTGAGTTGTTCAATTCGATTCAGCGGCTGTATCAATATCCTGAAGACACCATCCTATACCTGTGTCATGACTACCCGGATAATCGCAAAGCCACCAGCTGCATCACGGTGGGCGAACAAATGCAATACAACAAAATGATCCAGGCCAATACCAGCTTGTCTCAATTTCAAGAAATCAGAGAGCAGCGCGATCAAATGTTGGCGGTACCGAAATTGATTTTGCCTTCGATCCAAACCAACATGCGTCTGGGTGACTTTGGCCCAGCAGCAGACAATGGCATACAGTACATCCGGATTCCGATTAATCAGCTTTAGTTAACTCACAAAGCCAAAGAATGACAAAGTGGAGAACTGTTGCCCCGGCAGAACAGCAGACATATAATCGAATCTTTATTGACTGCCACACCTTTACCATGCAAACCATAGAAATCAATCGCGAACCCGTTGAACTGTATAAGATCCTCAAATTCGAGGGTTTGGTGGGTACCGGTGGCGAGGCCAAAATAGTGATTGATGAAGGCATGGTCAAGGTCAATGGCCAAGTGGAATTGCGGCGGCGCAATAAAATCAAGTCTGGCGACGTGATTGAGTTCAATGGTGAGCAGTACAGCATTGTGCTGATGGCATAAGACCAGCTCACTCGACATGAACATCCCACTGATTTACAGCCCGTATTATTCCTACCGATTTCCTGCCAATCACCGCTTTCCCATGAGCAAGTTTCACGAACTGCATGCTTGTTTAACGGCCATGGGCATGTTGACCGGACACAATGTGTTTCGACCTGGCCAAATCAAACCAGAAGTGTTGCAATTGGCGCATGACAGTGATTACATCGATCGCTTCACCAACAACCAACTCAATGACAAAGCCATGCGCAAGATGGGCCTACCTTGGAGTGAAGCCTTGGTCAAAAGATCAAAAATATCGCCCAATGGAACCTTGATGACCGGGGCCATAGCCTTGAACCACGGGATTGCCTGTCATCTGGCTGGCGGTACCCACCATGCCTTCTATGACCACGGCCGTGGGTATTGTGTATTTAACGACCTGGCAGTGGCCGCCAAGGCATTGATTGCACAAGGTAAGGCTGAACGCATATTGATTTTTGATTGTGATGTACACCAAGGCGATGGTACCGCCGCAATCTTGGCCCAAGAACCATCTATTTTCACTTGTTCGATTCATTGCGAAAAAAATTTCCCTCACCACAAACAAAACAGTGATTTGGATGTGGGTTTGTCGAAAGGCATTGAGGATCAAGCCTATTTACAAGTGGTTCACGACACCTTGCTCAAAGTGTTGGATCTGGCCCAACCGGATTTGGTCTTTTATGACGCCGGAGTAGATGTCTATACCGAAGATGATTTGGGTCTGATCAATGTCAGTTTTGCTGGCATCAAAGCAAGGGAACGTCTGGTGCTTGAAACCATCCAACAACACAACATCCCGGTGGCCACCGTCATTGGTGGAGGTTACGATCAAGACAAAAAAGCCCTGGCCGAAAGGCATTCATTGGTATTTCAGGCAGCGGCTGAACTTTACAGCAGCTAGATCAGACCCGTGATCAAACCTATTGCCACGATCACCAATAACAAGGATACGGCCACATGAACCGCTTTGATGGTGATTTTCTCCAACAGTTTTTTACCCAAATACGCACCAACAAAGGCAGACAGTGTGGCTGTAATCACCAAACCCCACTCAATGGTCTGGTAATCAATGGCCAAATCTCTGCCATAGACCAGTATCCTGGTGACATCGACCATCACCGCCACCATCACACCGGTTGCCACAAACTGTTCTTTGGTCAAACCGGCTTTGAGTAGAAACATGCTGCGAAAGGCCCCTTGATGACCAGACAAACCACCAAAGAAGCCACTGATCATACCGCCCAATGGCAAGAACTTAGGACCCAGTTTGATGCGGGCAAACCATTTAGAAAATTCCAACAACACAAAGATCAAGATCAAACCACCCACCACCAGTTTCAATCCCGTGGTTTGAAACTCAAAACTGAGCAGATTGAAGGTGAACACCTGGCTGGAATCCGCCAACCGTCCCAGCACCCAAGCACCCAGAAAAGCGGCCAACACAGCCACCAGGCCAAACCGCAGCAACACCGAACGCACCGCGTGTTTGCCCAACAAAGCGACTTTGAACAGGTTGTTGGCCAAATGGACTATGGCAGTGATACCAATGGCCACTTCCAATGGAAAGAACAAGGCCACCACCGGCATCAACAAAGTCCCTAAGCCAAAGCCTGAAAACAGGGTGAGCAGTGAGGCCAACAAGGCGACCAGTGAAATGACTACTAACTCAACCATGACAATGCCTTGATGATGAGTTGGTTGGCGCAGAGGTCAATATCACCGAGCTCTTTTGCCAGCAATCTAAAGCATTCATAGTTTGTTCCAAAATTTTAAACACGATGTCATATAAGCCGGAAAATCTGGATAAACTTTGTCCCCAAAAATCCTCGGTGGTGCCCAATACTGAATCGCATATTCACCTGTGCTGGGGTTGTATTTAGATAAATCCAGACAAATATAGTCTTCATCATGACCCAATGTGATGGCCACGAAATGTTTGGGAAAGACGTACTCCCACTGGCCCTTACCTTTGATGACCCGTCGTCGAATAGAGCGACAATACCGATTGATTTTCAGGATGTGAAAAGGTGAATCATAATCATCACCTAAACTGGCCAACCAGTCATTGCGCTTACTTTTAGCAACGAATTCAATCATAGATTCTGGAATCTGTACACTCAGTGATTCATTGATTTTACGTATACTCTTGGCCCTGGGTTTGCAAATAGGCACACCTCCCCATAGTTGGGGCTGTTTGAGGCCAGCATTGTATGCATCTATGAGTTTACGCAAATCAGTCATCCATCAATACATCACCAGGCACGTATACCTCACCCTTCATCAACACCCGAGCAGAACGGCTCATGCTGACTTTTTGGGCTTTCCATTGGCCATCAGTTTGTGTCACAGATGCCCCCACTTTCAAAGTACCAGATGGATGACCAAATCGCACAGAATCGCGATCACCGCCACCAGCTGCCAGGTTGACTAAAGTACCTGGTATGGCAGCGGCTGTGGCAATCGCCACTGCTGCGGTGCCCATCATGGCATGGTGCAACAAACCCATGGACAAAGCGCGGACATTCAAGTCGATGTCACTGGTAGCGATGGCTTTGCCACTGGATGCAGTGTAATCTTCAGGTGGGGCCACAAAGGCCACTTTGGGGGTGTGTTGGCGACTGGCCGCTTCAGCCACAGTATTGATCAGACCCATTTTTATGGCGCCATGGGCACGGATGGTTTCAAACATAGTCAGAATTTTTTCATCGCCATTGATGTCACCTTGCAGCTCTTTACCACTGAAACCTATGTCGGCGGCATTCAAGAAAATGGTTGGGATGCCCGCTGCAATCATGGTGGCTTTGAAAGTTCCAATGCCTGGGACTTCCAGCTCGTCTACCAAATTACCCGTAGGGAACATGGCAGCATCACCGACCGGATCGATGAAATCGATTTTGACTTCAGCAGCCGGAAAGGTCACCCCGTCTAATTCAAAATCACCGGTTTCCTGTACCTGTCCATCGGTCATCGGCACATGGGCCACAATGGTTTTATTGATGTTGGCCTGCCAAATCTGAATTTCGGCGATGCCATTGTCCGGGACTTTGGCCGGGTCCACCAGGCCACTGCTGATGGCGAAAGCACCAACGGCCGCGGTCAGGTTACCGCAGTTACCACTCCAGTCGACAAAAGCTTTGTCAATCGCCACTTGACCAAACAAATAATCCACATCATGACCTGGCTCAGCGCTTTTCGACAGGATCACCGCCTTGCTGGTGCTGGAAGTGGCACCACCCATGCCATCGGTTTGTTTGCCATAGGGGTCCGGACTGCCAATCACCCTGAGCAACAATCGGTCACGGGCCTCTCCAGACACTTGTGCCGCTGATGGTAAATCGGTCAGGTTAAAAAACACCCCTTTGGAGGTACCACCCCGCATGTAAGTGGCAGGGACTTGAATTTGTGGTTTGTGTGTCATGAATTTCTCAATTAATAAATCATTTCAATGAATCATTGAAATGTGGTGTTGTAACTGTAGTTTTCAACAAAGTACTCAGTTGATAATTTTCTTTTGACCTCATCAGTTGCGAATTCTTTCAACACCACATAAAACTCCTCTTTCACAATTTCACTGAAATCAGCATGTTGTAGAATAGCAAAATTGACTGATTCACCAGCGTAGTCACCATAAACCACCTCCAAAACTTCAGCACTGTGAACATACCAATATGACCAAGGTATACAAGCGTCATCACCGTAACAGACTTTTGTTACATCAGATGGAAAATAATCGGTTGGTCTTGAATCCTTGATACGAACAACCAACAGAACCGTCTCTGGATTGATTTCAAAATTTTCAATGATCGACTGATTAGCCCCAAGATACACTTGAGAACATCCAATTAAGCCAAAAATTAAAACAAAAAACCACAGACATCGTATTGAAACTGAGTTATTTTTCTCTTTCATTTATTGATCAACTGGCTGCCAAAAAATCATTGGCAAACCGTTGTAACACACCACCGGCTTCGTAAATGGAAACTTCTTCGGCGGTATCGAGTCTGGATATGACTGGAATCAGCACTTGTTCACCGTTTTTCCGGGTCATCACCACAGTCATGTCAGAACCCGGGCTGATGTCGCCTTTGACATCATAAGTTTCGGTGCCATCAATGGCATAGGTTTTGCGGGTTTCCCCGTTGGTGAATTCCAGTGGCAACACACCCATGCCAATCAAATTGGTGCGGTGGATGCGCTCAAAGCCTTCGGCCACAATCACTTCTACACCGGCTAAACGAACGCCTTTGGCAGCCCAGTCACGGGATGAGCCCTGGCCGTAATCAGCGCCAGCTATGATGATCAATGGCTGTTTGCGTTCCATATAAGTTTCAATGGTTTCCCACATGCGCATCACTTCGCCTTCTGGCTCCAAACGTGCCAACGACCCTTGGCGGACACTGCCATCTTCATTGCGCACCATTTCATTGAGTAACTTGGGATTGGCAAAGGTCGCGCGCTGTGCAGTCAAGTGATCACCACGGTGGGTGGCATAAGAATTGAAATCTTCTTCCGGCAAACCCATCTTGGCCAGGTAAGCACCTGCGGCACTGGACAGCTGAATCGCATTGGAGGGCGACAAATGATCGGTGGTGATGTTGTCACCCAAAACCGCCAACGGTCGCATGCCTCGCATGGTGCGTTCACCGGCCAAAGCACCTTCCCAATACGGTGGGCGTTGGATGTAAGTCGAACGGCTGTCCCAGTCATACAAAGGTGGGGTGTGCTTGGCGATGATGTCTTGGATGTTGAACATCGGCTCATACACTTGGGTGAAATGTTCGGGTTTAACACTTTGTGCGATCACAGCATTGACTTCTTCATCTGAAGGCCAAATGTCTTTCAGCCTGATTTCATTGCCGTCCTGATCCAGGCCTAAGACATCTTTTTCAATGTCAAAACGGATCGAACCGGCAATCGCATAGGCCACCACCAACGGCGGTGAGGCCAGAAAGGCTTCGCTGGCATGCGGATGTATCCGGCCATCAAAATTGCGGTTACCGGATAACACGGCTGTGGCATACAACTTGCGGTCCAGGATTTCTTGTTTGATGGCCGGGTCTAAGGCACCACTCATGCCATTACAAGACGTACAGGCATAAGCCACCACGCCAAAGCCCAGTTCTTCCAACTCAGGCAACAATTCAGACTCTTCAAGGTACAAGGTGACTGCTTTGGAACCAGGCGCCAAAGAGGTTTTCACCCAAGGCTTGCGTTTCAGTCCCAACTTATTGGCGTTGCGGGCGATCAAACCTGCGGCAATCATGTTGCGCGGGTTGGAGGTGTTGGTACAACTGGTGATGGCCGCAATGATACAGGCGCCATCTGGCATCAGGCCATCTTCGCTGTGGTAATCGCCCGTGATGCCTTTGGCCGCCAAATCTTTCACAGCCACCCGGGCATGCGGATTGGACGGGCCGGCTATGTTGCGTTCCACCGTAGACATGTCAAAAGTCAACACCCGTTCATATTTCGCTGCAGTCATGTCATCAGCCCATAAACCCGTGTGCTTGGCATAGGTCTCTACCAACTTGACCCGTTCTTCATCACGGCCTGTGAGTCTTAAATAATCAATGGTCTGTTGATCAATGTAAAACATGGCTGCAGTGGCACCGAATTCAGGCGTCATGTTAGAAATGGTGGCCCGTTCACCCAATGTCATGGCATCGGCACCAGGACCATAGAATTCCAAATAACTGGAAACCACTTTTTCATGGCGCAAGAACTCAGTCAAAGCCAACACAATGTCAGTACTGGTGATGCCAGGTTTGGCTTGCCCCGTTAATTCGACTCCAATGATGTCTGGTAGGCGCATGTATGAAGCGCGCCCCAACATCACACTTTCGGCTTCCAATCCACCCACACCAACAGAAATGACACCCAAAGCATCCACCATCGGGGTGTGGCTATCGGTACCCACCAAAGTGTCTGGAAAGGCCACCCCTTCCCTGCTTTGAATCACCGGCGACATGCGCTCTAGGTTGATTTGATGCATGATGCCATTACCTGGTGGCACCACATTGACGTTTTTAAAGGCCGTTTTACACCAATTGATGAAGCGAAAACGGTCTTTGTTACGACGGTCTTCAATGGCACGGTTTTTCTCGAAAGCATCTTCTTCAAAGCCAGCGTGCTCTACGGCCAATGAATGGTCCACAATCAATTGCGTCGGCACCACTGGATTGATTTGTGCCGGATCACCTCCTTTTTCAGCGATCGCATCACGCAAACCGGCCAAATCAACAAAAGCAGTCTGGCCCAAAATGTCATGACAAACCACCCGGGCTGGAAACCAGGGAAAATCCAGGTCTCGCTTGCGTTCGATGATTTGCTGCAATGAAGCAGTTAAATGTTCAGGCGGACAACGTCGCACCAAATTTTCTGCCAGTACTTTTGAGGTGAACGGCAATTGTTCATAGGCACCTGGTTGAATGGCATCAACTGCCTCACGGGTGTCAAAGTAATCAAGTTGGGTTCCCGGTAGTTTTTTTCGATATAATTCATTCATGGTAGTTTCTCAATGGGATTACCTAATTTAAGTTCTTTCAATTATTCCAATCAGTGTTCAATTTTATTTTCATGCACGTCATTTCTGGTATATTGAATGTGCCTACGCATCAATATTTCTGCTAATTCTGCATCTCGATTACTTATAGCCTGAACAATTTGATTGTGTTCAATCAACGCTTGTGTCACACGAGGCCCTTCCATCCCAAACTGTACCCTGTACATTCGTATCAGATGGTAGATACCTTCCATTAGCATAGAAATTAGATACTTGTTTTTACTGCCTAGTACAATGCGATAATGAAAATCATCATCTCCAGCTTCTTGATAATAGGTTGCAGCTTTTTCCACTGTGTGTGTATATCTGGACAACAGCTCTTGTAACTCTAGTATCTCTAAATCAGTCATGTGCTGAGCAGCTAACCTTGCAGCCATACCTTCAAGTGATTCTCTAACTTGGTACAGCTCTATGAGATCCCCTGAATTCAGCGCCACAACTCGTGCACCTACATTCGCTTTGCGTTCAATCAAATTGCAAGCCACCAATCTATTAATGGCTTCTCGGATCACTGCTCGGCTGACAACATACTTATTTGCCAGTTCGGCTTCACTGAGTTTTGACCCTGCGGCAATCACACCTTCAACAATGTCATTACGTAATTGAATAAAGGTTCGATCAGTTGTAGTTACAGCTGGATCAACAATATGATTCATTGGTATGAATTCGTCTATTTTTAACAGTATTGTCGACAATATAAGCACATTGAAGCTGTTTTGCAATTTTTAAATCAGTTATTGTCGACAATGCTACACAGGTCCTATAAAAACTCTCACCGCAACTTACTGTTATTCAAGCTACTTAATTGATTTATGTGAGAGAACTCTGAACATGAGATCACTATTGATTATTAATAGTTCCAGTATATGGATTCTATTTAAAACTTAAAAAATGACAACACAGGAGAATCAGGATGCTGAAAACTCTCAAAATTAATTTCAGTGCTGCAGAAACCGATGATAAAACTCCAGCAAAGCTGTTAGCACTGAGCAAAGATTTAAATACCCCAGTGAACATACGATCGCCCGAGTTAGCCTCTAGTTTACAAAATCTCAATGAAGAACATGCCTCAAGGTTATTTTTACAATCTTACTTGGAATCTTTAGGTCAAGAAGATTTAACTGAACTTACAGCCCCAGATAGACCTGAAATCATGCCTGATTTGATTATGAAAAAAACTCATACCAGTAAATTAATTAGCACCAGAACAGTTGAGTTTCTTCAAACCAGCCACTCTATTCCAATTTTTGGTGCCAAAGCCACTGTTGAAATTGACTCTATTGAACATTCACTAGTAGGCATTGATGCCGACTTGGTAAGTCGACCTGATGTTTCACCACTGGCAGAAATCAGTGCATCCGATGCATTAAACCAAATTACACAGTTTAGTGAAGGTGAATCCTCACAACACCTCAGCGCCTCACCCCCAAATCTGGTTTTTTTTGCTGACGAAGAAAATGACAAGTGGAGATTGGCTTTTCACTTTGAACAAGTTTCTATCGCTCCGAAACAGGAAGAAACTGATGACAACAGCAATGATTCATATGATTTCTGCCTTGGTGAATCTCCCCGTCACGATTCGCTTTTATATGACTATTTTGTAGATGCACACAGTGGTGAAGTATTTTATTATTTCAGCTCAACTCCAAGGTTAGACATTCCCACCCTAAGTACTGGTATGGATGAGCATGGTATTAACCGCGATTTTTCTACTCTCTTCGACGGAAGTAAGTACCTCATGTATGACCCAATTAGAAACATTAAAACTTACGATTATAATTTCAAAGATCTAAATAAAATACCTACACCAAATTTACCGCATCATCCAATCAAGAATGGCTCAGCCAGTTTTTCTAACGTTAATAATTCAGCTGTTTCCGCACATGCTAATGCAACTTTAGTATTTGATTTTTACAACGACGTACTAAAAAGAAATGGTATTGATGATCAAGGCATGGCGATTGAGTCAGCAATCAACTCCTATTACAGTAAAAACAACATTAACCCCTATCCTGAGTGGGTTAATGCTGTGTGGTGGAAACAAAAAATGTGGTATGGACAAACCATAGATAAAGCAGGAAACACCAAAAGCTTGGCACGTTATCTTGATGTAATCGGGCATGAATTAACCCATGGGGTCACTCAAACCAGTGCAAACCTAATATATAAAGGTTTAAGTGGAGCTTTGAATGAGTCATTCAGTGATATTTTTGGTGTCATTATCAATAACTGGTATCCAGGTGCGCCAAATTCTATAGATTATTGGAACTGGAAAATCGGAGATGGTTTAGGCCCGAATGGAGGCCCGATGAGAGATTTTTCTGACCCATCAGCAACAAACCACCCTACTCACTTTAACCAATACAAACCCATAACCAAAGATCATGGTGGTGTTCATATATACAGTGGAATTCACAATTTAGCGGCATACAAAGTACTCACAACAAAAACAGCATCAAATTACTTATTCAACCCTGAAGAAGTAGCCATCTTATATTATTTAACGTTGACTAAATTAAATCGAAGGTCAGTTTTTACTGATTGTAGAAGAACCATATTGAATGTGGCTTCTTTGTATTACGCAAACGACCCCAATGAAAGCAAAAACAAAACAAAAGCCATCAGAGCAGCATACAAATCTGTTGGCATTGTATAGGAGTGAGAATAATGTCTATTTATAGAATAAACAAAAAAACAACTTTCAAAACCATCAATAATGTCAATAACGGTTTTGATAGTTACTTAGAAAGATTAATGAAGCTAATTCCCAGTGAGGTTGTTGGCCTATATTTGATTGGATATGGATTTATTAAAGATTTAGAAAAGCACATTGATGCAGTCAATATAATTTGGTTGATTTTTTGCGCTGTTGCTTTGATCATAGTCAGGGCAAAAAACACCATGGCCAACAATCAAGTCCAATGGCCTGCTGTTTTCATATCATTAATTTCATATTTTATTTGGGTCATCAGCTTGGGTGGAGTAGTAGCCGAATATTTGGGAACTTCATTCAAACCCGAGTATGCTTCTTTATTGATATTAGGCTGGACATTTATTGTTCCATATTTGTACCACGGTAATTAATCACGAATATCCAGCAACTTACGATGTTAAAAAAATATTATTCACAATGGCCACGGGTAATTGCTTTTCTGCAGTTTTAATTTAAATGTTGTGAGAGGAGTTAATCCATCATTACACATATTGATATCTAAACAGAGGTACTTAAATATGAGATTCAAATTATTCGCACTGATGACAAGCCTTACTATTTTATCTGGGTGTTCAACTTTTAAAATTCATCAAAAGGGTTTAAAAGACTCGATAGAAGGAATACCGTTTTATTCACATAAGCAAATCATTAAGCAAACAACAGTAATCAACAGAAACTGGCTTGTTGCAAACATCAAATATCAAGTATTTGATGACAGCAAAGAAAACAAAGCTTTGGGATTAAATACCAGTTTCCCAATCAGTCTAAAAAATTACGACTCAAGCTTACTTGAGAAATGGGTTAATGAAGCTGAGGTTGATATAAAACAAAATGATGTTCCAGCGGCCAATGCTTTTCAATATATCAGAGAAAAATTGAATTCAAGTTCATTATTGATTGATGAAAATATATTACTTGCAGAGGCTGACCCGAATCTAACAAGTTTAACTTTGTTACAAGAATATATGGTATCGAATGTATATATTCCTGAAGTCATTGTTGACTATACCCAAACATTTCTTTTCAACTCTAAAGTTTATCCATTTTCTACCACTAACACAAACATAACTATGGCTGCTAATGGTACATTAACCAGCGCAACCAATAATGTGGACACAACAAAACTGGCTGACCTGATTCCGTTAAATGAGTTTATAACCGACAAGCTTAAAATTGGTGCTGAAGCCACGTCTGATGACGATGACACTGGTACCAGCACAACTGATGACGGAGGTGCATTTGCTTCACTTGTAGACGCAGGAGGTGCTGGAGGTGCCAATAGAAGCTATCAATTAACTTTTTCAACCGAAATAAAAGGTTTTCAATACACATTAACAAAAACTCATGAATATCATCCATGCGATACTTCTACCTGTACGCCACTTAAGCTTACAGGAGATGGTGTCTCTGTGGTAAGAACTCCAATTGGAACAACTAAACCCAAAAAAGACGATAAGTCTTTCAAAATCAGCGGGAAAATTACACCACCCAGTAAATGAAGGAAGAGTTTGTGTTAAAAGACCAGATATTTCTGGTCTTTTAACTCTTCGCTATTTATCCATCCTCAAGAACTCGCTGTGTATAAAATAGCAAAGACGCCATATCGTCTCCAGCAAGTCATTGAAAAGCTGCATAACAGCTTGATTCATGAAGCCGATTAGGCAACGTAGGTGATGAAAGTTGGGCGGTTTTATCGAAGATAAAGAAGTCCGATTTGAATGCCGTAGTGCGTGCGATGTAGTCACTTATGTTCGCCTCGGCAGCTACCGCATCGATCCCTAGGACGGGGTGAATGCAGAGAATTGTTTGGAACAATTCCTGCCTGCTATCGCTGCATACTTACATCCATGTAAGCATTCGCTTTCTGTTTTGTTTGGAACAATTTCAGTGAAACCGCAAGAACATTCCTTTATCAGGTCATTCAAACCCATCAGCAAAAATCACATCACTCAAGACTTGGTCCAACAACCCAATGTGTGCAAATGGAGAGTTGAACAACTGCCTGACGTCATCAGCCATGGGTGGTTTCAGTAGCCAATCTGTAACCAGTGCGTTATCCGGTGAGACTTGATTATCGACTTGGTAGTCTATGGTTCTTTGTGCTTCATAAATACTGCCTAGATGAACCACCAAGTCGCCTGCTTGGTAGGTGACCGTTTCACCATGTGTATCTAAGGCCGTCCAAATTTCCATGGTGAAATAATCGCCAGAACCAGGCCACCCCAATTGGTAAAACGGAATGTCATCAATGCTTGAAGGCTGATTATTATTGTCTGTGATGTTAGAAAAACCCGCATAAAAACTTTGCCCGGCTTGAGGTTCATAAATGTTGTTATTTAAACCAATAGGATTGTCGGCATTGAATGACCTGATGATGCGTTGGTGATTGGTGCTTCCCGGATTGAGTTCATCGTAACTGAACACCACTTCAGTAAAATAATTGTTGTTGAATTCAATTTGTTTGACACCGTCACTGGATGAATGGATATATACACCAATGTTTCGTGAAAACCCGAAATAATTGTCATGGATGTTGACCAAGTCATTCACCGTGTGTTGATCGCCGGCCACATCAGGATTGAAGAAGATTAAGTTATTACTGGCCCCGCCAATCACGATGTTGTGGTCAAATGACATGCTGCCTTCCCGATGGCCTAATTGGATGCTGCTGTCCTGAAAATTTTGGAATGGGTTTTTCCACTCCAGAGCACCCAATAAAAACACATTGTGGTGAATGCGACTGTTGTCACCAAGGTTGCCGAATTGGCCAATTTCTGTGCCCGTCCTGATCAAGCGGTTGTTATAAAATTCAAGGTTGGTAAATTTGTGTTGTGGTTGGCTTTGGGTGCTGCCCAAATAAACCCCTTCACTGATGGTGTCATGAATATAGTTATCATGAATTTTCACATTATCCATGTGTGCATTGCCATCGTTGTCGGTCTTAAACATCATGCCTGCAAAACCCAACTTCCTCACTTCAAGGAAGCTCACTGCAAAATCTGTTGACCCACCTGCAACACTTAAACCAATATTACCAGGCCCATATTCAGCATCAATCAAAATGCCATATTGATCATAAGAGTGTGCATATTGTCCGTTGGCGTGACCAACAAATTGGGCATCTCCAGTCGCTTCAGTCAGTTGGTATTCACCTGTCAACTTCCAATGACTGCCTCCTGAGACGACAAAATTGTAATGGTGAGCACAACCCCCAACCCTTACCTGGCCACCGGTGTTGGTGATGACCAATGGATTGACGGCAGTTTTGTCAGGTAAATTACCCAACCTGATGAAACTGTAATGTCCTTGGGGTATGTACAAGCGGTCCAAATTGGCAAAATCTACCCCGGGGTAACTGGCTTGAATGTCTATAAAATAAAGGCCTTCACAATCAGGCCGGGTCGGTAGGGTTAAGGTCGACAACCCACCTGCATGCAAACAGGCTGGCAACAGCAATACAGTCCAAAACAATTTAAGGTGTTTCATCTTCAATAATTTGTGCCAAAACAACCATTCTAACAAAGTCATGTTCTTATGGGGTTACATTCATGGAATGCCAGCCAACTGAATCTGTACAACAGCTTCAATCAACCTGGATAAAATTACCCGCATCACCTTGGAAATACATTTTTCCTCCATGCTGGAAAAAGCCCATAGTGGCAGTTGAGTGATGGCTGAATCTAAACGTATTCTGGTTAACCGCATAAAGGTTACGCTTACAACCTGACTGGTATCGATAATAAAGTTGATTATCTGCTTGGGTGATTTCCAGTGTACGTGATGGATTTTTAGGTAGCCGTCCGAAACGTTTGGTTACTGGTTGGTAGGACCCCACATATGAATCAAGCACAGCCGATGGAAGTTGTATGCGCAATGGATAATCGGGTTTGGGTAAATCTTTCACAATGTGGTTTTCCAACAAGTCAACCATGGCATTCAAAGGTTGATGATTGAAAGCATTGATCATCACAAAATAAGCCATCCCCGATTCCGGGTTGACACCATATCGGCTCAAATAGCCATCGGCATCGCCACCATGTCCCCAAAAACTGTGTCCATTGACTTGCCACTGATAGCTGCCCAAACCATAACCATAAGTTAAACCATGACTGGCCGCTAAAGTGGTGGTGGGCGTTCCCAAGCGTTTCTTTTGTAGGCTGCTAAGGAATGGATGCCCATCATGAAGCAACATTTGTAACCAAATCACCATGTCATGGTTGTTGGTGTTGATCGCTGCAAAGGGCCGATAAACATTGTGCCAATAAGGGATCTGGGTTTTACCATCACGATCATAACCGGTCATCAAATTTTTCTTGACTGCATCGGTCAACAATAGATTGGTATTTTGCATTCGGAGTGGGCCTAAAACATGTTGTTGCATCAATGTTTCATAGCTGACTCCGAATTTATTTTCTAAGGCCAATCCAAAAAGGCCTGGCCCAACATTGCTATAGGAACTGTGCATGCCTGGGGGCCACACTGTTTGGTGGTTGCCCAACTTTAACTCAAAACGACTTTTTAAATTGCTGACACTGGCCTCATTATAATCCCATTCAGCCTTGCTCAGATCAGTCAATCCAGCCGTATGCTCCAACAACTGCGCCAGCGTGATGGCTTGTTTGGGAAAGGTGTTTTTCAAATAGGGTGACAAGCCATAGTCACGCACATCATCGGTGAGTTTGATCATGCCCCGGGCTTCAAGTCGCAAAGCCAGGATACCTGCATATGCCTTACTGATTGAACCAATGCGAAAGATTGAAGCTTCAGACAGTGGTTTTTTGCTGCCCCAATCAGCAACCCCTAAATTTCGCTTGATCAACACCTGATCAGAACGAACCAGGATCACAGTGGCTGCAGCCACACCATGTTGGGCTCTGATGTTTTCAATTTTTTCAATGATTTTTGAATCATCAAACGCTTTGGCAAACGTTGCATGGGCACACAATAAGCCTAGGAAACCCAGAAAAAGGTGATTGTTAAATAACTGTCTCATCGGTTTAATGTGACCTCACTTTCTAATTACCCCTGTACACTGATAGAATATGATAGGTTATCATTGAGTTATATCACAATTATTTATGCACAGAGCCATCATTTTAGTCATGGATTCATTGGGTATAGGTGCCAGTGAAGACGCACCCAATTATGGCGATGAAGGGGCCAATACTTTAGGTCACATCGCCGCTCAATGTGCTGCAGGTCATGCTGATGTAGCAGGCCTCAGGTCAGGTTCACTAAAAATCCCCAATTTAACCCGCTTAGGATTGGCTGCAGCACAACAGGACAGCAGTGGTTCACCACTGGCGGGCAATGACACCAACACCATTTCTGCGGCATTCGGCTACGCCATAGAACAAAGTAAAGACAAAGACACACCCAGTGGACACTGGGAAATGGCTGGCGTTCCGGTTCCATTTAAATGGGGCACATTTCCAAACAAAATTCCTTGTTTTCCAAAATCGTTGGTTGACCAATTCGTTAAGGAAGCGAAATTACCAGGCATTTTGGGTAATTGCCATGCTTCAGGAACTGAAATCATTCAACAATTGGGCACAGATCACATCCAAACGGGCAAGCCCATTTGTTACACCTCGGCAGACTCCGTGTTTCAAATCGCCGCCCATGAAACTCATTTTGGCTTGGACCGATTGTTAGAGATCTCAAAAGTGGCCAAGAAACTGGTTGATAAACTCAACATCACCCGCGTCATTGCCAGACCATTTATCGGTGAAGACGCCAGCACATTTCAACGAACGGCCAACCGCAAAGATTTCACTACACCACCCATCCAATCAACCTTATTGGACCATTTGGTGGCCAATGGTGGTGAAGTGGTCTCAGTGGGGAAAATTGCTGATATTTTTGCCAATCGTGGAATCAGTCAAATGGTCAAGGGTGAAAACAACATGGCATTGTTTGATGCCATGTTGACTTCGCTTAAAAAGGCAACTGATAACACCCTGATTTTCGTTAATTTTGTCGACTTTGACAGCCATTTCGGTCACCGCAGAGATGTGGCCGGTTATGCCAACGCGCTGGAAGAATTTGATTTGCGCTTACCTGAATTAGAAGCATTGATGCAACCTGGTGACTTGGCCTTGATCACAGCTGACCATGGTTGTGACCCCACCTTCCCTGGTTCTGACCACACCCGAGAACATGTACCGGTGCTGTTTTTTGGCCCAGACATTCAAGCTCAGAACATTGGGCCAAGAAAATCATTCGCAGACATGGGCCAAACCCTGGCCAAGCATTTTACCCTGCCCGCCTTACCCCATGGAGTGGCTGTTAATTTGTTGTGATTGCCTCAATCCAGGATTGGGTCATGCCTCTGATGTGCTGGGCTTGTCAGAACCAACCGGGATTGAATAATTGATTGAAAAAGTGACTGACAATCCTGGGTTCGACCACTGCAGTGACAACCACGCCAAATAAGCCACCGTATAAATGGGCGCTGTGGTTGATGTTGTCATTGTTCTCATGATGCGCTTTGATGCTGTACCAAACATACCCCACCACGAACACAATGGCCGGAACGGGGATGGCTCCGAAGATGTATAAAAACTCCCAGGGCGCAAATAAAATGTAGGCAAATAACACCGCTGAAACGGCACCTGACGCTCCCAAGCTGGCGTAATTGCGATCATCCTTGTGCTTGATGTAAGAAGGCAACATGGCCACCACTATGGCACAGAGGTAAAACAACACAAAACCGGCACCTCCCAAATATTGGCGGTAAAAGCTTTCGATGATGGAACCAAAGAAATAAAAGGTGAACATGTTGAACAGCAAATGCATGCCATCAGCATGAATAAAGCCATGGGTGATGAAACGTTCAACCTGTCCTTGTTTGATGGCAGGAGACCAGAAGATCAATCGTGACATCAAGGTTCGGTTCTGCCAGGCGAAATAAGAGACCAGACAAGTGACAGCGATGATGATAACAGTTTGGTTTAGTTGCATGTTGTGGGTTTCAGTCAAGTTTTAATCAGTTTAACCACTTGTTTAGGCAGACACAAGTTTCTGGTCTTTCTGTATGGTCATTTGGCAGTGATTCTGGCTTGTACAGTGCGATGAATTATCGACCAAAACCTATTCAGCAACCACTTGATAGTCATGAAACATTTGTTCTAAATGGGCTTCATCTTCAGCTTCATGAATCAACGCTTTGGCCAGAATGCCAGTATCCCTCACCAGGGCTGACACCCTGCCTTGGCCGGTGAATAAAGTTTTCGGAATTTGTTGTGCAATGGGGTCTTGGTAGGCTTCCAGAGGTGATATGATTTCCCAGCCTTCTGACTCGAGTTTTGCCACCAAATCACCGATGAAATAAGCGGCCAAATCATTTTCATGCAGCAACAAGACATGTTTGGGAGCATGCCCCAAGTACTTGACGGCTGTGTCATCGTAGAAGGTGATGGCGGCATACAAAACATCGACATACAACCGCCTCATTTGAGCCATGTTAACTGCTTTGCCGGCTTTGATGGCATCCTGATAAAGCTTATCTAGGTACCAGTCATAATTATCCACCGTGACGTAACCATTTTGATAACCCAGCCTGGTTAAGAAGGTTTGCATGGCATTGACTTTTTCATGATCCCTGCCTTCATCCAAAAACGGGTATCTAAAGAATGGTTTAAAGTGATCATAGTCTTTCAATTGTTCATGAGCTGTGAGCACATCTTGTTGATAAATTCTCACATCCGTTTTATTGAGCCATAGATGTTGATCGCTGTGATTGGCGATGTAGTGCCCAGCTTGTTCATATTGTTTCAACACCCATTGGCTGCTGTCATTCAAATGCTTGGTCGTGATGAAAAAAATGGCATGTTCAACACCACTGTTTTTTAAACCCGTCATCAATTTTTCAGTTCTGGTCGCACTGCTTAAATGGGTGTCAGATCGTGGTGCATCATCGAAGGAAATGGCTATTTGTTTGGTTGCATGTGAATTGAAGCCAGATAATCCGCAGGTAAGTATAAGTGGCCATATCAACAATTGTTTTTTCATGGATGTCACCTGGAAAAAATTACGACTATTCTGTAACAAACGATTTCACTCAAAATCATCGGCAAAAATAACATCGCCAATCAACCAGGAAGCCAGTTCATTGATGTATTGTTCAATGGCTGTGTAACCAGATGGCATGATGGTGGTGTGGTCATTGCCATTTTGAGGGTCTAAGCCATGTAGGTTTTCCCAGTCATTGGGCATGCCATCATCATCTGAATCCAAGGGTGGTGTCGTTGGCGTCAGACCATCCATTAGATTGGCGGGTCGGTAATTGCGCCAACTGCCATTGCGTTGTTCCAACTCTTGAATGGATTGTCTGGCCACAATGTCATGCGGGTAGGCGCCAATACTTGACAACAAATTGGTCTCCAACTGATTTTGATCCATCATTTGGCTGCTGGCATAACCTGGATCAACAGTGAAATCAAAAGCCGCTGATTGATTGAATTGGGATGAATTGATGCCACAGCAAGCAAATGAATAGGCATTGCTGAATGCCACATCATCCCAGGGGTTTTGCACTGTGCCGTTGTAACTGCCCGGGTCTTCCACCAAATTGTCTTGCAGCCAATATTCAGTGGGTACTGGTGGTGAAGGGTTTTCTGGATCAAACCAAAATGGTGCCAAACTGGCACTGGGTCCTTCTATGTACTGATTACCCATGATGTTGAACTGTCCTTCCGAAATATTATGGTGAACAAAGCCTTCACGACCGTTATAAGTGATGTTGTTGATCACTTCGGCTGGGCCCACAGACAAGGCTGGTGTCCGGTTTCGAGAATGCGTAAACACATTTTTAATGATGGAGATGTAACCACCTGTTCGATCGCCGGGCTGACAGCTTCCGCCATCCAAACAAGGACGGTGGTTGATCACACCCTTGTTGTGGGTCCAACCATTGGCAGTGTCATAAATTGGAAATGATAAATGCGAATACTGGATGGTGATGTGAGCTGCCCCTCCCCAAAAATCTATGGTCTCATCCGCACCATGTGAAGCATCAATGTGATCCAGCATGATGTTGTTGGCGGTGGAAAATTGGATGGCATCATGCTGATTAGCAGGCCATTCACTATCAGGATCTGGTGGCCTGATCCGCATGTGCCTGATGATGATGTTACCCGTGTCCGAGTTATAAGTGGTGTACATGTGCCCCACCAGAGTGATCCCTGCCCCGGGAGCTGTTTGTCCAGCCAGGGTTAAATCACCATGTGGAATGTGTAAGTCACCAACAATCAACCCGGAAACTTCAAACACCACAATGCGTGGGCCTGGCTGAGAAACAGCCCATTGCAAACTGCCCACACCTGAAGCATTGAGGTTGGTGACAATGTGGACATCCCCACCTCGTCCTCCAGTTACATAAGCAGCAAAACCTGTCGCTTCCGGAAAAGCTTTGAGTTGTGCCCAAGCATTGAAAGACTGGCCTATAATCAAAACCAACAACACCCATTGGATCCTTTTTGTTCTTAATAACATCACTGTGCCTCAAATCTGTGATGACTCACATTAAACCACAAGTTCCGAATAAGCGCTGAGCAATGTTTCACAAATCCTACACTGGACAGCATGGATAAACCGCAATTGCGGTCAAGTAAAACCAAAACCAATCCTTACAATAGGAGCCAATCAATCATTTATTGTCCGCTCATGACCCAACAGTTTTTTGGTAACATTCATTTAATTTCTGCCATCAGTGCCTTGATTTTTGGTACCTGTGTGCTGGCAAAACGCAAAGGCAATCGATTACACCGTATATTGGGGTATGCTTATGTTTGCTCTATGGTGGTCATGTTAGGAACATCTTTTCTGACATACAGATTGTATGGACATTTTGGCTTGTTTCATTACATGTCTGTGGCAGCCACATTAACATTGATGGGTGGCATGATACCGTTGTGGATAAAAAAACCGGTTAACAAATACCGCTTCTGGCATTTTCAATTCATGTATTGGTCTGTGATCGGCTTATATATGGCATTGGCAGCTGAAGTGTTTACCCGGATTCCCAATTCGCCTTTTTTATCTATGGTCATTATCGCCAGTACCGGGGTATATATACTGGGCATCATTGGCATGGCAAAATATTACAAACCCTGGAAACAACGCACCACAATTCAGTAAAGACGATTCAACAATGAGCCCAAACAAACAAATAAAGTATGCCAACAGGATGAATCGAGTCATCCGGCATATCTATAAAGAATTGTCAGAGCCCACTGAGGGGGGATTAAGCCTGGATCACCTCAGTACAGTGGCCTGTTTTTCAAAATACCACTTTCACCGGGTTTTCAATGCTTATTTTGGCTTGAACATGGCACAACTGATTCAACGCCTTAAATTAAAACGTGCCTCATATCAATTGGCTTTTATGCCAGAAATCAAGATCATTGACATTGCACTGGATGCCGGATTTGAAAACCATGAATCTTTTTCCAGGGCATTCAAGAAAACCTACGACCAAACGCCTTCAGGCTTCAGGTCCAATCCCAATTGGGATGACTGGAGTGAACTTCATCAAATCAACATGTCTCATCAGGAAACCCATATGGAAGTAACCACCTGTGAATTCCCAACCACCCTTTTGGCGGTTCTGGAACACCACGGCAATCCAAAAGCCATCAACCAAACCATTGCCCAGTTCATACAATGGCGCAAACAAAGCGGAGAATCACCACTGGAAACGACCCTGACGGTGGGCTTGGCTTACAACGACCCTGAAACCACCCCTAATGACGAATTTCGGTTCGATGTTTGTAGCTCAGTATTGACCGATGTAAGGCCCAATGACTATGGCATTGTGACCAAACAAATACCAGGGGGCCGTTGTGCCAAAATAACACACCATGGCTCTTATGATTTAATGGGAGATAAAATCCGCTACCTGTACCAACAATGGTTGATGAACAGCGATGAAGAGTTGCGTGATTTCCCTTGTTTTTTCGTCTACCGAAACTTGTTCCCACAAATGGCAGAACATGATTTGATCACCGACATTTACTTACCGATCATTTGATTGATTGGCTCATACACTTGCCAAGCAGGCGTATCACCAAAATAATCTGACAAAAACTCGATCAAAGCCTTAATTCGGGCAGGCACATGCCGGTTCTGCGGATAGACCGCATAGGCATTAAGCTGGTTATCGGCCCTGTAATCACACAACAAAGGGATCAATTGTTGATCTTTAATGGCTTGGGAGCAGACAAAATCCGGGATCAGTACCAAACCCAAACCATCGATCGCAGCATCGCGCATGAAATCACCGTTGTTGCAGGTCAATACAGTAGGCACTTTGACTGAATATGTTTTGTTGTTGGCATCTTTAAATTGCCAGCGCCCAGGGGCGGAACTGTACTGCAGTTTCACATGGCCATGCTTCAAATCATCAGGATGATTCGGGGTGCCATATTGCTCTAGATAACTGGGGCTGGCACTGAGGATGATTTGGGTGTGGGTGATTTTTCTTGCGATTAAACTTGAATCCTGCAGCCGTGCAATGCGAATGGCCAAGTCAAAACCTTCATTGATCAAATCAACTTGACGGTCGTTGAAGTCAAGTTCAAAAACGACTTCCGGGTGTAATTGATTAAACCGGCGCAAGGCACAACTCAAGTGATTCAAACCAAAAGACAGGGGGATGGCCAATTTAATTCGACCTGCCAATGCTTGGTCCTGGTGCTTGATCTGTGCCTCTGTCTCCGCCACATCATCCAGTATCCTCAGGCAAGCTTGGTAATATTGGCTGCCCACGTCCGTCAGTGTTTGTGATCGAGTGGTACGTGAGAGTAACTGAGTACCCAGTTTTGTTTCCAATCGGCTGAGTCGTTGACTGACAGCTGATTTAACTGTATTCAGTTGTTCTGCCGCTTTGGTGATGCTGCCAGCTTCAACCACCCGAACAAAGGTTTGCATGTCTTCAAAATGGTTCATGTCATTTTTTCCTGATGTGTGGATTTCACAGTATGCGGTTATTTTAATGCTCTATTGTTCATTATTACAGAACAATATATTCTATTTAACACTGTTTATTCACCCATCAAAAACCCACATAATGGCATCAATTAATTTTTCAACAGGAGCATTTCATGCAAAACATACAACAATACAGTGCTTTGGTGGGACGAATATTCATCAGCGTTATTTTTCTTATGGCAGGTTTGAACAAAATCTCAACTTACAGCGGTACCGCAGCATATATGGATGCCATGGGTGTGCCCAGCTTGCTGTTGCCTTTGGTGATCATCACCGAAGTCATTGGCGCTGTGGCCATCATCGTCGGATTCAAAACACGATTGGTGGCCTTCCTCATGGCCGGATTCAGCCTGCTATCGGCCTTATTTTTTCATCTTGACTTTGCTGACCAAACCCAATCCATCATGTTCATGAAGAACGTTGCCATCGCAGGTGGTTTTCTGTTCTTGGTGGCTCATGGCCCTGGGAAATGGGCGTTGGATAACAAGTTTCGCAACAAACAATAATCCAGGAGTACATCATGACCACCCATATATTACACATCAACTCAAGCGGCCGTTCACAAGATTCGGTCACCAGAAATGTCAGCACCCAAGTGATTGAACATTTGTCATCCACAATGAATGACATCAACCTCACTGAACGCGATTTAGCGCCTGGCGTACCCTTCATCAATGAAAATTGGATTGGTGCCAATTTCACCCCGGCAGCTGAGCGACTGCCCGTTCAAAATGAATTTTTGTCTGACTCTCATGCTTTGGTTGAAGAAATTGAACAAGCCGATGTGATGGTGATTGCATCGCCCATCTACAACTTCAGTGTACCTGCTGTGCTTAAGGCCTGGATTGATCAAATTGCCCGGGCCCAACTGACTTTTAAATACACCGAGCAAGGACCTGTTGGTTTGATGACAGGGAAAAGAGCCATTCTGGTGATGGCTTCTGGTGGTGTACCCATCGGTTCTGATCTGGATTTTGCCACCCCCTATTTACAACAAATCATGCGTTTTATTGGTATTGATGACATCACTGTCGTCGACGCCAATCAAGCCAATCAAGCAGCCGATTGGACGGTTGCACAGCCATTGGCTGGGTTTACAATGAACCAACAAGCCCAGCTTGAACCAGGAGTGATATAACATGAACAAACACAACCACATCAACCGTATTTTCAGAGGATTGCCAGCCTCAGATGGGGCCGGGGTGCAATTGACCCGCATCATCGGCAACCACCAGGTTCAGGATTTGGATCCATTCTTGTTGCTGGATCATTTTGGTTCAGATCAGCCGGATGATTACATGGCAGGCTTTCCCCCCCACCCTCACCGTGGTTTTGAAACCGTGACTTATATGCTCAATGGCAAAATGCGCCATCAAGACAGTGTCGGTAACAACGGTGTGATCGAAGATGGCGGCGTACAATGGATGACTGCAGGTAAGGGCATCATTCATTCTGAAATGCCAGAACAAACCGAAGGCCTGCTGTCAGGGTTTCAATTGTGGGTCAATTTACCGGCTGCGGAAAAAATGAATGTACCGCAATACCAGGAATATGAGGCACAAGACATTCCAGTCGAACAGCATGCCGATGGTGTTCAAATCAAAGTCATTGCCGGCAGTACACAACTGGGTACGCAAGGTGTGATTGAGAACCCGTTTGTCAAACCCAACTATTGGGATGTGACCATGGTTGCTGGTAGTCAATTGATCGATCGCATTGACCCTGAGCACAATGCCTTCATTTACCTGTTCCAAGGACAAGTCAAGTTGGCAGATCAACAAGAGCTCAATGCCGGTCATTTGGCCACCCTGACCCCGGCTGAACAATTGTTGATTGAAGCCACTGAAGATGCACGCTTCATTGTGGTATCTGGCAAACCCCTGAATGAACCGATCGCCAGAGGCGGCCCCTTCGTGATGAACACCACCGAAGAAATTCAACAAGCATTCAAGGATTACCAGGCCGGGGTTTTGGCGGGTTAAGGGGGTCAATCTGCCGTAGACGTCTAAGGACTGGATGCCGACCTGCGCCGGCATGACGGGTTCGATTTAATTCTTTAATTCGTCATCGAACCACATGGATGTGGTGAATGCAGTATGTATTTTGGAATTTCATCTGCCCGGACCCCGATCCGGGATTCAGGCAGCATAGCCCATCAAATTAATTAAGGCCCTTTCAATACTGAAGCGCCTCCAACCTGGATCCCCGGGTCAAGCCCGAGGATGATAATATCCACTGTTGTAAGGTCTATTTGGAAGACGCTTGATACCGACCTACGCCGGCATGACGAAATAGTTAGATTGAACCAATGCTTCGTCATCCCGGACCCCGATCCGGGATCCAGGCTGCATGGACCATCAAATTAATTAATGCTTTTACAACACTAAAGCACCTTCAACCTGGATCCTGCGGTCAAGCCGCAGGATGACTGCATTCGGAATGATACCGCTGGGAAGTATTTACTCTTAACATCACTCATAAGGCAAAAAGTCGGTGTAGATGCCGCTGACGCTGTATTGGTTAATCAGTTTGTTTTTGATCCGGTCTTTGTTCACCGTGTAGACAAAGATGCGGTGCTTGTTCAGCAGTTTTTTCAAGGTGCGGTTTTTGGCTTGAGAGGCGCGCATGCTGACAGCCAACAGGTCCATCTTTTCTGCACGTTCCAACACCGACTTTTTGGAGCCTTTGTATTGGTACAGAATCCAGATCAGTTGATCAAAACCCAGATCTTTGACCACCGCATATTCTTCAGGTTGGTAAATCTGTGGAATGAATTGTTTGGTCAGCTCTGGAAACTGATTCGCGATGTTTTGCAGGCCTTGTAGGTTGTGGTATTTGATGTCGGTGATGATTTTAACCTCGGGTTTGTCACGTAACCAACTTGCCAGTGTTTCCAAAGTACACACCTGGAATTCATCGTGCTCATCGATCAACCGCTTAAATTCAGCAAAGCTGATGGCTTGTTTGATCTTGTATCCAAACAACTTTTTAAAGGTTTTGTCCCAATCATGCAGGCACACCATTTGACCATCACTGGTCCAAGAAAAGTCAATTTCAAAATACCGAAATCCAGCCGCATGGTTAGCATTCAGGGCTTCAATCGAGTTAGTGTAATTATATGCACCACTGTTGGTGACCAGACCGCCACCCGCATGGGCAATCATCAATGGATGATCAAGCTCTGAAATGGCCACTGAGGACATGGCTGTTAAAGTCAATATTTGCATCATGACAGCTTTATATCCCATGGTGGCGCAAGGCATAAACCAACAACTTGGCTGCCAACTTCTCCTTAAAATGGCCGGTTCGGTCTAATTTCATCAGCGACAAATAAGGCTGATGGGCTGTTGACGGTCTAGACCACATGGCTTTGGCCAGGGTCATCAAGGTACCGTACTTATTGGCCGTTTGGCTCTTCAACCATTGTAGCGAAGCAATGATGGTTTTCTCATCAGCGGTGAAATCTTCACCAAATGGGTGAGTAGGAAAATACCCCTGGCCTTGTAATGACTTAAACTGCTCTTTGATTCGTTCAGGTGTGTTGTTTTTGAATGCCTCAGGAACTTGCCAATCTGCCGATAGTTTTTTATAAGCCACCGCTTGTGTCCTTAAGCCTTCCTGGAAGCGACTGTCGGCTATACAAATCATCCGTTGGATACACACTTCATCAGATTGCCCGCGTAAGTCCGCCATACCGTATTCAGTGATCACGACATCTCTGAGGTGTCTGGGAATCGTGCAATACCCATATTTCCACACGATATTAGATTCAATGCTGTTTTTCCCCTTGTGCACGCTGCGCAACATCAAAATCGAACGACTGTCAGCCAGGGCATGGGCCATGGCAACGAAATTGTATTGACCACCCACACCACTGACCACCTGATGGTCTTCCAAGGTATCTGAAGCTGCTGCACCCAACACATCCACTTTCATACAGGTGTTCACAAATCGGGCTTTGATGCGTTGTACGCGATCTAAGGCCTCTCCACCATACAACTCATTGATTTGGCTGACCGGGGTCATCTGAAACCAAGGTCGAATGTCCGGCTTAAGCCCCCGCAACCAGGCATAAAATCGCTTTGAACCCATAAAAAAGGCCGCATGCAACACCGCACCATGCTGCAATCTGTGACCCACACAGTTTTGTTCGATGGCATGCCGGTTGGCGGTGTCGTGTAAATAGGTGTCGTATTGATGACCCGCGGCGTCGGTGATGGTGCCGGGCTTGAAAGTCAGGTCATTTTTTAATATTCCCAGGAATTGTAACCGCTTGAACTGGCGTTCAGTGATCACTTCATCAATCACTTGATGCTGCAGCAACTCACTGATGACATTGGGTTTTAACTGTTCTGTTATCGTGCCCTCATTGATCAACTGTTGAATTTCTGCGTCAGGATACACTTTTCGTTTGAGGATGTCTGAATCATACAGGTGGGCAAAACCTTCAACAAACATTTCACTGGCAGCGTACAAACCTTGTGCAAAAGGTTCGGTGTCACCAACCTGTTCAATCAAAGGTGCAAAATTTTCTTTGATCCCAGCGTGTTGTAACAATTCATGATAGGTGTCATTGTTCTGGTGTCGCAGCTGGGTACTGTACACCAGGGCATCAGCCAAGGAGCCAATACCAATCTGCAAAGTGCCACCGTCTTTAATCAAGGTGCTGGCCAACAAACCGATGCTGTAATCAGTCGGGTTGATGGCTTGGGCCGGTGTGGCAAATGGCGGGAAATACAGGTCAGGGTTATCAAGGATACAGTCAAAAAAATCAGTGGGTACTTCAGCCTGACCACCCATGTAGGGCAAGTCTTCATTGACCATGGCAATCACCAAAGGCTTGGGCTTCCCTTTTTCTGCCGCGATTCTGACGATATCGAGGGTCAGATCGGGGTTGCAACTTAAGCTGTACTGAGGGCCTTGTTCAGTACGTTCAACAGCCACCATCTGCAACACAATGTTCACGTCACGATCAACCATGTCTCTGGCCACATGCGTGTAATTGCTGCTGACATATGCTCTTTGTGCCGTTTCCGAGCGCAACATTTTCCCTGATTGCATGTAAAATTCACGCACATGGATGTGATTAGAGACCCGGTTGTGTTGCACGTCTTCTATGTAGGTCAATTCTGGGTAGTCACCAAAGAAGCGCTGGGTGAATGCATCCAGAAAGCGTTGTTCCAGAATCGAACTGCCTTTGGGAATGGCCAATGACAATGCGGTGAATATATCCAGTTTCAGATCAGGGTTATCAATAGCATGCTGGTAAATCTCATTCACCAATGGGTTGGGTTTGCCGATACCTAAAGGTGTGCCCACCACCCATGTATGTTCCAGTTGATCATGCAACAGGTTGATCACTTCTGCGAAGTCTTTGGTTATTATGGGCATAATGACATCCTTTTGATTTGAATTCATTGTAACCAAAAAAACGCCTCTTTTGAGACGCTTTTCATGGTATCTGATGAAATCTTGATGCCGATCAAAAACCAGGGCCTGTTAACACTATGCAAATGGTTACTGTTTTGACTGAAATTAATCCAATCAAGGCGCGAAGAGCGCAGTTGGTGATCCCCATCAAGTGATGAGCAACATAGAGTGGGTTAATTTCAGTCCTAACCCGTAGGGCTGGGCTGCTTTTCCCATCCAACGGCGTTATCAGTCGTTCATGTAGAAAAACCACACATCACGACTTTTGCCTTGCTGGATTGAAAAAGTAACTTCAGCAGTCACTATTTGCATAGTGTTAATAGGCCCTAAAACTCACGCCCAGATAAAACCCATCAGCTTTGATGTGGCTTTTGTAATCGTTGATTTTCTTCAAATCAACATCAAAATTTCGGTAACCCAAATCTGCTGCCAGTCCCAATGAGGTTTCATAACGCACCGCCAGATCAAGGTCGGTCACATGATTGCTGTCAAAACTCAAAGCTTCAACAGTGGCCAAAGCTGAGAATCCAGTGAATGGCAAATCAAATTGACCCTTGGCATAAACCATCGGGATTAAATCATCAAAGTCAGACTCATCATCAATGGTGCTCTGGTATTGAAACCTTTGGTGACCATCGAAATACTTGAAACTGAAGCCCAAATCAAGGTTCAGCCAATTGTCCAATACTTCATAATACAACATCAAATCCGTGTGGCTGAAGTCCAGATCACCGCGTACCAAAATTTCCTGACCGTTCATGAGGTCTGGATCGGATAAAGGAAACATACCTTGAGCCTGTATTTGATTCTGTTGCAGTTTGAAATTAGGCACAAAAGGTACCGGGTGCTCAAATTGAAGATATGGGTTCAAGTCGCTGTTGCCAGAAAAATCAATATTGGCCGTGCTGTTATCTGACAAAGGTGATTCCACTTGACCGTCCATGTCATAATGCCAATATTGTGCCCCCACAGAAAATCCCAACACATCAGTTATTGAGGGTCCGGAAAACCCTAAAATCCATATACCTAAGATAAGTTTTTGCATTTAATCAATCCATTCATTTGAATAACAAGGATTCTTGATCCCTCGATGAGGCAGCCATTGTACTGAAAAAATTGACCGGGTGTTTAATTAAAGCACTTGGGCATAAAAAAAGGACCGTCCTTTGGTCCCTCTTCTTGGAGATGAGTGGATGAAACTATTTACCCATGGCTTTTTTGATCATGCCAACAATGCCAAGTAAGACGCCACCTCCAGCGCCACCAGCTGCTACAGAGGATAAAATGCCGGTTAAATCCATGCCACCACTGACACCCATGCCCAGCATACCCAGTAATTGACCGCCTATACCTCCGCCCAAAATACCGACCACTGAATTCCACAGGGTACCCAATGAAAATTTCTTTAAAATACCGCCAGCTAAATTACCGCCTACTGCACCGCTGACCAATTGTATGATTAATGGTAAAAGTGATTCCATATGTCCTCCTCAAAATATAATTTGATTCCATCCTACCACATCAAATCCAAAGTAAATATTTGATTTTTAAACAATTGTTACATTATAAGGAATGTTCTTTGGGCTTCATTCTGGTTCATGGTCTGACAGGTCTTCATATTTGCTGCGCAAATAAACCGACCTTTACAGACTATTTGTCTGAGCAGTTGCTTCGCACTGTATGTCTGTTCCAGACAAAAGTGAAAGCGTCCACGGTTTACGGCATTCACTCGTTACTTCTTTGCCTTTGGCAAAACCGTAACGAATTCATTGCCTAACCTGCGAACATGACATGCTATCTCGCACGCACTACGGCATTCAAATCGGGCTTCTTTATCTTCGATAAAACCGCCCAACTTTCATTGCCTGTGCTATAACGCCATTCACATAAGGCTTCTTGACTTCGTCAAATCGCCACATGTTCATTGGCTATTCTCTTCGCTTCTGATTGGCCTACATGGATGTAGGTCTGCCGCGATAGCAAGGAGCGATAGCGGCCGCAACATCAATAGCTCACGTCTTATCACTCATTTCATCAAGGCTTATTGACTTCGTCAAACCGCCATGATTGCATTCGTGGCCTAACCAGCTCGGCGGGTCAAGCTGTTCAGCAGCTTTCCCTAGATGATATAAATCATTGTGAAGTAAAAACAAAGCATGAATTATTCAATACTTATTCAAGACTTTTGACTCAAATCATAAGATTCCTTGAGCCATTTTTGCCAAATAGCTTGGGGGATTGGCTTTTCAGCAGTAAACCTGACGGTTGCCCATCCTGCTGAAGCTCCCATCTGATAACGCTCTGGTTCTTTGGCTGCCAGTTCACGTGCTTGATTGGCAGATGCATCCAATTTAAACATGGCTTTGTAGCCTATGCCTTTAGCACCAGGACCAATGAACAAGAAATTTTTCTTTCCGGTTTTAAAGGCCATTTGGTTACATGATTGCCCTTTTACCACACCTGGATATGTCATGGCTTTTTCACAAATGAGTCTTGTTGGGTCGGTCATGTTTTCCTCTCGTTGAGCTAACTTATTTCAGTATAAAACCATGGTATTAAATTCGGTATGAAAAATTAAGTTTTTAATACTTGGACGTGAAGCCTTGTTGAATACTTATTTGTATTATTTCTCATCAAATGAGTTGTCATATTGAGTTTATGATTTTTTTATTTTTTAAACCAAGCCAGTGCTTGCTGACGCGCTTTTTTATAATCAATGACGGGTTGTGGGTAACTGTTGGCTGCCCTGATTTCAGGTCTTGGATCGTGGATCTCTTTACTGCCTAGCAGAGACAACTCTGGCACATAGGTCCTGATATAGCTGCCATCAGGATCAAACTTCTTAGACTGTGTGGTGGGATTGAAGATTCGAAAGTAAGGCGCTGCATCACATCCGGTGGCTGAAGACCACTGCCAACCGCCATTGTTAGAGGCCAAATCGCCATCGAGTAAATGAGCCATAAAATGGGCTTCACCCAAACGCCAGTCGACCAAGCACAATTTACTCAGGAATGAAGCAACAATCATGCGGACGCGGTTGTGCATCCAGCCTTCTTTGAGCAACTGACGCATCCCGGCATCGACAATAGGAAAACCCGTCTGCCCTTGTTGCCAGGCCTGGTACAAATCGGGTGCATCAACCCAGTCATCAGTGGCTTCTTTTTTAAACGTTTGTCCTTTGGCCAATTTTGGGTATTCAAACATCAGGTCATTATAAAAATCCCGCCAAATCAATTCAGAAACCCACGTACTGTTGAAAGCCGCTTCTCCTTGTTGTTTTAATGCATGGGCCAAGCATTGTTGAGCACTGATCACCCCTATGGCAAGATATGGAGACAATTGACTGGTACCGGCTATTGCCGGGTAATCGCGTTCTTCATGGTAGTTGTTTTGTCCAGTAAACACCTTGATTCGATCTGCAACAGCCTGTTCACCTATGGGCCAGTCATTCAATTCGAAATTAACCGCCAGCTGTTTGGGTTCATCAATGGCTTCTTCTTGGGCATCCGGGACATTCAAAGGTAAATGATAATTGATCTTCAGTGCTTCGATGAATGTCCTTTTATAAGGCGTGAACACATGGTACATACTGCCATCTGCTTTACGCACCGTACCAGGTGGCAACAGGTAATTGCTGTGGAATTCATGGGTAGTCACAGCCTGCCTGGTCAAAACCGCTTTGACTGACTGATCGCGCAAAATCTCATTGACCCAGTCATTGGTGTTGAAAAAAACCCCGGAAATTTCGTGTTTTGAGCACAGTTGATCGAACACATCAGGAACATCAGAAAAGTCATTGACTTCAAATACCTGCGAAAAAACACCCATTTTGGCCAAGCGTTTTGTCAAATCATTCACATGGGCTTTGATAAACTCGAATTTTTGAGGGGCTTCACCATGATTTTGGTGTTGTTTGGGCGTTAATATGAATAGGGCCTGTGTTTTCGAGTGGTGATTAAGTGCATGAAACAAAGCCGGGTTATCGGCCAATCGCAAGTCATTTCGAAACCACACCAAATTCATTGACAAACCTCTCTAAATTAGAATGTAAATCATTACGATTTACCTTGAATGTTAAACATTTGCTACTATATCTTCTAGCAATCAAATTTATGTGAAAACCATGCAAAAAGCAGCCGTATCATTTATTAAAAACTTTTTCAGAATGGAGTCATCCGCTGGTATCTTGTTATTTTTCTCAGCCGTGTTGGCCATGCTGATTGCCAACTCTCCGCTCACCAGTTATTACAACTTGCTTTTGGATACACCAGTGGCCATTCAGATCGGGGCATTGAATATTGCCAAACCATTGTTACTGTGGATCAATGATGGTTTGATGGCTGTGTTTTTCTTTTTGGTCGGTTTAGAGTTAAAAAGAGAATTGATAGAAGGTGAACTGTCTGACAAGAAGAACATCATTCTACCTGGCATCGGTGCTGTGGGCGGTATGTTGGTTCCTGCCATGGTGTTCTTTTGGTTCAATAAAGACGACCCGATGGCTTTACAAGGATGGGCCATACCGGCAGCCACAGACATCGCTTTTGCTTTAGGTGTTCTGAAAATATTGGGTCCCAGAGTCCCAACCAGCTTGAAAATCTTCCTCACCTCACTCGCCATTTTTGATGACATTGGAGCCATATTGGTGATTGCCTTTTTCTACACCTCACAAATCTCCATGACTGCATTGATTGTGGTGGCCATTTGTATTCCTTTGCTGTGGCTGATCAACAAAAAAGGCATTGAAGCCACCAGTACATACATCATGATTGGCATTGTGATGTGGGTAGCCATGCTGAAATCTGGCGTTCATGCCACATTAACCGGAGTGATCTTGGCCATGTTCATACCCATTAAGTCAAAAATCAAACCGGATTATTCGCCCTTGAAAGAATTAGAACATAACCTGCATTCGGCAGTGGCATACATTATTTTACCCATATTCGCTTTTGCCAATTCAGGTATTAACTTATCCGGAATCGGTGTTGAGCAACTGTTGCACCCTGTCCCGCTAGGCATCGCTTTGGGACTGGTGGTCGGTAAGCAAGTGGGTATCTTTGGATTGTGTTGGCTGGCCATCAAAATGAAGTGGGCCACTCTACCAGAACGAAGTAATTGGGTCTCCTTATACGGGATTGCAGCTTTGTGCGGCATTGGCTTCACCATGAGTTTATTCATTGGCTCCCTGGCCTATGAAGAAACTCAATTCGACATGGTATTCGATGAACGACTGGGTATCATTGTCGGCTCTTTGATTTCAGCTTTGATCGGTTACTTGGTACTCAAAACCCAGTATGGTAAAAATTCAAAGTCGAATCAATCGACAGAAATTACCGGCAATTAAGAATCAATCAAAAACATACATGCCGTCCACCACTTCGACATTGGGTGGGCGGTTGTTATCGGCAAAGAAGTCATGACCGATTTTTAAATGGGTCCAAAAATCAATCCAAGGTGAGTTTTTATGAGCTGACATGTTGGCCTGGTTCATCTCGAATGGAAAAATGTGCACCCGAATGAACGGTTGTCCAGCTTGATAGGCAGCATCCATCAAAGTGTATATTTCTTCGATTTGGGCATCTGTCATCGCATAACAGCCAATTGAAACACAAGATCCATGCACCATCAATGCACTGCCTGTGCGCCCTTGTGCTCGATCATAAGCATTGGGAAAGCCCAAATTGAAAGACAAATGGAATCGACTCCAGGGATTCAATTGATTGGGTTTGACATAATAAAATCCTTCTGGACTTTGAAAATCACCTTCTTTCAACTTGGGCCCTAATTGACCTGAATAGGTACAGACTGGATAAGATTTGAACAACACAAATCCTTGCTTGCTTTTGATCCACACTTGCAGCTCTTTATTGGCTTTAAAGATCCGAATGTAAACAGGTGAACCCCAGTTTAACTGCTTTTGCTGAAAGGATGCTTTTAAGCGAGGGGTGGTGTTCTGAATGGCGGCTTCAGACCGCTGGCTGGTTGGTATCTGCACTTGGGTTAACAGCAAAAAAAGTAATGTTTTAAATATCAAAGCTTGGTCCTGTTTTTAGCTTTGGACTCATCTTCTGCCGGTTAGTTCAGACAGATGAACTCATCAGTTTTTCGCATCTGGTATGTACTGCTTGTCTTTGAGTATCTCAATGATTCTGACAGTGAACGGTATGGCATCTTTTTGATCCAAGTGTGAAGAATCAGGCAATTCAAATGAGCGCAGGATTTCATCGTCTTTGAAATGAATGAAATGGGCAGCAGGTATCGCATTCACCAGGGTGTCCCAAAATTGATGCCTGGGATAAAACTGTTCATCCAAGACCCAATGGTCGTCACTGGTTGGAAAACGGACCAGTATCACTTGCCCACCTTTGTGCTTAATCTTTTTGATGTAGTCAGCTAACTTCTTGACTTGTTCCTGCCAAATCAGGGTATTCATGATTGGGTACTCTTGATAGTTTTTTCTCTTTTCTGAGATGAAATGTTTTTTCAGAGGAATGGTGTTTACTTTGGTGTAATCGCCAAAGGCACTGCCGTCATAATGAGCACTCGCATAAAAGGGCTTTGGCATGCTGTGGTACTTAGACCAGTGATTGACCAGATCTTTAAGCCCTAACAGTGGATGCAAGAAACGAAACTGATACTTGAATTTTGCCGTCAACCACGAGTCCAGTGCCAAATACCAACTGGATTCATATTGGGCATAATCATTGTATTCTGCTTGCATGTCTTCATACCTTGGCTCCAGCATCTGTGCCATGAATGACATGATGACAGTGCCAGTGAACGATTCATCATCCGCCAAGGATTTCATTGAAGCCATTGGGTATTGACCATTGATGGCCAGCTGAACGATTTTGTTGTTGGGGAATTGTGCTCGCATGGTTGCTGTGTTGATTCCCAACTGCATGCGGGATGTTCCTATCAACGCGATGACTTCAGGGTGGTCAGAAGCAGCCCGGCGATGCCAACTCCACAAATCCTTATTGAACTCTACGGCTGGTTCAAAACCATGCTTTTTCAAATAATATTCATAGCCTGCAAAAAAACACAGCAACAAGATGGCCACCACCATCCAGGTCAGCAGCCAGTGATTTCTGTCAGAATTGGAAATAGATGAAGGCATTTGAATTTCCTGGAGACAATGATATCAAAATCAATGCCATTGCAATGATCAGAGATCGAAATAATAACGGCATGCTGTTAATGACTTGCGACAAATCTCTGTTTCTCATGTACCACTGAACGACCATCATCAATAAAAATGCACTCAAAACAATCCATAACCACGCATCTTGTTGAATCAATGGTCGTGTACTGTTAGAGACGAACATGGCAGATATGATGTGCCAAGCTTGTGTTACATTCTCAGCCCTGAAGACCACAAAGGCCAGCATAACAGCAAAAAATGTTAACAGACCCAGAACAAATTGCCCCAACTTTGAAGTATGGACTCCATCAGCAGGAACCCATTTTTTCAACAGCTGCTCAATGATTAAAAAGGATCCATGTAACACACCCCACAAAACGAATGTCCATGCCGCCCCATGCCACAAACCACCTAACAACATGGTCAACATCAAATTCCGATAGCGCTTGAGTTGACCATTACGGTTTCCACCCAATGGAATGTATAAATAATCTCTTAACCATGAAGACAAGGAGATGTGCCACCGGCGCCACAAATCTGAAAAACCGATGGCCGCAAATGGTGACTTGAAGTTGATGGGTAATTGAAAGCCCAAACACATGGCCACGCCGATGGCGCACAAAGAATATCCAGAGAAATCACAAAAGATCTGGGCACTGAAAAACAGTGACCCCAACCATGATGAAGTCGAATCCAGTGATTCGTGGTTGGCAAACACCTGATCCACCACAGGCGCGAAAAAACCATCTGCCATGACAGACTTTTGAAACAAACCTATGATGAAAAAGCAGATCCCGACTGAAAACTGGTTGAAAGCAATTTTGCTCTGGGAGACTAACTGGGGTAAAAAGTTCCTTGCCCTCACAATGGGACCTGCGACCAATTGAGGAAAAAAGCTGACAAACAGGGCGTAATCTTTGAAACTGTGCCAAGGTTTTAGTCTTTTGTAATACACATCCAGCGTATATGACAGTGTTTGAAAGGTAAAAAATGAAATGCCCATGGGCAGAATCAACCCCGGGTCTGCGAAAGTGATTTCAATGTTTAAAGACTGTAACAGCGCATTGAAATTAGCCAGCAGGAAGCCTGCATATTTGAACACCACCAACATCCCCAGGTTGACGCCCAAACTGAGCCAAAGCCAGTGTTTGCGTTTTTTGGGGTCTTGCTGTTGATGAATTTTGTTGGCCACCTGCCAATCCACCAAGGTTGATAGCCACAACAAAATCACAAAGGGTGGGTTCCATGCGGCATAAAACAGGTAGCTTGCCATCAACAAATGCGATTTCTTCAATGACCAATTCAATGCCGAATAATGAACCAAAATCACCCAAGCAAAAAACAGCAAAAATGTGATTGAGTTGAACAGCATATCAACTCACAAACAAGATGACCCAGTTTTCAATGGCTAGCCAAACATTGCCTTTCTTGCGGCCCTTGATCATGCGATCAATGACTGAGAGCTCTTGCAAACACTGTTCCCAATGTGGCAATGGCCTGTGATTCAAGGTTTTTTGAATGGTGGCCTGGCGATTTTGCCAAATCCCAAACCGGCGGTAATCAGCGGCACTCACATTGCGCTTCTGAGAACGAATGAATGACAACTCGCACAACATTCTGGTTTCCCGTTCCAATGCCCAATGGATGATGACTGCTGACAAGTCGTTTTTTTGTAACGATCGCAGGATTCTGATCGCCCTGACCGGTTGGTTGTCGAACAAAGCATCCGTTAATCTGAACACATCAAACCTGGCATTGTCAGCCACCAAACTGGCCACATCATGACCAGTCACTGTTTGGTTGACGTAACGCATCTTCAACTTTTCAAGTTCTTGTGCAGCGGCCAATAAATTGCCTTCCAGGCGCATGCTGAGTAATCCGATGGCATCATTATCAACTTTCAAACCGATGTTTTGACACCGCTGTCTGATCCATTTGGGTAATTCTGCTGCTTTGGGTTGGTAGACACGCAAAAAGGCGCCTTTTTCGATGATGGTTTTGACCCATTTGGTCTTGTCATTACCGGCATTCCATTCGTCACAACGGATGATCAGCATGACATCAGTAGGCATGTTTTCGATGAAACCAACAATGCTGGCAGAACCTTTGGTACCCGGCTTGCCAGTAGGCATGTGTAAATCAATGATGCGCTGAGTAGCAAACAATGACATGTTTCCGGCACTGTTTTGTAGTTCATGCCATTGAAAACTGTTATCTACCAAATGGGCTTCACGTTCTGTAAAACCCTGTTTCAGTGCTGTTTTTTTGATGGCATCACCAGCTTCTTGTAACTGTAAGGGTTCATCACCCACCAACAAATACACCGGTAGCAGTTGTTGTTTCAGCTGTGTTTCCAGTTGGTTGAAATATAATTTCATTTATCTGAGGTTATTCACCCTGATGACCACCCTTATTTTGGTTGGCTATGGCTCGAATGATCATTTGTGCCATGTCCTGGTACATTTGTTGACGCAGCACCTGTTCTTCTGCTTGGGTTCCGGTGATTTGGCCAATATCAAATGCAAAATCCCGGGATAAACTCAATGACTGCTCAGGCACTTTGATTTCGTCTAAAAAATGGACTGCAAAAGTCACTTCATAATCCAGGCGATATTCTTGCACACGATTATTGGTACCAATCGATTGAATCTGTTTGGTCAGGTTGTCTTTGATGATCAACAACTTGGCAGTGGCTTCACCCGCATCCTCTTCTAAATTGACACCTTGATTGGCCAGCGCCAGCGCCAGTGGCCTATACAAAGGCGCACTGATGGCATGTTGGATGTATGTTTTATTGTATGCAGCATCCAGTTCAACAGCAGATTTTAACCGGTACCCACAAGCACTGATCAACAAAACAACAAGTACCACACTTAAATACTTCAAAAACTGACTCATGAGACCACCACATTAACCAAACGTTTAGGCACCACAATCACTTTCCTGATGGTTTTGCCTTCAATGAATTTCATGACATTTTCATCTGCCATGGCCAAGGCTTCAATTTCTTCTTTGGCTACATCAACAGCCACCGCAATTTTGCCCCGCAGTTTGCCATTCACCTGAACCACCATTTCGATTTCATCTTGTATCAATGCCGACGCATCAACCTCAGGCCAATCGGCTTCGCAGAGTAAGTTTTCTTCACCGAATTGTTCCCACAAGGCTTGTGCCATGTGGGGTGCAAATGGGCTGATCATTTTCACCAGACTGTGCCAACCTTCATGCCTGATGGCCAAACCATTGTCGCTGTCATCATTGAACTTGGTCAATGCATTGGTTAATTCCATCATGGCTGCAATGGCGGTGTTGAAGGTATGCCGATCACCGATGTCTTGCGTCACTTTTTCAATGGTTTGGTGAATTTTCAAACGCATGTCTTTCTGAGGTTTGTCCAAATCTCCAACTGATTCATGGACTCGACCTGCGGCCGCAGTTATATAACTTGTCACCTGAAACCACAATCGATTGAGGTACCTGGCTGCACCTTCAACCCCTTCATCCGACCATTCCAAGGATTGTTCTGGTGGTGCCGCAAACATCGAAAACAAACGCACCGTATCGGCCCCGTATTGATCAATCAAATCTTGTGGATCAACGGTGTTGCCTTTGGATTTTGACATCTTGGCACCATCTTTCAGTACCATGCCTTGGGTCAGTAAGTTTGTAAATGGTTCATCTGAATTCACCAAGCCCTGGTCACGCAGCACTTTGTGGTAAAAACGGGCATAGAGCAAATGCAAAATGGCATGTTCAATACCACCAATGTACTGATCCACCGGTAACCAATGATCGGCTTCTTCACTCAACATGCCGCCGCTGAACTGAGGACAGGTGTATCTGGCATAGTACCAGGATGACTCCATAAAGGTATCAAATGTATCGGTTTCACGGGTGGCCGGTCCTGAACATTTCGGACAGGTGGTTTCATAAAATTCTGGCATCTTCTTGATCGGCGAACCACCGGTTTCATCAAACACCACATCTTCAGGTAGTTCAACGGGCAACTGCTCTTCCGGAACAGCCACTGCACCACAATCATCACAGTAAATAATCGGTATCGGGCAACCCCAATAACGTTGCCTGGACACGCCCCAATCGCGTAAGCGGTAGTTGATTTGTACCCGACCCGTGTTGTTGGCTTTGAACTGTTCAGCCATGGCCGCAAAAGATTGATCAAAATCCATGCCATTGAAACCGTCCGAATTGATCAACACGCCTTTTTCCGTGATGGCGGCTTCTGACAAATCACCTTCTGCGTCAATCACCTGGGTGATTGGCAAATCATATTTTTGGGCAAACTCAAAATCTCGTTGGTCATGACCTGGAACCGCCATCACAGCACCTGTTCCATAAGTCATCAAGACAAAATTAGCCACCCATACGGGTACTTTTTCACCGGTCAATGGATGGATCGCATCCAAACCAGTGTACATGCCTTTCTTTTCCATGGTGGCCATGGCCGCTTCGTTGCTTTGTTCTTTACCACACTGTTTTAAGAAGCTTGCCAACTCAGCATTGTTTTCTGCCGCTTGCAAGGCCAGTGGATGTTCTGGTGCCACCGCCATATAGGACACCCCATACAAGGTGTCTGGACGGGTTGTATAAATACTGACCTGACCAAAATTTTCTACTTGAAAATCCAATTCCAGGCCTTTGGACTTTCCAATCCAGTTGCGCTGCATGGTTTTAACAGAATCAGGCCAGCCGGGCATGTTGTCTAAAGACGCCAACAATTCTTCGGCATAATCTGTGATTTTAAGGAACCATTGCGGGATGGTTTTGCGAATCACTTCCGCACCGGATCTCCAGCCCCGACCATCGATGACTTGTTCATTGGCCAACACCGTTTGATCGACTGGATCCCAGTTAACCACAGCATCTTTGCGATAAACCAGGCCTTGGTCAAATAGTTTGACAAACATCCATTGTTCCCAACGGTAGTAATCCGGTTTACAAGTGGCCAACATGCGCGACCAATCAAAAGCAAAACCCAGGCGCTTGAATTGGGCGCTCATTTCTTCCATGTTGCCATAGGTCCATTCAGCGGGTTCCCTGTTATTTTTGATCGCGGCATTTTCAGCCGGCAAACCGAAGGCATCATAACCTATGGGTTGCAGCACATTTTTACCCTGCATTTTTTGGTAGCGTGCAATGACCTCACTCAAGGTGTAGTTGCGCACATGTCCCATGTGAAGCTTGCCACTGGGATATGGAAACATACTGAGACAGTAGTATTTTTCCTTGTTGTTGTCTGCTTTGACTTCAAATGACTTGTGCGCTTCCCAAAGTTGTTGCGCGTGTTGTTCTACTTCTTGTGGATTGTATGTACTCATTGATTTACCAACAGGCAGGCCTGTCTTTACGCTTTTCTTGTGACAAAGCGGAAATTATACGGTTTCAACCAGTGATGGTAAAGCTGTGATTGCCTTGTTATCTGGCTTTGTGAGCAAAACTCACCAGGTTCTGACTCGCATGCCCAATTCTGTACTGTAACCCATGGATTTAGAAGCCAAGTTGCCTGCTTCATCGATCACATAATAAGTTGGAAAGCCAACAATTTGATAGTCATTGAATTGTTGTGCAGTACCCAATAACACAGGTACCTGTAAATCCAGGTCTGCCACAAAAGCCTCAACCTCAGCGCGGCTTTCATAGGATAAAGCCACCATCAGAATTGATAACTCCTCATCTTCACGTGCGGCCCTTAGGTCATTCAGGTTGTCAGCAGACAAGCGACAAACAGAACACCAAGGTGCAAAAAAATACAGCAACACCTGTTTGCCTTGATGTTCCTTCAGAGATGTGATTTCACCTGTCAGTGTGGACAAGGTGAAAGCCGGTGCTAATTGTCCAGCTGCGGCCAATGAACCCCGGTTAAGCCACCAGGAAATCGCTGACATCAGTAAAACGATCAACAAGACATCACGGAGTAAACTGAGGTATTTGTTTCCATACCAAGACTTGGCGTTTTGAGTCATTTGCTGTTTAGATGATGATAATTGAGACATTAGTATGACCTAGATCAAGTTAGTTTCATGCATATTTTTCTGTTCGTGGGCTATAATAAATAAAAAAATCTCGGGGAAAATCATGAAATCATGCGCATTACTTATTCTTCTTATCTGTTTGTGTGGTCAATCTGCCATTGCTCAAGAAGTTTATGGGTTTTTTGGACTGCCACCTGCAACAGATTTGGGCGAAAAACAAATCGGAACTGTTGACCCTACCACAGGTACCATCACATTACTGGGTACAGACTCCTCAGTAGAAACCGGTATGTTGGACATGACCACTGGAGCAACTGCACTCAACGTGGCAAACAATAAATCTTACTTCATTGGTAGAGATGACCTCAATGTGGATCGAATCTATACGGTGGATTTAACCACTGGAATCACTGACACCAACCCTGCCTTGACAGCCGGTTATACCACATCCAACAACTGGGGGATCTGGTACGACGAACCCAATGCTGTTTTGTACGCATTATTTGATCGCGGGGTTGCTATTGAATTGGCGATCATTGATCCAACCAATGGCAATGTGACCCAACAACACAGCGCCATTGTTGGATCTGGTGTGGCACTGGGTTCTGGCCTGCTGACTGGTGACTCGACCGGACAACGCGCATTTTTCATCGGTGACGGCGAATTGTATGTCATTTCAACTGCCAATACTGACGAACACTTTTCACTCATTCTGGATGATTTCTGGGGCGATTTCACTCCCAGCAATATTTTTGGTCTCGAATGGGACCAATCCAGTGATGCGCTTTGGGTGCTTTATAGCCCGGGTGGAGGCGCTCGCAGCTTGGCAAAAATTGAAGGAGATATTTCTGATGGCGGGGAGCCTGAAGTCAACACCAACATTGAAATTGATTTTGGCGATCCAATCACCACTGCCAGTGGCTTATCGGCCCTGAATTACCAATCGAGTCAATATTTTTTCTTCGGACGCCCTTCGACTGGTCCCAATGCCAACAAATGGAGCATGTATACCATCGACCTGATTAATGAGTCCAGCACCAACGTCGACATTGAAAATGCCAGTCTGGTCCAAACCAATGGATATGCCGGCATTGAAGTTTTGCCCGGACCTGAATTGTCCATCACCAAATCTGACGGTGATGTGACCAATACAGCACCTGGTGGCACCATCACTTACACATTGAATTATGCCAATGCAGCAGGTGCAGGAGCCACATCTGGAATTACCTTAACCGAAACCGTACCTGCTGAGACCACTTTTTTACCTGGCAGCAGCACGGTTGGATGGGCTTGTTTGCCTGATAATATGGCAGGATCCACTTGTACTTTGACACCCGCTGAACTCGGACCTGGTGGTTCAGATTCAGCCACCTTCGCGGTCCAGGTTGATGATTATGTCAGCGTCGGCGTAACAGCTGTCAGCAACAGCGTGACATTGGGTGCCAACAACGCCATCAATGATGTCATGGCAGCTGACACCACCCCCATCACCTCAGCTGCAGTCTTATCAGTCACCAAAACAGACAATGATTTAATCAATGCCGTTCCTGGTGACACAATTACCTACGACATCGTCGCCACCAACACAGGTAATCAAGTGGCCAGTAATGCCGTTTTAACGGAAGTGGTACCAACCAATACCAACTATGTACCAACCGCACCCTTCGATTGGACTTGCTTGCCCGACAATAGCGCGGGATCTACGTGTACGACTTTGCCAAGCAATCTGGCAGGAACAAATTTTTCCACCACTTTCGATGTTCAGATCATCAGCTCAGTACCTGCCGGTACCACACAGATAAGTAACAGCGTTACGCTGAGTGCTGACAATGCCAGCGATGACATGGCATCAGATTCAACACCAGTTACATCGGCAGCTGTTTTGAGTGTCAGTAAAACCGATGGCGACATCAGCCTAACACCCGGTTCCACAGTGGTTTATCAGATTGATTATGGCAACACAGGTGATCAGGATGCTGACAGCGCCACATTGAGTGAAACGGTCTTGACAGAGACTGTATTCGATGCGGCTGCCAGTACGGCAGGATGGGTATGTTTACCTGACAACACAGCTGGCAGTACTTGTACCTTTGACTTAGGCACTGTGGGCGGTGGCACAAACGGTTCAGCAGATTTTGCATTGACGCTCAACACCCCGGTACCCGGTATTTTTTCTCAATTGACCAACACGGTGGTGATGGATGCCAGCAATGCCACTGCAGCGAATGCTCAGGACACCACGCCCATTGATGCTGAAGTGGATTTGAGGATTGTTAAAACCGATGGAGGCGTTACCGCAGCACTGGGCAAAGTCATCAACTACACCCTCATTAATTTCAATGAAGGGGATCGGGATGCTTTGAATGCCCTCATCACAGAAACGGTTCCTGACAACACCACATTCTATCCCCCCGGCAGTACCGCTGGATGGGCTTGCGTGCCGGACAATTCAGCAGGTTCAACCTGTACCTATGACATCGGTGGTTTACCTGGTCTTTCTGGTAAAGACACCGTCTTCTTTGCGGTTAAGGTGGATGAGAGCCTGGATCCAGGCGTGACCGAATTGTCAAACACCGCTACCTTGTCTGCCTTTAACGCCATCGACAATGATGCCGATACGGAGTTGACACCAGTTGATCAAATCATTCCGGTTGTGACCTTGATCGATGCCAACCCTTCTATCACAGAAATTTTGTCTTGTAGCCAAAATAATGATCAAATTTCTGCAATCGTGGTTTCATTTCAGGATGACAACCCTGGGCTCATTGGGGTCGATGACAACCTGAATTACGCCCTCATCGATACTGGATTAGATCAAGATTTGCAAACCTTATCTTGTGACAGTGTAATGGGTGATGACAGTTTCATTAACATCAATACGTTCACCACAGGAGGTACCCCGACAAACCCGGATGCCACATTAACCTTAGATGCACCTTTAACGGCTGGTCAATATGTGTTGATGGTTTGTGATGACATCACAGATGCAGCCGGCAATGCGATCGATGGTGATCTGAATGGCACCCCGGGTGGTAACTTAAAGCGCCAGTTCAGAGTAGAACCAGACAATTTGATGACAAACGCATATTTGGATGATTGTGGTGACAGTCCTATTTCACTCAACACATTCAATATTATTGGACAAAATCCTGATATCATAGTTGCTGACAGTACTGTTGACTTTGATGATTCTTCCTTGTCTGGATCCGTATACATGAAAAGCCTCAACTCACCTCAACTTGGCATAGAACAGTGTATTAATTTTGAATCGCCCGGCAGCCACACTTTATCTGTATCAGGACTGGGCGTTCCATCTCAAGCAAACAATTTAGAGTTGTTTTTGATTTGTGCCTTGTTAGAGGATGCCGATTGTAATGGCAATGGCACTGGTCCAAATCACATGGAAGAGTTTGTTATACCCGCATCGCCAACACCACAATGGCAAACAAACAGCAGCAGGTTATTGCTACCCGACAACACGTCTTCAGCATTCTGTGCTGTGATCGTAGGCAATCCAGATGGAACTGTTTTCGAATATAACCTGGATGCTTTTTCAATGATAGAAACTGACTTGATCTTTAAAGACGGTTTAGAAAACAACTGATCGTTGACACCTGTGATACATAAAAGCGTTTCAATTGAAACGCTTTTATACTTCAACTTAGGAGAACTGTCGGACAGTTCGACCAGCACAGGCAATGAAAGTTGGGCGGTTTTATCGAAGATAAAGAAGCCCGATTTGAATGTCGTAGTGCGTGCGAGGTAGCAAGTTATGTTCGCCGTGGTCTCCATTCACTTTTGTTTGGAACAATTTCAGTGAAGTCCTAAAGACATTCCTTATGCCAATGGCTTGACCCAATTTTCACATCACAGCATTTAACATGGGTATTTTTCAGGTTGAATACAAATGAAGAAAATCATCGGTTTAGGAATCATGTTGCTTGTGTCAATATTTGCATTCCAATCTTGTCGCCAAGGACCACCCATCCGGATGGCTGAACGGGTCAATCTGGATTTGTTTATGGGTGATTGGTATGTGATTGCCAACATACCCACTTTCATTGAAAAAGGGGCACATAACGCCATAGAAAGTTATACCAAAAAGTCAGACACAGTGATCGACACCCAATTCAGCTTCAACAAAGACAGCTTCACCGGCCCCAAAAAAGAATACAACCCAACCGGTTTTGTCGTCACTGAAAATCCATCCAATGCGGAATGGAAAATGCAATTCCTGTGGCCCTTCAAATCAGAGTTCATCATTGTGTATGTTGATCCAGCCTATGAATACACCATCATCGGCAGAACCAAACGTGATTACTTGTGGATCATGGCCAGAAAACCGCAAATTGATCCTCGTGAGTTAGAAAAACTGGTCAACATAGCGGTGGATGAAGGTTACAGAGCCAGTGACATACTGATGGTACCACAACAAGTAAAGTAACCAACTTAATTGACTGATTTTACTGTTCTATTATTGAGTGACATGATTTGTCAAATTAGTTGAAGATACGTCATCTTAGCTATAACTTTGTGCCATATATATTGACCAAATGTCACAAACTGTTAATTAGTTCACAGTTTTCCCACTTACAGCCTTTATTTTCAGATTTTCTGTGATATAAATCACACATTAATCAACAGATAGTGTGTGTGTCTATGAGCGTTAAATCCAAATACAGCGTTTTTGCTGTCCTTTTACTTGTTTTTTCTTCGGTTCAAGCCCAAATTGACCGTAACTTCACCAGTCGATTCAGTGTTGACACCAATGGGGGCATTGAATTGATCGGTAATGTATTGATCACTTGTGATGAAGCAACGACAACCGATTGTGCCGATAGACAAAGCGGTACCGTTAACGGCAACAACAACATCCAAACCCGCTATGTCAACGAAGACGTGCCTGGCGGTTTTACCAATTCCTCCAGCGCCACCCTCACGCTGCCAGCCGGCAGTAATGTCTTGTACGCCGGTTTATACTGGGGTGGACGATTTGCTGACAGTGGTGGTGGTTCCAACGCTCGACGTACCATCAATATCAAGCCTCCACTTGCCGGTAGTTACAGCAGCATCAATGTAGGCGCGGGCAACTTAGATGATTTTTCAACTCAAGGCTCTGCTGGCAACAGACCTTATCAAGTCTGGGCAGACATCACCACCATGGTTCAAACCAATGGTTCAGGTGTTTACTTCGTTGGTGGTTTATCTGCCAACAACGGTGCCGATGGGCTGGGATTTTATGGCGGCTGGTCTATTGTGGTTGTTTATGAAGACAGTACACTACCATTCCGGCGCTTGGCTTTGTACGATGGGGCCGCACGGGTCACGGGTACCACGCCTGTCGCAGTGACCATTGGTGGATTGCTCACACCGGCATCAGGAGACGTCACAGCATCTGTCGGGGCCTTGGTTTGGGAAGGTGATCAAAACATTTCAGGGGATCGATTCCGTTTTGAAGGCACTGACTTGTTCACCACTGGCATCAATCCAGTTGATAACTTTTGGAACAGCTCGATCACCAAAAGTGGCGCTCAAATCACCAACAAAACGCCCAACTACGTCAATCAACTGGGTATGGACGTAGATTTCCATGACATTCCATTGGCCATTTGGGGCAACTCAGAGATAGAAGCCAACATTGAGTTTCAGACCAATGGTGATTCCTATTACCCGAACTATTTAACATTTGTTACCGACCTCAATGTACCGGACTTCAGTTCATCTTTGACAAAGACCGCCACCGATGACAATGGCGGCGATATTGGCAGAAACGATGTGATCACCTATGACATCAGTTTCACCAATGACGGTTCCGACGATGCCATCAACACCGTTGTTACAGACCCCATTCCTGCCAACATGACCTATGTGCCAAACTCATTGGAAATCGTCAGCGCCGATGCCGGCCCAACCGGTAGTTTGACTGACACAGTTGGTGATGATGCAGCTGAATATGACAGCGGCAACGATCAAGTGGTGTTCCGAGTCGGTTTGAATGCTGATAACAGCAACGGTGGCGAAATTGCCCCAGGTGAACAAGTTGTGGTGAGATTTCAAGCCCAAATTGATGCGGCAGCACCCACAGGTGATATCGACAATATTGTCACCATCAACTCAAACTCAACCCAATTGCCCACCACTGATTTCACCTTTCAAGACACGGCAACGGTAACCCTTAATGACATCACACCTCCCACCATCGGAACCTGTACCGTAACTCCAGATCCAGCCAACAATGGCACCGCTGTTACAGCCAACTGTACGGGTGTTGAAGCGGGTGCTACCTTAACCATTCCAGGCTATGCCTGTACCGACAATGGCTCAGGCAACTGGTCTTGTACCGGTACCGTGGGTACGGCTGGTGTTGATGGCGATGAAACGGCCACCGCAACTGATGCGGCTGGTAACACAGCAACGACTCCAGCTAATTTCACATTGGACAACACGCCGCCTTCGATTGGTACGTGTACGGTTACTCCAGACCCAGCCAATAATGGCACTGCCGTTACGGCCAACTGTACGGGTGTGGAAGGTGGTGCTACCTTAACCATTCCAGGCTATGCCTGTACCGACAATGGCTCAGGCAACTGGTCTTGTACCGGTACCGTGGGTACGGCTGGTGTTGATGGCGATGAAACGGCCACCGCAACTGATGCCGCGGGCAACACAGCAACAACGCCTGCTAATTTCACACTGGATAATACGCCTCCTGCGATCGGAACTTGTACGGTTACTCCAGATCCTGCCAACAACGGCACAGCCGTTACAGCCAACTGTACTGGCGTTGAAGCCGGTGCTACCTTAACCATTCCAGGCTATGCCTGTACCGATAACGGCTCAGGCAACTGGTCTTGTACCGGTACCGTGGGCACAGCTGGTGTTGACGGTGATGAAACGGCCACCGCAACTGATGCCGCGGGCAACACAGCAACAACGCCTGCTAATTTCACACTGGATAATACGCCTCCTGCGATTGGAACGTGTACCGTAACTCCAGATCCAGCCAACAATGGCACCGCTGTTACAGCCAACTGTACGGGTGTTGAAGCGGGTGCTACCTTAACCATTCCAGGCTATGCCTGTACCGACAATGGCTCAGGCAACTGGTCTTGTACCGGTACCGTGGGTACGGCTGGTGTTGATGGCGATGAAACGGCCACCGCAACTGATGCGGCTGGTAACACAGCAACGACTCCAGCTAATTTCACATTGGACAACACGCCGCCTTCGATTGGTACGTGTACGGTTACTCCAGACCCAGCCAATAATGGCACTGCCGTTACGGCCAACTGTACGGGTGTGGAAGGTGGTGCTACCTTAACCATCCCAGGCTATGCCTGTACCGACAATGGCTCAGGCAACTGGTCTTGTACCGGTACCGTGGGTACGGCTGGTGTTGACGGTGATGAAACGGCCACCGCAACTGATGCCGCGGGCAACACAGCAACAACGCCTGCTACCTTTACCTTAGACAACACCCCACCCACCATCGGAACCTGTACCGTAACTCCAGATCCTGCCAACAACGGCACCGCTGTTACAGCCAACTGTACCGGTGTGGAAGCCGGTGCTACCTTAACCATTCCAGGCTATGCCTGTACCGATAACGGCTCAGGCAACTGGTCTTGTACCGGTACCGTGGGTACGGCTGGTGTTGACGGTGATGAAACGGCCACGGCCACAGATACTGCTGGCAATACTGCCACCACTCCTGCTAATTTCACACTGGATAATACGCCACCAGCGATCGGAACTTGTACGGTTACTCCAGATCCTGCCAACAACGGCACAGCCGTTACAGCCAACTGTACTGGCGTTGAAGCCGGTGCTACATTAACCATTCCAGGCTATGCCTGTACCGACAATGGCTCAGGCAACTGGTCTTGTACCGGTACCGTGGGCACAGCTGGTGTTGACGGTGATGAAACGGCCACGGCCACAGATACTGCTGGCAATACTGCCACCACTCCTGCTACATTTACTTTAGATAACACCCCGCCCACCATCGGAACCTGTACCGTAACTCCAGATCCTGCCAACAACGGCACAGCCGTTACAGCCAACTGTACTGGCGTTGAAGCCGGTGCTACATTAACCATTCCAGGCTATGCCTGTACCGACAATGGTTCTGGTAACTGGTCTTGTACCGGTACTGTCGGCACAGCTGGTGTTGACGGTGATGAAACCGCCACAGCTACCGATGCCGCTGGCAACACAGCCACCACTCCAGCTAATTTCACACTGGATAATACGCCTCCTTCGATTGGCACTTGTACGGTTACTCCAGATCCTGCCAACAACGGCACAGCCGTTACAGCCAACTGTACGGGTGTTGAAGCCGGTTCTACATTAACCATCCCAGGCTATGCCTGTACCGATAACGGCTCAGGCAACTGGTCTTGTACCGGTACCGTGGGTACGGCTGGTGTTGACGGTGATGAAACCGCCACGGCCACAGATGCTGCTGGCAATACTGCCACCACTCCTGCTACATTTACTTTAGATAACACCCCGCCCACCATCGGAACCTGTACCGTAACTCCAGATCCTGCCAACAACGGCACAGCCGTTACAGCCAACTGTACTGGCGTTGAAGCCGGTGCTACATTAACCATTCCAGGCTATGCCTGTACCGACAATGGTTCTGGTAACTGGTCTTGTACCGGTACTGTCGGCACAGCTGGTGTTGACGGTGATGAAACGGCCACCGCAACTGATGCGGCTGGTAACACAGCAACCACGCCTGCCAACTTCACTTTGGATAATGATGCACCTCCAGCTCCGGTGATCAATGCACCTACTACAGGTGCACCGGTAACCGGTACTGGCGAACCAGGTGCCACCGTTACGGTAACCACACCATCGGGCGCCACTTGTACAGCAACAGTTCAACTGGATGGCACTTGGTCTTGTACCTTGTCTCCAACACCTGTGGACGGTGAAGACATCACTGCAACCCAAGAAGATGCAGCAGGCAATACGTCTCCTCCAACCACAGTTGCAGGTGGCATTGATTTGAGCGCACCGGCTGCACCAACGGTTGTTTCACAAACCACCAACAACCCGACTCCAGTGCTTAACGGTACAGCCGAAGCTGATAGCACCGTGACCATCGTGGTTGGTGGTGCGACTTACACCACCACTGCCGACGGTTCAGGCAACTGGTCGTTGGATCTGGCTTCTGCCACTCCAGACTCAGGTACTTTGAACCTGGATCTGAACGGTGTCAATGATGTCACAGTCACAGCCACTGATGCGGCCGGCAACACCTCTCCTCCAGATGCCACATCCGGTGAATTGGTGTTGGATACCACCGCACCAACCGCACCGACCATTGATCCGGTTGATGAAAACACCAACCCAGTCACTGGTTTGGCAGAACCTGGTGCTCTGATCACTTTGAGTGGCATCGTGTGTGACAACGCCCCTGTGTTTGCTGATGTGAACGGGGTGTGGTCTTGTGATGTGACCACCTCTGCACCTTTGGTTCCGGGCACCCTGATCACGGCAACGGCCACCGATGCCGCGGGTAACGAGTCTGGCCCAACCAGCACCACAGTGGCCGATTCAGCGACCCAATCAGTCAGCCCAACCATTGATCCTGTGGCCGATGGTGCCACTGAAATCACCGGTTCTGCGGTACCTGATTCAACCATTGATTTGGCTGGCATCACTTGTAGCAACGCACCTGTAACGGCCGATGCTTCAGGTAACTGGGTGTGTGACTCACCATCACCAGTACCGGCCACTGGCAATGTGATCAGTGCAACGGCCACTCAATCTGGCTTGTTGGCATCACCGCCGGTAACCACCACGGTGTTTGATCCGAATGTCACAGCACCTCCTGCACCTCAAGTGAACCCAACCGATGGTGATCCTGTTACGGGTACCACCATCCCCAATGGCGACATCACGGTGTTGGATAATCAGGGCAATGTCCTGTGTGCCACCACAGCTGATGCAGCAGGTAACTTCTCTTGTTCACCAGTGATCCCAGCACCTGCACACAACGATGTGCTCAGTGTGTTTGTCACCGATGACAACGGCAACTCATCCTTGCCTACTGAGGTCACTGTAGATGCACAAGCACCGGCTGCGCCAACGGTTGTTTCACAAACCACCAACAACCCGACTCCAGTGCTTAACGGTACAGCCGAAGCTGATAGCACCGTGACCATCGTGGTTGGTGGTGCGACTTACACCACCACTGCCGACGGTTCAGGCAACTGGTCGTTGGATCTGGCTTCTGCCACTCCAGACTCAGGTACTTTGAACCTGGATCTGAACGGTGTCAATGATGTCACAGTCACAGCCACTGATGCGGCCGGCAACACCTCTCCTCCAGATGCCACATCCGGTGAATTGGTGTTGGATACCACCGCACCAACCGCACCGACCATTGATCCGGTTGATGAAAACACCAACCCAGTCACTGGTTTGGCAGAACCTGGTGCTCTGATCACTTTGAGTGGCATCGTGTGTGACAACGCCCCTGTGTTTGCTGATGTGAACGGGGTGTGGTCTTGTGATGTGACCACCTCTGCACCTTTGGTTCCGGGCACCCTGATCACGGCAACGGCCACCGATGCCGCGGGTAACGAGTCTGGCCCAACCAGCACCACAGTGGCCGATTCAGCGACCCAATCAGTCAGCCCAACCATTGATCCTGTGGCCGATGGTGCCACTGAAATCACCGGTTCTGCGGTACCTGATTCAACCATTGATTTGGCTGGCATCACTTGTAGCAACGCACCTGTAACGGCCGATGCTTCAGGTAACTGGGTGTGTGACTCACCATCACCAGTACCGGCCACTGGCAATGTGATCAGTGCAACGGCCACTCAATCTGGCTTGTTGGCATCACCGCCGGTAACCACCACGGTGTTTGATCCGAATGTCACAGCACCTCCTGCACCTCAAGTGAACCCAACCGATGGTGATCCTGTTACGGGTACCACCATCCCCAATGGCGACATCACGGTGTTGGATAATCAGGGCAATGTCCTGTGTACCACCACAGCTGATGCAGCAGGTAACTTCTCTTGTTCACCAGTGATCCCAGCACCTGCACACAACGATGTGCTCAGTGTGTTTGTCACCGATGACAACGGCAACTCATCCTTGCCTACTGAGGTCACTGTAGATGCACAAGCACCGGCTGCGCCAACGGTTGTTTCACAAACCACCAACAACCCGACTCCAGTGCTTAACGGTACAGCCGAAGCTGATAGCACCGTGACCATCGTGGTTGGTGGTGCGACTTACACCACCACTGCCGACGGTTCAGGCAACTGGTCGTTGGATCTGGCTTCTGCCACTCCAGACTCAGGTACTTTGAACCTGGATCTGAACGGTGTCAATGATGTCACAGTCACAGCCACTGATGCGGCCGGCAACACCTCTCCTCCAGATGCCACATCCGGTGAATTGGTGTTGGATACCACCGCACCAACCGCACCGACCATTGATCCGGTTGATGAAAACACCAACCCAGTCACTGGTTTGGCAGAACCTGGTGCTCTGATCACTTTGAGTGGCATCGTGTGTGACAACGCCCCTGTGTTTGCTGATGTGAACGGGGTGTGGTCTTGTGATGTGACCACCTCTGCACCTTTGGTTCCGGGCACCCTGATCACGGCAACGGCCACCGATGCCGCGGGTAACGAGTCTGGCCCAACCAGCACCACAGTGGCCGATTCAGCGACCCAATCAGTCAGCCCAACCATTGATCCTGTGGCCGATGGTGCCACTGAAATCACCGGTTCTGCGGTACCTGATTCAACCATTGATTTGGCTGGCATCACTTGTAGCAACGCACCTGTAACGGTCGATGCTTCAGGTAACTGGGTGTGTGACTCACCATCACCAGTACCGGCCACTGGCAATGTGATCAGTGCAACGGCCACTCAATCTGGCTTGTTGGCATCACCGCCGGTAACCACCACGGTGTTTGATCCGAATGTCACAGCACCTCCTGCACCTCAAGTGAACCCAACCGATGGTGATCCTGTTACGGGTACCACCATCCCCAATGGCGACATCACGGTGTTGGATAATCAGGGCAATGTCCTGTGTACCACCACAGCTGATGCAGCAGGTAACTTCTCTTGTTCACCAGTGATCCCAGCACCTGCACACAACGATGTGCTCAGTGTGTTTGTCACCGATGACAACGGCAACTCATCCTTGCCTACTGAGGTCACTGTAGATGCACAAGCACCGGCTGCACCAGTCATCACTGCCCCTCTGGATGGGGCCATCACTAACATCAATGATCCAGTGGTAGTTGGTACTGCTGAGCCATTTTCTACAGTGGATGTGACCGGACCTTTGGGTGAAAGCTGTACAGTACAAGCCGATGTCAATGGAGATTGGTCATGTCAAATCAGCCCAGCCTTACAAGATGGGTCCAATCAGTTGACTGCCACAGCCACAGATGAGGTGGGCAATACATCACCGGCCAGTACTGTAACTATCGAAGTTGATACATTACCGCCTCTGGCTCCAGTCATCAATGTTCCAACCAATGGCGCACCTGTGACCGGGACAGGTGAACCTGGAGCAACCGTAACTGTCACCACCCCATCAGGATCCACCTGTATGGCATTGGTTCAACCTGATGGCACCTGGTCGTGCACCTTGGTTGGTCCTCCAGTAGATGGCGAAGACATCACGGCTGACCAAACAGATCCAGCGGGCAACACCTCGCCTCCAACCACAGAAGTTGGTGGCATAGATACCACGCCACCAGCTGCACCAGTTTGTACTGTCACACCTGATCCTGCCGGAAATGGCACACCCGTAACAGCCACTTGTACAGGTGTTGAAACGGATGCCACTTTGACCATACCTGGCTACAGTTGTGGACTTGAATCTGGCAATGTAGTGATTTGTAACGCCACTGCTGGACAGAATGGTGTTGATGGGGATGAGGTTGCCACCATACAAGACGTTGCTGGCAACACCAACACCACGCCTGCCAGCTTCACATTTGATGATACGGTTCCCAATCCGCCAACCATCAACGACCCGAGTAATGGCTTAACCGTCTCTGGTACAGGTGAAATTGGCGCCACTGTTAATGTCAGCACCACTTCCGGTGCCAGTTGTTCAGCTTTGGTTGATGGCAGTGGAAATTGGACTTGTGACTTAAGCCCAGAACCCGTAGATGGTGAAACGGCAACAGCCACACAAACTGACACAGCGAATAATGTATCAGGGCCTGCCACTGCAACCGTTGCTTACCGTCCTGATTTAACCATATTCTTCACCAACTGTGTTAAAGGTGTGGATCAAAATGAACAGTTGTTGTATGAATTAACCATCAATAACTCAGGTAACATCGACATCAACGGTGCTTTGATTAATGCAACTTTAAGTCCAAACATCAGTACACCTGATTGGATATGCATGGAAACTGGAGGGGCTTCTTGTGACGATAACGCAGGCACTGGAGATGTGGTCAATGAGTTGGTTAACTTGCCAGTTGGTTCTCAATTAGTCTATTTGTTTGACTCAACGGTCACTGGTTCGCTGTTTGATTTTATTGATGTACAAAGTTCAGTTGATATGCCAGCAGGTACCACTGATGTTAACCTGTTAAACAATGTTGCTGAAGACAGCGATTTGATTTACCAGTTCGTATTCAAGGATACGTTTGAATGTGATTTACCTGGAACCATCGGTTCCACCACCAGACAATTGGAGTCATTTTTGAACTGATGATAAATCACAACTTCAAACGCTTATAGAAATTAAGAATGGCGTTAGAAAAAGGCCGGGTTGACGACGTACAAACCGGCCTTTTTTAATCTACATGCATCCTCAACTCAAAGACGTTCCTATCCATCCTTTGTATCTGTTTGATAGGCCATCAAAATCCCTTTTATGGCATCATGCAAAGATATTTGTCCATCAACATAAGGTTGCATGTACTTGACCAAATAAGGAATTTGGCTGCTAAAGATGTTCTTCCGCACCATAATTAACTCATACTTGATGCCCTCATCGCGTAAGATTTCTTTCGTTGTGGCACCTGCAAGATAGAATAAAATTCCATGCCACAATTGATTCGGAACTTGAACTTTTAATTGATCAGCAATGTACTTAATTTCTTTTGCCATGTTAAATTCTTGCGGCGCAATAATTCCATGGCTGGATTCATGCCACAACAATTCAATAAAATCATGATTGTCTTGGTAGTGTAGCGAACTGATCACTGCGTGAATTTTTGGTTTGATGGTGGTGTATGCCTCAGCCCAGTTAGCATAGTATGTCATATCAATGCGGATTCTATTTGTGGGCCAGGACTGACCTGAAAGATCTTCCAACTTTTGCAGAAATGCCACTTCATTCGATTTTATTAAATCAATGTATTTATTCACAGTATTTCGGTTCTGTTGATCATGCCGAGGCCAAACATAACTTTGATAGATTGGCGATGCAGCTGACAATTGATCAACCAAGTCTTGATCACTAACAATCGAATTTAAAGATTGGTTGGCTTGTTTTTGACTCAAAGCCAACTTAATATTGAACATGTCCTGATTAAACAGCAAATCCTTACCAATCAAATGGGTTTGATAGTAGTCAATTGCCTCTGTGAGTGTTTTGCTCTCATGTTCATTCAGGTTCTTAAACAATGGCAGTTCAGATAAATAGGATGTCTGGCGACTGCTGTTTTTAGCTAGCCTGAATAAATAATGATGTAAATTAATCCAATAATTACTGTAAAAATCAATTTTTTCAGTGGCCACAATCATGTCATTGAATTCATCATTATTGGCTGACGCAATATGTGGTTTTGCAACCAAAAAAGACATGACAGTTACCCACACCCAGAAAATAAATAATCTCATAGTTAATCCCTATAAAAATTAATTGAATTTAGAATTCAGTGAGGTAAATATTTTTGATCAAATCTTGAGGAATAAACAGTTGAATATTCGAGAATATGGCTGAATAAATTGATTGATTGATATTAAATTTAACCAAATGGATCAATCAATCTATTGGAAAAAATCAATCCGAAAATCAATCCTATTAACTATCAGGGAGCCAATCGGTTGATGTGCCACCCTGTTTCAGATCGGGTGTATTTAAATCTGTCATGTAGTCTATTGGCACGCCCTTGCCAAAATTCGAAAGATTCAGGAATGATTCGATACCCTCCCCAAGCATCAGGTAAAGGCACTTCACCTTCTTTGAATTTTTCTTTGATCTGGCTCATCAAAGTCTTTAAAACTGTTCTGTTGGAGATAACTTGACTTTGTTCAGAGATCCAGGCTCCCAATTGCGACCCCCTGGGCCTTGATGTGAAATATTTGAAGGATTCCATTTTAGAAATCTTCTCAACCCGCCCGCTGATTCTGACTTGTCGTTCAAGGTCCAACCAAGGAAATAAAACCGATGCTTTTGGGTTGTGTTGAATTTCCACGGCTTTGGCGCTGTTGTAATTGGTAAAAAACACAAAACCATTGGCATCAAACAGTTTCAACAACACGGTTCTGACTTGCGGCATGCCATCTGATCTGACTGTGGCTATGCTCATCGCATTCACTTCTTTAATTTCAGCCTGTCTGGCTTGTTCGAACCACAGGTTGAACTGTTCAAAAGGATCATCTTGTAATTCGGCACGGCTCAATCCATGCTTTGTATACTCATTCCTGATATCCCCTATATCCATACAAACCTCATTTGTTTTTTCGCCAATGATAAACGCCCAGGATTAAAAATAACAGTGGAATCAATACCAACATAATTCCTGCAAATGACAACACCTCTGATTGGCTGAAAAACAGCTGTGTTTGGCCCAAACCAATGCTGGGCAAATCTATCCGATTGTCATGTTTTAATAGCCAATCAACCAATCGAAATGACATTTCAAGGTTGCCTCCACTGCTCAAAAACTCATTGCTTAAGAAATCACTGTCACCAATAACCATCAGGCGGCTGTTACCCAATTCATTGGTAGCTGCTAAAGTCTGTTTTTGTTCATTCACCCAGAGGGATTCGTTGGCCGTTTCAAACGGCACCACATCAACCAAGTCAATCGGCCGATCAAAAAACTGATTGATTCCATGTTCTGGATAATCCTTCACCACCAAATGGCCAGCATGAAAGGAATCTGTCCTCATGACATCAAAAAGTAATGACAGCTCAGGTTGAACAATCACAGTCTGCGGATCAGTCAACCACAACACACTTTTACCAGCTTTAATTTGGTCCTCCAACCAAGTCATTTTGGCTTGATCAAAAGGCGCTGATGGCGAAGCAAGTATCAACAGTTTGGCTTGTTGGGGTAAGGCTAATTGTTCATGCCATGACAGCACCATAGATGAGTAGTTGGCTGACTTTAAGGCCGCTAACCAATCACTGAGGCTGCCAACTTGGCCTGAACTGAAAGGTTTACCCTCTATATTTTCAAGAAAAACAACCCACTGGTCCCGTGGTTGGCTCATTTTTTTTAAGCCATTGAAAAATGCTTCGTATGACAGTGTTGATAACTTGAAATGGGCCTGTTTACTGCTGATCAGCATTTCACCTTGCTTGTTGATTTGGTGTTGCTTGACCAGCTCAAGGTTGTTGCTGACGTCCAGGTAATTCACCTCTACCTCTGATAACCCAGAGATCAAAGGTTCAAGAAAGTTATCCACCAAATTTGCCGCTGGCGAGTCAGGTAAAGCAAAAACATCTACAGAGAGTGGTGGCTGTTGGGCCAAGACTTGTTGAGCAGAAGTCGGCAACAGGTCTGCATAACTTGGCCGCAGTTGCCAATTGGGAATCAGTCTTGCTGCCAGAAACACCAAAAACATCCAAACCAAAAGAAGCAAGAACCTGCTCATAAAACCCGCCTCAGTTGTTCTAACTTACGGGCTGTTAACCCAATAAAAATCACCGCACCCAAAACAAAATAGCACAAAGAACTGATCCCAATTTCACCAGCACCAAACCACCGCAAGTGGTGTGCCGGAGAGGCTAGAATTAACCAATTCAAGCCATAATCCTGACTGATGACGTCGCCACCAAGCATCCACAAGAAGATAAAGAGCACCACGTTCATGAGCACAGCGGTACCTGAAGATTGACAATAACTTGAAACCAATAGCCCCAATGCAATCAACCAGGTTACAAACAAAAGCAAACCCAAAATGCCTGCCATGATTTGCAACCAATTAACCGCACCGCCAGTAGCCAACAAAAAGGCAGTGATCAAGCATAGTAACAACACAAAACCCATGATCATCAGCTGAGCTTTGAATTTCGCGGTGACTACAGTGATTGTTTGTTGCCGATTGATCAACAAATACCACATGGTGTGTTGTGACCTCTCCTGGGCCATTGAGACACCCGCAGTATACGCCACCAACAGCATCAAAAACTTTGCCAAAGTCAATATAAAGGGCAGCCACAAGGATTGGGTGATGGTTGGCGGGTTGGGCAGGTTGATTAAACTGGTTTGTAAACTGGCATATCGATCTATCATCTGCCAAAACAGCCAGGCACTCATAAAACTGACAACAGCCAACAACAACCAGATGATGGGGGATCGCCAAATGGTCTTGATGTCTTTTTCAGTGATGTTCATTGACTCGCCACCTCTTGATCCTGTATCAACAATCTGTGGTGTTGGTTGATGGCATTTTGATACAACTCATTGAAACTCATTTCATGTTGATAAGCAGAGGATTGGATGACTTGACCTTGGTGCATAATAACCACCCAGTCCGCCATATTTTGTGCTTCGTGCATGATGTGGGTCGCCATGATGATGGTTTTGGATTGGCGCCAGATATCCATTTGTTGTTTAAAGACTGCCATGACTTCAGGATCCATACCATTCATGGGTTCATCTAACAACAAGAGGTCTGCCTGGGATACCATTAATTGAGCCAATGACAAGCGCTGTCGATAACCCAAGGATAAATGCCTGGTTAGTTTTTTGGCTTCCGAATTCAATTGCCACAAATCTATGACTGAGGCAACACCTCCATCAACACCAAACAATTCTGCTACATATTTCAATTGTTCTTCAACCGTCAAATGTGGATAAAAAACCGCTGGTTCAGGCATTAAACATGCCTTGTTTTGTGATGGCGCGTCAATCTGGCCCGAATCTGCTTGAGTGACGCCAGCCAAGATATTAAGCAATGTGGACTTCCCTGCGCCATTGGCTCCAAGCAAAACGGTCACCCCAGGTGTGGGCAACTCGACATCAACACCATGCAGGATTTTTTGGTTTGAGCGGGTTAAACAAAGTTTGTTTAACTTCAATTGGTTAGCAGTTTGTGGGTTTATTTCCATACGAAAAGGTACGTGTTTTTCTCTGGCTATTGCAAATTTAATTCATTATAGTGAGCATTCCTTATAAAACAAACCACTATTTATGTATCAATTTTTAGATTTTCTTGAAACTGGTTTACTCAACTTTTCTGCCTGGCAGATGGTTCTCTATACTTTTATTGTGGTGCAAGTCACCTTATCAGGTGTCAGCCTCTACCTGCACCGTGAGCAAACTCATCGTGGGATTCAAATGAATCCGGTCCTTCAACATTTTTATCGTTTTTGGTTGTGGTTCACCACCGGTATGTTAACCAAAGAATGGGTAGCCATACATCGCAAGCACCACGCTTTTTGTGAAACAGAAGACGATCCACACAGCCCGCAAATCCATGGCATCAAGAAAGTGTTGTTCCATGGCGTGAATTTATACACGAAGGAAAGAAAAAATCCACAGACCATGGAAAAGTACGGTCAGGGAACCCCTGAAGACTGGGTTGAAAGAAATATCTACACACGATTTCATTACCTCGGAATCGTGTTATTGGCATTCATGAACATTGCCCTATTTGGTGTGATTGGCTTGTTGATTTATGCCATTCAAATGCTGTGGATTCCTTTTTTCGCTGCAGGCGTCATCAATGGAGTTGGTCATTTTGTCGGTTATCGAAATTACCGCACCGATGACTCATCCCGTAACATTTATCGCTTTGCCTTCTTTATTTTTGGAGAAGAATTACACAACAATCACCACGCCTTTCCTTCCTCAAGTAAATTTGCTCACAAAAAAGGCGAACATGATTTGGGTTGGTATGTCATCAGGGTACTGAACAAACTAGGCTTGTGTAAAATTAAGAAAGTCGTGCCTGATTTGTATGTTGACAACGAAAATCAGGAATTGGACGGGGAAACAGTCAAAGCCATTTTGACTCATAAATTCAATGTGCTACAGGTTTACATCAAAGATGTGATTAAACCCTCACTGGCCGAAGAATACCAAAATGCATCAAACAAATTTAACAAGCGAATCAAAAAATACACCCACCATTTGTCCTTGGACCCACAGTTTTTAAAAGCCGACATCAAAACCAAATGGAGCAGTTATTTCGAAGACAGCAAGTCCTTGAAAAACTTATTACAGTACAAATCAGAGTTACAAGCCATATGGGACAACAACACCAAGTCAGTGGAAGAAATGATTGCTGATTTCAAAGCATGGTGTATCAAAGCTGAACAAAGTGGCAATAAACTGCTGCAAGAATTTGCTGATTCCTTGAGCAAATACAAGTTGCAAACATTTGCCGCTCGCTGATCCAGTCATCAATCAAGCACAAAAAAACCGGGCATGGCCCGGTTTTTTTGGTTCTGTTGATACTGGTTATGGACAGACTTGCGCTTCAAAGTCACTTCTGAACACGTAATCCTGCACATTGACCAAGAACGTATAGGCCACCGATGTGTCATCACCACCATTGCTGGTGCCACCATCATCTTGCAGCGAGACAGTCACTTCTGCCACCCCTGCACTGCCGGTAAATGTATAATTGAGAGCACCGCTGTTATCCACATCGATTGAACTCAAAATACCGTCAGGGTCATTGGTGATGCTGACAATCATGTCAGCAACAGCCTGACTGGCATCTTCGTCGGCAGGACCGAAGTCAAATTGACAAGCCAGGTTTTGTGCTGGCGGGCTGCCAATGTCTGCCAAGCTGACATATACCTGATCATTCACCGACATGCTCGGTTCATCATTTACAGCAGCCACATCAACAGTCACCGAAGCGGTGTCTGAACCACCATTACCATCGCTGATGCTGTAATCAAATGTGGCCTGGCCATTGAAATCCGAACTCGGCGTAAAATCACAATTATTACCGTTGAGTACCACTGAACCATCACTGGCGCCTGAACAAGCAGTTACACTCAAAGTATCACCACTATCCGGATCACTGTCACCAGTCAAAACCGCCACTGAGACAGCGCCATCTTCATTGGCATTGGCATTGTCATTAACCGCCAGTGGATCATCGTTAACCGCTGCCACCGATACTGTCACCGTGGCACTGTCGGTGCCACCATTGCCGTCACTGATGGCATAACTGAAACCACCGGTGCCGTTGAAGTTCAGGCTGGGTGTGTAGTCACAATTATTACCATTGAGCACCACTGTACCGTTGCTGGAACCAGAACATGAAGTCACACTCAAGGTATCGCCTGAATCCGGGTCGCTGTCACCAGCCAGCACAGCCACCGATACCAAGGTGTCTTCATTGGTATTGGCATTGTCGTTGACTGCCACAGGATCGTCATTCACAGCGTTCACAGTCACTGAAACCGTGGCACTGTCGCTGCCACCATTGCCGTCGCTGATGGCATAAGTGAAGCCTCCGCTGCCATTGAAATTCAGGCCGGGCGTGAAATCACAGTTGTTGCCGTTTTGCACCACCGTACCATTGCTCGGTGCGGAACATGACGTGACACTCAAGGTATCTCCCGTATCCACATCGGAATCACCAGACAACACGGCCACCGAAACCAAGGTGTCTTCGTCAGTGGTGGCGTTGTCATTAACAGCCACCGGATCATCATTCACCGCATCGACCGTGACCGTGACTGTTGCGGTGTCGGTACCGCCATTGCCATCACTGATCGCATAACTGAAACCACCCGAACCGTTGAAGTTCAAGCTTGGGGTGAAGTCACAGTTGTTGCCGTTCAACACCACCGTTCCGTTGCTCGGGGCCGAACATGAGGTCACACTCAGGGTGTCACCGGTGTCCACATCTGAGTCGCCAGTCAACACTGCCACTGAAACCAAGGTGTCCTCATTGGTATTGGCATTGTCATTAACTGCTACAGGGTCATCATTAACCGGATCCACCGTCACGGTCACTGTGGCCGTATCGGTGCCCCCATTGCCGTCACTGATGGCATAGCTGAAACCACCTGCACCATTGAAGTTCAGGCTGGGCGTGAAATCACAGTTGTTACCGTTTTGCACCACCGTACCGTTACTGGGGGCTGAACAAGACGTCACACTCAAGGTATCGCCCGCATCCGGATCGTTGTCGTTGGCCAACACATTGACCGATACCAACACGTCCTCATCGGTATTGACTGCATCGTTATTGGCCACCGGATCTTGATTGGCCTGACAAGTAACCGTCACTTCTACTGTGGCAGAGGAACCACCATTGATGGTGTAATCAAAATCATCAGTGGTCACGCCATCGTTACAGTAGTCTGTATCAGGGGTGTAACTGACGTTACTGGCAGTGAATGAAGTTGTGCCATTGGTTGGCTGGGTCACTCCGGTCACTTGTAAGGGTCCACCATCTACATCGGTGTCGTTGGTCAACACATTGATGGTGTTGTTGCTGGTGTTTTCATCCACTGTGGCAGTGTCGTCCACAGCGGTGGGATCATCATCAATTGGGTTGACACTGATGTTGACTGTAGCCAGATCACACTTAACCGGGGTACCATCGTCACAAGCATTGTAAGTGAATGAATCAGTAGGTGCTTCGTCGCCATTGTGGGTATAACTGAATGTACCATTGACATTCAAGTTGAAACTACTGGCATCGGCTGGGCCTGATACTAAAATAGCACCAATACTGTCTGCTGCATCGGGATCCGAATCGTTGTTCAACACAGTTGTGAATCCACCCACCAATGCCGTTGAGGTGGCACCTTCATCAACATTGATGCTGTCATTCCCTGCAGTCGGATCTTGGTTACAAAACTCACCAAAAGCAGTTCCATACATACCATTTTCACTGGCAGCACCGCTGCTTCTGTTCACTGCATGTTTGTTGTATACCCAGAAACATTCGTCATTCGGATCAACGGCAACCGAAGTATAGTCACCCCATCGATTGCTTGGACCACCAAAAGTACGGTGATAGAAATCAGTGCCCGAACGAATCAACTGTGATGGCCTCATTGTACCTGCCGCATCCCCTGGAGACCTGACCGCGAAATATGAACTGGGAAAGATGCTCGGCGCTGAGGCTGAAAAACCCACACCGACCCCGCCATCGGCATTGACTGCAATGGAAGGAAAGAAGGTGAAAGTTCCCGCAGCAATGTCTTCACCATCTATGATGCCGGTGTCGTTGAATGCTGCTGCGCCCCCAACACCATCAAAAACCCACCAGGATGCTGAAGTTTCACCCAATTCACTTTGGCTTTCAATGGTGGCTGTTGCAAATATTTGGCCATCGCGCCACACCGCATCCAGGGCTCGTGGGTCATTGGTCGCGAGGGTTAATGCAGTGCCTGACTGTGGAGCCAGTGGAAATGGCGGTCCATTAATGGCATTGGGTTCGATGTCGCCCACATTGATGAACTGATGGGTGAAGGACGGCACACCCAAAGGGTTATCCAAGCGAATCAATTGCCAAAATTCACTGGTTCCGTTGTTGATGCGTGAATAAGAAACCAGGTAAGTTCCCAAACCAGCAGGCGCGTTGCCATAGGTATGTGCAGGCTGGGTGGTATTCGGCAAATTGGGAGAAACGCCAGCAAAAGGGTCCAGAGACCCAACCACTGTAGCTGCCCCACCGCTGTAAAAACCGGTTTTTTGTATGGCCCACAAGCGAACCCCTTGAAAAGAGTTGGAAACCCCGTAAGTGAATTGGTTTCCGGTTAAGTAAATGACCTCCTCATCGATGGCCAATCCCGGGTAATCGAACCAGCTGGGGGTGCCGCCAATATTCACGTTGGTGTTGATGGCATGCATGAACCAAGTGCCATTAGGGTTTGCATCATCAGATACAGCCACCAAGACACGAGATGAATTGGTGGGATCACCGGCAGCAGTGTCTTGTCTTTCCAGAGTCACAACCACAAAACGCTGCTCATATTGGTCATACAGAACCTTGGGATCGAAGGTAAAGTTTACCGGTGATAAAGGGGCGAAAAAACTTTGCAATGACTGACTGCCATTGGCAGTGCCATCGGTTTGATAAAACTCAATGGATGTGTTGAAGACGTTGACCACATGATTGGGACCAGCAGCACCATGAGGGTCTGCAGGGATAAAAAGGAAGCCAGTGTTGACACCATTTGTTGCTTGTCCACCGGCATCAATGGATGACACAAGACTGCGGGTTACTGGCAGCCCTTCATCCAGCTTGGCATGATTTTGTGTGATTTCGTCAGGGTTGGCTTTCTGGTAGCGATAACCACCAGTTCTTTTTTTCGGAGTTGGTGTAAATTCTGAACTCAGCTGACCAGCCAATTCTGGGTTTAAATTATTGTACCTGACTTGTGGTTGTAAAGTGATGCCATCTACAACGATTCCTTTTGTATCAGGGCTCACAACTGGAACCAAAGGGTTGATTACTTCATCCGGTTCCAGCTCTTGCCATTCAGGCTTGGCCACCAATGTGGCAGACTCAGTGGTTTGTTTGCTGGGTTTGATCATGGGTGCCAGTTCATAGACACCAAACACAATCAGACTGGTTAATATGAGAACTTTGATTTTCATTGAAACCCCTATTGATTAACTTAACTCAATAATTCTAAAACAGAACATGGTTTCAAAGTTATAATTATATTGATAATTGTAAATATCAATACAAAGATGCCAAATTTAATTTATTTTGGCGATCATTTCGATCGGCAGTTACAAAAAAGGCCCATTTCTATGGGCCTTTATCATTATAGAAAACCTAAACTGATTTATTCAATCATTTGTGGTGTTATGAAATGCTCAATGACGGCTTTTCTCAACAAGTCAGGTGGTAACAAACCTTGCTTCAAAATAAAGTCATGAAAAGCTTTCTGATTGAATTTGTCCTTTAACTTCAATTCAGTTTCTGCCCTCAACACCAACAGTTTTTCATAACCATAATAATAGGCTGTTGCTTGGGCAGGTGATCTGAATGTGTACCGGTCAATCTCAGTTTGGGCATTCAAATCATCCTCACCCACATCTTCCATCAACACACGTTTGGCCTCAGCAGGTGTGATCAAACCCAAATTCAACATGGGATCCAGCCAGATTCTGGCCGCCCGCAACAAACGTGCCTGGAGAGAATACAACTGACCTTCCAAAGGCATGTACTCTTTACTGATGGCTTCAGCATACAGGGCCCAGCCTTCAACGTTGGCTGAGTTAAAAGCAAACAATGCCCTGGCCGTGGTCACGCCGCCTCTGAGCATGGTGGTGAACTGTAGTTCATGACCTGGTCTGGCTTCATGGGCAGACAAAGTCCACATCATGGCTTTGAAGGCATAATCATTCTTAGGCCAGGAACCATCTTCATTCTGCTCAATGCGGGGCACAATGAACTCCGGAAATTCACCCGTATTACCAACCAATCGCGGGACATCTAAATGAGCTGCTGGTTGTTGGGCGGTTTCAGCAGCCGTTGCCATCCTGGCACGCGCAGGTTCATTGGGTAAAGAAATCAGCTGATGCTTGTTGATGATTTTATCCAGCTCTTTCATCACCGCGGCATATTCTTCCATCAAAGCTTCACCATGCACCTGGTCTTCTTTGAGCAACTCCATAACTTCACGATAATCATTGGTTTCATAACCAAACTTTTCAGCCACCAAAGGTGCCAAAGCCATCATTTCAAAGCGTATATTCATGAATGCAGTTTGGCCAATTTTCATCAACTCTTCAGGAGAAGCATCAACACCATAGTTTTTCAGTTGTAATTCATACAGTTCTCGAGGTAATACCGCGCTTTCTCGGGTGTTGGGCAAGATATTGGCTTTGACCCATTCATTGTAATCAGACAACTGTCCTTGCAAGGTTTTTAAGTCATCTTCATAGCCTGTTAAATCAGTGGCGGCAAACACTTGAGTTAAGCCATCAATAAATATCGATGACCGTTGAATGTCTTGTTCAACTTCACCCTTATAAGGTTTGATCAAATCCTTTTCACCCATGCGTTCTGTTAAACGTTTTTTGGCCAACTCCACCAAAGGTTCATAACCCTTGGCTGCTCCGGTGTATTTTTTCAATCGCACCAACGCAGCTTGCTGCCTTTCAAAAGGCACTTGTTTGTCTAGCAACCCATTGAAACCGGCGAAAACCAAACCAATCACATTGCCATAGGGTAATACTTTGGCATCATTGATTTTGGTGGCTTCGATGTTGTCATTCACCGATTGGATCATGATTTCGATGTCTTGCTTAACCCTGGCGTCTTGCTCTTTGGCCAATAATTCATTGAGCATTTTTAAGTTACTTTCAGCATTCTGTAACTGGCGCTTAACCAAATCATCCCTGAGGTCGAATATCTCTTCATCATAGCCATCAACACCGGTTTGACCAGAAAACTCAGGGGCAAATTTGGCTCCTGATTCTAAAATTTTATAAGCAATGTCATTGGATCGCTTGACCCAGTCTTGTTCTTCTGCCCAAACCTGGACATTGAATGTGATGATCACCAGCAGGGTGACGAATTTGAATTTTTTGTGCATGTCTGATTACCAAAAATAAAGTCTAAACATTATAGAGGGCAGGTATTTCATCCACATGGGCTGTAGGTCATGAATTATTTGACCTCAAATTTTGAGCGTAAAAAAGCCAGAAATGCCGGCCTTTTCATCGTAATCAATCAAGTTACTCAATCACATGGCCTGCTTTATCCAGCACAATCGGATCACCATAACCCAAATCCTTAATCCTCTGCAGTTGAGTTTTGGCATCGCCCACAACCAAATAAATCATGGCACTTTCGTCGATGTGTTGGTTGATCAAAGCTTTAGCCTCGGTCAAATCCATATTCATCAACTCGGCTTGTTCTTGTTCCAAGTAATCATTGGACAATTGATTCATGCTGAAACGAGTGACTTCACCTAATAACTGATTCAAAGTCTCAAACCTTCTGGTGTTGCCTTTTCTCAATAAGTTTTTGGTGGTGTCCAGATCGGCTTGCTCAAATGTATCGGCATAATTACCAATCAAGTCCTGTAAGATTTGTAAAGATTCTAAAGTCACATTGCTGCGCACTTGAGTGGTGGCTACATAAGCACCTGGATAATACCTTCTGGGCTGTAAATAAGAGAAAGCACCATAGGTATACCCTTTGTTGATACGCAATGTTTGGGTCAATCGTGCACTGGACCCAGTTCCCAACCTGTTGTTCACAATTCTGATCCGGTTGTAATCTTCATCTGTAGAAGTGACTGATGTTTTACCTACCATCAAAACGGATTGTTTGGCATCGGGAAAATCGATGAAATACACCTGTTGTTTTTCATTGGCTGCAGGCGCTTCAAATGATGGAAAATCGACGTCAAACCGGGGCCACTTTTTATCAAGCTCAACCAAAGCGGTTGTGACGTTTGAGGCATCAACTGCTCCCACCACATTAAAGGTGGCCATGCTGGCGCTGAGGTTACTTTGATACCAGGCTTTTAAATCGTCTAAGGTGATGTTGTTAACTTGAGCTTCATTACCACCAATGATTTGGCCCGCCACATGTTGTTCACCATATAACAACTTGGCAAACACTTGATTGGCAATGGTATTTGGGTTACCCAAGCCAGATTTAATGGTGGCCAAACGACGTGTCTTTATGCGATCAAAATCGGCCTCATCAAACCTCGGTTGGGTTAACATCTCAGTCACCAAATCTATGGTTGCCGGGAAATTCCTTGTCAATGATGAACCAGTGACATTGATACCCGTAGCGGATGCTGAGATTGAAATGCTTGAACCCAACAAACCAATGGCGTCTTCAAGTTCAGCTGGCGTTTTGTTGGCAGTGCCTTCAGTCATCATGGCTGCCAGCAAGGAGGCTGTTCCTTGTTTGTCGGCTTGATCCAGTGCTTGCCCACCTTGAATGCGCAATGAAAACCGCACCAAAGGAACTTCTGAATGCTCAATGCCATAAATAGGAATCCCATGTTTCGTAGAAGCCTGCCAAATTTCAGGGGATGACATGACTGGTAATTCACTCAATGGAGGTTCTGAGCGGTCATGTTTGGTCACCGTTTTTTCAAAGGTTGCATTGGGATCTTCAACAAATTCTTTTTCTTTGCCTTGTACTATTTGCTCTTCAACAACAGCTGCTTGAGTTGACCCTTCGACAGTTAAATCTGGCCGATCCTTGGGAACAAAACTGGTCATGATGTAAGGCTGATTTTTGATGTATTTGTTATACACACGCAACACATCACCCTTGGTGACTGCTTTGATGTTGGCGATGTCTTTCAAGTAATAATCTGGGTCACCGGTAAACTCTTGATACAGGCCCAATTGGTAGGCTTTATTCAAAACACTTGAAATTCCGTTGTAAAAACTGGTTTCTTGCCTGGCTTTGATCTTGGTCAGGGCATTGTCTCTGATACCTTCTGTTTCAAATTTTTCTAATGAGGCATTGATGGCCTGGTTGACATCGTCCAAGTCAATCCCTGCATTGGCCCTGACACGCAGGGTGAAAGTACCTGTTAATTCTTCCGAATCATTGTATGCCGAAACACTTGATGACAACTTCTGTTCTTCAACCAAAGTGGTGAACATCGGCGCTTGTTTACCGAAAGACAAAATTTCTCCCAACGCATCCAAAGCGTATGCATCTGGGTGATATTGTTCAACAGTGGGAAATGTCAATCTGATTTCAGGTAATTGAGCAAAGTTATCCAAATGATACAACTTCTTTGTCTCAGTTAAAGTCACTGGCATGGGAGCCATATCTGGCACGGCTGGTCCTGCTTTGATTTCTCCAAACCAGCGTTGAACCGATGCTTTGGTGGCTTCGATGTCAATATCACCAGCAATCACTAAAGTGGCATTGGCTGGTGTGTAGTATTTATCATAAAATTCTCTGACATCAGCCAAAGTGGCATTTTGCAGGTCTTCCAAATCACCAATCACGGTCCAATTATAAGGGTGTGATTCTGGGTATAACGCTTTTTTTATGACGTGTGAAGTGTGTCCATAGGCACGGTTGTCTACACGTTGGCGCTTCTCATTCTTAACCACTTGCTTTTCACGTTCTAAAGTGGCTTCTTTCACGGTATTGATCATGTAACCAAAACGATCAGAATCAATCCACATCAATTTTTCAAAGGCATCTTTGGGTACCACTTCATAATAAATGGTGCCATCACTCCAAGTTCCGCCATTTCTGGTTCCACCCAGTTCTGGAATCATTTTTCTGTTGGCTCCCATGGGTACATTTTCTGAATCGTTGAAAGACATGTGTTCAAAGAAGTGCGCAAAACCAGTTCGACCTTTCTTTTCCCGGCTGGACCCCACATGCACAATGGTCGAAAATGCCACGATGGGATCTGAGGTGTCTTGATGCAAAATAACCGTCAAACCATTATCCAAGACCATGGTTTCATGCGCAATCTGAACCAATTGGTTCGCAGATTGGGCATCAGATGACGGTTGAATTTGAGTATGTTGCTTGGTTTGACAGCCTGTCAAAGCCAACAAGATGAAAGGAGTGATTAGTTTTTTCATGTGAGTCCTCCAGTGGACAATCGATTGTGTGTTTATGTTAATGCTCATGCCGGCTGCTTACATCATGCAAAAGTCATGACTGTGTCCGATCATTGCTTGGTTGGAAAATCAAAACCTGTCAACACAACATCATGATCGGATGAACTGTATGGGTCTGCTTGATAATACGTGACTGGCCTGAATACGCCTTCATCCAGTGGTTCCAGGTTGTAACCAAAATCGCGTGAAGAAACTGAGTTGATGTGCCATTGGCTGGCGCCTTTGGTCAATTTCATGGCTGCTTGATTGGCCAGTACATAATCCAATGAACCAAGCATACCGCGGTAACTGGCTGTCCAGTTCTTTTCACCCAGGTAGTGGGCTGCTGTATTGACGTAGCCATGTTCCCAAAGCGCCTGCATGGGATCTTCTTTTTGGTACGAATTAAAATCACCCACCAGAAATGTCGCTTGGGCACCTTGACCTGTTGGGTCTTTGGCCAACCACCTGGCCACTTGATTGGCCACCTGAATGCGGGTTGGGTTGAAACAACTTTGACCATCTTTTTGGTCCAGATCCAGGTCAACCGCATCCCGACAACTTTTCGATTTGAAATGTACGGTTGCCACATTGACCGCATGTCCGGATGCATGCTCGAAGGTTTGAGTCACAACAATGCGATTTCTGTGTTCCAAAAATTCGGGATCTGCTGCTTGATTCAACAACGCGAACGATCCTTTTGGTTGCAACATTTTGGGTTGATAAATCAGTCCAACCTTAATGACATCTTCGCCCAATGCACCGGTGTCAATGTACGCCCACCTGGCTTCTCCAGCTGCCGCATTCAAACCCTCCACCAAGGCTTTGATCGATTGGTCATCGTTGTTTTCCAACTCCTGGATTCCCAAAACCGATGCATCTGTGCTGTTGATCACTGCCACCAGTTTGGCCAGTTGGCGTTTAAATTCTTGGCTACTGTCTGCCCCGCGACAGCCAAAATCCTTCAGTGGTCCACACTTGTTTTCATTAAGATCCAAAGAGTTAAAAAAATTTTCAACGTTGAAAGTACCCACACGCAATGCACCTTGGGGCATGTCAGGCTGGGCTGCACTACTGGCTAACGCATCACCCAGTTTAAGGGCTTCGGTGGCTTGCAGTTTAAAACGACCAAAGGCATAGTGCATGATGCCGGTTGCCTGAATGGTATGTCCGATTCGAATTGGGTTGGAGGCAGTGATGGCAGACTGACCATCGGCTCCTTTGATGGAGCTCAAAGGGTATTTGCTTAGTAACCCATCATCAATGATCAATTGGCTTTTTTTGATCAATTTAGCGTGTTTCTTGACCTGACTACCAGGCCGATACTGTGCTGTAGGACTCAACATCAAATCTTGAGATACGACCAGTTCACCAAATCTGAGGTAGTTATACACATCAGTCACAACATGGGGTTGAGCCAGGGTTACACGCATGCCTTCTGTGGCTTCCAACTGTGGTAGATTCATCGGAAGTTGCAATGCTACCGGTTCAGGCAAAGCCAAACCAGACTGACAAACCCTGATGACTTTAACTTCCGTGAGGTGGGTAACATCAAATTCTTCAGAAACCACGCCCTGCACCAACACCATATCTCCAGCTTTAACCGGAGTATCCGTCAGTGAATGACTGATGAACAACCCCGATGATTTTTTCAGGTTTGGGTGGTGACTTGGGTTCTGCAGGAAAAACCCACCCAAGGAATCAGGCCCACGAAAATCACCGGTCATGACCCCTTTGACCCAAACACTTTGTCCTGGCATGGTGCTGGCTTTCTGATCTCCCTGAATGTCTTGAATGGCTGTGGTTTGTTGGTCACATATATTACCAGCCTGCACAGTGTTCATGCCGATCATCGATAAAATCAACAACAATGATACCTTAATTGGGGTGGGTTTCTTCTGGCTCATAATGGGGGTCAATTGGCAAAATCACATGATAGCATGAGGCCGTCTGTTTTGAGTCAAAAAAAACCCAGGAAAGGATCCTGGGTTAAAGGGGGAATTTGGATCCTAAGATCCATGAAAAATAAACATAAATCAAACAGTGCTCGCGCACTTTCCAATTTATCCGAGTAGTCTAGCACCAGTTGTGCCAAATGAATGTAAACCACTGTTAATTGTGACCGGTTCTACTTTTTATCCAAAATGATTTGATATAGTGTATGGCGCTTAGTCATGAACAACTGTTGAATGACTATGAAATTGAATCATTGTTGAGGAGTAAAAGAGTATGCAATTAATAAAATATTTAATGATCAGTAGTGTGGTGATTTTGGGCTTATCAGCCTGTGGTGAAGAGGCTGCCAAGTCTAATGACACAGCCATGGAAAAAACCAAAACAGAAATGCAAAAAGTAGCTGACAAGACAGAACAGCAAGTAGATGCGATCAGCGATGCCGTTGAGTCTGGTGTTCAAGACGCCGCTGAAGCCGGGAAAGCTATGGCAGATCAAGTCGATGAATTGTACGAGGATGGGGTCGATAAAACAGCGGACGTGGTAGATGCTGTCAAGAACCAAGCTGAAGATGTGGTTGATGCCGCCTCGGAAAAAGCAGATGAATTGGTTGATGCGGCACAGGACAAGGCCGAAGATATGGTCGATGCCGCCCAGGACAAAGCCGAAGATTTGGTTGAAGATGACGATACAGATAACTGACCTCATCTTCTCACCAAAAATTAAAGCCGTCACTCATAACAGTGAACGGCTTTTTTTATGCCCATTGATTTACAAATGGAACCTGCCAACAAAACTTTTATTAATACATTGAGTCTATAGGCTGTTTAGGCCACAATACAGCTGATTCAGTGGAACTGTTTATGAACTTACCCTTATTTATTGGACTCAGATACACCAAAGCCAAACGAAAAAACCATTTCATTTCGTTTATTTCGTTGATCTCAATGGCTGGCATTGCATTGGGGGTCATGACCGTGATTGTGGTCATTTCGGTGATGAATGGATTCAACAAAGAATTCCAACAAAGGATGCTCAGTACCGTATCTCATGCCACCATTTCAGCCTTTAAGGGTGAACATTTAGATGACTGGAAAAACGCCATTGATCAGGTAAAGAACAACCCTAAAGTCGTTGGAGCAGCCCCTTATATCCAGACAGAAGGTATGCTTCAAGGATTCAGAACAGAGGGTGCTTTGATTCAAGGCGTGTTGCCAGAATTAGAAACTCAAGTGACTGAGTTTCAAGATGCCATGCGAAATGGCGTCTTAGATGACCTCAAAAGTGGTGAATTCAACATCATTTTAGGAATTGATCTGGCGGCCCACTTGGGCGTCATCCCTGGAGACACCGTTACATTGTATGTACCTGAGTTCAGAACCACTGCTGTTGGAGTGACACCCAGGCTTAAGCGGTTTACCGTTAGCGGGATCTTTGAAGTGGGTATGTATGAATATGATTTCAAAATGGCTTTGATTCACCTTGAAGATGCCAGAAAACTCATGCGCATTCCTGAAGGTTCAGCTGAAGGGGTCAGGATCAAAGTGGATGACTTGATGCAAGCGCCACAAATTGCTCGAGAATTGGCACCAGACTTGGAAGGGTTTTACCGCATCCGTGACTGGACCCAAGAACATGTCAATTTTTTCAAGGCCACCCGCACCGAACGCATGGTGATGTTCATCATTTTATCGATGATCGTGGCAGTGGCAGCATTCAATATTTTATCTACATTGGTGATGCTGGTGACAGAGAAGCAATCTGATGTGGCCATTTTGCGCACATTAGGCATGTCAGGCAGCCAAATCATGGGCATATTTATGGTATCTGGCACCTTAATTGGTTTGATCGGCACCACCATTGGAACAGTTTTGGGCATCTTGTTTGCCATCAATATCAACAGCATCATTCAAACACTTGAAGGGTGGTTCAATACTGAGTTTTTATCCAAAGATGTTTATTACATCACTGAGATTTCTGCCGATTTACAAACTTATGATGTGGTGACCATAGTTGGTATTGCATTTGGCCTTTCAATCTTGGCAACTTTATACCCAGCATGGCGTGCATCGCGGGTAGAACCAGCGGAGGCATTGAGGTATGAGTAATCCAATCGTATTGAGTTGTGAGCATCTGGCCAAGCACTTCACAGATGGCGAAAAAACCATTGAGATATTTGAAAATTTGAATTTTTCTATTGAAGCAGGTGAAACCGTGGCCATCATGGGTGCATCCGGAACCGGTAAAAGTACTTTATTACACCTGCTGGGTGGTTTGGATTCGCCCAGCAAAGGCGACATTCATATCAATGGCAAAGCACTTTCCACATTAAACAACAAACAGCGTGGCGTATTAAGGAACCGGCATCTGGGCTTTGTGTATCAATTCCATCACCTGTTGCCTGAATTTTCAGCATTGGAAAACGTCATGATGCCTTTGTTGATCGGTAAGACAGCCAAAACCGAAGCCAAAATCAAGGCCAAAGAATTACTGGATCAAGTGGGCCTGTCAGATCGGCTGACTCATCGCCCCGCTCAATTGTCTGGTGGAGAAAGACAAAGAGCAGCCATTGCTCGTGCCATGGTCACCCAACCAGCCTGCATCTTGGCCGATGAACCCACTGGCAACCTGGATGAAGACACCGCTGCGTCCGTGATGCAGTTATTCATTGACTTAAAAGAACAGTACAACACGGCATTGGTGTTGGTAACTCATGACCAAAAAGTTGCCAGCCAGATGCATAAAAAATATTTGTTAAACCATGGGACCCTGGAACACGTCCTTTAAAAAGTAAAAATTGATTTTTAAACCTGTTTACGCCTTGTTGTTTTTGCTGGGCGCCGCACAAATCTTGTGGCTGCCTGAAGAAATTTCTGTGCCTGGTTTGCTCACACTGACATCAGCCCTGGTCTTACTGACAGCCATTCACCTTAAATTCAAATCAGTCAAGCCTCTGATTTGGCTATCAGCGGGTTTGTTGTATGCCCTGCTGTTTTGTCATATTCAACTACAGCAACAATTACCTTCACCGACCACCAAAGACATCCATGTTCGGATCGATGGTTTACCTAAATTCACATCCAATAAAGTCAGCTTCATCGGTACCGACACAGTGACTGGTCACAGGTATTTGCTGAATCATTATTTGACCAGCTCTCGACCAATCATTAACTATCAAACCAATGCGATATATAACATCACAGCCAACCTAAAACCACCCCATGGGATGGCCAATGGTGTCGGCTTTGACCGTGAAAAATGGTTATTCCGGCATGGAATCGATGGCATCGGAAGTATCACTGCCGTTCAGATAGACAAACAAAAACCCAACCACGGTTTATCGATTGACCCTTGGCGCTCCTGGTTCTCAAATGAAATCAACCAGCATTTCACCGATCCTCCGGTCAATGCATTGATTCATGCCTTATCAATTGGTGATAAATCACATTTTGATCAACAGAGTCGACTGATGTTCCAAAACACGGGCACAGCACATTTGATTGCCATCTCCGGATTACACATTGGTATGGTGGCCATGTTTGGGTGGTTAGTTGGTGGATTGGTGTTTTTTATGTGGCCACGACAAAATCACACGAGACCAGTGATTCAAGTCATTTTTGGTTTATTGTTTGCTACTTTTTATGCCGGGTTGGCTGGATTCACCGTGGCCACACAAAGGGCTTTGATCATGTTAGGTGTTTATGGCTTTTTTAAAATGAGTCGGCGAACCAGTTATGCCTGGGATGTTTGGTCAATGAGTTTGTTGTTGGTTATGTTGATCGATCCTTTGAATGTACTTGATGGTGGTTTCTGGCTCTCTTTCACTGCAGTTGCTGTCTTGATTCTGGCATTCAATGGCAGTCCCATGAAGCAAGCCAAGAGCCAAACTTTTCTGCAAATGCAACTGTCCTTGTTGGTTGGGATGCTGCCGCTAAGCTTGGCATTCTTTTCCAGAATCAACTTGTTGTCACCCATGGTCAATTTAATCATGATTCCATTGATGTCCTTTGTATTGATCCCATTGTTGATGTTGTTGTTATTGACTGGCAGCTTGTGGCAAGAATTTCCGGCAGTTTTGGTCAAACTGCTCAACATTTGCAGTAGCCACCTGTTATCACTGCTCAGCTGGTTCAACCAATTTGACCAGGTTACCTTGCAACTGGCCATCAATCATTGGTGGCAGTATTTGGTTTTGATCATGGGCGCCTTGTTACTGACCTTGCCCAAAGCAATACCACAACGGTATTGGGGGGTGTTACTGGTGTTACTTGGACTACTCTCTCCCACAGACAAACCACCCGAGGGTCATTTCAAGGCCTCTTTCCTCGATGTTGGGCAAGGGCTTTCAGTGGTGATTGAAACCCAAAATCACACCATGGTCTATGATGTGGGTGCGACTTATGACAGTGGCTTTAATATGGCAGATGCCGTTGTGCTGCCATTTTTGCAAAACCATCACATCAAACAGATAGATGCCTTGATCCTCTCTCATCAGGACAACGATCATTCTGGTGCTGCACAGCGGTTCCAAAAAGCCATGCCAGTGGTTAAAACCTGGGGTACAGAAAATCAACACCAACCTTGTTATGCTGGTGAAAAATGGACTTGGGACGGGGTTGAATTCAGCTTTTTGAGTCCTTTGAATTTAACGCCGTATTTGCACAACAACAGTTCCTGTGTGTTGAAAATCAGGGCCAGTAATCTTGGCTTACTGCTGACAGGCGACATTGAAGCCCCGGTAGAATATCGGCTGTCACAGATGCAACACGATGAACTGACCGCTGATGTGCTGTTGATGCCACACCATGGCAGCAAAACATCATCAACTGAAGATTTTATTGTTGCAGTGAGTCCAAAACAGGTGATCAATTCTTCTGGCCAATTCAATCCATTCAACCACCCTGCTGCAACAGTTGTTGAAAGGTACCATCAGTTAGGCCTGCCCATCACCGATACCCAAACCAGTGGTTTAATCACATTGCAGACTTTTCCAGCACTGAAAATCAACAGCTTGCGCAAGGACCAACCTCGAATTTGGCGCAAAAAAAAGCCCGAATAACTCGGGCTTTTTTTGATTGAAAGGAACTGATCAGTCTTGAATGACCAATTCAGTTCTTCTGTTTTTCGCTCGACCCTCTTCCGTGTCATTCGGGGCAATCGGATTCAACTCACCATAACCTTTCCAAGTCATGCGATCAGCGGCAACGCCTTGATCAACCAAGTAGTCATATACCACTTTGGCACGACGTTCAGATAAATTTTGGTTGTAAGCTTCTGAGGCACTTGAGTCGGTATGACCAGCCACTTCAACCACCAAAGTACCGTGTGCACCCATGGTTTTAACAGCCGCATCTAAGATCGCAATGGATTCAGGTTTCAAAGTCGCTTTGTCTAAATCAAAGTACACACCTTGTAGTTCAATCACCACTTGTGCCGCTTCTTCACAACCATCTGCATTGACCACAGCTCCAGGGCTGGAATCAGGACATTTGTCTTTAACGTTCATCACCCCATCTTTGTCGTGATCATGGTCATGACAACCTTGGGCATTTACCTTCAAACCAGCAGGTGTATCAGGACAACGATCGTTTTGGTCACTGACACCATCACCATCAGAATCTAACTGAGGTGCTGGTTCAACCAGTGGAGCCGCCGCTTCAGGTGCAGATTTGGCGGCACCCAATGCGATGTTCAACCCCATACTGAACAAGTAGTCGTCATAACTGCTGTTGGTACCAACGTAATCATCGGTATCCAAGCGGTATTTAATTTCAGTGATGAAGCCCACACGCTCGTTGATGTTTTTGCGCAAACCTGCACTCAAGTTCAACATGAAGTCAGATGAATCAACTCCCCGGGCAGCGCCACTGCCATTGTGATCCAAATAACCTGCCCCCACTCCCAGAAATGGACGCATGCTGTCATCGGTATTGAAATGATACCTGGCCATCAAACCCAAACCAGTCTGGTCTATCGATCCGCTGCTGTTCTTGTCATCAAAATTTGTAGAGTCCAATTCGAAGTCAAGTGACCATTTTTCATTCAGGAATTTACCCAGCCCCAAACCAAAACCAAAGTCATCTTCAACATTCTTAGCACCATCTGCAGCTGTAAAAATCAAGCTGGGTGACAGCATCCAACGGTCATCATGGTCATTGGCCAAGGCTGCACCTGCCAAACAAGACAGGGATATAGCCAGTAGTTTTTTCTTCATTGTTTCTCTCCTAACAAAATTGAATTTATGCGGAAATTATAACATAAGCAATGCATTTTATATGTTCCGCCATACTGTTTTACAATTCATCTTGCCTGTTAAAAATGACTAAATTATGACTTCATTATGATCAATTATGCCATGCAAAATTAAACACCCACAGAAGGTCGGTTTTTATGACTTTATCTGCAGCTGTTGTGGGGATGGTGTTAATATACCAGCATGATGACCAGTCCCTTCAGCATTGTTGCTTTGTTGCTAACTGCCTTTATTTTGATGGGCGTTGTTTGGTGGCTTTACCATAAACTGAAAACTGCCAATCAAGTCATCATCAACACCCAAGATCAATTGCAACAACTGACCACCAAACAGCAACAGCTGGATACTGCCAAAGCCGATGCCGAAGCAGCCAACCAAGCCAAAAACCGTTACCTTTCAGGCATTTCACATGAATTGCGCACCCCGTTGAATGTCATCATGGGTTATGCCCAATTACTGGAAAACCAAGCCGGTGAAAGCGACCCCAACAAAGAAAAATTCAGCTTGATGCGGCACAATTGTGAACACCTGGCTCATTTGATTGAAGGCATCCTGGAATTTTCAGCCATTGAGTCTGGCAAACTGAAGGTTCAATATGATGATTTCAACTTGCACGAATTATTAGACAACCTCAGCCTGATGTTCAAAACACAAGCTGAGCAAAAGGGCCTTAAATTCGTGACCCAGCTTACTGAAAACATGCCCAAGCGGGTAAAGACGGATCAAAAACGATTACAACAAATACTGATTAACTTACTGTCAAACGCGATTAAATTCACCGATCAAGGGTTGATTGAGTTCAACACCTCCTACCGCAACCAAGTGGCTTCTTTTACTATCAAAGACAGCGGATGTGGCATCAAAACCGAAGACTTGTCTCGCATCTTCAAACCATTTGAGCGCATTGAACAAGGTCAAAAACACATCACCGGTACAGGTCTGGGTTTGTCCATCACGCAACTGTTGGTTGATCTGTTAGGCGGTGACATCCAGGTCAAAAGCATACCAGGCCATGGCAGCGAATTCATTTTCAAAATCATGCTCTCAACCCAAGCCATGGGCAACGCATCCATCGCTTCAGAGCAAAACAGTCAAACCATAGAATCCTGTGCTCAACACACCTTACTATTGGTTGATGATGAACAGTCACACCGTGATCTGATCGCCAATATTCTTTCGCCTTATGAATTCAATGTACTGCATGCAGACCAAGGAAAAGCTGCGCAACACATCATCAACAAGCTGACTGATGAAGAAGTGGTTGACCTGGCCATCCTCGACGTATCCATGCCAGGCATGTCCGGGTGGCAACTGGCGAAGTGGCTTAAGCAACAATCACCAACCACCCAAATCATGATGTTGTCTGCCAACCCCAGAGACATGGAATCTAACCAACACCAGCCACATGATGCCTACCTCACCAAGCCCATCAAAATCAACCAGCTTTTGAACCAATTGAATGAGCTGTTAAACCTCGGCTGGCAACAAGCTTCACTTACACCCAAACATGAAACCAATGAATTACAACTGACTTTGACCAATGAACACATCACCGCCTTGCTCAACATGGTCGAAATTGGTCACATCAATGGCATTGAAAATTACCTACAACAATTGTATGCTGACGAACACCTGATAGAAGCTGACTACTTACATTTACTTAAACCCGTCAAACATGCCAACCTCAACATATTCAAGCAACTGATTCAGCATGAAACCGCTTAACCAAATCATATTAGCCGTTGATGACAACACCGATAATCTGAGCTTGCTGTACCAAACCCTGAGCGAACAATCCTACACCGTATTGGTGGCCAACAGCGGAGCCACTGCATTGAATATACTGGAAAAGGCCACGCCACACCTGGTGTTACTGGATGCCATCATGCCGGAAATGGATGGTTTTGCCACCTGTGAATTGATGAAGCAATCGCATCCGGATTTACCGATCATATTCATGACGGGTTTGAGCGAAACCGAGCACATTGTCAAAGGCTTGTCTTCGGGTGCCGTTGACTATCTGGTTAAACCATTGGATCACTCAGAATTATTGGCACGGGTTGAAGTACACATCAACAACGCCAAACTGACCAACAGTACCAAACTGGCCCTGGATTCAACCGGCCAGCATATGGCTGCCGTTAACTCGAAGGGCCAGCAAATTTGGACCACCGATCAGGCACAAACCTTTATCGATTCTTTCAGCAGCAAAGAGCATACACAGTTATTGGATTGGCTCAGACAGGCTGAAGTTGACGACACCATGGAAGTACAACAAGGGTCAACCACCCTGATCATCAGTTATGTATCACCACAGACCGATGGCTCACACCTGCTCAAATTCAAAGCCCACAATTTAAAGTTGGAAACCCAAACCCTGAAGAACAAACTCAAAATCACCCGCCGCGAAGCGGAAGTGTTGTTCTGGGTAGCGAAAGGCAAAACCGATTGGGAAATCGCCCAGATTCTCAACATCAGCGAACGCACTGTGAACAAACATTTGGAACAAATTTACCGCAAACTCGAAGTCAATAACCGCACAGCGGCTACCGCCAAGGCGATGATTGCTTTGAATTGATTGTCATTGCGAGGAGCGTAGCGACGTGGCAATCTCCTTACAAGTTAGCCAGATTCATGAGATTGCCGCGGTCGTCCCTCCCTCGCAATGACATATTCTTCTGAGTCAAAACCATACTTTCCGTTGGCTGAGCCCTTCGGCAGACTCAAGACTGGCAGGAGTCGAAGCCTGCAACACATAAAAGTTTATTTGTTACTGTGCACTTGAACTTGATTGCGACCATTGGCCTTGGCGCGATACAAGGCCGCATCGGCCTGTTCGAACAAATCAGTCACCGCCGTTCCAGGGTAACCCGCTAAGCCAATACTGACTGTTACTGTCTGATTCAAAGCCAACGTTGACCAATCAAAACTTGATACATCCAACAACAATTGATGCAACATCGCTGTGGCTTGTTCAAGCTGGCAATTTTTCAAGACGATGACAAATTCTTCACCACCATACCGCACCAATGTGACCCCCTCACTTGACCAAGATTTGATGACATGGGCAATGGTTTTCAGTACTTGATCACCAACCTCATGACCAAAACTGTCATTGATCCGCTTGAAGTGGTCAATATCCAAAATGGCCAGTGATAAATAGGGTGGCGGTTGGGCTGAAAAATGTTTGATCATCGAATCAAAAAAGCGGCGGTTATACAACTGAGTCAGTGCATCCGAATTGGATATCATTTTCAGTTTATTGACCAAGTCACTCTTTTCACGGTTGGCGTTTTCCAATTGCTGGGTCCGCTCAGCAACTTTCTCTTCCAGATTGCTCTTGTATTCAGACAGTTTGGCAAAGGTCAACGCATAGGACAAACCGGGCCTATATCGCTGCACAAATAATCGCAATAAATTCAAATCAGGATTGGTGTAAGGTACTTGGTTGTCCCTGATCAACACCATCCGGGCAAACACCCCATCATGATCCACAAACTGTGCCACCATGAAATCAATCGGATACTCCCCCACAAACTGTTGACCCAACTCGGCATCTTGCAAGGTGTCTAATTGTTCTGCGAATTCATCTAAATCAGGGATGTTGGTGTTATTAACATTCAATAGGAAATGCGTGTTGCCTTCTTTGCCATCTTTTTCAATCAAAAAGATGGCCTGACAGTTAAATAAATGATCACAGCGAGAATGGATGGCTGAGGCCACATGATTGATGTCCAGGAAACTGGTGGGGTATTCGGTGCCTTTGTGTAAAGTGATGGGACCGCTGTCTTCAGTTTTTTGATTGAATCCATGAAAACTGACCAACAATACAACCATAAACAAGGCAAACAGAATAAACATTTCCATGGGAACAGTCATCCACAACAAAGCCGATAACACACCCGCCGGGACAAAAACCAGATCCGCAAATATATAGGCCGGAGTGAACAATTTAGAGATTTTCTTTTTATCAAAAGAAAAATAAATAAAGATCATACCAATGTTGATCACCTGCATTACCAATGCGGCACCAGCTATGACATAAATGGCTTCAGCATCTAACACAGTCAATGGTATGGATAGCCAGTGGCTTAAAATCCATGAACCAGTCAGCAACATGATTATATTCATGGAAAGGTTGTTGATGGCACGGATCGCAGCAATCCGATATGAATTCATCCGATAGGATTTATTGATGAATGGCATGATCAAACTGGCCACAGTGGTGATGGCCAGGGTCTCGGAAATGGGCATGGTTAACAGCAAATGAAATTGCACCAGGCGCTCCATCGAAATCATGCCCAAATAAGGCATCCGTACACCGCACTGCCAAACCAGTAGCATGCTGGTCGTACCCAACACCCAAGTGGTCAAATCCGGCAAACTGAAATCATCACCAATGCGCAAAAAACCATAAGCAATTGCCAACAACAAAATGCCTGCCACATAGATATGGATCGCTTTGAAAGTTCTTTTACCCACCGCTTGATTCATGCCCACAGATTAACTCACTACCACTCAATTATACATGACCGATTTACTTGTGATCGAGTGGTGAACAGATTCTGTGACTCATCCCTCAGTAAACAAGAGAATACCCATCCATTCAAGGTTAAAATCCATACTTACTCTCTGCTTTCCAGATCCAGAAAAACTTTGCATTTTTTTACACTTAATCCCCCCGTTGGTCTTTTACCCTGCAATGGTGAATTGAGGGCTGATTTCAGCTCGAATCACAGCCCTGATTGGCGAGCTATTGCTTGTCAGAAGGGTTGTGTGCGGTCAAAAAACATGTTCGAAGCGGCCGCTTTCACTTTTGTGTACCAAAAGTGAATGAAGTCCCAAGAACATTCCTTTATAATACGCGTTTTCATTGACTGACACAGAGACACCCCTTGGGAAGCTGGATTAAAGAAAAACAACAATCGGCTGCTTTTTTTGGCAGCAATTCGAGCTGGTTGGAACAATATTACGACCTCTACTTAGAGGACCCAAACTCAGTCACGCCTGAACTTCAAGCCTTGTTCAAACAGTTCGACCAGGCTGAACCCGATGTGCGTCACTTGCCAATCATCGAAAGGTTCGAACAGGCCGGTCGACTGCCCGCAGGTGCTGGCATGGTATCAGGAGATGCGGCCCATGCCCAAAAACAAGCAGATGTGTTGCGCTTAATCAATTCTTACCGCTTGCGTGGTCATCAAAAAGCCGACCTGGATCCGATCAAATATTCAAAACGTCCAGACACCCCGGATTTGACCCTGGCATTTCATGATTTACATGAAGCCGATTTAAACACAGAATTCAACACCGGATCACTGGTGGCCCCTGAGCAAATGAAGCTGAAGGACATCATTGATCTGTTAGAAAACATTTACTGTCAGCACATTGGTGCCGAGTACATGCACATCACGGACATCAACAAACGTGAATGGTTACAACAACGCCTGGAAAAACAAGGGGGCGCCTTCCCTTTCAACGAGGAAGATAAATTACACATGTTGTCATGCCTGACCAAAGCAGAAGGCATGGAGCGCTATTTACACACCAAATATGTTGGCCAGAAACGTTTCTCTTTGGAAGGCGGCGATGCCTTGATTCCACAAATGGCCTTTTTGATCCAGCATTTGGGCGCTCAAAAAACCAAAGAGTTGGTGATTGGTATGGCCCACCGAGGCCGGCTCAACATGTTGGTCAACATCTTGGGTAAATCACCCGCTGAATTGTTTGATGAGTTTGATGGGGTCAAAGCCGACGAGTTAGACAATGTCAATTCAGGTGATGTCAAGTACCACAAAGGTTATTCCTCAGATGTGCCCACACCCGGTGGTGATGTGCATTTGGCCATGGCATTCAACCCATCTCATTTGGAAATCATCAACCCAGTGGTCTTAGGCTCGGTACGCGCCCGTCAAGTGCGACGCAAAGACGAAGGCAAGAATGTGGTTGTTCCGGTTTTGATTCATGGTGACGCGGCCTTCGAAGGACAAGGTGTGAACATGGAATTGTTCAACATGTCTATGGTTGAAGGCTACGATGTGGGTGGTACCATTCATGTTGTGGTTAACAACCAGATTGGTTTCACCACCACCCATGCTTTGGACAAAAAAGCGGGCCTTTACTGCACCGAGATCGCCAAAATGGTGCAAGCACCCATTTTCCACGTCAATGGCGATGACCCGGAAGCGGTGGTGTTCGCCACGCAAGTGGCTGCAGATTACCGCCAAACCTTTGGAATGGATGTGGTGATCGACTTGGTTTGTTACCGCAAACACGGGCACAATGAAGCCGATGAACCTTCGGCAACCCAACCACACATGTATAAATTGATCAAGGCACATCAATCTCCGCGTGAAATTTATGCCGACAAATTACAAAGAGCCGGTCTGGTTGATACCAATCAAATTCGTGACATGGTTGATCGTTACCGCGATCGCCTGGACAACAAAGAGGACATCGTCGAATTTGGCCCCACTCACAACAACGATAAATTTGCGGTTGATTGGTCACCTTACATCAAGGGCGAATTGACTGAACAGGTGGATACCACCATCACCGCGGAAAATTTTAAAAAATATGGCGAAGTGATCACCACCCTGCCCGGCGACTTAAAACCACACCCCAGGGTCAATAAAATCAACCAAGATCGCATCAAAATGCTCAATGGAGAAATTCCAATGGACTGGGGCATGGCTGAAACCATGGCATATGCCAGCATCTTGGATGAAGGGTTCCAGATCCGGTTGGATGGCCAAGACTCACAGCGCGGTACTTTTTTCCATCGTCATGCGGTGATTCACAATGTGGACATGAACGAAAACTACACGCCATTGAGTCAACTGGAATCAGATAAAAACAAAATTGACATCATCAACTCAGTGCTTTCAGAAGAAGCCGTCCTGGGATTTGAATATGGCTATGCCACCACCGAACCAACCGCTTTGGTGATATGGGAAGGTCAATTTGGCGATTTCGTCAATGGTGCCCAAGTGGTGATAGATCAGTTCATCTCATCCGGAGAAGCCAAATGGGGTCGGTTGAGTGGTCTGGTGATGTTCTTACCACATGGCTTTGAAGGCCAAGGCCCCGAACATTCATCAGCCAGATTGGAACGGTTCTTACAGTTGTGTGCAGTGAACAATATGCAAGTGTGTATGCCATCCACACCTGCTCAAACCTTCCACATGATCAGGCGTCAGATGTTGCGCAAAGCGCGCAAGCCATTGATTGTGATGACACCCAAAAGTTTATTGCGACATAAATTGGCCACTTCGACCAAAGAACAATTGACCGAAGGCCAGTTCCAGACCGTTATTCCAGACCGCAGAGTGAAAGCCAAAGATGTTAAACGCATTATTTTTTGCTCAGGCAAAGTCTATTATGACTTGTTGGAACAATTGACCGATGAAGACAACAAGACCATCGCTTTGGCACGGGTTGAACAACTGTACCCGTTCCCAAGAAAGGAGTTAACCAAACAATTAGACAGCTATCCCAATGCCAAAGAAGTGATTTGGTGTCAGGAAGAGCCCATCAACCAAGGGGCCTGGTTCCAAATCAGACACCACTTACAACATTGTATTGCCGATCGCTTTCCGCTGTATTACGCGGGCAGAAAAGGATCACCCTCTCCTGCAGTGGGCGCATTGAAAGTACACAACAGAGAACAACAACTATTAGTTAAAGATGCCATTCATGGGGAACATGGATCGGCCATAGACGCGGAGTAATATAAGTATGAGCATTGATGTAAAAGTGCCCGTTTTACCAGAATCAGTCACCGATGCGACAGTCGCCACATGGTATAAAAAACCGGGTGATTTCGTCAAACGCGATGAAAATCTGGTTGATTTAGAAACCGATAAAGTGGTGCTTGAAGTGCCAGCTCCAGCCGATGGCGTGTTGGAATCAATCGCCGTTGAATCGGGCGATGTGGTTGAGGCCAACCAAGTCTTGGGCGTGGTTAAGGAAGGAGAAATTCCAGCTGAGAAAGTGGAAGAATCTGTGGCACCGAAAGCCAGTTCTGCACCGGCTGCTCCTGCAGCTGCTGCGCCATCCAACGATCCAGCACCAGCGATTGACACCGGTTCGGCCGGTCCTGCAGCACGCAAAATGATGCATGAGAATAACATCGATGCCTCACAAGTCAGTGGCTCTGGTCGCGGTGGTCGAATCACCAAACCAGATGTACAAACCGTGGCCAACACACCAATGGAAGAACGTGTGCCCATGAGCCGTTTGCGCCAGAAAATTGCAGACCGCATGGTCGAAGCCCAATCAACTGCAGCCATGTTGACTTCATTCAACGAAGTTGATTTGAAAGCGGTGATGGACATCCGCCGCAAATACAAAGAAGAATTCATTCAAAAGCACGGCATCAAATTGGGCTTGATGAGCTTCTTCGTCAAGGCAGCCACTGAAGCTTTGAAACAATTCCCTGTCATCAATGCTTCCGTTGAAGGCACTGATGTGGTTTACCACAAACAACAAAACATCGGTATTGCTGTGGCCACAGAACGTGGCTTGGTGGTCCCTGTGTTGAAAAACACCAATGCCATGGGCTTGGCTGACATTGATGCCACCATCCGCGACTTTGCAGTGGCTGGTAATGCTGGCAAACTGACCATGGATGATTTAACCGGCGGCACCTTCACCATCACCAACGGTGGCACCTTCGGTTCATTGATGTCTACACCCATTTTGAACATGCCACAAAGTGCCATTTTGGGCATGCACACCATCAAGGAAAGACCCGTGGTGGTTAATGGTGAAATTGTGGTGCGACCGATGATGTACCTGGCTTTGACGTATGACCACAGAATCATTGATGGTAAAGACGCTGTGTTGTTCTTGGTGGCAGTCAAAGAAATGTTAGAAGACCCAGCTCGCATGCTGTTGAACCTGTAAGGAGACATGAAATGACAGAAAAATATGATGTGGTAGTGATTGGCGGCGGCCCAGCGGGCTACGTGGCAGCCATTCGTGCAGCACAAATGGGTTTCAACACTTTGTGTATTGACCGGTTCAAAGGCAAAGACGGTAAATACTCTTTGGGTGGTACTTGCCTGAATGTAGGCTGTATCCCATCCAAAGCTTTGCTTGATTCTTCAAAGCATTACGAGCAAATGACCAAACATTATGACGTTCATGGTATTTCATTTGAAAATGCCGCCATTGACGTTCCCACCATGATTGGTCGCAAAGACAAAATTGTTAAACAACTGACCGGTGGTATCGCTCAGTTGTTCAAAGCCAATAAAGTCAACTACAAAGCCGGCAGCGGCAAATTGTTGAAAGACCGTCATGTTGAAATCACCAACGAAGATGGAACGGAAATCGTTCAAGGCGAACACATCATCCTGGCCAGTGGCTCGGTACCCATCAACATACCGAATGTTGAAGTGGACAACGAGTACATTTTAGATAATGCAGGTGGCTTGGATGTGGATCAAGTGCCAGCCAAACTGGGCGTTATCGGCGCCGGAGTGATCGGCTTGGAATTGGGCAGTGTTTGGAATCGTTTGGGTTCTGAAGTGACCGTGTTTGAAGCCATGGATACCTTCCTGGCGGCTTGTGACCAGACCATTGCAAAGATGGCCGCCCGTGAATTCAAAAAACAAGGTTTGGATATCCACTTATCGACCTTTGTTAAATCGGCCACTGTTAAAGACGGCAAAGTGGAAGTGGTGTATGAAAAGAAAGGCGAACAAACCGCCGCTGTTTACGATAAATTATTGGTTGCTGTGGGCAGAAAAGCCGAAACCTCTGGCCTACTCAGTGAAGACTGTGGTGTGCAACTGACTGAGCGTGGACAAATTGATGTCGATGACGATTGCCGCACCTCGGTGCCCAATGTATGGGCAGTGGGTGATGCCGTTCGTGGTCCCATGCTGGCACACAAAGGTTCTGAAGAGGCATCAGCTGTGGTTGAGACCATTGCTGGCCAACATGGACACATTGACTTCAACACCATCCCTTGGGTGATTTATACCGAACCGGAAATTGCTTGGGTGGGTAAAACCGAAGAGCAGTTGAAAGAAGCCGGCGTTGAATACAAAGTAGGCACATTCCCGTTTGCGGCCAATGGCCGTGCCTTGGCCATGAATGAACCCACAGGAATGGTCAAATTAATCGCAGATAAGGAAACTGATGAGCTTTTGGGCGCACACATTTATGCGGCCAATGCGGCTGATCTGTTGTCAGAGTGTGTGGTTGCCATGGAGTTCAAAGGCTGTGCCGAAGACTTGGCACGCATTGTGCATGCGCACCCAACCTTGTCTGAAGCCGTGTTTGAAGCCGCCATGAATGTCGACAAACGGGCGATCCATAAAGCCAATTAAGGAATCGTACTTGCCTTCTTTGTTGCTACACAACAAAACCGGCTGCACGTGATGGCTTAAATAAGTTTTCTCTGATCGCTGTGCGACCAACCGAAAGCCATTAAGGAATCGTACTTGCCTTCTTTGTTGCTACACAACAAAACCGGCTGCACGTGATGGCTTAAATAAGTTTTCTCTGATCGCTGTGCGACCAACCGAAAGCCATTAAGGAATCGTACTTGCCTTCTTTGTTGCTACACAACAAAACCGGCTGCACGTGATGGCTTAAATGAGTTTTCTCTGATCGCTGTGCGACCAACCGAAAGCCATTAAGGAATCGTACTTGCCTTCTTTGTTGCTACACAACAAAACCGGCTGCACGTGATGGCTTAAATGAGTTTTCTCTGATCGCTGTGCGACCAACCGAAAGCCATTGAGGAATCGTACTTGCCTTCTTTGTTGCTACACAACAAAACCGGCTGCACGTGATGGCTTAAATGAGTTTTCTCTGATCGCTGTGCGACCAACCGAAAGCCATTAAGGAATCGTACTTGACTTCTTTGTTGCTACACAACAAAACCGGCTGCACGTGATGGCTTAAATGAGTTTTCTCTGATCGCTGTGCGACCAACCGAAAGCCATTAAGGAATCGTACTTGACTATATAATCTCGTAAAAAAGGCCACATGTTGTGGCCTTTTTTAATGGGGACTTGGTGACAACCTCAATCCAATGAGACTTGGTACAACTCTATAGAAAACCCACCCACTTGCTTGTCTGAAATCAAAACCCCCATTTGCTGAACATCAGCAAAACGTAATTGAGGCATGTCTCTCAGAACCCGCCCTCTGAAAGTGGGCACAAATTGATCCACTGGAATATAGACCGTTTGCTCTTGGTCTTTGACGGTATCAAAAGCATAACTGTAGGCGGCACCGTCAAAACCACGGTTGGTGCGCAGCCTGAACTGATAGCGCAAGCCATCACCTTTGACTTTTAAGCTCAACACTGTTGCTGATGTTGCTTGATCATCAGAAATAAATGGCCAAATCATTCTGACTGAGGCGAATCCACCATTGTTTTCCAATGAAACGGTACCGCTGAAGTTAGCTGCCCCTTCGTCTTTGATCAATTGGCTTTGAGATCGACCGCCCATCACCCCATCATTGAGAATCATGTACTGATCCTGTTTAAGCTGGTTGAAGTTAAAAGTATTCATGTTGTCATGGTGACTGCTGATGAAAACAGTCAGTAATAATCCAATCATAAGCAATACAGCCTGAATTTAACAAGGGTATTTAATCTATCTGCTTCCTGTGAATTCAGCGTGAACTGATTCCACTCCATTCCTCACAGATCATCGACAAACGCGGTTTTAATATGTACAGCACGATTTAATTAAAATCGGATGTAAAGACTTTTTACCTAACTATAAGAGAAATAAAAATGAATATTATGACCAAAACTTCAAAACTATTAACCATCGCCATGATGGCCATTTTCACCATGAGTGCCATCGCCGGTGGTAGCTACAAGAAAAAGAGCAAAGACATTGTTGATACCGCGGTATCTGCCGGCTCATTCAATACCTTGGTGGCAGCTGTAAAAGCCGCTGGTTTGGTTGATACATTAAAGGGTGATGGCCCGTTCACTGTTTTCGCCCCAACTGATGAGGCTTTCGCCAAGTTACCAGCTGGCACCATCGAAAACTTATTGAAACCTGAGAACAAAGATCAATTGGCTGCCATCCTGACTTATCACGTGGTATCAGGCAAAGTGAAAGCCAAAGATGTGGTCAATTTAACTGAAGCCACAACGGTTCAAGGTTCCAACGTAGACATCATGGTCAAAGACGGTGGTGTGGTATTGAATGGTAACAGCAATGTTGTGACCACTGACATTGGCACTTCAAATGGTGTCATTCACGTGATTGATACTGTGATCTTGCCGCCAACGACTCCCTAAATAATAAAATTTTGACCAAAAAAAAGACCGATTCAATCGGTCTTTTTTATTTGACTCAATCAGCTGATCAATCAAGTGACAACGAAGATTTAGATTTCTTGCGACGATTTCTTTCTTTGTCACGGTACTCTTTCATACAACTGTCTTGGTCATACATCACACAAGCCAGGTAATCTGTGGCTTCAATCAAAGCGGCACGAATGGCTTTACCCGCAGGGGTCTTTTTATGGCCGCCTAAAGAACCACCAAAACCACCACGGTGGAATCCCACGCTCATACCACCACCTTTTGAATGGCCTTCAACGGTTCTGACATACTCAACTTCACCAGTGGTTGCGTTAACGACGCGTAAATCAATGGCCAAATAAGCCTTGTTGCGCTTGCCGCCCAATGAAATACCTTTGATGCTGATACCACCACCGCCACCAGAAGTGTTTTCTTCATAGGCTGCCACATTACCAGTGATCAAGTACTGTGCACCGGTAACCTTACCCATTTTGGCAGCTGAAGACTTTGATACCCGCCCTGAGGCTCCCAGATCTTGTTCGCTCAACACACTGTTTAATTTTTGTCTTTCGACCACTTTGAAAGCACCAGTTGAAACCAATTCATTGGCCAACATGCCACCGAGCTCACGACCCACATCGGTCTGCCACCAATGGGCACGGGTTTCGTTGGTGAAATCCAACACTGCAACAACAGCACGGTCTTTGGCTATTCCAGAGCCTGACACCATCACGGCCGCAATAATTAATAATAATTTTTTCATATCTCTTCTCCCAGATAAAACATTTGATAAATAATTCATATACTGTAACAATCTACTCCTATTTTTGCTGACAATCAATCATGGATAATAAAAAACTTGACCAATTACGCAGAAAATTAGATGAAATCGATGGACAAATTATATCGTTGATAGCTGAACGTCAGTTTAATGTTGAACAAATCGGAAACGTGAAGTTGAGCACAAATTCACCCACCAGGGACTATCAACGGGAAAAACAGGTCATTAATAAGATTAAAAATCATGCCAGGGACCAAGGCTTGGATCCTGAAATCGCACAACGTATCTTTGAGCTGGTGATAGAAACATCACTGAGTAAACAAGAAATTCAGAAAGTGAAAGAATCCAATTATGGCTCCAACAAATCAGCATTGATCATTGGTGGTAATGGCAAAATGGGACAATGGTTTGCCCACTTTCTGACCTCACAAAACTTTGATGTTTATATCAGCGACCTGGAACCGTTGAGTAACCAACAAAATTTTGTTGCTGATTACACCTCAATAGATTTGGACCATGACTATGTCATCATTGCCACCCCGATTCAAAAAAGTGCAGAGATCATTCAACAATTATGCCATTTAAAACCATCTGGCATTGTTTTGGACATCAGTTCCATCAAAAGCCCGTTGCGCTTACCTTTGCGGCAATTGGCTGACTCTGGCTGTAAAGTGGTGTCGATTCACCCCATGTTTGGCCCAGACATTCAGTTGATGTCAGGTAAACATGTGATTTTTATCGATATGGGCAATGAAGAAGCGGTCAATCAGGTCAAACAACTGTTTCAACCGACCATGGCAGAACGGATCGACATGAAATTCGAAGATCATGACCGCCTCATTGCTTATGTACTTGGTTTATCACACGTGATCAACATCGCCTTTATGACAGTGCTGTCTGAATCTGGTGAAGCTGCTGATGCACTGTCCAAACTTTCCAGCACCACATTCGATGCCCAGTTGGGTATTGCCAGCAGTGTCTCCAATGAGAATCCAAACCTGTATTACGAGATTCAAAAACTCAATCACTACAGTCCAACCACACTCAATGCCCTGTCAGATGCGGTGCAAAGAATCATACAGATGATTCATCAGGACAACCAAGCTGCTTTTGTTAACATCATGACCCAAGCCAAGTCATATATGAATCAAAGGTCGTGATGTAACAAAGCTGTTACCCGATAAACGCAAGAAAGGCCAAAGAGTTACAGATGAAGCAAGAAAATGCAGCCAGTAATGATTGATTCGTGACGAATGGCACCCATATAATGACTTGAGCGCATGAATGAATCATTGCTATAATGATTTAACCCTAAAATTAATTAATGAGGTATGACCTATGAACTTAAATGGAATGAAATCATCGAACCCGGCGATGGCTAAAATGGAACAACAATCCCTGAGTCTTGGACCAGTGGATGAACTGATAGTCGACGACAACCAACGCATGACGATCAATGGCACGGTTAATAAAACCGGTATTTTGCTGATGATCGTGGTGGCAGTGGGTGCCTTTTCCTGGAACACCATCCTGACCAACCCAGGTTTGGGCTATGGGCTGGTTATAACAGGAATTATTGGTGCCTTGGTTGCCAGTCTGGTGGTTTCTTTTAAACCCACCACAGCACCCATTGGAGCACCCATTGTAGCAGTCTTCGAAGGATTATTTGTTGGTGCCATTTCAGCTGTATTTGAATCTGTTTACCCAGGTTTAGTCATACAAGCTTTGGGATTGACAGCAGCTGTGATGTTTTCCATGTTATTTTGCTACCGCACTGGCATCATCAAAGTGACCGGCACATTCAAAAAAATCATGGCTTTTGCCATTATGGGCATCGGCTTGTTTTACTTGGTGAGCTTCATTGCTCATTTCTTTGGCGCCGCCCCAAGTTATTTTGAAATCGGCAACAACAGCCTGTTCAACATCGGTTTAAACCTGGTGATTGTTGGTGTTGCTGCGTTGAGTTTGGTTTTAGATTTTGACTTCATTGAACGGGCTTCAGAGCAAAACACACCTAAATTTATGGAATGGTATGGTGCTTTCGGCTTGATGGTTACCATCGTTTGGTTGTATATCGAGCTGTTGCGTTTGTTGGCCAGGTTCCAAAACGACTGATCAATGGGTATTGAAATCGTTCAAGTTGATTACGACAACCCACAACATGCTTTACACATGATTGAGTTGTTAGATTGCTATGCCACCGACCCGATGGGCGGTGGTGTGGCCTTGAGTGATTTCACTGCACAAAACTTGGTCCCGGAGTTGGCCAAGCGTACCGATGCATTCAGCTTAATTGCTTATGTGGATGGCCAACCAGCTGGCCTCACCAATTGCTTTGAAGGGTTTTCTACATTTGCCTGCAAACCATTGGTGAACATCCATGATGTGGTGGTGGCCAGTGAGTACCGCCGTATGGGCATCAGTCGAAAAATGTTTGATGAGGTGGAACAGCTCGCCAAAGACAAAGGCTGTTGCAAACTGACCCTTGAGGTCTTGGAAGGCAACTCCATCGCTCAATCCGCTTATGAAAAATATGGTTTCAACCAATACAAGCTGGATGACAGCAATGGTGCCGCCATGTTCTGGGAAAAAGGCCTGTGAAAAATATCATACTTGTCACCCTATGGGTGGCCCTGTCTGCGTGTCAACAACAAAGCAAACAATCAGAAACCACAGAAGAAGCCATTGCATTCAAAGCGTGCACCAAAGACTTGAAGGTGTGTGACGACGGCCAAACTGTCGGCCGTGACCCCAACAATCAATGCGAATTTTTTGATTGCCCGGCACCTCGCGAAGTCACGGCATGCCCAGAAGACATGAAGCAATGTCCTGATGGTACTTTCGTCTTCAGGGACCAAAACAACCATTGTGAGTTTAAGGCATGTCCTGATCAGGTCGATTCAACTCCTGACCCCAAAGAATCCTTCCCTAAAGTACCGATGATGTGTACCCAAGAAGTAAAACAATGTCCTGACGGCAGCTATGTTGGCAGGGATTCCAATAACAATTGTGCCTTCAAGCCTTGCCTTGGTGCGAATGAAACAAAACCTGCCAAGCCCATGATTTGTACAGATGATGTGAAAAAATGCGCTGATGGCACTTTTGTTACCAGAGACCCGCTCAACAGTTGCGCCTTCAAACCATGTAAGCAAGGCAAGAACACCGAACAAACTGCTTCCTGGTCAACGGACTGACCTTTGTATTCCTGATCACTGCAGCTGACAACGCTAACGTGTATAATGATTGTCTGTTCAATAGCAGACATTAATTTTGCAAGACTTTTCAACCACCGCCATTCTGTTAAAAAAATTTAAACAAGGGGATGAAGCGTCTTGTGAGCAGCTGTTTGCCATCTTTCAACCCGCTCTGTTGCGCTGGGCCCATGGTCGCATCCCTGCACAAGCCAGGGGGTTCATGGAGACAGAAGATGTCGTCCAGGACACCATGATGCTGGCTTTCAAAAACATCAACAACATCAAAGCCAACCGTCCAGGTGCATTTTTCACCTACTTGCGCACCATATTCATCAATCAAATCAAACAAGAATTGCGCAAAAACAAACCATTCCAACAATCCATCACTCAATTCAGTCATGACCAAAAACTGGCTTATGATAATGACCTCAATACCTTGATTGCTTATGATGAAGCCTTAAACAAGCTCACAACTGATGAGAACGAAGCAGTCATTTTACGCATGGAGTTTGGATTTTCACATCAAGAAATCTGCGACATGATGGAACGGCCTTCGGCCAACGCCACTCGCATGTTCATCAGCAGGGCTCTGGTAAAACTCGCAGAGGTCATGGCATGACAGGCTCATCTGATGAAGAGATTTTGAAAGCTGCCGGAAAAATCAATGATGGTGAACAAACCCATCATCTCGCAGACAAAACCTCGACCAATTCAAATCATGACATCTTGGCTGCATTGCAAAAAATTGACCGCATCACCAGAAATATCAGGAAGCACGGGAAATTTGCAACTTTACAAATGAAATCTGGCGACCATTGGGCTCACCTGCAAATCACCGAAAAAATTGGTCATGGAGGTATTGGCGAAGTGTACTGTGCCTACGACCCCATTCTAGACAGCCAAGTAGCGGTTAAATTCTTAAGTAAGAAAAGTCAATTGTATATCAGCCAGCAACAGTTTTTGGACGAAGCCCGTTATATGGCTACGGTCAGGCATCCACACGTTCTGGCGATACATGGAGCCACAATCGACCAAAATATTGCCGGATATTGGAGTGACTATCTGGATGGAACGTTGCTCAGTGAACAACTGGCCAATACACCACTGAACTGGCCACAAATATTGAAGTTTGCCAATCAATTAACTCAGGCTGTCACGGCCATTCACAATAACCAATTGGTTCACGGCGACATCAAGTCACTGAATGTGATGTTGCAACCTGAAAGGGGTGCCATTTTGTTGGACTTTGGATCGAGCCGTAAAAACGATACAAAATCGACAGAAGCATACATTCAACAAGCCAGCCCCATGGCAATGGCACCAGAGCAATTTCTGGGAGAAATGGCATCACAAGCCACCGATGTCTTTACCCTTGGCCTGGTGTTTTGGCACATGTCTGCCGAAGCACATCCTTTGGCCGACATGGCTTTAAATGACATCAAGCAAAACATTGGCTCATTGTCATCCCTGCAACACAAAATCCGTGGGCCAAAAGCTTGGCGTCAGTTGATTTTATCCATGGTACAAACAAATCCATCTGACAGGCCGCACATACACTCAGTAGCTCGAACCATCAATAAGATCATTAGCAGCCCAGCCAGAAAAGCGAAACGAATCGCCATCACATCTCTACTCAGCTTGGCAGCTGGCATTACTTTGATCTCACTGTACAGCAATTACAAGACAACCCAGGCACAAAAAGAAACGCAAGCGATGAACACCATCTTAAGCAACATACTGATGAAATCATCACCCATTGAATCAGGTAAAGATGTCTTGCTGGTAGATGTTTTGGCTGAAGCAGAAACGTTACTGATCAACAACCATGAAATATCGAAAAAACAACGCTCTGAAAGCCTGTTACAACTGGTCAGAACCTACCGACACCAGGGTAAACATCAGATGGCCATTGATCTGGCAACCCAACTGTTGGCCGACAAAGATTTATCTTCGTCACACCGTTTAGACTTGTTGATGCAAAAAAGTGCAGGTTTGAATGAAAATAAAAATTACCAAGAATCTGAAGCGTTGTTGTTAGAGGCCATAAAAATCAAACCCGTCTCTGACCAAGATGCAACTGCTCAACTCAGTGCATTAATCACTTTGATATATACTTACAATGAAAGCTACCAGTTAGACAAAGTACCACCATTGATCGCACAAGCCAAGACCTTATGGCAACGCAGTGCAAAAAAAGAAGCTGCGTTAGCCAACATTTATTTGGTGGAAGGAAATCATTACGAAATCAAAGAGCAGTTTGCCAAGGCTTATGACTTTTATCAACTGTCGATTCAGAATTTCACAACTTATTATGGTGAAAAAAATCTCGACACGCTGATTGCCATGGGCGCAGCAGCGACTGTGTTGACTTATGATACAAACACAATCAACAAAGGCATCACAGAGCTGGAATCTGTGGTCAAAAAAATGACTGGTTTTTTGGGTGAAGAACATTCCAGCACATTGATCGCCCGAATCAATCTGGCGGATGCTTATTCACAAACAGGTAACCACCTTCAAGCCATTGATACCATCGTGCCGTTTATGCCTTATGTATATCAAGTATACGGGCCGGATGGTGGTATGACGTTAACATTTAAAAACATGATCGCTGGGTATTATCAAAAAAATGGTGATTGGGTCTTGGCTGAACAAACCATCCAGGAAATCATTGCCAGCGAAAAACTAAAGCACGGTGATGACAGCCAACAACACATAGAGGCCCGACTTAATTTGGTTATTTTCTATACTGAATCAAAAAAATTAACTGCAGCTGTATCACTTGCCCAAAATTTATTACAAATAGCCGGCAGCCAATTACCTGTTCAGCACCGTTTGACTCTAGACATTGAAGAGCACCTCATTTGGTCGCAGCATTTGCAAGGACAACCTGACGCTGTAGACCGGATGGATCGGTTGGTTCAAACCAAAACAACAGTGCTTGGTGCTGATGACCCATCCACATTGAGTGCTGGTAAGCACCTGGCAGCCATGAAGCATTAATTCACACGCTTCTTTGCTTCAGAAAACTGTGCCCTTACTGATCCATCACCCTCATGATTCGCTATATACCCAGTGTATGTATCCAGACTGATACTTCAATGATGCTTTGAACAGCCCACTGAAATTTTTTCAACGTGACACCTGTGCATGATTAATTGCCACTTCTCATGTGCGATTAGCAACAAACATGCATCTTCTAAGTTATTCACACTAAAACAGGAGTCTTATATGAATAAATTTATTGCGGGAGCATTTTTTGCAGCCATGTGTTTATCTGGCGAACAATCCACTGCACAATCCATTCCAGGTGAATTGGCAACAAAAACCATTGATCCATTTTTTGGTGCCTTATGGGACATAGATCAAGCCAATGCAGGAGCCAATGAAACACAACCGGGTGATCGATTTGGTCACACAATGGCCAGTGGCGATTTCAATGGAGATGGGTTGATGGATGTGGTTTTTGGCGCCCCCAAAAGAAACTTCTTTTTATCTGACGCGGGTGCCATCATAGTGATGTATGGAGCACAATATGGCATCACCAATACAGACAGCATGTTGTTGCTCAGTGGCGCTGTAGAAGAAGGTGAAGAATTTGGCACCAGTTTAACCACTGGAGACTATAACAACGATGGCTTTGATGATTTGGCAGTCGGCGCCCCTTTTAAAAACTTCATCAATCAAGCCATGGTTGAATTTGAAGACACAGGTGCCGTTTATGTTCACTATGGCTCAGCCAACGGTATATCAGTCACAGGACAATTCATTGATGCCGATGCCGATGCACAAGTGGGGACTGACAGACAAGCATTTGCCAACTTCGGTTTATCACTCACCACAGGAGATTTCAACCAAGATGGGTTTGCAGATTTGGTGGTCGGTGCTCCTGGTCAAAATTTTCCTGGCGTGGACAATGGAGGTTCAGTGTTTATTTATTACGGCGGACAAGTCAATACACCCAACATGGGACTGAGCCACATCATCAGAGACAGCCTAAGCCAATCGAGCCCAAACATCATTGGCACCAGTGAAACCAATGACTTTTTTGGATTTTCTTTAGCTGCAGGTGATTTCAACAACAATGGCTATGATGATTTGGCCATTGGTGTGCCTTATGAAACCATTGGTGGAGATACATTTGCCGGTTTAGTCCAAGTAATTTATGGCAACTCGTTGGGTTTAATCAACGATGATCAAATCTGGGAACAAAGCGACATAACCGGAGCAGTCACTGAACCATTGGATGTTTTTGGGTATGCTTTGGCAACAGGTGATGTCAATGGTGACGGTCATGATGACCTCATCATCGGTACCCCATTAGAAGACATAGGCAACATCGTTGACGCCGGCGCAGCACATTTACTGCCTGGTTCAATGACCGGGCTGACAAGCACAGGTAGTCTGACTTTCAGCCAACAAACTTCAGGCATTTCCGGTTCTGTAGAAACTAATGACTGGTTTGGTTTCAGTGTCAGTACAGCAGACTTGGATGTCAATCAAATGGCAGAAGTGATTGTGGGTGTGCCATTCGAGTCATTCAATGGTAACCAATCAGGTATCGTTTATATCATCCCTGGCATAGCAACCGGTCTGGATTTCAATGAAAGCAGCTCTTTGAGTGGCGAACAAGCCGATGATAATTTTGGTTTTTCCTTTACCAATGGTGATGGATACCTTGGACCCACCTTACTGATTGGCATACCGGGTGATGAATCCGCTGATAATGAAATCGACTCTGGAGCAGCACTTGAGGTGTTTTACCTCAACCCGGATATTATTTACAAAGATGGTTTTGACTTTGCTGTATCTAAAGGATGAATTTAACTCGCTCAATCACGTCAGGTTTAAGGCAAATAACCTCAAACCTGACGTGATTTTATGTCATAAAATGGCTTGCCAAGTCGGTAAGTCAGACAGTTCTTTCCCTTCAAAGGCCAGTTTTTTTAATGATTGGGTGTTGATGATGATGGAGGGCTCTATTCCTCTGCGTTCAGCCACCTGACTCAACCGTTGTTTCATTGCATTCAAATGACTCCCTTGCTGACTATTCAGTTTAATTTGTGCAGGTATCTTCTGCAAACAAGGGTGTGAATCATTGGTGAGTGTATTAACCAGGTTCTTTCCATTCATTTTCACAAATTTAGGGTGCAATCCCAGATGAAACAAATCACTGAAAGTTCTGACTTTCTTCACCACTGCCATCAGTTGCTTGGGGTTTAAAATCCAGTTTTTGGGCTTGTTCCTTGACTTTGCCAAATCATCACGCCAATGGAGCAACACCCATAACCTTCTGGCTTCAGGGTGTTTGAGGCGCTCTGATTTGACCAATTTTTGAAACATTTTCTCATTGTGGCCATCATGATCAATGTTGGCAATCATTTGTCCCATCAGCACTGCAAACAGTTCCGAAAAATCTCGTTCTGCCATTTTCTTTGTAAGGATGTGTCTGAATTCTTCCAAGTAAATGATGTCTTCAACCGCATACTGCAATTGTGCATCACTGAGGGGCCTGACCAACCAATCTGATCGACTCATGGCTTTGTCCAGCTCAATTCCCATCAACTCTTGTACCAAGTTCAAATAGGAAGTGTGGAGCGAATATCCAGACAAGGCTGCGGCCACTTGGGTATCAAAAACCCGTACTGGTTTTTCTTGGGTCACTTGGAACCACAGTTCCAAATCTTCTGAACCGGCATGTAACACCAACCCTCTGATGGCTGGCAAAACTGTTTTGGCCACATCTGGAATGGCAATATCAACTAAATATATCGTGCCTTCACAACTGATTTGTAACAATGCAGGGTTTAAATAATAAGTGCGGCTGCGTTCAAACTCGGTGTCAACCGCATAGTCTGCACCACTGTTTATTTTGGCCGCTAAATTTAATGCACCATCGGTGTCATCTACCCAGATAAAATTTGATAAAATCTTCGTCATGAAAAACCGTTCCATACTTTATATACTGATCATCATTGTATGTTCTGCCTGCCAACATGCAACTAAAAAACCAACCGCTGAACAGAATAATGAAACGGCAACTCCAAAGCAACTGGCCGTTATATCCATCAACGATGTGTACCGCATCGCTGGCATCGATAATGGTCAAACAGGCGGTTTGGCCAGGGTCAGGGCTTTGCGCAAACAAGTTGAAGCCAACTACGAACATGTGTTGTTTTTGCATGCCGGTGATTTTCTTCACCCTTCTTTCATCAGCAAACAAGACAACGGCGCAGCCATGATCCAAACATTGAACATGATGGACGGCCAGGCCAATCATTTTGATGAACGCATGTTGGTCACCTGGGGTAACCATGAATTCGATAAGGGTGGCATGAGACATGTGCCAATGATGAATGACTTACTGGCCCACTCAGAATTTAATTGGCTGGGCAGTAACATCCAGTGGCAACCCAACAGCATCGAATCAGAGTATATGACTCGCAGTCAAATCATGCAATTTGGTGAACTGAAAGTGGGTTTGTTTTCTCACTCAACTGACATTGCGCATCCGGAATACATCGAACATTTTGGTGATTTCAGATCAACTGCAGCGCATTACGTTCCTTTACTGAAAGCACAAGGTGCTGAACTGGTCATGGCTTTAACGCATCAATGGCTGCCAGACGACAAGGCCATGATGCAACTGCCTGTTGAGATTCGTCCAGACATCATTTTTGGTGGTCATGAACATTATGTACAGACTGAGCAAGTAAACGGCCGTTGGATTTTAAAAGCCGATGCAGATGCTGCATCAGCCATTGTGGCTGAAATCAACGTGGGTGATCAGATTCAGGTCATACCTCAAGTGATCCAATTGGATCAAGAATTTCCTGAAGATGTTGCTGTTTTACAGCTGACTGAATCACTCAGTCATGCCAATGACAGCCGATATTGTCAAAAGAAAAACTTACCTGATGATTGTTTGACGGCTGTCCTGAATGTCACCCATAACAGGTTAATTGCCGAAGAAACTGAAATCAGACGGTTTGAAACCAATCTAGGCAACACCTTGGCAGATATGGTTCTGGATCATTTCAAGGTTTGTGAAGCCGATGTGGTGTTATTGAACTCAGGCTCAATTCGGCTTAATCAGAACATCCCTGCTGGTTCTGACATCACCATCAAGCATTTGGAAGAAATGTTTCCATACCCCAGTGATCTGCGCCTGATTGAATTTGATAGCAGCTTGTTGAGCGACATCCTGGCTCACAGCATATCCAGCTGGACGGCCAATGGCCATTGGTTGCAAATTGCCGGATTTGCTTACATCCACGATCCCGAACAAGGTACAGCTGAACACATTCACCTGAAGAACCAACCAGATCCGGAACTTGAATCCAATCAATCAGAAAAATTACGTGCAGTGGTCCCCTATTACCTGATTTCAAAAGACACCGATCATGATGGATACACCATGATCAATGAAAGCATGCAAGTTGACTGTGCTGTTAATGGTGCACATGTCAAAGCATTGTTTACTGACCTTTTAAAACAGGCACCCAATGGACTGAATGCTAGCAGGGACTTCAGGATTTGTAACACCATCAGGGACTCATGCAGGTAATCAGCTTCAAAGAACTCAGTATGTTGCTCCTGGGTTTCGGCTTGGTCTACTGTCTGTACTACCTCAGAACACATGACCAGGTATTTGCCGCTTCCACCACCCAACCTGTCACCAATCTGACAGCGATTGAATCCAACGCGCCCAATACCGTAGATGCGCCCAAAATATTACCCACAGCTGTATTAGAACAAGTTGAAATTCCAGATTGGTTAACCAATAAAGAAGACTTTGACTTGAGCAACCTGACACTTGATGATTTACTGAAATTAGCCAGATTGTCTCATGAACAAGATCATGATTTTTTCCCAGAAAACCAAAACACCTTGGTTTACCTCCTTAAGGCCAAAGAGCTGGGGGTTGAATCTGCTGAAGTGGACGAATTGTTAACCACAGTACATGCTTCTTTGTATGCTCAAGCTGAACAAGCCATCAGGGATTATGATGCCAGAACCCTGACTGCCCTGACAGCCAGATTGAAGTCAATTGATGCCAATGACAGCCGCATACAAACTTACACCGATCGCATCAGCGTCATTGTGACCTTAGAAAGGCTGAGCGATGAAATCTCAACCCACATCAACAACAACCGATTGTATGAAGATGATCAAAAAGATGCTGTGCACACTTTGATTGTGGCAGAAAATATGGACGCCAACTACCAACCTTTGAATGCGCTAAAAACCCAAGTTCTGGAACAGTTAAGTGAATCGGCACTCAGGGCAGCACAAGAACTGGATTTCAGCATCGCTGACCAGCAAGTTGATCGCATGAATGAGTTGGATGGCAATCACAACATCACTGTAAAAACCATCAATGACATCCAGACCCAAAAACAGAATCGATTCGCGTATTTAGATCAACAGTTTTATGCCGCCATCAATAATTTAGACATGTCACGGGCAGCCAACATGATTGATGCATTGGGTGAATTAGAAATAGCAGCCGGTCAGTTAACTGGATACCAAACCTTATACAACAAAACTGAAAATTATGGGCCATTTGATGTCAGCGATGAATTCAATGATTTATTGAACATTGGTAACCAAACAGGCCCTACCATGGTGGTGATGCCGATGGGAGATTTCTTCATGGGCAGCCAAACGGGACCCAAGCACCAACGCCCAAGTCATTTGGTCAACATAGATTATGGCTTTGCCGTCAGTAAATTTGAAATCACGGTAGGAGACTTTGAAAAATTCATCAATGCCTCACAATACAAAACCACGGCTGAAAAATCGAATCGAGCAAAAATATATGATGAAAGGACCGGTCGATTCAAAAATAAATTCAACGTCAACTGGCGTCATGACTATTTAGGCAAGAATGCCAGCCCGGATTTACCAGTGATCCATGTTTCATGGAATGATGCCCAAGCCTATGCGGCCTGGCTCAGTACCGCAACGGGTGAAGATTATCGCTTGGTGTCAGAAAGCGAATTTGAATTCCTGCTCAGTGCTGACAACAACACCTTGTACCCTTGGGGCAATGAAGAACCCACACAAGTTTGGGGCAACTTCTCAGGTGCCAAAGACAAGTTCAAAAAAAGCCGCATCAGATGGCGTGAAGGTTTCAGCAATTACGAAGATGGCTTCTGGGGCCCTGCTCCTGCCGGTACTTTTATCAAAACATTATTGGGTTTACATGACCTCAGTGGCAATGTGATGGAATGGGTTGATGACTGTTGGCATGACTCCTACACGAGGGCACCCAATGATGGCTCTGCCTGGGTCAATCGCGGTTGTGAAAGCAGGGTCATTCGCGGCGGAAATTGGGGCAGTGCCATTGAGGAATATCGCATCCATCATCGGCTGAAAGCAGAAAATGACTTCACTGATCCACGCTTGGGCTTCAGAGTGGCCAAAACCTTCAACTTTTAGTCAGAAAGGAAAGCTGCTGAGCAGCTTGACCCGCCGAGCCGGTTAGGCAAATCATGCAATCATGGCGGTTTGACGGAGTCAATAAGCCTTGATGTAATGATTGATTAGCCGTGAGCTATTGATGTTGCGGCCGCTATCGCTCCTTGCTATCGCGGCAGACCTACATCCATGTAGTCACCTCTGATACCGGCATCCTGCCTCCTCAGAGGACTTACTTCCATGTAAGCCAATCAGAGGCGAAGAGAATAGCCAATGAACATATGGTGATTTGACGAAGTCAAGAAACCTTATGTGAATGGCGTTATAGCACAGGTAATGAAAGTTGGGCGGTTTTATCGAAGATAAAGAAGCCCGATTTGAATGCCGTAGTGCGTGCGAGGTAGCAAGTCATGTTCGCCTCGGCAGCTACCGCATCGATCCCCAGGACGGGGTGAATGCAGAGAACTGTTGGGAACAATTCCTGCCTGCTATCGCTGCATACTTACATCCATGTAAGCAGTCGTTTTCACTTTTGTTTGGAACAGACATGCAGTGCGAAGCAACTGCTCAAACAATAGTCTGTAAAGGTCGGTTTATTTGCGCAGCAAATATGAAGACCTGTCAGACCATGAACCAGAATGGAGCCCCAAGAACATTCCTTGACTATAGACGCTTATCAAAGACCAGCATTCTTGTTTTGTTATCACAAGCAGATCATCATTCTATTTAATAGATTGTATCAATCAAATAACTCAAATTTACAAGTTCCTAGTTGACCCTTAAAATGGTTGTCAATCTAAAACATCAAGAGCTTAAAATGAGTATAAATATTGGAATCAACACAGAAAATCGAGGCGTGATTGTGGCTGGCTTAAGCCGATTGCTGGCAGATACATACACTTTGTATTTGAAAACCCACAATTACCATTGGAATGTGACTGGCCCCATGTTCACATCATTGCACACTTTATTCGAAGAACAGTACACCGAACTGGCCTTGGCTGTGGACGTGATCGCAGAACGCATCAGGGCTTTGGGTGAATTTGCACCAGGTTCATACCAGGCTTTCGCGGAATTAACTGCCATCAAAGAAGAATCTGCTGTGCCCGCAGCAGAAGAGATGCTGAAAAATTTGCTGGATTCACATGAAATCATCATCCGTCACGCCAGGGAGTTGTTACAAACCGAAGCCATAGAAACTGATGAAGTCAGCGGCGATTTGTTAACCCAAAGAATGGACTTCCATGAGAAAAATGCCTGGATGTTGCGCTCTTTATTGGGCTGAATGGCGCAACCCTTTGATGAGTTTGAGAAACCAGCTGAATCAGCTGGTTTCTTTTTTTTTTAGCTCAGGCTTCCCTTCTTTTCTCCACAGTCTTTCTGATTGAACGAGTGATTCGATCAGCAGCACCATCAATGGCGACATTGATGTTGTCAGCATGGTGGGTTACGGCAATGGGTTTCAAACCACGAATTCTGGCTTCCATGGTACAGCGCAAGTCATCATCACCTCCTTTGTGACTGTTCTCATCAGCTATATAGACCTCAACACGGGTTACCTGATCTTTAAAACTGTGTAAAACATCATTCAATAAATTTTCTACATGTTTCTGCAATAAATCACCACCTTTGACATGGTGATCGGTATTGACTTGTACTTGCATGGCATACTCCTAAAGCTGTTATGGTTATTATTTTCCACAGTTAAACTAAGGACGAATCTTAATTATTCAATCGATTTCAAGCGCTAAATATTCGAAAAATGGTCACTGGTGAAATGGATGAATGAAAATTTAACCAATGACCTGGAAACATTATCAGATATTTACAAAAATCACTTGCCATCAAGGAAAAATCTTATATACTTGTCAACCTTGTGCCGGGGTGGCGGAATTGGTAGACGCGCCGGATTCAAAATCCGGTTTCTTCGGAAGTGCGAGTTCGATTCTCGCCCTCGGCACCATTTCTCTTTACCAAGTCCCCCTCATAGTTTCAAACCACCCAACGGCAGCAAAACCACGTTGTTATGCGTTATTTGATTGTATAAGGAAGATGGACTGATTAATCACTCCATCAGTCACAACAATGACAGCTGTTTTTTGACCTTCTTCAATTGTTTTGAGAAAAATGAAAACAACCGTTTGTCCATTTCAGCTTCAAAAGTCAATTTAACCATTTCAGTTTGTATTTGCTTCATCTTATCTCTCAACAAAATGCGTTCACTGTTGCTTGATGCATGATTCTCATCAATCACTTGTTGTAATAATGTTTGTCCTTTTTGCATTTGATGAGCCAGCCGCCTTAATTGATCAAAGAATACTTAAACCATTCATGCAGCATGTTGTCCATTATGAACTGGATTACATATGTCCGGGAAAAAGGTCATGTCACCTGATAAAACCTCACCTTCCATCATTTGCCATATACGGAATCGGCTGTTTAAGAACGGATTGTCTTCATCCTGAATAAACAAGATGCCTTCACTGTTATTGGCCAGTTTAGCAATGGCGAAAAATAACTTAAGCACCCATCCTTGATAGTGAGACAAACACCCATCTAATCTGACAAAGGGTTTGCCCATTTGATAGAAAATTTCAAATTTGGCCACTTTTTCTGAATACTTATCAATCAAAGCTTTAATTTTTCTGATCTGCTCCAATGACTCGTCATCTTTTTTATCACCTTTCTCTGATTTAAATTTAATGGCGATCCACCCATGGTACTCAAACATTTACTTATCTCCGGCATACATTGAACATAGTTGATGGCTTCAGCATAATCATCTGATCAGTCCTAGACAATGATTTGGAATGTACTTTTATGTAAATACATCAAAATTTAAGTAAAAAACGGTCATCAGAGTCAGTAAAGTGTGACATGTGTCAAAAATTGTTACATCAGCGGCAACATCAGATTGGGTGGTTTACTCTATTTATTTGCTTAAAATGAGCGTCATAAGTAACCAAACAGGTGATTTATGAATATAAAAAACGTCAACCCCCACAACAGTGTGGATGACAGTTTAGAAGTTTTCAGCCCCTTTCCTGCTTACCGAGATAATAAGCGGGCATACAAAAAAAGCTGGCTGAAATTCTTCAAAGAACTGATACATACCAAACACTGACCTCCCTAAAGGCCGCACAGTTTAACTGGCGGCCTTTTTTCTCACCACCCTCATCGCCACATCACTGACCAAACAATCTGTGACTTCTGACATTTTCGAATTGAAGGTTATTCCTGTATGCTGATTATTTAAGCAACAGGAGTTAACATTGATTATCAGTACCACCCCAGATTTACAAGGACATCAAATCACAGATTACAAAGGCATTGTTGTCGGAGAAGCCATTTTAGGCGCCAATATTTTTCGCGACTTATTCGGTAAAATTCGCGACATTGTTGGCGGACGATCAGGTGCCTATGAAAAGGAAATGGGCCAGGCCCGTGAAGTCGCATTCCAGGAAATGCAAGATAAAGCCAGTCAATTGGGTGCCAACGCCATCGTCGGTATCGACATCGATTATGAGGTGATCGGTGATACCGGCTCTATGATGATGGTCAGTGTCAGTGGCACAGCAGTTAAAGTGACCACATAAAAAAGCTGCTGGTACATGCCAGCAGCTTCATGCGAACTTGGGAGGTTTATTTGGATCTGACGATTAAATCTCCCGAGTGTGATTTCAATACCACTTCTGTTCCACCCCCATTGGCAGTCCCGGATACCCACTTTTCTATCTTGACTTTGTACGACTTTTCTCGGTTATCCTTTTCAATCACAGGTTCCGAGGTATCAAACTCAATGTCAAACCCAGTATATATTTCACCATAGGCTGTTTGTAATTTGAAATCAGCTTTGACGCTACCAGGCAAGGTCAGATCCACATCGTCATTAAAACTGGTGAACACCAATTTTGAACCCGGGGTCACTGCATTGAAATTGGCCTTGATCAAACCGTTGACTGAATCCACTACTGCAGAACCTGAAACCTGGTTGAGGGTGATGTTGTCATTCACATTACTGATTTCCAGTTCGCCATTGATGTTTTCTACTAAAATGTCACCGTCATTGATGCTACTCAGGTGCAAGTTGAAATTTTTTGGGACCCTGATTTCCAGGTTCATGGTGTCTTTGCCACCACTGTAGGTTTGTGCGCTCACTTCAACAAAGTTGTCAGATTCTTCTGCTTCAAGTGCCATTGAATTGTTGTTAATTCTGCGCAAGCCGTTTTTCATCTTCACAGTTGATTGCATTTTCTTTTGTTTGGCCACCACGATAACTTCTTTACCATCGTAACCAACGACTTTCATGCCACCATAGATTTGATTCACTTCCAATGTCCCCACTTCATCGGGGTTGCTCAGTGGAATCACGATTTCTTCTCTCAACTCATCGTTATTCTGAGCCAGCGAGACCGTGGCGATTAAACTCATGGCAACAGCCCATGCAGTGTTCGTTGTTGTTTTTCTTTTCATCATGTTACTCCTGATGTTATTTGATTTTGATGTCACCGTTGAGGGTTCTGAATCTGTATTCAGGACCACCATTGCCCACTTGCAGTCGGCTTTCGGCGTCTAATTTATAATGAATGCCATGTTTGTTTTGCTTGCTGGTTCGCTTCACCACAGGCGCCATCATACTGACGTCATAAACGGTGTAAAAATCACCGTGCATGGTTTTATAAACCACCTCGGCATTGGGCTGACCAGCAAAGGTGATGTTTAAATCACCGTTGATAGATTCAAATTCTGAATCTGCAGTCGGGTTTTCGCTGTATGCGATGTTGATGTCTTTATTGATTGCATTGACAAATGTTTGTCCGGAAACATCTACCATATCGATGGCGCCGTTGATGTTACTGATGTTCAGATTTTTGCCATGAACACCTGATATAGTGATGTCACCATTGTTGATGGCTGATACTTTTATGCTCAGTTCTTTTGGTAACTTTACCTTGATATCCAGGCGATATTTATAGGCCTTCTTCTCATGTTTACGGCTGCAATCATCCCGACGCCAGCATGTATCACTGTGCCACAATTCACCACTTTCCGGAACAAAATATGTGAAAGGTGAATCCAGGTAAATATAAATTCTTTTGCCGTGCTGTTCAAAATTAAGGCCAATCTCTTTCAAGCCCTGATCAACCACCGATTGCGACTTGCCATACACCTGATTCACGGCTTCAACTTCAATTTCATCACCAGCATACCCTTCCACATCAATCGAACCATAAACATTGAAAATGGTGACTTGATTGTCTTCGTGCTGATTTGTAAATCGCATGGTTTCATAGATTTGTTCAGATTGTTTGATCTGGCCCATTATTTTTTTGACCCCTTGAGCAGATGTGCTCATCAACAGGGCTGCGCTGATTAGAATTGTGGCTTTGGTTAAATTTCTCATTATGTTCTCCTGGATTAAATCAGCTCAATGAGTGCTTCATTCAATTCACTCCTCACTGGCTCGATCAAGTCGGGTTGTTGCAGCAGTTCCCTGATGGGTCCTACGGCTTCAGTTTCATTCAGGTTAAGCATTAAATTGGCCATGGCAATTTGTACCATGGGTGAAGTTTGTTGGTTGATGGCGGCCACCAAACCGGTTCTCACTGCTTGAATGTTCGTGTGTTGAGCCAGCGCATCAAGTGCTTCAAGCCGCACGTTGGTGTTGCTGTCTTGTTTCAATGTAGTTAACAAAGCCTCAAATATGGCCTCATTGGGCTGCTCGGTCATGGATGCCAGATTGACCGCCATCAATCTCTTGTTGGCAGATGGCATGTCCAATAATGACAACACCGTTAAGGCTTGGATTTGTTGGTCTTTAATCGCCAGGCGTTCAGCTTCTATATCTGATTGGTTGTTCAGGAGGTGCATGTAATGCCCCATAAACACGCCCACCACCAAAAAGCTGAAGGCATAAGAAACCTTTCGCACCTGTGGTAACTGAAACCATGCGGTGATTGACTGCCACCAGCCACTTGAGTTTTGCGATTCTTCGCGCACCGCTTCATGCAACATGGCATAGAAATTTTCATCCATTTGCGCCGATGGTTCAGGGATTTCTGTTTGGTTGTGTTGGTCAATCAAGGACATCATTTGTTGCAGTTCAACCAATTCCTGACTGTACTGGGGATTGTCAGCAATGATCAGTTCAAAATTGTCGGCTTCTTCCTGACTCATCCTTCCAGACAGGTAGTCCATCATGAGTAACTCCAGCTCTTGATGTGAACTGGGTGATTTATGGGTGTCTTTATGCGACATCTTCAGCTCCTGATTCTAGTCGATTGAACAAATCTCTCAATTCAATCAATGTTCTGCGGATTTTCATTTTTACGGCCCCTTCTGAACAGCCGATGATTTCACCGATTTGTTGATACTTCAAATTTTCAAAGCGGCTCATGATCAATAATTCTTTCTTTTCTATACTGAGCAAATCGATGGCTTTAAACAGCCGATCAATGGTTTGTTCCGAGTCAAACTGCCCTTCAACGGTTTCAGCAGATGCCAACTCATTGGCCTGATCTTCAACCACATTTAAATGGGCATGTTTGTTTTTTCGGTAATGATCATGCAACACGTTGCGGGCGATGTGAAACATCCAAGTAACGAATTTGCCATTACCAACAAAGGTGTGTTTCGATTTCAGAATCTTGATGAAAACCGTTTGCACCAAATCCTCACTGATTGTGTTCGATCGACTCATCTTATAAAAGAAACCATACAATGCTTTTTTGTGCCGTTCATACAACAAACCCAGCTTTTGCACTTCGCCTGCTTTGACCTGTAGCATGATGTGGTTATCAGAAAAAATAAGTGGTCTCCCGTCAGTAATGAATGTTGTATCAATCTATCTTATTGGCGGAAACCGTGGTTACCAATAAAAGTAACGCAAAAAGAGAAAATTAGATCAAATTAATTGTGAAGTGTATAAAAAGCCGTACGAAACTACATGCGTACAGCAAAACTCAGTGCGGCTGTTTGGGCACTGGAATCGATGACTTGTAGTTGGTAGTTACCAGGTGGCAGTTCGTTCAACACCAGTTCGCTGCTGAATTGGTCCAGCAATTCTCCATTCAAGAACCAATAATTAACCCCCGTTGAACCCAACAACTCCAACTCTATGGCTGGCACACTTGCAGCCGTCACTTCCGGATAAATGATGGCCTGATCATGAATGCCTGTGATTAACAACTGATGATCCGATTGGGTCAGCTGACAATCGGGGTGAAATTTGGGCAGTGCTTGTTGACGCTGTTGATGTTTGGGTAACCAGTGATCCAACACCAAAGGCCATACCACCTGTTGCTTGATTTTCGTCGCACCAGCCGCACAGGCTGGCGTGACTCTTAAACCCGATTCTGCATCCAGCAACAAATTCAATTGTTCAGTGGCAAACAAATGATTCATGGGGTCACTGAATGTTTGTGGTGCCATGCCGCTTAACAGATAGGCCGATTTCCTCTGTTGGCATGCCTCAGGCGCTTGGGACTTGGCTTGCAAGCCCAATGGCCAGCAAACCACAGCTTCACTGACCGTAACTGGCTGTTCCACAGTTTGGTGGTAGGTCTCTGGTAAGATTGCCAACACTTGATTCAACAACGGTACGGCCGCTTGTCTACCGCTGTTTTCGGCCAAAAATGAACCATCGGGTTGTCCGACCCAAACACCGATGGTGATTCGGGCATTGCTGGCCAACACCCATGCATCTCTGAAACCATAACTGGTACCTGTCTTAAAGGCGATGCCAGGAGTTTGCCTCAACAGCCGACGATTCAAGTTTTGCTTCAACGAGGCTTGAGACAGTGCATTTTGGACGATCCAGGCAGCACCTTCACTGAGCAATGGGTATCTTTTGATGACATCGGCGGGTGTGAATCTGACTGAACCTGCTTGGCCCTGATGGCCCAAACTGGCAAAAGTGCCAACCAACTGTTCCATATTGACACCGCCACCACCCAAGGCCAAGGATAAATTGGGTTTGGCGCGATCAGGCAACTGAACATCCAGCCCTGCATTTCTGAGGTTGGTATAAAAGGTTTCTGGAGTCAGTTGGTCCAGAACCTGAACGGCTGGCATATTCAAAGAGCGCACCAATGCCTGGCTGACACTGACCGGCCCCGAAAATTCATCGGTGAAATTCTTCGGTCGGTACCCAGCAAATGATTGGGGAACATCAAACAACAAGGACTGGCTGTGAATCAAACCTTGGTCTATCGCCATCCCATAGATGAAAGGTTTCAGTGTGGAGCCTGGGGATCGAGTGGCTGTGATCATGTCGACGTAGCCATGCCGGTCTTCATCGGTGTAATCTGCACTACCCAAATAAGCCAGTGTCGACATGTCTGCATTGTCCACCACCAATATGGCAGCAGAAACTTGATCAGCTTGTTGTGCCATGTGGTGCTTTAACATCTGCTCCAGGTTGGCCTGGATATTGATGTCCACCGTGGTCTCAATCACTGCCTGCTTGGGTTGCTGTTGACTCAAACGCCGCGCCAACAGCGGTGCAATCATTGGCCTGGCATTGTAGTTGGCCCACACCGGCTCCTGTTTGGCTTCTTTGACCACTTGTTCAGACCATACATGATGGGTTAACAAACGATCCAGCACTTTATCTCGAGCAATTCTGGCCTTTTGTTTGTGTCGATCCGGCCGATAGCGACTGGGCGCTTGTGGCAGCACAGCCAACAACGCCGCCTCTGAGTGGCTGAGCTGATCCGCGGGCTTACCCAAGTAGACATAGCTGGCAGCCTGCACCCCTTCAATGGGGCCACCAAAAGGGGCGTAGTTTAAATAAAATGTCAGGATTTCTTCTTTACTGAAATGCCATTCCAATTGCAGCGCCCTGAACATCTGACCCAGTTTTCCACCCACGGTCTTGTCATGCGGTTTCAGGATCCGCGCCACTTGCATGGTTAATGTTGAAGCCCCTGATACAAAACGACCTTCTGTGATGCGTTGTCCGATTGCTCGCATGACGGCCAAAGGGTTGATGCCAAAATGCTGGTAGTAATATTGATCTTCATAGTTGATCAAGGCCTCCAGGTAACGCGGAGATACTTGATCCAATGTCACCGGATAACGCCAAACACCCTCAGCATCAGCAAAAGACCTTAAGGGCTGACCTGTCCGATCAACCACCACTTGTGCAAAATGCCTCTGTTCAAACGCTTCAATGGGTAATGGCATCAGCCAGTCCATGGTCACAAATGTCAACAACACCATCACCCAAGCCAACAACAAACCCTTGGCACAGCGGACCGAACGCTGCCAAATGCTTTTTGCTTGAGTTGTTGGGCTGGGATGGCTCATTTCAAACTTGCTTATTGAATGCTGATTTTGCCCAAATCATCGCTGGTGGAGCGAATTTCCGGTCTGTACATGTCTTCTACCAAAGTAGGAGGAATGACGTATTCACCTGGCGTCACTGCACGGGCCAAATAAAACACATGGGCGTTGTGGTAACTGGATAAGGTCAACGCCGCCACGAATCGATCATCGCGGTATTCGCTGTGTTTGAGATAGGTTTGTCCTCCCCAATCCCGCACATACTTTCCATCCACCTTGATGTCATCCAGTTTTAAAGCATGATCGAGGTTTTGATTTTCCAACTCTAAACCTGCTGGTAGCAAGTCAATCACCATGGCATCAGGTAAGTAATTGTACTCCTCTTGTAAAGACATTTCTAAGTGGACCAAAAGAAAATCGCCTGAGTTTATGTCGCTCAATTCAACATGATTGCCATTCAAATCGAAATACTTTTTCTTGACCACTATGCCATTATTTTCAGCCACATGCTGCTTCAAATAACCTTGGTATTTCAAATCCAAATAAACCGGCTTCTCACCTTGGTTGTTGACCTTGATGCCGGTGAGGGCTTGTTGGTCACGCCACACTTTCAACAAGTCCTGACTTTGTTGGTAGGTTTTATCTTCATCAGCCTGTTGAACCGTTACAGACCACTCGGAATCGGGGGGAGATGCGAGCTTTAACAGTTTCGCAGTTTTAAATAAAGTGCTTCTTTCCTGGGTTGAGAACCATTTGCGGTTGGCAATATCTGCTTGTAACGGGACGATCAAATCCAATGTTGACTGTGGTAAGTTTGACAGCAATTGACTGTTGGTACCCAAAGCAACCACCTCTGCATAGTCCCTCACTTTAGATCCATAATCGCCATAGTACTCGTATCTATTTCGGTTCCATTTAAAATCCACAGTTTGTTGCCAAGCTTCTGTGGCTCGGCGCTCATCACCCAATTTTTCCAGCCCCAAAGCCAAATGAGCCAGTGGTAACGGACTGCGGGCTTGATCACTGAATTGATCAAACAGTCGGCGTACGTCTTGTAAGCTGATTTGATTCATCGTTGCCAATACATAGGCGGCATAGGCTTTGTAAGAAATTTCAAAGTGGTTTCGGTGACTGAGGTATTGTGCTAAATTTGAGTTCACCTGACCTGAGTTTCTGACGTAATTTTGTAATCTTGTGATGGCTTTGTTCAAGGGTTCTTCAGGCACTTCATAGCCTAATTTTCGTGCCTGGACCAAGAAGTCAGTCACGTACACAGTCAACCAGTTTTCTTCATAGCTGTCATTAGACCACAAGCCAAAACCACCACTGTACAATTGCATACCCAGTAAGCGACTGATGGCACCATTGACCACATTAAATCGGTTGTTATAAAGGTCATTTTGTTTGGCTGGTGCATACAGGCGGTAATCAGCTTCTTCCGCATACAACAAAGGCCAGGCTCGACTCGAAGTTTGCTCCAAACAACCATAGGGATACTGCAACAATTGCAACATGTGATCTTCTCGATTCAACACCGGCGTATCTGAAATGGTCATCACAGCTTTAAGATTCAAATCATCAAACTTACTGTATGCATCAACATCAGTGGTGTATGAACCATTGGGCTTCAAAAGGGCTTTGTATTGGTCAACCACAGCTGGCATGGCTGGGCGCAAAGCCAGATACCATGATCGATCCATGTTGAATCCAGATTGGGCACCTGCCACCACTTGAATGCGGCCCTGACCTTGGTGTACCGCTCCTGATATGGGTAATTGGATGATGTGTTTCTCATCAGCTGCTAAAGCCTTCACCCCGGATTCGATTTCACCACCTAAAGCATCATCAGCCTGAATTTGATAGCTGATTTCGGTACTTTCATCTTCGGTATTGTGGAATTCAATCGTGGCTGTTGATTGATCACCCTTGGCTAAAAATCTGGGCAAAGAAGTCTCAATCACAATCGGTGCAGCCACTTTGATGCGGCTGTCTGCACCGGCAAACTGTTGTTCATTGAAGGCCATTGCCATCAGACGCAATTCACCATTGAAATACGGCAACTGTAGCTCGATGCTGGCTTCACCATTTGGGTCAAAGGCGACTTTGTCGGTGAATATCGAGACGATTTGAACATCTGCCTTGGCTTCATCTCCCCCCCTGCTGATGTCTGCATCACCACCAAATTTCTGTTGTGCTTGTTTGGCTTCAATCATCGCAATCAATGAACCATAAACATCGCGTAAGGCTGGCAGGTATTGGCGTTTGGCAAAAAACCACTCAAAGGGTTTAGGCGTTTCGAATTGACTGACATTCAACACCCCTGTGTCTACCGCTGCCAAGGTCACAAAGGTGTTTTGCTTGGCATCAAACTGTGTCAATTTGACCGTAACTTGAACCGGCTCATCAGGCAACGTTTTTTCAGGGTGCTGCAATTCCATAGACAGTTTTCTGTCACTGCGATTCAGTGGGAGGTGAATGACCCCCATCGAACGCCTGGGCAGGTGATTGCGGTCTTTGTTGCCTGACCCGGATTGAATCACCATGACGCTGGCATGAAGGTCATGACGCCGCCATTGACTGTCAATTGGGACCTTGATCAACTCTTCTGCAGAAGACATTTCGATGCTTTGGTGCCACAGCAGTTCATCACTTTCTACGGTGATCAAAGCGGTACCTGCATAAGGTGCCGTCACCAGTAGCTCAGCTTGTTGACCAGGCACCCAATCATCGGCTTGCCAAGCCAGTTTGACTTGATCTGGTTTTTCACCCCGGTAAGCGTAGGGATCATACCAACGCCATCCTGAGAAAAAACGGTAACTGGAAATCAATTGCTGATCCTGTGTTCGAACTTCCACTCGGTACATGCCATAATCCAGGGGCAGTGAAACCAGTGACTCAGCGTCTTGTGCCAGGTTGACCACGGCATTGTATACGGGCACTTCCTGACTGTTGTTTCGATACCCCCAGCCATCATCGCCCCAATGCCAATACCGTTCACGGTTTTCCTGGATCAGCATGATTTCTGCGCGTTTCAGGGCGATCTGTTCTCCGGCCTGGTTAACTGCCAGTAATGAAACTGCGTTGGCTTTGTTGGGACTGGCAAAACGACCATCCCACATGGGCTTGATACCCACAGCCATCGGTTGTGGCCACACGGTTTGTTGTACACTTCTTGAAATAGGCCGGCCACCCGCCTCATATACATTCACATGGGTATTGATTTTCAGCGGAAATTGGGTGTTCTGCCATTTGATTGGCAAGGCCAAAGCGGCAAATCCGGAGTCATTCAATTCACTCGCATCTGTGGTGAAGTTGTTGTCATAACTGGTGTAATGATTGGAACCAAAGTGGTAGTCTTCATAGGTATCAAAAAGTTTGGTGGAAGCGCTGACCGTAACCGTGGCATCGTATCGATTACCAGCCGCCGGAGCTCCATATAAATAATCACTTTGGATGTTGATGATGGGTGCTTGTTCTACCGGCACTTGTTTTGAATCATTGCCTGTTGATAATGCCAGCTTTAACCGTTCAGGCAAGAAATCCTCGATTTGCAATTCGTAGTTGAAACTGTTGTTGTTGGCCACCACGGCATTGAAGGTCCAGGTTCCCGTCATGGCATCACTCGGAATGGTGAATGATGATTGATAAAACGCCAATGCGTCACCTTGCCATTTGAAGGTTTTAAACAAGCGATTATCAGGCCGCCTGATGTCAACGTGTATCGGGGTAGAGGTGACCATTTGACCATCTTCATCACGCAACAAACCGTTGATATGAACGGTTTCTCCTGGTCGGTACAAGTCTCTTGGGGCATATAAAAACAATTCCTGTTGTTGGTACCTGCGTTTGGCCAAACCAAACTCAGACAGGTCCAACTTGGGCTGTTTCAGTCTCACCAAGTTGATCGAGTCGCCAGCCTGGGCCAACACAAAATTCAATTGCTTGCTTTGACTGTAATCCAGGGAGGCAAACCCTTGTTGGTCGGTGGTTGCATTGGCCACCTCGTTGCCTTTGTTATCAAACAATTGAATCTGCACATCAGGAAAAACTTTTGCTGCAGGTAATTGGTGGGTGAAAACAGCCACCGAACTTTGATAAACGCGGGTGTGTAAGCCCAGATCTGTCTGGATAAACCAGGTCGATTCGTATTGATATTCATAAGAAGCATCATCTGGCATCATGGTGACAAAATAAATGCCTGAAGGTTTGATTGCCTGGATCTGGTCTATCGGTAAATTATGACTTTCAATTTTATTCTTGACCTCATCCAGTTCGTAATGATTGGTGAAAACCAGCTCAGCCACTTCAGTCATTTTTTGTAGGTTATATATGTCTTTTTTGTTGGGATTTTGTAAAAAACGATGCATGTGCTGGTTATTAATGCGCCAGAATTTGAGTTCAACAGCATCCACGTTAACCGCTTCGATGGGTAAGTCTTCGTCGGTACTCAACAAGGTGTTTCCTGTAGAAATAAACCGTGCGGACTTTTTCAAAGGTTGGGTCTTTAAATTGACTTTTGAAGCTTGGGTCAACATCTTGTTTCCCGCACTGTTCAGAGATTGGCTGACGTTGATTTCATATTCAGTACTGGCATCAATGAAAGGAAAGTACATGGCCATCCGATTGTCACTGAAGACCCAATCTGTTTTGACCAATTGGCCTTGACTGGTGACTCTGATCAATTGCTCGAAGTCCTGGTTTGGCTTGACCGGCAAATTGAAATTGATTTGCAGTGCACTGGTGTTTTCAAAAATGCCTTCAGAGATGCTCAGCAGTTTGAAAGTTGTGGTCCCTTGGACGGCGGAGTCAAATGTCTGTGTCTGACGGCTGTCAGAATCACCTTCTTTGCTTTGAACTTGCGCTCCTTTTGTTTGTCCTTCTTCCTGTGTCACTTGCTTAGAATCTTCACCGCCACAAGCCATCAAGAAACCAAATATCAACCCTAATGCTAATTTTTTCATTGCTGTTCAATCGTTATAAATCAGTCTTCAGTATATTTAATTATTGTGTTGATAAAATGTTTTATTGTGGCAAATTTATGGCTACACTCAATTTTGCAAAGTGGTTCAACTATTCTGAGATTGACCCTGGCCTCAAAGCTGCGATAATGAACACAGAATTTAACCTTGGAAACTTTTGAACCCATGCAACAAAGACTGAACCTCATAGGCACATTACTATTCATGTTGGCAACCCAGGCATTGTTGGCGGGCCCAGTGAGCGAATTAAAATCTGATGAAACCTTGGTCTTCTTCAACACCAGTGCTTGGTTCAACCAGGACAGCAATCAATGGCAGGTGCCCATTCATGGTTGGGTCTTTGAAGCAGAAGACTCTAAAGTCAGAAAAGCCTTGATTCAATCGGCCCTCGAAACCACGTATGGATTGGAGGTTTCTCCCGATAATCAACGGAACTTTGATCATCGAGTCAATGCCTTACTGGCAGACAATGAACGGGGTAAAACTGTTGTCATCCGCTTTGCTGACAGGACTTATGCCATACCTGAATCGGCAGAAAATGGTCATTTCTCACGGGTTTTATCGGTGGATGCCGATGTCATGCAAACAGCCACCAAGACCGCTCAACTGACCTTTGAAGCTGTATTGGCTGATGGCGATACCCGAGTATTCACCGGTCATGTCAGTTTAATCGACCCGCATGGCGTATCAATCATCAGTGACATTGATGACACCATCAAGATTTCCAGCGTGACTGATCGCAAGCAATTGCTGTACAACACATTCTACAAAGACTTTGCTTTGGTGCCAGGCATGGCTGAAAAGTACCGGCACTGGTTACGAGCTGATGGTGCTTTACACTTTGTCTCATCAAGCCCATGGCAATTGTATCCTGCCCTTTCAGCAGCCATTGAAAAAGAAGGTTTTCCAATGGCAGACTATGCATTGAAAGCTTTTCGTTTCAGGGACAGCAGCTTGTTAAACCTGTTTGTCAAAAGCACCGAAACCAAGCCACCACAAATCAAACAAATTCTAACAAGGTATCCCAACAGAACATTCATCCTGGTTGGTGACAGTGGCGAGTATGACCCTGAAATTTATGCCAAGATACAACAACAATTCCCGCAACAAATAGAACAAATTTTAATCCGAAATGTAACCAATGAAAGCGCAGATAACTTGCGTTTTCAAGCTTTATTCAAAGACATCGATCCTGGTTTATGGCAATTATTTACCACAACTGAAGAAATCAACTACCAGCCAAAATCTGTCGAATAGAGAGCCACCGAATTCAGTTCCGAAAATGGCTGGTTTATTCGTTTACTTGGCTTACAATTAAGACCAGTCAATCATTTTATTTATAGCAGTGCTCAGTCAAGAAGTTTGTCGAAAAGCCAGATTATCACGAGATGCCAGGTTCGATGGCCGCTTTTTTACTGCGGTAAAAACCACTGGCATTTATTGCCGCAGCATCTGCCCTGCCACACCACCGAAAGAATCCAATGTTGATTATTACCCCTCGGCTTATCAAGCCGCTGCAGCAGGTTTCAGACCGTGTTTGCGTTGCCGTCCTGACAGCGCTCCCCAATCAGCCGCTTGGATGGGCAGTCAAGCCTTGTTGCAACGAGCCATCAAATTGATTGATGCCGGCCGTTTAGAAAACCAATCGATGCATCAATTCGCTGAGTATTTGGGTGTCAGCGACCGGTACTTGAGGCAACTGTTCGTCAAGCATCTGGGCATTTCACCCAAATCTTATGTGTTGTACCAACAATGTCTGATGGCAAAGCAGTTGTTACATCAAACCCAATTACCCATCAATCAAATTGCATTTGCCAGTGGTTTTAACAGTGTGCGCCGGTTCAATGATTGTTTCATCAAAACCATGAAACTCACGCCATCTGAAATCCGTAAAACCGGTCACCAAGCCAGCAATGAAATCTGCATTAAATTGTTTTATCGACCACCTTATGACTGGCAACGCTTACAAAACTTCTTGCAAGCGCGCTTGATACCACAACTTGAAACCATTGGCCCGGATTACTATGGCAGGACTTTTGCTTTGGCTGAATCCCAAGGCGCCTTTACGGCCAAACACTTACCCGAGAAAAATGCTTTTGAAGTTCAGTTACAACTGCATGATTTCAAGCATTTACACAGGGTGTTGAACAACATCCGGCGACAGCTGGACTTGGACGCGGATACCGAAACCATCGAAACCCATCTGGCAGAACAATTACCGTCCGGATTTACTTTACACAGTGGTCTCAGAATCCCGGGAATCTGGTCCGTTTTTGAAGCTGGAATCCGGGCCATTTTGGGGCAACAAATCTCAGTAACAGCCGCCAAAAACCTGGTCATTCAAGTGGTTGAACATCTGGGGCAACAACGCGGTGATCAACATTGGTTTCCCTCACCAGCAGCCATTGCAAACAGTGAACTGGATTTTTTAAAAATGCCAGGAGCCAGAAAACAAACGATTCGCGATTTGGCCCACCACTTTATTGACCATGAACATGCCAATGATCCAGACACCTGGCACGACATCAAAGGCATTGGGCCTTGGACCATCAACTATGCCAAACTGCGTGGATTGAGCGATCCCGACATCTTTTTGGCAGGCGATTTGGGCGTAGATAAAGCCATCAAAGGCCATGCCATAGAACCAGAACGAGTTGCACCTTGGCGCAGCTACCTCACCTTCCAACTTTGGAGCCAATTATAAAATGCATACCGATTATTTAAATTCTGACATAGGCTGGGTAGAAATCACGGCCACAGACCGAGGCATCCGCAGCGTCTATTTTGTTGAGGAACAACGCCAACCCATCGATTCCAATAAGATCACTGATCTGGCCAAAGAACAGTTAACAGATTACTTTGCTGGCCAAAGGAAAGACTTTGATTTGCCACTAGATCCACAAGGCACTGACTTCCAACAACAGGTTTGGCAAGCCTTGTTAACCATCGCATATGGACAAGTGGCCTCTTATTCAGACATGGCCCAGTCCATCAACAACCCCAAAGCTGTCCGTGCTGTGGGGGCGGCCAATGGTAAAAACCCGATTTCCATCATCATCCCTTGTCACCGGGTGATTGGGGCCAATGGCACTTTAACCGGTTATGCTGGCGGACTGGAAAGGAAACAGTGGTTATTGCAACATGAAGCAGGAGACCTGTTCAAGGTATAAGATCTATTCTTTCAAGACTGCGTTTGAAAGACATCAAACAGATCATGATACTTAAACCAAGGTCGTCATACCGGCGAAGGCCGGTATCCAGTGTCTTTGAATATCGCCTACATTCCAAAAGACGCTGGATCCCGGATCAGGGTCCGGGATGACAATAGCGAATTAACTACTCAACCTTCTTGGCTTGATGATCGCCGTTCTGGTGTAAGGTCAAACTGGACACTTCACCACTTTCATTGGTGTTCAGGGTGAGTTTGATGTCAGTGTCTTTCAAAGTGAATTGATTGTCTGATGTAGCGATCAATTCAATTTTCTGCTGACCGGTGGCACGGGTATACATGACTTCATCTTCGGCAAATATGTTGATGTAAAAGTCAGGCGCCAATTCATACTTACCCACATAGGTGGCGAACAGCTCTGGAGCCATGGCAACAGCATTCACTGTAGGTAATGGCTTGTCAGTCAAAAGCCAGGTTTGATCCAGACCTGTACTCTTTGATGTCACAGAAGTGATTTGGCCGGTATCATCACGGTTAAATTGTAAAGTCATGGTGCCTTCATCAAAGAAAAACTGATCTTTGGCAAAAGGATGAATGGCATACTTACTGCCACCAGAACGCAATGAGTACATTTGCCCATCAACATAAGTCAATGTCCGCACATCATCAGCCGTCTTTTCATACACCCCTTGATAAGATTCCATCAAGGATTCTTCCAGGCTGGTCTTTTCCCATTCAAAAGGTTTATCAATCACGATACCGGCCATTTGCATGGCCACATCACCCGGATAATTACACAGACAATTTGAGAATACAGCAATGAAGACATCTTCTTCTGGCAACACCAATGAAGCGGTCAGAAAACCATTGATACCACCGCCATGTTCGACCATAGGGGTCCCTTGAATGTTGCCAATGCTCCAACCAAATCCATACCCCACTTTTTCTCCATTATTAAGTACACCCATGGCATGCGCCAGTTCACGACTTTCTGCACTGATCAGTTCATCATTTAAGATGGCTTGATACCAAGTATGCACATCATCCACTGTGGACAACAATGATCCGGCGGCATAGGGCTGTGTCATGCTCAAGAAGTCTGCATTTTTATAGGTATCATCAACTTGGTCATACCCATAAGCGCGGTCTTTAACGATTCTTGAAGTGGAACCATAGGATGAGCGCTCCATCTTCAAAGGCTTGAATATATTGTTGTTGATATACTCTGCATAGCTTCCACCAGACACCACTTCGATGATGTGTCCCAACAAAACATAACCTGAGTTGTTGTAACGAAATTGTTCACCTGGACTGAAGTCCATGGGTTCAGCTTTGAAATAATCAATCAACGCTGTTGGGGTGAAGTCCCGCTTGCGCGCCTCACTGTCCCATTTGGACATGCCTGTATAACTTTTGATGCCTGAGGTGTGATTCAATAAATGTTTGATGGTTATTTTGTGGCCATGGGTGGGATAGTCCTTGATGTACTCAGTAATGTCGGCATCCAAATCCAATTGACCAGCTTCGACCAATTGCATGACGGCCACAGCAGTGAATTGCTTGGTGATAGAACCGATGCGAAAGATGTGGTCTGGCTTCATCTTGACATTCAGTTCTAAATTGGCGAGCCCAAATGCCTTGCGATAAATGATTTTGCCATCCTTGACCACCAGTGCCACACCACCAGGGCCCTTGTTATCAAACAACCCATTCAACAATTCATCAATTTGTTTGGAGGTACTCCTGGCTTGAACCTGCGTAACCAAAACCAACATGCACAACAACAGTTTTTTCATCATTTCTCCCTTCAAAAAAAGTTAATCATCTTAACAAATGTATTGGGATGAAAATAAGTGTTGATAGTCACATAGAAGGGTGTTTTTGTGTGTCATTTTTGACATGAACCAGGAACCTTATTTGAACTGACATTGCTGCGACATTGCCAAGTAAAAAAACCGGCTTCATTTTCAGGGTGTAAGGCAACCACATCACCCTCCTGAAAAGCACCAGAAACTGTTGTCAGATCAATCGTCACCACACCGGTGACCGTGTCGATCGATTGACCAGCCATCAATCCTTTGATGGCCTTGTCATCATAATGACCCTTTGCATGCCATTGATCTACCAATTGAGTTCTCACATCATGGGTAGCCATGATGGCATCAATGACCAGCTTCCGGACCGCATAGGCCTGATAGGCGTTTTTGGTCACTGTAACCACTGGACTGAGTTGGTTCTGGTCCTCATCTTTGCTGAAAGAAGAATTCAGACCAATCACCAACATCAACACTGCATACAGCCCACGGAGCAGACATTTTTGTGTGTTTTCTTTGGCTTTGGCATTGAGTAGGAATGTGCTCACAGTATCCTTATCTTGGTCATCAATGACATGATAATAACAGATTGCAGTACCCAAAGAACATTCAAACAGGCACAACCGATGTCACAAATTTAACCGACATTGCGAACTATATAATGAATGTCCTTGGGACTTCATTCTGGAGAATGGTTAGAAATGCCTTCTTTTTTGTTGCACAAAAAAACCAGCATCTTCTAACTCTTATTTGACCTCAAGTTCGCGTTTGCTCACTTCGGATGTCTATTCCTGACAAAAGTGAAAGCGGCCTCGTCGGACATGGCTTACTACTTCGGGCTTGCACTCTCTGGCTGGCCTACAGGGATGTAGGTCTGTCGCGTGAGCAGGATGCGGAAGCGACCAGCAAGGCTTCACGGCTTATCGATCATTCCATCAAGGCTTCTTGACTTTGTCAAATCGCCATTCTTACATGATCTGCCTAACCGAGTGCACGCGCTACGGTATTCAAGCAAGGCTTATTACCTTTCAGGTAAACCACCATGCTTTCATTACCTGCGCCAGTCGAACTGTCCGACAGTTCTCCAGGTACAACACAACCCAACCAGGTTGTCATCTGAAAAATAATCAGGAGCACATTATGAAAAAAATAGTTAACACATTGGTCATGGCCGGAGGGCTGGCTATTGGATTCTCAGGTACGGGTCAAGCAGCAAAAATCATTGATCAATTGCAACCCAATATTGACAACAGTGCCATTTTAGCCATAGGTGGCAGCAGTGATCAAAAACTGGCACAAACAGTCACCATCAGCACCACTGGTATCTTGAAGGGTGTTTATTTGCCAATCAGTTGTGCCGACGGTCGACTCAACATTTCAATCAATGACGTGGTGTTGGGCGAGCCAGGAAGTTTGACTTTTACCAACAAAAAAATCAGAGGCAGCAGGGTCAGTAACTTGGTCACCCAATTCAGGTACTTTGGCATACCTGGCAATTTGCTGGTCAATGCCGGAGATCAATATGCCATTGTGCTTGAAAATGCCACGGGTTCTTGTGGTATCTCTGGCAGTCCAGTAGGCGATTCCTATCCTGCTGGAGGCGGGTTCTTTGATGCCAGACCCAACCCGCCAGGTTGGGTGCCTTTTGAAGACACGGAAAGCAGATTTGATTTACCTTTTTTGCTGCGCATCAAAACGCCATAAAGTGAGCCCATTCACTGATGCTGAATGATATCAGCATCAGTGGATTCGAGTGATTCAATCGCGGCAACTGGCTGGCAAATAGGCCTCCTTGATGTTGCTGTAACAATACCACTCCAGGTATTCTTCATCAAAGACAGGCTCAAGATAGATTTCATCATCGGCACTGAACCTCGAATCAACGCCTGCTAAGTTGATCGTGATCACACCTGTTTCTACATCAAAATCAAAGTTTGCAGCAGGCATTTCAACGGCCGCCGGTACGCCGACAAAATTACCCTGAGTGATGTATTCTTCTGCCACTGTGTATTTGATGACACTGGCCAAAGCCATTTGTTCACCAATTTTGGCCCTGATCACATAATCATGATAAGCCGGAATGGCATAAGCAGCCATGATCCCAACCACTGCCAAAGCGGCAAACCCGCCTTCTGCAGTCATGATGGGCTCCAGAAAAGAGTACTCATAACCAAACCTGAAACTGACTTTTTCAGCATCAGATGAGAGCACCAAATTGATTCGGCCTGACTCAGGTAAATTCAAAGCAGAAGCTGTTGGCAAAGCAAACAAATCGACCTCAGTCTGTACCAAATCACCCAAACCTTGCAATAACTGAAGGTAATAATGATACAGGTCCTGAGGTAAATGTTTCACGTCTTTGCCGTAAGCGAATATCGCCGAATGCCAATCGTCGCCTTGGTTTTTCGCCAACCAATCTGACAACTGTATGGTGTTGGCATGTCGTTTTTTCACAGCTAAAATTTGTGGCACTTTGCTCATATAAAAAACATCGCCATCTTGATACCAATACATGTGGTCTTTGAACACACTTAAAAACTGTTGAATTTGAGCGGCATCTGCTGGCTTATCTGTCTGTTTCTCAAATAATTTTGCATACAGGGAAAAGTGTGCTTGCATGATGTCAACACCTTCCAGCTGTTTGGCCTCAGGATTGATGCCGAAATATTCATTGAATCCACTTTCCATTTTTTTGTGCAAAGATTGGTCTTTAATTTTCATCGCAAACCAAGACCCTGATTCATCATTCACATAAATGATTTGTTGATAATAAGCATCCAATAAATCATAAAAATCGAACCCCACCGCTGCACTGATCTCACGCCACTTTTCCATGTCTTTTCGAACAGAGTCACTCAACTTTTCATCCAACTTGAAATGGGCAATGGCTTGTTTAACTTGACCAGAGGTTGGCAATGTAAACTGCATCACCGATCTTGGCTTACCTGCCACTTCCACATCGAACCATTCACCAGCTCTGGGTAACGCCAAGCGCCAGCCGGTTTCTGGCATCATCACATGTAAAGCCAAAGCAGATTGACCCTGATTCGATTCAGTCCCCAACCAAATAAAATCCATCTGATCCAATCCAAACTGGGTGATCATGGCTTGTTCTGCAGGCGGAACAAAAGCTTTGCCCATCTGATACAACTTGGCCGCAGCCAGCCACATTTTCATATTCAAGCCACTGGGGTCAGATGCCACATTGAAATTTTTTATTTGTGTTAATTGATCAGCTTTGGGGTTGCTCCACAAGTCATTCATTTTGTCCTGACTGGCACCCATACCACCATAGACCAACATTCGGCCATCTGATTCGTCAAATTTTAAAAACGCAGGAAACTGGCCTGCTTTGAACGTGTACATGGTTTGCTTGTCCAGGAACTGTAGCTCGGCAACGGGATCCACCTTTTGCAAAACTGCAGTCAAATGGGCCACCAAGTCAGCGGTAGAAATATTTTGCAACCGTGTGCCGACTGCAAAAGTTGGCAACAATGCAGTTGGTGCATTGTTGATCACAGCCACCTCTAAAGAAGTTTTGGTGTGTTCAACCAACAGCGAAACCAACCCCTGATAATCGACAGGAATGAATTTAAAATAATTGTCTTTAACACCTTGTTTAATTTTTGCCACTTGCTCTTGGTGAGCAGCCAATGATTGAACGGGATGCATGGCATCCGCCTTGGCATCGAACAAATAGTTCCAAGGAGTCGGAATATTAAAATAAGCCACAGCACCATCTGGTAAATAGTGATGTAACCACGCAGTGTTGTTGTCATCTAATTCGTAAGATGTCCGTTCTGTAAGAACTGCAGCAGAATGGCTGCTTTTGTTATCACAACCGCTGATAAAAACCGCCAATAAGACGGCCAAAAATAAAACTCCCTTGGATGAATTCATTGCCTTCACTTCCATAAATAGATAAAGGCTGAATTATACCTGTGCAGACAAAAGAGGGGTATAGATTTAACAACTTAACACATGGCTACTCTAAGTAAAGCAGCCTCTAAGCGAGGTGATTAAAGCCACTACTTAAGTTAAAATCAAATGATTCCAACCTGGTACCATTTGACTATAATTTAGCTCAAGAGTGTCTGATATCAAATTCAGTAAAAACATACTTTATGACCTTTGATCTGATGGCATTGGTTGATAAACAACCTGATCGAATTGGAAATACATAATTGTCCGACGGGGTATAAACGCTCATTGTCGATATGCACAATGGTGGTCCTGTGTTGTTTTTGAACATCTTTTATAGGGATCCAGATAACGTCTCCAACACCCCTGCCTTTGATTAAATATTCATCTAAATAAGCACTGATGATGCGGTCGGTAGAAACCTTAATGATCCGGTGCCTAAAGTCGACTTGATGTACCATTGTTGATGAATAACTCATGTGGTGGATTAGCGTGATTATGGTTTACTTGGTTATGGCCCCTGAGCCAATTGTCCCAGGGGCTAATGGCAGGCCATTATTCAAATGAATTGGCAAAGATGGTGTCTTTTTTACTGGTCACAGTCCCAATACCCAGGCCACCTGTGACACCTGCTTTTTCTGGCCCATTGACTCTGTTGAAATCATCTGCTTCATCTATACTGATCGCACCTCCAGAAATGATGTTGGTGTTCTCATCCACCATCGCATCTTGAACTTCGACCTCTGTCCCAACAGCAACTTGACTAAAAAAATCAGTGGCATTGATTGGCAAACCATTGAGGTCAAAGAATAAGCTAAAAGATGAATCTACAACCACGCCATTGACTTCTATGAATGGATCGTTGATGGCTGTAATTTGTCCGTCTGCCCTAACATCATTGGGATCAGGGTTGCCCCTTTCTCTCACCCTGGTTGCATACAAATTTCCATCGCTGTCACTGTACCCTCGAACTTCAACCTGAGTTACCACTGCCAGTCCAGAACCTATGATCCCGTCTTCATCTCGAAGCTGTGGTGTCGTTAAAATGGTTTGACCAAACAATTGGATTGATTCACCGACATTTACATCACCAGGCTGGACAGGTTCTTCAAACCTGAATCGCACTTCTTTGAATTTAACTTTCAAGGCTTCAATAACAGAAGTGGTGGTGTTCATCAAACCTTCAACTTCTAGTTTGGCACCGATAACAATGTCATCAATTTCCCCATTGATATAAATGGTTGTACCTGTTACGTTGACTGTCTGGCCAGCGATGGTGAAGGAACTGCTGTTGTCAATGTCTTCAAAATCAACCAAACCTTCTAATGCCACAGGAACGACATCTCCAGGCAGGGTATTGATGCCCTGAGGTTTACATTCAATTTGAGTCACTGTTGTCAATGGCGAACCATTAGTAAACATAGGATCAGGCGTGGCTTTTATTTCTACAAAATCACCATCGGCCAGACCCAAATCACAGTCGTCTGGCAAGACACCACCGATCAACACAACTTGGTTTTGTATATTGAATTGTGATGCATTCAATGCAGACACAAAACCAGAAAGTTTCCACTCAACCAATGGGTCGTTATCGGCTTCTACCCGACTTACTATTAAAGTTGAGTTACTATCAACAAAACCACTTAACTTCAATTCATCGCCCATGACAATGTCTGCAAACACCAAATCATCGTCAAAGAACGTATCCGAAGTAATCAATGCATCGACATTAAAAATCCTGAATGGGTCTAGCGATGTGATTGGACCTTTATGTGTATTGATCAAATCAATCTCTTCTAAAGTGCCATTGGTGACATCCGGATTCACATCACCGCCAACGCGATAACGAATTTTAAATCCTGTACCACCTTGTCCCCTGATTTCGGGGATCTCTACCCCATCTTCTTTAATGACAGTATTCTGATCTATATCAAAATTTCTGATGTTGTTGATCGTCAATCCCGTTCCACCTTGCCCTTTGTTTAACTCAGTGGCAATGAGTTGAAAACTGATACCGATCAATAAGATAATGAAGATGGACTTGCTCTGTTTGGTTATTTGTTTCATGTTGTTCTCCACAATAGAGTGCTTAATTTTTGCTTGGATTAGATTCAGTATCGGCTTGGTAGTAATACAAACCAAGTCCTAAAAATGGGATGGTTTCACCATCGTCTTTGGCATACTGAATCAAATGTTCGAGGTATTCATCAACTTCATTGGCTAACTGTTGGCTTTTATCGCGCACAAAGGATTCAGCGATATTTTCCAAAGATTTAGGTAAATGTTCATGAAATACAATTCTTTGAAACCTTGGATCAGATCTGTTTGGATCGATGTTGTGATCGATGGTTTCTAATAGATACTGGGTTGAAACACCCAAAAAATTAATTTTTTGAATGTCATCTGGGTCGTTGACAGTCAAATAGTATGGTTTGATCAATTCAACCTGTTCGTTATTGACTTTAATGGAGCCTGATAACAGCAAGTCATCAAGGATCGATCTGTAAGTAGCTCCTCCTGAATACTGTTCAACCAATTGTTTAAAACTGGGTTCATTCTGCGCATCTAAAGGTATGATTTTGGCTTTCCCATGTGGATCCAAGTATGCTTTGTCTTCCACCCAACCGGTTAAAACCCTCACAGCACGGTTCCATTTATATTGGTGTGTCTCATCTTCAAATAAATTAGACTTCATTTGTAAGTCAACTTGGGTGCGTGATAATCCAGTGATGACAGAAATCCTCGATTTAGTTGGGGCTTTCCCTTTGATACCATAATGTTGGTTGGCCACATCTACATAAGTCCATTTCAGAACATCGCTGACTTCATTGAACGGCATGTTCAACCTCAACAGTATTCTGACCAAAGGCCTGAAAATCTGGACCAACATCTGAATGGCTACTTTTTTTAATTCGTTTTTCATGGTTTGTATTCTGCTAACTTGCTTATAATTTAGCATTAAGCTTTTTAATTTGCAATAATTATTTCAAATTAAAGATTTTTTTCATGTTAATAATGATTTTTTGTCATATTTATTAAATATTATTGCATTATTGCATACAAATAATTACAAAACAAAAAACAACATGTTCATTCCTTTCATAACCACAACCGATAAGAAAATGTTATGTAATTACCATGAAATCCCAATTACTTTCTTGTTAAAATCAATGCCTTTTCCAGGAAACATTCTCACCATGTCAGATCGCATGCTATGGCAACCATCTGCAGACCTTTTGGCCAACAGCCAAATGACTCAATTCACTGAAATGATCAACCGCCAAGAAGATTTAAACATCAACAACTACGATCAACTGCATGATTTTTCCATCAAAAACAGGGCCCTATTCTGGCGTGCTGTGCTTGATTTTTGTGGGGTGATTTATCACCAAGAGGCCGAATCTGATTTACAGGACCATGGCCACATGATCGAAGCCCAATGGTTTGATGGCATGACTTTGAATTTTGCCGAAAACCTGTTGAAACACCAAGGAGATGATAAAGCCCTGGTGTTTGAATCTGAGTCTCAAAAGATAAGCTCCTTAAGCTACAACGATCTGATCAAACAAGTCTCACAAGTACAACAGCAACTGCGCTCTTGTGGCGTGGGCATGGGTGATCGGGTGGCAGGCTTTTTGCCCAACATACCCGAAACCATTGTGGTGATGTTAGCCACCACATCCTTAGGCGCCGTGTGGTCATCCACTTCTCCTGATTTTGGTATCAATGGGGTGGTGGATCGTTTTGGGCAAATTAAACCCAAAGTCTTGTTCACTGTTAATGCCTATGAATACAACGGCAAGACCCATGGGTGTTTGGAAAAAGTTGAACAAATCACGGCCCAGATTGACAGCATAGAACAAACAGTGGTGATCGATTTTGTTGAACATGATCAAACATCAATTGCTGGTGTTATGGATTATAAAGCCTGGTTGCAAGATGCCGATCCATTACAGCCCATGGTTTTCACCCCAGTGCCATTTGATCACCCGCTATATATTCTGTACTCATCAGGCACCACTGGTAAACCCAAATGTATTGTGCACCGCACCGGCGGCATCTTGCTACAACACTTAAAAGAACTGATGTTGCATGCCAACGTGGCCGAAGGGAAACGACTGTTTTATTTCACCACCTGTGGCTGGATGATGTGGAACTGGATGGTTTCAACTTTGGGCACGGGCGCCAGTCTGGTTTTGTACGATGGTTCTCCATTCTATCCGGATGGTCATCGTTTGTTTGATTTGATTGATCGTCATGGTATCACCCACTTTGGGACGTCCGCCAAGTGGATTTCAGCGGTTGAAAAAGCGGATATTGTGCCAGCACGATCACACCAACTGAATACCCTGGAAACGATCTTTTCTACCGGTTCGCCACTGATGCCCGAGAGTTTTGAATATATATACCGGGATGTCAAGCAAGATATCTGCCTGTCATCCATATCTGGCGGCACCGACATTTGTTCTTGTTTTGCGCTGGGAAACAGCAACTTACCTGTTTACGCGGGCCAGTTACAATGCTTGGGGTTGGGCATGGCAGTCAAGGTTTTGGATGAAAACCGACAAAGCATTACCGGTGCACCAGGCGAATTGGCCTGCGATCAAGCCTTCCCTTCAATGCCGGTGTATTTTTGGCATGATCAAGACCATGCCAAATACAAGTCGGCTTATTTCGATAAGTACGACAACATTTGGTGTCATTCTGATCGCGCTGAAATCACAGCCCAAGGTGGCATGGTGATTTATGGCCGTTCTGACACCACCCTGAACCCAGGTGGTGTTCGTATTGGTACCGCTGAAATCTATCGACAAGTTGAAGCCTTGCCTGAAATCATGGAATCCATTGTGGTCGGGCAAGAATGGCAAGATGACACCCGTGTCGTGCTGTTTGTGGTGATGCAACCAGGCCATCACCTGGATGATGACTTGCGCCTTAGAATTTGTCAAACCATCAGAAAAAACACCACACCCAGACATGTGCCTGCCAAAATCCTGGCAGTCACAGAAATTCCCAAAACCATCAGCGGAAAAATCGTTGAGATCGCAGTCAGGGATGTGATTCATGGCAAAGCCGTCGCCAACACCGATGCCCTGGCCAACCCCGAAGCCTTGGACTTGTATAAGAACTTGCCTGAGTTACAACACTGACGTGGAGTGGTCATGAAAAAGATCGATCGCATTTATTTACTGGACAAGATCCTGAAAGAACGGCGGACACCCATTGCGATCGAGCAACTGATGGAACGACTTGAGTGCTCACAAGCCACTGTATACCGAGTCATCGCCACCATGCGAGACGAGTTCAACGCACCCATTGAGAGCAATGAAAACGGCGTTTTCTATGAGCGTTCTTCTCAATTTGATTTACCAGGTATCCGCTTGAATGCCGAAGAAACACAAGGCTTGTTGATGGCAGCCCAATTACTGGAAGATTTACAGTCTGAGTCTTTACAGAAACCCATGCAGCGCATCCTCGACAACATTGATAAAGTGTTACAGCAAAAAGGCATTCAAAACCGACGGCTGATCCAAATCATCCCTGCCTTGTCCAGAAAACCTGACCCCAATGTATTTCAGGTGGTGATGACGGCGTTACAGACTGAGAAAAAAATTGCCATCGATTACCAGACCCGATCACAACAACAAACCACCCACAGGTTGGTATCACCCCTGCGCCTCACAAGCTATAAGAATGCCTGGTATTTAGATGCCTGGTGTCATTTACGCGATGGTATTCGTCTGTTTGCTTTGGAACAGATTCAATCCATCAAACCTGACATTGAAAGGGCCAAAAAAGTATCTACCAAAGTGCTTAAGGCCCATTATGCTGAAAGTTATGGTATTTTTTCCGGTCCCATGAAACTAACGGCAAAAATAAAGATCAATACCCAACAGGCACCTTGGACTGTGTTCGAACATTGGCACTCCAAACAAAAAATTGAACGTCTGGATGATGGACACATCTGCTTACATGTGCCCTACAACGACGATCGGGAGCTGATAGCTGATGTGATGCGATTAGGAACTGCAGCAGAAATTTTAAAGCCAGCATCATTGCGGCAAAATTTTCATCAACAATTGATACACATATTAAGCCAATACAATTAAGCTAGATCAAACGACCGCAGATTGATCAACAAGGAAAACAAGACTTCTGATGAATAAAAAATTCTATAGATACAAACGATTTTGGTTACTTTTACTGACTGCTGCCTATCTGTTGATTGGTATCTTTTATCTCCCCAAAGTCATCCAACAACAAATTAAGCTGCAACTGAGTGAACAATTCAACATGCAGGCTGGAATGTCTGAAGTGAGGTTCAACCCGCTGACATTTTCAACCACCATCAATGACTTAAGCTTAACCGATGAAAATCAACAAAACTGGTACAACAGCGAGTCAACATTGATTAATTTTGACCCCATAAATCTCATCTGGGGTGAGTGGAAATTTTCTGATTTACAACTCACAAAACCCAACATCACTGTCTTAACCAACCAAGCAGGTCAAGTGGTGATCCCTGCTATTCCATCGTTGGAGCCCAGTGAGGATACAGGGACCGCCATAGATCTGGTCATTGACGACATCAGATTGGAGCAAGGTACCTTACAATTCAAAGCAGATAACATCAAAGAAAATTTTTCATTGAACTTCAAACGGGTCGAAATTCAACATGAAAAGCTGAGTTTAAAAGATGAAGACACCCAATTTGACATCACCTTAACCACTGAATCCGATGAAGTCCTGACATTGAATGGTCATTACAACCACCATCAACAAAAGGTTTACAGCCAATTGCAGTTCAATGGATGGCAAGCCTCTACACTGAATAAATTTATTCCGGATGATTTAATGCTCATCAGTGAAGCGGGTGTTATACATGCCAAAGGCGACATGGATTGGCTGCTGAAAACCAAACCAAAATTTAAGCTTTCAACCGTTGAAATTATTGACTTAAATTGCAGCTGGCAAAATGAAGTACATACAGAAAATTTTCATGCTTCATTTTCCACCGCCATCATTGATACCGAGACACAAAGCATATCCATTGATGCCATACAGTCCAATCAGGCTGATTGGCAGTTGAATTGGCCCTTAACCATCCCAGAAAATTCAACCGATTCTGACCAAGCGTCACCAACTTCTTCACCAGCATGGCAAGTTTCCATCAAAGAAGTTCAAATTGAAAACTGGCCGCTGTTGTTCATTGACAACGCCATCAATGCTGAACTGCCGGTGTCAGTTGACGCATTGTCACTGACCAATACCAACAACCAAGCTCAACCTTTCGCATTAACCAGTCAAATCACCTTGCCTCAAGGTGGCCAAGTAACCGTTAACAGCGAACAATCTATTGAACCGCTGATATTAACCAGCAATTGGGTGGTGACTGATTTGACCATGCCACAACTCACACCTTGGATCAATGACCAAAGTGGTCTGGTATTTACCCAAGGAACCCTGAATACCCAACAAACTGTAGAAATCAAAGATCATAACTTTAACATCACAGGCGAGTTGTCACTGACAGCAGCCAATATTGAAAATAAGGACAGCCAGAACATTGCCGAGGTGGCACAGTTGGTGATTGGTAACACCGCCATCTCAAGCCAAGACAAAACCATCATAGTTGATCAAATTAATCTTGACCAAGCCAAAGGCAACATCATCATAGATGCCGATAAAAACATCAACATCCAAAACCTCACCACAGATGAAACAGCCACTGAAACGTCTCAGGACACTGGACCAAGTGACTGGATCATCAAAGTGGGTGCCATCAACATCAAAGACACGTCAACCGCTTTGATTGACCAAAGCATTGAACCCAGCGTCACCACCAGTATTTCAGAATTGAACGGCGCCATCAAAGGTTTGTCATCCGAAAACCTGAGCAAAGCAGATGTGAAAATCACGGGTAAATTCAACCAATTTTCTCCGCTTTCTATTGAAGGACAGATCAACCCGTTAAGTTCAGAGGCTTACACAGACATCAAAGTATTGGTCGAAGATTTGGACCTGTTGGCTTACTCTCCTTATGCAGCCACCTACCTGGCCTTCCCGATCAATGGTGGCAAGCTGAACCTGGAATTAGAATACAGCCTCAACAAAAATGAATTGCGTGGTAAGAACAACATGTTATTCAAACAATTCAAATTGGGCAACCGCACCCAATCACCCGATGCGGTCAATTTGCCTTTGAAGCTGGCCGTGTCTTTACTCAGAGACATGAACGGTGAAATGAAAATTGATTTACCTGTGTCAGGCAACATCAATGACCCGGAGTTCAGTTATGGTGGTTTGGTGGGCAAGGCATTTTTTAAGTTGATCACCAGCATTGTGGCCTCGCCTTTTAAAATTCTTGGGGCCCTGATTCCGAATCCTGATCCAAACTTAAGTGAAATTCAATTCACGGCGGGTCAGGCTGAATTGTTGGCATCGGAACAAAACAAACTGAATCAAATTGCAGAAATATTACAGAAAAAACCAAAATTGAATTTACAATTAAATCCTCATATCGGTGCGGGGTTTGACCGTTTGGCACTGCAGTCTGAACAGTTACTGAAGCAAGCACCGTTCAGCCAATTGGACTTCACTGACACGGCGACCACACAATGGATCAGCGCGCAAGTCACAGCAGAACAATTGAACCAACATGCTTCTGATAGCGGCACTGATTTCAATCTTCTGTGGCAAACTTTGGCGGCAGAACAAACCATCAGCCAGGAAGTCATTGATGCACTGGTCAATCAACGAAACCTCAACATCAAAAATTACCTGATTGAAACCGCTGGAATTGCTGCTGAAAAAATATTTGTAGAACAAACTCAAACCACAGATGAAAACCAGGCCTTGATTAAAATTGGTGTCAGTCGCTGATTCATCAATCAGAAATATTTCCATCAGGTAGGGAAATTACCCCAAGTGCCGTTTAAAATAATGGCATGAACAAAACTGGCAGACCACCACACCAAGACATACTGACCCCTGCTGAATGGCGGGTGGTGAGTCTTGCCCAACATGGCATGACCAACCCACAAATCGCTGAAAAGTTACAAGTCAGTATCAATGCTGTTAAGTACCACATCGGCAATGTCATCAGCAAATTACAGACCTTACCTGACAACCAAGTCACCGATAAAAAATCCTTGTTGCAATTCATGGGCGCACCCAAAGGCAGCGCCTTCCACCGGAGAACCCTTATGAAATCAATCCATTCAAGCCTGACCATTGGACAAGTTGGCCGCACGGTTTCTGATGCCGAAAAAGCTGAAAAGTGGTACCGCGATGTGCTGGGACTGAAGCACTTATTCACATTTGATAAAATGACATTCTTTGATGTCGACGGGGTGCGTTTGATGCTGTCTGAGAATGAACAACTGTGCTCTGAGTCCATCATTTATTTCAAAACAAATGACATCAAAGGAACTCATCAAAATCTCAAAGAACAAGGCGTTGAATTCACACATTCACCACATAAAGTACACACCCATACAGATGGTACAGAAGAGTGGATGGCCTTTTTTAATGATCCTGATGGCCGGCCATTGGGACTGATGGGCCAGATTAAGGCATAAAAAAACCCGCTTCTTTAGCGGGTTTTTGTTTGCGACCGGGAATGAAAAATTATTTCACAACCTCAAACACAGGCGTGTAGGTACTGCCAGGCAATTTCATGCGTTTTTGAGCAATGAAAGACTGTAGTAAGTCGTCCAGTTTTTCCATCAATGCATGATCGCCATTGATTTTATACACACCATGTTTTTTGATTTGCTTGACACCGTACTCTTTCACATTACCGGCAACAATGCCTGAGAATGCTCGGCGCAATGAGGCAGACAATTCCTCTACCGGCTTGTCCAAATACAATTCCAAGCCAGCCATGTTTTCGTGCGAAGGCACGAATGGGAATTGGAACGAATCTTCAATATGCAACCCCCAATTGAAATAATAACTGATTTTATTGTCAGTTCGATAGTTCTTAACGGCTTCCATACCTGTCATCATTTTAACGGCCACCTCTTCAGGGTCATCAATGATGATTTCATACATATTGGCCACTTCATCACCCAGTGCAAAGCGGATGAACTCATCAATCTTGTGGAAGTAATCAGCCGATTCTTCAGGTCCTGTCATAATGAATGGGAATGGTACACCCTGGTTCTCTTGATTGGCCAAGATACCTATCAAATACAGAATTTCCTCGGCAGTTCCAACACCGCCTGGAAACACAATGATGCCATGACCCAAACGCACAAAGGCTTCCAGGCGCTTTTCAATGTCCGGCATGATCACCAAATGATTCACAATCGGATTTGGCGCCTCCGCAGCAATGATGCCTGGTTCAGTCAAACCGATGTATCTGCCATCTTTAATCCGTTGTTTAGAATGTCCAACAGTGGCCCCTTTCATCGGTCCTTTCATGGCACCAGTGCCACAGCCGGTACAAATATGCGCTCCTCGAAGACCCAACTGGTACCCGATGTCTTTGGTGTATTGGTATTCGACACGATTGATGGAGTGACCTCCCCAACAAACGACTAAATTAGGCTCCGTGCCGTACTGATGAACTTCACCTCGACGCAAAATTTCAAACACGAAATTGGTGATGTCAAAGGATTCATCCAGGTTGTAATGACCCTCACCTTTTTCAGTGCTTTGGAACACGATATCACGCAATACTGAAAAGATTGAATCACGGATACCTGAGATCATTTTGCCATCTACGAAAGCTTGAGCCGGTGCATTGACAAACTCCAAATGGATACCACGTTCTCTGGGAATCAAGGTCACATCAAAATCTGGATAGCGTTCTAATACCGCCATGGCATCGTCTTCTTTGGCGTCGCAATTCAAGACTGCCAAACAGCATTTTCTGAACAATTCATGGACGCCGCCTTTACCGACTTCCATCATCATGTTGACTTCCTCTTGAGACAACAAGGTCATGCCACCCCGGGCAGCAATGGTACATTTTTCTATGATTTTTAAATTATTTTCGTTATTCATATTTTTTTCCTTTTCTTATTCTTATTATTATGGCGAATCAAACCAACAGGGTCACCAAAGCCAAATCTTGATTCCGATCAAGATCGCCCCTTAGCACCATGAAGTGATTCAATGCGGACTATATTCCGCTGGTTGCCACCCTGTGGAGGGGTGGAAACGATCGACGTCAACAGCATAAAACATGTTTCTGTCGTTTTGACTAAAAAGCCAGCATAGAAGCTGGCTTATGATAGATTTGCTTTGATTATAACAGCTACAGCAGTTGAAAAACAAATGCCCGACTGATTTAGCTAAGCTTATTTTTGATTGTCTCAATGTACTCCATGGCATCGCCAACAGTTTTAACCGTTGTTAATACATCACCCATGCTATCAGGATCTGAATGTTTGTTTGCCATAAAATGCGCCCCAACCAGAATCGATTGCTGAAAATCACTGAGCTCGTCATGGAGGTAGTCACTGTCATCGCCTTGGGGGATGACCGGTTCTGGAATGTCTGGAAAATCAGTGCGTTTTTTATGACTGAATATCGAACCAAAAGATCGGGCATTCATGGCTCTTTGAGTCAACCCTTTTAAATCCCATTTTTCACACATGGTTTTGATAAAAGAACTGTGTTCATAGGTTTCATTGACAATGGTGTTTTTATCCAAATAGGCTGAAACCATAACCATGGGCACCCTGACCCCCAAACGATTGAAAGGAAACCCCATTTGTCCAGGTGGTTCTGTTGGATCTATTTCAGGCGGTGATACATGATCAAAACAACCACCATGTTCATCATGTGTAATAATCAATAACGTGTTATCACGGTAGTCATCACTGTTTTTTATGGTGTTGTACACGTCCCAAATCAATTGTTCGCCCAACAATACAGTACCAACTCTGTTCAACGGATCAACCAGGTGCGAATTCAAAGACGAGGGGTGCTGGTCATTGTGCTTGCCAATGAACTTAGGTTCAATGAATGCATATTGAGGCAGCTTGTTGTGTTTGATGTCGTGTTTAAAACGACTGAGTTGATCACCTGTACGAATCACATGTTCATGCTGAAAAGGCCCATTCACCAATGAAGTTAAAGAAACAGGGTTTTCTGTATAAACAGCGTGCGAGATCTGTTTTTCTTTCATTCTGGTGAAAATGGTGTCTTGTGACCACACATCTTTCATCCATGAATACATGGATTTGATGCCAGTTGGATTGGCCACTTTACCACCTGATGTTCCGGCATGCCAAAATGCTCGGTTACACCAGGTTTGACTGGGTACTGAACAGTGCCAATGGTCAAAGACCGCAAACTCCTTGGCCAAAGTACTCATGACAGGTGTTTGATCAGGCTCAAAACATTGCATAATCACACTGTACAAATCAAAACCAGGGTCATGATATGGCGGACTTTTGTGGCCAGTTAGTGCAGACAATGTGTTGATGTAATCTTTCACAAAACCGGTCATCGGCGGTGGGTCAGGCGTTGGGTTTGGTATGTTATAAGGTGTCACCATATCGGTGGCATCAACCCGACAATTTCCTTCGCTGATGTAATTAAATAACTGTGTGTTTACATGTTGATAAACTTCACCAGGATCTGGAAATGGCTGGTGATAATTGGTGGCTTTGCTGGGTTTTACAAAAGGATGTTCTTTGAAATCTTTGGCCCAATCAGGCACTGGCATTTCAATTTCATGACCATCCAAACCCGCATATTTTTTTCCACTTGGAACATCACCTTGCTTATACAGATAACCCAGCAGGTTATCAAAAGAACGGTTTTCAAGCATCAAGACAACCACATGTTCAAAAGTATCTAGACCATGGTTTTCAGTAGATTCAGAATTCATAGTTTCCCCCTATTTTGTTTGTTAAATCTCATCACTTGGCTCACATAAGTGAGGATTGGTCGAAACACTTTACACCAACGATCCAATCAGTGCATTATTTTTGGACATAATAAAACATTTTTACCGCATAAAGCGATAAACAGTAGGTTGTTGAAACCGACAGGCAGGTATTTTTAATACTGAGCAGTGTTAACTACTCTCCAGAAGATAACTGATACCTTGTATAATTCATCAACGGCACCTATATCGGTTACTCAACTACTAACCCTTGCATTATGCTAGAACTCACTGTCATCATGGCCTTTGCCCTACTGGGGTACTATTGGCACAACCAAGTCACCGCTTTAGATACTTCAAGGCTGGCAGGTAAACAAATCACCATGCAAAAAGGCTGGGCCTTTCTGGATGATTCTTTGATGCAAAAAACCATCAAGATAAAAACCAGGCTGGGAAAAATTTCACTTTATCGAGAATTCAAGTTTGAGTTTTCTGATGTTGACGCCAGGCGTTTTGATGGTGTCATTACCCACCACGGAGGAATTGTCATAGAGATTAAATTTTTCCATGACAACGACATTGAAACCATTCAACTAACCAGGCACTGAAACCACATGACTCTAAGTAAAGTTCTTTCCTATGGTAAAGGCTTCAAAGCCCAAGCCATTTGGGCCAGCATTTGTTCAATCGTCAATAAGTTGTTTGACATCGCCCCTGAAATTTTGATTGGTATTGCCATCGATGTGGTGATCAATCAGGAGGACTCTTTTGTGGCCAAACTGGGTGTTGTGGACCCGAAAGATCAGCTGTATTTACTGGGTTTTATGACCTTTTTGATTTGGGCAGGTGAATCAATTTTCCAATACCTGTATCTGCGCAATTGGCGTGAACTGGCACAAAAGATTCAACACAGGTTCAGGGTTGACTGCTATGGGCACATACAAAGCATGGACATGCGTTTTTTCGAAGACCAATCCAGCGGCAGGCTCACAGCCATTTTGAATGATGACGTGAACCAATTAGAGCGTTTCCTGAACATAGGTGCCAATGACATTTTGCAAGTCTTGACTTCAGTTGTGGCCGTGGGTGCGGTGTTCTTTTTGATATCAACCAAACTGGCCCTATTGGCCTTTACCCCGATTCCTGTGATCATTTTTGGCGCCTTTTATTTCCAACGCAAAGCCGAACCCAGGTATGCCAGGGTTCGTGAGCAAGCAGGACAAATTGCTGAAGCCATCAATACCAACATTGCTGGCGTGGCTACCATCAAAAGTTACACCAAAGAGAACCATGAAAAACAACGCATAGCTGACATCAGTCACAGCTATGTCGAAGCCAATGAATCTGCCATCAAGATCAGTTCTGCTTTCACACCCGTGATTCGCATGGCCATTTTGACAGGGTTTTTGGCCACATTTATTGTCGGCGGTTTGGACACCTTGAATGGTGATTTGGCTGTAGGTGCTTATGGAGTGCTGGTGTTCCTCACCCAACGCCTGTTGTGGCCATTTCGTGATTTGGCCAACACCATGGACCTGTATGAGCGTGGCATGGCCTCTGCGCGGCGTATACTTGGGTTGTTGGATGAACCCATTCACATCAAAGACCACGATCAAGCCAAAGATGTTGAGTTACAAGGTGCCCTGTCGATTGATCAAGTTACGTTTCAATACGAGTCACAGTCCCTACCTGCCTTAACTGACATCAACATTGACATCAATGCGGGCGAGACACATGCCTTTGTGGGCCAAACCGGGTCAGGTAAAAGCACCATCATCAAGCTATTGATGCGGTATTACCACACCACCCAAGGCCACATCATTTTGGATCAACATGACATTCAAGACATAAACATCGCTTCATTGCGGTCACAGATAGGTTTGGTTTCACAAACCACTTTCCTGTTCAATGACAGTATTTTTGCTAACATTCAATATGGCAATGACCAAGCCACAGAACAACAAGTCATTGAAGCGGCTAAACTGGCTGAGGCCCATGAATTCATAGCCAAGCTGGACCAAGGTTACCAAACACCTGTCGGTGAACAAGGCGTCAAACTGTCGGGTGGCCAGATACAACGCATTGCTTTGGCCAGGGCATTGTTAAAAAACCCTCCCATATTGATATTAGACGAAGCCACATCAGCTGTTGACAATGAGACCGAAGCAGCCATCCAGAAATCGTTGAAAAAAATTGCCGTAGGACGCACCATCATTTTGATCGCTCACCGACTATCCACGGTGGTTCATGCCCATCAGATTCATGTGTTAGAACAAGGCAAAATCATTGAAAGTGGCACTCATGATGAATTGGTGAAATTGACCGGTCGCTATCGACAACTTTGGGACATCCAAACCGGTGGTGCAGAATGACTGCTACCAATCACGCTTTTCATAATCTTTTTGGGTGAAGCGACCATCCCCATCCAAATCAGAATGGGTACCCTTGAGGTTCAACAAGTAGTTAAGTTCCTCGGGAGGTGCACCAATTCTTTGTGACACCCGCCTTTGAAAATGAATGGATTTGCCTTCCGCTCTGGCCCCCATCCACATTTTGTGCTGAGATTTGGACCCTAACTTCGGCCGATGTTTCTGGTACAGGTAAGAATGATAAGCATCATGTGCAATGCTGCTGGCACACCAGGTCAGGGAATAAAATGCCGTCTTTGTACTCATTTCAAACGTAGGTGGATCGGCAGCTGCATCCATGCCACTGGTGGGATGTTGTTTAATAACACCGATGTATTTGTTGATAAACTCATAGGACTCAAGGTCATTAGTTTTAATCAGATCCAAACAAGAAACCACGCGAGTAACAAAGCGATGGGTGCCCTTGATTTCAATCTGATCTTGAGTGGTTGTGGTGTACGAGAATTCATTCACCGGTTTGTTGTCATTTGATGCAGCCTCATGAGCAAATAGAATGAATATCTGGAGGATAAAAACCGGTTTCAGCAGCATCTTAAAATACTGAATAAATCAACAGGCTGGCCAACAACACAAAAATACCGACCGTCAAGTAATCCATGCCCAATTTAAACTTGGGGTTTTGCATGAAGTTTTGCGTACTTTTAGCCGTCAGAAAAGCCAGACCACCAAACACCAAAATAGTGACCGCAATAAACAACAAACCCAACACCGCAATGCGCCAGTGATATCCCGGCTGATCCAGCATGGCGAATTGAGGAAATAACGCCAGGAAAAACAGCAACACTTTGGGGTTTGAAATGTTCATGATGACACCCCGCCAAAAATATGAGCCTTTTATCTTTTGGGCATCAGCGGTGATGACATCAGAACGGTGTTGCCAGGTTAGCCAGGCCAAATACAATAAGTAACAAGCACCAAAAACAGCGATGCCTTTCATGGCATACGGGCTGGCTATGATCATCGCAGAGAATCCAAGGATGATCAATAATGTATGGAAAATGACACCGCTGGCTAAACCCAAGGTCAGCATCAATGCCTTTTTAAACCCTTCTTTGGCCGCTATGGCCACCACCAACAACACATCAGGCCCTGGTGTCAGAGCCAATAAAATGGAGGTCATGATAAAACTCAGGTATACAGACATCGAAGCCGCTGATTGAGTTAATGCAAAGGAAAGGGTTTAGGTGCCGTATGTTTCGACTTCATGCACATGATCACCCAACAACTGCCACAAGGCCACTTGCTTATCTTCTGGAATCGAAATGTAATGTAAAGCGATTTGGTTATCAGAAATTCGAGTGACTTTGGATGACACATGTAAATTGAAAGTTTCGTTGACTACTATTTCCAAAATACAAATGGCATTGAGCACAAGGTCTTTTATGCACTCATCTTCTATGGGTTCAACCAAAATACCGGATGCTGAAATGTTTCTCACACGCGTGACACAAGAGTGTCCTTTGTGTAGAAGGAGGCAAGATGCATCGATGGTTTTTCTGGCATATCTTATGCCTTGGCTGTCACTCATTTCTCTTTACTCAGGTTTCATATATGGAAACAATAATACATCACGAATAGAAGCTGAGTCTGTGAACAACATCACCAATCGATCAATGCCAATACCTTCTCCGGCTGCTGGTGGCATGCCATATTCCAGTGCCCGGATGTAGTCTGCATCGTAATGCATGGCTTCGTCATCCCCCGCTTCAAGATTCGCCACCTGTTGTTTGAAACGTTCTGCCTGGTCTTCCGGGTCATTCAACTCAGAGAACCCATTGGCAATTTCATTTCCACAAATGAACAATTCAAATCGATCAGTGATCTCAGGATTCTCATCATTCCTTCGTGACAAAGGTGATATCTCTATGGGATATTCTGTCACAAATGTGGGCTGAATGAGGTTCTCTTCAACATATAAATCGAACAATTCCGCCAATAACTCACCTTTTTTCCACTTTTTGTTGTATGAAACGCCCTTGTCATCACAGTACTTTTGCATTTGTGACAAATTATTGCAGTCATTTTCAGATAAGCCATCACTGTATTCTGCCACCAATGACGCCATTGATTGGCGCTTAAAAGGTTTTGAGAAATCAAGGACATGCCCTTGATAGTTAAACTCAGAAGTTCCCTTAACCTCGACTGCCAAAGACTTGAACAGTTGTTCAGTCAAATCCATCAAATCATCGTAATCCGCATAAGCCCAATAGAACTCCATCATGGTGAACTCCGGGTTGTGCTTGGTTGACACACCTTCATTGCGAAAATTGCGATTGATCTCAAATACTTTTTCAAAGCCGCCAACGGTTAGACGCTTTAAAAACAATTCAGGAGCCACGCGCAAATACAACTCCAAATCCAATGCATTGTGATGCGTTGTAAAAGGTTTGGCAGTGGCGCCCCCTGGAATCATGTGCATCATGGGCGTTTCCACTTCCAAAAAATCCAGGTCTTCCATAAACCGCCTTATGTGCGAAACCATTTTCGATCTGACTTTAAACACATCTGCAGATTCATTGTTAACAATCAAGTCAACGTACCGCTGACGGTATCGGGTTTCCTGATCAGACAGACCATGAAATTTTTCCGGCAGTGGCCGCAGTGATTTGGTGACCAGGTTCAGCTCAGAAACTTTCACTGACAGTTCATTGGTTTTGGTTTTAAACAAGACGCCTTTTCCGTAAACAATGTCACCCATGTCCCAATGCTTGAAGTCATTAAAAACCTCTTCACCCACACCGTTCAGTTGCACAAACAATTGAATGTCACCTGAAACGTCTTTGATGACAGCAAAACCACCTTTACCAAACAAACGCTGACTCATCATGCGACCGACCACAGCCACTTCAACTTTTTGTGGATCCAAGGTTTCCTTGTCCATCGCATCGTATTGTGCATGTAAGTCAGTGGCCAAATGGGTGCGTCTGAATTGATTGGGATAGGCATTGCGTTCCGCTCTGATGGCATCTAATTTGCCGCGTCTTTCAGCGATGAGTTTATTGTCTTCAATCATGATTCTTATTGTTATTAATCTTGGTGTTATAGGCCATCAATTATAGGCCTTGTTTGAGACTGGCTTCGATGAATTTATCAAGGTTTCCATCTAATACAGACTGGGTGTTGGTGTTTTCAACACCGGTGCGCAAATCTTTAATGCGTGACTGATCCAACACATAAGAGCGGATTTGGCTGCCCCAACCAATGTCAGATTTGGTTTCTTCTAAAGATTGAGATTCGGCATTGCGTTTTTGCATTTCCAACTCATACAACTTGGCTTTCAGTTGTTGCATGGCTGTGGCTTTGTTTTGGTGCTGAGAACGGCCATTTTGACATTGCACAACAGTATTGGTTGGCACATGGGTGATCCGCACTGCAGACTCTGTTTTGTTCACATGCTGACCACCAGCACCAGAAGATCGATACACATCAATCCGCAAATCCGCTGGGTTGATGTCGATTTCAAAACTGTCATCGATTTCAGGTGACACAAACACTGCAGCAAAACTGGTGTGGCGTTTATTACTGGAATCAAAGGGTGACTTTCTGACCAAGCGATGAACCCCAATTTCAGTTCTGAGCCAACCAAAAGCATATTCACCATTGACTTTAATGGTGGCTGATTTGATACCGGCCACATCACCTGCCGAGACTTCAATCAATTCACCTTTCCAGCCACGTGATTCGATCCAACGGAGGTACATCCTCAGCAACATTTCAGCCCAATCCTGAGCCTCGGTGCCGCCAGAGCCTGCCTGAATATCAACGAAGGCATTGTTGGCGTCCATTTGGCCTGAGAACATTTTTTGAAATTCCAATTTCTCAATTTTGCCTTCTAAATCAGCGATCATGGTCAGCACTTCATTGAGGCTGTCCTCATCATCTTCTTCATTGGCCATTTCCAGGAATTCTGTGGCGTCGACAATTCCTGTTTTGAGGTCATCGATCGTGGATACAATGTGATCTAAAGTGGAACGCTCCTTACTGAGCGCTTGGGCTTTTTCCTGATCATTCCATACATCAGGATCTTCGAGTTCTAGATTGACTTCTTCGAGACGTTCTTTCTTGTTTTCGTAGTCAAAGATACCTCCACAGCGCATCAGTGCGCTGTTGGAAGTCATCTAATTGGGCGACTTGTGGAGCTATTTCCATGGTATAAGTTAGTCCTGATTAACCTTCTTTGGTTATCTTTTGTTTCAGTTCCCAACGCTCTTGTGCATCAATACACAAGGTAGCAATGGGTCTGGCGATCAGCCGAGGTAAACCAATTTCTTCATCGGTTTCTTCACAATAGCCGTAATCCCCTGTCTTAAACCGGTCTAATGCCTTGTTGATTTTTTTCAACAATTTGCGGTACCGATCACGGGTTCTCAATTCAAATGTGTTTTCAGTTTCTCGAGAAGCCCTTTCAGCTTCATCACTGATGTCTCGGGCTTCAGAACGTAAATTGGCAATGGTTTCATTGGACTCTTTTAACAAGTCTTCTTTCCATTGTTCAATCCTGCGTCTGAAGTATTCCAAATGCTCATCGCACATGTATTCATCTTTGTCTTTCGGCACATACCCGTCAGGTAAATCCATTTGTGGAACATAATCTGCGGGCAAATCATTGATACTTCTTTCTGCCATTTTTATCTCCTTTAAATGCTTCGCGTATAACAGCGCGTGCTAAAATATGGACTGTTTCTTGTTTTTCAATGTTTCTGCAACAGAAGCACTGAACAACTTATTTTTTAAGGCGAACTTTATACCTGAAACTGACGCAATGAGCAACCATTTTTAATGATTAGAAGCCTATTAATTTCATTTCTGCGAGGCTATCAATATGTTATCAGCCCATTGCTTGGAAATCGTTGTCGTTTTCACCCCACCTGTTCTGAATACATGATAGAAGCAGTACGCCGCTTTGGGGTGTTTAAAGGCATGTATTTAGGCTTTAAAAGACTGGGACGGTGTCAACCCATGTGTGAAGGTGGTTTTGATCCGGTACCCGAAATTAAACCGAACCACGAAGACAGCAATACGTCAGACTCAAACAGTAAAAATTGACCGCTTCCTTGCCAGGGTCCATCCCTGAGACTACGAAGCTTTTTCTCAATCAAACGATCAAAGGCTACTCAATCAGTCATTGAAAATCAGGGGAAATTGGTGACTCAGCATAACGGGTTAACCTCATCGGGTAATTACCAAATCATGCAGTCTTTACTAAAGTTTAATCGTCGGCATTCCATAGCGACATTTTAATATTAACTTTAGGAGAAAATCATGAATGAACTGAACCAACAATTAGAAAAATTGACTGGCAAACCCATTGCTGAATTAGAAACCATCACCAAGAGCCTGATGGAATTGGATCCCATCAGTCAACAAATGGCTGCTGAATCTGCCTCCAGCAGTGAACGCTGCGCCAGCGTTGGGGTATTGAAGGTGGTGGACATTGGCGTTTGCGCTGATTTGAAACTGGATGGTGATGATTGGCACATCAAATTCAGGGTCAAGGTTTCGCTGTTTGGTAATGAAGTTTGGAGTGGTGGTGGTACCATTGACAAGAACCAATCATCGATTTCTTATGATCTTGACCTGGTGGCCTTAAAAGCAAAAATCACCATTGGCTGTGAAGACTTCAACCATTTCTGCATGTTTGTCGATTGGGATGGCAAAGTATACCTTCCAATCTTAGGCTGGCAGCATAAACACATCCATCAACGTTTGTACTGTTTGAAATAAACAAGCACAAAAAAGGCAGGTTGTTCAACCTGCCTTCCCCTTTATACATGCCTGTCAAGGCATGGCCTTACCATATACAAACTCAATCATCCCTATCGGTGTTAAATTGCTGCAATGGCTTTTTAAATCAGCTGGGGTCACAAAATCTGCCTGGTACTTTTGTGCCAATTGCATCCTTTGTTTTGCGGTTGCATATTGATCAGTGCTTAAGCCAAGCGACTCAGCATTCAAAGTAAAGAACAGCTTCAGAAATTGGTCACAAGCTTGGGTCATGCGATTTTGGTCATCCACTGACGCCGGGGCAGCGGCGACCTCAGTTTCATCTGTTTCGACCAACAACTTCAGGTCTTCAGCTGTTAACGGCAAATCTGTTATGGGTTGACTTACAGTCAGATCATTTAAACTCATGTGACTGACACAATGGTCAACCACTGAAATGCCGGTGGCATAAGATCCTGTCGAAAGGTTGCCGTCAACGACATCCAACTCATATGAGGAACCTGCTTGGTCAAAACAAGCAGCCACAAACTGTGAACACACAAAATAATGGGTGGAGGATTGATGGGTTAATTGATCAATGGTCACCACCAACTTTTCTAAAATGATCAACAGTCCTTGGTAGTAACTGCTGTCTGGTGTGACTTTTTTATAAATCAATAACAAGCCCAACAAAGTCAATAACTCCCAATCATAGGCTGTTTTTTCACCTTTGTATTTCATAGCCAAAGCCAAGACTGGCTGCATGCTTTCGGTACCGTTCATGCGGCGTACATACCAAGTATCAGGTTTTCCGTCACCCGTGGTCATACCATGTTGGCCCACCCCTTTCTCACCATCATCAATTAAACTGTGTAATTGATTGTTGGCACCATAATAGATGGCACCATGGCACACATCTGAATGGGTCAGCCACATGATTGCCTGAATCAAGGCGGCATCCATATCACCTTCAGCAATGATGGTAGGCCAGGATACATTTTGTGCTCCTTGCATCACCAGTACGTCACCAGGCACCAATTCGTTCAATGTGATTTGTTGTTCTTTGTTTGTCATTTTGACCTCTGTTGCGATTAAGTGATTCCATGTTAATCAATTTGGCAGACAGCACCATCACCCGAACGGGCTATGGCCTGAAGGCAAGAAAAGTTATATAACTCCTACTTGTTGCAAGCTGCGCAAATAGCCTTGCAAATATTCAGCGGGGACAATTTTACCGGCCACATGTAATGACTTTTGGATGTCATCAACACCAATATTGGCTGTCTTGAGTTGTGCCAATAAAGACTCGATTTGAACCTCATCTTGCTGCTGTTGTGCGACTGCAAGCAGGGTTAACATCATTGGAACTTGAGGTGCATCCTTATACAACAGAGCACGGTTGGCCATTTTTTTGCTTTGTTCAAAATCCTGCGCACAGTAATGAACCAGAGCCAAAGCGCCGCAGCTGGACCCTGCAGATTCACTTTCTGGAAATTCGTGTAACATTTGGTGAAACACTTCAACACTGGCATCCATCTGACCAGAAAATGCCAGGATTTGTCCTAACAGTTGCTTGGCTCGGTATTGACAGGGATTCGATTTTAAACAGGCTTTCAAATGTTTTTCGGTCATGATCAAGTCTGAACTTAGCACACAAAAATAGGCAAATGCCAATTGAGACCAAGCACTTTCCGGTTTCAATGACAGGGATTTTCTGGCCATTTCTACCAAAGTTGCCATGTCCGCTTTGACATCTTGGGCCAAACCATTGGTGATCATTTTATACAACACCACCGCCTTGATGGCATACAGCAGATGCCATTGGGGCCGAACTTCAAGCAGTTGTTCGCAGCGTTTCATAGCGGCTTGAATTTGTTGGGTATTGGTGGCTTCTACCCATTCAAGCACTTCACACAACTGCCTTGTCATTTGGTTTGTTGCATCATGTTGGTTGTGTGGTTGCTCTGTCTGATGCTGTAATACTTGTCGGTAAATGATGATGGCGTGCTTGATCAATGTTTCTGGTTCAAATGACTCCAGTGAATGAGCAGACTTATACAACAACACTTGATGATTGTTTGTTCTGTCGTGACTGAACAAAGAAATTTGTACCGTTGCATTGATTTCACTGAGGTCGTCAATTTTAATCAAATAGGGTTGGTTGATGTCATGACTGTCATCAATCAAATTTTCAGAGGCCCGGGCTTCAACAGAAAAAACTTCCATCCCCAATATCAATCGTGATAAATTTTCAGCAATTTCCCGTGTTCGGCTGAGGTTTTTATAGAGTAAGTTGATGCTTAAAAAAGGACTCAGTTCTTGATCATCCTGCCCAAAGACCGTTTGCCCATGGAGGTGTTTTTCAAACAACACTGAGGCTTCGGTGCGGTTACTGACATGAAGTCTCTCAAGTACTGTAGCCAAATGCGCTTTGACCGTGTTGGGCGATATGCTCAACAATTTTGCAATGTCGGCGTTGGAGCATCCTTTACTGACCAAAGACAATATTTCAGTTTGTCTTTCGGTCAGATCACTCACTTCAGAATAAATGTTGTTATACATACAGAAAACTGGTTATCACGTTCACTACATTTTCAATGTGGTATCAATTATAACTTAATGTATGCCTGTATGTATCTTGAGCAAGTACTTTTATGTTGCATGTTGGGCCAGGCCATCTGGTATGTGCGTGATGACCTGGCTAGCACAGTTGCCAATTCTCTGGTGTCCAAGTGCGTTTCAATGCGGTGTCAATCACTCTGATTACATTTTAGCTTCTACCCGCAATCGATAATCCGAATCCGCTGACTCAAATTGCGCCAACATGCGTTGTTTGATGTCATCATTGGCATGCTTAAGACCGCTGGCAATGTTAGAGGTCAACTGACTTTTTTGATCATCTGTCATCAACCGATAAAGATCTCCAGCTTGAGAAAAGTAGTCTTCATGGCTTTGGTCATGCGGCTTGATCCAAACATCTTCTGACATCGGCATGGGCGGTTCTGCCACTTTCGGATCAGGCCTGGGTGCGCCCTGATTGACTTGGTCGTTGGGATAAAAATTCACCTCGCTGCCCTGATTATTGACAGACCCATGTGCATCATGACCATATGGACACATTCCGGCCATCGCACCATCACGCTGGTAATGATTAACCGGGCATTTTGGCCTGTTAACTGGGATTTGATTGTGATTCACACCCACCCGGTAACGGTGGGCATCTTGATATGCCAATAAACGTGCCTGAAGCATTTTATCTGGCGATGCACCTATTCCAGGCACCAAATGACTGGGTGCAAAAGTGGCCTGTTCAGTTTCTGCGAAATAATTATTCACATTGCGATTCAATTCTAAAACACCAATGTCTACCAACGGCACTTCATCATGAGGCCATATTTTGGTTAAATCAAATGGGTTTACACTCAGCTTATGGGTGTCTGCTTCTGACAATAATTGTAACTGGACCGTCCATTTTGGAAAATCACCCGCATCAATGGCTTTTACCAGATCTGCTTGTGCACCATCAGCAGGGTATTCATGGGCATTTTCTGAGCGTACATTTTTAATACCTTGATGGGTCTTTAAATGCCATTTAACCCAAAATCGTTCACCTTGATGATTCCAAAAGCTTAATGTGTGTGAACCAAAGCCATGCATGTGTCGATAGCTTAAAGGTATGCCTCGATCAGACATCAGAATGGTCATTTGGTGTAACGATTGTGGGTGGTTGGCCCAAAATTCAAACATCGCTGCCGGATCGGCGGTGTTTGTTCGAGGGTTTTTCTTTTGCGAATGAACAAAATCTGGGAACTTGATCGGATCATTGAGAAAAAATACGGGGGTGTTGTTACCCACCAAATCAAAATTACCCTCGGAGGTGTAAAACTTGATGGCAAACCCCCGTGGGTCTCTGGCATAATCACTTGAATCCTGGCCTCCACCGACGGTAGAAAACCGCACAAAGACATCCGTTTGGGTCGCTTTCTTTTGTAAAAATGAGGCAATGGTGTAATCGCCCAGGTCTTTGTTTAAGGTGAAGGTGCCGTATGCACCGGTACCTCTGGCATGAACCACGCGCTCAGGAATGCGTTCACGGTTAAAATGAGCCAATTTTTCAAAGAGTTGTACGTTGTCAAAAGTTAAAGGGCCGCGGCTGCCAACGGATATGCTGTTGTTGTCATCGGCAACTGGAGCGCCGGCACTGGTGGTTAATCGATTGTTGTTCATCATTGTTCTCTTGTTGTTATGATGAACCCAGTTTATGCAACTTACACCATTCTGTAAAATGGAATGTTTATATCGCTGTATTCTATTTTATGAAACACAGTAACGAATAAAAAGCCTTGCTGCTGAACAAGGCTTTAATCATCAGTTCAGTTAAATCATTTGTTTTGTAACAACTGTAAGATGCTGGAAAAGTCCAGACCACCTGCACCACCGGCCTGGTGGATTTGATACAACTGGGTAGCCAGCGCGCCCAAAGGTGTGGCGCTCTTTGATTTGGCCGCCAACTCTTGTGACAAGCCCAGGTCTTTACTCATCAAATCCACCATGAATCCACCGGCATAGTCCTTGCTGGCAGGTACATTGGGCATCACATTGGGGTATGGGTTATAGACTTGCAATGACCAGTTGTTGCCTGAACTGGCCTTCATGATTTCTGACATCACAGCTGGGTCCAAACCCTGTTGAGCGCCCATATTCAATGCTTCGGCCGTACCAATCATGTGGATGGCCAACAGCATGTTGTTACAAATTTTTGCCACTTGGCCTGCACCTGAAGCACCGGCATGGAAAATGTGTCTACCCATGGCCGTTAATACTGTTTTGGCCGCTTCAAAATGCGCTGCCTCACCACCACAGATGAATGTTAGGGTGCCGGCTTCGGCTGCTGCGGTACCACCTGAAACTGGTGCATCAATCATGGCAATGCCTTTTTGTTCACAGGCTTTGGCCACCGCTCGGGCGTCGTCGGCTGCAATGGTAGAAGAGTCGATGATCAACACATCATCTTTGACTTCGTTGATCAAACCATTGGCACCAATGTACAAAGATTTTACGATGGCACCATTGGGCAACATCGAAATGATCACATCTGCATTTTGAACGGCTGCCTTGGCGTTATCCACTGTGTCAGCACCAGCTGCTTTAAGATCAGCCATGGCGTCTTGGTTCAAGTCATAGACGGTGACTGTAAAATTGTTCTTGATCAGGTTTTTGGCCATGGGTCCACCCATGTTACCTAAACCGATAAAAGCGATATTTTGACTCATAACAATTCCTCTAATATTTATAGTTGTGGCTGGGTAAAAAACACCTCAACCATTTCCGGGGTGATGTCTGATACAGATTCTACACTCCATTCGGGTTGGTTGTCTTTATCTATCAATAAAGCGCGTATACCTTCTGGTAAATCGGCATGCATGGCACATTGGGTTGACATGTTCAGCTCCATCGAAAAAACTTCAGACAGGCTCATGTGCTTGGCCCTTTGAATTTGTTCCCTGACCAAATGTAAAGTCATGGGACAACCACCCAACAAGGCCTTGGCGGCGAACCCCAGCCACTTGTCTTCGGTTTCCAAGTCCCTGAATTGTTGCACCACATCGGCCAAATCAACCGGCGCCATCAACTCATTGATCAATTCATAATTAACCCACAGCTGCGATTCATGGACCCGTTGTTCCATTTGCGCTGACTGGATCGCCGCAGTGATGCCATCATGGGTGCCATCAGACTGTAAAATGGCCAACTGCATGGTTGCCAGATCTTCTGTGTTCACCGCAAAATCAGCCAATTTGGTGAACAAGGCATCGGCTGCATTCATGCGTGCGCCAGTCATGCCCAGAAACTCGGCACATTTACCAGGCATGCGATTAAAAAACCAGGATGCACCCACATCTGGATACAAGCCAATGGTCACTTCTGGCATCGCTATCATTGAGCGTTCAGTCACAATGCGGTGCGAACCACCCACAGCCACGCCCAAACCGCCACCCATGACAATGCCGTCGGCATAAATAATGACGGGTTTGGCATAGTTGTGGATGGTTTGATCCAGCTTATATTCCTTGGTGAAAAACTCATGGGCTTTGGCTGGCACATCGCCTTGCGCTGTTTCTTGCATCGATCGGTACAGCATCACCACATCGCCACCGGCACAAAACGCTTTATCACCGGCACCTTCTATCCACACGGCTTTCACTTGACCATCATCAGCCCAGGCATCCAAAGTGGCCTGCATGGCTTCAATCATGTCAGTCGATATGGCATTCAGTGCCTTGGGTTTATCCAAAACGATTTTGCCCAACAAGCCAAAATCCGCTTCTACCAACTTGGTTTTGATGTTCTCACTGAGTTTGTGAGTGGTTTCAGCGTAGACTGCCTCATTCATCAGATGATCACCTCAGCGGCACCTTCTTGTAATATTTTGCGGGATATGATCAGGCGCATAATTTCATTGGTGCCTTCCAAGATGCGGTGTACACGGGTATCACGCACATGGCGCTCTAGGGGGTACTCTTTGATGTAACCATAGCCACCATGTAACTGTAAAGCTTCATCACAAATCTGAAAACAAACGTCGGTGGCAAAGCGTTTGGCCATGGCGCAATACGCAGAAGCTTGCTGGTGTTTATGATCCAGCTTATGTGCAGCCAAGCGAACCATTTGACGTGCAGCAATCAACTCAGTCAACATGTCAGCCAATTTGAACTGTAAAGCCTGGAATGACGCCAAAGTTTTACCAAACTGCTTGCGTTCCAACATGTAGGCCTGTGCCTGGTTCAACGCGGCCTGAGCGGTTCCTAATGAACAGGATGCGATGTTGATGCGACCACCATCTAAACCTTTCATGGCGAATTTAAAACCTTCGCCCTCATCACCTATCAAATTTTCTAAAGGTATTTTAACGTCTTCAAAAGTGATCAGTCTGGTGGGTTGAGAATTCCAACCCATTTTGTCTTCTTTCTTGCCGTAAGAAATTCCGGCGCTGTCAGCCGGTACCATAAAGCACGAAACACCTTTCGGACCGGCCTCGCCAGTACGTGCCATGACGATCAGAATTTCAGTAGAACCCGCACCTGATATGAATGTCTTGCTGCCATTGAGCACATAACCGCTGTCCGTCTTGGTTGCCGTTGTTTTCAAATTGCCAGCATCAGACCCATGTCCAGGCTCGGTCAAACAATAAGATGCCAACAATTCACCCGAGGTGAGTTTGGTGCCCCATTCACTGGCCAATTTTTCACTGCCAAAGGTGGTTAACATCCAGGCACACATGTTGTGGATCGTTAAGTAGGCTGTGGTCGATGTACAGTGCTTGGACATTTCCTCAAAAATCAATGATGCATCCAAACGGCTCAACCCCAAACCGCCATAGGCTTCAGGCGAGTAAATACCCAAGAAACCCAATTCCCCGGTGTTGCGAATCACATCAACCGGGAAGAAACTTTCCTCATCCCATTTGGCCGCATGTGGGGCCATCTCGCTGGCGGCGTATTCTTTGGCGGCATCAACAAAAGCTTGTTGGTCTTCATTCAATTCAAAATTCATTTTTCGGCACCTTTTTATAAGTTGATGGTGGCATTCGGTGCCGCATCATCCGGAATGTCAGATTCAAACCAACGAGAAGTGATGGTTTTGGTTTCCGTATAAAAACGCACGGCTTGTTTACCGTAGGCATGTTGATCACCGTAGAAGGATTTTCTCCAGCCGGTGAACGAGAAGAATGGTAATGGCACTGGAATGGGGATGTTGATGCCTACTTGCCCCACCTTAATTTCATGTTGGAATTTGCGTGCAGCAGCACCTGATGATGTGAAAATTGATGTACCGTTGCCATAAGGGTTGTTGTTGATCAACTCGATGGCTTCTTCCAGGGTTTCTGCGTGCATGACACACAGTACCGGACCAAAAATTTCCTCACTGTAAATACTCATGTCAGTCGTGACGTTGTCAAACAGACTGGGGCCGAGCCAGTTGCCATTGGGGTATCCTTCAACTTCCAAACCACGACCATCGAGCAACAAATCAGCACCTTCTTCAACACCTTTGGCTATCAGAGCTTCTACCCTTGCTTTGGCTTGGGGTGAAATCAAGGGACCATAAAAGGAGTCAGGCTTCTTCCAATGCCCTGGCTTCATCTCGGCCATTTTGCCTTTGATCTCATCCATCCACTCTCTGGTTTCACCCACCAATACTGCCACCGAAATGGCCATACAACGTTGGCCGGCAGCACCACATGCAGAACCAGCGATGTTATTGATCACTTGATTTTTGTTGGCATCCGGCATCACCACCATGTGGTTTTTAGCACCAGCAAACGCTTGAACCCGTTTCAGGTTATCGGTGCCGGTTTTGTATATGTGTTCACCCACTGGCACTGAACCCACAAAAGAAATGGCTTCGATGTCTTGGTGATTCAAGATTTGGTCCACTTGGTCTTTACCGCCATGAACCACTTGTAATACGTCTTTAGGGAAACCTGCTTGATAAAACAATTCAGCCAGACGCATGGGGGTGTTGGGGTCTTGTTCTGATGGCTTCAGAACAAAAGTGTTGCCACAAACAATGGCCATTGGGAACATCCACAATGGAATCATTGCAGGAAAATTAAAGGGCGTGATCCCCGCACAAACACCCAAAGGTTGGATCAAAGAATAGGTATCCACTTTAGAGGCCACATTTTCAACCGTCTCACCCATCATCATGGATGGGATGTTGGCGGCGTGTTCTGCCACTTCAATACCACGCCAGACATCGCCTTTGGCATCTTCGAAATTTTTGCCGGTTTCTTCGGCCAGGATTTCAGCCAATTCATCGTGGTGTTCCTTCAGCAAATGTTGAAAGTTCAACATCATACGTGCCCGTTTGGTGACTGGTACATCTTTCCAGGTTTCAAACGCTTTTTTGGCCGAAGCAATGGCGCGTTCCATTTCCGCTTCCGTTGCCATCGGAACTTGGCAAATGGCTTCTTGAGTTGCCGGATCGGTCACATCCAACCAGTCAGCAGATTCGCTGATCACTGATTGACCATCAATAAACATAGAGACTTTACGTGTCATAGATATACCTTTTAATTTGTTGGTGGGCCAAGCCCATTACCTGTGATTTTCTTCAGACAGCGTGGTTGCAACGATCTTTGTCATTGCACACGTCTTCAGCATCAAAATCTTACTTTAGAAATCATTGCTGAATCCTCATCCAAAAACATGAACAGTGAATCGCAGCAATTTGAGCTGTCTTGCAGCCCTTTTGAACTCAAACAGGATGTCCCCCTGTGATGGACTGCATAACTTAAGAAGCCACCATAATTGAGCGCCGATATTGTACCACCAAAACACCGAAAAAACATGAGAAGTCGTCGTTTTCATGAGAGTATTTCTTGCTAAAACCTGTGGCCTTCCTCAGTGTTCCTTTATAAGAATTTATGCATGATTTCACACAATCATAATTTTCTGTTTGCTAGAATCTAAGCACAACCAAAAAAGAGCGGAAACATGAATCTAAAAAACACCCCAGTCATCGGTATGTTGACACTGGCTTTGGCCAGCTGCGCTTCCGACCCCATCGATCCTTTGGACCCGACCCAAGGTGGCAAAGCTGATTTCCAACAGCAGTGTCCCATCGGCTACGAACCCGTTTACAGCACAGAAATTGTTATCAAGTCCACGGATGAAGACAAGAAAACAGGTAAAGCACAACGCACATTCAAATGTGAACCCATAAGATAGTCTTGTCACCCATGGGCAATATCTGAAGTGGATGTACCATTGGACCATGTTGATTAACCTGAGAAACACCGGCAGCTTCCAAATCATCCACTTAAACCCACATCAGAAGTACAAATAAACCCGAAAATTGTACCTGCATGACCCGCCATTTCAAAGTGCACTGAAATTTAAACTGTAACTGTTCAGTAACTGTTGATTTAAAACACTGGCTTAGCTGTAAATGGTTTAAAATCCTTTGTTTATGTTGTGCTCAACAAAATTTGTTGATATAAAAGTTGCATCATTAATCATCGAACCACAAACCCAATTTAAATATTTTATGAGATCAGACCATTTGTTATTGCTTGTCATGGGATTTTTTTGTCTGACTGCCAATGCACAAACATTTAATGAAGTCAGTTCCCAGGCCGGAATCAATCTGGTACATTCCAATTACACAGAAAAACCCAAAGAGCCAGTAGACATCGCAGCTGGCGGTGCGGTGGCTGATTTTAACTTTGATGGCTATGTTGATTTCTACTTACTGGGTGGCAGTAACAACCACAATGCACTTTACCAAAACAATGGCGATGGCACCTTCATTAACGTGGCGGCGACCGCTGGCGTTGATTTATACGACATCTTAGGCTCAGGGCCCATATTCGCTGATGTGGATGGTGATTTTGATTTGGATTTGTTGGTGTTTTCTATCAACCACTGGAAAGATCCCGTTGGTACTGATATCAATGTGTTAGAAAACCGCCCGCGCTTGTTCATCAACCAAGGTGATCAAACTTTCTCAGATGCCACACTCACTTCAGGTTTTTATTCAGGCATGCCCAGTTATGGTGGCTCCTTGGCTGATTTGGATAAAGACGGTGATCTTGACTTGTTCATGACCCATTGGTCATCTGACAATGCCACCACCAGTAAGCAATTGTTTTGGGAGAATGATGGCAACGGTCAATTCACGGATGTGACTTTAACCTATTTAGGTATTCCTCAAAATGCCAATTTCAATAAATGGACATTTACCCCAAATGTGACTGACATCAACAACGATGGATGGCTGGATGTATTGATGACTTCTGATTTTGGTACCACCAGAATTTTATATTCAAACGGCATTCTCAATAACCAGCTCACATTCAGTGTAACTCAACCGGCATTCATCACTGATGAAAACGGTATGGGTTCTGCCATCGGGGATTATGACAATGACGGAGACATGGATTGGTTCGTCAGCAGTATTTGGGATCCTGATGGCATTGCAGAAGGCAATTGGGGCGTAACTGGAAATCGTTTTTACCGAAATACCGGCAATGGTGTATTTGAAGATGCCACCGATGAAACAGGCGTGCGAGAAGGTTATTGGGGCTGGGGATCTTGCTTTGCAGACTTCAATAATGACGGGCATCTGGATATTTACCACGAGAACGGTTTTCCATCGCCAATCATCGGTGTTGAATTTCATGAGGATCCAAGTCGATTGTTTCTTGCCAATGGGGATGGCACTTTTACTGAATCTTCGGCTGCTTTTGGTTTGGACTACACAGGACAAGGTCGAGGTGTCAGCTGCGTTGACTATGACCTGGATGGTGATTTAGATATTTTGGTGATGCCAAATAATGATGGCTATAAACTGTACCAGAACAATTTGGTCAACAGCAACAATCATTTGGCCATCAGACTGTTTGATACGGGCAGTAACCCCTATGCCACCAACTCAAAAATCACTGTCCACACCCTTGGCATGAGCCAAACCAGAGAACTGCGCCATGACAACAACTATTTGTCGAACAACTCGTTAACCCAACACTTTGGATTGGCCACTGAAGCCCAAACCCAAAGTATACAAATTACCTGGCCTGACGGAGTTAATCAAACTTTGAGCACAGCAATCATGGCCAATCAGACTGTCAGTATCGGGCGATATTGCCACACCACTTTCATGAGCTTTGTCAATGAAGGAGATGCCCAACCTACCACCATCAACTTGTGGTTGCACGAATTGAATGGGGCGCCAATGGACGCTCATGCCGTTACCATGAATATTACCGAAGGACCCCATGCTGGTACATCGATCAACACCAACACCGATGTGAATGGCTTGGCCCAGTTTCAGCTCAGCTTCGATGGTGCTGGAACCGACAGGCTCAAATTTGAATTTCAAGCCAATACACAAAATCAATTGTGTCGTGCTTTGGTCAAGTGGAACCCTGCTGATTTGATTTATGAAGATGATTTCGAGGGATAGTCAATGGCTTGCCCATCCTCACCAATCATTCATGCCACCCTACAATCATTAAAATTCTGAACTTTTCATGACTTAGAGATTGAAATCATCTGCTGAGCAGTGCACACTTTTGTTTTTGATTTAACAGATGGATCAACTGTATGGATTTCGCTTGGGTGGCTTTGGCACTGAATGACCTGCTGTGGATAGGCATGGCGTTTATTTTAGGTTTGATCTCAAAACGGATGGGGCTGCCACCGATGGTGGGGTTTTTGATTGCCGGTTTTGTTCTGAGTTCACAAAGTAACATCGATGGCAATTTGCTAAACAAGATGGCTGATATGGGCATCACCTTGTTGTTGTTCACCATCGGCCTGAAAATAAACCCGAAAAACATCCTCCGACCACAAGTCTGGGGAGTCACTTTGCTTCACACCACAGTGGTGGTGGTTTTGTTCACAGGGTTGGTCATGTTGGCCGCCACCTCTGGTGCCACACTGCTGTTAGGTATAACCCTGCAACAAGCGGCATTATTGGCTTTTGCCTTGAGTTTTTCCAGCACTGTCTTTGTGGTCAAAGCCATGGAAGAAAAAGGAGAAATGGATTCCTTACACGGCCGCTTAGCCATTGGCATCCTGATCATCCAGGATATTTTTGCAGTGGTCTTTTTGGCCACATCCACTGGCAAAATGCCTTCTGTCTGGGCCCTCTCATTGTTGCTATTAATCCCACTGCGACCGATTTTGTTCAAAGTGTTTGATTGGGTGGGCCGCGGTGAGTTATTGATTTTGTATGGCTTTCTCTTGGCTGTGGGTGGGGCTGAGGTGTTTGAATTGGTGGGCGTTAAAGGTGATTTAGGGGCCCTGATACTGGGTGTGATGATTGCATCTCATCGCAAGTCTGAAGAGTTGGTCAAAACCATGTTGGGCTTTAAAGACTTGTTCTTATTAGGCTTCTTTCTTTCGGTGGGTCTGAATGGTTTACCAGGGCCAGACATCATTTTCATGGCGACTGCCTTAACACCATTAATTGTGCTCAAAGGAGGTGTGTTTTATTACTTATTCGTTAAGTTCAACCTCAGGGCCCGAACTTCACTCTTGTCAACCATCAACTTGAGCAATTACAGTGAATTTGGTTTGATAGTGATCGCAATCGGTGTAGCCAACAACTGGATTGATCAGGATTGGTTACTGGTGATGGCCTTGACCATCGCGTTTTCATTCATCATTTCAGCCATCCTCAGTGCACATGCCAACAACATTTATGCCCAACACCGAAAAACATTGAAAAAAACCCAAAGCGATCACAGACTGTCCTATGACCAATTGGTTGATTTGGGTGATGCCGAAATAGCTGTCATCGGTATGGGTGCGGTCGGTACCGGTGCTTATGATCAGTTAAATATAAACCACAAAAACAAGGTTGTAGGCATTGACATCAACGCCACTACAGTGACCAACCAATGCAACGACAGCCGCAACGTCATATTGGGCGATCCCAGTGACCCAGATTTTTGGGATCGGGTTAATCAATCCAACCAGCTCGAACTGGTGCTGTTAACCCTGCCCAACTTCAGTTCCACCATGGAGGTCGTTGAAATGCTTCAAGAAACTGGTTTTAAAGGAAAAATTGCTGCCACAGCTAAATTTGAGGATGAGATGACACAACTCAACGAAGCGGGTGTAAAAATCGTGTTTGACATGCACACTGAAGCCGGCGCAGGTTTTGCAGCCCATGCCATCGAGCAATCTACAATGACTAAAAAATAGGGGAAGCTGAATAAAGCCTCCCCTGAATGCGCCAACATGATCTCAAGTCATCTCGAGAGCACAGCCAACGCTTGGACTACCAAGAGTTAATCAAAGTATCGTTGATGTCCATGGACTGTCCCCTGGCATCCGATGCTGTAAAGACCCCCACCACCTTCCGATTGGTATCAGTAAATGTAAAGGTGCCACCAAAATACACCGGACCTATTGAAGCTTTACCGCCGGCTTTCAATTGCATCATCTGCCTGGTCTCACCATCGGGTTGGATCCAGTTGACATCCAATGTCTGGCTGGAATGGTTGTTGACCGGAAAGTTAGTAACTTGGTGCGAGCCGGGAACCGAACGCATTCCTGGAAAACCAGTCAGGGCATTGGCCTTGGCCCGGTCCAATGCTGCTTGACTGATGACCACTTCTTGGTCGTTGCTGCCATTGACCACATAAGGTAAAACCACATTTTTCGCCTGGTCACGGACCACGGAAACACCAGTGAAATACATGTGATTGGTATTGATGGGAGCGCCTGCTGGTATAGTGGCATAAGGATTTTCTCGGCCTACTTGATCAATCCAACTGATGTTCAAATCTTCATTGGTGTTGTTGACCCATTTTACGCTCCCCACCGGATAAAATTTGGGTGAAAGTTGGCCAAAGACTTGATCCCCAACCGGCAAATCAGCAGACCAGGTGCTGCGACCGTAAGTACCTGCTTTAACCAATGATGGCGAGACCAATGTATCAATTTCCAAGTCATTGGTATGTACATTGGGTAAATCAGGGCCTGCCACATGCCAGGTCAAACCAAAATCGTAGGTTCTGAGCACACCAAAGTCAGATGCCACTAAAATTGAATTGGGTTCTGAATTGACATCAAACACCCCTGCGTAAATCGGTAAATCAGGTATGTAACCCATTGGGTTCTGGCCGCTGATGTCACGCCAATTGGCACCTGCATCCCATGACAAGTACACATGCTTAGAACGTGATGGAAGAACCTGCTGTGAATAACCTGCATAGACAGCCAGTACCCAGTCAGCATTGGCTTGATTAACGGCTAATTTGGGTACCTGGCCAGCAATGGCGTTCGGTATGTTAATGTCTGTTGCGTTGACTTCTCCATTCGCTTTATTCAAGCGATACACAGTCCCATCAGATAAACTCACATAAATGGTATTGGCATTGGCTGGCGTCACGCCTATGGAACGAACCTGCCCGTTCACACCATTGAACTGGTGGTATACAGAATAATTTAAGCCATCATCCTGGCTTTCAAACAAAGTCGGGATGTTTCCACATGCGCCGGACAAATACACGAATCCATTGGTAGGTCCGGTTTCCAGTTCTGCAAAACTTTGCGCAGGCCCATCTGGGCAATGGACGGTTGACCAATGATAGCTGGCACCGGCATCATGGGTGTAGATGATGTTACCCCACATCCCATAAGCTTTCTGAGGATCTTGCCAATTCACAGCTGCTTGACCACCATCTCCACCACCCCATTCTCGCCATGGAAATGTGCCACCAGATTGCAAAGTAGAGTTACCAGCAGCCGTTCCGGTGTCTTGCATGCCTCCATAGGTGTAAACATTGTTTCCTGTACCTCGACCAGTATCAATACCGCGGAACAAGTTGGTGGCAAAGCTCAACTTGGGTACTGCGGAAGGATCAGCATTGTGATTGGTCCAGCTTTCACCGGCGTTACTGGTAGACCAAATGCCACCATCATTCCCCGCCCACATTCTGGTGGGTTCGGATGGGCTACCTCGGTGAGGCGCAGGACTGAACACGGTGACATGAAAGTCCACATGAAGTTGTTCTTTATCCGGCATTCCATTGTTGTAACTGTAGGAAATGTCCTTCCAATTCTCACCACCATCTTCCGATAACCACATGTCCTGAAAGCCCATATATACTCGATTCGCATCGACCGGGTCCACTGCCAAGGTTTGGTCATAGCCACATTGGCAGGCATTCACTTGTTTCCAAAACGGGATTCCAGGTGCATTTCTTGTGGCTTGAGCACTGATGTCAATCCAGTGGCTGCCACCATTGGTGGACTTGTACACACCTACACCTGGATACAAAGCGGCATTGGCGTACATGGTTTGCCCATCAACAGAGACCCCCAGTGAAACAAACCCATAGGACCCAGTTGGGACTGTGCCGTTCCCGGCACTCCATAAATTGGTTCCAAAATTAGCGCCAAGATCAGTAGAGGCATAAATACCACGGCCATTGACTGAAGCCCATATTGTAGATCCACCTTCGTGGATATCCAGATCGGTAATGTAATCATTGGTCCGTCCACCAATCTCTACCCGCGTGAATGAAGCTCCGGAATTGATCGAGCGAAACAGACCTTGGTTGGTTGCCACAACCAAGATACCAGACTGTGGCATAACGATGCGATTGATACCGATGCCACTCAATACTGAACTGCCAGCCGTTAAGTTCCAGGTTTCTCCTCCATCGGTTGAGACATAAATACCGATCGCCTTGAAATACCCATTGTTGAAAATATTCCCGGTACCGGCATAGACGATTTGAGGGTTATTGGGATCCAAAGCAATGGCGCCAAAGGACAAGGTCCCCAAATGATCAGTTTTGGGGCTCCAGACTATTCCGCCATCGGTGGTTTTCCAAACACCACCATCATTGGTTATGGCGTAAACTGTTTGATCAGTGCCGCCGCTTGGATCAATGACCATATCAATGACCGCCGCGGCATTCGGGCCTGGCATTTGCCCATTCCCTTCAAGATAACTGTTAACTGTTGCAGGTGCCGGGCCAATCTGCTGCCAATCCACATTGGTACCTAAATAGGCACTTGGACCAATTTGAATCTGTTTAAATGCCTTCATAGACTGCAGGTACAGATCAGGCCTAACCACCCCTAGGCTGTCTTCATGGAGTGTTTCATTTAACCCCCTTTGAGACTTTTCCTCGATGTACCTGGATGTGACTTCTGTATTTTCGGTCGTATCTTGTGCTGATGTATCACTGGCTGAGCCAAAGATCAACAACAGACTCAGCATACCCATTGATTGCTTTGTAGCATTCATAATTCCCCCTTTTGATTAGCTGGTTAGTGTTGCGTTTTTATTGGGTTCAATATAGAACCTTATCCAACATTTTAACCCATGATTGCAAATCAATTAATATATTTTATTTACATTTTTGTATTTCAGTAAAATTAAACGATGAAGAAAGTTGCCTTTACACGTTATTTTGACAATTAAACTTTTATATTGGACTGATGAATTCCCCTTCCAAACCCATTGCACTGGCTACACTGGGCACCCTCCCTTTCATTTATGCATTGGCTATAAGCGCCTATGGCTTCTTTGATTTAAACGCACTCTTTGACACCGAATTGCGCTTTTCCAGATTCAAGTCTTATATGGTTGCACACACTTACGGTGCGGTCATCGTGGGCTTTTTGGGGGGCATACAATGGGGAATTTCACTCAACCAAGCCACAGAAAAACAATACTTCATCATCAGTAATGTTTTGGCTTTACTGGCGTGGTTCAGCCTGTTTGCATTTGCCAGCTTTATTGGCATATCGACCATCCTGCTTGCATTTATCTTGGCATTGTTGATTGACCGATATGCTCACCAAGCTGGCCTGATCCCGTCATGGTTTTGGCAGTTACGAATCAGGATCAGTGGTTTGGTGATCACAACTTTGATGCTGTTATTATTCTTCAATCGCTGATGATCAAGGCTTTTTTTCTGCCTGTTGTAAATCGACAATGAATTGATTGCCACAGGTCAATTTCTTGGCCAACGGCGAACCGGCTTCTATAGCTCGCCAAAACGGCGTGACTTGGTCAATTTTCTGGTTGTTATTCAAAGCTTCAAAGGCTGCTTCTGCAACAATGCGTAAAAAGATTCCGGTGGTGACAGGACAAGTGTATTCGGCTTCATGGGTTTGGGCCAGTGCTTCACGCATTTCGGGCGGTGTAACCACTTTCCCAAATTCAATGTTGTTGACAAAATCATTGATTTCCTGAGGTGTTGAAATGTACATCAAGCAGCCTGCTGGCATACCAGCAAATGACTTATCAATGTGTTTCTTGATCGGTTGTTTTTCTTGCTGTAATTTTTCAGTCCAAGTTTTCAATGTCTGTTCTCCTGAAGTAAGTAATGCGGCCCTAGACTTTTCTCTGTATGTCATAATATCATTATTATCCGCTTTACAACCACTATGAAACTCATATGAAAAAATTCGATACCATTTATGCCAGGGCTGCCGAACGAAAAGGCGGTGAGAAAAAACTTAAATCGTTGTTACCCAAAGTTTTGAGCCCTGAACAGTTGGCACAAAAGGGTGATGACCGGTTCCTGGCAATGATGTGTAAAGCCATCAATCAAGCAGGGTTTAACTGGACAGTGATCGAAAACAAGTGGCCTCAGTTTGAAGAAGCCTTTCATGGTTTTGATGTGAAGCGTTTGGCATTCAAACCTCCCGAAGAATGGGAGGCCTATGTGCAAGACACACGTGTGGTGCGCAATTGGGCCAAAATAAAAGCCATGATGCACAATGCCAATTTTGTCAATTACACAGCAGACGAACACGACAGTTTCGCCCGATTCATTGCAGATTGGCCGACCTCAGACCAAATTGGATTGATGGCCTACTTAAAAAAACATGGATCTAGACTGGGTGGCAATACCGGTTTTTGGTTCCTCAGGTATGTGGGCAAAGACTGTTTCACCACCACCCATGACACCATCCAAGCCGTTAAACAAGCGGGTTACGAAACCAATGACCACCCCACATCAAAACGCGATTTAACTCAAGTACAACTGGCATTCAACAATTGGCATGAAGAAACCGGTTTACCCTATACGCACCTCAGTCGAATTGCTGCTTATTCAACGGGTGAGAACTACCCAGTAGAAGGCATCAAAGAACAAATGGAAAAGTTCAAAGCAGGTAGCTCAAGCAGTCACTGAATCAATCGACGTGGCAGCTTATGAAACTGAGGGTCATCATCATGATAAGCTTTCATGCGATGGAAATTGACAACAAACATTATTCAAGAGGTATTTATGAGCAACTCAACATCATTCAACACCCTCCTTATGAGTGGCTTGGTTATGGCATTACTCAGTTTTAACGGACTTGCACAAAATGTTCGCGAAGGGGTGCAAAACGCCAAGCAAATCAAAACCACCCAAAAGAACCTGAAACGTGATCAAGATGAATTGGAAACCTTCAACAATCATTTGGCAAAATTCAACAAAGCCTATGACAATCAAAAAGGCAAGAAATGCAACAAGATCAAAGACAAGTTGGTTAAGTTGATGTACAGGGAAGTGGCTCAAAGCTCAAGCAAAGCCGACCAAGCCAAGCGTGAAATGAAGCAAAGTGCCCGCGAAATCAGCACCGATAACCGTGAAATCCGCCGCAACAGACAAGACAACCGAAACAACCAACATGACCGAAAGGATGACCGCCGGGACATGAACCGAGACCGTTATGACCGCAGGGATGATGTTCGTGATTTGAGCGATGATGCCAGAGATCTGCAGCAATACGTCGTACGTTTCGAGAGGCAAAAGACCATCCATGAAAAAATCCAAAAAGCCAAGTTTGATTTCAAAAAGAAAGGGGCTGCGAACCGCATCAATCACCAACTCATCAATGAGTTTGCAGCGTTGATGGAAGCAGACATCCGAGCCAGCCAACAAGAATTGTCTGAAGACAAGAGGGAACGTCGAGAAGATCGCAGGGAACGTCGTGATGATCAACGCGAACGCAGGGAAAGAAAAGGTCGCCGGTAATGACTGCGTCAGAGAAAGCCGATGATTAAACCCATGAGTCCCTATGAATTACTGGACTTGGCACTGTCATTAAGCAACCGCATTGACACGCATTGGGCCTTATTCATCAGCGTTCATTTGGCTTTGATTGGTGGCATCATTTATGTCGACAGACCGTTGTCCAAAAAAGAAAAATCCGGGGCCATCGTGGTCTATGCAGGGTTTGCCTTGATCAATTACTACATGATGAAAGCCCAGGCCACATTCCTGGGCAGCATCTACCAACAAATCAATGCCATCAAAAACGAAGCTTGCTGTCAGGGCAATGTGGTCATTGATCACATTGTCAGTTTGCACCAACGCAATTCAGCAGACATCACAGTTTTCAGCATTGTGGCCGTTCATTTGGTGATGTTGTTGGTGATCATCTTATCGATTGTGTTTGATAAAAAATCAGTCAAAAAACCGGATCCTGGTGCAAATCGGGATCGTTAAAATAACTGATGATCAGTCGTTGTCACTCAACAATTGTTCATTGAACACATAACCTTTGAAGTTCACGCGATACATCAGACTGTACAGCACTGGAATAAATATCAGCGTAATCATAGTACCGAACAACAGTCCAACCATGATGCTAACAGCCATGCCTTCCCACATTTCGCCGCCACTCAAGTAAAGCGGAATCAAACCCAATACAGTCGTGAATGTGGCCAGTAAAATGGGACGAAATCTTTGTAAACATGCCACCACAACAGCATCATTGGGCAAGCGTCCGGAGGTGTGTTGTTCAATACCAATGCGATCCAGTAAGACGATGGCGTTGTTGATGACTATGCCAGCCAAAGAAATGACCCCAAGGAAAGGCATAAAACCAAAGGGTTCGCCAAAAATCAACAAACCCACAGTGACACCAATCAAGCCCAACGGGATGGTCATTAAGACCATGCTGACATGTCGAAAAGAGTTGAATTGAATCATCAACAACAACAGAATGATGAAACCTGACAAGGGCAAGTAACTGATCACAGACCCCATGCTTTCAGCGGTTTGTTCAGCATCACCACCAAACTTAAAAGCATACCCTGCCGGCCAAACTTGGGATTGCTGTTCTTCTAACCAAGGTTTCATCACAGCAGTGATGGCTGAGGCATTGCCCGTGGCACTGAGTTTACTGGTGATGTTGATGGTCCGTTCCAGGTCAAGCCGCTTTATTTTTGAGTACTGCCATTGTGGGATGATGCTTGCCACCTGTAACAGCGGCACACTGCGCCCGGATGATTGGGCATAGACATTCAGCGTTTCCAGTGATGAAAGGCTTTGCTGTTGATTGACATCAGAGCGCATGATGATGGGTATCGTTTTGTTATCCTCACGGTATTCACCGGTTTTGAAACCATCCAAAACGGTTTTTAACGAGGTCGCAATGTCCTGACTGGTGACACCTGCGGCTTGGGCACGGTTTTGGTCGATATCAATCAAAAACTTTTTGCTCTTTGGTCCCCAATCATCTTTGACATTTTTGGTTCCGGAAACGGCAGATAATTTCAATTTGATTTGCTCTGCAATGATCGCCAATTGATCAGGGTCTTCACCTGAAACTTTGATTTCAATGGGCAGCCCACCCCCGCCACCGGCCAAAACCCCCACTTTCACATCGGCATTGGGGAATTGGGCGAAGCTGAATTGATCAATCGCTGCAATCATGTCGTTGTTGACCGTGAACGATGAGGTGTTGATTAAGATGTGTGCATAACTGGAGTCGGCTTCTTCCTGGGAATAGCCCAAATCATAGGATTCCGGACCTTTACCGATGTATGACGACCAATCCACGATACCCTCCGGGCGTGATTCGTTCACCACAAGTTCTTGTTTGATGAAATTTTCAATGTCATAGACCACAGCTGAGGTACTTTCAATTTGAGTACCCGCAGGTAAATTCACATCGACTGTAATCATGTTGCGGTCACTGTCTGGAAAGAATAAAAATTCAATGTATCGGAATCCCGTCAATGCACCCACAAACAACACAAATACCACCACGATCACTTTAATTCTGTTGTTCAACGCAACCAAAATAAAAGATTTGTAGATGCCCTTAAGGCGCAAAATGATTCGATCAACCACACTCAGTTGTGGGCTGTTCACTTCTATCTTCAGGAACAGGTAACAGAATAAAGTGATGACAGTCAAAGCAATGATCCATGATGACAACAACGCGATACTGATGACCACAAATATCGGGCCCACAATGTCGCCCATGGTGGTTGGAGACATGTAAAAAGCTAAAAACGCAGCGGATGTGGTTAATGTTGAGATCAACAAAGGCATGAACAGCTCAGACGCCGCTTCTTGTGCTGCCTGCTTGGCTTTCATGCCATTTTCCATTTTTACCATGATGGTTTCAGCCACCACAATGGCATTGTCCACCAACATCCCCAATGCCATGATCAAAGCTGCCAAGGTGACTTGGTTCAAACCAATGTTCATCATGCCCATGATCATCAATGTCATGATGGTTACAATCGGGATCAAACTGGCAATGATCATACCGGTTCTGATGCCTAAGAACACCAACATCACCAACAAAACAATGGAAATGGCCTGCATCAGGTTGACCACAAAGTCATCAATTTTGACTTCTATGTAATGATCCATCGAAGAGACCCTGGACAACTCAAGCCCAACAGGCAAATGATGTTGCCATTGTCTAATTGCCTCATCCACCTTCACCCCGAGATCTATCACATTGGCATCTGCTTTGAGGTTGATGTGTAACGAAACCGCACGCTGTCCGTTGAAGGAAACGATTTGTACCGGTGGATCGATATAAGATTGGGTCACCTGGGCAATGTCACCCAATTGAATCAGTTGTGTGCCTCCGGATCCTACCGGAATCAGCATGCTTTTGATGTCAGCCACATCGTTAAAATTACCCGTGGGTTCCAGAATCACCCGCTCTTCTCCCAGATTGATCTGTCCACCTGAACTGACAATGTTGGTGGCGGAAATGAAATTCTTCAACATGTTGGCCGTTAAACCATATTCATTGAGCTTGGCATTGTTGAACTCAACAAAAACCCGCTCTTCTTGCAAGCCGCCCAAGGCGACTTTGGCGGCTTCTGGTATTTTGATCAAATCGTCTCTGATGTCATCCGCATATTCCTTCATTTGGGCATAACTGAAACCGTCAGATGTTAATCCAACCACGATGCCATAGACATCGCCAATTCCATCGTCATTCAAATCAGGCACCACCCCTTCAGGCAACCCATTGATGTTTTCCAATTTTCTGCGCAAACGATCCCAAACAGGCTGTAAATCTTTGGCATCAACTTCGTCTTTGAGGGTTACTGAAACCACTGACAAACCTGTTCTGGAAGTACTGGACACCTCTTTCAACTCAGGCAACTCTTGCGCCACTTGTTCTATTTTATCCGTCACCAATTGTTCCACACGTTCCGGACTGGCTCCGGGAAACTCAGAAACGACAGAAGCCACCCTGATGGTAAAAGGCGGCATGCTGTCTCGAGACAACGTTGAATATATGGCCATTCCCATCAGAATGATGCTGAACAGAATCATCAAAGTGATGCGGTTTTTTTCTATCGACAGTTTTGCAATGTTCATGGTTATTTGCTGGCCTTCAACGAAACTTCCTGACCATCCAACAAGGTTTGTAAACCCGCAGTAGCGATCAATTGACCATCGGTCAAACCAGACAACACTTCAAAACCTTCAGACGTCAACTCGCCAATGGTGATGGTTTTTTTCCGTGCTACAGTAGATTCACCTTCATTCATCAACACAAACACAAAACGCCCATTGGAATCTTCACCCACGGCCTTGGCAGGCACCATTAAAGTGTAGTCTTGAGTTTCAGTCACTGCACCTGCATGACCATAGTTAAAACGGACATTGGCAGCCATGCCGGATCTGATTTCCGGGCTGGGATTCAGGACGTTGACCACCACCGGATAAGTCGCGGTGTTGTTGTCAATGGATGGCGATACTTCCTTGACCACACCATTGAACGTTTGATTTTCAATTGAAACAAAGCTCACTTCCACAGCCATATCGGTTTTGATTTCATTGATAAAGCTTTCTGGTACACCCAGGGCAATGTCCATCATGGTACCGGAATTCAAGGTCCCCACCACTTGGCCTGCACTGACATTTTCATTCAACTCAACACTGACAGAAGCCACTTCACCATCGGCTGAAGCGTATAAATAACCATAATTGATTTGGTCTTTTTGGATGTCCACATTGCGCAAGGAAGAATCATAGTCTTGTTGGGATGTGCGGTACACGTCTTTGGCGGCTTCAAGATCGCTCAATGAAGAGCCACCTTTTTCATACAAGGCTTTGATGCGGTCCAGGTTTAACTTGGCGGTTTTCATCCTGGATTCGGAAGCATTCTTGGCTGAAATTGAGTTTTCATAATTCAATTGAGCCTGAATATTGTCTAACTTGGCCAACAATTCACCCGCGGTTACTTTTTGGCCCAATTTCATGTTCAACTCAGACAATATGCCGTTGCTTCTGAAACTGAGTTTAATCACCTGATCAGATTGAGACGTACCACTGATGGTTCGTTCCCGGTCACTACCCGCAAAGGCCACTTGTTGATAAAGCACCGGTCTGACCACCTTTTCTTCCACCACCGCCTGTTCCCCACATGCCACCAACACCATGGTAAAAGTCAAAATCAATACAATTGTAAATGCAAATTTCATGGTTTAATCACTCCCCTTGAGCCGACTTGGGTCGGTTAATATATTGAAAGAATTCTGCTTTGAATGCATCATTATCTGCCTGACTGTTCAAGAAAAAGAAATAGCCCATAGAACGTTCAAGTTGTAAGGCATTCAACAGAAAATTATAAATCGCATTGGCTTTGGCCAACTGAGAATTGATGTAGTTATTTTGTGCATCAATCAATTGCACAATGTTGACCGCGCCATTGTTATAGGATGTTTGGGTCAGTTCCAGTGATTCTTTGGCCGCCTGCTCTGAAACTTCGGACAGTTGGATGTTTGACATCTCATTGACCAAGCGCAACACACCAGAGCGGATGTTGGTATCGATGTTTTGTTCGGTATTGAGTTTATTGATGTCCAATTGATCCCGGCGCAGTATGGCCGTGTGTAAATCTGTATTGAATTGGTTGCGACTGAATAATGGCACCGATACTGAAACACCGACATTGTAATTGTCATCTAAAAATGAAGTACCTGGTGGTGGCGTACTGCCAGCGCCACTGCGATCGAAAGTTTTGTTGTACTGTCCTTGTAGGGCCACTGTAGGCAAAAACCTGCGTTTCCCATTCAATGCAATCTCAGCTTCGACAGCGGCCATGTTGTGTTGCAGTGCTTTTAATTCCGGGGCATTTTGTTTGGCTTTGTGGATGATGAACTCAATGAAAGAATTACGCAGTGCCGGGTCATCCAAAACTTCTGTGAGTAAGTTGTAATTGTAATTCTCAAACACACCCTCATCCAACATCACGTCTTTGATGTCTATTTCAAAATCAATCGGGTTGTTCAGCAATTGATTCAATTGAAAATAGGCTTGTTCAAGCTGGTTTGCGGCCTCCACCATGGCCTGGGTGTTCTGTGCTTTGGCACTTTGAAAACGCAGCGTGTCAGATTTCCCGGACTGACCAATTTCATAGCTTTGTTGGGCCAGTTTCAAGTTGTCTTTGGTCAAACGCAGGTTCAACAATTGGATTTGGGCATTGGTTTTAAGGATCAAGACATTGAAATAAGCATTGATGGCACTGAATATACTGTCCAATTGTTCGGTATTGAGCTGTTCCCTTTGGGCGTTGAACAGGCTTTGCTGGATGTTGATGTTGGTATTGGCTGCAAAAGAATACAATGTTTGTGAAACGGTGATGTTGCCACTGGTTGAATACTCCGGGTTGTTACCACCACTGATGGCAGCCAAATCAGGATCCACATACGCCCCCGTCAGTGAGGTGCTGATGCTGGGCTTGTAATTGTTTTTGGAGGTTTTTAAATTTTGTTCAGCCAAATCAATGTCTATCTGTGCAGCTTCCAAACCTAAATTTTTATCCAAAACCTGCTCAATCACCTGTATCAGGTTGTAATTTGACTGGGATAAAATGTTATAAAACTCACCAACAAAGTCAGTTTCTGCCAACAGGCTGTACTTGATGGGAATGCCCACGGCTTCAGCCGTGTTGTAATTAATGGTCAATTGCGAGGTGTAGTCAATAAACACCGGCATGTCGGCCATGGGTGTGCCGGACACATAATCATCCACAGTCAAAGCAATGCGTCGAAAAAACTGATCGATGTCACCTTCTGCCTGGTGACTGGCCATGATACCGTTTTTAACTTGACCCACGCCGTTGATGGTGAAAGAAGGTATTTTCCGATTGATCAATTGCTCCGCCAAGTATTGCACCTCTTCCTGTTTCAGAAAAAAGCCACCCGCGATGTACAAAGCATCAATGTCGTTCAATTGGCCAACAATGTCGTCCACCTGCTGATAAGCAATGATTTTGTAGTCTGAGTTCAAGCCAGCCAAGGCTTGATCAAAGGTTTCTTTTAAATGCAAAAACTGGACAATCCCGGCATCGACCACAATACCAATGTTGCTGAAGTTGGCCAGCTGTTTCAATTTGCTCAGGTCTTCTTTGAATGACTCTGACTCAATCAAGTAAGTGAAATTTTTTATCCCGGAAGTTTTTTGGGTGATGTCCAAATCATTGTAATCTTGATTGATGGCACCAAACAAAATAGTGGGTTTGCGGTGACTGGTTTGTTTACTCACCACTTCATTGGTGATGACACCGAAAGCGATGATGATATCAACTTTCGAATTGATCAGTTGTTGGTATTGGCTTTGGGCTTCTGCCAACTGGTAATTATTGACATACATGTGCTGTTCAGGAAACCTGATGTTGGCATCTTCGCCCACCACTGCAATGATCTCATTTTGTAACTTCTGCAACAACACATCGGTTTCACTGGACCGGTTGTCCACCATAAAACCTATGTCATAGTTTTGTTTGGCATGGCTGGTTTGTAGTGAACAGGCCAAGATCACCACCAGGGTAATTATTATTTTCATAGGAACGCCATCTGATGATTATTAGCTAATTATTATAACTAAAATCCACTTGGTTTCTATGGCATAATGGATCTAATTGATTGTCATTTTCATCAATGAATTTATACACCCCGGAACCATTTACAAAACTATGATATGTTTTCAAATCAATACTTAACCGGTTCGTTACTGATCACTTCTTGTGTGGTTTTTCATGTCGTGGCTTTGCTATTACTGACCAAAATTTTATCGATTTTAAGTACAGTGATTGAAGGCATTTCAAGCTCATTTGATTTTTTTAAGAAAATAATATTATTGATAGTAGCTGTGATGTATGTGATTTTAATCCATACCATAGAAATTATCGTCTGGGCACTGACCTATATACGCGTTGGCGAATTCGAAGAATTCAGTCAAGCCGTCTATTTTTCTACAATCACAGCCACTACACTGGGTTATGGCGACATCACTTTATCTGAACCTTACCAATTACTCAGTGGGTTTGAGGCCATTGGAGGATTGATTTTATTCGGTGTTAGTACCGCGTTTTTCATTAAACTATTTGCTTTGTTTATCAATGCACAAGATGCTGAAAATATCCGTTGAGCTGAAATAAGTCTATTAACTTTGTTCCCGATAATGTCTATAATTAATGATTGGGAATTTCTTTCAAGGGGTCAAAATTGCGTTACTTAGGCATGCACAAACAAAGCCATGATCATTGGTTGAAACTGATGAGTGAATCCAGGTACAGTCACTTTGAATCTGACACCTACAATGAAGGTCCATTGGTGGATGAGTTAGAGACCAGGGTTGCGGCTCTGCTGGGTAAACCCGATGCCATGTTTTTCAACAAAGGCACCACCTGTCAAATGGCCGCCCTGAAAGTGCATTGTGACAATCAAAATAACCCCAAAGTCATGTTGCACCCACAATCACACATTGCCCAGGATGAACAAAATGCCTTCCAGGCTTTGATGGGTTTGGAAGGGGTGTTCATTGGCAACACAGATCAGCCCATTACTTTGAAAGACGTCACTGCCTCAGAAGAAAAAGTGGCCGTGTTGGTGATTGAACTGCCCTTACGACGTGCCGGGTTTAAATTGGCTCAATGGCAAGAGTTACTTGATCTGCGAAAGTGGTGCGACGACCATCAAGTGATCATGCACATGGATGGTGCACGTTTGTGGGAATCAGCCCATTACTATGGACATGCCTGGGCCGGGATATCGCGCTTGTTTGACAGTGTTTATGTGTCCATGTACAAAGGCATCGGCGCCCTCACCGGCGCGCTGTTGGCTGGCGACAATCACTTCTTAGAACAATGTCAGGTGTGGCGTGATCGTCTGGGCTCTAATATGTGGAGTGCTTTTCCAGCACTGATCACTGCCCTTCATGGACTGGATAACAACCTCAACCAGATCAATCAATGGGTCATGCGTGCCAAAGACATTGCTACAGCATTACAACGGGTTGAGGGCCTGATTGTTGAACAACCCCATACCAATGGTTTTCAAATAAGAATCAAAGCCGACCTGTACCCCACCAACAACAAACTCAAATCATTGGTCAATCAGCTGGGCATCAGCCCATGCAAACCATTTGCCAAAGTGGTAGATTCCAATCTACTGTTCACAGAAATTCAGGTGGGCGCCTGTCATAATGACATCAAGACCTATGAATTGGTTGAATTTTTTAACGCATTGATCAACAGCAAATAAGACCTAATCATACATGACGCAACCTTCAAAAACATTCAAAGCACTGGCCTATATGAGTTTGGTGCCATTGCTGTTAACCTTGTTGCTGGCTTTGTATCACCACTTAGACTGGGCCTCTTTCACTGGCGTAAAACTGAGTTTTGCCCACATCAACGCTTACATTTATACCCATTCTTACGCCGCTTTGTTATTGGCTTTGTTTGCTGGCATACAAATTGGCGCAGTGCTCAACCAAAAACATCATTCTGGCTATGTGGCATTTAACTTCCTGATCATTGTGGTGGCCTGGCTCAGTTACCAATCGTATGCCGATTTTTTGGGCATCTCATTGTTGCTTTTTTGTTGGCTGACGGCATTGGCACTGGATTGGCATGCCCACAATCAAAACATCTTGCCACCCTGGTATACCAGACTTAAGCTCAAACTGAACCTGACGGTCATGCTGCTACTGGCCGCTTTATTGGCAGTCAATGGTTAACACAACACCTCAACCCGTTTGATCATTGGCTTGATTAATCACGGCTGATTACCAAATAAAGTAACTTTTTCAAAGACTTACAAAGCCTTTTATTTTTCTTTATTTTTGTTCAAGGACATTTCATGCACCTCTGTGAAGATTGACTTATTGTGAATGTTTTTTCGCAACAGAGATAAACACCATGAACAAACCATTTACATTTTTTATACTGCTCTTTGGCATCATCACGTCTTCACCTGGCGCAAGTTTCAAGTCATTAACTGAAAAAATAAACAACAATGAATACCAACAAATGACCAGTGTGGTGGTTTCACACCAAGGTCAAATCATCTATGAACAATACTTCAATCAAGGCGGTCCAAATGTGAAAAATGACATGCGCTCTGCCAGTAAGTCCATGACTTCATTGGCCATGGGCTTCGCCATTCAAGATGGCATGATCAAAGATGTTAAGCAAACGGTACTGCCCTATTTCAAAGACAAACAACCCGTCAAAAACCCGGACCCCAGGAAAACAACCATGACTCTTGAAGACTTATTAACCATGAGTAGCCAACTGGAATGTGATGATTGGAACCCGGCTTCCAGAGGTAATGAAGAACGCATGTACATCATTGAAGACTGGTCAGGATTTATTCTTGATCTACCCATCAAAGGCACGCCGCCTTGGGCTAAAACACCTGAAAACAGTCCATATGGCCGGGCTTTTGCTTACTGCAGTGGAGGGGTTCAAATACTTACAAATGTTGTTGAACGGGTCAGCAAACAACCCATGAGTACTTACCTGCAAAGCAAGTTATTCACCCCTTTGGGAATAGAACCACCCAAATTCAGTCAAGCCCCTTTGGGTGTGACCAATGGTGCTGGCGGGATGCGCATGACCTCCCGTGACTGGATCAAAATTGGACAGCTGATGATGAACCAAGGGCAATTCAACAAACAGCAAATCTTGAATAAAAATTGGGTCAACTCATCTTTGAAGCGACGTGCTGTCATCAATGCTGAACGCAATCAGGAATATGGGTATTTATGGTGGATTTTTGACTTTAAAGTCAATGATCAAACCATCACTGCTTATGCAGCAGCGGGCAATGGTGGCAACTATTTATTCATGTTACCCAGCCTCAATGCCCAAGTGGTGATCACCAGTACAGCTTACAACACCAACTACATGCACCAACAATCTCAAGGAATCCTCACTGATCATGTGATTCCCGTATTAATGAACCGTTAACTATCAGGGTCTAAAAAAAGACGTTGGCAACCAATCTGCAGACAGCAATTGTTGTCTTTGGTTACTGACGTCTTGGTGTAACTCAACCATCAGCGATTGCCAAGTTGGCTGGCTTTTTAGGCCTTCAAAGGCCGGTAACCACTGAAGCCACATCAGATTACGATAACCCGCCTGATAAGCTTGATGTAAATATTCCATTGCTTCTTCATCCGCACCAAAATACGCCAAAACCTGTGCTTGATGAACCCAGTAATCCGGCCATGTGGTTTGTTGACCACTGAAATACTGCTGCTTGATCTCGTTCAGATGCACAAAACGCTCTGCTTGTGAAGCCTGCTGCTTGGACACTGTTGCCAACATCAACTGCGCATGGGTGTCATTGGGGTCAATTTCGGTTGCTTGCTGAAAATACAGTTGTGCTGTTGGCATGTCACTTTTCTTCCAAGCCAACATGCCCAACAAGATGGGTAATTCCGGCCTGACGACACCCCTATCAATGGCCTGTTCTACAATGTCTTTGGCTTGGTCATGTTGATTTCTGGCCAAATAGAAACGGGCTCGCAAGTAAGTAGCGAACACATTGTCAGGGGCCAAAACATCTGCTTTTCGATACCAACGTTCGGCCAACATATCGAACCCCAACAGCTCCATGACCTGGGCAATTTGAACATCTAAATACAGTTGATCAGTTCCCAACACAGAAAGGCTCTTTTGCAATGAATCTAACAAACGCCCTTTTTTACCATACAAATAAGCCAGAGAACTGACGATCGAACTGTTGTCTGGTGACAATGCAATTGCCTTTTCATAACCGCTTATCGCCTTATCCAAATCTCCATAGGCGTCATCGACAAAGGCCAGTGCAGCCCAAGCCTGGGCATGGGTATCGTCTAATTCAACGGCTTTCAATGCCACCGATCTGGCTTCCACCAGCCATTTATCAGACTGATTGAATTTTGTTACTTGGTGAGAAAGCGCAATGGATAATCCCGTCAATGCGTTGACGTGATTGGCATCAATTTCAAGGGCCTGGCGAAATAAACTCACTGCCGATCTATTGGTTTTTGCCGTGTGTTTGTCTAAATACTCCCAGGCTTGTTGGGTCAGGTCTTCGACTGAAATCTGCGTAGAAACCTTTTGGTGGATGGATTTGGATGTGGCTTGGCGTTCATTCAAGTACCAAGTGGCCCCTGCCAGTAACACCACCAATGTCATGGCCAGGGCAAACCATAATTTTGGGTTCTGCGGTTTGGGCTGCTTATGATTGACCGTTTTGATCCATCGGTAGCCCACATGGCGGGTAGATGACAGGTACTGTTTGTGGTTTATTCCCACCTGACTCAAGGCTTTTCTGATCATGGCAATGCGCTGGGTAACCGTTTCCGGACTGACTGCCACTTGTTGCCAAACTTGATCGATCAGCTCTTGATTGCTGAGGGGTTGAGGATAGGCCTGAATCAAAGCCAGCATGACTTTACATGACAACTCAGAAAGTTCAATGGGTTGATGCTGCTTATAAGCACGCAGTGCCACCGAATCTATGGAAATTTCACCTGTTACCCACAAAGGTGTTTGTTGCTTCATTGTTGACTGACACGAAGTTTGAACCTGGTACCTATTGTGCAATATTCAAGGCCATCGTGCCAATGCTAAAAGCCATATAAAATGGATGCTCCAGGGGCTTTCATTGTATTTCGTCTGAAGAAAACGAGTCAATGCTGACTACTTTTCATTGTGTTTTTGAGCCAATTGAATGGTGTGCTTAATCAATTCTATGCCACCAAGGGAGCCATGGCCCGGGACCACTGTTTTGACATCCCCATACTTGGCCAGCACATGTGATGCACTCTCAGCCCAATCACTGACCACCGCATCACTGGTGTTGCCCAATGTTTTGCTGTGAATTGACCTGATCAAGCAGCCACCAAACAGGAGCTTTTCCTGCGGCAACCAAACCACCACGTTGTCTTTCGAGTGGCCTCCACCGGGGTAATAAACCTCAATCACTTCTGGCAGCCAGGAAAAAGTGTTACCGGTAAAAGCATGAGTGGCCTGCGCTTGTCCTAAATCAGCCAACAATTGGTTGGTGAGTTTGGATGCATGGGTGGGCACCTTCATGACATTTAAATGATCAATGCCTGCGGTCCTGTCGGCATGAAAATGAGTGGAAACACTGCCCATCAGTTTATACCCTTCATCGCTTATCCACGCCTGCAATTGCTTGGTGTCCGCCTCAGACCAAGGCGTATCGATGATGTAAGCACCCGATTCATGAATAACAACCAGGCCATGTGCACCCACCCAACCATAGGAATCGGTTTCGTGGAATGAAGTGTGTAAATAAACCTGATCACTCAAAGCAGTTATTTTCAATTCATGTTCACCAGCCCAGACCTGATGACTGACGGACAACAAACACCAAAGCCAAAACTGCAGCCTCACATTGTAGAAGTTATTCATTGATTATTTCTCCAGCATTGCCACCAGCTTTCTGACTGTATTTAAATTCCGGCCAGTCCCTGACACCCCCAGACACGCTTCAACCTGAGCAGCCAATTTAGACCGACCAATGCCATCAGGTGCCAATAAGTAGAACACCGAATCAGTCACCAAAAATTGTTCAGTCTCGGTGGCCAACTGTGACAACTTTTCATGATTTGCTTGTGGCTGTTCAGCCAGGAAAAAGAAATGCAAATGCTTGCCTTCATCTGTGGCAAAGGGGTTGTTCTGGATGGCATCTTTAAAATGTTCTTCAGTCAGCACCAACAATTGGGGTTTGAAACCAAATACCTGCTCAATTTGTCCACTGATGACATCATCAGGAGGTTGTTGACTTTGTAAGACCACATTACCTGACTGAATATAGGTTTCTACCTTCTGATAACCACATTCTTGTAACATGGCTTTTAACGCTTTCATGGGGAGTAAATTTCTACCACCCACGTTGATGCCCCTGAATAACAAAATGTATTTTTTCATTGAATGAGTTTCACGGATAAAATGTTGTCATTAAAAATGGCTTCTACTCGGTTGGAGTGGGCTGTACCGGAATATCAAAATGCAAGACGTCCTCTCTTATACCCAGTTTTTCATACAAGGCTATCGGCGGTTCATCACCCTGATCGGCTTGAACGTATATCACCCAAGCGCCACACTGTTTTGCAATCGGTTGTAAAGCGTTGATCAATGCAGTGGCCACACCCTGTCGCCTGTTTTTAGCATCAACCGCCAAATCATAAATATAAATTTCACTGCGGGCTTGTTCAAATTTCTTTAATTCATAGGCAGCCAGGCCACCAATCACCTGGTTTTCAGCACATGCCACCAAAGCTATGAAGCCCTGTTCATTGAGTAAGGATTGAAGGTATTTCGGTTGAGGTCGATTGTTGGTGTAATTATCGTGATCTGCAAAATTTACGGCGAAACAATCCAGCAAACCATCCATCAAATGCAGGTCAGCTTTGGTCAAACGTTTGATGGTGAAGGTGGCAGCCACAGTCATTCAAGCATACTTATTTTGCACATGTTCTAATGCTTGTTGCAACCTTTGAACACTCTGTTCTTGGCCCAACACTTGCATGATCACATCATTGGCAGGCCCTTGCGCCTGACCGGACAGCGCCAGCCTCACAGGCATGCCGACTTTACCAAAACCCACTTCCAGTTCAGCCACCACATCAGCGATCAGTTGATGTAAGTCCGCACCGGGCCAATCATCAATGCCTTCGCATTTATTGATGACAGCTTTGAGGGGCTCTATGGCTGATTCTTTGAAGGCTTTGGCTTCTGCTTTTTCATCGTAACCGGATAAAGGCTGCAACAGGAACAGACCCATGTCAGCCAATTCATTGATGGTTTGGGCCCGGTCTTTGAACATATCAACTATGGCCACCAAGTCAATGTCCGAATTGACCTCGACATTGATTGCAGACAATCGTTGTTGCAACAACTCAGCGAGTCTGGATGAATCTGCCTGCTGTATGTATTGTTGGTTGATCCAATTCAGCTTGGTGGTATTAAAGGCACTGGGTGCTCGGTTAACACCGGATAAATCGAACAATTCAATCATTTCTTCTTTATTGAATAACTCTTGATCACCATGTGACCAACCCAATCGCACCAAATAATTCAGCACCGCTTCGGGCAAATAGCCGTCATCGGCATACTGCATCACGCTGACCGCTCCATGGCGTTTGGATAAACGCGCACCGTCATCACCCAAAATCATCGGCACATGGGCAAATTCAGGTACTGGCATGTTGAGTGCTTGATAAATATTGATCTGTCGTGGGGTGTTATTGATGTGATCATCACCCCGAATGACATGGGTGATGCCCATATCGGCATCATCAACCACCACACTGAAATTGTAGGTGGGCATGCCATCGGCCCTGGCAATCACCAGATCGTCCAATTCGCTGTTGGCCACAGTTATGGTGCCGCGCACATGATCGTTAAAAGTCACTTCACCTGACAGTGGGTTTTTGAATCGAACAACAGTATCGGCAGATTTTTTCAGGCCCAAGTCGCGACTTCTCCCGTCATACCTGGGCTTTTCACCACGAGCCATTTGCTGTTCACGCAGGGCATCCAACTCTTCCTTAGAACAATCACAGTAATAAGCTTGGCCACTGTCTAACAATTCTTGAATTTTTTCCTGATATCGCGCCAGATTTTTACTTTGGTAATTGACCTCGGAATCATGTTCTAATCCCAACCAATCCATACCCTCAAAAATGGCATCGACCGATGCTTGGGTAGAACGTTCGGTATCGGTGTCTTCGATCCTCAGCTCAAATTGGCCTCCATGGTGTCTGGCATACAGGTATGAGAACAAGGCAGTCCGGGCACCACCAACATGGAGGTAGCCTGTGGGACTGGGAGCAAAACGTGTGATCACTTTCATCTTTGGTAGATTCCTTAAATAATAGATTTGGGGTTGTTATTGACCAAGAAGCGCCTTGATTGAATCATTCAAAGTGGTTTCCTCTGACTGAATGGCTTGTAATGCTTCGGCAGTAGACTTGTTTTGATGTTTGATCAGCCAAGCGGCATATAACTGACTGGCACGATGACCAGAACGACAATGCAACACCATTTTTTCACCGGCATTGGCCTCCATCAATTCATTGAAAACCACCAACTGTGCAGGTGAGTAAGCGTGGCCTTTACCTATCTCGATCAATTCATAGGCCATGTTAAATTGTTCCGCTTGAGCGGCTGGTCGATAATCCAGTTGTTCAACTTCTTCGACTGTTCTGGTGTTGACCACCACAGTCACCTCTTCGGCAGCCAATTCATTGAAATCTTTGGCATTGGGTTGTGGACCAATCCAAATGTTGTCAGCCACTTGTTTGGCTTGGCTTAAATATCCGGAGGAATTTTGAGCCTGATCAGCCAACACACCGGTAGTCACCATGGTTGACATTAATATAAACTTTCTGAGCATTTAGTTTCTCCCGATACACCAGAATCAATTCAAGATTGAACCCATCCGCCTGCGGTACTGAGCTGCCAGTTTTGGGTCGTTCAACAAACCGAAAGATGCAATGAGTAATTGTTTAACCTCAGTATTTCCCAAATCTTGCTGCAACACATCCAACAGGCCTTGTACAGCCGGTTCTACTTGACCTTGTGCGATTTGTTGTTGGAATGCCGCCAGTTGATCGTCATCTGCTTCAACACTGGCCAATTGAATTCTGGCTTTGGCTTGATCGGCCTCAGGCATTTTCAACTGTGCATCACTCAAAGCATCATACATTTTCTGGGCGGCATCAACGTTATTCATCAACAAGTGAACCTCAATGGTTTGCCAAACGGCTTGTTCAGCTGGTTGTGCTAACAAGGCAGACATTGCTGCCTCATAATCGCCCGCATCAATCAGGCTCTGAACTCCATCATCAGCTACCGGTGCTGATGGCTGTTCTGCCAATTCTACATGGTTCGCCAACCAGGCTGTGATTTCACTTTCAGGCTTCACACCCATGAAATTATCAACGATTTGACCATCTTTTAACAAGGCCACAGTGGGTAGGCTTTGAATGCCCATTTGTTGAGCCAGCATCTGTTCTTGGTCGGTATTGACTTTGGCCAACACCAAAGCGTTGGGATACTTTTCAACAATTGAATGTAATATGGGAGTGAGGTTTTTACAGGGTTCGCACCAATCTGCCCAGAAATCTAAAATCACCGGTGTGTTTTTTGATTTCTCAATGACATCTGCCATGAATGTATCAGCAGTGACATCGTAGATATTGGGGTTGTTCTCGGATTCCATTGAGTGACCTAAATTTTCAATAATACGGGTTGGCGCCTGATGCATGATCAGTCGCATCCAACACTTCACTGATTTCAGGGAAGGCGGTCGTTATTTGTGATTGCATCCCTTGAGATAAAGTTTGTTTGGCCATGCCACAACCTTGGCAGCCGCCACCAAATTCAATGTATGCTTTATCACCTTCAATGTTGGTTAAATTGGCCCTGCCGCCATGTGAGGCCAACATGGGATTGATCGTGGCATCAATAAAATATGACAAGCGTTCAAACAACGGCGCATCATCATCTGGCGTTTGGCCTTTGAGCATGGGTGCTTTGATGTTCAGTTGACCACTGGCACCTTGGATTTCGTAATCGATTTCAGCATCAACAAAATAATCACTGTCATTTTTAGCCATGTACAAATTAAACGGGCCTAAATCCTGAACTTCAAAACTGTCATCAATTTCATCGGATTCACAAAATCCCAAGTGACAATCTGCCGAAGGCGTACCTGGATTTTGTACATCCACTTTGAGGTGTAGGTTTTCAATGTCTTGTTCGTTGATCACACCTGCCAAAAACTCGATGGCTGATTCACTGACTTTTATCATTTTATTTTCTCATACAAAAAAGGTAAGGATTCATCCAGGCGATAATCAATGCCTGAATGGGTTCCATTAAACTCTGTGTAAGTGTGTGCAACTTCAGCTTTTTCAAGCTTTTTCGACAACTGTCGCATGCCATAATGAATGAAATATTGATCACGAAAACCACAATCCATATACAAGCCATTCAATTGCTGCAAAGCCGCCGCCTGTTGCTCGACACGATTGACTGGATCATGGGCCAACCAACGCTGCCACCTGACCTCATCCAGCTCACAAGTTTCAAGGTCAAAAGGTAAAACCATTTCTTCGTCATAGGTGGCCGCCATACACAAATGCATCATGGCCAAAATATGTGATCCCATGATTTTTTTGGCCTTCCAAAAGCGCTTGATGAACTTGTCAACATCGCCATCAAACTGGGCCAGTACATCGGCCACCGCCGGAAAATCCCGCTGGTACAACAAATCAAATCCAGCATCTCCTGAATGATTGGCAATGGCACCCCATTGTCCTGGAAAATCCATGGCAAAACGAATGGCAGCAAAACCACCCGATGATTTACCTAAAACCGCTCGGTGAGCTGCCCCTTTCTTAACCGCATAAGTTTTTTCAACCAATGGAATCAGCTCTTCATGGATGTGGCTGGCATAAGGACCCATGGTGGGCGAATCGAGGTATTGATTACCACCCAAGCGAGTAAAACACTCCGGAAAAACCACTATGGCTGGCCCCATTTTATCCTCAGCAATCATGCGATCCAATCGTTCAGGTATGCTTTCCCCAAAAGCACGCCATTCAACCACACCTTGGCCACTGTTGGTGTATGCAGCCAGATAATACATCACGGGGTAGTTGTCATTCTCATCATAGCCATGAGGCAGGTAAACCGGAACTTGTCTTTTGCAAGGGTCCCCTAATGAATTGTCTCTTAACAGCAAAGAGTCAATGATGAGGTGCTCAATGTGACCTTGTGGAATGTCTGGTCTTTGGTTGTAAATTGACATGCAATGGATCAGAATTAAAAGCAGGCTATTTTAACCCTGTGAGGACACTAATACCACGATTCACTGAGGCAACTTTCATCCAAGCGTATCAATGACCATGTTTGAATTATTCCGTTTGCATTAACCCACCACTTTCTAATATGATGCCCTGAGTAAGCCAAACACTGAAAAGCCAATTGGATAACTTCAAACAAATCATTAAGTAAAAGGAAAATTATGAATATAAAACTCATCACCTCATTTTTTATTTTAATCTTGGGTGCACAAATCCAAGCCAAAACCCCCAATGATGTTGAATTGGCAGACTCTTTGGTGTGGCAAATATCGGGTCCTGGCATCGAACAACCCTCTTATTTGGCAGGTACCATTCATTTGATTTGTACCAAAGATTTCACCCTGGACCAGCGCATGGTTGATGCGATCAATCAATCAGAACAACTGTATTTAGAACTGGATATGGATGACCAAAATGAAATGTCACAAGTGTTGACAGGTATGGTAGCCAAAAAATCTTTGCAGGAACGGCTATCACCCACCAATTACCAACAACTCAGCGAATTGGTAGAAAAGCACACAGATTACAGCATCAGCTTGTTTGATAAAACCAAGCTTTTTGGCATCAGCAGCATGCTGACCATGGCTGCCATGGACTGTCCCATAAAGACGGTGGATATTGAACTGATGAATTTAGCTCAAGCAGCAAATTTGCCTGTCTATGGTTTAGAGTTGGCAGCTGAACAGGTGGAGTTGTTTGAAATATTGGTTCCGGAAAAATCAGACGAACCATGGACAGATGAAGAAATGGCGGCCTTTGGATTGATACCTGAAGTGATCAATCAGTTGGTCGAAACATACAACTCACAAGATGTTTCAGCCATGTACGATATGACCAGAGACATGATGCTGGAAGCAAAAAATGGTGAAGCCATGTTACAGGCTTTGTTAGACAAAAGGAACATCAATTGGGTAGAGAAAATACCTGGTATCGTTAAAGCATCCCCTACATTTTTCGCCGTTGGTGCAGGGCATTTGGGTGGAACAAACGGTGTAATCAACTTATTGCGACAAGAAGGATTGACTGTAGAACCCGTCAGGCTTTGAGTCATTGTAATGTGATTAAAGCAACTCAGTTCTTATCAAAAAAGCCTCCTGGCTTTGGAGTACCAGGAGGCTCCCACTACACACTTCGCATGGGGTCAATGGCTTTATCTAAAACCTGCCACAAATGATGCTCGCAATTGGTGGACCCTGGTGTTGTTGCGGCTTGATGTACCAATCGCCCGTCCTCGATAAGTCTGATTTGGATTGGAGAAGCCAGCAATTCTGGGCTGAGGATTGGAACTGACTGCCATGATGGTACGAAAGTTACCTGGCGCACTGACAAATCCACGACCAAAACTATAAGGTGTTCCGGTTGGGTCGTTGTCATGACGGGCACCAAATAAATGACCTGCTTCATGCACAAATGTGTAGTTGGTGCAGTCATGGTCAATGACGAAAAAAGCCCGGCTTTGACCGACACCAATCCCGTCTGCCTGTCCGCACAGCCCTTGATTTCTCAATGAAGTCGTGACCAACACCACCAAATCAGCATTGGTTTGATTCCTTAAGTTACCAGGCACATCATCTAAATATCCATCATTGGTTCTGCGCAAACGTGACAACATGTTACTGGAACTGGTATTCAACTCAGACCCAGCCCGGTACAACCCCGCATTGCGCATTTCCAAATCTAAATTATTGTTACTGTATGCCTGGTTTGACTGAGTGATAAAAAATCGCATGGCATCAACAGCAGATGAAACACCACCAGCGTCATTGATGGCTTGATCAGTGATCAGTTGAATCACATCAACCACATTGGAAGCAGCCTTGGCACCAACCCTTACACTGAGATCATGAGTAAAATCATTTTCCGGTGTATCATCTCTATTACCAAGTACTGAGAAATCACGTTTCATGAGTAAATAACCACCACCATTTTCCATGGTGCGGATTTCATAAACCAAATCATCCAAGATAATTTGCCCAAAAACACGTTCGCCGTTGACCATAAAAACAGCTTGGTTGGGATTGATGGCATTCGGATCATCTATCGGTTTACTGACTTTTTGTAACCCCAAATCAATTTCACCAATCCATGCAAAGGACTCATCATCGATGGCATACGTCTTGCTCTGGGTGGTTTTAAACTGTAAGTCTTTGGCGAAATTTAAGTTGAAAGACTTGTTGCTGGGTTGTAATGCCGCTGTGTTCAAGCCGATGGGTTCGATGTATTTGACACTGTCATTTTTGGACATGGCCTGAATCACCGTCGATGTCGACTTCAACCCGGAAACAGTTTTGGTTTCCGGATAAAACAGGTCTACTTGAGCCTGCGCTGTTGCAATCAATCCTCCAGCCAATAAGCCAAAGGTGATCATTTTTTTAATATTCTTCATTTTGTACTTCCTCTTTAAGTTGAAAGTCAAAACAAATGCACAGTCCATTCTTTGGACGCAAATACCTGAGCAATGAATTCATATTGCCTATCTGCAGAGATGTTGTCAGCATCGAGAAGCGTGGGTAACTGCTTCACTCCATTGATTATTTATTTATTTTAACCAATTTACACAATGCCATTGAATGCGTTTTTATTATTTATAATGTCAATAAGCATTGCTCTCTTTAACGATCTGTGCCTGCACCCACCAAAGATAAAATCCCCAGACATGCACCTAGTGGTACAAATCCATTGTTATTCTGGCAGCTAAAATGTTGCATTATTGTTAACAGTTTCACAAATTCAAAGGCCTGAAGTCTCTGAATCAATGCGGTTCAACAACTTTTGGACTTGCTTACATTCGATCGAATTGATAACCTAGCTATTTTTAAACCTCAGCCTGCCATTGACTACCAGCCGCTCACAACAAAAAGAACGCACCCGCCGAGCTATCATCGATGCAGCGATTGGTCAATTGAGCGAAAGTAAAAGTTTTGCCAGCCTCAGCTTGCGGGAAGTCGCTCGTGAAGCGGGTATTGCGCCCACTTCTTTTTACCGACATTTTAAAGACATGGAAGAGCTGGGATTGACATTAGTGGATGAATCCGGACTTGCATTGCGCCAGGTGATGCGAAAAGGCAGACAAAGGCTGAAGAAAAAAGGCAGTGTCATCGCCACATCAGTGAAAACATTCATGGAGTTTACCCAAGCCAATCCGAATATATTCAGAATCCTGTTTCATGAACGCTCAGGCACCACCAGGGCTTTACGCGTAGCCGTGGCAAGAGAAATTCAATACTTTGTGGTGGAGTTGACTGACTACATCCAAAACACCGGATTCGATCAAGATTCGGCCTATAATCAAGCCGAAGCCATGGTGGCCGTTATATTCAATGCCGGTGCAGAAACCATAGCCGCTAAACCCACCCAAAGGGCGGCGCTCGAACGGAGGGCCATCACTCAACTGCGTTTCATTGCAACAGGTGCTGCCACACTAAGAAACCAAAAAAATGAGAATAACTCCTGAAGTGTTCGTTTAATCACTCTTCGGTCATGGTTTCAAAGAAACTGCCTTCATTCCACTTCGGGCGCTCTTGGGTATTGGCCACTTCCATCGCAATGGCTCGATTGATGGCCACAAATTTTGCAGCCACATCATAATTGATCGGCAAATCCAATTGATCAGAAGGTTTATGGTAATGCTTAACAATGAATTCCTGGCTGGAAATTTCATGTTCTTCAAATTTCATTCCCACTTTGTCGGCAGTCACCAAAAACACCGCTGGTATGCCTTTTTTCACAAAACTGTATTGGTCACTGCGAACAAAAATATTCTGTTCGGGCATGGGATCAGGAATTAAGTGCATACCGTTTTTGCCCACTGCATTTTCAATCACGCCCCAAAGGCTGCTGTGCTGTGCACCAAAACCGATCAACTGATCAAAGGCATTGGTCAAAACCGGCATGTCCAAATTCACATTGGCGACAATACTGTCAATGGGAACTGTGGGGTTGTTGGCAAAATAATCAGAACCCAACAAACCTTTCTCTTCGGCAGTCACCATGGCAAATAAAATGGAACGCTTAGGCCGCTCACCCAGTTGGGTGATCTGGTGAGCCATTTCCAACAACGTGGATACACCCGCCGCATTGTCCATGGCGCCGTTGTTGATTTTGTCACCCAACTCAATGTGTTCGGACACGCCAATGTGATCGGTGTGGGCACTGAGTAACACATATTCATCTTTTAATTCTGGATCAGTCCCTTCTAAAATGCCAATGACATTGGGGCTGTTGACACTGGAATGGGTCGACCGGTAACTGATGTGTGCTGTTAATCCCATGTCCTGACCAACCAACTGGTCTCCGTTTTCGATTTGTTCATACAAGGCTTCTAAATCCATGCCAGCCTGCGTAAACAATTTTTTACCCGCTTCCATACTTAATGAAGCAGAAGCCAGGATTTCAGGATAGCCATTCTGCACTGCACCTGTTTTATCCACCCATCTGATGCGAGGCATATTGATGTATTCTTTGGTTTTTGAGAAAGCAAAAACTTTTTCAACAATGGGGGTCCATACTGATATCACCCCTATGGCGCCTCTCTTGACCAGTGCTTCAGTTGATTTTCTTGAATAGTGAGCACCTTCCTCACTCGGAAAATGAATTGGCTTACCACCCAAAACCACAGCGATTTTTCCTTTTAAATCCACCTGATCAAAGTCTGTATAGTTAAGGAAAGGCGCATCTATACCAAAGCCGACAAAAACCAATTCACCTTCAACTTCTGACCGCAATCGATTGACGTTGGCGCCAACCGAAAACTCATCCAAAAACTCAAAGGACAACACTTCATCACCTTTTTTCACGCTGAATTCAGGCGAATCCTGGTCTAAATAGGCAGATTTAAACTCTATCCTTTGCATGTAACCATCATCACCAGCAGGGACGATACCCATCTTGGCGAATTCAGTGGCGATGTATTGTGCCGCCACTTCATGACCAACACTTCCGGTATCGCGACCACGTAGTAAATCAGAGGCGAGGAAGTCCATGTGCGCCTCAAATCGTTTTGCAGTATCAGATTGCGCTTGTTTTGGTAGGAATAATGTAGCAATGATTGCCAGTAGGGTCAGTGTGTAGGGTTTAAATTTCATGGTCAAACTGTGGTTCGTTAAAGCCAAATATAACAGCCATCATTTTTCATCTGATGCTGAGCAAGGCTTGGTCATTGTGGCTCTCTATCATCAAGGTGTTGGACGAATTGCACCATATGGTAATAAAGCATTAATATCTCAAGCATCATAAAAGGCCTGTCGCGGAATTTGAATAGCTCACAAGTCACGATCTAATACGTGACACACCACACACATCAAAGACAAGCCAGTATACTTGGCCAGATTAATCAGTTAGAATCTTTGCTTTTTTTCGCCATCACAATTGTTATGAAGCCGACCAAACTCTTGATAAATTCTCTGATTTTTTGTGCATGCACATCAGCCACAACCGGTTGGGCCGGTGGCATCCCGTTAACCAGCGATGACCCCAATTTGGAAGCTGCTATCAACAGCAGCACTGCCGTATTGGATGTGTTGGGCAATGATGACAGTGGCATCAGCAACGATAATTTCAAAGAAGTTGTTGGCTTATGTGACATCGGAACCAGTGATGAATTGTGTACCAGCAACAGCTATTCAAATGCCACAGGTTCTGTCAGCATCAACGGTGCCGGAGACGACAACAATGTATTGTTCACTTCCAACAGTACATCAACAGCGGTTTTTGATTTTAAATATGTGATGCAAAACAGCGCCAACAACACTGGAGCAGCTGTGGCCACTGTAGGTTTGAATTTTATTGAAGTAAACAGTTTGTCTGATGCCAGTAACAATGGATGTGATGGCAATGAATGCACCTTGCGAGAGGCGTTTGACTATGCGGTTACAGACCTGGTACCTACCACGGTCAAATTTCAACGAAATTTGAGCGGGACCATTGCCCTTATTTCGCCACTGTCAGTCACCTCAATTGATCTGTCAGTGATTGGACCAGGTGCTGGGACCATCTCTTTGTCCGGCAATGACAGTTTCAGGGTATTATTGATACCTGGTATGAGTGAGCGCTTTTTCATGTCGGGCTTGACCATCATGGCAGGCAGAACGACAGGTGCAGATTCAGGTGCAGGTATTTTGATTGATGGCGCCACCGATACCCGGTTAGAAAACATGCGAATCAGCGACAACGATTCTGCCGATTCAGGAGGGGGTTTGTCTGTAATCAATGCTGGCTTATCCCTGATCAATTCAGAGATCAGTCACAACAGCGCCGGCAGCAATGGGGGTGGCTTGGCCATTTCTGGTGGTTTGGGCAGTGATGTCACAGTAGAAAACACCACCATCAGCAACAACCAGTCCCAAGGCCAGAGCAGTGGTATCTACATCAATTCAAACAACGGTCAAAATGTCACTTTGAGGTATGTCACCTCTGCTTTCAACACAGGGGCAGCCGTCAGTGATTTGGTAGGCCCCAATGGCAACATCATCATAGAATCCAGTGCGTTCACTCCATTGCTTTGGATGCAAAATAACAGCAACATAGTTAATAATTCGGTGATAGAAAGTTTTTCAGGCAATATACTGGGCAATAACAATCTGTTGGCGACAGGTGATCTTCAATTGAGTCCTTTGATCGAACTTAACAATGCGGGTGTTCGCGTTCATACTTTTTTACCAAACAGCATTTTATACAACCATGTAGACAGCATGATTGGCAATGCCGGGTGTGGCACCCAAGTGACTGGAGACCAAGTAGGTAACCCAAGGCCCAATGAAGGCGCTTGTGACGCTGGTGCCTATGAATACAACGTACTCAACGACCTTATTTTCGCCAGTAATTTTGATTGATCAAAGCCTCATAAAACCGATCACTGATTGAAATCATGGGCATAAATCAAATCATTCAGCACATTGATGTTCACCTTGGCCGGTGAGAAATTGCCATGCCGGTCTGTGGCCCAATAACTGAATTGGTCAACACCCACATAATCATAGTCTGAAAGGTATGTTACCGTCCCATCCTGGTTGTCATAGACTCGGCCATGTTGTGGCTGAATGATGCCATCTACCGACAATACATCTGCGTCAGGATCCGTGTCATTTTGCAACAAATCCAACAACAAAGGTCGCGCTGTGGATGCCGTGCCAAAATCATCATTTGGTGTGGGTGCGCTGCTGCTTAAATCGATGATGCCTGCCTGAAATGCATCTCGCCAGGCGGTGAACTGATTGCCCAAGGCAGCGTCCACATTCGGGCCCAGTAAGGTTTTTAAACCCAGCTTGTGAATGGTACCTGTTGCCCTTTCAGTAAAAAACTCTTCAATGACCACATACGGCGTTCCACCCGCAGTTCGCAAATACCCATCTTCTTCAGTGATGGGAATCATGTCATACGAGGGCACACCAATTTCATCCGTTCCGGCAGGAACTGGTGTACCACCGATTTGGTCAGTTTTGGTCCCTGACCAGAAAACGCCTGAACCAGCGGATGTCGCCGGCGACAGGTATTCATAAATCCCGCCATTGATATCAACATCAAATTGTCCTGGTACCAAGTCAGCCGCAGTCAGGACTTGATCAATGGCTGGATCATAAAATTCCAGCTCTAATGGCACCTGATCATAGGTCGCATCAATCACCACGTACTGGTTGACTTCGGGAGGTGGCGGCGTACCCGTATAATCTTTACTGAGAATCACCCCCACAGGCATGTCTTGAATGTGGACACCATTAATCACCATGTCACTGGTGTTGGTACCAAACTCAATTCCAAAAGCAGCCGTACTGAAAGCTTCAGGGGTTTTACCAATGATGTCAAAGTCTTCTAATAAATAATGTGCCGTGTACTCCATCGCTGAACCTGCTCGCACCTCCCAAGCCTTGAAGTTCTTGAAATGACTGTGTACATCATGCTGCTGATTGGGGTTGGCCTTGACCACATACAGCCCGACTGTTGACGCAAAGCTTTCATTGCCGGCGAATGACAACACCGGCGCATCATCAACACTGGAATTGGCACCTCGGCGCAAGGCCTCTGGCAACATAAAAACTGATCCTGGAAATGACAACATGCCACTGCCTCTGTGCAAATAAACAAAGCCATGATTGACACTGGCTGCAATGTTATTGACGCTTCTGACCATGCGCCCTTGAAACCAGAATCCATCACCAGTACGACCGATATCAAACAACTCCCTGTCATTGCCATTTTTAGGGTTGAATGCACTGTTTCCCTCAGCTTTGATCGCCAGATTGTTGGTCCAAGTACCAATTTCATTGCCCGTTTCGGCCACGAACCCAGCACCAAAAGTATCATAGGACACGTTGTTATGAAAAATGGCATTACTGTCATGATGCACATAACCCCAGCCTGGTGAACCAAACACCGCATTACCAATCGCAATGGCCGGGCTTTTAACATCGGCTATGCCCTTTCTGTGTAAATGAAATGCATAGCGCCCACGCACATTGCTGGTGGGTGTGATCACGTCAAAATCAGCTGCTTCTAGGGTTAAGAAGGATTTATCCGTTCTGCCCAATTGCCAAAAAGCAACATACCTCACATCCACTGGGGCTTGTTGCATGAACATCACATGGCCTCGTCTATGGGTTGCTGTGGCAGCCGGATTTTGTGTGCCTATGGTGATGTTGCGAGTCATGTTGGCCACTGAAGTTTTTAGGTCTGCCCGCGGGGTAAAATGATCATAAATCAAATCCTGATCTAAGGTAATGGTGCTGCCATTGATGGCACTGATGGTGACCACCTCATCTTGGGTTCCATGGTATCTGACTGCCTGGATGCTGTTATCCCACTTCCAACCTGAGTACTTTGTGCCTGCCACAACCAAGGTGTCTCCCACAGACCAATTAACTGGAGGAGAGGCCAGTTGAATTTGATTCTGACCTGCCATCGGGTCAACAGACACTTTAAGGTGGGTTGTTTTGATTGAACCATGCATTTGAGCAGGACCGCTGGCCAACAACCCCCTGCCCATTAAACTGGGGTCTTTAACCACATCCAGATCACCCGCATCACTGAATTGAATCGACACCGAAACGTCTGGCTGAACCGGATTGTTTACCGTTCCTATCGACAACCACCCTGAAGCCTCCACCAACAAAGTATCCACAATCATTTGACTGGATTGGGTGGTTGAAAATGACAAACCACCATCGACCCTCACTGCAGTATAAGGCACGGCACTGATCTGGTCATATTGCACATCGATACCCGCAGGAATCAACACCCAAGCGCCAGCATCCGGAATGACACCTCCTGACCACGTATTGGTATCAAACCAAGACCCACTGGCAACAGCTGTATGGGTGATGTCTTCATCATCAATCAAAGCACGCATGGCGTTGTGGTGTTGATGATCGTCAGCGCTGTGCACCTGACCCGTGCCAGCTAAGAATAAGCAAAAAACAAATACAATGAATTTCATGGATACAAACCTCCCAATCAAATGATAGCCCATCTGCTGCTCAGATTATGTGATTTTCATCTCAATGCCCAGTCAAAAGACCGCAGAACCGGCCATCATCAGGTAAAAATCACCACTCCATCAGGTTGATGAGCCTGATTGCATCATCAACAGCAATCCAAACCAAAAACACCAGGCCATGAATTTCAGGGCCCGGTGTTTGGGTGCCAGCCAGTTCAGATCAGTTTCTGGCTCGATTCAGGCGCCAAGCCATGAACACCATGCTCAAACATAAGAACATCAGCATCAACCAAGAATTCACAGGAACTGGAACTGGCGGTCCACCTTGAATCACAATGAACGTGATGGGTGGTCCTTCTGGATCTGTGGTGTCTATGGTCACCACTTGAGTCTCAGGTGTGACCGGATCATTACAGTCATTCAATAAGGCATTGTTGGTGTCATAACTTAAGGTGTAACAAACTTGAGGGTTGGGCGGTGCCGGTGCCAAGCCCACTGGCAAGTTGTCAAACAGGAAGCCACCTGTGGCATCGGTAACCATTGAACCAACGATGGCATCACCGGTGTTGTTACAGTCAAAATCTCTTGACAGCGTGACGTCTACTCCAGCCACCGCTTCACCTGGATCCTGAACACCATTCTCAGGCGAATCGTCACAATACAACAAGCCCAACACCCGGCCGTTGCTGGCATAAATACCGGCATCTATGGTTGGATCTTCAGCTGTTAAGTTGATGTTTTGTACTTGACCCGTGGTGGTGTCAGCATCGGAATCAACGGCATCGTCACCGCCACTGTTAGGTAAGGTGAAGACATAATCTACGGGTAAGCCTGTAAACTCCACACAATAAGGGCCTGGATCTAGGCTGGTGAAGTCGTAATAACCATCAGCCGCTGGAACCCCGCCCACTGCAGTGGTTGTGGTTGCATCAGCCACACCTGAACAGGTGGCATTGTGATACAGGTTCACTGTGATGCCATTGACACCTGGCTCTCCTGCATCCTGAATGCCGTCTTGGTCGTTGTCATACCATACATAATCACCCAGGCTGATCAAATCATCAAAGCCAAAGTTATTGTCCACACTGTCCGGGTTGCTGGTGTCCAAATCAGGGCCCAATGACGAGGAGGTTATGCCACTGTCACAAATACCCAGGTCTGGATCCGCCACATCAACTTCTGTGATGTAACACACAGGATTTCCAACCGGTCCTACCGGTAAATCGGTGAACAAATAGGTGCCTGCAGGATTGTTGGTGCCCATGGTCACAGCTGTACCTGCTTCGGCACCATTCACCGTATTGGAACAATCGCTGTCTTCATATAAAGTGATACCGATATCAGGGATCACCGTGTCGCCATCACCGGGATCATAATTGGTGTTGGCGTTGGTGGCAGATTCACACCAGGTTAAACCAGCGATTGATCCGTTCAGGAATATACCCGCATCTATGGTTGGATCCACAGCTGACAAGGTGATGTTTTGTACTTGACCGGTCACTGGATCAACGTCCGAATCAATGGTGTCATCACCACCCACATTTTGACCAGTGATTTGATAGCCTGCGGGTAGGCCGGTGAATTCAACACAATAACTACCCGGGTCCAAACCAACAAAGAAGTAAAAACCATCAGTGGCGGGCATGCCTCCATTGGCAGTCGTGGTGGTGCTGTCAGGCACTCCAGTACAGGTGGCATTCTGGTAAAGGTTCACAGTCACACCATTGACTCCTGGTTCACCAAGATCCTGAATGCCATTTTGGTTAACATCAAACCAGACAAAATCCCCCAATGCCAGGTTGTCATCAAACCCAAAATTGTTATCAATGCTGTTGGGGTTATTCGTATCTAAATCTGGACCCAATGTGCTTGGGGTGATCCCAGTATCACAGATGCCTAAATCTGGATCAGCCACATCAACCTCTGTGATGTAACAAATCGGGTTACCTACAGGACCAACTGGTAAGTTGCTGAACAGATAAGTACCCGCCGGGTTGGCCGTGTCCATAGAAACTGCGGTTCCTGCTTCAGCACCATTGACCGTATTGGAACAATCGCTGTCCTGATACAAGGTGATGCCTATATTGGGTATCACCGTGTCACCATCACCGGGGTTATAAACCGTGTTCGGATTGGTGGCCGACTCACACCAGGTTAAACCAGCTATAGAGCCATTCAAGAACACACCAGCATCAATGGTCGGATCATCAGCGGTTAGGTTGATGTTCTGCACTTGACCGGTGATTGTATCGGCATCAGAGTCAATGGAGTCATCACCTCCCACATTTTGTGCTGTGAATTGGTAACCACCCGGTAAACCAGTGAACTCTACACAGTAAAATTGTGGTGGCAGTCCGGCGAACTCATAAAATCCATCGGCTGCTGGCATACCACCATTGGCAGTGGTGGTGGTTGCTGATGGCGCACCAGCACAAGTGGCGTTGTCATACAGGTTAACGGTGACCCCATTAACGCCAAATTCGCTGCCATCTTGGATGCCATTTTGATTGGTGTCGTACCAGACATAATCGCCCAACATCAGTACTTGCTCAAAACCAAAATTGTTATCAATGCTGTTGGGGTTGGCGGTGTCCAGATCTGGTCCCAAGGTGCTTGGTGTGATTCCAGTATCACAAAGACCTAAGTCAGGATCTGCCACATCCACTTCAGTGATGTAACAAATCGGATTGCCCACTGGACCAACTGGTAAATTGCTGAATAGATAAGTACCCGCCGGGTTGGCCGTGTCCATAGAAACTGCGGTTCCCGCTTCAGCACCATTGACGGTGTTGGAGCAATCGGAATCCTGATACAAAGTGATGCCAATATTGGGTATCACAGTGTCACCATCACCGGGGTTATATATCGTGTTGGGGTTGGTGGTAGATTCACACCAGGTCAGACCTGCAACAGAACCATTCAAGAACACCCCAGCATCAATGGTGGGGTCATCAGCCGTTAAGTTGATGTTTTGTACCTGGCCGGTCGCTGTGTTGGCATCCGAGTCAATGGTGTCATCCCCACCCACATTTTGTGTTGTGAACTGGTAACCAGCAGGCAATCCAGTAAACTCGACACAATAATTGCCCGTCGTTAACCCTGTGAATGTATAAAAACCATCGGCTGCTGGCATACCTCCATTCGCCGTTGTCGTGTTGGCCGCAGGTACGCCTGCACAAGTGGCGTTGTTGTATAAGTTCACATTGATGCCGTTAACACCGACTTCGCTGCCGTCCTGGATGCCATCTTGGTTGGTGTCATACCAGACATAATCACCCAGACTGACCACGCCAAAACCAAAATCTAAAGTGTGGTTGTTGGCACCGTCTAACCCAGTTGCGAAGGCAATCACGGCGTTTCCACCCAAAGAGACGGCATCGTTGTCAGACAAGTCAGTCAGGTTGTTGTTGTCAATCACCCCATTGGCATTCACCGCCGTCACCGCGGTGCTGGGCAACAAGGGATCTGTCAACGCAATCCTGACTTCATAGTTTCGTTGAGTAAGGACCGATCCTGAGGTCATGTTGATATCAGCAACACCACCAAATAAGTACAAGCCATTGGCATCGGTGACTGCTGAACCCACTTGAGCACCCCCATTGTCCATATCATGTAAGGTAACTGTCACACCAGCAATCACGGCTTCATTGGGGTCTTGAATGCCATTACCATTGGTATCAAACCACACCCGGTTACCCACTTCAATGGGAGCCCGGTCACAGCGCAATTCAAGGTCGCCGATGCCCATACCTTTGGCTAAGGTTGGACCACCGCTGTTTTGATAAAAGCTGTAACCAGCAAATTCAGTGCCAGCCCCTGGGCTGAAACTGTTCATCCACAAAATACCGCCCTGGAAAATCGCAGTTGGGTCCAACGCAGAAGTCAATAAATGACCACTGCCGGGCCTGACAGCCAAACCACCTTGACCCAATTCAGTGTGACCACTGGTGGTGGACGAATAAAACTCACCGCCACCCGGACCATGGTTGTTCCCAACGCCGGCGCCATTCAATCCACCTACCACGCCATTGGACTCCAGCGTCCAGTTCACACCATCAAAATCGGCACGCAACATTTCACCACCAGTCACAGCCTGACCGATGCTGGTGTCGCCGGGAACGGTGTTAGGCGCTGGTGAAGCCACACCATATTGCAAACCGGTGCGGTCAATGAACCCCAACAACATGTCACCATCTTCTGAGAATTCAATGTCACTGAGAATAGGCTGTGGGTGGATGGGTCTGTTGCCTCTGAAAGTAACTTGGGTTTCAGTGACCAAATTGGTCCAGGGAAACCATTGGCAACCCACTTCACCACCACCACTTTGGGCACAACCTCTGAGGTAGTTCAAGGGTACATTCAAAACATTCGTGAATACACCAGACACAGGATCTAATTCATATACGGTTGCAGACAAATTGGGGAAATCAATGAAATTAGCGGTGCCAGGAATGGGTGGTGCCGGCGGGTATGGCATGATGCTTTCATTGGAGCATACCACCCCCACATACACTTGAGACTGGTGATATTTCACGGCCCATGGATGGTAATCGCCATCCACACAACCCGGATCAGGCACAGCAAATCCAGTCACATCCCCTGCTGTGGGTACATTACCGGCCAAACCTATATTGACCGAGTACACAGTTTTATCTCCCAAACTCATGATCCACAAGTTCTGACTGTCTTCGGAAATGTCCAAGTCACCGATGCCGACTTTACCTACTGTTTCATAAGTCAAGTTATCCAATCCAGGGTTGTTGCCATTGGGAGGATCCTCTCCCGGTACTGTTCTGGGATCAACACCTATACCCAATCCAATGGTCGATACATCCACAAAGTTACTGACCACGGGAACGCCGCCAGAATAATCAACCCGATAAATGCCACCTAAACCCAATGGACCATAGCCAGAATGCCTTTTCAGTACATTGGCGGCAAAGAACGACTCTGAACTGCGTTGGTATGCCAGCCCCCAAGTGGGGCCCATTTCAGCGCCAAATGCCACGTGATTGGGCATGTTGTTTGGTAAGGATCGGTTGTAATCAATCGAAGCCATCACATCACCGGTGTTGGCATTGGATCCCGGTGATAAGGGATCACCGATGAGGTAACAAGCAGCAACAACCTCAGGATTGGCCTGACAGTAATCGGCCGGGTTATTGAAACCCACATCTACGGTGTCTCCGTCAGCAGCAAAGACCACTGATGACTGTCCGGCTGAGCCTGGTTGAATGTAAGACAAAGCACCACCGGCAGGCAGGGTGTATTCCAGCCTGAGCTGACCTGCTGGTAGACCCGTTAAGGTGTATGAACCATCAAATGCAGAGATTTGAGGCGAATTACCAACCGCCGTATTGCTGTTATCAAAGGCATTGATGACTACACCACCCACGCCCAATTCCAATGCCGATTGGCTGCCGTTGGCATCATAATCTTTGTACACTGAACCAATGATATCGGCTTTGGCGTTGATACTGAAAAATAGAATTAAAGAAGACCAGAAAATATGCAGCATATTTTTTCTGTTGAACATACACACACCCCTTAAGATTGAGCAATTATAAAAATTAAATGCAAAAAATTGCTTAAGAATTGAGCAACAATTTTCACACCCCCGAACTAAAAATTATTATAAATGTATCGGGGCTGAACGATGGACCGGATATTGAATTGTCAGGTGAAAACAGATTAAATGTTGGCGAAAACCTGCCACTGACAGTGGCATATGACTTTTGGTTATTAGCAACTGATCGAAAGTGTAAAAAATTGTCAACAAATCGACCATTTCAATTGAGGACTAGGGAAATAAAATATCAAACTCAACTGGTATCTTGGACTCAAACCGATGGCCAGCAAACTGCAAAACCGCCGCGTGCAAATACAAATTTCTGGGTAATGCTGGGTTTGGCTTACCATAGATTTCATCACCCAATACTGGTTTACCAATGAATTGAGCATGCACCCTGATTTGATGGGTCCGTCCCGAATTGATTCGGCAAGACACCCTTGTTAATGAATCTGTATGTTCAAGTGGGGTGATTCTGGTTTCTGCAGGCTTCCCTTTCGGACTGACAACCACAGTCCTTTTTCGGTCGACCCTGTTTTCAATATCTAATGGCTGATTAATGGTAACAGCATCCTTCAGTACGCCGTCCAACACCGCTGTGTACGTTTTGCCTACCTGGTGTTGCTTCATCATGGTTTGAAAGGCCAACAATGCCTGTCTGTTTTTAGCCAACAACAAACATCCACTGGTGTCCTTGTCTATGCGATGGGCTAATTGCACCCCAGCCAGTCCATCCATGGCATTGACGATTTCTATGACACCAAATTCGTGGCCAGTACCCGTATGAACTGGCAAGCCTGCAGGTTTATCTATCACCAAGAAATTGGCATCTTCATGGATAATGCATCTTTTTAAAGCCTGCACTTCATCCTCTGGCACTTTGACATTTTTACTGTCAACAAAATACACAAAAGGAGGCACCCGGATCTGATCGCCTTCTTCTAATTTATGTAAAGGTTTGGCGCGTTTACCATTGACCCTGATCTGACCTTTTCGAATCAGTTTGTAGCATTGGCTTTTTTCTAGCTGCTTACATTGTTTAATCAGATAGTTATCAAGGCGTTGTCCAGCATCATTTTCTGTGACATGAAATATCGGTTTTTGGTCAGATTTAAGAGGCATAATGGCTTGTTTTATCAGATATTTCTGTGATTCATTGAAAAAAATGTTAAAATCTCGCGGATCTTGCAACCCAAGGTTGGCAAGTAATGAAAAATGGTCGACTTAAAACAACTTGTTTAAGCGACAAATTATACGATTTAAAACTGTTTAGTTCCAAGGAGATGCCACACAACAAATGGCTGGAGCACAGAATCATTGGACCGATGATAAACAACGACTGATTGGAACGAGTCCATTTCAGTGAGACCCATGCAAAAAGCCATCGGTCAAAAAATAACATGAATACTGGTGATCAGAATTTCACCAACGATAAGCGACAACAAACACCGCGAGTGGTTTGTAACAGGCCTGTTTCACAACATTATGATTTTGTGACAGGCGTGACATACATGATACACAGAGAAACTGCGACATCGACAACACCTGTTCTTCGCCCCAAGGGCCGTTGAGCGGTTAAATTATGCTTATTTGGCATCACTGAAAAGTTCATCGTTCCTGAACAAAAGGAACTCAGATGAAAAGAATGTTAATCAATGCAACCCACACCGATGAAATTCGTGTGGCCATTGCAGATGGACAAAAACTCTACGATTTAGACATCGACTCTGCGGGACATTACCGCAAAAAAGGCAACATTTACAAAGCCAAAATCACCCGCATAGAACCCTCTTTAGAAGCCTGTTTTGTCAATTATGGATCAGAACGTCATGGCTTTTTACCCTATAAAGAAATCAGCCCCGCTTATTGCAAACAAGCACCCAAAGGCAAGGCACGTTTACCCATCAATGAAGCCCTAAAAGAAGGCGATGAAATCATTGTACAAGTCAACAAAGAAGAACGTGGTAATAAAGGTGCTGCTTTAAGCACATACATTTCATTGGCAGGCAGGTACTTGGTTTACATGCCTGGCAACCACCGAGCGGGTGGCATCTCGCGCCAAATCAGAGGTGAAAAACGAGCGACTTTGCAAGACATCATGCGTCGCCTTGAAATTCCAAAAAATGATGGTGTCATCATCAGAACAGCCGGTTTAGGCAGAACTTTTGAAGAACTACACTGGGATTTCAATTATTTGAAACAGGTTTGGGAAGCCATCCAAACAGCAGCGAAACAAAAGAAAGGCCCCTTCTTTATTTACCAGGAAAGTGATCTGTTTATCAGGGCTTTGCGTGACTACTTACAACCAGACATTGGTGAGATTCTGATTGATGACAGAGAATCTTATGAAAAAGCCCGTGAGTTCATGCAACAAGTGATGCCGCATAATTTGAAGAAGCTTTCTTATTACAACGACAACACACCTTTATTTTCACGTTATCAAATTGAACGTCAAATCCAATCTGCGTTCGAACGTGAAGTTAAATTACCATCAGGTGGTGCTTTGGTGATAGACCAAACTGAAGCCTTGCTATCAATTGACATCAATTCAGCCAAAGCCACCAAAGGCATTGATGTGGAAACCACCGCATTGAACACCAATCTAGAAGCGGCCGATGAAATAGCCAGACAGCTGAAAATTCGTGACCTGGGTGGCTTGGTGGTGATTGATTTCATCGACATGCGTAACAACAAAAACCAGCGTGAAGTTGAAAACCGCATGCGCGATGCCGCTGAATCAGATCGTGCCAGGGTGCAAATTGGTAAAATATCAAAATTCGGTTTATTGGAAATGTCTCGTCAGAGGCTGCGCTCATCGATATCAGATTCCAGTCAAATAACCTGTCCCACCTGTGGTGGTCACGGATTCATTCGCTCAATGGATTCTTTGGTCATTTCGATCATTCGTCTGACTGAAGAAGAAATGATCAAACCCAAAACAGGTCGCGTGGTGATCCAGGCCCCGGTTGATACAACCAATAAAATCTTGAATGAGAAAAGAACAGAACTGTCAGAAATGGAAGCTCGACACGGTGTACAGGTGTCGGTCATTTCAAATGACAATTTAAGCTTTCCGGATTTCCATGTGCAACGCCTGAACACCAACGAGTCACACATCAGTGTTGAATCAATTGAGTTGGTCAAGCCTGAAGATTGCCACAAACCAGTGGCCTTAGATCCACCTGCACCGACCAAAGAATCGCCTGCTCTGCGCATGGTTAAACCCGATGTTCAAGCACCCAAACGTTCAATTGCTCTGGTGATTTCTTCTTGGTTTAAATCGTTGTTTGCTCAACCCAATAACAAGGGCAAGAAAAAAACCAATAAAAAACGACCACAACATAAAAAGCAACAAAACCGCAAACAACATAAAGGCGCCAAAGGTCCTCATAAAAACCAGAAACAAGGTCAAAAACAGCAAGGCCAGAAGCAACAGCCCAAGCAAGGCCAGAAACAACAGGCCCAGAAACAGCACGGACAAAAGCAGCAAGGCCAGAAGCAGCAGGGTCAAAAACAACAGCCCAAGCAAGGCCAAAAACAGCATGGCCAGAAGCAACAGGGTCAAAAGCAGCAACCCAAGCAGGGTCAGAAGCAACAGCCTAAACAAGGTCAGAAGCAGCCGTCTAACCAAAAACAAAACAAAGGACAGCAGCAACAGACTAAGCAAGGTCAACAAAAAGGACAGCAAAAACAACAAAACCAAGGACAATCAAAACAAGGTCAAAAAAATACCAACAGGCAACACGCTGACCAAAATCAACAGCAGAACAAAGGACCTAAAGCCCAACAAAAACAGGGCCAACAACATAACAAAGCTGTAGAAACAGAAGCAGATGCTGTGAAAAAAATGACTCGACCTTTGGGCAGCGTGGCAGATTTGGCTGCCAAGAAAGAACCCATCGTGCCATCAGGAGCCATGAAGTCGCGCCCCATTGACAACATCGATGTGGACAGCAAGCTGGATTCGACTGCAAACAAGCAAAAACCAGTTGATCAAGCACATGTAGATAAGAAACCAGCTGATAAGCCGAAAGCCGAAAACAAACCGGCCGATAAGCCCAAAGCCGAGAACAAACCGGTCGATAAACCAAAAGCCGAGAACAAACCGGCTGACAAGCCCAAAGCCGAAAACAAACCGGTCGATAAGCCGAAAGCCGAAAATAAACCGGCCGATAAGCCCAAAGCTGAGAGCAAACCAGCTGATAAACCCAAAGCCGAGAGTAAACCGGCCGATAAGCCCAAAGCTGAAAACAAACCGGCCGACAAGCCCAAAGCCGAGAACAAACCGGCCGACAAGCCCAAAGCCGAAAACAAACCGGCCGATAGACCCAAAGCCGAAAACAAACCGGCCGACAAACCCAAAGCCGAGAACAAACCGGTCGACAAGCCCAAAACCGAGAACAAACCGGCCGAAAAGCCCAAAACCGAGAACAAACCGGCCGATAAGCCCAAAGCCGAGAACAAACCGGCTGACAAACCCAAAGCCGAAAGCAAACCGGCTGACAACAAACCCAAGACTGAGTCGGTAGTGACTGCAGAGATGATCAAACCCGGTTTGTACAAAGCCAAAAAGTCAGATTAATCTCTTTTTGTTAAGCACAAAAAAAGCCTGATTCAAATCAGGCTTTTTTATTGGGTGTAATCATTAGATTTTAATTAATAGCGGGCTTGTCCTGGCGGTCATGCAAGACCACAATGGTATGTCCTTTGACAGCCAGATTGCCTTGCTCTTGCAAATCCTTCAAAACCCGACCTGCCATTTCCCTTGAACAACCTACAATCCTGGAAATTTCTTGCCGTGAAATTTTGATTTGAGTGCCGTCTGGATGAGACAAAGCATTGGGCTCTTTACATAAATCCAATAAAGTTCTGGCAATGCGACCAGTCACGTCTAAAAACGCCAAACGGTGTACCTTTCTTGAAGTTTGCAACAACCGATGGGTTAATTGGGTGCCGATGGCATATAAAATGTGCTTGGCATCATCTTTCAAATCTGTTTCGAACAATTGACCTAAACGCAAGTAACCTATTTCTGCCACTTCAGTTTTTTCTTTCGATTTAACCATCACCTCACGACGCTCTGTTTTCATGAACAAACCCATTTCGCCGATAAAATCGCCTTTATTCAAATAGGCCAGTACCAACTCTTTACCTTCATCATTTTCATAGGAAATCGTCACTGAACCACTGACGATATAATACAAGGTGTTGGCCAAGTCACCGGGCCTGATGATGGTGGTTTTATTGGGAAACTTGCGTCGATGACACATGGATAAGAATCGATTCAAGGACTCAACATTCAGTTTAAAAAAACTGGAGTTTTGAAACCGTTCACTTAAATACAGTTCATCAAATGTAGCTTCGTCAAATGCATCAGACATGTTTTTTCCTCTCTTTTTCCCTGCAAAATTAAGGTATATAAACTCAGTATAGCAGGTACACACACAAATTTAAGAGAACGATTTTACCCCCTTTCCGGGATTATTGGAATACCGCTTCACACTCTATCAAAAGGTTTTCACGGCAAATATCACCTTCAAGAATGATATAAGACTCTATATTTCTCGCTTTTATCAAGGTAATGATTTCATTTTTCAGGGCTTTGTCACGCAAATAAAATCGAAACAAGCCTGAATTCAGAGACACATCAAGCGTACTTTCATCCAACAGCGCCTGAACATTGATCAGACATTCTTCAAATTGGGCACCCACATCATCCAGGTGGATGGTTTCATGACCAACCACACTGGCTGTCCCACTACACATCAACAAATTACCGCACTGCATGGCACGTGAAAACCTGGGCTGTTTGGGCGAATATTGCTTGGGGTATTGCCACGCAGAAACCTGCCTTTTGTTTTCCACCACCTGGCCAGGTACTTTGCTGAACAAAAAGATAAAAACATTCTGACCGTGATGGCCACCTATTGCTGTGGCGGCCGGGTTGTTCCTTTCTAACAACTGTAACTGTTCCAATACTTGATGGCGAGCAACACAAAAGGCCTGGTATCTTTCCATGCCGCCTTGCATGTCGTTAATCTTATCCAAGTAGTTCCAAGTCCGGTTTAGGTAGTGGTATCCCCTCGCTGCACTGACCGTGTAGGCATCCATGTAGACCTGTTTGACCGCATCCAACATGGGTAAACTGTCACACTGATAACTCATCACCAAATGCTGTGGCGTTTCCACCATTTTTAATAAGCTGTTGTTACCGCTGGGAGCCACCAAAGCCGGTTGGCCGTCTGACCAATATTCTTGATACCCTTCTGACTCTGCCAATTTCTCTAACGGCACAGAAATACCAACCGATTCAACAGCAGGTACATGATTCAAACCAGTAAAACTTATCAAAGGATCAGACTCGCGCCTGACACTGACTTGTAATTGACTGGTGAATGATGGCTTGGTTTGTTGGTCCATAGGTGTCGATTGACTTGTTGTCTACGGTTGTCACAGTTTCGGGGCTGCCATTATCGTCAATTCAGGCGAAGATAACAATGCCATGTCTTAAATATTAATCCTTAGCTGAATAATTTTGTCCTCATTTGGCTGTGATTCACTTAAAATACGCTGCAAACAGAAAACAACGACATCATGGCATTACATTTACACAACAGCCTCAGTGGCCACAAGGAATTATTCACCCCAATTGACCCCAATCGCGTCACCATGTATTTGTGTGGGCCCACTGTTTATAACTATGCCCATATTGGCAATGCCAGACCAGCCGTTGTGTTTGATGTGTTGAATCGATTGTTGCGTCAACACTATCCCCATGTTGTGTTCGCCCGCAACATCACAGACATTGATGACAAGATCAATAACTCAGCCAAGGAAACTGGGCGTTCCATCAAAGACATCTCAACTGAATATGCCCAAGCATACAATGAAGACCTGAAACAGTTAGGTGTGTTGATGCCGGACATTGAACCCTATGCCACCGATCATGTCGCTGAAATGATAGAGATGATTGAAGACCTGATCAGCAAGGGTCATGCTTATGCCGCAGAAGGTCATGTGTTGTTTGATGTCACCACTTATGAGCATTATGGCGAATTGTCAAAACGGTCATTGGAGGACATGTTGGCTGGGGCACGGGTTGAAGTGGCCACCTACAAACGCAATCCTGGTGATTTTGTGTTGTGGAAGCCTTCTGATGCCACCCTGCCGGGTTGGGAAAGCCCGTGGGGACGCGGCCGACCAGGCTGGCACATTGAATGTTCAGCCATGGCAGCCAAGCACCTGGCCAAAACCATTGACATCCATTGTGGTGGTAAAGATTTGATCTTTCCACACCATGAGAATGAAGTGGCCCAAAGCTGCTGCGCCAATGACACCAAAAAATTTGCCAATTATTGGGTCCACAATGGTTTCATCACCATGAGTGACCAAAAAATGTCAAAATCCTTGGGCAACATTCAATTGATTCGTGAAGTGTTGGCTGAGATCAAGGGCGAAGTGGCCCGCTGGGTCTTGCTCAGTGCACATTACCGCCAGTCTGTGGACTGGACACCTGATACCGTGGCTCAAGCCGAGAAAACCATTGATCGCATCTACCGCACCCTGGCAGACGTCAGTGATGTTTCAGTTGATGATGTGGCGATTGATGCAGAATTATTAGCCGCTCTGGATGACGATCTGAACACCCCAAAAGCTTTTGCCCGCATCAACCAATTGGCCAAAGCCCTGGCCAATGCTGAAGATGAAACCAGTCAAATCGAGCTTAAATCCGTGTTGCTCAAAAGCAGTGAATTGATGGGCGTCTTACAAACAGACCCCAAGCAATGGTTAGACGACAAACAAGCCGGGGGCGAAGACATCAAAGATCAAGTTGAACAATTGATCGCAGAACGTAAACAAGCCCGTACCGATAAAGATTGGGCCCGCTCTGATGAAATTCGAGATGAATTGGATGCCATGGGCGTGGTGCTGGAAGATTCAGCAGATGGCACCCGCTGGAGCATGAAATGACTGACCTGAGCTCCGAACACAATTCAGTTGAACAGACAGAAATCATTGAAACCTTTGAGCTGTTCGATGATTGGTTGGAAAAATACCAATACATCATTGATCTGGGTAAACGACTGGAACCCATGGACGAATCACTGAAGGTTGACGACAACATCCTGCACGGCTGTCAGTCACAAGTCTGGCTGGTTCATGATTTCAGTGACGGCAAGCTGCATTTCCAAGCCAACAGTGATGCCGCCATCGTATCAGGATTGATCAAATTGGTGATGACCATCTATTCTGGGCAAACACCAGAGAAAATCACCGCAACCGAGCCTGATTTCATCGAAAAAATCGGCCTCTCATCCCACCTCTCCTCCACCCGCTCCAATGGTTTGAATGCCATGATTCAGAAGATCAAAGAGACGGCTGAGAAGTATATTTGATTGAGAATGAATTGAATTACCGGCGAAGGCCGGTATCCAGGGTCTTTTTATCTTAACCTCAGAATTGTCGCAGACGATGCTTTGAACTCACATTAATCTGATTAGATTAATCCAATTGCAGATCGGAAATATTACTTTTCTGACCCACCCCCTGAAAGACACTGGATCCCGGATCGGGGTCCGGGATGACGGTAGTTTGTTTTTTAGAGAAATTTAAGAATTTAATTGCGTCATTGCGAGTCGCGAAGCGGCGTGGCAATCTAAAGAAGGTTACCCAGCTTCATGAGATTGCCGCGGTCGTTCCTCCCTCGCAATGACTCAACCACAAAAAAGGGCACCACAGCGCCCTTTTCTGCGTTTTAAGACAAGATTAAATCACTGGAACTCGATGCTCCAGGAATCGATGTAACCGGTGTCTTGGTTGGCACGGTCTTTAACGCGCAATCGCCATTCACCTGCTGCATTCACACTGGCTGCGTTGACGGTGGTGGTTTTGCTTAAGTTATCCGCACTGTCATTGCTGTTGGTGCGACTGTGCAAAGTTGCCGTTGCCCCATTCGGTGCAATCAAGTCCACCTCTAAATCACCACGCCAGGTGTGCACAATGGCAAAAGACACTTCGATGCTGCCAGCTGTTCCCGTGCGGTTGACATTGATGCTGCTGGTGATCCCCGTGGCGTTGTTGTCAGGGATGTTGACGTTGCTGGTGTTTTGGAAGAATGTTTGACCGCCACCGGTTGAAGGTTCTGTATAACTGCCGGTTAAGCTTAATCCAGTATAAGCACTATAACCTCTCACCAGTACGTGGTAGGTACCTCCCTGAACGTTACTGATGTTACAGGTTTCATTGCTGGTTGACGTCCAGGAACGGCAGTCATAACTGCTGGTAGTTGGTGCCGAACCAAATCGGACATACAAATCTGCATCTGGATCACCACTGCTGGTCACAAAACTTAAATCAGTCGCACCTGAAGGCACGTCAAGGGTATACCTTAACTCGCTTCCGGCCGAACCGGATAAGCCTGTCACTGCAACACCATTTGACAATACGCTATCACCCGGATTGGGTGGTGTACCAGTCAATGAAGCAATGGCCGCTGCGGCATTGGCATAACCTGCGCCACATATAGAGGTGGTACATTGGTGGTCAGACACATTGGCAAATGAATCGGCCGTGTTTTTAATGGTTTGTTCCACCTGCGCCGGCGTGAGAGAACTGTCAACAGATTTGATCAGTGCTGCCAAACCTGCCACATGTGGAGCTGCCATGGATGTACCTTGAGAGTAATCGTAGGAATCACTGCCAGGTGTAGTGGTGCCTGAATTGTAGGTCGACAAAATCATATCAGCTGAACGGGTGGTACCACCTCGACAATCACTGGCTGAAGTTGGCAATGCATCTGTGGTCGGGTCACACAAGTCACCACCGGGGGCAGTGATATCGATGGCCGAACCAAAATTTGAATAATAAGCCCGTGAACCGTCTCTGGCACCTGCCGCCACAGAAATGACATTGGCACAGTTGCCAGGTGGATAACCCGCACTTGAGTTGTCATTACCAGCAGCCACCACAACGGTTGCACCGGCATTGACCGCGGCATTGATGGCACTGCTGTATGTGCTCGAACAAGCCGACGGTTGGGTTGAACCCAAACTCATGTTGATCACATCGGCCGGATTCGAATTGGTGGGTACGCCACTGACTGACAGGCCTGCCGCCCAACGGATGCCATCAGCTATGTCTGACAAGGAACCACCACAGGTGCCTAACACGCGCACAGGAACCAAATTGACGTTCCAGGCCACACCGGCCACACCCGTGTTGTTATCAGAAACCGCTGCTATCGTACCAGCCACATGGGTGCCATGCCAGGATGAGTCCTGGGCCGGGTTATTACCACATTGATTGGCGGTCACCCAATCACCTGGGTCTTGCGCATTTGAATCACGGCCATTGCCGTCATTAGAAACTGAAGTGCTGGAAATCATGTCGTATTGGCCAACCACATTGCCTGCCAAATCAGCATGAGGCCGGTAACCGGTGTCTAACACAGCCACAGTGACGGCTGAAGAACCAGTGGTTTCATCCCAGGCAGCGGGTAACTTCATGCCACCCACTGAATTGAAATAATGCCATTGGTCACTGTAACGTGAATCATTGGGGGTGCGATAAGCCACCATCCAGGCATCCACTTCAGCATATTCAACTTCAGGCAAAGCGTTGATGTTTTCTACGATGGCCTGTAAATCGGATGCAGTTGACTTAGCGGTCATGTGTACCGTCAAAACTTCGGCATCACCTGACATCATCCTTTTGAATGACATCGGTACACCCACACTTTTACTCAGCAATGCTGTTTTGTTCTGGGCCTCTTTGTCAGAAGCTGATTTGTTGATCGCCTTGTACTTAACGATGATGTTTTTCGCCAAAGGATGCGCTTGAGCCTGATAGGGATTCAGCGTACTGGCTTGTACTTGTAAGTTATTTTGATGGCTGATGGAACCAAATAAACTTTGGTCATCTTGTGCAATGAGTTGTGTGCTGATACCCGCACACAATGAAATCAATACCGGTTTGGTATACCTTTTATATCTATTCATGATGATAGATTCTCCTCTTTTTATTTATAGTTTTAAGCTCTGGTAAAAACCAGACCAACCATGCTGTCATGTCAGGTTCGATAAATTTGTGACCAGGCTCACAAGATGTTCAGAAAAATCCTGTTTATTGGCCTAAATATTAAAATAATTACCGGAATTAGATTTTCATGCTCAATTTAAGCCATGAGTAATGCATTGAGTGGATTGCCATTTCAGCTATAATCTACACATGACATACATAATGACAGGAATCGAAGGATTCGAACTCACCGATCAGGATCTGAACAACCTCAACCACCCACTGACATGTGGCGTTATTTTTTTCAAAAGGAACTACCAGGATTACTATCAACTGGTGGCTTTGGTCAACCAGATCAGGGCCTTGAAAGGACCCGATTTCATCCTGGCGGTAGACCAAGAAGGTGGGCGGGTGATTCGATTTGGCTTACCGTTTACGCAATTACCTCCATTGGGATCACTGGGGCACTCCTACGTGACTGACCGAGACAAGGCCAAAAGCATGGCTCATGTACATGCCTGGCTGATGGCCAGTGAGTTACTGAGCATTGGTGTTGACATGAGTTTTGCGCCAGTGCTGGATATTAACAATGGCAGTGATGTCATTGGCGACCGGGCATTTGCCACCGAACCTGATTTGGTTAAAAACCTGGCTGAGATCTACTGTCGGGGGATGCAATCAGCAGGCATGAAAACCACCGCCAAACACTACCCGGGTCATGGCACGGTCAAAGCCGATTCACATTTTGAACTGCCAAAAGACGACCGCCCAAGGGCAGATCTGTTCCAATCTGACATGTGGCCATTCAGTGAGCTGATCCCAACTGGGTGCATCGACGCCATGATGTTGTCGCATGTCATTTATTCACAAGTGTGTGATTTGCCTGCAGGCTATTCTGCTGAATGGCACAGCCACATATTGAGAGCGCAACAAAATTTTCAAGGGGTTTCGATCAGCGACGATTTGGGCATGAAGGCTGCAGAGTGTGTTGGCGACATCCACCAAAGGTACCAAGCCTGCTTTGATGCAGACATAGATTTAACGCTGTTGTGCGAACCCAAACTGTGCTCCGAACTGTATTCAAACAATCGTTTGAAATATTTGCCCAATCAAGGTGGAAAATTGATTAAAATAAAGCGCTTGCGGGGCCACTCGACACTGAGTACTGAGCAGCCCTTTTGGGAACAGATGCGGTGGCAACAGGCCAGAAAAGCCTTGATTACATTAATGGCCAAGTAGAAAGACCACAGCAAACCACACAGAGATCAATACATGACATCAGAAAGCTATCCAAAACTTTTTGCACCGCTGACAGTGGGCAACAAAACCATCAAAAACCGTGTGCTGATGGGTTCCATGCACACAGGGTTGGAAGACCGTGCCAAGAATTACCCCAAATTAGCAGAATACTTTCGTCAGCGTGCTGCCGGAGAAGCAGGCATCATCGTCACTGGTGGAATTGCACCGAATATCGCCGGCTGGGTCGGACCATTTTCTGGATTTTTAAAGTATGGTTTTCAAGTCAAGAGGCATCGATTGATCACCGATGCCGTGCATCAAGAAGGTGGTTTAATTTGTATGCAAATTTTGCATTCGGGCCGTTATGGTTACCACCCATTCAGTGTTTCATCAACTGACAAACAATCACCCATCACACCATTCAAACCCAAAAAACTCACTGAGAAAAAAATTCACAAACAAATCAAGGATTTTGTGAATTGCGCCAAACTGTCGCAAAAAGCCAATTACGATGGCATTGAAATCATGGGTTCAGAAGGCTACCTGATCAATCAATTCATTTCACCTCGAACCAATGATCGTGACGATCAATGGGGTGGTTCCTTTGAAAATCGAACGCGATTCGCCTTAGAGATCGTCAAGCAAACCAGGGCCGCAGTCGGCGATGATTTCATCATCATTTTCAGGCTCTCGATGTTGGAACTGGTCAACAATGGCTCATCCATCGACGAAGTCATCAAGCTGGCCAAAGCACTGGAGCAAGCTGGTGTGAGCATCATAAACACGGGCATTGGCTGGCATGAAGCTCGGGTGCCAACCATCGCCACCATGGTTCCGCGAGCCGGTTTTGCCTGGGTCACAGAATTGGTCAAAAAAGAAGTCTCTGTTCCACTGGTCACAACCAACCGCATCAACCACCCTCAGGTGGCTGAAGACATCATTGCCTCAGGCAAAGCTGACATGGTTTCCATGGCCAGACCTTTTCTGGCAGATCCTGACTTGGTGGTCAAATCAAGAACTGGCCAGGAACAAGACATCAACATTTGTATTGGTTGTAACCAGGCTTGTTTAGATCATGTGTTTAAAAATAAAATGGCCAGTTGCCTGGTCAATCCTGCGGCTTGCCATGAAGATGAATTCATCAAAAAACCTGTCAACAAAGCCAAGAACATAGCTGTGGTGGGCGCTGGTATGGCTGGCCTTTCTTGCTCAACCACCCTGGCCGAACGTGGTCATTCTGTGACCTTATTTGAAGCTACTGATAAAATCGGGGGCCAATTCAATTTGGCTGCAGCCATTCCTGGTAAAGAAGAATTTGAACACACCATCAGTTATTTTACCCACTTGTTGGACAAGCATGACGTTGAGCTGAAGCTTAACCACAAGGCAACAGAAGTTGATTTGGCCAATTTTGATGAAGTGGTGATTGCTTCCGGTGTTACCCCTCGGGTACCTGCCATCGAAGGCATTGATCATGAGAAAGTCATCATCTATAACGATTTACTCAGCGGCAAAAAAGTGGCTGGTAAAAAAGTCGCGGTGGTGGGCGCTGGTGGAATCGGATTTGATGTCTCTGAATTCTTGTCAGTGGACAACCCTGACCAAGCACAAACCATCGATGAGTTTTGTGAAGAATGGGGCATTGATAAAAGCATTGAAGCTCCTGGTGGTTTGATCAAAGCACACGATGAAAAATCGACCCGTGAAATTTATATGTTACAAAGGAAAACCAGCAAACCCGGTAAAGGTTTGGGTAAAACCACCGGCTGGATTCACCGTTTAACCCTCAAGAAAAAAGGCGTGAAAACCCTCACAGGCGTTCAATATGACAAAATTGACGATCAGGGACTACACATCACAGTCAAGGAAAAGCCTCAAATCCTGGATGTCGATCATGTGATCATTTGTGCGGGGCAAATCTCCAATAAAGGCTTGTACCAAGAAAAAGACAACCACCACATCATTGGCGGTGCCGATCTGGCAGCAGAATTGGACGCCAAACGCGCCATCAAACAAGGAACTTTATTGGGCCTTCAATTATAAATTTGTTGGTTCGGATGGTAGGTTGTTAGGTCGTATAAATTCTTTTATTGCTTCCACATTTAAAGGCTTGCTCAGGTAGTATCCTTGCAATTCATCACAACCCGCAGCAATGAGGAAGTCGTATTGGAACCGAGTTTCTACGCCTTCGGCCACCACCGTCATTTCCAATTCATGAGCCATTGAAATAATGGCTTTACAAATGTTGGAAGATTTGTGATTTTCTTTGATGTCGTCAACAAAGCAATGCCTACACAGTGACTTGCTCACTGCGTTCACATTCACTTTTATCGACAACAAAAGTCAATAATCAAAGACCCTCCAAACAAGGGATCTAATTGATGCTGAAATTGTGATAAAACCGGCTATTGATTAATAATGATTCACGTTTTAGCTGTCGATTGATTGGCCTTAACTAAGCGGCTCCATAACCGTTTGGCCATTACAATCAACGGTTTTTCAATCAGTAAGTAGTGAATCACGCTGTATACCAAAACAACCAACAAGACCAACAGTATGATCAAAGGCACTCCAGCTGTCCTTTCTTTGAAGAAATCCAACACACCTGAATGGCTCAACAAAAACAGCAAGGGGATATGTGACAAATAAATGCTATAAGATGCACCACCCAATGTTTTTGCGGCCCGCCTCCACAGCAACACACCACGAAGATTAAGCTCCACCAGCACCGCTACCACAATGACAGAGACACTGCCCCAGAACATCACCCGTTCAGGTAAGTAATAACCTTGTGACAACAATCCAGTGGGCATTATTTTGGTGTGCTGATAGTAGTAGCCTGACACAAAGATTAACAGGGCAGCAACAACCCAATATTTGATGTTTTGAATGCGGTGATGCTGAAAGTAACTGGCGATCATACAACCTGCCAAAAACTCGAGACAAAAAGGTGAAGTTAAAAACATCAGGTAAAACGGATTATATGGAAAACGCTCTATGGCGTACATGTCATTCACCGCGATGTGGTAAGCCTGAATACCAACAATCAAAACAAACAATGCGATAATTGCCTTAAGCAACCACTTTCTTGGCAACAACAACAGAACGGTAAACCAAGCATAAAAATACAACTCATAGGTCAAGGTCCAAGCCACTTGTAACAACAGTTTATGAATCCCTACTTGGCTCAAAAAGAATGATCCGATTAAATCCACATCTGCCAATTTAGCTGGTGCCAAATAATACACCAAACCCAAAATAATGAAGAAATAAGGCCAATAACCCAAATAAATGCGTGTGAGCCTGTTATACACGAAACCACCAACTGATACGTTTTCTTTGTATTGTGTTGACAGCCACATCACATAACCACTGATCACGAAAAACACATCCACACCCGCATAACCAACTTGCATAAAAAAATCAGTCAATGGAGCGATCCATGTTTCTTGGTTAGCTGTATAAGGGTATATATGAAACATCACCACCATCAGAGCAGCTATGGCTCTGAGGAATTGGATGTTATTAACTAAATTCATTGAACAATGGCTCCATTCAATTCATGAAGTTGGCTCGGGCAAAGTTTAATAATTGAAAACACCATCATCAGTAAGTGGGTAACAAATAACGTTCGCCATTATACCTCGTAAAAACCAACAGCCTGCAGATATTCTTCTTCGGCCATTGGTGCTAAAATCAGTGATTTAACTGACAAACCACTGATGAACAAAGAAACTCTGGATAATGAAACCTTGATCAAAGCCCGTGTCCTTGATCGTTTGATTGATCATTTTGATAACCACAAAGAAGTGCAAAACATCGATCTGATGATTTTGGCAAAATTCTGCCGCAATTGTTTGTCTAAATGGATGGTGGCAGAAGCCAACGAGTTGGGTGTCGAACTTGACATTGATGAAGCCAAACGCCAAGTCTATAAAATGGAATACTCAGAATGGAAAGAGAAACACCAAACTGAAGTCAGTCAGGAAAAGCTGGATCAATTCAACAACAGAAAATAATCCAATCCATATTCTGGTCGAGTCAATGAGGTCTTTGGGAATTTAAAACCAAACAGACAATCTACGGCTGGAAGCCAGTCCACCGATAGATGACTGATGTTAATCACCCGATCCCGCAAGCAACAAATACAATATCTAGATGACAGTCAATCAATTTGGTTGAAGTTAACGACAGCAATGAATCAACATTCGCATCTTGACCAGTTAACACCTTTGTAGATGTCATTGTCTCAACGATGCATGGCCCCATATAACCTCATCAGCTATTGACATTGTCCACAAAACTGATGAATTTCAGAAGGAACAAATCAATAATTTATATACTATTTTGTATTTTAATATAAACCATTTAATAACATTTTTATAATATTTTTTTACACCGATGTCGCATATAGTATCTGTAAGCCAGCAATGGCTGATTTAAGAATGGAGTATTTTCTAAGGAAGGCTAACTATATCTAGGAGTAAACATTATGAAATTTTTATGGGTATTTTTATTGGCTTTGCCAACATTATCGGCACAGGCAATTGACAGAGAATCTCAAGTTCAACCAGACACATTCAGTCACGCCGTGTTCAATAAGTCAGCAGCACCATCACCTATTTTGAACAAGCTTAAAGGCGATCAAAATAAGTCGAATCAATGCGTAATAGATTGTCTCAATGCATACTCGGCATGTCTTGCTGTTGCGCAAGGGCCTGCTCAAGTGAGGGCTTGTGAATGGGATTTTGAAATTTGCATGGTGGGTTGTGGCATTTAAACCCTACTTTTACCTATTATCCCAAGCTTGATAAAAGGTGGTTCTTGCCATTCATAATAATGGCAAGGGCTCCTTGAGCATTTAAGACTCTTTTTAGCACGAATTTTCATTACCTCAATAAAATATTAAATCCAACAATTATCGGTTAAACACCACGGTTCTGACCCCATTGATCAAAACCCGATGCTCTGCATGCCATTTGACAGCCCGGTTGAGCACCATGGCTTCGATATCACGACCAATGTTGGTTAATTCTTCAGGGGAGTTGGCATGTGAGACTCGCTCAACAGCTTGTTCAATGATGGGGCCTTCATCCAAATCTGCCGTCACATAATGGGCTGTGGCACCAATTTGCTTGACCCCACGGTGAAACGCCTGGTGATAAGGTTTGGCACCCACGAAGCCAGGCAGGAAAGAATGGTGAATGTTGATGATGCGTCCGGACAGTTGATCGCACATTTCAGCAGACAGGATTTGCATATACCGCGCCAGAACCAATAAATCAGCCTCACTCTCTTGATAGACTTTCAGGATTTGTGACTCTTGTGCGGCTTTTTGACCTGGCTCAATGGGTAGATAATGATAAGGCAAGCCATACCAGTCAGCCATTTTTTCCATGATGCGATGATTGGAAACCACACCAACCACATCGATTGGCAGACTTTCATTGCGCCAGGCATTGAGCATGGCATTCAAACAATGTCCCCAATTGGAAACTGCGATCAGAACTTTGGGTTTGTAGTGACGATCATGAATTTGCCAACGCATAGATAAGCTGTCTGCCACGGGTGTAAATGTGTTTCGAATGGTCTGTAATTCCACTGCACCCCCGGCATTTTCCAACACAGTACGCATGAAGAACAGATTGGTGTGTGGATCTTCAAATTGCGAAGACTCTATGATGTTGAACCGGTTATCAGCAAAATGGTTGGACACCGTCGCCACCACCCCGATTTGGTCCTGACAACTGAGTTTAAGGATGATTTGTTGCTTGGCCATGACACAAAGTATTCAATTAAAAAGGGTATGTTACAAATCGAACCAACAATGATCAATAGCCAATTGTCATCCTGAGCGAGTGGAACGAGTCGAAGGACCTCCTAAAGCAATCCCATTTACTCAATACCGTCATCCCGACCGCAACCAAGGGATCTCCTTCAGCATCTGGGATTCATAAAAACACCGTCGTCCCGGCGAATGCCGGGATCTAGCGTCTCTCTGAATCTGTATAGGTAACATGATTACCTTTATTAAATCAGAAACATCAACCATCATCAAAAAGGCACTGGATACCGGCTTCCGCCGGTAATTCGATTAGGATAAATTTTCACTTAAACCTTTTCTATCGTCATCCTCGGGCTTGACCCGGGGATCCATTTTTTAAACCTCTATGAAAACAAAGTTCTGACATCAATTGAAATTGGAACTATCGTTATTTCTCCGCTTTCAGAGAGAAAAATTTCTTTAGGAGCATTGATTCTATGGCTAATCACTAAGCAATACCAAAACATCCCCAAAAAAACAAACCTATAACACTTTGCACCTTGCAATCTATAAGATATGGGTTGAAATACCACTTTCTCTTCATCCCCATCACCTGTAATGAATGGTTGGATAATAAATTTATAATCACTCTCGTCCATGGGGTCACTCATTATCAATCTACTTCTTAGAATTTCATTATGTTTTTCACCGCAATTTACAAATTTAAACATCCTATGGCTTGATACACTTGCTCTCCAAAGAATTGACATGGAAAACAATTTTAACTTTTTGTAATTAATACCTGAGACTCTATATTTGTTAGCTATTTTTAATGACTGGACGGAACGAAATTTTGATTTAAACAGTTTTGACGCGTAAGTTTCATTGATATTAATTATTTCTTCACAATTCCTGCATAGCATATATTCTTTTGGTCCATTTTGTATGTATCCTTTTTCATCAGCTGATGGATTAAATGCAATTGCCCTACCAATATCGTCATACATTGGCCTAAAAACAAACTCAGGCATGATATGAGATTTTTGTAAATTAGTTTCTTCTTGGCATAGTTTACATTTACCTATCATAACGAGTTCTAAAACATGTTTATTGAATCACAATAACAAAAAAGCCATGCATCGGCATGGCTTTTCATATTACAAAGCGCTCACACTTTACTGATGATAAAAATCCTTAATAGAAAACGCCAATTCCAGCGCCTGCTCATAGTTCAAACGTGGATCGACTTGCGTGGTGTAGGCTTTGCTCAAATCAGCTTCTTGTAATGATCTAGCGCCGCCAAGACACTCGGTTACATTTTCACCAGTCAGCTCCAAGTGAACACCGCCTAAATGAGACCCATTCGCTTTGTGTACTTTGAATGCCAACTCAATTTCTTTGCTGATGTTTTCAAAGCGACGGGTTTTATACCCATTGGAAGTGGCTTCGGTGTTGCCATGCATTGGATCGGCACACCAGACCACATCCAGATCGGCTTTCTTGGCCGTTGCGATCAAACGGGGTAAGTTGGACTCAATGTTTTTTGCGCCAAATCGGTGGATCAAAGTCAATTTACCGGCTTCATTATTGGGATTCAGGGTACGACATAAATCAATCAAATGATCATCATCGGTTTCAGTACCAATCTTAACGCCCACTGGATTTTCAATCCCACGTAACAATTCAACATGGGCACTGTCAATTTGGTTGGTTCTGAGGCCAATCCAAGGGAAATGTGCGCTCAGGTTAAAGTAACCGTCCTGTCTTGGCACAGTGCGCGTCAGGGCCTGCTCATAATGTAAATGCAGGGCCTCATGGGCTGAGAAAAACTCAACACTGGATAAATTATTGACTTTCCGCCCCACCAAGACTTCAGCAAACTGAACCGATTCTTTGATTTGTGAGACCAAATTATGAAACTTTTCGGCATTCTTAGAATGTTTCACCCAAGCGATGTCCCAGTATTCTGGGTGCCTGATGTCAGCAAAACCGCCGGCCACCAAAGCACGGATGAAATTCATGGTCATGGCTGAATGGTGATAAGCTTCCAGCATTTTATCCGGATTGGGAACTCGTGCAGCCTCAGTGAATTCATTTTGATTGACAATGTCACCACGAAATGAAGGTAAGCTCACCCCATCACGGGTTTCTAGATCAGCCGATCGAGGTTTGGCGTATTGGCCAGCAAATCGCCCCACCCTCACAACAGGCGTTTGGCACCCGTGGATCAGCACCAAACTCATTTGGATCAAAACCTTAAGGCGGTTGGAAATGATAGAAGAATTACAATCTGCAAAGCTTTCAGCACAATCGCCGCCTTGAACCAAAAATCGTTCGCCTCGCGAAACTTCGGCCAAATACTTCTTTAAACGTTTGATTTCCCAAGATGTGACCAGTGGTGGTAATGAGGACAGCTTATTCAAAGCTTGATTCAAATGAGTCTGATCAGGATAAGTGGCTTGCTGTCTGATTTCTTTGTTTTTCCAGCTCTCTAAGCTCCAATTTTCTCGTTGTTGATCGGATTTTAACGTTTTCATGATTCTGATGTACTTCTGATTTTAATGAACATCCAAAGGATGGTGTATATAAACAGACCTATGAAACAAATCAAGGTCCAAGTGGGCATACTCATACCCCAGAATTCCCATTGAATGTCAGCGCAGTTACCCGATGCCGACAATACCGAAGATACGGCATTCCAAATAGATGAGTTTTCCATCATCATTTGTAAGCTGGGCCCACAGTCAGGAACCAACTCAGGCGGCAAGCCCTGCATCCAAACATGTCTTCCAGCCAAAGCAATGCCTGCTGCCGATGAAACCAACAGCAACAATCCCAGTAATTTCCTGCCCCAACCTTGAACGGGCTTAAAGGCACCAATTAAAAACAACACACCAATGGCAACGAAAACCACCCGCTGTAAGATACACAAATTACATGGCATCAAGAACATCACGTGCTCTACATACAAGGCATAGGCCAACAAGCCTGCACAAGTTATAAAAGGCAAAAGGGTGAGCAATCTGAACTGGTTTTTTGTCACTGTGATCATGGGTATTTACTGTATATTTCCTGTTTTCTAAGGGGTAGAGGCGTAGATTAACAAATATAGACCGTGCAATACACCCTTTATTCCATTTAAATATCAAAAAAATCCAAAAAAAAACCCAGCTATAAGCTGGGCTTTTGATTGCTTTATGAACAGCTTTTATTCGCTGTCATCAGCCACTTCTACAACAGCAGATTTGATGGGTCGGTCAACCAACTCAACAAAAGCCATCGGTGCATTGTCACCGGTGCGGAAGCCGCATTTCAGAATTCGTAAGTACCCACCTGGGCGCTCTTGGTAGCGAGGACCCAATTCAGTGAATAACTTATTAACGATTTCTTTGTTTCTTAAACGAGCAAAGGCCAATCTTCTGTTAGCAACAGAATCAACTTTACCTAAAGTGATTAATTTCTCAGCCACTTTACGCAGTTCTTTTGCTTTAGGAACAGTGGTTTTGATCAACTCATGCTCAAACAAAGAAGCTGCCATGTTTTTAAACATCGCTTTTCTGTGTGATGAAGTTCTATTTAGTTTTCTACCTGATTTTCTATGACGCATGATGTTGCCCCTTATCCGATAAGACGCTCAGCAGTTCTGATCGCTGCTGGAGGCCAATTTTCTAAACGCACACCCAGAGTCAATCCCATCTCTGAAAGTACACCTTTGATTTCATTCAATGATTTCTTACCTAAGTTAGGAGTCTTCAATAACTCAACTTCAGTTCTTTGAATCAAATCACCTATGTATTGAATGTTTTCTGCTTTCAAGCAGTTGGCTGAACGAACAGTCAGTTCTAATTCATCAATTGGTTTCAATAAAATAGGGTTTAATTTTTCTACTTCTTCTTTTTCTTCAACCGTGGTTTCGATCTTGAAGTCAATGAAGATGGCCATTTGCTCGACCAAAATACGAGCCGCTGTACGAACCGCATCCTCAGCTGAGATTGAACCATCGGTATCAATATCCAGAATCAATTTGTCCAGGTTGGTTTTTTGGTGCAAACGCGCATTTTCAACATCGTAAGCCACACGTTTAACCGGACAAAAACTGGCATCCAATACCAATTGTCCAATGGGCCGTGACTCCTCAGTATTCATGCGAGCGGTTGAAGGCTCATAGCCCACACCTTTTTCAACAGTCATGCGCATGGTGATTGAAGCTTTTTTATCTAAGTTACAAATCACTTGCTCAGGATTGGCCACTTCAACACCTTCTGGTAATTGAATGTCAGCTGCCGTAACGGTTCCACCAGTGGCGTTGATTGAAATTTCAGCTTCATCACGATCTGGCATGATGAAAGACAAAGTTTTCAAGTTCAATAAAATTTCAACCACATCTTCTCTGACCCCTTCCAAGGTAGAGAACTCATGTTGTACACCATCGATGTTGACCTCAGTGATGGCACACCCTGGAATTGAAGACAGCAAAATTCTGCGGAATGCATTACCCAAAGTATGTCCAAAACCTCTTTCCAAAGGTTCGATGATTATTTTAGCGCTGTAATCAGAGCGTTCATCTACTTCTACCACACGTGGGCGAAGTAATTTAGCTAATATATCAGACATAGTTATATCTCTCTGCTTAAGGGTTATTATTTAGAGTAAAGCTCAACAATCAAGTTTTCATTGATGTCGGCAGGTAAGTCATCACGATTTGGTACAGATTTAAACTGTCCAGTCATTTTGCCTGCGTCTACAGTAACCCAATCGGCGAATAAGTTCATTTCGCCCCACAGCTCTAATGCTTGCTTGATACGCAATTGTTTTTTAGATTTTTCACGAACTTCCACTTCGTCACCCGCTTTAACCTGGTATGAAGGGATGTTACAGACACTGCCATTAACCAAAATAGATTTGTGGCTCACCAATTGGCGTGCTTCATTTCTGGTGACAGCGAAACCCATGCGGTAAACCACGTTGTCTAAACGTGATTCCAAAAGTTTCAACAAGTTTTCACCGGTTGCACCTTTTTGTTTGGCCGCTTTTTTGTAATAGTTAACAAATTGTTTTTCTAATACACCATACGTTCTGCGAACTTTTTGTTTTTCGCGTAACTGTAAAGCATAGTCAGAAGGTTTGTTTCTTTTGCCGGCTAAACCGTGCTGACCTGGGGCCACGTCAAGCTTACACTTGGTCTCCATCGCACGAGCAGGGCTTTTAGTCATTAAATCGACGCCTTCACGACGTGCCAATTTACATTTTGGACCTAAATATCTTGCCATTTTATATCTCCTTACACCCTACGTCTTTTCGGTGGTCTACAACCATTGTGAGGAATTGGTGTAATATCAATGATGTTTGTTACACGAAAACCTAAGGCGTTTAATGCTCTTACAGATGATTCTCTGCCTGGACCTGGACCTTTAATTCGAACTTCAATGTTTTTCATACCATATTCCTTAGCCACTTGGCCTGCTCTGTCAGCAGCTACCTGTGCAGCAAATGGGGTACTTTTTCTTGAACCTCTAAATCCAGACCCACCAGCCGTTGCCCACGACAAACCATTACCTTGTCTGTCAGTGATCGTGATGATGGTATTGTTGAAAGACGCGTGTACATGCGCGATGCCGTCAACAACAGTTCTTTTAATTTTCTTTTTAGTTTTTTGTGGTCTTGCCATTACAATTCTCTAATCTGATATCGCTATTGATATTCAATGGATCAATTAACGTTTAATTGGTTTTTTAGGACCTTTTCTGGTACGTGCGTTATTTTTGGTTTTTTGACCACGAACAGGTAAACCCCTTCTGTGACGCAAACCGCGATAACAACCTAAATCCATTAATCGTTTGATGTCCATAGCCACTTCACGACGGAGGTCACCTTCAACATCAAATTTTGCCACTTCTGCACGAAGCTTATCTAAAGCGTCTTCATCCAATTGCCCCACTTTGTGAGCTGGATCAACGCCTGCACTTTCGCATATTTCATATGCTCTGGTACGGCCGATACCATAAATACTGGTCAGGCCGATCCATGCATGTTTATGCACTGGTATATTTACACCCGCAATACGAGCCATTTTTTACTCCTGAATCCTCAAAAGAGCAGGCATCACCCTCACCGGAAGCTGATGATCACTCTTTATATTACACAAAAAGGTATTTAACCTTTCCTCTTTGCCCCTGTAGAAAACCCTGATAAATCAATTGAATTTATCAGGGTATCCTTACGAAAGGGCGCAAATTATATATCATTAAAAACAGCAATGCCATCATTTTCTAAAAACAATGGCAAGGCTGGAAATGACTTTTTTTACCTGCGGATCTTGTTGGATCTGCGGTAATTCTTAATGTTTGATTTTTTCAGCACAGAATCATACTGCTGTGACACCAAATGGTTTTGCAATTGAGCCATAAAATCCATAGCCACAACCACAACAATCAATAAACCAGTACCACCCAAAGCGAACGGTACAGTGATGAATTGATTAACCACATCGGGTAACAAGCTTACACCCAACAAGTACAAAGAACCCCAAAATGTCACGCGGGTCAACACACCATCTAGATAAACAGAAGTTTGTTTACCTGGTCTGATGCCAGGAATGACCGCACTTTGGCGTTTCAAATTGTCTGCGGTTTCGTCTGAGTTGAACGTCAATGCTGTATAGAAAAACGCAAAACCCACAATCAGGATACCGAAGAAAATCATGTACAAGGTGTTACCAGGTGTCAGTTGTTGTGATAAGTCAGTCAACCATTCAAAACCTTTACTTTGACCCACAAAGCTGGCAATCGTACTTGGGAATAACACCAAAGACGAAGCGAAGATCACAGGGATCACGCCAGACATGTTAACTTTCAAAGGCAGGTATGAAGTTTGTGCTTGGGTGGCTTGCCTTCCACCACGACGGGCAAACTGCATGGTGATGCGACGTTGGCCTCTTTCAACAAACACGATGAATGCGGTCAAACCTAAGGCAATCACCATCAGTAACAAGGCCCACAATGCATTCATTTGACCTTCACTGACTAAATTAAATACTGAGTATACCGCGCCTGGTAAACCAACCACGATGCCAGCAAAAATGATCAATGAAATACCATTACCGATGCCGCGCTCGGTGATTTGCTCACCCAACCACATCAAGAACATGGTGCCACCAGTCAATGACACTGTAGCAGTGAATAAGAAGCCGAATCCACCTTGTGGAACCACTGGCACACCGCCAGCTGCATCAAAATTCTGCAAGGCCGAAGTGATGCTGAATGATTGCACAACAGCCAGAATGATGGTGAAGTAACGGGTGTACTGAGTGGTCTTGCGACGCCCGGTCTCACCTTCTTTCTTCAATTCACGCAAGGCAGGAACCGTGTGACTCAGAATCTGCATGATGATCGATGCCGTAATGTATGGCATCACACCCAATGCAAAGATTGAGTAACGGCCCAGTGCACCACCTGAGAACATGTTAAACATGTCTAACAGGCCACCTGAATTTTGTTTCAACAATTCAGCCATGGCGGCAGGGTTTACACCTGGAACAGGCAAAAATGTGCCCATTCTATAAATGATCAAGGCACCAATGACAAATAAAATACGGCTCTTGAGTTCACTCAAACCTTTTTTATTACCGAGTAATTTTTCTACTTGTTCTTGTCTGCTTGACATATTATTCTACTTTTCCGCCGGCTTTTTCAATGGCTGCTTGCGCACCTTTAGTGACGTGTAATCCTTTCAGATTAACCGCCTTCTCAATGGTTCCAGTGTTGATCACTTTAACTTTGGTCACACCCCTTTTCACATAACCGTTTTCAATCAAGTAAGCCACATCAATATCAGCGGCATCGATTGCATTCAGGTGATACAGACACAATTCAGCACGTGAATCGGCCATTTGTGAAGTAAAACCGTATTTCGGTAATCTTTTATGAATAGGTAATTGACCACCCTCAAAGCCCACTTTGTGGAAGCCACCTGAACGTGATTTTTGACCTTTGTGACCACGGCCACAAGTTTTACCTAAACCAGAACCAATACCACGGCCAACACGTTTGCCGACTTTGGTAGATCCTTCTGCAGGTTTAATTGTATTTAGTTTCATAGTCTCATCCACCTACGATTATTTAACTTCTTCAACTTTTAACAAGTGAATAGCTGCGTTAATCATTCCTAGGTTCTCAGGAGTCGCATCAACCACACGTGATTGGTGCATTTTTCTGATACCTAATCCTCTGACACAGGCCTTGTGATTAGCCAATGATTTGTTGGTACTTTTGATTTGTGTCACTTTAACTTGACCAACTTTCTTTGCTTTAGCCATGATTTTCCATTACCTCTTCAGGAGTCTTGCCACGCTTGGCAGCAATGTCTTCAGGTGAAGTCATTTGTTGCAAACCTTTGATGGTTGCTCTGACCAAATTAATTGGGTTGTTTGAGCCTTGAGATTTGGCCAAAACGTTTTCCACGCCAACCACGTCGAATACAGCACGCATCGCACCACCAGCAATAACACCGGTACCTTCAGATGCAGGCTGCATGTAAACACGTGATCCTGAATGTTTCGCTTTGGTGGCATGCCATAAGGTGTTGCCTTTCAAGCTCACATCAGTGGTGTTACGTCTGGCTTGATCCATGGCTTTTTGAATCGCTACTGGTACTTCTTTTGCTTTACCGTAACCAAAACCAATTTTACCTTTACCATCACCAACCACAGTCAATGCAGCAAAACCAAACTGTCTACCACCTTTAACCACTTTGGCCACACGGTTGACAGCAACCAATCTTTCTAACAGGTTATCACCTTGATCTTTGTCTGCCATATTTTTTCTTTTATCATTCATCAGAATTTCAACCCCGCTTCACGTGCTGCTTCAGCCAATGCTTTAATTTTGCCATGATAGATATAACCTGATCTATCAAACCCAACAGATTCAACACCTGCTTTTTTGGCTTTCTCAGCGATTGCTTTACCGACTGCTTGTGCAGCTTCGATGTTGGTGCGTGATGCGCCATCAGCTAGCAAACCTTTTTCCTGGGTAGAAACCGCAGCCAAAGTTGATTTACCATCTCCTGAAAAAATTTGCGCATACAGGTGTTGACCTGTTTTGTGTACCGATAAAGATGGCACACCCAATTCACGCAATTTAGCTCTGGTTCTGGTTGCTTTTTTAATTCGTTGTGTATTTTTCTTATGCATAGTTTTTTCAAAGAAGCATTACGCTTTCTTGGCCTCTTTTCTGTACAGTCTTTCATCAGCATACTTAACACCTTTGCCTTTGTAAGGCTCTGGCGGTCTGATGGCTCTGATTTCTGCAGCGACTTGACCCACTTGTTGCTTGTCAGCTCCGTTCACTACAATTTCAGTTTGTGTAGGCACTTCAAATGTGATGCCTTCACGTGCTGGGTAGATAACTGGGTGCGAGAAACCTAAGTTCAAGTCCAAATCTTTTCCTTTCATGGCAACACGATAACCAACGCCGACCAATTGTAGTTTCTTTGAGAAACCATTGGACACGCCTTCTACCATGTTGTTGATCAATGAACGCATGGTACCAGCCATGTAAACCATGTCATCATTTTTGGCAGAAACGTTCAATTCACCGTCATTTTGTTCAACTGATACATCTTCATGCAGATTCATGGTCAATTGACCTTTGGGACCTTTGACAGTCACCACATTGTCCTTGACGCTGAAATCTACGTTAGAAGCAATTGAAATCGGTTTTTTTGCAATTCTTGACATGCTGATTCTCCCAATTACTTAACGACGCAAAGGATCTCACCACCGATTTGTTCAGCACGGGCTGTTTTATCGGTCATGATACCTTTTGATGTTGAAACAATAGCAGTACCGAAACCGGCATCTACACGTGGCAATTCATCTTTACCACGGTATTGTCTTAAACCAGGCTTACTGACTCTTTTGATCATCTCAATCACAGGTTGATTCCTGTAGTATTTGATGTTGATTTTGATGAAAGGGTGGTTATCCTTTTCAACAACTTCAAAAGATCTGATGTAGCCTTCCTGTTGTAATACTGACAAGATTCCTTTCTTCACTTTAGAAGCAGGAGTGACAGTACTTTCTTTATTGACAGCTTGCGCATTCTTGATGCTGCAAATCATGTCTGAAATTGGATCACTTAAACTCATAATCTATTCTCTCTTTACCAGCTGGCTTTCTTCAAACCAGGAATGTCACCACGCATAGCAGCTTCACGGAATTTTGTTTTACTCAAGCCAAATTTATTGTAGTAGCCGCGAGGTCTACCTGAAATTTGACAACGGTTACGCATTCTAGAAGGCGATGCATTTCTCGGTAACTTCTGTAACGCTTCTTGAGCTTCCATCATTTCTTCAAATGTGGTTTTAGGATCGGCAATGATCTTTTTCAAGGCTGCGCGTTTTTCGGCATACTTTGCCACGATTCTTTTTCTTTTCAGGTCACGTTGGACCATTGATTCTTTAGCCATGTCTATTACCTACCTTTGAATGGAAAATCAAATTGATCCAGTAACATGCGAGCTTCCTCATCGTTTCTGGCAGTGGTGGTGATACAGATGTCCATACCACGCAACTCATCAATTTTGTCATACTCAATTTCTGGGAAAATGATTTGTTCTTTCACACCCATTGAGTAGTTACCGCGGCCGTCAAAAGATTTCGGGTTCAAACCACGAAAATCTCTGACTCGGGGCAATGAAACATTGACCAAGCGATCCAAAAACTCATACATCTTTTGACGTCTGAGTGTGACTTTACAACCAATCGGCCAGTCTTCACGAATCTTAAAACCCGCTACTGACTTTTTGGCATGAGTGATGACAGGTTTTTGACCTGCAATGGTTCCCATGTCACTGGTTGCATGTTGTAATATCTTTTTGTTCCCAACGGCTTCACCAACACCCATGTTCAATGTGATTTTAGTGATCTTAGGCACTTCCATCACATTGGCAAATTTGCCGGATTCCATCAGCTTAGGAACCACTTCTTCTTTATAGTATTTTTCTAATCTGGCCATAATAATTCTCTTAAGCGTCTACTGCTTCACCATTGGATTTAAAAACTCGAACTTTTCGGCCGTTTTCTAAAACTTTAAATCCGACACGTTCGCCTTTACCGGAGGCAGGATTATACAGCATCACATTTGAAGCATCGATAGGCGCTTCCTGTGTTTTGATACCGCCTTTTTCTTCAATTTGAGGATTGGGCTTAACATGCTTTTTAACTGTATTCACATTGTTCACCAACAAACGTCCGTCTTGCATCACTTTCAAGACATTGCCACGTTGGCCTTTACTGCGTCCAGCAATAACGATAACTTCGTCACCTTGTTTAATTCTTTGCATAATCGTTTCCTTATAATACTTCTGGTGCCAATGAAATAATCTTCATGAATTTACCAGATCTCAGTTCACGAGTAACAGGGCCAAAAATACGGGTGCCGATAGGCTCCAGTTTGGCATTCAGCATCACAACAGCGTTGCCATCGAAACGAATCAAAGAACCGTCAGATCTTCTGACACCTTTTCTCGTTCTCACGATCACAGCGTTATATACTTCACCTTTTTTAACCTTGCCACGAGGTATGGCTTGCTTAACGGAAACTTTGATGATGTCTCCGATACCAGCATAACGACGTTTAGAACCACCCAACACTTTTATACATTGGACTTCTTTGGCTCCGGAGTTGTCAGCTGCTGATAATCTACTTTGCATTTGTATCATTGTCAGTACCTCTTATTTGCTTGCTTCAACAATCTCAACCACTTTCCAAGATTTGGTCTTGGAAATGGGTCGACATTCAGCGATTTTTACCACATCGCCTTGTTGACACTTGTTATCAGGATCGTGTGCATGAATCTTGGTCGACTTCTTGATGTATTTACCATACAAGGGGTGTTTGATTTTTCTTTCAATCAACACAGTCACGGTTTGATTCATTTTGTCACTGGTGACCACACCGCTTTTGGTTCTTTGTACTTTAGTTTCTGTAGTCATGACATTCATCCTTTAGCTTGGTTCATAACAGTTCTGACGCGAGCAATGTCTCTGCGAACTTCACGCATCAGATGTAATTTTGTTAATTGACCATTACCACGAGCCATTCTTAAATCGAATTGCTTTTGTAACAACTTGTTTAATTCTTCCTGCAACTCTGCAAGATCTTTACTTTTTAATTCTTTCGCTTGCATCACATCACCACCCGTTTAACGAAGGTTGTTTGTACAGGAAATTTAGCGCCTGCTTTTTCAAATGCTGCTCTGGCCATTTCTTCTGAAACCCCTTGGATTTCATAGATCACACGACCTGGTTTAATGGCAGCGGCCCAATATTCGATGTTACCTTTACCTTTACCCATCCTTACCTCAATTGGCTTGGCAGTAACGGCTTTGTCCGGAAACACACGAATCCACAATTTTCCACCACGTTTGACGTGTCTGGTAATGGCTCGACGACCCGCTTCAATTTGACGTGCAGTCAATAAGCCGCGAGTGGTTGCTTTCAATCCAAAATCACCAAAGCTCACTTTGCTACCACCATGTGATAAACCGCGGTTTCGGCCTTTTTGTTGTTTTCTGTATTTAGTTCTTTTCGGCTGTAACATTATTTTTTACCCCGACTTTTCTTACCTGATTTCTTCTCTGATTCACTGTTGTGGTTTTCCAAATCGAAAACTTCACCTTTGTAAATCCAAACCTTGATGCCAATCACACCATAAGTGGTGTACGCTTTGGCTGTTGAATAATCAATGTCTGCACGCAAAGTGTGTAAAGGCACTTGACCTTCACGGTACCACTCAGTACGGGCAATCTCAGCACCATTCAAACGTCCAGCAACTGCCACTCGAATGCCCAAGGCACCCAATCGCATGGCACTAGAAACAGCACGTTTCATGGCGCGTCTGAACATGATTCTGCGTTCCAGCTGTGAGGCAATGCCTTCAGCAACCAAACGCGCATCTAACTCAGGCTTTCTGATTTCATTCACGTTAACATGTGTCGGCAAACCCATCATTTTTGATAAGGTGTTTTTCAATTGCTCAATGTCTTCACCTTTTTTACCAATCACAATACCAGGTCTGGCAGTGTGGATGGTGATGCGAGCATTCTTAGCCGGTCTCTCAATCTCAATTTTACTGATAGATGCATGCTTTAATTTCTCATGCAAGTACTCTCTGACTTTGATGTCTTTAACGAGTTGATCAGCAAATTGACCTTTTTCTGCGTACCACTTGGAATTGTGTTGTTTAGAAATTCCTAATCTGATACCTATTGGATGTACTTTTTGACCCATAATCTTGCCTTTACGATGCTTCAGCCACTTTTACAGTGATGTGGCTGGTTCTTTTTAAAATTCGTGTACCTCTGCCTTTCGCTCTGGCGCGTCCTCTTTTCAAGGTCGGGCCTTCATCAACATAGATGGAACTGACAAATAACTCATCAACATCCATGCCATTGTTGTGCTCGGCATTGGCCACGGCTGACATCAACGCTTTCTTTACGATGTGCGCGGCTTTTTTAGGGCTAAAGGTTAACAACTGTTCAGCTTGCTCAACATTCATGCCTCTGATTTGGTTGGCAACCAATCTGACTTTCTGAGCCGAAATATTGGCCCTCTTTAATTTAGCTACTATTTCCATCATTACCTCGCCTTCTTGTCAGCAATGTGAGATCTGAATGTACGGGTGGGTGAAAACTCACCCAGCTTGTGTCCGACCATTTCTTCAGAAATCAAAACTGGAACATGTTGTTTACCATTATGAACAGCCAAGGTTAAACCAACCATATCAGGAAGAATCATTGATCTTCTTGACCATGTTTTGATCGGTCGCTTGCTGTTCTCTTCTACGGCCTTTTCGACTGCTTTCATCAAGCTCAAGTCTACAAATGGACCTTTTTTAAGTGATCTTGGCATATAACTACCTTATTTCTTATCTCTGCGACGAACAATGAACTTATCAGTACGTTTGTTCTTACGCGTTTTATGTCCTTTGGTAGGCAAACCCCATGGAGACACGGGATGACGACCACCAGAGGTCCTTCCTTCACCACCGCCATGCGGATGGTCAACTGGATTCATGGCAACACCTCGAACGGTTGGTCTGATACCTCTCCAACGAGTGGCACCGGCTTTACCGATTTTTTCAAGGTTATGCTCACTTTTAGATACCGTGCCCAATGTCGCACGACATTTGGCTGGTATTTTTCTCATCTCGCCTGAACGCAAACGCAAAGTGGCGTATACGCCTTCTTTCGCGACCAGACGGGCCGAGGTGCCGGCTGCACGAGCGATTTGCCCGCCTTTACCAGGCTTCATCTCAACATTGTGAACAACGGTACCCACTGGAATGTTATCCAATGGCAATGCGTTACCCACTTTGATGGCAACCGAAGTACCAGACATGACTTGCATACCAGGCTCTAAATCTTTCGGTGCAATGATGTATCTTTTCTCACCATCGGCATAATGCAATAAGGCAATGTAAGCAGAGCGGTTTGGATCGTATTCGATGCGCTCAACCTTGGCTGCAATGTCATCTTTATTGCGTTTAAAATCGATGATTCTGTATTTTTGTTTGTGCCCACCACCTCTGTGACGCGTGGTGATGCGACCGTAATTGTTTCTACCGCCAGTTTTTGATTTCTTTTCAGTTAAGCTGGCTTCAGGTCTGCCTTTATAAAGACCAGTTCTTTTAACTGTGACTTTACCGCGGTTACCTGGAGAAGTTGGTTTATGTACTGTTAATGCCATGATAGTTCTCCTTATTACTCAGCTTTCGTACCGAAGTCGATCATTTGATCAGCTTGGATGCGCACATAGGCTTTTTTCCAATCTGGTCTTTTACCCGGCTTCATTCTGAAACTTTTGGTTTTACCTTTCACATTCATTACAGTGACGTCTTCAACAGACACCTTGAATAATTTTTCAACAGCTGTTTTGATTTCTGCTTTATTTGCAGATTTAGCCACTTTGAATACGTATTGATTAGCCAACTCGCCAACGCGGTTTGATTTCTCTGAAATCACGGGGGCTAAAATAGTTGTGTATAAATTGTTTAAACTCATGACAACCACTCCTCAACTTGCTTAACAGCGTCAACGGTCATAACCACTTTGTCTGCATAAACCAAAGACACTGGATCTAAGCCATGTGCATTGGTAACGAATACGTAAGGTAAGTTACTGGTTGAACGCAATAAATTGTCCGAAGGTTCAGCCGCAACCAAACATCCTTTCTCAACACCATGTTTATTCAACATTTCGATGGCTTCTTTGGTTTTACCGTTTTTGGTGTCCAAATCAGCCACCACAACCAAACGCTCTGAACGGTTTAATTCAGACAAAATGGTTTTCATGGCTGCGCGATACATCTTGGTGTTCACTTTTTTGGTGAAGTCGCGAGGCTGAGCAGCAAATGTTTTACCACCACCAACCCAGATTGGACTTCTTGAAGTTCCCGCTCTGGCGCGACCTGTGCCTTTTTGTTTCCAAGGCTTGGCACCACCGCCGCTAACAGCTGATCGGTTCTTTTGTGCTTTGGTGCCTGCACGGCCTGTGGCCATGTAAGACGTCACAACTTGATGAACCAAGGCTTCAGAATAATCTCTGCCAAATACAGCTTCTGAAACTTCAACTTTTTGTTTTTTACCTGATACTGTCAATTCCACAATATTTCTCCGCTATCTGCTTAAACCAAAGGTCTAACAATGACTGTACTGGTTTTTGCACCAGGTACTGCACCCTTGATCAACAACAAATTGTTTTCTTGATCAACCCTAACCACTTCTAAGTTTTTAGTGGTTACACGCTCAGCACCCATGTGGCCAGACATTTTTTTGCCTTTGAATACACGGCCTGGGGTTTGACATTGGCCGATAGAACCCGGGGCTCTGTGCGACAATGAATTACCATGGGTGGCGTCTTGCATGTGGAAGTTGTAACGCTTGATTACACCTTGAAAACCTTTACCTTTAGAGGTACCGGTCACACGAACTTTTTGTCCGTCTTCAAACATGGTTAATTCCAGCGTATCACCCGCGTTGAACTCTTGATCAGTTCTGAATTCACGTGTGATAGAACCGGCTTCTACACCTGCTTTCTTAAAATGACCCGCAGCTGGTGCGCTTACTTTTGAAGCCTTGCGACCACCTGTGGTGATTTGAACAGCATTGTATCCGTCAGTTTCTGTGGTTTTGACTTGAGCCACAACATTGGGCTCAACATTGATAACAGTGACTGGTACTGACTCGCCTTTGTCGTTGAAAACGCGTGTCATGCCTACTTTCTTTCCAATAATACCTAATGACATCTTTCAACTCCTTAGTTCAATTGAATTTGAACATCTACCCCAGCTGATAAGTCCAGTTTCATCAATGCATCAACTGTTTTATCATTTGGGTCTACAATATCTACCAAGCGCTTATGAGTACGAATCTCATATTGATCCCTGGCGTCCTTATTTACGTGTGGAGAAATCAATACAGTGAAACGTTCCTTTTTAGTTGGTAAAGGAATCGGACCGCGCACTTGGGCACCGGTTCTTTTCGCCGTATCTACGATTCTTCCTGCAGATTGATCGATTAATTTATGATCAAACGCCTTAAGTCTTATTCTGATTTTCTGACCAGCCATGTTAATTTGCCTCTAATTAAAAGCAGTGGCTTTTCGCCACTGCTCGTATTCAATTAATTATTCAATAATTTTTGCTACTACACCCGCACCTACTGTACGGCCACCTTCACGAATCGCAAAGCGCAAACCTTCGTCCATCGCAATCGGTGCAATCAATTCAACTTTCATCTTGACGTTGTCACCAGGCATAACCATTTCTACACCATCAGGCAACTCACATGCGCCAGTCACGTCAGTTGTTCTGAAGTAAAACTGTGGACGGTAACCTTTGAAGAATGGTGTGTGACGACCACCTTCATCTTTACTCAACACATAAACTTCAGCTTCAAATTTTGTGTGGGGCGTGATTGTACCCGGTTTTGCCAGTACTTGTCCACGCTCAACTTCATCTCTTTTAGTACCACGCAACAAAATACCTACGTTGTCACCAGCTTCACCTGTGTCTAACAACTTACGGAACATCTCTACACCCGTACAAGTGGTGGTCGATGGTGTCACGAATACCAACAATCTCAATCTCTTCACCCACATTAACTACACCAGTCTCAATACGGCCAGTTACCACAGTACCACGACCTGAAATTGAGAAGATGTCTTCAATAGGCATCAAGAAGGGCTTATCAGTCTCACGCTCTGGAGTCGGGAAGTAAGCATCCATCTCGTCCAACAATTTTGCAACCGCTGGTACACCGATGTCTGATGAATCACCTTCCAACGCTTTCAACGCTGAACCCATAACCAATGGCGTGTCATCACCAGGGAACTCGTAGTCATTCAACAACTCACGAACTTCCATCTCAACCAATTCCAACAACTCTTCGTCGTCAACCTGATCACATTTGTTCAAGAACACTACAATGTAAGGTACGCCAACCTGACGAGCCAACAAGATGTGCTCACGGGTTTGTGGCATAGGACCATCAGCTGCTGACACAACCAAAATAGCGCCGTCCATTTGAGCCGCACCGGTAATCATGTTCTTCACATAGTCCGCGTGACCTGGACAGTCAACGTGCGCATAGTGACGACCATCTGTTTCATACTCTACGTGAGCCGTAGAAATCGTGATACCACGCTCTCTTTCTTCTGGCGCGTTATCGATTTGATCGTAATCTTTAAATTCTCCACCTTGCTTCTCAGCAGCAACTTTAGTGATCGCTGCAGTCAAGGTAGTTTTACCATGGTCAACGTGACCAATTGTGCCCACGTTTACATGGGGCTTCGTGCGTTCAAATTTTTCTTTTGACATTGTCAGTCTCTCAAACTATATATTAATATCCAATCATTTCTGCCAGTACCTCAGCCGGGGCCTCACTGTAGTGATCAAACTCCATTGAGTAACTGGCTCTGCCTTGGGTGGCAGATCTGAGCGAAGTGGCATAGCCAAACATTTCAGACAATGGAATTTGACATTTAATCACCTTGCCTGAAGGCGATTCGTCAATCCCATCTAATGTTCCACGCCGGCGATTCACATCGCCAACCACATCACCCATATAATCTTCTGGGGTTACAATTTCAACCTTCATGATCGGCTCCAAAAGAACCGGTGAAGCAGCCCTTGCGCCTTCACGAAAAGCCATTGAACCTGCAACCTTAAAGGCCATTTCACTTGAATCAACATCATGAAATGAACCATCGAACAAAGTGACCTTACAATCCACCAAAGGGTAGCCTGCCAGTACACCACTTTCCATTTGTTCTTGTATGCCTTTGTCAACCGGGCCAATGTATTCCTTAGGAATCACACCGCCTGTGATTTCGTTGACAAATTCATAACCGAAGCCCTGCTCCATGGGTTCGATTTTAATTTTTACATGGCCATATTGACCTTTACCACCAGACTGTTTGATGAACTTACCTTCTTGTTCAACTGTTTGTTTGATGGTCTCTCTGTATGCCACCTGGGGGTTACCCACATTGGCATCCACTTTAAATTCACGCTTCATGCGATCAACAATGATGTCTAAATGCAATTCACCCATTCCAGAGATGATGGTTTGTCCCGACTCATCATCAGTGGCCACCCTAAACGAAGGGTCTTCTTGCGCCAGCTTTTGCAACGCTGTGGCCATCTTTTCCTGATCACCAGTGGTTCTGGGCTCAACAGCCACCGAAATTACCGGCTCTGGAAATTCCATCTTCTCAATGGTGATGACATGATTGATGTCACACAAAGTATCTCCAGTCATCAAATCTTTTAAACCAACGGCCGCAGCAATATCACCGGCCCTGACTTCTTTGATCTCTTCTCTTGAGTTAGAATGCATTTGTAACAAACGGCCCAATCGCTCTTTACTGCCTTTTCTTGGGTTGTAGATACTGTCACCTGTTTTAACCACACCAGAATAAACCCGGAAAAAAGTCAAAGTACCCACGAATGGGTCAGTGGCAATTTTAAACGCCAAAGCAGCAAAGGGCTCATCGTCATCAGCCGCTCTACTGGTCTCTTGTTCCTCACTGCCTTCTTCCAAGCCCGTAATGGCAGGCACATCTGCTGGTGAGGGCAACAACTCAACACCATGTCCAACATGGCTTGCACGCCTTTGTTTTTAAAGGCCGATCCACACATGCAACATACCACCTCATTGTTGATGGTTCCATTTCGCAAACCAGCAATGATGTCTTCTCTGGACAGCTCACCTGTTTCCAGGTACTTATCCATCAATTCTTCACTGGTTTCGGCTGCCGCTTCAATCATGAATTCCCTGGCCGCTTCACATTGTTCTGTCAAATCAGCAGGAATGTCTTCCAGCTGATAAGTAGAGCCCATGTCGTCTTCATTCCAATAAATGGCTTTCATACGCAGCAGGTCTACCACACCTTTGAACTCATCTTCCGCACCAATGGCCACCTGGACCGGCACGGGGTTGGCACCCAGTCTGGTTTTCAACTGACCGACCACCCGTTCAAAGTCAGCACCTGCACGATCCATTTTGTTGACAAAAGCCAACCGGGGCACATGGTACTTATTGGCTTGTCGCCAAACTGTTTCCGATTGTGGCTCCACGCCTCCAACCGCACAAAACACCGCTACCGCACCATCTAACACGCGCAGCGAACGTTCAACTTCAATGGTGAAGTCTACGTGGCCTGGTGTATCAATGATGTTGATACGATGCTCATCAAATTGGCGATCCATGCCTTGCCAAAAACAAGTGGTGGCAGCCGATGTAATCGTGATGCCACGCTCTTGCTCTTGTTCCATCCAATCCATGGTGGCATTGCCATCATGGACTTCACCTATCTTGTGAGAAATTCCCGTGTAAAACAGCACCCGCTCTGTGGTGGTCGTTTTACCGGCATCAATGTGGGCCATGATGCCAATGTTACGGTATCTCTCAATCGGTGTTTTCCGGCCCACTTCAAATTCCTTTCCTGTAACTGGTTATTACCAACGGTAGTGAGCAAATGCCCTGTTGGCCTCAGCCATCTTGTGCACTTCCTCACGACGTTTCATGGCTGCACCACGATCGTGTAAAGCATCCAACATTTCACCAGCCAATTTACTGGGCATGTCAGCTTCACCGCGTTTACGAGCTGCATCAATCAACCAACGCATGGCCAATGCCATTTGACGTCTTGGACGAACTTCAACAGGTACCTGATAAGTCGCACCACCCACACGGCGAGATTTAACCTCAACCATAGGCTTCACTTTTTCCAAAGCTTGCTGCGTCAAATCTACGGCATCACCGGATTCTTTTTCAGTCATTTTATCCATGGCACCGTAGACGATTTTCTCGGCCACTGATTTCTTGCCACTTTTCATGACCATGTTGATGTACTTACTGATCAGCTCTGATCCGTATTTTGGATCAGGCAATACATCGCGCTTAAAATTACTTTTCTTTCTAGACATCTCTAAAACCTTTTATTTGATTATTTTGGTCGTTTAGTACCATATTTAGAACGACCTTGTTTACGATCATTCACGCCAGCAGTATCCAGTGCACCACGAACAATGTGGTAACGCACACCTGGTAAGTCCTTCACACGACCACCCCTAATCAATACGATAGAGTGCTCTTGTAAATTATGTCCTTCACCACCGATGTAACTGGTTACTTCATAGCCATTAGTTAATCTGACACGAGCCACTTTACGCAAAGCCGAGTTAGGTTTTTTAGGCGTCGTTGTGTAAACACGTGAACACACACCCCTACGCTGCGGACAAGCTTCTAAAGCTGGAACGTTAGTTTTATATACTTTGTCTTTTCTTGGTTTACGAACCAATTGATTTACTGTTGCCATATGCAAAATTTACCCTAAAGAGAGGCGTATATTTAAAAAAAGCCTCTTAAAAAATAAACGACAGGCCAGTTAAAACCGGCCTGCCGAAAATAAGAACGGGGATTTTAGTTTTTTACCCCAAAATAGTCAAGTACAGATTAAAGTTTTTTGAACACCTCAATCTGTCTCAACTAAAGTGTTGATATCATTCACTTTCATCAACGTTTGAATCACCATCATCCAGTTGGCTGAGTTGATCCATCAATGCTTGCTCGGAATCAACCGCACCGCCACCGTTATCACTCACCTCATTAACCATGGCTTGCAATTCTGACTGAAGCTCGGCTTCTTTTGATTGCAGTTGGTCTTGATGGTATGAAAGGCCGGTTCCGGCAGGAATCAAACGACCCACGATGACGTTTTCTTTCAAACCACGCAAGTAATCTTTGGTGCCTTTAACCGAAGCTTCAGTTAATACACGTGTGGTTTCCTGGAACGATGCCGCAGAAATGAATGAATCGGTAGCCAATGAAGCCTTGGTGATACCCAACAGCAGCACTTCAAAAGTCGCAGGGATACCGTCTTGTTTCAAAATCTCGCGGTTGGTTCGCATCACTTCCTTGTAAGTCAACTGGGTTGTTTTCAGATAATCTGAGTCACCTGGTTCAACGATCTCAACTTTACGCAACATTTGACGGATGATACATTCAATGTGCTTGTCATTGATTTTCACACCTTGTAAGCGGTAAACATCTTGAATCTCATTGACCAAATAGGATGCCAAAGCGATCACACCTTGCAAACGCAGGATGTCATGTGGGTTAGGTTCACCCTCAACAACCACATCACCTTTTTCAACGTGCTCACCCTCAAACACCACGATTTGGCGCCATTTTGGAATCAATGTTTCTAACTTTTCACCGTTGGCTTGGGTAATGACCAATCGGTTCTTACCTTTGGTGTCTTTACCAAAACCTACAATACCTGAAGTCTCTGCTTGAATGGCTGGATCTTTAGGCTTACGCGCTTCAAATAAGTCAGCAACTCGTGGTAGACCACCAGTGATGTCACGGGTTTTCGATGACGCTTGTGGAATTCTCGCCAAGAAATCACCAACAGCCACATCTTGACCGTTCTGGATGTTAATCACCGCTCCAGGAGGCAAGAAATATTGCGCAGGCACTTCAGAACCAGGGATCATGATGGGGTTACCCTTCTTGTCTTCCAAACGCACCATAGGTCGCAAATCTTTACCTGCTGCACCACGCTGTTTAGGATCGGTGATGATGAAACTGGTCAAACCAGTCAGTTCATCTAATTTCTCTTCAACGGTAACGCCATCTTTGAAATCGCTCAATGCAACACGGCCGGCCACTTCAGAAACGATTGGATGCGTGTGTGGATCCCAATTAACGATCACATCACCCGCTTTGACCTTATCGTTGTCCTTGACGTTAATCACTGCACCGTAGGGTACTTTATAACGCTCTTTCTCTTTACCTGAACTTTCAATCACTGAAATTTCACCTGATCGAGAAATTGATACCAATTTTTTATCGGCATTGGTCACATGCTTGATGTTGTGCATACGAATCGAACCATCAGATTTCACCTGAACGTGATCTGAGGCTGCTGATTTTGATGCCGCACCACCAATGTGGAACGTTCTCATGGTCAACTGTGTGCCTGGCTCACCAATACTTTGTGCTGCCATAACACCCACCGCTTCACCAATATTAACCCGGTGTCCGCGTGACAAATCACGGCCGTAGCATTGAGCACAGATACCAAAACTGGATTCACAACTGATTGGCGAACGGACCACAATAGAATCCAAACCATTGGTTTCAATCACTTGCAGGCTTTCTTCACCAATCAAAGTACCGGCTTCAATCACCACTTCGCCATTGGCGTTGAGTACATCAGTAGCCACCACTCGACCCAAAACACGGTCGGCCAGTGTTTCAATCACCTCACCACCGTCTACGATGGGTTGCATGATTAAACCTTCGGTGGTGCCACAATCAACTTCTGTGATCACCACATCTTGTGCAACATCAACCAAACGACGGGTTAAGTAACCAGAGTTGGCTGTTTTCAGTGCTGTATCGGCCAAACCTTTACGTGCACCATGGGTTGATGAGAAGTACTGCATCACGTCCAACCCTTCACGGAAGTTGGCCTTAATGGGAGTCTCAATGATCGAACCATCTGGTTTGGCCATCAATCCACGCATACCAGACAGCTGACGCATCTGAGCTTGTGAACCCCTGGCGCCTGAATCAGCCATGATAAAGACTGAATTCATAGAATCTTGTGAAACCGTATTACCTTCTTTGTCTTCAACTTCATCCTTACCCAATACCGCCATCATGGCGTTGGCAACGTCTTCATTGGCTTTTGACCAAATATCAACCACCTTGTTGTAACGTTCACCTGCGGTTACCAAACCAGACGTGTATTGTTCTTGAATCTTCAAAACTTCTTTGTCAGCTTCTTCCAAGATGGTTTTCTTGGCCTCAGGAATGGTCAAATCGGTCACACCGATTGAGATACCAGCCACGGTTGAGTAACGGAATCCGGTGTACATCAATTGGTCAGCAAATATAACAGTCGCTTTGGTGCCCAACTGGTGATAACACTCGTTCAATAAATTTGAAATGGCTTTCTTGTTCAAAGTTTGGTTCATGTATTTGAAATCCAAACCTTTGGGCAAAATGTCTGCCAAAATGGCCCGACCAACTGTGGTTTCAACCAAGTTGGTTGACTCTGTTCCTGAGTCTTCATCTGTGGTGGTCAACCTGACTTTCACCAAAGCCTGTAATGAAACGTGGCCATTCTGGTAAGCACGGTTGACTTCGCTCATGTCAGAAAACACCATGCCTTCACCTTTTTCATTGATCAAAGCACGGGTCATGTAGTACAACCCCAAAACCACGTCTTGTGAAGGTACAATGATGGGTTCACCTGAGGCCGGAGATAAGATGTTATTGGTTGACATCATCAAGGTACGTGCTTCCAATTGAGCTTCAATTGATAATGGCACGTGTACAGCCATTTGGTCACCATCGAAGTCAGCATTGAATGCAGTACACACCAGAGGGTGCAACTGAATGGCCTTACCTTCAATCAACACGGGCTCAAAAGCCTGGATACCCAATCTGTGCAGCGTAGGTGCACGGTTTAGCAAGATCGGATGCTCACGGATCACCTGCTCCAAGATGTCCCAAACTTCAGGCGTCTCTGCATCAACAGAACGCTTGGCGGCTTTGATGGTCGAAACAAAACCATCTTTCAGCAAACGACCCAGAATGAATGGTTTGAACAATTCCAAAGCCATTTTCTTGGGCAACCCGCACTGGTGTAGACGCAAAGTAGGTCCTACCACGATGACCGAACGGCCAGAGTAGTCCACACGTTTACCCAATAAGTTTTGACGGAAACGACCTTGTTTACCTTTGATCATATCAGCCAATGATTTCAAAGGTCTGCGGTTTGAACCGGTGACGGCTCGACCACGACGACCGTTGTCCAACAAGGCATCGACTGATTCTTGCAGCATGCGCTTCTCATTGCGCACAATGATGTCTGGTGCATGCAAATCCAATAAGCGCTTCAAGCGGTTGTTGCGGTTGATCACCCTGCGGTATAAATCATTCAAATCTGAAGTAGCAAAACGACCACCATCCAATGGGACCAAAGGACGTAAATCAGGCGGCAAAATCGGCAACACGGTTAAAATCATGTGCTCTGGTTTGTTGCCTGACTTGTTGAAGGCATCATACAAAGCAATTCGTTTTGATAAACGCTTGATCTTGGTCGCAGATTTGGTGGATTCAATGTCTTCGTGTAATTGCACCAATTCCGCATTGATGTCAATTTCTTCTAACAAAGAGTAGATGGCTTCTGCACCCATCAGGGCTTTGAATTCATCACCCCAGTTCTCAATGGCCTGGGCATATTGCTCATCGGTTAACAATGAACCTTTTTCCAAATCAGTCATGCCTGGATCGGTAACGACGAATGATTCAAAATACAAAATTCTTTCAATTTCGCGCAAAGTCATGTCCAGCATCAAGCCAATGCGAGATGGCAATGATTTCAGGAACCAAATGTGTGCCACGGGGCTGGCCAATTCAATGTGACCCATGCGCTCACGACGCACTTTGGTCAAAGTGACTTCAGTACCACATTTTTCACAGACCACACCACGGTGTTTCATGCGCTTGTACTTACCACAAAGACACTCATAGTCTTTGATGGGGCCAAATACGGCAGCACAAAACAAACCATCACGTTCTGGTTTGAATGTTCTGTAGTTAATGGTTTCTGGCTTTTTCACTTCACCATAAGACCAAGAACGAATCAGTTCAGGTGGTGCCAAAGAGACTTTAATGGAGTTAAAGTCTTGGATTTCTTTTTTAGGATTAAATAATTTAATTAAATCTTTCATGTTTTTTCTCCCAGACTCACTCGTTTTCCAATTCCATGTTCAATCCAAGTGCCCTGACCTCTTTAACCAGTACATTGAACGACTCTGGAATGCCTGAAACTGTGTTGTGATTACCATCAACAATGTTCTTATAAGTCGCATTACGACCCTGTACATCATCCGACTTAACCGTCAACATTTCTTGTAAGGTGTATGCAGCACCATAAGCTTCCAGTGCCCACACCTCCATTTCACCAAACCTTTGACCACCAAACTGGGCTTTACCACCCAATGGTTGTTGTGTAACCAGCGAGTACGGGCCGGTTGAACGGGCATGCATCTTGTCATCGATCAAGTGATTCAATTTCAACATGTACATGTAACCCACTGTGACTTTACGGTCAAATTTCTTACCCGTGCGACCATCGAATAAAGTGGTTTGTCCATCTTCATCTAAACCGGCCAGTTTGAATAATTTTCTGATGTGTTCTTCTTTGGCGCCATCAAACACCGGTGTTGCCATGGGTACACCGCCTTTTAAGTTATGAGCCAATTCCATCACTTCATCTTTACTGAAGCTTGAGAAACTCACTTTACCTTCATCATCGATGTTGTAAATTTCACCAAAAAATTCTTTCAATTTGGCCACGGTCGCTTTCTCTTCCAGCATCTTTTCAATCTGGTAACCCAAACCGCGAGCAGCCATGCCCAAATGCACCTCAAGAATCTGACCAATGTTCATCCTCGAAGGTACACCCAGTGGATTCAAACAGATGTCTACAGGACGACCATTTTCATCGAACGGCATGTCTTCTTCAGGAACAATCATTGAGATCACACCTTTGTTACCATGACGTCCGGCCATTTTATCGCCAGGTTGAATGCGACGCTTAACAGCCAGATAAACTTTGACCATTTTCAATACGCCAGGCGCCAAATCGTCGCCTTTAGAAATCTTGGCTTTCTTCTCTTCAAATCGTTTATCAAAGATTTCTCTTTGTTCAGTGATTTGTTCAGCCAAAGCATCCATTTGTTCTGCCAAAGCATTGTCTTGTGGTTTGATGTCAAACCACTGATCCAACTCTAAAGTATCAAAGTAGGATTCTTCAATCACAGCACCTTTCTTCAAACCAGGGGCTTTGGCCACTTTGGCACCAATCAACAAGTCTTGAATGCGTTGGTGGATCACAGTGCGCATGATGCGGAACTGATCGTTCAAATCTTTGCGAACTTTTTCAATTTCGTCATGTTCAATGCGTTCAGCACGTGAACCTTTTTCAATGCCTTCACGGGTATAAACCTGAACGTCGATCACCGTACCGCTGGTACCTGATTTAACGCGCAAGGATGAATCCTTAACATCCAGGGCTTTTTCTCCAAAAATGGCACGCAATAATTTTTCTTCAGGAGTCAGCTGAGTTTCACCTTTTGGCGTCACTTTACCGACCAGAATGTCACCTGGACCCACTTCAGCACCGACATAAACAATACCGGAGTCATCCAGTTTGGTCAGTGTGCCTTCACTGATGTTTGGTATATCAGCAGTGATCTCTTCTGATCCCAACTTGGTATCACGAGCAATACAGGTCAATTCTTCAATGTGAATGGTGGTCAAGCGGTCTTCTTTGACCACACGCTCCGAGATCAAAATTGAATCCTCAAAGTTATAACCATTCCATGGCATGAAGGCCACCAACATGTTTTGACCCAATGCCAATTCACCCAAATCAGTCGATGGACCATCGGCCAATACATCACCAGCAGCAATGCGATCCCCTACTTTCACAATGGGGCGTTGGTTCACACAGGTGTTCTGATTAGAACGCATGTATTTAATGAGGTTATAAATGTCCACACCAGGGTCTTTTTCACCAATCTCAGATTGGTCAACTCGGACCACAATGCGACCCGCATCAGAAATTTCCACGATGCCACCGCGTTTGGCCATCACGGTCACACCTGAATCACGTGACACAATGCGCTCCATTCCAGTACCTACCAATGGCTTGTCAGCTTTCAAGGTAGGGACGGCTTGGCGTTGCATGTTTGATCCCATCAAAGCCCTGTTGGCATCATCGTGCTCCAGGAATGGAATCAAAGCGGCTGCCACAGAAACAATTTGTTTTTCTGACACGTCCATGTAAGAAATTTCCTGGGCTTGTTTCAACACCACTTCGCCTTTGTGACGACAAATGATGAACTCATCAACAAATTTACCATTCTTGTCCAATTTAGCACTGTTTTGTGCGATTGGATTGTCTGAATCCTGGATGGCAGACAAATAAACGATTTCATCGGTCACCTTACCGTTGGTCACTTTGCGGTATGGGGTTTCCAAGAAACCATAATCATTGGTTCTTGAATACACAGCCATCGAGTTGATCAAACCAATGTTTGGCCCCTCAGGTGTTTCAATCGGACACAATCGACCGTAATGCGTTGGATGCACGTCACGCACTTCAAAACCAGCACGCTCACGAGTCAAACCACCGGGTCCAAGGGCCGAAACACGACGCTTGTGAGTAATTTCTGACAAGGGGTTGTTTTGATCCATAAACTGTGACAGTTGATTCGAACCAAAAAATTCTTTGATCGCAGCAGAAATGGGTTTGGCATTGATCAAGTCTTGTGGCGTCAATCCTTCAGATTCAGCCACTGTTAAACGCTCTTTCACAGCACGTTGAACACGCACCAAGCCAACACGGAATACATTCTCAGCCATCTCTCCCACTGAGCGAACACGGCGGTTACCCAAGTGGTCGATGTCATCTACCTGACCAACACCATTTCTGATGTTCACCAGTTCTTTCATCACATCTACGATGTCATCGTTACTTAAAGTGCCTGGACCTTCAATGTCCTCTCTGCCTAAGCGCATGTTGAATTTCATGCGACCAACAGCTGACAAGTCATACCTTTCTTTGGCAAAAAACAGGCCATCAAACAAAGATCTTGAAGCGTCTTCTGTCGGTGGCTCACCTGGGCGCATCATGCGATAGATCTCGATCAAAGCCTCTTCCGGTGTGGTGGTTGGGTCGATGTTCAAGGTATTCGACATGTATGCACCGCGATCCAAATCATTGACAAAAATGATGTCAAATGACTTAACCCCAGCATCACGCAGTTTCTCTAAAACTTCTTCAGTGATGGTGGTGTTGGCAGGCATCAAAACCTCACCAGTTTCTTTGTCGATGACATTGTGAGCCAATACTTTATCGATCAAGTAACTGTCTTCTAATGTCAACGCTGTTAATTTTGATTTTTTCAGTTTGCGTTCATGTCTGGCAGTGATGCGTTTACCCGCTTCTACCAAGACTGTTTTTCCATCTTTGATATCAAAACCAAACGTTTCACCTTTGACATGTTCTGGAACCAATTTCATTTTGGCATTGGTCTTGTTCAACGTGATGTTAATTTTCTCGAAGAACATGTCCAAAATTTGTTCGTTATTAAATTCCAATGCACGCAATAAGATTGAAGCCGGTAATTTTCTGCGACGATCAATACGTACATAAACGCTGTCCTTGGCATCGAACTCCATGTCCAACCAAGAACCACGGTAAGGAATGACCCTTGCTGAGTACAAGATCTTACCTGAAGAATGGGTCTTGCCTTTGTCATGATCAAAGAACACACCTGGTGAACGGTGCAATTGATTCACGATAACACGTTCAGTACCATTGATCACAAAAGTACCTGTAGGGGTCATCAGCGGCAAATCACCCAAGTAAACATTCTGTTCTTTGATGTATTTAACTTTTTTCTTTTTCTTGGTGCTTTTTTCTTTATCGTAAATCACCAATTGGATTCGGGCGCGGATAGAAGCGGCATAAGTCATACCACGTAATTTACATTCCAATACGTCAAACTCAGGCTCTTCAACACCGACACTGACATATTCCAATCTGGCAAAACCAGAATAACTCTCAATTGGGAAAATTGAATTTAATGCATCATTCAGACCATTCAAGTCTTTATCATTTTCACCCAAAAAGGCTTGATATGATTTAACTTGAGTATCTAGTAAGTATGGAACATCCAGTACAGCTGAAGAACTACCAAAGTCCTTTCTGATTCTTTTTTTCTCAGTAAATGTATAACCCATCGCTTTTGTCACCTTCACCATGCTCGCAAAACATCAGGTGTTTTGCTGATTTAATATGTATTTTTTTACGCTTTAATCAGACTCAATTTATCTGTTTATTTTTAAGCGACTAAAGGCCGACATAAAATGCCAGCCTTTAGATTTCATTAATTACGTTGTGTAATTATTTCAACTCTACAGTAGCGCCTGCTTCTTCAAGTTGTTTTTTGACTTCTTCAGCTTCGGCTTTTTCAACACCTTCTTTGATAGGTGCTGGTGCGCCTTCAACCAATTCTTTGGCTTCTTTCAAGCCCAAGCCAGTGATGCCACGAACGGCTTTAATCACACCAACTTTCTTGTCGCCAAAGCTTGCCAATACTACGTCAAACTCAGTTTGCTCAGCAGCAGCTTCACCGCCAGCAGCGGCGGCAGCAGGAGCAGCAGCAACTGCAGCAGCAGCTGATACACCAAATTTTTCTTCCATAGCTTCGATTAATTCAACAACGTCCATTACGCTCATTGCTGAGATTGCTTCTAAAATATCATCTTTTGATACGGCCATTTTAATTCTCCAAAATTGTAATGTTTTTTACTTATGCAGCTTTTGAATCTTTGATTGCTGCGATTGTACGTGTCAGTTTTGCGTGTGGCTCTGCCAAAGTTCTTACAAATTTCTCTACTGGTGCCTTCATGACAGACATCAGCATTGCAATTGCTTGATCTTTAGTAGGCAATGAAGCTAAACGAGCTAACTCCGTTGCGGCCAACAAATCACCACCAATAGAAACGAACTTAACTTCAAGCTTATCGTTTTCTTTGGCATGGTCTTTGATCAAACGAGCGGCACAACCAGGATCTTCCTGACTGAACGCATACAACAAAGGACCAACCAATGCGTCTGAAACGCACTCGTAATCAGTTCCTTCAACAGCTCTTCTGACCAAAGTGTTTTTTGCGACCCTAAGATAGACACCACTTTTACGTGCATCAGAACGCATCGCAGTCATCAGTTCAACTGATGATCCACGGTATTCTGCTGCGACTAAGGAGTGTGCATCTTGAGCAACACTGGCAATTTCACTGACTACAGCTTTTTTCTGCTCTAAATTGAGCGCCATGATAACCTCCAAAGGCTCATGCAGCACATGCTGCAGTACTCAAAAATCCGCCTCAATGCCTTAAACACATAAGACGGAACCATTTTGGTGACCAAACAGTATTCTGTATTGGGGCACCATCTGCGTAGGAAATTAAGCAATGAAAGCTTCATATTGAGCCGACATCACACCTACGGTCTTTGATGACTGCTGAGCATTGATGTCTCAGCAACCCTCAAAATTGTTATGATCGCTGTTTACTGTCCGACAGAAACAGGATCAACTTCAACACCTGCACCCATGGTGGATGAAATGCTGATTTTTCTGATAAATTTACCTTTTGATGTAGGTGGTTTCTTCTTGTTCAACTCTGCCAACAACACAGTCAAGTTTTCTTTCAATGCATCGGCTGAAAAAGAGGCCTTACCCAAAACAGTGTGGATAATACCGGCTTTATCGATTCGATACATGGCTTGACCTGATTTGTTGTTTTTTACAGCAGTTGCCACGTCAGGAGTTACGGTACCAACCTTGGGGTTAGGCATCAGGCCTTTGGGACCTAAAATGGTACCCAACTGACCCACAACACGCATGGCATCAGGTGAAGCAATGACCACATCAAAATCGATGTTGCCTTTTTTTACTTCTGCGGCCAAATCATCAAATCCAACCACGTCAGCACCAGCGGCTTTGGCTTCTTCGGCTTTGTCGCCCTGGGCAAAAACAGCCACTTTGACAGACTTACCAGTTCCATTTGGCAAAACAGTTGCACCACGTACGGCTTGATCTGATTTCTTGGCATCTACACCCAGTTGAATCGCCACATCGACAGTTTCGTCAAAGTTCTTTGACGAATTACTGCGGACAAAATCCAATGCTTCTTCAACTTGGTATTTTTTCAATTTGTCTATTTGCTCTTTGAGCGCTTTGATTCTTTTACCAGTCATTATTTCACTCCTTCAGTTTCAATACCCATACTGCGAGCAGTACCAGCAATGGTTCTTACAGCTGCATCCATATCAGCAGCCGTCAGATCAGGCTCTTTCATCTTGGCAATTTCTTCCAATTGATCACGGCCGATTTTGGCCACCTTATCTGTGTTAGGAGTACCACTGCCTTTTGGAATGCCAGCAGCTTTCAACAACAACACAGCAGCTGGTGGTGTCTTGGTGATGAATGTAAAACTTCTGTCATTGTATACAGTGATGACCACTGGAATAGGTAATCCGTTCTCAACATCACCAGTTTGGGCGTTGAACGCTTTACAAAATTCCATGATGTTCACCCCGTGTTGACCCAAAGCAGGACCCACCGGTGGTGAAGGATTGGCCTGACCAGCAGGCACTTGCAATTTAATGTACGACTGTACTTTTTTAGCCATTGTTCTCTCCGGGTACAAACGCCTTAATCAAGGCTCCCCATTGTTATAATGTTTAAACTTTCTCAACCTGGCCGAATTCTAATTCGACTGGGGTTGACCTTCCAAATATAGAAACTGCCACACGCATGCGGCTTTTTTCATAATTGACTTCTTCCACTTCGCCATTAAAATCGGCAAAGGGGCCGTCGATGACGCGAACCACTTCGCCCACATCGAACAATGTTTTTGGTTGCGGCTTATTCTCACCGTCTTCAATCCGTTGCAATATGGCATTGGCTTCACGCTCGGTGATCGGCGCAGGCCGTTCAGCTGTGCCACCAATGAATCCCAAAACTTTTGGCACGCTTTTAACCAAGTGCCATGTTTCATCGTTCATTTCCATTTGAACCAAAACATAACCAGGAAAGAATTTACGTTCACTCCTGCGTTTTTGGCCTTTCTTCATCTCCACCACAGTTTCTTTTGGCACCAAAACTTCGCCAAAAAGATCTTGCATTTGGTATCTTTCAATGCGCTCTTCTAAAGACTTACAAACTTGTTGCTCGAAGCCTGAATAAGCGTGGACCACATACCATCTGTGCGACATGAACTCTAACTCCTGACCGTCTTACTCAAAGAAATATTCAATGAGGTTACTGAAAAGTGAATCGACCAAAAACAAAAACAAACCGATGATGATCACCAGCACCAGCACCATAATGGTGGTTTGAACTGTTTCATTTTTAGTTGGCCAAACAATCTTTTGCCTTTCAATGTTGGCATTTTTTACAAATTTGGCAAAATCCTTGCCTCTTTGGGTTGTGTAACCGACAAAGCCACCAACCAAAACACCACCAAGAACCATCAACACCCTGATGATGGTTGGGTATGTATCAACAAAATAGAGATTCGCAGCCACACCGCCGACAATAATTGCCACGGCCAACCACCATCTTAATTTATCACCAGCACCTGGTGCTGACTCAACACTACTCATAACTTGTAATCCAAATTGGCCACCGCTTCAAAAAACAATGGCAGGCCAGGAGGGAATCGAACCCCCAACCTGCGGTTTTGGAGACCGCTGCTCTGCCAATTGAGCTACTGGCCTAAAAATCGTAAAGACAGCAAAAGCCAACAGTAAACTGTTGGCTTTTGCGTCACGAGTTAAATTATCACTCGATAATTTTTGCTACTACACCCGCACCTACTGTACGGCCACCTTCACGAATCGCAAAGCGCAAACCTTCGTCCATCGCAATCGGTGCAATCAATTCAACCTTCATCTTGACGTTGTCACCAGGCATAACCATTTCTACACCATCAGGCAACTCACATGCGCCAGTCACGTCAGTTGTTCTGAAGTAAAACTGTGGACGGTAACCTTTGAAGAATGGTGTGTGACGACCACCTTCATCTTTACTCAACACATAAACTTCAGCTTCAAATTTTGTGTGGGGCGTGATTGTACCCGGTTTTGCCAGTACTTGTCCACGCTCAACTTCATCTCTTTTAGTACCACGCAACAAAATACCTACGTTATCACCAGCTTCACCTGTGTCTAACAACTTGCGGAACATCTCTACACCCGTACAAGTGGTGGTCGATGTGTCACGAATACCAACAATCTCAATCTCTTCACCCACATTAACTACACCAGTCTCAATACGGCCAGTTACCACAGTACCACGACCTGAAATTGAGAAGATGTCTTCAATAGGCATCAAGAAGGGCTTATCAGTCTCACGCTCTGGAGTCGGGAAGTAAGCATCCATCTCGTCCAACAATTTTGCAACCGCTGGTACACCGATGTCTGATGAATCACCTTCCAACGCTTTCAACGCTGAACCCATAACCAATGGCGTGTCATCACCAGGGAACTCGTAGTCATTCAACAACTCACGAACTTCCATCTCAACCAATTCCAACAACTCTTCGTCGTCAACCTGATCACATTTGTTCAAGAACACTACAATGTAAGGTACGCCAACCTGACGAGCCAACAAGATGTGCTCACGGGTTTGTGGCATAGGACCATCAGCTGCTGACACAACCAAAATAGCGCCGTCCATTTGAGCCGCACCGGTAATCATGTTCTTCACATAGTCCGCGTGACCTGGACAGTCAACGTGCGCATAGTGACGACCATCTGTTTCATACTCTACGTGAGCCGTAGAAATCGTGATACCACGCTCTCTTTCTTCTGGCGCGTTATCGATTTGATCGTAATCTTTAAATTCTCCACCTTGCTTCTCAGCAGCAACTTTAGTGATCGCTGCAGTCAAGGTAGTTTTACCATGGTCAACGTGACCAATTGTGCCCACGTTTACATGGGGCTTCGTGCGTTCAAATTTTTCTTTTGACATGTGTTGCTACTCCAAAAAGCTAAGTAGTTAATATTATTAAAGTGTCTTGCTTTCCTTCTTTCATTTTTTCAAATGAAAATCGGCTGCACAAGAACTCCTCCATACAGCGCCGAACCTCTGATTCGCTTCTCTCACCAACCAATTAGGCGGATCGCTGCGCTCTACAGTAGTGGTGCCCATAACTGGAGTCGAACCAGTGACCTCTTCCCTACCAAGAAAGTGCTCTACCGACTGAGCTATATGGGCAAAACAATGGAGCGGGTGATGGGAATCGAACCCACGTGTTCAGCTTGGAAGGCTGACGTTCTACCATTGAACTACACCCGCTCAACCCCAACCTGAAAACTACTTATCCAGGTCAAATAAATGGTGGAGGGAGGAGGATTCGAACCTCCGAAGTTAAAAACAGCAGATTTACAGTCTGCCCCCGTTGGCCGCTTGGGTATCCCTCCAACGAGCAAAGCACGGCATTTTCGTAGAATACGCCTAGAAAGTCAATATAAAATAACAGTAATTTCACTGACTTTTTAAACTGACTCTCGAGTCTCCGAGCAAGCAGCGAATTATAGGCATTTATCTGTAAAAAACAATCTATTTTTTTCAATAAACATGAAGTTGTTTTGAACACCTGTTTTTCACACTCTAAAAAATGCATTTGGCTGCAACTGACAACACGTATACAATGTCTCAATTTAGCTTAATCGGATCATTCAATGAGTAAACTTACTTGGTTGACAACATGCCTGTTATGGACTGTTTATTCTGTTGCAAATTCAAGCAGCACTGAAACCAAACTGAAAACCAGCATCACCTTGGCACCCCACCTCACTGAACTGGTCTATTCCGCCGGTGCCAACGAATCTTTATTGGGTGTCAGTGCCTACAGCAACTACCCAGAAGATGCACTGAACAAACAAGTCATCGGCGACGCTTTCCATTTAAACCTGGAACTCATTACCCAACTTCAACCTGAAGTCATTTTTTATTGGGCAGGTGGCACCCCGAAACAAACCGTCGAAAAACTACAGTCCATGAATTTAAATTTGGTTGCCATTGAAATCAACCAACTGACAGACATCCCCAAATCCATTCACTTCATAGCTGAGACCATTGGCAGCCAACCGGTAAAAGCCACCGATGAATTTTTGGTTGATTTGAATCATTTAATGAAACAACCATTCAAAACACAGCCTGCATTGATTCAAATATCTGATCAACCAATTTTCACCGTAAATGGCCAGCATTGGATGACTGACGCCATTAAAGTATGTGGTTTGAATAACATATTCGATGACCTTGAAACTTTGTCCGCAGCCGTGACCCTGGAATCTGTGGTGCTACTCAAGCCAGAAGTTTTGGTCAGACTTGAACCCATGACTGATGACAAACCCTTGGCTTCATGGCAAGAAATTCCAGCCATAAAAAACCAACAAATCGCCGTGCTGGAAGCCGACCATTTCACCCGTCCAACGCTGCGGTTATTGTTGGCCATTGAATCTTTATGTGAACAGGTTAAAGCTTTTTAACCAAGCCATAATTGGCCATCACCTACCCATTTTGTTAAATTGGATCGGCTGTCAACTTTATTGACTTCATCAGAACCCCAAGCTTTCTTGTCATTGTGCCGACCCCAAGTTGGTGCTCAGACTTAAGATCTGGCATGAGCAACTGCAGTTCCTGAATGCCGGATGATGTAAAAAATTCTACCGGGATGTCAAAGGTGTGAACTTGCAATTCTGGATCAGAAATCAGAATATTACCCAACTCTTTGGTATTGAACAGCACGGTCATTTCAATTTCTTTCGGTTGCTCAGGAAACCCCGGTTCAAAAGTCATCTCAACTTTGTATGTATTGTCATTTGTAATTTCAGCGGATTCTAAATTGAACACAACCCTGCTATCTAAACTCTCAGTCCATACCTGGTCTGTCACATAATCCGGCACAAAACCGAAGATCCCACAGTACTGCTCTCTGGCAGTTGTGATAAACACCATGTTGACCGGAAATTTCTGCGCTTTACATTGGTTGATGGCATATTCTTTAAAATGCCAACTGCCTGGGTTCTTATAATCTGCGGTGACATGATAAAGAGGGGCATCTTGCAGCATGCCCTCGGTTCCAATGAAGGTGTTTCTGAACGCATAAAATGGTCGATCCAAATCTTCCAAGAAATCGTATCCGGAGTGATGCAATGAAGCATCTGTCAGCGCAGCAAATAATTTCAACAAAGAAAATGGTTGGGCCACCTCCTTAAAGTCACCCTTTTGGCCGATGCCTTTTATCATGAACAATATGCCTGAACTGTTCATTTCAAAATAGGACGGGAATCCTGTCAAAGACATCTCATCAAAATTCCTGTCACCATGGTCAGACGCAACCACTATCAGGGCATCGTCGTAAACCCCAAGCGCCTTGTACTTTTCAAACAACGCATCTAATTTTCTGAGCGCACAGACTGATTGTTGCTCCATATAGTGTCGAGTTGAGGCTTTTTTAGCCAAAGTACCTTTGCGGCAATCCTGGTCATAGACAAATTTCGGGTGTGGCGTGGTGACATGAATCAATTTAAATCGCGGTACTTCATCAGTCACAACCGCATCATCAGTCATCAACTCTAAAAACAAGTTTGCCCGCTCTGCCTCGGTATTCGGAATTTCCGTGTGAGTGGCTACCCGTCCTGAAGCCAGCCAATGACCTTGATCATATACCAGCTCTTTAAGGTAGTGCGGCACCACCCTGAACAATGAATAATCAAAAAGCATGGCTGCGTTGTATGCTTTTAACTCTTCCGGGAGGAACGGTGGCTCAAACATAAAACGCTTGGCGTAAAAGTTTCTGAACCAGGAAAAAACCGATACCACACTGACTTCATAACCCTGTTCCTCAAAATGCGCCGGTAGACCGCGTTCACTCACCACTTCATCAATAAAATCCAACAGTTCATAATCTTTCGGGATCATCTGGCCAGTGAGTAATGAAGGCAGGCTTCCTTTGGTGGCTGGATAATTGCTGATCGCGTCTGTATAACTGACAAAACCCTGGTAGCCCTTTTTAAATTCCGGGTATTTCTCAATTATGCTTTCAAAGACATCTCCACCAAATGTATCCAAAATAATGACAATGACATTTTTCTTTGAAGAGTAATTAAAAAACTCTTTATCCAACGCCTTAATCTCTGGCTTATCTGCAGGCTCGTTAATCACATTAAAACCAGTGAGTAAACATTGGCCCAATAAAATTAACCCTATTATTAACGAGAAGTGCTTGTTAATGAATTGATTAAACACCCATGCCAAAACCACCGAAACCAGGACGATAATCAGTTCCCACAACCCCCTTTGGTCAAACGGTTCAAACTCAATTCCTGATCCATCCAACGCACCATAACTGACTGCAAAAATATCAGCTTGCAGCCAAATAAGTAAGGCCAACACAAGCAACACTGAAGACATGTACTTCAATCCAGTTCGTGGCAACAAAGACAAGAATACCCACACCAACAAGGCTGCGCCACTCATATACAACAATGGAGCTGCAATCAGCTCCAAATAATAGTTCGTAAAGTATTCTCTTTGGGTAAAGTAGATTAACCCAGGAACATAGATGCACAGCGTAATCACAATGGCCAGCAAAGCCAGAGCAATTTTAAACAACAACTGTTTTTTTGAATGTTCGGAATCCATTTTTATGACAGTAATTATGTTAGATTAGGCGCGTTTCTGATTCCAGAAAAAAGCATCCATTGAGTATGTATTTGAGCCAGCCAAGAATAATATCACATACCACGGAAAGCTGCTGAGCAGCTTAACCCGCCGAGCCGGTTAGGCAGTGAGTGGAATAAAGGTGGTTTTGCGAAGCAAAGGAACCTTTATGCAATGAGCGATAAGCCGTGAGCTATTGATGTTGCGGCCGCTATCGCTCAGACCTACATCCATGTAGGCCAATCAGAGGCGAAGAGAATAGCCAATGAACATATGGTGATTTGACGAAGTCAAGAAACCTTATGTGAATGGCGTTATAGCACAGGCAATGAAAGTTGGGCGGTTTTATCGAAGATAAAGAAGCCCGATTTGAATGCCGTAGTGCGTGCGAGGTAGCAAGTCATGTTCGCCTCGGCAGCTACCGCATCGATCCCCAGGACGGGGTGAAGGCAGAGAATTGTTGGGAACAATTCCTGCCTGCTATCGCTGCATACTTACATCCATGTAAGCAGTCGTTTTCACTTTTGTCTGGAACAGACATGCAGTGCGAAGCAACTGCTCAGACAATAGTCTGTAAAGGTCGGTTTATTTGCGCAGCAAATATGAAGACCTGTCAGACCATAAACCAGAATGAAGCCCCAAGAACATTCCTTCATGCCACAGTGCTGGTTTGTGACAGGTTCATCAAAGCCTGCAGATGGCTCAGAAAAAATCTGTTGACACCGACATTGGAACCACTACAAATCAATCCAAACGGTTCTCACCCAGTAAATTCAAGTCCTTATCATACATGGCTTTCAACAGAAGTTCACCGTCATCAGCCACTTTGAATTCACCAAACTGAGCAGCATCAAACAATTTGGCATCACCTTCTTGGAAGAAAAAGGCATTGGTGGCAAACTGCACCCTGTTGTTGCGCATGCGGTATTGCATTTTAACCAGGCCGTTCATCTCTTCAATCCCACTGTCTGCCATAGCAAAGAAATTGCCTACGCCCCGTTCATCCAGCTTCACATAAAAATAACCATCATGATTACGCTCATCAAATGTTTTTCCTGTGCTGTTGGTGTTGCTGCGAACTTGATTACCCACTGCAAACCTCAACCGCATGAAATCACCTTGCATGATGGATCTGGGGTCAACGGGAGCAAGCTCTAAAAAGACTGACTGTCCGTCCTTCAGCACCTGTTCTTTTTGCCAGATGGCATGGTTCACTCCAAGCAAACAGACCACCAAGGTAAACACCACGGCCATTTGCTGCCATCGACTCAATGCCGTGGCTTCTACTGAGTTTGGATACTCACGGCTGGGCAGCTGTTCTTTGACTAAAAAGTGTTTGGCTACAAAATACCCTAATAACAGCGCCACACCGACAGCCATCAAGATCAATGATTTCATCAACAAGGTTGTGTTGAGTGAAGCATAATACCAAAACACAAACCCCAACATGGCCAAGCCACCCAATGCAGTCAGTAATTTATTTTGTCTGGCAAAACCAACCAATAAAACCAACATGGCACTGCTCAGGCCAATCACAGGCATGGCGGTTACCAACAGTGCCAAGCCAGCCAAAATGATCAACCTGCCTGAGGTACTTGACAGATTAATTCGCTGTTCTTGAATCATGCGATACACAAAATAAATCAACACAGCTGAATTCAACAAAGCAGAAATCCAGTAAGCATTGACCATCAACCAACTGACTTCTTGCGTGCGGTAACGGAACAATCCAAACAACCACACATGATTTTGGGTGTGCAGTTGTAACAACGCCAAGGCCATGGCATATCCTATGGGTTCATAAAAGTTCTTTTCAGCTTCCCAGCCAGACTTATTCAACCAAATCCAAACAAACACCAGGGACACCAAGGCGGCACCCAAACCTGAGTAAACCAGGACATCAAAACCCCAGAACAGCGCAATGACACCAAACCAAGCACTTAGGAGGCGGTGTAAGTAATTGCGCATCACAAACATCAATATGAATTGATAAATGGCCAACAACGCCAACCAGTGTTTGCTTCTTAAATCGAATAATTCAAACACACCAAAGGCGAACAGAAATTGTCCAGTTAAACTGAAGGCCAACACCATCTGCTCAAAAAAATCACTGTCCGGGTTTGATTTGAAATAGGCATAGGTTGATCCATTGATGATCAGGCCCAACAAAACCAAAGCTGCACCTTGCTCGAATAAGCCCGCCACACCAAAGCCTAAAAAGCCGATCAAAAACAGTGCTGCCAACCAACCAGCAAAACCTTGTAAGGCACGGATGTACCAAAAATTCATTTCCTCATTGGATGCATCTTCTGGCACCTCCCCAGTTACCAGCTTGGCAGATTTCAATCGACTCCATAACTGTAAATCACTCATGATGACTGCTCCTGTTTGAATACAAGGTTGGTTTTTTTCAACCAAGACACAGCAAATGTGGACATGACAATCAGACTGATGGCCATCAACAACAAGCCACCGGCATCAAAACTGTCAAACACGGCTCTTGCCAACATGGACAGCACAAAGAAGATCAACGACAACAACCAAGCAGTTAACAGCAACAAATCTTTGGCAAGATATCGATAATAAAAAAACAAGGCAGGCATCAGTACCATGAACATCAGCAGATTTATGTTACTTTCCCGAGAACTTCCCCAAATGGCTTCCAAACCCATGACACCCAAAATGAAAATCACCACCACACCCAAGACTTGTGCTGCCCATCGATGGGTTAATTTCAACAAAGGTACTGGGCTTGCTGACTGACTTGCCAACCACTCCATGACCAACAGAAATACCGCATTGATGGTTAAATAGAACCACGGTAAGTGGTAGCCCAGAAATAACACCCCAAACAAGGAACGGTTTACTTGTAAATACAAAGTCAATGCCGTGTTGATCAACAATACCATCACCAACCACAACACTTCTGAACGGCTGAATAAAACCAATGGCAAAATCAACAAGGCCCATGTAGCAAACAATTGCCAAGGATCTGCCCCGGTTTGATAGGTCTGGCCGAATTGGGCCAATAAAGTACCCAAAACCAATACACCACCCAGTAACAGCGCTTGTGCTGTCCATGCCGATTTCGCTCTGAAGAAATACAAAGCAAAAACAGCAACTAACAAGACTTGTAAAGTGATGAATTTGAATGCCCTTCCCAACGCATTCCAGTTATAAGCAAAGAAAAACACCACACCAAATGCCAGAGACAAGACACCCAGCAAGACCAGCAGTTTGAGTATGAATGATAACCAACCCTTTGACGAAGCCCTTTCCTCCGCTAATTCTAAGGCTGATTGGGTCTGGTCGGACGGAATCAAGCCCGCTTTGATCCAACGATATATGGGTTCCACCATAATGATTTCCTGTTGTTGAATAACTTTATCATAAGCGCTTTTCTACCATTAGGGAACCACCTGATCACAAAGCGCACCAGAATCCACTTAAGTAGCAGGATAAGCTACTGGCTTTCCGCAGCATCAACTCCAGGAATCAAAAAAGCCCGAATAAATCGGGCTTAATATCAATTAAATCATCCGAACTCAGTCGCGTTCTTCTATCGGTCCGACTCTGCGGGTATCAGGGCCTGTGTAGTCAGCATTGGGTCTGATGATGCGGTTGTTTTCTCGTTGCTCCATCACATGAGCGGTCCAACCAGTGACACGTGACATCACAAAAATAGGTGTGAATAACTCGGTCGGGATACCCATGAAGTGGTAGGCCGATGCGTGGAAGAAATCGGCATTAGGGAACAGTTTTTTCTCATCCCACATTTTTTTCTCAACCGCACAACTGACAGGGTACAACACCGTGTCACCCACTTCTTCAGCCAATTGTTCTGACCAGCGCTTGATGATGGCATTGCGTGGATCCACCTCGGTATAAACGGCATGGCCAAAACCCATGATCAGCTGTTTGGTGCGCAGCATTTCATCAATACCGGCTTCAGCTTCTTCTACGCTTGAGAATTTTTGTAGCAGAGCCATGGCCGCTTCATTGGCGCCGCCATGCAACGGACCACGCAAAGCACCCACTGATGCAGTCACACATGAATGGATGTCTGACAAGGTCGATGCCACGACGCGACCGGTGAAGGTTGACGCATTGAATTCGTGCTCAGCGTACAGAATCAATGACACATCCATCACCCTGGCGTGTAATTCATTGGGCGCCTTGCCATGCAGCATCTCTAAAAAGTGAGCGCCTACACCATCGATGTCAGAGGCGGTTTCGATGCGCACCCCTTCATGCGCAAATTTATACCAGTAGCAAATGATGGATGGAAAAATGGCCACCAAGCGGTCGGCTTTGTCCAACTGTTGTGAGAAATCAGTTTCACCTTCCACATTGCCCAAAATCGAACAACCGGTGCGCATCACATCCATTGGGTGGGCATCTTTAGGAATCAACTCCAGGGTTTTCTTGACGGCTTCCGGCAATTCACGCAAACTGTTGATTTTCTGCTTGTAGGCATCCAATTCTGCTTGGTTAGGCAGTTTGCCGTGCAAAATCAAGTAGGCCGTTTCATAAAAACTGGCATTGGTAGCCAGGTCATCCACATCATAACCACGGTAAGTCAGGCCAGCGCCAATTTTACCAACTGTACATAATTTCGTTTCACCAGCGCTTTGACCCCTGAGGCCCGCGCCGCCTGCTTTTTTTACATTTCCCATGTTATTTATCCTCTGAATCTTTTTCTTGTGAAAATAATTGATCTAATTTTTGTTCGTAGCTGTGGTAGTCCAAATGACTGTACAGCTCTTCTCTGGTTTGCATGATTTCCAAGACATCTTTTTGGTGACCTTGGGACAGTATCGATTGATACACCAACTCAGCCGCACGATTCATTGCTCGGTATGCGCTACAACAATACAGCACGATATCAACGCCATGCTGACCCAATTCATCACTGGTGAACAATGGGGTGTGGCCGAATTCAGTGATGTTGGCCAAAATAGGCACACCCACTGCATCCTTGAAACGTTGGTACTGGTCCAAAGTTTTCATCGCTTCAGGAAAAATCATGTCAGCACCTGCTTCAACACAAGCTATGGCCCTTTCAATGGCTGCTTCTTCACCTTCAATGGCCAAAGCATCGGTCCTGGCCATGATGACAAAACCTTCATCAGTTCTGGCATCAACAGCTGCTTTGATTCGATCCACCATTTCTTGTTGTGAAACCACTTCTTTATTCGGCCGATGACCGCAACGTTTCTGGGCAACTTGATCTTCAATGTGCATCGCAGCAGCACCTGCTTTGATCACTGAACGGGTAGTTCTGGCTATGTTGAATGCCCCTCCCCAACCGGTATCTACATCAATCAATAGTGGCAAATCACAAACATCGGTGATGCGACGGACATCGGTCAACACATCTTCCAGTGAAGAAATTCCCAGGTCAGGCATTCCCAAAGAATTGGCTGCCACACCACCCCCAGACAAGTAAATGGCTTGGTGTCCCACATTCTTGGCCATTCTGGCAGTGAAGGCATTGATGGCTCCGACCACTTTGAGGGGCCGGTTGTTGGTAACTGCTTCGCGGAACTTTTGACCCGCACTGAGGTTTGAATTGGTCATTTTTTTTATTGTTTTATCTGGCTTTTAATAAACTATTCGAATCATCAAAACAGGAGAAAAAGCATCTTTTGTGAATTATTGGTTGCGTCTCTCTCACGCAATCAATGGTTGTTGGTCTGAATGGAGGTGCTGCTGAAATCACCACCTAAAATCAGGCGTGCAAATTGTAACAGAAGTGCGAAAAAATAGCCAGATTCAATGGCTCAATTCAAGCGGTTTAACTCAACTCTGTAAGGTCCTGATTAAACCGTTGATGCCGCCTTGTAAGGCATACACATCGTAACCCAATGTGGCCAGGGTAAATGCAGCAGATGCACATCTGGATCCCAGGTTGCTACAGGTGATGATGGTTGAGTTGAGGTTCAACTTATGTACATTCTTTCTGATTTTGGTGACCGGAATATTGAAACAACCTTGAATCGACTGTCGAGCATACTCCTCTGGTTCTCTGACATCGATCAAAGTGGCGCCTGCAGTCAACATTTCCAGTGCCGATTGTGCCGTTATCCAACGCACAACATGGGCTTTGAGCAGCTTGGAAAATGTCGCTCCTGCCAAGCGCATCAATAGACCATCTGTTTGCATGCGCACCGAAGCATTTCGAGGTTCACTGCTGACCAGTGCCGATTCACCGAATAATGTGCCCTGGTCGAGTATCGCAACTTTCTTTTCACCTTCAGCAACCACTTGATAAACATCTGCCACACCTTCAGCGATGATGTAACAATAATCACCAGGATCTCCTTCTGAGATCACTTCTTGACCGGCTTTAACTTGAACAGAATCCAGTTCGTTAAACAATTCTCCAATGTTACCTTGTGGCAGCATTTGTACTGAACGGCTTTTCAATAAACCCACCACCCAATCATAACTGTTGTGCCCCCTTAAAGGACTGTCTTGGGCGGCGTTGGTGTAAACCGAATTCCAGACTTGTAAATGATCTACCAAATTGGAACTGATTTGAAAGCCTTTCATGGCTTTGGATGTCACAACAGCATCCATGGTGTTGGACTTGTTGGCATCTCCAACTGGGTATTTGGCCGATAACGAAGTGGATTTCAGGGTTTTTTCACGGCCTTTATCAGTGGTGATCTGCACCACACCTTTGGTGAGGTATTTGGTGTTTTCTGCACGGCGATTGATTTCATACAACTTATCACCCTGTTGCTTTTCAAAATATTCAAACTCATTCAGCAACAACGGATAGAATTTCACATCAATTTTATTGAATGGATAATATTCTTTTAAGTCTTCGGCTTTGATCATTAAACCCTTCCACTAATCCTCATTTTGAATAAATCATAACCGATTTATTTTAATAACTCAAAATCTAATCCCTGACCGGTCAACTTAAATCAATATTTGTCTGTTAAAACAATGCGATAGCATTCATCCGTGCTAAACTGCCACTTTTTGCAAATTCCTGTCATGTCTGAAACCATTAAACACTTATTGCACCCCAAGTTTCTGCACATGACCTTGTTTGGATTTTCAGCTGGCATCCCTTATTTTTTGATCTTTTCATCGTTGTCACTGTGGCTGGATCAAGTGGGTGTTGAAAAATCTGCCATCACATATTTCAGCTGGGCTGCCTTGGGTTACTCTTTCAAGTACCTTTGGTCACCCCTGGTTGACAGGCTGCCCATACCTATTCTCAGTTCAAGAATGGGGCAAAGGCGAGGTTGGTTGCTCTTCATCCAAATCATGATCATGGTTGCCATATCGTTGATGGCCTTCACCGATCCAGCCCATGGTGTTAATGCATTAACGCAAATGGCATTGTCAGTGACTCTGCTTGGCTTTACCGCAGCCACTCAGGACATCTTGATTGATGCCTGGCGTATTGAAGCCTCTACAGACAAAGACATTGCCATGTTGTCTTCTGTTTATACCGTCGGTTATCGCTTGGGCATGCTGACATCCGGGGCTGGCGCCCTGTACATTGCAGCCTACTTTGGCACCAGCATGGATCATTACAATTACGGCGCCTGGAAAATCAGTTATTTATCCATGGCGGCCACCATGTTGATTGGTATTGGCACCACCTTGTGGATCAAAGAGCCAAAGAAAGCCGCTGCTTTGGTCCACAATACCAAAGATTATTTGGCCGTGGTGTTTATTTTCATCATCAGTATTGCGGTCTTGATCCTTACCTATAAGCAGACGGCTCCTTTCATGGTCGAATTTAAGGCTTACTTGTCTCAACTAACGGGTAACCAACCGTTGGCAACCTTTATAACCACCACTTTGCAGTTGCTGTTGGCATTGGGATTTGCAGCGCTGACAGCTTGGCTGGTGTCCCATTCTTCAATGGTCAATAAAGCCATGATCAAAGACGTCTACTGGTCTCCTGTTTATGATCTGTTTTTGCGCAATAAGAAACACATAGGGTTACTGATTGGCATCATCTGCCTGTATCGGATTTCTGACATAGTGATGGGGGTCACCGCCAATTTGTTTTATCAGTTCAAAGGTTTCGATTTGGATGAAATTGCCAGTATCGTGAAAACATTTGGCCTGATCATGACCATCAGTGGCGGAATTCTTGGCGGATTTTTGGTGGTCAAATTTGGTATCATGCGCATCATGATCATCGCTGCCATCCTCTCTGCGGCAACCAATTTACTCTTTATGATCATGGTCGATATGGAAAAGAGCCTGACATTCCTAACCTTCATGATTTCCGCTGACAATTTATCTCAAGGCATGGCCCTGACGGCCTTTGTTGGATTTTTGTCACTGTTGGTTAATCGTCAATTCACCGCTGTCCAATATGCGATGTTTTCATCGGTCATGACCTTGTTCCCGAAAATACTGGGTGGTTACTCCGGTGGCATGGTTGAACAAATGGGCTATGCCAACTTTTATCTGATGACTGCTGTCATCGGGATACCGGTGGTGTTGATGTTGATGTACGCCAATAAAAGGCAAATTTTTGAATTTCAAAAAACCGAAAAAACAGTTGAAAGCACAACATAAAACTCTGTCAATTGGGGTGTTATAATGCCCCCTTTCAAACACCATTAAATCATGTCAGAAGCACCCACAGAATTCCCCAAGGAATCTACCGTTATCATGATCCCCGGACCTGCTGGCCAAATTGAATGTTTAACAGCTCCTCCGGAAGCCGATGCAGTGGATAAAAATCGCATGGCCTTGATCTGCCATCCGCATCCTTTGTATGGCGGAACCATGCGCAACAAAGTCACCCACATGTTGGAAAAAGCATTTCGAGACATGGGGGCCCACACCGTACGGTTTAATTTTCGTGGCGTGGGTGAATCAGATGGTGTGTTTGATGATGGCGTGGGTGAAACCGAAGACTTGATGGCGGTTTATGAATGGACCAAAACCACCATGCCACATTGCAAATTCTGGTTGGCTGGATTTTCTTTCGGTTCTTATGTGGCACTGCGTGCGGTACACCAAATCAACCCAGAACAATTCATCACTGTAGCACCACCGGTTGAACGGTATGATTACACAGAGTTGGATCCGCCTGAATGCCCCTGGTTGGTTGTACAAGGTGATGAAGATGACGTGGTCAGTCCACGCGCTGTTTATGAGTATGTAGAACAACAGAACCCCAAACCGCAATTAGTGACCATGAAAGCCGGCCACTTTTTCCACCGTCGTTTGTTAGACCTCAAAGGCGCCATCAAGAATGGCATCTTGCGTCAAGTTAACACCGACTGATTCTGGTGTCAGGTCCACAAAAAAAATACTTGGATGAAATAGAATCCGGCATCATTTGGCGGGATGAATTGCAAGCCAACGTAGTGGCCGAATTTGACCGGTTGTATCATGACTTGATTCATCAGGAAACCAAAGGCAACAAGCGCTGGTTCTTTCAAAAACAACCCGCTGCACCTCAAGGCATTTACATTTATGGCTCAGTAGGTCGAGGTAAAACCCACCTGATGGATTTGTTCTATGACAGTTTGCCTGAAATAATTGGAAAACAACGACAGCATTATCATGAATTCATGTTGTGGCTACACCATGAATTGCGTTCTTTGAATGACGTCAAAAATCCACTGAACTTGATCTGCAAACGCCTGTCTGCGCAAACCAAGATCTTGTGTCTGGATGAGTTCTTAGTCAATGACATTGCCAATGCCATGCTGTTGGCAGGCATGTTAGAGGCCTTCAGCCAATATGGCATTGCGCTGGTCACCACATCCAATGTGAAACCAGATGACTTGTATCGAGATGGCTTACAACGGGCCAAGTTTATTCCTGCCATCGATTGGATCAACGCTTACATGCAAGTCATGCATTTGGACGGAGATCAGGACTACCGCCAACAAGATGATGACCAACAGCATGAACATTGGTACTTTCCGATCAATCAATCCAGCCAATTGCATTTGAAAGACTGCTTTGCCAAGCTGACAAATTTCCACCCTGTTGAGAACACCACCTGGCACATCAATGATCGAGCACTGAATGTGATTGGCTACGCCAACAATACATTGTGGTGTGGATTCAGCGATTTGTGCCAAGCAGCTCGACACGCTTCAGATTACATTGAGTTGGCCCAACGAATCAACACTTTGGTGATCAGCGAGGTGCCTCAGATGACCGCCTTGGATGACAGTGCAGCCAGGCGTTTCATCACCCTCATTGATGTGATGTATGAACATGAAGTTAAGATCGTTGCCGAAGCACAATGCCATTACAAAATGATTTACCAAGGTGAAAAAATGGCTTTTGAATTTGAGCGTGCGGCTTCTAGATTGGCCGAGCTATTGATCGACTGATTCCTTATCCTGAACGGAAGAAATAGATGTCTTCCCCTGGCCTGACTTGGGCCAATTTATGCAGTTCACCCTGATTAACCACCAACATCCTGGGGTAACCACCCGTGGTTTGTGCATCATGCATGGCCAGGATGGTCTGGCCATCTGGCGTGACTTGCAAGCTGCCTGGCACCAGTCCTGAACTCACCATGTGTAAACCTTTGGGGAATTCAATGGGGTCAGAATGCAAACGAAAGCCTTGACGACTGCAGTCTTTGGTGGCTTGATAGGCTTGTCCAAATGCCTGTTGAACTGTGGCAGGACTGAAGCAGTTGATTTCTGGCCCTGGCATGGCCCTGATCACATGCATCGTCCGCGCTTTAAGCAGTTGCCAATCTGGAAAGCGCCTTGGTTCGACACAACCTCCTGTGGCAAGCGGCAATTGGTCTCCTGTTTGCAAAGCCCTGCCTTCAACACCACCCATCTGAGCCACGGTTAATGTGCTGACACTGCCACCAACCAATGGGATGTCAAATCCTCCAGCCACCGCCACATAAGCCCTGACCCCCACCAACAGCTGACCCATTTTAAATTCATCTCCTGCCTGCAGTTGAATCACCTGACCCGCATCCACCGGTTCATGATTAACCTCACATTCAAATCGAGCACCAGCTACAGCGATCGAACAATTGGTGTCAGTGGTAAAACCAATGCCAACCCAGGTCACTTCCAAAACCCCTTCATTCAATGGGTTACCCAGTATGCGATTGGCCATGTGAGCTGCCTGCCTATCCATGAAACCAGATACGGGTACACCCAGATGTGCCAAACCATACCGGCCCCCATCTTGTACAGTGGTGAACGAACCTGGTTGGGTGATGCTGAATTTCATGGCTTCATACCTAAAGATTTAAATGCATCTAAACTGATGGCTTTGAAACTCACCCGGTCCAAGGGTTTGAGCCGCATGGGATGTGGCTCATTGTGCCAATCTATCATGTCCAAATAGGTACGCCCTATCACCTGCCATCCTCCAGGACTGTTCAATGCATAAATACCTGTTTGGCGTCCAGCCACGGCTATGCTGCCAGGTGGTACACTGACAGCAGGTGTGGCTTTCCTGCTGGTCACTAATTTTTCGTGATTGCCATTCAAATAAGCAAAACCGGGCAAAAAACCCAGCATCGCAACCACATACTGTGGCCGGGTGTGCCATTCGATGACTTGCTCAATGGTCACTGACAATGAATCAGCCACTGCAGTTATGTCTGCTGCCAACTCAGGATCATAACAGACAGGAATCTCATGAATTTTACTGACAATTTTATGATGGCTTAACTGCCGACAACGGTTTTCCAAATCCTGGCGCACATCGCCGCAGTCAGGTGCTGAACCAGAGAACACCAAGGTCAGGCTATCACTGGCTGGAATCACATTAATTAAACCGCCTTGTGGCCTATCAAGTAAATTTTCACACAAAGCATGAATACCAACCAGTCGGTTCTTCGTGCCATTAAACTTCACCAACAAGGCACTGTCACCATTGGCCAAAATGAATTCAATGCTCAGATCAACCACGTTCAACCACCCAGCTGATTGGGTGGCCGCAGCCTAAAGCCGGCATCAAGCAACCCCTGATTCAGAACTTGTGCGGTCTGCACCGCATTGTTGTGATCACCGTGGATACACAAACTTTCGATGCATAATTGGATGCTTTCTCCATTAACCGCTTCAATCTGACCCGTTCGCATCATGGTAAGAACCCTTTGTAACATGTCTATTGGGTTGGTGATCAATGCACCTGGCTCAGTTCTTGGTTGTAAGGTTTTGTCCATCGTATAGCCTCGATCTGCGAACCCTTCAGCCACAAATTTCACACCCAGCTGTTCAGCAGCCAAAGCTGTTGCTGAATGAGCCAGACCATAAAACATCAAATTGGTATCAAAACGCTTCGCGGTCTCTATCAACATCAATGACAAGTCCTTGTCCCGGGCGGCTTGGTTATACAATGCCCCATGAGGTTTGACATGGGTCAGACAGCCATTTTGGCGATTGACTGCTTCATGAACCACCGTGATCTGTTCCAAAAATGTGTTCTGTAAATCAACTTCTGACATACCCATCACTGTCCGCCCAAAGTTGGCTCGGTCTGGGTATGATGGATGGGCTCCCACATTGACTTGATTGGCCATGGCCAATTTGACAGTGTGCGCTATCACTGCAGCATTACCAGCATGTTGACCACAAGCCACATTACACGAACTGATGAATGGCATGATCGCAGCATCTTGACCACCATCCTCTAAGAGATCATATTCACCCAAGTCACAATTCAAATCGATGGTACGAATCATTGTAAGGCAAAATACAGAGACTTGGCCCCCAAAAAGAGGGTGACCAGGATCACAACCACACCGAGCATATTGTGTACCCAAGAATTTTTATAACGACCCAAAAGGTTGGTTTGGTTCATCACATACAACAAAAACACCGCCAATAATGGCAGCAGGATTCCATTGGCTATTTGCGCAAACCATATGATGGTGATGGGCTTATACTCCGACATGGCAAGAATCAAACCACTGAATAACACCAGCATCCATGCCAACTTAAACCTGATGTCCTTCCCCTCGGTGGGCCAACCCAACATACCAGCCAATGCGTAAGCTGCTGCCAAAGGTGCGGTGATGGCTGATGAGATACCAGCTGCAAATAACCCCACCCCCATACACAAGGAGGCCCATGTTCCCAACAAGGGTTCCAGTTGTACTGACATGTCTGCCGCTGAATTAATGGCAATTTGCTGACCAAAAAATGCCGCGGCTGCGGTGGAAATGATGGCCAATGAGATCAAGCCACCCACGCCTATGGATATGACCGTGTCCTTTCTGACTTGAGGCAAATCTTCAGGATCATGCCATTTATTTTTCACGGCAGAGGCGTGCAAGAATAAATTGTAAGGCACCACCGTAGTGCCCACCAACGCAATCACAGTCAACCACGCGCCTTCAGGTACCTGAGGCACCAAACCACTGAACAAAGCACTGAAATCGGGTTTGGTCATGATGAAAGTGGTGATGAATGCCAAACTCATCAAGATCACCAAAACAATCAATGCTTTTTCAATGAAACGATAACTGCCTTGAAACAGCAGCACAAAAGCCACCGCCACAATAAACAATGGCCAAGGAAAGTTCAACGCCGGCAAAAGAGCATCCAGCCCCAATGCCGCACCAGCAATGTTGCCACCCTCATAAGCACCATTGCCAATAAAAATGGCCACGGAAACCAGCGCAAACACCACCGTTTTGGCGGCCGGATGGTGGAATTGCTTGTTCAATATTTCACCCAAACCCTGTTGGGTTACTACACCTAAGCGGGCTGACATTTCCTGTAGCAGCATGCAAGCCACCATTGAAAATACCAAAGCCCAAATCAAGGCATAGCCAAAGTTCGCCCCCGCCAGCGTACAAGTGGTCACTGTTCCTGGCCCTATGAAGGCCGCGGCAACCAATGTGGCTGGACCCAATGCTATTTTTTTTGCCATATCCCGCTCTGAATTGAACCCCATTGATTGTAACTGAACTGCCTGTAAAGCTAAACCATACTGACCTGATTATTATTGGCGACCTGAGTATCTATTTTGTGATTCATGTACTGTTCTTACATGCAGAATCATCTATAATTTATTGTCATTAACCATGAATAAAACCGGAGTTACCCATGACCAAATATTTGACCGCCACTCTGTGCTTTGTGTTTGGTATAGCGCAAGCGGATATCATCACCATCAACCCCAGTAAAGACAACACCTTATACGAAACCAACACCCAAGCACTGAGCAATGGGGCAGGTGAATATATTTTCGCTGGCAGAACCGTTCAGGGAAACAATGATACGAGACGCGCATTGCTGCAATTTGACTTAAGTATGATCCCCTCTGGCAGCAGCATCAACGGGGTGACATTCGAAGTGACTGCCACCAGAACCATAGCAGCTTCCAGTACCTTAAACGTTCATGCCATGTTGGCTGACTGGGGAGAGGCCGGATCTGATGCACCAGGTCAAGAAGGTGGGGGAGCAGCGGCTGAAACCGGTGATGCCACCTGGACCAATGCCTTTCATGATGGTGCCCCATGGAATTTAGCCGGTGGCGATTTTGATCCTGTGAGCTTGGCTTCTGACAACATCACAGGTTTGGAAACTTTGAGTTTCAATTCATCGGCCCTCACGGCATTGGTGCAAGGTTGGGTTGACACACCTTCCAATAACTTTGGCCTGATCATCATTGGTGATGAATTCACCACCCCCAGCGCTTATCAATTTGCCAGTCGGGAAAATGCTACCGATCAACCTGAGTTGATCATTGATTTTACTCCCCCAATTACGGTCCAATTAACTCCCAGCAAAGACAACACCCTCTATGAAACCGTGGATGGCAGCACTTCAAACGGTGCCGGCGAACGAATTTATATGGGTAAGAACGCCCAAAACACGATTCGCCGTGCCGTGCTTGAATTTGATGTTTCTGACATTCCAACCGATGCGGAGGTTCAAAGTGTTGAGCTGGACATGACCATCATCAACTTACCTGGATCGGCCGTCAATGGTACCGCAGACCTACATTTTGTGACTGCTGAATGGGGTGCAGCTGCTTCTGTTGGTGCAGGTGGGGGTGGCAACGGCGCCCCTTCTCAAGCCGGTGATGCGACCTGGATACACCGCATGTTTGACACCGATAATTGGTCCACAGCAGGAGGTGACTTTATGGGCTCTCCTTCGGCATCTACCAGTTATTTAGTTTCCGATGTCAACCTGACCTTTGCCAGCAGTAATGGTTTGATAGCGGATGTCACCACTTGGGTGCAAAACCCGACTGATAATCATGGCTGGATCATATTGGGTGATGAAAATAATATAGGCAATGCTCGCGGGATGGGCAGTGCCGACAACAGCAATGCCAATGTCAGGCCTGTTTTAACCATTGAATACCGCTTGCCCGACTTGATATTTGAGGATGATTTTGAATGAAACAAACTGAATTAATTCCGTTGTACTCAGCAGCTTCTGTCGTCCAGTCTGGCATGCTACAAGTTTCACAGCTACACCAAGTCTACTGGGAAAGTTGTGGAAACCCTGAGGGCAAACCCGTGGTGTTTGTCCATGGTGGTCCAGGCGGCGGAACGTCAGCCGAAACCAGGCGCTTTTTCAATCCGCAAAAATACCACATCATCCAGTTTGATCAAAGAGGCTGTGGCAAGAGCACGCCCCATGCCTGCTTAGAGGAAAACACTACTTGGGATTTGATCGAAGACATGGAAACCATTCGCGAGATGCTGAATATTGATCGCTGGCAGGTTTTTGGTGGTTCCTGGGGCAGCACCTTGGCATTGGCTTATGCGGAAAAACACCCAAATCGTGTCACCGAACTGGTACTCAGGGGCATTTTTCTGTTACGCCAACAAGAGCTGCAATGGTTTTATCAGGAAGGCGCCAGCCGCATCTTTCCTGACGCCTGGCAGCCATACTATGAACACATTCCAGAAGATGAGCGCCATGACATGATGGCCGCTTACCAAAATCGTTTGTTGTCTGATGATGAAGCGGTGCGCCTGGCTGCTGCCGAGCGGTGGTCAGTTTGGGAGGGTTCTACGTGTCATTTATATCCTGATTTAAAACACATTGAAGAAACTGCTGATGCTGAATTTGCCCTGGCCTTCTCCAGAATCGAAAATCATTATTTTATGAACCGTGGTTTTTTCTCCCATGAAAGTCAATTATTGGATGAGGTGGACAAAATCAGACACATCCCGACGGTCATCATCCAGGGTCGTTACGATGTGGTCTGCCCCATGCAAACGGCATTTGATTTATACGCGGCGTTTCCAGAAGCCGAACTGACAGTAGTGCCTGATGCAGGGCACTCGGCTTTTGAACCAGCCATCGCCAGCGAATTGGTCAAAGCCACCGATCGTTTTGCTGATCGATAAACATTGATTTTAAGACGCTGGATGCCGGCCTTCGCCGGCAATTCGTTAACGAAAATCTACTTTTAATGTGACACCATTCCATGCATGATTGTGCACAGTATCTTATCCCCGGACTGGTTGTTGATCAAAAACCCCTGCATTTCCGAGTAACTCATTCACTGACACACTGTGAACTTCAACCGATGCCTCCCAAAACCGATAAGGGGAGAAATGCGTGAAGACAATGAGAATTTATATGATTTTTCTTTAAGGCATTTTTGATGATCGATTCTTTGGAAAGCTGCTGAGCAGCTTGACCCGCCGAGCCGGTTAGGCAAATCATGCAATCATGGCGATTTTGCAAAGCAAAGAAGCCTTGATGTAATGATTGATTAGCCGTGAGCTATTGATGTTGCGGCCGCTATCGCTCCTTGCTATCGCGGCAGACCTACATCCATGTAGGCCAATCAGAGGCGAAGAGAATAGCCAATGAGCATATGGTGATTTGACAAAGTCAAGAAGCCTTATGTGAATGGCGTTATAGCACAGGCAATGAAAGTTGGGCGGTTTTATCGAAGATAAAGAAGCCCGATTTGAATGCCGCAGTGCGTGCGAGGTAGTATGTCATGTTCGCCGTGGTCGCTTTCACTTTTGTCAGGAACAGACATGCAGTGCGAAGCAACTGCTCAGACAATAGTCTGTAAAGGTCGGTTTATTTGCGCAGCAAATATGAAGACCTGTCAGACCATGAACCAGAATGAAGCCCCAAGAACATTCCTTCATAATAAATAATGATCATCCTGACTGCCCAAGCGATGCTGCTTGAAATGTTCAACCAGTTGCGGAAAGAATTCGTTGAAATCATGCAACAATGCCTGGTAGTTCCGTTCTACCACAGGCAGGAATTGACTGGCTGTTTCTCTTGATCGCAAACGCGCCGACAAGCGCAAATCGATGCGTCCCAAAGCCGCAATGAACCCATCCATATCCTGATACTTACCTAACAAGTTGGTTTCAGCCATCCTGCCCACAATTGTTTTTGGTCGATCTGGAAAATCTTTCAAGGTATTTAAAGCGTTTTCATTAAAATCCGAGAGGTATTGGTCCAGTGAAACCACACTGTAATTTGTCCACTCAGTTGACAGGAAATGGTCGTACAACAAATCCAAAACAACCCCTTTGAGAAGCCCTTTTCTTCCTAATCTATTTTTGCTGGCTCTTAAAAGCATATGCCCATCTGTGAATTTATCAATGGCTTTGTGCATCTGCATGCCTTCAATAAGCGGCTGACTGGACCCCGCCCAAGGCACGCCTTTTAAAGGATCGGCCAACACATTACCCAGCTGGTAATCTATGTTTCGCTTAGACAATAAAGTGTGTGCCAACCAGTTCATATTTATCAGCAAATCCCCTTCTTGATGAATTGTCATTCATATTGTTTTCTTATATAAATGCTACCACCATGATTATTTTGACACAAGGGCATGAGCTGAGTAAGCACATCTTCCTGAGTGGTGTTCAAGTAGTTGTTAAACAATTCAATTTCCCATTGATCATTGTTGGTTAAAAATGCCTGTAGGAAATAACATTCATTCCAGTACCTGCCATCCAACAACCAACTTTCAGGGTACTCAAATGGAAAAAACACATCGTGAAAATGCACCAACACACCAGATTTCAATACGGGCAAAACCTGGAATAATAAATAATGGAGGTCACTTTGAAATTTCACCACATGGCTGGAATCAATAAATAACAGGTCACCAGCCTCTAAAGATCTGAACCTGTCCAGATTACAATTCTGAACAGCAGATTCAATCAACTCCACATGTTGGTTTGGTTTCGAACCGATCAATGCGTTCACCCTCTCCGGGAATGGCTCTATGAGTGTCAATCGATAATCACTGATCCCTGATGCATGATAGGCATCCAGAATCGCTGCAGAAGAAAAACCTGAACCCACTTCTATGATGTTTTTAAATCGATGTTTTTGGATCATACAAAACAACATGATGGCATCGGTGTACCCAAAAAATTCCTGATCATAGTAGTACTTTTCATCTGCGCTCTCAGGACGGAAATTGTAAGGAATATTCGGGTAAAACCCTGCCAATTCATTCAACAAAGAAAGTTGAGATTGATGGCGTATTCGAATCCCGTGCAATGAACTGTGTGACCGGTTATTTTCAATGGCATCAGATACATCAGCTCTGGCCGGTATGGGAGAATAGTAGTGACCAGCAGGAAATGCCCCCAATTCTTTGACTTGCCGACTCAAACCTGAGATGTAAGGCATTTTGTTTAGTACCTTTTTGATGTATGGCTTTATTCGTTTTAACAGGTTGTTTTGTTTATTATTCATTTTAATGACCTTAGATAAGAATCCCCCCAATCATGATGACACAATCCACATTAATTAATGATTAAATTTGAAATGATTTTAACTGGGGTCAGTTAACACCCTGCGAAGAATGACCATCAGCACATCCATGCGCAATAAGTCTTGATATAATCACTACTGAATATAATCACTACTGAGTAAAAAGCCCAGAATTAAGAGGTTTATTATGAGAAACATATACTTGTTGTTATTGCTCATCAGCTTACAAGCTGCCGCTGGCGGTCAGTCCGAAGCCAAAGCCGAAGGTCCTTTAAAATCGCTGGAAATGGCACTGTCTGCGCCTGAACGCTCTGATGACGACAGAACCCGAGATGCCAGAAGCCGCCCTGATGTGACCCTCAAGATGCTCGATATCCGTCCTGGTGATGTGGTTTTTGATGTCTTTGGTGGCGGTGGTTATTATTCCGAATTGATCGCTCGGGTGGTGGGTGAAGACGGCAAAGTTTATTTGCACAACAACCAGGCATACCTTAATTTTGTCAACAAAGCACTGACTGAACGAATGGCCAACAACACGTTACCACAAATGGTTCAACATGACCGAGAAGTCGATGACTTGGGCATGCAGCCGGGCTCTTTGGATGCCGCCATGATCATCATGTCTTATCATGATTTATTTTATGATGACCAAGCCAATGGTTGGCCACAGATTGATCACCAGCATTTCATGCAACAAATTCATACTGGACTCAAACCTGATGGCCGTTTTCTGATTGTTGACCATCAAGCCAATCCGGGACGTCAGGCCATGGACAGCCAATCGTTACACCGGATTGAAAAAGGCTTCGCTGTTGAACAAATCGAGAACATTGGCTTCGAGTTGATGGCTGAATCTGCGGTTCTAGCCAACCCTGATGATGATAAAAAAACATCGGTATTTGCTCCTGAAATGCGTGGCAAAACCGATCGATTTATCTTGGTCTTTAAGAAAAAATAAGACCACAAACTGGTAACAAATCGACCTGCAAACTACATGTTATAAGGTCAGTACTAAAAGTCAGAACAATGCCATCAAGAATTCATGGTGTTGTCATGGTTGATTGATTAGAATCGGCGTTTTTAATTCAATGTAAAAACATGGTCACCACCAACCAATTGTCTTTGGATCAAAAGAGTCAGTTTCTGTATGCCGCACTCAAAGAATCTCAAGACAACATCCGCACCTATGACACCAAAGCACAGATTGTAGGCATCGGCTTTATATTCACCATCGGCATGGTGATCAAATTCAACACTTGGAATGATGTCAACCATCAATGGCAACCCTTGCTCATCATATTCAGTTGGGTTTTGATCATCATGCCCGTCATTTGTTTTGGTTCTGTGCTCTACCCAACCCGGCGTGTGGCTCCACATGTACTGAAGAACAAAACAGTGGTCAAAGGTTTGTTTTATATGCACGAAGCAGAGAACGTCACCGAATATGTTGATCAGTTGGCCAGCATGGACATTGAGCAAGAGCTTGCTTATGAGTTCTTAAAAGTTTCCTATTTGAGGGATTTGAAGCGTCGGCGTTTTTTACGTGCCATGACTTTGGCAGTGACCAGTTTGTTATTGATGCTACTTTTATTGATGTGGCCCTTACTGCTTTAACCGCCTTGCTTATTCGAATGGCTCCACATGGATCGATGCATCCACCACATTGAATTCTGCAACCAGCATGTCTTCAACATCATGGGCAATGTCATGAGATTCTTTGATACCTAATGAGGCATCAACAGCAATGATCAAATCAACGGCCTTGCTGTTACCAATCCATCGCGACCGCACCTGTCTCACTTCTTTAACACCTTCGACATGGGCTGCTGCTTTGGCCAGTAAATCAGGATCAATGGCGAATCCATCCACCAATATGGGTACTACTTTTTGAAACAAACCAAAGGCAAAATACAAGACCAAGCCAGCCACACCTATTGCACACAGTTTATCCAGCCAGACGAAACCCATGACCGATAATTGCCAACTGACTATCACCAAAAGGGTGGTTAACACATCGACAAACGTGTGTTGGGCATCGGCATGCAAAATATCAGAATCCAGCTTTTTGGCCCAATGGCGCTCCCACAAAGAGACCGATAAATTCAAAATCAACACCACCAGCATCAGACCTAAACCCCAAGGTTCACTGATGATTTCCTGGGTATCTGACCTGAAGGCATGTAACACCAACTCCACGGCCAGCACGACCAATAATGACGCCAGACCAAAAACCGCCATGGTTTCGAACTTACGGTGACCGTACGGGTGGTCAGCATCAGCTGGTTTTTGGGCCACCCGCATCACCAACCAAATGACCACATTGTTCAAGACATCTGTTAAAGAGTGCACCGCATCGGCCAAAATGGCCAGTGAATGGGTGGCCAGGCCGACCACCACTTTAAGAATCAGCACCACCACATTGTAGATGCCCTCTATCAATATGATTAGTTGTACTTTATCATCGCGTTTCATCGTTTTAAGCTCATCAAAGCAGGTGGCAGTTTCAATACGGTATTTTAACGCATGTACTGAAAAAAATCGGTGGCTTCATGTCATCACCACTGTTAGACTGCCGTTACCATGATCAATTTGACCTTTATATTTGCTGCCCTACTCCTTTTCGCTTTTTTGATTTTCCGGTTTTCCGGTTTACATAAAAACATCAGCTTGCTGTTCTTGGCACAACCGTTGATCACAGCAGCAGCCCCCATGATGGTTTTCATTGGTGGTTTCATTGCCGAACCCATGGCCCCTGATCCTGCCTGGGTAACCCTGCCTTTGAGCTTCATGATTGCAGGCACAGCCGTGGCAGCGATTCCTGCAGCATTTTTAGCCAGAAAGTTTGGTCGGCGCAAAGCCACCATGATGGGCTTCTCTTCGGGCATGGTAGGCGGCGCCATGGGAATCATTGCAGTTAAAAACGAATTGTTCTTGTTGCTGATAGCGGCTGCTTTTGTGTTGGGCTTCAGTGGTGCCTTTGCACAACAACTCAGATTTGCCGCCATCGAGTCATTGGAACACAGCAAAGACATTCCTAAAGCGATCTCACTGTTGATGTTGACTGGTATTTTTGCCGCATTGATCGGGCCTGAATTGGCTTTTGTCAGTAAAAACTGGTTGGCATCACCTCATGGTTATGCAGGGACTTTTCTGGGTGTTTTGCTCCTGGCTTTGGTGGCCATTGTCATTGTGTCCCAGCTTAAGGTGCCTGTTCTTAAGGAAGATACTCAAACCAAAACCAGTCGCTCTATGGGCGAAATCGCAAAACAACCTGTTTTTATTGTCGCCATTGTGGCTGCCGCATTGGGCTTTGGGCTGATGAGTTTTGTGATGACTGCCACGCCGTTGAGCATGCACCAATTACACAACCACTCATTAGAACACACCAAGTGGGTGATCCAGTCTCATGTGGCTGCCATGTACCTGCCCTCTTTCTTGACCATATGGTTGGGCTCACGCATCAAGACCAAATACTTTTTGTTGGTGGGTACGCTGATGTTTATTGGGGTGGTCATCATTGCCAGTCACGGACATGATCTGTTGCATTACTGGTGGGCGTTGATCTTATTGGGCATTGGCTGGAATTTCCTGTTCTATTCCGGTACCACTTTATTACCACTGAGTTATGAAAGTCATGAACGACACAAAGTTCAAGCCGTCAACGACTTCAGTATTTTCACCTTCCAGGGCATGTCTTCCTTGATGGCCGGTTGGGTGCTGTTCAACTACCAATGGACTGGCATCCTGTATACCTGTATTCCCTTCCTGGTCATCATGCTGACCGTCACCATCTTGCGTTTTGTCACCACCAACACTCGAACCGCGTTTCAATGATCAATTTTATTTGTTGGCAAAAACAAAACAATGCTAACGTGAATATAGTAAGCAATAAGAGAGAAAAACGCAAAACAGATTTGAGCAGAGAAACCCGGATTAAAAATCCATTTGATCAATACACTACCTGGTTAGAGCAAGCTGGTAAGTAAAAATCAAAAAATACAATGCCATGAGCTTGGCCATCGTCAGATCAGATGGTATACCACAAGTGCGAACCATTTTTTTGAAATTGTTTGACACTCAAGGTTTTATCTTTTACCAGTTACATCAGTGCCAAAGCAATAGAATTTGAGCACTATGCAAATGCTTCTTTGCTATTCCTACTGTTGAACCTGAAAAACCAAGCCAGATTCAGTGGTGTGGTTATAAAAATTCTAAAACGGTGTCTTTTAAACACTCAATTTCCAGGCTTCGAGGGTATCAGTCGTGTGCTCTCCAATCGAACAGTGATAACAACCTTGATGCTTCAAGTCAAAAAAGAAGCTAAAAGAAGGGAAGATCCCCCTGATGCCTAGGAGGGTTATCGTGTGATGCTCGATACAAATAGAGTTTTGGCAAGATTGGGGCAACCGTTTGAGCGATCGTTTTATGTATCACCAACCTTCAAATGGATGATCGATTTATTGACTGACCCCTTAATTGATAATTAACCCAAAAAAAGCCGATTTAAGTAACCGGCTTTCTTGTTGTTTAAGATTGAAAACAGTCAATGCAACAAAGATTCTAACAATTCAGTGCTAGACCCTATAGTGCCCGGGGCCACACATTCAAACTGACCCTTGAAGATAAATTGATCAATCAGGTCACTGTCTTCTGCCACATTGTTGAAGACATTCACATCTGTGGTGCCTACTGGCATGCCTACAGAACCTTGCACATCAATGAAGTCGAACAAGCCCCCAGTCACCGTGGTATCCAGCACATACACCAATTGATCACCGGCAGGGATGTTAACCACTTCATTGATCACATCACCTGATCCATTCACGGTGTCACAAGTCGCCGCCCCTGGTGCCATACACAACCAGTCTGGGGGACTGATGTTACTTCCCATGGTTGCATTGATGGTCGCTCCAAAGATGTCAATGTTCCCATTGTTGCTGATGGTCATCTCATACAGGACTGGATCATTGACCTTCAAGCCCGAAACACAGTTGCTTATGAAGATGGATAAGTCAGGTCGATAGCCAACGGTGGCCGTTGCTGGTTCTGACTCATTTCCAGCCAAATCAGTTTGAGTGGCCGTAACGATTTCTCCATCAACAGGTTCTGGAGATAAATCACAACTCCAATTACCACTGCCATCAACCAGGTCTGAACAGCTGGCACCAGAGGTGGTGATCACGTCCACAGTGGCTCCTGGTTCACCAGTACCTGAAACAGTTAAGCCTGAAGTTGGGTCATTGATGACAGGGGCATCCGGAGCTTGTAAATCCTGCACTGTGACCCGGGTGGGTAACGATGAGTTGCCATCACCATCGGTGACAATCACACTGAGCACATCATCGACCACTGGTGAAGGACTCAGCGGTGTACAGTTGAAGTTGCCAGAGGCATCAGCGATTGTGCTGCACAGCTGGATCGACTGCTCGTTATATACGGTGATCAGACCATCAGCAATGGTGCTGCCGCTGACGAAAGTGCCATCGGTTGGATCGACCTGAGGTGCTGGTGGAGAGGTCACACCCGGATCATACACGGTGGTGGTGACCGCAGGTGAAACCGATAAACCAAACTGGGTTGCCGTTGCACTGATCACATCACCGGTGACTGGCACCAATGAGGGTGAGGTACAGATCCAGTTACCTGAGGCATCAGCCACCACCTCTGGTTCAAAACAAGTGATCGCACCACCGCCTAAGTGAATGATTGAACCAGGTATTGCTGTACCGGTGACCTGGGTGGCCCCGTTGGCCACTGGGTTAAATGTTGGGCTTTCTGACTGACCTGATAGGGCCCCCACGGTGGTGCTGGATGGATCAGAGACATTGCCTGAGGCATCGGTGGCTGTGGCACTGATCACTGTGCCGATCATCAAGGGTGGGGAGGCAGGTACATCACAAGACCAGACACCATTTGCAGCTGTGATCACAGGGTCGTTGTCACAAGTAGCCATACCCAGGATGATCAGTGTACCTGGTTCAGAAAGGCCAGTGATTGGGTCGGTGCCGACATTCACCGGATTAATGATGGGTGGAGCTGGGGCCACAATATCGGCCTGCACTGTGACCCGGGTGGGTAACGATGAGTTGCCATCACCATCGGTGACAATCACACTGAGCACATCATCGACCACTGGTGAAGGACTCAGCGGTGTACAGTTGAAGTTGCCAGAGGCATCAGCGATTGTGCTGCACAGCTGGATCGACTGCTCGTTATATACGGTGATCAGACCATCAGCAATGGTGCTGCCGCTGACGAAAGTGCCATCGGTTGGATCGACCTGAGGTGCTGGTGGAGAGGTCACACCCGGATCATACACGGTGGTGGTGACCGCAGGTGAAACCGATAAACCAAACTGGGTTGCCGTTGCACTGATCACATCACCGGTGACTGGCACCAATGAGGGTGAGGTACAGATCCAGTTACCTGAGGCATCAGCCACCACCTCTGGTTCAAAACAAGTGATCGCACCACCGCCTAAGTGAATGATTGAACCAGGTATTGCTGTACCGGTGACCTGGGTGGCCCCGTTGGCCACTGGGTTAAATGTTGGGCTTTCTGACTGACCTGATAGGGCCCCCACGGTGGTGCTGGATGGATCAGAGACATTGCCTGAGGCATCGGTGGCTGTGGCACTGATCACTGTGCCGATCATCAAGGGTGGGGAGGCAGGTACATCACAAGACCAGACACCATTTGCAGCTGTGATCACAGGGTCGTTGTCACAAGTAGCCATACCCAGGATGATCAGTGTACCTGGTTCAGAAAGGCCAGTGATTGGGTCGGTGCCGACATTCACCGGATTAATGATGGGTGGAGCTGGGGCCACAATATCGGCCTGCACTGTGACCCGGGTGGGTAACGATGAGTTGCCATCACCATCGGTGACAATCACACTGAGCACATCATCGACCACTGGTGAAGGACTCAGCGGTGTACAGTTGAAGTTGCCAGAGGCATCAGCGATTGTGCTGCACAGCTGGATCGACTGCTCGTTATATACGGTGATCAGACCATCAGCAATGGTGCTGCCGCTGACGAAAGTGCCATCGGTTGGATCGACCTGAGGTGCTGGTGGAGAGGTCACACCCGGATCATACACGGTGGTGGTGACCGCAGGTGAAACCGATAAACCAAACTGGGTTGCCGTTGCACTGATCACATCACCGGTGACTGGCACCAATGAGGGTGAGGTACAGATCCAGTTACCTGAGGCATCAGCCACCACCTCTGGTTCAAAACAAGTGATCGCACCACCGCCTAAGTGAATGATTGAACCAGGTATTGCTGTACCGGTGACCTGGGTGGCCCCGTTGGCCACTGGGTTAAATGTTGGGCTTTCTGACTGACCTGATAGGGCCCCCACGGTGGTGCTGGATGGATCAGAGACATTGCCTGAGGCATCGGTGGCTGTGGCACTGATCACTGTGCCGATCATCAAGGGTGGGGAGGCAGGTACATCACAAGACCAGACACCATTTGCAGCTGTGATCACAGGGTCGTTGTCACAAGTAGCCATACCCAGGATGATCAGTGTACCTGGTTCAGAAAGGCCAGTGATTGGGTCGGTGCCGACATTCACCGGATTAATGATGGGTGGAGCTGGGGCCACAATATCGGCCTGCACTGTGACCCGGGTGGGTAACGATGAGTTGCCATCACCATCGGTGACAATCACACTGAGCACATCATCGACCACTGGTGAAGGACTCAGCGGTGTACAGTTGAAGTTGCCAGAGGCATCAGCGATTGTGCTGCACAGCTGGATCGACTGCTCGTTATATACGGTGATCAGACCATCAGCAATGGTGCTGCCGCTGACGAAAGTGCCATCGGTTGGATCGACCTGAGGTGCTGGTGGAGAGGTCACACCCGGATCATACACGGTGGTGGTGACCGCAGGTGAAACCGATAAACCAAACTGGGTTGCCGTTGCACTGATCACATCACCGGTGACTGGCACCAATGAGGGTGAGGTACAGATCCAGTTACCTGAGGCATCAGCCACCACCTCTGGTTCAAAACAAGTGATCGCACCACCGCCTAAGTGAATGATTGAACCAGGTATTGCTGTACCGGTGACCTGGGTGGCCCCGTTGGCCACTGGGTTAAATGTTGGGCTTTCTGACTGACCTGATAGGGCCCCCACGGTGGTGCTGGATGGATCAGAGACATTGCCTGAGGCATCGGTGGCTGTGGCACTGATCACTGTGCCGATCATCAAGGGTGGGGAGGCAGGTACATCACAAGACCAGACACCATTTGCAGCTGTGATCACAGGGTCGTTGTCACAAGTAGCCATACCCAGGATGATCAGTGTACCTGGTTCAGAAAGGCCAGTGATTGGGTCGGTGCCGACATTCACCGGATTAATGATGGGTGGAGCTGGGGCCACAATATCGGCCTGCACTGTGACCCGGGTGGGTAACGATGAGTTGCCATCACCATCGGTGACAATCACACTGAGCACATCATCGACCACTGGTGAAGGACTCAGCGGTGTACAGTTGAAGTTGCCAGAGGCATCAGCGATTGTGCTGCACAGCTGGATCGACTGCTCGTTATATACGGTGATCAGACCATCAGCAATGGTGCTGCCGCTGACGAAAGTGCCATCGGTTGGATCGACCTGAGGTGCTGGTGGAGAGGTCACACCCGGATCATACACGGTGGTGGTGACCGCAGGTGAAACCGATAAACCAAACTGGGTTGCCGTTGCACTGATCACATCACCGGTGACTGGCACCAATGAGGGTGAGGTACAGATCCAGTTACCTGAGGCATCAGCCACCACCTCTGGTTCAAAACAAGTGATCGCACCACCGCCTAAGTGAATGATTGAACCAGGTATTGCTGTACCGGTGACCTGGGTGGCCCCGTTGGCCACTGGGTTAAATGTTGGGCTTTCTGACTGACCTGATAGGGCCCCCACGGTGGTGCTGGATGGATCAGAGACATTGCCTGAGGCATCGGTGGCTGTGGCACTGATCACTGTGCCGATCATCAAGGGTGGGGAGGCAGGTACATCACAAGACCAGACACCATTTGCAGCTGTGATCACAGGGTCGTTGTCACAAGTAGCCATACCCAGGATGATCAGTGTACCTGGTTCAGAAAGGCCAGTGATTGGGTCGGTGCCGACATTCACCGGATTAATGATGGGTGGAGCTGGGGCCACAATATCGGCCTGCACTGTGACCCGGGTGGGTAACGATGAGTTGCCATCACCATCGGTGACAATCACACTGAGCACATCATCGACCACTGGTGAAGGACTCAGCGGTGTACAGTTGAAGTTGCCAGAGGCATCAGCGATTGTGCTGCACAGCTGGATCGACTGCTCGTTATATACGGTGATCAGACCATCAGCAATGGTGCTGCCGCTGACGAAAGTGCCATCGGTTGGATCGACCTGAGGTGCTGGTGGAGAGGTCACACCCGGATCATACACGGTGGTGGTGACCGCAGGTGAAACCGATAAACCAGGCTGGGTGGCTGTTACGATGACGACAAAGCCAGTGGTTACATCAAAGGATGGAGAGGTACATTTCCAATTGCCCCAAGCATCGGCCACCACCGTTGAATTGGCGCAAGTGAAGATACCATATCCGAATTCAATTATTGAGTCAGGTACCGCCGTTCCGGTGATTTCGGTGGCACCATTGGCCACCGGGTCAATCGTTGGGCTCACTGATTGATTCGCCGCTGTGTCACCCACAATGATGCTGGATGGATCTGACTCATTACCAGCGTCATCGGTGGCCGTGGCGCTGATCACCGTGGTAGGTTGTAGAGGGTCAGAGGCAGGAACAACACAAGACCAGAGACCATTTGCCGCAGTGATCACAGGAGTGTTGTCACAATTCACGGCATCCAGTGTAATCAAAGCACCAGGCTCAGAAAGGCCAGTGATTGGGTCGGTGCCGACATTCACCGGATTAATGATGGGTGGAGCTGGGGCCACAATATCGGCCTGCACTGTGACCCGGGTGGGTAACGATGAGTTGCCATCACCATCGGTGACAATCACACTGAGCACATCATCGACCACTGGTGAAGGACTCAGCGGTGTACAGTTGAAGTTGCCAGAGGCATCAGCGATTGTGCTGCACAGCTGGATCGACTGCTCGTTATATACGGTGATCAGACCATCAGCAATGGTGCTGCCGCTGACGAAAGTGCCATCGGTTGGATCGACCTGAGGTGCTGGTGGAGAGGTCACACCCGGATCATACACGGTGGTGGTGACCGCAGGTGAAACCGATAAACCAAACTGGGTTGCCGTTGCACTGATCACATCACCGGTGACTGGCACCAATGAGGGTGAGGTACAGATCCAGTTACCTGAGGCATCAGCCACCACCTCTGGTTCAAAACAAGTGATCGCACCACCGCCTAAGTGAATGATTGAACCAGGTATTGCTGTACCGGTGACCTGGGTGGCCCCGTTGGCCACTGGGTTAAATGTTGGGCTTTCTGACTGACCTGATAGGGCCCCCACGGTGGTGCTGGATGGATCAGAGACATTGCCTGAGGCATCGGTGGCTGTGGCACTGATCACTGTGCCGATCATCAAGGGTGGGGAGGCAGGTACATCACAAGACCAGACACCATTTGCAGCTGTGATCACAGGGTCGTTGTCACAAGTAGCCATACCCAGGATGATCAGTGTACCTGGTTCAGAAAGGCCAGTGATTGGGTCGGTGCCGACATTCACCGGATTAATGATGGGTGGAGCTGGGGCCACAATATCGGCCTGCACTGTGACCCGGGTGGGTAACGATGAGTTGCCATCACCATCGGTGACAATCACACTGAGCACATCATCGACCACTGGTGAAGGACTCAGCGGTGTACAGTTGAAGTTGCCAGAGGCATCAGCGATTGTGCTGCACAGCTGGATCGACTGCTCGTTATATACGGTGATCAGACCATCAGCAATGGTGCTGCCGCTGACGAAAGTGCCATCGGTTGGATCGACCTGAGGTGCTGGTGGAGAGGTCACACCCGGATCATACACGGTGGTGGTGACCGCAGGTGAAACCGATAAACCAAACTGGGTTGCCGTTGCACTGATCACATCACCGGTGACTGGCACCAATGAGGGTGAGGTACAGATCCAGTTACCTGAGGCATCAGCCACCACCTCTGGTTCAAAACAAGTGATCGCACCACCGCCTAAGTGAATGATTGAACCAGGTATTGCTGTACCGGTGACCTGGGTGGCCCCGTTGGCCACTGGGTTAAATGTTGGGCTTTCTGACTGACCTGATAGGGCCCCCACGGTGGTGCTGGATGGATCAGAGACATTGCCTGAGGCATCGGTGGCTGTGGCACTGATCACTGTGCCGATCATCAAGGGTGGGGAGGCAGGTACATCACAAGACCAGACACCATTTGCAGCTGTGATCACAGGGTCGTTGTCACAAGTAGCCATACCCAGGATGATCAGTGTACCTGGTTCAGAAAGGCCAGTGATTGGGTCGGTGCCGACATTCACCGGATTAATGATGGGTGGAGCTGGGGCCACAATATCGGCCTGCACTGTGACCCGGGTGGGTAACGATGAGTTGCCATCACCATCGGTGACAATCACACTGAGCACATCATCGACCACTGGTGAAGGACTCAGCGGTGTACAGTTGAAGTTGCCAGAGGCATCAGCGATTGTGCTGCACAGCTGGATCGACTGCTCGTTATATACGGTGATCAGACCATCAGCAATGGTGCTGCCGCTGACGAAAGTGCCATCGGTTGGATCGACCTGAGGTGCTGGTGGAGAGGTCACACCCGGATCATACACGGTGGTGGTGACCGCAGGTGAAACCGATAAACCAGGCTGGGTGGCTGTTACGATGACGACAAAGCCAGTGGTTACATCAAAGGATGGAGAGGTACATTTCCAATTGCCCCAAGCATCGGCCACCACCGTTGAATTGGCGCAAGTGAAGATACCATATCCGAATTCAATTATTGAGTCAGGTACCGCCGTTCCGGTGATTTCGGTGGCACCATTGGCCACCGGGTCAATCGTTGGGCTCACTGATTGATTCGCCGCTGTGTCACCCACAATGATGCTGGATGGATCTGACTCATTACCAGCGTCATCGGTGGCCGTGGCGCTGATCACCGTGGTAGGTTGTAGAGGGTCAGAGGCAGGAACAACACAAGACCAGAGACCATTTGCCGCAGTGATCACAGGAGTGTTGTCACAATTCACGGCATCCAGTGTAATCAAAGCACCAGGCTCAGAAAGGCCAGTGATTGGATTGGTATTTTCATTCACCGGATCAAAGACTGGTGGAGCCGGGGCCGTGGTGTCCGGGGGGCTGCAATCAAATCCGCCATCTGTGATGACCCAACCATCGGCACTCGTCAGCGAGGCATGCTCTGTATCCGCATTACAATAAGTGGTCGGGAAGGCACCAAAAGTGACACCACTCATGACATTTTGACTGTCAAAATTCACCAGCATGGCATCATAGTTACTGGTTGTCAGCCCGGAATTTTCCAACATCCTTGTCATGTTAATGACTTCAGGTATCTGCCAACTGGCAAGATCAGGATTGGCAGCTGCTGCTTCCCAAAACATGAACCGCATATTTTGTACAGATGATACATCCCAGTTACTGACATCTGGATTCGCATTTGACGCGTTTGCAAACATGTAACTTGTGTCGGTAAGAGAAGATGTTATCCAATTGCTGACATTTGGGTCAGCCGCAGTGGCATTGTAAAAAAGGCCAGTCATATCAGTTACAGATGACACATTCCAGCCACCCACAATTGGATTGGCCGAAGAACCTCCGAACATGTAGCTCATTCTTGTCACAGAGGATACATCCCAGCCACTCACATCGGGATGGGCCGCATTGGCTCCCTGGAACATACCACTCATATCAGTTACCGACGAAGTGCCCCAACCACTCACCTGAGGATTGGCAACAGGAGTGTTTCCAAACATGTAGCTCATATTGATCACAGATGATACATCCCAGTCACCCACCTCGGGACTGGCATCAGCCGCCTCCCAAAACATGAACTTCATGTCCAGCACGGATGATACATCCCAATCTCGGATATTTGGATTCCAGTTGGAAGTGTATGCAAACAGGCTGCTCATGTCAGTTACAGATGATACATCCCATTCGCTCACATCAGCATTGATTGCGGTTGTTCGATAAAAAAGCCCATTCATATCGGTTACAAATGACACATCCCAATGACTGGTATCAAGATTGACAATGGCACTGTCATCAAACATGTATGACATATCGGTGACCAGCGACAGATCAGGCGCATCTGTGGTAAGCATTTGCGTGTCCACACCACTAAAAGCCCTGTGCATGGACAACCATCGAATATCACCCCATTGATCAACGCTGAGCAATTGGCCGTCGGTTGCAGCGGTTGAACCATCAAAATTAGGGCTGGGATAAAAGCCCTTGATGCCGATGGTGTAGAAACCAGGACTTGGGAATGTATGGCTAAAATCTTCTACCAAACCAGTGTATTCAAACGACCCATCATTACCTATATCCACATCAAACAGGTATTGACCTGGAAAATTCGGATCATTAGGCAAATCGATGGTCGGGTTGCTGGCCGTAGCCTCCCAGGTGGTGACAAATGGCACGGCTATGTTGATGTGGCTACAATCCTTGTCACCATCAGTGACCGTCCACGCATGGGCGTTTTCTAAAAAGTTTCGGGCAATTTCACCATAACAATAAGGTGTGCTGCCCGCGCTGAAATCAAGGCCACTCATGACATTTTGATTGGCAAAGTTAATCAACAAGCGATCATAGTTATCGGTCGTCAACCCAGTATTGGCCAACATGTCCGTCACGCCAGTGACCCTGTCAATCTTCCAGCCGCTAAGATCAGGATCCGCAGAGGTGGCGTCCTTAAACAAGTAAGATGCATCTTCCAGAGACGAGGTGTCCCAATTACTCACGTCGGGATTGGCAAGGTTTGCATCTTGAAACATGCTTCTCATCCAGACGACCGATGAGGTATTCCAACCACTTACATCGGGAGCGGCGGCATCTGCGTTCCAAAACATGGAGCCCATATGAGTCACCGAAGAAACATCCCAACCAACCACATCGGGATTGGCACTTAAAGCTTGACTGAACATGCCTCTCATGTCGGTCACCGATGACACGTTCCAAAGACCCACTTGTGGGTCAACAAATGAAGCGTCAGCAAATAAGTATGACATATCTTCAACTGATGACACGTCCCAGCCATTCAAATTAAGGTAGCCGATGTTACTTGAAGCAAACATTAATGACATGTTGGTTACTTGCGACAGATCAGGTACATCCGTGGCCAAAATAACCGTATCCACTCCCTGAAATGCCCGATCCATGGATTCCCACTGCTGACTACCCCATTGATCTATGCTGATCACCTGGCCATTTTGAGCAGCTGTTGAACCAACTAGATAAGGATTCGGGTACTTTTCAGTAACCTTGATCCTGTGGTTGCCAGGTCCTTGAAATGTATAAACAAAATTTCCGGTTATTCCAGCGAAGACCTGGGCTCCATCATCAATATCCACGGTATAGTTATAGTTGTGAGCTGGATGAGTCGACAAATCCAGCTCCAGATTGCCCGTTCTCGCCTCAAAAGTGAAAACAAATTCAGCTTTTGCTGTCGATACCATAAACACGGAAAGTATTAAAAACAGAATTGAGGTTTTCATAGGTCTATAATCAAGTTTAAACCTGCATAATAATCACTCAAGTCTCTCACTAATAACTGATCAAAACCTTATTTAATGCTGATTATTTTAATTGAGCATCACTCAATACTGCGTTTAATAATTCCCTGGTGATTTAATTTTTTGTGTTTAAAGTACTTAATCTTGATACATATAGCTAACCAAGATTAAGTGATCTAAATAATGCCTTTTCCGTTCAACCGGTTAGGTTCACGCATCAAGACCAAATACTTTTTGTTGGTGGGTACGCTGATGTTTGTTGGGGTGGTCATCATTGCCAGTCACGGACATGATCTGTTGCATTACTGGTGGGCGTTGATCTTATTGGGCATTGGCTGGAATTTCCTGTTCTATTCCGGTACCACTTTATTACCACTGAGTTATGAAAGTCATGAACGACACAAAGTTCAAGCCGTCAACGACTTCAGTATTTTCACCTTCCAGGGCATGTCTTCCTTGATGGCCGGTTGGGTGCTGTTCAACTACCAATGGACTGGCATCCTGTATACCTGTATTCCCTTCCTGGTCATCATGCTGACCGTCACCATCTTGCGTTTTGTCACCACCAAGAATAACAGTCAAGCGTACTGATAGGTAATTCATATGTACCATTGAAGGGTACAACTGTGTGGTACATGTACCCTTAGGACCCATAAAACACAGCTCAATAGTGACCAGGTAAAAAAAATTACCTGAATTATTTTCAATTCGAATATAACCCTTATCTCATTGATGTATATGGATTATTCAGCTCAAATCATGACTTCTGACAGGTTGGGCGTACAACTAAACCTTTTACTTTGTAATTGTATGTCGTCAAAACCTTTTGGACCACTGACCTTTTAATTTAAGAGACAGATTGGTTCATATTGTTTAAGTTATCATAATGTAATTGTCGCCTCAAGGCGATGGTGTTTTGTTTGATCTGTTTTCTTTGTTTAAGCACCTCCTCAGCTCTGCCGTAATAGACATCAGACGGTGTTAGGTTATCCAATGATTCATGATAGCGTTCATGGTTGTAGTAGCTGACAAAACGATGCATCTGCTGTTTAAGTTCACTAGGTAAGTAATAGTGATTCAGAAGTATTTGATTCTTCATTGAACGATGCCATCTTTCAATCTTGCCTTGGGTTTGTGGACGGTATGGTCTTCCACGAGTGTGTGTTATCTTCTGATCTTTCAGGTAATCAGCCAGTTGGCCTGATATATAACATGGACCGTTATCACTCAGTAATCGTGGTTTATGGTCCACATGCACTTGATCCAGCCCTGTGAAAGCCAAAGCATCATCCAAGGTGTCAGTTACATCAGATGCAGCCATGGTGGTACACAGTCGCCATGAAATGATGAATCTGAAATAGTCATCCAGTATGGTGGATAGATAATACCACCCCCAGCCAATGATCTTGAAGTAAGTGAAATCAGTCTGCCAAAGCTCGTTTACCCGATTGCTGGGCTGATCAAACTTGTCTCCAGCCTGCATCAGGATATAAGCAGGTGAAGTGATCAGGTCTTGAGACTTTAACAACCTGTACATGCTTGATTCTGATACATAATAGCCTTGTGTGTCGGTGTATTTCACAGCCAACTCTCTGAGTGACAGATCAGTTTCATCTAGAGCCATTTGGAGCATGGCTTGTTGGTGTTGTTCACTGATCTTGTTCCACACCCGACTTGGTTTAGCTGGTTTGTCAGACAATCCAGCTAAACCATCTTTCTCGTAACGCTCAAGCCAGCCATAGAAAGTGGATCGGTTAATAGATAATCTTTTCAGTGTTTTGCGAACCGAAAGTTCAGAATCTTGCACCAGTTGAATCAACTCGTACTTTTCTGAAGCCGAGTATCTCACGTATCGTCGCCACAATCGCTAATCATGCTTTTTTTAAGCAAGCGATTCTCAAGCACGGTTTCAGCCAAGGCTTCTTTCAGTGACAAAGTTTCAGCACGAAGTTCTTTGACTTCTTCAGAGCTGGCTTCGCGTACTGTATCGCCAGCCAAATGTTTCTTACCAGCTTCCAGAAACTCTTTGGACCAACGGTAATACAAGTTCGCATTGATCCCTTCGCGACGGCACAGAGCTGATATGCCGTCCTCGCACGCAGCCCTTCGATCACTATGCGAATTTTATCTTCGGCTGAATAATGTTTGCGCGTACGACGACGGATGTCTCGTACGGTTTTTCTGCTTTGGTTTTCTTCATTGTTTACTCCAGTATTTAAAGTTTACAATGAACCGAAACTATCTCTTAGTGATTTGGCCTATTTGGTCCATATGGTGCTGACGGGATACACAACTCACTGAATATCAAGTATCAGATCAAGAGCATTTGATTTCAAGATAAATCATTCTCGGCGCATCAGTCCTGTTCAAAACCATCAGTAAAAATACCATCATCACCAAATACCACAGGGTTGCTTTCCGCACCAAAAGCGCCAATGATCAGGTCATCAATGCCATCATCATTGACATCGCCTGCTGTACTGACAAACCATCCGATTGCGATACCATTCAGGGTAAAGCCATTGTCTCCATTTAAGTCAAACGAATTGATGGTTGAAGGAAATCCCATGGTGGTTCCAAACAGCACATAGCTGCTATGTTCTAAAGGAGCACCAAAGACCAGATCATCAATGCCATCGCCATTGACATCACCTGCACCACTGACAGAATGGCCCAATTCATCACGAGATGCACCATGAAGTGTAAATCCATTGCTCCCATCCAGGGTGGATAAATCAAAATAATTTGAGAAAGCACTCTTTCCAAACACCACATAATTGCTACCAGACCCACTGCCATTGGGATCAGCAAAAGGGGCCCCAATGATCACATCATCGAAGCCATCACCATTGACATCACCGGCTGTGCTGACAGACCAACCAGTCAGATCATAATCATCAGTACCTCCCAAGGTAAATCCATTGATTCCATTAAGGTCGGACAAGTTAATAAAGGGGGGAAAGTTTTGATCACTTCCAAAAACCACATAAGTGTTACCTCCGCTTGTCTCAACATCATGAGCACCAATGATCATATCATCGAATCCGTCGGCATTAACATCACCCGCTGTGCTAACTGACCAACCAGCCACATCATCTGGTGAGATACCATTCAATGTAAAGCCATCTATCCCGTCGAGGCTGGACAGATCTATGGAACCAGTAAAACCGCCATTTGTTCCATAAACCACATAACTGACACCGGTTGGTCTGTTCGTATCTGGACCAGAAAAAGGAGCCCCCAGGATCACATCATCGATACCATCACCATTGACATCCCCTGCATCGCTGACTGAAAAACCAGCCAAACCACTAACATCATTGATGACAAATCCATTGTTGCCATCCAGAGTGGATAGATCCAGGTTTGAAGGAAATTGCGCCAGGGACGATAAATGAACCAGAGCTAAAAAAGCGGTTACCACCAGGTGTTTTACATATTTTTTCATGGGTTTTCTCTAACAAACAGACTGATAAGATTTGATGCTTACATCACCATCGCAACTTCTACAGGTGTTGATGTTCACCACAATTTCACCAACAAAAGAATCAGAACAGTATTGATTATGCTGATCGCAGTAGTAAAACACTTAATGGAATCCTATTCATTTCCTGATGTTTGTCTGTTTTCGCCCCATTTGACTGCACACCCCTTTTTTGACCATGCACCATCAATGTACTTAAGTTTTTAAGGTTTCAGCTGAGCATCGTCAGTTTTCAAACCCATCAGTGAAAATCACATCGGGGTAGATGTTTTCGAAGGCCCCCACATCGCACAATGCATTGCCATCTGCATCTCCATCGATGGGTCTGGATTTACCCGTTTGATCAGTGCTCAGTAAACATGCGGCAATCGCGTCTAAAGCAGGGCCATTGGCGATCAATGCATGGGTTGGTGTTGCACCGCCGTTGTCTGTTAAGTTGGTGTCAAAAATCTCCGCAACACCAACTGTTGGTATGATGTCATAAACACCCGGAGTCACTCCTGTCAACCCCGCGGCATTGCTTTCTCCAAAGATGTTGTATGCATTAACTGTCACGTAAGATGCACCTGTAGATTCCCATTGATTGGATACCGCTGCCGTATTGCCAGAAATCAAAGATTGAGAAACGGCAATATCCGTATAACTGCTATAAATACCACCACCATTGCCAGCAGATGAATTCAAAGTGACCGTGACGTTATTCAAATTCAAATCTATACCAAGGCCACCACCCTCGCTGGAGATTCCACCACCTCTAGCTGTGGCAGTGTTGCCAGAAATGGTGCTGTTGGTTATGCCAACTGTTACTGGACCGAAAGAATCAGAGATAAAGATACCGCCACCACCTCCTGAAATGTATGCTGGATTGTAATTTCTTGTAATGGTTGTGTTAATGATATCCACATTACCACCAGCTATACCAACGCCTGCTCCATCAAGCAAAAATGCCATGTTTCCTGTGTTGTTATCAATCAGAGAATTTCTGAGCGTCGCATTACTGCTGTTGTTGAACAATACACCACCACCCATGTTGTCTGTGATGGTGCAATTATTAATTTCAACAGTCGTTCCAAATCCAGCAAATAAACCACCTCCAAAATTAACGGGACTGTTTCCACCCGTGATTGTTAGGTCATTTAAAATTGAAGTGGTGTTGGTGCCATTTATGTTGAACACGTTGAATTCAAGCGCCCCGGCATCTCGAGAGACTGTTGCGCCATTACCATTGATTGTGACATTGGAACTGATATCAGGCAATTGAGCTGTTAGTACAAATGGGCTACCACCCAAATCTAAATCCAGGACATCATCCCCCGCTCCAGCTGAACACCCCCCTGTAGGAGTATCCATATTGGCGGCAGTGATGGCATCCGCTAAGTTACAAGTGGTGCCATCAACGGCGATGTTGGCCGCTTGTGCCCCCGCACCCATTTCTAGCAGCAAGGCAGAAACCAGGGCCGTTTTTTTTAAGTGAGAACAGTTTTTTATCATCTTTATATTCCTTAGGTTCAGGGCGCATACCTCTTTATCAAGGGTAATGACCATATAGTTGTAAAGACAGGCATTTGTTCTGAATAACACATTGTTGTTTTTGAAATCAGAGCCCTACAAGCGTGGGAAACAAGGGAGACGGGGTAGAATAGGGCTTGAGCAAAAACTCCGCCACCCGTGCTTTCCAGCTAAAGAGTCATGCAACGGTATAGCGTATAGATTTCGTGCATGGCTCCTTACTGTAAATTATCAAATAACATCACAATAAAGTCCTGATCAAAACCTGATTTAGCGCTGATCTTTTTGTTCGGAAATGTGCATGCTCAAGCACTGTTGATCATCTTAGGTTGATACGTCCTTGCTAACTAATAGGGGGCAATGCCTCTTTAATTGTTAAAAGTTGGCCCTTTATGTAGCTATGTGGTAACTACCCTTACAATAAGAAATAAATCCATTATCAAGCCATGGCTCGAGAGGATTTTAAATTGTATGTTTTGAAAGATTTGCCAGGAATTACATCCGACCATCCATTACTGCTCAATTCTTAGGGTGTGTTTATGTTTAAAGAGCCCCCCATACTGTGCCAATAATCCAGCTTGTGCTTGAGAGTTGGTGTATTTTTGAACTGAAAAACCCAATGCGGGTAGCCCATGGAACACATGACCTTCTAATGATGCCATCTGATGTTCGTCATCAACAAAATCAATCTTCGCCCATCCACTCTCAGTGGTGTTATCACCATGTGGTGACTCTAGTTGAAGCAAATTATTTGATCCAAGTACTCTGGACTCATCACTTGTCAGTGATCGTGGAAGAAAAAATTCAACGACAGTACTTGACTGACATAACTGAGGTCTGGGGTCAATTAGGCCACAAAATATAGGACAGATAGTATTAAATATGTGGTGGTATTGATTTCTGTCCAAAAGTTGTATTGCCACTCCCTCACATGCATCCATTCCATCCCAATCATTGAAAAATGGCGCTCTTATTTCACCCTCTAAATGGTGCCTCTTGGTAGGAAAACTGACCACCCATTCAGTTTGACCATTCACAGCTGTCTCAAGGGCATATTCATTCATGATTTCAGCACTCATCAATACAGATGAAACCGCTTGATAGCCGGAATTCCATTGTGATGTTACATTATCACCAGAAGCTAAAATCACTTTTGATTCCGGATAAGCATCGCTCAGATTTGGTTCCAATGAGCCAGGTTCCGTATGATAGGCACTTCCTTGCCAAAAATTAATCAATGCCAATGCATCATACGTGTAGCTGATGCCTTGTGCTACATCTACCAATGATGCTGTTCCAAACAGCCCCCCTGTGGGGTTTTCTTCTCCTCCAGAGTCCCATTCGCCATTGTCACTCCAATCACCCACAATAGCGGCACAACTGGCAGGGACACCAACATTTCTATGATCGGCCCAATCGACAACATTTGTACCCGTGCCAGATTGGCTGAATGAAGCCATTTCAATGATGATGAAATGTCCTTCTCTGGCTCGTTGCATACTGGTGTTTTCCTGTTGAACCGATAAATCATCATAATCTATTTGAAAAGGCAAAAACTCCTGGCCATCCTTTACAAGGAAAGGTGTACACGATGCATCATTGGATATATGAGTCGCTGAGGGCTCGCCAGAATGGTCAGCTTGATTGGACGTTGATGGTATTAAAGCCCCAGTCCAAACATCATATGCTGACAAATATACATTGAAATCAAGTGTTTCTTCGGCGTTATTTCCCTCCAAGAATTGAACTTTAATTGCCTTTGTGTCAGGCGTGGTATTAACTACTGAGTAAAGTGTGTTCAAACCATTGTTAACAGAGTAGTAAGGATATATAAGAACTTCTCCTGTGCCGGTTGGGCTGACTTGTACTGCTTTGCTCGTTAGCGAACAAAGAACTAAATAGGTAAGAAGCAAAAGACTGGTTTTATTTTTATTCATTATCAACTCCTGTTTATTCATTACAGATTGCCTCAATTATTACAAAGCTATAGATAGTCCATATAGAGATGGGCAAACACAACTCAGATCAATAGTAGCGATCCATACAATGTTTTCCCTTATTAAAAGCTGATTTATTTATGATTACAAAACTGTTACAAATTGATACATATTTGGATTACTATCCACTATTATCAATAGGGCTTTTTAAACATTTTGTATGAATGGAACTAGAAATTCATTCAATCAATCATTTGATTCTTTAAAATTATCCTAAACCTGGAAATGATTGTTATTTGACAATTTGGATTCGCTTTTATTAAGTCATATATTTCTTTGTCTTCTAAAGACATCTCATTAACAATTTTTTCAGTTGCCTCTACGACAATTATTAATTCAAAAATTTGCTTTGGTGTTATCCCTGTGGCATTTTTTATGAGCTTTCCAGAAAAGATGCAACAAACCCTAATTGTAAATAAGATGCCCCTGGGATTTGTTTAACGGTTGACAATAATTGCTTTAAAAGTTCTCGTGCAACAATACTATCTATATAGTCTGACTCTATTGTTTTTTTATAAGATTTTACATGTTTAGTTCCTTAAATCAGCTAAGCCAGACCGCTTGAAGATTATAAAAATAAAATTCTCATAATTCATACTTTGAGAGAAAGCTAAATATTTAGCAAATTAATTGTATAATAATTACAATTATGAAAATTAGAAAACACGCAGTTGAAGGTTTGCTGGAATTATTCTCAGCTGAACCTTATATATTCAAACCAGCTGAACTTTATAAACTAGATGAAGAGATTTCTAAAATACTTGTAAATCATAATATTTATTTAGTATCCACAAGAAACCGCATTTCTTTTGATCAACCATCACTTAAAATTTCTAAGTGTAGCAATGAATTAACAGGTAATTTTTTAGTTCACAATAAATTCACAATTGATACTAGACCATTTAAATTTAAACTTCCATATGATGAAAAGGTTTTACAAATTTATGAAGTGGAATATCCATTCAATGTTCTTTGTTTAAAATTAGCTAGCTATAAAACACCCCAGTATATTCGTCTTCAAGACGTTATCACTCATTCTGATCACAAGCTAGATGAGTTTGTAAATCTAAAAATAGAATATATAGGACAATCATTCGGAAAAAATGGTAGTTCTAATGCCATTAAACGCCTCATAGGAAGAACAGGAAAGCAAGGACATGGATCTCTTCAAAAAGTGTTAGCTGATATCAATAACGATTATCCTGATCAAGAAGTTTTAATATTGCTTTACGATTTTCTCGAATATAAAAACTTCATTTATGCAGGAGGAATTGTACAACCAACTTTTAGCTTTGAGTCAAATGAGAATAGATTGTTTGATCTTCTAGAAGCCAAATACACTCGTAAAAATAGGATCGACCTTGTTGAAGCATCCTTAATTCGATATTTCAAACCTGTATATAATGATACTTATAAAAAGTCGTTCCCTAAAGAAACACACGAGATGCTTAACTCTTTGTTTGAAATGGATGTAACTGGACTTGCAACTTCAATATCGACCGCTGATCACAAAATCAAGGTTTATTCAGATTCAATTGATCCAGAAGAAATGCATTGTGCAAAGTATTCAATTCTAAATGAGTCAGACAGAGCATCAATTTTAGATCTTTCAATTAAATGATTAAAAAGCCTTTTTAGGGATCTAATTTAAAAATAACTATATTGAATGCTATATAGCTATGTCAAAAAGAAACATATTACAAGAAATCCTGGATAAGAAAGTCAGATCTGAGTGTGATGAGAGATTAAAATCATACATATTAAGAACTGACTGTGTTAGAAATTCACACTTACTTTTGATGGGTTTAGAAGCAAAAGAATCTAAAACTATTAACCCTGAGTTATCACGATACTATCCAGTTGCGATTGTTGCAGGAATAGAAGGATATTTTAGATCCGCTATTGCAGATCTAATCAACTCTGGCACACCTTTTATTGAAAGAGTCACTAATCTAAGTAATGTAAAGCTGAACCTAGATATTGCTGCTGCTATACAGAAAAAAGAAATTTCATTAGGTGACTATGTTTCACATTTTTTAAGTATCAGTAGCCTAGATGATATAAACAAAGCAATGAGCGCTTTGCTAGAGGTTGATTTCATTGATCATGTATGTAGTAGCGAATTTGAATTATATACTGATGAAGATCCAATAAGTTTAAGAGAAAATCGAGATGATTTCATAAAATCAATTAAAGAATTATTCACAATAAGGCATTTAATATGCCATGAATACTCTAATGACTTATATATAGATAATGGAAAAATATTAAGGTTCTTTGTTTCAGCTGAATTCTTAGTAAGCTTTACTGAGGTAATATTAGTTACTGCTATTCATGATAGTGAGACATTGAAATAATTCAGTACCTAGTTACATATTACTTTTTTCTCGATTCTTTCCACTTTTATCTAACATTTCAGACCTTTCCTATCCTTTAAGTGTTGTTTTTATTAATATCCATTAAAATTTTTTTTGAATTTTTCATTTCTGAAAAATACTTTTTAGACTTATTTCGAGAGGAAGCTAAATAAATGATTTATTTGGAAAATAAAGGGGTTAGTTGCAGAAAAGTAAAAGGTTTAGTTGTAGTCCCACAGGTGTAGAGCGCGTAAAATCTTCTTGACTTTCATATTGTTCCAGTTGTACCATTAGTACACACGGTACATATGGGACATCTAAACGATGGAAATAACAATCGACATAGAAAGTGCAACACCCCTGTTTTCGCAACTGGTGATGCAGATCAAACAAGCGGTCCAGAGCAACCAGGTTGAACCAGGCGATCCACTGCCTTCAATCAGACAATTGGCCAATGATCTGGACATGAACAACAAAACGGTGGCCAAAGCCTATCGCTTGCTGGAGCGGGATTCGGTGATCGTTACCAAAGGTTATCGGGGCACCTTTATACATCCAGAAGCCAAAGACAACTGTACGGTAGATCTGAATGCCTGGGTGATGAAAGAATTGACTCAAACCATCACTGCATTCAAACAGGCCGGCGTAACCGATTCAGAAATTCGCATCGCTTTTGCCGATGTACTTAACCAATTAACAGGAGCATAACATGACTGAATTATCTTTATTCATGGTGGTATTCAGCCTACAAATCATTTTACTTTCAGCCTACTTCCCTTGGCGTGTGCTGAAACGATCGGCCTATGTTTTGGAAAACTACCCGGCCAGCACACACCCAAAGCTCTACCCCAAGTCTTCAGAATTCTTCACCCGGAACATGAACATATACCGCTGGCTTAATGGCATTAATTTCATCCTGGGCTGGGTGATCTTGTACTTCATTTATACAGGCCAATGGGTGGGTGAAGAAGGTGTACACCCCTTGTTACCCTGGGGTTATTTCATGTGGCAAATGATTCCAAGCCAGTTGTTAGAGGTGTTTGGCATGCGCTTGGCAAAGTTGATGAAACAGCAAGACCAAAGAACCATCAAAACAGCCCAGCTGACACCCAGGGGGATTTTGGACTATGTGTCACCACATTTACTGAGTCTGGTGCCCTTGACGTTCCTGGCATTCATGATCTTAGGCCTGATCATCGAGAACCAAACCTTGAATTCAAGCACCAAAACATTATCGATGTGCGGCGTTTTGGTGGTTGGCTTCGTGTTTTTTTATGCCATGAGCAAATGGTTGATTGGCGGCAAAGTCAAAGACCCCTATCAATCGAATGATGATCGACATAAAACAGTGAGCATGGTGATCAAGTCTTTCTGTTACACATTGATCGCTTGCCATGTATTCATGATGCTGGCGTTGATGGTCGAAGCCTACCAATTGAAATCAGTGATGCCAATCATGATGAGCCTGTTCTTACAAATGCTGGTGATCATTTCAATGGGTTTCATGCTCAACAACAACTGTTTGAAAGACATGGATTTTGATGTCTATAAAGCCAACCCAACCAACGGATAACAGGAGAATATCATGCAACAAACCACTTTATTTTATGCTGTTTTCTTATTGCAAGTTGTCACCATCTCGGCATTGATTCCTGGGTGGGTAAGACAGCGTTTAAGCCGCAGAATGCAGGCACACCCACCTGCAGATTATCCTAAGCTGTATCCTGTGTCACAGCAGCGCATGCATGAAGTCTTGAACCGGTTCATCGCTTTCAATGCGCTGGTGATGTTAATCGGCTTGGCCATGTTGGCCCATTTGTATTGGAGCACCCAAACTGAACTGTTGGGCTGGGACAATCAGGGTGCACTGTCCGTGTATTTCTTGATGCAGTACACCCCGTTTTTGTATTTAGGCACCCAAGGGATCAAACACCACCAAATGATGCGTCAACTGAACACCAATCCGGTTCGTTCTGCACAACTGCAACCGCGTAATCTGACCGACCATGTGACGATCACATGGTTGGGCTTCATCCTCATCTCCATGCTGGGGTACATAGCAACCGTGATTTATATGGCACAAAACCCTTTCCCTGGATTCGCCGGGTACTGGAACATCCTATTCAATCTGGGACTGAATGTTTTCTTTTTGGTGTTGATTCAAACCCAGATAAGAGGCAAAAAAACCGACCCGCACCAATCTCATCCTGACCGCATTCAACAACAACGCATGGTCTGTCAATTATTGGTCTTAGGTTGGTTATTGGCCAATTTATTCCTGACCATCAACATGTGGCTGGCCAAATTAGACATGCGAGACTGGAACCTGATTGTGCAGTCACTCTACTTCACCACCATTGCTTTGATCATGAGTCAAACCAATGTACAAGAACCTGATGATTACTCCGTGTACCAAGCTGAGCAATCAATCAGAACATGATCATTTACAGGAGAACTATTATGGAAATGAAAATTAAAAATTTTATTCGCGTCATCTTAATTTTGCTGAGCATGGTGCTGATGCTGGTGCTACCTGCATACGCCATCGCTGGACCATCAGAAGATTCAATCAAAAAATTGGTTGATACATTAGAAGCCAAACGCATAGAACATCACATTCCCGGCATGGCCATTGCGGTGGTTAAGGGAGATCAAGTCATTCTGAGCCAAGGGTTTGGGGTGATGGATCTGGAAAATCAGACTCCCGCCACACCGGATACGCTGTTTGCCATTGGCTCCTCATCCAAGTCATTTACAGCGATCATGACAGCGATGATGGTTGATGAGGGCAAACTGAATTGGGATGACGAAGTTGCTTCCTACTTGCCAGCCTATCAATTCACTGTAGATGGAGCGCATTTACCAGTCACATTAAGAGATGCTTTGTCTCACCGATCCGGTTATACCCGCAATGATTTGTTGTGGGCCAATGGACAAGCCAGCCGGGAATTGATACTGGAAACAGCAACCCATGCCGAACCTTGGGACGAATTCAGAAAGAGTTTTCACTATAACAATGTCATGTATCTGGCAGCCGGCGAAGTGATTGCAAATTTAGCAGGCAGCAGCTGGGATGATGTTTTAGCACAAACAATTCTACAGCCACTGGGTATGACTGACTCCACATCAATTCATGAAACGGCCGAATCCAATGAAAACATCTCATTGGGTTATCAGTGGAACGATGAAACCGAAACACATGACCTGATGCCACGTCGCAACCTGAATAATGTGGCACCTGCAGGTGGTATCTATTCGAATGTTAAGGATATGGCACAGTGGGTCAAGGTGTTACTCAATGATGGAAATCACGATGGCAAACAACTGATTTCAAAAGAACAACTTCATGCCACTTGGGAACCAGCCATCAACATTTCCGGTGAGATGAACTATGGCATGGGTTGGTTCTTACGCCCCTGGCAGGATCAACCAGTAGTCGAACATGGGGGTAACATTGATGGCTATGGGGCGCAAGTGGCTTTATTGCCTGAATCTGATTTGGGTTTTGTCTTGTTGACCAATGTCACAGCCACCCCATTACAACAAGAATCAATCAACCTGGTTTGGGACCATTTGGCAACAGCTCAGGATGACAAAGTCTCAACTGCGGATGACCGCAGTCAAGTGGGCTACGATGAATTCGTGGGCGAATACCACGCCAATTTTGCTTCATTTAAAGACAGTATTTTTACCTTTTTAATCAAAGAGAATGGCAAGCCGGCTGTGGATGTGCCTGGTCAAATGGTGTATGAGTTGAAAGACCCTGATGCTGATGGCTTGTGGTACTTCACCATGACTGACACCATCTCGGTGTCATTTGATCGCGATGAAAATGGCGGTATTGCAGCCATGCGCATGCACCAAAATAGATTGGACTTTGAGTTACCCAAAAAAGGCGTGGTTATTGAACCTGAGATTGATGCCAGTGAGTTGCAACCTTACTTAGGACAATACCAATCTAAAACATTCAACGGTCCAATCAAAGCGCTGATCCAAAACCATCGATTGACCTTGGATGTGCCCAATCAAATGGCATTTGAGCTACATTTGCCTGATGAAGATGGCTTTAGACAATTCAGAATCAAATCAGACATGAGTGCAAAATTTGAAACCGATGACATGGGCGCAATCACACAAGTGGTTTTATATCGTGACAAAGAAAAAATCGTTGATACCGCAGCAAAATTATCAGACAACACGGCTCAATCATTGCCTTCGGTTGACGACATCATGAAATTGATGAAGAGTAAACAACGCATGAAAGCCTTAAAGAAAAAAAGCGGCTTCGTATTTACCGGAGAGATCAATATGTTGAATTCTGGGCTTAAAGGCAAAGTCACCACCCTGTTTGATGCGGATAAAAGCTACAGCCAGCACATGGATTTTGGCATTTTTGGTGAGATATTAATTGCAGCCAACAGTGAAACGGCTGCCACCACTGGCATCAATCCATATACTGAATTCAAAGGTAAGTACCTCAAACAAATCAGAATGGACCACCCTGCTGTGGTCATCGATTTGCGTCAACATGCCGACAGCATAAAGGTCATAGGAGAAAATGAAATCAATGGCAGTGCAGTCTATGTATTAAAAACCAAGACCAAAGAACTGCCATCAAGAACCTGGTATATTGATGCCAAAACGGGGGATATACTGAAATTAAAAACCAAACTGCTTAATCCGATAACTGGCCCTGTTCCCATCACCATTGAGTATGCAAACTATAAAAAGCGTCACGGACTGCGGGTTCCTATGAAAACCACCATCAAGAACCCAATGATGGGAAAAGCCATCATTCATTACGATAAAACCAAAGCCAAGCAAAAGTTCAGCGATTCTCAATTCGTCATTAAACAGTAATATTGAGCTCAGGAAGCAGGTATGACAAGGACGTCATCTTGCATTCTTTTCTGGTCTTAAGTTATTTACCTGAAGCCGCTTTTCTTTTTTTCATTTTATCTGCAATCGACGACATGGCCCGGTCAAGGATGGGGATTTGCTGCAACAAGTGGTATTCTTTGTTGCGCAGTTTAGCAGCCAATTCAATGGGGAACAGGTCAATCACCTTCGCCCCTTTGGCATCGACGTAGAGCATTTTGCCACTGATGGGACTGATCCATGACAACTTAACCCGTTGGGGTTTTTTCTTACTGTTAATTTCTATCCACTCACCCAACTTAACATTGTGGGCAGATTGATGAAATTCGTCATCAACTTCAGGGATATCTGTTGGTGGCTCCATGCTCAAATCAGGGTTTTCAATCAATTCACCCACACTGGATTCACGGTTGAACTCTTTTGATAGTTTTAAAATTTCTTTTGGGTCAACAAAGTCTATCGGTTGTTCATCGGTTCTGACTCCATTGATTTTCTCCAAACATGACTGCATTTCTTTGGATTTTTCTCGCAAATCTTTGACGTCATAAGCAACCAACTTGAGGCCTTCGATCATCTCATTGCATAGATCTTTAATGGCTTTGTCTGATCTTTTGACATGGTTGTCCGGGTTGGCAGCATTCACTAACTTACGGACGAAATCCTGGTGCTTAAACAACAATTCCGGGGAGTCTTGCTTCCTTAATTCGGACAAGATCAAGACATTGGCCCAAGGTTTAAGCAGAATCTCACGAACCAATGGAGGTACTTTCTGACCTTTTAGATTCTTCTTCAAAACCTCAGCTGTTTCGTTCTTAGCTAAACTTAAGCGCTCTCTTCCTGATACTTTCTCTGAAGTTCTCCGCTCTACAATCAAAGAGCGCTTCTTCAGTTGCTGGTCAAACTGGATGAATCGTTCTATCAACCGTTCATAGTTGATGCTTTTCTCATGATTCTTCAGTATGAAACCAACAATTTCCTTTATTTTTTTCAAAAACACAGATTTGTCATCGGTTTCAGCTGACCAACCTATGGAGCTTTCTGCCATGATGTTAAGCAATTGACGCGCATTGTTGTGCTTATCAGAGAAAAAAGTATCGTCTTTTAAGGCAATCTGTAAATAGGGTAATTGCAGTTTCGAAAGCACCAATTGGATGGTTTCAGGTAAATTTCTGTCATCAACCAGAAATTGAAACATTTCACCGATCAAATCGATGGTGTTTTCATCAGCCACATTGATTTGCTGGCCTTCAGTCATCGCCTTGAGTGATTTCAGTTTTCTGATCAGCTCATCTTTCAGTTCCAATGGACTGATGCTCTGTTTGGTTTCGAGCTCTTGATCACTGAGTAATTCGACTTTTATTTGGTCCAACGCATCTGACAATTGTGAAAATTGAACAATGCTTTCTGCAGAGTAACTCTGTTGAGGCGCTTGTTCTCTGTCGTGCTCTAAAATGTTGGCGATTTTCTTGTAGTTTTCATCTTCTTCTGACAAAGCATGGGCCAAATAATTGATGGAGTTATTCATGGCATGGCCAGCGCTGGGCTGTTGCTTAACTTCAAACTTAATCTCAGGCAGGATGTCGTTCTTTTTAAAATATTTGTTAACCATGCGATAAGCCGGCCCCAAACTTTCAACCATGTTTTTTTCGAACAACTTAATGATCATCAGTTTGATGTTGTTTTCTGACTTCAAAACTTTCAGAGACAAAGCAAATGCATTGACAATGGCATCAGGTCCAATCGGATTGGCATGGTTATCTACCTCGCCATCCATTTCGACCAATTCAGAATAACGCTCATTCAACATATACAAGTCTTCGTGGTAGAACTGGCTGATTTTGGCAATCACATTATTGATCGCGAGTTTTTGATCTAAGTCGTCCTCCTTGATTAATGTCAGGTCTTTTTTGGTTTGGTCTGTTTGCTCATCATTTTCAATAAAATAGACGAAATCCTTTGATTTGAATTTCTGAAAAATGACATTCACATTTTTAGCAAATTGCCTGGTCAGTTCAGTTTTGTTTTTCCGGGTATCACCAATGGCAGCAAAATATTGATTCTGAATGGCGTTGTTTTCTGCTTTTTCAGCCATGTCAAAAAAGAAGTCATTCAAGCCTTCAAAAAAGCTTTTTAACCTGGGATTCAGCGACTGTACGAAGATCCTGTGGGTTTCATGCAGGTGCTTGGTGAAAGCGGATTGATTTTTTTGTTTTGTCATCTGGTTGATTTCAACAACATTGTCTTTCGTGACATTTTCAATTTTCTTATTCATTTCGCCAGTTATGGTTTACGAGTTCAAATGTTGTTTGAACATCTACAATCACATCCATCTTGGCAAATCCAAAATAGATTCCGGCACACACTGTCAAGGTTAACTGACTCACACTTTATATTTTGACAGCTCCACACTTATTAGGAATGTTCTTGGGGCTTCATTCACTTTTGTTCCTGACAAAAGTGAAAACGACCACAGCGAACATGACTTGCTACCTCGCACGCACTGCGGCATTCAAATCGGGCTTCTTTATCTTCGATAAAACCGCCCAACTTTCATTGCCTGTGCTATAACGCCATTCACATAAGGCTTCTTGACTTCGTCAAATCACCATATGCTCATTGGCTATTCTCTTCGCCTCTGATTGGCCTACATGGATGTAGGTCTGCCGCGATAGCTAGGAGCGATAGCGGCCGCAACATCAAAAGCTCACGGCTAATCAATCATTACATCAAGGCTTCTTTGCTTTGCAAAATCGCCATGATTGCATGATTTGCCTAACCGGCTCGGCGGGTCAAGCTGCTCAGCAGCTTTACAACGCGCTGTCATATTTCTTTATTTTGCCATGAATCACACCTAAAAATGTATTTTTTCTTTCAAGACTAATGTTTTACACTGCTTTATTTGTTCTTCACTTTAACAGGTTGTCATACAAATTCGATGACTTTAACTGCTGAAAATAATTGTCACCTGACATTTGCTCATGGTCTTCATCAAACCATTTGTCTCACCAAATTCATCACATTCGATTTGATCACAAAGCGCCCATAAGCAAAACTGACAAACAGCAAAGTGGCCATCAAAATTAACAATGACCATAAACTCACTTGCCAAGGGAAAACAAAGGGCAAAGCAAACCAAAAAGTCGTTATGGCATATGACACTGCCAAGCCGAGCATTCCTCCAGCCACAAATGCCAACAGGCCTAACAACAATAACTCGATCACGTTGATTGCATACAGGTCGTTTGTCAGCATGCCCATCAATCTAAAATAAGCACTTTCTTGTAAACGATCCTGAGAGGTTGACACCAATGAGGTCACCAGGATCATGACCCCGGCCAGTACACTTAAACCCGTAAAAATTTGTACCAGTTGAGTCAGCTGATCAACAAAACCCTTTAACTGTTTAGCGATACTGGCGCCATCTAATGTGGTGATGCCCGGGAATTGCTTGGCTATGGTGGTTTGCAATTGAGGAATATCTTTGGCTTCAACTTTAGCCGTGGCAAATTGAATCTGCGGCGCTTTGGACATCACTTCTGGTTGAAACATGAAATAGAAAAACGGACTGGGGCCTCGTTGGAAGCGGCTTCGGATGCTGCTGATGTAAGTTTTCATTTTTACACCCTGGATGTCAAACACCACTTCATCATTCAAAGACACTTCCAAATACCCTGCGATGGTATCTAAAATTGAAATGGGCACAGCATCTGACTCTTGATCTCTGGTTGCAAACAATTCACCGGCCTGTATCGACTGGCTTAATTGTTCAGTGGGCAGGATTTCTGTCCCATAACTGAGGTTGAAAATACGGGTGATGTTGTCATAGTTTCCCAATTGATTTTTCAAAGTCTCCGCATCTATACCATTGACTGTCGCTATCCGGGCCCTGATCACCGGGTAATAAGTAATGGGTTGAGCAATGATCTCATTCAGCGACTCATGTTGTTCACTTTGTACATCCAGCATGAACATATTGGGTGAATTTTCCGGGTAAGTACTGATCAATTGTTGGTCAATGGTGTGATTCAATGCCGTGATACTCCACATCACCATCACGGCCATGGACATGGTGGTGAAGAACAACATCGACTGGTTGCCTTTGCGAAAGATGTTTTGGATCGACAGTTTCAACAACCAATGACTGATCCAGCCACGGTTGGTTAACATTTTCAAAGTGCGTAATATGAGTTGACTGAACAACCAGAACACCAAACTGATGACCATCAATCCCAAAGAGACTTGTAAGCCTTGCCACCATGAAGACAGTTCCAATGAAAGCAATAAATACAAACTCAACAACGACAACAACAACCAATAACGTGAGAAATACCATTGCGGTGTGCTGGTGGTTTGTTGCTGCAATACGGCCACAGGTTTAACTGCAGATAAGGCTTGAATGGTGCTGTGTGTCATCAACCAGGTCAATGCCATGGCTATGAGCAAGACTTTACCCACACTGATGAGGCTGATTTCGAGCGTTACTTGAGCCGGAATAATGGCTGCAAAAGCATCATATCCCAAATAAAGCACCACTTGGCTTAATAACCAGGCCAATCCAACAGCCACAAATGTCATGAAAAAGAACAATCGGTAATAACCATTTTTCAATTGAGCAATCGGTTCACCAATGGCCCTTCTGATGGCGTTGGTCTGCTGTTGACGATTGACAAAGGCCTTGACTACACTCATCAAACCCACACCTGATAAAACAATCACTGCCACCACCAACAACTTGAGAAACTTTAAAAAGTTTGCAGACAACGCTGAAATACTGGTTTGTGATTGGTCCACGGTGGTGACACTGACTTTGGTATCTGCCGTTAATGCCAACAACTGTTGTTCCAACTCATCTCGCTCGGCATCACTGGTTTTGATTTCTACCCGATAGTTGACGCGACTTCGTTGTCCAAGTAAGCCAGTTGAGGCCAAATCTTCATTCAGCATCATCACCCGTGCACCAAAGCCAAAAGCAGTCAATGGTCGATCAGGCTCTTCCATGATTTCGTCGACAATTTCAAATTGAGACTCGCCAACTTGGATGACATCACCTATGTTCAATTCAAGCCCCGTTAGGACTTGCCGCTCAACCAACACCTGGCCAGATTTTAACTGTGTTGATAAATCATTACCTGATGCCAACTTCAACGAACCATACAAGGGGTAGCTGTGATCAATGGCTTTGATCCTGACCAACAAAGACGCATCACCCGCATAGGTCATCGCATTGAACTGTCGATCATTCACAACGTCTTTGGCTGGTAATTGAGCAACCCATTGTTCAATGTTTTCGGGTAATGCTTGCCTTGATCGAACGATGAGGTCTCCCCCTACCATGGCTTTCTGATTGTCGGTGATGTAATCATCAACAGCATTTTGTAAGGAATCCAGGGTCAAATAAGCACCCAGTGAAACCAATAAACTGAAACAAAACAACAAGGGATAAATCCAATGTCCCAGCCACTCCCGTCTAATGATGACGCCGTTCAAGGGTTGTATGCCATTTGATTTCATACCAGTTGGCCGTCCACAATGGTGATGGTGCGGTCTGCCATCGCAGCCAAGCTGGGGTCATGGGTAACAATCACCAAAGCGGTGTTAAAGGCTTTTTGTAAACTCAATAACAATTGCATCACCTGATCTGCATTCTTTTCATCCAAGTTACCAGTGGGCTCGTCAGCAAAAAGTATTTGTGGATTGGCCACCAACGCCCGGGCGATGGCCGTGCGTTGTTTCTCTCCACCAGATAACTGATGAGGAAAACTGTTGCTGCGATGACTCAGTTCTACCGCCTCAATCAGTTCCTGAACCCTTTGCTGATCGTTCTTGCGGGCAATACTCAGGGGAAATTCAATGTTTTCCTTCACTGACAAAGTGGGGATTAAATGAAAAGACTGAAACACAAATCCGATGTCTGACTGCCGTTTCAAAGCCAGCTGTTCTTCACTCATGTCAGTGAGGTCTTCTCCATTGAGTGAAATTTTGCCGGATGTAGGTTGGTCCAACCCGGCCAGCAAACTCAGCAAAGTGGATTTTCCTGATCCTGATTTCCCCATGATGGCGACAAATTCACCTTGTTTCACTTGCAATGAAATGTCATTAAGAACTTCAATTTCAAGTTGATCCAGTTGAAATGATTTGTTGATATTTTGAGCGTCCAAAACGCTGGCGTTGGTTTGTTCTGTCATGGTCATTTTTTCGTTTGGGTTATTGGGGGCTGGCATTCAACCGTTTTTCGATGATGGGCAACACCACCGGTAGAACATTGCGTGAAACGATGACTTCATAACCTGCTCGAGTTGGATGAATCAAATCAGCTTGGTTGTATTTGGCATCCCCGGCAACATGTTCAAGGAAAAACGGAATCATGGTCAACTGGTGTTGTATTGCGATGGTTGGGTACATGTCTTTAAAGCCAGATACATATTCACGTCCCAGGTTGTCATATATTTGCATGCCGGCAAGAACCACATCGGATCCTGATGCCTGGATGCGTTTGATGATTTCATTGATGTTATTGGTGGTTAAATCTAGAGGCAGGCCGCGCATGGCATCATTGGCACCAATATTTAAGATGGTGAGTTTCGGTTTGAGTTGTAACACCCAATCCACACGAGACAGCAGTCCACTACTGGTTTCTCCACTTAATCCTGAATTGACCACTTCTACCTGCTTAAATCCTTGGTCATGAAGGGCTGCCTGTAATAAGGCAGGGTAATTGCCATCCTTTGCAACGCCCAGACCTTCTGTCAATGAATCACCCAGTGCCAACACCACATACTTGTCTTTGACTACAGGTGCAGTTGTATCTGTTTGTTTTTGATCCTCTGAACGGGTGCCGGATTCGCCACCACAACTGACCAAAAAACTGAACAGCAGTAGTGAGAACAAAGAAATGGACACTTTGGACGCGGTATTTGTAAGGCTAGGATTAATCATGCAACGAATGTAAGTTTTATTTATGGATTCAACAATAGATAATAAGTCACGAAGTTTAAAGTCTCAACAATCAATTTCTTGTGAAGTGGGGTCATTGTTCTTTTGTGGGTGCAGAATCCTGAATTCTTTCACCCCATACTCACCTTCAACCGCTAAAATACCAAGCACATTCAAATTAGATTTGCTTGAGCGTGAAATACAAAAATACCACCGCTTATCAACATGGTGATGCATTAAAAATCGGAGTCCTGATGGTTAACTTAGGCACACCGGATGCCCCGACTAAAAAAGCTTTGAAGGTCTACCTCAAAGAATTCTTATCCGATCCTCGGGTGGTTGAGACCACCTTCCCAAGGTGGATCTGGTGGCTGATCTTAAATGGGGTGATTTTAAACATCAGACCTAAAAAGTCAGCCGCTGCTTATGCCAGCATATGGAATGAAGTGGGTGAAGGCTCACCTTTGATGGCCATCAGTAAACAGCAACACCACGCCATTACAGAACATTTTGAATCCAACAACATTGAAATAGAAACTGAATTGGCCATGCGTTATGGTAACCCGTCGATCAAACATGGATTGGCCAAGCTCAAAGAAAAAAATGTAGATCGGCTATTGGTGCTGCCCTTGTATCCGCAATATTCTGCATCTACCACTGCGTCAATTTTTGATGCGGTGACTACAGAAATGCAAAGCTGGCGCTTAATTCCAGAAACCAGGTTCATCAACCATTACCATGACCATCCGGCATACATTGAAGCATTGGCCAACACCGTTAAACAACATTGGCAACAACACGGCCAACCGGATCAATTGTTGATGTCATTCCATGGCGTCCCCAAACGCTATTTGTTGAATGGTGACCCTTACCACTGTGAGTGTCACAAAACCGGTCGACTGTTGGCAGAAAAACTGGGGTTGAACAATGACCAATACAAGATCACATTTCAATCCATATTCGGCCGTGAAGAGTGGTTAAAACCATATACCATGGACACACTCAAAACCTTACCAGAACAGGGACATAACCATGTTCAAATCATTTGCCCAGGTTTCGCAGCAGACTGCCTGGAAACCTTGGAAGAAATTGCCGTGGAGAACAAAGGCTATTTTATCGAAGCGGGCGGTAAGCAATTCAGTTACATTCCTGCCTTGAACGCCCAAGCAGACCACATAGAACTGCTGGCCGAATTAATCATTAAACACTGTCAAAGCTGGATCGATGATCCAGAAAGCGATGGCATCAGAACCAAGGAGCTGTATCAATTGGCAACAAAACGATGATCAACAGATCATGATTTGATTTCAGCTTTTACCAGTTCATAACTCCAGGGCGATTTGATCACTTGTATTTTCACGACTTTTGCCTGGTTTTTATCAATCCAGTAATACTGCGATGGTGCCCCACCAGAGTATTTGATTTTGACTGTCTCAAAAGTTCCCGCAGGTACGGTGACAGATTCCTCACCTTCATAGGTGATATTGATCAAACGATTATCGGCATCATAGGCATTGAACCAATTCAAGAACAAGGGTTGTTGTTCAGTGACTGGTAACAAGTGAGCCAACATGATGGTGCTGGTGCGTTCCAACGTCTTTGGCCTGAGTTGAGTGTTAATTGCCAATCGGCCTTGTGCCTTGAAGCCCTCTCGCGCCATTTCACTGTGACCTTTGACTGAATTTCCTTGCCATTGCATGCTGATATCAACTGGACCTCCCATGGTGCCTTGCATGTTCATGCTGACTGGCGACAAATCTACTTGGTTAACCACCGCCGAAATATCGGCATGAATGTTGTAAGCCTCAATGCTGGTTTTTTCATGTAATTTGTATTGGCCATCTTGGCTTGCAAAACCATGAACAGACTGACCGACCACATCTGCATTGAGCAACATATTGAACGTCAACTCACCGTTAAAATAACGATCGTGCAAGGGTGAAAATTGAGTCAGTGGTTGGGCCACTTGACTGGGCAAACTTTTCAACAGAGTCACTTCAGTTTGTTCGCTGTTGTTGGTAATTTGGAAAACATTGTCATAATCCACATCATCTAAATTGATCATGGGTTGGCCCGACAATAAATAAGCCAACATGGGTGTGGTGTTGCTGTGTCCCACAATCAGGGCATTGCCAGGAACTGTTTTTAACTGTTCAGCAAAAGCCGGTAATGCGCTGGGGTCATACGAAGTGACAGGCAGCCCTAGTAATTCGGCCAATGGTTTAGCCGTTAATTGGGTCCTGTGATAATCTGTGGCATAAATGGCATCAATATGGGCTGTTGCCAGCAGACCAGCGATGTTTTTTGCACGTTGTTCTCCCTGGCTGGTCAACACTGGATTTTTGCTGCCATCGTCTACTTTTTCTGCATGCCTGACTAAATACCAGGTCTTACTGTGAACAGTCATGCTGAACATCAGCAAGAGGCTAAATATATATAGGTGCTTTTTCATGCCTTTCTCGATTCAAAGTAGTCATGATTCTACCAACAATCAGTGAAGATGTTGCATAGCGAAAGTCACGTATTGAACAACAATAGTTCTGCTAAGATGCTCTTTTTAAACTGAGAACCTCAATTGTTCAGAAAATCTGTTTCATTTTTCATTTTGGTGGCCATGTTGTGGGTGCTGCTGTGGGTCTATGTACCTGATCAGTCCCCCGAGCAGTTTTCCTTCAGTGATGTTTTGAGGACATCGTTCTTGTTGTTTTCCTTTGTGGCATTTGGTTTTGCCTTATTGATGATGATCATTCGCTACAAGGGCATCGATTTGATCAGTCGATTGACTCCACATGCCGGCTTGGCTTTGTGGTTAGGCAAGCATGCTTACGAATACAGTCAACCTAAATCCATTCTGTTTTGTTCCCCAAGTCATGGTCTGAACCACAAACAACTGTTCATTCAAACCAGCCGCCGAAAACATGAAATCTGTTTAGACCCGGCACAAATGCAAGTCGTGGATTTGGGTTTCCTCATGGAAGAACCCACTTTGCAATGGCTCAACAACGATGGGCAAATCGTTGAAGAACAACTTCACATCAAAGAACGCTTAAAAAGATTCGGAAGAAACATACACATTGATGTGACCATTGACAGTGACCAAATGACCTTTCGCTTCAGATAAGCGTGTTTAATTTTTGGTTAGAATTTGTTGAATTGAAGGTTTGTTCAGCGCATCTAATAACAAGGCGTACGATGGCCTGATTTTATGCTGTTCGGACAGTTTAAGATTAACCTTTTGACCAGCCTTCTTGTAGTGCACATATAATTGAGCCTTGCCCTTGCCGTGTGATGCCAGTAATTCATTGATGTCATGGGACAGTTGTTGGCTGTTCTCCAAACTGACAAAACAAATGCGATCACAATACAATGCCACGGCTTCATCCACGCTGTACAAGTTGCTGACTGTAGTCACAAAGATTTCATTATCGGGTTTACCATCTTTGCCTTTGAATGACTTCATTCCGGCAGTACCCTCGACCAATATCATGCTGTTGGTTTCCAGCATGGCTTGGTATTCATAGTAGAATTGTTCACTCAAGCTGAATTCAAAACCGCCAGACTGATCAATGATGCTGACTTTCATTTTCCCCCTAAAACCAGGTCTGACTCCGGTCACAAAACCCAACACCCTGAAATCCTTGGGTTTGGCATTTTTGATGTTCATTTCGGTGAACTTAGCCAGCTCAAAAGTGGTGACATGATTCAGGCATTGACTGGCCAGTCGCAATGGATGGTCACTCAAAAACGTACCAGTAACTGTCTTTTCAGCCAATAAGCGTTCTAAAGTCGGGTCTTCATTGACTTCAGGTAACTGGACAGATTGGTAGGATGAGTTGCCACCTGCATTGCCAAATAAATCAAACTGCCCTGAATCACGGTCTTTGTGTATTTGGTCAGCGGCTTTGACCACTTGTTCCATACCATCAAGCAGTTGTCTGCGATTGGGGTGCAGTTGATCAAATGCACCAGCACGAATCAAGGCTTCTAATGTTCGCTTATTGACCTTTCTGAGGCTGACACGGGTACATAAATCCTGGAATGAAACAAATGGACCATTTTGTTCTCTGGCATTGACTATTTCTTCAATGGCGCCTTCTCCAACGCCTTTGATGGCACCCATTCCATAGATGATGTCACCCTCTTTGGCTTTGAATTTATACACCGATTCGTTGATATCAGGCATTCTGACATTGATTTTAAAACTTCTGATGTCATACAACTGGTTAACCACTTTGTCTGTATTGTCCAAGTCTGCAGACAACACTGCGGCCATAAAATGAACCGGATAATGTGCTTTGAGATAGGCCGTTTGATAAGAAACCAAGGCATAAGCAGCTGAGTGAGATTTGTTAAAACCATAACCGGCAAAAGTTTCTATGTTAGAAAATATTTCTGCAGCCAATCCAGCATCAACCCCACGCTCCACAGCCCCGTCAATGAAAATTTGTTTTTGCTGTGCCATCACTTCATGGATCTTTTTACCCATGGCTTTACGCAAAATATCGGCACCACCCAGGGTAAAACCGGACAACACTTGGGCAATTTGCATCACTTGCTCTTGATACAAGATCACACCGTAGGTTGGTCGCAGGATGTCTGTCAGAGTGTCGTGTAAGTAGTTGGGTGTTTCCAAACCATGCTTACATTTAACATAGGTGTCCACCATACCCGAATCCAATGGTCCAGGTCGATACAAAGCCACCAAAGCGATGATGTCTTCAAAACTGTCTGGTCTCAATCGACCAATCAAACCTTGCATCCCTGAAGATTCCAACTGGAAAACCGAAGTGGTTTTGGCTGAGCGCAGCAAAGCAAAGGTCTTTTTATCATCCAATGGAATGGCATCGATGGCCAAAGCTTGGCCTGTTTCTTTTTCAATCGACTGCAAGGCCCAATCAATGATGGTTAAGGTACGCAAGCCCAAAAAGTCAAACTTAACCAAACCAATGGATTCCACATCGTCTTTGTCAAATTGCGATACCACAGATTGGGAGTTTTCCTCCACATAAACGGGGCAGAAATCACTGATTGCACTGGGAGCAATCACCACACCTCCCGCATGCTTTCCGACATTTCTTTTCAGGCCTTCTAATTTCAATGACAAATCAATCACTTCCTGAGCTTCGTCATCCTCATCATATAGTTGGGCCAGATCAGGTGCTTTTTTCAATGATTCCGTCAAGGTGATTCCCAAATCATTGGGGATCAATTTGGCTATGCCATCAACCACAGGATACGGGTAACCCAAAACCCGACCAGCATCCCTGATCACTGCTTTGGCATTCATTGACCCATAGGTGATGATTTGGCTGACTTTTTCTTTACCGTATTTATCGGCCACATAGGCAATCACTTCATCACGCCGATCCATGCAAAAATCAACATCGAAGTCAGGCATTGAGATCCGCTCTGGATTTAAGAACCGCTCAAACAGCAATTCATATTTGAGTGGATCCAGGTCAGTGATTTTCAACACGTAAGCGACCAAGGAACCCGCACCTGATCCACGCCCTGGTCCCACAGGGATTTTGTTGTCCTTGGACCACCTGATGAAATCCGAAACGATCAAGAAGTATCCTGGGAAACCCATATCCAAAATGACTTTGATCTCATGGTCAAGCCGGTCGTGGTAATCTTGTTCTGAATACGCTGGATCAGGGCCATTGCTGGTTAAAAATTCTTGTAGATTTTCACGACATAATTGAGCAAAGTAACTGTCAATGGTCAGGCCTTCCGGAATCGGAAAATCAGGCAGGTAATAGTCCTTGAAGTTAAAGTCCAAAGTACACCGTTGAGCGATGGCATAACTGTTTTCAATCAGGCTTGGAAACTGATTAAACAGTTTTGACATCGATTCAGCTGACTTTACATATTGCTCATCGGTGTATTCTTTGGGTCGCTTGGGGTCTGCCAATACATTGCCACGATTGATGCAAATCCTCGCTTCGTGGGCATTGAAATCATCAGCATCTAAAAATCGACAACGGCCAGAGGCAACCATTGGGATGTTCTGATGAGCTGCCATATAGATGGCCGCAGAATTGATTTGTTTTTCATTGGGTCGGTTGATTTCGGCGATGGCCACATAATAACGATCAGTGAACACCCCTTGCCATTGTGACATCACTTCAGCGGCCAGCTCTAATTTTTGATCAGCAATGTGTCGCCCAAAATCACTGAATAGGCTGTCAGCCAATACAATCAACCCTTCATGATGATTGAATATATATTCTTGAGTAACACAAGGCTGGTGTTTGGCATTGCGTTGGTATTGAGCATGTGAAATGATTTGGCTCAAGTTCAAATAACCGGCCCGGTTTTGACACAGTAAAGTCACTTCAAACACCTGATCAGGGTCATCTGCTGATGAGACCCAGACGTCCGCCCCTATGATGGGCTTGATGCCGGCTTTTTTAGCCGTGTTAAAAAACTTGATGGTGGCAAACACATTGTTCATGTCTGTGATGGCCACAGCAGGCATGTTCAATGATTTGATTTTATCAATCAGTTGCGGAATTCTTATGGTTGAATCCACAATGGCAAATTCAGTGTGTACATTCAGATGAATGAAAGGATGATTCACAGTCAAAACAACTCCTTTTGCAACAGGTCACGTACCGGTGAAAAACTCTTGCGATGGTGCAGGCATGGACCATGCTCATGGATGGCTGCGACATGTTGTTTGGTGCCATAACCTTTGTGTTGTGCAAAACCGTAATGCGGGTAATCGACATCTAAACTCACCATCAATTGATCTCTGGCACTTTTGGCCAGGATCGAAGCAGCACTGATGGCTGGAACTTTACCATCACCGCCCACAATCGCTTCGGCTTCAATACCAAAATCAGGCGTTTTGTTGCCATCCACCTGTATTTTTTCAGGCCGGATGGTCAAATCAGCTACGGCATTTATCATCCCCAACATGGTGGCTTGAAAGATGTTGATTTGATCAATCTTATCGACATTGATGTGTACCACTGACCAAGCCAGTGCTTCTGCCTTGATGACATTCACCAAAGCCAATCGCTTTTTTTCAGAAAGCTTTTTAGAATCATCCAAGCCTTCTATGGGTTTAGATAAGATCACTGCCGACACCGTCACAGGGCCGGCCAATGGCCCCCTGCCAGCCTCATCGACACCCGCCACTAACATGATACCTCCAGGTAATTCATGACAACAGAAGCCGCTTGATTGGGTTGTGCAGGTAACAGTTGTCTATGGATCTCAACAAATCGATGGATCAGGTCAGACTGATTGGGGTCATTGATCACTTTCCAACAGGCTGCCGATAAATTGTTCACCGTTAAATCGTTCTGCATCACTTCTGGAACTAAAAAATCTCCATGTAACACATTGGGTAATGAATAATAAGGCAATTGCATCATCTTGAAGGTATTGACTATGAACCAAGTTAACTTTGAGATTTGATAGGTCACCACCATGGGGGTTTTACACAACATGGCTTCCAAAGCGACCGTCCCTGAACCCAGCAATGCGAAATCAGCTGCCTGCAATAAAGTGGAAGTGTCATCAACCCACTTTATTTCTAAGTCATGCTCAGCGGCCAGTAATTGTACCAGTTCTATTTTTTCTGCCGATACATTGCTGCTCATGACTTGCCATTCACTACCCAGATTTAATTGTTTAATGGTGTTGGCAAAAACCGGCATCAATTGCTTGATCTCTCTGTTTCGGCTCCCTGGTAACATGGCCAATACTTTTTTATCACCATCACTTAGCTGTTGTTTAACAGCCTGTTTATCCACTTCGACAGGTATTGATTGGGCCAAGGGATGTCCAACAAAGCTGGCCTGGATTCGGGTGTCCTGATAAATATCAACTTCGAAGGGAAATAAGGTCAACAAGCCATCTATGAATTGTTCCATTTTAAACAGCCTTTTGGGTCGCCAAGCCCAAACTGAAGGACTGACATAATGAATCACTGGGATGTCTTGTTTTTTCATGTCTTTGGCGATAGAAAAGTTTAAATCCGGTGAATCAACACCTATAAACACATCTGGTTTGAAGTTCAGAATGTCTTTAATCAACTGCTTCTTAACTTTGAGGATCCGTGGCAAATCTTTCAAAACTTCGGTCAAGCCCATCACTGAAAATACTTCATTTTCTAGCAACAATTGAGCTGGCGTGGCTTTTATTTTATGACCACCTACAGCCAGGACTTCAATCGAAGGATTCAACTCGTACAAACCATTGATGAGATCTGCCCCAATCAAATCACTGGAAGCTTCGCCGGCAACCAACGCAATTTTATAGGGCTTTGGAGACATCAGCGAATGATACTTCTGGAAGAATTTTGAATAAATTCAACCATGATTTTCACATCATCTGATTCTTTGGCCATCTGTTCAAGTTCATTGATGGCATGCTCTAGTTTTAAATCCGATTTATAGAGCGCACGATAGGCTGCCTTGATCATAGCAATGCGCTCTTTACCAAATCCACGACGTTTCAAACCTTCAAAATTAATGGCTCTGGGTTTGGCAGGATTGCCTTGTGCCATAACAAATGGCGGGCAATCTTTTTGGAAACCGGAGTCCATGGCTGAAAATGCATGAGCACCCACTCGACAAAATTGATGCAGCTTGGTAAATCCTCCCAGGATCGCATGGTCTCCAACATGTACATGACCTGCCAATGAACTGCAGTTGGCCAAAATGGTGTGGTTACCTAAGATACAATCATGGGCAATATGGACATAAGCCATGATCCAGTTCTCATCACCAACTTGGGTGATGCCGTCGTCATCAACGGTACCTCTGTTGATGGTCACATATTCACGGATGGTGTTGTTATCACCAATCACCAACCGGGTGGGTTCATCTGCAAATTTTTTGTCTTGCGGATCTTCACCAATTGATGCAAACGGGTATATTTTATTGCCTTTACCAATGGTGGTGTGGTTGGCCACCACCACATGCGATTTAAGTTCACAACCATCACCAATGACCGTATCAGCTTGAACGATACAGTAAGGACCAATGGTTACATTGTTGCCAATGTCAGCTTTCGGATCAATGATTGCGGTGGGGTGAATCATTTGCTCTTCTCGGCACATAACAGATCGGCTTTGGCGACCACTTTTCCTTCTACAGTGGCTTTACATTGGTATAAAGTCATGTTTTTAATGATTTTCTTAATCTTGCATTCAAAAACAAGTTGGTCACCTGGCACCACAATTTGACTGAACTTCGCATTGTCTACTTTAACCAGATAAAACAAAGCATCATGGGCTAAACCATCGCGGGAAAGTTGGGTCAAAACTCCTGCGGCTTGTGCCATGGCTTCAATCAACATCACGCCCGGCATCACTGGATGACCTGGAAAATGACCTTGAAATTGTGGTTCGTTGAATGTGACGTTTTTGACAGCCTTAATCCATTCGCCAGCGGCATAGTCAACCACCTTATCGACCAATAAAAACGGGTACCTGTGAGGGATCAACTCCATGATTTGTTCGACCCCTATGTTCTTATCCAAATCAGTCATTTATTTTTTTCTCCAATTGATTGACTTTGCGAGCAATTTTATCCAACTGCCTGGCACGCACAGCATTTTTTCGCCACAGTTGGGTTGGTTGTAAGGGTGAAACCGAACTGTATGACCCAGCTTCATTGATGGTGTGTGTCACCAGTGCCATGGCCTGTATGGTTACCCCATCACATATTTTAATGTGACCCACTATTCCGACACCACCACCAATCATACAATTTTTACCAATTTCTGCTGAACCCGCTACTGCCGTACAACCGGCAATGACGGTGTGGTCACCAATCACTACGTTGTGACCGATTTGAATTTGATTGTCTAAACGAACATCTTTTCCCAGCACGGTGTTTTCTATGGCGCCACAATCTATCGTGGTGTTGGCACCAATTTCACAATCATCACCAATTTCAACCACACCAGTTTGTGGTATTTTCACCCACCCATGGTGATCTCGGGCCAGGCCAAATCCATCAGCGCCAATTACAGCGCCTGGATGAACGATGACCCGATCACCTAACACACAACCCGACTCGATCTTTACCCCGGCTTTGATCACACAATCCCGACCAATTTTCACGTCATCGCCAATCGATACATGAGAAGCTATTTCTGTACCAGATGCAATTCTTGCGCCTTGGCCAATCACTGTTAATGGTCCAACCCCGACACCTGCTGCAACCACAGCATCATCATCGATCGCGGCAGTGGTATGGATGCTTTTGGTGTTTGAATTTGACTGTTCCATTGATTTTTGAAACTGCTGTGCCACATAGGCAAATGTGACATACGGGTTTTCACTGATCAATACATTGCCAGTAAAATGTTCTGCCATTTTTGCAGTTAAGATGACCGCACCTGCCTGCGTCTCGGATAAATATTTTTTATAACTCGGGTTGGCCAGAAAGCTGATTTGGTTTGAAGTGGCGTGCTCCAGTGTTGCCACTGATGTTAACTCTATTGCACCATTTCCTTGGAAGCTTAATTGCAACGATGCGGCCAAATCAGATAAGGTCTTCATAAACCCCCTTATTGACCTGAAGAATAATCTGACCTGAGTTGTTGCAGGATTTCATCGGTGATATCAATTTCTTCGCTGGCATATAAAATGGCGTTGATGAGTATGGCATCAAAACCATTGTCTTCAGCATATTCCGCGACCACTGATTTGATTTGATTTTGTACATCATCAACCAATTGAGAATTTCTGATTGTGATGGCATCTTTAAGGTCTTCTTTGGCGCGACGTACTTGGCGATCTAAAATTCGGGCACGTTCTTGAAGTTCCAGCAACTTATCTGGTGTCATGAAATTGCCTTCTTTGCTGATCGTATCCTCTAAGGCCTGTAAATCAGACTCTTGCTCTGAAATTCGACTGTTTTGCTCCTCAAACTCAGTGGTTAAAGTTTGATTTGCGGCCAAAATTTGTGGCGATTGATTGATCAACACATTCATATCGACATAACCAATTTTTCCTTCAGCATGCACCCCTTCTGACCAAAAGGCCAAACAAAAAAGTACAACGAAAATGGGCCAAGTCTTTAGCATACAATCAGAATGTGTTACCAAAGGTAAATTGCAGCCTTTCCGTTCGATCTTTGCTGTCGTTATTGAACGGATAAGCGTATGAAATAACAATCGGTCCTACTGGAGCCTGCCATTTCAGAGCCACGCCGGTTGCCATACGCAATTCTCTGGCTTCAAAACTATCGAAATCATCAAACACATTACCTACGTCAAAGAACCACGCCAATCGAGCTGCATTGCTGGAGTCTTTAGCAAATGGTGTCGGGAAAACAACTTCTGCTGATCCAACTACTTTGAATGAACCACCAATGGGGTCACCAGATTGAGATGTGGTGGGAATCCCTGCTTCTTCTTCTAACAGTCCTCCAACCAATGACTTGGGACCTAAGGTATTGTCATCATAGCCCCTGACTGAACTTACGCCACCGGCAAAAAAGTTTTCAAAGAACGGCAACCCTGACGAATCGCCATAACCATCACCATAACCGATTTCTCCACGCAATGATAATGTGAGTTTATCAGTCAATGGAAAGAGGATATTTTCCTTGATGTTGATCTTATAAAATTCTGCTGTACTGCTGGGTAATGAAGCTTCAAAACCAATTGAGTGGAAAGAACCCCGGGTTGGGTTGAAGTACCTGTTACGACTGTCTCTGGCCCAACGTGCCTGTGCTTTGTATAAAGTAAAAGAACGGCGGTATTGAAATGGAATTTCGATCAGCTCGCCTTCTACTCCAGTGGCAGGTGGGATCAAACCATCGGTATAACACTGGCCAGTTAGCTCAGGTAAGTCGTCATCAAAATCAGGTCTGACAATGGTTTGACAGGCATAGGCATAACCCCCCAAATCCAGTAAGTCATCGACAATGGCATCTGCGGTGATGCCTTCATTGGCACGCAATGAAATGCGCTCATAAGCCAGATTGGTATAGATGCGATCAAACTCAGTGATTGGGAAACTGGCTTGTATGCCCAAAGAACCATTGGTTGAGTTGTACTGAGCAATGTTTGCATCACCTTGGTCAATGTTGGTGAAGTTCAAGCTGTATCCCAAAGAAATGCCATCATCAGTGAAATAGGGGTTTTCGTACAGCAGGTTTAATCGTTTATAAAAGTCAGAGGTATTGACGGCCACAGACAAGGTATTACCTGTACCTAACAAATTTTGTAATGAAACACTGGTAGAAAAATTCAAACCACTGACCTGGGAATAACCCAAACCAAAGGTAAACTGACCTGAGTTGCGTTCTTTGACGGTCACATTAACGTCAATTTGGTCTTCGGTACCAGGCACTTGCTCGGTTTCAATTTCAACTTCTTCAAAGTAGGGTTTTTGTTGAAGTCTGAGCTTTGAACGATCAATCAGGGCTTGTGAAAACCAGGCACCTTCAAATTGCCTCATTTCTCGACGCAACACCTCGTCTTTGGTTTTGGTGTTACCAATGAAATTGATCCTGCGGACATAAACTTTTTTGCCAGGGATCACGAAAAAGGTCACATCAACAGTTTTATCATCATCATTGATTTCTGTCACCGGTTGAATTTCAGCAAAAGCATAACCCCGGTTAGACAGCACAGCTTTCAATGTGTTGTTGGTGAGCTCTATCTTATTTTGTGAAAACGTTTGATTTTCTGCGGTCAGTAAATATTTCTCTAAAATATCCTTATCAAAAATTAAATTACCAGTCAGCTCTTGTTTGCCGAATTTGTATTGTTCACCTTCTTGAATGTTGGCAGTGATGTAGATGTCTTTTTTGTCGTTACTGATGGTCACTTGAACCGACTCAACTTCAGCATTCACATAACCACGATCCAGATAATAAGACTTCAGCTTTTCTAAATCACCGTTTAACTTCTCTTTTGAGTACTGATCATCCTGTGAATACCAAGACAGCCAGTTGGTGGTGTCAGACTCAAAAGCTTCAATCAACTCTTCATCAGTAAATACCGTATTGCCTACAATTTTGATGTGCTTGATTTTGGCTGATTTACCTTCATCGATGTTGATGTTAACCAGTACCCTGTTGCGGTCCAGCTCTTTGACATTGGTATCGATATCAACGTTGTATTTTCCTCGAGAGAAAAACTGCTGTACCAACTCATTTTTCACTTTATCCAATTCAAGCTTATCAAACACCTCACCTTCAGACAAACCTATGCTGTTCAAGCCAGACATCAACTCTTCGGTCTTGATACTTTTGTTACCGTTGATACGGATGGTGGCAATGGCTGGTCGTTCTTCAACTTTGATGATCAGCACATCACCATCTTTGAGCATTTTCACATCATGAAAATAACCGGTCGAGAAAACCCCTTTGATCCCCGCCCTGATGGCATCGGCATCAACCACATCTCCCCTTTCAATCGGCAAGTAAGAAAATATGGTCCCGTGAGAGATTCTGTCTGCACCTATGATCCGGATGTCATTGACCGTGAATGGGTCCATTGCTTTCACATTAAACGATAAAAGCACCAAGAGTAAAATTAGATTTCGCATAAAGGTTTGATTTATTATTTTTTTGTATTTTAAGACACTGACCTTAAAATGTCGTTATAAAAAGCTAAAGACATCAAAGAAATTAGCAGAAACATCCCAATAAACTGAGCCTTCATCTCGAATTGCTCACTCAAAGGTGATCCTTTTATTTTTTCAAATATCAAAAATAGCATCTGTCCACCATCCAACATGGGTATGGGCATGAGGTTAATTATGCCTAATGAAAGGCTCACCAATGCCAAAAAAGACAGGTACCAAGAAAATCCTCTGGCCGCCGAATCATTGGCCACTTGAGCAATGGTGATTGGACCAGATAAATTCTTTACTGAAGCTTTTCCGGTCACCAATTTCCACATCATTTCCAAAGATTTGCTGGTGATTTTCCCAATTTGATAAAAAGCCTGAGGCACCGACTCCATGGGCCCATAAGATAAGTTAAAGAATAAACTGCGGTAATAAGCGCGGTCTTGCTCGCTTGGGCTTTGTGGTCTGATGCCCAATACTTTCCGGCTGCTGTCATCAGGATCTGACATCAAATTAGGCACTGAAATGGCTTGAACAGTCTGGTTTCGAATGAATTCCACTCGAATGGGGCCTTCGGTGATTTGGCCAACAATTTCAGCCACATCATACCAATCGGTCACTTGATCATCATTGATTCTGATGATTTCATCACCAGCCTGTAAGCCAGCTTTGGCGGCAGGCAGATCGGCATCTAATTCCGCCATAATGGCCGGCGCAGGGATGCGATAAGGTTGCAAGCCAATGGCCGCAATCATATCTTCTTCAGCCACATCGTCAGCCAACATTGACAAAGGCAAGGTTCGATTCAAAATAGTACCCGACTCGGTCAATACTTCAACAGCAACGTCTCGCCTGTCAATACCAGCCGTTATCAGACTTAAAGACACATCTGACCAGGTTCTGATGGCTTGGTCATCAATGACTTTCAACTGGTCCTTGTTAGTGAACCCAGCCACGTGCATCAATTTTGTGGGCTCTCCTAAGGTGGGTTGAATCTCATTTTTGCCAACCACAAACATCAACCAATACAAGAAAAATGCCAAGATAAAATTAAATGCTGGACCAGCTATCATGATCGAAAACTTTTGCCAGAAGGGTTTGTGGTTATAGGTTTCATGTATTTGATCGGCAGGCACGTCACAATCGCGCACATCCAGTAGTTTGACATAACCTCCCAAAGGAATTGGGGCCACTGCTATTTCTGTGCCCTGCTTATCAAATCTGGACCATATGGGCTTGCCAAATCCAACACAGAATCGAATCACCCTCACTTTAAACAGTCGAGCCACCCAAAAATGACCTAACTCATGAAAAGTCACCAGCACCCCTAAAGTGATGATCAACCAAAAAATACTGCCTAATACTGTTGTCATAATTTCTTAACTGCTCGATTTGATGCCTGCCAAAGTGGCTTGCCTCACTTCCAAATCTAATAATTGTAGCTGTTGTAAGGATTCAACGGATTCAAATTCTATCTCATTCATCATTTTATCATTGAATGAAGGAATCTGGTCAAATCGTATTTGACCAGCCAAAAATGCCGCCACCGTGACCTCATTGGCCGCATTCAAAACAGCTGGTGCTGTGCCACCCGCTTTGATCGCTTCTCTGGCTAATTGCAGGCATTTGAACTTATTGGTGTCTGCCTGGTAAAAAGTCAACTGATGGTGCTGTATTAAATCAAGGAATGGCGCATCGTTTTCCAACCGTTGTCCCAAACCCAAACCATGGGCAATGGGTATTTGCATGTCAGGGCAGCCCATTTGTGCCAACACTGAACCATCAATGAAATTGACCATAGAATGGATAATACTTTGTGGGTGCACCAAAACATTGATGTCCGCATTGGGCATCGCAAACAACCAATGAGCCTCAATCACTTCCAAGCCTTTATTCATCAAGGTTGCAGAATCAACAGAAATCTTAGCCCCCATATCCCATTTGGGATGAGCCACAGCTTGAGCTGGCGTAATGGTGCTGAATGAGGCGTATGGTGTTTCCCAAAAAGGGCCACCAGATGCAGTCAAAGTGATGTTTTTGACATAATCAGGCCTACTGCCAGTCACATATCGGCTGTCCAGGCATTGATATATGGCATTGTGTTCTGAATCCAGCGGGATGATTTGGGCACCTGTTTCTTTGGCCATTGGCATGACCAATTCACCGGCAGCAACAATGGATTCCTTGTTAGCCAATAACAAAGTCTTGCCTGCCACCACAGCCGCCAGAACAGATGACATGCCGGCATTGCCAACAATACCTGCGATCACCAAATCCACCTCAGGCTCACTGACAGCGACATCTAACTGTGCTGCACCAAAATGAATGTTTGAACGGGTTTTAACTGCATCGCTAACATGCTCGAAAGCCTTCTGATCAGTTATGACCACATGATTTGGATTGAACTCATTGATCAACCGAATGATTTTTTCAGAATTTCTGTGGGCGGTGAGGGTGTGTACTTGAAACTTATCCGGATGCTTGCGAATAACCGCCAGTGTAGAATCACCTATTGAACCTGTTGCACCTAAAACCGCTACATTTTGCATGTCAGTTATTTCACAAAGGGCAACAAAAATGCAAACAAGGGTGCCGCGGCAATGAGGCTGTCAAAACGATCAATAAATCCTCCATGCCCTGGTAATAGATTAGAACTGTCCTTAATCTGTGCTTGCCTTTTTCCCAAACTGGCAGCCAAATCACCAACCACAGAAAACAGGGCAATTGGAACCATCATCAATATGGCGTGCCACCATTTAATGTCTATGAATCCACTGATGATGAATGCATACAAGGCGACGAAGACCATTGCGCCAAAGACCCCTTCCCATGTTTTTCCTGGGGAGATGTTGATGGCTAACTTGTTTTTACCCAAGGTTTTACCGCTGACATAAGCACCAATGTCGGCCACCCAGATCAAGAAAAACAATGAAAGTGTCAGCCATTGACCATCAGGCAGCGCATGAATTTGGTTGATGCAGATGGCAAATACCATGATGGCAATCACACCCAAAAGTCCTTTGATCAATGTCTGGCTGGTGGTGTTTGCATAACCCCAGCGATGGTTCATCAACCACAACAAGGCCAACATCCAAATGATTCCATTGATAACCACCCATATCATTGGATTGATGGGCCACAGCAATACCAACAACAGTGTTAACACCGTCAGCATCAATGCATTAACAGCAGCCAATCCGGATTGTAGTTGTGAAATTTTTAACCATTCCCAAGTAGCTGCCAATTGAATCACAGCAATCAAAAAGGCAAACCAATAGGTGTTACCGTAAATGACCAAAGACAACAATATGGGCGCCAATAGAACGGCAGTTATGATCCTCTGTTTAAGCATTGACTTGCTCACTGGTTTGGCCAAAACGACGTTCTCGTTGGTTGAATCTTTCGATCACCCTGAGTAATTCTTCAGCATTGAAATCCGGCCATAAGACATCTTCAAAGAAGACTTCGGCATAAGCTATCTGCCACAACAAAAAGTTTGATATGCGGTGCTCACCGCCGGTTCTGATCAACATATCCACTGCTGGCTGACCCGCCAAACTCAGGTATGAACCAAAATGTGCTTCATCCACTGTTTCCAAATCAATTTTTTGGGTCTCAAGATCAATGGCCATTTTTTTAGCCGCCTGAACCACATCCCACTTGCCACCATAATTGACCGCAATGTTCAGATTCATGCGATGTTGGGCAGGTTTTAACTCAGAAACATCAGCCATTTTTTGCTGTAACTTGTTGGAAAATTTAGTCAAGTCCCCGATGAAGTTCTGCTGCACGCCTTGTTGCAATAATTCAGGGGTTTCTTTGGTTAAAGACCGCATAAATAAATCCATTAAGCGCTGCACTTCCTTTTCAGGTCTTGACCAGTTCTCACTGCTGAAGGCAAATAATGTCAGGGAAGGAATCCCTAAACCAACACAGGTCTCAATGGTTGAACGGACAGTTTTGACACCAGCCTGATGGCCAAAAGTTCGTGGTCTTTTTCTTTGAGTGGCCCATCGCCCGTTTCCATCCATGATTATGGCGATGTGCTGAATACTCATAAAGTTATAGATTCGTCAAATGCAAAAGTTTAGATTTCCATCAGGTCCTTTTCTTTGTCGGCAATGACGTCATCGACTTGCTTGACAAATTTATCGGTAACATCCTGTACACCTTTCTCGGCACCACGTAAATCATCTTCAGTGATGTCCTTGTCATTCAACATATGTTTTAAGTGGGTATTGGCATCACGACGGATGTTGCGCAATGCGATCTTGCTGTTTTCTGCAATTTGCCCCACCAACTTAACCAAATCCTTTCTTCTCTCTTCAGTCAATGGAGGCAGTGGAATGCGGATAACCATGCCTGCACTGACAGGGTTCAATCCCAGGTTAGAGGACATGATGGCTTTCTCAATGGGCTCAATCATGGTTTTTTCCCAGGGTGTCACAGTCAAAGTTCTGGAGTCTTGTACCGCCACATTGGCCACTTGGTTTAAAGCCGAAGCGGAACCATAATAATCAACCATAATACCATCTAACAGGCTGGTATTGGCACGGCCTGTTCGCACACCTTTCAACTCATTGTGCAAAGCTTCAATGGTTTTACTCATGCGTTGATCAGCTTCTTTAATCACTTCATCTATCATCGGGTTCTCCTTATTCTGCAGTCACTACGGTACCAATATTGCTACCCTGGACGATCTCCATCAGGGCATTCTCTTGATTCATATTGAAGATGCGTATGGGCATTTTTCTGTCTCGGCACAGCACCACTGCTGAAGTATCCATCACGGCTAACTTTTTTTCAATCACTTCATCGTACGTCAAATGATCATATTTAAATGCTGTGGGGTCTTTGACTGGGTCTGCCGAATAAATGCCATCCACTTTAGTGGCTTTGAGGACGATGTCGGCATTGATCTCAATGGCCCTCAGGCTGGCCGCAGAGTCGGTGGTGAAAAACGGGTTTCCAATACCGGCTGCAAAAACCGTAATGTTGCCCTTTTGTAGATGCCTGATGGCACGTCTTCGGATGTAGTCTTCACATACTTCGTGAATGCCAATGGCTGACATGACCCTGACTTTTATGTCTTGCTTTTCCAAGGCATTTTGTAGGGCCAATGAATTCATCACAGTGGCCAGCATCCCCATGTGATCACCAGTCACACGGTCAATGCCTGACTTACTTAAGCCGGCACCACGGAAAATGTTGCCACCACCAATGACGATACCTATTTCAACGCCCAGGCGGTGAACCTGGGCGATTTCTTGTGAAAGCCGATTGATGACCTCAGGGTCAATACCATAGTCCTCAGCGCCCATCAATGCTTCTCCGCTGAGTTTCAGCAGAATTCTTTTGTACTTAATCGATTCAGTTTCCACGTGCTTGAGCCATTACTTCCTCAACGAAGTTATCTTCTTTCTTCTCGATACCTTCGCCAACTTCAAAACGCACAAATTCTACCACATCTGCGTTTTTAGCACTCAATAATTTCTCAACAGTCACGTCTGGATCTTTCACAAAAGGCTGACCTTTCAAAGTGATTTCAGCCAAATACTTTCTGATTCTGCCGCCCACCATTTTCTCAATGATTTCTGCAGGCTTACCCGAATCTTGTGCTTGAGCAATCAAAATTTCTTTTTCTTTTTCCAATTGCGCAGCTGGTACTTGCTCTTCTGAAACATACTCAGGGTTGGCTGCAGCGATGTGCATAGCCAGGTCCTTGATCAATTCTTCATCAGCGCCGTTGGCTGCAACCACAACACCGATGTTTTTACCATGTGAATAAAAACCAACAGTACCGTTTGCATTTTCTACCAATTGGACACGCCTGACTTGAATGTTCTCACCAATCTTTGCCACCAAATCAGTTCTTAACTGTTCTAAAGTTTTGCCGTCCACATCAGCAGCCATGACTGACTCTACATCAGTGGCATTAATGGCCAAGGCTGTGTTGACCACGGCATCAGTAAATGCCAAAAAGTTTTCGTCTTTGGCAACAAAATCAGTTTCGCAGTTTACTTCAACCAGAACCGCTGTTTTTTGGTCTGTTGAAGCAGCCACTTTGATGATACCATCAGCAGCAACACGACCAGATTTCTTGGCAGCTTTGGCTGCACCTGATTTTCTCATGTTTTCAATTGCCACTTCTATATTGCCATTGGTTTCCACCAATGCCTTTTTACATTCCATCATGCCGGCACCGGTGATTTCACGTAATTCTTTAACCATTGAAGCTGTAATGCTCATGTTTTTTTCCTCATTCAATATGTGAAAATAGTCCGGCCCTTAGTTTAGACTTTCCTCAACTAAGGACCGGACTCTCAATTTATCTCAAACTGGTTGAAAATTAATCGTCAGTTTTTTTGGCCACTTTCTTTTTAGTGGTTTTCTTCTTGGTTGTTTTCTTCTTGGTAGTTTTCTTTTTAGTGGTTTTTTTCTTGGTGACTTTCTTGGTCACTTTCTCAGCAGGAGCTTCTTCTTTAACTGCTGCTTCAACCGCTTCAACTTCAACTTCTTCTGCTTTCGCTTCAGGTGCTGCTTCTTCAACCACTTTCTCTTCAGCTGCAGGCGCTTCCTTGGCTGGTGCTTCTTTAGCAGGTGCCTCTTCAGCTTTTACAGCTGGTTTGGCTTTTTTGGCAGGTGCTTCTTCTTTGACATTGATTTGCATGGCTGCTTTGCCTTCTAAAATAGAATCGGCAGCTGTGGCCGCATACAAGCGAATGGCTTTCATGGCATCGTCATTGGCCGGGATGACATAGTCAATGTCATTGAAGCTGTTGTTGGTGTCTACCACTGCAACCACAGGGATACCCAACTTTTTGGCTTCATTGATGGCGATTGACTCATAACGTGTATCCAAAATGAACAACGCATCCGGCAAACCTTTCATGTCTTTAATACCACCCAGGGTTTTTTCCAATTTAACCCGTTCGCGTTCCATGTTCAGTTGTTCTTTTTTAACAAAGCGTTCAATGCGGCCGTCAGCTTGCATAGACTCAATGTCTTTCAATCGGTTGATCGAAGCTTTGACCGTTTTGTAGTTGGTCAACATGCCACCCAACCAACGGTGAGAGACAAATGGCATGCCACAACGCAAGGCTTCTTCTTTAACCGCTTTGCTGGCTGCGCGTTTGGTACCAACAAACATCACTTTACCGCGACGTGATGCAATTTTGCCCATGAAGTTCATGGCATCATTCATCATTTCTTCGGTTTTTCTTAAATCGATGATATGAATTTTATTTCTGGCGCCAAAGATGTACGGGGCCATTTTAGGATTCCAATATCTGGTGTTGTGCCCGAAATGAGCACCAGCTTCCAGCAGCTGTTTGACATTAACTTTTGCCATTTTAATTTTCCTGTATTTAGGGTTATTACAATATCAAATTCAATCACAGCAAACTTGTTCGCAAACAAGCACCCTGCTGTGAATTCTGAACCTGATAGACTTTTAGCTTGAAGGCAACTTGGCTTCAAACACTACAATCAATTACTTGATTTTCTTTTCTTTATAAACAACGTGTTTTCTGACAACAGGATCGTATTTTTTGATTTCCATTTTGTCAGGCGTGTTTTTCTTGTTTTTATCAGTGGTGTAGTAGTGACCGGTACCGGCACTTGAAACCAACTTGATTTTATCTCTTTTGCTGTTACTCATGATTACACCTTCTCACCACGATGACGCATTTCAGCCAATACAGCATCAATACCTTTTTTATCAATGATTCTCATGCCTTTGGCTGAGACTCTCAACTTAACCCATTTATTTTCGCTTTCCACCCAAAAACGGTGGTTTTGTAAATTAGGTAAAAACCTTCTGCGGGTTTTGTTCATCGCGTGCGAAACATTGTTTCCGACGGCGGTTTTCTTTCCAGTAACCTGGCATACTCTTGACATAATATTTCTCTCTATCAGTGATTACTTTTTAGAATCCAACTTCTCGGTAATACGAGCAGCCTTACCTTCCAATCCACGCAAGTAGTACAACTTCGCTCTTCTGACTTTACCGCGACGTTTAACGGTCACATTGTCAATCATTGGGCTGTGGGTTTGGAACACACGCTCAACACCTTCACCATAAGAAATTTTCCTTACTGTGAATGCAGAGTTGATTCCACGGTTTTTAACAGCAATCACAACGCCTTCATAATTCTGAACACGCTCACGTGAGCCGTCGATAACTTTAACACCAACCACAACGGTATCACCGGGGCTGAATGTTGGTAAATCACTGCGCAGCTGGGCAGCTTCAATTTGTTTAATGATGTCACTCATGATTTTTTCTCTTAAACAATCTTCTTATGGGTACATGAGTAGCCTATTCGCTCTCAGAGGTGCCTGCCAATAAATCAGGCCTTTTCAGTTGAGTTGATTTCATGGCCTGTTCTTGTCGCCAAGCTTCTATCGCCTGGTGATGACCACTCAACAAAACATCAGGGACGCCTGATTGTCCCAACAATTCTGAACGGGTGTATTGAGGAATGCCCAACAAACCGTTCATGAATGAATCAGTTTCAGCTGATTCACCATCACCAAGAACCCCATCAATTTGGCGTCCTATGGCATCAATGACCACACAGGCGGCCATTTCTCCTCCACTGATGACATAATCACCAATAGAAATTTCCTGGTCTACATATTCATCAACAAATCGTTGATCAATGCCTTCATATCGACCGCAAACCAAAGTCAAACAGGACTTTTTTGCCCATTCATTACATAGACTCTGATTCAGTTGTTTACCTTGTGGTGACATATACACCACATCACCTTGCTGACCTGAATCCCCTATGGATTCCATGGCACGGTGCAAAGGATCGTACATCATCACCATTCCCGGGCCGCCGCCAAATGGCTTATCATCAACGCGATTGTGCTTATTTTCTGCAAAATCACGTGGATTGATACAGTTCAATTCCAACAATCCCTTGTCGATGGCTTTTCCAATCACGCCATAAGCCAAACTGTCTTTAACCATTTCAGGAAATAAGGTGATGACATTAATTCGCATCAAGCTTCAACTTCCCAATCCACCACCATTTGACCAGCACTTAAATCAATATTCATGATGTATTGATCTAATATATAAGGTATCAGTAGCTCATTACCCTTTGGATCTTTAACCACCAACACATCATTGGCGCCAGTTTCAAACAATGAGGCCACTTCACCCATCTCCAAGCCGTGGGTGTCAACCACTGACAGGCCAATCAGCTGGTGCCAGTAGTACTCGTTGCTTTTTAAATCTTGCAGATCCTGACTGTTGATTTGAATCTGCGCACCAATGTATTGTTGCGAAGTTTCCCTGTTGTCCGAACCTTTAAAATAAGCCACCATGGTTTTACCATGACGCTTGGCTTTGATTCCTTTGATTGCCTGACCACCAACCACCCAAGTGGTATAGGTCGCAATGTTTTCCATGGGTTGGGTGAATGAATACACTTTCAACCAACCTTTTACACCATAATGACCGGTAACCTTACCTACCGTTATCAAGTCATTGTCCACTTTAATATTAAGCAGATTTTTGTGCTTGTTTAATCAACGATCCTACACGATCAGATAATTGTGCACCTTCACCAACCCAGTGGTTGATTCTTTCCAAGTTCAAGTTCAATTTAACTTCTTGGCCACGAGCCATGGGATTGAAAAAACCCAAGCGCTCCAATGCTTTACCATCACCTGCATAGCGTGAATCAGTCGCCACAACTTTATAGAAAGGCGAACGCTTGGCGCCATGCCTAACTAACTTAATCTTTACCATAATTTACCTCTAAAATTCAGGGCACTAAAAAAGACGGGCAATTTTATAGGAAATCGCCTTAATATAACAGCATTATTTAAGCTTTTTTTGCTGTTTTTCATGCACAAGCTACCAACCACACTTCAACGGTGTTAATTCATGCAAAGGGCGCGCATTATAACGCTTTAACAGGATTAATCAACGACTGATATTGGGTTCTTAATCAATAGAACCAATTTCTTTAGGATCCAGGATGCCATGACGAATGGCTAAATGAGTCAATTTAACGTCATTCTTGATTTCAAGCTTTTCTAGAATGCGGTACTTATAAGTGGCCACTGTTTTATCATTCAACCCAAGGATGTTGCCAATTTCTTTGGCCTTCTTCCCCCTCACCAACAACATCATCACTTCCATTTCTCGACTGGTCAAAGCATCAAATGGAGAATCTTTCTGACCACCAGGCAACATCGACAATGCCATTTGCTGGGCAATGTCCGCACCCACATACCGCTGGCCCGCATAGACTTTCCTGATAGAATCTTCTAGCTCTTGGGCCGCACAACCTTTGGTTAAGTACCCATTGGCACCGGCATCTAACAATTGTTTGGGATAAGGGTTTTTTGCGTGGATGGTGAGGATGATGATTTTTACATAAGGATCTATGTCAGTAATTTTTTTGGTGGCTTCAAGGCCACTCATGCGTGGCATATTGACATCCATCAACACCACATCTGGTTTTTCCTTTTCAACCATTGCCAATGCTTGGTAGCCATCATTGCACTCCCCTACAATACTGATACCTGACATTTTTTCCAACACCAGCCTGATGCCAGTCCTGACTATGTCATGGTCATCTACCAACATTACTTTGATCATTTGAATCCTCCTTCTCAGGCCAGTTCTTTTGGCTTAAAACAGTAAAGCATTATAACCAATGAGAATCTACCTGTTCATTTATTTATGTCAAAAATTAGCACCTGCCAGTCCAATATCAGTCATTCAACAGAACCGACAGAATATGCCTTCTCCAGAACCCCAACTATGATGCCAATTGCATAAAAAAACCAGTCTATTTATTCTTACAACGTAGCTAAATAAAAGTACATGGCTATAATAGCCACATGATAACTGTTAAAGCAGCAAAAGAGCCCATCAGAAGCAACCAAAAGTTCGGTTTGGCTTTAGCCGGTGGCGGCCCATTGGGTGGCTTTTATGAACTGGGTGCACTGTGTGCCATTGAAGACTCTTTGGAGCCACTGAAAGTAACTGAACTGGATGTTTATGTGGGTGTCAGTGCTGGCGCATTCATAGCTGCCGGCTTGGCCAATGGCATTGATTTAAGAACGATGTCAAAAATCTTCGCCTTCAGTAAAAAGAATGAGACACCATTCAATCCTGACCACTTCCTCCAGCCAGCCTATAAAGAATACCTGTTGAATTTGGCCAAAACACCCACTTTGCTCAGCAAAACCATACTCAGATGGGCCAAAAAACCCTTGAAAACAAGTGTGGTTGATGTGTTGGAGATGACTGGTAAAGTTTTACCAGCTGGCGTTTTTAACAATGAAAAACTTGAACACTTTTTAAAGACCATCATCAAGAAACATGGCCTCACCAATGATTTCAGAAAACTAAAAAAAGAACTGTACATTGTTGCCTGTGAATTGAACAGCGGAAAAATTGCCGGCTTTGGCAACAACGACCACAACACGGTACCCATTTCTAAAGCAGTTCAAGCATCTTCCGCATTACCTGGTTTGTATTCACCAGTAAAGATCAATGGTAAATTTTATGTCGATGGCGCCCTGCGCAGAACCATGAATGCATCGGCTGCCTTGAAAAAAGACACCCATTTACTGTTTGCTGTCAACCCGATTGTGCCATTTGAACGGACATTGAAATTAGATGAAAAGGGTTTGGTCAGCGGCGGTTTGCCATTGGTGTTGTCACAAACATTCAGATCCATCGTACAATCCAGGTTGAAATCGGGCCTGGATAAATACGAAAGCTTATTCCCCCACTCTGACATCATCTTGGCAGAACCTGACGCCAATGACGAAACCCTGTTCAAATCAAACTTGTTCAGCTATTCGAAACGCGACCAACTGTGTGACTATGCTTACCAGTCAACCAGACAACATTTGATTGACCAGCAAGATGAATTGAAACCAGTCTTGGCTCGCCATGGCTTATACCTGAATCAATACAAACTTGCTCAGAAAGATCGCCACATCCGTGATTTTATACGACAAGACGGACAACACACCAAATGGACCGATCATTTGAATGAGTCTTTAGACGCATTAGAAAGAAGCATCCGCAGTATTTAATACCGATCTTTTTTAACTGCATAAAAAAAGCCACCTCTCGGGTGGCTTTTCAATTAAACAAACCTGAATCGGATCACTTTTTGGTGGTCTTCTTTTTGGTTGTGGCTTTCTTAGCCACTGGTTTTTTTGCTGGTGCTTTTTTGGCCACGGCTTTCTTAACCGGTGCTTTTTTAGCAGTTGCTTTCTTGTGTGCAGCTTTTTTGGGTGCTGCTTTCTTCTTTGCAGTGGCTTTTGCTACAGCCTTTTTGGTGTCTTTGGCAGCTTTAGTGACAGTTTTTTTGGCGTCATTAGCCGCTTTACTGACCGTCTTCTTAGTAGCTGAACCAGTGTCTTTGGCTATTTTAGTGACTTCCTTCGTCAACGCATCAATGCGCTTCATCAACTCACCCAATTCATTACTGGTTGGCACACCTAAACTTTTCAAAGATTTTTCAACACGTTTTTCGAACACATCTTCCAACTTGTCCCAGCTGTCTGAAGCCCTTTTCTTGGCCGTACTGACAGTAGAGCTGACAGTTGATTTCACATCACTGACAGCTTTTTGTGGCACAGACTTAAATAATTTTTCAAAGTCTTTGCCTTCATCAATTAATTTATCGTAAATCTTTTTGCCTTCTGATTGTGCTTTTGCAAAAGCACCCAAACCGGCCAGCCAAATCTCATTGGCTGAACCAACCAGCGATTCTGCCAGCTTGGCTGGTTTTTTTTCAGTTGATGCTGATTTTTTCAAAGTTTTTTTCTTAGCCATAAATTCCTCACAGTTATTTTACTTTGCCTATTATCCACAGCATTATAGAGCAAACACACTAGAGCTGTCTTGCCTGCTTTTTTCTAAAGCCAGAATTTGATTGGGGTCTGTTAACATTCAATAAGTTGTGGTTGATCATGACAAAATCGTTAAAACTCCTATTAGTCGTTGTTTATAGGCACGAATGTCAATAAAATACAATCCCCGTAAGGATGCCATTTGGCCATTCAAAACCAACCACTTAGATAACACCATGACAGACAGAAAAATCCTGGCTGATGCCATTCGATTCCTCGCAATGGATGCCGTTCAACAAGCCAATTCCGGACACCCGGGTGCCCCAATGGGAATGGCCGACATAGCTGAAGTCTTGTTCAACGACTTCCTACAACACAACCCACAAAACCCCCAATGGATCAATCGGGATCGATTTGTGATGTCTAATGGTCACGGTTCGATGTTGCCTTATTCCGCATTACATTTGAGTGGCTATGATTTAACCATGAATGACCTGAAAAATTTCAGGCAGCTACATTCAAAAACCCCAGGCCATCCAGAATATGGCTACACGCCAGGCATTGAAACCACCACGGGCCCTTTGGGACAAGGCATCGCCAACGCAGTGGGCATGGCATTGGCAGAAAAGTTATTGGCTAAACAATTCAACAAACCAGGTCACCAGATCATCAACCACAACACTTATGTATTCTTAGGTGATGGTTGCTTAATGGAAGGCATTTCTCATGAAGCTTGCTCTTTAGCTGGCACCCTGAAATTGGGGAAACTGATTGCCATTTATGACGACAATAACATTTCAATTGATGGTGAAGTTGATGGCTGGTTCACAGACAACACGCCACAACGATTCAAAGCATATGGCTGGCAAGTGATTGAAGCCGTTGATGGCCATGATGCCCATGCGGTCAAGGAAGCCATACAAAGTGCTTTGGACAACCCGGATCAACCCACCCTCATTTGTGCCAAAACCAACATTGGTGATGGCGCACCCAACAAAGCGGGATCACATGATTGTCATGGCGCCCCATTGGGCGAAGATGAAATTGCGGCCACCCGTGAAGCGTTGAATTGGCCGCATGCACCATTTGAAATCCCGGCTGAAATTTATGCCGCTTGGGATGCCAAAGAAACAGGTCAAGCAGCTGAACAAAACTGGAACAATGCCATGGCAGCATATGCCACTGATCACCCAGAGTTAGCCAGTGAATTACAACGACGCATGCACGGTGAACTACCGACCAATTGGTCCGAGTCTGTACAAAACTACTTACAGCAAACTGCTGATGATGCGCCACAGATGGCCACCAGAAAAGCTTCGAAACTGGCCTTGGAGGGTCTGGGCCCCTTGTTGCCAGAGTTTTTTGGTGGATCTGCAGACTTAACCCCATCAAACAATACCTTTTGGTCAGGTTCTCAGTCCATCAATGATGGTGACTTCAGCGGTAATTATATTTCTTATGGGGTACGAGAATTTGCCATGAGCGCCATCACCAATGGCATGGCCCTGCATGGCGGATTCATTCCTTACAGTGCCACTTTCTTGATGTTTTCTGAGTATGCACGAAATGCATTGCGCATGGCAGCTTTGATGAAGATCCGCAATATTTTTGTTTATACCCATGATTCCATTGGTGTTGGAGAGGACGGCCCAACCCACCAGCCCGTAGAACAAACGCCGACCCTGAGGATGATCCCAAACATGCATGTATGGCGCCCCTGTGATGCCGTTGAATCTGTGGCTGCCTGGCAGTCAGCTGTAGAGAAAATGGATGGCCCCTCTTGTTTGTTATTTACTCGTCAAGGCGTACAACACCAACCAAGAAGCTCTGAACAAATCAACAACATCTACCGAGGCGCATACACCTTGATCGATACCGATGGTACACCTGAGTTGATAGTGATCGCCACCGGTTCTGAAGTGGGCATTGCTGCCGAAGCTGCCAAGCAGCTCAACGCCTCTGGTCACTCTGTGCGATTGGTCTCTATGCCATGTGCAGAAATATTTGCTCAACAAGATCAAGCTTACCAAGATTCGGTATTGCCTCCTACATGTGAAAAACGCATCGCTGTTGAAGCGGCACAAGGTGACTTCTGGTATAAATATGTGGGATTAAAGGGGCAAATCATTGCCCAGAACACCTTTGGTGAATCAGCTCCTGGCAACCAACTGTTTGAACACTTTGGTTTCACCACTGAACGCATAGTGAATACGGCAAAAGACCTGCTCAAAGGCTGATGAGTGTATGACTTAAAAAAAGGGTTGTTTTACACAACCCTTTTTTGATGGGTGAAAGGAATTTTATTCGCTGTTATCAGGATGTAACTGTTCTCTGATTTTTGCTTTGGCAATACTCTTTTTTGCAGCCTTTTTGGCTGCTTTACTGGCCATGGCAATGATTTCCTTTTGCATCTCTTTGCGTTCAATCAGTTTAATTTCCTCTTGCAGCTTTTTGTTGTGTTCAATCATGTACTGCATGTGATCATGCATCTGCTTAACCGATGAAGCATGAGACTGTACTTGCTCAAGAATGGCTTCACATTTCGCCACCATTTCAATCACTTTTTCATCCTTCATTGCTGATGGCCTTCAAGGTTGCATAAGGGTACATTTTATTGACAGATCCAACAATGTTGGCATCGTAGTCTTTGACAATCGATAGACTCTTGTTCGGATAATCTAAGTTGTGTAAGAAATAACGCATGCAATTTATTCTGGCACGTTTTTTGTCATCAGATTTAATCACAGTCCATGGCGTCAGCGGATTATCCGTGTGAAAAAACATGTCTTTTTTGGCTTTGGTGTAATCATCCCATTTATCTAAAGATTCAACATCCACAGGACTGAGCTTCCAATGTTTTAATGGATCATTTTTGCGGCTGTGAAACCTCCGGAGTTGTTCCTGTCGAGTGACTGAAAACCAAAATTTAAACAAGATAATGCCTGAATTGACCAGCATTTGTTCATAGGGAAATACTTGTCGAATAAATTCTTGATATTCATCTTCGGTACAAAAATTCATCACCCTTTCAACACCGGCCCTGTTATACCAGGAGCGGTCAAAAAACACCATTTCTCCTTTGGTTGGCAACTGGGCAATGTATCTCTGAAAATACCACTGACCACGTTCTCTTTCAGTCGGTTTCTCCAAAGCCACTACGTGGGCAGCACGTGGATTTAAATGTTCCATGAACCGTTTGATGGTACCTCCTTTACCAGCAGCATCTCTGCCTTCAAACAAACAAACAATCCTCTGACCAGTTTCTTTAACCCAGCTTTGAACTTTCAGCAGTTCTGTTTGTAACAAGTGCTTTTCGGTTTCATAGTCAATCAAGTCCATTTTCTGATCATAAGGAAACTCACCGGCAGCGTGGGTCAATTGCATCAGTTGTTTGCCAGAGATGTTGCGTTTTTGCTTCATCACATATTTATGGTCTGTAAATTTCTTTAACAGCTTTTTGGCTTGTTCGATATTTATGTGTTTTTCTTCAGTCATAATTTTTTAAAAGTCAAATGTTCCACATCAAGTGGCTTGATGTTGTGCATATCTATTTGAGATAGGCTTCCCTTCACCTATATATTTTAACCCGAATGGATAATTCTTTGAGTTAAATAAAGTAACAATTTGGTTACAAGCAAATGATTTATTGACTTCTGTCAATTTAATGACTCCAAAATACCTTTAAAACTAAAAATGGCGCACTGGGCGCCATTTTTTTGGACTCATTTCAGGGTCGGTCAATGATCTAACACATCAACCGAAACACGTAACCTGACACGATCCCCTGGATGTTCTTGCATTTGTGTATGGTACAAATCCCCGTTGTATTCATAGGTTACATCATAGCCCATGAATCGATTTTCTTCACGGTAGTGGGTTTCTATGTAACATGAATTGCCATAACGATGCCTGTCTGCTGAATTGGCTCCCACACCAGCACCGATCAGGATTCCTAATGCCGTTGATGCATCACGGCCGCGACCCCGACCAAATTTATTTCCGATTGCACCGCCAATGATTCCGCCCAGGATGGCTTTGCCTGCATTAGATTTTCGCCGGGTGTAGCGGTCATCTCTGTGACGCTCACACACCTGTCTTTCTTCAGGAATTGAAATGGTTTGGTATACGGGTTCAACATCGACCACCTTGCCGTAATTGATGTTGTTGTAGCGATTGGCCGAAGCCATCAAAGGAACGCCCATAATAAAAATACCGAGTATTAATTTTTTCATTGTGTACTCCTGTTGGATTCAATGACTTGATTGTATGCAAGAAAGAATGAACACAATATGAATCAAATGACGGTGTTCAGTTTGGGTTTAGGTTGAGATGGTTCTGAGAAAAGGTTGGCCGAGTTCAAAAACCCGGCCAACAAAGGTGTCTTCATATTGATATGAATTCACCTAATGTCGCTACCGGGACTTTGACCATATCCCACAGATGTAGCGACTTCTTACCCACACTAATATTGTAAGCAATTATTTTTAAAATGAGAAGTTCTTTATTATTTAAATCTTAGGATTGAAAGATTATCCACTCACATTGATAAAAGATGTTTGTTGCGGAATGGATTTTGAGCCTTAAAACTTTAACTTCAAGACATCATCAATGGACATGGGTTTGCCAAAATAATAACCTTGGCCAAAATCAAAATTGAGGTTTTTCAACACTTCATATTCAGCATCACTTTCCACACCTTCAGCCACCAGCTTGGTTTTCAATTGTTTGGCAATGCTGGCAATGGACTCCAAAATGGTCTGATATCGCTCATTCTTGAACATGTTGCGGATGAACACTTGATCCACTTTAAGCACATCAAAATTCAATTCAACCAATTGTTCCATTCCCGAATGCCCGGTACCAAAATCATCTGCACACACAGGAAAGCCAATCTTCCTGCATTTTTCCAACCACTTTTTAGCCAATTCAAAATCCACCACCATGGTTTCGGTTATTTCAAGCTTCAGACGTTGAGGGTTGATGTGGTTGGCTTTCACTTTATCTAGTACACGATTGAGGAATTGGTCATCATCAAGCTGTCGCGAAGACACGTTGATGTTGATGAAAACGTGATCAGGCAATTTTGTCAATGTTTCAATGGCTCGAGTAAACACCAAATCACCCACTTCAATAATTAAATCAGTTTCTTCGGCCAAGGCAATGAATTCAACGGGAGAAATGAAACCACGCTCAGGATGTGTCCAACGACTCAACGCTTCAAAGCCTGCAATTTGGTTGGTTTGGATGTCATTCAATGGCTGCAGCACTGTCTGTACATCACCATTGTTTATGGCTGTTCGTAGCTCACTTTCTAGTTTAAATTTTGATAAGCCAGCTTGTTCAATCACAGAGGCCACCTGATCCAACAAACTGTTTTTACTGTCTTTGAGTTGTTGGCTGGGTAACATCGACCTGAATCTTTTCAGTAGCACACCCACCAAAGCTTTTACAATGGGGTCGCTCTCAGCCAAACGATTGGTGATCTGTTCCGTTTTGACTTCTAATAAAGTCACTGGCGTTAAAGCCCTGGCTGATGTTGACCTGGGTGATTGGTCCAACACCCCCATTTCACCAAACAACTCGCCTTCATTCAGGATATCAATGATCGTGTCATTGGCTGCCACAAAAATTTCAACCTGGCCTTCTTCGATGATATAAGCGCAATGTGAACTGTCTCCACCATGGAAAATAACCTCTCCTTGTTTGTATTGTTTGATGTGGTAACTCATAGACAGAACTCTTCCTCCAGTCCAATAATCTTAACCCATGTTTTTTTTGATAGCGATAAAAAAAGCCCCTTTCGGGGCTTTTTGGCGGATAAAAGCCTGATTCTTAACTAAAAAAACCATTTGGCATTTTGGCCAACAAGGGTGCAATGACCAAAGAAACAATAGCCATCACATTGATTAAGATATTCATCGCTGGACCTGATGTGTCTTTGAATGGGTCACCTACTGTGTCACCAACCACAGCCGCTTTGTGAACGTCTGATCCTTTACCACCCAGGTTGCCTTTTTCAACATATTTTTTGGCATTGTCCCAAGCACCACCGGCATTGGCCATGGTCAGGGCCAACAGAACGCAAGTGATCAATGCACCACCGAGCATGCCACCCAGTGAAGCTGCACCCAGCCCAAAACCAACCACCATCGGCGCCAAAACAGCCAAAGCGCCTGGGCCCATCATCCGTTTCAAAGCTGCCTTGGTGGCAATATCAACACATTTTTTGCTGTCTGGCTGGGCCTTTCCTTCCATCAACCCCGGAATTTCTTTGAACTGTCGACGGATCTCTTTGATCATATCAAAAGCGGCATCGCCAACAGCACGCATGGTCATGGCCGATACAATGAATGGGAAAATACCACCCAAAAACATGCCCATCAGGACTTTCGGGTTCCCTATGTCCAGTGAAAACCCTGCAACTTGGCTGGAAATCACCTGGATAAATGCCGCAATGATGGCCAAGGCGGCCAAACCTGCTGCACCGATAGCAAAACCTTTACCAATGGCCGCTGTGGTGTTCCCCACTTCGTCCAAGCCGTCAGTAATTTCTCTGGTCTCAGGCCCCAACTCTGCCATTTCAGCAATCCCGCCTGCGTTATCTGCAACCGGTCCATAAGCATCAATGGCCATGGTGATGCCTACAGTGGCCAACATACCTACAGCACCTATTCCGACACCATATACGCCGGCACCTTCTGGCAATAACAAAGAAGTACCAAAAATAATGGCTGCCAAGGTCATGACTGGAATCACGACCGATTCCATACCTACCGCCAATCCAGAAATCATCACAGTTGCTGGTCCAGTTTCACCACCTTTAGCGATGTCTCTCACTGGCTTACCGCCTGTGTAGTATTCGGTCACCAATCCGATGACCATGCCGCCCACAGCACCCAATAAAACACACTGCCAAACAGCACTTTGGATGCCCAAAGTTTGGGTGGTGAAATAGGCAGCGACAATGAACAACAACGTGGCACCAATGGTACCAAATCGCAATGCCACATCTGGTTTCTTACCAGAGAACATTTTCACCAGGAAAATTCCCAGAACAGAACAAATCAATCCGGTTGATGCCAAGGCCAATGGCAAGAACATCAGATCTTGCTGGCGTTCAGCAATTTGTGAGTACAAGCCCATACTCATGGTCGAGGCAATGGCTATACAGGCAATCATTGACCCACAATATGATTCAAAGATGTCAGAACCCATACCCGCAACATCACCGACATTGTCTCCCACATTATCAGCAATCACACCTGGATTTCTGGGGTCATCTTCTGGGATACCCGCTTCTACTTTGCCCACCAAATCAGCGCCCACATCAGCACTCTTGGTGAAAATGCCGCCGCCCACACGAGAGAACAAGGCCACCACAGAGGCACCCATACCAAAGCCATGTATTGATTCAACAGTGTGCGGATCACCGCCAAACAACATATACAATGTCCCTAAACCGAGTAAACCCATGGCAGCTACGGTAAGGCCCATGATAGAACCACCATAAAAAGCCACAGATAAAGCTTTGGCTGCACCATGCTCATTGGCAGCTACCGTAGTTCGAACGTTGGCTTTGGTGGCCGAAAACATACCAAAGTAACCGGCAACGCCAGAACAAAATGCACCCACCAAAAATGCAAATGGGGTGTGCCAATCGCCAAAACCCACATACAGGCCAATGACCAACACCACCACGAACAGCAACAACAAACTGTATTCTCGTCGCATGAAAACCATGGCGCCCTCGTGAATTTGTTGGGCAATGTCTTTGACCTTGCCTTCACCTGAAGGCATTTTGTTTACCATCATAAAAATGATCAATGCCATAAGCAACCCAACACCACCCACGATCAGTGGGATCAACTCTTGATTCATATAAATTCCTCTATTTTGCTTGATTATTATTGATTGCTGCATGCCACAGCACACATCCCATTAATCTTAACATATTGTTAGGTATTTTTTCCTTGTGAAATCCTACAAACTCGTTACTTTTAGCCGTTATTAAGCCATTTTCACCTGGTCGATAATCAACAACCCAAGTGACCCTGATTCAATAAAGATTAACCATCCAAGTAACAAATGCATATAATGCAGAAGTTGTTAAAAATTTTCTCGAATACATGTCTAACCATTTTCCGATTATTGACTTTGATCCTGTGTTTTTTTCACTGGGCCCCTTTGATCTTCCCTTACTGGGTGTGGTTGGGCCATTTAACATTCATTGGTATGGCATCACCTACTTAATCGGCTTTGCTTTTTATTACCTGTTGGGTAAGTACCGCATCAAAAAGTACCCTTCTTCTTGGAACTCCGAACAGCTCTCTGATTTTCTTTTTTATGGCGCCATCGGCATCATTGTTGGCGGCAGACTGGGTTGGGTGATGTTTTATAATGACACATCTTTATTTGATGATCCTATGTTGCCATTGCGGGTTTGGGAAGGTGGCATGTCATTCCATGGTGGCTTAACTGGAGTCCTGGTGGCCATGCTATATTTTAAAAAGAAAAGCCAGAAGACATTCTTTGAGATCAGTGATTTTATTGCACCTTTGGTACCCACTGGTATACTGGCTGTACGCATGGGTAACTTTCTCAATGGCGAATTATGGGGCCGCCTGACCCAACATCCATGGGCCATGATTTTTCCAGATTCATTACCCGTGCACCTACAAGCTGCCAATATGCCTGAAGGTGCTTGGCAGGAACTCTATGAACAGGGACAATTGGCCGCTTTTGCCAGACACCCTTCAACACTCTATGAAGCCTTCGGTGAAGGATTGGTTACTTTCTTTGTGGTATGGATTGTGGCCAATAAAGCCAAACGACGAGGCACAGTTTCAGCCGCCTTCTTGCTCAGTTATGGCATCACCAGATTTATCGTAGAATTTTTCCGTGAACCGGATGCCAATCGTGGTTACATTGCATTTGAATGGATGACCATGGGCCACCTGCTGACGCTACCTATCATCGGTTTTGGCATATGGATCCTGATCAGTAAAAGACCAGTGATCAAACAGCCATCAATAGAAGCCAGCTAAATTCAAGCGCCTGCCACCACCACGACGTGCATCTCCGACTGAATTCAATACGGCATCCAGCTCAAAATGTCCGGCTTTAGGAATGATGTCTAAGTTCAGTTGCCAACGACGCGGTTGTATGACCAGAACTCCCGACACACTCAAGGCATTGGATTGACTGGTGAAGTTGCCCACTATCATCCCGTTATTTTTGGTCTCGAACGTTACTTTGACTTCACCGAGGTCTTTGGCGGTTGGTGTGATCAGTTTAAAATCTTGCAACACCACTTCACCTTCCATTCTGTCAAAACCGGTGCTGTTGTTATATTCCACAGAATGTAAATTAACTTGGGCATACCCATCAATCTGACCATATCGCATTTGCATGAATGGTTTGATTAACTGCCAATCAATAAAGCCTTTGACGTTGTTGAATGAATGCGAATCTGCTGACAACTCACGCATATCAAAAGTCAAATCGTAGTTCTGTTGATAGACCCTGACTTTACCACCCAACCCTTTAAAAGTTTTTGGATACAAGAGCCATTCCGTTTTACCCAAGGGTGCTGACATGTATGAAAGTGAATCTGCACTGCCTTTCACGGCACTGCCACTGATGCCCGTTAAACTCACAGGATTGAGGTGTTTTTTTACATAATCATAGTAGAAACTCAAAGGAGTCACTGCTATGGCTAAAATGGACAACAACAATAAGATAAAGATAAGCTTGAACAGCTTACCCAGTCTGTCTCCGGTACTTAACATTACTTCACTAACCTCATTCTGATGTTGGTCAATCCCAAAGAAGCATCAACCGCGTTTACGTCAATCTGATCCACTTTAACAGCATAAGTACTTGATAACATATGTAACCAATCTATCACCTGATCGAAAGAAGCACCTTGTAGCCAAATTGACAAACTGCTTTGGTCAATGGGTTCTGTTCGATTGACATTGTTTTGTAGGTTGACCAAACGCAACTGTTGGTCTACCCAGGATGAAAACGTCATGCCAACAGGAATGGGAATGATCTGCTGACCTGGGTTTCCAGGAGTTGACCTTGACATTTCTTGCATCTGTGCCAATTGATTGGTTAAGCGGTTTTTCAAACTGACTTGTTTATCTATGTGTGCTGTCACTGGTCGATAAACCAACACCCATACCAAAGCCACTGCAATTAACAATCCACCAACCCATAACAGCCGGCGTTCATTGTCAGATAAATTTTGTAACCAGTTTTTCATCGGGGCACCACTGTTAAGATCGACCGAAATGAATTGTCATCAGACAATTCATTGACGCCTATTTGAACATTGTATTCATAGGCTCGCTGCTGCAAGGACTGATGAAATTCATTGATAAAAGCAATGTTGGGGGCCGTGATTTGTATTTCCATCTTCTGTTCAACCAAGCGCAAACCACCCAGCCTGACTGACTTGTGTTGCTGTGTTGTTTGCCCGATGTAGTCAACAACATCTAACAGGATATCGGTACCAGAACCAGATTGAGAATCTTGCAATTTCAATCTGGATTGAAAGGCTGCAAATGGATCGACCAACTCAACGGGTGCCACATCACCAAACTGGCTTTTCAGCATATCTTCCTGTTGAGTTTTTAGCTCATCAATTGATTGCTGCAGATTCAGCCACTGAATCCCTTGGATGGCTACCCAACTTACCACCAGCAACAAACCCAGAACCTTAGGTAGGAACCATTGTTTAGTGTCTTCAGTATCTGTAGTGGTTTTTAATTCGTCCACATACAAATCAATGGCTTCCTGATTGATCAAATGAGCACAGCAGGCACTGGCATCTAAAGTCGAAGAAACCGGTAAATCGACACCTGTCACCTTTTCAACATCGTTACAAACAATTTTTTTCATGTCTTGTGCAAAGACGGTGAGTAATTGCTTGATTTGGTGGTTGGCAATCCGCATGGTTTGTTCTTCACCAAACCGAACTAAAGATGTTTCTGTATCACTCCAAATGACCACTGAATCCTTTATTTCTGGCAACCAATCCACTTCACTGTGAATGGAACTGATTGTTAAGTTGTTTTTATCGATGGCCAGATTCAGTTGGTCTAAATGGTTTTTTTCAATCGCTATGACTGCTTGTGAGCCATTTTCATTCAGCTTGAATGCAAAATAGTTATCCTCTACCTCATTGCTCAATTCTTCTTCTATAGCAAATGGGATTGATTTAGCCAACAAGTCCATGTTTTTAGATGCCACTTGGGTCTGACTGTGATACACCCAGGTTGCAGGCACCAACAACACCAACTCAATTTGTTTCAGTGCACCATCTGTCCATTGAGGAACAGCTGTGATGGTACAGGCATTGTTTTGCGCATCGTAGGTATACAAGGATATGGGGTTGCCATCCTCGCCGATGCGCAAAATATGATTTTTAGCCATGCATGTATTAACTGATAAAGGGCTTTATTATAAACCTTTTCTGTATTTTGGCATCAACCAATATGCCAATGCAGGTAGCAACAACATGGCCCCAACCATGTTCAATACAAACATAAAGGCCAACAAGATACCCATGTCTGCCTGGAACTGCAAGTCACTGAACATCCAAGTCCCCACACCGATACCTAAAGTCAATGCGGTAAATACCACAGCCTTACCAGTTAGTCGCAAGGTTTCTTTATATGCATCATACAGATTAAACCCAGATTTAAGTAAAGATTGCAGTCTGCTGAAAATATAAATTCCATAATCAACACCAATACCTACACCCAATGCCACTACTGGCAAGGTGTTTACTTTCAAGCCAATGCCCAGATAGGCCATCAGTGCATAGGCCAACAATGAAACCAGTGCCAATGGCGTGACAATGGCGATGGTGCCCGTGATTGATCTGAAGGTCAACAAACACAACAGAATAATGGCGCCATAAACCATGATCAGCATCGGCATTTGTGCCCCTTTCACCACATCATTGGTTGAGGCCATTACACCCGCATTACCTGTGGCCAACCTGAATTTAACTTCACCTTCAAGCAACCCGCCGGTGTCATCCAATGCAGGTGGCGCATCCGCTTGATAAGCTTTAACTGCGGCAATGACAGTATTGATGGTGGTGGCTTTGTGGTCTTCAGTGAATATCGTGATCGGCATGACACTACAATCCTGATTCAACAAACCAGTATCGGTTTCAATCCCTGATAAGGATTGGCGCATCACGTAATTGTTGCGCGACAGCTCTCGCCACTTGATGTTACCTTCATTCCAACCAGCGGTAATGATTTTTGCAAATTGAGACAAGGTTATGACTTTTTGTACGCCTTCAACATTCGCCATATGCCACGCAAAACGATCAATGTTCTTCATGGCTTTGAAACTTTCAGTACAGGCATTGGATGAAGTTTCTGCTATCACATTGATCATATCCACACCCAACGAAAATTCATTACTGATGGTCATGGCATCGGTGTTGTATCTGGAATCCGGTCGCAATTCTGGCACACCGGCTTGGGAATCACCTATTTGCATGTCCTGGCTTTTGATGTAACCAAATGTAAACAAGCCAATGGCGACCAATACAGACAATGACGCCAAAGGCGTCTTGGCAAATCCCGCAATGCCTTTCCAAATGCCGCCCACTTCTTGCTTGCCACTGAATTTGGCACAGAATGCATCGACTTTTTTCATTTTGATACCGGATAATAACAACGGTAATAAAATCAAATTAGTGATGATAATCAATGCCACACCAACTGTAGCAGTGATGGCCAATTCCTGAATAATTTCTATGTTGATAAAATAGATGGTTGCAAAACCAATCGTATCTGACAACAAGGCAATCACACCTGGCGCCAATAAGGCACAAAAGGCTGCACGTGCTGCAGAGTCAGCGCTTTTCTCACCTGTCGGCTGTTTAACCATTTGGTCAGTCCAGCCTGATATCATCTGCACACCATGACTGACTCCGATGGCAAAGACCAAAAAAGGCGTCAAGATATTCATGGGGTCTATACCCATGCCCATCAATTTCAAAAAGCCCATTTGCCAAACGACAGCCACTAAGGAACAGAGAATGGGGTAAAGTGTCAGTTTCCAATTCTTCGAATAACCATAAAGCAAGATGGCAGTGATCAGTATGGCTAAAGCAAAGAAGTACAACACGGATTTGGCACCGTCTGCAATGTCGCCAACGATCTTGGCGAAGCCGATGATATGAACGGTTTGCCCTTCGCCTTCAAATTTGGTTCTGATCGCTTCCAACTCTTTGGCGATCTCCTGGTAATCCACTTTTTCACCCGTTTGCGGGTCTCTTTCCTGGAGATCAGCCCAGACCATGGCACCATTAAAATCTTCAGCCACCAGGCGCCCCAAGACACCCGCTTTCACAATGTTGCCACGAATGGTTTCGAACATGGTTTGCGAAGGACTGTAATCTGCTGGAATCACATTACCACCAGCAAAACCATCTTCAACCACTTCAACAAACCTGACATTAGGTGTGAAAATGGATTTGACACTGGCCCGATTGACCCCGGGAATAAACACCACGGCATCGGTCACTTCTTCAAGTTTGTCAAAAAACTGCTCATTGAACATGTTGCCACTGTCATCCATCACTGACACCAATATGCGATTGGCACCCCTGAATTTTTCATGCTCCATGAATGTTTTCATGTATTCATGATCGAGGGGAAGTTGCTTTTCAAAACCGGCATCCACTTTCAATTGACTGGCAAAGTAACCCAAGGCACCAGTCATAAAGGCCAATAAGAAAATGATTATTTTCTTGTTCTTAAAAAGGATGGATTCACAAAAGGCCGCGAAGCCATTTTTATTTGTATTTTGATTCATAGTCGCTTCCTTTATTGTCCAATTGATTGTGATTTAAGTCCAGTCTCGCCAACCAAGATAGCTTGGTTGCCCAACACCAGGACATCGGCATAGTCGTCACCAGAATCCGCTCCGGGAAAAATTTCTACTGAATTATTTTCATAAATCAAACGGGCACCATTGGCACCCACCATCAAGACTTTGTTTTCACTCAGTAAATCTGCTCCAAATAAATTATTGGCTAAATCAGTATAGACTTCTTCCCACGTTTCACCTTGGTCAGCCGAGACCAAAATATTGCCCCTTAAACCAAACAACACCACTTGTTCAGGTAAGGAGACAACACCAAACATAGAACCCATGTAAGGTAGCTCTATGGCTTCCCACGTGGCGCCCTGATCTAAACTTCGGAAAAAGTATCCGGCTTCTGCAGCAATGTATAAGTTCCCATCTGCAGCTTGGGTGATGTCATTCAAATGGTAATCCAATTCCTCATCAATTAAATTGTCTTCCCAAGTTTCACCACTGTCAGTGGTTGAGAAGATGGTCCCATAAGCACCCACCACAAACCCGGTGGTTTCGCTCATGAAATAAGCTGATAAAAATGGTACTTCTCGGTCGGCATCATAAAATTGTAATTCCCATGTCTCGCCAGCATCATCACTGTGTATGATGACTGCATCATGTCCTACTGCCCATACATGGTTGTTGTAGGCCACCACTTTGGTCAACACCACATCGACCGGTACACCTTCAATCTGATACCACGTTTTCCCTTCGTCTTTACTTTTCAGGATGTGGCCTCTTTCACCTACCATGAGCAGTGAGGCACCTACTTTTGTTATGGACAACACCAAGGACTCATCTGCCAATGGCATCACTTCTGCTGGTTGTTGGGACCAGGCAGATGAACACACCATAGAAAAGCAGATCAATGCCACAATTTTAAATTTCATTTTCATCATAATTTCTACCAAAAAAAATGGCCATGAGTATCAAAAATACCCACAGCCATTGAATTAAAACTTCAACTGATTAACACAGATCAGCGTCTTCCGCGTTTACGCAAAGCACTTGGTGTGTAATTGTTTTCGCTCAAAGGCGTGTTGAAGGTGTTGACCTGATCCTGGTTATCTAAGCCCACTGCCACATAACGGCCTGACTGTAAGTCATGGTGGGTTTCGATGGTAGACCAGAATGTTGGAACTTCGTAGTAATTGATGCTGTGTGCTTCAGAAAAGCGCCACAACTCACCACGTCTGTCGTAATGGTCGGTCAACAAAATTTGATAACTGTCTTCATCTAAGTAGAAAGTACGTCGGCTGTTGATGTGTCTGAAGCCATCACGTAAATTGGCTTCAATCACATGAACACGATGTAACTCATAACGCATGTAACTGGAGTCTAGGTGACCCGGCTTGACCATGTCAGCCAATTTTGAATCAAAACTGTGAGCCTTGTATGAGTTATAAGGGACATACATTTCTTTGGTTTCAGTCCAATCCCATGTAAATCGATCCATGGCTCCATTGAACATGTCGGTCATGTCATTGGTTCTCAAACCATCAGATGCAGTTCCAGGATTGTCATAAGCCACATTAGGTGCGCGTCTTACACGGCGCTGACCTGGGTTATAAATCCAGGCTTGACGAGGTGTTTCTTTCTGGTTCATGGTTTCATGGACCAACAACACACGACCTGCCAAACGAGCTGGTGACTCAACCACTTGATAGAAATACAACAGGATGTTGTCTATGTCATCAATGGTGTTACCTGGCACATAGTATTTACCATACAATTCTTCACGAAGACGGACCAATGTGTATTTACCTTTGGTACTCGGCGCCACTTGATTGTTGTAGCGTACCCCGCCTGAACCTTTGAACTTCAATTTATGATTCAGAATCAATTCATAGGCATTTTCAGGAAACGGGAATGGAAAGCCCTCTGCAACACTGGCCACACCTTCACCATCAGCAACCAATGTACCGGTACGACCATTCTCACGCGTTTTGTCATAGATACGTTGTGGGAATGATGCTGATCGTCTGGTTGGATAGATGTCCATTTTAAACGTTTCTGGATAACGCTCAAACATGGCAATTTGACCGGGTGTTAACTTCGCAGCATGTTCCTGGTAATTGCTGCTGTCAATGGTGAATAACACATTGTCGTCTGCAAAGGGATCCGGGTGGTGATCACCCACTTGATAACCTGCCGGTGCTGAAGTGATACCACCTGTCCAAGCTGGAATGGTGCCATCAGAGTTTCCCGCCCTTACAGAACCCATTGGCGTTAAATCAGTTGATAACCGTTCCAATTCATCAGGTTTGGGGCCTGCTTGTGCTGAACCAGCGACGACTGTCAATCCAATTAAAGTTGAAATAAGTGTTTTCTTTAATAACTTCATGTAATGTCCTCTCTGTTCTTAGAACGAATATTTAATGTTGATAGAAGCAAAATCTCGGTCAGATATCAAGTTGTGGATACCTGCTCCGGAGAAGTTGGTGTAGCTGACATCAGCACTCCATTTTTCCAAATAAGTACCGTTGACACCTACAGTCCAAGACTTCCTGCCTTCAATAAAGTTCCCACCAGGTCCTGGAGTGGTGCCGTTAACATCATGGTTAAAGGCCAGTCTTGGGGCAATGTTCCAAGATGAACCGAACACTGAATTGTATTCAAAACGGGTAACCAAACGATATCCCCAAGAGAATGATGTGGCGAAGAAATCTGAGCTTTCAGTCACAGGATTCCTGCTGGTGCCACCAGTCAAAGTACTGGGGCCGCCACCGGTATCGGTGCCTGGGCCGTTGTACCTCAACACACTTTGATCAGGTAAATCCCATACATTGGTGAAACCCACTTCGCCCAGTAACACAATTTGGTCACTGCCCATAAAACCTGGGCCAAATAACTTGGTTGCTGTGAACTGTAACTGAGACACTTCATGCCGTTCCCAACCACGGATGTATTCACCTGGTGCAAAATTACCTAATTGTGACACGAATCGATCATATTCCGCCGGAATCAATGGATTCAATGGAGAAAGGGCTGCAAACAACACTTCCACATCGTCAATTTGTAAAGGTACATTAGGACGGTAAGACAACTCACCTTGTAAGGAAACACCCAACGAATTGATGGTGGTATTGAAGCTCAAACCATACAATTCAATGTCTTCCGGGTATTCAGTGAAATAGGAACCTGAACTGGGCGAAGAAACACCCAATCCTACGCCAGGTTGCCCCAGTGCATTACCACTGATCATGGGTAATCTTGAATGATAGTTCAAGTAGTACAAGCCAAATTCAGTGTTGTTCAATTGCTCTGCATAGTAACGGAAAGCGATGCCATACTGGCCATCATCATCGGTGGCGGGGGTTGAAGTCCTCAATATTGAGAAGTTGTTGATGTTACCCAAAGTAGCCGCAATCAATGATGGCGGTAATGGCAATTGCGCAATCGCGCCAGCATTGGCCAACTCAGGCACAATACCAAAACCCAAGGCCACATATTCACCACCTGGAGTGGCGAAATCGTTGGTTGCGAAATAAGTACCTGCTGGATCTGGGTCGGTCTGTTCAAACTCAAACATATAGACAGCTTCTACCGATAGGTTATCGGTGATACTGGATGAGAATGAAATCATGTCAATCGGTAAGAAGGCTTCTTTCAGCTCAGCACCAGCCACACGAATCTTCGAAACGTCGATGGGGTTGATGACGTTGATGCCTTGCTGGATGAATGTGGATTCACCCCATGAAACCACTTGTCGTCCTAATCGAACTGAAGCAATCTGGTTACCAATATCAAAATCTTTATAGACATAGGCATCTAACAACCTGAAGTCTTCACCGACAAATTCTTTGGCAGTTCTTGATAAATCGTCGTTGTCAGCATTTTCAAAGTCATAAAATCCGTTAACACGGAAGAAGGCGCCCCATGTAGGCCCACTGAATGCAATGTCTGAAGTGAATTTAATGGCATTAGAAATCAAATCCCCTTGGTCATAGTTCAAGTTACCATTGTCAGAGTTGATTGACCATCGACCAGGTGCCGCAATTCTTTGCGCCAGAGATGAAGACTGGCCGGTTGCCAAATCCACACCAACGAAAGGATTGAGGTTGGATTTACCGATCAAACGGTCATCACGGTCAGCAATCCGCCAAGCCGCACCGTATGAAACGGTGGTATCAATATTCAATGAATAATCACCATTGTTCCACAGTTCGGCCGCTGTGGCCGAGCCTGTTGCACCCATGGCAACTGCCAGCATGGCAGCTTTCAAAGGTGTTAATTTCAATCTGGTGTTGTTTTGAGCCATCTGTTGTACTCCACGCTTTTTATTTGTATTTTTCATTGTCATCTCCCTTATTGAATCACATCGGTGTTAGTGACATTCAAGGTCGTACCACCTGTGGCCTGGAATGCAGCCATCTGGCCTTGCATTTCAGCCGTGGCTTCAGGAGAAGCAGCTGGACTCAATAAGCTGCCGTGATCACCTGCGGTGAATCTGACTGCAGCATCTAAACCTTCAGGATTGAAGGCTGACTCTGAATAAGAAGTCAAACCCATGGCTGCAATCAAAGGTTCTGTACCCGACAATGGCGCACCTGGAACCGTATTGGTAACCACTTGATCACCTAAGATTTCATGCAACAAAATATTGTTTTGCAAGGCCGCAAATCCACCCAGGTTTATCGGGTCAGCCGCATCAACGGTGGTTTGTGTGGCCAAAACGAATAAATTAAATGTAGTGGTACCTTGTTCCACACCTGCTGCTTGTAGACCAGCAATGATGCGAGGACCGAAAGTTGGAGAACCAATCAACAGATTGGCGATACCACCACCTGGGGCTGACAACACAGCACTTTGTACGTTGGGTGCAAATGCCAGGTAACCGGTACCTGTGATTGCGCCCAATGACTGTCCAGCGAATGTGATGTTGGCTTCGTTGAAGTCACCAGCAGCATCACCATCAATGTCCATCAAAGGAATTGATTCTGTCAGGGTAAACAAATCAGCTATGCCTTGTCTGGTGTTGTCTCTGGAGACCAATAAATTGGCCAGGTTGATGAAATGAGCAGCCGATGAATCAATCACGCCATCAGGGCCAGGAGCACCTGTTACGTTGTTAACGTAATCGACATCAAAAGTTCGTTCACTGGCAATCGGTGCAAACGGTGTATTTTCAATGTAGAAGGGATTGGTCGGATCTGTGATGCCGTGCATGGCTAAATCAATGGCCACCACTGCAAACCCAATGGACGCCATGGTATCTGCCACTGCCAGCATGTCAGTTCGGTCACGCGTGATGCCATGTTGGAAGATCATGATAGGCCAGCCAGCTGCTGGTTTGGTCATACCGGAACTCGCGTTAGGTACGGTCATCAACACAGGTAAATTCTGCATACTGGTGGCTACCGGAATGGGGTTCGCCAATGTCAGATTGGTAGATGTTGGGTCTAAACCCAAGCCTGCAAATGGTCCTACATAAGCACCAGGAGCCGCTCGCCAAAACTCATTCAATGGAGCCAATGGATTGGTTGCACTGGGAGCCGTCAAGTAGTAAGGCGAAGTCATGGTACCGATGTAAATATCAGCTAAACCAAAACCGCCAACCGCCGCTGTAGACAACCCGGTTGGTGCCAAGGTTGAAGCACCAGGGCCAGTGATGTCTTTCACTGCAGATAAGACCGGAGTGATGGATTGTGTGGTCATGGTCCAAGACACCACAATTGTGCTGGGGTCCACACCTTGTGAAGCCGCAGCCGCTTCTCTGAAGTTGGTCAATTGTCGCAGTGGCTCTAAGGCCGCTGCGGTGGCGTTGTCAATCAACGGATCGGTACTGTTGCCGGTTCCGTCCACCAATGGGGATGTGCGCTGAGATAAGAAATAAGTTTGTGATGGAGTGGCGGCGTTGCCGTTGTCATCTTGAATGCCGTTGGTGACGATGGCCATATATGAGGTCAATTGTTTCAATGGCTTAATCGGCACGATGGCAATACTGCTGCCATTAGCAACCGCTACGAAATCCACACCAAATGTCAATTCAGCATTAACACCTATCACAGCACCACCTGGACCACTCAAGGCCACTTCGTAAACTTTGACACTGCCTGGGTTAACTGAAGCAGCAGCTACGGGTACTGAAAAGTTGGTAGACCATGGAGCCACAGTACTGAAACCGTCTAAGGCATTGATGGCAACCAAGGGATCAGAAAAATCAGTGGGGTCTGCCACTGGGATGTTCATGGTCAGATCAGTGGTACCCAGCAAGAATAAATTGGTTGGAATGGGTACCTGTGCTGGATCACCTGAAGCCGGGTTATAGATGGCTTCAATAACACCTGTAACCACACCACCACCAGGATTGGTCGCTGGCGGAGCATCAACTGCCCGGGGTGAGTTACTGCTGCTACTACATGCTTGTAGCAAAACAATAGATGTTAAAGTCAAAAGGAATGGTTTTAGTTTCATTTGTATCCCCAAAATTATAAACCCTAACATCATAAATTTTATTCGGGTAAAATTACAAGCTTAAATATTAAAAAAACATTAATTTTTGCTCCAAAACATACGCAACAGTATCGACTTCTATGACCATCAAAAAAATCAGCACATTCCTGGTAGTTTATTCCTTAATCATTGTACTTAAATGGCAAAATCTGATCGACCATGGCCAATTCATCACTTTACTGATCACCAGCACCACCGCCATATTTTGGGTCACAGAATGGCTACCAATCCCTGTGGCTTCATTGCTGCCTGTGGCCCTGTTTCCGCTGTTAGGCATCATCAGTCCCAATGAAGTAGGTCAAGCTTACGGTAGCCCTTTGATTATTCTGCTACTGGGTGGTTTCCTCCTTTCTACAGCCATGGCCCACAGCAACACCCATCGATATTTGGCTCATAAAGTTTTGCATGTCATTGGCACCAACAACCCGAAGCGAATCATTGTGGGATTTATGTTGACTGCTTTCTTACTCAGCATGTGGATATCAAACACCGCCACCACATTGATGTTATTACCCATAGCATTGGCCATATTAAGCAGCAATCCGGATAAAAAGTTTGCCACTTTGCTGTTATTAGGCATCGCTTATGCAGCCAGTATTGGTGGTACCATGACTCCGGTTGGAACGCCACCCAATTTAATCATGATTCAGAATTACCAAATTGGTACTGGCACTGAACTTGGATTTTTACCATGGATGCAACAAGTCTTCCCCATGGTGTTGGTATTTTTTCCAGTGATGGTGTGGCTGATGACCAAACAAGTCAGCTCCCATATGAACATTGAAAATACCGGTATCGAGCAAAAATCCCTGAACACCGCACAAAAACGCACGTTATGGGTATTTGCCATCACTGCCTTGTTGTGGGTGACACGCACCGCGCCCTTTGGTGGTTGGAAAACATGGCTTGATTTACCTTTTGCCAATGACGCTTCGGTGGCTTTGTTGGGGGTGGTGGCGTTATTCATGATTTCAGACGGCAAACAAAACAAACTGTTGAACTGGCAAACTGCCAACAGCATCCCTTGGGGGGTGTTGTTGCTGTTTTCTGGCGGCATGGTCATTGCCGCCGCCTTCAAAAATACAGGACTCAGTGCTTTGTTGGCTGATCAATTGATGTTTTTAAAAGATTTGCATGTGTTCGTGTTGATCTTGGCCATTTGTTTGTCCATCACATTTTTAACAGAGATAACCAGCAACACCGCCACAACGGCCATCTTGATGCCGGTTCTTATGTCAGCAGCTACTGCCATGGGTATCGATCCCATCAAGATCATGGTGCCGGCAGCCATCAGTGCCAGTTGTGCTTTTATGCTGCCGGTTGCTACCGCCCCCAACGCCATCGTTTTTGGCTCAGAACAAGTGCCCATAAAAAGCATGATCAAACAGGGTTTTAAATTGAATTTAATGGGCGCCATCATCATTGCTTCAATGGCCACATGGTGGCTGTAAGACTTGATGATTGAGGATGTAATTAACTGTTTTCGGCCTGAAAACCCATGACCTGATCAATGCTTTCATAACCCAGCAAACACATCATCAATCGCTCAACACCCATGGCCACACCCGAACAAGCGGGCAATCCATGTGACAAGGCTGCCAATAAATGATCATCAATGGGCAACTCTGTTTTACCCATTTGGCAGCGCATTTGGTTATCAGCGATAAACCTTTGGTGCTGTTCTATCGGATCACTCAATTCTTGATAACCATTGGCCAATTCAACACCATGCCACAAAAACTCAAAGCGCAAACAACGGTCTGGTTTGGTGGGATGCATTTGCGACAAGGCTGCCATTTCGATGGGGAAATCATGTACCATTAAACCAGTTGCGAATGAATCAGCATCTATCAGTTGTGGTTGAATGATCAAAGCAAAGATGTAGTCCAGTGCTGTGGTTCGATTCAATGCTGAACCCGTATACCCGTGGTTTTCACAGATCGCTTGCAATGCTTCAAGTTCCACTGCAAAGGGATCCACTGCCGCGCACTTGATGAACAAGTCCTGATAGGCAATGGTTTCAACAGCCACCTCCTCACCCGCCAGCTGCATTTGTAAGAATTGAACCAAATCAATCACTTCAGTCATCAATTCTGCCCAATCAAAGCCCTCCCTGTACCATTCCAGCAAAGTGAATTCAGGGTTATGCAAGTGACTTCGCTCACCCCTGCGAAACACTTTAGCGATTTCAAAGAGGTCACCAGAACCGCCAGCCAACAAACGCTTGTGAAAGAACTCAGGTGAAGTACGCAAGAATGATCGGTGCTGTTCCGCCAGCAAGGGCTGGCTGGAAAACATATCGATCTGAACATCGGTGTTGCCAAACTCAGATAAAATCGGCGTCTCGACTTCCATCACTTTTCGTTGGTGGAAAAACCGCCTGATTTCAGCCAATAAAAAGGCCCGTTGCTGCAACAGCTGCATCGGGCCCTTGAAACGCCATGGAGGGGTGTTATTTTTTGACACGGCCCACGTATTCACCTGATCTTGTATCTACTTTGATGATTTCACCTTCTGGAACAAACAACGGCACACTGACCACTGCTCCCGTTTCAAGGGTGGCTGGCTTACTGCCACCTCCAGAAGTGTCACCACGGACACCTGGATCGGTTTCGGTAATTTTTAATTCAACAAAATTGGGTGGGTCTATGGTTAAAGGCACATTGTTCCACAAAGTAACCATACACATGTCTTCTTCTTTCAACCACTTGGCGCTGTCGGCCACGGCCGCCTGACTGGCCTCAAACTGCTCAAATGAATTGGGGTCCATGAAATGATAAAACTCACCATCGGTGTACAGGTATTGCATCTCAGTGTCCATGACATCTGCAGCTTCTACTTTTTCATTAGATTTGAACGTTTTTTCTATCACCCGGCCCGTCTTTAAGTTACGAATCTTAACTCGATTAAAGGCCTGACCTTTACCCGGTTTGACTTCGGTGTTTTCAACTATGGTGTATGGGTCACCATCAAGCAAAATCTTTAATCCATTCTTAAATTGAGATGTGCTGTATACAGACATGAAGACTCCTGAGAGAATACTAAAACGCGGCATTATAGCACACCCAATTGTGCACATTATGACCAGAAGCCATCATCCAGTGACCTTTGTTGTGCATGTGTTAAAATTCCTCAGCTTTACCCAGGCTACAAAATAATCAAATGACATCCAACTGGCAGTCACAACTTAAACAAGCACTGCGCAACAGCCATTCAAACGGTTTACAAACCAGCCCACGATTCTCCAGCGACGCAGGTGAAAAATTTGCGCCTGTCATCACTGCTGAAATTTTAAAGCTGATTGATTGGCAAGATCAGAATGACCCCATATTGGCCCAATTTTTACCCACAGAAGAGGAAAACCTTGTAACCACAGGGTTTGTACCTGACCCGGTGGGAGATAAAGATGCCACACAAGTTCCAGGCCTGATTCACAAGTACAAAAGTCGGGTATTGTTGATTGCCAGCGGCAGTTGTGCAGTCAATTGCCGGTATTGCTTCAGAAGACATTTCCCTTATCGTCAGAGTTTTGCACCTCGAAATCAGTGGCAATCCAGCATTGAATACATAACAGCTCACCCCGACATCCATGAAGTGATACTCAGTGGTGGTGATCCCTTGACGATGGAAACCCATTCGTTAAAAACCTTAACAGCACAATTAGAAAAGCTGCCTCATGTCAACACCCTGCGCATCCACAGCCGCATACCAGTGGTCTTACCTGAACGAATTGATACCGAGTTCACAGCCTGGGCCAGTCAATTAAAATTACAAAAGGTCATGGTATTACATGTTAATCATCACACAGAGCTCAGCAGAAATGCACGCCACGCGATCATCCAATTGAAATCTAATGGTTTCCTGTTACTTAACCAAAGTGTATTATTGAAAAACGTGAACGATGATGTCTTCACCTTGAAACGATTGTCTAACGAGCTGTTCTCCTGTGGAGTCATCCCCTACTACTTACATCAAATGGATCCGGTACAAAATGCCGCACATTTTGAGGTTGAAGAGGTGGAGGCCAAGAACATATACAATCAGCTCATGGCTGAACTTCCTGGGTATTTGGTCCCAAAACTGGTCAAAGAGGTTGCTGGTGAGCAGTACAAAACCCCTATATTTACCCACATATAAGCCATGCATTACGGCACAAAAGTCAATTAATATTGAAGATTTTCACCCGTTTAACGATTGTTCACACCATATCTGCCCCACTGGGTCTGTTCAGCACAGCTGAATGCCCTTATAATGTTGGGCGATAGTGACATTTATTGGTATATTATTGATCTGACTCAACTTTGGGTCCGGTTTAGCAATTCATCCACAAAGGAAAAATAAATTGGCAACTGAAAAATCCATCAACCTATTGATCATACACCAATCTGAAGAGGAAGCTGAGCGCATCTTGTCTTTGCTCAGAAATTACCAGATTGCGGTCAGACCCACACGTTGTACCAACGAAGAAGATTTACTAGGCATCTTAGAGCGCAAGCCCTTGGACTTGGTCCTGTGTCAACAGTTGCAAAGTGATTTACCGAGTCAAACTGTGATTGATCACATCAAGCGCATGGGTATTGACCTACCAGTGATTGCCTTATTAGATAACTTTGACCCAGACTTAATCCATGAAGCCATAGAAGCTGGCGCCACATCTTACTGCACGCCTAAACTGCCCGATCACATGAAACACGTGATTCAGCGCGATGTAAAATCTCTGAATGATCGACGCAAAATCATTGGGCTTTCAATGGAACTGAAAAACACTGAAAAGCGCTGCAATTTATTGCTTGACTCATCAAAACAAGCCATTGCTTACATCCATGACGGTATGCATGTGTACTCCAATCAGTCGTATCAGGAATTGTTTCAATACGATGATTTCGAAGAATTAGAAGTCACGCCATTTTTGAACATGATTGCCAAGGATGATTTGGCCAGGGCCAAGCAAACTTTGCGCGACCTCAATAAGAACATCATGCCGGAAGATGATTTAGAGTTTAAACTCATCACTTCAGCCGGGGAAAAGTTTGATGGCATCGTTAATGTATCAAAAGCCACGATCAATGGTGAGTCATGTGCCCAGTTCATCATCAACATCCCTTCCGCCGATCCGGAAGTTGAGAAGGAATTGTTTGAAATCAAAAACAAAGACCTGCTGACTAAATTCTTCAACCGCACCTATTTCCATCAGCTGTTGTCTGAATCTCTGGATGCGGCCAAAAACAAAGCCGGTGACAGCTTGTTAATGATCGGTATTGATGAGGCTGATAAACACGAGAAAGAATTAGGCATAGGTAATTTAGATTTATTCATCGTCAGCATCGCCGAATTCCTTGAAAACAAACTGGGTAAAGACGTGGTCTATTGCCGCTATGCCGACACCAGTTTTGTGCTGAAGTTGAAAACATCGATTGAAAACGCTGAAAAAGTGGCAGAAAAACTGCGAGGAATGATTTCTGAACAAATATTCAGTGCCGGCAACACTTCTGTTAATTGTTCCGCCAGTATCTCGGTGACCCAGTTGACACCACAAAGTGAGTCTGATACTGAAGTCATTAAAACGTTGACTGATAACTTAAATGCACTGCAAGAAGCTGGAGGAAACCAAGTCAAAACTTTTGACCCGGCTGAAGAAGAGAAACAAGCCCGGGCAGCATCTAAAGCCTGGATTGATCGCATCACTGAAGGCTTGGAAAATGACAAATTTGTCATTCACTACCAACCAGTGGTCAACATTGATGGTGAAGAAAAAGAGCACTATGAGGTTTTGATCAGGTTAAATGCTGAAGACGATCAACTCATCTATCCTCAGCAATTTATACCAGTGGCCACTAAATATGGTTTCATCACTGAAATTGATCATTGGGTGGTCAAAAAGTCATTGATGGCCATCAAAGCAGCAAAAAATGATGTGATGCTTTTTGTCAAACTGTCTCACCAAACATTAACGGATCCTGGCTTTCCCAATTGGTTGGCAGGACAATTGAAAGCCATTGGCGTTACTGGTGACAAATTGGCTTTCGAAATCAGGGAAAGTGAGTTGGTTACCTATGCAACCCAAATGAAACCCATCATCAAATCCATCAAAGCCACACATTGTAAAATTGTGGTTGAAAAATTTGGTTCCGGGTTGAATTCATTCAGCATTTTGAAACATTTTCCCGTTGATTTACTTAAGGTTGATTCCAGCTTCATGCAGGACTTGGGTAACAACGAAGAAAACCAGGAAAAAGTCAAAACCATTGTTGATAAAGCACACAACCAAGGCAAACAAGTCATTTGCGAGTTCATCGAAGACGCCTCCACCATGAGCATCATGTGGAAAATGTCTGTTAACTTTGTACAAGGTAACTTCATCGCTGAACCCAGTGAAAACATGGAACAAGTCGAATAGACACAATCCCCATGAGCGAGGCACCACACCGGGGCCGTTTCGCCCCTTCCCCCAGCGGCAATTTACATCTGGGTTCTCTGGTGGCTGCCATTGCCAGCTACTGTGAAGCAAAATCCAAACAAGGCGAATGGTTGGTTAGGATTGAAGATGTCGATGAAACCCGCACCGTGGCAGGTGCGGATCAGCAAATTCTTGAGACATTGAACCGTTTCGGCCTACACCCTGATGGACCAGTGATTTATCAAACCAGTCCAGAGCGCCAACAAGCATACCAATCAGCGCTTGATTTTTTGCAAGCACAAAACCTGACCTATCCTTGTACCTGCACCCGAAAACAACTGGCAGGCCATCAAGTATACCCAGGCACCTGTCGCCAATTGGCTGCAAACCCAGATCAAATGCACTCAATTCGTTTGAAAACCCGAAATGAAGTTTATGGTTTTAATGACCAGTTTCAAGGCCAGCAACAACAATGTATTGCTGAACAATCAGGTGACTTCAACATCAAACGAAAGGACGGTCTCTTTTGTTACCAATTGGCTGTGGTGATTGACGATGCCGATCAGGGTATCACTGATGTGGTCAGAGGCATAGACATCATGGATTCAACTTCCAGGCAAATGCACTTGATTAAGTTATTGGGATTAAGCCAGCCTAACTATGCCCACTTCCCTGTAGTCATCAATCAGTACCAACGAAAATTAAGCAAGCAAAACCACGCCAAACCCATCGCCCATGAAGACCCCTATACAGTGACTGCGTTGGCACTGAAGTTGTTGCAACAAGACGTCCCTGTCTTGGCTGTTAAATCACAAGTTGAGTTACTCAAGCATGCTGTAACCCATTGGCAACCAGAAAAAATGCACAGATTAACATCAGTGGTTTATTGAGCAGAAACACCTGGGTTTTGTTCAATCGCTAAGTTTTCACAGAAATCAACATTGACCCCAGAAACACGTTGCAAATTGATGGTGTTGGCCAAATTTGAATCGTCAAGCACATATGACATCACAGCTGTTGCACAGTCGTTAAAATCAATGATGACTGAACCGATTTGTGAGGTTGAAACGGTTTGGGTGTTATCAAACAAGCCGCCACCGGTTTTAAAGACACTACCAGTGAATTGGTTGCCTTGGAATGTACCTGAGGCGGTTAACCAGCGGTTGCTCGCATCACCAATCACAGAGGGTACATCAGAATCAGGATCGGCATTATCAAAGGTAAACCATGCCATCACGATCACACCAGCTGCCGGCAACACTTCAAAATAGACCCCTTGACCACTGGTTGCCGGATTGAACCATGCACCAGATAACCCTTCGGTGATCTGAAAAGTTTCCGATAAAACATAGGCGCGATTTATTTTTACAGTGTTATTTAAAGTGACGGCTGTGCCCGAAAAAAAGCCGTAAATAGGGAATGTGTTGGCCGCAGCACCAATGTTACTGGAAGAAAAATTAATGCGCAAAAAGGATTCAATCACTTTCACCACATCCATGCCCCTGACCACTTTCCCGAACACCGCGAAGCCTGCATCACCACCCCCGGCATCCAACTCTGTGTTGTCGACCAGATTGATAAACCATTCGTTGGTTGCGCTGTTTGGATCAGTTAATCGGGCCATTGAAATGGTGCCTTCGGCATTAGAAAGTTGTGATTCGTTGACAATGGGCGAATTATTGGGCACATCTTCAAAATTATTACCACCTAAATACCTATAACCGCCGCCTTGTATGACAAATCCAGGAACAGAACGGTGAATGACTGTGTCATCATAGTCACCATCATTAACGTAAGTGATGAAGTTAGCAACCGTTATGGGCGCTACATCTTCATACAGCTCAATATCAATGTTGCCGACATTGGTTTCAAACCTGACCACAGTGGCAAAAGATTGGCAGGTGATCAACATGGTAATGATCAATGTTGTTATTCTCATTTTATTATTCTCCAAAAATTCCTGGCACGGTTATACCATAAGAGGCATGTGTCTGTCTGTGGTGAAACACCACAAACAAAAATTTTAATACCATTTTTTACTTCTCATTGGTGATGCCATATGGCACATGGCCAGTGGCGGTGTGTTCTGAAGCGGTTTTCACATAGGTTAACTGGTCTTCAAAGAAGATATCGGCCTTGAATGATTGTAAAAACTTGGCTTTGTCTTGCCCACCAAGGAACAAGGCTTCATCGATCCGGATACCCCAACCTCTTAAGGTCAAGATCACCCGTTTGTGTGACGGTGCTGATCGGGCCGTGACCAGAGCCGTCCGGATCGGCGATTCACCCGGAGGAAACATGCCTTGTAGGTCGTGTAGTTTTTTAAGAAAGGCACTGAAGGGTCCTGGATTTAAAGGCTCGAACCGTTTGGCATGCTCATTTTCCCTGAAGGCTTCTAATCCGCCAGACTGATAAATTTGTTCAGATTCATCAGAGAACAGCACGGCATCACCATCAAAAGCCACCCGCACTTGATCGTCTGTTGGTGTGGCCGCTTTTCGTGTCATCAGATGTGCTGCAGCGTACCCCGCTTTGATGGCCCCAATTACATCAGCATGGTGGGCTGATAAAAACAGTTCGACACCCAATGCTGATAAATAATCATAGGGTGAACCGCCATTACTGAACACGGCTCTGGAAATGTTGAGCTTATGGTGCTCAATGGAATTGAATATGCGTAAACCGGTATCACCATTGTTTCTTGAGACCAGTACCACTTCAACCAATGGTTCTTGTGTGTGTGGATCGACAATGTTCAACAACTTATTGACCAAAGGAAAAGCGACCCCAGGATCTAACGGGACTTCTTCATGTTTAAGCTGGTATGAACGGTAAGCATCCACTCCCTCACTGAGGTAGACCTGATGAGCTTCGTTCAGATCAAATAAAGTCCTTGAAGAAATGGCCAAGGTCAGCATCAGGAAAACTGCTCGTTGATGATGCGGTCTTCTAAATTATGCATTGGATCATACAAAGCATGAATTTTAACGTCTTGAGATTCTTTGATCAGTACCTGCTTAACATCACGAACTTCGGTGTTGTCTGCCGTGGCGGAAACAGGCCTTTTTTCATGGTTCAAAATCTCAAAACTCACCTCTGCATGTGATGGAATGATGGCACCTCGCCAGCGCCTCGGTCTGAATGGACTGATCGGAGTGAGGGCCAAAATTTCACTGCCCAGTGGAATGACTGGACCATGGACAGATAGATTGTAGGCTGTGCTACCAGCAGGTGTTGCCACCATAACCCCATCACCTACCAAAGTTTCAATTTTGGTTTGGCCATTGATTTTGATCTGAATATGAGCAGACTGTTTGGTCTGTCGCAACAAGGATACTTCATTGATGGCCAATGACTCCAACATTTGCCCTTCAACATTGGTGGCCTGCATCACCAATGGATGCAACACCGTTTCTTGTGCAGATTCAATCCGACCGATCAAGTCGTCATCGGCATAATCATTCATTAAAAAACCAACTGTGCCACGACGCAATCCAAACACAGGCGTGCCATGATGCATGTATTGATGCAAACATTGCAACATGAAGCCATCACCACCCAACACCACCATCACATCTGCAGTCAAAGGATCGTGCTGACCGTATTGCTTGGTCATGTCGGATAAAGATTGTTGAGCTTTGGCGGTTTCGCTGGCTAAAAAGGCAATTTTCATGGGCTTAGTTTACCAAAGGATTGGGCATATATGGACTTAATGAACGACTTATGACCCGAGCGCTGCCATCTGTTCTTCGATTGAGCATGGCGTACATCACAAAACTGCTGGCTTCCATTTGCACCAAAGCACTGGCTTGGAAATGACGGGTCTGCACACTCAACATGGGCCTGATCGATTGTTTAACATCATCGTTCAATTTGTACCTGATCGACTCATGCGTAAAAAAATCTTCCAATCGTAAAAAGTCAGCTTGGCCGCTTTGGTATAAGCGCACTGCCATATCATTGCTGATTAATGGACTCAGAGCTTTGATCATCACTGGTGGCATGGTGTTAACGTTCATTCGAGTGGGTTGATCGTTTATCGGGGGTAAAGCCACTAAATATTGTGACAGAATTTGATGCGTTTCTGCATCCATGCCATCCAACAACGCCAGTTCTTCGATGTGTCGAAAGGGGCCGCCACTGGTTTGATAAGCTGGGCTTTTGGCCAAATAGATAAAATCTTCAGCGCCATTGGGTTCGGGTACCTGATCGGTGTCGATCCAATCAATGATTTTTGCAGCTATGTTCACATCCAATTCGAGGGCCATTAACAAACGACGTAAATAAGCCAACTGATCAGAGTTCTGCACCCCATTAATGACCACATTATTGACATTGAAACGGCCACTTAAACCAACCAAAGTGCCTGATAAAATGGCATCTTCAACCAACATGCCCTGGATAACTTGCTGCCAAGCATCCAATGAACTGTCATGGGTGTATTCGTCTTGAGCATAATCTTCTCGCAACAGATCACTGGCCCACAACAACATGCCTTGGCTGTAATGCTTGGCTTGGTAAGTTTGTTGTAAGTTGTTGATTCTGGCCACCGACAATTGACTGTTATACCAAATACTTACGGCTAAGGTGCTGGCTATGGCCAACATCACCAATGCCATCAATAAGGCCATGCCTTGATTGTCCTGCATTGATTGCCTCACAGGAATCCCATTTTTTGCCAAGGTACCACCTTGATGACACTCTTGAGGTCTTCATCTGAATGTATCTGACAACTGATTAATTCTGGAAGTTTGCCCTGCTCAATGGGACTGTTTGGCCAACTGGGCTGTATCAATCCGGCCACATTTTGGTAACTGCAATTCAAAGACTTCAAAGTCATCATGGGGCGTTCAGACCATTGATTACTATTCACAGGACTGAATGCACTTTGAGTGGCTCGAAACCACTGGTTGTTACGCATGTACCACCTGACCCGTATCATCGGTTGATCTTGCAGTTGACTGCCCCTTGTATACTGACTGGTTTGGCGTTTTGAGCTTCTGCCTGATTGGACCAGGGCATTGCGGTATCTGACCAAAGAGAACCCCTGACTGCTGCCCACAAATTCATTGGGGGTATTTGATGGTAAGGGAGCCACACTTCCTACTGCCATTTGTAAATCTGTTTGTAAAATATATTGAGCCAGGTTGGCTTGATTCAGTTGTTTGGTTTTGGCATCAAGGGTTTGCTTAGAACCTGCCAGATTGTCCAGGCTAACAAAAGCCAAGCTGGCAATCACTGCCAGTATTGAAGTCGCCACCAAAACCTCTAACAAGGTCATGCCGGATTGATTTTTTCTGTGTAAATTTACCATCTCACTGTCGCTTCCTGAATCCAGTCAAACGTGCATCGGCATAATCTAATTTTCGATCCAAGCCCACCATTAAATCAATTCGATTGATGCGAATGTTATCAGTGGTTTTCAATTCTGCTTGCCAGTAGTAAGTCTGACCGGCAAATAATTCTTCACCCCGATGACTGCCCAACTGTAAACCAGGTCTTTGATACAACACCATCATCACTTGATCTGCAACGTGGTAGGCACCCGTTTTTTGTTGCAATGCTGTGGTTGTTTGGGCTCCAGTTTGGGCAGATTGGACCAATGCCATGATGCCAATACTGACAATCGTCAAAGCCAACATGACCTCTAATAGGGTGAACCCTTTGTGCACTTTAGGGTTGATGCCAGCCTCCTGTCAATTCCCATGGAGACGAACTGCGCAGTGAATAATGAGTTTTGTCATTGGTCGGATTGTTACTGACAGACAAACGCCATTCAAAAGTATTGATCGAACCATCGGTTTGACAAATGATGTGCGGTATATTTTCTGCTTCAACGGACAGTTTCTGGGGATAGCCATCAAGTAAAAGTATGCTGTCTACTTGCTCAGGCAACTGCGTTGCTTGTTGTTCAACCGCTAACCAACTGGCTTGTTGGTAGCGCAGTACTTGGTAACCACTTTCATGCCATTCAATACCAAATGCCTGATTCTCAAACACTGCTTTCTCACAAATGTACTGTAAATTGGTTTCAAATTGTTTGGCCTGATTCATGATCACACGTTCTATTGATTGGCTGTTGATCAAGTTGGCACCAGCCACTGTCATGATACCGATAATCAGCACCACCAAAAGAATTTCAAGTAAGGTAAATCCTGTGGCTCTCATGACAGAAGTCGAACATTGACCGCCGATCGGCATCACCAATTGCCAATGTCTGCATCCAAGCCTTCACCACCAGGTTGACCATCAGCACCAAATGAATAGATGTCAATCACACCATTGTTACCCGGATTCAAGTATTGGTAGGGGTTGTCCCATGGGTCGTTGGGTAATTTGGACAAATAACCGCCCGGCTTCCAGTTTTTCGCTTCTGGGGTGCCAGAAGGCTTCTGTACCAAGGCCTGAATGCCTTGTGAAGTACTGGGAAAGTTGAAATTATCCAGTTTATACATACTCATTGCCGTTTCCAGGTTTTTAACATCAGCTTGGGCCCTGGCGACTCTGGCAGTATCAGGAGAGTCCAGAAATTGAGGCACCACAGTGATGGCCAAGATGCTGAGGATGACCACAACAATCAAAATTTCCATCAAAGTAAAACCGTTGTTGGATTGTTTTCTTGGGTTGAATTTATTTACTTTATTCATGTTTCGCAATCTTGTTTTTGGGTTAAGATTATATGTCATTTCATTTCCTACTGCCATGCACTGCTGATTTATTGACCCGATATGAGAATTTCGAGAATTTACCTTCCCCTTGAACCCAAGCAAATTCAACAATGCATCACCATTCATGGTGACAAAGCCCATTACATCCGCAATGTTTTACGCAATAAATGTGGCCAAAAACTTAATTTTTTTACTCCGTCAGGCACCGAATACCAAGGCACCATTTCGGCCATCAATAAACATGATGTAACGCTTAATCAAGTCGAAGCCATCACATCACAACCCAAACCGTCCACATTAAATACCACCTTGGTACAAGGCATCAGTAGCAGTGATCGTATGGATTACAGCATCCAGAAAGCTGCAGAATTGGGCTGTCAATTGATGCAGCCGGTGTTAACTGATTTTTGTTCTCACAAAATACCCAGCCACAAACAGGCCAAGAAACATGCCCATTGGCAGGCAGTAGCTGTCAGTGCTTGTGAACAATCGGGTCGAGCTGATCTGATGCAGGTGACGCCCATCTTAAATCTTTCCCAAGTGATCTCAAATACAGCAGAAGCCATTTATTTGGAGCCTGGTGCAGCTACACACATCAACCAACTGCCTGGTCACATGCAGGTAAATCAATGCGTCTTTATTGGACCGGAAGGTGGTTTTTCTCCTCCTGAAATTGAGGCCTTTGAAGCAGCGAAGTATTTGGGGGTACAACTCGGTCAACGCGTGTTGCGCACTGAGACAGTTGCCCCGGTGATCATGTCAGCGCTGCACAGTTTGTACGGCGATTTTAAGCCGCAGACTGAGTGATGGATATGAGGTTGGTTTCCAAATAATTCATGTTAGGAATATCTGCCATCTCATCTTGAATAGACACCAAAGACGCAATGGCATTGTGGTTGATTTTCTTTTGTTCATGCAACTGCATGTCACCACGCGATACCAATTGTAATTTTGGAATGCCGCGCGACAATACGGCAAAATAGGGCATGTCTTCTGGGTGGTTGATGCTTTTTAATACAGCCAAATTATACGATGTATTGATGTCTGTTTCTGCATCGGCACCAGTCAGAACTGCAAAGTCAATCAAAGGAATTTCCCAACCACGCCATGACACCGTACCCAACATCCAATCCACATCTTGATTGGTGTTTTCAATGCTGCGCATGCCCAAAACTTCAGCAACCATGGCATTGGGTAACAGTAATTTTCGGTCTTCTTCAATCGGTATCAATACCGCACGAATTTCATTTGACATATTGCTTTCCTAATCCACCAGGGATTCTTTTATATATTGTGCCATGGCTGCGGGTTCACCGTCAAACAATGACATATTCAAGTTTCTTATTTCTTCAGCGATGGCAGACACCACACAACTTTCTGCTGACTGAGTGATGACCTTTCCACCATTCTCAAATACATTGGTGGCTCCTATGATGCCATCTTTGGCCATCCCACTGAAAACAGCCATATTCACTTTATTCAAATTTTCTAACATATCGAAACAAACATCATCGATACAAGGTGTAGACATGCGATTTGGGTTGATGTCTTTAACGCCTAAAGTGGCATTAGAGTTCAAAATCAAATCTTCGTCTACTGGCACCAAAATGGCCTGACCGGCACCGACTGTATCACCAGCCTGTCCCAATTTAACAGGTATTTGACCATTCTTATCCAACTGTTTTTGCATCATACTGACAAACTCACTGTCCATATGTTGCACAATCAGAAACAACAAAGGCTCATCACCTTCGAATTCAGACAGAAACTTAAGCAGGGACTCAGGCCCACCTATTGATGCTGCTAAAATCCAAACAGATTTGATGCCATGTGCTGTTAAATCAATACCAGAAACACTGTCCTCATCTGCAGATACTGCCTTGGGCAAAATGTCATTGGCCTGGTCAATTTTATGCAGCACGTGCCTGAGCCAGCGATTTTTATTCCAGCCAACAAGCTCATTTGAAATTCTGGCATCATTAAAGATGATCTTGGCGTTTTGATCATTCAAGTGATGAATCAAAGCATCAATATTCACCTCGTTGTCATATAAATTCAGAATATACGTCTGAATCTCAGTATCTAAGTCTTCGATCTCATCAGGATCATACTGTTTGACCAGGTAACCTGTCGTTTCTAGTTGGCTGATCAAAAACTGAGCTGATGGTTGATGTTCACCAATATGTATCAGGCCAACAACTCGTTGATCATGCATCTTCTAATTGCAACAAATCTTTGATGTTTTCTAACAATTCAATTTCTTGATACGGCTTACCTAAATACCTTTCAACACCAATTTCTTTGGCGCGGTCTTTGTGTTTCTGACCGGTACGTGATGTGATCATGATGATAGGTATGTCTTTGAATTTTTCAGAAGCCTTCATGTTGGTTGCCAATTCAAAACCGTCCATTCGAGGCATTTCGATATCCAACAACATCAAATCAGGTTTTTGTTCCTGTAGTTTATTCAAAGCATCCAAACCATCTTTAGCAGTCATCACCTCGAATTCATTCCTGGTTAACATACGCTCACCAGCACGGCGCATTGTAATCGAATCATCCACCACCATAATGGTCGTCAAGCGATCTTCTTCAAGCTCTTCAACCACTTGTACACCTTCGGCTTCCATTTTCTCCATTTTTTGTAAGAAGGCCCTGTGCATGGGGATGATGTCAAGAATCAAAACAACTGCACCATCACCCAGAATGGTTGCACCGAATATACCAGGGACTGATGCCACTTGGGTACCGACTGATTTAACCACGATTTCCCGACCACCGAAGGTTTGATCGACCCGCAAGGCAACGCCCTGATCACCAGATTTGATCATCACCAATGGTACTTGATTACCTTCAATCATGGCCTCAGAATCCACTGAGAGCAGCTTGTTCAATTCTTGAATTTGGTATTGTTCACCGGCATAGTCATAGCCCAAATCATTTTCCAATATACGGCGTCTGAATTCATCAATGTTCATTCGAATCAAACCTTGTACACCTGAAGCTGGAATCGCGTATCGGTGATCTGCCACTTGAACGATGATGGCTTGCGTCAATGCCAGCGTATAAGGTAAGCGAATCACAAATGTGGTGCCTTTGCCCTGCTCTGAGACGATTTCAATACTACCACCCAACCGTTTAATTTCGTTGTTCACCACATCCATGCCTACACCACGTCCGGCAAGTTTGGTGACTTCATCAGCCGCTGACAACCCGGAATGAATGATCAGTTGGGCAATTTCTTCATCTGACAGCTTGTCGTTTTTATCAATGATGCCTCTATCCAAAGCTTTTTTCTTCAACACCTTGGTGTTGATGCCGGAACCGTCATCAGAAACTGTGATCACCACCTCGGTGGCTTCTCGACTCAGTTCTATGACGATGGAACCCTGATCTGGCTTTTTGGCTTTCTTGCGATTTTCTTCGATTCCATGCACCATGGCATTACGAATCATGTGCTCTAAGGGTGCTTGAATACCTTCAAGAACTGTTTTGTCCATTTCACCTTCAGCACCTTTTACGGTCAATTTAGCTTTCTTGCTCAGTTCTTGTCCGGCCGTCCGCAATACCCGCCTCAGTCGCGGTACCAAAGAATTGAATGTCACCAATCGAGTTTCCATCAATCCTTCTTGCAACTCTGTATTTACCCGAGATTGCTGCACCAATAAGGTCTCAGAAGATCGTGCTGACTCCTGTAAATAGGCCTGAATGTTGGTTAAATCCGATACCGACTCCGACAACGATCGTGATAATTGTTGGATGGTAGAAAATTGGTCTAATTCCAATGGATCAAAGTCTTCTTCTAACTCATCACCTTCCATTTGGTAATTTGAAATAATTTGTGCTTCAGTTTCATGCTCTAATTCACGCAATTGGCGACGCACCCTTTCAACCGTATTTTCCAGCTCATCAATGTTCAGTTTTAACTCAGCTGATTGCTGTTCCATTCGCGACCGGTAAATACTTACCTCACCAGCGAAGTTCACCAGTTTATCAAGCAACTCTGAATTTACTTTAATTTGACCGCCAGATAACACATTGGCTTTCTTCTTCTGTACCACAGTCTCTTCAACTGATTCCGTTCCGGTATCTTCCAGCGGTGAATCAACCTGTGCCAACGGATCAAAGAACTCTTCATCCAGCTTGGATTTTTCTTTGATCTCACCACCATCAGAAGACAGTATGCCCTCCAGTTGTTTTGTTTCTGTCTCAATACTGGTGGTTAATCCATAATCATCTGAGTTCACCATGCCATGTAGTTTATGCATGATTTGTGACATCACTTCATGTTGATCTGATGTTACTTCTGAATTGGTTTCTGCAATCGATTCAAACAGTGACTCCAACTGGTGTGATAAATCACCGATTTGGTTCAATCCAGCCATTCTTGCACCACCTTTCAGGGTGTGCAAATCACGCTGTAAGGCTTGAATGATGTTAGAACTGTCCGGTTTTTCCTCTAACTCTGCCAATAAATGATCAGCTCGATCAAAAATTTCCGTGGCTTCCTCACTGAATATTTCTAACAGCTCATCATCTAAATCCACTTCAGTGGCATCAAAAGTATTTTGCACCTCTGTCTCATCCATTTGTTGGAATGGCGCGGGTGCTGGTTCTTGAGAGACAGGCTCTTCTTCTACATCTGCTTTTGCTTCTGCTTCTGCTTCTGCTTCTGCCTCTGCCTCTGCCTCTGCCTCTGCCTCTGCCTCTGCCTCTGCCTCTGCTTCTGCTTCTGCTTCTGCTTCTGCTTCTGCTTCTGCTTCTGCTTCTGCTTCTGCCTCTGCCTCTGCTTCTGCTTCTGCTTCTGCTTCTGCCTCTGCCTCTGCTTCTGCTTCTGCCTCTGCTTCTGCCTCTGCTTCTGCTTCTGCCTCTGCTTCTGCCTCTGCTTCTGTTTCTTCTGCGGCATCCACTGTGAGTTCTTGCTCTTCTAATTGATTACTCTCGACCGCCAGATCCTCTGCATCTTTAATCTCTTCAACGGTGGTGTTGAGTTCGTTGATCCGTGAGACGAAATATTCGCCAATGCTTGAATCGACAGGCACTTCACCTGTTCCTAATAGGTTTAATTGGCTTTTGGCATGGGTTACCACAGCTTCGATTTGAGAAATGTCTTCTTCATTCAAACTTTGATCACGATCCATGATCATGATCGACATTTTCTCTAATGGAGTGGTCATTGAAGTGATGCCATCCACTGAGGCCATACTGGCTGCACCATTTAAAGTATGCACAACCCTGACAAAATCATCGTTAATCTTTGGTTCATCCATTTCCATACAATCAGAAACGAACTGTGACATTTCGGTTAAATGCCCACCGACTTCTTTTTGTAGTATTTCGACAAATACCGGATCAACATCCATGTCATAAGATTGATCAGCATCTTCTTCAGTAACGGTCAAGTCTAACTCTTCTGACAACTCTTCAACATCCAACTCTGCAAGGTCTTCATCCAATGATATCTCTTCATCACCGTCTGCCAAGTTCATCAGAATTTCGATGTCTTCATCAACCGCTTCCGCACCTGCATCCTCATCATCTGATAACATGCTGTCATCAATGTCCAGGTCTGACAAATCAAATGCTTCATCCGCATCCTCACTGACTTCATCAACACCTTCACTGACTTGGAGACTTTCATCATCCAACAAGGCTGATTCATCACCTTCAAATTCTGCCAATTCAGCTTCTAAATCTAAAATCTCATCTTCGTCTAAGTCGACATCACTGCTGACCAGCTCTGCTGTCTCAGCAACTTCTTCTGACTGTTCTTCTGCGACATCAGCCGCTTCTTCAGATTCTTGTTCAGGCTCAATGTCCTCACCCAGGTCAAGTGAAATATCTCCCAGGTCAAACTCCAAAGCCATGTCTTCCTCAGCCTCTTCGGCTTCGACATCTTCATCTTGAGACTCAGCCTCTTCTGCTTGTTCCTCTGCGGCTTGTTCTTCTGCGGCTTCTTCCTGTAGTTCTTCAAGGTCATACTGAACAAAATCTAAACTTAAATCCTCTTCACTGTCTTCATCAGCATCTTCTTCAACAGGATCTTCTTCGGAGGTTACTTCAACATCTGTTGCCTCATCAACAGGTACTTCAGCTTCTTCGAGTTCTGACTCATCAAGTTCTAAGTCTTCCAGTTGCAACTCTTCCGTTTCCAGTTCTTCTTGGTCATCTTCAGTAGCGGCTTCTTCAACATTTTCTGCCACTTCTTCTGCTTCCTCAACAACAGCTTCAGCTGAATCTTCAACCACCTCATCAACCACACTTTCATCGATCATTTCTTCTGCAGTATCAGCCGCTTCTGCAAGCTCATCTTCAGAATCTTTAACCACTTCAATCGCAGTTACCAGCGGTGACCCATTGCTGACATTTTCAGCATTTTGTAGAACCGTGTTGTATCCAGCTGGCACGGTACTCTTTTCTTGCAATGCTGTGAACAGGCCATCAGCCATCTCCACCCCTGAGCTCAATACCTCCCTGAAATCAGTTGAATGGTTGATGCCACCATCCAACAACCGGTTACACATGTTTTCTAATTGCCAACCAAACTCGCCAATGGCTTCAGCACCCACCAAACGACCACTGCCTTTCAAAGTATGAAAAATGCGTCTAATTTCAACCAATTTATCCGCATTTTCTTCCGGGTCTTCTTTCCAACTGCTGTGTCTTTCCTTCATGTTGGCAAGTTCTTCTTCGAACTCTTCCAGGAACACTTCCTTGATTTCTTCATCAACATCATCACCAAAATCCACCACCAAGGTTGATGCTTCAATCACTTCTTCAGCGGTTGATTCTTCAGCTTGTGCTCCTGTTTCAGTGTCAGTATCTGCGCCTTGTTCTTCACCAGCTTCCGCAGATTCTACCGTCGCTTGATCCTCAGATGCCTCTTCAGTAACCGTTTCCTCTTCATCTTCAACGGTTTCAGACACCTCTTCTGTTGCTTCTTCATTCACAGCAGGCTCATCTTCATCAGGTCTGTCTGTTTCTTGTGATGCTTGATGTTGTAACTGCTCAATCTGCACACCCACTTCAGATAACAGGCTGTCACGGATGCGTTTACCCTGATCCAAGTTTTCCAGGTAGTACTCTAATGACGAAATAACCGTAGCCAATTGCTCCAGTTGCATGGCCGAAGGCTTAGATTTTTTGCCTAAAATATCTTCGTTAACATAACTGATGATTTGGTCTAAGTGTCTTCCAGCTTCACTTAAATTCAAAATTTTCATGGCCCCTGCGATGTCTTTTAGCAGGCGTGGGTTGTCTTTAACCTGGTTTTTATCCCATGGTGATTCGATGAAAGCCACGAAATTGGTCTTGATTTGTTGTAAGTTAATGATTGATTCTTTAGCCAATTGTTGCAAAATGGCTTTTTGCTCTGACTTCGGAATGGCATCCTGGTCTTCACTGATCGATTCATCAGCCACTCCCAATGACTGGATGTGGTCACCCAATTGTGACTCAATTTGTAGTAAGGTCTTGGCCACATCTAACAACTCATCATCTGATGGTCTGGTGTTGTTGTCTACCAACTCTTTCAATTTACCTTGATGTTCGTTAACTGACTCGCGGGCAACACCCAAACCAAGGATGCCCAAAGTATCACCAATCTTCTGTAAGTTTTCTAACAAAGGTGCCAATTCATCAACTTGTGCTGACTTATTACGTATGAATAAGTCCAAAGATTCTTGGACCACCAAAACATCATCATTAATGGCTTCAGAAACAGTTTGCAACAGCTCTTTGTTCTTACCAGACAAGCTCCCTTCCGCATGTTTAATTTCATCTTGATCAGGAATGAACTGGCTTAAATTAAAAAACTCTTTGATTTCTTTTGCCATGCGACCACTTTCTTCACTGATCGCAATGTAATACAACATGTTACGTGTAATGGCACGTGAGCTCGATTTTGTATGGGGGCTGCCATCAATCAATTCTTTGATTAAATGATCAACTTTACCGGCAATTTGCTTAACTGAGAAACTGTCGTCAATGGTTTTGCTTACCAAACCTTCTATCACACCTGAAAACGCCCAAAACAATTGTTTTAAATACTGCTGAGACAAAATCATCTGCAGCTTTGAAATAACCAATTGCATGTTATTCAGGCCTTTGCTGTCATCACCGTTCCTGATCCAATTCAATAAAGCGATCTGGTAGATAGAACGGATTTTTAATAAGGCTGTTTTCAGCTGATTACCCTTCAATGAAACATCATTTTCATTGATCCGGTCAGGAACTCCTAATTCCAGGTTGGGGTTAAATAAGGCACTTTCAGACAGCAGCTTTTGACTCCTGACAGCCCTTAAGTCGTTGACCAGTGGAAGCAAGACAATGGGGACATCTTTGTGTCCTAATTCAATGCGCTCGAGGTAATCAGGCAATTGCAAAATACTTTGCATCAAAACTTCATAAGCGGCATCGTCATCGGTGATTTTGCCATCAATTAAATCTTTGGCCACCCACTCCATCTCTTCTGCCACCATCGCAGCACCATACAATTCAACCATTTTTAATGTGCCTTGTATTTGGTGCAAATAGGTGACACAAAATTGCAATTGATTGGTGTCTTCGGAGTCTTCAACATAAGCTTTTAATGCTTCCTTGGCTCGATTCAATGTTTCATCAAGTTCGGTTTTAACCCATGTTAAAGTTGAAAAATCTATTTGTTCTATATTACTCATATTATTTCAATCTGAATGCCAAAGTTCTGTTTTTGTTGACACGTTTCATTTTCTGGTGAGACCAAGCATTAATTTCTGTTTGACCCAGTACCAAAAGACCATCCCGGTTTAGATAGTTAACCAGTCCGTTCAAAATTTGTTCCCTTACTGATTTGTCAAAATACATCAATACATTTTGACAGTAGATAACGTCATACTTGATATTTGAAGGTTTGTTGACGTCCAATAAGTTAAACACCCCAAAAGCCATTCGTTTTTTAATGACATCTTTGATGGTGAACATTTCATGGTTCAGGGTTTCTAGCCCCTCATGCAATGATTTGTCAATGGTTGTTAATTTATCCATTGAATAAAAAGCCTGTTTTGCCAATGCCACTGCAGGACTGCTGACGTCGGTTGCTGTCACACCAAAATAGGATTTTTTCTCGTTCTGTTTACAAATATGGTGGGCCAACAATGCCAATGAATAAGCTTCTTCACCAGTGGCACAACTGACTGACCAGATTTTGTATTTAAGCGTTCCTTTGGCCTTCAGTATTTTCTCACTCAGGTCTTCTTGCACCAACTCAAATGAAGGCTGGTGTCGGAAAAAAGAAGTTTCATGCACTGTTAAACGATCAACCAATTGCGACCACTCAAGGTTACCCTCTATCCCTGAGTTGATGTAGTCCCAATATTTACCGTAGTCCTCGTAACCTATTTCCCGCATTCTTGACCAAATTTTTGATTGTAAGAACATCTTCCTTTCTTTAGGAACAATGATGCCCAGTCGTTCAGCCAACAATCCGGACCAACGCAAATACTCTTCCTCCGTTAAAGGAGAAATTTGTATGTAAGTTTGATTGCTATACATTTTGTACATCAGTTAGCATACTTATTCGTTTTTAATCAGAAAAATTCGTCGTCTGGCAATTTAAAGTCTTCTACCGATTTTCTTAACTCAGTCGCCAATTCCACTAAGTTACCAATCGATTCAGCGGTCTGTTGTGTACCTGCCGATGTTTGGGTGGTAATTTCTTGAATCACGTTCATCGTTCCAGAAATGTTGGTGGCAGCAACCGATTGTTGTCGTGCTGCTTCTGAGATGTTTTGAATCAATTCCGCCAAGTCATTCGATACCGTTTCAATTTCGGTCAACGCCTCACCCGCATCCTCTGCTTTGCGAGCTCCGCCCACCACTTCTGACGTCGTTTGTTCCATTGAACGTACCGCTTCATTGGTATCGGTTTGAATGGTTTTCACAATGCCCTCAATTTGTCTGGTCGCACTGGAAGCCCTTTCAGCCAACTGCTGTACCTCATCGGCAACCACCGCGAAACCACGCCCTGATTCACCAGATGATGCCGCCTGAATCGCTGCGTTCAAGGCCAAAATATTTGTTTGTTCGGCAATGTCATTAATCAATTCTACGATGTTACCAATTTCTTGCGAACTCTCACCTAATCGCTTAATCCGCTTAGAGGTGTCTTGGATCTGCGTCCGGATGTTGTTCATGCCCTTAATGGTGTCTCGCACTACCTCAGCGCCGTTATGTGCGATCAATACCGAACGCTGCGCCACGTCGGCTGACTCTAGTGAGTTCTTCGAAACCTCATCAATGGAAACGGCAATTTCGTTAATGGCTGCAGATGCGTTGGTAATTTGGGTTGCCTGATGCTCTGAAGCTTCGGCCAGATGCATCGCTGTAGCTTGGGCTTCCTGGGCCGCTGAGGCCACACCCACTGATGCGTCATTAATCGTTTTCACCAACGACCTCAATGCTTCAATCGCGAAGTTGACCGAGTCAGCGATCGCACCCGTGATGTCCTCTGATACTGTCGCATTCACAGTTAAGTCACCATCTGCCAATGAGCCCATTTCATCAAGCAAACGCAGAATCGCTTGTTGATTTCGTTCATTCTGATCTTGCGCAACAGCTGCCCGAATCCGGTCATTTTTTGACAATGTCCTGAAGATCCACAACAACCACAGGAATGACAAACCCGCAATTGACCATCCCACAATGTCTGAAGGTACATTTTGCGTTCTGCTGGCTAACTGTTCCCTGAGTTGCTCAGCGTCTTCAACAAACAACTCTGTATCAATTTCAATATCAGCAGCTGCGGTTTGGGCATCAAACAATTCCATCGCACCCAATACTGTAGATATATCCGCTTGTACGCTATCGAAAGCAGAATAAACACGACCCAAGGATTCAATGGCCTGGTCATCAGTCACGGCTCTGATCTGATCATTACCATTGAACATACCCGTCATGACTTCCTGGAACATCCTGGCATCACGGTCCAAACTGTCTGCAGCTTGAATGGATGCTGCACCACCTTTCAAAATCTCGCTCATGCGACGCAACATTCGGTCAGCCAATACCAATTGTTGTGAGGCTAAATAAATCAAGCTTCTGTTTTCATTGATCGCAACCAACCGCTTAACGACGGCATCAGAACTGGCCTGTAATATTGGAATTTCTGAAGCAAATTTATCGGAAATGTCAGTCAACTCCTCAATTCGATCTCTTTGATTGATGATCGTTAAAGCGTTGGTATTCATGTTTGACCACTTTTCTGTCAACGCATTGAAGCGCGGCAAAACATCAGTGGGCAAGGACGGGTACTGGTCATTACCATCTCGCAAAGCCCTCACCGTGTCATCAATGATCCTCCGATCCGTGATGAGCTCATCAAACGCATCAACATCACCTGACGAAGCCTGTTTGGCATATTGAGCCAATTGCTGTGCCTTAATTCGCACTTTGTCAGTTTCAGTCAAATGATCTGTTCGGTCTGACTCAATTGTGGCTAACCAATATGAATGCCCAAAGAATGACAATACCAGTATCACCAGCACCATCAGTTGCCACAGGGGCAACGTTCGAGTTCTTTGATCCAAATCTACAGCTGAACTGCTCATATAATTCTACCTCGTTTTTTACTTAATGGATGCGTTTTGGAATTTTGCATCTTGGACCAATTGATCCATTGCAAACACATTCCAAACCACATCTTCATGGCTGAAAAATTTATCACAATAAGAATATATGCGTGAGTCGTCTTCCCCCTCAACATCTTCCCATTGGCTTTGTTTAAAATGTCTTTGACCAAATACTTCATCAACCACCAAACCAGCTTGGCCTCCAGGTTGATTGATCACCAACATCCTTGAATGTTTAGTCAATTTGGCTGATTCGCCAGTTAAATAAGATCGCAAGTCAATGGCTGGGATCAAGTTACTTCTGATGTTAACCAAACCCAGCACCCAGTTATCTATCCCGGGAATTTTTACCAACTCCGGCAAAATGACCACCTCATTGACATCATCCACTTCTGAAACCAAGTGAATTTCGCCAATCTTAAAACCGATTCCAGACCAATCACCCAAGTCCGTTTCTTCCTCGGCAGTTCCCAATGCATGAGATACACTTCTTTTTTCATATTCAAGCAACAGCTCAAATGGTTTAATGATTTGTTTACTCATCTGAATTAATCTCTTTTAACGTGTTTTTCAATGGCTTCAATTAACTCTTCTTTGGTAAATGGTTTGGTCAGGTATTCCTCTGCACCAACAACACGCCCTTTGGCTTTGTCAAACAACCCATCTTTACTCGAAAGCATGATAACTGGTGTCGACTTGTGTTCACTGTTCATTTTGATCAATGCACACGTTTTATACCCATCCAAACGAGGCATCATGATGTCGACAAAAATAATATGAGGTTCTAAATCTGAAATTTGCGACAAGGCTTCATAACCATTATCAACTGTGATGACATCACACCCTTCTTTTTTTAATAAAGTTTCTGCGGTTCGGCGAATGGTCTTACTGTCATCTATCACCATCACTTTTAAACCTTCTAAATTCATAATTTCTCCAAACTATATTTTGCCTTATGTATTGAAATGTTATTCACACTATTCATGAGGATACCTTTGTAAGTATGTCATTCTCAAGAAAATAACTCATTTTGCACACGATTACAAAACATATTTTTCTAATTGGCCAAAATTTTTTATCCCGAAATGAAATCCTGACATAAGTTGGCTGTCAGAAAAACAAATTAAAATTAAACCATTTGTCCGAAAATCATCAAGCAAAACACAGCTTATTCCTGAGCCAGGAAGAGAATTGCAGGTATTCATACACACACTTTTTATGATTCACCATGATATTATTTACGGATAAATTGACTTACGCTATTTAACCCAACGCTTTAGCTTATTATAATTCCTTACAATTCACAATTAATGCTTGCCCTAATATGCCTAGACTTGCTGTGGTCATGGACCCCATTGAATCCATAAAACCCCATAAAGATTCCAGTTTTGCCATGCTGTTAGCCGCCCAAAAACGCGGCTATGAAAGCCACTACATAACCGCTGATCAGTTGTTTATTGCCAATGGCCGGGCCCAAGCCAATAGCCATGTCATTCAGGTACAGGACCAGCCACAAAATTGGTTCACTTTGGCACCTCGACAAACCACCTCGCTGCATGAGTTTGATGTCGTTCTGATGCGCAAAGACCCGCCGTTTGACATGGAATACATCATGGATACTTACATCCTGGAACATGCCAGTTCTGACACCACGCACATCATCAACAAACCACAAGCATTGCGTGATGCCAATGAGAAATTTTTCACCGAATCATTCCCTGATTGCACCCCGGAAAACATCATCTCCAGAAACGCCAATATTCTTAAAGACTTTGTCAAAGATATGGGGGATGTGATTGTCAAACCCATGGATGGCATGGGTGGCAATTCAATTTTCAAAACAAGTGCCCAAGATAAAAACTTGAGTGTGATTTTGGAAACAGTGACACAAAATGGCACCAAAACCACCATGATTCAGAAATACATCCCAGACATCACCCAGGGAGACAAAAGGATATTGCTCATTAACGGCCAAGCCGTTCCTTATGCTTTGGCCAGAATTCCATCTGCCAGTGATTTCAGGGGCAACCTGGCCAAAGGTGGAACAGGTCAAGGTGTGCCACTATCACGCAATGATTGGCGCATTGCTGAAATTGTTGGTCCTGTATTAAAATCCATGGGAATCGTGTTTGCAGGCATTGATGTGATTGGCGACTACCTCACCGAAGTCAATGTCACCAGCCCTACCTGCATCAGAGAATTGGATGAGATTTATGACTTAGACATTGCCGGAGATCTATTTGATTGTATTGAACAAGAAATCTTATGAGACCTAAAATCACCAACAAAGACAAAAATGTCATGACTTTTACATTGGCAATATTGGCTTTGTCAGTGGTGATATTAGGCATTTCATTCAGTTACACCGATCGAGATCCAGATGTGGTGCACAGTATGGATGTTATCTTGTCCAAGAAATCAAATTTGGAAGCTCCGGATGAAGCAGATTTTTTGGCGGCCAACAATCAGTTAGGCGGTGGTAATCAGGACCAACAAAGCCGACCGACCAACCCATTCAGCTCCACCTCACCCATCGAAGATGGCAAATCCAAACAAATGACCCGGGAACAACGCAAGCAACAAACCAAGCAAAATGACACCCAAGTCGTCACCACACAATCAGCCAGTACCCCAACCCACAACAACAAAAAACAGCAAGACAAAAAAAATGAAGTGGCCAAAGACCAACAACTGGCCAAGCAACAACGACTGGCTAAAATTCAAGATGAAATTGCTAAAAAAATTGAACGCTATGCCAAGAAACCACGCAGCAAATACGTCTCGAGTAAAACCAAAGCTTATGAGTTTGCTCCTTACATCAACAATTGGGTAACCAAAATTGAACGAACCGGTGACTTAAACTATCCCGAACAAGCCAAGAAAAAATCATTCATCGGTAATGTGATGTTATCGGTAGGCATCAAACGTGATGGCAGCATCCATGAGATTAAAATCATCAAACCATCAGACTATAAATTTCTTGACGACGCAGCCAAACACATTGTCCAACTGGCCCAACCGTTTGACCCGTTGCCTGAAACAAAAGAAAAAGTAGACATTCTTTACATCACCCGAACTTGGCAATTCCTGCCAGGTCATTTACTGCGTGAGAAATAACAAGACCTATTCAACAACCAGACTTTTAATCGGCTTAAACGCCCCCATTTACTGAGATATGATCAACATCCCTCCATAATTTATCTGGCGGGCCATTTTTTTATCTTAAAATCAGTTAAAATTTAACCATGAATCTGACCAATCAATTGCTCATTGCCACTCCGGACATGCAAGATGAACGTTTTGCGCAAGCAGTGATCCTGATCTGTGAGCACAACGAACATGGTGCACTGGGGATCAACCTCAATATGCACAGTGATGTGGGCTTTAATGAAATACTTGAAAGCTTACAAATACCAACTTCCCTGGAAGGTGCTGATCATGCCATCTATGAAGGTGGCCCCGTCAACACCCAATGCGGTTTCATTCTGCACCAATCAGCACATGACTTTGACAGTTCTTTGGAAGTATCAGACAACGTTTTTCTCACCACATCAAAAGACATCATCAAAGCCATTGCATCACAAAAAGTCAAAGCCAGATGGTTGATGGCGCTGGGCTGTGCAACTTGGGACGCTGGACAGCTTGAGCAAGAAATTGCTGACCATGCATGGTTGCTGGGTCCTGCCGATGAAAGTTTAATCTTTAACCACCAACAGGATAAATGGGACTTGGCTTTGGCCTTGATGGGAATTCAAGCACACCAACTCAGTGGCGACATTGGCCATGCCTGAATTTATTTTGGGCATTGATTTCGGCAGCAAGCGAATTGGCTTGGCAGTAGGACAAACATTAACCCAGGTGGCCAACCCCCTGTCCACCCTTAAAAACAACCCTCAATTTTGGCATGAATTGAAGCACATCATCACCGAATGGAACATCGGCCAAATTGTTATCGGCTTGCCCCTGGACATGGATGGAGAAGAACAAGAAATCACTCGGCAAGTAAAAAATTTCAGTAAAAAAGTCAAACACCATACCCAGCTACCCGTCCACTGGGTAGATGAAAGATTAACTTCTTTTGCGGCTGAAAGACAGTTCAAAGATCAAAGGGCATCACAATTAAGTAAGGCCAAACACAAATCGCAAATCGATGCGATGGCAGCACAAATCATCCTCCAATCCTGGTTAGACCAATCGACAAACCTATGAAGCACTTATTAGACATCAAATCTTTGTCCAAACAAGACATTGAGCAGCTATTTTCAATCGCGAATAAGATCAAGAGCACCCCAATAATCGAGCGTCAAAAGTGGCACCAAGGTCGATCAGCCGTGGCTTTGTTTTTTGAGAACTCGACACGGACACTGGCTTCATTTCAGATGGCTTGTCAACGCCTGGGTGTTGATGTCACGGCTTTGAACATTGACCATTCATCAACCCAGAAAGGCGAAACCATCAAAGACACTTTATTAACCTTAAACGCCATGCAAACCGATCTGTTTATCGTCAGGCACCGAGAAAACAATATCCAGTCAGCCATGGTTTCGTGGCTGGACAACCAAACCAGCATCATCAATGCCGGCGATGGCACCCATCAACACCCCACCCAAGGCTTACTGGACCTGTACACCATCAGCCAACACAAACAAGACTTCAGAAACATTAAGGTCACAATCATTGGTGACATCAAACACTCCAGAGTGGCAAACTCTCTGTTAGATGGACTACAACTGATGGGCACCACTCAAATTCAAGTGTTTGCACCAGATGGCTTGATACCGGTCGAGCAAAGACACCGCAAAGCCAGTTCACTTCAAGCAGCACTCAACCAAGCAGATGTGGTGGTGATGCTGCGGATCCAGAAAGAGCGTCTGGCGAAGGACCTTGAAATCAATTTTGCAGAATGGCACGACCAATATGGCTTGAATGAACAAACCCTCAAGTGGGCCAAGCCTGACACCATTGTGATGCACCCCGGGCCCATGAATCGGGGCATTGAAATAGCCGATGAAGTGGCCGACGGCCCTCAATCAGTCATCTTGGATCAGGTCAAGAATGGCGTATTGATTCGACAGGCTTTGATTCATCAAATTTTAAGCCACACCTGAATTCTATTGGCTCGGCATGATGACTCAAATCTATAGCTTTGAGTTGATTTCAAACAAAAACAACACCCACATCACCACCAATACCAGACTCGACAGGATGAATATGCTGAATCGATGTACCACTTTGTTATAGACAATGTGGATCAAGGCATGCACATAACGCAAACCCACATACACCCATGCCAGAGTGAGCAACAAGTCATCCTGGACTTCAGTCACCAAAATAGCCAAAGCCAGGACATAAAACAACAAGGGCACTTCAAGTTGGTTATGGAATGAGCGTCCCAGGCGTTGTATGTTGACCGGCCATTGGTCTTGACCTGTCATCAGTACATAATCTTTTGGGTGAACGGTGCGCTGGCTGACACTGCGATAGCGCAGTATGCCCAATACAAATAAAATAGCAAAAGTCAGCATGACCTGTAAGAAAACAGGAATCATTATTTCAATCATTAAGGATTCTCCAATTGGTTCAGTTGTTTGTCGTGCCAAGGACTCAAGAGCACCAGCGCCATGACACTGCCGATCAAGGCCAGGAACATGTCCGACTGGGTGTCCCAAACATAGCCTTGGGTACCTAAAAATGAATCTGCAGCTTCAGAACTGAGTAATGCCACCCACCATTCTATTAATTCATAGAAGGCCGAAAAACCCAGACAGAAGCTGACAATAAAAAACCGGCGCCACCCAACAGATGAGATCACCGCATGTCTGATCACCACTTCGCGACAAATCATGGCGGGAACAAAACCCTGCGCAAAGTGCCCCAATTTATCGTAGTTATTCCGCTCTGGCCACACACCAGACATGAATTGATCAAACCCAGGTACCAAGGCATAAGTGTAGTGCGCACCCACCATTAAGATGATGCAGTGGATGAGTATCAATAAATACACCATCGAGGTCATCGGCCAAGAGGACCTGAAATACCACAACACCAAGGCGCCTACCATGGCTGGCAAAACTTCCAAAAGCCATGTGTAAGTGTCATGTGGATTGATGGCAGACCAAATCAGCACTGCCAAAAACACCCCTATCCATACCAAAGTCAATGGCTTAGTCATCTGACTCATGTCCTGATTGAAGCGCTTCAACCTGTGTGACAATGGATTTAAATTGTTGCATTACTTGTTGAATTTCAATCACCGCAAACGTTTGTACATGATGATCCAGTGTTTGTGCATATTGGGCAATGGTTTGTAAATGAAGTCGCTGTTTTGATTCATTCAATAACTTCACAAAAGCACCTATGTCTTTGAGGCTTTGGGTGGCCATGGCCAACTCCCAAGCCTTGTTCACTGGCCCACGCAGAAAAACCAATAACCCAGGCAATTGAGCCAGCTCAGTCTCATTAAGCACTTGTTGATCCGGTGTATCGCTGTGCTGTTTCAGGTCTTCTGTGTGAGGCAAGAAACGACCCACCATTTCCAACAACCGCAATTTAATGATGGGTTTGGGTAAGAAACCATCGAAATGCCCTTTTTGAATGCGTTCATGATCATCCTTAAGCACCGAAGCAGTCAGCGCAACAATCGGTAAATCAGGGTGCTTGGCTTTGATCAGTTCAGCGGCCTGGTAACCATCCATGATGGGCATTCTGATGTCCATCAAAACCATGTTCACCTTATGGTTTTCCACACAATGAACCGCATCCATACCATTTTCAGCATGCAGGGTAGTGACTTTTGAATTGGCAAAATGTTCAGCCACCAATGCCCTGTTGTGGTAGTTATCATCCACCACCAACAACACTGCTTTATCGAAAATGTATTCCTTGGCCTGCTCAACAGCAACATCCAACCTGGAAACTTCAGGCACCTCACACGCGCTTGGTACATTGGGTATGGATATGGTGAAGCATGAACCACGTCCAATTTGACTTTTTAGGGTGATTTTACCCCCCATTTGATTGACCAACTTTTTACTGATGGCTAAACCCAGACCTGTGCCTGAATATTTATTGCGGTCTTGGTTTGATTGTTGTTCAAAGGTTTCAAAGATTGACTCCTGCTCCTCTTCTGGGATGCCAATACCATGATCCTCGACTTCAATCAGTAGGCCGGTTCGGTCGCTGTTGGCATCAAATGTTTTAACCCGCAGAAAGACCTCTCCCATCTCACTGAATTTAATGGCATTACCCAGCAAATTGAACATGATTTGTCGCAAATGATTGATGTCTAGACACAAAGAATTAGGCACATCCTTACTGATGTCCAAAACCAATTGTAAGCCTTTTTTCTGGGTGTTGATGGTGAAAATCTGAGCGATGTCCTCAAAGTATTCGTGCGGGTTAAATGCGATGATCTGACTGCTTACCTTTCCTGCTTCAATCTTAGATAAATCCAGAATATCATTGATCAGCATCAACAGCGTATCACCAGCAGACTTGATGGTTTTCACATAAGACTTCAACTGTGGCTCATTGACTTGCTCATCCAACAATTCAGTAAAGCCAATGATGGCATTCATGGGTGTGCGAATTTCATGAGACATGTTGGCCAGGAATTCAGATTTGGCCTGATTGGCTTGCTCAGCTTCATGCCTGGCAGCCATCAAGTTTTGCTCCATTTTCTTTTGATTGTTGATGTCTCTCCATACGATGTACAAAGCATTGGTGCCGTTGTATTTAATCTTGGTAAATATCGCATCCACCCAAAATGTCGTACCGTCTTTGCGTTTGGTTAAGCACTCAAATCTATGGTTGATGTTTTTGAATGACCTGAGAACCATCTTTTGCATCAATTCAACCGAATCATCTCCATTGGGCTGTTGTTTGGGCAACCAATCTGAAAAATCCGAATGCAGAAACTGTTGCTTGTTATCAAGACCCAACATTTCAACCACGGTTTGATTACAGTCAACGATGGCACTGTTTTGAAAAATCAGATTGGCATCACCTGACATTTCAAACATCGTTTTGAAGTTTTCCCTTTCTGCGGCCAGAGCCTGTTCAATGTTTTGATCATTTTCCATACGAATCCAGTGGGTGGGGTTGAACCAAGTTGGAATCGTTTTTGGAGTACCTCAGGACTGACCAGACAAAATGAGGCTGCCTACTCATGACTTCAGTCCTGATCATTGGATTGAATGATATCAACAAACTCATCTAAGTGGGCTAAAAATATGTCCACCAAAGCCGGGTCAAACTGTACGCCTTTGAGGTCTTTGATGTATTCAACTGCCTGCTCTGTGGGCCAGGCCTCTTTGTACTTCCTTTTGTGGGTCAAAGCATCAAAAACATCTGCCAAAGCCACGATCCTGCCATAAATATGGATGTCATCACCTTCCAGGCCTTGTGGGTATCCTGTTCCATCCCACTTTTCATGATGGTGGTAGGCAATCATGGCGGCTGCTTTGATGAATTTCCTTTGTGATAGCTTCAAAAAATTATAGGCATTGGTGGTGTGAGTTTTCATCACTTCTCGCTCTTCATCTGTCAGGGCGCTGGGCTTGTGCAGAATGGATTGAGGCAAGGTGATCTTGCCAATGTCATGCATCGGTGACCCATGGAATATGATGTCTTCGTCATCATGATTTAAACTCGGATGATAATAAGCCAATAGACGAGATATTTCTGCCACGCGTTTGATGTGTTGGCCTGTTTCATCCGATGTGGCTTCCATCAACTCCGTCAACATAAAAATCATTTCTTTCTGATTCTGTTCCAATTCAGACAAGATGCGAATTTCTCTGTTTTTCAGTTTGTGCTGTAACACAATGTTATTTTGCTGCAACAGCTTTTTGGCATGATACAACTGCAAGTGGGTTTTGACCCTAACGATGAGTTCGTTGCCATGAAATGGTTTGGTGATGTAATCCACACCCCCGACATTGAATCCCTTGGCAATGGAATCCACATCCACCCTGGCAGTCAAAAAAATCACAGGAATTTCAGTCAGTCTGGGGTCTGATTTCATGAACTCACAAACCTCAAAACCATTGATATCGGGCATCATCACATCCAACAACACCAAATCAAAGCTGTTGTTTTTCAACAGTTCGATCGCTTCGGTGCCATTTAAGGCATATGAAAAATTGTAACCCTGCTCTTTCAAAATATTCATGGCCACTTGAATATTTTCTGAGACATCATCAACAATCAGTAGGTTATAGTTCAGTTCCACTTTACATTCCTGTCTTTTTTACATTTTATGATAGCACAATTTATTTTGAGCATATGTGAATACTTGTGTCTTCATGGTTGCCCTTGAAACTCACTTCTTCAATGAAAAACCATGGCGAATGTAACCTGAAAATCACAATTTTTTATTCAGTGCATTTTCTGTTAACATCATCAGGATTGATATTTTTATTGAACAGATGAGCAAAGGTACACACGAATACATTGAAGATGAACGCAACCGATCCATCCTGATCAATGTCAATGGCCAATTGTTGCCTCGGGAAAAAGCCGTGGTTTCAGTTTTCGACAGTGGGTTCATTTTGGGAGATGGTGTGTGGGAAGGCTTGCGCTTGCACCAGGGTGTGGTGGTGTTTTTGGATGATCACCTCAGACGCCTGTATCAAGGGGCAAAATCCCTGGATTTAGACATTGGCTTAACGCCAGAAGAATTATCACAACGCTTGCATGAGACACTCAATGCCAACGACATGCATGATGGGGTACACATCAGATTGATGGTGACACGGGGGGAGAAAATCACCCCATACCAAGACCCCAGGTGCACCATTCCTGGCAGCACCATCGTTATCATTGCTGAATACAAAAATCCATCACCCCGTAAAATTGATGGTGGCATCCGCTTGTTCACCACCCATGTCCGCCGAGGATATCCTGATGTACAGGACCAAAAGATGAATTCGCATTCAAAGATCAACTGCATCCAGGGCTGCATTCAGGCCGCCAAAGCTGGTGCCGATGAAGCCTTGATGCTGGACCCACATGGGTTTGTTTCGACCTGTAACTCCACTCATTTTTTTATTGTCACCCAAGGTGAAGTATGGACTTCAACAGGGGACTTTTGTTTGGGAGGCATCACCCGATCGAAAATCATAAGTTTGTGTGAAAACAACGGCATAACGGTCAAACAAAAGAATTTTTCCCTGTTTGACGTCTACGGCGCTGATGAAGCATTCGTGACCGGTACCTTCGCTGGCATCACACCAGTCAATGAAGTGGACGGCCGTTTGATTGGTGATGGCAAACAACGAAATATGATCAGAAAGCTGCAGGATTTATACATTGGATTGATCAAAAGCGAGTCCAAAGCATGAGTCAAGCTTTGATCAGAATTGCCATGTGGTCTGGTCCACGCAACATCTCAACAGCCATGATGAGGTCTTGGGAAAATCGAACCGATACTGTGGTGGTTGATGAACCCCTGTATGGCCCTTACTTGGCCAGCACAGGAAAAAAACACGCCGCCTTTGAGGAAATCATCACCGAACAAGGTGCTGATTGGCAGCCCATTGTTGAATCGCTGACCAAAGATACGCCGGATGATGCTGATGACAACACAGCCATCTACTACCAAAAACACATGAGTCATCATTTAACCGATGACATTGAGTTGGATTTTGTCGAGCAACTGCGTCATGCTTTTTTGATCAGGCACCCCAACGATGTCCTGGCCTCGTATTTACGCAAACACCCCAAAGCCACGCCTGAAGATTTGGGTTTCCCACAACAAGTCAAACTGTTTGAGAAGATCCGCAATCAAAGTGGCTCCATCCCACCCATTTTCGAATCCAAAGACATCTTGCTGGACCCGCCTGGCATGCTGAAAAAAATGTGTTCGGCCCTAGATGTTCCTTTTGATGACGCCATGCTGTCCTGGCCCAAAGGCTACCGGGACTCTGATGGCGTGTGGGCAGAACATTGGTACAACCGGGTGATCGAATCCACAGGATTTTCCACTTACAGCCCCAAAGAAAATAAATTATCTGCTGAAGAACAGCGCACAGCCGATACCTGTATGCCTTATTACGAGCAAATGCTTTTACACAAGGTAACTTGAGGCAAACACAACCCATCAACTTGATTGAAGCACTTCAATCAAGTCAGTTAACACACCAGCTGCTGTCACTTCTCGGCCTGCACCCGGGCCTTGGATGACCAATGGATTATCTGCATACCAATCAGATTCAATGATGAAAATATTATCGCTGGGCTGTAGCTGGGCAGCAGCATGGTTTGAATCAATCAATTTCAATTGTACCCTCAATTCTTCAGCAGTGACTTTGGCCAAATAACACAAAGATTGGTCTTGTTGTTGAGCCTGTTGCCAAAGGCCTTGCATATAAACATTGATGTTGTCTTGATGTTGCCAAAACTGTTCAATACTTCCTTCCAGATAGTTTTCAGGTATCACCGGTTCAAAAACAATCTTTTGGGGTGTGAAGCCCAACTCATGAGCCAGTATCAAGGCTTTGCGATATACATCTTGACCTGATAAATCATCCCTGGGGTCAGGTTCTGTAAACGCCTGCTCATGGGCTTGCCTGACCCAATCCATGAACGGTGTTTGTCCGTCATATTGACTGAACAACCACGACAAAGATCCGGAAAACACCCCGCTGACAGATTTAATTTGGTCGCCATTGGCTTGGATGTTTTTGATACTGGACTGAACTGGCAAGGCAGCACCAACAGTGGTATTTTTTTGCCACAGGCGTTGGTTGACTGACAAAGCTTGATTGATTTGGTCGGCCCAACTGGCATCAGCTGCGGCCAATTTGTTGGCTGAGATGATGTGCCAACTGTTTTCAGCAAAACCAAGGTATTGTTTCGCCACCTCTTCACTGGCTGTCAGATCGATGATGACCGCTGGTTTACCGCGGTACTGGGCCAACTCTTCCTGCAACTGGCCTTGATTGTTGGTCTGATTTAAATCAATGCACTGTTCTAACAAACAATGTTGGCTGTATTGATAGAAACGACTGTTGGCCACTGCCACCACTGACAAAGCCTGATTGACTTGTTGTTCAATGTGACCTTTGTTGGCTTTCAGAATGTGGAGAAATTGTCTACCAATGTTGCCATAACCCAATACCACGATTGGCATGGATGGTTCCAGGTTGAAAAAGGTTTGGTGTAAGTCTTCAAGCAGGTCTGCTGCATGCTCATCTGGTAACAGTACGCACAGGGTGTGATCATTGGCCGGGTAGTGAATCTGGTGCACCGGAAAACCATCAGACCGGTTTAAGATCTTGCTGATCACTTGGGTGTTTTGTCTGATGTGCTGTCCCACCGCACTGATTAAACTGATGCCAGGCTCTTGGGTTTCAGTGGTCAAACCCGCTGCTTTGATCAGTTGAGTGGTTTTGAACCAATCTAAATTTTCCACATAAAAACTCAACTTATTTTGAGTCTTGTCAAAGTGGTTCGCATAATTATTGATTTGTGCGGCGGTTAACCGGGTTTGGAATTGCCTGGCCTCGAGCTCAGAAAGTCCTGACACAGAAAGTGCCACCAGGTCGCTCTTATGGGCCAAAGTCTTTACTTGTTTGATTTCTGAATGAACTGACCGCTCAACTGCCGTTCCATTGCTCAGTTTTTCACAGCAGTTGATGATGATTTTGGTGCTTTGTTGTAACAGCGGTGCCATGGTTTTTTGGTGCAAAACATGAGAACCCAACTCTGACAATGCTTGTGCTTCACTGAGGGTCAAATCTGAAATACGCCTCGCATCAGTGATGACATTGGGGTCGGCTGTATAGACACCATCAACGTCTGTCCACAAATATACGGCGGGCGTCTGCAATAAATCAGCAATCAATGTGGCCGTGTAATCACTGCCATTTCTCCCCAGTGTGGTACAGTTTCCTGCCTCATCACGCGCAATGAATCCAGTCACGATATGAATGACCTCATCAGCCTGGGAAGCATGATTGTGCACACGCCTTTTCAGCAACATTTGACGTGCAGCGTTTGAATTCGCTAAATTATTCTGTACATCAACCACAAACAATTCACGGGCATCCACCCACTGATTCGGCTGCTGCAACTCATTGAGTTTTGCTGACAACAACTGGGCTGACCACAATTCACCATAGGCCAAAACCTGATGTTCATTGAATCGACTCCGTTTGATGATTTCAGAAATTTTGTTCAAATCTAAGTTGACCTGTGCCAACAATGCACTTGATTCAGATAAACTCTCTTCGAACAATTCATTCAAATAACTCAACAATTGTATCCAGGCTTTTTTCTGTCCTTGCATCAAATCCAGCAACAAATCAGTGACTTTGCCATTGGCCGAAACCACCACATAATCTCCTGCGCGCACCTGTTCTTCAATGGTTTGTACCACTTGATCAATTTTTACTGCAGTGCTCAAACTGGTCCCGCCAAATTTATGGACATTGGGACTTGGTTTGAATGACAGGCTCAATGATTGTTCAGGCATGGGTACCTTCCTTAATGACCGGGTTCAAAGACTGAATTTGACTGCGTGACAACCCGTGGTCCAGATCAGCCACCAGATCATTGACATGCTCGATGCCAACGGACAACCGAATCAGTCCGGCACCAATGCCCGCTGCTTCTTGGGCCTCAGGTACCATGGCCGCATGGGTCATGGTGGCTGGATGACAGATCAGTGATTCAACGCCTCCCAAAGATTCAGCCAAGGTGAAATACTTGAGGTTATTGACCAAAGCCCTGACTGCTTCCCCCCCCCCTTTGAGTTCAAAAGACAGCATGGCACCAAAATGGTGCTGTTGTTTTTTAGCTATCTCATGGCCAGGATGGGTGTCTAAACCTGGGTAGTATATTTTTTCAACGGCCGGGTGTTGCTGTAGAAACGCCAGAATTTGTTCCGTATTTTCCAAGTGTTGTTTCATCCTGACATTCAGGGTGCGCAACCCTCGCAAAGTCAGCAAACTGTCAAACGGTGCTGCAGTGATACCAATACAATTGGCCCACCAAGATATCTGTTCAGCCAATTCAGCTGTTTTGGCCAACACCGCGCCGCCAACCACATCACTGTGCCCATTGATGTACTTGGTGGTTGAATGCACCACCAAATCTGCTCCCAAAGTGATGGGTTGTTGTAAAGCAGGAGACAAGAAAGTGTTGTCCACCACCTTGAGCACATCAGGACCGGCTGAATCACATAAGTGTTGTACATCAACCACCCTAAGCAATGGGTTGCTGGGTGTTTCTATCCACAACAGATCTGGTTTTTGTAGCAATGCTTTTTGGACGGCTTGCTCATCTGACTGATCTACAAACTCAACTTGTAACTGACCTTTTTCATGGAATGTGGTTAATAAACGAAAAGTGCCACCATAACAATCATGTGGAGCGATGACTTTAGCTCGGTTGGGTAACAACTGCATGACCAACAACACCGCCGACATGCCAGTAGAAGTAACCACACCACCAGCAGCTTGTTCCAGTTCAGCCAAAGCTTCAGCCAACAGGTCACGGGTGGGGTTTCCTGATCGTGAATAATCATATTTACGCGGCTGATTAAAATCAGCGAACGCATAGTTACTGGATAAATACAGTGGTGGTGTCACCGCACCGTGTTGGCTGTCGCAATCAATACCCGCTCGCACGGCGGTTGTTTCGTTCAATATTGTCATGAGGTTGCTCACATAAAAAAGTTTTAAAAATGTAGTTCAAGGCATCGGCTTCTAACAGAAAACCATCGTGCCCGTAAATTGAATTAATCAGATGCAGCTGACAATCTGTAGCCATCCTGTCACGCAGCTTTTGCAAGAGATCGACCGGAACCATTTGGTCTGAAGTGATGCCAACCAATAAGGTTTTGGCTTGGATGTTGCTGACATCAACTTGATGGTAATCAATGGACTTGGACAACTGATTGTATCGATCGGCTTCAAACCGTTGAGCAAATTGTCGTCCATGGTGCCTTAAATAGGCAGAAACATCATCCAATGCCTGTCCAGTGTTCGGATTGGCAAATCGGTGTTCCCACTCAACCTCTCCGCGGTAACCCACCATGGCCAAGGATCTGGCCAAGGCAGTGAATTCTGTTTGCGCATGCTGATCAGCATGTTTCGATCCCAAACGCATGATTTGTCTCTGTATGTAGCGCAGTGCCTGACTTTTTACCGAATTGGTATGGGCTGCAGCAATACAGATTAAATGTGTCAATGCCTCAGGATAAAGTGCAGCAAAAGCCAAAGAAACCATGCCGCCATAAGAAGATCCTATGACAGCATGGAATAGAGGTAAGTTAAGCTGTTGCTGGATTTGATATAAGACATGGGCCTGGTCAGTGGTGGAAACCACAGTTGCTGGTTCATTAATTTCTGTATCAAAACAAATGTATTCAAAAGTAAGAAAACAGAAATCACGGGTATTCAGGACCGCTTTATCATGAACCACTTGGTTCCACCATCCGGTTTGTTCTTCACAATCAATGACCCATCGATTGGCAGATATACCACCCATCAGCACCACCAATGGCTTATCCAGTTTTCCCCACAAACAACAATCCACTTCAATATCACCTGACTGAACATCAGATGCGAGTACGGATGAGCTGACTTGTACGGTCCTATTGATTACTGTTGCTTGGGTCATACTTCATTTAGACGTCTAAATGGCCATATAATACCCGCAAGAAAAAAGATGTCAAGACGTTTAGACGTCTATATAACATTTAATTCTAGTCTGATGCGTTTGTTAACGGTAGATATCTGAATATTGAAAAACTAACCAGTTTTCTTTTGTTTGGAACAATTTCAGTGTAGTCCCAAGGAAAATCCTTATTGCAATGGCAGTCCCTGCTCCACCAAACGCAATTTAGGTTTCATTCTTTTGCTGGAGCCATATTGTGCTAATAATCCAGGACCAGCTGAGGCATTTGAAAACTGTTGTAAGGTAAAGCCAATGATGGGAATACCCATCATTTCAACATGTGTATTGTTATTGAGATCACTACCCACCAACGGTCTGGTATCCAAGAAATTAATTTTAATAAAACCATTTTCTGTGACTGCTCTTGCAGGAGTGGCAATTGATAAGTCATAACTTGATGCTGTGATTCCAGGAGTGACACCAAACTGTCCAGGCAATAATAATTGCCAGACTGAGACACTGTCACATAAGGCAGGAACATATCTTGGTGGCGGAGGATCTAACACAAGGTTCAATACCTCTAACTGAGATTCTCGATCGGACAACAACCAATTAACAGTTGTCCCACCGTACTGGCTGAGTTCATTGGTATTTGTTTCAGTTGGACAAAACAACCTGGGATGATTCATTGCATTATAAGGAGGCAGGTTATTGTTTCCTTGCTCAGAAACATAAAACCTTCGAGCCGGTTGTGAAAAAACTGCCTCTGTTTTCCCTGCAACAATGGTGTCTAGCACATAATTGGCAATCAACTCATCCACCATGAGTACTGCACTTACGGCATCAATTCCTGTTTCAAAACCCAGTTGATATGATTTTTCATTGGCAAAAACTGTGGCATACGGAGCTGCGGCATCCAGTGATAAACTGGTGTCGCCAGGGTTGAAATGTGCAACAGACTCTGTGTTGAAAAATCCCGACATCGCCACCACTGGAATTGAAAAATCAATGCCTTCGGCCACATTGACGAGATTGGCCTCCGCCATCAAATCTCCTGAAGCAGGCACCATGTGTTGAGTCACCGCGCCTCCTGTATCAGCATCCCAAGCACCCCCTGGTAGCCATGCAGCTTCAAATGCCGAACAATCAGATGGCGTACCAAAGTTACCTTGGTCAGCATAATCAATGAATTCATCTTGCAACTCACCCATTTCAATAATTTCAATAAACCCTTCACGTGACCTTTCCATACCAACTGGACCATCAATCAATTCGTAAGGCAGAAACTCTTGTCCATTTTTAACCAAAAATGGGGCACAGGAATGATCGGATGTGTATTGTTTGACAGAGCCTTGACCGACATAACCCGTGACGGTTGAAGTCGAAGGAACAAATCCAAAAGACCAGCTGTCGTAAGCATCTAAATAGACATTGTAAGAAAGCACGGCATATCCATTCAGTCCTTCTCTGACATTAATTTTGACGGCTTTGCTGGTATCGCTGGTGTTGGTCACTGTAACCAGGCTATTGAGGTTGTTGTTGACAGTATAATAAGGGATCAACAAGACCTCACCGATGCCTTGCTGGTTGATATAGACAGCAGAAGCCTGGCATGAGAACAGCAGAATTATCAGGTATTTTTTCATTTCAGAATCCTTTCTTATGTAGGTTGTTGTTTAACTGATTACATCCCTGCCCCTGAATCCTAGAAGTAAGGGCTATTTAACATTCAAACTGATGTTAGAAATATCTATCTCAGGTTCCGGGATTTCCTTTTTCTTAACAATTTGTTTGCCCGCTTCATCCAGGCTTAAGTCATCTGTCGGAATATCAGGGGTGATGATTTTTTTGTGTTTGACAATGATTGAACCAGCCGCTTCCACTTTCAGCTTACTGAAATCAATGTCAGGGATTTCAACTTCTTTGGTTTCGATAATGGGCTCTTCTGAGTCATCAATCACAATGTGATCGATGTCAACCTCAGGAGGGTCCGCTTGCGGTTTGTCTTCCAAATGATCAAAGTCGACATCCACTTTGATATGAGAAGTTTCTATGTGCCGTTCTGGCGCTTTGACAGGTCGGAGAATCACGGTACCCGGATCATTCAACTCCCAGTCATCCATGGTCTTTTCTTCTTCAACCACTTCATTTTTCACCAGACTTACACGAATACCTGCCTTTTTCAAAACGGCTCTCAAGTGACTGGCTTTCTCTAAAGTCATGGCTTTTTTAAGGGTGCGTTCTTTACCGTCAAACATCACTTCTGCTTTGGCCGCAGGCAACTTAAACAACTTGGCGAAGTTGCTTTTAGCCTTGGACAATTCAATGTTTCTGACTGTTTTGCCCTTGAAAGTTACTTTAAATGTCGGTTCGCTCATAAAAGTCCTTTAACTTTAGATCTTGTTTATACCACAGAGTTTCACTCCATTTAAACAATTCTGTTTTGAATTTATCGTCTGTTTGATAGTTTTTGTTCAATAGCGTATAAGGTATAACGATTTTTTCACAAGTAACCACAGCTTCTTGGAAATCTCCAGATAAATAACCCCAAACAGTAGGCACCTTATTTTTATAAGCCACCGTGACCAACAACAGTTGTTGCATCTGTTGGCCCATGCTCCCCATCACATAACCAATACCGCCCGCTTTGGGCTTCAATAGGTGTTTGTAGGGAGACTGCTGGCGTTGGTGTTTTTCTTGGGTGAATCGTGTGCCTTCGATGAAATTAATCACTGAAGTTGGGAAGTGCTTAAACTTATCACAAGACCGTTGCGTTTGTTCCATGTCTTTGCCACGAAGGTGAGGGTTTTTTTCCAAAAAAGAACGGCTGTAACGTTTCATAAAAGGAAAATCCAAAGCCCACCATGCCAATCCCAGAAACGGCACCCAAATTAACTGTTGTTTTAAAAAGAATTTAAGGAATGGAATTTTTTTATTGAACACGGCTTGAATGATCGGGATGTCTGCCGTACTTTGATGGTTTGCCACCACCAAATACCATTGGTCTTTTGACAGCTCCGGCATGGCCTCAATGCGAATTTTTTGACCATGAATAAGGCGGTGGGTGGTGCTGTTAATTTGGATCCAGGATTCCGCGATCCAAACCAAAATTTTTGATAAAACCACACGAATTTGCTTGATCGGCAACAAGAATTTTAACACCGCAAAAATCAGCAAAACAGTCACCATAACGACTGTATTGACCATAAATATCAGACTGGCGATGATTCCTTTCAATGGCTTCATTTTTGACTTTTTTGATGGACTTGCCATGCATAATAAGAATGTCAGCCTGAAATACAAGCAAAAATTAACTTTATTAAGTGATTTTGATGGACATTTCAGAAAAAAAATAGATAATATATCTCTTTATCCGTATTGAGAGATATATTAGCTTATGAGCAACTTCCTTTTCACCTCAGAATCAGTCTCTGAAGGCCACCCAGATAAAGTGGCAGATCAGATCTCTGATGCCGTTTTAGACGCCATCATCAAAGACGACCCCAAAGCCCGAGTGGCATGTGAAACCATGGTTAAAACCGGTACTGCCATCGTCTCTGGTGAAATCACCACCAACACCTGGATTGACTTAGATGAGTTGGTCAGAAAAGTGATCATCGACATAGGCTACGACAATTCAGATGTGGGTTTTGATGGCAACAGCTGCGCTGTCATGTCATTGATTGGAAAACAATCACACGACATCAACATGGGCGTTGATCGCCAAAGCCCTGAAGAGCAAGGGGCTGGTGACCAGGGCTTGATGTTTGGCTATGCATCCAATGAAACTGATGTTCTGATGCCAGCACCCATTACTTATTCACACCTGTTGGTGGAAAAACAGGCACAAGTCAGACGCGCAGGTACCTTGCCTTGGTTGCGACCTGATGCCAAATCACAGTTAACATTCCGCTATGAAAATGACAAACCGGTTGCCATTGATGCAGTGGTTCTGTCCACCCAACATGATCCAGATGTCAGCCTGGCTGACTTGCGCGAAGGTGTTATGGAAACCATCATCAAACCCGTCTTGCCTGAAGCCTGGATTGACGGCAACACCAAATACCACATCAACCCCACAGGTAACTTTGTGATAGGAGGCCCGGTAGGCGATTGTGGATTGACCGGACGTAAGATCATTGTTGACACCTACGGCGGTATGGCTCGCCATGGTGGTGGTGCCTTTTCTGGTAAAGACCCTTCAAAAGTGGATCGCTCTGCTGCCTATGCTTGTCGCTATGTGGCGAAAAACATTGTGGCCGCCGGATTGGCAGAACGCTGTGAGATCCAGGTTTCTTACGCCATTGGTGTGGCTGAACCCACTTCGATCAGTGTGACCACATTCGGTACCAACAAAGTACCCGAAGCCACCATTGAAAAATTGGTGAGAGAACACTTCGATTTGAGGCCTTACGGCATCATTACCAGCCTGGATTTATTGCGTCCCATTTATCAAAAAACGGCGGCATACGGTCACATGGGCCGTGAAGATGCGGACTTCACTTGGGAACGCACCGACAAAGCCGACCTGCTGAGATCAGAAGCCGGCCTGTAAGAACAGCCAGATACAAACACAACCATTGCAAAATATATACGAGAACATTATGACAACTGAAACAGTTAAAAACATTCAACCAGATTATGTGGTGGCCGACATAGGCCTGGCAGAATTTGGTCACAAAGAAATCAGAATCGCCGAAACAGAAATGCCAGGTTTGGTTCAAATCAGAGAAGAATACAAAGATCAACAACCTTTGAAAGGGGCTCGCATCGCAGGTTCCTTACACATGACCATTCAAACAGCCGTATTGATTGAGTCACTACGCGCCTTGGGAGCTGATGTGCGTTGGGCTTCATGTAACATCTACTCGACACAAGACCATGCCGCAGCAGCCATGGCTGACCAGGACATTCCTGTGTTTGCGGTCAAAGGCGAAACTTTAGAAGAGTACTGGGAATACACCCACCGCATCATGGAATGGTCTGATGGTGGTTCACCCAACATGATTCTTGATGACGGTGGTGATGCCACCATGTTATTGATCTTGGGCAGCAAAGCTGAAAAAGATGCCAGCATCTTAGACAACCCAGGTTCAGAAGAAGAAACCTTTTTGTTTGCTTCAATCAAAAAACGTTTGACCACCAAACCAGGTTGGTACAGTAAAACATTGGCTGCCATTCAAGGTGTCACTGAAGAAACCACCACAGGTGTTAAACGTTTGTATGACATGGCCAAGTCTGGTGACTTGCCCTTCCCTGCCATCAACGTGAACGACTCAGTAACCAAATCAAAATTTGATAACCTGTACGGTTGTCGTGAATCTTTGGTTGACGCCATCAAGCGCGCCACCGATGTGATGATTGCGGGTAAAAAAGCCGTTGTTTGTGGTTTTGGTGATGTGGGCAAAGGTTCAGCAGCCTCTTTGCGTGGTTTGGGCGCGATCGTTTCTGTAACCGAAGTTGATCCGATCTGTGCTTTACAGGCCTCTATGGAAGGTTACCCGGTGGTGACATTAGAAGATGCGGTCAAAGATGCCGACATTTTTGTGACTGCAACAGGTAATTACCAAATCATTACTTTCGAACACATGAAAGCCATGAAAGATCAGGCCATCGTTTGTAACATTGGTCACTTTGACAATGAAATTGATGTGGCCTCTCTTGAAGAACATTGCAAATGGGATTCGATCAAAGACCAAGTTGATCACGTAGAATTTGCAGATGGAAAACGCATCATCTTACTGGCCAGAGGACGTTTGGTGAATTTGGGATGTGGTACTGGACACCCAAGCTTCGTGATGTCAAATTCTTTCACCAATCAAGTGTTGGCTCAAATTGAGTTGTACCAAGACGGCGACAAATACAACAACGATGTGTATGTATTGCCTAAGCATTTGGATGAGAAAGTGGCTAAATTACATTTAGATCGTGTGGGTGCAAAATTGACCACATTGTCTGAGAATCAAGCCAAGTACATTGGGGTTGAAGTGGCAGGTCCTTATAAACCTGAGCACTACAGATATTAATGTCTGATAACTTCCAAAAATTCTTGTTAATTAAAAGCCAGGCACCGTCTGGCTTTTTTTATGGGTTATAACAATTATGAATAACAACAAACAATTCGGTCTGAGTTTTGAATTTTTTCCACCCAAAACCGCAGAACAAAAAGTCATCCTGCTTGATACCCAAGAAAAATTAAGGAAATTAAATCCCGACTTTTTTTCGGTCACATTTGGTGCAGGAGGGTCAACCATCACGGCAACAGCTGATACGGTACTGGAACTGAAATCCCATGAAACCCCCAAAGTGATCCCGCATTTATCATGTATGGGCGGTACGCCTGATGAAATCCAGGCGTTGTTACAAAAATACCTGGATAACGGCATCACCGACATTCTGGCTTTGCGGGGTGACGTGCCCTCTGGGATGGGTTCTGTTGGCTACTTCCGCTATGCCAATGAATTGATTGAGTTCATTCATGAAAAATACCCCAACACATTTAACATCACCGTGGGCTGTTATCCCGAGGTACATCCGGAAACTGAATCGTTTGAGTCAGAAATCAAATACTTCAAACAAAAAGTAGAGGCTGGTGTGAATCGAGCCATCACCCAGTTTTTCTTCAACCCTGATGCCTACTTCAATTTTGTAGAGCATTGTCAGAAAGCAGGCATTGACACACCCATCACACCAGGTATCATGCCCATCACTAATTTCAGCAATATCAAACGCTTTTGCGGCTTTTGTGGTACGGATATGCCCCGTTGGTTGCAATACAAATTACAGAGTTATGGTGACGACCGCAAATCGATACAACAATTTGGTACTGAATTCACCATCAAACTGTGTGAACAGTTGTTGGACCAAGGGGTCAACGGCATCCACTTTTATACCTTGAACCGCGCCAAAGCCACTCTAGATGTGGTTAAAGCACTCAATTAAGGTTAACATTAAGCACTTAAACATTCACAATGTCTTTCACAAAAGCTCGATAAGTTGGATACGATTTGATTTACCTTCATTGCTTAAATTGAATAAAAGCCCCTTTGACCATTACATTAAATAACCCATAATGGCCTTGGGGCTTCATTTACCAATTACACACACATTATAATATATTATATTACGAATATTGTGCATTAAAGTTACTATTTGTCAAACATTAATCTTATTTTGTAGCTTTTAGTTACGTAACTAAAGACTATTATAATCCAATGAACCCCGTTGGACGCAGGATTAAGCACTTAAGAAAACTTCGCAAGCTAACTCAAAATGATGTGGCTGTATTTGTGGGTGTACAAAGAGTATCAGTCAGTAAATGGGAAACACAAAATGATGTGTTTAACACCCCAAAAGGTGAACATTTATTTAAGCTTGCACAAATACTTGAAGTTTCTGTTGAATACATCTTGTATGGCAATACCACATACCATCAATTCACTGAGAACGAAATTGACTTGTCAATTCAGGAAAACCCAAACTTTTACGTCAAAAAAATTCCTTTGATAGATTGGAGTGATGTTAAAAATATAAAAAAACTTAAAAATCAAAAATCAAAAAACAGTCAAATTATATTGAGTCACTTGCCATACGCTAAACAATGTTACGCCCTGCCCGTCATTGGAGATTCCATGTTATCAATCACTGGGCCTTATAGCTTTCCTGATAATGCATTGATCATATTCGACCCAATGTGGTCAGATACTTTGACAGATGGTATATTCATCATTGCTCAAGTCAACAACAACATCTTATTCCGACAAGTCAAATTTGATGGTTCAAAAGCATATCTTCATGCACTTAACCCTCAATATCCAAAAATATTTGAATCGTTCAAAATCATTGGCAAAGTGATTGAAATGCAAATGCAACTGCCTTAACAACCCTTTGAAATAAAGGTAAACAGAGCCAGATGCCGTTAAGGCCCTGTCTTGATTGATCAGTTATCGAATTTGTATCTGCATCCAGGCAGTTGGAATAATCAACAGCCTGGACCTGTTAGCCTGATATTTTTTTGCAACTGATTTTCCAGGTTGGGTAGACGACGCTCTCATCTTGATTGACCCATTCGCCTTTCCACAAAAAGCTTTCATCAGTAATCTCATAAAACGTTAACCGATAATGTCCCTCCATACCATTGGGTGCTATTTGGGGGCGGTAAAAAACCAAGCGGTCTTGCTGTTGGCCGCCATTCCAAACAGGTAACACATTCGGTTTGGACTGGTTGTTATAATAGTGAATTTGCCAGGTTTGTTTTGCTTCATCGAACAACCGAATACTGCCTCCAATGCTGCCGTCTGCAACCAGGTTTTCATCCTGGACAGCGGTGCCATTCATGATGTATCGAAAAACCCATTGTGAAGCCTCAATCGGCGCCCAATTGTCTTGATCCAGTCTTTTTGCTGATTGACATTGAGATTGCCCAATCATGGGAGCAAAAGCTTTCAGTTCTGCTGGAGCTTGAGGGTTCAACTGACCGAAAGGAGATTCTGTACTCCTTGTGTAGCGCATCTCTTGTGTATCAACACCTGTCGCGGACAACATAATGATCAGAATGCTCACTGTAAAATACATGGTTTTCTCCTAAATTAAATACCCCTGTTCTAACAGAAGTTTGCGCACATGGCAGGATTTGAGCAGTGACTTGTGTGGTTATTGCAGTGAAACACCATTTCAGTTAAATAAGAAAATACTAATATTTGTCAATTCAACTGTATTTCAAACCCAAAGTCACCTAAAATGCCAGGCTGTTGAATCAAACATGAAACATGAGCGTTACCGATAATAATCTAAAACCAGACTGTTTGCGCCAGGCCATCATTGGTGTGGACGCACCTTTTTGCACCCCTTTTGGTCAGCGCTTGATGACTTATTGTGATTACACCGCATCAGGTCGCACCTTGACTTTCATTGAGAAGTATTTGATGAAGTTACAGCGCCATTACGCCAACACCCACACTGAAGACGACATGACCGGTCGCTCCATGACCCGCCTGTTACATGATGCAGAGCAACGCATCAAAGATTCTCTGGGGGCCAATGACAACGACCGCATCATCTGTACCGGCACGGGTGCCACGGGTGCCATCACCAAGATTCAACAAATTCTGGGTACTTATTTACCGCCAGCCACACGGGCACAAATTGAAAGATCTGCCGATTGTGACCTGGCAAAAATCATTGATCAGTCACCTGTGGTGTTTGTGGGCCCCTATGAACACCACAGCAATGAAATCTCATGGCGTGATGGACTGTGTGAAGTGGTCGAGTTGGATCTGGATGAAAACGGCCATGCCAACCTGCAACAACTTGAAGCAGAACTGACCAATGAAAAATACCATGGGCGGTTAAAAATTGGTTCCTTTTCTGCAGCATCCAATGTGACCGGCTTGATATCTCACACCCGTAAAATTGCTCGCTTGTTACACGAACATGGTGCTTTGGCCTTTTTCGATTATGCCGCCAGTGCACCCTATGTAGAAATCGACATGCATCCAGCCGATGACCCCAAGGGTTATTACGATGCGGTCTTTCTGTCGCCACACAAGTTTCTGGGTGGGCCAGGATCTACAGGCGTCCTGGTATTCAACAAAGACATTTATCAATCAGCTCTGAGGCCGACCGTTTCAGGTGGTGGCACCGTCAGCTATGTCGCCCGACACGACCATGATTTCTTTGATGACATTGAAGAAAGAGAAAAAGCCGGCACCCCTGGCGTGCTACAAATCATGCGTGCAGCGTTGTGTTTTGAAGTGAAAGAAAAGTTTGGTGTTCAACAAATTCATGACATCGAACAACAATGGCTTAAACAAGCATTCAGTGCCTGGCAAAACCATCCTCGCATTGAAATCCTGGGTGACCAAAACCCGGAAAACCGAGTAGGCATTGTTTCTTTCAACATCAAAACCGCCTCAGGTAAATACCTGCACCCCAAATTCATTACGGTTTTGTTGAATGACTTGTTTGGCATCCAATCAAGGGCTGGCTGTTCTTGCGCGGGACCCTACGGCCACCAGTTACTGGGCATCGATGAAGAAACTTCAGAACAGTACCGGGCCTTGATTCAACGAGGTTACCATGGTATTAAACCTGGTTGGTGCCGAGTTGGTTTCCACTACATCATGGACCAAGCCGAAGTACAGTACATCATTGATTGTGTCAACTTCATTGCAGATAATGGTGCCGAATTCTTGCCTTGGTATAAATTTTGTTTGAAACAAGCTTGTTGGCAACACATACATGATGATGGCCAATGTCCGGAGCTGTCACTGGATGAGGCTTTTAAACAAGATTTAGAGAACCCCCAACCGCTGGCTCCCATGTTGAGAAAGTCGCTGTATCAACAATTTTTACAAGAGGCCGAAAGACTTAAAACTGAAGCCAAATCCCTGCCAGTCAGAGAACAACAATCAGTTCCGGAAATCGAGCATCTGAATCAATTCATTGTTTAGTTCACGAAGCCATCAGCGCCATCCAGTCTGCTCGGTCTATACTGAAAATATTGACCGGGTTGTCATGGTATACAGTTTGTTTGATCACCTGCATACCGTTGGCCCTGGCCACCCTTTCAGATGGTGTATTGGTCAGAGATATGATAGAAATCAATGATTCAGTCAGCCCATGAGTGAACGCATGATCTCGACATGTTTGGGCCGCTTCTGTGGCATAACCTTTGCCCCAGAACGCTGGCAACAGCGAATAACCCACTTCCAGTTCTGATTGCCCATCGACGGTTTGTACCAAAAGACCACAGTGACCCACGAGCTGACCTGTGTTCTTTTCAATCAATGCATTCATGCCTCCAAGTCCTTGCTCATAACGGTAAAATTGATACTGATACCAATCTGTGCATTGCGCTTCTGCACTGGCTTCTGGCATGGTCCAGTGTTTTGAGGTTTGTGGGTCAGAGAAAAAAGGCAACCAGAATTGATAATCTGATTGCCTGACTTTTCTATAAGATAACCGTTTGCTTTCCTGTCCGGTTAACAACAGCGACATGATCGATCAGCTGATCACGGTGTTGTCACCATATTGGGCTTTTTCCAATGCAGCAATGCGGTCTTCCAAAGGCGGGTGGGTGGAAAACAATTTGGCCAAAGTGGCTTTACCGCCAGAGATGCCAAAAGCAGCAAACTCACCTTCTAACTTTTCAGTCCTGGAATTTCGCTGCAATGCTTTCAACGCATCAATCATGTTTTGGTTGCCTGCCAGTCTCGCCCCGCCTTCATCGGCATGGAACTCACGCCACCTGGAGAATGAATTGATGATGATGGCCGCCAGAAAGCCCAAAATGATTTGTGCAATGATGGTACCAATAAAATAGCCCATGCCATAACCGCCACCACGTTCATCGCGAGTTGCTGCAGCTATTGCATAACCTATGACCCTCGAGAAGAAAATCACAAAGGCATTTAAAATGCCCTGAATCAAAGCCATGGTCACCATGTCACCGTTGGCCACATGCGCCACTTCATGGCCCAAAACTGCTTCCACTTCCCTTTTTTCCATGGTTTGTAATAAACCTGTGCTGACCGCAACCAAGGCATCGTTTCTTTTCATGCCCGTGGCAAATGCATTGGGGCTGGGTGAATTGAACACACCCACTTCAGGCATGCCAATACCGGCATCCTGAGCCTGTCTCTTAACGGTGTCCACCAACCATTGTTCATCGGCATTGCGCGGTTGCTCAATCACTTGAACCCCCATGGACCGTTTTGCGATCCATTTAGACATGGCCAATGAAATGAAGGAGCCGATCGATCCCCACAGGATTGAAAACACAGCCAAAGCGCGATAATCCAAGCCATTCTGAGTCAAATAACTGTCGAATCCAAAAATTCGCATCACCACTGAAATGACCGCTAAGATGGCAATGTTAGTGGCCACAAATAAGAGTACTCTTTTCATAAATATTTACCTGATTAAATAATGTTTAAAATCTATTATATAGACCATGCAGACAATAATAAGTGCAATTTTCCATTCTACAAGCATGCTGAAGGTCATTAATGAGTAAATATCCAGCAAAATCCTCGGATCTGCCGCAAAAGACCGCATTTCATGCTGTTGTTTAAGCTATAATGCGCGGCTTTTAAAGCGCTGGCACTTCCATGTCTACAGAAAAAATCAGAAACATCGCAATCATTGCTCACGTTGACCACGGTAAAACCACTTTGGTTGATGAACTGTTGAAACAGTCCGGAACCCTGGGTGATCGTGCCGATGACCCCAATCGATTGATGGACTCCAACGACTTGGAGAAAGAGCGTGGCATCACCATCTTGTCCAAGAACACCTCCATTGAATGGGAAGGCTACAAAATCAACATTGTTGACACCCCGGGCCATGCCGATTTTGGTGGTGAGGTTGAACGCGTTTTGAGTATGGTTGACTCCGTGTTGTTGTTGGTTGACGCAGTTGATGGTCCCATGCCGCAAACCCGTTTTGTGACTCAAAAAGCTTTCGAAATGGGCTTCACACCCGTGGTAGTAGTCAACAAAGTGGATCGTGACGGAGCCAGAATCCAATGGGTGATTGACCAGACTTTTGATTTGTTCGATTCGCTGGGTGCCACTGATGAGCAGTTGGATTTCCCGATCATTTACGCCTCAGCCATCAACGGCTATGCTTCTGAAGACGATGAAAACCGCAGCGGCGACATGCGCCCGTTGTTTGAAACCATCACCCAGAAAGTCAGCCCGCCCGATGTGGACATTGCAGCACCTTTTCAGATGCAGGTATCGACCTTAGACTACAATTCATTTTTAGGTTTGATTGGCATAGGACGCATCAAAAAAGGTGCGGTTAAAACCAATACACCAGTGACAGTGATTGATTCAGAAGGTCAGACCAGGAATGGGCGAATCCTGAAAATATTTGGCTTCAAAGGCTTAGAACGCATTGAAGTCAATGAAGCCTCGGCTGGCGACATTGTGGCGATTTCAGGCATCGATGGCATTGGCATCTCAGACACTTTGTGTAACCGCGATCATGTCGAAGCCTTGCCGCCTTTGACCGTTGATGAACCCACCATCTCCATGTTGTTTTGTGTCAATGACTCCCCTTTTGCCGGGAAAAGTGGCAAGTTCCTGACTTCTCGACAAATCAAAGACCGTTTAGAACGTGAAACCACCTACAACGTGGCATTGCGGGTGGAAGACACTGCCAACTCGGATCAATTCAAAGTCTCGGGTCGTGGCGAATTACACTTGTCGGTATTGATCGAAACCATGCGCAGAGAAGGCTTCGAATTGGCCATCTCCAGACCGCAAGTGATCTACCGTGAAATTGATGGGCAAATGTGTGAACCTTATGAAGACCTGGTGGTTGACATTGAACAAGAACACCAAGGTTCAGTGATGGAACAACTGTTGGGTCGTCGTGCCGAGGTCAAAGACATCGTTCCTGATGCAACCGGCCGAGTCAGACTGAACTTCACCATCCCTGCTCGTGGCCTGATCGGTTACCAATCAGAATTCAAAACCACCACCTCAGGTTCAGGGATTCTGACCCATGTGTTCGATCACTATGGCCGCAAACTCAACACCATTGAACGCAGCCGTAAAAACGGCGTGTTGATTTCCAAAGGTACAGGTAAAGCACTGGGTTATGCGTTGTTTAATTTACAAGAGCGTGGCCGCATGTTGATTGATGCCAATGTAGAAGTCTATGAAGGTCAGGTGATCGGTATTCACTCCAGAGACAATGATTTGACGGTCAACCCTTTGAAAGGGAAACAATTGACCAACGTACGGGCTTCAGGCAAAGACGATGCCATTAATCTGGTCACACCGATCCAAATGACTTTAGAACAGTCCATGGAGTTCATCGAAGATGATGAACTGGTTGAAGTCACACCAGATGAAATCAGAATCCGTAAAAAACACCTGTTGGAACACGAACGCAAACGTGCCAGCAGAGAAGCCTGATCGCTAAAAAAGATACTGAATCAAATTGGTTATAATGTTTACCTTTGAACAAAGGTGAAAAGCATGCATTTACATTTTGATTTGGCCCAACTCAATTGGTTGGCCATCCTGATCGCTACCGCATCGGCATTTGTCCTGGGAGGCATTTGGTACGGCCCCCTATTCAGCAAACCCTGGCTCAAGGCCTTTGGTTTCTCTGAGGAAGAATTGGGTAAACGACACCCTGGCAAAGTCTTCGGCACCGCCATCGTTTGGACCTTGATCGCTGCCATTGTCATGGGCATGCTGGTCGGCCCTGATGCCGATATACACATGGGCGCCATGACTGGCCTGGTCATAGGCCTGGGTTTCATCACCACCTTTATGGGCATCCACTACGCCTTTGAAGGCAGGGGCCTGAAAATCCTGCTGATCAACGCCGGCTATTCCACCGTCGCCCTTGTACTGATGGGCGGGATCATTGGGTGGTTTTGAATTCTCGTAGTGAATCGAGCAAAGTATAGACTTGAAAAAAATAACGTTAGGCTACTTTATTCTTTCTAAGGAAACTAGTTTTTTTCTGCATTTGATTTAGCTCTCATCTCATCAGGCGAAAAATCATGCCAGTAAAGTTTACCTTCTGAAGGGTCAAATACCCATGGATGATCTAGAACCTCATATTTACCAATCTCACGACCACGAAGATAAATTTTTTGTTCCTTGATAGGCCGTTCAGGAGGCCAGTAAACACCGAAGTGTTTTTGGTTCATATTCTGATATACCTTAGTTAGTTGTGGTGCACCACCAATTTCTCGAAAGGTATCTGATGATAAAATTTCAAAAAATGCTTCGGAAGGTACCATATCAAGTTTAAAGTCAGTACCAGTGTACTGTTTCTCAATTTCAGATATGCGATGAGAAATGGCACTAACAGGCATGTCATCACCAATAACAGCAAATAATTCATCATTGATGTTTTTTGCAGACCTTTTTTCAAATTTTTTTCGTTTAGAGTGAAAAATTATTTTATTTAGGATAAAACATTGCTTTCTAGCAGAGTACCCAGCAATTATGAATTTACAATCAGGCACTTCTTCTGACTCACATGCTGCATCAGACACAAAATCAAGTGACTCGTTAAGCACCTTAATTATTCTTTCTTGGGCATCAATAAAATCAATTACCCTCTCACGTAAGTTAACAAATGACTCTACATAAGATGTAATCTGTGCGATTAAAGGATAAGTCCATGCTGTATCCCCAGCAAATGCGATAACTGCATCACTACGGCCTATTCCGAATACCTTCGGTCCATAATCCCAGCATTTTCCACCACTAAGTCTACTGTCTGACATAACCCAGAGTTCACGGCCAGTATTGGTTTTCCTAGTCCAAGAAACAACGAGGGTCATGACTTTTCTTTAAAATAATTAACATACATGCTTGATGCGCGACTGTAACCCAATGATTTATTAGTGGTGCATGAATATGAATGCAACCTAATAAGCCCATTCCCGCTAATCTTTCACGATTGATATTCAAATCTTATTGTAGGTCATCGATACTTGAGAATGAAGGAAAAGATCACGTGAACTTGCGGAGATCCTTCGGCTGCGCTCAGGATGACGAGGCACTGTCATCTTGAGCGTAACGCAGTGGAGTCGAAAGATCTCATGATGACTGGATAGTGACTTATCCACGATCTCGACAGCTTTGGGAGATCCTTCGGCTGCGCTCAGGATGACGTTCCTATTAGTCCTGTGGGCGTATTTTGGATGGCAAGGTCAAGGCGGATTTGGCTGAGAAGGCAGGAGCGCACTCTGGTGTGCGTGACTGTCTCGAAGCCCAATCCAACGCCGAGATTGCCTCCCAAAATCGTCCTCAGAAGATTTCGCCGATCATGCAGCGGAGGCTCCCTCCCGCCTTTTCCAACTCGGACACGTCGACGCCATGCAACACAAACCCCCATGATTCCAACTTGGCCTTCGAATCCGCATTCAATGCATCAAACGCCGTTTGGCTGAAAAACACATCCTTATCAGTGATCGAAATACAATTGCCCGCAAAAGCCAACTTTTCAGCATCATTGATGAACAAAGTCCGGTCCTGATAAAAGGCAGCAATGGCATCCACCACAGCTGGGTCAGCAAAAGAATCTTTATGAATCACACAAGCTTTACCGGCTAAACAAGCCATCACCACATTGGTGTGGTACTCACCTGGCGCCAAATCAAACTGGAACATCAAATCGGTCGCAAACGCCTCATCCAGGGCCACGGCACCAGCATCATCCACCCGTTCAGTCATACCAACAAAACCCACATTTCTGGCCCTGTCTGGCACCAGAACCCCTGTTAACTCGGCGACCGCTTCGTCATGATCGATTTCATATTTTTCGTAACCCAACAGCTCCCCGAAAAACTGACGTATGTCAGCCCGTTCGGTTTCTTTCTGGCGGTTGTCATATTTCATCGAGCCAATCACATAGCGGTTGTTGTGTGTGGTGGCAAAGGCATTGTTTGGAAACACTGCATCGGGGGTTTCAGCAGAACCAGGAAAGGTGATCACCGGCACACCCACGTCGGTGATGGCCCTGGCCAACTGTTGGTGTTGATACATGGCCAATTTGACGTCCACTTGTTGGTCCATCAACATGTATTCATTGTCTTGTGCGGTTTGTTGGTCCAAACGAAAACCCACCGGACTGACCATAAAAGCGGCTTTCATGCTGCCAGCTTGTTTGATAGGAAAAGAATTTTCAGCGGTGGCCGCTTTGAATGCTTCAACTGATTTAACTAACATAATTCACCCAATTTCTTGCTTCTTTGATGACGCTCACATCTGTTTTTCTGCGCGGCGCCTCGGTAACTAAATGCGACTTCCACTTTTTATTGCCAGGGAAGCCATGATACAAACCCAGTATGGGCCTGATCAACCAATGTAAACTCAACCCCTGTTGAATCATCTGTTCACAATAATCCATATACGCCAACAACACCTCATCCCTGCCAGTTTGTTGTAGACCTAAATCCAACGCTTCATGCATGTCTCTGATCAACCAAGGCGCATTCCAAAAGGCCCGGCCAACCATGATACCATCAACCTGCTCCATGTGTTTGATTGCCTCGTTGACATCGTCGATGCCACCATTGAGGATGATGTTCAAATCAGGGTTGTCCGCTTTGATGTCATAAGCATAATGATATTTCAGTGGCGGAACAGACCTGTTTTGTTTGGGACTCAGTCCTTTCAGTATCGCTTTGCGGGCATGGATGATGAAGGTGTCACAACCGGCGACTTTCACGGTCTTGATAAACCCAGTGAACGATGCATAAGAGTCATCATCATCGACACCAATTCTGGACTTGATGGTGACAGGTATCGTGACGGCATCTTGCATGGCTGCAAAACAGTCTGCCACCAATGCTGGTTCTTTCATCAAGCAAGCTCCAAAGCGGCCTTTCTGCACCCGATCGCTGGGACAACCGACATTCAAATTGATTTCAGCATACCCCATGTCTTCAGCGATTTTGGCACAGGCTGCCAAATCATCGGCATCACTGCCTCCCAGCTGTAAAGCCACCGGATTTTCTTGCGGTGAAAATCCGATGTACTTGTCTCGATCGCCCCTTAAAATGGCAGGACAGGTCACCATTTCTGTGTACAGCAATACCCGATCAGAAATCAGCCGATGAAAATACCGACAATGGCGATCGGTCCAATCCAACATCGGAGCCACTGACAGGCGACGATCTAAAGCACCACTCATGACATCAACAATCTGTTGATCAAGTCCAAATAAATGTTTTCCAATTGCACCAGATGGCTGATTTTTTCGCACTCATTCACTTGATGGATGGTTTTGTTGATGGGTCCCAATTCCATGGTGGCAATGCCATGTGGGGCCACAAAACGACCATCTGAGGTACCGCCTGCCGTATTGAATTCAGGTTTTATTCCGGTTATTGACTTGATTGAGGCAGCCAAAGCTTGTTTGTACGCTTCATTCTGGCAATGAAAAGGTTCCCCTGACAGTTGCCATTCCAATTCGTATTGGATGCCATGCGGTGCCACCATATAGGTGTCCAGCAATTGGCATAACTGCCGACTTAATGACTCCTGAGTTGAAGTCGGTGCATACCTGAAATTGGCGGTAATGACCAACTCCCCAGGGATGATGTTAGGCACGCCTGTGCCTGCCTGGATGTTAGACACCTGAAAACTGGTGGGTGGAAAATCAGCATTGCCCTGATCCCATTCAAACTGGCCCATTTGGTTGATGGCTTCGGCAGCCAGGAATACGGGATTGGCCGCGTTTTGTGGATAAGCCACATGCCCTTGCTTGCCTTTGATTTTAATGATCACATGTAAGGATCCTCGGCGACCGACGCGGACTGTATCACCCAATTCTTTTGAACTGCTGGGCTCTCCCACCAGACAGTAATCGAAGTGGTGTTTTTCGGCCATCAAAGGCATGAATTTTTTCACCCCATCTACAGCTACACCTTCTTCATCACTGGTCAGCATCAAAGCAATTTTGCCTGGGTGGTTGGGATGCTGTCCAATGAATTTTTCCATCGCCAATACCATGGCTGCAATCGATCCTTTCATGTCTGCCACACCACGCCCATACAAAACCCCAGACTCAACATGGGCTGCCAATGGATCATGGGTCCAAGCGGCCACATCACCTGGCGGTACCACATCGGTGTGGCCTAAAAACAGCAAAGCTGGACCTGGTTGGTCGCCATGCCACATCAACACATTATCGACCTCGCCAAAGCGGTGGTGTTCCCCTTGAAACCCCTGTCCACCCAAGCGGTTCATCAACAACGGCTGACAGCCGGCATCATCAGGTGTGTACGATGGTTTTTGAATCAATTGTTTAGCCAGTGTAATGACTTCTGGTTCCATGATTCAGAGTCCTATCCTGTAGTGTCCAGCTTCTTTGACCACTGGACGTTTAATCAAGGTGGGGTGGGTGACCAATGTCGCGGCTGTCACCTGCTCTTTTTCGGCATCACTCAACTGCTTCCAGGTGGTACTTCTTTTGTTGAGCAACTGCCCCATGTCAATGTCCTTTAACATGTCATCAACCATCGTCTGATCCAGGCCATCCACTCTAAAATCATGTAACTTGGGTGCCAATCCATCGGCTGTGGCTTGTTTGATGGCGGCCCTGACTTTGTCACAATTTTTAATACCGTAAATGATCATGAGCGCAGCAGTTCATTGATGGAAGTTTTAGATCGAGTCCTTTCATCAACCTTCTTGACGATGACGGCACAATCCAAGGCGTATTTTCCATTGGGAGCTGGCAAGGTTCCTGACACCACCACAGACCCTGGAGGCACATAGCCATAGGTGATTTCATCGGTTTCACGGTCATAGATCTTGGTACTTTGGCCGATGAACACGCCCATTGAAATCACACTGCCTTTGCCAATTCTTACCCCTTCAACCACTTCACTGCGTGCGCCGATAAAACAACCGTCTTCAATGATGGTGGGGGCTGCCTGCAAGGGTTCCAAAACACCACCAATGCCCACACCACCAGACAGGTGAACATTTTTGCCAATTTGGGCACAACTGCCCACTGTTGCCCAAGTATCAACCATGGTGCCATCATCCACATATGCACCAATGTTTACATAGGAAGGCATACACACCACACCTTGACCTAAAAAGGCACCGCGGCGAACGGTGGCCGGTGGTACCACCCTGGCACCAGTTCGCTGAAACTCTTCAGCTTTGGCATCCTGGAATCGACAAGGTACCTTGTCCCAATAATTGTGCGTGGTACCTGGCATCACTTGATTGTCAGCAATGGTGAAATACAACAACACGGCTTTTTTTAACCATTCATTGACTTGCCATTCTGATCCGATGGGTTCTGAAACACGCAAAGAACCAGACTCAAGTCCCTGTAATGCGGCTTCAATGTCAGTGCCAAACTCTTGCTTGAGTTGTGCTGGAGATAAATCAGTTTTGGCTTGCCAAGCGGCGTTGATTTGGGCTTCTAAATTCATAATAGGTCAAATAGCGAAACAGCTAGGCATTATAAACTGACACCAACAACAATTCAGCCCAAATTTGATTCGAAATTATGCCATTTCAGCATAATGAAGCCAAAGAGGTTTGGCCCACCTCAAGTATTAAGAAATCGTTAAAGCACAGAAATCAGCGTTTTAATTCAACGTTTAGCTGTAGTTTCTTCACAGATATTTTGAAATCTGACTGCATAATCTGTAAAATGCTGCGGCTGTACATGCGGATTTTGCTGGCTTCCATTTGCGTATAACAAATAAAAACAGCTGTTTCGCCCTTAATATTGGCCAAGTGGCACATACCCTTGACTTGGGCAGGCAAACGCAATTGAAGTTCTTGATTCAGCTTTTGTAGCTGATTGGCACGCTGTATGAGTCCAGATAAACTTTTATCTTGAGAAATGCTGTCGCTGATAGAGTGGAATCCTTTGGATTTTCGCATGGGGATATTTGAATCTTATTAAATGAAGTAAGCAAGTTTTTTATGAATAATTTCACAATAATAAAACAAGAAAAAACCGGTATCGTTCAATACACATTGAGTGATAAGAAAATTAAGATCAAATTACTGACAATCGTTTCCGCTTTCAGTTTATTGCTGATCAGCTTGGGCACCCTGGTAGGCGCTTCATTTTTCAGCAACAGCAATGACAACCAAGAAAAAATACTCGAATTACAAGCCCTGGTTGATCAAAGCCAACAAGAACTGATTGATCATAAACAATCCATTCAATATGACATTGATTCCATGACTTTACAAATTGGTAAACTCATGGCCCACTCCACCAGACTCAATGCCTTAGGCAGTCGATTGACTGAGGCCGCTCAAATCAGTCCTGATGATTTTAACTTGACTGAAGAACCAGGCATAGGTGGTGCTGCACTTGAACTGACTGGTGAATTGAATACGCCGCAAAGCCTGTATGAAAATTTGTTTAACCTTGAAGACTCATTCGTGAAACAACAAGAAAACTTAAACATCCTTTCAAAACTATTGAATGAACAAACAGTTGACCAAAATGCCACACCACATATTTTACCTTTAGCAAAGGGGTGGATTTCATCGTATTACGGTAAACGCATTGACCCGTTTACAGGACAACAGGCCAGACACGCAGGAATGGATTATTCCGGCGCATACAAATCAGAAATATTGGCAGCAGCCGATGGCGTTGTGGTTTGGGCTGGAAACAGAGGCTCATATGGAAAGATGGTTGAGATTGATCACGGCAATGGTTTCATGACTCGATATGCCCATGCACAATCCATCCATGTTGAACTGGGCCAAAAAGTGACTGCAGGAGAATCCATCGCTGTGATGGGCAAATCAGGCAGGGCCACATCAGAACATTTACATTTTGAAATACTAAAAAATGGTCACAAGGTCAATCCTTTACCATTCATCAATTCATAATTGAATTAAGAAAAATTTACCAATAACATGGGGCAAATAATTTTATTTTTATTTGCCCTTTTACTTGAATATCCGCTAAAAGAAACCACATAGTTTCATTCAGCAAGTGCAACTCTAAAATACTATGGCAAAAAACTCATTATTCACCAAATTGTTTGGCAGCAGGAACCAAAGGTATATTCGCCAGCTGGATAAAATTGCTGACCAAGTTGAATCTCTGGAACCACAAATGCAAGCCCTCGCTGATGCTGATTTTCCAGTTCAAACCCAGGCATTGAAAGAACGTTTTTCGCAAGGTGAAAGCTTGGAAAGTATTTTGCCAGAGGCCTTTGCCTTGGTCAGGGAAGCTTCTGTTCGGGTTTTAGGCATGCGCCACTACCACGTTCAGCTCATTGGTGGTGTGGTCATTCACCGCGGTAAAATTTCAGAAATGAGAACCGGCGAAGGTAAAACATTGATGTGTACCCTGCCCGCTTATTTAAACGCCTTGGCTGGACAAGGTGTGCATGTGGTTACTGTCAATGATTATTTGGCCAGTCGTGATGCCAAATGGATGGAGCCGCTGTACAACTTCCTGGGAATGAACGTTGGCATTGTGATACCCAGCTTAACGCATGAAGCCAAAAGAGCTGCCTATGCATGTGACATCACATATGCCACCAATAATGAACTGGGGTTCGACTATTTGCGTGATAACATGGCATTCAGCTTAGATGCCAAAGTTCAGCGCGAACCTTTCTTTGCCATCATTGATGAAGTCGATTCCATCCTGATTGACGAAGCCAGAACACCATTGATCATTTCAGGACAAGTCGATGAGTCACCTGATGTGTACAATCGGGTCAACAAAATTGTTCCACTGTTAGAAAAATCTACTTTTGAACCAGACCAAAAAGAAATCAGCCAAGCCATCCTAAACAAACAAAGCATGCCCGAACCTGACGGGGATTTTTCAGTAGATGAAAAATCCAAGCAAGTGTTTTTAACCGAGCAAGGCATGCAAAATGCAGAGGATCTGCTCAAGAAAAACGGCTTAATGGCAGCCGAAGATTCGCTTTATGATTCTCAACACATCTCTTTGATGCACCACGTCAGTGCTGCGCTGAAGGCACACCACTTGTTTGAGAAAGATGTGGATTACATCGTAAAAGAAGGCGAAATCGTTATCGTCGATGAATTCACAGGCAGAACCATGGAAGGACGCAGGTGGTCAGACGGCCTTCACCAAGCGGTTGAAGCCAAAGAAAATGTACCGATTCAAAAAGAAAATCAAACCCTGGCCTCGATCACATTCCAGAACTACTTCCGCCTGTACCCCAAATTGTCTGGCATGACAGGTACGGCTGATACGGAAGCCTATGAGTTCCAAACGATTTACAATCTGGAAGTGATTGTGATCCCGACTCATAAACCCATGATTCGTGATGATCAAGGTGATTTGGTTTACTTCAACCAGAAAGCCAAATTTGAGGCCATCATCGAGGACATTGTTGATTGTCACCAGAGACAACAACCTGTATTGGTTGGTACAGCTTCCATTGAAGTCTCTGAATTTTTGTCTGCACAACTGAAACAAAGGAAAATCAAACACAATGTCCTAAATGCCAAACAACATGAAAGGGAAGCCATCACGGTTGCAGAAGCAGGCTTGCCAGGTGCCGTAACCATTGCCACCAACATGGCCGGTCGTGGCACTGACATTGTCTTGGGTGGCAACTTGTCTGTCGAATTAGAGAATAAAGGCAAGATCAGCGAAAACGAAAAATTCAAACTGGAAGAAGCCTGGAAAGAACGCCACCAATTGGTGCTGGATAACGGCGGACTTCGAATAATCGGTACCGAAAGACATGAATCCAGAAGGATTGATAACCAATTACGTGGTCGTGCCGGTCGTCAAGGTGATCCAGGTTCATCACGCTTCTACATTTCACTGGAAGATAATTTGATGCGTGTTTTTGGTCAAAGTCGCATGATGGATAACATGAAGCGATTTGGCATGAAAGAAGATGAATACATTGAACACAAATGGATCACACGCATCATCGAGAATGCCCAGCGCAAAGTAGAATCACATAACTTTGATATCCGTAAGCACCTGTTGGAATATGATGATGTGGCCAATGACCAAAGGATGGTGGTATACCAACAACGAGCAGATTTGCTTGAGTCCGAAGAGATTGGTGAATACATTGCAGACACCCATGAAGAAGTGTTTGATAATGTGATCCGCCAACACATCCCTTTGGAAAGTGTTGAGGAACAGTGGCAAATTCCACAATTAGAACGGGTACTTTCACATGAGTTCGGCATCGACATCAACATCGGCAGAATTTTAGAGCGGGATGAGAACCTGGATGACGATGGACTGACCGATAAAATACATGACCACATTGAGCGTTTCTTTAAAGAAAAAGAAGCCATGACGGGCTCTGATGTGATGCGCCACTTTGAAAAAGCCGCCTACCTCAATACTTTAGACCAACTTTGGAAAGAGCATTTGGCCCAAATGGATCACTTGCGCCAAGGTGTGGGCTTGCGCTCACACGCACAGAAACAACCGATTCAAGAATACAAACGTGAATCGTTTGAAATGTTCAAAGACCTCTTGGACAAAATAAAGTATGAAACCACCCGCATCATTGCGCGGGTAAAAGTTCAACAAGAAGATGATGTGAATGCCCTGGAGCACAAAGAAGATCAGAATGTGACATTCCAGCACCAATCACCTACTCAGTCCACCAAACAAGAACCTGAAAAAGTTGAAACATTTATTCGAGAAGGGCAAAAAGTAGGTCGTAATGACCCTTGTCCATGCGGTTCAGGCAAAAAATACAAACAATGCCACGGTCGCCTGAGCTGACCAACAATGCCCCCCTTCAAGTCGTCGTCTTGGTGTTAGTAAACCACCAAGGCGACATTCTGATTACCCAAAGAAAAAAACACCAACACCTGGAAGGCTTATGGGAGTTCCCTGGTGGAAAAGTTGAGGCCAATGAATCAACTGAAGAAGCATTGGCTCGCGAGTGCATGGAAGAATTGAACTACCAAACCACCAATCCCAAAAAAATAATGGACATTGAGCACCAATACCCTGACATCAGGGTCCATTTGCATGTCTATTATGAACACAACCCAAGTGCGATGGCATCTCCTGCCGAGCAACAGAACATGCAGTGGGTTACTGCAGCTCAATTACTTGAACTTCCATTTCCAGCAGCCAACCGACCAATCATTGACCACCTGCTTACCTTAAATTCTTAAGCATTTTTTAGGTTAGGGCCTGTTGGCACTTCAACCTTGCCGTCCTTATTCTGCATTGACAAATCCAACGCAAGTCCTTGCTGTTCCTCACTTTCAAAATAAATTTTTAATATTTTCACAAATTTGTTTACAGTGCATATTTGATGTGTTTATAATAAACCTGTTCAATCTTGACCATGTTTATGAATTTAGCAGCTTTCAAATCAACCATCAGCCAGAAATTGCAGTTTCAATTTCAGGAGATTGTTGGTGCTGATTCGAAAAGCCAAAATTGGATTGAAATGCTCTATCGGCCACAACACATGCTGGGCCACCACAACGTTGAGCGATTCTTTCATTCCTTAAGCACACAACAAAAAGTTGACTTAGACATTCAAATTTTTGAACAAATACCAAGAATTTTAGAGTCACAAAACCCCGCACGATTAAGTGTTAATTTGATGCCCATCAGCTTACTCAGTGATGACTTCAAGCTAACCCTGATGCACTTGATTGATGATGGCCTCATCGATCCAAATAAAGTATGTATCGAAATCATCGAAATTCATTCCATGCCTCCACTTTGCTCAAGTGGCATAGAACTACTGAATTATTTCAGATCAAAAGGTGGATGGATTGCTTTGGATGATTTTGGATCCGGCTTTGCGCATTGGGAATTGTTACAGATGGGATTGATTGACGTCATCAAAGTGGCCAATCAAAACTTGTCACACAGGGATGAATTGTCATCATTTACTCACGGACTTTCAAAATTCGCACATTCAATGGGCATCAACACAGTTCTAGAGGGCGTTGAGACCATGCGAGATTTTGAAAAAGGATTAAAACAAGGCTTCCAAAATTTTCAAGGTTGGTATTTCAATGAATAATCAAATAGCAAAATCATTCAATTTATCATTTGACACCTACTGGTTAGGTTTCATCACGACTTGTTTAAGGCCATTGATCAGGATATTGGTTAAACAAAAAGTTGAATTCAATTCTTTTCAAAACTTAGTCAGGGTTTTGTTTGTAGAAGAAGCAGAAAAATACATCGAAGAAACCAGTCAAAACAGCCGTGGAAAAATTTCATCAATTGCGTATCAAACAGGTTTAGACCGAAGAGAAGTTTCCAAGATAATGAAATCACAACCGACTGAAAATGAGTGGGTAGAACATAACAGATCAAGAGAAGGCAACATACTCGACCATTGGTTTACGCACCCACCTTTTTGTGAATCAAAAGGTAACCCAGTTCCGCTAAAGAGAAGCGGCAAAGGACTTTCCTTCGAAACATTGACCCAAAGATTTGGCAAGAACATCAGCCACGGGCCCATACTAGAAGCTTTGCTAGAGGCAGGTTGTGTTGAGATCATTGATGGAAAAGTACATTTAATTAACAGGACTTTCATACCAAAAACATTGGTCAACAGAACCAAGGTGGAAATCGCTGCCAACACCATTAAAAGACTGACAAACACTATAGAGCATAACTTTGAACATGTTAAAGACACCAATTTTCAAAGTAATTTGTTTTCAATAAAAATACCTAAGTCAAATAAAAAACAATTCAGAATTGAAGTTAATGAATTACTTAGGCACCACTACTACAACACATTTTATCCCGAGTTTGAGGCCATAGAAAAAAAATATGAAGCCAACAATGTGCCTAAAGAGGAATCTCGTATTGGCCTTGGGTTATTTTATTTCGACGAACAGATATAAACTAATTTGGAGCAAACCATGAATTTCGCTGAAACAGAAGGTACAGGAATCAAAAGCAGAGCCGAAACTGAAGGAACGGGTATCAAATCAATGGCTGAAACTGAAGGAACAGGTTTAAGGTCAATGGCAGAAACAGAAGGCACTGGCATTTCCAGAAAAACTCCAATTCACTTTGTTTTGTTCATGTTAGTCAGTTTATTCTCATCTGCACTTTATGCAGCTGACTTACATTTGTATTCTAATGATGATCACTATGTAAAGGGAATCTATACAACTGATGGACAAACTCTTTTTGTTGAAGGTTTGATAGATAATTATTCTGTTGAGCTGATTACCGAAAGTACCCTGATCACTCATTATGACGAAAAAGCCACTGGGGAAGGCACTGGTGGTATCACTTATGCAACCGGTGAAGGAACTGGCGGTAATCCGGCCACAGGGGAAGGCACTGGTGGAAAGCCAGCCACTGGTGAAGGAACTGGAGGCGCTCCGGCCACTGGTGAAGGAACAGGCGGACAACCGGCTACTGGTGAAGGTACTGGTGGGTTGATTGAATTCGTTGAAAACAATCGCGCATCATCCAGCACCATCAATCTGAGATTAAACTGTGAATCTTCACTGGCAAATGGTCAAGCTCATACCAATAAAGGTTCAATAGATATTAACAATGTACAAGTATTTTTGAATGGGCAGAAAATGAACTGCGGAATCACGAAATAATACTCGTGTAAACCAAACGTCTGTGTTGACTGATATTTTTAATTACACACACACTACACACACTTTTTAAAAGTATCAGTCACATGACTACAAGCTTGGAAGAAATTGATGCAATCACTGATCAATTTCAGAACAAGAAGAGGGAGAGATAATAACGAAACAGAGCTGCGGTTTTAATAGCTCATTAAAAAGAACAAACTGATGTTTGGCTAAAATGCCTTTTACACACACGCACACACACTTGAGGTGTTTTGTTCAACCATCATTATTTTTTAGTTCTACTTTGACCTGATCCCATAGTTCGTCAAGAACTTTCAGGTCAAAGTTTTCTTTTTTTGGGGACAATGATTTTGCTTTTGCCTCTACCTTTCTGAACCGGTTCTCAAACTTCACGTTCGCTTTACGCAATGCAGAAGACGGATCTATTTTCATGTGTCTGGCCAGATTGGCACAAACAAACAACAAATCACCCAACTCTTCTTCCATATGAACCTGATCACCACTTTCAACAGCTTCTTTCAACTCATGGGTTTCTTCATCCAGCTTTTCAAAAACATCAGATATGTCAGGCCAATCAAACCCGGTGACTGCGGCATATTTGGTTAATTTAACCGCTTTGAGTAATTCTGGTAAATTTTTCGCTATGCCATCCAAAACACTTGCCTTGTGCTGACTTTTTGCTTTTTCCCAAGCGATGGTTTGTTCTTCTGCAGTCAGCTTTGGTTCATTGGGTTTAAATACATGTGGGTGCCTGGCGATCATTTTTTCACAAACCGCATCCACCACATCATCGAAATTAAAGTGCCCAGCCTCAGCAGCCATCTGAGAATGAAAGACCACCTGGAATAGCAAGTCTCCCAATTCAGACTTTAAACCTGTTATGTCATTTTGCGCGATGGCATCAGCCACTTCATAAGCTTCTTCAATGGTATAGGGTGCAATGGTTGAAAAAGTTTGTTCGATGTCCCAGGGACAACCCGTTTCAGGGTCACGCAATTGTTGCATGATGGTCAGTAATTTTTTCATGAGTTTATGGAGGCAAGATAACTTTAAAACAAGCGCCTTTAAGATCCTTGTGTGATTTGATTTCTAACTCGCCTTGATATGATTCCACAATATCGGTCACTATTGATAAACCAATGCCATGCCCTTTGACTTGTTCATCTCCTCTGACGCCTCGCTGTAACAACGTGGCTCTTTTGTTGGCGGGGATGCCTGGCCCATCATCACCAATCTCAATCACAATACCAGTTCGTTTGCGGCCTTCCATATAGAGTGTTTTGACCAACACGTCGATATTTTGGTCACACCATTTAAAGGCATTCTCTAATAAATTACCCAACACTTCCATCAAATCACCTTTTTCACCATAAAACTCAGCACCCGGTGCAATCTGAGTTTTGACGTTCACCTGGCGGTTTGGGTTCACCTTCTTCAAGGTATTGATCAGTTTGTCCAGCACATCGATAACAGGCACCCCGGTGACAAAGGTCCGGTGTCCAGCTACGGCAGCTCGTTTCAATTGATAAGCCACAATCTCATTCATGTTCATGATTTGCTGTTGGATCAAATCTTTATCGACCCCATCACTCTCCAATTCAGAATGAATGACCGCCAATGGCGTCTTTAAAGAATGAGCCAAATCACCCAAAGTTCTTCGTTGCCTTGATAAATTACTGCGTTCATTTTCAATCAATCGATTCAAGCTGGCTGTTAGTCCTCGCAACTCACTGGGGTAATCTTCTGAAAATATCAGTTCATCGCCTTTTTCCAACTTCAATAAATCAGCCATCAGCCGCTTTAAGGGTTTGGTGGCCCAGTACATGATCACCCACTGCACACAAACCAGTACCGAACTGATGGCAATCAACCATGTCAATAAATTTTCTTCAAATTCAGCCAGTTCACGATAGAAATTTCCGGCATTTTCAGTGACTGACAGGGTCATTTCTAATGAACCATTTTCGCCTTCCAGGGTAAAACCCTGACGCATACGAAACAACCGTTCGCCTTTATATTCAATGGGTGCATCGAATACCCGCTCATTCACTGAAACCGGTAACAATTCTGGCAAATCCTGACCCAATACAGATGGTGATGACCAGGATTGGTCACCCACAATAATTTGCGCATACATGCCTGAACCTGGTTGATCCATTCTGGGACTAGGCAGGTACTCAGGGAAGACCAAACTGTCGCCTTGAACTTCGGTGTTAATGATGATGGCCAGTACATAGCTCTCAAGGCGTTCTTTGACCAGATGCAGTGTTTTTTCTTTGAAAGCCTGGTCCATGACCAGACCGATGAAAGCCAATGCCACCAACAACGCCACGGTTGAGGTGACAAGAACCCGTTTTGTCAGTGACACGCTATGAGTCACAGTAACCATCAATCAATCAATTGAGCGCATTCGATAACCACGTCCTCGCAGCGTTTCAATGTATTTGGTATCAGGATCTATGGACGCCAATTTTTTCCGCAGTCTACCCACAAAAACTTCTATAACATTGCTGTCTCTGTCATAGTCCTGGTGGTAGATGTGTTCGGTTAGAATGGTTTTTGATATCACTTCATTTTGGTGGTGCAACAGGTATTCAAGTACTTTATACTCATAAGAGGTTAAATCAAGAATCTGCCCTGACAACTTAACTTCCTGGGTGCTCATGTTCATGGTCAATTCACCACAATTGATTTCTGGTGTGGTGTTACCACTGGCCCTTCTGACCAAAGCATTAACTCGAGCCAACAATTCTGGAAAATGAAAGGGTTTGACCAAATAGTCATCTGCCCCAGCATCCAGCCCCATCACCTTATCTTGCCAAGAGCCGCGTGCAGTCAGTACGATGATAGGAAATTCAACCCCGTCTTGGCGCAATGTTTGAATCACTTCCATACCGGAAATTCTGGGTAAACCCAAATCGATCACAGCCACATCAGCAGGATATTCCTGACCTTTGTATAATCCATCTTCGCCGTTATCGGCCGCGTCCACTACATAACCTGTTTCTTCAAACCGCTTAATCAGGGTATTGCGCAGGTTATCGTCGTCTTCGATTAACAGTACTCGCATACTTTATTTTTCTTTATTGTTGTTATTAGATCGGTTGTTCTTCTTAGTGTTGTTACTTTTGCTTCTGTTTTGAAACGTCATCGGTTGCAAATCCAGTTGTCGACTGCCTCTGCGCCTGTCCCGCTGCTGGTTATCAAAACGGTTGGGAATGGCATTATTTTGTTTGCGATCCCTGAATGACTGACCACCCTTGTTGTAATATTCAGGCCTTTTAGGCTTTGTTTGCGCCTGTGAAGTGGCCGCCTTCTTGCTGATGGTCTTGACTGCGCCAGACGGTGTCAGCACTTTAATTTCATGCTTGCCATTGACTGTTTTCGCGGACAGCACTTGACCTTCAGATTTCACCTGGTTAACCGCTTCTTCCAGAGACATGCCCCTGCTCTTAGCCGTCAGTTGTGAACTGAATAATGTCAATAACAATGTGGCAATAATTGCTTTCATGACTCTATTTTAGCGCACTTCGCTGAATTGCTGCTGAATCATTTGACGCATATTTGTGATGGTGTTGGCATAATCTGGTGAATTGAATATGGCCGATCCTGCCACAAATGTGTCTGCACCAGCCTTCGCTATGTCTCCAATGTTGTCAACTTTAACTCCACCATCCACTTCAAGGCGAATCTTAAAGCCGGAATCATCAATCAGTTTTCTGACCGTCTTGAGTTTATCCATGGTGCTGGGTATGAATGATTGCCCACCGAAGCCTGGATTGACACTCATCAGTAATATCATGTCTAATTTATCCATCACATGCTCTAAAACATGCACTGGCGTCGCTGGATTCAACACCAACCCGGCCTGACAACCCAAGTCTTTAATCAAAGCCAATGAGCGATCCACATGTTCTGTTGCTTCAGGATGGAAAGTGATCATACTGGCACCTGCCTGAGCAAAATCACCAATGATCCTATCCACAGGTTTCACCATCAAATGCACATCAATGGGCGCAGTGATCCCGTAATCCCTGAGGGCCGTTAACACCAGTGGTCCAATGGTCAAGTTGGGTACGTAGTGATTGTCCATCACATCGAAATGTACCCAATCAGCACCCGCATCCAAAACGGCTTGGGTATCAGCTCCCAATCGGGCAAAGTCAGCAGATAAAATAGATGGTGCTATGATAAATTCATTCATGGAAATTCAAAGGTTTTACTGTGTTTATGGAGTTTGTCACTGCCTGTATGGAAAGTCAATAAGGAATGCCAATAGCGCTTGATTCCTCATCACCACCCCTTCAAATCTTTGACTTTTTCCCAGGCCAGTTGAACTTGTTTGGCTTTTTCTTCCGCCACTTTCATCATTTCAGGTGGCAAGCCTTTAGACACTAACTTATCCGGGTGGTGCTGACTCATCAATCTTTTGTATGCTTTGCGAATGGTGGCCTTGCTGTCATTTTGAGTGACTCCCAACACCTGATAAGGGTTAAAAGGCGCGTTGCGGTTGACTGAACGCCTACTGGACTGACCACGATAATCATGCTCACGCTTGGATTGTTGATAACCGCCCGTGGCGGTAAATCCACGCATTTTCATCATCGCATACAGCAACTGCTTGGGGTAACCAATCATGTGACAAACTTGTTCAATCAAGGTTTGTTCTGCTCTTGAAATCATACCATCCGCTTCAGCCACATCTATCAACATCTCCAGGAATATCTGTTTGAGTGACAATGATCTTCTGGCAAACTGACCAAATTGTCGCAAGGCACCGTCAATACTGTAATTGGGGTCTTTGCCTTGGGTAAACAAATTGATAGCTTTTTGGCGCATGTCATGATTCAGCTTCATGTGTCGCATGATGCCTTCTGTACGCTCAATCTCTAGCGGTGATACTTTGCCATCCACCTTTGCCAACTTGCCCATTGATAAAAACAGGGCGTTAAAAAAACTTTCTTGGGTTTGTTTTTTACTGTTGGTGACATTGCTTCCGGTCAGCTGCCTTTCTAGCCAAAATCCAACCCAGGCACCCAGCAACATACCTGGCAAGAAGCCGAATTTGTACCCAAGAATTCCTCCAATGATAATACCCATACTATTTATTTGCTTCGTCAGTTGTCCATAGCTAAAATACACGCTTTGTACGCGGTGCACAAAGCATGGAAATTCAATTACCAAAAATTCATCAAGGCAAAGTCAGGGATGTCTATGAAGTTGACGATAAACATTTACTCATGGTTGCCAGTGATCGCCTCAGCGCCTTTGATGTGGTGTTACCCGATGTCATCCCTCAAAAAGGTGCATTGTTGACCCAAATATCGAATTTTTGGTTTGATATGATGCGGCCTATTATAAAGAATCACCTCACTGAAATTCCAGTGACACAAGTCATTCCTGATGCCAACGAAGACCTTCAACAAAGGGCTGTGGTGGTGAAAAAATTGAAAGCCTTACCTTGTGAAGCCATCGTTCGTGGTTACATCATTGGTTCTGGCTGGAAAGATTACCTCCAAACTGGCGCAGTGTGTGGCATTGAACTACCACCTGACTTAAAACAAGCACAGCAACTGCCAGCAGCTTTGTTCACGCCTTCATCAAAAGCTCAGGTGGGAGATCACGATGAAAACATCACTTATGATCAACTCGCCAATCTGGTAGGCTCCGAACGTGCTGCACAATTGCGTGAAGTATCTACACAAATTTACCTCAAGGCCAGTGAACATGCCCTAAACAATGGTATCATTATTGCTGACACGAAGTTTGAGTTTGGCCTGGATGAGGATGATGATTTGGTTTTGATGGATGAGGTACTGACACCTGACTCATCGAGATTTTGGAATCAGGACACTTATCAAGTTGGCAGCAGCCCTGAAAGCTACGACAAACAATTCATTCGTGATTATTTGGAAACATTGGACTGGGACAAGCAACCACCAGGACCACATGTACCCACTGAATTGATTAACAAAACAGCTGAGAAATATCATGAAGCCTACCGCAGAATCACAGGACATGCGTTCTGACTCAATGAAGCATTTAATGACTGAGTACCACAAATCTCATGTCAACCGCACCAACCAACTGATTCATTATGTTTGTGTACCTTTGATTTTTTGGTCAATTTCAGCGGTGATGTGGACCATCAAGATACCCTACGTGATGAACTTTGCGATCGTCAGCACTTCATTGCTTATGCTTTATTACATACTTAAAAGCTTTAAGGTCTTTGCAACCATGTTGGTGTTTACTGCTGCATGCCTGGCCTTGAACTACTGGTTTGAAAACTTAGGCTACCCTTTGCTGACCATCGCTCTTGTGGTTTTTGTGGCAGCTTGGATTGGGCAGTTCATTGGGCATCACATCGAAGGCAAAAAGCCATCATTTTTCAAAGACCTTCAATTCCTTTTGATCGGGCCAGCTTGGGTGGTGTTCAAGTTTTTTAACATTAAACTCTGAATTCAACAAACTTTGCATCACTGTCATCGTTTTCATTACATTTAATTTACATAGCCTTAACGCCCGAATCCTATAATAAGCCAATTCACAGCAATCCTGAGTTTTGGCTTTCTTGACCACCCAAGCATACTGGCAATCCCAACACAACATTGAACATTGGTTAAAACACAGTATCATGCCTTTGTTGGTCTTGATGGTTTTGTTACTCTTGCCAAGACCCTGGATAATTGACATCCCTGAATTCAACAAAACTTTGGCCGTCGATTTGATTGACACATCAGAACCAATAACCCAAGTGCCAGAATTTGTTGAACCAGAAACACCTCCGGTGGTTGTCGAAAAGGTGCAGCCAGAGAAAGCAATTGAGCCTCAATACAGTCCTGAAATTGAAACCAAGCAACCACCGGCGAAAGCCGACCCACAAACACAACAATCAACCATCGAAACCGAGGTGGGCAATGAGCCATTAGATGCTGAACCTGTACCCAATCCATTAACCAGTGGAGACATCATGCGGATGGTCAATAACAGAACATCCATGGAGATCACGCCCGAATTCGAAGCCCGAACAGGCCCGGCAAAAGATTACTTCCCTCAAGAGCCACAGGTCACTGATTGGTATGCTGACATCCCTTATTTGGATGAGTCAGTTGACAAACCTCAGCTGCAAATGAACTTCTATGCCGAGGGTCTGGAAGGTAGCATTGAAAGATTCTTCGATAAAATCACCATCTCCAAGACATTCACCACCAAGTACGGTACCAAAATACACTGTGCCTTGGTTGGTGTGTTGGTCAGTTGTATATGGAAATGATGAACACATTGGCACATTGAACACCTCAATGGTTGACTACATAACGCGAACCGGTCATACCGGCGCAGGCCGGCATGACGAATTACTGAATTTAATATTCAAGACTCGACTTTGTGCATTGCATGGGTCAATCTACCTTAGCAAATCAGTTTACCCCAGACTACTCATAGGGGTTATCAAACCCTTCGGGTTGATTCTTGAATCGACGGTGCACCCACAAATATTGTTCAGGGTGCTTACGGATCTGTTCCTCAAACAATTGATTGAGGAACGTGCAGGCTTGCTGCTCAGGCAGCTCAGCAAACCCGCTCAAGGGCGGTAAAATTTCAATGTGCCATTGACAATCAGCGGTGCGAAAGCAAAACCACGGAACAACCGGAACTGCTTTTTGTGCCAATTTATGGGTGCCAACTGTGGTGGCGGCTGGCCGGCCGAAAAAGTTGGCAAATGCCACCTGATAAGAAAAGTTCTGATCCGGAGCATAATAAACCGGACTCCCGGTATTGATGGACTTCAACAAACTTCGAAGGTTCTTCTTATCAATCAACTTTTCAACAAACCCCAGCCTGGCAGCTTCAAAATGGGCTTCAAGTAACTTGTTGTTGTGTTGTCTGGCAAGCATGTGGCCCACTGGCAAACCAGTAGATTTCATGTGGTGGTTCAACCCCCTGATACCCCACTCGATTGAAGTTGTGTGACAACTTAACAACAAACAGCCTTTGTTACCTTTTAAAGCTTGTTGTAAATGCGACATACCAGTTATCTTAAATCGCTCAGCAACATGTTGATCAGGAGACCACAATGCAGCCAACATTTCCATCACCCCCTGGCCAGTAGAGATCAGGTTGTCCTTTAACAAAGTTTTGGCCTCTTGGTCTGATGACTCCGGAAAGCAAACTGCCAAATTAATTTTTGCCACACGCTTTCTTGAATTGGGTAAGTAATAAAAAAGGCGCCCCAACACCCGACCCATGCGCATCAACGTCGGTAAAGATCTGCGCGCCAACCATTTGGCCCATGCCACCTGAAGGTCAGTCTTTATTTTGTTGTAACTCATATAATTTGGCGTATTTTAAGTAGGCATAGTAACTGTTCAGGGTGGCATTGATCACACCAGCAACACCGTTAAAAATTTGTCGTTTAATGAAATACTGTCTGAAAAAATAAAAAATGGGATATAAAAACAAACGCAGTGGACTGCATCTTTTGCCTCGATCAAACTTTTGTTGGGCTGCCAAAGCCGAATAGCGATTGATCTTCTCTAATTTGATTTGTATGGATGTCTCGCCATAATGTTTAAATGGAGCATAAAGTTTTTTGACTTTACCATCTACCTGAATGGATTCATGAACCAAGTCTTGGCTCATGTGGGACTTTTTGCGGTTAAACAAGCGGATGAATTCATTGCGCTTGACCCAGGGGTGGGCCCAATGCCAGAACACCCACTCAACCCTTGGAAGATTAAAACCATCAGCTTGAGGTAGCTTGGTTTGCCATTGCTGGATTTTTTTAATGGCTTTGGGCGTTAAACACTCATCAGCATCCAACAACATCACCCAGTCATGTTTTGCCATATCAATGACATCTTGTTTCTGCTGTGCAAAGCCTTTGAAAGCCTGTTGTATTAGCTTGATGTTTGGCTGTGACTTAATGATTGCAACCGTCTGGTCTTCACTGTACGAATCCAACACAATGATTTCATCAGCCCAGGCCAGGCTTTGCAGGCACTTTTCAATGGTTTTGGCAGAGTTAAAACAGGTAACCACTGCACTGACAGCATTATTCTGACTCACTTTTAACTCCTGCAAATAACATCACCAACATCCACCACAAACAAATCGACCAGAACGAAGAAAACAACGAATACAACGAAACCACCGGTAACATAGCAGCCAACAAAGCCGTTGCATAAGGCCAAACAGCGTGGTGATTAAAGACGAGTCGAACATGTCGATAGATAAGCACACACATTAACAACATCAATAACAGGCCGATACTGCCTGTCTCTGACAGCAGTTCAAGCACCCAATGGTGTGCATGCAGCCCACTACCCTGTTGTTCAACCCAAACATCACCTGGCTCGGCATATTCAGCATACACCATTCTGAATGCCCGGGCACCTACACCATTAATCGGGTGATCCTGATACATATTGATGGCAGTATTCCAGATAGGTAAACGATCAGCCAAAGCAAAATCAATGGCTGACTGACTGCCATCAAACATTTGCAAAGAACGATCAACCCGTTGTTGGAAATCGGTGGAACTGAACCACAACAAAACCACGCCTGTGACAACCAATGTCCCTGCTTTAACCAACAACAACCACCGGCGGCCTTTGACATGTTGCCACCAAAATAACAACAAAACAAACGCCATCATCAACCACGCTGAGCGGGTTCCGCTGAGTAAAATAATCACCACAAAAAGTGAGACCACCAGCCAACGCAACCACGCCCTGTAATGACACATGTGTATCATCACCACCGGCAAAAATAAGGCCAACACGGGGCCCAATTTTACATTTTGTCCAAAAATACCTGTTAATCGCCCTGGGTAAGGTGGCTGACCCAACAAGTTGTGACCCAGGACGCCTTGAACCAAGGCATCAACAGCCCAAAATCCGAGGACAGCTGTGGTCCAAAGTGCCAGCTTTTTCATCGCTGTTTGATCAATCACATAGATCAGCGCCAACCCCATTAAATAAAAACGCACAGAGCCCAAGCTGATCAACCAACTTTTTTCCGGCCATGCAGAATCAATGGCAGAAATTGAAACCAACATAAAATATGCCAAATAGGTCAGTGTGAACGGTTTGAACCAGTTCGATTGAATCATTACCCTGTTGTGTTTGGTTAAAAACCACATGCCTATCAATGACAAAACCAATATAGGCACTTCTGACAACCGCCCAAATGGCAGTAGAATCACCACTGAAACATACAGGATATGAATGAAATTCGGCGACTTAATCATTGGCAGAATCACCAACCACTAAATGCTGATACACAGCCAATGTTTTTTCGAACATGTCACGATTGGTGAACATTTGATGCGGTTTGACCTCAGGCTTTTGAGATAAAAATGAATCTATACATTGAGCCAAAGCCTCGTCATTACCAACTTGAACTTTGCCTTCAGGGAACAATGCGCTCATGATTTCATCGACTCCACCATGCGAAAATGCAACCACTGGTTTACCAACCGACAAGGCTTCTAAAACCGTACGACCAAAACTTTCTGGTTTGTTGTTGGTTGACACCACCACATCAACAGCCGCATATAGGTTGGGCATGTTGCGTTCGATGCCCAACCAAACCACACGTTCAGACAATCCATGTTGTGCAAATAGTTGACCCACCTGACGACTGTATTTTGATTCACCATACTGGGCAGTAAGCAACAGTTTACAGTCATGCTTTGTAGACTTTAACCAAGACAGCAAATGTTCAACGCCTTTGAGCTGACTCAGGCGACCCGGTAACAACACAGTTTTTATTGATTTATTGGAGTCAATTGTTTGCTGCCAAGCCTTTAGCCAACTCTCATCTGGAACATGACCATAACTGAATTGAGGGTCTATGCCGCGATAGATCAACTCTGGATCATCGTTTAAATGTGATTTGAAATTTTGTAGCAAGTAGTCTTTGGCTGTTTGCGAGACTGCAATGACGGCATCACCCCTGGCCATGATAGATGAATAGCGGCTGATCGAATGCAAGCCATGCAATGTGGTCACAAACTTAGGTCTTTCTTCACCCATGCGTTTGAGCGCCCAATAACTCAACCAGGCAGGTAGCCTAGAACGCGCATGTACCACATCCACGTGCCTGTCTTGCATGATTGTTTTTAGTTTTTTGATAGAACTCAATGTACTGAGTGACTTTTTGCCCACATTTAATTCAATGTGAATGATGTTGTTTTCAGACAACTGTTCAACCAATGGTCCACCTGCAGACACCACAATTGGACGATGGCCTTTATTTTGAAGAAAAACAGCAAACTCTATGGTGCCTCTTTCTACACCACCCACTTTCAATTCAGGCACCACTTGCATGACTGTTAATGAGTCAATAGGATCCCGTTTATTTGGCACTGGCATGCAGGTTTAATAAATTGCCACACAAGGCGATGAAGATTGGAAGTAAGGCATCAATCGGCTTTTAAAATGTATTTTGCACCGCAATATTCACACACGGCTTCTCCCGTTTTCTCAATGGCTAAAAAGACTTTAGGGTGAGAATTCCAAACAGCCATGTCTTTCCCTGGACATGAAACGGGTAAATCACTGGGATTGACGTAATATACTTTTTCTGTGTTGGCAGCTTTTTGATTCATGATTGATCCTAATTCAATACTTTTACAGACAGATGTGAGGTTGACATCGTTCTGGTGATCTTTGACCAATTTAACTGACAATTGCGACTTTGCAGCAATCAAATTGACCTCTATAATGGGACAGCTATTATAAACTGTGATTGCCATTGAATAAAGTAAATCTGTGCTGGGTATTTTCTGAGGGTCGGCTGGGTCATGAGATTCAAAGTACAACTTTGGCAAAGCACATCGCCAAACAATCCAGTACTCACCATTTCAACCTGAGACAGCCATGGCTGACACTGACACCACGCATCATTCCTGGTTTTCATAAAGGGCTGACCTGGCGACAAGACAAAAAGCCACAATTTGCATCACCCCCGGAGGTGATCATCACCACAGGTAGAATTGCTGCTGCCGTTGGTAAATTTGTCTCCCAACGATTTAGGTTTCAAGGCATCCAGGTTAAACACATCCAAATTTTGAATCCCAAAGATGCCGCAAAAAACTATGATGTGTTGTTACTGCCCGAGCATGACCAAAAATCTGGCCCAAACATCGTCACTTACAGCGGCAGCATTCATCCGTTTGATGCACAATGGTTCACTCAAGAAGCACACAAACAAGTGCAAAATACATTTGCAACTGCTTTGGTGATAGGCAACCCGCCAAAAGAATACTTCAAACAACAATTATCAGCTGATTTAAAAAGAATACGCCATGCCAACCACAACCATTCTTTAATGGTGTGTGGATCACCGAGGTTGGCCAATGCTCACACAAAGCTTTTGAAATCTTTACTGAAAGAAAATGATCAGTTTTGGTTTAGCGATGCTGACGGGGTCAACCCTTATCAGGATATTCTACGTCAATCACGACACATTTATGTCACTGCTGACAGCATCAACATGATGAATGAATGTGCTGCCAGTTCAGCACAAGTCACATTGCTGGCAACGCCCTGGATCAAATCACCCAAACACAAACGATTCATCCATGCATTAAAACAACGTTGGTCTGATTTTGAAAACAGCATTCCGCCGGTAGGTACTACACCCTATGCTTTGTCACAAATCATTCAAAACGAAATGTTTCAAAAACTTTTGAACTCGCCAACTTCATCCAATTCAGGGTAAGGCTTGCCTAACCTTTGGCATAAGCTGGCAATCTTGGGCCAACACCATTCAAACAAAACTTTATCGAAAACCTCTGGATCAAGCGATGGTGAGTCATACATATTTGCCGCCTGGCGTTGGCGCTGAGCTTCGTACAAAATCAAAGCACAAGCCACCGACACATTCAACGATTCCACCATACCCACCATGGGTATGATGATGTGTTGGTCAACGGTATCAGCTGTGTCAGGAGAAACCCCTTCTAACTCAGCCCCCATGACCACTGCAGTGGGTTTTGTATAGTCAATGGTACGGTAATCCACCGCTTTATCTGATAAATGGGCAGCCAGCAACTGATGTCCAGATGCTTTGAGTTCTTTGGCCACACTGGCAAAATCATTGTGCTTGTTGGCAGTGACATATTTTTGTGAGCCTTTGGCAGTATTGGTCAGTGGACGGTAGCCCTCTTCAACAGGAATGTAATGGGTTTCAAACACCCCAACGGCATCACAGGAACGGATGATGGCATTAAAATTATGCGGCTTATGCACCCAATCCATCACCACTGTCAGGTCAGTTTGTCTGGACTTGAGGACTTGTTTTAACTTTTCAAATCTTTCTGGGGTCACTATTATTCAGCAACAACAAAAAGAGCAGCGATCGCTGCTCTTTTCAGTATTATCATATTGGTTTCGATCAATTGCTTGCAACAATAGGAATGATGGCTATTGCCTTATCAAAACCTGAGAATGATTGGCCACTACCAAATGCATCAATGGTCTCTACTTTCGGGAATACAGCTGCCATCATTTGAAGGTTTGAACCCACCAATGCCGAGGCACTGATCTGCATTTGCATTGAAAGTCTGATTTTTTCTGTGGGCTGTAATGTTGCATCAGAAACCACTCCATTTGCGCTGATGCAAAAGGCGCCGTTGACTGGTACATCATTATTATCTAGTATTTGACAACTGATGTTTCCACCCGGAATAAAGTAAGCATCAACGGAGTTGGTATATGGGTGATACTCAATAAAATCCAACAGCTGCTCTGAACCTGAGGTGTTTTCATAGGTCAGTTCAAAAGTCATGATACTGCCTGGTGTATAGCCACCCGGAGGCGCACCGATGAAATTGTATGAGATGTCAGAATTGTTGACCACCGGTTCATCAGAAAAAGCCGTTTTGAATATGACATCGAATTCATAATCTGATAAACAAATGGACTTACTGCGATTTTCAGATGTGATATCAAACTGTCTCTTCCTGACACTGTAATTGACATTAGATTGTATGCCCATCAGTGATTCAACTGGATCGTCATCACCCTTGTTGTCGCCATTCGGATCAGTAATTCTTGCATGAAGATTGGAAACCGGTTGATAACCACCAATGCGATTACAAATCACCGGGTGATTGATCTGCATATTTAATTGATTGTCAACGATTTGATATTGGGTGTTGCCGCTCAAAGCCAAGACTGGTACCACTGGCTCATTGCCAATCACTAAATCTTGATCAATTTTGAGTGAAGCATCCGCAAAAACATGGGGCGCATATACAGCAATAAGCAAAACGACAATCTTGCTGGACTTAATTTTCTTCATTTCAAATTCTACCTTTCAGTATAGAGTTACGTTTTTTTTGTGGTTTTATGCTTCGCATTTTACTTAATTTTGAGAATGTGGTGTTAAAAGTTTGTTATAAAGGACATTAATTGACAAAAAAACAAGTAATTTTGTGATGAGTAGACCAATAATTCGGCGTAATTTAGTGAAGATTGATGTATATTTGTCATCTTGTAAATTTTGAGTATAAATATGACTAAAAAGCTGTTCTTGTTTACCCTGATGTTAACCTGCACTTCAGTATTTGCTAAATCGCCCGATTTAAGTGAAATGACAGAGGAAGAAAAACAAATCACCGGGTTGAACAAATTATCTGCTGATGAGCTGAATTCTCTGAATGACTGGATCAAGAATAAACAAAATGAAATCAACCGTGAAATCAGAAGAAGGAACGCCGGGTTCGAAGCCCGCAGACTTGACACTGAACGACGAGATGTCAGGGCCCGTTTAGAAAAAAAATATGACGACAAATTGGGAGACACCTATTATGAACTGGATAATGGCCAAGTTTGGAAACGCGTTTCTGCTGGCTCCATTTTCCTGAAAAAAGACGGCCGTCAGTTGATCACCATTGAACCTGGTATGATGGGTTCCTGGTTAATGAAAGGCGATGGCAATCGAGGTGTTAAAGTTAAACGCATCAAATAACGAAATCACATGGCATCATTGAATAAAACAAAACCACACATCACACTTCACCGGCGGTCCCTTTTCGTCGCAATGATCATTTTTCTGGGTTTGTCAAACGGGTCACAGGCCGGAGACCCACCCCCGCTGGATCCTGTTTTAACTGTTCTTGAAGGCGGTTTCAGTGATGCTGTTGCAGTCAGAAATGCCGGAGACGGTAGCAACAGGCTGTTTGTGGTTGAGCAAGGAGGGTTGATCAAAGTCATTGAAAACGGCAGTACTTTAGCAACCCCATTCCTCGACATTGATACTTTGACAAACGGCTCGGGAGAACGGGGATTATTGGGCTTGGCCTTCCACCCCAACTATGCTGTGAATGGATTTTTCTATGTCTATTACACCAACACTTCAAATGACACGATGGTTTCCAGATTTTCCGTAAGTGCCGGAAACCCCAATGTAGCGGATGACCAGTCAGAGTTAAAGATCATCAGTATTGATCAAGACTTTGGTAACCACAACGGCGGGGACATTCACTTCAGCCCAAGCGATGGTTATTTGTATATTGGACTGGGTGACGGTGGTGACGGCAATGACCCTTGTGACCGGGGCCAAACCAAAGATCCCGACGACATTTTCCTTGGCACAGGTATTGATGGAGAAAATTGCAACATCGATCAGTCATTCTTGAACCAAGGTGGCAACGCCGATTCACTGGCCTTGTTGGGAGCCATGCTCAGAATAGATGTTGACAGCACGGGCAACAATGTCAGCGACGCCTGTGGCGAAGGGCTCAATTACAGCATCCCTGTAGACAACCCATTCAGTGATCAAGACAACGACTGCGGTGAAATATGGGCCTGGGGTTTAAGAAACCCTTACCGTTGGGGTTTTGACCGAGACACAGGAGATTTGTTCATCGGCGACGTTGGACAAAGTGCCAGAGAAGAAGTTAATTACCAACCAGCCACATCAAATGGTGGTGAGAATTACGGTTGGGTCTGTTACGAAGGCAACATTTTGAATCCGGACCAGGACATCACCTGCACCATTCCAGATAACGAACGTGTGGATCCAGTGATAGACTACCCAATTGGTTGCTCAGTCATCGGCGGATTTCCCTACCGCGGACCTGAGACCACCTGGCAAGGCACTTACGTTTATGCTGATTTTTGTACCGGCGACTTGTATTGGAGCGTTAACAACGGCGGTACTTGGAGTGGCTTTGCCTTCCTTGCTGATACATTTTCAAATGTCAGGGGATTTGGTGAAGACGAAGTTGGAAATTTGTATTATGTGAATAATTCTCAAGTGGTTCAAATCACTGACAACGATTACATATTTGCCGATGACTTTGAGTAGTTGATTTAATTTGTGCATCGACACCAAGCCAACCCCAATTCATTGAGGTTGGCTTTTTTTATGCCTTTGGATATGCCAGATCAACAACTGTCACGCTCAACGAGTCAGCAGTCAACTCATTCAAGGCCTTCGGAGTACTTGGTCAGCGAACAGCCATTGGAAAGCGCAGCTTTTCAGCAGCTGTGACCATGGTATACATTGGAGTCGTTACGGTTTTTTGCGAAAGCATTACATCGTTTTCAGCATCCTGCTTACGCGATGGACCTACGTCCTGTAGGCCAAGAAGTGACTGCGCTGTAGTCTATACCACATGTTGACCGTTGGCGAGCCCAGCGAGTCAGCAGTCAACTCATTCAAAGCCTTCGCAGCAGTTACGGTTTTTGCGTCAGCAAAAGAAGTGGCTGCGCAGAAATCCTTTTACACGTTGAAACGGAAATGCAAAACATCCCCTTCTTTGACCAAATATTCTTTACCCTCTAAGCGCAGTTTACCCGCTTCTTTACAGCCGGCTTCACCGTTAAACTGAATGAAATCATCAAATGCCATGGTTTCGGCTCGAATAAAACCTTTCTCAAAATCAGTATGAATGACCCCTGCTGCTTGAGGCGCTGTGGCACCTTTTACAAAAGTCCAGGCACGCACTTCTTTGACTCCTGCAGTAAAATAAGTGTTCAATCCCAACAATTCATAACCGGCACGAATGACTCGATTCAGTCCAGCTTCCTCAAGACCCATTTCAGTCAAAAATTCTGCCTTGTCTTCTTCATCAAGTAAGGCGATCTCGGCTTCAATGGCAGCACACACTGGTACCACCAAAGCGCCCTCGTCGGATGCGAATTGATTCAAGGTATCCAACAACGGATTGTTTTCAAACCCTTGATCATCAACGTTGGCAATGTACATCATCGGTTTTGCAGTGATGAATGAAAACTCTTTGACCGCTTCCCACTCTTCAATGGCCAAATCCAAAGTTCTCAAAGGCATACCCTCTGACAAATGACTGACAATTTTTTCCAAAATAGCAGCCCTTTTAACGGCATCTTTGTCACCAGACCGGGTTTTCTTTTGCGTCCTGACCAGTGACTTTTCTGCAGACTCAAGATCAGCCAAGGCCAACTCGGTGTTGATCGTTTCAATGTCAGACAATGGGTTAATGGTGCCGTCGACATGGACCACATCATCATCCTCAAAACACCTGGCCACATGAGCGATGGCATCGGTTTCCCTGATGTGTGACAGGAATTGGTTGCCCAGTCCCTCACCTTTGGATGCACCTGCAACCAAACCAGCTATGTCAACAAATTCCATGGTGGTAGGTATGGTTTTTTGGGGGTTGACTATACCTGCCAATTGTTCCAGTCGAGGGTCAGGTACTTCAACTATACCCACATTGGGATCGATGGTACAAAACGGATAATTTTCCGCTGCAATTTCCGCTTTGGTCAACGCATTAAACAAGGTCGATTTTCCAACATTTGGCAGGCCAACAATGCCACATTTAAAACCCATGGTCATTTCCAATAAAAAAAGTGGCGCGATTTTAACACAATAATTCAATCCCAAAGGGCATTCCTTACTGTCAATAACAATCCGGCGAGTTTTAATGCTGCAAAATTAATTCATTTGGCTTTATAATACGCCCATTAATAAGCGTAAACAATCACACAAACATGTCACAACTGAGCCAAGAAGAAATTGTAGAAATTAAAGACCACTTTGACTTTTTTGATAAGGATGGCAGCGGTCTGATTGACCTGGATGAATTTTGCCAATTACTTAAAATATTGGCGCCTGAAGCCAGCCAGGACAATGCTGTGCGCGGCTTTGCCACCATTGATGTTGATCAAAACGAACAAATAGATTTTGATGAGTTTTTAGATTGGTGGAAAATGAACTGGACCGTTTTTTAAGACGGCCTCACTCCAAACAAATCTGTTCCCACCCGAACCATGGTCGAGCCCGTCATGATGGCGGACTCTAAATCACCGCTCATGCCCATAGACAATGTATCCACTTCTGGATTGGCCACTTGTAGTTCATCAAAAACCCTTTTGGCTTGAAGAAAGTAGCCGATTTGAGTTTCGCTGTCATCACTGGGTGGTGGGATACACATCAATCCCCTGAGTTTTAGGGATTCGTATTGATCAAACATGGCTGCCATCGCCATGACTTCACTCACATTGGCACCAGACTTGCTGTCTTCATGACCTATTTTGACTTGTAGCAATACATTCAATGGCGGCTTTCCTTCTGGTCGTTGTTGCCCCAGTCGTTTTAAAACCTTCATTCGATCGACAGATTGAACCCAATCAAAACTTTCAGCGATCACTTTGGTTTTGTTTGACTGGATCGGGCCAATGAAATGCCACACCAAATTTAAATGTTTGAGGTGGTTGATTTTTTCAACCCCCTCTTGGGCATAACTTTCGCCAAACGAATGCTGACCCAAGGCGGCCAAAGCGGCTATTTTTTGTTCGCTGTGTTTTTTACTCACTGCCAACAAATCAGGGGTAACAGAGCGTGCAGCTGCCTGACAAGCCGCCTCTACCCGATCCTTTACACTTTGATAGTTTTCAGCCATGTTAGTCATGCGTATATATAAGGTATAATCCCGTAATTTTTTGCTGCCTTGCATTTTAATTGATCACAACAACCAATACCACCGCCTGGGGCCAGAGGCCGTTTCATTTCACAGAAATTGACAGACCCACAAAAAAAACTGATTTTACCTTTGCAATTGGGCACAAAACCCTTAAAATACGCGGTCTTTTTCCGAGCAGCTCAGAGGGCCGCTTAAAACATACAGATAAAGCCAATAATGGCAACGATTTGGAGACACAAAACTTATGCCTAGTGTAAAAGTTAGAGACAATGAACCGTTTGATTTCGCTTTAAGACGATTCAAACGCGCCTGTGAAAAAGCCGGTGTATTAGCAGAATCACGCAAACGTCAATATTACGAGAAGCCAACGCAAGAAAGAAAACGCAAAAAAGCAGCGGCCGTCAAACGTTTACAAAGACGTGTTGCAAAGGAAGGTATTCCTCGCAGAATGTATTGATAAATTTTTTATCAATATCCAAACATCGATCACAGGAAATGCATCATGTCGCTTAAAGCGCAAATCATGAACGACATCAAAAGCGCAATGAAAGCCAAGGACAAAGAAACCGTTGGCACCATTCGCATGCTCACTGCTGCCATCAAACAAGTTGAAGTGGATGAGCGTCGTGAATTAAGTGACAGTGATGTACTTTCGATCGTCAGTAAAATGATCAAACAACGCAAGGATGCTGCGGAACAGTTTGCTCAAGCAGGACGAGATGACCTGCAAAATAAAGAATTGGCTGAGATTGACACCCTGAATAACTATTTACCAGAACAACTCTCAGCTGAAGCCGTCACCTCTTTGGTCAAAGAGATCATCACTGAAACCGGTGCTGCAGGGATGCAAGACATGGGTAAGGTGATGGGCTTAGCAAAAGCCAAAGTGGCTGGCCAGGCCGATATGGGCCAAGTCAGTCAAATTGTCAAAGCGGCTTTGTCATAATCCACATTTGTAGTATCATCATTGGTTTGACCGCGTAATTAAAGTGGCGTCCATACCCAACGAATTCATAGACTCTTTACTTGATCGCATTGACATTTGTGACGTCGTTGGCGCACGCGTGTCATTGAAAAAAGCCGGCAAAGATTATGCGGGCTTATGCCCTTTCCACGCCGAAAACACACCCTCATTCACAGTCAGCCAACAAAAACAGTTTTACCATTGTTTTGGTTGTGGCAAGAATGGCAGTGCCATTGGCTTCTTGATGGAATATGAGGGTCTGGATTTTGTTGATGCCGTAAAAGACCTGGCCCAACTGGCAGGCATGGAAGTTCCAGCGTCAGCCAACCAGGCTGGTCAGCGGCCAAAAACCAATTTATATGCGGTGACTGAGAAAACCACCCGCATCTATCAGCAGCAACTCAAATCCGCTCCCCAAGTCATTGAATACCTTAAGGGCCGCCAAATATCGGGCACCACCAGCCACACTTTTCAACTGGGCTATGCCTTGAATCAATGGGACGGGCTGATGAAAAGGTTTGATCAAACCGAATCTGAATTATTGAAACGAACTGGGTTGACGACACAAAACGATCAAGGACGCACATACGACAAATTCAGAAACCGGCTGATGTTTCCTATTCATGATAAACGTGGCAGGGTGATTGCTTTTGGTGGACGGGCCATTGAAGCAGACCAAAAACCCAAATACTTGAACTCACCAGAAACTGATCTATTTCACAAGGGCAATGAGTTGTATGGCTATCATTTGGCCCGCAAACACAGCAATGAAGACCACATCCTGGTGGTTGAAGGGTACATGGATGTCATTGCGCTGCATGAAAAGGGTATTTGTAACGCAGTGGCCACCTTGGGAACCGCCACTTCAGCGCAACACATCAGCAACCTGTTCAAAGTTTGGGACCGCATTGTATTTTGTTTCGATGGGGATGCCGCAGGGGTTCAAGCAGCAGAAAAAGCCTTAAATACGGCATTGCCACTATACCTGGACAATAAAATCATCGACTTTTTATTCCTACCACAAGGAGAGGATCCGGACAGTTTTGTGAGCGATCAAGGTGCAGATGCCTTCAAACAAATACTCAGCCAAGCCAAACCGCTTTCTGAATTTCTGCTACAGATCATTGGTCGCAACATCAACACCAACAGTATTGACGGCAAAGCCCAGATGCAGGAAAAGTCTAAAGCCTACATCAACCAGTTACCTAAAGGGGCATTCAAAAAAATGATGGCCGCCCAAGTGGCACAAATAACTGGCATGTCACTAACCCCATCCAACCAAACAAAAAAACCAACCACTCAGTCAAATTCAATGGATGACAACCCACTGCGGAAAGTCATCAGCTTATTATTAAATTCACCACAATTATGTGAAAAAATCCCCAATGACATCAACTTCAGCATTTTATCGTTTAAAGGCATTGAAATAATTGATAAAATCGTTGAAATTCATCGCCAGAACCCCCAAATCAATGCAGCGGCGATGATGGAACATTTCAGGGATTCTGAGTACAATCGGTATTTAGGGCATTTAATGCGGTTGTACGATCACTTGGACGAACAACAAAAACACCTGGAATTTGATGACATCATGAGTTTTTTGCAAAAACAAACTTCTCAAGTGCGAATCGAACATTTAAGACAGAAACAAATGCAATCAGGTTTAAGCAACGCTGAAAAACAAACCCTGGTGCAACTTTTGCGCCTAAAAACCAAAGAATAGAAAATACGATATGGCAACTGAAAAACAAACTTCACAAATCAAACTCTTGATCCTCAAAGGTAAGGAACAAGGCTACCTCACATATGCTGAGGTTAATGACCACTTACCGGACGACATCATTGAAACTGATTCAGTTGAAGACATCATCCAGATGATCAATGACATGGGCATTCAAGTGCTGGAAGAAGCGCCAGAGGAAGACAGCATCATCCTCAACGACTCAACAGCCAAAGAAGATGATGAAACCGCCACTGAAGAAGCGGTGGCCGTATTGTCAGCTGTAGATCCCAGCATCGGTCGAACCACCGATCCTGTCAGGATGTACATGCGAGAAATGGGCTCTGTAGAGCTGCTGGAACGAAAAGATGAGATTGCCATTGCCCAGCGCATTGAGCGCTGTGACCACCTGATTATGGAATCGGCCTTCTTATTCCCGCACACCATCAAGACCATCCTTGAGTATTACCAGGACATGCTCAACGAAGACTTGAAGATTGAACAATTCATCACGGATATTTATGATCCTCACACCGAAGCGGTGATTCCTAAAGTCAAAAAGCCCACTGACCCAGTGGATGAAACTGAAGATGAGGAAGAAGAGGAAGTCGATCAAGGCCTGGATATGGATGAAGTGACCAAACGCATCAAGGCCGTGGAAAAATTATTCAAAAAATTCACCACTTCGGTGGATAAAGCGGGCATTGGTGACACCAAACAGAAAAACTTCATGCGTCAGATTGCTGACATATTGGTGGAGTTTAAATTTGCACCGATTACCATGCAGGACATTATTTTTGATGTGAAATCTGCACAAGATGAAATCAGAAAGATTGAGCGTCGCATTTTAGACATCGCAGTGACTCAATGTAAATTGACCAGGCAGGTGTTCATCCGTTCTTTCATGAACAAGGAAACAGATCTGAACTGGGTCGATGACCGCATCAAAGATGGCGGTGATTCAGTCACCATGTTGGAAATCTACAAAGACGAGATCATCGCACTACAAAACAAATTGATTCGCATCGAACAAGCCTATACTTTGCTGATTCCAGAGATCAAAGCCATCAACAGGAATGTCACTGTGAATGAAGCCAAATCAAGGCGTGCGAAAAAAGAGATGATTGAAGCGAACTTGCGACTGGTGATTTCGATTGCGAAAAAATACACCAACCGCGGATTACAATTCCTTGATCTGATTCAAGAAGGCAACATTGGTTTGATGAAAGCCGTTGAAAAATTTGAATACCGCCGTGGTTATAAATTTTCAACCTATGCCACCTGGTGGATCAGACAGGCCATCACACGCTCTATTGCAGATCAGGCCCGAACCATTCGTATTCCAGTACACATGATTGAAACCATCAACAAACTGAACCGCGTTTCGCGCCAACTGTTACAGGAAAAAGGACGTGAAGCCACCCCTGAAGAAATTGCAGAAGTGATGGAAATGCCTGTTGGTAAAGTCCGTAAAGTGATTAAGATTGCCAAACAACCCATTTCGATGGAGACCCCGATTGGTGATGATGAAGATTCCAGCTTGGGAGACTTTATTGAAGACGGCAACATCTTATCGCCATTGGAATCAACCACTGCCAACGGCTTAACCAACACCGTGACCAACCTGTTATCAGGCTTAACCCCCAGAGAAGCAAAAGTGTTGCGCATGCGTTTTGGGATTGACATGAACACCGACCACACGCTTGAAGAAGTGGGCAAGCAGTTCGATGTGACCCGTGAAAGGATCCGACAAATCGAAGCCAAGGCTTTGCGTAAACTGAGACACCCCAGTCGTTCAGAACAGCTGCGCAGTTTTATGGATTTGAATTAATACAACACGCCAAGTCAAAGAAAAGGCCACTGTAGAGCTGATTAACAGCTCTGCTGCTGCACTTGGTTGGTGAGCAGCGATAGCGAATCAGAGAGAGCAAGCCCGAGGAGGCAATTTATGCTCGCCGTGGCCGCTTTCATCTTTGTCAGAAACAGACATGCAGTGCGAAGCAACTGCTCAGACAATAGTCTGTAAAGGTCGGTTTATTTGCGCAGCAAATATGAAGACCTGTCAGACCATGAACCAGAATGAAGTCCCAAGAGCATCCCTTCTTGAGGTCTTTTTTTTGGGTTTATGTTATTGTTTTACTTAACTATTTTGGCCTTTGACTTGATCACAGCCAACTGTTGATACCGATCCAGTTTTTCTTTTTCTAAGGACTGTTTGATACCTGCTTTAACAGCCTCATAATCTGGTGGCGTTAACGGTCTTTTATCCGCCAAATACAATACATGAACACCAAACTGACTTTGTAATGCGGTTGGGTGGAACTGCCCTGCTTGCAAAGACTGCAAAGGTCCTCGGAACACTTCGGGCACTTGCATGATGTTGACCCAACCAATGTCACCCACATTTTTCGGGCTTTCTAAACCACCCAAGTATTGTTGTTCAATGGCCAAATAATTTTCGCCCGATGCCAATTGGTCCAAGGCTGATAAAGCCGGTACTTCATCATTAAATAACATATGGTGTACGTGATACTCTTGTCCCTGAAGCGCTGCAGTGACCCGTTGGTATTCTGCCTTGATGTCCTCTTCGGTCACTGGCTTGTCCAACAAATACTGCTCCATGGCCACTTGTGCCATGGCCCGATGCCTGGTTTGTTCAATGCGCAGTGACTGATCCAATGACAACTGCATGCCTGATTGTTCCGCCTGATGACCTAATGACAGCATTTTGATGACTTCATCCAGTGCTTGAGCAGCTTGTTGTTGATCAGCTTGTTTGACGCCTTTGGCTTGTAAATAAGCATTCAGGTATGCTTGAGTCACTTGATACGTCCCCACAGTCGCCAGTACCTTTGAATCATCTTCAATGGCCTGGCCTGTTCCACTGTCTTGACACGCACTGAGGCCAAAAAACAACATCAGAACAGGTATCAGGGCAACATATTTCATATTCAATCCTCGGTTATGTGTTTGGTCATTCCTGCGGCAATTGCGCCTCAACCTCCAGCGCATGAATGAGGCCGCTTTGAAACAAGTCATTCAATTGCTGGTAAACCAAACGGTGGCTTTTAATTCTGTTCAAACCTTCGAACTCATCGGATACCACCACCACAGCGAAATGACCTCCACCGGATTTGGCACCTTCGTGGCCGACATGCAGATGTGAATTATCAGTGACTGAAACAGACTGTGCTCCCCACGCCATCAGGGCTTGTTCAATTTGTTTGGCTGTGTGATTGTGATCATTCATCTTTTTTTGACATTTACAGTGTATAGTGGCGGCATGACAAGCCCGTTATTATAGCTTAAAATGAGCGCTTTTGAGCCCTTCATACAACAGAATCCATATGCCAAAAATAACCATATACCACAACCCAAGATGCTCCAAATCAAGAGCCACTTTAGCCATCATTGAGGCCCACCAATCAGACATCGAAGTGATCAAATACCTGGACACGCCACCATCTGAAGCTGAACTCAAAATACTGCTGTCTGAATTGAACTTGTCAGCCAGCGAAATCCTCAGAAAAAATGAGGCAGCGTACAAAGAACACGGTTTTGCTGAAGCACAAACTGATGATCAACTCATCAGCCTACTGCATCAATATCCCAAAGTGTTAGAACGACCCATCGTGTCTTATCAAGGCAAAGCAGTCATCGGCAGGCCGCCTGAAAATGTGCTGGAGCTGTGGTCATGACCAAAATACTGGTGTTGTACTATTCAAAACGTGGCAACACCCAAAGAATGGCCCGGTTGATGGCTCGTGGAATCGAGTCTGTGGAAGGCTGCGAAGCCATGTTGCGCACCGTTGAATCAGATTTACCGGATGCGGTTGAACCCGATGAGGTATTGGTAACAGAACAAGACATGATTGATTGTGATGGTTTGCTTCTTGGCAGTCCCAGTTATTTTGGCAACATGGCCTCCCCACTGAAAAAATTCATCGACACCACTGGCAACCTCTGGTTTTCTGGTGCCATGGAAGGTAAACCTGGCGGGGTTTTTGCCACTGCATCCTCATTACATGGCGGACAAGAAACCACTTTGATTAACATGATGATACCCTTGTTACATTTTGGCATGGTGGTCGTCGGACTGCCCTATTCTGAAAAATCGTTGTTATATACCCAATCTGGTGGATCACCCTATGGCGCCACGCATTGGGCCGAAATTGAATCCAATCGTGGTATTGACCAGAATGAAAAACAACTGTGTCTGGCCCAGGGAAAAAGAATGGCCAAAATGGCGAAAAAGCTCCGCGATTGAATCGAATCAACTGATAAAAAATACACCAACACGAGCAGAACCCAACCACATGACGGGCATGGCTTGGTAAAAAGTCAGCGCCAACAAGGCGTGAGAAAAACTGTTGGCATACAAATTTTTGAAATGTAGCCAACTGAATGACCAGGCAATTCCTGAGACCAAAGTTGCCAACATCAAGCTATGGTTGGGTGCATGAATCATTGAAAATAAAACACCCACATAACATGCGGACACCAGCTTAGATTGCCCGGTTCTTTGGTAAACAAATGTACTGACAACAGGACCAAGTACCAACTGCTGCAAACAAGCCCACAGGAAGTATGACGGGAATTGGTTTAAATAACCAAACGACTCGCCCGACACAAACCACAAGATGGCTCCCAATATCAGACTGATTAACCAGACTGGAACGGCTGATTGCGCGGGCCATTTAAAACTGTCAATGTACACGAAGAAAAGGACAACAAACATGACAACCATCAGGGTCATGATGTAATCACCGATCGGCAACAACCAAGATTGACTTAAACACCAGACAACAACCAAAACCGTCAGCGTCAATCCCAAAACATCAAATCCAAACCGATAAGCTGTGCCAGCCTGTTCTTTAGACCTGAAATTACCGGCCAAAATCAGACCCACAACAGCTGCTAACAGTAACCACCAAATGGGTGGCAAATCACTGACTGGGTTGATGATCAAGTGTTGAGTCAAATCTGTGCGTTGTCTATTTTGATTTAAGTACACCATGTGGTTACTCACATGGCATCCCCATGTCGATGAGGTCAAAGAGACACAGGCTACCGGTTGTTGACCAGGGGTGGGATTTTCTGCGTTTTGTTTGATGCCAACTGATTTCAAAGTCAACCTGTCTGGCTCATCGAAGTAAAATCTGATCACCAGGGCATCCAGTGTCCCCAGTTCCTGCCATGATTTTTCAACAGGAGCATGATTGGATGAACTGGAATCATTAGGGTACCATGTCAATCCACTCAGCGACAATGTTTGTTCTTTCGACTCCATGGCTAAGTTGGGAGAATCAAAAAACAGCCGTTTGCGTTGATCTGATACTTCAATTTTGAAAGTACCAGAGGCCGGCATTTCTTCAAAGCCAAGCTGTAAAAACCCATGTAATTTGGGGTCAATGATGTTGCCATTCATATACAGCGAAATTTCTGGTTGCTTAACCAATGAGGTAACACCTTGTTTTGTCACACTCCAATCACCTCTGAAGCTGGTGACAATGTCTTCATCGCCCTGAAAAGACCATTGATAATTCAAGCGGTTATCAGCTATCAAGTCGGCTCTGGTTTGATTGCGGTCATTGATTCCCTGACTGACATAATCATGGGAAAACATCCACACCAGCAACCACATGAATACCAACAACAAACCATTGAAATACTTATTCAATGTTGGCTCCTGATATTGGCTTGGAAAAATAATTCAGTTTCAGTTGTCATGTATTTTGTGGATAAACCGAATGTAATGAATACATCATTTTAAATTTAAAGAGAACATCATGAAATACTTAATTTTATTAATCTCAATAACGCTTCCTCAGTGGGTTGACGCTGCCAATTGGCCAGGTGGTGCAGCACCATGTAACACCACGCTACAAGCCTGTGTTGAAGGCAGTCCGACATTTGAGACCATTTTCATCAACACCAGCAACACCATCGATGAAACCATTACCACCTTTAACCCAGTCTCTTTGATAGCTGGCAATGGGTATAAACCTAAGTTTGCCCCTGGCAGACACATAGAAATGACAAACGTGGCGTCAACGAACAGGACCATCATCATCGAAGGCTTGACCCTTAATCAAGGACGGATTGCTTATAACCACCAATCTGGATCAACTGCTGGCGCTTCCTTGAATGTCAGAAGAAACACCATATTAGGCAATTCCTTTACTTCCGAAAGTATCAGAATTTTGAATCAATCAAGTCAAACTCTGACCATCAACGTAGACTACAACCAAGTCACCTACGCCACCACCACTTCATCAAGCAATGAAAGAGGGGCCATCAGAGTCAGGACAGGGTTCAACGCTTCTACCACATCGACTGGTACCACAACCGGACGGGTGTACAACAACCACGTGGTCACTTCAGGCCCCGATTCTATCGGCATCGGCATCGTTGGCTATACGGATACGGAAGTCAACCTTGATATCGCAGGCAACGAAATTTGGGGTGGCAACACCAGTGGAATTTTTTCTTATCGCACCGGAACCGGCAGCGGTCTCACTGACCTGGATATCGGCAACAATGCATTTTATAGAAACCCCAATGTGACCGAATCTTTCCGAGGTGTCTTTGTTCAAGCCAATACCGGAACCAGCAACATTGACATCGTTAACAACACTTCAATCGGTGCTTTTGATGCCTTTAATTTCGACGAATCTGGTACCGGCACCTTGGATGTCTATCTGTACAACAACCTCATGGCATTTGGCAGCGCCGGCGTTTATACTGACAGCGCAACCGCCATCACCAATGACTACAATTTGTCTTACATGAATCCATTTACCGACCCTGACTTCACCCCTGGTCCCAATCACATCACCTCCAACCCAATGATAATGGGCTTGCAAAATGCACGCCTCAGACCGGATTCTCCTGCTATTGAGGCCGGAAATTCTGTGGCCTTATTGGCCTTGGGTGCCTCACCATATGTAGATGCCGATGGAACCGTCCGGGTTAAGAAAGGCAATGACAGCGTCGGTGCACAACAAGTAGATGTGGGTGCTTATGAAACTGGTGACCTGTATTTCAACCATGTCACTGACACCAGTGGTTTTATCAGCATTGTGGACAACCCTGTACTCAATGGTAACAGCGGTCTGAATGACCTTCACATCACTTCAAACTGGAATCCTCCGGGCGGCTCAGGTGTCTATAACAATGAGAATGAAGCCATTTATTATTTCAATGGCCTGTGGCGAATATTCAATGAAGGGACCACCAGTTTTGAACCGAATGCAACATTCAATGTCCACAAATATGGCACTGTCAACAACACATTTGAGCACACTTCCACTTCCGGCGGGATCAACAACACCATCATTGATCATATCAGCTTAAATAATCAGAGTGATCGCATAGTTCAAGTGACTCAACACTGGACTGGTGTCTATAACCCACATCCATTTGGCGTGTTGTATTTTTCCGGTTCATGGTTGATTGCCAATTTCGATTTAAGCAACATGCCAGTCAACAGCAACTTCAATGTGTACAGCCAAGCGCCCAGTAAAAGTGCCTGGCGGCATGTGGCATCTCCTGCCAACACCTTTAGTCAGGTGACTTATATTGATAACCCGTTGATCAATGGTGTTGCTTGTGCTGAACTGCAAGTCACCCAAAGTGCAGACCAGGGAGTCTTTAATAATGCGCCCATAGGTGTTTATTATGAGGCAGGTCAATGGTCCATCTACAACCAGGATTTAAGTGACATGCTACCCAACTCGGCCTTTCACATCACCGTCAACCCTGAACAAATCGCTCAATGTACTGATTTGATTTTTGCTGACAACTTTGATTGATCGTTTAATAACTACTGGCCATACCTTGAATTGTGCTTACAATTCAGGGTATGGCATAACCTGCCATCCGTAAATACGACCCCAACTTGATCAACGGCAGACCAATCAAAGCACTGGGATCAGAAGAATGGATGGACTTGAATAAACTTAGGCCCAAAGATTCCGTCTTGAATGAACCCGCACAATCCAGAGGTTGCTCAGTATCAACATAGCGGTTTATTTCTTCTGTCTGCAACCGTCGAAACTCAACCACTGTATGATCCACATGGGTCATGACTGCGCCATCAGCAGTGATCACACATAAGCCTGTAAAGAAATCGATACAATTGTCAGAAAATAATTGCAGCTGTTTAACTGCGTTGTCCTTGGTGTGCGGCTTGCCACAGGTCTTTCCAGCAAACGAACACACTTGGTCTGAACCAATGACAGTGGTTTGAGGATGGTTCTGTGAAACGGCCCGAGCCTTTTCTTCCGCCAGACGCACAACCAATTGTTGCGGAGATTCGCCCGCCTGCTGAGTTTCATCGATATCAGGATTGATCGCAACAAATGGCACATTAAAGCGGCGCAACGATTCGGCACGGTACCGAGAGGAAGAAGCCAATATCAATTCATTCACTTTGGATTTTTGCCTCAAGCTCCTGGACCCTGGATAACATCTGTTGTCGGTCACGATCTTCACCAGCAGTCACCAAAGCCCTGACCTCAACAAGCAACTCTGCAGCCAATTCCACTTGTCCAGAATCAAGCAAAATTTGACTGAGCAACAGCTTCATTTTAGTGGTTCTGATGTTATCCGCACCAAACAATTTTTCTGACAAAACCAATGCCCTTCTGGCATAAAATTCTGCCTGCACGTGGTCTTTAACAGCCAAGAAGCTGCGAGACAGTGTTTTGCACATAATCATGAAGTTGGCTGTTTCCTCAGATTCAATGTTTTGCTCTTCAATGGCTTTGAATTGCTTGATCGCTTGATCAAACATTTCAGCGTTGAAGTACGCCATGCCCATGGCGTACATGGCATTGGATCTGATCGGTCCGGTTCGATCCGGGTCCTCTGCAAAAGTAGCCATGACCTCTTTTCCCATCTTCACAGCTTCATCATGTTCACCTAAGTCACCAAGCACCCGCACCACTGAAAGCTTGGCATACAAAGTTTCTGTGTGATCTTCACCCAAGGCTTCGCGCTGTTTATCAAGCACATCTAACAACACGGCCTTGGCCTCTTCATTTCGTCTCAATGCGCCCAATGCTGTGGCATAATTTCGTTTTAATATCAACGTATCTGAATGATCTTCGCCAAATGCTGTTGCACTGATGGCTATGGCCTTGGTCATGATATTTAATGCATCTTCATAATCCCCTTGCACAAAAACCACAGTTGCCAAGCCATTCAAAGCCTCAATCACCTTAGGATGTGAGGCTCCAAATTTGGCTGCTGTTGATTCATGAGCTTGGGTTGCCATGTCCCTGGCTAATTCCAGTTGGCCAAGAGAATAATAACTTTCTGACAAACTGACCATGGTCTTGATGGTGTCTGGATGCTCATCACCTAAGTATTGTTGTTCCAATTCAAGCATTTGTTCCAGAACCTGTTGTGACTTTTCAAATTGACCCGTTTTGGTATACAGCACCGATAATTCATTTTTAAGTTTCATGATGGCAGTACTGGACGGTGGAAAATGTTGTTCATAACTGGCGATTGCCTGCTCTGCCATCTGAATGCCTCGATTGTATTCAGATTGCTCATAGGCCAACTTAACCATGTCCGTCACTGTAGCCATCAATGATGGGTATTGCTGGTTTTGTAGATCAATCAGTTTGCCTTTTTCCAAATATTCATAGGCCAGATCAAGCTCGCCTGAAAATATTTTTTGCGCTGCCAACAAACGCAGCGTTCGCGCCTGAAATCGAGAATCAATTTCAGGGTTCAGTAAAGATTCGTTTGCACTGATCAAGACATCCAGTTGCAAAGCCTGCTTCAAAGCCACCAAAACCTCACCATAAGCCAATACGGCTTCGATGTTATCAGGCTCTAATGCATAGACTTCAGCCAATATGGACTGTGCTTCCTGCCAGTCCCCTACGTGGAAAAAAGCCGTACCGATGGCCAACATCAACTCAGCTTTTAACTTTGGATCAGATTGGTAGGTAGATTCGATATCGACCCTCGCACGTTGTAACAGATCAAGGGCAGAAACTGACTCACCCTGGCTCTCATCGGGGTTTGTTACAGAAAACACGTTGAGCATGAAATTTTTAACTTCAAGTGCTTTTTGAGCTTCTTTTGCAGTCTTGTTGTATTGCCATGACAACACCACCACAGATAATGCCAGCGTCAATACCAAAGTCAATATGGTGGCAAACAAGGCACTTCTTCGTTTGGCAAATTTATTGATTCTGTATGCCCATGAATCCGGTGTAGCCATGACAGGTTTTTTTGCCAGCCAGGCATCAAGATCATCTGCAAAGAGATCCATGTTCCTGTATCGTTTATGCGGGTCTTGCTGCAGTGCCTGATTCAATATATTGCGCAGGTCTTTGTCATTAATCTGGCTTTTCAAAGTTTGCCAAATATGCACCTCATCATCAGCGCATGATTTCAACAAACGATCAGCAGGTAACGGCAATTCTTCAATGAGTAATGCCAAACACACTGCTGCCAAAGAAAACACATCGGTGGTCACAGATATGGTTCCTGAATTGATCTGCTCCGGAGCCGCAAATGATGGTGTCAAAGCCATGATGGTGGTTTTCTGGGGCGCTTCTTCTTTGGTTATTAATTTAGCGATACCGAAATCAACCACTTTCAATTGCCCTGCAGCATCAATTAAAATATTAGACGGCTTGATATCCCGATGAACAATTAAGTTATTGTGGGCATAAGCAATCGCTCTGGCCGCATCTATGATCCACCTGATCTTTTGTTTAGTAGAAGCTTTATTCGCTTTTGAATACTTGTCTATGTCTGTGGCTTGATCAATCAATTCCATGACAATATAAGGCACACCCTGATTACTGGTACCTCCATGGTGCATGTTGACGATGTTGGGGTGGGTTAAACCAGCCAGAATGTCCTGTTCCACTGCAAATCGGTTCACCATAATGGATGACAAGGCTTGATGATTGAACAGCTTCATTGCCACCAGTTTTTGAGAATCAACATCGAGTTTTCGGGCTTTATAGACTTTGGCCATCCCGCCGACACCCAGCTCTTCCAGCAGTTCATAGCCGCCGACCTCTTCACCTATTTTGAAATCTTTTTCCAACCACTCATCCAACTGAAAATTGGCACTGATGTGTTGCTTAAAATATTGACTGGGTTGGTTGCCTGAACTGATCAGTGTCAAAATGAGGCTTTTGACCTCATCATCCAGTGATTCCATTTGGCTCAATTGAGACAAAGCGTCAGAAACGGTGAGGTCCATCAATTGGGCGTAAACCCGATTGGCCTGCTTCCATAACTCTAGGTTTATTTCAGTCATCACTTTTTTCCTGCAGCATCGCCATCAACAAAGCCTTGCCCTGCTTCCACAACCGCATGACTTGACGTTCAGACAATGACATCACCACTGCCATTTCTTTGAAAGTTAAATTGAAAATAATTTTATGCTGTAGAATTTCAGCCAATTTTTCATCGATTTCAGCTATTTGATCCAAGATCAAATCAATCTCTAACAACCTGAAAGACACGTCATCATCGCCCACACATTCAGTGATGCCACCTGCCATTTGGCCTTTGCGCTTTTGACTTGATTTGGCGCGCAAAGCATCAATCAAATACATGCGCATGGTTTTGGCCAAACAGTTCAAAAAATGCCGTTTGTTTTCAATGGGAATGTTTTCCGCTTGTGACAGTTTGATGTAACATTCATGAGCCAAAACGGTGGGTGTAATGGTCTGACCTGTATTCAGTTGTTGCAGTTGAAAGCCTGCAATGGCCTTGATTTCAGAATACAGTAATGCATAAACGTCATTGAGCACCTGCTTATCACCCAAGCTGGCTTGATTCAATAATGTTGTTATTTGACCCATTGACATCACAGACACACAATACTTATTGATGTCTATTCTACCACTTGGAAAACATGAATTCTGAGGCCTGGTTGGTATTTCAGAAAAACAGCCATTCAGCCTACAGTCACTCGATTGTCCTGATTGGACTCAGAACAGGTCGTCGTAATCAACGTCTTCCTCGGTTTTATCATCTTCTGGCAAATGACCCACTTTGAAGTATTCCAGTAAGCCATTGGTGTCTCCTGGCTGCAAAAGCTTACCGGTGGTGCGGTTCACTTTAGCGGAAATCAATCCTGGAGGTACCGGTCTTTGGTAGATGGGCTCATCGGCCAAGGCAACCCGCATATAATCAATCCAGATGGGCAAAGCCACTCGACCACCCACTTCTCCACGACCCATGGGCTGCGGGGTATCAAAACCCACCCACACATTGGTCACTACATTGCGTTGGTAACCATTAAACCAGCCATCCATTTGATCATTGGTGGTACCGGTTTTTCCTGCCAAGTCACTGCGTTCAAGCACCAGTGCTTTGGTCCCGGTTCCGCGTTTAACCACATCTTGCATGAATGATTCTATGATGAATTGGTTTTCCGGTGGAATCACTTGAGGTGCAGGCTTGATGGGCAGTGGCGCTTCCGGATCAATGGGTGTGGTCCAATCTGTGTTTTCAACACTTAAGTCACCGGTAAATTCACCCGATTCATCAGTTGTATTGACTTGATTTTGATCACAACCAGGACAAACTTGAACGCCCTGATAACGGTAGACGGTATCACCCGCCTGGTTGGTGATGCTTTTGATTAAATGAGGCTCGATCAAATAGCCACCATTGGCAAACACAGAAAAGGCCCTGCTCATGTCGACAATGGGCACATTGGGACTGCCCAATGCGATGGACAAGTCTGCAGGCACATCATCAGGGTTGAAACCGAAATTCAAGATGTGGTTCCTGCCATTGCGGATGCCAATCTGACGCAAAACCCGGATCGAAACTAAATTTCTGGAACTGACAATACCTTCCCGCAGCCGAGTTGGACCAAAAAATTTCTCACTGTAATTCTCAGGTCGCCAAGTGCGCTCCAGTTGATCGTCTTCAAAGACGATCGGGGCATCATTGATGATACTGGACGCATGCAATCCATGTTCCAGGGCACCTGAATACACAATCGGCTTAAAGCCAGAACCTGGTTGCCTTTTGGCCTGTGTGGCCCGGTTGAACTTACTCAGGTAATAATCGAAACCACCGACCAGTGCATAGATACTGCCATCATCAGGGTGCATACTGACCAGCGCCCCTTGCACACTGGGAATTTGGCTGAGTTCGAATTCGCCAGTCTCACCACGCTTGACCATCACCACATCACCCACTTTCAAGATTTCAGTCAAATCTTTTGGCTTATTGCCCACTTTGTAGTTGTCGATGTATGGCACAGCCCATTGACTGGTCTCAAAATTCAGAGCCACATCCTGCCCGTCACCCAATCTAGCTACAGCATTGGCTTCATCCACTTCAAGCACCAATGCTGCTTGTAAACCTGCAGGCTTGGGAAAACCATTCAATGCTTCAGTGATGGTTTCCAGATTTTGAATTTCACCTGATGCAGAAGCTTCTGCCACAGATTCAGAGGCAAGAATCTGACTCAAATCATATTGTTCAATCGGACCACGGTAACCATGACGGCGGTCATAAGCATGCAAGCCCGCTTGTAAAGCCGCCTCTGCAGCCAGTTGCTTTTCTGAATGGATGGTGGTGACCACATTGTAACCATCGGTATAGGCATCATCACCATACTGTTCAATCATTTGGGTACGAACCATTTCTGCCACCCAGGGTGCATTGACCTCAACCACAGGTTCATGAACATAGGCTTCATCTTCTTCTGCCACCGCTTCGTCATGCTGTTGTTGGGTAATAAAGCCCAAATCCAGCATTCGGCCTAATACATAATCCCGGCGTTGTAAGGCCCGTTCCGGGCTGGTGACAGGATTGATGCGTGAAGGTGCTTTGGGTGGTGCAGCCAACATGGCAGCTTGGGCCAAAGTTAACTCATCCAATGTCTTGCCATAATACACTTCAGCAGCAGCGGCAACGCCGTATGACCGATGCCCCAAAGCAATTTTATTCAGGTACAGCTCGAGGATTTCATCTTTCGAAATGGTGCGTTCTAATTTAACGGCTAAAAACAATTCTTTTATTTTTCGAGTCCAGGTTTGATCCAAGGTCAAAAACACATTTCGAGTCAGTTGTTGGGTGATGGTTGAACCACCGCCCTGCTTTTTCCCGGTGGTCACTATTTGCCACACTGCACGCATGATGCCTTTGATGTCAAACCCTGGGTGAGAATAAAAGCTGGCATCTTCAGCCGCGATATAAGCTTGCTTGACTTGCAGCGGAATTTCATCAATGGAAACGGGGATGCGTTTTTTGGTACCAAATACGGATATCAGCTTACCATCCTCGGTAAAAACCCGCAAAGGTACCTGTAGGCGATACTCTTTAATGGCATCAACTGATGGTAATTCTGGCTCATAATGTTTATACAAGGCATAAATCAACACCACCCCAAGCACCGCAAAAAACAGGCCCAACTTGGTCATAAACCAGATAAATTTTAAGAACTTCCTCATGCTCAGTCAGTGACTCCAGATAATCGCTCAATAGGTAAGTTTATTCAATCAAATGCAACAGCAAGCAAAATTATCCTAACCACCATGCATTGATTTAAATTGATGGGAGAACATTATACAATGATTGCCACAGAATCGAATGTTTGACCACTAAAGTTATAAATAATTTACTTTTCTCAATAAAAACCAACACAACATGAAAGCAAAACAAATAGTGATCGTAGAAGATGAGGCCGACTTACTTGCCAACTACCAAGCCACTTTAGAAAAACAAGGCTACCAAACCAAAGGCATCAGCGATCAGGCCTCTGCCGAAGCCTACTTCACTCAATCCTTGCCAGATCTGGTGATATTGGATGTGGGTCTGGGCCACCAACCCGATGCAGGATTTCATTTATGCCAAATGTTACGCCAACAGTCGGCCACCTTGCCCGTATTGATGCTCACCGCCAGAGACGATGAAATTGATGTGGTCTCAGGCTTACGATTGGGTGCCGATGACTACTTAAGCAAGGACATATCAATGCCACATTTACTGGCACGAATTGCCAGTTTGTTCAGACGCCAAGAGGCCTCGCAGACTGGGGCCACTGATGCAGCGATTGAACAAGGTGATTTGATGATCAAAATCGACAACTTACAAATATTCTGGCAAAAAAACCTGATTGACCTCACTGTCACTGAATTCTGGATGGTGCAATCATTGGCCCGCTACCCCGGCCAGGTTAAGACCAGAGATCAGTTGATGCAAGATGCCAATGTGTTTGTCGATGACAGCACCATCACTTCACACATCAAGCGAATCCGTAAAAAATTCCAAAAATCTGATCCAAATTTTGACCAAATTGACACCGTTCACGGCATGGGCTATCGCTGGAAACCATGAAACTTAAGTGGCAAATTGGCATCATTGCCATACTCTCATTGAGTTTTCCATGGGTGGTCTGGCAGGCATTCAAATCCTTGAACCAAACTTTTCAGGACAACATGCTCAATGCCGCTGGCAAACAAGCACAAGTGATCGTCAATGCCGTCCAACAGTACAAGCAAGACCGTTCGGGCGAACTGGATGGGTTGGTGGCCACTGAGTTAAGCAATGATGTGGCCATTGATGGCAACCCGGCTGAATGGAGCAACATCCCTTGGTATCATGTTGATCACCGCTTGCGGTTTAAACTCGGCAGCCACCAAGATCTGTTTCACCTATTTATTGAGGTGGTCGATGACAGCCCCTTTATCAACCCAAACGCTGATGCGGATCGCTTCATATTGACCACTGGTGAATCACGGGGCATCAACAAATACATCATCAACAGACAAGCTGAAGGCACAGTCAGTACAGCATTCAGCAACTCGCCATACCAGGCTTATTGGCATGAAACCGCCAATGGCTACCAGGTTGAAATGCTGTTGGCCGTGCCTGAACTGACACGCTTGGGACTGGTAGCCATAAACCATGCCACTGCAGATTCGTTCGTTCAGTTTGGCCACACCAGCAATGGCCAAATTCAATTGCAACCGTTATTCAGTCCCTTAGAAAACTGGCAAGCTTTTTTACAACAAATCACTCCGGAAGATGGAGAAATCACCTTAAAAGACCCGCAAAGCAGGGTTTATTACCACAGCGCCAACCACCAAGCTGACACCGAGGAATCTGATTGGTTGACAGAGGTCATTTATGAACTCGCATTTGATCAAAACCAAGCCGATGGCAGCCATTTTTTTGGTCAGCGGGTGCAACAAGCCTTTGATGCGGGTCACATCGAGCTGACCGTCAGGCACAATGCAGCTCAACAAACGTTGATACAAACGTTTATCCGTTCAGTGTTGTGGATATTGGGCATTGCCCTGACCTTATTGGTCGGATATTTCATTTATGCTTTGGTATTGGCCTGGCGCATTCGTCGCCTGAACAAAAACCTACAAAGCGTGCTGGACGAACAAGGGCACATCCACACCACTTTACCTTCAAGCCATGCCAAAGATGAAATCGGTGATTTATCCAGAGGTATGAGTTCCCTGCTGAGTCAAATCAATGATTACACAGAATATCTGAAGCAACTGGGCAGTCGCTTGTCACATGAAATGAAAACCCCGATCAGCATCGTTCACACTTCGTTAGAAAATTTACAAATGGAGCAGGCCGATAATGAATTTGTTAAACGGGCATTGGATGCCAACCACCGACTTAAATTCATCCTCAATCAACTCAGTGCACTGAGCCAATTGAAACAAGTGATCGCCGAGACCGACAAAGAAACCTTTGATCTGAACCAATTGATTGATGACTTGGTGAAAGGTTACCAATCTCAAGCCAACAACATCAAATATGTCAAAAACTGCCAAGCCATAAACATCAGAGGCTCCCAGGAACTGAAAGCACAAATGATTGATAAGTTGGTTCAAAATGCTTTGGATTTCACCCAAGATGACGATGAGATCACACTCGAACTACATGAGAAGGACAAACAATACATCCTCAAAGTCATCAACACCGGTTCTCAAATACCCGGTGACAAACTGCATCAACTGTTTGATTCCTTGACTTCATTCAGAGCCCGTAACAATGATGAACCACATCTGGGGTTGGGCTTGTACATTGCTAAATTGATTTGTGACTACCACCAGGCGGAAATCACCGCCAATAACATCAAAGAACCCACCTCAGTCGAGTTTGTGATTGTGGGTTCTTTGTTGTAGAGCAATGTAAGGTCAATCAACGATTGAGCTTTTCATGCATCCTGGCTACTTGTAATTCCAGGACTTTGACTTCTCGAATCACACGGTTGTGCCCCATCTCGGTCCAGTACCACATTTTGCTGATTTGGGTGAATAAGGCCAATACAATGATTCCTATGCCCCAACTGATTAAGGCTTTGACCTCTTGGGCATGGTAAAACTGGTAGGCACAATAAAGCAACCCGACAAAAAATAAGGATGAAACAAAGATGACCAATCCATACATCCAGCCCATTTTGCCACTGAAACTGGCTTTCATTTGCTTGAATGGGTTGCTGTCAATCCGGTCATTTTCTGATTTTATGCCTTTTAATTCTTCATCCAAGGCCTGTTTGATTTGTTGATCAATGTTCATGGTTTGACTCCTGCTGTAGCTTTTGTTTAATTTGATCTCTTGCAGTAAACAGCAGGTATTTAACGGTCCCTGCTGGTTTGGCTAATATCTCTGCCATCTCTGCCACGGTGAAACCTTCGTAATAAAACAGGTAAATGATCACTTGTTGTTCTTCATTCAAAGTTGCAATGGCTATATTGACATCCAACTGCTGTTCATAGGCAGACAGATCCGCATTCGGTTCTTCAACGGGTTCAGGTGCTTTTGGCTGGGAGCGCAGCTGATCCATACAAGTTGAATATGCAATGCGATAAATCCAGGTATGAACCGCTTTAACTGCCCTTAAATGTTTAAGTTTGTGATGTACTTTAAGCAAGGATTCCTGAACACAATCATCCACAGCTGACGAGCCACCCAGGAACTTCAACACAAAGGCTTTGATTTTGACCTGTAACAAGATCAATAAATCTTCGCCTGCATGTTGATCACCCTGTTGAGCCTGCAACAACAAATACTCTATGTATACCTTTTCAGATTTCATATTACATAGACGGTGAACTCAGTCATTTGGTTGGAAAATAATTCATATTTTCATGCCATTGATTTTATACTTTGATTTGCATTTTATTTTATATAGTTGACCCACTGGTGCCCAATGGTGGTTAAAATAGGTCCATCAGAAGTTCAGAAGCCAAATGACAAAGCATTTACCTAATACCTTGACCATACTCAGGATGATCTTGATTCCGGTCATGATTTTATTTTTCTACTTGCCTTTCGAGTGGTCTAGGTTTGTGGCATGTTGGGTATTTGTGGCCGCCAGCATCACCGATTTCCTGGATGGCTACTTTGCACGCAAACACAAAACATTTTCAAAATTCGGCGCCTTCCTGGATCCTGTTGCCGATAAATTAACCGTAACCACAGCACTGATCATCCTGTTGCAAGACCACCCTACCATATTAATGATGATTGCCACAGCCATCATCATTGGTCGTGAAATCACCATTTCAGCCCTGCGTGAATGGATGGCAGAACTGGGCGAACGTGGCGCTGTCAATGTCGCCATGGTCGGAAAAATCAAAACCGTGTTCCAAATGACGGCCATTGGCTTCCTGTTGTATGAAGCAGATTTGTGGTTTTTACCGGTCTACAACATTGGTTTGGTGTTGTTATACATCGCCGCAGGCCTCACCCTGTATTCGATGTACGTCTATTTAAGAGCCGCCTGGCCAATGATGAAAGAGTGACCAGGATATTCATCCTTTCCTGTACCGTCATTACCCGGCTTGACCGGGTAATCCATAGGCCAGGCAATGAAAATATTGCGGCTTGAGCTAAGCACCAGAAGCGATATTGGCATGCCGTAGGCCGTGATGCGGCTTCGAACGCAGTTCGAAAATTGATCAGATGGCTTTGACCACTCTTCAAACTAAAAAGAATTCGAAATACTGCAAAAAATAATTTGACAAAAAACACATTAAAGCTAAAATGTGCATCCTCTAAGCGGGAATAGCTCAGTGGTAGAGCACAACCTTGCCAAGGTTGGGGTCGGGAGTTCGAGCCTCCTTTCCCGCTCCAGACATCAAAGGGCTGTAAACACAACATTTACAGCCCTTTTTATTTTCTGCCCATTATTAGTTGTGCAAAGATGCTTGATTTGCCATCTATAATTAGCGAAAATGACACGTCTTTCGAAAGGAAGGCCTTTGAAACTGGCGCTGGCTGGATGGCAGAGTGGTGATGCAGCGGATTGCAAATCCGTGTACCCCGGTTCGATTCCGGGTTCAGCCTCCATTTCAAAGTAAAACCAAAAAAGGAATATTTTTTGACAACCCCCTTTCAAAGTGAGGTTATCAAAGTCAAGGATAGCGATGTGAGTACACACATGTGCCCCATCACAAGTTGCTGACTACCATCAGCAAAAAGGAAAGAACATTCAGTAGTGTTTTTTGCTAGGCTCTTTCAAAATGAGTTTAGCAAGGTCAAGGAGGTCATTGATGAGTGCACTCATGTGCTCGAATCAATGCCGACGCATAAATTGCTGAACTCACAAAGAAAGGGCCAGCAAAAAAGCCCGGGTGGCGAAATTGGTAGACGCAGGGGACTTAAAATCCCCCGGTAGAAATACCGTGACGGTTCGAGTCCGTCCCCGGGCACCATCTCTTATATCCACAACACCTCATAAAGCATCATTTTCACACCAAACCCTAAGCTATTGCTGGCTTTCAGGCTTCATAAGGTGTCATAAGTCATCTTTACAACGCACTGCTTTTGTTGGTAACATTGTTGGTAGGCAATAAATTACCAACATCATGAAACTGAATCACACACTGCTAAATTCATTCAAACCAGAGAAAAAACCATATAAGAAAACTGATGGTAACGGTCTGGTTATGATCATCAATCCAAATGGCTCTAAATGGTGGCGTTTCAATTTCAGGTTTGAGGGCAAACAGAAAACCTTGTCTATGGGCGTTTATCCCGATGTTGGATTAGCCGATGCCAGAGACAAAGTACATGAAGCCAGGAAATTGATAGCACAAGGTATCGATCCATCCACAATCAGAAAAGAGAAAAGAATAAAGTCATCTGGAGTAAACAGTTTCCAATCTGTGGCTAAGCGATGGCATGAGGAAATGATTGCCGATGGCGAATGGTCAGACGGCCATGCTGATAAAACATGGCGTTCACTTCATGCACACGTTTTCCCGTACGTTGACAAAGAACAAATAGAAAACCTCGGCGCACCAGAAATCAAAGTAGTTTTAGATAAGTTGGCAGATGCCGGTAAAACTGAACTACAGAAGAAAGTAAAACAGCGCATCAGTTCAATATTCAACTTCGCCATATCTGAAGGCACAGTTAAGGGCAATCCAACTATGGGCATCAAAACCCGTAAGCACCACGCCAAAAACTACAACCACATCACGCATAAGGAGCTACCAGAGTTAATCAAGGCCATAGAAAATGGTGACCTTGAGCCAACCACCAAAACTGGCTTGATGATCGCCCTACTCACTTTTCAACGCACCAACGAGATTAGATACGCCTCTTGGGATGAGATTGACTTTGAAGCTGCCACTTGGACGATACCAGCGGAAAGAATGAAGATGAAGCGCGAACATGTGGTGCCATTGAGCAATCAAGCATTACAGCTGTTCAAAGACTTGCTGCCCGTCACAGGTGATTATCCTTTTATCTTTGCCAGTTACCATAAACCTAACAAACAACCGTTCAGTGAAAACGCCATGCTGTTTGCCTTATATAGATTGGGTTTTCGGGGACGTATGACCGTGCATGGCTTTAGACACCTGGCATCAACCACATTGAATGAATTGGGCTTTGATAGCCGATTCATAGAGAAACAACTCAGCCACGAAGACAAGAACACCATTCGAGGCACATACAACAAAGCGGAGTACATCGTAGAAAGAATTAAGATGATGCAGTTTTGGTCTGATTTCGTCCTCAACAAAGGCGAAAAGATCATACCTATTCATCGTAATAACTAATCAGCTGATTGGCACAAGCCCGCCTGGGAAACACGCGTAAACCTTCCCAGGTGGTCACTTGTTCAATTAACCTTTAAACCGGAGGCATTATCATGTCCACAACAACAGGAAAAATAATAGATATCAAGAAAAAAGAAACAGACCTAACGAAGTGCAGCATTATATGCACCAAACCAGAGGACACACTGGCTATTGCTAACAGCGTGCTCTCATTTATCCATGAATTTGTTTTAAACAACCATCATGGTAGCCATATAGAAATTTCAAAAGATGCCCATGCTGGTATGGTTGCCGCTATGTCATGCGCCATGAATGCCATTGAATATGAGTCAAATAGATTTGGAGGCAATTATGAATAAAACAAAAACAAACACCTCAACAATGGTTCATGCAAAAGATTTGGAGTCTCAGCGTACTGAGTTACTCAAATATAGTGATTCTCAATGTATATTATTATCAATTAAGAATTACATTGGCGTACTGATTCAACTTGGTAAAACTAAACACAAAGGCAAAAGGCTTTTCAAAACTAAGGGATTGAAAAAAATGTATAAAAAAATCTACTGCTATGAAGCTTTAACAACGGATTTACTAACTATAGGCCAGGCTGCTGCAGTCATGGATTTGCATGAAGAACTTTTGTCAATGCTTAAAAAGCAAGAAAATAGAATTAACATTGTTACAGGTCAACTAGAAAATATCGATTGTAGCGACCTTGTATTAGACATATTGTTTGGAGCAGGAACAATGATCAAGGATATCAAAACAGCCTTTAATCAATTACCTCAAATAATTGCCAACAATTCTGAAGAACGCAAAAGTGATTTATTTAATCTAGCTTACAAAACAGCTTAGAATATAATCATTGAGCAACAGCCATGCCATAGGATAGCTACCGAAAAGCGGGCACTTTCACCGCCTTGGCATGGTTCCTTATTTTGAAAGAAATCACGAGAAAGGGTGGTTATGATTGAATTTGATAACAACTATTTTTTTGATAGAAATGAAATCGAAAAGATCACAAGGTTAACTCGTGATGATTTCGAAAAAATCAACTCAAACTTTTCATATTTGATATATTTTGACGGGGTGCTAAATTTAGTTGAATTAAGCGATCCAAGTAAACTAGAGCTTCACAAGAGAAAAAAAGGTAAATACCTAAGTTCTCTTAATAATTTTCTAATTAAAAACCATTCAAATCCATTCTATTTAAAAGGCTTTTTTGAATTTAATGAAGATAGTTTCTTTTTTATTAAAGGGCAACAAGTAAACAAGCTAACTCGTGACAGTTCTGATGACGAACAAATGTTAAGTATTTTGTATTTTCTTCCATCACAACATTGTTACATAAATGGTAAAAAACCAAAAAAAATTCTTAAATATTATTTTTCAGGACTTGCTAAAGAAATAATCACAAAAAGTTCTTTACACGACTTTAATATAATCACAGATAGTAGTGAAAAAGTTGCATATGAGTCTATTGATGATTATTCATCTATTGCGGAAGAAGTTGTTGATTCACATAAGTTTTCATATGATATTTATAGACGAAGAATTTTTGACAAAAAAACATTAGAAGACCAAATTTCAGGTGAATTAACTACTACACTATTTTATGAAGAGAAAATAATCAAAAAATATTATGAGAAAAATAAATTAATAGAATTATTTGAGTCATTTGGAATTGAATATGATTTTTCTAAGGTTGTGAAGGAAAGTTTAAAGAGAAAGCATAAAGTAATATCTACTCCAACTGAAAAAAACTATCAAATGATGATTTATTCATTAATGTGTTTACTTAATGAAGAAATAGAAAATTCCGGAAAATGTCAACTAAGTCAAAATAAACTTTGTGAAGAAATCATCAAATCTTTAAACTCAAACCTCTCTACTAAAATCATTGAAAGCCCAATTAGAGGAAAATCTACATATGAAGGGCTGTTAAATAAAGCTATTAGCCAGTCAAAGGTAATGTTAGGGCTTGGAATAAAAAAATAGGCTCCTAAGAATTTTAACTCTATACCCAGCTTTCTATCTGAATTTACCCAGCATTTTAATATACCACCCAAAAAACCATATTTATCAACATCTTACTCTTGATAGACATTTTTTTTGATGCAATCATAAAGCTCCATTAACAACATTAAGGAGCTAAAAATGCAGGTAACATCAAAGGTCGACCGCCCAGCTAAAGCAGCGGCTATTCTTGGAATCAGCAAAAGTACTTTGGACAGATGGTCTAAGACTAATCCCAACTTCCCCCGTAAAATCAAAATTGGTCAACGCGCCGTTGGCTATGATCACGCCGAACTCATGGATTTTATCAATAGGCAAAAGCAAGCAAGTTGACCTGTTTACTTTCGCATAAAAATATTAAATTCGTAGTACAGAAGAAGAGTGATTAATGTTTACGTAAATAATTAGCGCCACGTTAAGTGGAGAAACGATTATTAATTCAAAAATTATTAAAAGGACAGTATGGAAGAAGAATTAATCAATTTATTATCACCAGGAGCAAGAACTATGATTAAAAATCAAAATTTTCCCTGTTTAACATGCCGTGGTGGCACACCCACAGGAATTACAGGGCATAAGGTAGGCTACCCTACAGGGTCGAAAAGACAATTCTGTCAGACCCCCTATTCGATGGGTTTACATAAAAACAAGACACCCATAGAAAAAGCCCTAGATAAACCAACAAGCTTGAGATTGGCCATCAATGCCAAATGTTATGATTGTGTTGGTTGTGGCTTTGATCCAAATCCATCAGATGAAATCAGGAATTGCGGTATCGTTGCATGTCCACTTTGGGCTTTACGACCTTACCAAAATAAGAAAGCGCGACCAGACGGCAATCAAGACGCGCTTAATGTTTTTTCAAACCACCACGAGGTAAAACCATTATGAAAGATAATACAGCGCAGCCACCCAATTCTACTTCCACCGCTGCTCAAAGGCAAAGGTTAAGAGAGTATTTGTATAAGCATGGCAAGATAACTACGTTGCAGGCCAGAGCATTGCTAGACATTGTTTCCCCTGCTCCACGTATCTTTGAATTAAGGCATGATGAGAGGCTTAACATCATTACTAACAGGCGAGTCGATCATACTCCAGACGGCTCACCGCACCTTGTTGCTGAGTATGTATTGATGCCAGGCTTGTACATTGATCACATTGCTAGAGGACATTCTCAGGGTGTTAATCATGGGTAATGTAATCGCAATGCCTAAACCCTTTGATGCTAAGTTGGCTAAATTTAAATATGATGACTGGTTACACATTCCACCTGGTAAGTATGAAGCTACTTTTCAAACATGGGTAACGTACCGGTTCAGGACACAAGCGAAAATTGTATTGATGTTTTCAATTGTAGATATGGGCGAATATTTCGGCGTTCATATGCCAGCATTTTTTAATGTTAAAAGACACAAAGGAAAGACCAGAGAACGTGGGGGCTTTATCGCCTCTTCTCGCGGCGACCTAATCACTCTGTTCTATCGACTTAACCCAACATCTCCCAAAGTAAGGCTTGATAGAGTGCCATTAAGCAAATTGCAACAAAGCTTATTCACTATTCAAGTCCAAGACGTAACCATAAACTATAAACGCGAAGAATTACCCAAACAGATGCATTATTCTCGAATCACAGAAATTGAATTAATTTAAAAAACACTCATTTATATTAGTTAAAGCTTTAGTTAGAGCTAAAGCTACAGTTAGAGCTACTTAAAATACGCTTGAAAGCCATTGTTTATAAAGGTTTGCAGCGTATAACGATGGCAACCAAATTTACCTTAGGATTAAAAATAGCAGGTAATAAAAAGCTAACTACTTAGCTACTGGTGGTGGGTTTGATATTCAATATGATGTCTAACCCATCACTTCCAAAAAAATAAATCAAAAAACGATTAAAGATAGTTGGTTCATTGATCCATCAACCAGCTATGAAAGATATTCGCCGCAAAGCCACAATTCTAAATCTCCGTATTTACTAAAAACAGATCAAACCTTATGACTTTTGTGACCAGTACGCATAAGGAAAAACAAAGACTTTTGCACCCAGTACGCGAAAGGATAACAATTGAGTTTTGCGACCAGTACGCGCGCGAGCCTTTTTAAGGACTGACATAACTAATACTTGATCCTTTTTTATGGACTAAAGAAACTGATCTTTTATCCTTTTTTTGGAGTGAAAGGATTATTTTATTTGACCTTTTTAAGGGGTGCAATAATTCAATTTACCTCCTTTTTTATAGTGTAAGAAAACTCAGCTTTTTTCCATTAAACCAGATAATTTTTGCATATGTACGCGCACGCGCGCGTACTGGTCCAGAAATTGCTTTGAATGTCTCTTTTTTAAGGAGCCCGAATAGTCAGTTTTTGACGACTTCTAATGGACTGTAAAAATTCGATATTTATCCCTTTTTAAGGACATGCAAAAGTCAAATTCAAATTCTTTTTTTATGGACTCCGAAAACTAATACCTGTTTTCTTTTTATGGAGTGAAAAATTATTTCCTTTGCCCTTTTTTTACTATGTAAGAAAACTCCAGTTTTTTTATAGAGTCAATGAATTTTTACACATGTACACGCGCGCGTAGTTGTTCGAAAAGTTGATAATATTTAACCTGATTCCCAAATTCTAAGATTCAATTAAATTTTTATATTGAGCATTCAATAACTCTCCAAGGAGTATAACTTTATTTTTAACACTCAACACTCCCTTTAATACATCTATTGACCATCTCTTTTCATAAGAATAATTTCCATGTCTATCTATATATTTAAAAGAATCAAAGCTGCTTCCAGATCTATTTTCTTCCAAATCATAGGTAAATTGTTCTTTAATTAAATAGTTATGCTTAATGATATTATTAAAATGAGAAATGTATTGAAACCACTCAGATTGCGAAATTTGTTCTAACTCAATTTTTAGAGGTGAATCTGTTAATTTTCTTGTTACCGTATAGATATTACATTGTTTTATCTCAATTTCATTATTCAAAATTAATATATTCACTAAAATGCAAAAATACTCATAGGCTGATCGAACTGTGCTAATTGCAGAAATTATGTTTGCTTGATGCTCTAGCCTAGTGAGATCAAAATCAATTCTTTCATCACTAGAAACTTCACGAAATACAAATTCAATGTATCGACCAAAATCAAGCTCATCTTCGTCAATCATTTCTTTTAAAGATTCATATGAAATATATGCTCTTTCATTGTGGTAAACATATATTTGAAGCAATCTACTTATTGAATCTAATACTTCATTGATCTGTTTGTAATTCTCATGGGATTTTGGAATCATATTTCTTAAGTCTTTAATCTTCCAAGTCATTTATTCAACTCCTGTGATTTGGAATCGATAAATGGTTCTAAACCTAACAGTGTTTCAAAACATTTTGTGCAAACCTCTAAAATTGTGGGTAGTACAATATTTATCTCGCTTTCAATTTCACCAAAGCTCCAATACTTTAACTTTGGTTTAATATCATCATAAATCACACCATCTATCGTGCAACTTTCTTCAACTTGTTCCCAGCCCATTCTGATAAATTTTGCTTGTACCCCAGCTTCAATATCCTCTTGAGTAAAACCACCTGCCTTACTAGTTCCAAATTTTTCTTTTATACTCTTTCTAAACGCTTCAATTTCTTCTTCAGTTTTTAATTGAACTTTGTAAGGTAAGCCATGATGTTTTTCCACACCATAAATTTCTACCCTTGGTTCAAGTCTGTGAATTTTTGCATGCCTGTAATTTATCAAGTTGACAAAACTACTTTCATTGAGCCTTTCTAAACTTTCTATGAAAACATTGGGTATTTTAGAGTTTATTTCATACTTGGAAGGATGTTTCATCCTGTCGTAAACTTCTTTATAAATTAGTACTTCTTTTCTTTTCTCTGGATTAAAAGCACAATAATATGCCCATATCATGAGTCCTAATTTATCCCTAACCGAACTAATTCGAGTGATTGTATTATCAACATGATAAGTGGTATGAAAATCAACATTAGATGGCAAATCTCCTTTTTTTACATGATCTTTATAAAAACCTGAGTAAGCACCCAGCCAACAGTTCCCATAACAAATTTGACGACAAAGACTAATAACATCTAATGCCCAGTGTATCGCATTAAATCTAATATCTGATCTAGCATCGTCATTGTGAATCAAAGTACTAACCTTCTCGGCAGATTTTGCAAATTTTGCCCACTCGGGTTTCGCAATTAATTCTTTAGATTTAATGTCATAATATTTTGAAATTAGTAATATTGGTTCTTCATCCATAATGGCTACGTACTTTAGTTGTTGGAAATTTGCCACATTATTGTTAGTGGTTGATATTACTCCCCATCTGGCAAGCCAGTTTCAATTTGATATCATTTTTTATACCTATTGCAACAATGATGTTATATCCTTATCTACAAGTTAATTTATTGAAAATGGAAAAGCAAATGTTTAATGAAGTGATTGGAAAACCCAACCAAGATGTAAGCTCTCTAGAAATATTAAACACAGTACACACTTTTTATTCAGAATCATTTAGCAGTTTATTTACAATGACTGTAACAATGTTTGCATTGATGGGAGTTGTGATGCCAATTGTAATTCAAATTATTCAATGGAAACTAAACAATCATGAGATCAAGAAGTTGCAAGTAGAATTAAAAAAAATAGTAGATGACAAACTAATAGATGTAAAAAAAGAGTACATACAAGAAGTAAAAAGATCTAAACATTATGCAAGGGGATATTCTTCAGTGGTGCTAGCATTAAATTGTAAAAGTGATGATAAAACTTCTGAGCTTTACTTTGAGCTTGTTGGAGCAAGAGAGTTTGCTCATGCTAACTCAAAAAAACAACTAGAATTATCTATCGATAGAATTAAAAAAATAATGGAATCTAATTCAATTGACTATAACAACAAACAAATTAAAGGAGAATTGAAGAATATTAGAAAACATATTAAATCAGGCCATGATATATTGAAATTTCATAATACACTCTTTAAGGACCTGAAAAAGAAAATTAAAACTAATAAGAAGAATCAACAAGACACAACTTCAGAATGAATTAATCAAGTTTCATACAAATTCCTTCTCATTATTACAATTGTTTTCACGAACAATAAAAGACAATCATTCGTTTTAATGCATCAAAAAAACTGAAATTCTCGAACACATAGAAAGACCGGTCACTTTGTGTTAATGTTGGTAATTATGTTGGTAACATTTCATCTATGTAATTATTATTAATATATATCAATAAGTTACAAATCTGTTACTATCCGTCCCCGGGCACCATCTATAGAAAAATCTCACCAGAAAAGCCAAACATCGTCATGTTGGGCATCGCAATGCTCAGCCCAACCTACTTGCTGAAGGAAAATTGATTATGAGACGTGGTATTTAATTTTTGCCATCGCAGTATTACTTCTATCACTTACGAACCAACCATCGTTGTGATATGTTTATTGATATCGTATTACATAGGGTTGAGATGAACGACAAAGGATATATCAACAAACAGTACTCGGTGTTTGACCGCATTTTTTTTGGCCTATCTGGTTTGATTTTCTTTATGGCATTTAAGTCACAACTCTATACAATACTGGCCGAAGGTAATGCATATTTACTTTTTGTTACACCCTTCGTTGGATGTGCAAGTTACCTATTTTGTTACACTGCTTTCAAAGGAAAAGCACCTTACTGGTTTAAGGATAAAAGTATGTTTGGTTCAACTAATAAGAAAACCCATGAGTCAGAATAAGGACCAGCAAATGACTGGAAAACATATTTACAATATGGTTTCAGATAACATCACTGGGGTTAATGTTCGAAAGAAAGATAACCTGTTCCAATTCATAGCCATTATTGTGAGCATGATGATTTCTGTTGTAGTTGCTCAACTGTTATTCAAATTTAACAATGGCTTACTCTGGTTTGAAAGCAGTGGCGATGTATTTTTACCAAGCTTGATTTTTGGGTTCTTCGCCGGGGCAATAATTGATGGCGGCGCAATCGCAATATACAGATTTGTAAGTCATATACGAGGCAATCACGACTGAAGCCTAACCCACTTAATGTAAATCACAAAGGATCGTTGACTGAATCAAATATTGTCGGTCAATAGATTTATCTCGTTACAAACCTAAGTTTTTCAAACCCATAAAAAGCCCGATCACTTTGCCTATCTGCTGGTAACAATTCATCTAAACACCTACATGTTGGACATCGCAAAGCTCAGCCCAACCTACTTGCGGTACGAAAGCAATTGAATGGCTTTTACTGTAAAGAAAGGATCACACCAATTAAAGCACCTACCACCAGGGCGATGTTGCTGAAAAAACTCAGAAAAACTCCAGGCGCTCGTTTCTCTGGGTTTGCGATGTATAGGTATGAATAGACAACACGACCTATGATATAAAGCACCCCGGGAATAACCACCCATTTTTCGCTGACATACATTGAAAACAAAACCATTCCGGGGATGTAAATGATTAACTGTTCAAGTGTGTTTTGTTGGACCCGGTACATCCTTTCCCAGATTTCATGACCCACAGTTTTTGGTGCGTGAATTTCATATTTACCGCGGCTTAACCCGACTCTAAAAGTGAAATAAATGTATTGAAGCAAAGCCACTAAAATTAAAATTATTGAATATTTCATTGTTGATTCCTCTTGTTGAATTGTTCTCTCAAAATACCTTTGGCAACTTAGCGATACAACCACCCCATCCCTGCATATGATGATCACAGCTTTCTTGATCCTCAAATTCAGTGTGGATCAATTCAAGTGCAGATCGCTGGTCTGACAAAGCGGTAAAATTCAATTCCACTGTTGTTATGACTGGACTGTTTTCCCATTGCCAACTAAAAACCAAACGTTTATTTGGGATCACTTCCTTATAGGTGCCTCCGACTATAAACTGTTCCCCTGCACTGTTCTCTATGACAATCCGATAGTGGCCGCCTTCAACCACATCCAACTTGGCTTCTGGAACAATCATGTCATCCGCCGGGCCAAACCACCGCTTCACTAATTCCTCGTTACTCCAGGCTGTATATAACTTTTCTACAGAGGTGTTGAATTCTTCTTTGATGTTTAACTTAATCATTTTTATCCTCTTCTTGATCTATGACTTTTGATAATTGATCTAACCTATTTCCCCAAAAATTCTGGTAAATGGTGATCCAATCTAATGCCCCTGTTAATTGCTCAGGAACCAATTTGATGTAATGAATACGCCCTTCAATTCGGCGATTCACAAGCTTGGCTTTTTCCAACACTTTGATGTGCTTCGATACTGCTGCCAATGACATATCAAACCCCTCTGCCAGTTGACTTATGGTCATCTCGGAATCCGCCAGTGAGTGAACCAAATCACGTCTTGTTTTGTCGGCCAATGCCATAAACACATGATCCAAATGAGTTTTCTTTGCCATGAATTATTTGAATAATATTTAACCGATTGGTTGAATTATACTTAGAAACACAGACTATTCAACCATTTGGTTAAATATAATTTAAAGACAATGATCAATGAACTCAAAACCGAAATTGAACCGTCAATGAAATGACTTATCATTGGAAAGCTGCTGAGCAGCCCCCATATCAGTTCACATTATTCTTGAGCACTGACGACCAGAGACTCGCACAAGCTTTCGGTTCCTGGTACAGCCCTTTGTATGGGGAAGTTGCCGGCCAGTTCTGAACCATCGGTGAATTCATAACTGACTGTGCCATTGCTGCAATCGGTGAATTGGAAAGTCAGTGTGCCAGCCGCTGAATTGGTCACAACCTGGCCGCTGTCAAACAACCCACCTGCGGTTTCTATCAAGGTTAAATTGGCTGTGTCGTTGGCATATGTTCCAGACATGGTGAACCATCGGGTACCATTGTCTTCATCGGGCCTGCCATCATCTGTGAAGTCATGGGTGAACCAAGCCGCAAACATGAATTGATCAGCCGGTCTGACATCGATCAGAAATCCCGAACCGTTGGTGTCAGGAAAAAACCAACTGCCCGAAATGCCTTGATTGATATTGAAAGTTGGCTCGACCACCTGGGCTTCAACCACATTAATACGACCATTCATGTTACTGTTGATGTCTCTACCTGGACCTGAATGAACCGAACAATGGTAACGAATTTCTTCGACGCTGTTGAAGGTTCTTTCGAACACAAAAGCGGTCGCTGATGCTGGCCCTGATCTGAACTGGCCGGCATCATCAACCACGTCATGAAAACCCTGGTTGTTGGTCCAACGAACCGTGTCGCCCACTTCAATTTCTAAATTATTGGGACTAAAGGTAAAGTTATTGATGAATACATCAAAGGTCTCGGCCTGTACCCAGCCAGTAACAAATAAACAGATCAACGGTAATTTTTTCATGGTTGGCTCCCAGTTATCTATTCAAATTAGAACTTGAAAGTTGTTTTTTCATTACATAAAAATTCAGTCGTGTGACTGTTTATGGAGGGGGTGTCAACAGTTTGGAATAGGTTCCCGCCTTCGAGGGAATGGCGATAACACAGGAATAACAAGCTTCAAACACAACTTCTGGCACTCAATAAAAAATCCTGATTTGATATACTTAAGGGTGAATTAGTTTTGCTGAATTTACAGGGAGTAAATGCATTGAGAATTTCCATCATGAGAAGACGCAAGGAAGAACTTAAACCAACGCCTGTTAACTGGACATTGTTTGTGGTGCTGTTGACTACAATTTTGTCTTTCAACTGGATTCATCATTTTGGTTTATTGGCTGGCGACAAATGTATAGGCCATGCCAATTACTGGCTAACTGAGAACTCATGGGGTTTATCCATGTTTCAAGCCTTGTTTGTGATATTTCTGCTGTGCCTGTTGTGGGCTTTGATTGACTTATTCAAATTGACCTTGCACAAGGCACCAAAGCGTAAATTCGCAGTGTTTTTCACCCTCACCATGTTAGCAACCTCTGTCATTTGTACCAAAGTTGTCCACGATATGGAAGCATTAAGCCCGTTCATTGATGCCAAACTAGCTGCAGCCAAGATCGAAATGTCATCAAAACCCTGGTACCTCAGATCATTAGCCCAATGCACCAACTGATCGTGCAAACACAACTTCTGGCACTGCCATTTATCCAAGCAAAATGCTATTTTAATTAATAGGTCAACAAACTGAGAAAACGAGATCTATTTAAACACCAAGCCGTTTCAGAAGAGGCTTTAACTGAGGCGGTTTGACAGAGTCAAGAAGCCTCGGTTAAAGGCCCGTTGAAAGTGTATTTCGATAGTCAAAAAAATCAGAAGACGAGGAAAACAAAGCTTAGTGCGAAATGCTTTTAAGTACCAAGCTGTAACAGAAGGCTATTTCAGTAAGGCGGTTTGACGAAGTCAAGAAACCTTGATGAAAATTTCAAAAGAAAGTGAGGAGATAAAAGCTGAAGCACGAAATCAATATAAACACAAAGCCGTTTCAGAAGAGTTTTTCAATATGGCGGTTTGACGCAGTCAAGAAGCCTTAATGAAAAGCTCGTTGAAGGTATCATTCGAGAATGAGGAGAATTAAGTAGATGTGGTTATTTATTAAATCGTTATTTATGGTTAAGGACCGGACCACTGCCAAAGAAATGGTCGATTGGCGTGCTTTCAAAGCCAATCCGGCCGGCTTCAGAATTGGCCGCTTATTGCGACGCCGTGCTCACAGGAGTGAGTTGAAAGCACAGAACACCACCCACCTGAAATACAAAGCGAAGTAGTTTTCATATGAACAAAAACCACGTTCAAACCAATCAATTACCAATACACCATCGATTGTTGCACCTACTGTTTTGTTTGCTTACTGTGTTGTTGATGGCCATGGTATTGGTTTATGGCCTGATCATGACCACCAATATTTTGACCCAGTTAAACCACTCTGGAACCTGGATTTATGTCATGGCTTTCATCGCTTGTTATTTGATCATTGCTTTGGGGATTGGTGTTTTATACAAACTGATGATCAAACACCTTAAACTGGTTAAATCTCGCGCTCACTCGACAGAATAACCGCCACTCGGTCCCGCAACTTTGGCACCACTTCAGTCACAAACCATGGGTTTTTCTTTTGCCAGATTCTGTTCCTGGGTGAAGGGTGTGGCAACGGCAGTTGTGTTGGTAAAAAAAGCTCATGCTGCCTGACTGTTTCAGTCAAAGTTGGGTAGCTGGTCGGCAAATAATGCTGTTGTGCATACAAACCAATCAACAGGGTCAATTCAATATGAGGCATTTCCTCTAACAATTGATGATGCCATTGAGGGGCACACTCTGGACGCGGCGGTAAATCGCCACTTTTGCCTTTTCCTGGGTAACAAAAACCCATCGGCATCAAAGCAAACAAATTGGTGTCATAAAACTGCTCATCGCTGACACCCAACCACTGGCGCAATTGTACACCACTTGGGTCATTCCAAGGGACACCCGTATCATGTACTTTTCGACCTGGAGCCTGACCAATGACCAGGATTTGACTGTTGGCACTGGCACGAACCACTGGCCTGACCCCGTCGACCAAATGTGGTTTACAGGTATCACATTGTCCGATCTTGTGTAACAAAGCCTTCATCTGACAATCATTCCGGATGCTGCGCAGATTTTTTCAGCTGTTGACGCAATTGGCCCAACAAGCCATTGTGATCTAATTCAAAAACCAAGGCCAATTGCCGGCCCAGCTGATTATTTGGGAACCCTTGTCGATGGAACCAAGCCAAATAATGACCTGGCAAGTCCATCAATTGCCTACCCTGGTATTTACCAAACGGCATGGTCTGACACAAAGCTTTGAGAAATTCCTGCTGTTGTTTTTGGTCGAATTTCATGATGTGACTTTAGGCTGCATGGCACGCCTTTTATTAAGTTGGGCCTCCCGATGGGCAATATAAATGCCTGAAGCAAAAACTATGGCCGCACCAATGACCGTCCACTGATCCACAGACTGATCAAAAAACACCCAAGCCATGACTATGATGAAAGGCAAGCGTGCAAAATCAAACGGCATGATGATGGACACATCTGACATTTTCAGTGATGAAGTGAACATCAGGTGAGCAAAACTGCCGAGGAAACCCATCACAATGACCCCCAACCAAATTTCCCAGGAAGGCCATTGCCAGACATAGACTGCCACCGGCAACGACAACGGCGTCATCAATAAAACCATGTACATAACAATGACATTGGCATCTTCGGTTCTGGACAAACTCTTGATGATCAGCACCGATGCCGCCATCAGTATGGACGATGCCACCACCACCAAGGAAGCAAACATGTCTCCATCGATACTGGGACGAAGGATAATCAAGGTGCCAATGAACCCGATCAATACAGCAATCCACCGGCGTACATGCACCTGCTCACGCAACACAACAGCAGCACCAATGGTCACAAATAATGGCACGGTAAAACTCAAAGCCACGGCTTTGGCCAAGGGTAAAACAGTGATGCCCCAAAAATAACAATACATGGCACTGATGCCCAGCAATGCGCGGATGAAAAACAACTTCAACCGTTGGGTTTTGAAAGAACGGTAACCGTTGCTGATCAACCAAGGCAACATAAAAACCAAACCAAACAAGTTGCGGAAAAAAGCAATTTGGAAGGCGTGCAATTCACTGGATGTCCAGCGAATCAAAACATTCATGAAACTGAAACCCAGGGCTGCCAACAGCATCAAAGCGATGGCCTTGAACAACGCGGCATTGACGGATGTTTGGTTCGGTTCTGCAGACATGAGTGGATAAGTAGTGGTCTCTAATAACAAACAGTTTAATCAATGTGACGACCAACAGCCACAGTTAATGTGGGATCACAGGATCTTTTTGATCATGTACAAACATTTTTCCAATGGAATGGTCTTCGGGTATTGAGCTTGTTGATACCCCAATTTCTGGTACAAGTGCATGGCTGGGGCATTGTCATTCAGGACAAACAATGAGCCTGACTGCAAGCCCAAATCCTTTTTGCCTCGTTGATTTAACCGCTCGATCAACACGGCGCCGATGCCTTGTCCACGATGTGTTGGGGCCACTGCCAGCCTGCCTAAATGACAATGATTCAAACGGTTATAAAATTGACCAAAGGCCACCACAACCTCTGTTGAAGTATGCAGCACAAAGGAATGGCTCTTGTGGTATCTGGATTGCTGTTTGAATGATTCAAGCTCCGGGGGGAAAGTCAGATCTGGCCCACCCCAGTATAACAATTCTTTGGCGCAATCGAACCACGTTAACACTTCCCTAAGATCAGTATCAGTAGCAGAACTTAACTGCAAATCTAAATCAGTGATTTTCATCAGTTAAGGGTTCGACAAAATAAATACCATACCAATCAAACCCAAGAAACAGCCAACCCGAATAAAACCTGGTGCATAAGGATTGTTACTGATCTTATCTGCAAGCAAGGCACCAGCAGCGAGCATGATGACCAATCCCATGATGCGACCGCCCCTTGGTGCCGGTCCTTCTTGCATGAAATTTAACCACAACATGGCATTGAATAATGTCAACAACAACACCAATGCGATGAATACAATTTGTCCTTTACTCATTTCGACTCCTTTTCCTCCATGTCGCCAGGTAGATTCCACACAACACCAAAAACAAGCCAATGCCATCCATCAGTCCGGTAGGACGGTTAAAGAACAACACATCCCACACCATTGACATGGCCGGTTGTAACAACAGCAACAAGCCCACGATAGATGTGGGTAATGTCGGCATGGTTTTGGTGATCATGACCCAACCCACCACCTGACAAAACACCCCCAACAGGAATACAGACAAACCAGATGTCAGATCAGGAATGGCAAAACTACCCGATTCCAACAAAACCAAAACAGCCATGATCACTGCACACAGTATGGAAAGCACGCCCAAATTGGCCATCGGTGACAAAGCGTTCGGCATGGCCTGAACATGGCGCAACGACAGCATAAAACCGGTGTAAGCCAAGGCTGTGGCCAAGCCATAAAACACCCCCAATCTGTAGTCACCGGATAATTCGGCCCATTGCAAACCCACCAATAAAAACAAACCCAAAAAGGTGAGCACCAATCCGACAAAAAACTTCCAGCTGATTCTTTCACTCAGGAACAAATAACCGAATAAGGTCATAAAGAACACCTGAACGTTTCCCAACACTGTGGCCAGGCCTGGCCCAACAAAATCGATGGAGCGATGCCAAAACCACAAATCGGCGGCAAAAAACAGGGCACCCAAAAACAACCATTTGGAGTAATTCAGGTTGCGCCACAAAGGCTTACTTTGCCACAGGCAAATGAAGACCAACAACAAACCACCAATGAACATGCGATAAAAACCTATCACAGTGGCGCCCATGTCTGCCAATTTAACCCACACACTGGAAGTACTGATCACCAAGGCAGCAACCAGCATGGTAATGACGCCATACTTGGGTGATTTATGCTTGGTATCGATTGCAGCCATCTACACTTACTTTGCTTGTCATGTTGCAACCTATCGATTCAACAAGGCTTGAATTTGTGCTTCTAATTTCTCCACCCGAGACTCAAGTTCATCAATCCTTGAAGCCTGGGTACTGGTTGGCTTCTTCACTTGTTGAACAACAGTTGTCACATCCACATCACCACACAGCAGGTGGGTGTACCGATCTTCGCGACTACCAGGGCCTTTGGGGATACGAATCACCAAAGGTTCGTCCCGATCCATCAATGAATCGACCACCGACAACACATCTTCCACACCAGAAAAATCTTCCATTCTGCCAGTTTTGGTTTTGATGTCATTCAGGGTGATTGGCTCACGAACCATCAATACGGCCAAGATGGCCTGTTGTTTGCGGTCGATGTTGAACTCTGTCATGACCCGATGCGTGACATGATTGGCCCGACCTCCATAATCAACACCAACCAGGTTCCTGTTTTCCAGTTGACTCACCGTATGACCAACCTCTCCTTCAGTGAGGTTCATCACTGGAACGCGATTGGTTTTTTGATTACAAGCCAACAACAATGAGTTCATGCTCAATGGGTAATTGTTGGGTGTGGTCAGTTGTTTTTCCATCAAACAAGCAATCACACGAGCTTCTTTGGACGTAAAGAAGGCTTCTTTAGCAGCTGTATCATCAGCTTCATATTCTGTTTCATTCATAATGGTATTTTTTATTCCTTTCTCAGATCCCGGATCAACCGAAATCCCACATGAGTCCAGGCTTCATCAAAATCGATGGCATGAACATCACCTGTATCGTCAGTTCCTGACAACCAGGACCGGCCTATTACCGGGTTGCTATCACATTGGTCATCTTTGTTAAAAATGGCTTTGAATTTACCCAATTTTTCACATCCGGATAACCATTCGCTGACGTTACCCTGAATGCCAATCAAGCCCAGGCTGTCTTTTTTGTATTGATTGATTCTGGCCACGTATAAACTCCCGTCATGACAGCCATGCAAGGGCTTTTCCTGGGCTTTTTCATTCAGTTTGGCCTGCAGTTCCTGCCCCGCTAAATTGGCCTCACCACATACCACTGTTCGCTGACTGAGCTTTTTCAAATGTTGCCATTCTCGAGCCGTAGGTAATCGATAAGTATGTCCTGTTTGTTGACTCAACCATTGGGCATATTGGTTGGCATCTGGCCAACTGACACAAACCACCGGCATGTCATCAAAGGTCTTGAACCCCGGTTTGGTGTAATTGCGCTGGCTGAATATCATGTTAGAACTGATTTGGCTTTTACACCGTTTCAATGGATGGCTGGTGGCGCTGACAAATCGATCATATTCTGCCCAAGTAATTTCACTCATGGTCACAGCCAGGCCATAGCTTAACAGGCCTTTGCGACTTCTATACTGAGGCGTGATGACCACAGTTTTAACGCCTTCTTTATCGCGCAAAACCTGACCAGGTCGCAACATGGTTTTTACCGAGTCCATCAATTCATCTACCAACTCTTGACCTGGCACCACTTGATCAACCAAAGCGATCAACTGATTGGTTTGTACATGATCCAATTTACTTTTGGCAGTGTTGAACTTTTCGACCACTGTGCCTAGCATCAATGAGCGTTCTAATTCAGTGTTTTGTTCTAATTGTGCCAACAAATTTTCATTGACCAGTATGGTACGATGCCGCACTTCTGACACAGAATCAGCAAAAGTCTTGGCCTGACTGAAATCATTTTTTAACACCGCCTGGTAAACCAAATCATAGTAACCTGCCATCACATCCGAGAGTAAGCCCAAAGCTTCATTGTGATCAGGGATGTTGGTCAGCAGCAACAATATTTGATCCAGTGCATTGTTGTCTTTGGGGGTGGTCAATTGTTTTCTTTGGATGTTGCGGCGTGCTTTTTGTAACAATTCTTGTTCTTGATCTGTACTCAGTAAATTAACCACTGGTACCTCATCAACTTCAGCTGTGATTCCTGCCAACTCTGAATCAATTGATTGATCCGAAACAGTAGCATCCGTCAGTGCTTGATTGTCGCTGTCAGCACCACGCTCCTGATCCAATTGCGTAGCAGTTCCATTGCTTGCTGATTCGCCCTTTACAGATGTGGTCTGTTGATCATTGGCAAGCATGGGAGGGGATTGATCGTTGGTCACTTTCCATACCAGTCCGATGCTGATGACAGCCAGTATGGCAGTGGCTAAAAATCCCATCCGGGTCAAAGTCCAAAATGGCTGTGTTCCTGCATTAACAGCCAAAACTGCATTTTTCAATTCTTGCATGTTTTGATACCGTTGATTGGGTGATTTAGCCAAACAACGGTTGATCACACCTTGCCATTGGGCCATTTCAGCTGGCAACTCTGGAATTGGATCAGAAACATGAGCCATCATAAGAGACAAATCACTGTCTTCATCATAAACAGGCTCACCAGTCAACACTTCATACAAAATGGCACCGAGACCATATATATCAGAGCGCGCATCCACATGTTTTGACTGAGCTTGCTCCGGACTCATGTAATAAACACTGCCCACTATGCGACTGTCCTTGGTAAAACGACGCCTGCCAGTACTCAATGCAATGCCAAAATCAGCAATCTGCACATTGCCAAATTGGTCAAACAGGATGTTTTCAGGTTTGATGTCTCGATGGACAACGCCTTGTGTGTGTGCATAAGACAAACCATCACAAATACCAGCGATCATTTGCTTCAATTCTTCATCATTGTGATAGGCAAAAGTGGTTAAATCTCCATGTTGCAAAAATGGCATGGAATAAAACAAAACCTCATCATCTACATGACCCACTTCATAGATATTAACGATATTGGGGTGATACAACTTGGCAATGATTTCTGCTTCTTGTTCAAAACGTCTGACCACATTTTCTTCGTCAGAAATGATGGGACGCATGACTTTCAAGGCCACTTCACGTTTCAATGATTCTTGATAGGCCAAGTACACAACACTCATACCCCCTTCACCTATCTTTCTGATGATGCGGTAGTCCGGAATTGAGATTTTAGGATCAATTTTTGTCATGTGCAGGCTATTTTAACTGATGGCAAAGCAATTTAGCGCCCTAACAATCTTAAAATATGAATTTCTGTCCAAAAGTCTTTCCATGCCGAGGCTTTATCGCTGATAATTTTTATGGTTTTAACTTTTACGAACAACTTTTTTATGGGCCCGGCTGAACCATTGTCATTGAACCAAATTGTCAGGTTGACCTGTAGTTCTTGTCGCATCAACACCATTTACATCAAAGTTAATAACTATCAAAGCAACAACGCCCCGTTCAAAGCCAAAGATTACATTTGTACTGAGTGTAACCAGGGCATGATGCAAAATGTATTGAAAAAAGAATGACCTGACACATGGATCAAGTGGGGCAGCCATTTTCAAGTTGCGGTCCAAAATGATGCACACAGGATATTCCACTATAATGTGCACATGACCATGTTGCAATTGACTTACCTGAATCCTCATGAAGCCTTGATTAAGAATGAACAGCCTTATTCGAGTCAATTTAATGATGTGTTTTTCAATGATTCTGGTGGTTTAGCAGAGACAAAACATGTGTTTATTGAGCAAAACCGACTGATAAAACGCTGGGAAAATGCCACTACAACAGACTCTTTTTGTATAGCAGAAACGGGGTTCGGTACTGGCTTAAATTTTCTCGCCGTGTCACAGGCATGGGATCAATGCCAACGGAGGCCTAACAAGCTTAATTACATCAGCCTTGAAAAGTATCCGCTCAACCACAGCAGTATGCGACAGGCACACAGTCACTTTCCAGAACTCAAACCCTACAGTGAAGAACTTTTAAATGTCTGGGGCAATCACCGTCTGGGAATCCAAACCCTGAATTTGGGCCAAGGCATTACATTGATGTTGGTTTTGGGTGATGCAACAGAATCATTGTCTCAGCTCCAGGGACATGTGGATGCTTGGTTTTTAGATGGCTTTGCTCCCAGTAAAAATCCCGAAATGTGGCAGCCCAGTCTCTTCGCTGAAGTTAAGCGGCTGTCAAACTCTGGTACCACACTGGCCACATTCACTGCAGCTTCTTCTGTGCAAAAAAGCCTCACTGCGCAGGGGTTCAAAGTCAACAAACAACCCGGTTACGGTAAAAAGAGAGAAATGATCACCGCCACCTGTGAAAAAACACATCAACCCGATCAGGACAAACATGCCTGGTGGCCTTTAACAGCTGCGCAGAGACACCATCAGAAAGTCACTATTTTAGGCGGAGGTATTGCGGGCATGTGCCTGGCCCACAGCTTCAAACAAGCCGGGTTTGAAACCACTGTGATTGACCAACACCCTGAGCCCATGCAAATGGCATCAGGTAACAGCATGGCCATGATGATGCCGTTGCTGACTGCCAAAGACTCACCTGAATCTTTATTATATGTGCGGGCATTCGAAACAGCCCTGGCATTTTATCAACCTGATGAATTGCATGGCATCGGTGTCCAACAAGAACTCAGATCAACCAAACAACTGAGTTGGCGCAACGGCCTGGCAGCCGCCAATTTGCCCGCAGATTTGGTCAAGATCTGTGAACACCATGTTTTTTACCCCAAAGCAGGTTACATCGACACCCGCAATGTGGCACAACGCTTGTTGGCTGATGTTGACCATTGGATTTCACAAAAGACAGCAAAAATCAAACAATCTGATGATCAAAAATGGCAACTGCTTGATGAAGTTGACAGCCCATTTCATGAATGCGACTTGCTGATAGTGGCCAATGGCATACAAGCACAACAGTTGCTACACCCTGTTGATTCATCGTTGACTGCCAAGCACGGCCAAACCACCACGGTAAAGCCGCCTGCGGAGGCCAGTTTAGACCACATCTTGCTTGATAACGGGTATGTGATTCCACAAGCCAATGCGGAATTGTGGTTGTGCGGTGCCACCTTTGATCATGTACCAGAGGAGCAAGTCCTAAGACCCGCAGAACTACACCCTGATCATTGGGCAAGAAACCTAAAACTGTGGCAAGGTCATGACATTTATTCGACACTGAAAAATGCCACTGAACCCAAAGGACATGCGGCCATCAGGGCAACCACACCAGACCACTTACCCATTTGTGGTCCCCTTATTGAGCAACACCAGTTTATGGATGACTACCATGATTTACACCATGGCAGGCATTGGCAATCTTACCCCCCTGCCCAACCCACACCCAACTTATATATTTTGAATGGTTTGGGTTCCAGGGGGTTTACTTCTGCCCCACTACTGGCCCAGTATTTAACTGCGATGATCTTGGCAGAACCTTTGCCTCTTGAAGCTGATTTGTGTAAGATAATTCACCCCAATCGATTCTTATACCGGAAGCTAAAAAAGCCACCACAACAGAGGTAACACCCACCCATGACAAGCGAAGCTTTATTCAAAGACCATTTTTCTAATCAAGCTGAGGATTACAGTGTATATCGACCTGAATACCCTCCTGAATTATATGCCTGGTTGAGTTCATTGTGTGAAGACCAAGCACTGGCCTGGGATTGTGCAACAGGCAATGGCCAAGCAGCCGTTGCCTTGACCAATCACTTTTCCTATGTCATTGGCACCGATGCCAGTGAATCGCAAATTTATCGGGCCATGATATATCCGCGGGTAGAGTATGAAGTGGCTTTGGCCCACCAAAGTCCTTTGAAAGACCACAGTGTGGATTTGATCACTGTGGCACAAGCGCTTCATTGGTTTGATTTCAAGGCCTTCTTCCAAGAAGTAAAAAGGGTGGCCAAACCCAATGCTGTGTTGGCAGTTTGGTGTTATGAACTCCACCACATTTCAACTGCAGTTGATGCGGTCATTCAACATTATTATGATGAGATCATTGGCAAATTCTGGCCACCGGAACGACGCCACATTGAACAGGCTTATGGCTGCATAGAATTCCCGTTCGAAACAATCAAAGCGCCTAAATGTGAAATGAATAAACAATGGACTTTGAAACATTTAGTCGGTTATTTAGGCACCTGGTCGGCCACCCAACGTTACATGGAAGAACATGGCCAGGATCCCAGAATTCAGATTTTAGAGAAGCTGGGTGAAGCGTGGGGTGAAGATGAAACCAAATCAGTGCGGTGGCCAGTGACCGTCAAAACCTTTCGCATCAATCCCACAGCCGATTGATAAACAACCCGAAACACATGAACAATTTATCAAAAAACATACATAAAGTCGCCGTCTACTGTTCCTCATCAGATCACATCAAAAAGATTTATTTTGATCACGCCGAGAACCTCGGCGCTATCATGGCCAGCCAGAATTTGGAATTGGTTTATGGTGGTGGCATGGTGGGCCTGATGGGTCAAGTGGCCAAGTCAATCAAGAACCACCAAGGCAAAACTGTTGGCGTGGTCCCAGAAGCCTTGCGTATCGACGGGGTGGTCAATACCATCGATGATGAACTCATCATCACACCAGACATGCACACGCGAAAAGCAAAGATGATTGATCTGGCCGATGCCTTTATCGGATTAGCAGGTGGATTCGGCACCCTGGAAGAAATGTTGGAAGTGATGACCTTAAAACAATTGGGTTACCACGAAAAACCGATTGTGTTTCTCAACACGGATGGCTATTACGATAAATTGTTTGAAATGTTTGAGCACATTTACAGCGAAAATTTTGCCAAATCGGAATACCGCCAGTTGTACCACATCAGCGGCACCCCAGAAGATGCCGTTGACTATTTAGCTGATTACCAACCACCTGACTTGCCTGACAAGTGGTTCATATGATGCTTTCAGGATGAGTTAACCCAAAGCCGCCATGGCTGCATCATAATTGGGTTCATTAACCACATCTTCGACCAATTCACTGTAAACCACCTGGTGTGATGCATCCATCACCAATGTGGCTCGGGCATACAATCCGGCCAAAGGCCCATCTGTCATTTTGACTCCATAATTTTGTGCCAAACTTTGGTGTCTGAAATCGGAACCTGTCACAGCATTATCAACACCTTCTGCCGCACAAAATCGATTCAACGCAAAAGGTAAATCCATAGAGGCAAACAACAAAACCACATCATCACGTTGTGCTGCTTTCTGACTGAATGTTTTCAACTGCAAGGCACACACTGCTGTATCAATACTGGGAAAGACATTGAGAATGATTTGCTTGCCAGCGTAATCTGACAAAGTGGCTTCACTCAAGTCAGCCAAAACCAGTTGTAAATCTGGTGCTTGGGTACCTACTTGTGGGAAATTGCCATTGGTTTGAATGGGGTTGCCTTTGAAATTAATGGTGGCCATGTTATTGCTTCCAAAAAAAACAATCAGTTTAGCCTTCCTGATGTCACGACTCAAGGGTTTTTCAGGCGGTTGAATGCCCAAGGACATTGGAAAGCTGCTGAGCAGCTTGACCCGCCGAGCCGGTTAGGCAAATCATGCAATCATGGCGATTTTGCAAAGCAAAGAAGCCTTGATGTAATGATTGATTAGCCGTGAGCTTTTGATGTTGCGGCCGCTATCGCGGCAGACCTACATCCATGTAGTCACCTCTGATACCGGCATCCTGCCTCCTCAGAGGACTTACTTCCATGTAAGCCAATCAGAGGCGAAGAGAATAGCCAATGAGCATATGGCGATTTGACGCAGTCAAGAAGCCTTATGTGAATGGCGTTATAGCACAGGCAATGAAAGTTGGGCGGTTTTATCGAAGATAAAGAAGCCCGATTTGAATGCCGCAGTGCGTGCGAGGTAGCAAGTCATGTTCGCCTCGGCAGCTACCGCATCGATCCCCAGGACGGGGTGAATGCAGAGAATTGTTGGGAACAATTCCTGCCTGCTATCGCTGCATACTTACATCCATGTAAGTAGTCGCTTTCACTTTTGTCAGGAACAGACATGCAGTGCGAAGCAACTGCTCAGACAATAGTCTGTAAAGGCCGGTTTATTTGCGCAGCAAATATGAAGACCTGTCAGACCATTTCCCAGAATGAAGCCCCAAGAACATTCCTTTTATTTACATGTTCTCTGCCAATTTTATTTCTTTCAACCTGACATCACCTTTTTGGTAGCGGTATTCAAACAAAAAAGTATTGATTTCTTTCCGCAGTTGCCAACCCCTGATTCTGGGTCCATTGAAAGAAAATCCATCATACAATCGGGTTTCCCAAAAGAGAGGGATGTGACCACCGATGTTTGAGCCACCAAACTTGATCCTTTTAAACCAGTTAATTCTTTTGGCAATGGTGGATTCAAAATTGATTTCTTGCTTTAAGTCATTCAGTGCCTCATCAGCTTGGGCCAGTTGCTGCCGTTTCTTGAGTTCCTGGGTAACACCAGGTAACAAATTGGCATTGTTCATGAATTGATCACCGGCTAATTTCAACCAGGCATAGCCATTGATGTAATCATCTTTTTGTAAATACAACAAGCCAGCATAATATTGCCCATGTTTATTGCCATACTCTGCTGCTTCCTTGAAGCGCCACATGGCATCATTTTTATAACCTTCTTCATCATCGATCAAAGCTTTGTGAACCAAATAATCATCCGGCCCAACCAAGTTTCCATGGATATCGAATTTTAAACCCAATTTTTTTGCAGATCCGACTGAAAGAAAACAGAGTAAAACAATGAGTACAATAAATTTATTCATGACATTCTCCACAGTTTGGCACCACTGATGTGTCGTCTAGTCACTCTACACAACTGGCAGTCATGCCACTTATTGTTATTGGCTTCACTCAATGACCCTCAACATTCAGTAAAAGCGCCTTATTGAACCAATCAATAATAACCCAGTAATATGAACCTAAAATGAATGACTGATCCGAATCAGTCAACCGCCCTGGTCTTCCAATGCTTTGCGCCTTTTCTCATCAGCTTTTTTTATTTCTTCCTCGGCTTTTCTGGCTTTTTCCAACAGTTTTTCCTGATCACTGAGCATATGCTCTTTGTTATTCTTTTTATCAACCGCAGCTTGCTGATTGTTTTTGCCATCATCAGACGAACAAGAGAACAAGGTGAACGACACCAAAATCAACATAATAATTCGCAACATGAGCCCTTCCTCATCATATAAACCATTGATATTAGCACAACCCCGGCACGGTAATTGAGATCAGCTTCACACGACTGGCATGATATTTTCCCGAGCCATGTGACAATGGCATCAAAATGAAATCAACAATGATATCGATGATGAGGGTGTGACCAAGCTTACCCGATGATTCCTCATTTAAACATTTTAGGTCGCAATAAATCGATCAATTCACCTTGTTGTTGATCAATCTCGCTCCAAAGATTTGTAGGGAACCCAATTTTGGCATAAGCACAGGTCGGGAAGTTTTCAAGCTCAGCCGCACAGGCTTGGTTGATGAAATCAGTCATGGCCGGGTTGTGACCAACCAAACAAACCTGATCTATGTCATCATCAAGTCCCTTGGTAAACTGCCAAATTTGTGAACTTGAAAACGCATACATCGAATCAGTCACTTGCCATTCAAAAGAACGACCTTGCCAACACTCAGCCAAACCCTGTATGGTGAGTTGCGCTCGTTGAGCAACACTACAATATATGTGATTGAATGCCACCCCTGCATGTTGTAACGCCTCTGCCATGATTCTGTAGTCTTTCATTCCTCTGTTACTCAAAGGCCTCTTCCGGTCGCTTAAATGCGAGTATTCCCAACTGGACTTGGCGTGCCTGATTAATTGAATGGTTTTCATGTTGATTTGATGGCTTGTCTGTAAGCCTTTCTGATCAGCTCTTGGAAGTGATAAAGACCTGTTTCACGCTTCATACACAACCTGCCTGTTTGGTAACTACCTGAATTCAACCCTTTTTGGACCGCTTCACAAATCATGATGTCTTCATCTTGCACTTCATCACTGAATGATTGATCTTGTTCAATCAAGTGTTCAATGCCAGGTTGATCCGGGTAGTAATAGTCAAAGACCACCTTGCATTGGTTGTTCGACATTGGCAAGACTTGATTGGTTTGCAATCGATTAGGCAGCACATTTAACATGGTGTTTGGGTACAGGAAGAAGTAATGCGCCTGTCCTTCACCATAAAAGCCTTCACTTTGATCCAAGGGACTGTATTGGTATGAGTGCCATTGACTGGTTTCAGTTTGGTAACTTTTGTAATCCAATAATTTATTTAATCCAGGATGTACATGAGGCAAATGGTACCCTTCCAAATAATTTTCCACATACACTTTCCAATTACATCCCAAGGTGAATTCATCCCGCCGATAAAACCGCATGGTGCTGATATCAATGGGCGCAATGGTGTCTTCAATACCACTGACCACATCTGCCAATGCTGGCACCTGGTCATTCAAAGCCACAAAAACCAGTCCTTGCCAGATCGCCGTTTTGATTTCTGGCAGCTGGTATTGTGAAACGTCAAACCCTGGGGTGGTGTGCATTTCCGGGGCGCTTTTTAACCGGCCATCCAAATGATAGTTCCAACCATGGTATTTACACATCAATGTTTTGCCACAACCATTTTCAAATGCCAATGGTCCAGCCCGATGTCGACAAACGTTGTGAAAGGCTTTGATACCTTGACCTGTATTGACCACAATAACGGGCTGATCAGCAATCTCATGAACCACATATTCCCCAACATTGGCCAATTGACTTGCATGGGCTGCCAATTGCCACGAAGGATGCAACACCCAGGTTTTATCCAAAACGGAGTAAAAACCACCTTGGTAGACCGCCGCCGGCAAAGTATGTGCCTGCTCAGATGCTTGTGCTTTTGTTATAGGCTCCAGTTGTTTTTGATCATGAATATTCATGCTGATGTCACTAAAGATGATCACATCATTGTAATTCATCCATTCAAATCGAGGTAGTCTATCAAAACAAACAGAAGGCTCATTTTAGGAATTTGTCATGAAGCCGTGAGATTTCTGTGAGAATTGAAATTCATAATGGCTGCTCATTTGAAACACACATGAGGAGTAAACCATGAAGATTAAACAACATTTACGCTCGCTGTTGATCCCAGCGGGATTTTTATTGGCCACCCAGGCCTCGGCTTTTGAGGTCAAAGTCAAAGTCGAAAACCTGAGCCCCACCGGTGGGGTTTATTTTACCCCGCTATGGGTGGGGTTTCATGATGGCAGTTTTGATTTGTATGACCGAGGCGCAGCTGCATCAGAAGGCGTCGAACGGTTTGCCGAAGACGGTGACTTTGCTGCATTGATCAGCGACTTTGCCAGTGCCGGTGGTCAAGATGCGGTGATTTTGAACCCTGAAGGTTTTGCAGGTGCACCTGTATTTGATCCTGGTATGGCCAGTTACGAAGTGTTTGACTTAGACCCAAGCACCAATCAGTATTTCAGTTACGGCGCCATGATCCTGCCTTCCAATGATGCCTTTATTGCCAATGGTAACCCAACGGCACACCAGCTGTTTGATGACTCAGGCGAGTTCATCGGTCCGATTTCTTTTGTGGTTTATGGCTCTGAAGTTTTGGATGCCGGCACTGAAGCCAACACCGAAACTGATGCGGCTTTTTTGAATCAAACGGCGCCTGATACAGGTGAAGCCACCACTGATGTGATCGAATTACACCCGGGTTTCAATGGCTCTGCTGGTAATCCAGCTGCCACACCTGTGAATATCTTGGGTGCTACTGTACCTCCGGGAACCACCATTGATGCTGTCAAGGGTGATTTTACCCAGGGGATTGTCCCCATCATGCGGGTCACCATCCAAAACAACAAGACTCCTGTTCGAGTGACTGTCAAAAATCAAGCTCCAGCCGGAGGTGTTTATTTAACTCCTGTATGGTTGGGATTTCATGACGGCAGTTTCGATAGTTTCAATGTCGGTGAAACCGCATCAACAGGCATTGAACGCATGGCAGAAGACGGTGACTTTGGCGCACTGACCGAAGATTTTGAAACCAGTGGTGCTGGTGTGGATCAAGTGGTACTGAACCCTGAAGGGTTTGCAGGCGCACCGTTGTTTGACCCTGGTTTTAGCACCACTGAAATGGTTTATCTGGATGCTGGTAGCAACCGATATTTGTCATATGCAGCCATGTTACTGCCCTCCAATGATGCATTCATAGGCAATGACAATCCTGTGGCTTACCCGATTTTTGATGACAGTGGTTCATTTGCTGGTCCAGTCAGGGTTAAAGTTTATGGCAACAATGTTTGGGATGCAGGCACCGAAGCGAATACCGAATCTGATGCCGCATTTTTCAACCAATCTGCACCAGACACTGGTGAAGCAACGACAGACCTGATCGCACTACATCCCGGGTTTAATGGTTCACAAGGCAACCCGGACGGCTCTCCACAGGTGTTTTTAGGTGGAACCAACGGACCAGGGATTAGTTTTGACGAAACCGCCGCTGATTTCAGCATCCCTGGTAGTCCTGTGGCAGAAATCAGGCTCTCAAGAGCAGTTGATGGCGGACACAGCGGTGCCTGGTATAACCCCACCAGAGATGGTCATGGCTTCGTGATCGAAATCACCCAAGATGGCAGTGGGGGTGCTCGAGCAGTGATCTCTTGGTACCACTATGCTGCCGATGGCTCAGGACAACAGATCTGGTTAACTGGTGCAGGCCCTGTGGTCGATGACACAGCCATTGTTGAAGTGTTTCAAACCGAAGGTGCCATCTTTGGTGAAGATTTCAATGCCGACGATGTCACCCAAATTAATTGGGGCCAAGTGCGAATTAAATTCAACTCTTGTACAGATGCCACTTTGTCATATGACTCATTGTTACCAGCCTATGGCTCAGGAACAGAATCACTGACCCGCTTAACCTCAGGTCCGGTCGATTTTGCAGGTGCGTGTCAATTGTAAGCACTGACCATTAACCCACTGACAGGTTACAGCCTTTCTTATGTATCCCCCGGCTGTAACCTGTTAATACCAAAAATCACAAAAAATTGTAAGTTCTGATGTCATTTACCTTTCATATATTCAATCAAAATAACAAAACTGAAGTTTCTGGGGAGGCCTCCGACATGTCAAAAAAACAAATTTTAGTGATTGAAGACGAATTTGACATTGCCCAATTGCTGAAGATTCATTTGGCAGAATTGTGCGATCATGTTGAACTGATTCATGATGGTGAACAAGGTTTGAACATGGCATTGAATCGTTCCTGGAGTGCGATTGTTCTGGATCTTAAATTACCCAAGATGGATGGACTTGAAATCTGCCGTCGAATCCGCAGTCAGGCCAACTATGTTCCCATTCTTATGCTCACGGCTAAATCCACGGAATTGGATCGTGTCTTGGGTTTGGAGATGGGTGCTGATGATTACTTGACCAAACCCTTCAGCGTGATGGAATTAACCGCTAGGGTCAAAGCTTTGATGCGGCGATTTGATGCCAGTCAAGGCTTCATCAATGAACCAACCTCCGCTCTTAATTTTTCAGGACTAGAAATACGCAGTGAACAAAGAACCGTCAAAGTGGACGGTGAAGAAATCAATTTAACCGCCAAAGAATTTGATTTGTTACATTTCTTTGCCAGTCACCCAGACAAAGTGTTCAATCGATCACAATTGTTGGATCAGGTTTGGGGTTATGGTCATGACGGTTACGAGCATACCGTCAATTCTCACATGAATCGACTGCGCACCAAAATAGAACCTGATTGTCACAACCCGAAATTCATCAAAACCATTTGGGGGGTCGGCTACAAATTCATAGCCCCTGACAGTTCAGCACATATGTAACCATGAGATCATTGAATAAAAAATTATCCCTGACGCTGATGACTTTGTTTATTGTCATGGGCGTTGTACTGGCCTTCATCACCCGCTATGCCTCTGTACAATATAACTTGGAAATGACCCAAAGGTTGAATGGATCCATCGCCATGTATGTGGCAGCTGAAGAACAGTTAATCCAAAATGGACAGCATAACGAAGCCGCCATCAACAGATTGGCAGAACGTGCCATGGTGATCAACCCAACTGTAGAGGTATATCTGTTAGACACAGAAGGTCGTGTGTTGAGTCACAATTTACCCCACGATACCCCTTATCAGAGCCAAATACCTTTGACTCAAATCGAAACTTTTTTACAGCCTGATTCTCATCGCCCATTGGTTAACCTGGATCCGCGCAGTCCCGACACCAAGAAAGCTTTTTCAGCAGCAAAAGTCACATACAATGGACAGGATGAAGGCTATGTCTATGCCATATTGGGTGGCCAAACCTACGAAGCCCTGGCCAAAGACATCAGCAAAAATTTTGTTTTAAAAATTGCCTTGGCCAGTATCGCTGCGGTGCTTATTTTAAGTTTAGTCATTGGTGTTTTGGTGGTCAAACAATTGACCAAACCACTGACTTCATTGACCAACAAAGTCAGGGACTTCCAACAACAAATCACTGGCCAAAAGGCCAGTGGGACAAAAACCGGTGATGAGATCAAGGTGTTAGAAGCAGCATTCAACCAGATGGGACAACAAATCAACCAACAAATGAAACAAATTCAAGCCGCCGATCAAAACCGCCGTGACTTGATCACCAATGTATCTCACGATTTACGTACGCCATTGGCGTCCATACAAGGATACCTGGACACTTTATTGATCAAAAAAACAACATTACAAGAATCAGAAAAAACAGATTATTTGGCCACCGCCAGTAAGCATTGTGTTCGCTTGAATGATTTGGTCAACGACTTGTTTGAACTGTCAAAGTTAGACTCTTTGGCGGTTAAACCCAGCATTGAAGCCTTTTCCATGTCAGAACTGATGCAGGACGTCAGCATGGAATTTAAAATGATGGCCCAAAAGAGGAATGTGGACCTTAAAGTTGATCTGATAGATGGCAACACCGACGTCAAAGCCGACATCGGACTGATGCAAAGGGTGCTGGAAAACTTGATTGGCAATGCCATCAAACACACGCCTGCTGATGGTAAGGTGTTGTTGAAACTGGTTCAACAAAGCGGACAATTCAAAATCATCATACGCGACACAGGCAGGGGAATCAGCAAACAGGAACTGCCGTTCATCTTCGACCGTTTATACCGAGCGGAAAACTCTTCCCAACACAGTAAAAGCTCTTCAGGGCTTGGCCTGGCGATTGTGAAAAAAATCCTTGATTTGCACCAAGCCAAAATCAAGGTTATCAGCAAACTCGAAAAGGGCACCCAGTTTTCATTTCAACTTCCTGTGGCTGCTTGAAAGAGGCTCAAAGACAGATGGTGTAATACACCACTTCATCAATTCCAAGTGGATCTTCATAAATGTCAGTTTTCTGGTAAGTCATGCCTAATTTCTTCATGATGTTGATGGATGCTTCATTGCCAGGCATGGCTATGGCAGAAAAATAGGACATGTCTTGAGTCTCTTTCAGAGCCTGCATTATATGCTTGGCTGCCTCAGTGGCATAACCAAAGCCCCAGGCTTTGCGCATCAGACGCCAGCCCAGTTCCCAATCATCCCATTTCGGTTGCCCACTAAAAAAATTCATGGGTCTGACCAGTACCCAACCGATAAACTCATTGTTGCTGGTTGTTGTCAGCTTCCACATACCCCACCCTTTGTCCGCATTGGTATATTTGGTCAACCGAGGCAAGTACACATCTTGAATCTCTTGTCTGGTGGTCATTTTGCCACCATTGATATAACGCATGACTTCGGTATCCTGATCTAACTCAAACAACAACTCGGCATCATCTTCAGTCATCATGGCATATTGCAGCCGCTCAGAATTGGCTATTTTCATTGGCATTATTTTTTTATAAAGAGAAGTATTTTAACAAAGATAATCAGCCTGAATAAGCTCTATTCATTGGTCAGTTAGCCATGGGGAATTCTCGGACCGTTCGACCGACACGCCTCGGCCAGGCAAATCATGCAGTTTGACGAAATAAAAAACCTTGAAGGAATGATTAATCAATATAAAGCAAATCCTGATAGACAGGATTTTTGTTGATAACAGCTGCCACAAAAGGGCATGATGGTATCACCTGTAAATGCTTAACTCTGGCATGGGCCAGACCATATTTCACCAACTCAGTTCCTAAACCTTGACCACCAAGAACATCAGGGACGATGGTGTGGTTGAAATTAATAACGTCGCAACTGAGTACATAACTCATATAAGCAGTATGGCCTTCGATAATGACTTCAAAACGGTTGCGATCTGGATTGTGCTTAATGGCTGTATTCATGGTTGTTTTTTCTTAACGGACCTTTCCGGTGCCACATCAAACGGTACGTTTCTGAACAGCTTTCTGACCATAAAATTCACCACTGGGACTCGGTGCCGGGCCCACACAAACTCTTCCACTGGTTCCGCCCCCAGATTGGCTTTGGGTTCTAAAGCAGTGCGTCCAAACGACACTTTTCCACAGCCCCAATCAATCGCCACATTGATGACCAATTGCAGCAGTCTGAAATAGATGGGCAGCTTTTTATTGATGCTGTAATCCAGACCAACATAATAAGCGACAGCCACATCACCATCTTTTATGACAGAAACAAAGCCGGCTATTTGTTGCTCATCTTTTATTCCAAAACAGCAAAAATCCTGGCCCAGATTGTTTTGTAAGGCCAGGAAATACCCTTTGGGCAAGGTGGCAAGACGGGTGGCAGATTTGGCTTCCACTTGTAAATAGAGATCGTGAATACGAGCATCAGTCTCTACATCCAGGGGTAATTGTTCACAACTGAGTCCAGCCTGATCAATGGTCTTGATGATCTTTTTGATGCGGCCCCGATATTTGGTGGTTAACATGGCCAGGTAGTCATCAAAAGATTTAACAGCAGTGTCCAATTCCAACACCATATCCGGATCAGTTTGGATGCGGCGGTATGAATACCGTTCCATGACTTCAGACGGCTCAAGCAGAGGCCTTTTGATGTCTTTGATCATCACAAAGTCAATTTTACCGGCCAATTTCTCAGTTCGCCTGATTTTGTACAACACTTCAGCAATGATGCGCCATGCAGATTGCTGATCAAATCCATCAGCAAAACCCACTCCGTGCAACCCACTGGAAACCAAGTTACCACAAACCAACACCCTTTCCTGGTATTTCTTTTTGATTTTATCTGCGATGCCGCCAGATTCCTGGGTGAGGTTTTCCCCGCCTATCTCTGCCACCTGACAAGCCACTATGACTACAGGTTGGTTGTCTTGATCATAGGCCATGGCATAGCGCTGTTCGGTATTGACTGGCGAACACGTCTCGATGGCCGCCAGGTATTTTCGACTGAGGAATACTGAATTGAATGCTGCCACCGAATCCCAATCACTGGCATTGACGAATGCTATGCTGTCGGAGAGTACCAGTCGATAACCCGATTCACTGTGTCTTTCTTGGTGCCTGTGGACCTTGTCCTTCATTTGTTCGATGATTTTCACTTGATTGTTTCTTTGTCCGTTTGTTGTTTAAAATATTAAACCATTACACCCATTAACTCACGCAATAATTTGGCTGCCACCATTGATGTCATGCCATTGATGTCACGTGTGGGGTTGTATTCCACAATATCAGCACCGACGACATTGGCTTGAATACTGTGAATCACATTGATGATGTCACGGGTTGATAGGCCACCAGGCTCATGGTGAGAGACGCCAGGAGCAAAGGCCGGGTCCAAAGCATCCAGATCCAGGGATATATACACCGGTCCAGTTAAGTCTAAAGCCATCACTTCTGACACTTGGTTGACGCCGTAAACCTCCACTCCAAATCGCTCAACCTGGTCTCTTTGGTGTTGATTCAATGTGCGGATACCCACTTGAATCAATCGACCAACCAAATCGCTTTCCATGATACGGGCAAAAGGCGAAGCATGGGACAGGGGGTTATCTTGGAAGTTGTGATACAAATCACCATGCGCATCAAAGTGCAACAGTGTGAGCTGAGAAAAATGGTTGGCAAAAGCCCGGATGATCGGGAATGTCACCGCATGATCACCACCTAATGACAACACTTTGTGACCAGCTGATAGCTGTTGGTCAATGGCAGCAGTGATTTGATCAAACCCTTCTGGACCTTCTGAGAAGGACAAATCTCCAAGATCGGTACAATTCTCATCAAACTTGAGTTCAAAACCTTGTTCACTCCACATGTTGGCAGATTCACTGTGCACCGCAGCACGGATGATATCCGGTGCGTCGGCACAGCCACGCAAAAAACTGGAATTTTCATCAGAAGGGACGCCGACGATGACCACATTGGTTGTGGATTTTTTTTGAGTATGGGTCATATTTATTGTTCGCCATTCAATACCAATGGTTGCAACCAAAAATCTGTGTTCATGGCAAGTCCCTCACACCGGAATATTTGACACCTGACAACATCGCCATGTCCCGATGCCACGTGGCCAAATCATTGATATTGAATTGATTGAACGATTGGTGGCCACAAGCTCTGGCCATGACTGCCATCAGTTCGACCGATGCGTTAAAGAAATTTCTCAGCTGTATCGATGATTGATCAACATTCAACCGTTGTCTGAGATCGGCTTTTTGCGTGGCTATACCTGCCGGGCAGTTGTTGGTGTTGCACATCCTGGCAGCCACACAACCAATGGATTGCATCGCACTGTTTGAAATGGCCACACCATCTGCACCCAAGGCCATGGCTTTGACAAAATCCATTGGCACCCGCAATCCACCCGTAATGATCAAAGTGACTCGCCCACTGGCACCGGCCTGATCTAAACAGGTGCGGGCCCTGGCCAAAGCTGGAATGGTCGGCACACTGATGTGATCACGAAACATGGCAGGGGCAGCCCCGGTGCCACCTCCTCGCCCATCCAAAATGATGTAGTCTGCAGAAGCATCCAAAGCAAACTGGATGTCCTGCTCGATGTGGTTGGCACTTAATTTGAAACCGATGGGAATACCGCCACTCAGCTCCCTGACCCTCTCAGCGAAATTTCTAAAATCCTTCACAGAAGACAAATGCTTAAAAGTGGGTGGAGAAATCGCTGCTGTGCCTTCTGGTATACCCCTGACTTGAGAGATTTTTCCGGTATTTTTGTTGCCTGGTAAATGTCCACCTGTACCTGTTTTTGCACCTTGACCTCCTTTGAAATGAAAGGCTTGTACCCTCTGAATCAAAGACTCTTTATAACCAAACTCTGCACTGGCAAGTTCATAAAAATAACGGCTGTTGGCGTCTTGCTCTTCAGGTAGCATACCGCCTTCTCCTGAACAAATTCCAGTACCGGCCAACTCAGCTCCTTTGGCCAGAGCTATTTTCGCCTCCTCAGACAATGCACCAAAACTCATGTCTGATACAAACAAGGGTATTTTTAACACCAATGGCTTTTTGGCTTCTGGCCCTATCACCAACTGAGTATCAACCTCCACATCTTCCATCAGTGGTTTGGTCGCCATTTGAGCCACCATCACTTGCAGGTCATCCCAGTGGGGCAGCTCGTTGCGAGGCACACCCATGGAAGTCATCGGTCCATGGTGCCCCAACTTTGACAGCCCTTCTCTGGCCAGCTGATGGATGAATTCTACCGTGGGTTCTTCTTGTGTTGCTTTGGCCACTGGTGCTTCTGACTGATTGGTGCTGACACCTGGCCCTTCTTTCCCAATCATGTCAACCGGGAATTGCTTGTGGCTGCCATCACAGAAAGGGGCATTTTGTGTATGTTTACACTGGCATAAATAGGCTTCATTGTTTTCTTCAGCTACGAATCCTTTGGGTTTGAAGTCAGTTCCCACATGAGAACCGTCACAAAATGGTTGATTGGCAGAGCGCCCACAAGCACAAAAATGATATTCCTGGCCTTGGGTCAACTCAACCTTGATTGGTTGGTTGCTGGCAATGACGGGTTTGCTCACTGTGTCCTCCCATAAAATATGATCACAAGTAAGGAATGTCCTTGGGACTTCATTCACTTTTGTTTTCTACAAAAGTGAAAGCGGCCACGGCGGACATCGCTTATTACTACGGACTTGCACTCTCTGACTCAGCGAGACTTCTCGACTGATCGGCCATTACGGAATAGCTTCTTTGCTCTGCAAAACTGCAATTACTTAATAGCATGCCTAACCAAGTGCAAGCACTGCGGTATTCAAGTATGGTTAATAACCTATAAGGTAAACCACCACGCTCTCATTACCTACACTGGTCGAACTGTTCGACAGTTCTACCATGACACTTTATCATGTCCTTTGTTTCATCAGGGTGAACACTGCTTTTGAACCCCGTGAACAATTATACAGATTATTGGGAGCCCTATTGTCTCAACAGCCAAAACTGCAGCATTTGTTGTATGACACGAATGTCAATCGGCTTGGTGATGTAGTCATTCATACCTGCTTCTAAACATATTTCACGGTCTCCTTCCTGGTCGTTGGAGGTCATGGCAATGATAGGAATGTTTGGATTCTTTACTTTGCTGGACAATGCCCTGATCTTTTGGGTGGTTTGGTACCCGTCCAATTTTGGCATCAAACAATCCATGAACACCAAATCATAATCATGCTTGCGCAGCATGTAGATGGCTTCTTGACCTGAATTTACCAAGTCAATGGATAAACCAAAAACTTCTAAGGTGCCTTTGGCCACCAATAAGCTGGTGCGGTTATCGTCCACAACCAAAACCCTGGCATCGAAGGCTTTGATGCCTTTTTGTTGAAGGTCAGCAACTTTGGGTTTCGGTATAACAGCCCCAGACTTGAATAACCTGACTTTCAGCCAAAAATGAGCCCCATGCCCTTTGTGCTGGGTATACCCGACTTCACCACCCATCAGTTGTGCCAAGCCTTGTGACAAACTCAGCCCAAGACCGGTAATGCCCACTTGACCCTGTGCTGTCCCGTCGGCTTGACTGAAACGGTCGAACAAATGCTTTTGTTGGGTCTGGCTAACACCTGGCCCCGTATCGATCACATCAAATCGCAACATGGCACCGGCTTTATTTTTTTTCACCATTTTCGCCAACAGCTTTATTTCTCCCTGTTGGGTGTGCTTCAATGCATTAGAAAACAACTGTTCCAAGATTTGTGTGATGCGATTGGCATCACCTTTGTAATAAGGATGCATGGCTGGGTCAATGTGGTGCTTTAACGCCAAACCTTTGGCTTCTGCTCGCTCAGTAGCTGTGGCCACAAATGAATCGAGCAACGCTTTCAGGTCAAATGCCCGTTCAGTCAGTTCCAAAGTACCCGCATCCATTTTGGTCACATCCAGCACATCATTAAATACGCCCAATAAGGATTCAGCACTGCGTTTGATGACCCGACCGCGCATTAATTGGTCTGGATTGAGGTTTTTATGTTGTAACATCAGGTTACTGTGACCCAAAACGCCATTCAATGGTGTGAAAACGGCTTGGCTGATGTGAGAATAAAAAGTAGATTTGGCATGGCTTGCGGCCTCAGCCTTGATTTTGGCCTGGTTCAACTGATCCATTTCAGCTTGATGAGCTGACAGGTCTCGAATTGAACAAAAATAAGCATTGCCTTTTTTAAATGGGATGGCGGTGAGGCTGATTTCTGCGTGGTGTTCTGATCCATCTGGTTGGAAAAATTCACTGTCATAGTGACAGGAACCATTTTCGCGCAAGGACTGCTTGGCTTGTTTGAGTTGCATTTGATTTAACCGGCCACCTTCAACAGGTAAATTCAACAGTTTCTCAGGTTTGACTTTCAACAGTTGGGTCGCCGTATCGTAACCCAATAGTTTAACGGCAGCTTGATTGACTTTTAATACTTTATCGGTTGAAAGCAACAGCAAAGGATCGGTGGTATTTTTGAACCATGTTCGGTAACGTTCATCACTTTTGCGTAATTTCAGCTCTCTTTGTTTTGATGCAAATTCTAAAGACTGAGAAGTGTAATAGTCGTGTTGGAATTTCACCCCGTGACTGTATGATATAAACATCTGAATGAATACATAAGTGATCATTGGAATGGCAATTAAACTACCTGCCACAACTGCATATACAATCAGCGGGAAGATGGTAAGCACCGTAAAGATCGCCATGGCTTTGTGACTGGGTGAAAGCAACTTCATCGCCACCAAACTGATACCAGAGATAATCAAAGCCAAATAATTTTGATGGGCAATCGAATCTTTTACATACAACAACAGGCAAGCTGAACCCCACACACTGGCCGTTAACCCAATGCCCAATAAGAATTTATGTTCCCATTGTTTGGTTGAAAAATTTTGATTACCGGCTATCTGATGAAAACCCAGGTATAAATAGCCATGGTATGACAATGAAGCCAAGGCCAACACACCCCATGCCAGCAACATCCAAATGGAAACGTGTTGAGAGAAAAGGATCAGTAAAATAACCGTGACCACCAATGAACCAATGATCTGATTGGCCAGCATGGGAGCATAGAGCAATCGCAATCGCTCCTGTTCAGTTTTTTTACTTAAAGACACACCCTTCATTGTATTCAGACCTGTTTGCAAGTCCAGACTCAGTATTAATAACATTCCATCTAGTTGTTCCAGCAGATGACTGTTTACTCTATTGGAAATTTTCCACAGTAATCTGTGTCAATGAAAAACCACGTCCTGTTTTTTCAGGCTGAATACCTTAGCTGAAAACCACACTCAAAACTGCGACCTGACGCACATATCATCCACATACTTCGTCACAAAGGCCAATTCTCACTCCTGGCAAATCTAAATTTTTAACCAGTTCACATTCAGGCGTATTTCAATCCAAAATAAAATATTCTTATAGTATAATTTATAGGAGATCAGCTTCTGTGCAATGCACAGAATCCATATTTACCATTGTATATGTACATTCAAGATCTTCTAGGACAGCCCAGGTAAATAATTAAATAAATAAATTTGATTAAATTGCTTGAGGTAGCTAATGAAAAATTTAATGCCATGTACGCTCTTCTTACTGTTTTCTTCCCTCAGTTGGGGAAGCAACCTTCCGCCTCACTCGGGCAATTCCATGGGTACAGATGATTTGTGGGAAATATGGGGTGGTCAGCTTATACTTGAGTTCAATACCGATAATTTTCGTGATTTCAACTTTGAAGTTAATTCTACAGAGAAAGCCGTTTCTAACGGTCAACATTTGATTAACATCAGGGACCAGTCAAACCTATATATTTGGGCGCCCAAAGGTGCATTTGATGGTTATGCCAATGGTGAACTATCGACCACCAGTCAATTACAGCTGACCGCATCAGGTAAGACCATTGACTTAAAAAACTTTTCCATCAGACCTACTCGTACCAACAACCTGACTTTGGAATTGGTCAGTCAAAGTGGACAAGTTGTATTCAACCTCACTCATATCCACTCTAAAGTAAACTTGGACAAAGGCAATTTAACCCTCAAAAACATGGACATCAAGTTAAGCCGAAGTGCAGCCAATTCATTGGGCAGACCTGAATTGGCTGGATTCAATTTTGGGGTGGCCTATTTGACCAGCAGTCTGCAATTGCCACCCGAAGTGAACGCCAAAGAATTGTTGGCTGGCACATGCAGTGCAGCCAATGCCCAATGGCATGACGGGGTAAACTACCTGACCGATGTTGCTTTGATAAACTTGGAAGAAGTCCAACAAGTTAATTCGATCGGCAACATGATCGCTATGGCCCCATCTGCCACCTTATCCAATGTGGGAACAGCTGACGTGCCTTGGTACGAAAAATTCACCACATCAGCCGTTGGTACATACCCGGCCCCCTATGATGCCGACCAACATCCTTTCTTGATTTGGAACATGTATCGGTTGGTTGATGGGCGCTTAGAACAACTCGGCGCATCAGGCATCAAACATGCTTTTTTTACAGTTAACGTGGGCTGTACATGCTCTGGAGGCAGTATCTTATGGGCCGATAACTCGCCTGTTAATTCTGGGGTGTGTACAGATACTTATGGCGTGGGTAACAACAACAGCCCTTCTGCGATTGGTATTCGGGAAGAAGTTGATGCCAATCAAGGAACTTGGGAGCAATGTGGTTCAATCTATGCGCCAAATGGCATTGCACCAGGTCCATGTACCCAACAATTAACCAACATACCCTTTAACACCATGGAACGGCGGTTGTATGTTGATAACGCTGACTTTACCACACCCGGTGCCGAATATTTCCTGGAAGCGTGGTATGTCATCCGTGATGACATCAACATTTTCAATTCGATGGGTTACCAAAAAGTCATTCCCACAGGTGCAGGTACATCATGGACATTCAACTATACAGATGGTTACCAAAGTGGACCTGTCAGTGATGTCTGGGTTGATCCAAATTCATTGGGCTCAATGGAGTCCAGTGAGTTGATCGATAACGACCTCGGGCAAATGCGTGTGATCAGCAAAGCCGAAGATCTGGGTGGTGGCAAGTTTCGCTATACATACGGCGTGATGAACTATGACTTCAGCACCGGTACCAAGTCATTTTCTTTGCCTGCTCTTGAGGTTCCGTCAGCAACTGATTTCAATGACCCTGATTACGACAGCAATAACGACTGGTCTTTTTCTTCCGCCAATGACACACTCAGTTGGACACCGCCAACGGTAGATGACTTTCAGCCATGGGGCACGCTATTTGTCTATGTGATTGAAATCGACCAGGCACCCACTTCATCACAGGCCACCCTCATTGATAATGATGACAACAGTTATTCAGTCAACATCATTGGTCCTCCGCCATTACCTGACTTGATTTTCGCAGATGATTTTGAAGGTAATTGACCACCACTTGACCAGATTGGAAAAACAGGCAAAAACAGGTTTAATGTTGAGAATCACAGAATGAGGAAAATGGTGCCCGGTCGCGGAATCGAACCACGGACACGGGGATTTTCAATCCCCTGCTCTACCGACTGAGCTAACCGGGCACACCACCTTGAGATAGGACATCTCAAAACGAACGCGAATTATAATAATGCCTTTCTGAACTGTCAAACTTTAAATGCAAAGTTTGTTTATTTTTATGCTTCATCACCGGCATCAGGGGCATAACCCTCAGGTTTAACGTCCTTACCCTCAAATAAAAATTCAACCATCTTCTGTTCAATGATTTTGCGGTGATCTGGATCAATGGGTGAAAAATGATTCTCATTGATGATCATGGTTTGTTGAGCCAGCCAATCTTGCCAGAATTTAAGACTGACATTTTGTAGAATACGTTCACCCAACTCTCCAGGGTAAGGGGTGTATGGGATGGGCTCTTGATCAGTGCCGTACTTGATGCAGTTAATGGTTGTCATGTTGATTTAATATGTGAATCAAAGCTTTGGGATGCGGTCGTTCAGCCAACAATTTTCGATCAACCATATCCATGAATTCGATGTGCTGTGACTGTCTTGCCAAATACACATGAAGGTGCAATATACGATGTGTCAGTTTGTGGGTCAAGCTGAATTGCCTATCAGCTTGACGATGGCTGGCCAACAGCTTTTGTTCTGATGTAAATGTGGGTAGAAACCATAAACTTGGCCAGATGCTGTTTTCATCCCGCAAACTCAAACCCACTTGACGTCCATCGGCTACCAGCAAACAATACAGGTCCACTTCCTTTTGTTGAACTTTTTTCTTTTTCTCTGGGTAATCCGCGATGACATCTTGTTTGCGGGCTTCACAACTGTTGTTGATTGGGCAATCGATACACTTTGGGTTGTGTTTGGTACACAGGATCGCACCCAGATCCATCAACCCTTGGGTGTAGGCGGCTGGCTCAGTTTTTTCACGATACATTTCTGCCAGGGACCAAAGTTGTTTCAAGGTGCTGCTTTTGTTGGGTTCACCTGCTACTAAAAAATGTCTGGCAAACACCCTTTTTACATTGCCATCCATGATCGGTTCAGGTTGCCCATAAGCCAGGGACATGATGGCTGCAGCTGTAGACCGCCCGATGCCTGGTAATGACACCAGTTCATCCAAGTTATGCGGTAACTGACCACCATATTCTGAAAGACAAATTTTCGCTGACCGGTGTAAATTTCTGGCGCGGTTGTAATACCCCAATCCGGACCACAATGCCATCACCTGATGCTCTTCTGCTTGTGCAAGTGTTGTTAAAGTTGGAAAGGACGCAATGAAACGATCAAAATACTCAATGACTTTCACCACTTGGGTCTGTTGCAACATGATTTCTGACAGCCACACGTGATAGGGCTTCCGTGAAGTACTTTGCTCAAGTTGCCAGGGCAAATCTTTACGCCCATGCAAGTGATACCAATGAACGATTTTTTGACTGAATTTCAAAGTGTTCAGTCGATGATGGCTTTGACAAACTCAGCGGCTTGATAGGGTTTCAGATCAGATGATTTTTCACCCACACCAATGTACCTGACCGGGATACCAAACTCTGCTGCCAAATTAAACAACACACCGCCTTTAGGGGTACCATCTAGTTTGGTGATCACCACACCAGTCAGTGAATTGGCTTTGTTGAATTCTCGAACTTGTGAGATGGCATTTTGACCGGTACCACCATCAATCACAATCAATGTCTCATGAGGGGCCGATTCATCGTTCTTGCGCATCACACGAGCAATTTTTTCCAGTTCTTGCATCAAGTTTGCCTGGGTGTGCAATCGACCGGCAGTATCAGCTATCAGCACATCAATGTTTTTCGCTTTCGCCGAATTCATGGCATCATAAATCACTGAAGCTGAGTCCGCTCCTGTCTTCTGCGCCATCACCGGAATGTCTTCACGTTCACCCCAGGTTTTCAGTTGTTCCACCGCTGCGGCTCTGAACGTGTCTCCAGCAGCGAGCATCACTTTTTTACCCATGCCTTTATACTTGCGGGCCAGTTTAGCAATGGTGGTGGTCTTACCCACACCGTTCACACCAACCACGAGGATCACGAATGGCTGCTTACTGTCATCAATCACCAGGGGTTGTTCAACCACGCTGGCCAACGCTGTCAACTGTTCTTGCAGTGCAGTAAAAACCGCATCCGTATCTGACAGATTCCTGCGTTTCAATGATTTTCTGACCTTTTCCAACACATCCATGGTAGCTGCAGCTCCCACATCGGCCATCAGTAAAGTGGTTTCCAATTCTTCAAACAGGTCTTCATCAATCTTTTTCTTTAAAGAGAACAAATGCTTCATTTTTTGCCCAAAGTTCTCATTGGTTTTGGCCAACTGTTGTGTCAGTTGATGGGGTTCAACACCTTGAGCCAATAATTCAGGAGGGACCACAATGGCTGGCTCCTGGGCTGTTTCAACAACCTCCTGATTGACTGTTTCGGTTTCGACAGGTGCTTCAGCAATAAAAGGTTCGAGCTCTTCTGTCACCCGTTCAGAAATGGGTACATTGGTATCCTCAGCCAACTGATCGCGACCGGTTTGATGATCAACAGGAGCTGGCTGTGCATCAGTACCTTGCGGGTTTTCAACGGCAGTTTCAGGTTGTTGATTGGACAGCGTTTCACCTGGGTTGTCTCCCTGGTTCTCAAGCTGATCTTTTTGCTTTTTGTTGTTTTTTCTTTTAAAAAACTTAATCATGGCTAAAAAGTTGATGAATTCCGCTAAAATATGGCGCATATTCTATCAAAGTCAAGCCATTGGCATTAAATATAAATCAAACCCATGGGACAAATTCGCATCACAGGTGGTACCCACCGATCCAGAAAAATTACAGTTGAAGATCAACCGGGCCTCAGACCAACCACAGATCGGATCCGCGAAACTTTGTTCAATTGGTTGGGACAGCATTTAACCGGACAATCCATCCTTGATCTCTATGCCGGTTCGGGCATTTTGTCATTTGAAGCCGTTTCCAGAGGTGCGACAACGGTGACTTGTGTGGAAAACAATCGACAAGCTGTGATGCAGATTAAAAAAAACCAACAGATCTTACAAATGCCACAGATTGAAGTACAACTCACCAACGCTAAACAGTACATCCAAAGTTGTCAACAGACTTATGACTTAATCTTCTTAGATCCGCCATTTGACAGTGATGAAATGCAACAAATCAGTGGTATAATTTCACCATTGATACGTCCTGATGGCCTGTTATACAGAGAATATGCTCAAGAACAGGACACAGAACCATTAAATGAAGACTTGTGGACTTTGGTGAAACAGAAAAAAGCCGGTCAAGTCCGCTTTGAACTTTGGCAAAAACAATGAAAAACCCCACAATTGCTATTTACCCGGGAACCTTTGACCCCATCACCAATGGCCATGCTGATTTGGTTAAAAGAGGCGCCGATATTTTTGATGAATTGGTGGTAGCCATCGCCGATTCCAGACGCAAAGGTCCGCTGTTCAGTTTGACAGAACGCATCGATATGGCCTCTGAGATTTTGGCTCCTTTAGACAATGTCAGAGTGGTTGGCTTTGATCAATTACTGGCTGATTTTGCCACCAAAATCAATGCCAATGTGATACTGCGTGGTTTACGTGCTGTTTCAGATTTCGAATATGAGTTTCAGTTGGCAAGTATGAATCGCCATTTAATCCCCAACATCGAAACCATGTTTTTAACGCCAGCGGAACAGTTCAGTTTCATTTCCTCATCATTGATCAAAGAGATTGCCATGCTTGATGGCGATGTTTCAGAGTTTGCTCACCCCTTGGTGCAAACAGCACTAAAACAAAAATTTGGACATTGAAATGTCACTAGTCATTACCGATGAATGTATCAATTGTGACGTTTGTGAGCCGGTGTGCCCCAACGAAGCCATTTATATGGGCCCCGAAATTTTTGAAATCAACCCTGAGTTGTGTACCGAATGTGTCGGCCATTTTGATGAACCGCAGTGTGCAGAAATTTGTCCGGTCGAGTGCATTCCCAAAGACCCCAACAACGAAGAAACCGAAGACGAGCTGATGCTCAAATACCTCCGGTTAACGGAACAACTATGAAAAAAATAATCCTGATTATTTGCGGCTTGACCGCATTCAGTACCACATCCCTGGCCTTGAAACCTGAACAGGCAGCGATTGCCAGTGCCCACCCTTTGGCCACCGAAGCGGGCCACCGAATTTTGGCACAAGGTGGCAATGCTTTTGATGCTGCCATTGCTGTCAGCTCAACCCTCGCTGTGGTCGAACAGCAAAGTTCCGGTATAGGTGGTGGGGCCTTTTGGCTATTACACCGCGCCAAAGATGGCAAAAACGTCATGATTGATGGTCGTGAAGAAGCGCCCAGTGCCGCCCACGCTGACATGTTTTTGGATGCTGATGGCAATGTCAATCGGGACCTGGCCTTATATGGTCCCTTATCGGCTGGCATCCCTGGGGAAATTGCGGGTTTAGCTCATTTGGCTGATCATTATGGGGTGTTGCCCTTGTCTGATTCATTACAACCAGCCATCGAAGCAGCTGAAAATGGATTCAAAGCTTACCCGAGACTGATCAAGCACATCACCCGCAAACAAGAAATTTTGCGCCGCTACCCCGCCTCCATGGCCATTTATTTACCTGATGGGAAAGTACCTGAAGTGGGTGATCTCATTGTGCAAAAAGATTTGGCCAAAACACTCAAAGCCGTCGCTAAAAAAGGCAAAGCCGGATTTTACGAAGGCAAAGTGGCGAAAAAATTGGTCAAGGCCGCCAAAGAACACGGTGGCATCTGGACCTTAGATGACTTGAAGGCATACCAGGTGAAGGAGCGTGAACCCATCACCACTGTTTATCAGGGTCACACCTTGGTCACAGCACCTCCTCCCTCTTCAGGCGGCATCGCCATCGCAACCATCTTGAATGTCTTGTCTGCATGGGACATCACTGAGATGGATCAGGCCAAACGCATTCACTTAGTCGCTGAAGCCATGCGCCGGGCTTACCGTGACCGCAGTATTTACCTGGGTGACCCCGATTTTGTTGAAGTACCTACACAATTGTTAACCCACCCCTACTATGCTGAAGGCATCAGGGCCGGCATCAATCCCCACAAAGCTTTGCCTTCAGAATACTTACCGGGTATCGGAGACAGCCCCAAAGGGGAAGACACCACCCATTTTTCAGTGATTGACACGGCTGGCAATATGGTTTCGGCCACCCTTACCGTGAACACAGGACTGGCTTCTGGGTTCATCGCAGAAGGAACGGGCGTGTTATTGAACAATGAAATGGATGATTTTTCAGCCAAACCCGGTGAGCCCAATGCTTATGGGCTGATAGGTGAGAAAGCCAATCGAATCGAACCGAAAAAACGTCCATTATCCAGCATGACCCCTACTTTTGTTTATTCAGATGATCAGGTGGCAGTACTGGGCACGCCCGGTGGCAGTCGCATCATCACCATGGTCTTGCTCGGTTTATTAGACTTCTTCGATGGGCACGACGTGGCTTCTTGGGTGGCCAAACCCAGGTACCACCACCAATACTTGCCCGATCGTCTGTACACTGAAAAAGATGCCTTTTCAGCCGAATTGATCGAACAATTAAAGGGCATGGGTCATGATGTTAGGGTTCACAAAGGCCAATGGGGCAACATGCATGCCGTCTATTGGAACAAAAAAACCGGTGAAGTGGCGGCTGCCAGTGACCCAAGAACCACCACCGGTTCAGCAGTGGTAAAATAAACCCATGAAGTTACATTCAATTGAAGGCAATCGACAAAAACTGGATGCGGGTGCGATGTTTGGCAATGCACCCAAAGCATTGTGGTCTCGATGGGTTGAAGTGGATGAACTCAACCGCATGGAATTGGCCTGTCGGGCTTTGCTCGTTGAAGGATTGAATGGTAAAAATGTACTGTTTGAAACGGGTATTGGTAACTTCTTCGAACCCAAACTAAAAGAGCGCTTCGGCATCTATGAAGACCACCATGTCTTGTTAACTTCTTTAGCTGCCATTGGATTCACACCTGAAGACATCGATGTGGTGGTATTAAGCCATTTACATTTTGATCACGCTGGTGGCATGTTGACTGCATGGAACGCAGAACAAGATGCACAACTGGTGTTTGCCAATGCCGAATACTTAGTAGGCTCAGACCATTGGGAACGTGCCATCAAGCCACACCCCAGAGACAAAGCCTCATTCATTCCGAGACTGCATGACTTGTTGAAAGACTCTAACCGCTTACACTTGGTCAGTGGAACATACCATGAATTACTGGGTCCTGATGTGTTGTTCAGTTACACCCATGGCCACACCCCAGGATTGATGCATGCTCAAATTGCTGATTTGGTTTTCGCCTCAGATCTGATCCCAGGTTCGGCTTGGGTACATGTACCTATCTCAATGGGTTATGACCGTTTTCCTGAACAATTGATTGATGAAAAAACCGAGTTTTTAAACAACGTTGTGGACGAGAACCTGCGCTTGTTCTTCACCCATGACCCTGAACTTTCAACCGCTCACATACAACAAGAAGGTGGCCGTTATTCGGTCATAAACCCCGTCAAAGAACTCAAAGAGGAGATTTAAATGTTATCTATTACCAGTCTGTATGCTTCAATTTTGGCCCTCATCATCATATGGCTGTGCTATAAGGTGGTGGTTTTTCGTCGAAAATCCCGGGTTGACATTGGCGATGGTGGAGATGTTGTTGGAATAAGACACATCAGGGCACAGCAAAACGCCGTGGAATACATCCCCATAGCCTTAATCCTATTTGCGGCCTATGAGTTAAATGGCGGCAACCAAATGCTACTCCATGGTATTGGGATTGCTTTGGTGATTGGTAGACTGATTCATCCGGGTGGTTTGGTCAATGGCAAGGGGGCCACCTTTGGCCGCTTTTATGGCACCGCCATTACCTGGCTGGTCATCCTGACTCTGGCAGGTCTGAACATCGGTAGATACATCGCAGCGATGATGGCCTGACCATGAATGAATTGATCCAAATGCTACCCAAAGCTGAACTGCACATGCACATTGAAGGCAGTTTAGAACCAGAGTTGATGTTCAAGCTCGCTGAACGCAATGGTATCGATTTACCCTATGAATCTATCGAAGCGCTTAAATCTTTGTACGATTTTAATAACTTGCAAGAATTCCTGGATATTTATTACCAGGGTTGTGCGGTGCTACAAACCGAACAAGATTTTTATGATTTGGCCTGGGCATATCTGGAAAAAGCCAAACAAGATCATGTGGTTCACACTGAAATATTTTTTGACCCACAATCACATACGGATCGCGGCATTGAATTTGACACCGTCATCAATGGCCTGTTTCGCGCCTTTGATGATGGACAGAATAAATTAGGCATCAGCTTCCACATCATCGCTTGTTTCTTGCGTCATTTACCAGAACAGGATGCCTTGGATCTGTATCCAAAAATATACGCTCATCGTGACAAAATACTGGGCATTGGTTTGGACTCATCAGAATTGGGCCACCCGCCTGAAAAGTACCAGAGGGTGTTTGAACAAGCCAAAAATGACGGTTTTAAAGTCGTGGCACATGCCGGAGAAGAAGGTCCGGCTGACTATGTCAGACAGGCCATCGAGTTGTTGAAAGTTGATCGGATTGACCATGGCAATCGCTGCCTGGAAGATGACATCTTAACCGCCCAAATTGCCCACAAAGGCTTGGCATTGACCGTTTGCCCGTTATCTAACTTAAAACTGAAAGTGGTTGATGACCTGCAACATCATCCGATCAAAAAAATGCTAAAAAAAGGATTGATGGCCACCATCAATTCAGATGATCCCGCCTATTTTGGGGGGTATGTGAACGACAATTACAACCAATTGGCTGATGCTGTGGGCTTATCAGAAGATGAGATCTTTACTTTAATAGAGAATTCATTCAAAGCCAGTTTCTTGCCTGAAAGTATCAAAGAAATTCATTTGAAAGCATTGAATTCCTTCTGTTAAAGCCAATCAAGTCATATGTCACTGAATGCCAACACCCGGTTTCTTTGTTGTTTCAATTCGAAATCATACAAGTTAACAAAATCTTGACTGACTTTTGAAGCCAAAACTTCTTTGAGCATGGGTAAATGATCTCCCCGCCAAAAGCCGCGGCTGGCACCTCTTTTGTATTCTGAGAAAAACAATTGGGCGGATTCATCGTATTCACCCTTCAACGCGGCAATCATGGCACGTCTGAAATCGGTGTTTTGTTCCGGGAATTCTGCCAACATTTGCTCCAGATCATTCAACAGAGTTAATGCTTTGTCCTGTTCGTCGGTTACTTGCCACAACCAAATCAAGTTGATGGTACTGTCAAAATTATCCATGCGCAGATCAAACTCTTTGCCCTCTTTTCCTGGGTAGAGTTTCAAGTAACCTGCAATGGCTGCTTGATGCTCACCGACCAGCATTTGGTAAAATATTTGGTTACCAAGATAACTGAAATTGGTGGGGTCTTTTTGAAACGCCATTGAAAATCGATCGGCAGCTTGTTGATACTGACCTTGATACATTTCTAATGAGGCTTGCACATAAATCAGTCTTTCAAACCCTGGAGATTGGAGTTTAATTTCCTGGATGGTTTTGTCAGCCAAATCAACCAACCCCAGGTCCACATACATGGCTGCCAATTCTGCTTTTCTTGAGACATTACCAGGGTCTTTTTTGATGGCAATCTGTTGCCACTTGATGGCTTCATCCAATTCACCCATGTTGGAATATACACCAGCTTTACCACTGGCAGATCCAGGGTAATCAGGAACCAACTCTATGATGCGATCAAATTGCTCCAACGCTTCTTGATGGCGGCCTGACTCTGACAATATCGAACCAATGTTAGATTGAATCACGGGTGAAATGGGGTCCAATTCAGCGGCTTTCCGATACATGGCCAAGGCTTGGGTTCTGTCACCCATTCTGTCCAGCAAATTACCATACCAATGGTAAGTGGTGGCATAATTCGGATTCAACTTTAAGGCATGTTCAAAGGCATTTTTAGCGGCTTCCAGATCATCTTTTTCTGCATAATAATTGGCTTGACTGGTGTGAGCTTCCGCTGAATTCGGGTCCAGTTGTAAAGCTTTCTCTAACAACGGTTGGCCGTTTTCCATCATTTCTGCTTCGGTCACATCACTGTATTCATTCAACAAACTCCAGGTGTCGGCTTGGCCCACATAGGCCAAGGCATAATTGGGATCCAACTCAGTGGCCTTGTTGAATAGGCTCAGTGCCTGATACAAAGACTGGGTGTTTCTGGTCAGTAAACGCTGACGGCCGGCCAGATATGCATTGTAGGCATCCAAATCATCTGTCTGTTGTTTTTCCAGAGACTGCTTTTCAGCATCAGTCAGTTGCGCTTTTAGGGCGTTTGCAATCTCTTGAGACACCTCTGTTTGGATGTTAAAAATATTGCTTGCAGTCAATTCCCGATTGAATGTTTCTGCCCACAGAGGTTCTTCAGTAATGGCGTCAACCAACTTTACATTGAGCCTGACTTGATTACCTACACGCTGCACGCCTCCTTCGACCACATGCGCAACACCCAACTTGGTTGCGATTTCTCCTAATGGCATGTCTACCGACTGGTAATTCAATACCGACGTTCTGGAAATCACTTTCAAAGCCGAAATTTTCGACAAGGATGTGATCAGATCATCATGGATTCCAACAGTGAATGGTTCATTGTCTGCAGTGTTGGCCACATTGGTGAATGGCAACACTGCCACAGATTTGTCATCAATAACCAATTCGGGCAATTCCGTGTTTTGTGCGGTTGTTACAGGCTCCTCAGTGACAGCTGGCTCATCACTCCAGTGTTGCCACAAACTCATACCACCGACCACCACCAACACACCCATGGTGACATAGTCTAATTTCTTTGCTGTTCGGTGATCATTCTGTTCATCCCGGTCCACATCTTTATCGCGTTTGATACCTTCTGGCGTCATTTCAAACGCCCAGGCAAACAAAATGGTTGGAATTAATCCCAACAACACAAAGGCCATCAGCATGCGATTGGCACTGGCATCCACTTCCAAGGCTTCAAATACCACATCGCCGACTTGTAATAACAGCCAACCAATCACCACATAAGCTGCAGTGACACGGAACACATTCCGACGCTTTAATTCATTGAAAAAACTCATGAACACATTGTATGCGTATAACTCATCAAGAATCAATCTCACTGAGAATCATTATCATGCTTTGTATTGCTCTGAAAATACGACAGTTAATATCGTATTTGTTCACAACCAAAATACCAATCGCACGACACCTATTTGAATTCAAGTTGACCAACACACAAGCCAAACCCAATTGACTTTAATAATTTGTGACCCCAAAACGACGCCTTTGTGTCGGTTTTTTTCTCATGTTAAAGAAGCCTTAACAACCAGAGTCAAAACCATCATTGAAAATCAATTCAGTCAATGCACAGTCTGTTTTGGAAGCACCAATATAAGCACCCAAAGGATCATCTGTATTGATTGGCGTGGCGTTGCCAGTACAAACATCGATTTGCGCGTATACATTCATACTTTGCTCAATATAAATGTACCCGATTAAGTTGCCTGAATAGCGGTCAAACGTCAAATCTTGGGTGAAATTGGCATTGATGCCTGTAGCACCAATGAGGCTGGCAGACCCATCAGAAGTGTCAATGCTGTAAATACTGTCAGCAGCGATGTCATGTCCGTATAAATTACCTTCACAATCTGCGGCTATGCCAACCAAAAATGGCGTGATGGTTTGGGAGCCCACCACTGTTAGTGTTCCGGTGGCTAAATCACAAGTATACAAAGTGTTGGTCATTTCATCACTGCTTGTTACATAACAGGTCCCATCGGGAGCGATGTCGATACCGGTTAAATCATCATCTGGATCTAGATTGGTCAATGACCCAACAGTGGTAAGGCCACCACTTATTTGGTCAACTATGACTAACTCTTTGGCATTATTTTCAAGTGCATATAAAGTACTTGCTGATTCATTAAAAGCCATGGCTCGAAGTGAATCAGGAATTGATCCTATGGTTGTTTGGGTTGAAAAATCATTCACAGGGTGGGTGAATAAGGTATCTGTGCTTCTGTATTCATAGCCAAAAGAGGTAGGTACGGATACTCCATTTTTAACGACATCAGGGACTGAATCTGTTGCCTGTGACTTGATTGACTCGGAGGGGTTGTCTATACAATAATCAGGCTCTACACCCAGTGTGGTAGTGTCTCGCAAATACTCACAGTTTGCTTGTCCCCTTGCCGCAGAATTTGTACTGAAAAACACCACCAACAGACAAATCATTCTGGATTGATTGACTACCTTTAACACCATATTCACCTCTTTTATTTTATATAATTATTATAGATGGCATATCATGACATAACACCATGATCAATTCCAGCTAATGGAGGCATGTTCTTGGGGATTTATGGCTGATTTTTACAGCCTAATCTGTTATTTAAATGATTGGAGAGATGCAGGTCACCTCTCCACTTAATCAACTTTTAACTAACTGTGACAGGTCTGCAATTGAACTGGTTAATTTGCTGAAATGTGCCAATTGAACCAATCTGTTCAGGCGAATTTCTTCATCTTCCACATTTACCATCACATGTTCAAAATATTGATCCAACGGTTCTGCCAAAGATGACAGCAACTCATATCCTTTTCCATACTCCTTATCATTCACCAAAGTCTGGAATTCAGATTGAATTTTTGCTATTTCATCATGTAGTCTTTGCTCAAATTCAGATTCAAATTTCTCAACATTGAGGGCTAGATCAGCAGGATTTTTTTCCAAATTGGCTTTTGCGATAATATTAACTGATCGCTTATTTGCTTCAATCAACGATTTAGCATAAGGTTGCTGCTTGAATGCTTCTGTTGCATCCAATCGATCTTTAAGGTTAGTTAATGTAGTTGTACCGACATGGTTGGCTGCACTAATGGCATCATGTGAATAACCATTGTTTACGAATTGATTTCTTAACCTTTCATTAAAAAACATCAAAGTTTCTTCTTTAGTTTCATCCGTAACAGTCACTTGTGCTGAAACAATTTTAATTGCCTCAAAAAGCAATTCTTCATAATCGATATTTAATTCTTTATCTATCAGAATATTAATCACACCCAATGCAGCTCTTCTTAAAGCAAAAGGATCCTTAGACCCACTCGGTTTTTTACCCACGGCGAAAATACCACATAAAGTGTCTATTTTATCGGCAATCGACAATGCCTGCCCCAAAGTTGTTTCTGGTAATTGATCACCCACAAATTTAGGAAGATATTGGTCACGAATCGCTTTCCAAACATCGTCGCTGACAGGATGAGTACCGTTATCACTCTGAGCTTTTGCATAATACCCTCCCATCAGTCCCTGTAAATCAGGAAATTCATCGACCATATCTGACATCAAGTCACATTTCATCAAGGTCGCAGCTTCATTACTTTCTGTATTGTCGAACTTTAGTTTAGGCGCAATCCACCGCAGTAGTGTAGCAACTCGATCTGATTTATCTTTATAGGAACCCAACGACTTTTCAAACACCATTTTTTCCAACAATGGGATGTTATCGGTCAAAGGTCTGGCTTGGTCTTTCTCCCAGAAGAATCTGGCGTCTGCCAAACGCGGTGTGATGACTTTTTCAAAGCCCTTTTTCACAGCTGCTGGGTTGGTCGAATCGATGTTGGCCAAAGCCACGAAATAGGGCATGAGTTGACCATTGGTGTCTTCAACCGGGAAATATTTTTGGTGTTTTTCCATTGAAGAAATCAAGGCTTCTTTGGGTACTGCCAAGAAGTCTTCACTGAATTGACCCAGCACCGCCGATGGCTTCTCAACAATACTGGCCACTTCTGACAGCAAGTTGGCACCGATTTTGGCCACACCGCCCACGGAAGCAGCGGCGGCTTTGACTTGTTCGGCTATCAACTTTTCCCGCTGATCTTGGTCTACCATGATGTGTGCGTCTTGTAACACTTGCACGTAATCATTGACGTGTGGGATGGATACATATTCATTGTGATGAAAACGGTGCCCCAAACTTTGGTTGCTGGTTTGTAAACCAAACAATTCCATTGGAATCACATCGCCATCTTTTAACAAGACCATCCAATGGACCGGGCGAATGAAACTGTAATCATTGCTCCCCCACCGCATGGGTTTTGGAATCGGCAATTGTTTGATCGATTGACTGATGTATTCAGGCAAAACTTGATCAATTTGCAAACCTTTTTCGGTAACGGTGTAAGCCAGGTATTCACCTTTGTCTGTCTGTAACCTGGTCAAATCGGATACTTCAACACCCACCGAACGGGCGAAACCCATGGCAGCTGGTTTGGCATGACCTGCGTCATCAAAGGCTGCGGCCACAGCCGGCCCTCTTTTCTCTATACTCTGATCAGCCAGTTGTTCAGATATGTTGCTCAATTGAAAGGCCAGGCGCCTGGGTGAAGCAAACCACCGTGATTGGTTCTCATCCCAGCTGAAACCAGCCGTTTTTAACTGTTTGACCACACCATTGAACAGTGATTCTGACAAGCCATACAAAGCTTTTGGTGGCAGTTCTTCACAACCCAGTTCGAATAAAATATCAGCCATGATTATTTCGCCTCCTGCTGAATTTCTTTAGCTTGATTCTTTAAACCTGGAAAACCCAATGCTTCACGAGACTGGTAATACATTTGTGCCACTTGTTTAGACATGTTACGAACCTTTAAGATGAATTGCTGACGCTCGGTAACACTGATGGCTTTGCGTGCATCCAGTAAATTAAACAGGTGTGAAGCTTTCAAAGCTTTTTCATAAGCTGGTAAAGGCAACTCTTTTTCAATTAAGTTCAAACACGCGCTTTCTGCTTCATTGAATGCATTGAACAATTCAGGCACATCAGCCTGTTCAAAGTTATAGGCAGATTGTTCCACTTCATTTTGATGATAGACATCACCATAAGTCACTGTGCCGTTCGGTGTTTCTGCCCAGATCAGATCAAAGATGCCGTCTTTGTTTTGCAGGTACATGGCCAATCGCTCTAACCCATAGGTAATCTCTCCCATCACTGGCTTGCATTCCAGGCCGCCGACCTGTTGGAAATAGGTGAATTGGGTCACTTCCATGCCATTAAGCCACACTTCCCAGCCCAGGCCCCAGGCACCCAAAGTGGGTGATTCCCAGTTGTCCTCTAAAAACCGAATGTCATGCTCCAATGTATCGACACCAATGGCCGCCAACGACTTCAAATACAATTCCTGAATGTCTTTGGGTGACGGTTTCAGCACCACTTGAAACTGATAATAATGCTGTAATCGATTGGGGTTCTCGCCATAACGACCATCAGTGGGCCGACGACAAGGCTGCACATAAGCGCTGTTCCAAGGCTCAGGTCCGATTGAACGCAAAAAAGTGGCCGGGTGGAAAGTACCTGCACCCACCTCTAAATCCAATGGCTGAATGATCACACATCCATGCGCTGCCCAGAACTCTTGTAATTTGAGTATCAAGTCCTGAAAAGTGAGGAATTCGTTGTTGTTATTTTCCATGGGTTGATTCAAGGATAATGCAAAACCCTGCATTATACTTGACCTGTATAAAATATAAACATGAGGGAACTTAAAATGACAATTAATTTAAGACTTGATTTTCTTAATAGGATTTGTATATTTTAAGTAATTTTTAAATTCACTAGAAATTCGATCATCATCAATGACTCTTTTCCAAAATGAGATTGCTGCATCAGCAATTAAATCTTTATAATTCACATTCAAATTAAATTCATTAATGCTAGGTATATTGAAAGATATTGGTTTTAGCTGATTTAGTTTTGGAGCCATTGCCATCGAGCACATATCGTAAATTGGCAGCAAGCTAAAAGAATCTCCCTTTATACCGAAACTAATATTGCCTAAATGGGTATCTGTATTACCAATCAACTTACTAAAGTACCATAAAAAGTAAATATAGTAATCATCATTCGGAGAAATCAATCCAAGCTTATAAAGTTCTGTCGATATTTCATTCCAGTTATCCCCAATTCCAGTGAATTCCATATCTATCGATTGTAATGAAAACATAGAACACCTCCCAAAGTTGCCTAATCGGTCAAATCGTTTTGTCTCTAAATAATACCTGTTATCTTTATCGATCATTCTAACTTCTGCAGCTGGAATATTTTTTTCAATCAATGTTTGCAGTGCATGAAATTCAGTGATTAGTATATCTTTCCATCTTCTAGTAACTGAATCGTTTTCATTTGAAGTAAATTTAACCAACACATGAGAATTAAGTTCTTCATTGAATACGGTAAATTTCTGTTGTTCTCCACCCGCTGAAGATCCAGGGTCAATAATCCCTTCATTTATTTGATTGCACATAAAATTGTAACTATTTGTGCTAACTGGAGAAATTGGTTGTTTTATTGATTTAAAAACTCCATCTCCAAATATTAGATTACCAGGAAGATCATCTCCATATTCTACTAAATATTGAAAGATATTCTTTGCGGACCAAGAACTAAGTCTTTTGGGGTAATCTTGAGATATTTTGGAAAGCTGTTCTGCGATTTGATTGCCTAAAAACCCCTGAGGCCTCAGATCATCCAAAAAATATGGTAAAGCATCAAATAGTCCATTTTTTTTTGTTCCTAAGTACAATCTAGAAGCAGTACTATTCAGTCTAACAAAGAACTTGCCTCCATTAATTGCATGTACATATCCAAGGAATGATTCTTTACCATGTTCATCCATTTCGACAAGACCAAAAGGAACGTCTGTGTCGAATACAACATCAGGCAAAGCATATTTCTTTGGACTTGAATTAGGCAACAACAATAAGTTATTACCTAACTTCCTAAGACACCTAGAAATTGTCGCTTGTGAAAGCTTTGTAATTGATTTGATTTCTTTTTGCGTAATAAAACCTGATTGTAAGACTTTTATTACTCTTTCAAGTGAATTCATCTTTTCTGCAACCAATATTGAATAAATATTCAATATAAATATAGCATATATTTCAATAATTTAAACACTTTTTTTTGAATTAATGAATTAATATGTGAATAAACAATCTAGTTCCAACCACCCTGATCCCAATCCATCACATCCCAGTCCCAAGCCTGGTTTTGGCAATTGATATTGACATCATTCACCCCGCCCACAGGCAAAGCGCTACCGGAATTGTTACTTAATTGGCAGCTTTGTTGCCCGGGTTGGCTGGGCAACGATTTCAATTCCACCCGCCATGCATGGCCTGCACTGACCAAAAGCTCAAAGTAGAAGGTGCCATCTGTTGTTATCGTGACCTCATCAGGCCCTGAAACACTGATCAATTCCAACACCAAAGGTGAAGATGTTAAACCATTCACCTGACCACCGATTGCGTATTGGTTTTCAAACCCGGTTTTAAAAATCAAGTCATTGGCCATTGAGGTACCCACGGAAACCATCAAGCACATACCCATGATTATTTTAGTCTTTAAGTTCATGATCAGCTCCGAATCAGTCATCTTCGAACAAAGATCCTGCCACCCAATCGGCACTACCAAAGGCATCGCGATTGAACCCGCCACTGACGGTTGATTCGGTCCCAATGGTTTGGTTAGACCTGCCACCAGTGACCGAAGACCAGGTAGCAGACACGCCTGTAATGTTAATGAAACCGCCTGTAATCACCGACTGTCTGCCATTGGTCGTGTTGTTTTCACCACCCAGAATGGCGCTGTACTCACCTTGGGCCGTATTCTCCCAACCACCACTGACCACCGCGTATTGGCCAAAGGCAACATTGTCTCTGCCACCTGAAACTGCAGTGTAATTGCCACTTGCCGTATTAGCAAAACCACCATGGACGCTGCTGTAGGCTTGTATGGCTTGGTTTTGCCGGCCACCAGTGACGCTGGACCGACTGGCCGTTGCCTGATTTTGATAACCGCTGGTGATACTGGCATAACTGCCACTGACCACATTGTCTTCACCCCCTACGATGGTGCCGTGGTTGCCATCAACTGTGTTGTCCTTACCTCCCAGAATCACCGCATCATCTTCGGAGATTAAATTTTGCGACCCACCCACAATCACTGAATCAACATCCCTGACTCGATTGGTAGAGCCACCCAAAACACTGCCATAACTGCTGTTTGAAATATTGAATTTCCCAGCCACAATGGCACCACCTGAAACGTAGGAGTTGCCGGTCCCCATGACCAGATTATGCGAACCGGAATGCTGGTGAGCGCCCCAGATATGGCCATTGTTTTGGCAGTCTGTTTGGTCGTCATATTGGCCATTGGAACAAAAAGCGCCAGGTAGCACCACATTGTCCCAGTTATAACCAATGATTAAATTTCCCAAACCATTGATCACTGTGTCATTAGGACTCACATCTGCTCCATTGAGGACTTGCACATTAACCCCATCAAAAATGGCTGTGTCATACCCATCATATGTTCCCAGCGTCAATAACCCATCTAAAGCCAGGACTGAGTTGTTTTGGAGGGCGTTGATGGTGGCTTGTTGCTGGGTATTTTGAGCTTGTAAAGCTGCAATCTGAGACTGCATGGTTGCCACCAAGCCTTCCAGTGTGTCTATACGGCTGTCGTTGTCATCAACTGATGCTTCAATGGCGCTGAAGTTATCATTCACTTCACTGGACCTGGCCGGTGTGTTGGGGCTGAATGTGTTGGGTATGGTCAACTCTGCAGCTGATAAAGGTTTAACCATCATCAGTAACAATAAATACTTGGCTTTCATTGGGCGGACTCCTCGATTCAAAATACAGTGGCATTCATCATAATGAGCCTTCTCCACTCCAGTTCTGAAAAGTCCTGAATAATTCTGAATTCACTTTAATTGTCATTCATTTGCATGACTATATACCCCTTATTTTCATGGCTCAATGATTGATTGGATTACGCAAGGTCATGCCATTTTAGATGATGCTTCATTCGCAATTATTGGTGAAGGAAATGAGCAACCCAATGACACGTTTGGCTAGAAAAATATGTAAAAAACAAGGTTGATTGAGGGCGTTACAGTTGTTGTGTTGCGGCTTATTTCTCCGCACACAACAACAACTGCGGCCCTCCAAGATAGGCATAAGAACTGGACCAGTAAACCAACCCATAAGCGTCTGAAAAGCCGACATCTTTTAGTTGATCCAATAATTCCCAACCAAACGTATAGTAACTAAGGCTCCCTTGTTTAGATACCGGATTTCCGTGGTACTCAGGTTCGGTGTGGTGGGTGATCGTCTGGTCAGCATTCATTGTGGCGCGGATCAAGGTATTGGCTGCAGACGGATCAAAAGGCACTGAAAACAACAACCGACCTTTCGGCTTGATCACTCGAGCCAACTCGGACAGTGCCTGCTGATATTCCGGGATGTGCTCAAAGCAGTCAAACGACAAGGCAAAATCAAAAGCATCTTCCGGGTAAGACAAACTGGTTAAATCTTGATGGACCAGTTTGGTGGGAAATAACCTGATTTTGAATTTGAGGCGGCTAAAACCATTGGCACCGTCCAGATATTCACTGCCACAGGCATTGGGGTAATTTTTTCTGAACCACTTAAACAACACTGTGTGTTGTTCTGTCAGATAGATTTGATCCAGGTGATCGGGTAAACAATGCTGCTCAAACACGTGAATGGCGCCTCTGATGCGGTTGTTTAATCGTGTATTTTGACATACCAGCCGCTCCCGCCAGTTAACTTTTCCAGGCACACTGTATTGCCAATCAATGAGGAACCTGGAGGTCTTCTTTAACGGCCAGCACATGGCTTCCGTATACACGGCTCCGTGTTGCTCGTTCAATAAAAGGGTTAAAGATTCCTCTTCTGCCATCAAATCAAGTAACTCTGATTTTTTATTGGCCATCAAAGCCTGGTATTCAACCGGGTTATCAACCCTATGTATTTCCAATTTCGGGACTTTCATTCAAACCCAGTTCAAAGGCCAATGGTGACCATTAATCGTACCCATCCATAAAGATGAGGTCGTTATCAAAACAGTTAAAACAGACCAAAGCAAAATCCTGTTGTGGTGCATCGGGATTGAAAGGGTTCAATGCATCGGCAGCAATGTTACTGGCCATCACTTCAATGCCGATTTTCTGCCCCATGTGTTGATCAGCGGTTAGAAAGACCGCTTCCATATTGTTCTTGTCATCTGCCAATCCTCCGGTGGTTGAATAGCTGTCTGAACCAAATTGATTGCCCAAATAGTCCACATTTGTGGTAACTGTTAAATCCAGATCATTGACCCATGCAGGGTTGGTGCCACCTAAACCAGCACCAGGTGCATCAGTCCAAACCAACATCACCCTGATGGGTAGTTCAGGATTGATGGGGGCAACGCTTTGTTGCCAGTTCTGTCCTGAATCGGTGAATACAGTGACTTGGTCATGGAACCAAAATTCAGCAAATGAATTGATGACCACATCCAGGTTTACCCGACCCCAACCTTGTTGTCGATCTGGTGCATGCCCAATGGGGTTACCATCGGCATTATCCTGGCCATTTAAATTATCTGCCACTGCGGTGAACACAGCCTTGATTAAAGCAGGACTTGGATCAACTGTATATCGGGAGCGGTATTTTTCCCAGAACAAGGCAATCGACCCTGACATCACAGGCGATGCCATAGATGTTCCGCATTTCATACCATATCCAGTGCTGCTATCAGGTGCCTCAGTGCGGCAACCCGGGGCCACAATATGCGGGACCAGGCGCCCATCACAAGCAGGGCCATGGGCACTGTTGGATGACACATCAAAGATTGCCGAGATCTGGGTTGCATTGGAATTTTGTAATTTGGTCGAACCCACCGCGAACAAGTTCTTGGCTTCATCAGGTGAACCCAATGAAGAAGGCGCACATGATCCGGAATTGCGATCACCATTGCCATTCATGATGGACCAAACAGCCAAAACAGGTTGATTACCTGGCTCATCAGGATTGGCATCCCGACTGATCATATCCACTTCCATGGTGGGGATGTCATAACCTTGTGGCGTACCAGTTGGCCCCCAGGAATTGTTACTCAATAAAGCACCACTGGTGGCTGAATCTTTATATATAGACAGCATCCCTCCTGCAACCATGCCACCAGGGCCACCGCCTAACAAAGGACCATACAGCTGTTCAACGATTTGCACACCAGGGGCCACACCCAAACCGCGGTTAAAACCTGCCGCATTCAGTGAATTGGCCACACCAGTACCCCCGATGGCCCCTGCCACATGGGTGCCATGCGAATCATTGCTGTCAGCACAACTGTCACCATCACCCACACATTGAATGACATTACTGAGATCAGGGTGATTTTGATAAATACCGCCATCTACCACTGCAACTGTGACACCAGAACCATCCAATCCTGTGTCACTAAGCCAAGTGGCATATCCAGTTTGAACCTGGTTGCTGTCATCATAATTCCCTACAATGGACTGCTGACTCATTTCTCCTCGAGCGCCTCCATCCTGATGAATTTGTTGTACAGTTAATATCCCTGGGGTTTGAGCCAATTTCAAGTATTGATTACCTTTGACGGTGAAAGTGATGGCAGATAATTGGTCGTTGATGGGGTTCACCTGTTCAATCACTACACCCAGTTTTTGTAGTTGAATCATGATTTGTGCCTGAATTCCCTGGTAAACCAGAGCCATGGTCGGTATGGCCTGATCAGGTAATGACCTGTTTTCGCGTTGAACACGAAAGGCAGGAAAAAAAGGATATACCTTTCTGACTTGCTTCTCACGTTCCAGATGTTCCAATTGGCCAGGATTGCCCCACACAATCCATGAGAATGGTGCCAAAGGACTGATCAGCTTGACTTGGTGTGCCTTGACATTTCGTAGCCAGCTTGACTTGATAGGCCCGGCAAACTGTACCAAATAAAAATCTTCTCCGACGGTCTGTGCCCCCAAATACCAAGGTGTGGGAGGCAGTCTGGTAAAGCTTAAATCCAGCCATTGGTCATCTATCCTGTAACTGAAGGGTTGATTGATCACCTGTGATTCGATGGCTAGATTGGTTGCACTGAGTGTAGCTTTGTTGATCCAAATGAAATTTTCATAGTGTATACCTTGGTCAGATAAAGCTGCCTGGGTGGCAAGACTGGGGTGATTGATTTTCACCCATTGTTCCTCAGCTCCCTGTAGTTGAAAACTGGCCAACAGAAACCAAACAAAGAGTGGGAAGTGGACATGGTATTTCATGGCGGTGTGGTAAGACCGTTTTAAAGTCATAACATTCTAACTGAAATCACCGCTCATTTAATGTTTAATTACAAGTTGTAATTAAACGCATTTGACCCAATAATACCCAACTGAGTTGGTCGGGCAATCGCGTTGTGATATCACACCGAGGAAAGTCCGGGCTCCACAGGGCAAGGTGCCGGATAACGTCCGGGAGGCGCAAGCCTACGGCCAGTGCAGCAGAAAATATACCGCCTTAATATTTTAAGGTAAGGGTGAAATGGTGCGGTAAGAGCGCACCGCGACTTTGGTAACAAAGGCGGCATGGTAAACCCCACCTGGAGCAAGATCAAATAGGGAAACTATAGGTGTGTGCCCGCACTGTTTCCGGGTAGATTGCTTGAGGCTGGCAGCAATGTCAGACCCAGATGAATGATTGCCACGTGAAAACGAACAGAACCCGGCTTATAGACCAACTCAACATTTTTATATCAGGTCACCAATACAATGAATGAACCAGTGCAACAATCAAACGATTCATTGTGGTTAGATGATGACCACTGTTCTTATGCGCACCTGACAAAAACCACAGAAGTCCTTAAAGCCCTCCAAGCCGATGAAGAGATCATTCAGGTGTTCACCTGGTTCCATGCCATCAGAACTGGGCAAAAACAACTGGAACAATTTCAGGATGAATCAACTGAAAAACAACTGTCAACCCTGCAAGACCTGATCAAGATTCATCAAGCAGATTGGTTGTTAAAACCCAAATCCAATAATGCAGAAGGGCTGAGGCGGTTGTTGTTTGCCATGATCAACGACGTCAGATTGGTGTTGATATTATTGGCAGAGCAATTGGTGTTGATGCGTGCTGCTGTTGACTATGGCGAAGAATTACAGAAACAGTTGGCCACTTCAACGATGACATATCATGCAGCTTTAGCTAACCGACTGGGCGTGTGGCAAATCAAATGGGAACTTGAAGATTTGTCGTTCCGGTTCTTACAAGGAGAAAAATACAAAAAAATTGCCAAGAAATTGGCAGAAAAGCGCAATGACCGTGAGCAGTTTATCCAAGCCTGTTCAATCAAACTGACTGAAGAACTGAAAAACAACAACATCGTGGCAGACATTGCTGGCCGCCCCAAACACATCTACAGCATATTCAAGAAAATGCAGAAGAAAAACCTGGAGTTTGAAGGTTTGTTTGACATCCGTGCCATTCGCGTATTGGTGGATACGGTGGCAGATTGTTATGCCACTTTGGGCATCGTACATGGCACCTGGTCACATATACCCAAAGAGTTTGACGACTACATCGCCCAACCTAAAGGCAACAATTATCAATCCTTACATACCGTTGTGGTGGTTGATGGCAAAACCCTGGAAGTCCAAATTAGAACGCATGAAATGCATGAACATGCTGAATTGGGTGTGGCCGCGCATTGGCGTTATAAAGACGGCTCAAAACAAGACCAAAGCTATGACAACAAAGTGAATTGGATGCGCCAGCTACTGACCGAACATGCGGCTGCAGATGACTTACTGGATGCTTTTCAGTCCGATACACAAGAAGAACGCATTTATGTATTCACTCCCACCGGTGATGTGATCGATTTACCCTTTGGCTCAACCCCAGTGGATTTCGCCTATCAAGTGCACACAGAGGTAGGTCACCGTTGTCGCGGCGCCAAAGTGAATGGTTCTATCGTTCCGCTGACCCGGGCTTTGAATACCGGCGATCAAATCGAAGTATTGACAGCCAAACTGGCCAAACCATCCAGAGACTGGCTACATGAGCAATCAGGTTATTTGCAAAGTGCCAGGGCCAGAGCCAAAGTCAGACATTGGTTCCGTGAAAACGATTTTGATAAAAACTTACAGATAGGTAAAGAATTGCTGGAAGCAGAGCTGAACAAGTTTGCTTTACAAAATGCCGACATGCAAAAACTATTGGAGTCATTCAACTTACAGCACACAGACAAACTCTATGCGATGATTGCCACCGGTGACATCACGGTTAATCAGGTGCTCAGACGGGCCGATTTACAACTGCATCCGGTCAAAAAATTCGCGCAAAAAGCAGTACCCAAGAAAGCCAAATCAACTCAATACTCAGGCGGTTTGATTGTGGAAGGCGTTGATTCTCTGAAAACCACACTGGCCAGTTGTTGCAACCCGGTACATGGTGATGTCATTGGCGGATTCATTACCCGAACCCGGGGCATCAGCGTTCACCAGGCCAGTTGTGACAATTACCTACATATGATTTCTGAACAACCAAATCGCCTGGTTAATGTCAAGTGGGGTGATGATGTCAGTGAAGATACGGTCACTGCTTTGTTGATAATCGCCAATAACCGCAAGCACGTGATCAAAGACATCAGTGCGTTACTGGCCCATTTAAAAGTCGATATCATGGCCCTCAACGCCGAACCTGATTTAGAAGCGGGCTTGGTCAACATCAACATCTCAATTCAAATCAAAGATTTCGACCATTTAAGCGAGGTCATGAGTCGCTTATCCAGTCTGCAACACATCAATTCCATTCAACGCAATTTGGGTTAGTTTATTTTTCATCGTTTGAGGCCTGTTGTCATTGCCTTCACCAATGGACAACCTGCACCCTGTCCTTAAAAAACTTGTTCGTTCAATGGCTGGTGTTCGTTGGGCACTGGACATTGTCAAGAGCAAGTATGTCATCCATACACAGACTGGATCGGCCCTTGGAACGACCAAGGTGGTAGAAACCAACCTGACATCGTTTGGTATTACACCTGTGTCTGTATTGGCACCCCATTCCCTTTCAGTCACTGATCAGCAACTTTTCACCTCAGAGCCAGGTACGCTTTCGCATGGTATTTGGCTCCTTTTATCAGTGAAATTCGCGGGGCTCTTTATTCAATCCTTTACCGGTTTTTTTTGCAGTTTTCGTTGCAAGGTCCGACGGTGCATATTCAATGCGCGTGCAGCTTGCGAAACATTGCCATTGTATTCAAGCAGTACTTTTTGAATGTGTTCCCACTCTAAACGTTTGGGTGACATCGGTTGTTGCTTGATCGATTGATGGGCATTGAGTTCATGACTTTCAAAAGCCTGGATGATGTCCTCTACGCTGGTGGGCTTGATTAAGTAGTTCTTCACACCAATCTTGATGGCTTCAACCGCAGTGCTGACTGAGGCATAACCAGTAATGATGACAATTTGTATGTCCTGCTTTTCCTGAAGCATCCATTGGGCCACTGCCAAGCCTGATTCACTACCCAGCTTGAGGTCTAAAACCACCCATTGAATGTCATGCTTTTTGATGTTTTGTTGTGCTTCACTCATGGACCCAGCTTCAAACATTTCAAACCCGTATCGTGAAAAGGCGCGCACCAAACTGTAACGCAAGATCGCATCATCATCCACAATCAAGAGTCGTTTAGGCATGTCCACCACCCTTTACTGATGGAATATCAAGTAAACACCGGGCTCCGGATTCACCCCGGTTAAATGACAGGCTGCCACCGATAGATTTAACGATTCTGGTGGTCAGCTCCAGACCTATCCCCAGCCCGTCAGCATTGCGGTGGGCCTTCCCTGCGCCATCATCAGTGATACTGATTCGGACATGTGTTGTTTCATCAGACAGTATGATGGTGATTTTTTCAGCGCCGGCAGACACTGCATTATTCAACACATTAAGACAGGCTAAATGCAACAATGAATCCACCCTGATCAAAACTTTTCCAGCCTGGTTTTCTATCACCTTCAGAACGCCATGCACACTGGTCGATGCTTGGACGATTTCATTGATGAATTCAATGACAGGTTGTAATTTGGCATCATCCAAATGACTCTTTTCAGTGACAGCTGTTAATTCGGCCAACACCGCTTTACAACGCATCACTTGTGAGTCCAAAACCTCTAGATCTTGGATTTGTTGCGGTGAACTCAATCCATGTTTCAGCTCTTCTACCAACAGTTTAATGCTGGCCAATGGTGTACCCAACTCATGTGCCAGACTGGTCGCTAAGGTTGCCATCTTCATTATGTTCTGATCGGCTTGCTGCTGCTTTTCAAAATTTATTATGGATTCATTCTTGGCATCCAGGCGTTGCATCAAGGTGGTGGTTGCCCATGTCAGTAAAAAAGACACCGCGATGAATCCCAGCCACATGCCGGTGATGTGTTGCTGCATTGAATCGCCATGACCGGCATGTATTGATTCAGCAGGCGTCAGCCACCACAACAACAAATAGGTGACGTTGGCTAACAATGTTAGCAACCATGTGAATGAAACCTGTTGACTTAATGCACTGAGCACCGATGGAATCAACAAACACCAAATCAGCGGATTGCTGACACCATTCAAAAAATAAAAAAACAGCCCCCACATCAACAGATCCAACAACAGAAAGCTTGATTTCTGATGCACCTCATCAGATTGATTCTTCAGGCCTATTTGAACAAATATGAGGGTACTGAAGTAGCCCACACAAGCCAACCACAAAATCACATTTACCGGTGACCACAAAGGCCAAAAGACATTGACAATCATCAACGCCACTTGCCCGGTTATGATGGCGAGTCTGTAGAAGAATAAGTTATTCATGACAAGTGGTCTGAGGCTGTGAATCCAGTGGAAATTTTGTTAAGGGTGCACTTAGGTGCTAAGTATACAGATAAATTCAGCAAATACCACGCCTGCGACAATTTGTCACAGGTACAAAACCAATAAAAAAACCTACAATGCGGGCCAATCAATACCGATGATATCGACAAACCATGAAAAAACTTTTCTCTATAGGATTGGCGCTGTCTGTTGCGCAACTCACTTTGGCAGATCAACAGCAAACACATTGGGCCATTTCACATGCACCCATAGGTGTCATGGGTGACCATACCCACCAGCAAGATGACTGGATGTTCTCCTACCGTTACATGAACATGTCAATGTTAGGTTTAAGGCAGGGAACCAAAGACCTCACAACCACATCAGCCTTACAGGATTTTATGTTGGTACCTGTGAACATGGACATGGAAATGCACATGCTTGGTGCCATGTATGCACCCACCGATAAAATCACTTTAATGGCCATGTTGAATTATCACCGCCAAGACATGTTGATACAAAATCGCATGGGCAATCGCTTCCGAACACAATCGGATGGTGTGGGTGACAGCCACATCAGTGCATTGGTTGGATTGAACAATTGGAAAAACAATCACCTGCACCTCAACATAGGTATCAGCATACCAACAGGCAGCATCAACCCAAGAGACAACACACCCATGGGGCCCGACTCACTGCTGCCCTACCCCATGCGTTTAGGTTCAGGAACTTATGACATGAATGTTGGCCTGACATGGAACCAATACAGTGATGAAATCAGCATGGGTGCCCAATGGCTGAGCACCATTAGAACTGGCGAGAATTCCCAAGATTACCGGCTGGGCCATGAAAATAAAATCAACTTTTGGGTGGCCAAGCCCATGACACAATCCTGGAGCCTATCCGGTAGACTCGAGGCGAAAAACCGACAAAGCATCAAAGGCAGTGACGCACGCTTGATGATGATGACCAACATGACACCCACCGCCGATGCCAATAACAGTGGCGGTGATTGGCTCACCTTAAATCTGGGTTTGAATTACGTGTCAAACGCCAACAATTGGACCAATGGTCACCGGCTGGCAATTGAGTTCAGCCGCCCGATCATACAAGATTTGGCAGGCACCCAAATGAAGTCAACAAACAGTTTCACAATCGGGTGGCAAAAGGCATTTTAAGCACGATCCATTGAAAACACCAACCCTTGCTGTTATTTGACCAGTATCAAGGGTTGGTTTCTATCAGTACACACAGCTCATACCTTCATCTTCACCCAGCCTTCTGACATCAGAAATCAGTATTTCTGGAATGGGGTGTGGCCACATTTCAAATACCGACCCGCCAGCAATGACAGGACAGCTTGAAGTTTCATGTAAGTTGCCCTCAAAATCGATCATATCGATACTGACCTTGATCGGAAATTCAAATGGGTTCTTAACCACCAGCATCATGCCTAAGTTGTCTTCATTTTGTGACAAATCAAATGAAATGGCTTGTTGTGAGTTGGCCACTGCAACGTAATCTGTTAACTGCTTGTTCACCACCTTGGCTTCTATGAATATTTTTTCTCCGGCCAACAATGAAATCTTGTCACCCTGCACCACTGGCCAGTAAACAGCTGCTTTCTGATCAATCTTGCCCTGTTCAGTCCTTAATAAAAAGTGAACATTTTTGCGGCAGGGATTGGCTTGACAGAATTCATCCATATCGACATATTGGGCATCGGTAACATCATCACCTTTGACCACGCTGTCAGGTGACACCAAACCCGATGCCAGACATTGGCTGCTTATTAACAGCAAGCCTGCTATCCAAACAGTTAATTTTTTCATTCATCATCTCCGTATTTTTCAGTCACCCTTGATTCTGTATTGTAACTGAACTGATGATGAGGGCCGTTACTTTTGTTCGAGCAGATTGACAGTCGCCGCCAGAATATTGTCAGGTGTTTTTAATGTATCAAAGCTGGGTTTATATTGGCCGTTGACCACCAGTGTTGGCACCCTGCCAACGCCCATGGCTTGTGCCATTTTTTTGCTTCTGCGCATTTGACTGTCAACCGCAAATGATTTGGCTGTTGCTAAAAACTTCTGCTCATCAATCCCAAACGAGTCAGACAGCCAAGCAGCCAAATCCTCTAAAGTTCGCAACGGTTTTTTGTATTGATGAATCGCAGCAAACAAAGCTTTATGAACGCGATCAAGCTCATCCATCATTTTTAATGCATGAAAAGCCTTGGCGTGTGGTTCCCATTGCGGATAAAAAGCCACAGGTACCCTGATGATCTTTTGTGACTCATTCATTCTGCCTTGCAGTTGTTCCATATAAGGTTCAAAAGCATTACAACCTGGGCACATGTAGCTGAAGAACTCATAAACCACAGCCTCTTTTTCAGCACTTTCCCATGCTGGACTGAGCAGTTCATAGTGCACACCGGCTTGAAATTTCTGTTCCGGTACCTCCTGTGAAGCCAATTCAGACTCTGGTTTACTTTGTGCGTAAAGAACAGTGCCGGCCATGGAAATTAAAATCCCTGCAATCAAAACCCTCATAATTTTTCTCGGTAATAAAAAATAAATAGACGGTCTTTGATGCGTAAAGTTTCATCGAAATAGAAATAATCTTCAGGTACAAAAAAACCGACCAGAAGTCGGTTTTTTTAAATCAATTGGCCAAAGGTTTATTCAGCCAAGCCCATACCCTCAAGCTCAACATCAACCAGATAGTCGGTCACATCAATCAGGTCTTGTCTGCTTTTTAGTGCCTTGGTATTTGGTGTGTATTTGCCATTGGTGATCAAAGTAGGGGTTGATGAAACACCCATGGCTTGCATCATTTGCATGCCTTTGCGGATTTGCCCGTCAACCATGAATGATTTGGCTGTTGATAAAAACTCGTCTTTGTTTACACCGTAAGACTTAGCCACCCATTCAGCAATCTCATCGATCGTTCTGAACTGTTTTTTGTGCTGGTGGATTGCCTTGAACATGCCCTCATGAGCCGACCCTACCAAACCCATGGCTTCGAAAGTGTAGTAGGCTTGTGCGTAGGGTTTCCATTGAGGATAAAAAACCACTGGAACACGGACTATTCTGGCATTTTTGGGTAATTGCGAATCCAGCTTATGCATATAAGGCTCAAATGTAGCGCAGTGTTGACACATGTAACTGAAGAATTCATAAACGATCACAGCATCTTCACTTTTGGTGTCCCAAGCTGGGTTGAGCACTTGATAGTGAATGCCTGGTTGGTATTTGGCGGTGGCTTTTTCAGTGATTTTATCACTGACAGCTTCTTTAATTTCTGCCACTTGTTCAGCCACAACTTCTTTGGCTTCTGCCTTAACAGCGGCTTTCACTTCTTCTTGATTTTCTGCTTGAGAACAACCCCAAAACAACATCACAGAAATAAACAGGGTAAATGATTTCATATTAGATCCTCGTAAAATTTGGCATTTTGACTTTATTTATTGGAATTAGTTTCAGTTTCTTTCGCTTTATTGCGCAGCCTTAAGACCTTGTAAGTAACTTGAAACGGCTTCAATTTCTTCATCAGTCATGTATTGAGCAACGCCGGCCATAACTTGGCCATTCACGTCATCTTGGTCGGCCGATTTCCTACCCGCTTTATAGGCTTTTAATTGTAGCACTGTATAGGCAGCATGTTGATTGGCCAATACCGGGTATCCTGACAATGGATTGCCTTGACCCGTTGGTCCATGACATGACATACAGGCAGGGATGTTTCTGTCGGCATCACCAGCTTGGTAAATTTTCTTACCTAACTCAACCGAGCCGGGGTCGGCTGCTTTTAAAGTCATTTCCTGACTGGCAAAATAAGCAGCCAAATCAGCAATGTCTTGATCAGACAGTCCAGACACCATGGGCGCCATCATGGCGTTTTCACGTTGGCCGTTTTTGAACATTGTTATTTGTCTGACCAAGAAGCCCTCATGCTGACCTGCTAAACTGGGCCAGATTGGATTGATGCTGTTGCCATCACCACCATGACAAGCTGCACAAGTGGCTGACAACGCTTTGCCTTTATCGGCATCAGCAGCCATTAAATTGACAGATAACAGCAACAATACTGGCACGAAAAATTTAATCATGTTTCTTTGCATAAAAACCCCTGATGGTTTGCTTTCTTCAAAAACGCAGTATTATAGCTTATTAACTCAACAACATAACATAGCTGCTGCCAAATATTTTGTCATCTCGATGGTACATTCACAGGCTCCAACCATATCAAAATTTCTTCATCTCATTTAAAATAGCCCTTTTGTATCCAACCAACACCCATGTCAAACCTGTTCAGTCACTGTGAATTTTTGATCAGCGCCTATAAAACCAGCCAATTACCTGAAGATGATGGCATGGAAATTGCATTTGCCGGTCGTTCCAATGCGGGTAAATCAACCACCATCAACGCTTTGACCAACCACAAAGGCCTGGCCAAAGTATCCAAAACGCCTGGGCGTACACAGCTATTCAATTGCTTTGAATTCAAACCCAATATGCGGCTGGTGGATTTACCCGGCTATGGTTATGCCAAAGTGCCAATGAAAATGAAAAAGCATTGGGACAAAGAAATTGACTCCTATTTAATGAATCGACAAAGTTTAATCGGTGTGGTTATCATCATGGACATCAGGCATCCCATGAAAAAATTTGATGAACAAATGTTAACCTGGGCACATGAATCTGGTTTGCACTCTCATGTGCTACTGAACAAAGCTGACAAACTCAATAACAATGAAATTAAAAAAACCTTGATGAAGGTAGAGCGAGCAATTACCCAGTACAGCCAATCGACAACCTGTCAGGTATTTTCCGCTTTACGCCACAGAGGTACCGTCGAATTGTCACAAGTTTTGACCCCTTGGTTTAATGAAGGTCATCCAGGATGATGGCATCACAATGAATTATCTGTTCCAATGTGATGGCATGTTGACTTTGGAGTGTCAGACACCGAATCTTCCTAAATTGAATAAAGACCAAGCCAGCGAATTGACCGCCTTGGTATCGAAAGATCTACATGCTTTATTGAAAATAACTGATCAGGCAGCCATGGTGGTTTGTGGCGCTGCTTTCCCGACAGAACAGTTGTTACAACCCAAATTTCCCATTCAAACCCACATAAGCCAATACGCCTCAGCGGCTTTTCAGGGTGAAATGAATGCCGGTCAAGTACTGTCAATTGGCGCCAAAAATGGCTCTATGCCTGCTGGTTTAGAACCGCATGCCAGCCAACAAAACCTGCTACACCTGCCTTTTTGTTTGTATACCAATGACGATCAATTGGCTGAACTGTTCGAATCATCATTGATGCACAAAGGCATGGTTTCACCCCCCACTTATGAGTGCTTGAATCGACTGCTTAACCCAACGGGTATCAATACCATAAACCACGCCAATTACATGACGTATTTGGATCTGGTGGCCATGATGCACAACCATTATGAACAGATGGGTTTAAGCCATTTGTGGCAAGTTATTGAAACAGCTCTGGTTGGCAAGGATCCAAAAACAGCCGTACAAACCTCAACCAACAACCACTTTTATCTGGTTGACCATTTGTTGTTCACGCCTTATTTCTCATGGTCTCAATACAGTCAGTTTTTTCAAACCAATGACAGCCAGGATTACATCAACTGGCTGATGGCACAACGCTTGTCGTTGGGGGCGTTCACCGCCCATGGCCTGGAGATCAAAGCATTCAAAGCCAGCCAATGGCCGATCAGCCAAGACAAGGTCTGTCTGGGCCAATTTGAACAGCAAAGGATTAAAAGCTCATATTGGTCTGAGACAGCTGTTCACAGTGACGATCATCCTGATATGATGGTCATCCATCAAGATGAGCATGCCGGGGTGGTTGCCATCAGTGCACCAAACCCGTTTGATCAAAACATTGAAATACATTACCCCGTAACTCCACAAGGCGTTGCCATGATTGAAGAACACATTCTACAATCCATGGGTGATGACATGACAAAAACCACACAGGCATTCGCCGACAACCTCAACTGGTTATTATGACGCTGAATACAGAAGACATCCTTAAAAACCTCAACGAAAACCAAGCCGAGGCAGTCACCACAGAAGCACAACATGCCTTGGTTTTGGCCGGCGCCGGCAGTGGTAAAACCCGAGTCCTGGTGCATCGCATCGCCTGGCTGATTTCAGCTGAATTTGTATCGCCGTACAGCATTTTGGCAGTCACCTTCACCAACAAAGCAGCCGCTGAAATGCGCAACCGCATTGCCTTCATGCTTAAACGAGAAATCAGGGACATGTGGATCGGTACCTTTCATGGCATTGCCTTGAAATTGCTCCAGATCAACACCGAAGCGGCTGGCTTACCAAAAAACTTCCAGATCCTGGATTCAGACGACCAATACCGCCTGATCAGACGCTGTTTAAGTGACTTGGAATTGGATGAAAAACAATGGCCACCCAGAACAGTACAAGCCTTCATCAATGACAAGAAAAATGACGGCCTCAGGGCCCATGAAGTGGAAGATTTTGGTGATTACAACAACCAGACCCTGATCAAGGTTTTTGGTCATTATGACGACCATTGTCAGCGAGCAGGTTTGGTGGATTTCTCAGAGATGCTGCTGCGCGCACATGAGTTGTTGCTTAATGACGAAACTGTATTGAATAAATACCACCAAAGATTTTCACACATCTTGGTTGATGAGTTTCAAGACACCAATGCCATCCAATCGGCTTTCATTCAATTATTGGCGGGTAAAGACAATAAAGTCTTGGTGGTGGGTGATGACGACCAATCAATCTATGCCTGGCGAGGAGCCAAAGTGGATCACATCCTTGACTTCCAAAACCTGTACGCCAACACAGCCATGTATAAGCTGGAACAAAATTACCGTTCCACCCAAAACATCCTGGATGCAGCCAATGGTGTGATCACCAACAACAAAAAACGACTGGGAAAAAATCTGTGGAGTGCCCAAGAAAAAGGCGAATTGGTCAAAGTCTACGGCTCACACTCTGAGTTCGATGAAGCGTTCTTTGTCGGAGAGTCCATTGAAGGCTTATTGGCCGAAACCACCAGCCCAGATGAAATAGCCATTTTATACCGCTCCAATGCCCAATCCAGACTGCTTGAAGAAGCCTTGTTGAAACGCAGCATCCCTTACCAAATCTATGGTGGTTTGCGCTTTTTCGAACGGTTAGAAATCAAAGATGTGTTGGCCTATGCCCGGTTGATCAACAACCGGCATGATGACATTGGTTTTGAACGGGTGATCAACACCCCAACACGAGGTATGGGACTAAAAACCATTAACTTGATCCGCAATTATGCACAAATCGAACAAACCAGCCTGTGGGAATCTGGCCAAAAACTGGTCAAAGACGGCAAACTCAGCAATCGTGCGGCCACCTCATTGGCGGCTTTCGTTAACTTAATCGATGATTTAGAACACAACAACACCGATCAAAGCTTGGCTCAATTGTTTTCAGACATCATTGAACGAACAGCACTGAAAGACCACTACCTGAAAGAGCCCCCAGAAAAAGCGCAAACGCGTCTGGAAAACTTGGATGAGTTGATCAATGCAGCGGAAACTTTTGAGATCAGTGATGAAGATCTGGCATTGGGTTTAACACCATTGGCTGCCTTCTTGGCTCAAGTCAGTTTGGATGCCGGTGACACCACCCAGGTTAATGAACCCCATGTTCAACTGATGACTTTACATTCTGCCAAAGGACTGGAGTTCCCCATCGTGTTCATTGTAGGGATGGAACAGGGTTTGTTCCCACACCAAAACTCAATGGAAGATTTCAATAAATTACAGGAAGAGCGCCGATTGGCCTATGTCGGCATCACTCGAGCAGAAAAGCAATTGTTTTTAAGCTATGCCACTTCCCGGCGCATACGAGGCAAAATCAACGCCTGTCAGCCTTCACAATTCTTGCGTGAAATTCCCAAAGATTTGATCAAACAAATGCGCGGTAACATCCACCCCACCAGCTATGCCAGTAATCATGGGGTCCATACCCCGTATCAGTCACAAACACAAAACACACCAGACTCACCTTATCAAATTGGCCAGACAGTGCGGCACAAGAGTTTTGGCGAAGGCGTGATTACTGACATGAGCGGCAAAGGTGACTACCTACAAGTATTGGTGCAATTCAATGACATTGGCCCCAAAGTTTTGGCCGTCAAATTCGCCAAACTAGACATCATTTAGTTGCATCAACAGGCGCCACTTCAATCTTGTATTTGTGCTTAAACAAAGAACCGTACTGCGCCAACAAGCCTTGAGCAGCCCCGGCATTGGTGAATTGCTGTGCTGCAAAACCGATGACTGGTAAGCCCAGTAAAGCCTGACCACTTTCGGGTGTGGTCGCAGCTGTCTCAGGAAACTCTAACTGAATCTGACCGTTTTCTGTGAAACCCTGTGCATCAATAAATACCGATAGCTGATTGTAAGAACCCAGAACTTCAGTTGGATTCATGGTCTCACCTGATGCCAAGTAAAAATCCAGTACATTCACAGCTTGACACATTTTAGGCAACAGTGGTCTGGGAGGACAAGGGCTGCCGATGCAAATGGGCGGGTGCTGATAGGTGGCCTCACGGTCCCAAATTTCCCACTTGATCGTTTCACAGGCATGTTTACCGTCCCAAGGACTGACGAATGGCGGCACAACTTCAGGACCAGCACTGTGATGTATTTTGGTTGGAAAATTAACCACCCATTCAGTTTTCCCTGCAACCACCTGGTCCAAAGCATATTCGTTAAATACCTTTGAGCGGGTCAGTACGGCAGACACGGCTTGGTAACCATGTTCCCAACTGTTAACCACCAAGTCACCATCATCCAATAACACCGTAGACTCTGGAAAAGCCGCATTCAGGTCCGGAACCAGATCACCAGGCTGGGTGTGTTGGCCTGAACCTTGCCAAAAATCTTGTAAGGTGATGGCGTCAAACGAAAATGAAATCCCTTCTGCCACATTGATGATACTACCGGCACCAATCAAACCGCCACTTGGCTCATCCAATGCACCCAAATCCCACTCGCTATTGTCACTCCACTCTGCTTGAAGTGCGCCACAATTGGCAGGAACACCAATGCCACCATGATCAACCCATGCAACGGCCTCTCCGGTTAAAACACCCATCTCTAATATTTGCAAGTGCCCCTCTGTTGCTCGTTTTAAACTGCGGTTATCTGAATCCAAATCCGCATCGATCAGGAAAGGGAGGAACTCCTGACCGGCCTTAACTAAAAATGGTGCACATGAGGTATCCGCTGACACATGCGCTACACTGGGTTCACCTGCATGATTTGCAATGGTAGATGTGGTTGGAATCAATGCGCCTGTCCATACATCATAACCGCTTAGATATACATTGAAAGTAAGCACATCCAGACCAATATCACTTTCCAAAAATCGCACCTTAATGGCTTTCGAATCTGGCGTGGTATTGACCACTGAATACAAGGTATTAAGTCCATTGTTGGTGGTGTAATAGGGATATATCAATACCTCTCCCCGACCACTGTCATTCTGTTGTACTGACCATGCATTGGGGAATACCGCCAATAAAAAAATGACCCACTTCAATTGTTTATATATCATTGTCTTCTCCTGGTATAGATTCGGTCACGAATTTATGTCTAAATAAAGATCCATACTGAGCCAACAGGCCTTCAGCAGCGCCTGCATTGGTGAACTGCATAACGGCAATCCCTGCCACTGGCATGCCTTTAATAGCTTCACCTGAAAGTGGATCAGTTTGTGCAGATTCCGGAAATGTCAGTTTAGCCCAGCCATTTTCACTGTTACTGCCATCAATGGTTGAAATTGTTAATAAATTGTCCGAACCCAAAATCCTTGATTCACTCATCACATCACCATCAGGTGCAATGAATGAAATCACATTGGCTGACTTGCACATTTTTGGCAACATTTGAGTGGGGGAGCAAGTCACAGACCCACAAGATAAGGGCGGCTTCAGATAAGCTTCCCGGTTCCACAATTCAACAGCAAAAGTTTCACAAGCGTTTGCGCCATCCCACGTTTGTGTAAATGGTGCTATAACATCATCTGACCCACTGTGATAGCCTTTGGTTGGGTAACTGAGTAGCCATTCTGTTTTACCGCCGACGCCTTGATCAATCGCGTATTCATTGATGATGCCGGATTTAGTTAACACCGCAGAGACGGCCTCAAATCCATGGGTCCATTCTGACACCACCATTTCTCCATCATCCAACAACACGCGAGATTCAGGAAAAGCTGCATTCAAGTCTGGCTCTGGCGAACCGGGTTCGGTGTGATTGCCAGGCCCTTGCCAAAAATTTTGTAAGGCGATGGCATCGTAGGAAAAAGCCATGCCTTCTGCCACATTCACCAATGTGGCCGCTCCCATCAAGCCGCCACTGGGCTCATCAGGTGTACTGGTGTTCCACATGCCGTTGTCATCCCAATCATCTTGAATTCGGCCACAATTTGCAGGTACACCAGATACACCATGATCAGCCCAGGCAACACCTGCAGCTGTCAACACCCCCATCTCGATGATTTCCAGGTGCCCTTCTGTTGCCCGGCGCATGCCCCTATTGTCATGATCTGAATCCGTATCAATCGCAAAGGGCAAAAACTCCTGACCTCCTTTATTCAAAAAAGGCGCGCAGGATGTGTCTGTGCTGACATGTACTGCAGTGGCCTCACCTGCGTGATCAGCTATCGTAGATGTGCTCGAAAAAAGAGCACCAGTCCAGACATCAAAAGCACTCAAGTATACGTTGAATGACAGCACCTCCAAACCAATGTCACCTTCTAAAAAACGCACCTTGATGGCTTTGGTATCTGCTGTGGTGTTGACCACTGAATACAAAGTGTTGAGGTCATTGTTCACCGTGTAATAGGGGTAAATCAACACCTCTCCATGACCTCGCTGGTTCACTTGAACGGCCTGTACTTGTGAAACCAAGCCACCCAACAAAACGCCCATCATACAAATCATTTTAGTGTTCATCATTTTCATCCTTAAAAAGTTTTAACCGTACCTTTGTGTTCAAACAAACTGCCATATTGGGCCAATAATCCAGGCCCGGCTCCACCGTTGGTAAATTGCTGTACCGCGAAACCAGTGACTGGCAACCCTTTATAGCTGGGCCCTTGTTGTGACTCCAATTGATTTCTGGCATCACTGAAAGCTATAACCGCCCAACCGTTTTCAGTTGTGGCTGAAGATGGGGTCTTTTCTATGACGCGGTTAGTAGAACCCAGGATGCCTGAACGAATTGAAGCGTCATTGCCCGGCAAGATGAACTCTAATAGGTTACTGGCAAAACAAAATTGCGGTGCTGGAGGACGCGGTGGTCTGGTAACGCCACCGACGGTGAGGATTTCAAGCTGCTCTTCTCGATCAAAGGTTGTTATCTCGAAATCACCACAAGCCACTCTACCTGTCCATGGTGATGTAAAAGGCGGTATTTGACTGAGTGGGACTTGATTGGTGTGGTGGTGTTTGGTTGGCATGGTCACCACCCATTCCGATTTGCCATTGACCAGTGAATCCAAGGCATATTCGTTGATGATGGTTTGCTGCATCATCACCGCAGAAACCGCTTGATAACCATGAGTCCATTGAGAAAGCGCCCACTCGCCATCATCGAGAAAGACCCTGGATTCTGGTGCTGCCGAACTCAAATTGGGCAGCTCTGAACCAGGTTCAGTATGTATGCCTGACTGTTGCCAGAAATCACTCAACACCAATGGATCATAAGAGAAAGACAGGCCCTCGGAAACGTTGACCAATGATGCAGATCCAGTTAAGCCGCCCACTGGGTCACCCAACTCTGACAACAACCATTCACCCGACAATCCCCAGGCTGCTAAGATCATTTCACAGGCTTGTGGTATGCCATCACTGTCATGAGTGACGTGATTGGCCGCTTCTCCAGTAACCACACCCATTTCCAACACTTCGAAGTGCCCATCTCTGGCCCGCACCAAATCATCGTTACTGCCATCTAAATCAATCAAGAAAGGCAAAAATTCTTGCCCGTTCTTCAACAAAAAGGGGGCACAAGACTGGTCACTGGTAAAATGCATCACACTGTCTTCACCTTGGTGGCCCGCTATGGTTGACTGTGCTGGAACCAATGCACCGGTCCAAACATCATGGGCTGATAAATAGATGTTGAACGTCAGCACATCGGCAGCGTTCTGGCCTTCTAAAAAACGAATTTTTGCTGCGATCGGCTGATCTGATGTGTTCACCACTGAGTACAGGGTATTTAATCCATTGTTGACCGTATAGTATGGAAAGATCAGCACTTCCCCAATACGTCCTTGACTGATTTGCACAGCATCAGCTGGTTGACAAACAACCCACAAGAGTAAAATTTTTAAGAGTTTAACGGATGAAGACATTTTTATTCCTTTAAAAAACTATACGTGCCAGCATCATAGCAGCGAGTATGTTAAAAGGTAATTAACAAATTGTTTCTAAATGTAACACCCAAAACACTGTCAAAGCAGTCTTTCAAAATACCGTTTATGGTCTTGCTTAATTAAAAGGTTGCAGTGGCTAAACACACGGCATTTCTTCACATTGGCACACTTAATTATCAGATGTCGATCTGATACAATAGCCGCCGGGTTGTATTCAACGGATTCAAATGGAAACAAACCCATCTACTGGAACATAAATTAACTAACAAGGAAATATTCATGAAATTAAAAATGAGCCTCATGCTACTGGCATTCATTTGCGGTAGCCAAACACATGCATCTCAATTTTTCTCTCTCAAATATGAAAAAAAAGGAAGAGATTACACCAACCAATTGACTGAACTCAAACAAGAGGATGGAGCCATCATTCAACAGGTAACTTTGAGCCCCACCTGGAAGTTCAGCATGGAACGGCTGAAATTACCAGTCAATAAACACCTGATCTTATATGGAACGATCGATAACAAAAAAGCCCTGTTACAAATTGTCGATAAAACTGATATCAGTCAAATCAAAAACATCGAAATGGCACATATACACAATCGGTTGGTGGCCCAAAATCAGTTTTACACATTTTACCACCTGACCGAAGATCACAAGCATTTGCTGATACATACAGGGACCAAGAAAAATCAAAAATTGTTGGTCATCGATGTGGCGGCTGGCACGGTATTGAAAGAAATCCCTTTAAGCAAATTCAAAAATGAAGTGTCATTGTCCTCTGACAAAAACTACATCCTGATCAACAACACCAGTAAGGATGAACTGACTGTACTGCGTTTAGCAGATTTCAACGTTGCCCTAACCAGTAAGCTTGGAGAGTACCGACAATATGGAACCATCCACCATGACCACCTGTACCTGACCAAATACTCTGGGACCAAACAGAAAAAGCAATATTGGATCCAGGCGATTGATTTGAAGTCTAAAAACAAGGTGAATATTGAAGGTAAAAGTAAAGCGCAACCGGTATTTGCCAGCAGCGAAACTTCCAATAAGTTATACAGCATCAATACCGATGAAAAAGGCAAACGGGTCTTCCTCAGCGAGTTAAAAGGCACAGAAAGCTCAACACTTCATGCCTACGACATCAAAAACCTGAGCCCGGACGACATGTATGTGATCGATGATTTTGATCAAATCCTGGTCAAACAAAGAAATCGTATTGCCACCTTCGATTTGGGCCAATCAGAACGACATGCCGTCACAAAATTACCCTTTGATACGGCCAGTTACTTTTATAACACTTCAGGAAATCTGTTATACCTTAGAGAAGGTACGGGTTCTGAAGTGGCAGTTGTGGATGTACCAACAGGAGAATTAATTGAACGATCAGGTACGGGCCGGCCTGGGGTGAAATTTGGTCAATTCATGGCCACTGTGGCCTTAGCTGGCGTCACTGGCGGAGCAACCGGATATATGTATATTGGATTTAAATACTCCAGTACCGGTATGATTCTGAACCGAACTGAAAACAAGTTGTATGTAATCAACTGGAAAACCAATGACGTCACGCAATTCAATGCCGGTGATTTGTCAGGCAGAAAAGCCATCGCCACAGGTCGTGGTACCTTCCTGATTTATCAAGGTGATGAAAAGACGGCTCCTGTTTGGGTTTTCAGTAACAAACAAATCACACAAATCAATGACCAGACATTTGCCATGACTCAAGCCATTGAATATGAGGACATTGTGGGCTTTGATGAAGATCAGGATTATTTCATCATAAAAACCGAAGAACAGATTCAAACTTATGACATGAAAACCGGGCAAATCACCAACCAATGGCCAATGCTCGATGCACAATTGATTTGGTCAGAATAAGCACTTTCACAAAAGTTTGGGGCTTGATAAAAGCCCCTTCCCATTTAACCTCCTAAGGAAGGAGGTCCTTGGAGATTCATTTACTTTTTGGCTTTTTTAAAGGCATCAGCCAAAGCGCCAGCAAAGGCCCCTTGAGGTGCCCTGTTTTGAACCTTTTTATGATGTCTTTTGGCTTTATGGGTCGCTTGTTTGGCTTTACCCTCTTTATTTCCAGCAGGTCTGGCTTCTCCTGATTTGGCACTCAGTGAAATCCTTTTGCGTTGGACATCAACATCCAGCACCCGGACTTTAATCACCTGTCCTGCCTTAACCACATCTGCCGGGTCTTTGACATATTGATCGGCCAATTCTGAGATGTGAACCAAACCATCTTGGTGCACACCGACATCAACAAAAGCACCAAAAGCAGTCACATTGGTCACCACGCCTTCCAGACGCATACCTGTCTTGAGGTCTTTGATCTCATGCACTTGTTCGTCAAAAGTGGCTGTTTTGAATTCACCTCGAGGATCCCGCCCAGGTTTTTTCAATTCTTCAATCACGTCTTTGATGGTGGCCACACCATATTGATCATTGGCAAAATCAGATGGGTTCAATTGACTCAAGGGTCCCATCTGACCAATCACTTGTTCAATCTGGGTGTTCATGTGAGCCAATAGATTTTCCACCAATGGATAGGCTTCAGGGTGGACCGCTGATTGGTCCAACGGTTGATCGCCCTGTCGAATCCGCAAAAATCCAGCACATTGTTCGAACATTTTTTCTCCCAGACGGTTCACTTTCAGTAATTGCTTGCGGTTCTTGAAGCTGCCATTGGCATCACGGAATTTAACAATCTCCTGGGCCACAGAATCGGACACACCCGCCACATATTTCAACAAAGGCGCTGATGCCGTGTTCACATCTACACCTACTTTATTCACACAATCCTCCACACAATCACCCAAAGCTTTGGATAACTGGGCCTGGTTGACATCATGTTGATATTGTCCAACACCGATTGCTTTGGGATCAATTTTTACCAATTCGGCCAAAGGGTCCTGCAATCTTCGGGCAATCGATACCGCCCCCCGGTAGGAAACATCCAAATCAGGAAATTCTGCCGCTGCCAAAGCTGATGCCGAATACACCGAAGCACCGGCTTCCGAAACCATGATCTTCTGCGCGGTGATGTCTTTGTTTTGTTTGATCAACTCAGCTGCCAATTGATCCGTTTCACGCGATGCGGTCCCATTACCTATGGCGATCAATTTAACGCCATGTTGTAGGCACAGTTTCACCAAAGTTTGTTTGGCGCCTTCCCACTGCTTTTGCGGTGCGTGTGGATAAATCACAGCTGTATCCAGTAACTTACCATTGCCATCGACCACCACGGTTTTAACTCCAGTCCGAAACCCGGGGTCCAAACCCAAAGTCACTTGTCCACCGGCTGGTGCTGCCAGTAACAGGTCTTTTAAATTGCGGTTGAAGATTTGAATCGCGGCATCATCTGATTGTTCTCGCAATTGAGCGGTGAGTTGTAGATTGAGTTTTAATTGCAATTTGGCTTTCCAGCCCAACTCGATGGTTCGGGCCAACCAGTCTGAAGCACCGATGTCCCAGCCAGTATGTTGCACCAACAGACCTATGGCAGGATGGGTTAATAAGTTTTCATCCAGTACGTCACGGTGGTCAATGGTTAAACTCAGTACACCTTCATTGCGACCTCGTAACAATGCCAACATGCGGTGTGAAGGTATTTTATTGATGCCTTCAGAAAAATCAAAATAGTCTTTAAAGCGCGCGGCTTTGGCTTCGGTTTCCTGTCCTTTCAAGACTTTGGCGATCACCACCCCTTCAATCCACAACCAATCCCGCAAAGACTGGATCAAGTCAGCATCTTCACCCATGTCTTCCAGGGCAATTTGTCTGGCACCTTCTAAAGCAGCTTCTGCATCATCGATGGCATGCTCTTTATTGATGAATTCAGCGGCCAGGACATGAACATCTTTATTGGGTTGTTCAATGATTTGTTGCAACAGGGGTTCTAAACCCGCCAAACGCGCCTTTTGGGCTTTGGTTTGGCGTTTTTTCTTGTAGGGTAAATATAAATCTTCTAACCGAGTCTTGGTTTCTGCTTCAAGAATAGAGCGCTTGAGTGCATCTGTGAGCTTGCCTTGTTCTTCAATGGTCTTGATGATCGTTTCACGACGTTCATCCAACTCGCGCAAATAGCCCAACCGTTCTTCCAATTGTCGCAATTGGGTGTCATCCAGTCCACCGGTAACCTCTTTTCGGTAGCGTGCGATGAATGGAACTGTATCACCGGCATCCAATAATTCGATGGCATTTTCAATTTGCTTGTTGTCGGCTTTGATTTCAGCCGCAATGATGTTGACGTGTTTAACTTTGACCACTGATTGACTCATTGATTGATTAAAAAGTGGCGCATTTTAGCATGTGAATCGGCACCCAATTCAAGTAGTTTACAAGTTGATAGTCATCCCGCGATAGGCCACTTGAAAACCATTGTCCAAAACTTCCTGTTTGGCCTTGCTGTTCGGGTCAATCAGTGGGTTGCTGTGATTGAAATGGATGAAGATGACTTTGTTTTTATCGGCTTGGGGTAATTCTTTGAACAAAGACATGCTCTCGGTGACAAATGGATGCGGAATTTCAGCCATGTCTCGATTGGGGATTTCTCCATTGGCATAAAATGTGGCATCCAATAAAGCATAGTCAACCTGCCTAATCTCTTCAGTGATGTCCATCTCCCATTTTTGCCATTTATCTATATCCGGAATAAACAAAGCAGTCTTGTTGGGCCCTTTGATGTGGAAACCCACTGTTTCAGTGAATTCATCCCGGTGCGGCACCAACACCGGTTTCACTTGAAGGTTTGGGGTCAAGGTTACCTGCTGATTGGCCTGCAAATCTTGCAATGCAATATTTTTCAAAGCCACCAATTGGCTCCATGGCCCATTGTTTTGCAGATAAGTTTTGAACCTTGGCATCACAAATACGGGTACTTCTTGGGTTCCGGCAGCCTCGCGACCCAGATGCATCAAGCCAGTGTAATGCCCCATGTGTCCATGGGTGAGGAAAATACCCTGTAATTTGAATGTATCATCGGGTGCCAGTTGGTGTAGATGATGCATCTGTTCACGAATATCAGGTGTGGCCTCAAACAAGAATTTGTGTTTGGTTCCATGATCAAGCACACCCAATGCAGTGGCATATTTCTTTGCGCTGGGATCGTCCCAACCAGCCTGGCAATGCGGTTTATAACAGTTCAGTTGAGGATAACCGGCATCCTGGGCCACACCCAAGACATGCAAAGAAACACCAGAAGAGTCCACTGCACAAGCAGGCAATCCCAATAACAACATCAACCCCGTCACTACTGTCTTCATGATCCAGATACCTCAAATAAAGAAGTACATCCTACCATGTTCATAAAGAAGTCAATCAAATCAGGGGGCCCTCGATTCAATCATGACCAATGGGGTTCGAAATTGATCAATAGTTGTGTCAACATAATTATTATTTAACCCCACAAAAACATGAAAAACTTAATTGTAAAATCCATACTCAAAGGATCTTTGGTGGTCTTACCGATTGTCATCACTGCCTGGATCACATGGTCAGCCTTGAAGTGGCTGAATGGCATGGGTCTGACTGCACTACAATGGTTGCATTTGGATTTTCTGACCTTCCCCGGCAGCGGACTGATTGTCATGGCTGGCTTGTTACTACTGGTTGGGTTGTTACTGAAATTCAGCTTCATTGATTGGTTTTACCACCGCATCGAAAAAATCTTGTTGCGTTTTCCCTTGATCAAAACACTGTATGGTGCAGTCAAAGATTTGGCAGGTATGTTCGACAACAACCAGAACAAAAACCAACAAGTGGCTTTGGTCGACATGCAAGCCCAAGGCATGGGCATGATGATAGGCATCATTACAGCTGACAATCTACCTAAAAAAGTGGTGGATGGGATGGATGAAGCCGAACATGAAACCTTGTTGACTGTCTATTTGCCCATGAGTTACATGGTCGGTGGTTACACTGTGTTCATACCTGAACACAAAGTTAAACGTTTGGATTGGTCCTTTGAAGAAGCCATGCGATTTGCGCTGACAGCTGGCGTGTCACAACAGACAGGCATCAAAAATTAACCCCTCGGGAACAGGTTTTTTGTGACCATCAAATGGACAGTTTACCGCCCAATCCTGTATCATAGCGGCTTTGAAAATCTGACAACATACCATGGCTGAATACATCTACACCATGATGGGCGTGGGTAAAACCGTACCGCCCAATCGAGAAATCATCAAAGACATTTCTTTGTCCTTCTTTCCTGGTGCCAAAATTGGCGTGTTGGGTCTGAATGGCGCAGGAAAGTCAACGGTACTGCGGATCATGGCAGGTATTGATACTGAGTATTCTGGTGAAGCCCGGCCTCAGCCAGGTATCAAGATAGGCTATCTACCTCAAGAACCACAGTTAGATGATGATAAAACCGTTCGAGAGAATGTAGAAGCAGGTATGGGTGATGTCAAAGAACTGCTCACGGCCTTTGATGAGATCAATATGAAATTCGCTGAGCCCATGAGTGATGATGAAATGAATGATCTGCTGGCCAAACAGGCTGAATTACAGGAACAAATAGATGCCGCCAATGGTTGGGACCTGGACCGCACCATGAACATGGCAGCAGAAGCTTTGCGTTTACCTCCATGGGATGCCGAGGTGAAAAACCTCTCTGGTGGAGAGAAGCGTCGGGTGGCCTTGTGTCAATTGTTGCTCTCAGCTCCAGATATGTTGTTACTGGACGAACCCACCAACCACCTGGATGCCGAAACGGTGGCTTGGTTGGAACGCTATTTACATGACTTCACTGGCACCATAGTGGCCGTTACTCATGACCGTTATTTCCTGGACAATGCCGCTGAATGGATCCTTGAATTGGATCGCGGCCATGGCATACCCTGGAAAGGTAATTACTCATCTTGGTTGGAACAAAAAGAAAAACGCCTGGAACAGGAATCAAAGCAGGAACAGGCACACATGAAAACCATCAAACAAGAATTAGAATGGGTACGATCAAACGCCAAAGGCAAGCGCACCAAATCCAAAGCGCGGTTGAGACAATTTGAGGAGTTACAATCCAAAGAGTTTCAAAAACGCAACGAAACTTCACAAATTTACATTCCACCCGGACCGAGGTTGGGTGACGCGGTGATTGAATTTAACAACGTTTCAAAAGCATTCGGTGACAAATACCTGATTGATGACTTGTCATTCAAGGTACCTCAAGGCGCCATTGTCGGCATCATTGGACCCAACGGTGCGGGTAAATCTACCCTGTTCAACATGATCGCCGGGACTGAGCAACCAGATGAAGGTCACATCAGCATCGGCCCCACCGTTGAATTGGCATACGTTTCACAAAGTCGTGAAGACCTGGGCCATGACCGCCCCTTGTTCGAAGAAGTCGCTGATGGCGAAGAAGTCATCAAAGTCGGCAATTACACCCTGCCTGCCAGAGCCTGGCTCAGCCGCTTTAACTTCAAAGGTGCAGACCAACAAAAACTGGTGAAGCACCTCTCTGGCGGCGAGCGCAATCGACTTCAACTGGCCAAGGTACTGAAGCTCGGCGGCAATGTATTGATGCTTGACGAACCGACCAATGACCTGGATGTAGAAACCTTGCGAGCCTTGGAAGAAGCCTTGTTGAATTTCGCTGGCAGTGTGTTGGTGATTTCACATGATCGCTGGTTCCTGGATCGCATCGCCACCCACATCTTGGCTTATGAAAACAACTCACATGTGGAGTTCTTCGAGGGCAATTACACCGAATATGAACAGGATTATAAAAACCGCCATGGCAAAGCCTTACAACCGGAGCGGATCAAGTACCGACCATTGAAAAAATAAAGTTTACTAGGATCAGAGTTGGCACATGCTGGCTCTGATCTTCATGTTTTTTCAGAAACTTCTACGAAGGATTTACTTAACACCGGTGCTTAAATTGGGTAAGATAATTGCTTTACAAAGCACAAATGTCACCCATGAAACTGATCAAATCATTGGCCATTGCATGTTTTCTAACCTGCGTTTTTCCCCAAACCCACGCCAACAAAATTTCAAAACAATACCCTGAAGCCTATGCTGGCTTAAACCCAAATAGTTACCACAAAATAGTTTTGAACAACAGCAAATCGGCACAATTGAGTTTTGAGTTAGGTGGCATCACCATACCCCTAAAATTGAATCAGGCCAAATCTACTGGTTCAGCCAATCTGAGTTTCACCCAAACCATACCTAATGGTTCCATTTCAGCCACCAAAGGTGAAAACAGCCTGTTTGGCCAGATGCACTTGAACAACAAACATTACATCCTGACCACCAACCAAGCTGGGATCTGGGCCGTTGAATTACCCCAATCTGGATTGTCATACAACGATTGTGGCATGGATCATGATCATGCCAAACAACAACCACTCCATTTGGGTGAATCATCAAACAAAACGACCAAGGCCGCTGGTACCATCATCGATGTATTGGTGATTTATGACCAGGCCATTGCTGATCGCTACCCGGGCAGTTTGTTACAAACCCGAGTTGATCAATACTTCAATGTTTCTAATCAAGCCTATGCCAATTCGTCCATAGACCTGGCCATCCGCCAGGTGGGTTTAGCGCAAGTAGGCTATGACAACAATGATGCCAATATCAACCTCAGAAATTTAATACAACAAATATTAAATGTCGGTACAGGTGTGCTGGGCTTAGAGGGCTTGCCTCAGCTTTATGCCGATACCGGAGCGGACCTGGTCATATTTCTGCGCACCCACAACATCGAAACCAGGGGCAACTGCGGTATCGCCTATTTCCCCGTACAAAACAATGATGGCAGCTTTGATGCCAGCTATGGTGTCAACATCATGGCTGATGGCATGAGCAGTTGGTCTATTTGTACCGATCAATTGATGGTGCATGAGATAGGCCATAATTTAAGCGCAGGTCATCACAACTGGGATCCTACAGGCTTTGGCTATCCTGCTGATGCACGAGGTTTTGCCAAAATTGGCCAATTTGGAACAGTGATGGGGTCATTTGGTACAGGTCAACCTGACCGTTTCTTTGAACTGGATGTGTTTTCTAATCCGGCTGTTCAATGTGGTGGCGGGCCATGCGGGGTTGCTGGTCAAGCCAATAATGCCAACCTGATTAATCAGTTTAAGGGTCCTATCAGTAACTATCAAGCCAGCATTTCAAGTACCCCCTTACCGCCAGATTTTATCCGCATTGATCTCGATCAAGATGGTGACGGTGTGTCTGATTGGGTAGATGAGTTTCCATTTGACAGCACCGAAACCACTGATTCAGATGGTGACGCTGTCGGAGACAATGCAGATGCGTTTCCCAATGATGCCAGTGAACAATCAGATTTTGACAACGATGGAATTGGTGATAATGAAGATTTTGACGATGACAATGACAATATTTTAGACTTTGACGATGCTTTCCCCTTGGATAATACTGAAGTGTCAGACAGTGACAAAGACGGCATCGGCGACAACGCTGATCAGCTGGTGTTCGAAAACAGTGAATCTAAGGACTATGACAATGACGGTATCGGTAACCACGCTGACACCGATGATGACAATGATGGCGTCATAGATTTGTCAACTGAAAAACAAGACTTGTTGGTGATCAGTTTGGGCAACAATCGGATCTTGCGATTCGATGCACAAACAGGATTATCAAAGGGCATCGAAGTATTGCCTGATGATGGTCTATTAACCTTTCAATCTGACTTGGCAATAGACCAAAGAACTCAAGTTTTATTCTACAGCACCAACAGCAGCATAAAGACTTTGGATTTGATGAACCGCGGTGACAATCCATCTTTACTCATACCTGCTTATGCTTCTGGGCAAGCCCAACTAGGCACCGGTTTTCCAACGGCAATAACCACAGATGATTCGACGCAAACCCTGGCAGTTGCCAAGCTGAACAGAACCCATGTCGATGCTTATGTTTACAATAACGTCACCAGCCCCACCCAAAGCTTTTTAGGTTTCTTGGCGGGTGCTGAAACAGAGAACATCATCGACTTTTACAGTACTTCTGACAGCATTTATGCTTTGGGGCAAGAAAATAGGATATACCGTACCAGTACCTCAAGCTTTCAATTTTCAGAAGATTTTCAAATCATTGGCAATGGCATCACGAGTTGGTTGGTAGATCCCTATGCATTTGTGGTTACTGACGACAACACATTGATTCACTCCGACCAAAGTCGTAACATGTTGGTCATGACCAATGGCAATGACGGTTCTTTTGAGGGTATTTTTGCTGACCTGACTGAATTGGGTTATTCCAACCCAACTGGTATTGATGTCTCCCAGGACGGTCGATTACTGGTGGCAGTGGCTGACCAAAACGCCATCTTGCAATTTAATTTGGAATCCCAAGAGTATCTCGGTGAATTGGTCAGTGGCTCTGGTCTGGACCAACCGCATAAAATGGTCTTGGTGCCACAATTGGTCGATCGTTTTAACGAAGATGAAAATAAAGTTCTCAGGCCCAATGCAGGTAACTGGTATAACCCAAACAACGATGGTCGCGGCTTTAACATCGGTATATTTGGCAACCGCATTGTGGTTTTGTGGTACACCTATGATGAGCAAGGTTTACCCATTTGGTATTATTCCGCTGACTTTCTCAATGGCACATCTTACGACACCGACTTACTCAAAATCACCCAATTGGCTGACGGCACTGTCAGTGCAGATAACTTGGGGCGTATCACCATCGATTTTGATAATGAACGGGAAGCCAGTATGACCTGGCAGTTGGGTTCTGATTCTGGTGGCGAAGACATTCAATGGCTGGCATTCAGTGTCGATCCTGAAGCTGAAGATTACACCGGCATGTGGAGCCGCCCTGACACGCCTGGTTGGGGCATGGCTGTGATCACCAATGGTCAAAAAACAATCACCATCCCATTTATTTATGATGGTGCCGGTGAACCTCGTTGGGTCATCAGTGATGTTCAGGATGGCTTGCAGCCATTTGATTTTAATGTATTCACTGTCTTCAGCGACACCTTGTGCCCAACCTGTTCTGGACCGGCCAGCACCCGTGCAGAACTGTCTGGCACCATGTCCTTGAATTTGGGAGGTGATCCGGATTGGAGCAGTGCCATGCTGTGGGCAGATCCGATTCCGGGTGATTGGAATTTAGAGCAAACCGAGTTGATCCGAATCTCCAGTGAGCCGACCAGACCCCGTTAAATTGACCTCAATAGTTCCATCAAAAAACCCATTCTACTGAATGGGTTTTTTGATGCCAAAAGGATCCGTTTCTTACTCTTTGATGCCTGCCAGCTTTAACAGGAACATGTAATCTTCAGCCGTCTCTTTGTAATAAGAGAATCGACCCGATGCGCCGCCATGCCCAGTGTCCATATTGGTCCGCAACAACACCAAATTATCATTGGTTTTTAATTCACGCAACTTGGCAGTCCATTTTGCAGGCTCCCAATACTGGACTTGTGAATCATGCAAACCGGTGGTGATCAGTATGTTGGGGTAATCTTGTGCTTTGACCTGATCATAAGGTGAGTACGACAACATGTAATCATAAGAGTCTTTGTTTTTGGGGTTGCCCCATTCGTCAAATTCGCCTGTCGTCAATGGAATCCCTTCATCCAACATGGTGGTCACCACATCCACAAAAGGCACCGCAGCAATCATACCGTCATACAACATGCCATTGAGGTTGGCCACCACACCCATCAATAATCCGCCGGCACTGCCTCCCCAGGCATAGACTCGCTTGGCATCGCCAATGTTTTCTGCCAGCATGGCTTGGGTGGCGTCAATGAAATCTGTGAAGGTGTTCATTTTATTGAACATTTTGCCATCTTCATACCACTGACGTCCTCTGGCTTGTGAACCACGGATGTGCGGGATGGCAAAGACAAAGCCTCGATCCAACAGCGACAATCGACTGAGTGAAAAACTGGGGTCAATCGAATAACCATACGAACCATAAGCATAGACCAACAAGGGTCTGGTGTTTAAGTCTCCCAAGCCCTTTTTGTAGACCATTGAAATCGGTACCATGGCACCATCCCGGGCTTCGATTTCCAAACGTTTTGACTGATAATGACTGGGATCATAATCACCGTTGATTTTTTTCTGCTTGAGCAAGGTTTTTTCATCTGAGTTTAAATCAACCTCAAACTCACTGGTTAGTTGAGTCAATGAATCATAAGAATATCTCATGGTGCTTTGGTCTTGTTCTGGATTGTAACCAATGCGCATGGTGTAGGTGGCTTCTTCGGCCTGCATCAATTTGCTTTCACCAGTTTGCCAATTCAAAGCCTTGAGGTGACGAATCCCCTCGCTGCGTTGTTCAATTACAAGCCAATCTTTGAATGTTTCAACATCGTAAATCAGCGTTTCCGAGTCATGTGGCACCACTTCTTGCCACTTGGATTTATCATGCGAGTCACCGATGGGTGCTTTCATCACCCTTGAATTCAAAGCATCCCAGTTTGTTTTGATGATCCAATCGCCATTGAAGTCTTCCACACTGTATTCATGTTTGGCCTCACGCGGTAACACCGACTGGAATTCACCAGTTGGGTCATTGGCATCCAAGTAAAACACTTCTGTCAGTGTGGTCGCACCTGAGTAAATCATGATGTAGTCCTGAGATCGTGAAGTATAACAAGCCGTATAAAAGGTATTGTCTTGCTCCTCATACACCAACACATCTTCACTGACTGGGGTACCCAAAACATGACGGTATACCTGATAAGGCAGTAAGGTTGTCGGGTGTTTTCTGGTATAGAATACAGTCTTGTTGTCTTTGGCCCAAGCAATGGAACCCGTGGTGTTGGTGATCACATCAGGTAACAACTCACCGGTGGTTAAATCTTTGAATTTAAGGTCATACTGCCGGCGACTGACGGTGTCTTCAGAATAGCCCAACAGCTTGTGATCATGACTGACACTCTGTGTGTTTGACGCATAATAGGCATGTCCCTCAGCCAATTGGTTGACGTCCAAGATCACCTCTTCAGTTGCTGCCAGATCACCCAGTTTGCGGACATAGATTGGGTACTCTTTGCCTTTGGCATATTTGCTGTAATACCAATAATTGCCCAATTTATAAGGCACTGACTCGTCATCCTGCACTATTCGCTCAATGATTTCATTGTAAATACGATCAGTGAATGCTTCACTGTCAGACATGGTTTGTTTGGTGTATTTATTTTCAGCGTTCAAGTAGGCCAACACATCGGCATCTTCCCTGGTGTCGTCCCTGAGCCAATGGTAATTGTCAATGCGCTCAGTACCATGTTCCTTAAATACATGGGGTCTTTTTTCTGCCATGGGTGGTTGTTTATTTTGCATAGCTGCCTCCTCTATTGGTGCCTTAGATTGTGGGTTACTGTCTGCGGCTGAAACGGGTTCTGTGGTTTGATCTTGACATGCGGTCAAAGCCAAAATCAGCAAGAGATTAGTCAAAATTTTCATCATATACCTGTCTTTGAAAAACGGGTAGCTTACTATGAATATATAGATTTTTGTTTAATCACGTAAAATACATGCCTAAAGTCATGATTTTTTTGTCATATTATTTTAAGCCAGAGGTCTTATGTCACATGAGCATGAAAGAAAGAAAATTTGACGCCTTGTTGGGCATCTATTACGAGGACCTGTATCGCTTTGCTTATTGGCTTGGAAAAGACGAGCACATGGCCAAGGATCTGGTTCAAGAAACTTACCTGCGTGCTTGGCGTGCCATTGATTCTCTGAAAGATCAAAAAGCCGCCAAAAGTTGGATATTTACCATCTTACGCAGAGAGTTTGCCCGACAATTCGAGAAGAAAAAACCCATCATCAGCAGTTTGGATGACATGGTGGTTGAAGTCGAAGACAAAGGCCATAAAACGCCTGATGAACTGATGGATATCAACATCACCCGAAATGCCATGATGAACCTCGAAGCCAAATATGCCGAGCCATTGATGTTACAAGTGATAGGTGGATTCAGCTGTGATGAAATAGCTGAACAACTTGATGTCAGTCCCAGTGCAGTCATGACCCAATTGTTTCGTGCCAGAAAACAACTCACAACTCATTTAAACAGGGAAAGTAAAATAGGTAACAAAATATGAATTACTTTGAATTTAAACAAATACTGGATGCCGATCCATACTCAAAAAACCCTGATTTTTTACAGGCCAAAGCCAATGATAAACGCTGTCGCAAAGCCTATCAGGATGCCATGGAAAAAGAACAAGTCATCATCGATGCCTTGAACATTCCGGTCCCTGAAATGCACATTGAGCACATCAAGTTCCATCAAGCACAAAACAAACAAAACCGCTTCAGAAACCAGTTCTTTGCCATGGCTGCTTCTATGGTGCTGGTTGTTGGCGCGGGCTTCTTCATGTTGTCAAACAACCAAAGCTCTGACTTGGAAAAATTCATCAATGAAGCTTTGATGATGGAACCAGCAGTGTATATGTCAGAAGAAGAAATACCTCAAGATGACTTGGCACCATTGTTTGCCAGCATCAACACCGCCATTGATGGCGAGTTGGGCGATGTACACTTTATGAAACTGTGTCCCACCCTCAATGGCAAAGGGGCTCGCATGGTGGTGATGAATGATTTAAACCAACCCATCACCGTCCTGTATATGCCCAACTCACCGGTGGATGAAGCCATCAACATGCAAATGGAAGGTTTCAAAGGCAAGATTGTGGCGCTTGAACAAGGCTCTGCCGCCATCATAGCCCGTCCTCATGAAAGCACCGCCCAAATAGAAACCGCATTGGTCAATGCATTGAAACCAATCAATTAATTCTCTCCAAATACCTTGGTCTGGATGACAGTACATCCAGGTCAAGGTTCTCTTTTCCAATGTGATAAATGGTTAAATGCGCTAAATAAGCATGACTTTAAAATTTCCTGTTGTTAAAATGCCGTGAATGTACATTTTTACAAAAGGCGATTCCATGGAAAACCACAAAAACAAATTGTTCGCTGCTGCCATGCTGGCGGCCATGAGTGCTGGTGCTCAAAATCAAACCGGTCAAACCGCAGTTTCAGGCACTGAAGATCAAATTAACTTTGCTTATGCAGGTGATGACACACGTTTAGGTATCGGTGTAGACAATGATGGAGAAATCATTGGTGACTTCCTTAAATCATTCAACACCAGTTGGGACAGTAACTGGATGGGTGAGGTTTGGTTGTCCGATGGTGCAGGTGGCTTGAAACTGGATTATCACCGGTTATCAGGAGCCAATGAAAAAGCAGATCTGATTAACAATGAAGATGATTTACGTGTTTGGAAATACTTTGCTGCCATTGATCAAAACACGTTTGATGACCGCAAAGTCACCGTTGGTTTTGGATCAGAAGCCCGAGATAAGTTTTGGAATGTGAACGTCAGTTCTGCTGTCTCAGGTTCACGGCTGGTTAACCAATCATCCAGTTCAGTGACCACCGATATTTTTGGTCAATTGGATGGTCGAGATTTCATGCAAACACAAACTGTAGAAACCATCATCAGGAATTACGAACATCCCTACGATTGGGGCGTGGGTGGCCGAATGGGTAAATACTTCGAGGACAACTTGGTGCGTTTAACTGGTGGCCTGGATTATGAGCAAGGTGATTTTGATTCTGATCAATTCACTGCAAGTGTCAATCTTGAAAAATACTTTCACAACACAGGACACAGTCTGGCACTCTCGGTTGAGCAGATTAAAAAAACCGGCGATTTTGAAACCGACAAAGATGATACCCGTGCAAATTTGATGTATCGCTATGACTTTGGTCAATCATTCTTGCCCACAACGGTCGATGAAGAGGTTCAGGTGTTGGATGAAGATCGTTTAAAACAACTGCAATTAGAAAATCGTCAGGTGGTTCAAAACCAAGTCGACCTGTCTTCCATGGCGTTCTTTGATTTAGACAAAGACTTCATCCGTGATGATGCCGCTGCCGAGTTAAAAACTCTGGTGGAAAAAATCAAAGCTTCCGAGCTGGCCAGTAGCATCAACATCGTTGGCCACACTTGTGACATTGCATCAGATGATTACAACCTGGATTTATCTGCCAGACGGGCCAGCAGTGCCAAAGCATTTTTTGTTGAACATGGCATCGATACCGACATCATCCGTACCAAAGGCATGGGTGAGTCACAACCTGCTTTTGATAATGACGGCCCAGACAAACCTAAAAACCGCAGGGTTGAAATATCATTCCTGACCATTGAAGAAGACTTTATAGAAGTAGACATCGCTGATGAAGATCTGCCTATGAAGTGGGTGAAACGAAAGGTCGATGCGCCTGCAGCCTGGATCAGCCGTGCATTGAGGAACCCTGCACAGCACAAACGCACCGTTGATGTGTATAAATACCAAGAAACTGAAACCAACACCACTTTGGGGGAAATCGTTTTCTTGAATGCCTTACCTGTGGCGAACGATGACGGCATCACCATCAACCGCAATTCATCGGGTATCTTGATTGATGTGTTAAGTAATGACACCGATGAAGACACAGGTAATGTTTTGGTGATCGAATCAACTTCTGCAGCCAGTAACGGTACTGTGGTTAATAATGGGGATGTCATCACTTACACGCCAAACAGTGGTTTTATAGGTACCGATACATTTACCTACGTTTTATCAGATGGCGAAGGTGGAACCGATACCGCAACAGTAACGATTACTGTTCTGAACATTGGACCGGTGGCCAATGATGACACCGCTTCATTGGCCATTGGAGAAACTTTGGTCGTTGATGTCTTGTCCAACGATTCTGATCCAGATGGTGATGCAACCAATTTGAGTGTTGTGAATTTCACTGTCAGCAACAGTGATTTGATGGTTGTAGACAATGGCGATGGCACCTTGAGCATCACGGCAACACCTGGTTCGTTAGGTACAGCAACCATTGATTACACCATCTCAGATGCCGATGGTGGTACAGCTTCTGCCACAGTCAATGTGACTGTACTCGATCCCAATTCAGCACCTGTGGCTGTTGATGATTCGTTCTTCACCACCATGAACCGTTCAAAGACAATCAACTTGCTGGCCAATGACAGCGATCCAGATGGTGACACCATTACTCTGGTTTCGGTTGATACTGATGGGTTAATTGGCTCAATTGAAGACATCAATGCCGATGGCACAGTGACTTACGTGCCACCTGTGGGTTGGTGTGGTGAAACCACATTCACTTATACGATCACTGATGGCACACAACAGTCAACTGCAACAGTCACCATAACGGTGTTAGATTGATGGGTTATCGAGCTTGTTAGAGCAATTAAAACAAAAATTTTTATCATCTTTTGAAGAAAAGATATCTACCTTAGAAACAGCGCTTGAACGACAAGATGTTCAAGCGCTGACCGTTCAAGTGCATCAGTTGGCAGGGTCCAGCGGTAGCTATGGTTTTGCTGAAATATCAGCCATGTGCTCGGAAATTGAAATGTTGGCACAGGAACAGGAAGATATGAGTGCCCTACTCGTTAATAAATCCCATGAGTTAATCAAGCTGCTTGAACAATGCAAGACCGGCTAGTCAAATTGTAGTTACGAGATTTGAGTGACGGGTTCAGGCGTATCTTCCGGCTCAATGTCATCGGTATTTTTAGGGTTCTTTGGCAGGTATCGTAGCCAGATCAACCACACCACCAAAGCATCAAGCACAATCAACGCTTGCCACAAATACGTGTGAAAGAACATGAACCAATCTTTATCCCATTGCAGCAAGTAAAAAAGCGAAATGATCCTGACTGTGTTCAAGGCTTGAATGGCCAGAAATCCCCAGAACAGTCCTTTGAGTTTATAAAACCAAGGTGATGGAAATGCCAACACCGCAGACAGTAAGATGATCATGGCTTCCACACCATTGCAGCCAGGTGCTATTTGTATGGCAAGACCTGTCGCCGGGTCTTCAATGATGTCTTTGTAAGTCACCACGCTGCCGTCAAAAAAATGAATCAACCAGGTACAAAAACTGGCCAATGCTGAGGTAAAAGGCAAAATCACGGCCTGCCGCACAGGTTCATAAATTTCCAACAACAACAAGGACAATATAAGGGTAATGAAAATGACAGAAAATCTCAGCATGGGACTATTTTAAAACATCAAGGTGATGATTTTAGCAAAGACCATTGACTGAAATTTAAACTTCAAATAAACAGCCGATTAATTTACAATGAATTAATTAACGCTTAACGAAGTTTTAACAGAAATGTTAGTATGATGGATTCAACGTCAGAGTTCTCCAAATGAATTTGACTATTATCCGGGCATCATATATTTCCCAAGGCGTTTTGCAGCTCCTTGGGATTTTTTTTAGCTGCAAAGCTTATGACAAAACGCTGTCATTTGCTTGAAGATATGAGTTGCATTCAGGAAGGACACAAAAGAAAACACAACCCATTGAGACAGGATTAAAATGAAAATATTAGTAGTTGAAGACAACACCGACATTGCTGCGAACATTGTCGATTATTTTGAAGACCGAGATCATATTGTCGATTACGCTGGTGATGGTGTGACCGGATTACATTTGGCTGTGACCAATGATTTTGATGTCATCATTTTAGACTTGATGCTGCCAGGGATGGATGGCCTGGATTTGTGTAAGAAGTTACGCAAAGATGCCAAAAAAAGCACCCCTGTGATTATGTTAACGGCCAGAGATACGTTAGAACAGAAACTGGAAGGTTTCGAATACGGTGCCGACGACTACATGGTGAAACCATTTGCCTTGCAAGAATTAGAAGCCAGGGTTATGGTGCTGGGCAACCGCAAGAAACAGAATTTGAACCGTAAACTCACAGTGGCTGATCTGGAGTATAACTTAGACAGTTTGACGGTAAAACGTGCCGGTCAAGCCATTAAAATGAACCCGACTGGCTTGAAATTATTGCAAATCTTGATGGAATCAAGCCCATATGTGGTTCCAAGAGAAGAACTTGAAGTGAAAGTTTGGGGTGAAGAAATGCCAGACTCAGATTCATTGCGTGTCCATATTCATGGACTTCGAACCAGTATTGATAAACCTTTTGAGAAGAACCTGATTCACACTAGGCATGGCATTGGTTACCATGTTTCGGACCCGGATGAACTTTCGGAGTAGTATAAAAAGCCGGATAATCATCGGATTTCTGGCTTTCAGTACCCTGCTAACTTCCCTCTTTGCGATCAGTTCATTGAGCATTCGTCAACGCCTGCAAAATGATTTGATTGCTCAAACCATTCAGGAAGACTTGGATGCTTACATGCTCAAGTTCAGCATGAACCCAAACATCTTGACTGAGGAACAGGTATCAACCAACATTGAAGCATTCATCACTTCACCGTCCAAGTTTCATTTGGATTTACCCTTACATTATGGCGATTTAACAGAAGGCACACATGTATTAACAGAAGGCAACAAGACATTCATCGTAGCGGTCAACAAAAGGCATCAGGTCAATAACCAACCGGTTTGGGGCTTCATAAAAAATGACATCAGTCATATCGACAGCAGTTCCCAACCCTTGTTTCTGGTTTTCACTGCGATGTTTTTGGTGTTTTTATTACTGGCATATATACTGGCCATCTATGTATCGAAAAAAGCCCTCAAACCACTGAGTAGACTGGCTGCGATGTTAGAGAACTTGGATGCAGACACCCATTTAGAGCCTTTGGCTCCTAACTTTCACGATGACGAAGTCGGTCAAGTGGCCAAGGCCTTGGATGCCTACGCACAAAAACTAACTGACTATGTGATCAGAGACAAAGAATTCAATGCCGATGTCAGTCACGAACTGAGAACCCCGCTGACTGTGATACGCAGCACTGTAGAACTCATCAAATCAAACCCCAACATATCCAGCAAAGAGCTGGACCGCATTGATCGGATTGAACGTGCCACCAAACAGTCCACAGAATTGACTGAAACACTGTTGTTGTTGGCCAGAGAAGAACGCAAAGAACATCCAGGGCATGAAAGGACCCAGCCAGGCCAAATCATCAAAAACATCATTGATGGATTTGAACCCACTTTGAAACTCAAACCTGTAAAAACCAGGATCACTGAAAATGATTGGTTACAAGTTAAAGCACCTGAATCAGTTGTGTCAGTGGTGCTCAGTAACTTGATAGGCAACGCCATCAAATACACCACAGAAGGCACCGTTCATATCATCCTTAATAAAAACAGTGTCACAGTACAAGATGAAGGCATTGGTGTCACTGAATCTGAGCTGCCCAAGTTATTTGACCGCCATTATCGGGCAGGAAAACCCAACAGCAAAGGATCGGGATTGGGATTAGCTATCGTCAAACGACTTTGTGACCTGTATAATTGGGACATCGAAATAAAACGCAACAACACCACGGGATTATCTGCGACACTGACATTCAATTGAACAGAACCCTGACATAAATATGAATTGTGTTCTACAGTTTGAAACGGAATAAATAAGTGAATCAACCCCTCTCAGATGCCGCCAAGAAAATATTGTCTTGTTGTCGCCAAGGACAATTGAGTCAATTGCTTGATTTGATGGATCAAGGGTTAGGCATTGAGGAAGTGAACCATCCGGACTTTGCACCCTTGAATGTAGCACTCAAACATGGGCGATGGAAAATTGCCAAACACCTGTTAAGCAATCAGATGGTTCCGCAAGAAAGCCACTGCCCGCCTCTGATAGCAGCCACCCAATACAAGAAAGACATGACCCAAGGCCTGGAGTTGGTGTTTGCCCACACGGGTGACTTGGAAGCGACTGATAAAAATGGTCGCACAGCACTGATGACAGCCTGTTTATTGGGCCATGAGAAAAAAGTCAGGTACTTGATTAAAAACAATGACGATTTGGCCGCCACTGACAACCATGGCATGAATGCTTATTTAGATGCTGTCATCAGTCAATCAAACCCAATTGTTGAATTACTGATAGCCCAACAAACAGACGTCCATCACTGCAATCAGCAAGGTGACAATGCTTTGCTGATTGCCATGCAACAGCCCAACCCCAACACCAAACTGATCAAAACCCTGCTGGAGCACAATGTAGACTGCACGACAAAAAACCACCGGGGAAAATCTGCTTACAGCGTTGCTGAGAAAAAATTCCCAGCCATATTCAAGTTGTTGGTGACCAAAATAGAAGCCGATAAACAGATGGAATTGCCTTTATTTTTAACCGCTGACGATCAAATCACCAATGACATTCAGGAAACACCAAAGCCTGACAACAATGAAATCCAAACAGTCAGTTCTCCTCCTCCAACAGTCAGCAAAGATCACAGCACACAGTGGTTTGCTGCCATCACAGAAGGGAACCTGGGACGCATCAACAAACTCAAAGTCAAGGGCGTATCCATAGACATCACTGATGCAAAAGGCTGTACCGGACTGATTCACGCCGCCGGTAAGGGGCACCGAGCCGTGGCATCCTATTTGATTCAAAACAACGCCAATGTTGATCACCGTTCGGATAATGGCAGCTCACCACTTTCCAGTGCCATCATCAGCAATTCCCGGTCCTTGGTTGGCTTGTTACTCAGTCATGGCGCACAAAGCAATGCGACCGGTCCAGGCGGTTATCCACTGTTATCACTGGCCGCAACACAATGGAGTGAGGCTTGTGTCAACATGTTGCTAGAAGCCGGTGCTGACATCAATACCCAAGATGAAGCTGGCATGTCTCTTTATCACAATGTGGCCATCGCTGCAGAATATTATGGCAACACCGCCAAAGCCAAAGCCACCTTGCGCCTGATTCACCAAAATGGGCTAGACATCAATACCGTTAATCCGCAAGGCAACACGGCCTTACACATTTTGTGTGGTGCGGCAAAAAGCAAGAAGTATCAAGCCGATGACAGCCACATCGCCAACATTGTCCATGAAATGTTGAAATTAGGTGCCAATCCAAAATCTGTGAACAAACAAGGATTCACTGCGATACAATATGCCAAGAAACATGCCTTATTGAATACCAAGGGTGTTATTTTATCTTTTATTGATGCCTGGTAAATACGGTGAACAAACGCAAACTTGAAAAAATTTTTCACCAGCATCAACACTTGATTGAGCAGGCCGTTTACAGCAAAAACATCCAAATCATCGGGGTTACAGCCGATGATGTTTATCAAGAAGTTTCCATTCGATTAATAAAAATTCTAGAAAGTGACCGAGAAATAGACAACCTCTCGTCTTATATATACAGAACTGCGGCTAATGTCATCATTGATCTGGCCAGAAAGCACAAAAGACATACGCAAGATGTCGCTTTACCCGGACAAGACAGTGATGAACAAGGTTATCAAGCCGATTTGGTCAGCCAAGAAGCTGAACCAGATCAAACCGTTATAGACCATGAAGTCCAACAACAGGTGCTTGAAGCCATAGAAACATTACCCGAAAGTCGTCGAGTAGCGGTCAAGCTGAGACTACAAGGCTACTCAGTTAAAGAAATGGCCGAAATAACAGGATGGCCGTTTTACAAAGCAGAAAATTTATCTAAAAGAGCCATGGCGGCATTGAAAGATAAACTGCAAAAAATGAATATTTCTTATGAAATTGATTGAACCGAGTGTGATAAAGATGAAAGACAAAGGCATAAAATTAACCGAAAAACAATTGGCTGAACTGTTTCAAAACAACAGTAAAAAGCACACTGCCAGTAGTGATGCACATGATTGTTATGCTGCCACTGCCGCTTCATCAACTCGTTTGAGTCATGTAGAGGACTTGATCAGTGACCACGACAGTGCCCAGGCCATGAAAGGTGCAATGGCGCTGAAAGATTGGAGTCATGTTATGGCTGATGCCATTGAAAACTCAAGACGTTCGTGGTTCAGTTTTTTGGGCATGGAAACGCCTTTAAAAACTTCGGTAGCCACCTTGGCCTTTGCCTTTGCCATGGTTGTTGCCATCCCTGAAATCAGTCAGCTTAACCAACAAAATCAAACCAACATTCCCATGCCACAAAATATGGCGCATGGAGATGTCATCAATGCCATTGAGTTTGAAACCAATACCGACCGCTTAAGTAAGGGTGGTTTTGATGTATTGGATGATCGCATCAAAAGTGATGGCTTATTCAGTGGTTCATTTGGCTGAATAACCCCTTAAGGTCATTGCATTGCACACCATCCAAGCGTGGCTCAGGGCTCAAAAACACCCATCTGATCAAAACCAACCTCGCATAAACCAGTCTGACCTGAGGCGTTTGCTCGCTCATTTATTGCAACAAGACAACGCATGGTTGTTTGCCCACCAGGATTTTGAGCTGAATCCACAACACATTCAACAACTCGATCATTGGTTAAAGCAATTGGGTGATGGATTTCCTTTGGCTTATATCACCGGCCAACAACTGTTCTGGGATTTGGATTTGTTGGTAGACAGCAACACTTTGATCCCCAGACCAGATACGGAAACCATCGTTGAAGTTGCCTTGAATATACTGGCTACTAATCATCCCAAGCACATATTAGATCTGGGCACCGGTTCAGGCGCGCTGGCGCTGGCACTGGGCCGGGTATTCCCGGATGCACAAGTAATTGGTATAGATCAATCTTCAGGCGCTTTGAATATCGCCAAACGAAATGCATTGCGAAACCAAGTCAAAAATGTCCAATTCATGGTTTCTGACTGGTTCACTAACTTGAATAACAAAACTTTTGATTTAATAGTCAGCAACCCGCCCTATATAGCGGATGATGATGAACACTTGAATCACTTAATACATGAACCAACGGCGGCATTGGTGTCAGACCAAGAAGGCTTGGGCGATTTCATTCGAATCACTGAGCAAGCACCCAATTATTTAACAGAATTTGGGCTGTTGATGTTTGAACATGGTTGGCAACAAAAAGATTCCGTACAAACCATAATGTCAGATGCCGGTTTCAGGCATGTTAACTCTGTCAAAGATCTTGCGGGCATTGATCGGGTTACTTATGGCTATAAGAAATGAGCTGGAACTGACCGAGTTAAAATTTTATCTTGCCAGTGAGCACTTGCCAAAACATCACCCAATCTCCAGCCAAGCTGTACAAAGGGTACTTAAATGTGGCCGGTTTGTTGTGTTCAAAGAAAAAATGCCCAACCCAGGCAAATCCATAACCAATGACGGGTAATAACCACAACAACATCCAGTTTTGAGTCACAATGGTCATCACTGCAACCACTAAAACAATGGCTGAACCGATCACATGTAAACGGCGACAAGTCACATCACTGTGCTCTGCTAAATAATAAGGGTAAAATTCACTGAAACTGCTGTACTTTTGTATTTCTTTACTCATTCTTTGATTTTAACACAGCCATGACAGGTAACCACCCGTTAGGTAAAAGTACATTCTGTTTTAATATATACCATGATTCCTTAGCCAAATTGATCATAGCCATTCGTTCTTTGCCAGTGAACTCATATGCCGTTATAATGATTGCCCAATAAAATATTTATTCCCATGTTGATTAAATTAAAGTCCGCTCTTTGCATCAGTTCCCTCTTGCTACTTTCTGCTTGTCAGCAAGATGACCATTCGGCTTATGGACAACCTGAAACTTCAATCATCAATGGCAATAAAATATACCGCCATTCTTTGGACGGCAAGCCCACCAGCCTGGACCCCATCAAAGCGTCCTCGATTTATAGCAATATGCTTGCTGTCAACATTTTCGATACGCTATACAGTTATAAGTATTTAGCCAGGCCTTATCAACTCAAGCCCAATCTCGCAGCTTCAATGCCGAAAATAAGTGAAGATGGTCTGAGTTATGAGATCACCATCAAGTCTGGTGTCCATTTCCATGACCACCCGGCTTTTGAGAATGGATCAGGACGTGAGGTTAAGGCCAAAGATGTGGTTTACTCCATTCTGCGTTCATTCGATCCAAAGAATGCTGCAGCGGGAACTTGGCTTTGGCAAGGGAAAATCAACGGTTTGGATCAGTGGAAAATGGATGGGGCCAATTATGACGCCGAAGTATCTGGTTTAAAGGCCCTCAATGACTACACACTTAGGATTGATTTAATTAAACCATACCCGCAACTGCTTTATTCTTTGGCCATGGGTTTTTCTGCTGTAACACCCAGAGAAGTGGTAGAAGCCTTAGGCGCTGAATTCGGCTCTAAACCGATCGGCTCGGGCCCTTTTATCTTGGACGATTTCAATACCGAAACGGCTTATTTACTGCGCAATCCAAAATTTCGACAAGAGCCCTTGGACATCTATGCTGAAGGTTACAATGAACAATTGCATGCGGCTTTCGGCGTAAAATCATTACACAACCAATCACCCCCATTCATTGATCAACTGGAAATCCACTTCATCAATGAGTCAGCATCCCGTTGGCAGTCTTTCACTAAAGGCAATGAAATTCAATACACCACTGTACCTAAAGACAAACAGAATACGGTATTACTGAGCAAAAAACCCATAAAAATTCATCCACAAATCAGTCAAAACTATCACCACAGCTATGGAACGGAAGCCGGCTTTGTCTACCATGGTTTCAACATGACCGATCCGGTGTTTGGCAACAATGGCGACCCTGAACATGATGCACGAAGTAAAGCCTTGCGCTGCGCCATCAGGAAATCTCATGATTGGCAGCAAAAAAACCAAGCCTTTTACTTTGGTTTAGGCACTGTATTTCCAGGCATCATTCCACCCAGTGTACCTGAATATGACCCAAACATAAGTCAAGACTCCATCATTACCGATGTGGCAGGTGCCAAACAATTACTTCAAGACCACCAATGGAACGATGAACAACTGCCAAATTTTGAGTACCACGTTACAGGCAGTGTGCTACAAAAACAGTTTTTTGAGCAAATGCGGGGGTTCATGAATTCGATTGGCTACCCCAATAACCGAATCCAGTATCATCCCTACCCCAGCTTTGGAAACTTCAATAAAGCCATAAAGAACCGCCAAACTCCTTTCTTCTTTCTGGGCTGGAATTTAGATTACCCTGATGCAGAAAATACACTGCAATTGTTCTATGGCCCCAATGAAACACCAGGGTCCAATAATTTTAACTACAGAAATCCTGAATTTGATGCCCTGTTTGAACAATCCAGTACGATGTTGCCTTCACCAGAGCGAACTGCACTTTATCAAAAAATGAACCAATTGGTGATTGATGATTGTGTGGTGATCTCAGGTTTATCCAGGAATAAAATTCACCTGTGGCATAAGAATGTCATCACTTTCCCAGACCGTGAGATTGTGGGTGGTTATCACCTCCGTTATGTAGACGTCAAGTAATGAATACTTGGGTTTTTGTCATCAAAAAGTTGCTTGAAGGTATTCCTTTGATCATTGGCGTGACATTGGTCTCATTCATATTGATGGTTTATTTTGGCCCAGATTTAACCTATACATTACTCAGCAAAAACGCCAGCGAAGAAGCCGTCAATGAGCTGCGACAACTACTGGGTTATGACCGGCCTTTTTGGCAGCGTTACCTGCTGTATGTCAAAGAATTAATAACTTTTGATTTTGGCTTATCCCTGGTCAAAGACCAGCCTGTTGCCGAGATGTTAATCAGCGCCATCCCCATTTCACTGCTGCTGATGTTACCTGGATTCATCATCGGCAATGTATTGGCCATTTACCTGGCATTAAAAGCAGCCAAGTACCGCAGACAGTGGCAGGACAAAACCATCATGACTTTTGCTGTCATTGGAATGAGTATTTCTTTTCTGATTGTGATCATTGGATTTCAACTGATCTTTTCCTCCAGTTATGGTTTAAATTGGTTTCCTGTGAGGGGTTGGCATATTTTTGATGAAAACCAGTCGTTCAGCTGGCTGGCTTATCTTAAGTATGTGACTGTCCCAACTTTAGCAGTGGTTTTTGTTTCATTGGGCTACAACACACGCTTCTACCGGGCTGTTTTGGTTGAAGAAATGCACAAAGACTACATCACCACCACCAAAGCTTTTGGCCACAACAACCAACAAATTCATTACAAGTACATGCTTAAAAATGCCATGATACCCATCATCACACGGGTGATGTTCTCAATACCATTGGTGGTCATCAGTGGTTCTTTATTGATTGAAAGTCATTTCGGCATTCCCGGTGTAGGTTTGATTACCTATGATGCCATACTGGCAGGCGACCAACCTGTACTTAAAGCCATAGTGGGTATCACTGCCGTATTATTCGTATTGGTTATGCTGCTTTCTGAGATTTTGTATCGTTGGTTTGATCCCAGGGTGGTGTTGCGATGAATGTTGATTTTATGCTGTCTGGGGTGATTTCATGAGTTCGACAAACACTGCAGCTGCAGGTCAAGAATACAGCAGCTTATGGAGTAAATCCTGGACACAATTCAAAGCCGATAATTTTGGACTTTTGGGATTGTTTATTGTCATGATTTACTTGATTATGGCAACTGGTGTGTGGCTTGGTATTTGGGGGTTAGGCTGGAGCGAAATATCAGCAGAAATGAATCAAGGCCCAACATGGCAACACTGGTTTGGTACCAATGCCATCGGTCAGGACATCGCCAGTCGCGGCATTTATGCCACCAAAGTGGCCTTCGAAGTCGGGTTAGTGGTCACAATTTTCACCACCATTTTAGGTGTTGTATTGGGTGCCATTGCTGGTTTTTATCAAGGATCCTGGTTAGATGCCATTTTATTGTGGATCATGGGCGTGTTGGACTCAATCCCGTTTTACCTGTTTGTGGCTGCCATTGCTTTTGCCATGCAAAACCTTGCTCATGTTGAACAAATGGCCATGTTTTCCATGCACATTGCCATGATAGCCGTGTTTTGGACGACCATTGCACGCATCATCAGAAGTGAAGTCATCCTGCTGAAGCAACTTGAATTTGTCGAAGCTGCAAAAGCCCTCGGTTTAAGACAAGCCAAAATCCTCTTTCAGCACATCATCCCAAACACCAGCCATCTGATCATCATCCAAGCAACCTTGGTCTTCGTGGCTGCCATCAAGACCGAGGTGATACTCAGCTTTTTAGGGTTGGGTGTAAAAAATGGCATCAGCTGGGGATTGATGATTGCTGAATCAATCAATGACATACAAGCTGGTTATTTCAATAATTTCATTGTTGCATCATCACTGTTGTTTATACTGGTCATTGGTTTTAATTTTTTTTCTGATGCTTTACAAGATGCCCTTGATCCAAAAACTAACTTAAATCATGAAAACTAATACAAACACTGCACTGTTAATACTCCTCAGTTTGGCTTTATCCAACTGCACACCTGTACCCAAAACGGAGCTTCACAATCTGCCCTCATTGATTGAAATCGTGATGCTTGATTTATCGTCTGAACAATTAAAAGTCAGGCTGTCTCATCGCAATCGGCTGACCCGAGAAAACAACCAACTGAGTTGCCAGTTAGCCATCAAAGAACGCCAAGCCATCGAATTCAATGGCATACCCATCCCGGATTTAACCACCTATGCTGTAGAAACCATTGATATTTCTCTGATCAACAAGAACTTGCCAAAGGCCGGCGAAAAGTACAAGCAGTTGCCTTATGTATTAGATTGTTTTTTGTTTTCTGAGAACTTTCGGAAAGAACATGTGATCAAGAAATCGATTCTATATCCAGTTCCCGGCACCAAACACGAGTATCGATGATATTGATTTCATTGACTTTTTTTCAATTCAGAAAAGACCTGTGACTTTTGGCATACTTGACTATTTCAGTAGTGTTGTAGTATAGTATAACACTTAAATAAAAGGCAGGTGTATCATGAACCAATTAAAACAAAACATAATGGTTGTATCCATATTATTTTTATCTTTATTAACTTCTGTGGCCTTAAGCTATGCGATCACGCCAACAGCCACCAGTAAAGTGCCACAACAACCCATCAGCAAAACAATCAAAGCAGAAGGTAACGCCTTAAAAATAAATAAATCTATAACGATATTGTTACCTAGGTTGGTGAAATGACATGAGCTTCCAGTGGAATGACAAGGAACCCATTTATTTACAACTGAAAGATCAAATCAAAGACATGATTTTGTCTGGAGACATCAGTGAAGGTGATGCCTTACCTTCAGTTAGGCAAGTGGCGATTGATTATAAAGTTAACCCCATTACCGTTTCCAAATCATATCAGATTCTGGTCGATGAAGAATTGGTTGAAAAAAGACGCGGACTGGGTATGTTTGTCCAATCAGGTGCTGCACGAAAACTTCAAGTGAATGAAAATGAGCAGTTTATCAAAGAAGATTGGCCTAAAATACTCAACAAAATTCAAACATTAAATTTAGATACACAACAATTAATAAACTCGTTAAAAGCAATTGGGAGTAATCAATGAGTCATATATTAACGGCACAAAATGTCAACAAGAAGTTTGGCAGTTTTCAGGCTTTAAAGAACGTCAACATAGACATCAGCAAAGGTAAAATTGTGGGCTTAATTGGGCCAAACGGGGCAGGTAAAACCACCTTGCTTAAATCGGTGTTGGGTTTAGATTCATGCGAAGGTGATTTAAAAGTATTGGGAATTGATCCTTATAAAAAACGGGCAGATCTGATGAAAGAAATTTGTTTCATTGCTGATGTTGCGGTTTTACCTAAATGGATTAAAGTGTCTCAATTGTTGCAATTCACCGAACACACCCACCCTAACTTTTCTGTCGAGCAAGCCAAACACTTTTTGACCAAGACCAAAATCAAAATGAACCATAAAGTCAAAGAGCTATCCAAAGGGATGACCGCACAGTTGCACCTGGCTTTGGTCATGTCTATAGATGCCAAGTTGCTGGTTCTGGATGAGCCCACTTTGGGTTTGGATATTTTGTTCAGAAAACAGTTTTACGACAACTTGCTCAATGATTATTTTGACAACGAAAGAACCATCATCATCACCACCCATCAAGTTGAAGAAATTGAGCACATCCTGACTGACGTGGTGTTCATTCGTGAAGGTGAAATTGTTTTAAACGCCAACATGGACGAACTGACCAACTCCTATTTCGAAGTCATGGTCAACCAAGATCATTATGAGCAAGCCATGTCTCACAACCCATTAACCATTCGTAAAGTATTCGGAAAATACATCATGCTGTTTCACTCACACTCAAGGGATGTCATAGAAACCCTGGGCGAAGTACAAAGACCTTCGGTCTCTGATTTATTTGTGGCATTGATGCAAGAGGAGGAGCAAGTATGAAAACTTTTCAAGCATTATTAACCCGAGAGTACTGGGAACACCGAGGCGCCTTCTTAAAGACCCCTATCATCATGGGTATCGTGATGTCGATCATTCTGATGCTGGTGTATTTCACCACTGATCGCCTGGATGTAAAAATCAACAGCGGCCAAGCTGTTGAGTTTGGTGCCAAGTCACTAGAGAATCTGGATCCCAGCAAAATTCAGGCTGGTATTGATGTCTTCATGTTATCGACTGGATCCTTGTACCACTTTGTGTTGTTTGTCATCATTTTCTTTTTCTTGCTTGGTAGCCTGTATGATGACCGCAAAGATGGCAGTATCTTATTTTGGAAATCATTGCCAGTGTCTGACACCCAAACTGTGTTATCCAAATTAGTCACTGCCACAGTGGTTGCACCGCTGATCTTTACCGCCGGTTTAATAGTGAGTCATTTGGTGTTTTTTATTTTAACCAGTTTATTCTTATTACTTAATGGAGCCAACCCTTTCACCATCTTGTGGTCGAACATCAACTTCATCAATAATTGGGGGGCATTCATGGTTGGGTGTTTGGCACAAGCCTTGTGGGCCTTACCCGTTTACGGCTGGCTGCTGTTCTCATCATCTTATTCGAAAAGAAGACCCTTTTTATTGGCTGTATTTGCACCTATGTTAGCTGGCTTTATTTGGTACTGGTACAACGCGTTGGTCAATTTGGATGTGGTCAGAATTGGGGTCTTCAAAACCATTGGGATATTGATGGCCAAGGGCACTCAACCATTCACTTCGGGGCTGGGGTTTACGGTCGAAGAAATTGACTTTGACCCGACCGAACAAACCAGTGTCGAATTGATACACTCCATGCTCAATGGTTTAACCAACCCATCGATTTATTATGGACTGGCATTCGCTATAGTGGCTGTGGCATTGGCCATCTATGTCAGGCGTTTCAGAAACGCCACGTAATCGAACTAAATTGAATCGCTAAGAGGGTTCTTATCAAGCACCCTCTTTGATACAATAAGTCCCTTAGATGACGGCCTGATGTTAACCATAGGCCGTTTATTTTTGGGAACAGTATGGCCAACTACCTTAAACTATTTGATATTCCAAATACCTTTCGATTTCACCGTGGTGGCGGTATAGAAGGTGGTATATTGGCTTATGAAACCTGGGGCAAACTGAACCCAACCCAGTCCAATGCCATCTTAATCCTGACCGGGTTGTCTGCTGATTCACATGCCGCCAGACACAGCGAGCATGATACGGCCGGATGGTGGGAGTTCATGATTGGACCCGGTAAAGCCATTGACACCAACCATTGGTATGTGGTTTGTGCCAGTTCATTAGGCAGCTGTAAAGGTTCTACTGGACCCTGCTCTCCCAACCCAAAAACAGGCGCCCCCTATCGTTTTGATTTTCCGGATTTGACCTTAGAAGACATCGCCAATTCATCGGTGTTGTTGTGTCAATCACTGGGCATCAATCAAATTCATACCGTCATTGGTCCTTCCATGGGCGGCATGTCAGCTTTGGCATTGATTCTCAATCATCCAACTTACTGTAAACACCTGATTCACATGGCATCAGGCATGGCCTCCCCCCCATTCAGTACCGCCATCAGATCCTTACAAAGGGAAGCCATACTGAAAGACGAAAACTTCAACCAAGGGCATTATTCGGCTGCCAATTGGCCTGAAGAAGGGATGAAATTCGCGCGTAAGATTGGTATGCTCAGTTACCGTTCGGCCCTGGAATGGCGAGATCGATTTCCTCGTTCCTTGAAACAAGTTCCAGAACATCCTTTTGGCATTGAATTTCCTGTTGAAAGTTATTTGGAGCACCACGCCAATCAATTCATTCATAAATTCGATCCCATCAGTTACCTGTATTTATCTCGGGCGATGGATTGGTTTGATGGATACAAATATGCCCATTCTAAAAACCAAAACCCATTAGAAGGTGTTACATTAGAGTCGGCACTGGTGGTAGGGGCGCACACAGATCTTCTGTTTCCCATAGAGTTGCAACAAGAATTGCATGCCTTATTGTTAGCAATTGATTGCGACAGCGAGTTGTTGATCACTGACTCCATACAAGGACACGATGCCTTTTTGGTGGATCAACCGGTTTTTACAAAACTGGTGGGTGACTTTTTGTCTCACAGACAGCTGTCATAGATTCGACTGATTACGCCGTGTGTATGTTTTTCATGGCACGGTCCCAATCACCTTTGATTAAATGATCGGTTTCTGCCACACATTTATCTATACATCGCTCGATAGCAACCAAATCATCCAATGAAGGCTTACCCAATACCCAGGGTGTGACTTTAGATTTGTCACCAGGATGACCGATGCCGATTCGCAAACGTTTAAAATCTGGTCCCAATGCCGGGATGATGTCTCTCAATCCATTATGGCCACCATGTCCACCACCTTTTTTTAATTTAGCCGTGCCTGCCGGGATGTCCAATTCATCATAGGCCACCAACATGTCAGAGACCGGTATGCGGTAAAAATTGACAAAAGGGATAACACTTTGACCAGAACAATTCATGAATGTTTGCGGTTTAACCAACCACAGCTTTTGTCCCATGTGATTGACCACAGCCACTTCAGCTTTGAATTTTTTTTCAGTCTTAAAAGTGCAGTTGAACGCTTTGGCCAAGGCATCTATATACCAAAAGCCGGCGTTGTGACGGGTGGCTTGGTATTTATCGCCAGGATTACCTAAGCCAATGATGACTTGCATGTGATGAATGGTTTAAGAGTAATCAAGGGAAGTAGCGGTGTACTTCCCTTGATCGAGTCGATCTTACTCAGCCGAGTCGTCGCCAGACTGCTCAGTGGCTTCAACTTCATCTGCAGCAGGTGCAGCTTCGTCGTCTGTTTCAGTTTCAGCTTGACCTATGATGGCAGTAGAGACCACGACAGAGTCGTGTGCTTCATCATCACCATGGGTAAAGGCAGTCAAGGTAACGCCTTCAGGCATCTTGATATCACTGAGGTGTAAATTGTCGCCTGCATCAAATGTAGACACATCCACTTCAATGAACTCTGGTAAGTCTTTTGGTAAACAAGTGATTTCAACTTCATTCATTTGGTAATCGATCATCACACGAGATGATTTACCAGCAGGAGAAGTGTCACCGCCCAAAAAGTGCAATGGCATCAACATGGTGATTTCACGTTTTTCATTGACACGCATGAAATCCATGTGCATGACCACTGGTTTTGCAGGATGTCTTTGCACATCTTTGATCACTACTTTTTGTTTCTTACCACCATCAGCACTGAATTCGATGATGCTTGAAAAAAACGCTTCGTCTTCGATCAAGCGCAATACTTTGTTGTGATCCAGGGCGAGGTTGGCTGGTGGTCTGGCACCGCCATATAGCACCACTGGTACTTGGCCTGCGTGTCGTAAGCGGCGGCTCGCACCTTTCCCTACATCTTCACGCAATTCGGCTTCTACTTTAAAAATTGCCATAATATTTTCCTATTTAAGTAAACATGTCCTTGCGACCAGGACATAAATCACCGATCTGATTGTTAACAATCAGTCGATGTACATTGAGCTAACAGACTCTCTGTTAGCAATTCGTCGGATGGTCTCTCCCAGCATTTCTGCGACAGACAACTGACGGATCTTTTTACAATCCAGGGCTTCTTGGCGTAATGGAATGGTGTCAGTGACAACCAACTCTGTTAACCCTGAATTTTCTATGTTCTTAATGGCATCTCCTGATAAAACAGGGTGCACACAATAAGCATGTACTTCTTTGGCATTCCACTCTTTCAAGGCAGTAGATGCAGCACACAAAGTACCCGCTGTATCAATCATGTCATCCACCAAAATACAAATTTGATCGCTGACATCACCGATGATGTTCATGACCTTAGCCATATTCGGCTTAGGGCGCCTTTTATCAATGATTGCCAATTCACAACCCAACCTTTTGGCAATCGCCCTGGCTCTGACTACACCACCTATATCTGGCGAAACAATGGTCACGTCCTTGCTGTCAAAACGCTGCCACATATCAGCTAAAGTCAAAGGCGAGGCATACACATTATCCACTGGTATATCAAAAAAGCCTTGAATTTGATCGGCATGTAAATCTACAGTCAACACCCGATCAACCCCTACAGCTGCAATCATTTTAGCAGCCACTTTGGCTGTGATTGGCACCCGAGAAGATCTGGGTCTGCGGTCTTGCCTGGCATAGCCAAAATAAGGAACCACAGCGGTGACTGTCCTGGCAGAAGCTCTTTTCAGCGCATCTACCATAACCACCAATTCCATGAAATTATCTGCGGTAGGGCGACAAGTGGGCTGGATCAAAAAAATATCTTGGCCACGCACATTGTCTCTGATTTCTACAGAAACCTCACCGTCACTGAAACGGCCAACCTTAGCACGCCCTAAAGGAACGCCTAAGTTGTCTGCAATTTTTTGGCCCAATGCGGGGTTGGCGTTGCCTGAAAACAACCTGATACCACGATCGAACATTTATCAGCCTCAGATATAAGTATGCCCGCGCTCAGCGCAGGCATCACAGTAATATGGCTGGGATGGCAGGACTCGAACCTGCGAATGCCAGGATCAAAACCTGGTGCCTTAGCCACTTGGCGACATCCCAATTCGCGAGCCATTATATTGGGTTTGGCTCTGTTCTTTGAAAACAGCATAATCTGCTTCAAAGGCGGCATATTATAACCAGATAAAATTTTAATGCAAAGCCAAAAATCTAAATTTTTTGGGTTTTTTTTGGCATTGAATTTGAACTCATTTTAGGCATCCACCTAGGGAAGCATTTTAACCGCATATCATTGTATGGATTCAACCACCAGGCTGCGACAAACTTGACTGGCCAGTTGCTGAGCTTTCATGGCCCTGGCTTCATCGTCATACAAGGCAAACATGGCTGATCCAGTACCCGACAATTTCAAATTTATTTGATTTCGCAATTGATCATAAATCTGTTTAATCTCAGGAAATTGATGCAAGACCACTGGGTAAAAATCATTGATCCAAAATGATTGGTCATGCAATGAAGACTCATTCAATACACTTTGGTTTCTGACCAGTTCTTTGGCTTTAAATAAGTCTGGTGTTTTGATATGACAATCTGGCAACAACAACAGTATATAAGGTGTTTCAAATCTTCTGGGGCTCAACACATCACCAATACCTGTTGCCAAAGCACCCTGCCCTAATATAAAGACGGGTACATCTGCACCCAATTTGACAGCCAAAGCCAATAAATCGAATGTACTTAAGTCGCATTGCCAGTGTTCATTCAAAAATTTTAAAGTGGTGGCCGCATTAGAACTACCACCTCCCAAACCGGCCCCCATAGGAATTTGTTTGTTTACCGTAATGGTCCAATCTGTATTGGCTTGTGCCCAGGGCTTAAGCATTTGTGCAGCCTGGTAGATCAGATTATCCTTAACAGCTAAATCACCAAAACCAATGATGTCAACTTGATTGCTGCCATTGGCTTGGTTTTGTTCAAAAGTCAGTAAATCACCCCAATTCAACAATTGAAAACAAGTCTGTAATTCATGGTAACCATCAGATCGCTGTCCCAACACCCTCAACATTAAATTGATTTTTGCAGGGCTGAGGATTTGTTGTTTCACCATTGCCATTTCTTGACAGATAACTTAATGGCATAATCGCCTTTTCGGGCCACCATTTTGTGAGGCATCACACCTTCCGGATAAGCTTTCAGTTTGCTGTAGACTATCTGCCAACCATTTTCACTGATGGTGAAACTGTCATCTGCCCATTTCAATTGGGATTGTCTGCTGTTAAATTGTTGCCCCAACACCCAGGCACTCAATTGAGTCCAAGGTACAGGCCAACCCAATTGTTCGCTGATGAGTGCTTCAGTGGTTTCGGCCCTGTACACCTCACCTTTGCTGGTGATTAAGGTAGTTCCACTTTCTGATTCAACCACCTGCCAGCTCTTACTACCTAATGGAGCTTTCAGAGTGGCATCGATTTTTTCCTTTTCATAATGCCAAACAATTCTGCCGGAACCGCCATCTCGACCATCTGAAAATGACATTTTCCCACTGAATTCGTAAGCATGCTTATCGGCTAAATTCACACGATTTTGGGCATGGCTTGGTTTGATGTTTGATTTATTTTGACAGGCTGTCATCAACAGTACACTGCCGATCAATAATAAGAACTTATGCAGTGGATACATAATAACGAAAATCTATTGCTGAATAAAGACAATCAATATAACAGAATTATAGATTGTGTTTGAATTTAATGTAAGGAACAGTGCCTCTGAGTTGATCCAGTGAGGTGGTTGAAGTGTTTTCATTGACGCTGCGGCGGGCTCCAAATGAAATGGTTCCATCTTTGGTGAAATGCCAGTCCACTTGCAAATCCATGGTGGCTTGTTCAAATTCATTGTTGGAAGATCTGTTCATGAAATCAGACTGGAACGTTGCTCCGAACTTTTGATTTCTGATACCGAATCCCAACCGAGTGGTGTCTAAATTATCTTGGTACAAACCAACCAGGTCGCCACCCACTTTACCACGACCCAAATCAAACCCCAGGCGCCAATTGTCGCTGATATTCATGACCGAGCTGACACCAAACTGATAACCCACTAAATCACTATCAGATTGATAATTCCCTCGGTAGTTTACCGTTGAAAACAAATGGGTTGAGTCACTCTCATCAATCACATTCAAGCGCAAAGTTAACCAATCAGCAAATTTCATGCCGACCACCAATTCATCACCAAACAGCCCTTCCCTGTTGGTTGAAAGGTGATAACCCTTGTCTTGTGGACTTAAAAAATCGAAGCTGGCATAGTTATCCATCAAGGTGCCACGAAACAGTGGCGAGGCATTGTTATTGGAGGTGTTGATCGAAGTTGGGAAGTTGATGGATGTGGGAGTCGTCACCCCGGCAATGTCAAAGGGTTTGAATGGTTTCAACTCTTCAGCCCAGGTAGTTCCAGCCAGCACCATCAGTGCTAAACCAGTTATTTTACCCTTCAATTTAGTTGACACTTTGCTTCATCCCCGAAAATTAAACTTCAACGCTTATCAGACCAGCTGAAAAAGAAATAGTTTCGTACAATATTAATCATAACAAAAGAAAAATAAAACTTCAAGTAAAATCATAAAGATAAGGCGATTTCTTAAAAAAGTATTTAACCTTTGTGAACCGGGTCACAATTCTAACCCTTTGCCTGCGTATTTTGCCAGTACTTTCTGGCCATTTTCATGGCCAAATCCATCAGCGTATTTTCAGCATATTCACCATCAATCAGTACCCCAGCAGTCTGCCCCATCAACACTTCCATAGCCTCTGTGATGTGAGAAACTGCATGGATCGCGAATTGACCCGATTTACAAGCTTGTTGCACATCTGCCCGCAACATCAATTCGCCAGCATTGGCATGTGGAATGATCACACCTTGTTGACCTGTCAGCCCCCGGTATTGGCAGGTATCAAAGAACCCTTCAATTTTTTCATTCACCCCACCAATGGCTTGTACACGCCCATGTTGATCAATCGCACCCGTCATGGAAAACCCTTGATTGATCGGCACTTGTGTCAATGCAGATATCAGACAACAAAACTCTGCTCCAGACGCCGAATCTCCATCAATACCACCATAACTTTGTTCAAAAGCAATTGAAGCTGAAAATGTCAACGGATGTTCAACGGGTAACATGTAGCGCAACAAACCACCTAAAATGTGAAAACCTTTGGTGTGGATAGAACCCGATTTACCTGCCATGCCTTCAATATCGATCACCCCAGCCCTGCCTGGTCCGATTGTTGTGGTGATGCGAGAAGGGAAACCATAAACAATGGGGCCGGCATGGATCACCGCCAGACCATTGATCTGACCAACCGTATACCCTTCAGTATCCAAGTTGATGGTGCCATCCTGTAGGCGTTCTTGAAATTTTCTTGATGACAGGCCCGCTCTTTTCTTGGTCCTGGCAACCGCTTGTTTGATGTGCTCACCGGTGACCACTTTTTTGTTGTCTTTAACAGCCAAGAAGTTACCCTCGCGAGCCAAATCAGCCACACGGGAAAATTTTGCGGTCAGCTTATCTTGTTGTGAACAAACCCGAGCACCATGTTCAATCAACCGAGCCACGGCCGTGGCATTGAATGGCAACAACCCATCTTCCTGGATGATTTTCGCTATGATTGCAGCATAGTTCTCATAACCTTGCTTATTGCGTTGGATCACCGAATCAAAATCAGACAGCACTTTGAATAATTCAGGAAAGTCAGGATCTTGGTTGTCAAGGTAGTAATAGATGTTCGAGTCACCTATCAAGATGACACGCATGCTTACGGGAATGGGCTCAGGTTTCAAAGAAGGTTGCCCAAAAGGCCAATTCATTTCTGCGGGAACTATTTCTAGTAACTCATTTTTGATGGTGCGTATGAGGGTTTTCCATGCACCTGGCTCAGCCAGCAGGTCTCGTGCATCCAACACCAAAAACCCGCCATCTGCACGCAATAAAGAACCACCAACTATACTCATATGATCGGCCAAAACTGGACCATTCTCACTCCACTTACTTTCGATTGACCCCAATAAGTTTTGCAAAGAAGGTACCCTTTCAACCAAAACAGGGCAGTCACTGTTGCCATCTTGAGCCAACAACAAATTGACTGCATACCGTTCAACTGGGTTGATGGTACTTTTCTTGTGATAGAAAAACTGGTCAATCAGGTCTTCCTTCACAGATTGCAAAAAGGCCAGCATTTGCTGGCTATCAAAAGCCGCTTTGAATTTCTCGATTTCAGCATCAATCAAACCACTGATGTGTGATTCAAACATGTTTTTAATCTGGGCCATGCCTTGTTCACGAACTTCATTGATTTTGCGACCCAAATCTTCTAGTTTTTTGCTATAGGCTTGCTGGGCTTCCATCAGTACAGCTTGTTGTTCTTCGCTGATTTCACCGGCTGCCACTTTCTGTTGCCATACATTGGGATCTAAAACTTCTCCATTGATGGTGGGTGCAACGATCGTTTGCTGCCCTTGTTGGGTATTGACATTGATCATGGCTAAATTATTTTTTGCCAGCTCTTTCTCAAACGGCCCTGTGAGGCCATTGATTTTTGCTTGCAACTTTTCTTCTGCAGTGTTCTTTTCTGCCAACAAGGCTTCAGATTCCATAGACTTTTGAAGCTCTTCTGCAAAATAAAGGCTCATGGCCTCCATCATGTCTCTGAATTTCACGCCATCACCGGCCGGCAAGCTGATCAATTTGGGTCGATCAGGCTGAGTAAAATTGGCCACATAACAATGTTCGGTTTTTTGTTTGATCTGTGGCTTCACATCCCGCAAGATTTTTGAAACCATGCTCATCCTGCCAGTTCCACTCAAACCTCTGACGTATACATTCTGTCCATAGGCTTGACATTCAATGGCAAATTGCAGCGCCTCCAAGGCATCGTCCTGCCCAACAATCACATCGGTTGCCTTGACCTCTTTGGTGGATTTAAAACCCAATTCAGAGGCATCACATTGCCACCTGACTTCTTGCCATTTTAATTTGGTGTGCTCATTCATAAATACTGTCTTCCTGCTTCATTCAGTTGTCTGTGGATTGTTTGATTTCTATCTGTCCCGAGACGGATCAAATCAAGTGCGGGTATAACTTAAGAACATATTAAACGATAATACTTGCATGATTTATTTTTTTTCCCTAAAGTTTGCATTTTTTAACCGCAAAATCAGGTGAAGTTTTGAATTCTTGGGTGGTATTGAAATTCGGTGGAACGTCAGTTTCCAGCCTCGAAAAATGGCAAGTCATTGTCGACGTTGTGTCAGCCCGGATTAAACAAGGACACAAAGTCTTGTTGGTACATTCTGCTGCTTCAGGATTAACCAATTTACTGACACGGAAAATCAATGATAATGTGTCTATCTACGCCGATTTCATATCAGGTATTTCATCATTAGCTGACCAATTGAATGTAGATACCCAGTGCTTGGAAAATGATTTTCTTCTGTTGCAGAAACTGGACAACACACCTTCCCTGACAACTTTACAGCAAGCTGAATTGTTGGCCATGGGAGAATTGTGCACCCATAAAATCATCATCCAGTACCTTGGCCAAAAATTACCTGCCCAAAGCCTTGACCCCAAAGACTGGTTAGTCAGTTCAGATGATGACAAACGGAGCACAGACAGCCAAATTTTATCGGCCAAATGTGACATCATACCTGATACCGGCATCAATCAAAAACTGACTGATAACTTCTATGTCATACCAGGGTTCATTGCCAGTAATTCAAGCAAGCAAACGGTGTTGTTGGGCCGAGGCGGTTCTGACACCACTGCAGCCTATATGGCGGTTATTTTGAATGCCTCCAGACTGGAAATATGGACTGATGTCCACGGCATTTTCAGTGCCAATCCGCACAGCATTCCCAATGCCCGCTTGTTGTTGAATCTGGGTTATCAGGAAGCCAGAGAAATTGCAGCCAGTGGGGGTAAAGTACTACACCCTCGCTGCATCTTGCCAGTCGAACAAAACAACATCCCATTGGTCATCAAGAACACCAATCACCCTGATGCCAAGGGCACCGTATTGGCCACAGAATACAGCGCCAAAAAACCGCGTGTCTCGGCCATCAACAACCGCCATCAAGTGACACTGGTTTCCATGGAATCGATCAACATGTGGCACCAGGCTGGCTTCATGGGTGATGTATTTGGCATCTACAAGAAACTGGGTTTGTCCATTGATTTGGTTTCAACAGCACAAACCAACATCACCATCTCTCTGGACAACATAGACAACATACTGACTGACAGTGTGTTGGCTGAATTAAAAACAGAACTGGCACCCATGTGTGAGGTAGAGATTTTTCAAAACTGCTCTGCCGTGACTTTGGTTGGTTATCGAATACGTGCTTTGGCAGACAAAATTGCACCGGTGTTATCTACCTTTGCAGACCAACGCATATACATCACCACACAATCATCAAATGACCTCAACCAAACCTTTGTCGTCGATGAAGATCAAGCTGACAAATTGGCCCGCGCCTTGCATGAAGTGCTGATTATTGAAGACAAAGAACTCGATGATTTCGGCCCCACCTGGGCTGAATTGATCCAAGACAAATCAAAATTACCTGAAAAGACCCAAGCCTGGTGGCAACAACACCAACAGGCATTGTTGTCATTGTCTGCCGATCATTCACCTTGTTATGTTTACCATCTACCCACCATTAAACATCAAATCGACCAACTCAATCAAATCACAGCGATTGATCGTTTTTATTATGCCAGCAAAGCGAATTCTCACCCGGAAATATTGTCGTACATTTACAGCCATGGCATTTGCCTGGAAACTGTTTCACCTGAAGAAATAGAACGGGTTTCATCATGTTGTCATGACATAGTGCCTGACCACATCTTGTTCACTCCTAATTTTGCACCGGTTGAAGAATACCAAATGGCCATCAACAAAGGTTTGCATGTCACCATTGACAACCCAACTTTGCTGTACGATTATCCAGAAATGTTTACCCAAAAATCAGTGATTTTGCGCCTGGACCCAGGTCACGGCAGTGGTCACCACCGTTATGTAAGAACCGCAGGGACACATTCAAAATTTGGAATCCCGCCGGCTGAAGTACAAGCAGTTTCAAAATGGTGTCAACAACAAAACATACATGTGGTGGGGCTTCATTCACATGCAGGTAGTGGCATACTTGATCACAACAACTGGCCTCGCATCGCCGAGTACTTAGGGCAATGCATGTCTTATTTCCCAAATGTGAAAATCATCAACCTCGGTGGTGGCTTGGGCATCAGGGAAAATCCAGGCGACATGGGACTGGACATGACCGCCTTAAACACAGCCTTGTTAAACTTCAAAAAAACCCACAACCAAGTGGATTTATGGATGGAACCAGGAAGATTTTTGGTTGCTCATTGTGGCATATTAATGGCTCAAGTGACTCAAACTAAATGGAAAGAAAACCAAGGTTATATCGGCATCGAAACCGGCATGAACTCTTTGATCAGACCAGCACTGTACGGTGCCTGGCACAACATTGTCAATTTAAGCCGTCTGGAGGCACCGACCCAATATACAGCGAGTATTGTCGGTCCCATGTGTGAATCCGGTGACGTACTGGGTGTTGATCGAAAAATGCCGAAAACCGAAGTAGGTGACACCATTCTGATTGCCAACACTGGCGCCTATGGAGCCGTCATGTCATCACAATACAACTTAAGGCAACCTGCTAAAGAACTCATTTTTCCTGGTTAAGCACATACCATCTATTACCAAGTTAAGGTTTTAGCCGGTCAATCGAAGAACATCCCAAGAACTTTCACAAAGTTTTGATTAAGCTGTGGTGTTGACTTGACGACATTCATGACTTTTAGTAGCAGGAATGTGCCAAACCATTCTTTTGGGGTATCACACATCCATTTCTAACACCTTAAATTTAAAGTTTTACTGGTTTCCAGGTAATTATCATTTGCACATCTGAAAAGAATCATTTATATTAATCTGACTATCTACTAATATTATCGTACGGAGAACATTATGAAACTACTTTTACTTATTTTCTTTTTTGTATTAACAGCTTGTAATTCTTCACCCAATAAGGTTGTTGGGGTAAAAATTGGTGATGAATACTACCAAACAGACCAAGCATCATCCTTTAAATTAACCAAAACCGGTGACAAGCATGAAGTCGTTTGTGAATCTCATCGCAAGACAGGGTCACACCTGAAAACCAAAAGCTGCACCACCAGAGAAGAGAAAAGGCGAGAACGGAATCAAGCTGAAGACATGAGAAGAGCCAATTCTATCCACAATTCAAAAGTACTGACTGAAAGCTTCAATGGAGATGGCTGAAGATATACTGACTACCAAGGAAGACTCAAGGACGAGTTTTTCATTCAAACCTTTTACCACTGCTGAAAAAATTAATCCGCACAATTCACTCAAAACCAACGCCAACTTTTTATAATAAGATTTATAATTAATCATTTCGTTGGCGATTACCTCAATGATCAAACTATACACAGCAGCCACACCCAATGGCTGGAAAATATCTGTCATGCTGGAAGAACTGGGGATCGATTACCGGTTAATCGCACTCAATTTAGCTGAAAACGAGCAGAAAACTGAGGCATACACTGCACTGAATCCAAATGGCAGAATCCCAACCATCGTAGACACTGAAGCGAACGATTTCGTGGTCTTCGAAAGTGGTGCCATCATGGTCTACCTGGCCGAAAAGTATGGCCAATTGATGCCTACAGATGCCAAGGGCAAATCTGTGGTGATGCAGTGGCTGATGTTCCAAATGTCAGGCATCGGCCCCATGATGGGACAAGCCAATGTGTTTTATCGTTATTTTCCGGAAAAAATACCAGCAGCCATTGAACGTTATCAGAACGAAGTCAAACGCTTGTTTGGCATTTTAGACAACCGCCTCAAAGATGCTGAGTATTTAGCAGGAGGTTATTCAATTGCTGACATCGCCAATTGGTGTTGGGTACATACCCACAATTGGTCAGGTGTTGAATTAAGCCCTTTTAAACATTTGAAACAATGGACTGATGAAATTGGTCAACGCCCTGCTGTGATCAAAGGCATCAACATTCCAGCCAAAGTCAGTAAAGAAAACATCAAAAAAGCGGGCCAGAAACTGATCAAATAACGCAACAGGAACCAATCATGAAAACCATCCTACCATGCCTTTTATTATTTACCTCGACTGCCAGTCTGGCTCAACCTGTTCCAGACTCACCACCCAAAGAACACGAATTACAAATTGGCTTAGCTGCCGTCAACAGCCAATCTATCTATCTGGGAGGCAGCAGTCAATCCAGAATTTTCCCGGCCATAGATTACCAGTACAAACGATTCTATGTACAAGCCGGTGACATCGGCTTCAACCTGATTGATGAAAAGAACTGGGAAGTTGATTTTGGCTTGGGCGTAAACTTAGTGGGTGACACCGATCGAGGTGACAGCCGTTTACTGCGCGATTTACCTGATTTAAGCTTTCCGGTGAATACTTTTGTATCGGCACAATACAAAAGTAAAGTGGGTTTATTCAAGATCAAACACAACCATGAAATCAACAACAAACACAATGGTTCTTCCAGCAGCTTCAGCTATTCAGCGCCCATTTTCTACAAGCGTTGGTTGATCATGCCCCAACTGTCTTATGAACACCACACCGAAGAAGTGGTGAATTACTTCTTTGGCGTCAGGCCCATCGATGCCACTGTAACCACCCCTGCCTATCAAACAGGTTCGGCACACTCTTATCAACTGGGTGTATTTGGGTTGTTTGGAATCAATGACAAGTGGTCATTTGTTGGCAACATACAAAATGAGTTTTACAGCGATGAAATCAGCAACAGCCCAATAGTAGATGACGACCAAAGGCTGTCTGTATTCGCTGGCTTTTTGTACAAGATATTTTGAAAAATATTTACTCAGAAACCTAATCTAATTGACTGAGAATATTGATTAGTTCTTGTTTAGTACTGAGAATAATTTTATGGACAAAATACGGAATAGATCCTAAAGCTAAAATAACAGGTATTAAAATTGCTAAATCTTGCATTTGAATATTGCTAACAAAAAGCTGCCTATAAGCGAAACCTAATACTGTTAAAGACGTAAAAGTAAGTAAAAAAACTCTTAAATAATTTAATTGGTTTAACCTATTTGACAAATCAACTTTTTCTTTTTTTAGAAATTCCAATTTATTATTAAATTGCGTATTTCTATTTTTTAATGTTTTGGAAACAATCAAAACAAATATAATCGAAACTACAATTGTAAAAATAGAATATATAAGCAAATTTCTAAGATATATTTCACTTTTCAAGTTGCTTTGAAGTTCTATATTTTGATCCTTTTCATCATTGTATTTGTTTTTCATCAATTCAAGATCAGTTTTAATAGTATTCTTCATTGTCATTTCGATATTTAGGTCTACTTTTAAATCTCTAATCATCTCTTTATAATAATTGACATTTGAATCAAAACCATCAATCACAAGTGATTCATTTTTTAGTAGTTGTTCATTATTTTCATTTTTTATAAAATTTTCCTCAACATGAGAAATTAAATTTCTTAGATTAAAAACGTTTGACTCAAGAATATTTATCCTTTTTTGAAGAATCAATATATATTCGACAACCTCGCCCTTAGATCCAAATTCTATTTCTTTTTTGATTAATATATTGTTACATTTTAAATTTCCTGGATTAAAAAATAGATCTTTAGGAAGTTGACAAAATCCTGACTTTATATAATTAAGATTTTCAATCAGCCTTTGTATTTCAATATTAACATTCGACTTTATCGACTTAGCTGTTGAATTTACAAGAATGTAAAGATATGAGTTTCTTTCTAGTTTTTTATTATTTTCTAGGATATCATTTTGATCATGTAAATAATTTTTACTTTTATTTACAGTAAAAGTGTTATTTTGAAGAGCTGCATATACTTTCCTTACATTTTCATCTTTTTCATTAAATGAAACGGTAACATCTCCATCATCAAAATCAATTTGAACTTCACCACTGATAGGAAGTAAATATGTATTTCCATCAACATCTATTATCAAATTTTCAGCTAATGACCCAAAAACAACAACCACTAACATGTAAAAGACTACAATTTTCTTTATTGTTTTCTTATGAATGAGCACAGCATTCTCCAGTATTTTTTATTATTAATTACATAATTCTTGTTCATTTTACATTATCTAATAAAAGTCGAATTTAGAATTAGTTTTTTGAACCCTAAATATAGAATTGAATATTGAGATTTTTGATGCAAATATCTATAAAAACAATTCAAGTTTTCAGTACTATTCAAAAGAAATTAGTATAAAAATTTGAAAATTCAGAGGTTATATTTTTCTTAGCATCTCGAACATTTCTTTTTTGATCGCAATTTGGATGTCAACTGACAAAGCCCTGTCTTCATGAGACAGCCAAAACACGTCTTCTGCCCGGTGACCAAATGTACCAATTTTAGCAGCATGTATGTCGATGTTTTGATCAACAAAAATTTGGGTGATGTTAACCAATAAGCCGGCATAATCTGTACATGTGACCTCAAATCGTGTTTCATGCTCATGCCGTCCTGCAGAAAAATTCATTTTAGGTTGCTCCAGAAACATTTTTTCACGACGACTGACAACCATTTCACGTTTTGTGGTTTGTTTCAAACCTGATTGAATCACGGTCAACAACTCCATTTCTAATTGTTTTATGGTATTGACATCGTAATCACCCAAACAATGAAAGTAATCCAAAACAAAACCATTGGACCCGCTGTAAATTCTGGCATTACCGACACTGATCTGGTGATTAGCCAGCACTCCTACCACGTGATGAAACAATCCGGTCTGATCTTTGCCATACAACATCAGTTCAAAACCGTCCCTGTGTTGTTCGGTGACACAAACCGTTGCTTGGTGCTTATTTTCTGCAATGGCCAGACTGATCTGAGCAATTTGTTCAGGCGATGAATAATCAAAAAAGCGGTCTGGAAAATGCTGCCACAGATCAACCACATCCTCATGGTGTTTTTCATCCATCAACCCCATGGCTTCAGCTTTTGTAGACTCGACCTGAACATCTTCTTCTGCTGACAAATACTGGGTGGTTCTGGCATACAGTTCTTGCAATAAACTGTCTTTATAAGAGTTCCATAATTTTGGATCGGTACCTGATATGTCGGCGACCGTTAAGATATACAAGTGATCCAGGTATGTTTGCCGACGCACCAAGTGGGCAAACTGAGCAATCACTTGTGGGTCACTGATGTCCTGCTTTTGTGCCACCACAGACATGATTAAGTGGTACTTAACCAACCACACCAACAAATCCACATCGCTCTCTGGCAAAGCAAAAGAACGTCCGAACAGGATGGCTTCTTCAGCCCCTAATTCAGCATGGTCACCCCCTCTGCCTTTGGCTATGTCATGAAAGAAACCTGCCAAATTCAATACATATGGTGACTCAATCCGCTTTGACACTTCGTTGGCCAACGGGTGCTCTCGTGCTGTAAGAAATATCTTACGGATGTTGCGCAACACAAACAACGTATGCTGATCCACTGTATACATATGAAACAGGTCATATTGCATGCGACCGACAATCCGGCCGAAAACCGGCAAATACGCGCCAAGTATGCCCAAAGCATTCATCAGTTTGAGTTGACTGAACACCAAGTTCTTGTGCTTGAAAATATCAACAAACATGGATTTTATGTGGTCATCCTGGCGAAAGGCATCGTCAACCAAATACAAACTTTGGCTGATGTATCGCAAGGTGTTGGCTCTGATGCCATGGATCTGAGGGTTTTGTTGATAATGATGAAACACCTCAAACAAAGCAGCAGGCCGATCGATAAAGACTTGTCGGTTGCTGACTTCTAAATATTGATTGATGATCTTAAAATCATCATCTAATACCGTCGCTTGTTTGTCTTCATGGTTCTGCAGGATATTTTCCTGAAACAACTGCAACAAACGCATATTCAGTTGTTCAAGCTGCATGGCATTGCGGTAATGGCTTTGCATGAATTTTTCTACCGCCAATGACTCATCGTCATCCTGATATGAAAATATCTTGGCCAGTTCTTTTTGGTGTTCAAACAACAACCGATCCTCTTTGCGTCCAGCCAACAAATGCAATGCATAGCGGATTTTCCAAAGCTTGCGCATGCCTTTTTGTAATTGTATGTATTCGTCGGGTAACAGAAATCCAACGTCTACTAACCCATGCATGGATTTCACATGGAAATGTCGCTGTGCCACCCAGGTCACCATTTGAATGTCACGCAAGCCACCTTGGCCTTCTTTGATGTTGGGTTCTAAATTATAGGCTGTTCCACCACACTTCTCATGGCGATTCAATTGTTCCTGATATTTGGCCTGAAAGAAATCCCGTCCTGACCACATGTGACGGTCATTGGTTTTTTCATACATGTCGTTGAACAAGGGATGTTCACCTTGCATGAAACGGCTTTCCATTAAATTGGTGGCCACAGAAATGTCATCACTGGCCAAGGCCACAGAGTCTTTAACCGTACGTACTGATTGACCCACATCCAAACCCAAATCCCACAGGTTTTGAATGAAAGCACTGACAGCATCTTCAGGTAAATTTTGGTGATACAAAATCAATAGATCAACATCAGAATGGGGTTGTAAATCACCTCGCCCGAATCCACCCACAGCCACCAAAGCCAGTTGATGTTGATCCAGTTCATTGCGGCGCCACAGTTCAATAACCAGCTGTTCAACCACCCAAGCCCGGGTTCTGACCAGTCTTGAGATGTTTTGCCATTGATAAAATGCCTGATTCAACTTCTCATCAGCTGATTGCAGCAGTTTTTTATAGGCAGTGATGGGCTGACCTTTGATGGCAGCCAGTTCATTCAAGTCAAAGTAGTCATCGGCATGGTCTGGTGGTGCCAATAAAGCCATGGATTACAGGGGATAGTTTGGCGATTCGGTCAACACGTCATAGCCATCTTTGGTGACCGCAATGGTGTGCTCAAATTGTGCCGATAGGCTGCGATCTTTGGTCACCACTGTCCAACCATCACCCAACAATTTGCTGTGGCGCTTACCCAAATTGATCATAGGTTCAATGGTGAAAGTCATGCCCTCCTCTAACACCACACCTGTGCCTGCACGACCATAGTGCAAAACTTGTGGGTCTTCATGAAAGGTTTGACCGATGCCATGACCGCAGTATTCATAAACCACTGAATAGCGGTTTTTGTAGGCCAAAGCCTGAATGGCCGCACCAATGTCACCCAGCCTCACACCTGGTTTTACCATTTGAATGCCGGTTTTCATGGCTTGATAGGTCACATCCACCAACCTTTTGGCCCGGGTCTTGGGTTCTCCCACAAAAAACATGCGGGACGTGTCTCCATGCCAACCGTCTTTAATAACCGTCACATCGATGTTGATGATGTCACCGTCTTTGAGGATCTTTTTCTCATCGGGTATGCCATGACAAATCACTTGATTGACGGAGGTACAAATGGATTTGGGGAAACCCCGGTAATTCAAAGGTGCTGGAATGCATTTTTGCACCTCCACGATGTGGCGGTGGCAGATGTCGTCTAATTCCAAGGTTGAAACACCGGGCTTGACGTGTTCTCCGATTAAATCCAGCACTTCAGCTGCATTTTTACCGGCTTCACGCATTTTTTCAATTTGTTCAGGTGTTTTGATGACAATGGCCATGGTTTGTTTTTCTGATGAATATGAGTAATGGGGTGAAATTTTAGCTTATTTTATCTAAACTATCACCTATTCATAGCTCAGTTAGTGATTCACAGATGCAATACCCATTCAGCAGAAAAAGGCGACTGCGATCATCGCAAGCCATCCGAAACCTCAGTCAAGAGCATATGCTCTCTGTTAATGACTTGATTTGGCCAGTTTTTGTGCTGGATGGATTCAATCGTACCGAAGCCATTGAATCCATGCCTGGAGTACAAAGAATGAGTGTCGATGTGCTGCTAGATCAGCTGAAACCTTTACATGAAAAAGGCCTCAATGCGATCGCTATTTTTCCCGTGATCAATGCCGATTACAAATCCGATGATGCTGCCGAAGCCTGGAACCCGGAAGGCTTGGTCCAAAAAACGGTCAAAACCATCAAATCTGCTTTGCCTGAACTGTTGGTGATCACCGATGTGGCCTTAGATCCTTATACATCTCATGGCCAGGACGGCATCATCAATGAACAAGGCGAAATCCTCAATGACGTCACCATCAAGGCCCTGATCATGCAAGCCTTGTCACACGCCAAAGCCGGTGCCGATGTGGTGGCGCCCTCAGACATGATGGATGGACGCATTGGTGCCATCAGGGAAGCTTTAGAAAACAAGAAACACCACAACACGGGCATCTTGGCTTACTCTGCCAAATATGCATCGGTGTTTTATGGCCCATTTCGCGATGCGGTGGGATCTGCTGGCAACCTGGGAAAAAGTTCCAAAGCCACTTACCAGATGAATCCGGCCAATGCTTTAGAAGCCATCGATGAAATAGGCATGGATATCGATGAGGGTGCTGACCTGGTGATGGTCAAACCAGGGATGCCTTATCTTGATGTCATCAAAACCGCCAAAGACCATTTCAATGTGCCCATTTGTGCCTATCAGGTGTCGGGTGAATACGCCATGCTACAAAGTGCAATTGACAACGGTTATCTGGAAGAACAAAAAGCCATCATGGAAGCCCTGTTGTGTTTCAAACGCGCCGGCACCGATGCGATTTTGACCTATTATGCGGATCGCGTGACCGAATGGCTGAATCCATAACAAAATACCAACTGGGCCTGTTTGGTCATCCGGTTAAACACAGTCAATCACCAAAAATTCATCATGAATTTGCAGCCCAGTTCGGTATTGACCTGAAGTACCAATTGATCGATGCCAGTGCGAATGAACTGCCTGCAAAATTCAAAGATTGGATCAAAACAGCCCATGGCTGCAATGTCACTGTGCCACACAAAACCAACATCATGCCCTTGCTCGATCACTACACCGAAAAAGCCCACCTGTGCCAGGCCGTGAACACCGTGTTCTGGCGAGATGGCGAGTTGTGGGGTGACAACACCGATGGGGATGGCTTGGTATTGGACTTAATAAGTAAGGGTATAAAATTGAAAGAAGCTGTGATTTTAATCTTGGGAGCCGGTGGAGCCACTCAAGGCATCATACCCAGCTTGTTAGGTCAAGGAGTCATGGAAATAGCGATTAAAAATCGAAATATTGAAAAAGCACGTTGGTTGGCTGATCAATTTAAAAAATGCCATGTTGCAAGCTTAAAAACTTCCTGTGATTTTGACTTGATCATCCATGCCACATCAATGGGCCATCAAGGCTTATCACCCGAACTCAAAGAACGCTGGTTTTGTGATGAAACCATAGCCTATGACTTAAGCTATGGTGCTGCTGCAGAGCCATTTCTTGAAGCCGCCAAGGCTTGCGGAGCCAAACAAACATACGATGGCTTGGGCATGCTTTATGGACAAGCCGCTGTGGCCTTTAAACGGTGGTTTGGACAACGTCCTGAGATTGTTCTTCCCACTGAAAATTAAATGAAAAACAACGTCATGCTGTGGCTTGACCAGAGCATCCAGGCAGTAAGTGATGAATTCTATTTAAGTATTATGAATTGATTATGGATCAACCAACCTGGATCCTGCGATCAAGTCGCAGGATGACGAATCAGAAGTGATATTCAATCCAACACCTTCTTATTGAATTCACACAAATCCACGATCACGCATTCACCACACATCGGCTTACGTGCTTTACAGACATAACGGCCGTGTAGGATCAACCAATGGTGGGCATCGACCATAAATTCTTTGGGTATCAAACGCACCAGCCTTTTTTCAACTTCTAGAACGTTCTTACCCGGTGCTATTTTGGTGCGGTTAGAAACCCGATAAATGTGGGTGTCCACCGCCATGGTAGGCTGACCAAAGGCTGTGTTCAAAATCACATTGGCGGTTTTTCGTCCCACGCCAGGCAAGGACTCTAGATCCTCACGGTTTTCAGGTACCACCGAATCAAAACGCTCAATTAATATTTGGCAGGTTTGGATGATGTGCTTGGCTTTTGAGTTATACAAACCAATGGTTTTGATGTAGTTCTTCAAGCCTTCTTCACCCAAGGCCAAAATGGCTGCAGGGGTATTCGCCACAGGGAACAGTCTGCTGGTCGCTTTGTTGACACCCACATCAGTCGATTGGGCTGAAAGTGCCACCGCCACCAACAACTCGAATGGAGATGAAAATTCCAACTCCGTGGTGGGTTTGGGGTTGATGTTGCGCCAGCGGGTAAATATTTCTGTTCTTTTGGTTTTGTTCATGAGTCTTTCTCGCCATCGGGTTCAACTGGCGTTTGCTTGCCATCGGCCGCATCTTTCAAAGCATAAAACTCTGGATCCAAATAAGCATTGATGGCCAGAATTTGTGTCATGGCATTGGTCAACTGGTCGAAGTATATCAACAAACTTTCGGCCGTTTTTTTTGTGGGCAGTGTGATTTTATCTACATCAAGAATGCCCTCAGGCAGTCCATCTAGCTCATGGCTGTTGCCAGACAAAGTATCAATCTCCCTGAGGTAATATTGGTTCTCTTGATGAATCCTGTTAACTTCATTGGCCAGCTTGTCTGTGGCTTTTTCTAATGCCAATAAATCTTGTTGAGATGATTTGAATTGAGACCAAAAATCAGGGTGTTGGAACTGTATCGCCAACAACGACCTGTGCGGGAAATTTTCAGTCAACCCGGCTTCGGCCAGCTTAAGATCAACTGTAGTCATGATGTTTGCCATTGCTTCAACATATTCAGCCGCAAACATCCTTTGTTCTGGTACATGGGTCATGGCTTTGATCTGAGATTGTTGTTGTAAAGATAAAGGCACAACCTGGTTCAACTTGGCTATAAAAGCATCACTTTGAAAGACATCCACATCTAAATTGATGGATTGATTGGCGTATTTGGCCGCATTCCATTTTGACAATTGATACAAGGCATAGAATCGATAAAATGCATGTTGATCCGGTGCGCCGTCCAACAGAAATGGAAACTCTTGGTAAAGTCCATGACACCATGGCATCAATTCATAGGCATCCCAATAATCTTCTTGGTGTCGACTGTCTTCATCAATGTGTTTTCGCTGTGAATAATACAGCTGCAAGGGGTTGCGTTCAATGTGAATAATCCTGGCCTGAGGAAATTTAGCTCGCAACCAACCCAAACGCAAATCAACTCGATTGAATTGCAACACAGGCGTTTTTGATCCAGACAGCAAAATCAAATGTTTGATATAGGATTCCAACTCGTGGTAGTCATGTTTGCTTTCCAGGTACAACTTTTGGGTGGCAAAATCTGACGAATAGTTTTTGGCAAATTCCGGGTGTTGACGATACGCAGACCAATAATCCTTAACTCCGACATGATCTTCTTTGGGTTTCACATAATGAATGGCGGTCAGTAATTGTGGGTGCAAGGGTTCATACCAAGCACAGTAATCCTCCAGTTGATCAAACAACTGCCACAAAAACGAAGTCCCTGAACGAAACCGGCCGGTGATAAATATGGGTTTATTGGCTGCTGACATGTTTAAATTTTATCCAATGTATCGCCACACCGACAAGCCTTTCATCATCGGAACCAAATGCTTGCTGGTGACTGGTCATTGCATTGCACTGAATTCCCAGGCGCAGCAAACCATTGCTATGGATCATTTCTTTTTCACAACTTAAAGACAAGATTCTCACCAAACCGGTATCATTGGTTTTCCATTGGGCAGGTTGCCCGTTCAGGGTCAATATCAAACCATCCAAAACAGCCACATCTGTGGCGTTGATCAGGCGCATGGTAATGGTATATTCTTTGGGCTGTACCCAAAAGTCTATACTTGACACACTGCCTGGACCCGTCCATCGAAAATATTCATTTTCAGGGTGCATCAGTTCACGTCGATGCCATTGGCTGCCTAATAAGGCCTGATCAAAACCATAAGACAATTCAGCAGGCAATTGATCAGCCATCACTTGAGCTTGATGCTGTTGGTATCGCTGGTCCAATAAGTCATCAGTACTTTGACACTCAGAGGTTCTTAATTGATCCAACGATGATTTCATATCGGCCAACCTTTGTTCAAACAAAGTACTGGCAAAAGAATAAAATGCGGTGTCTTGTTGATTGAGTCTTTCCAGTATATCAGTCTCAGCTTCAGAGACTGTAAGCGCATGTTTGTGGGTGTTCAATTTTTGACTGCTGCCAACAGGAGGCCAATGCATGGTGTAGCACAACAATTGCATGGACTCATCAAATCGTTCCAACAACCCAAACCAGCGACAAGACACCAAAAATTCTTTGGCACGCAGCAAGCGCTGATCATCATCAATGGCTGGTTTCTGTTGTTCGATAATGGACTGTAAATACTGAATGGTTTCTGCTGACAAAAACACTTCTTGTGCTGCAGGGTCATCAACAAAATCAAATGAAATGTTCCTGATCAAACGATTTTTGACCAATGGTGAAGTGATGTGGTGTTGTAAAAAATCGGAAAAACTCATTTGCTGTTGTACGACCAGCTCATGTACTTTGGTATTTTTTTCTCGTTTCACAAATTGATAGGTTGACTGGGCCATTGAATTCGGATCACGCAACAGGGTGAAATACTCAAGGTCCCTGCGGGTCAGTACTGAAACGCCACCACCACCAAAATGCCCCCTATATAAGTCATAGGCATCATTGGCATCCACATCGATTTCTTGAGTTTCACGCCACAACTGGTGTGGATAGATTTTCTCAGCGGCATAAAAACGATCTAGTAAAACAATGAAACTGGTACCTGCTGTCTTCGGAATGTGTACGAAATAACTGGCAGGATTGGCTTTTTTCTTGGATTTTGTGTGTAACCAATCTGGTAACCATTTAAACCTTTGATTAGATGAGGCCTTCATAGGCCTCGTGCAATCGTCTGGCATAATTTTCTGGACTGAAAAATTCAACCCGTGCTTTGCCCTTTTCGATCATTTCCTGACGTAATTGAGGATCGGCGATCAGTTTATCTAACTGATCTCTGATGTCTGTGAACTTATAAGGGTCAACATACAAAGCCGCATCTCCAGCCACTTCAGGCAACGAAGATCGATCAGAACAAATGACTGGGCAATTGTTTTGCATGGCTTCCAGGACTGGCAAGCCAAAACCTTCGTACAATGATGGGAACACCATACAAAAAGCATTACCATACAACATGGCCAATTCTTCTTCAGTGACATAGTCCAACATCACATATTCTTTTTTCTTTAGATAGCTTTTCAGCCCAACCAATTGTGAGTCAGACATCCAAGCTTTATGACCAACTATGGCCAATTTATAACCTTTTTTGATGTATGCAAACGCCCTGATCAATTGCTTGATGTTTTTCTTAGGCTCGATGTTACCAACGAATAAAATGTACTTCTCAGCCTCTAACTGCTTAGATTTCAGATAGACGGCGGCGTCTTCTTTCTTAATCTCAATGTTGCCACCTTTGTAAGATTGATAAGTCACTTTGATCTTTTCTTCAGGTACATCATAAATTTCCATGATGTCCTGTTTGGTATGTTCGGATACAGCCAATATCAGATCAGCTGTGGTAGCTGCCCATTTAAATAGTTCATAAAAATGGACTTTCAAATCTAAAGTGGTGAACGGTATTTTCAAAGGGATTAAATCATGAATGGTGACCACAGTTTTCGCTCCTTTGACTGTTAAGGGCCATGGTGTGGTTAAATGAAAGATATCGGGTTGTTTCTTGAGCTTTAATTGAGTGATTTTTTTGGTGACTGCAAACAACCGGTTGGCCGTGTTATAAACATCTCCAATATTTTCAATATAGTGGTATTTCTTACCGCCCACATGAGACAAATAATTTTCCGGATCTGGCTCAGTGATTTTAGGCACTACATAATTGCCTTTTCTTTTTCTGAAATAGTAACTGAGGGTTTTGATGTGGCTGAGCAGGCGAAAATCAAACATGGCCTTGGGTCTGATTTCATCCTGATCGAACAAACTGACCTCGTCTAACAATTGATCTTTACCGGTCAGGAATTGGTTATCCAACAAAATTCCAACTTCATGATCCAGCAGCTCATAAGCATCCAACAAAGTCATGCCATAAGTTTTGATGCCTGAACCCTTTTTCAAACCTAAATTGAATCCATCAACCAGAATATTCATCTTCTTATTCATCACTTTATATGCTTACCATTTTATAAACCCAGAATTGATTAAACTCCAGCTTCAATTGATTAAATTATATAGGCTTTCATATCGCCATCAAAACTTTTGATTTTGGACGATAAGGGCTTGGTATTTTTTATTCCTGGCACGATAAGCTTCAACCACTTCATCTGTGATGTTCAACTCAGCCGCCCGCTTATCGAACAATTGCTCTGCCTGATCATAAAGCCCTATATCTACTTTGTTGTATTCTTTAATGATTTGTATGACTTCTTCTGGCACATCATTCAAATCAGTTTTGAACTTTTTATTGGTTACATTTTGTTTTTTATAATAGACATCTTGCCAGTTCATCAATTTTGACATCATCAATAGAAAGGCATCGAATTGGCGAGTGGTGCCAAACAAGGTAAACCGATCAGAAAGTTGTTTGATACTGGCTTCTATCAATTCTTGTTCGGACCTTTTTTCTGATTTATATTGATTGTGTTTTAACAGACCAAGTAACCTGTATGACTGTGCATTATTGACTTCGTCTGACTTAGGTGACTGGACAAACTCCGCCAATGACATATTGACCGCCAAATGATGGCTTGGGTGGGCAGGCTGTGCCCGTAGAAAATCATAATATGAAACCACTCGAGCCACTGGCTCTCTGATGGTGGTGATGTGTATCAATCGCTCTCTGGTTAAAAGTTGATAAAAATAATCGTTCAGTTCATTGTGGCCCATGACTGTTTTGGGCCCATCGCCAGACTTATAAAAAGCCGCAACATTTCGATCGAAATCAGCTCCATGTTGTTTAAAAATACCCCAAATGGGTAAGTTTTTGCTGATCACAAAATCTAATGTGGTCCCTGCAGTCTTGGGAATATGAAAAAACACCACGTTGGTTTTGACATGAAATGGTTTGATTTTTCTGACCGGGGTATTGTCCTTCATCTCTTCCCAGTCAATTAACTTGCTATCAATGAACTGGTTATTCAATTCATTCCTTTCTGCAACACTGCGTGAATACCATTCACTCAATTGTTTTTTGGGAATTGAAAATTGTTTTTTTAGATTTAACATATTTTTTAATTTGCAAAGCAAGCTCGTTATTCTATCAGAATGCTGCTAATTTGGGTTGTTTCAAAACCACATCAATCAATCAAATGATCATCATTCTTCAAACAAGTAATCATAGATGGGTGATAATTTCTTGGCATAAGTTCTGGAAATGTGGTTGTTGTCTATATAAATGGATTTGCCACCATCGAACACCACACAGTGTGTTAATCCACACATGCTTTCATGCACAGGTATCAAGTCAATGTCGCCACTGGCTTCATACTTCATAAACACATCCGTGGCTATTTTTTGACGTGCCATATATTCTGTGACTTTGGGCCGGAAGTCAACCGATCTATTTAATCGCTTGGCCCTGATGATATCGAGGCTGCTGTATTCACTCTCAGGCACCTGTGTGATCACAGTGATTTCTTTATTAAGTCCTTTTAAAAATTCAATGGTATGCTCAAAGCCCCGTTCAAAGACCAATTTATTTTCTTCGAATGAAATTTGCTTGGTTTGTTCATCGCTGATGTAAAACGAATCACCGATGGTGTTTTTATATCTTTTACCTGTGGTATACGTCCCCCACCTGGAAGCTATGAGGATTTGTTTAATACCAGGTTGTGTAGCGATGTACTCTGCAAATGCATCCATCCTCGATTTACAATGCTCAAAGCCTTGTTTTTCGCGGGTCACTCCAAATAAGCCGATACACCCGCCGCTTCCAATAAAAATGCCTTTCTTCCCATGAGACTGGGCAGAATCATACACCCCAGGCATCAATGCAAATGCATGAGAATCTCCCAGCATCGCAAAACTGATTTCAGGGTTATTAACGTCTCCAATAAAACACAGGTTCAGATTACGTGATGAACCTTTGTAATGATCACATTGATTCAATTCCATGGGCTTACTGAGTACTCTGGCCTCCCTATGCGAACGGTGTTCTCGCTTGACAGCACGTCGGTAATCAGAAAAAGCCAAAGCAGTCAAAGTCACAAACAAGACCAACAAAGACCCGCTGTAACGATTGAGCAACACCTTACTGTTGGGATTTAACAACTGACCACTTCTGAATGGTTTTTCTACAAATTGCCAACTCAAGAATGAAAGGACAATCATCAATACCAATAACATGGGCATCAAATCGTCAGGATGAGACCCCAATGAATACAATCGCGCAAAAGCCAACACAGGCCAGTGCCAAAGATACAACGAGTAGGAAATCAACCCAAAAAACCTGAAGACCGGCGTGGATAATAAACGACCCACATAATTACCCTGATGATGAGCTGCAAACAAAATCAACGCAGAGCCCATCACTGGAATCATGGCCATATAGCCTGGAAATGGGGTGGTCTTATCGAAAAAAACCACAGCATATATGATCAATAACAAACCGCTCAAAGACAGTGCATTGGCTACATTTTTATGGGCCAATAATGACCTGTTCGGATAGATGGCCAATAGAGAACCTATCATCAACTCCCATGCCCTGACCGGTGTTGAATAAAAAGCATCGCCTGGACGGTATTCAACCAAGACGACACTGTAAATAAATGACAATAAAAACAACAGTAAGGTAACTATACCCAGGTATTTCCTGAAATATTTAAAGGCCAAAAACAAGTAGACAGGAAACAACACATAAAACTGTTCTTCAACAGCCAAAGACCACATGTGTAACAAAGGCTTGGTTTCTGCAGGGTCGGCAAAATACCCCACATCAAACATGAAGAAATAATTAGAGAAAAAGAACAAAGCCGAAACCATACTTTGTTTGAACTGCTTAAACTCACCAGGCAACATCAGCCAAATGGCAACAATGGATGACACCAACAAAACTGTGAACAAAGCTGGAAAGATTCTTTTGATGCGCCTTTCATAGAAGTTTGCAATAGAGAAAGCACCTTGATTCAATTGTCTCATCAAAATACTGGTGATCAAGAATCCAGAGATCACAAAAAAGATATCTACGCCAACATAACCACCTTCAAAGAAAGGAAATCCAGAATGAAACAAGACCACAGGAATAACGGCCAAAGCCCTCAGTCCATCTATGTCTTTGCGGTATTGAATGGACATAATTACTCGCTGATACTTGGTGGTAAAATCATGATGAAGTTAATGGTTTTTCAACCAGTCCTTGAATCAGTGCTGTCAAGCGCTGTTTAATGGCCACAGATCTTCAGGATTTGCTTAACAGCAAATAGCAGTTTTCTAAATTGGGTAGTTCACTGGCAGCCACAGGGATCAATTTTGAATTGATCACCTTGTTGAAATGGAAACCCATCGATTCAAGCTCATCAGTGAACTCAGACAAAGAAACGTGTTTCTTGATGAAATTAGGATAAAACTCCATCAATATTTTTATCTTAGGAGACCTTCGAATCAATTCCTTCATCCCTCTGATGACATTCACTTCACTGCCTTCAGCATCGATCTTTATGAAATCGATTGAGTCAACATGATCCAGCATTTGATCCAAAGAGTCAATTTTGATGTCAATGGTAGCAAACTCTTCTGTCTCCAGTCTTTGTTCTGGGATGAACATTGAACCACCACCAAAATCGCCTTCTTTGAAATTGAATGAGGCTTCACCAGCTGCATCAGAGACACCAAATTTAAACACATTTGAGTCGTTTGGCTTAAGGAAGCCATTGGCTTTCATTGACATCCTGAGTAATTCGAATGGCCTCGGATTAGGTTCAAATGCAAATACTTGACCTGTATTCCCAACCAGGTGGCCGCCCAGCACACTGTAGTAACCAAAGTTTGCACCCACATCGACAAAGGTGTCGCCTTCTTTAACCAGCTTTTTCACCAATTCGGTGTAGTTTTTTTCCCACACTCCTGTGATCATGATATGTGAACCAACCCCTATGTCTCTTGAGTCAACATATAACCTTCGGCCAAACTTCAGTTTAACCAACGCGGTATACCCACCAACATAAATGCTTCTGACTCCAGGGTTCATTTCCAAGAAGTTCTTGACCGAAAGAACCATATCTTTAACAGCTGATACTATATTAATCACGTTTCAATCCTATATCTGACCGAGGAAAACACATTGTAACCTCCAAAATTTAAATGGCAAAAATATCTTGCTACCAAACCTTCTATCAAAAACGTCGTGATTGGTTCAAGACATGATGGTTGCACCTCTAGAAACTCTATTTTTTCAAATGGTTATACTGATGCAAGACTTCATCAAATGCACCATAAGACAAAATATGTCCTTCATTAACCAGCAATGCTTTGTTACAAAATTGCTTTAACAATTGGTTAGAGTGGTTGGCAAAAATTAATATTTTTGAATTGTCCAACAATTCATTGATAAATCTACGGGCCTTTTCCAGGAAAAACTGATCTCCAGCACCCAATCCTTCATCAATCAACAGAATGTCTGCATCAATAAACATCAACATACCAAAAGTCAAACGTGCCCGCATGCCCATTGAATAGGTAGAAACCGGTCGATGAATGCCATCACCCAACTCTGTAAACTCGACAATGCTTTTAATTTTCTCTTCGATCACATCATCAGGCAAATCAAGCAACAACCCCCTAACAGTGAGGTTGTCATACCCTGAAAGCTGGGGCATCACACCCACATTCCTACCCAGAAATGTATAGACCCGACCTTCAGTTTTTACTTCACCCTTTTCGGGTTTGTAAATGCCAGCGATTATTTTCAACAAGGTGGATTTACCAGCACCATTGGTTCCCAACAGGGCAACCCGATCACCATGGTTAATTTGTAGGTTAACATCTGACAAAGCAGTCTGGCTTTTGAGGCCTGAATTGCTTTTCAGTAGTCCACCGCTGATGGATGGAAAGTATTTATAAGAAAAAGTGATGTTTTCTAAAGATATGCTCGTCATGATTACAACCACAAGACCAAACGGTGTTTGACTCTGCGATAAAACATCACGCAAATTAACACATTGAAAGACAACAACCCTAAACTGACATACCAGGATGTAACGGGTACAACACCTTGCAGTATTGGCGACCTGATTAATTCAAGCAAATGATAAAATGGATTGAGTTGGAAATACAAACTACCGGCAAATTGCTCAGGTGGCGGCCACAGGATCGGGGTTACTAAGAAAATGATCATGACCAAACTGGTTAATAAAGACTGAACATCTCTGAATCGAACAGATAACCAACCCAGCCACATACTGACAAAAAATGCATTTAAAATGATGATCAAGTAACCCAGGAATGACCACAACCAAATCAAACCAACAAAATCCCAACCTTTGATGATGATGACCAGGGGAATGGCAAAAAGCTGATACATCAGTAGCGACACAATTTCTCGATAAATGTTTTGATAAACAAAAATGGAATGTGGCAAGTCCATTTGTTGTAGAAAATTGGCGGCTTTTCTGAAAATATTTCCGCTGGTTACGATCACCGCAGAAATGAAATTCCAGGTCAACAGCCCCAAAGCCAAAAACAACACATAATCTTTGATGTCTTTTTCCAGTACCATCGAGTAGATAAGTGACAACATGCCCACTTTAATCATCAAGGTCAAGACAATCCAGAATGTACCGATAAAAGCACCTTGGAATCTACTCTTCAATTCCAATACGGCCAGCTTCTTCCACAATCTTTTGCGCTTATAGCCAGTTAAGATGTCTTTGAAAAATTCCATAAAGCTCGAGATAATTGGTGATTAACAGACAGGCTGTCATCATGGTCTATTAAAATCCTGCATTTGTTTATATGTGATCAAACCAGTCCTCCAGAATTTGACGGCTCAATGACCACATGTTTTTCCTGAAAGCTTTGGATTTTATGGTTTCTAATCTATGATGAATGACGCTGCATTATAGCTCCTAATTCATCACTTGTCATATGTATATCGGCAAGAATACATTGCGCAAAAATGATTCACCAGTCCTTAAATCTATGGCCTGAAACCATATCACTGGCGTGTGTTCAGTGTTTAACTGCGCATCAAATTCTGCTGAATAAACTGGAGTAGATTGGCCATGGCCCAATACATGACCATGGATGCCGGAAAGGGGTAAAACAAAACAAAAAACGCCATCGCCATCAGCAACAGTTTTTTCCTTTGGGCCTTGGCCGCTTGCTCAGGTAAATGCTGATCCTTGTAAGCATATGAGGCCAATAATGCGATGATCGTCATGAGTACAGGCAAGAGACTGATCTTGTCACCAAACATACTGATGCCACTTGAAAATTGCACAATCACATCCGGGTATGCCAGATCCCCAATCCACAAAAATGTTGCACCACGTAACTCAGGCATTTCAGCCAAAACATTGAAGACGGCAATCAACACCGGCAGTTGTATCAATGTGCTCATCAAGGGTTTCAAAGTGAAAAATGGAGAAACTCCATGATGCTTGTGGGCCGCCATTATCTTGTTATGGGCTTCTTCTCCATCAAAGTTTGCTTTGATTTCGGCCAATTCAGGCATTAATTTTGCTTGAACCTGACTGACTTTTCTTTGTGATCTGACGGTCAGCACATTGATCGGGATCAGTAAAATCTTGATCAAAACGGCCATGACAATGATGGCAAACCCCCAATTCATATGATTACCCAGTGACCTCAATACCCATTCCAAGCCTCTGGATAACGCCGCCAGTGGTGTATACAGCTGGTGATACCTCAATGACTCATACGCTTCATTGACTAGGCCCACTTCAGGTTTTGAAACGACACGGTACTGCAAAGGATGACTGGCCGATGTATCAAACTTAATCTCACCTTCTTTAAGGTTTATGATTTGACCATCTGCTTGCAGGATCAAGACATTAAACCTACCGACAACCAACAGGCTCGAATCACGACCCAATTCAACCACAGAATCGTCTGAGGCCAATGGCATCAGCTGTTGATCAGTGTATGAAAAGAAATGAATTTGGTTTAAATAAATTGCCAAGCCAAAAAAATCATAGGACTCGCGGATTTGTCTGTCTATTTGGGCCTTTAATTCATGCTGGCTATTGACGGTTTTTTTATTTGAAATACTGGCATTTGACTGCAATGGAAACAGCAATAACAAGAATAGAAAAAAGCTGTTCAGGTGTTTAACTTGCATCAAAGATTAACCTTCTTCATGTTCCAATTTGGCAGATATATCTATCAGTAACCGGGCACCCACTTCATCAGATTTTCCGAGGTTGAAAATATCATGTTCATAAGGTGCTGTTTTATGTTTTTCCAAACAAGCTTCAATTGAGTGATGGATCTCATCAACTTGATCCACGCTGATCACACGTCCAATTTTCTCACGGATCATCACTTCATACGGCTCGATTCCCAATTTTTCGTATTCCGGGTTATTGACTTTTCTGGGCACATCCAGGAACAACACAGGCTTGCCGAGTCCAAAAGCATAATCCAGTGCTGCCCCAGACCAATCACTGATCATGACATCAGACATGTGTAATGAGGCCTCGCCATCAACATTCCCCTCAAAGGAGAAGTCCGGGTTTGTTGAAAATTGACTGACCAACGCATCAATTGTATTCTTAGAAAACTTGATGGTTTGAGGGTGAGGTCTTAACGTGACTTTGTAATTGTGATTCAACAAAGTCTCAATAATCTGTTGGCCATAATCTTCCACCACATTAACTTCGCCCCAAGAAGGTGCAATGAGTACATGCGGCTTAGCGCTGTGTGCGGATTCATTATTTCTATTCTGTTGGGCATTTTTTAGGATTGAATCCAACCTGGCATAGCCGTGTTCATACAAATTTTTGGGTTTCAAGTTGTACAAGGACTCTATGGCCCTGATTTCCTTGAAATGATGTGGTGCCGCACAGAAGATTGAATCATAGTGGTCAAATGCGCCTTCACGATAAACCATGTGCTTACTGACCAATGAATGTTGTACATAAACATAATGCACAGGGTGTTTTGACCTTTTGACCTGATACTGGTGAATGTCCGGCATAGACAGCACCAACATATCAGCTTCTAAATTTTCAAACCACCAATTCCGGATCCATCCCTCATCAATCAGGAAACTGTGAAAATTGGGGTGTTGCATGGCCAAACCAGGATCGTTGTCGTTTGAACTGACATAGCAAACAGGGACTTTATGGGTGTTCAGCAATTCATTAACCAGCCCCTGTAAATGCACCCAATAGTTTTTTCCTTCTGAATAAAAAACGACAGTTCTTGTTTTTCTGGGCAGCTGATTAAATGCAATGACATTTTTTAAATATTTGAAAAACCGAAACATGGCTGCCTTTGATGTATTGTGTGTTTAAGGATCCAGTTTTTTGGCGATGAATCTGGCCACGAAAGGATCTTCCTCTTTATATTTAGCCATGCCTTGCCCAATGATCTCATATTCAATTTTGAACCCTTCATCGCTCAATCTTTTTTTGAAGGTTTCAGTATTTACATATCGCCTGAAATGACCACCAAAATGCTTGTCTAATGCGGCATCTTCCGCAGACCTGAACTCGAAATAAATGTGTTCACCTGCTTTTACACAATGGCCCATCACTTTCAAAAAGGCCTGTTCTTGTTCGTCGTCAAGCGAATGCATCACGAACCTGGAGTAAAAAGTAATGGGTTGATTTTCATTCGATTTTCGTGCGTGATCCACCGTCCTGCTGATGTCTTTTTTGGACGTTAAGTCTCCTTGGAAAAAACGGGTGCCATTCAACCCTTCTGCTTCCGCTCTTTTGTTTGATTGGCTGATGGCTTCATGAGACAGGTCCATGGATGTAACTGAACAGCCTTTACTGGCAAAGTACAAAGAATCTCGACCATTGCCACTTCCCAATTCCACCACTGAAGCCTCACGGTTCAACTCGGTCAGCACACAAACACAAAACTGTGATGGAATGATTCTGTGCTTATGCTTATAAAAGTCATCCCAATAATGTTTATTAAACTCAATGTCTTTGTCTGTCATATAACGACTTCCTTTTATTAAATTTCAGTTATTCTTTGTCTTCAGTTGACTCGATTTCTTTATCCTTTTTCCCAAACAAAGATTTTAATTTGTACCAATAGGTTTTGATGGCCAACCCAATCGCCACAAAAAATCCGATTATCGCAGACATGATTGCACTTCCTGAACCTGGATCAATATAGGCAAAAGCCACGCCAGGAGTCATCATGAGCATTAAAACAAACATTGAGATAAGTAACTTCATAGGTTGTTGGTTCGTATCTTTTAAACGGGGCTATTGTATGGTTAATTCATGAAGTTGTCACGATTTTGTGATAGGCATGCGTTATTTTAGCCATCGAACAGAGGACAAGACTCAACTACAATGTCACATTGTTGACTTGATTTTTTCTCATGTTGAATTGACCACGAACTGTTCTGAGACAACTCATGACAGGCATACTCAGTAAGAGGCTGTGTGATCAAAAATAATCATCGCCACCGGTATCATCTTCACTCGATAGATTAATTCGCACTTCAAGTCCTTGTGCTGAATCGGCATTACCCAAGGCTTCTTCTAATGTAATGATACCTTCTTTGTACATATCATATAAGGCTTGGTCAAATGTTTGCATACCATCTTCCAATGACTTTTCCATCGCCATTTTCAATTCATTGATTTCTCCCCTTCTGATCATTTCCCTGATTTGTGGGGTGTTCATCAAAACTTCACATGCCGGACGGCGTTTGCCATCAACATCAATCACCAATCGTTGTGAAATGACTGCTCGTAAGTTCAATGCCAGATTCATCAACACGTTGTTATGCATGTCATTGGGGAAAAAGTTCAACACCCGCTCCATGGCTTGGTCTGAATTGTTGGCATGCAGTGTGGCCATACATAAATGACCAGTTTCAGCAAATGAAACTGCAGCTTCCATGGTTTCAGCGTCATTGATCTCACCAATCAAAATCAAATCCGGGGCTTCACGCAAGGCATTTTTCAAAGCCGGCGCATACCCTAAGGTGTCGATACCGATTTCTCGTTGATTGATCACAGATTTTTTGTGCTTGTGAACGTATTCAATGGGATCTTCAACTGTCAGGATGTGACCCGTAATGCTTGAATTACGGTGATCAATCATTGAAGCCATGGTGGTAGATTTACCAGAACCTGTGGCACCCACCACCAAGATCAAGCCCCGCTTTTCCATGATTAAATCATACAAATGCGGTGGCATGTTCAACTCTTCCAACTTAGGAATGGTGCTTTTGATGGTTCGGATCACCATGGAGACTTCACCCCGTTGTCTGAACACATTGACCCGGTAACGACCCACACCTTTGATAGAAACAGCCAGATTACATTCCATCGTGTCTTCAAATTCTTTGATCTGCCTCTCATCCATCAATGAATAGGCAATCTTTTCTACTATACCTGGTGGCAAGCCGGTACTGCTCAAGGATTGAAGCACACCTTCAGCCTTTACGTTAATCGGAGCACCGGTACTGAGATACATGTCAGAACCATTCATTTCACGCATGGTTTTTAAAAAATGTGTTAAATCCATAATATTCCTTAAATTGCTTGGGTTAAAGATCCACGGATTGACAAATCTCGTCAAGTTGTGGCTTTTTGATGCCTAACAACTGTCCCGCCTTATAAAATAAATTTTGTTCTAACAAGTGGACTTCATTGTCTGCCACAGCCAATGCCCACATGTGTTGCATCAAGTCAAGCTTCTGCACACTACCCAAGTAATTATTGATGACATTGGTTTGAGATTCAAGGGAAATTGAAAAGTCTGTTCGCATTTCTGCCACCTCAATATACTGTGCCACGTCTTGTTTTGACAGGCCCAACTTACTGGAAAGGTACTCGGATAAGGCTGTTTTTTCAGCATACAGTTCTACAAAATCTGCCCGCACCATTTCCAACATTAACTCAACAATGGCGTGATTCAATTCTTGTTGTTCTGTATCATTCAGTTGCTTATTTGATTGACCAATTTGAAGCATTGATTTGATCGAACTGAATAAATTCATGGTTGAAAGGTTGCTGAAGTCTCTAAAATACTGATAATACACAATACTCATGACTGCTGCAATTAACTTTATGCGACTAATTTCAATCTTTATTGCCCTGATCATTTTTTCTGCCTGTCAACAAAAGGCTGTTAAACCAGAACAAGCTGTTGAACCAGAACCACTGGAAACTGCTGTGTTGATAGCCGGTATAGAATTGTGCCAAAAAGAGCCCACCTGTCTGGATGAATTGAACCAGTATTTTGCCGATGTGGCAGATCAAGAAAAAATTGAAGCCGAGTTGTCTGAAAACCAGCCTCCAGAAGCCAGAGAAGCCGAAGAATCACAAGCCAATGCCGATCCGGCAAACCAACTGACAACAGCTGTCATTGATTTGAATCAACCACTGCTCAATAACGTCAGGGTTCAAGCTTCTTTGAACGAATGGTTGACTTGGAAGAGACCCAAACTCATAGAAACCTGGCAAAACTACCAGTATTTAAGAAGTAAAATTTGGCCACCGTTCGCACAAAAAAACATCCCGGAAGCTTTTTTGTTGGCCATCATCACACAAGAAAGTGGCGGCCGTGTGCATTCAATGTCATCTGCCGGAGCCAGTGGTTTATTTCAATTCATGCCTGCCACTGCCCAAAGGTTTGGCGTTCAAGGCACCATAGGCGATTATGATGCCAGATTCCACCCTGAATCAGCAGCAAAGGGTGCTGCGAATTACATCTTAGAACAAAGGCAACTTTATGGAGATGATTTTGCCAAAATCCTGGCGGCTTACAACGCCGGGGAAAACCGCTTCAAAAGACTCAACAAAAAACACAAAAATCGATCCATCTGGGACAGTCAGTTCTTTTATGACTTACCCAGTGAAACACAAGACTATATTGCCATAGTGCTGTCAGCCATGTTGATCTATGAAAACCCCAATGCTTACAATGTGATCCTTGACAGCATCGATGGCAGCACCGCCTTGATTCGGGCGAAAACTGACACTTCATTGAGTGAATTGGCCGTTTGTTTTGGACAATACAACAAAACCATGGGCTGGTACAGGGTGTTGCGAAATTTGAACTCAAGCATTAAAGCCAAGCGGGTCATCAAACAAAACGCGGTGGTGGTTATACCCAATGAGTTGAAACCTGTTTATGAAAACAGTTGTAATGACTCTGACTTAATGGCGTTGGCAAAAACCATTCATGATGCTGACTTCCCAGATCGCCCGGTCTTTACCTACTATAAAATCAAACAAGGGGATTCATTGAGCAGCATCAGTAGAAAATTTAAATGCTCCAGCAAAAGGGAAATTGCCCAGTTGAATGCCATCAAAGCACCCAGATACCTCATCAACGCAGGAAAAAAACTCAAAGTACCTAAATGCTGAAGCCTGATAAAGCCAAGCTTTATTTCTTCAGCGTATATGTGCTGATCAGTTTGCTGCAAATATATGCTGCCTATAAAAACCAATTGTTCGTAGATGAGGCATTTTATTGGCTTGAAGGCCAGTGGTTAAATTGGTCTTACAGTGAAGTACCAGGTTGGACACCATGGACTTTGGCCTTGTCTGATTGGATATTTCCTCGACACCAATTTTTCATCAGAATACCCAATCTGCTGGCTGCCTTGAGCATGCCTTGGCTGGCCATGCAATTGGCTAACGAGATCGATGCCAGTGAACACAATAAATGGCTCACAGGCTTGTTGGTCTCGGCACTGCCTTTATTGGGTATCGCTGGAGGTTTGGCCATTCCTGATATATGGATTGTCTTCTTCACCCTGTTGGCCATGTTGTTTCTTGCCAAAGCCATCAATACCAACCAGATACACTTTTATTTGTGGTTGGGGGTCATGCTGGCAGCAGGCATCAATGTGCACCTAAGGTTTTGGATTGTTGTTTTACTTACTGGGCTGGTCTTTTTGTGGGTTTACAGAAAACAGCAGAAAGTTGTGATACCACTCCTGAAATACTCACTGCCTCTGATGTTAATCGGCTTCATACCAATCATTGTATTTAATTTACAACATGATTTTGTGTTGTTGGCATTTCAACTCAAAGATCGACACCCGTGGGAATTCCAGGCTTCTCACGCCAGTTTCCTGTTCATACAAATTCTCATCACCACGCCGATAGTTTTCTGGCTTTGCTTCCAGACTATATTGCAGGGCTCAACCGGTACACGCAAGCAGCCTTTACTTAAAAGCATCACATATACTGCAACCTTACATTGGATGATGTACGCGGTGGTGGGTTTTTTTTCAGATAATTTACGACTCAACATTCATTGGACCTTGGTTTCCTATGTGCTGTTATTGGTGGCTGCTGCCAACAACAAACCTTCTCCGGTTAAACAGTGGGCTTGGGCCAGTGGTGTTGTAGCGACCTTTGCAGCACTTCTAATCATGCAAATATGGCTACATGGATCCACTGCCAACTCACTTTTAAAAACCAGAATTATCAGCAATGCTGTGGGGTGGCAGGAAATCACTAACAAGGCAGATGAACTATTGCATCAGGAACAAGCCAGCACCTTGGTGGTTGATCAGTTTAAAACATTGGCTGAGCTGACTTTTTACTCAAAACGGGCCAAAACCATCAAATCACTACCGCACCCATTGAATGAAAAACATGGACGCGCTAGACAATTGATGCTGATGGATTTGATCCATGCCGAATCAACAACCACAGAGCTGGTGCTGATTGAACATTCATCCTTGAAATTGAATGAACAAATTGACTTTTACCAATCAGCATGTGCGTACTTAAACGGGATGAAGCTGATAGATACTTTTGTATTGAATGACGGGCTGAAAAACTTTCATTTTTTTAAGGCTGGAGGAGGTCAATGCATGATGCCCCCTGTGGTGTATCATGAAATAAGTGATGGCTCCCTTAAAGGTTGGGTTGTTAAATCTAAACATCAAGCACTGGCACTCACAATACACCCCCAATCTTCTGATTCAAACACAGAAATTCCTGTATCTTTAACCACGTCACCACTGGGCAACAATCCCATTTTTAAATCATTGAATAGTACAAACTTCCATTTGCTACAATTTGAAGTAAAAGCTGAAGATGCGGCAGCGCCAATGACTTTACAAATTAAATCAGCTGATCAACTGTTGTTGAAATATTCACTGAACTGATACCAGGGTTGAGTACCTTATTGGTAACTAAAAATATGGCTGGATTTTTTGATACAAAGATCTGACGTAAGTATCAGTCAAATGAGTTTTATCCCGAAACACGATCATGTCACCCATTTGATCACTGCACAGCCCATCAGGACATATATATTCAGTCAAATCAATGACACTGACTTCAGTAAACTCAGCAATCACTTCTTTTTGCCATTTAAATTGTTCTGATTGAGCAGGTACAAACTGACAGTGCCCAGCCTGATTCTCTTGTTGAACACAACCTGCATTGATGGGTGAACTGATCACAAATTTAACAACACTTTTTATTGGCCTGAGCTTTTCAAATAGTTGTCTCAAGCCTTGTTTCCATTGCGACTCATCAAACGGGTAATTACTGGCATTTCCTAAAATGATCAGATCTGGGTTGATAGATAAAATGTATTGATACACCTTCTCTTTCCAACTGTCACAGACATCATAAGTTGACTTAACCACTCGATAATAAAAAGGTATTTCAATGAGTGGACAGCTTGACTTTGTTAATACCGTGAGCTTCCATCCCATTGACAGGTACTTTTCCTTCACTGTGGAAAACCATTGCATGCCAACAGAATCGCCCATTAAAACCACATGGTTCTCAGCCTTGTCATTTCCAAAAACACATGGAGTTAAGTCATCATTGTGGTAAAAACTATCACAATCCATGTTATAAATTTCTGGCTTGTCATGAGCAGCAACATACTTAACTGGCTGGTTTTTTCTGATGCTTCCATTGAAATAATTATTTGAGAATTGGATCATCAATAATGTGATCGCAAACAGGCTACTGACAAAAACAGCCTTTTTAACAAACCCAACGGCATCTGGAAACTGATACTTCCGGGTTGGGTTTTCTACCAGATAAAAACTCATCGCTGATAAAGACATAGTGAGCAGGAAGTACAAAACATACCCGGCCCATAACCCTGACATTGCATAATAATCAAAAACCAAGTAAACCAGTGGCCAATGCCACAGATAAATTGAATAGGATAGGTTCCCAATCCAAACCATTGGCTTGAGAGATAAAACCTTGGCTGTGAATCCAAGTTGAGACGGGTTTGTCGCCAGGACTACCATGGCCGCACCTACCGTTGGCGGCATCACCTGCCAATATGGATATCGGCTATGTTCTGTCAGCATCACTGCGCTTAATACGATTGTCACCAATCCAATGGGTGCCAACCACTGGATTTGAGCCAGCGATTGATTGAACTTGCCTTTAAAATGATAAAATGCAACCAGCCCACCCAGGCCGAATTGCCACATTCTGGTTGGCATCATATAAAAAGACACCATATCGCCAAATTGGGAAAGCATAAAATGCAACAGCAAGGACATCAGAACCAGCGCTGAAATCCACTTAATTTTGGCCTTCGGTGAAGCGATATGGGTTAATAACAAGATAAGAATGACAGGCCAAAACAAATAGAATTGTTCTTCAACGCCCAGTGACCACGTGTGTAGAAACAATTCTTCACCAATGGATGTGTCAAAATAATCCACATCCCTGAATGCATAATAAAAATTACTGACCCACAGCAAAGCAAAGTAAGAGGTCTTTATGGTATTGTTTATTTGCTCGGCTTCCCATTGAGATTGAAACATCACAAACCAAGAAACCGTTATGATTAACACCGCCAAGGCAGGTGCCAGCCTTTGAATGCGTTTTAAATAGAATCGTTTGAAATCGAATCCGTTGAATGCGTCAAACTCTTTTAAGATAACCAAAGAAATAACATATCCAGAGATCACAAAAAACACGTCAACTCCGACAAAACCACCTGAAAACATATTCATTCCCAAGTGATTAAAGACCACCAACAGAACAGCAACTGCCCTCAGTCCTTGAATATCTAAGCGATACTTATGTTGGTTCATTAATTACCCTTTGCGCCTGTAGTTAAACAGGTACAAGGATAACAAATTCAAACGTGTTCAACCATCCTCTAATAGCTGTCTTAAATCGATCACACCTGCATTGGCTCTTGAAATGTATGACGCCATCACCAATGAATGGTTGGCGAAAAAGCCAAAACCAGAACCGTTCAGTATCATGGGTGTCCATATGGTGTCTTGGGCCGCCTCCAGTTCACGTATAATCTGTCGCAGTGAGACCAGTGCATTCTTTTTCTCTAAGACACCCTTAAAATCGACCTCAACAGCTTTCATGAAATGAATCAAAGCCCATGTTGCACCTCGGGCTTCATAAAAATTATCATCTATCTTGAGCCATGGTGTTTGTACCCGCAATTCACTGGGTTTATAGGTTGAAGTTTCGGCCACTTCATCACCTCCCGTATCGGTGTTGACGCGATCCTGACCAACACTGGCACTCAGCTTCTGTGACATCGCCCCCAATCGTTTCTCTACCAGATTCAACCAAATGACCAGGTTGTCTGTACGGGCAAAAAATTGACCATCAGGGTCGCTGGTATCTGCCAAACGCTCGAGGTAATTATGAAAATAGACTTGACCTTCTCGATACCGGCCTTCTGTTTGAGGCCAAATCCACTTATCATGGTCATTGTGGAACTTGGGATCAGCTTCTCTCAAGTCAATGTCTTCTACTGACTGACTTTGTGAACGACTGATGTCATTGCGCATGACTCGGGCAAAATCTCGCACCTGGACCAACACACCAAATTCCCAATTGGGTATGTTGTCCATCAGCACAAAGGGTGGCAACACATCATTTGACATATAGCCACCTGGCTTATTCAACAACACATCTGTCACTTCCATAAAGGTTGCACCGCTGGTATAGCCTGTGACCAATTCATGGTTGTGCGAACTTGCTCTCTTTTTAGCCACTTCATTGACATCAAAGAATTGAGGCTCTTGATCGAAATAAAAAGATAACAAAAACATCAAAGCCACCACTGTCAATGTGACATACAGCCACAAATTCAACTTAGACTTTTTAGTTTGATACCTGTTCTCCATATGTTCCCTTCATTCTTTACAGTTAATATGATTATAGAAGATACCTTCAAAATATACATGTGCTATTAGTCTAACTGCGACATTTATCTTTTGGTCTCAAAACCACCATTCAAAAAGCGTATCTTAGATCAACTATCAGGCGGAACTTGTCTGCTCAGCCCCATTCTTCAATTCAATCACTGAGCTTAATCTAACACCAGTGAAATTTCTTGTCCCTTATTGGCCTGATTCAGGGTAACATTATTGGATGAGATTACTTTTTGTTCACTTGGCTGAGAATGAGCTATGAAAATACCATTTAACAAACCACCATTTACAGGGAATGAAGAAAAACATGTGATGCAGTCTATGCAAAGTGCACAAATATCTGGTGATGGTAGTTACACAAAGATGTGTCATGAATGGTTCACTCAACACCTGAACTGCAAAAAAGCACTGTTAACCACCTCATGCACTCATGCACTAGAAATGGCTGCTATGCTGCTTGACATCAAAGCTGGTGATGAAGTGATCATGCCTTCATATACATTTGTCTCAACGGCCAATGCATTTGTGTTACGGGGTGCCAAAATAGTGTTTGTGGACATCCGTCCCGACACCATGAATTTAGACGAGGATAAGATAGAAGCCGCACTGAGTCCAAAAACCAAAGCCATTGTTCCAGTGCATTATGCAGGTGTGGGTTGTGAAATGGAAAAAATCATGAACATTGCCGATCATCATGGTTTGTATGTGATTGAAGATGCTGCTCAAGCCATGACCAGCAGCTACCAAAATCAACAACTAGGAACCATTGGTCACATGGGCGCATTCAGTTTTCATGAAACTAAAAATTACACCAGCGCAGGTGAAGGAGGCTTATTAATTATAAACGATAAAAAATTCGTAGAAAGGGCAGAAATCATCAGAGAAAAAGGTACCAACAGGAGCTTGTTCTTCAGGGGTATGGTTGATAAGTACTCCTGGGTCGACATTGGCAGCAGTTATTTGATGAATGACGTCAGTGCGGCTTATTTATGGGGCCAACTTGAACAATATCAGACAATCAGAAACAACCGCTTAGCCAGTTGGAACACGTATTTAAAGGGCTTAAGTGGGTTGGCAAATTCTGGTTTCATTGAGTTGCCCAGCATCCCCTCAAATTGTCAGCACAACGCCCATATGTTTTACATTAAAGTTGAAAACCTGGATGTCAGATCTCAATTGATCAAGCATCTGAAGGAAGCTGACATATTGAGTGTTTTTCACTATGTACCTTTGCACAGCGCCCCAGCTGGCATGAATTTTGGACGCTTATCAGGCACTGATGAATTCACCACAAAAGAAAGTGAACGTTTACTGAGGTTACCACTGTTTTATGGTATCAAAGCCACTGAATTACAATCCGTAATCAGCAGTATTGAAGCGTTCTACAAATACAATCATTGACCCATAACACCCAATTATTAACAAAAACATTGAAGATCATCACCCACAAAAATTCGCATTGACAACTTGAGAACTGCTGAAGATGGAAAAATACAAAAAGCACATCAAATACATTGGACACATATTGGTCATCATATCTGTCTATTTGTTGCTGCAAATACTGTGGGAAAATTTTTCCAAATTAGAACCGATCACATTTTCCTGGCCTAACACTTTAACAGGACTTTTTTTAGTGGGTATTGGACTTTTGGGTTATGTGCTATTTTCTTTTGCCTGGGTTGTTTTGGTCAACAAGAAATACCCCGAGTTCAAGTTCAAAACGGCATTCAGAATCACTGCGCTGACTCAAATCGCAAAATACTTACCTGGCAATGTGGCCCATTTCATAGGCAGGATTTATTTGGCAAAAACACACCTTAAGAAAGCAGACATTGCCTATTCGGTATTTGTTGAAATTTTGATGTTTTCCTTGGCCTCTCTATCTGTTGGGGTTTGTTATCTGTTGTATTACGATGCTTCAAAACTGATCAGCGGCAAACACCTATCTTTGATTGTATTGGCTGGCATATTAGGTGGTACTTTAGTGTTCTTTTTCCTGGACAAAATCCGCGAGAAAATAGAGATTTTACAAAATAAAGTGATCACATTATTTCAGGTATATATCATTTTCTTTGGTATGTCATTATTGGGCGGACTTTCTATTTATATACTGACTGGCTTGGTGGTCAATCATTATGAAACACCCTATTTTTTATGTGTTTCCGGGTTCGCCTTGTCGTTCTTAATTGGATTTTTGGTACCTGGAGCCCCAGGCGGTGTTGGCATCAGGGAGTATACGTTCACCCTATTATTCAGCCCATTCTTAGGGGCCATTTTTGCCTTGCAAGTGATCCTGTTATTTAGGGTCATCAGCATATTGACTGACTTGTTGATGTTTTTGATTGGTAAAGCCATGCCTCCACCCAAAGAAACCATACAAATCCATGACTGAACAAGCCAAAAAAACGACAGCGTATTTACATATCTTCAACAATGAAAAGAAATTTTCAAAGGGGTTTTTCGAGTTCATGTCTCACCATAACTTTGACTTGAGTTGTCATGAACTCTTTCATTATGGCCATCATGATGAAGGCTATAAAAAATTTAAATTTAACTTCATATTCGCACGCTATTTTTCAGTGCTTAAACACCTTAAATTGTTGGCCATGATGTTCAGGTCAAAAACTATTTTTGTCCACTCACTGGCATCTCCTTGGTTGCTGCTATTTTTGTATTTGTTTCCTCGGTTAAGAAAGAAGGTTTACTGGCTGATTTGGGGTAAAGACCTTTACTTTTATAAACTTCTGAAGAAAAAGCATTTTTACCATGAGATTTATGAATTTTTCAGAATCAGGGTATTTAAAGACATTAAACACGTTGTCACCTATGTCAAAGGTGATTACTCACTGGCCAAGCGATGGTATGGTCTTGATGCTGAATACCACGAGTGTTTTATGTACCCAAGCAATCTATACAAACACATCAATATTCAATCAAAGCCACATGAGGGGATCAACATCCAAGTGGGGAATTCCGCAGACCCAAGCAACAACCACCTTGAGATTTTTGAGCACCTCAGTCAATTCAAATCGCAGCCCATCAAGCTATTCACCCCTTTGTCTTATGGTGACCAAAACCATGCCAAAGAGGTCATCAAAACCGGCCAAGAAATGTTTGGCGATCAGTTCGTGGCCTTGACCGAATTCATGCCTTATGAAGACTATTTGAAATTTTTATCTGACATTGATATTGCTGTATTTGCGCACAATCGACAACAAGCCATGGGAAACACCATAAGTTTGATTGGCCTGGGTAAAAAAATATTCATGAAGCCAAACATCAGTTCATGGGATTTGTTCACGGAAATAGGACTTAAGGTGTATGATATCAATACACTTGATTTAGATCGACTGACTGAAGCACAAAAAAGCCACAATCAAATGGCTGTGAGGACTTACTTCTCTGAAGAAAACTATTTAAAGCAATTAAAAACTTTATTCAGGAGCTCATGCTGATGGCTTATTATACGAAAGAAGAATTAAACCAACTGGGTTTCAAACACATCGGCAAAAACGTCAAAATAAGTGACAAAGCCGCAATCTATGATCACCACCTGATCAGCATCAATGACCATTCAAGGATTGATGACTTCTGTGTGGTATCCGGACATGTTTCAATTGGCAAGCACATACACATCACACCCCAGTGCTTGATCGCAGGCGGTGAGAAAGGCATTGTGCTGGAAGATTACACCACTTTGGCATATGGCGTAAAAGTCTTCAGCCAATCCGATGACTACAGTGGCATGACCATGGCCAACTCAACCATTCCAGTCAAATACAAAAATGAATTTAAAAAGGCAGTTACTTTAAAGCAACATTCGATCGTTGGCGCAGGATCTGTCATCATGCCTGGTGTCACACTTGATACGGGAACTTCAATTGGTGCCATGTCACTGGTGTTAGAAGACACCAGTGAATGGAGTATTTATGCTGGAGTGCCGGCCAAAAGGATTAAAGAACGCAGTAAAAAGTTGCTCTTGCTGGCACAACAATTTGAAGAAAATTAACCCAAGCAAATTCGGTCAAGAGGGTCAGAAATGCACACCCGCAAAGCCACAGCATTCAAAGATAAAAATTCTACTGTTGACTGAATGCGGTTATGGGGTTCTGCATTCAGGCGGCAGAAACCTGTTAGCCAATGAAGAAGTACAACGCCACCTCAAACTGTTGCCATTGTTACCAGCTGAACCAGGTAATAGTGGCTCTAATGTCAAAGTATTTCCGGCCAAAGTTGGGTCATTGAAGAAAGAAACCACAATGACGCCAGCATTAACCGCGACTTGACTGACATTTTTCCCCGTTATGGTGTTGGCAACAGGCACCCCATTTGTTCCACTGTTGAAAGTGGTGATGTCTGCTGAAGCCACCCAGTTTTCTGAAATAAATGTCTTAACGCCTGATGATATGCTTAGCCCTTCACCGGCTTTCGCTCGAACGGTGTAATCTCGATAAGCAGGAATGGCATAAGCCATAAGAATCGCAATAATTGCTATAACGATCATCAACTCAATCAATGTGAAGCCTTTGGAATTCTTAGAAATCGTCATAATACTGTTTATTGTCTAAAATACCATTGTCAACAGAAAGATCAGACATGTAAACAATGTCCTCAAGATCAAGAAACAAATCTTAAAAAATCAAGTGAATTTAGGAGATTTCAGAACCAATTAGGCCAATAATGACACATATTGACAATTATTTAACAAAATTTGACATTTATTCAGTCATTCGTCTTTGGGTTTGGTTTGATAAAACAAGGTGGTTATTTGTTCAGACACCAATCCAAGTAAAAAAATAAGGATGGATGTTGAAAACAATAAAACACCCATATTAGTGAATCGACCATCGGTCAAATAAGTGTATAAGTAATACATCAGGCCTGTCAGAAAAAAGACAGCGCTGGCAGGAAAAAACAATTTCATGGGTGAATACAAGGTACCAATTTTAAAAATAATCAGGAAAAAGCGAGCACCATCTTTGAATAAATTGATGTGGCTTTTGCCGATTCTTTCTGGGGCGAAAATGGGTAAATATCCCACCGAGAATCCAGCCCTGAAAAAGGCCATGGTGCAAGTTGTTGGATAAGAAAATCCATTTGGTAACATATACAAAAACTGCTTAAACTTTTCAGCATTAACCACCCTAAAACCTGAAGTTAAATCATCGATTTTGTGACCAGTCATGTAACTGGCAATTCTGTTATATACCCCATTACCAAACAACCGTGCGAGCGATGCTTGTGACTTTTTATTTCGCGCCCCAACCACCATGTCATAATCTTGGTTGTATTTTTCTAACAATGATGCAATGTCTTCAGGTCGATGTTGCCCGTCACCATCCATAAAAACAAGCACTTCTCCGGTCGATGCACGGGCTCCCGATTTGATTGCTGCACCATTGCCTTTGCTATAAGGGTGCTCTACAACCTCTACTCCCAGTGAGTCGCATACACTGTTGGTGTCATCGGTTGAGCCATCATTGACAACAATGATTTGTGCGTCATCATGTAACTCTTTTAACTTTGGTAGCAAGGTTACCAAGCTTTTTGCTTCATTTTTCGCCGGAATGATTATTGATAGCTTCATTTTGTTTTTTAATTTGATCAATGACAACCCTGGTGCTTCTGAGTTTTTCACCAAACTTCGACCAGTCAACTTTGTATTCATATTCTTTTGCGTATCGATTTTCAGCAATGCTTAATAATTGATCTGCAATGTCTGTTTGCCTCTTTGAAATAAATTTTATCACAGCATTGTTGATGGAAATATAGTCATTACTGGTAACAGCAAAAGAATTCTTTATCGCCGTTGCAGCCCGTTCAAATTGGTGCTGCTCGATTAAAATAGTACCTTCCAAATACAGTATCAACTCTTCACCATAGCCATCTATTACGTTTTTATTGACTTTCAATGCTTGCAGCATATGATCAGCTGCAACGATCGCATTGTCATCCATACAGTCTTTGATCAATAATTTAGCCATTAAATTGCCCAATGGGCGCACATCATCTTTGGTGAAATCTATTCGCTTGATATCATTAACCAATTGATTGATGTCTTGCATGTTCAGAATTTTCAAGTTGCACTTCAGCGATGCTTGATTAAACCTCAATTCCAGATTCTCGTGTAATTGCACACCTTCAGCGATGATGTCCAACGCTTCTTCCTGACGATCAAGGTTATCCAAGTATGAAGCAGTCAATGTTCTTGCTCTGATAGACTCAGGATATTTCTGCATGGTCAAATAATGCATACGCAGATTATCGCTCCAAATATCAACCCTGAGTACAGTTTGAAATACCAATGTGGCGATGATCAAAAAAGGTACAACAAGAAATACTTTTGATTGTTGTGTAGCCCAATGAATCAATAAGCTCAATGGTACAAACATAAACAAAGAAGCCAAGTAATTCCTGTGCTCATAATACAACTCCAATGGTACAAATGATGATTCCAGTATATGTGCAATCGCAAAGAAAACAGCGGCAAACCACAACCAAATAAAACGCTTTCTCAATAGAAACACAGTGACTGCCAAGATCAACAATCCCGCCAATGAATACAACGTTGATATGGGCTGAAACAATGAAGTTGATTTCTTGAATCCATCGGTGAAGACACCTTCGGTGAAATAGCTAGGCACCCACAAATGATATAAGTATTTAAAGATGGCACGAGTCTCACTCATGAGTCTTTCTAACAGGGTGAATTCTCTGACTTCGTAGCCTTTTAAGAAACCAGGAAATTTAAGGATTAACATCGAAACCAACGCCAAAACAGGCAAGCGAATCAACATCCATTTCTGGTGATTGTTCAGTGGCTTTAACTGCAGCCAATTGGCGCAAATAATTTTCTCAAGTATGGCAATATGAAAAATCAATAAAATACCATTTTCTTTACTCAAAACCGCCAGTGGCACCATTAATAGCACAGCTGAAAACATTTGTACCTGTGCTTTTCTGTGGATGTCTTGGTGCCAATTTAAACGGCCTCTGACATACAACAACATGCCCAACAACGAGAACATCGCCGGCAACATGGCCATCCTCTGTACAATATACAGGGTGGTCGAGACCATAAATGGGTGAAGAATCCAACAAGCACTGGCAAATAATGAAATATAGAATGCACTTTGCCGGTATTGCAGTTTGGCTTTGAAAACTGAAAAAACAATAAGAAACAACAACAGACCATTGATCAAATGAATAACCAGGTTGGTTCTTTTGAACGGGAAGGCAAATGTAGGCCATTTTTGTCCATCAATTAAAAAGCTCATCACCGAGACTGGTCTTTTCAAAGGGCCCGTTTTAGACGCTCCAATGTAGTCAAAAATTTTCTCAAAACTCAAATCTTCATTGATAATGGATAACTTTGACAGGCTATGTAAATCGTCAAATACATAACCTCCTTTCAACCCTGGCATATAGATAATACCAGTCATAATAATCAGCAAGGCAACCAGTGAAATCTGAACTCTTTTTGAATGAATCATTAATTAACCATTTTTATGAATAAAAAAAAAAGGCGCGAAAATCGCGCCTTTTAGAACCTTAATATTGATTCTTTATCTGCAATCAGCTGGTAAGAAACGATCTGCCAGAGCTGAAGAACAACGCCACTCAACACTACCACCAGAAGTTACGTCTGGAGTTAACAGAACAGTTTGACCACTTAAGTTAGTGTCAGCTGTGTTAAATGCAACAGTAATCACACCACTACCACCAACAGTAACAGAAGCTACATTTTCACCAGTGATAGAACCTGGAGCTGCTAAACCAGCAGAAGCGTTAGAAGCTGGCAACGCACCTTCACTGATATAAGTTTCTGATACAGATTGTTTTGCACCAGCAGCCAGAGAAATACCTTCACCAGCTTTTGCTCTTACAGTGTAGTCACGATATGCAGGAATCGCATACGACATCAGGATCGCGATAATTGCGATTACGATCATTAATTCAATTAATGTAAAACCTTGTTGATTTCTTTTCATTACTATTTACCTCTAAAAAATTTCGTTAAAATGGTTACTCAAATTTCATCCATACGCATAGGTTATTGGATTCATTCGATAACGACAAGAACTGAATTCCTAATTTTTAGTTCAAACCGCAATTATCAGTCATTTGTAAACTTTTTCCTCCTTAAAGTTTACAATTGAAAAGACCAGCTTTCCAAATTGACATAAATTGTCACCGATCAACCAAGTAAATGGCATTACAGCTGATGTGATACACTTTCAAACTTGTTCACGAATGATTAGTATAACAAAAAATGCAGCACAATTGGTTCTTGAAATCAGATATTGAAAACTTTGATGCCAACAAACACATTTTAAAAAACAATTTAGTATCAAATACCTATGCCACAGGCCCGTACACTGTGTGCTTTTCTCATGTACCCAAGACCGGCGGCACCAGTCTAGAATCCATACTGTTTAAAAACTACAAGGCAGCCGCTGTCTTACATGTCAATGCGCCTGACCTGGTCCAACAACCAAAATTACTCGAACTCAAGAAAAATTACCCTCGACTGATCTGCGGTCATCATCCCATGCATGGCTTGCTATACCAGCTGCTTCCTGAACAAGCCACATTTCATTTCACCCTACTCAGAGACCCCATTGACCGGATTCTGTCTTACTTCAATTATGTGATGGGAAAATCGGACCACCCAATGCACCAAAAGGTGAAAAACAAATCCTTGTCGGAATTCCTTAAGGCTTCTCCCACACCGGAATTGTCCAATGGCCAATGCAAGCGTTTCAGCGGCTATTTACACCACGGTCAAACCAGTGATGATGATTTATACAACGTGGCCAAGAACACCCTCGAAACCTGCTTTTCACTGGTGTTAACCACTTGTTTGTTTGACGAGGGATTGTTGTTACTAAAAGACCGACTGCACTTAACAGATATTTTCTATCAAAGGAGCAATGTTTCAAAGCCATTCATCAAACGTGGTGAGCTCAAGGAACAGGAAATTGCATTGATGACTGAGATGAACCCAGCCGATACCAAACTGTTTAGCTGGGCCAGAAATAGGTGCCAAAGTTTGATTGACTCTGAATTATCAACTGGTCAAATTAACAGCTTTAAAGAAAATAATAAACAATGGGCCGATCTGATTAATTCATGAGTCGGTACGTACACCGACTCATGAATTGATGGTTATCAGTGAATATAAGGCGCGCCAATGGCTTCCAATTGTTTTTCCAAAGCTGGAATGCGCTTATCTGTGATGTCTTCAATTTGAGGCTTCAAAGCATCGTGTTCAGCCTTGGCAATGGATAAGGTTTTGATGTGAGTCGGTGTAGGCCCATATGTAGACAAACCTGTACCTATACCAGCAGCCCCTAAACGTGAACCAATGGTCACTTTGGTTTTTTCACCAATTTGTCGTTTGGAGCGGTTACCATTCATGTTGGCATCCAGTGTATGGAGGTCAGTGATGATTTGGTGCAATGTGGCGTCCAACTCGCCATGTTCAGCCAAACTGTTTTTCAGCGCCTTTTCAATCAGCTCAGTGCGTTTAATCGCTTCAGACAATTTCTTGTTTGAAACCGCAACTTCATGCTGAACTGCTGATAGTTGTTGCCAAAAATCGGCGACATCTTCATAAGAAGCACCTTTAAGCGCACCCTGTCGAAGTGGTTTTACGTTGAACGTTTGAGGTGTACTTAACTCGGTTACCACACCATCTACCTCTTGACTCAAGGAAACGTTGTATTGCCCTGGAGCAACCAGCATACCTTCAGGTTCATCACTGAAAAATCCACCGCCTTCACCGGCCACACCAAAGGCTGGATATCGTAAACTCCAGGCCACTTGATTGAAGCCTTTTTTGGTGGTTCCGGCCACCCTTCTGACCACTTGACCCCGGTTATTTTTAACAGTTAACCAAACCTTGGGTTTTTTCGCTGTGCGTTCAGCATCGACAGCATCCCAACCAGGAAACTTGATGGCTTTCTTTTGTTTGACCATTTCTTTTTCTGCTTTTTGCCGTTGTGCCGCTTTGGTTTTCAAACCATCTTTGAGGTAATAATTAAACACGGCACCATAGGGGGGGTTTTCAGTGTTAAAAAATGCATCACCCTGTGAGGCCTTGGGATTGGTGCCTAAAACCATTCTGGGAATATACCACCAGGCATCTTTTACCGGAAACAGCTTATTGTTTGATAAAGCTTCCTGATCCAGGTTACGCAATAAGCTGTAATCATCCAAAATATAAAAACCCCGTCCAAAGGTTGCCGCCACCAAATCGTTTTCTCTTTTTTGTATGGCCAAATCTCTGATTGATATGGTCGGCAAACCACCCGTTAACTCTTGCCACTTATCACCACCATCATAGGAGAAAAACAAGCCAAATTCAGTCCCAACAAACATCAACTCTGGATCAACATGGTCTTGAACCAAACGCCAAACCAAATGTTTTTCAGGGATGCCAGTGCTCATCTTTTTCCAACTTTTACCTTGATTATTACTTTTCAACAAATAGGGAGAAAAGTCACCATATTTGTGGTTGTCTAATGCAATGTACACCGTATTGACATCATGTAAGTCGGCTTTGATGTCATTGACAAAAGCCGTTGCAGGAACACCTGGCATATCGCCCACTTCAATCTGGCGCCAATTCTCACCGCCATCTTGAGTTACCTGAACCAAACCATCATCTGTTCCAATATAGATCAGGCCAGCTTGCTGTGGCGATTCTGAAATGGAGGTGATGGTGTTGTAATTACTCATGGCCAGCACATCCCATGGCATATCCCAACCTTGTTGAGACCCCATAATGGGTAATTCTATACGCTCTTGGTTTTTGGTCAGGTCACCCGAGATCGCGCGCCAACTGTCACCGCGGTCATCAGATCGCCATACCCTTTGTGAGGCGAAATATAAGGTTGTGGGGTTGTGGGGTGATACCAAAATGGGTGCATCCCAGTTAAACCTTTCTGCTGGCTCACCTGCCTCAGGCTGAGGTTGGATGTAAACGATTTCACCTGTGGTTTTATCGTGTCTGACTAAATTGCCTTGTTGCCATTCTGCATACACAATATCCGGGTTGCCTGGCTCTGTGGCAGGCTGATGACCATCACCAAACAACACCACATACCAGTCTGAATTTCGAATGCCCTGGCGGTTATCTGTTCTGGATGGACCTCCTTGCGTGTTGTTGTCCTGGGTGCCACCATAAACATGATAAAACGGCTCTGCATCATCGACTGCAACTTTATAAAATTGCGTAACTGGTAAGTTGGCTACAAATTTCCATGTTTTGGTCCGGTCAAATGTTTCGTACAAACCACCATCTGTACCAATCAAAACATAATTAGGATCACTGGCCTTAAAAGCGATAGCATGGTTGTCCACATGTTTATTTTTCTCGTTCATTGTGCGGTATGTCTTGCCCCCATCATCAGAAATAATCATGCGGTTACTCATCAGGTAAAGCCGGTCAAACACATGGGGTGAAGCATACAATTCCTGGTAGTAATGAGGTCCCGTTCCACCAGCAACGGCATCGGATTGTTTGGTCCAGGAAGCGCCTTGATTGGTGGACTTATAGATCCCACCCGTTCTCCTTTTTAACTCTATAGCTGCATAAACCACATCCGGTTTAATCGGTGATATGGCCAAACCAATTTTGCCCATGCTTTCACTGGGCAAACCTGAGCTGAGCTTTTGCCAATTATCTCCACCGTCGTCAGTTTTATATATGGCTGTATTTGGCCCACCTCCCATATATGCCGCCACATTCCTGTGCCTCTGCCATGTCGCTGCATATAGCCTGTCCGGATTTCTGGGATCAATGACCACATCAGTGACGCCCGTCCAATCTTCGTCGCCCAATTGTTTATTCCAGGTTTTTCCGCCATCTGAAGTTTTATACAGTCCGCGTTCTCCACCTTTGGACCACAGGGGTCCTTGAACGGCGACCCACAGTGTATTTGAATCCTTGGGATGAATGACAACCGTAGATATCCGCTCAGAATCCTTCAAACCCATATTTTTCCATGATTTGCCGCCATCTTCACTCAAGTACAAACCATCTCCATAACTGGCATGTCTACCACCAATGTTTTCTCCAGTGCCGACCCAGATACGTTCAGGATTGTTGGGATCTATGGTTACACTGCCTATTGAATAGACATTTTGCTGGTCAAATATGGGCGTCCATGTGGTGCCGGAGTTGACGGTTTTCCAGACTCCACCAGACCCCACACCAACATACCAAACATTCTCATTTTCAGGGTGCATGGCTATGTCAGCAATCCGACCCGACATCAAGCCTGGACCTATACTTCTGAGTGTAATGCCAGCAAATTTATCTTTTGATCCCTGATGATCATCTTCCCCCTTCTTACTCGCTGTTAAACCTGTTGTTGCACAAAGCAGTAACAACAGTATCCAAATGTTTTTCATTATTAACCTCTTTTTTTGTTCAATATAACCGCAATACAGCATCTGTACACTGGTCGTAAGTCACGTTTATAAATTACGGACCTTTATTTTTTTTATTTACACACAGAACAATACATTATAATAGCCCTTCAATTAAAAGTACCATGATGCCATGCAATCAATGACCGCCTTCGCTTCCCACGAAGTTGAAAACAGTTTAGGAAGACTGACTTGTGAAATACGTTCAGTCAACCAAAGGTTTTTAGATTTAACCATTAAGTGCCCTGACTTTCTCCGTGCAGCTGAAAACCAGTTTCGAAAATCATTCAACAAACAACTTTCCCGCGGCAAAGTATCTGTTTTTATCAAATTCTTTCCCAACGAATCAGTTAGTTTAACCCAACTGAGTGTGAACAAAGCGTTGTTGGCTCAATTGGTTGCCAATGCCGATTCCATTGCTTTTGATTTTGACCTTAAACAAAACATGGGTACTGGTCAGTTCATGAATTGGCCAGATGTCATTGTACAACAGCCTGCTGATACATCTGAACTCAATGCCACAGCCATTCAGTTGGTGGATGACAGCATCAAGCAATTGATCGAATCCAGAACCAGAGAAGGCGCAGCGATGTTGGCAGTACTTGAAGAAAAGGCTCAAACCATCAAAAACCTGACTGAAGAAATCAGAACATATGTTCCAACCATCAATGCTGCTTTGTCACAAAAATTAAAAGACAAACTGGCAGATTTACAAGTTGAAGTCAACCCAGAAAGGTTTGAACAAGAACTGGCCATGCAATTACAGAAAATTGACATCACAGAAGAATTAGATCGCTTGGACGCCCATGTGATTGAGCTTAATAGAGTGTTAACACTGAAAGAGCCTGTGGGCCGCAGGCTGGATTTCATCGTTCAAGAACTTAACAGAGAATCAAACACAATTGGTTCCAAATCAGCCAGCATCACCACTTCAAATGCCAGCATTGATTTAAAAGTGACCATTGAACAAATGCGCGAACAAATCCAAAACATTGAATAACAGCACTGAATAAGAAAAACTAAGATTATGTCAAAAAATAACCTCATAGGAACCCTGTTTATCGTATCAGCCCCCTCAGGAACGGGTAAGACTTCCTTGGTTAATGCGTTGGTTAGAGACACCAACCATTTAAAACTATCTATCTCACACACCACCAGAAAACCACGACCGAAAGAGATTGATGGTTACAACTATCATTTCATCAGCACAGATAAATTCAAGCAGATGGATATGGCTGGTGTTTTTATGGAGTCGGCCAATGTATTTGGCAACCATTATGGTACTTCACAAGAAACGGTACAAAAAATGTTGGATGAAGGGCATGATGTGGTGTTAGAAATTGATTGGCAAGGTGCCGAACAAATCAAAACCAGGTTTCCCGATGCAGTGAGTATTTTTATACTGCCTCCGAGCATTCAGGCTTTGCAAGACCGTTTGGAATCCAGAGGTCAGGATTCAGCCGAAGTGATTAAAACCAGAATGACCAAAGCCATCGCAGAATTGAAGCATTACCATAAAGCAGACTTTTTGGTGGTGAATGATGATTTTGAAGAAGCCTTAAAAAGCTTAAAGGCCATCGTAAAGGCTGATCGCAACAGCACCAGTAAGCAAAAAATCATCAATCAAGACCTGATCAACACTTTAATCAACTGAAGATTAATTACACTGTTTACCGATTAAATACCTCAATGCCTGATTGAGCTATGTATCAAGTTTGAATTCGTAGAAATGACCAGCGTTGTGTTGCCCCCTGTATAAAACATCACCCTGTTTGATTAACGTTAAACCTTGTTTTTCAAAAGCCGAGTACCAATCAGGCTGGTTGCTTAATTTTTCTGATACAGCCAACATATCCAAAGCCCGGTCTCGTGCATGCTTGTATTGTAAGTAAAAATTGTGAATTTTCGTTTTTTGAGTTTTCAGAACAGCATTATTCATCTGCGAAAGTTGCATGGCTGAGTTCGCCCAAACATTAAATAAATCTTGTCCACGATATTCTATTTTGTATTTCATTTGCTCTAAGGCTTGAGATAATTTACTTTTAAAGCCATTTGCAGACATTTTATTTTGAGCAAATTGCAGGAATAAATTCATGATATTGACTTCTTCTAAGTACTGATAAACTTGTTCCTCAGCACGCATGTATTTATGGATATCAGTCTCCGGAGCATGAGCCACAAATACCAATCTACCTTGAGGATTCAGCATCTTCCTGACTGATACTGCTGCTTGCTCAGTGTCACAATATTCTATGCCATACTGACTGACAATCAGGTCAAACTTATGATCGATCACTTGTGACATATTTTCAACCAAGCAGTTGCCAACAAAATTGATTTTCTTTATGGCGCCTTCTTTATCAGGGAAAACCTCACTGATGACATCTGGTTTGATGTCAGATGCGTCTACTGCAGTTATTGAAACTTCCAAATCTAGCTCATCCGCCAATTCCTGTAACAGAATAGCAATCGCACCATTGCCTGTGCACACATCAAGAATTGATACAGGTGTTTGACTGTTGCTGAGTATGTCATTCCAGTACAACGCCAATTCGCCATCATAGTTTTCTTTGAAGTCCATCGGCAGTGAGGTCAATGCCCCAGTTTGCCAGTAAGCCGTCCAATGATTTTTTGCCATCTTTTCCAGTTCCAATATATATAGGCCAATAAAAAAGGCGTACCGAAGTACGCCTTTTCTCAGTTTATCAAACTTCGATTAGAAAGTTTGAGTGTATCTGAAGTAAGTGATTCTTCCATAACCATTATACAGGTTAAAGTCGTAATCACGGTTGGTCGTATTACCTAAACCAATTGGTGGGAATTTCTCACCGGCGTTTTGTACACCGACTGTGAATTTACCGTCCCAAGGCGCAAAGTAATTCAACTGGAAGTCATGAGTGATCCAAGTTGGCGTGTGACCATCTTTAACATAGTAAAGACCATTTCTACCTACTTCACGATCAATGTCAGTTCCTGGAGCTAAACCAGCAACATAAGCATCAGCTTCAGCAAGTGTGTTGAATGAACTTACGTTGTTGAACTGATCACCAACCATATTCAGGTTATAAGCAAACTGCCAATCACCATAGGTGTAGCTGTTGTTGATAACGATACGATTTGGTGGAGTACCTGGATCGTCAACCAACTCACGGTTTTTATCAAGCTCTTGAGACAAAGCACGAGACCATTGGAACTGGTGAGAGAAACTACCAGCCAAAGCTTCGTAAGTGAATCGAGCGTTGATATCAACACCAGAAGCGTTGATCAAACCTTCATTGGTTGCACCACGAGTACACAGAATAATGGCACCAGTTGCTGCATCACGCACACAACCTAAACCTGGTCTGCTTTCACCACGGATGTTTTCATTAACCAATGTTTGAGCTGTGATGTTACGGATTTGATCCGAAACTTCGATATCCCAGTAATCAACAGTGAAGTTCAACCAGTCAAATGGCTCATAAGCCAAACCTAAAGAGAACTGCTCAGATTGCTCAGATCCTAAAGCTGGGTTAGCAATAACTCTGCCTTGAATTTGAGTCAAACAAGTACTTGCCAAACCTTCAGCGATACAAGTTTGAGGATCATTAACAGTATCAGCTGATTCTGCAGGCTGTTGAGTCAAAATATCCAAAGTTGGTGCACGGAAACCTTCACCGTACGATGCACGTAAAGTCAAGTTATCCAGAGGTTGGTATCTGAAAGATACTTTAGGTGAGAAATCATCACCGTAATCTGAGTAGTCATCGTAACGACCAGCGATAGACATTTCCAAGTTATCCAACAATGGCACCAAGCCCTCGAAGAATACAGAAGTTACGTCACGTCCGCCACCGGCACTCGAACCTGATGAACCACCAACTTGACCCGCTTCTGACAATGAGTCATATCTGTCTTGATATTTCACATCGCGGTACTCTGCACCAATGTAAACTGATACAGGGCCGTTAGCCATGTCAAACAAATCAAATGCAACAGAACCAAACATGGTGTCTTGGTCGAATTTAGCATCACGGTTAGTTGTTACACGCAATGAGTTCAATACTGCAGCAGGAGAATTGTATGGATCAGCCAAGTTGTAAGCACCACTTTCAACAGCTGAAGCTGCAGCAGATCTTAACAAGTAGTTTCTACCAATGTTCACACTGTTAGAGTTGGCTCTGGTTACACCAAACTCAACTTCAGCATTACCCACTTGACCAGTGGTACCAATTTCGAAACTGGTGTTGGTTGTTGTGATGTTGTTATCACGATTACCTAACGCATCAAAACGGTGTCTCCAGTGAACCACTTGAGGTGTGGCCCAGTTTGCTGGGTCATACAATGGGCTGGCTGGGTTACTTGGGTTGTTAGGGCTTGAGGCAGAAATTGGCAAGCCTGTTCCTGAGAACGCACTGCCATCTGGTACTGGTGCATAACGACCAAATGATTTGGTTTCATAAACACCGGCATTAACCCACAATTCCCAACTGTCATTGATTTCATGACGTGCTTTCACATAGAAAGATTGGTTTTCAATCGAAGCTTCATCAGCAGATTCCAATGTGAAATCATAAGCACAACGCTCACCGCCAGCAACGCCAGCACCAGGATTCAAGGTATAGAAACCGGTGTTAGGGAAGTTACAAGCTGTGGCTGAAATGAATGGACCTGTTTCGTTACCAGCAGCCGCAACTGCACGGAAGTTGTTACTGAAAGTAGAACCACCTGGCACATTCCAAGGCAAATCTCTTTGGAAAATAATCTCACGATCATTCCAGGAAATACCAGCAATAACGCTAGAGCGGTCATTGGCTGCACCAAACAGTACAGAACCTTCTTCTCTCTCACCACCATTAGCAGCGATGCTCACTTCTTGAGCACCCAAGGTGATTTCAGCACCGGTGTAGTCTGTACGTGTGATCACGTTAACAACACCACCGATGGCGTCAGAACCATAAATAGCCGATGCACCGTCAGTCAAAATCTCGATTCTTTCAATCGCACCCAATGGGATGGCGTTCAAATCTTGTGCTTGACCAGAAGTAGGTGCTTTAGGAATACGACGACCGTCAACCAAAACCAATGTTCTGGCTGAACCAATACCACGTAAGCTAAGTGTTGATACACTTTGGATTGAACTACCAGACTGAGGTCTGAAAGAACCAGAAGTGTTAAAAGTGGTGTTTCTTAAGAAGTCAGCAGCATTACTTTCACCGCTGAGCTCTAATTGTTCACGAGTAATGATTGTTACCGGTACCGCACCCTCAATGTCTGAGCGTTTAATACGCGAACCCGTAACAGTAATTTTACCCTGCTCTTCAACTGAATCGTCGTCACTGTCTTGTGCTAAAGCAACAGTACCGAAAGCTGAAGAAGCGATAAAACCTGTAAATAATGCTTTTTGCACAGCATTAGTAATAGGATTACGTTTCATTTTCATTTATATGTTCTCCAAATTGTTATCCATGAGTTAACTCAAAAAATTGCATCTATATAGATTCCCTATCCGGCACATACTAACACTTTCATTTGTTAAAAAAAAGTCACAATTCAGTTTTTTTTACATTTTCTTAACATTATTTTTTTCAATCAAAACGCTTTCTTTACTTGAAATTTACCTTTAATAAGTTTCAAAGCCCGTAAAACCTGAGCTTCAGTCCATACCAGGCCTGCCAAATGGCCCAACTTAATCAACAGAATCCTCTTAACAACTGACCTGAAATAACCCAAATTTTAATGTTTTTCACCAAAAAATAGCTGTTTTGGCTCACCCAGATTATATCTATGAAAAGCTGCTGAGCAGCTTTCCTAGGTCACCTCAATCACCCAGAATCTGATTGTGCTGTCTGGGAATCAAATGAAACTGCTTTTGCCTGCCATTGATGTAGTGCACAGATTCACCATCAAAAAAAGCATCCTCCTCTAACATGATGCGAATTTCTTTGTCCCACTCCTTAATATAGGTAGCTGCATTCAATTCAATGGCATAAGCGGTGTTGGCATGTAAAGGGTAGTCACCCGTGTGTGGCACGCCCCCTTGTGAATCCCACATGCCCAAAGTGGTACCTGCACCGTGGCCATAATATCCTATGGGATGGGTATAAATGGCTGGCTTGATGCCTTCATCAATGGCTTGTTGTCTGGACATGGCCAACACTTCATTGCCGGTCCTGCCCACCATAAAGTTATCGGTGAAGATGTCCTGTAAACGGTTGGCATTTTTTAAAGCTTGTTTGAGGTACCCAGGCGCATCTTTTTCACCAGGCCTTAAAACATAGGCATGTTGTTGGGTGTCGGTGTTAAGGCGCATGTAAGTGATGCCAAAATCCACATGGATTAAGTCACCGGGCTGTATGATGTTCTCTGCAGGGCGTTTATCAAAGGTACGCAAATGATCAAATTGTTCTTTGTCAGCTCGCTGGATTGAAACCGAAGGATGGAACCAAGTGTCCAATTTCAATGACTTGACGCGTTCGCGATACCACCAAACCAAATCTTCGGTCGATGTCACACCTGGCTGAATGGCTTTGCTGGACAAACCTTCTGCCAATATATGATGTGCGATGCTGACGATTTGTTGGTAAACGACCATTTCACCAGGGGTTCTGGTTTCCAGCCAACCAACGGTCAACGTTTCAGCACTGACCACTCGACTGTAGTACTTGGCAGGCAGTTTGTTCATGAAGGCTTGCTGTTCTGCGTAAGTCAAACCATCGGCCTGGCCATAGTGATCTGAATAATTGAGTCCAATCTTTTGTGGCTTTCTGGCTTCGATGATTTCAACCAACCTGGCCCACTGATCAGGTTGCTGTTCTTTGTCCCAGGATTTCTTGAACACTTGACCGACGTCATAACGAGCCACAGCCATGGTTTCTATTTCCTGGTCACGACCTGGATCATACATCACCAAGACGGTGCGTCGTCGAGCCGCATGCCAAATCGCTGGCAACATGGTTCTGATGACTGGATCTTCATTGTATTCTCGGGCCATCACGATCCACATGTCGATGCCTGCATCTCGCATCAACTTTGGCAATGTGCTGTTCACTTTCTCTTCAAGTAAGCGATCAATGACTTGCGCCTGGGTTTTTAGGGGCAGAATTTTTGGCATACCTGCCCAACTGATTTGCCAACACAACAGGCTGGCTATGAGGATGGATTTGATCAATTTGTTTGAGTTCATTGTTGTTTGGTTGGCTTGACTGTTTTGATGGGATGGTTCGACCCTGTTTCAGAAAAAAAGTCGGCACCACTGGATTTCAGCGCCTCCGGCACCTGAATAGGAACATGCACGCCAGTGGCTTGCTTGGTGTTGATTCGGTTGGCAATGATCTCCTGACCATTGGGGGTCAACATGAACCAGTAAGGCGGATAAGCTCGATCGGTTATTTGCGACTCCCAATAACTGGCCCAGGGTTTGAAATGTTCATCATCCGGATCGGCATCACCCATGTGCATCACTGTGGCTTGATCATTCAAAGTCACACGGTACACTAAATTGGAGACATGTGCCCGGCCAGGCCATCCAGCGTGAGGTATCCTCACCACATCAATTTCAATCCCAGGAAACCTCAACTCGATCGGTTCATCACCATAGGCCAAATCGATCCCGGTGACTTGTTGTTCAACAGCCTCATAGCCGGTGATTGCCTGTAACTCATTGACCGCTTGGCTGGGAGCCAACAGCTTCGTGGCAGGGTGGCTGGTCAGATACTTCACCACATCTTTGGCATCGAAGTGATCTGCATGGGCATGACTGATCAAAATCATTTCAATAGAATCAAACGGTGGCTGGGCAGAAAAAATCGCTGTTCTGGTTTCCTCAGGAACCAATTGGTAATGACCAAAGTGGTTGTGAAAAAAGGGATCAAACAGAATCTGTTGCTCACCATGATCGACCAACAAACCGGTATTACCCAAATAAGTCACTGAACCATCATCAATGTGACTGGCTTGGCTGGCATCTTGATGGCTGAAACTGACACTGCTTATCAACAAAGAACTGATGATCAAAATGGTTTTCATGATTGTTGCTTAGAATAAATTGATTTGATTATATAACGAATCAGCAGTAGGTTTTATCGGCCCACACAGATAAATGCACTACAATACGCACATGCCCATCACCGACCACAACAAAGGTTTGGCAGCCGGCTTGTTTTGTTTCATTTTTTGGGGCTTTGCACCCATCTACTTCAAACTGTTACAACATGTGCCTGCCATCAACATCATCGCCCACCGCATCATCTGGGCAGCGCTTACGCTGTTGTTGTTTTTGGCCATTCGAGAACGCCAACACTTATTTCAAGCACTGAAAGTATCCAGCAAACAATTATTCATTTTATTTCTCAGCGGCTCTTTGGTGGTCAGTAATTGGTTGATTTTCGTTTGGGCCGTTAATGATGGACAAATCCTGGCCACTTCACTGGGTTATTTCATCACCCCACTGGTGAACATCTTTTTGGGCATGCTGTTCCTGCATGAACGCTTGAATAAGGTCCAGGTTGTGGCCCTGTTGATCGCTTCTGCCACCACCATTTACCTGGGCATTTATATTGGCCAACCACCCTGGATTGCTTTGTTTTTGGCCGTTACTTTTGGTTTGTATGGATTGGTCAGAAAACAACTGGATGTCAGGCCCTTGATTGGCTTGTTTTGGGAAACCTGCATGTTGCTGATTCCAGCCTTGTTGTTTTTGATGTATTGGGCACCCGCCGCATCAATGCCGATGGATAGCAACACCCTGTGGCTGTTGGTTTTTTCTGGTTTGGTGACCATCCTGCCATTGATTGGCTTTAATTATGCAGCCAAAAGATTGACCCTGACCTTGATTGGTTTCTTGCAATACATTGCACCATCCATCAGCTTTTTGATTGCGGTGTTGTTTTATGGCGAAGCCTTCACACCCGGCCACCAAGTGGCTTTTGCGGGCATTTGGACCGCCTTACTGATCATCAGCATCCAATCGATACGGAGCAAAAAGCGCCGTTATAAATTGATCAACCCAGAACATTGAATCTATCCTTCATTGCAGATCCGCTGCATGGGCTTTGAGTAATTTGATATTGACCACTTCCAAAGTGCGAAAGTGCGTACTGCGCATGTGTACCTTGGGTGCCACACCAGCCTTATAAGCCTGTAACCATCGGGTGGCACACAAACACCAGCGATCCCCCGCTTTGAGCCCAGGAAAATCAAACTCAGGATGTGGGGTGATCAAATCATTGCCCATGCGCTGAGAAAACTGTAAAAAGTCATCGGTCAGTTGTACACAAACCGTGTGCATACCCATGTCTTCATTCGCAGTGTTACAACAACCATCGCGAAAAAAACCAGTGACTGGATCTTCACTGCAAGGCTCCAAAGCCTCACCATATACATTCAAACTGTCGTGCTGGATCATGGATTTCATCGGAGTAAAACTTTATTTTACCTGAGGATCTGTATCAAATGATATGCCCTTGGGGGTTTTAACCTTCTTGAACACAGATGAACCGCTCACTTCGGCTCCACTCACTTCGACTCCGCTCACTTCGACTCCGCTCAGTGAACGGTCAACCTGACCGCTCGCTGGCTGAGCGTAATCGAAGCCTGCTTGACAGATGCCAACGCTCCAAGTGTTGTTATCTTAACTGGTCTCATGATAATTATTTGGAGTGTCGACTTCAGTCGACGTCGTTGTACGGGAAAAGCCAAAAAATTCTCCTGCAAGCTTTAACTGCTAAAATGGTCTTATAACCACAATCAACAAGTCGAGGGGACAGCACATGCAAAAACAAGCCATCCAATTCCAAGGCAGTCAGGGCCAATTGTCCGGACTGTTGGAACGCCACAGTGAACACGCCAAAGCCTATGTGGTCTTCGCCCATTGTTTCACTTGTGGTAAAGATTTCATCGCGGCGTCACACATCAGCAAAGCATTGGTTGAGTTGGGATATGCGGTGTTGCGCTTTGATTTCACCGGCTTGGGTAATTCAGATGGTGATTTTGCCAACACCAATTTCTCCTCCAATGTGGAAGACTTGGTGGCCGCCTCTAATTACTTGACCGAACATTTTCAAGCCCCAAGCTTGTTGATCGGCCATTCACTCGGCGGCGCTGCGGTGCTCAAAGCTGCGGGGCATATCCCTTCCGCCAAAGCCGTGGTGACCATTGGGGCACCGGCCGATGCGGGCCATGTCAAACACCTGTTCCAATGTGATCTGGACACCATCGATGCCGAAGGTGAAGCCAATGTTGACCTGGGTGGACGACCCTTCAAGATCAAAAAACAATTTGTCGACGATCTGAACCAACAAGACACCAGCCACATCAGCCAATTAAAAAAAGCCCTGCTGGTGATGCACTCACCGATTGATGACACGGTCTCGATCAACGAAGCGGAAAAAATTTACGTGGCCGCCAAACACCCCAAAAGCTTCGTCAGCCTGGATCACGCCAACCACCTGCTCACCCGACGCGAAGACGCTGCCTATGCCGCCAAAGTGATCGCCACTTGGTCAGAAAAATTCATTGATGCCGTTGATGACACACCAGCCAAAGTGCAGGTGGCAGACAAACATGTGCGGGTCACTGAAATCGATCACCAATTCCAATGCGATGTGCAAACGGCTTCGCACCAATGGGTGGCCGATGAACCATTGAAAATCGGTGGCAACAACACCGGACCCGACCCCTACCAACACCTGCTGGCCGCTTTAGGCACTTGCACCGTCATGACCCTGCGCATGTACGCCAATTTAAAGAAAATCCCCATGGACAATGTGGTGGTTAATTTGTGGCACAGCCGCGAACACGGCGAAGATTGTCAGGCTTGTGATGATGAACACCCACAAGTGGATGTCATCGACCGCAGCCTTGTTTTTGAAGGCGACTTGAGCGAGGCTGATATTGAGCGGTTACTTGTGATTGCAGACAAGTGCCCGGTACACCGGACGTTGCATAATAAGATTGCGGTCAGAACAGGTTTGGGTTAAATAACTTACCTTTGCAATGCCTAAAAGACACTGGATCCCGGATCAAGTCCGGGATGACGGTAAATTGTATTTTCCGTCACTCGACAGGCGCATAGCGATATTGAGAGAATCGTCGTCCCGGCGAAGGCCGGGATCCAGTGTCTTTAGATATCTCAGATCAGTGTTGGGTTGCACAGGCTTAGCTCAACCTACCTGCTAGAACTCATCGACATGTTTCCACTCTAAGTGACCATCATTGAATGCAAAAAATGCTGAATATATCGATTCATTTACTTTAAATTCATAACCCAGCATGTAATCGTATTCCGTATCTCCGACGAGGGCAGGAACATACATCAAGATACGAGTACCCAAATTACTGAGCGATAACCTACTTGTTAGGTTAGGCTTTATAATTGCCCAATGATCTTCGTATTCATTCAGAATTTTTATTGCGGAACCCCTTTGGCTGTCTTCAATTTCATCAGACAAAACTCGAAAAGTGTACGACACCCTATTGATGCTTCCTTGGTGCAGGTTTATCAAGTCTTCGCCATACCAGAGATCAACAACTCTTTTAGGATTATCAAACATATAAATAACCTTGGGTTAATTAACAAATTATTATATTTTCCATTAAGTCAGAGCCATTGACTCACTCAACTTTGAGTCAACATCAACTTCTCTGAACCCTAATAGTTGATCAAACAGATTCACTGCTCATAAAAAATATTATACATTTTGACGTGCTTTTCTTTGTTGATCAGAAAATCATCATCCTCTGGATAGTATTTAGAAATGTCAGGGCTTTCACCCGCAAACTGTTTGATGGCGTCCAATGAATCCCAAATGGTGATCAACAAAAAATGCGTCACCACATCTTCATTTCTGCGTTGGAAGTACAGCTTTTTCAAACCCGGGATGGAGGAGTAATCAGGAACAGCCTTGTCCAACAAAAACTGCTCATACTCATCACCCTTATCTTTGGACACTTCACCATGCCATAACCTCATGATCGACATACAACCTCCTGACTTTCAGTTACATAAACACCGTGTTCAATAAAAATGAATACCACAGTTAACCAAAGCCGTGCTGATCAAGATTTATTGAAGCACTTTATATCAATTACAGTATCATGAATGCCTATTGACTGACAATCTATATGACTGATTTCCTGCACCTCTAATAGAACCCCCTGCTCTCATTTCATTAATGGCTATCAAATAAGACACTGGATCCCAGCCTACGCCGGGATGACGAAAAACACAATGTCATCCTGAGGCCAGGTAATCGAACTATGCCGGTTTGGATGGCATCCAAGAAGGCTTAGTGAGATGCCGTAGGACGTGAAGCGAAGCGGAACCGAAGGATCTCCTAAAGGTTGAGTTTTCGCCTCTTATTTCACATCCAAATACATTGGGGAGATTCTTCGACTTCACTTCGTTACGCTCAGAATGACGAAAATTTCGATGTCATTGCGAGGAGCGGAGCGACGTGGCAATCTCCAAACAACTATCCAGATTCATGAGATTGCCGCGCTTCGCTCGCAATGACACCATTTATTGAAGTTCGGCCAAACGCTCCTGCAACAGCTCCAACCCCAAATTGGCCGCACCTCCAAGCGACACCCTTTGTTCAATCGAATCTTTGGCAGTGATGGTGTTACTTTCGATTGATTTGCTGTCGAGGTAGGCATCTCGGAACGATTGGCCTTGTTTGACTTTGGCCAGGGCTTGGTCAGTGGCCATCATGTCATCGGTGATGGCGGCTTGCATGTGGTCGGTTTTAAAAGTCAGCGCTTTTAGCAAACCAGGCAAGAGGGCCAGGGTTTGTCGGGTCATTTGCATGCCTTTGATCAGGGGGCCTTTGCTCATTTGTAGGTCACGTTGGTAACCACTGGGTAAGGACAACAGGGACTGGATTTGTTGTACGGCACCATCGACCACCGACAGGCTGGCACGCATCAGTTCGACCACATCGGGGTTGTTTTTATTGGGCATGATCGATGAGCCGGTGGTGTGGCTGGTGCCCATTTGGATGAAATCAAACTCGCTGGTCATGAACAAGCTCAAATCCCAGGCCAACCTCCTCACATCCAACATCAGGTAGCTCAGGCCATGCAGGCACATCAGCTCGTATTTGCCTCTGGAGTTCTGGGCGGCAAAGGGGTTGATCTGCACCCGGGAAAAGCCCATGGCCTCGGCTGCTGTCTCTCTGGCCAAAGGCAAGGGCACGCCAAATCCAGCCGCAGTGCCCAAGGGCGAGGCATCGAACAGTTGTTGTAAACCACTCAAGTGATGCATGCCATCCAACAGGCTTTCAGCATAACCCAATAGCCACACCGCCACAGTATTGGGCATGGCCCTTTGCAGGTGGGTGTAGCCAGGCATCAGTGAACCCTTGTGCTGCTCGGCCAAATCCATCAACACATTGATGATGTCGAAGGTCTGTTGCTTGACCACCGACAGCTGGTCTTGCATGTAGAGGCGCAAACAGGTCAACACTTGGTCATTCCTGGATCTTCCAGTGTGGGCTTTTTTACCGAGTTCTCCGAGCTGTTCGGTCAGGTAAAACTCAATGGCTGAATGACCGTCTTCGAATCGATTGTCCAAAACGAAGTCTTGGTTCTGATAGGCGGTGGTTAAATCGGCCAAAGCTTGAATGAATTGGTCCAACTCTTCAGCCGTGATCAAGCCTATTTCAGCCAATCCGATGATGTGGGCCTGGGTGCCTTGGATGTCGTAGAGAAACAGTGCTTGATCCAGCAGCACATCTTCGCCAGCCAGGTAAGCCATCACGCCGGGGGCCAGTTGTTGCGCACCTTGGGTGGCCCAGAGGACCGCCTGTTCATGCTTCAAGTTTTCTTTTTGGTTGTTCTTCATGGTTGATTCCATCAAATAAGCTGGTGCCAAATTCGGAGGCACAAGCCAGGTTCATGTTTTGCACAGCCTGGGTGGCCGCACCTTTGAGTAAATTATCCAGGGCCACATTGATGACAAAATGACCCGGTTCGGAAACCGAACAGGCAAAACCGCCTATAACCACGTGGTGCTGTTCTGAGACCTGCTGGATTTCAGTCGGTGCCTTTTGCACCTCGATCAATGCATGCGGTTGGTAAAACTGCTCAAAGGTCTTTTGAACTTCTTCAGCAGTTAAGGTCAGGTTCAATTTCCCCGACAAGGTCAAATGAATACCTCGGAAATGTGCCGCCACATGTGGCATGAAACGCAGGGTGTGTCCCAACACATGCGACACCTCTTTTTCATGGGTGTGACCGGTGGGTTTGTAGGCCAGGATGTTATCTGCAAGACGATCCGGGTTGTTTTTGTCCGATGGATTGGTGCCCGCACCACTGTAACCTGAAATGCCAAAAGCAGTCGGCACATCATGTTCATCATCCAAATACGGCAACAAAGGCAACAAACCCAACTGCATGCCGGTCGCATAACAGCCAGGATTGGCGATCAAGTGGGCCTGACCCAAAGCTTCGGTGTTGGTTTCCGACTGACCATAGGTCCAGTGGTCATCAAAGCGGTGATCGGCACTCAAATCAATGACCACAGTTTCAGCCGCCATTTGGTGCCACAGCTCGGCATGCTGTTTAGCCACACCATCAGGCAAAGCCAAGAACAACACATCCAAATCCATGTGCGGCAGCTGCTCAAATTCACAGACCGAATAGGTCAGTTCAGGATCAGAAAAACTCGGTAACATCGATTGCACGGTTTGTCCGGCATAGGCCCTGGAATACACACCCATCAATTCAACTTGAGGATGTTGATCCAACAAACCGATCAGTTCCACCCCGACATAGCCCCTGGCGCCAACAATGGCAGCCTTGATCACTGCTGTATGTTCAAACTTAGGCATGTTTCTGCTCCCTGATTTCAAGTTCATCAACAACCGTTGACTGCCAGCCCGAATCTTCGGTGAAGGCATGGTGCATGCAGGTCATGGCTTCGGCCGGGAACAAGCCACAGGCAAAACCGACCCAGGCACCGGCTGCCGCGGGCGCCTTGATCGCGCATTCGGCTTGTTTGAAATACCAGCCGTTGATGGCGTTGCTCTGTCTGGAACGCCAATACATCTGCGGGTGGTTTTGCTTGATGGTGCGCCACAAGGCACTGGCCAAGCCCTCCCCTTGGGCTGCCGGTGTCACCGCGAATTTATGCAGGTAGGCATGGCCACGGAACCCTTCGGTCACCAAGGCCGCTGCTCTACCCGATTCAGCCAGGTAAATGGCCTTGATCGGCAACGACTGTAAAAACCCCGCTTGGAATTGTTGCCCAAAACTGTGTTCAAACAAAGCCATCAGCTCAGCTTCCAAGGCCGGATTCAAGGCATCATGCGCATGGATCTGTTCACCCATGTTGATATAAGTACCAGCCCCTTGGTGGGTGAACAGTTCACGGGTCAGGTTCTGACTGGAGGTGATCGACACCGAATGACCAGAGTCCATCGGCTCGAGCATTTGTTTGATCTGTTCCAGTTTCAGTTTCATCCCTGAGTGTAACCAGTCTGCTTGCATCAGCTGGTCGTAGCTGTTGTGCAAATGGATGGCCGAGATGATCTGCTGATCTTGGTCCAACAGACCGCCGGTGGGCGTGACAAAGATGATCTTGTGTGGGTTGATCTGCCACACCAACTCACGGGTGGCGATGTCGGCGTTGATATTCACCACCTGACCACTGGCGGTTTCGCCCAAACAACTGAGTACTGGCACATGGCCCATTTGTAATGCCTGCTTGATGGGTGAGAGGTGGATGTTTTTAACCTCACCAACCAAACCATATTGATCTTGGTCCAGGTAATCACATTCAAACACCCCATGCACCACACCGGTGGCTCGCACCCCTTGGGCTTCTAGAGCTGCGACCAGTTGTTGGTTGACTTCATACATCACCGGCCTGACCACCTGCATGGTGGCCGCATCGGTGACCCTTAAACCATCTTTTTTGATGGTGGTGATACCGGCCTGATCAATCGCTTGGTCCAATTGAATCCCAGCACCGTGGATGATAATAGGCGTCAAACCCAAATGCGCCAGTAAGGCCAAGGATTGGGTCAATTCAGCCAACTCATTGGCCAAGGTACCGCCACCGACTTTGACCACCGCAAAACGCAGTTCGTTGTTGTGAAAACGGGTCAAGTAGTGCTTGGCTTCTTGGCTGTTGGTCAACGACTGCAAAGCACTTTGGATCAGACCATGCGGCATGGTTTTCAAGGCATTCATGACAGCAGGCCCTCATACAACTGATAACAGGTGGTCAGTTGCTCAATCGCCACCCATTCATCCACGGTGTGGGCTTGGGCAATGTCACCAGGTCCCAACACCAAAGCAGGCACCCCAGCGGCCGCAAACAAAGCCGCTTCGGTCCAGAAATCAACCGGTGCGCCGACGGGTAAGTCATGTTGTTGGCAAAAGGCGGCCGCTGCCAGTTTACTTTCAGGCTGTTCAGGCAGCGCCGGAGCCATCATGGTCCAGTGCCATTCAGCTTGGTTATCTGTTGCCTTAATCAAAGCCTTGTATGTGCCCATCGATGAAGTACCAGCTGGCACCCTGACACTGAAACCCAACTGACAGCTTTCGGCGATCATGTTGTTTTTCTCACCGCCTTTGATGTAGCCCAGGTTAAAACAAATGCCGGGTGGATTGCTGGCCGTCTTTTCATTGGCTGCCAATGAGATGGCATGGTGGAGCCAACAATTCGCTTGGTGAACGGCGTTACCGGTCAACGCATTGACCGAGGATGAATGACCACTTTGGCCGTGGAAATGACCATGGGCAGACACATAACCACGGTGTTCCAACACCGCCTGGCAATCGGTGGGTTCAGCCACCACCACCTGCTGGTAAACAGACAGGTCATGGCCATCAATGTAGTTTTGGATACAACAACTGTTCATACCTTCTTCATCGGTGGTGAACAACACCGCCATGTCATGGCTGGTGTTTTCGGCCAGGGCCATCAAACAGGCCGCTGCGCCTTTGATGTCACAGACGCCCCTGCCATAGACTTTGCCGCCGGCTTCGGTTAATTGGAAGGGATCACTGGACCAACCCTCTGAGACGGGTACGGTGTCCAGGTGCACATTGAACAGGATGTCGGATGCACCCCTGACAGCATAAAAGGCCACATGCCCGTCACCAAAATCTGCCATGGTGACGGTAAATTGTTGGGCTTTAAAGAACGCTTCTAAACCCACAAAAATGGGGTCGGTGAACTTGATCTGCCTGGGCGGGTTACAGGTGTCTTGTGCGATCAAAAAACTCAAATGCTGTTTGATCAAGGTCCATTCCGCCGCTGCGGCTTCGCTGTGTTTCGTTGGCAGTGCGACTGCTGAGGCTTGCTGGTTCATGAGGCCCTCCTGACGTGGTTGACGAGTGTGGCACTTTGGCCGGTTAATTTGATGAAGCCCAAAGCTTCGGCCGGCGACCAATCACAGGATTGGGCATAGATCGAAGCTTGGTCCTGGATGATAAAAGGTGAATCGACGGCGGTGGCCAACAATGCACCGCCAGCGGTACTCAAAGTCACTGTACCGGTCACATGGGATTGTGAACTGGCCAAATAGGCTTCCAGGTCGGCTTTGTGTGGTTCATAAAAGAAACCTTGATACACCAATTCTCCCCACCTTTCTGCCACTTGGGCCCTGAATTGATTTTGTAGCTTCGAATTGACCAAATCTTCCAGGGCTTTGTGCGCTTGCATCAACCCATCGATGCCAGGGCACTCAAAAGCGATCCTGCCTTTCAAGCCAATGCTGACATCACCGGTGTAAATGTGTCTGCCGATGCCATAAGCGGCCAATTGGGTGTTCAAGACATGCAACATGTCTGGGCCGGCCATGGCTTTGCCGTTCAAATGGGTGGCGACCCCACCGTTGAAGGTCAGTTGCAATTCCAGGGCTTGTTCTGGCCAGCTTGATTTGGGTTTGACCCAACACAGGCTGTCCTCGGTCGGCGCCTGGAACTGATCGATCTCACTGCCGGAAACGGTCACACCAAGCATGTTTTCATTGATCGAGTACTTTTCATGCTGACCGGCCATATCGAAGCCAGCTTGTTTCAACACCTGCAGTTCATGGTCTCGGATGTTGCCACTGACTTGGGCTTGTAAATCCCTGATCGGGGCGATGATTTGGTAGTCACCCAACGAGTGTACGGTTTGATCGAAGCGGAACTGATCATTACCCATGGCAGTACAACCGTGGGCAAAATACGGTGTGTTCAACTGATCGCACAGCTGTAAACATAACTTGACGATCACATAACGGTCTGAACACAGCAGTGGGTATTCACCACGCATCTTGGCTTTGGACCAGATCAGTGGTTTGACAAATTCATCCCAAATCGCTTGTTGTGCATTGATGGTGTGGTGTTGGTAGCTGCCCAGGGCCATGGCGTGTTGCTCGATGGCTTGTATGCCTTCGGACGTGATGCCGCCGGCATTGACAAACACGGTGTGTACTTGATGGCCTTGTTGGGTCAGTTGATGCAGGCAAAAACTGGTATCTAGCCCACCTGAGAATGCCAAAACAATGGTTTTATTTTTCATGTTAAATTCCTTAATCTGTTGTCTGTAATTCTTTGTTCATGAGCCTAAGCATCAACGCTTTTTGCACATGCAGTCGGTTTTCGGCTTCTTCCAAGGCCACGCAGTAATCGGCATCCATCACCTCGTCGGTGGCTTTGATGTTTCTGCGCAAGGGCAAACAATGGCTGAACCTGGCCTGGTTGGTCATGGCCATCTTGGCGCCATCCACAATGAAATGCTGGTACTGTTTGCGCTGTTCAAATTCAGCGACTGGATCTCCATAAAACGGCAAAGCCCCCCAGCTCTTGGCGTAGACATAATCCGCGCCTGAATAAGCGGCTTCGATGTCATGGGTGACCTGAAAATCACTGCCATGGGCCTGACACTGAGCTTGGGCCACATCCAGGTAATGGGAATCCAGCAGGTAATGCTCATTGGGACACAACAAGGTTACGTCCATACCGAATTTGCTGCTGATCAACAAGGCAGAATTGGCCACCGCGGTGTTCAATGGTTTGGGGTGGTAGGTCCAGGTCAGGACGAATTTCTTTTTGGCTGGGTTGCCCAGATGTTTCTTGATGGTCATCATCAAGGCCAACTCCTGACAAGGATGCACGATGGTTTCCATGTTGATCACTGGTACCGAGGCATGAGCCGCCAGGCCTTTTATCTGGTGGTCGAGCTTGTCTTTGGACCAATCCTGGAAAGCAGGAAAAGCCCTGATAGCAATCATGTCGACATACGAAGACAACACACCGGCCACTTCTTTGATGTGTTCCTCGGCAGTGCCATCCATGACGACACCGGGCTCGAACTCTATGCCCCAGGCATCCTGACCAGGTTGCAGCACAATGGCCATACCACCGAGTTGTTGCATACCCAGTTCAAAAGAAGTTCGGGTACGCATCGAAGGGTTGAGGAACAGCAAAGCAATCGACTTGCCGGCCAGGTGATTGTGAATCGGGTGTTGTTTCAGGTAGCCAGCCACATCGAGTAACGACTCGAGTTCGGTCTGGGTCCAGTCTTCGGTGCTTATAAAATGCTTTATCATGGTTCATTCCTCTCATGAGGTCTCTTAATAAAGCCAAAAAGCGGGGTATAAAAAAACCCGGCTCTTTGGCCGGGTTTTCGAATTTAGTTTTTACTTAATCACACGCCTACCAAAGAACACCTATGTCCTGAATACGGCGACGACGAACAACCACTGCATTGCTGTTTGGCAATGAGCTGTTTGATTTAAACAAGTTGTTGGTTGGTTGTTGCATATGTCTTAAGTAGTGATTTGCTCGTAATGTAACACGCTTTTTTCAAAAGTGGCAAATGTTTTTTTGTAATGAGGGTGATTTTTTTGAATCGATCCAAAATTTAGATGGCTCTAAGAAGTCGTCATCCCGGACTTGGTCCGGGATCCAGTTTGCGAAGCAAACACGCAAAGCGTCTTATACCATTGTGAAATCATCACGCAATGTTCTCTCAATGGATCCCCGGGTCACCAAAAGTAGGTCCCTTAAGGAAGCCCGAGGATGATGGTAGAAAAGGATGTCATTGCGAGGCGTGAAACGCCGTGGCAATGACATGATTAGAAATCACTGCAATTACTGCCGAATCACATACCGCAGCACCACAGGCCCATCATCGGGTTTGAATTCAGAATCCAACACCCCGCCACAGGCTTCGATCATTTTGGCAGAAGCAGGATTGTCATGATAACAATGGATGTGCACTTCGTTGATGTCCAGTTGGTTGGCTTCAGTCAAGGTCAGTTGTAGCAGTTCAATGCCCAAACCTTGTCCTCGCAGACTGGGTCGGGTGCTCAAGCCGATGTGTCCACCCGCTTCAAGCAAGGCATCATTCATTACATGACGCAAGTTGGAGACGCCTAAAATTTCACCATCTTTCACCATAAAATAGGTTGAGCTCGGCACATAACCCAATGGCAATTCAATCCCTTGTTCAAATTCAGCCACGCGCTTGAGCCAGGCTGAAAAATCACTGTGATCAAAATCCAGTGGAAAAGGGTAACGTTCTTCTTCGCCCAGTTCTTCGATGTAAGACAGGTAGCTGTCTTGGTGGTCAATGGTCGGTTTGATCAACTTCATCAACTGATGTTCACTCACCAGCCATCAAAGCTTGATGAACTGCTGGCTGAGTCAGTGCAATATGCATATCAGGCACCAATATATCAGCATGGTCTGAAATTAAACGGCAGGCTTCTGCCAAAGAAACGCCATTTTCGTTGGCAATATACGCCATGTCTTGTTCAATTACAGTAACGAATTGCGGTTGTAAACCAACAAACAATTCATCAACATTTTCAGGTGTCGCTGCTACTGCCTTTACCGCTACCGCGTATTCAGCTTCATGTAAAGCCTTAAATACATCAATAAATGGCTTAATATCAACACCTAAATTTTTACAATATTCAGCACGCTGGCGGTAATTGACTAAGTAATACCCAAGGAATGAACCAGCAGCGGTTTTTTGTTTTTCTTTTGCTGTGCCTTTGGCGTTAATATTATCTATCATTTTCTTCGAAGCAGCCTCATGCATTGCCAAAACCTCAGGTTCATCAGGCTGATTTTTTCGCACATCGGATCGGATGGCATCTATTTCCGCATTGGCATTCTTAAACGCTTCTTCTTTCTCTGACTCTGCCATGAAGTACTTCGTCGCAAAAAATGTGGCAGCTATAACGATAATTACAATTAAGTTTTTCATTGTTTAATTTTACATCAATAAAACAAAACTGCCTCTTAAAAAACCTTTCGGAGACCCTTAGAATCCGCATCAGGATGATGGCAACGTTTGTTAATAAATAGAACGCTCTTATTAATTGACTTTTGGCTCACCTTTGGGAATCGCATCCAACAGCTTTTGGGTGTATGGGTTTTGTGGGTTGCGGTAGATTGCTTCGGCGGTGTTCAGTTCCACAATTTGACCTTGGTTCATCACCCCCACCCGATCAGCAATGAAGTTAACCACCGACAAGTCATGAGAGATGAAGATATAGGTCAAATCCCGCTGTTCCTGCAAATCCAACAACAGGTTCAACACCTGCGCTTGGACCGAAACATCCAATGCCGAAACCGATTCATCACAAACGATGAATTCAGGATCGACCGCCAAAGCCCGGGCTATCGAAATGCGTTGGCGTTGTCCACCAGAAAACTCATGCGGAAATCGATTCAATTGATCCGGGTTCAAATCCACTTGCTTGATCAGTTCAACCACCCGCTCCCACCGCTGCGATTGGCTGTCGCCGGGTCGATGGATTTTCAAAGGTTCCAAAATGGCCTGGCCTATGGTCATGCGCGGGTTCAAGGATGCATAAGGGTCTTGAAATATGATTTGCATGCGTGATCGCAATGCCCTCATTTGTTGCGCATTTTGCTCAAATACTTCAATCCCATCATAACTGACCGAACCACTGGTGGCTGCTTGTAATCGCAGCAGGGTGCGACCCAGGGTGGTCTTGCCGCAACCTGATTCACCCACCAAACCCAATGTCTCACCTTTTTTGACCGCAAAACTGACCCCATCAACGGCTTTGACATGGTCTTTGGTGCGGCCAAAGAATCCAGACTTGATGGGAAAGTAGGTTTTCAGGTCATTGACTTCGACCAATACCGGGTTTGCTGACTTATCTGCTTTCTGCTGCGGCGCCCTTTGTGCCTCACTGGGTGTGATTTCTTCACCAGTCGGGGACATGAAATCGGCCACTGTCAACAAGCGCTTGGGGTTGTCATGCAATTGTGGCCGACAGGCCAACAAACCTTTGCTGTAAGGGTGCTGGGCATTTTTAAAAATGGCTGAAGTGGCTGCCTGTTCAACCTTTTGACTGCGGTACATGACCACCACTTCATCGGCCAGATCAGCAATGACCGCCAAATCATGGGTGATGAACAACATGCTCATGTCCAGGTCTTTTTGTAATTGCTGCAACAGCTCAAGCACTTGTTTTTGAATCGTAACATCCAACGCAGTGGTGGGCTCATCACAAATCAACAACTTGGGTTCACAAGCGATGGCCATGGCAATCATCACCCGTTGTTTCTGTCCGCCCGACAACTCATGAGGATAGGCCCGCACTCGCCTGTGTGGTTCCGGGATACCGACCCAGTCCAGCAGCTCAATGGTGCGCTGCATGGCTTGTTTTCTGTTCAACTTCAGGTGTAAGCGCAACACTTCTGAAATTTGGTACCCAACCCTGAAAACAGGATTCAAAGAAGTCATGGGTTCTTGAAACACCATAGAAATGTCATTGCCCCGAATGCGGCGCAAATTTTTCTCAGGCATGGATATCAAGTCTTGGCCTTCGAACAGAATTCGCCCGCCGGCAATCTTGCCTGGCGGCTGAGGTATCAAACCCAGAATTGATAAAGCTGTGACCGATTTGCCTGAACCACTTTCACCGACCAAGCCGATGGTTTGTCCTTTGCTGATATCAAAACTGAGTTGATCAACCGCCTGTACAACTTGACCATCGGTATTGAAGGTGACGGATAAATCCTGTATTTGGAGCAAGGGCTTGTTGTCGTTATTTTTCATTTTGTTGGGGCGTGCCAAACCACACAACCGAAGAGTTGTTGGAATGAGCAGCGCCGGATTATTATTTATTATTGTTATGCGTTATCTGCTTGTGTCAGAAGGGTCCCAACGATCTCTGAGACCATCCCCCAATAAATTAAATCCTACCAGTGTCAATGACAAAAATAAAGCAGGAATGTATAAACTCCATGGTGCCATTTCCATGTAACTGGCGCCTTCGTTCACCAGCGAGCCCCAGGAAGTCATGGGTTCTTGTAAGCCCAAGCCAAGAAAACTCAAAAATGATTCAATCATGATCACCTGTGGAATGGTTAAGGTGGCATAAACCACCACAACGCCTTTGAGGTTCGGTAATATATGCCGCCACAAGATGGCTTGTTTGTTTTGCCCTATGGCGTGGGCCGCTTCGACAAAGGCCTGTTCTTTCAACACCAGTGTCTGTCCGCGAACAATGCGGGCCATGTCCAGCCACAAATAACAACCGATGGCCACAAACAGCAACAGCATGTGTTGGCCAAAAAACACCAACAACAAAATCACCAAAAATAAAAACGGCAAAGCATAAAACACATCCACCAAGCGCATCATGATGGCATCGGTGCGACCACCGACAAACCCCGCCACCATGCCATACACCACACCAATGATGACGCTGACCAAGGTGGCCAACAAACCCACCAACAAAGAAACTTGCCCGCCCAATAAAGTCCTGATAAACAGGTCCCTGCCCATCACATCGGTACCAAACCAATAGGTGGCATCAGGCCCAATGGCCATGTCGTCCCAGTGAATGGTTTCCGGATCGAAATCATTGAACACAGGCCCCAGCACAACCACCAAGCTGATCAGTATCAACAACATGAGACCAAGCCTTAACTTCATGCCATTGACCCTGATTTTTTGCGGTTTGTTTGGGCCGTTCGGGGATCAACCCACCGGTACAACAGATCGACCAACAAATTGAACAGCAACATCATCACCCCAATCACCAACACCACACCCAACACCAGGGTGTAATCCCGGTTCAGTGCACCTTGAACAAAATATCGGCCCATCCCAGGGATGCCGAATATTTGTTCGATCACCACGGATCCGGTCATCAACCCAACAGCTGCAGGACCCAGATAACTGATCACTGGCAACATGGCAGGTCGCAAAGCATGCCTGAAGATCACCTCATGTGGCTTCAGCCCTTTGGCGCGGGCGGTTCGAATGAATGGTTGGCTCAAAACCTCAAGCAAGCTGCCACGGATCAAACGGGCTATCGCTGCTATGTATGGCAAGCTTAAAGTCACCACCGGTAACACCACATACGGCCATTGGCCGCCTGACCAGCCACCCACAGGCAACCACTGCCAAGAGACTGCCAACCACATGATGAGCAAAGGCGCGATGACAAAGTTAGGGGTACTGATACCAATCACTGCCGTCAGCATGGCCACCAGATCGGGCCATTTGTTGGCATACAGAGCCGCCACCATACCCAACAGTGTGCCTATGATGATGGCCAGAATCAAGGCATAGAAGCCAATCGTTAATGATACCGGTAAACCGAGTTTAATCAACTCATTGACTGAATGGTCTGCGTATTGAAATGAGGGCCCTAAATCGCCACTGGCCACACTTTTTAGGTAGTTTCCATATTGGGTCAACAACGGCTGATCCAGCTGGTATTTTTGAGCTATCAGTTGTTCAACTTCAGGTGTCAATTCGCGATCCTGATCGAATGGACCGCCAGGGGCTGCACGCAACAAAAAAAAGGTCAGGGTCAAAATCAGCCAGAGCACTGGTAGGCCCCACAGCAGTCTTTTGACCACTAAATCAACCATGCATCATTGATTATTCAGGATGTGATCACTGATTTTTTCGGCCATCATGATGGTCGGCGCATTGGTGTTGCCAGAGACCAAGGTGGGCATGGCTGATGCATCCACCACCCGCAAGCCATCGATCCCATGGACTTTCAAATGATGGTCCACCACGGCCATGTCATCCGAACCCATTTTACAGGTACCAATGGGGTGGTATATCGACTCTGATTTCTTTTTGATGAACTCAACGATCTCTTCATCGGTCTGGGTGTCACTGCCAGGAAACAGCTCATCAGCTCGGTAATCATCAAAAGCTTTGGCCGCGAAAATCTTGCGCTGAATTTTGAAGCCTTCAATCATCAGTTTCAAATCATGTTCCACTGCCAGGTAATTGGCTTGGATGTGTGGGTGGTCTTCCGGGTTGGCGGAATTCAATTTAATGGAACCACGGCTTTCAGGGCGCAACACACACATGTGCAGGGTATAGCCGTTCCCTTTGATGCGGTTGCGGCCATGGTCATCCAAAATGGCTGGCACGAAATGAAATTGCAGATCAGGTCGATCATCTTCCGCCAAAGGGCTCTGCCAAAACCCACCGGCTTCAGCCACATTAGAGGTTCCGGGGCCTTCTTTGAATAAAAAGTATTTCAAGCCTGACAGGATTTCACTGACGGTGTCATAGGTGATCTTTTGGCTACACCGTTGCACCAGGCACACGTCCAAATGATCTTGTAAGTTTTTACCCACACCTGGCAATTCATGCTGACAATCGATACCGTGTTCAGCCAATTCACTGGCTTGACCGATGCCTGAGAGCATCAACAATTGCGGTGAATTGATCGCACCACCTGATAAAATCACTTCCTTGTTGGCTTGAAGCTCAATCACCTGGCTGCCTTTTTTGACCACCAGACCCGTGGCTTTCTTGTCCGTTAACACAACCTTTTGGGCCATGGTTTTGGTCCAAATCGTTAAGTTTTTACGGGTTTTGACTGGTTTAAGGAACGCTTGGGCCGTCGAATGACGTTGACCGTCTTTTTGGGTGACCTGGTAATAACCAAAGCCCCTTTGGCGCAGACCATTGAAGTCATCAGTTTGGTCATAACCAGCTTGTTCTGTGGCTTCAAGAAACACATCACTTAGGGGGTTGGTGTATTTGTGGTCCATCACTGACAACAAACCGTCATCACTGTGAAATTCATTCTTGAGCCGCTGATTGTTTTCGCTTTTCATGAAATAAGGCAACACATCTTCACTGCCCCATCCTGGATTGCCCAAGGCTGCCCAATGATCGTAATCTTTGCGATGACCTCGACAATAACACATGGCGTTGATGGAAGAGGAGCCACCCAAGACTTTACCTCTGGGCCAATACAAGCGGCGGTTGTTTAAATGCGGCTCTGGTGCGGTGTCGTAACTCCAGTTGATGGATTTGACGCCCACCAGCTTGGCCAAACCAGCAGGCATGTGGATCAAGGGATTCCAATCGGTGCCACCGGCTTCAACCAACAGCACAGAATGTTTTCCATTGGCGGATAATCGGTTGGCCAACACACAGCCGGCTGAGCCAGCACCAACCACAATGTAGTCAAATTTATTCAAGACGTTTTTTTATTATTTCAAACGTTCGTTATTATACCGCAGTACCTAGCAATAACCTATGTTTTATAAACCTGAAAAGTGTATCTTTTGACCTACATCAAAAGGCATTGTAAATGGTATACTGATTGCCTATTAAAAATCGGGGTACAGACATGATAGAACTTAAAATTAACGGCAAACTATCCAAACTGGACGTCAGTGACGACATGCCATTATTGTGGGCCTTGCGGGACGTGGCCAAATTGACCGGCAGTAAATACGGCTGTGGGAAAGGCATCTGTGGTGCCTGTACTGTTCACATTGATGGACAAGCGATGCGTTCTTGTATCACGCCCATGTCATACGCCAAAGGCAAATCCATCACCACCATTGAGGGCTTGTCTACCAACGGCGATCACCCGGTTCAACAAGCTTGGCAAGAATTAAAAGTGGCCCAGTGTGGTTATTGTCAAACCGGGCAAATCATGTCTGCCACGGCATTGTTGGCCAATAACAGCAACCCCAGTGACGATGACATCAATGCCGCCATGGCTGGCAACATTTGTCGTTGTGGTACCTACCCGCGAATTCGTGCCGCCATCAAGCAAGCCGCCAAGGCTCAAGCCAAAGGAGCACTGTCATGATCAAGAAAATAAATCGCAGGCAGTTTTTACAAGGCACCGGTTTAGCGACTGGAACCCTGGTTTTAGGCATCCAATTCTCACCGTTATTGGCCAAACACCATGAGTCATCGGTATTCAACCCCGATGTGTTTGTTTCAATGGACGATGCAGGACAAGTCACCATCATTTCTCATCGCAGTGAAATGGGTCAAGGCATCCGCAGTACATTGCCATTGTTGGTGGCTGATGAAATGGAAGCCGATTGGGATCGAGTGACGGTCAAACAAGCTTTGGGGGATGCCAAATACGGCAGCCAAAACACCGATGGCTCTCGCAGTGTGCGGAAAAACTACCAAAAACTCAAAGAAGCTGGCGCCATCATGCGCACCATGCTACAGCAAGCTGCCGCCAAAGTGTGGTCGGTACCAGTCGATCAAATCACCATTGAAAACCACCAGGCCAAACACCAAGACCAATCTTTGGACTTCAAGGAGCTGGTTAAAATCGCCAGTAAACTGGAAGTCCCCGCCCGCGAAAGCCTCAAACTGAAAACCGAAGCCGAGCAAAAATATGTGGGCAAGCCCAACATGGACAATTTGGATGGTCATGAAATCGTCACCGGTAAAGCTGTTTTTGGTTTTGATGTTGAGTTAGATGACATGAAATTTGCCGTCATCGCTCGGCCACCGGTGGTCTTTGGCACTGTCAAAAGTGTGGATTCAACTGAGGCCATGAAAGTACCTGGCGTGATTAAAGTGGTGGAACTACCCGCTTTAACCCCACCGGCCATGTTCAAAATGCTCGGCGGTGTGGCGGTGATCGCCGAGAACACCTGGGCAGCCATCCAAGGCCGTGACAAGTTAAAGATCGAATGGGACCATGGCAGCAATGCCAGTTACAGCACCAAAGACCATGAAGCGGTGTTCATCAAAGCACTGGAAGATCCCAAAGAAGTGGTGCGAACCCGCGGCGATGTGGATCAGGCGAAGGCCAATGCAACCAAAACCATTGAAGCCGATTACCATGTGGCGGGTTTGGTCCATGCCACCATGGAACCACCGGCAGCCACGGCGCGAATCAATGGTGATCGGGTTGAAGTGTGGGCCTGTACCCAAACCCCGCAAGCTTCCCAACGAAACGTCATGGGCACCTTACAAATACCACAAGAAAATGCCGCCAATGTGGAAATCAATGTGACCTTGTTGGGCGGTGGGTTTGGGCGTAAATCCAAACCAGATTTCGTCGCCGAAGCCGCCTACCTGGCCAATGAAACCAAAATGCCTGTCAAGGTCTTGTGGACGCGTGAAGATGAAGTCAAACATGGCTATTACCATTCGCCCAGTTATCAAAAATTAACCGGCACATTGGATGACAAAAACCAGGTCACCAGCTGGTACCATGCCATGGTCAATCATCCGATCAGTGCCACTTTTGACCCTTCAGCCAAAACCGCTGGTAGCACCGATTTGGGCCAAGGCGACATGATGTTTGAAGTACCTAACATCAAGATCGCTTTGGGTGAAACCGACACCTTCATGCGCATCGGCTGGGTCCGCTCCGTGACCAACATCAACAACGTCTTTGCAGCGTCTTCTTTTGTTGATGAAATGGCCCATGCCGCTGGTCAAGACAGCAAAGACTTTTTATTGGGATTGATCGGTAGCGATCGGACCGAAGATTTCGAAGCTGACGGCTTCAAATACAGCAACTACGGAGAACCCGCTGAACAATACCCGGCTGAAACCAGCCGCCTGAAACATGTGATTAAACTGGCAGCAGAAAAAGCCAATTGGGGCCAGGATTTGCCTGAAGGTGTGGGTATGGGCGTGGCCGCCTGGCGCAGCTTTTTGAGCTACATTGCGGTGGTGGTGAAAGTATCAACTGATGGCAACAAGGTCAAACTGGAAGACATCCACATGGCCGTCGATGCCGGCAAAATCCTCAACCCGGACCGGGTGATTTCACAGATGGAAGGCTCAGCCATATTTGGTGCATCACTGGCTTTTTACGGTGAAATCACTGCCAAAGACGGTATCATTGAACAAGGCAATTTTGATGATTACCAAATGTCCCGCATCCATCAGATCCCTGACATTCATGTGCACCTGGTTAAAAGCGATGCGCTACCAACGGGAGTGGGTGAACCCGGCCTGCCACCTGTGGCCCCGGCCATATGTAATGCCATTTATGCCGCCAATGGCAAACGACATCGCCGCTTACCGATGAAAGATTTGAATCTGGTATAAAAAGCATGGATCAAAGAGCAGTTGTTAAAGCTGCTCTTTAAGGGCTTTTATCTTCTTCTCCAAGAACGGGTTGGGCTGTAACTTATAAGCCTGTTCTAAATAATTCAAAGCCAATTTGAAATCTTTCTTGGTGGCATATGACTCTCCTAAATAAAACAAGGTCTGATAACTTTTTGGATGGATTTCTATGTTTTTCAGAAGGATTTTTAAGCTGGTATCTGGATTCTCTTTGTGCACCCTCTGCGCCAATCTGAGTAAAGTATTCTCTGTGAAATCATGGGTGTGAGATCCATAAAATTGATTTTTCAGCTCATCATGTTTTGCCAAAGCCTTCTCAACACCTTGCTCATCAAATGTGTTTTTCAGTAAATCGACTGTTTGAATGGGCGTGGGTGCTCCGCGGTGACAGGTGATGCATTCAATTTTCACCTTTCGGTCTTTGATCCCTGTCACCATGTGTTGATTGAGGTCATTGACCATTTTATACATGAAGCGTGCCTTTTCCTTGGATTCTTTGTCATCGGCAGCGAAATCAAATTCCCTCAGCGACTGGCCTTCCTCGCCCACATGACAATGTTGACAACGCACGCCCAAACTTTGCGAAAACATCCTCATGGTATTTCGCAGCTCAACAGGTGAGATTTTTTCATCCAACACTTTAAGGTTTTGTGGATCATCAAATATGTCAGCCACCACTAACATGGGCAAACAACACAACAAAGCCAGTAACTTTTTCATGAATATCCTCATTGATTTTAATTCCAATCATCATAGCGAGCACACCATTAAAATAGGTTGAGGTTTTGTCAGGGAATTGTCAGGATTACCTTCATAAGCAGGCATCACTTTGCGGCTTGGCTTGATTCAAGTTAAACTGATGGTGTATCAAAAACAACGACTCCTTTGATCAGTACTGAACAACATAAATCCTGGCAACAATACCTGTTAATCACAATGATGCTGGTAAATTTTGCGGTCATGTTGGGCTTTATTTGGCAGATACAGCACAACCAAGAAAAACAAACAGTGACGGTGAGTGCTGTTTTGAATGACTATGCTGCCATGGCAGCACAACAATTTGCCCGAAACATCAAAGGTCAAATTGGCTATGCGGCGATGTTTGATTTGGGCCAGGCGTGGACTGGACCCGGTAATCCTAACAGCACGATCATTGATTTTTTAAACACCCCCAATGAACAGTTAAACCCCAGTCGAACCAGGGTCAAGGAAGCTTTGACCAACGTTCAGATTCTGGATCATGAAAGGCAAACCCTGAATGCCGTTGTACACCCTCAGTTAACCCAAGCAGTTGATACTTCCATCCCGGCCACACAAACAGATGACGGACCTGGCATCCAAGCCCTTCACGACTTGGACAGCCAAACCCTGTCGTTCAAAAGCCTCATCCGAATCAATTCAAAATACAGTGTCATCACCGAATACAACGATGCCTTGGTGCGAGGTGGGTTTGATTTTTTGTATGACAACAAAGCGGTTTTACCCACTGTTTTGACTGACAATAAAGACAACGTCGGCTTGACATTTTTCTTTAAAAACGCTCAAGGTCAGGTCCTTTGGCAGTCAAGCCATGCTGTTGAATCGGCGAATCATCACAGCATTACCATTGATGATGATTACGGTGCATTGTTTGCCGGGTACCTGCTGACAGCTCACATCGATCGAGCGCTGGCCAGTCAACTTATCATTGGCGGTTTGCCACAAACACAATTGCCTCAATTACTGATTCTTATTGGCTTGGCCATCTCTGCCATGATTATCATGTTTTGGTTGTATCGCCGCACCAATGTACTGACCAGACAAAAAGAACAGTTCATTGCCCGAGCATCACATGAACTGAAAACACCATTGACTCAAATTCGCTTGTTTGCCGAGACTTTGGAGTTGGGTCGGGAAAAAGACGATGCCAAGCAACATCATTACCTCAAAGTCATACATCAGGAAAGCATCCGTTTGAGCCACTTGGTTGACAACATCCTGCAGCAACAACAAATTCAACAAAACCAAATCAATGTGCTCACTGAAGAGCTTCACATCACACCATTTCTTAATGATTTGCTGACACAACAAAATATTGTGTGGCAACAAAAGAACATTCAAGTTGATGTGCAAACCCAGGATGAACTGTACATCGCAACGGACCCCAATTTGCTCAAACAAGTGTTGATCAATGTACTGGACAATGCCGTAAAATTTGGCCCTCCACAACAGATAATAACCATTGAAATCAAAAAATTAACCCAATTCATGATCCTAAAAATTACCGACCAAGGGCCAGGTATACCTAAACAACAGGTGAAGCAAATGTTGCAAACGTATCAGCGCTTAGAACGGGATGAGCACCGTGGTATCAATGGCAACGGCTTAGGTCTCAGCATTGCCAACAACTTATGCCAACAACTCGGTGGACAAATGTCATTTGAACACCCGGCAGTCGGCTTAACAGTGGTCATCACCTTGCCTTTATATCCAGAAAACAAATCAGAGGACCATGCATGACTACCATTGCAGTTATAGAAGACAACATTGAATTGGCCAAGGGCCTGGAATCAAACTTGTTGCTAGAAGGTTATCAAGTAACCCTGTGTCATGATGGTGCTGATGCCGTGCCACACATCATATCTAGTCATCCTGATTTATTGATCCTGGACATGATGTTGCCCCATGTTGATGGATTCAGCATCATCAACCAGCTGCAACAAAAAAAGATTAAAATCCCTACACTGTGCTTAACTGCACGGTCCATGGAAATGGACAAAGTCCGGGCATTGCGTTCAGGTGCCGATGATTATTTAACCAAACCTTTTGGCTTGATGGAATTGTTGGCGCGGGTGGAAGCTTTGTTGAGAAGGGTTGGTCAGCCAACCACCCACTTAGCTGATAAGGCGCTGACGCTTGTAGGCCATTTGAGTATCAACGAGGACCGACGACTGGTTTGTAAAGAGCATGAGCCAATTGATTTGGCACCCAAAGAATACCTGTTGTTGTTGTATTTGAGTCGAAATTTAAACCGGGCCATCTCGCGCCTTGAATTGATGCAAGAAGTTTGGGGTCATCAGGCGGCCATCAACAGTCGTACTGTGGATACACACATTGCTGAACTGCGAAAAAAATGTCAACTGGATGGCAGCCTTCAAACACAAATCAAAACCGTCTCAAAAACAGGTTATCAACTCATTCTTGAAAACCATTGAATCGCCTTGCTTTTATATTCATTCAAAAGCACTGTCAAAAATGAGGTCATATTCAATGAAAACATCTAAACAGACGTTGGCATCTGGATACTGAGCCTGCAAACCTGAAGTCAAACTGGTTCTGGCGTCAATCCAGTCATTCACACTGGGATCTGAATTGGGCGTCAAGCAATTGTTTTGAATCAGCAGGTTTTCTGAAGGAGCAGGAATGCCTGCGCCCCTGATGTCTGGAAAATCACCCAGTAAATAATTGTCATTCAAGAACAGGAAAAACAAACTCTGTAGGTTATCCAACTCTGCAGGAATCAATCCGGTCAAATTGTTGTTGCTTAAATTCAGAAATTGCAAGCCAGTCAGGCTGCCCAATTCTTGAGGGATGAAGCCGGTCAATTCATTGTTGTTCAAGAACAGGAATTGCAAGTTTGACAGATTGCCCAATGATGGGGGTATGTCACCAGAAAGTTTGTTAAGGGATAAACTCAAGAACTCTAAATCAATCAGATCTCCCAGCCCACTGGGGATGGGACCATCAAAATTGTTGTCGCTCAAACCCAATTCATACAAGTTGGACAGGTTTGTCAAAGCCTGTGGAATGTTGCCACTGAGGTTATTACCAGACACACTCAAGCGTTGTAAATTCACAAGGCTCCCCAACTCTGGAGGAATCACACCAGTGAAATTGTTAAGAATCAACTGAAGTGATTCCAACTGAGTGAGGTTACCCAGTTCCGGCGGGATGGCACCGGTCAAATTTTCATTGTAAGACAAGATAAATTCTCGCAGGTTATTCAGGTTACCTAACTCGGCAGGAATGGTGCCTGACAGGTTATTGTTATCCAGATTTAAGAACCCTAGACTTGAGAGGTTGGCGAGCTCAGGAGGAATGGAACCGGTGAGGTTATTACCTCCCAAGTGTATGGAAAGAATGGAAGACAGATTACCCAGCTCAGATGGGATGTTGCCAGTCAGGTTATTTTGTCCCAAGTAAAGATCTTGCAAGTTGCTCAGGTTTCCCAGTTCCGGGGGAATGCTGCCGGTTAGGTTTCCATTGCTGGCCAATTCTAACCTTTCCAAACCAGTGAGGTTTCCGAACTCTGAAGGGATGTTGCCTGAGATGGATTGATTAAATATGGTTATTCTGGTTACTTGATTGCCCGAACAGAAGATCCCATAAGGACCATCATGGGTGTCACAAACCGTGTTGTGGTTTGGATCACCCCAATCATCTTTGACTTGCTGGCTGAATGTTGAATTTAATATGCCCAGAGATGTAAAGGCAACGTTCAATGCATTGCACTCTGGTATTGGAACGTCTGTTGAAAAATCACACTTGAATGACCATGCTTCAAAAGAAATCAGCAGGCTTATGATCAAAATAAATTTGTTATCAATGTATTTCATGTCTTAAATCCTCTTGTTATTGTGTTTATTCATTTAACGTAATTCTCAAAAAACGATGGACTTATTATTTAAAATCCATTGCACTTTATTGAACTTATCGGTGTGATTATATTGAGCCGTTGATTAGGATTTAATGAAGCCATTGTTAAAAAATTGATGGCCAGAGACGAGGTCGGTTTAAATGTTATTTTTTCCTTTACAGAAACAGTTCCCGACAATTTTCAGCATTAACCACTTCCATGTGGCTTCACTGAAATTGTTCCCGACAATTTTCAGCATTAACCACTTCCATGTGGCTTAATCATTGGGGGGTTCAGAAATCACCTTTACGACCCGCTCTGAAGTAAACTATAAGAACTTGACCAAGACCAATAAGTCAATGAAACCATGAATTACCTCAGTCTGTTTAAATCATTGTTGATCATTTACCTGATGTTGGGTGTACTGTTATACCTCTTTCAAAGAAACATGATCTACTATCCGACTGCGGCCACTGCCCATAACTTCAATACCTTAAAATTTCTCAACAGCGACATCCATGTTGAGGCTTTGGTTACCCATGACCAAGCCGATAACGCCATCTTGTACTTTGGTGGCAATGCGGAGAATGTGGCCTATACCGCGGGAGATTTTTTTCAGGAGTTTCCTCAACACACCACCTACCTGATGAAATATCGAGGGTATGCTGGTGCAGCAGGATCTGCCAGCGAAACAGCTTTGTATGCTGATGCTTTGGCGTTGTTTGATCGAATCAAAGGCAAACACAACCAGGTGAAAGTCATAGGCAGGTCGTTGGGCTCAGGTGTCGCCACTTATTTGGCCAGTCAAAGACCGGTCGATCATTTGGTGTTGGTCACACCCTTTGACAGCATCCGCAACGTCGCGCAATCCATGCTGCCGGTCTTTCCCATGCAGTGGTTGCTCAAAGATCATTATGATTCAGCAGCCAGGGCGGATCAATTGAATGCACCTACCATGGTGGTGATGGCCACCCAAGACCAAGTAATCAAAGCATCGCATACACAAAAACTGATTCAAGCCATTCCGGAAAATCAGCTGCATGTTACCAACATCGATGCCGGTCACAACGATTTGGACCTGTCACCTATATACTTCAGCGAAATCAGGACATTCATCACCAGGGATTGATGCCAGCTAATTTTTTTCCTAATTCAGTTAATTTAACTGTTGGCCCTGGTTCAGGGTCTTGTTGTTGGGGCAAACCGCGCCACTTTGCTGGCGCCCTTTTTGCCAATATCCATCTTTTTCTGGTTGCTCTTTTTTGCTCGAACTTGTTATCAGGCGTGATGGTCACAAAGGCTGCAATCCTGACCTCATTTGACAGGTTAACTGCCGGTCCATGAGGTAACAGGGTTGACCACAAAATCACATCCCCTGCCTGGCCACTGAGTTGTAAAGTTGGGTGGGTGTCTAAACCAGGTTGAAAATGGTTGAAATCTTCCGACATGGCATTCACCCTGATCCATTCATCGATGTCCTGATATATCTCTGGGATGCACTGAAAACCACCGGTGTTGGGTTTGATGTCAGTTAATAAGACGATGCCTTGAATCCATCCTTCACTGCCCCTCCTGGGGTCAATATCCCAATGAATCTCACCCAAACTCAATTCTGGATAATCATCATGATTAGGAGGTCTGAAACAACAGCGATTGAAATCGGTATATAGGTGGCTGTCTTGACCCCAAAACTCAGCAAACATGGCAAACACCTGTGGGTCTTGTCTGATGTTCCACAAGGATTGCAGGTGATGAACGGGAACAATACCATCATTGCGCAGATCACCCTGATACCAGGAAGTGGGGTCATCCAAACGGGCATTGACGGTTGTTGCAATTTCCTCGCGAGCTGGTTGAATCAAATGCTTTGGCACCACATTTTTTACGACCAGGTATCCGTATTTTTTAAAATGAGCCCTGTCTGCTTTGCTGATCCATGGCATGAATTGGTTGTGTTTTCTTGATTAAGATAATTATAGGATGTGCAAATTATCACCACAAGACAGGAACGCAACGTTTTTTGCAGAAAAACAGAACTGTTAAAAAATGATTAATATTTATCTGGTCATCAAAATACACTGATTTCATGTTTCAAGGAAACAAATAAGCAGATTTGAAAAATACAGAACGACCCCCATTTAAATGCCAATCTAAAAATATAATTGGAAATTATGAACTTTAATAAATTAACCACCAATTTCCAGCAAGCACTGAACGAAGCACAGTCTATCGCCGTGGGTAAAGATCACAACGTGATTGAGTCGGCCCATGTATTGTCGGCTTTATTGAACCAGGAAAATTCATCGATGAAACATGTGTTGATGAAATCTGGTGTGAACATCAACTTGCTGCGAAAAAGCATCGATGAAACCATCGAAATGATGCCGGTGATTGGCAACAACACCGGTCAAGTTAACTTGTCAAACAACTTGGTCAAAGTTTTGAACCTGGCCGATAAATTGGCACAACAACGAGAAGACCAATACATTGCAAGCGAATTGTTCGCTTTGGCCTTGTTGGATTCGAACGACACCACAGCCCAGTTACTGAAAAAGGCTGGGGCGCAGCGTGATTCGATCGAACAAACCATCGATGAAATCCGTGGTGGCAGCAGTGTGGATGACCAAGGCGCTGAAGAAAATCGTCAGGCTTTGGAAAAATACACCATCGATTTAACCGCCCGGGCTGAACAATCTAAAATGGATCCGATCATTGGCCGCGATGCTGAGATCAGGCGTACCATTCAAATCTTACAACGTCGCACCAAGAACAATCCTGTGATTATTGGTGAGCCTGGCGTGGGTAAGACCGCCATTGTGGAAGGATTGGCCCAACGCATTGTCAACAATGAAGTACCAGAAGGTGTCAAGGGCAAACGACTGTTGTCCTTGGATTTGGGTGCTTTGATTGCTGGTGCTAAGTACCGTGGCGAATTTGAAGAACGGCTCAAATCATTACTCAATGATTTGAGTAAACAAGAAGGGCAAGTGATCTTATTCATTGATGAACTTCACACCATGGTAGGGGCCGGTGCGGCCGAAGGTGCCATGGATGCCGGCAACATGCTCAAACCTGCCTTGGCCCGTGGCGAACTGCATTGTATTGGTGCCACCACCCTGGATGAATACCGCCAACACATTGAAAAAGACAAAGCTTTGGAACGGCGCTTCCAGAAAGTGCTGGTTGAAGAGCCATCTGTGGAAGACACCATTGCGATATTGCGCGGCCTGAACGAACGCTATGAAGTGCATCATGCGGTGGAAATCACCGATCCTGCCATCATTGCAGCAGCCACCTTGTCACACCGATACATCACTGACAGAAATTTGCCAGATAAAGCCATCGACTTAATGGATGAAGCCGCCAGCCGCATCCGCATGGAAATTGATTCCAAGCCAGACAAAATGGACAAGCTCGATCGCAAGCTGATCCAACTGAAAATGGAACGTGAATCTTTGTTGCGGGAAAAAGACAAAGCCTCGAAAAAACGCCAGGCTGAGTTAGAAAGCAACATTGAAACACTGGAACGTGAATACTCTGATCTTGAGGAAATCTGGAACAGTGAGAAGGCGGCAGTTCAAGGCACCACTCACCTGAAAGAAGAACTGGAAGATGCCAAGGCGGCCTTTGAAGTGGCCAAGCGATCTGGTGACCTGGCCAAGATGTCAGAGCTGCAATACGGGAAAATTCCTGAACTGGAAAAACAAATTGCCCAAGCCACTGAAGTTGATATGAGCCAATTCAAGTTACTGCGCAACAAAGTCACTGAAGCTGAAATTGCAGAAATCGTTTCGATGTGGACTGGCATTCCTGTGACCAAAATGATGGAAGGTGAAAAAGAAAAATTGTTGCAGATGGAAACAGCGATCCACAAGCGTTTGATCGGGCAGGAAGAAGCTGTGAAATCAGTATCAGATGCCATCAGACGCTCACGTTCTGGATTGGCCGACCCGAACAGACCCATTGGATCATTCATGTTTTTAGGTCCCACAGGTGTGGGTAAAACTGAATTGTGTAAAGCTTTGGCAGAGTTTATGTTTGATACCGAAGATTCGATCATTCGTCTGGACATGTCCGAGTTTATGGAAAAACATTCGGTGGCACGCTTGATTGGCGCGCCCCCAGGCTATGTGGGCTATGACCAAGGTGGATACTTGACTGAAGCTGTCAGACGCAAGCCCTATTCATTGATCTTGTTGGATGAAGTGGAAAAAGCCCACCCAGATGTGTTCAATGTGTTGTTACAGGTGTTGGATGACGGTCGCCTAACCGATGGTCAAGGTCGCACAGTTGATTTCAAAAACACCGTGATCATCATGACTTCAAATCTGGGCTCTGACATCATTCAAAGTAAGATCAATGACCCTTACAAAGAAATCAAAGATTCGGTGATGACCGTGGTGGGTTCACATTTCAGGCCTGAATTCATCAACCGCGTGGATGACATCGTGGTGTTCCATCCCTTGAAACAGGAACACATTCGTTTGATTGCCAAGATCCAGATCAACAAAGTCACCAAACGTTTAGCCACTCGCGATTTGCATTTACAAATCAGTGATGAGGCTTTGAACTTCTTGGGCAGTGTTGGTTTTGATCCGGTTTATGGCGCCAGACCATTGAAACGGGCCATCCAAGATGAGTTGGAGAATCCGCTGGCATCACACCTGTTGTCCGGCGAATTTCCACCTGGCAGTATCATCGATGTGAATTTAGTGGACCAACAACTTGAATTTACCGCCAAGCAACCCCACTAAGGGACGCAACCTCACAGGGTGAACAAACCATCACCCTGTGATTTCTTTTTACCAGTACAGGATTGAACCATGCCAATTTATGAATACCAATGCCAAGATTGCGGTCATGAATTAGAAAAACTTCAGAAAATGTCAGATGCTGCTTTGACTGATTGTCCCAGCTGTGACACAGCCAGCTTGGTGAAAAAAGTATCGGCCGCCGGTTTTCGTTTGAAAGGCACTGGCTGGTATGAAACGGATTTTAAAAACAAATCAAAATCGTCTGACAATCAATCATCAGGCAGCGCCGAGTCCTGATCGGCATCAACTCAAATTGAATGATCCCCATTGCATGCTTGCCTGATCGCCAGTCATTGATGAACCGAGCTATACGCTCATCTGATGTCGGCTGAAGTCGGCATACCGACAATTTCCTCGGAGCGTTGACTTCAGTCACCGTTTTAATACTTGCAAAAAAACTCAATCAACTACGAAAAGTACTTGTAGTCATTTTCTTACAAAGCTTTCAGAATCTATGGACAGATTTCAGCATCCCAATAGAACACAATACTTCCAGGGATTAAGTAAGTCACCAAGGACTTGACATCATGACTTACCTGCCAATGAGGCACACGAAGGAGGAATCAGGGAACTGGTTCCAATGGTTGTTGACAAGGAGTGATGATCAGGTACATGAAGTACCAAACTCGGGAATAAAGGATGAGGGGATTTTGTGTTTGGAGTCCCCGTGAATTAACCGCTGTTCTTCATTGAATGGCGGTTTTTTTTGTCTGTAAAACCATTGATCATGACATTAATCTTCAACTGTAAACTTTTTCCTATAAAATACGCTGATGCGAGCCTTCTTATTCCAATTTATTGTTCACATCAGTAACTGGTTGTCATTAAAGACATCCCACAATTGGGCTGCATTCATGGCCCGCCTGGTGTGGCGCTGGTCAGAAAAGCAACGGCGCATCACCACCACCAACATCCAACTGTGTTACCCGAATTTGGATGAACCTGAACAACAACAACTGGCCAAAGACAGTTTGGTCGAGACCGTCAAATCCATGTTTGAGCTGGGCCTGGTTTGGAAAAAATACAGCAATGACATTGATGCCATCATACAGAACATCCATGGTCTTGAAGTTTTCGAAGATGCACTGAAAAAAAAATCCGGGTTGTTGTTGGCCGCACCTCACTTTGGAAACTGGGAGGTTTTGAACCTTTGGTTGTCAAAACATCCTGGGTTTTCTTTCCTTTACAAACCCCCCACAGATCCTAAAATAGAGCAGTTATTACTTAAATACCGTGGCTCCGGTGGCGCCAACCAAATCACGGCTGATGCCAAAGGTGTTCGCCAGGTATTTAAGGTATTGAAACAGAAACACATCCTGGCCATATTACCTGATCAACAACCGAAAAGCGGGCAAGGTGTGTATGCACCATTCATGCGACAGGATGCCTACACCATGACTTTATTCAGCAAAGTGGCCATCAAAACCCGGGTCCCTGTTGTGTTTGCTGTCGCTGAGCGGTTACCTGAAGGACAAGGTTTCGACTTACATTTCAAATTGGCTCCAAACTCCATTTATTTGAATTTAGATGAATCAGTTGCCACCATGAACCAGGTGATTGAGGAAATGGTCAACATCAACCCCTGCCAATACCAATGGACTTACAAGCGGTTCAGCATCCAGGCGGATGGTTCCAAACCCTATAAAAAACCAATTGATTGATTCTTTGGCTGAACGAAGTCGAAACCGGTTTTATTGATTGGTCTGCACATCAACTGCGCTCAGTACGCGGTCAGTGGCACTTATTTCCAAATACAAAACGATGCCGGGATGCAATGTTGACTGAAGTCAACGCGCCAATAACCGATTCTGCAGTGTCGACTTCAGTCGACATCAGCTGGGCTCATAAAGCACAGCTCTTAAAATTGTGAACGGAAAATTGAAGAACATGACTTCCTTGACCGTTGGCTGAGCGGAGTCGAAGCCATATGTGGTCACTTTGAGCCAACGTGTTATACCAGTTGGCTTATTTGTTGTAAGTTTTAATTCTGCGGTGAGAGTAAATTCACCACGGGTAAATTACTGCGTGTCCAATTAATCATGTCATGCACCACATTGAACTGGGTCAATGTCCCATCAGTTCCGTTGTTTAGGTTCAGGCTGAGACTGCCAACCACCTCTCCAGGTGTGTTGGTTGCTGGACAACTTGGGCAAAATGTATTGAAATAATACACATCAAACAACGATGAGTTATTGGGCCCACTGGCAATCGTCCAATAAGGTTGACCATCGTCCCTGTACAGGTAAGTGACCACCACACGGGAATTACCTAATGTACCTACCGAATGTCCCCAGCCATTTTCACTGGGTGTGAAATATAAGCCAGTGTGATAATTGGGGGTTTCATTGGCACCATATTGCAGAAAATACAATTTCTCAGCACTGAGATCACCTTTGATGGTTCTCACTTGGATGGCATTGGAATCATCAATAAAAGTGGTGTTCGACCAGCCAACATTATCCGGACTTAATTCACCATTACCAAAACCTCCTGGGGCTTCAAACCTGAAAATATTGTTGTAATATTGGTTGTGTTTTGAGTCTGTATCATTGGCCAAGTACCAAACAGGTTCGCCTGTTTTTTCTCCAGTATAAAAATTATAAACCAAACTTCTTTGGTTTATATTGTACCAATCAAAGCCATTGCCATTGCGGCTTGGGTTCCACCACAAACCAGGTCTGACTTGTATGTCATTGCTGGAGAAACTGGTGCTGCTGCCCACCCCGCAGTTGGTAACAACTCGACATTGTCCATTGTTCCCCACTTCAGCATTGAACACATTGTTTTGACCTGTATTGAATCCTTCATCGAAAACAGAAGCCTGGTGATCAATCGCAAATTGGGTGCCACAGGTGGCGTCTTCTGCAATGGCAAAGTCAAGTGATCCACTTTGGGCTTCATTCACATCCATGTCACCTATACTGATCACTGGGCTTTCTAACATGACAAAAGGCGCACCATCAGATGAAGGTTTATGATCCCTGTTAAATAAACAGACAGCTTCGGTGGTGTTGATGCCATTGCTGCTGTTACAGGCATAATTCAAACCATCGGTCGCCGCTTCATTTTGCATACCTACGCTGGCCCCAGATCCATTAAAACCAGAACCACCATATTGATAAACCCATTGTGAAGTGGCCGGATACAAAATGGCCTGTATATCATAATTTTCAACCGTCGACATGGTGTCCCACAAATCAGCTGACTGCCACATAAACACTTCACAAGCCAAATCACCACCGGTATCAGATGGCCTTGGACAGCTGTTGAAAGACTGGTGGTAAAAAGTGGCATCTCTCAAGTCATCATGCATCACTGCAATTCTGGCTCCTTCATTGTCTTTGTCTGGTGTTTGGGGCAATGGACAGTCGTTGTCCCAATCGCCACCCGTGGCATTCGATGAAGTGCTGATGAAACCATTGGTCGAGGCCCGGACCTGAGTGACCGTTTCACCATAATGTTGGAACGGATTTGCCAATTGAATCAAAACCGAACCTTCATCTTCTGCATTGGTGTTGCCAACATTGGCTGACTCCCAAGGCATCATGGTCCCAGTGCTGGAGATGTCAATGAACAGTCGGTTACAACTGGTGGCCACATTGCCAAAACTGTCATTGATCCCTTCAATATCAGCTTGGCGACTTTTTCCCATGGCTAAATAAGCATCCGTGCCAGTGACTCCGCCAGTATTCCGCGCTTGTAGCAAAGTGGTCCAGCGCTCACCCGGATCAATCACGTTGTCGTTATTGCCACAGATTTGATCCAGATTTTCACGGATGTTAACCACTTCCTCCAACTGAATATTGGCAGCTTCTATCACCACCGCTTGTGATCCTCTGCCTTGACAATTATCTGCATCAGTAACTGTAACATTGATGTTACCCACGTATGATTGGTTGTAGTTCGCTTGGATGCTGCTGCCACTGTCATCAGCCACGCCATCTCCATCGATGTCCCAAATAAAGGTGTAATTACCGGCACCGCCACTGGCTTGGGCTGTGAAGGTCAAATTGTCCCCCACTTGGTTGCTGGAATTGTTGACGATAGACACAGTCGGTGCCTCACAGCCTTCTGAACTGCCTAACGTTATTTGGCCCGTGTTCTGCGGATCCAACCAATCACTTAATCGGGATTGGGCATCGCTGCCATTATCCCAGGAAGTGTGAAAACGCCCATACCAATCAGCTTCATCATTCCCACAAGCAGCCAACCCTCCAAAAAGCTGTCCAACCAGTAACTGGTCAGAATTCCACAAACCGCCTCCTGAAGAACCGCCCTCAGTGGTTCCCACATCCCAGTCTCCAATCCTGAAATAGCCTTGATTGCCAGGGAAGACACTGCCACGCCCTGTGATGGTCAGCGGATCATTTTCGATGCTGATGCGCTTGGCATGCCCTGCTGGGTGATGGATTGATACAACACCTGACGGAATGCCAGCTGATCGGTCCCACCCTGTATACACCACACCATAATGATCAGGAGGTGTCTGGTTTAATTCAAGCAAGGTAAAATCACTGTCAGGATTGGATGCCAAATAGGTGGTACCTGATTGTCGGTCATTGAAACCACTGCGTGAAATTTGGTTTCCACTGGATGCTGATCCAGGTGCACGACAAGTCAGTGACTGATAATTCCATGTCAACGAAATCGATGCCGCCACGTTCTGCCTGACAGTCAATGGCTCCTGAGTAGATTCATTGGAATATCCACAATGGTCAGCGGTTAAAAAGTAAGGTGTGCCATCCTGTGCCGTGTTGTTGATCAGCTGTCCGGTACAAACAAAACCGCCTTCAGAAGTACTGAATGAATACTGCCCAACAGAATTAATTGGATCATCCCACCCATCTGCCTCCGGACAAGCCACGTCAACGTTACAACTGCCACTTTTTGCCAAGTATGATGGCTCTTCCCAATACTTATAAAAACCTCTGGTGATGTTGTTCACCTGGAAAGAAAGGTACTGCTTTTCGCGGTTATTGACAGTGAGCTTTAGATTGACATGATCACCAGGCACATCTCCAATCCAGAAAAACCCGTGTGATTGGTTATAAGTGTCATTGTATGGACCTCGCATGATGCTTTCATCATCACTATAGACCCAAAGTTCTGCTGAATGTGGCAAGAAAAAGTCCACCATCCCTACATTTATACTGGTGGCATTTTCGGCTGATAACCTGATCCGGAACTCCCAACTGCCATCAAACATTTGAGTCCATTGACCTGCAGAACCGACTTCATGCTTTGAATGATGGATCACTTCAATGGGTGTGCCCAAAGCATATTTTAGCGGTTGTCCTTGAGCACGCTCGGCGGCCACTTCTTTTTCAAGTCCAACATCCACCGCCGGCAAATAATAAGTATCCCCTTTCATTTGGGCCTGAGCCATGCCGATGGTCAATAGCAATGTCAGCAATGTTTTCATGTTCTGTACCTTTTGTTGGCCATCAGATGGCCGTTGTCTTTATGATTTGGTTTCTTTCAAAACCAAAGCTTTGTGACCTCCTTGTTCTAGTTGTCTTTTTTGTTTGTCCGCTTCACGGCTGGAATCAAAGGGACCTACGCGCACCCGGTGCCATTCGGTGCCATTCACATCAATTGATTGGATGAAAGCTATTTGACCTGAAAAAGCAATTTTGGCTTTCAACTCTTCCGCATCAGGCCGGTTTTTAAAGGATGCAATTTGTAAAATGTAAGTATACTCCTTACTGTCTCTGGCCGCTTGTTGTTCCAGTTCTTCTTTGGGGATCACCACTTCCATTTCAGGCAATACTGAATAAAAATCATAATCAGGTTTTTGTTTACTGAGGTCTTTACTGACATCTTCAACAGGCTCAACCACTTCCTTGGCCACACCGGGTATCGGTTGGTTCTGCTGAATGGGCTCTGGGACCCAACCTTTGATGTAAATAAACACCGCCAACAGTAAACCTGAAAGTACACCGCTGAGCAGGATGATCCAGCCTGGTACGGGTCGTTTTTGACCGGCTTTGCGGGTGGTTTTTCGTTTGGTGGTTTTGCGCACCGCTTTCTTCTTGGCCATATTCTTATCTGTCCTCTGAACGCATTTCCTTGGGTGCTGACGAGCCCAACAAAGCCAGACCATCTGCCAACACATAACGCGTTGCCAAACACAAGTTTAACCGTGCATTGCGTAAATTTTCGTTATCAATTTGCACCTGATGGGCGTTGTAATAACTGTGAAACAATTGCGCTAAATCGCGTAAATAGTTGGCCACGGAGTGTACCGAATAGTTGGCTGCTGCTTTGGCCACCACTTCGGGGTATTGGCTCAAGGCCTTGATCAAATCCAACTCCTGTTCTTCGACCAACAATTCCACTGACACATGTCCGATTTCGATGTTGTGGGTCATGTTTTGTTCTTCTAATTTCCGTAAAATACTGCAGATTCTGGCATGCGCGTATTGAATGTAATAAACCGGGTTGTCATTGGATTGTGATTTGGCCAAATCCATATCGAAATCCAAATGTTGGTCATGCGAACGCATCACATAAAAGAACCTAGAGGCATCACAACCCACTTCTGAAACCAATTCGCTCAAGGTCACAAATTGTCCTGAGCGGGTTGACATGGGCAGTTTCTCCCCGTGCTTATACAAGTGGGCAAATTGCACCAACAGAATTTCAATTTGTTCGGCATCGAAACCCAAAGCCTTGGTGGCCGCTTTCAATCGAGGGATGTATCCATGGTGATCGGCACCAAACACGTAGATCAATTTTTCAAAGCCGCGTTCAAACTTATTCAACAAGTAAGCCACATCCGATGCAAAATAAGTCTTCAAGCCATTCTCACGCATCACCACCCGATCTTTCTCATCGCCAAAGTGGGTGGCATTGAACCACAAGGCCCCTTCTTTCTTATACAGATGACCGCCTTCTTTCAATTTACCCAAAGCCCGGTCAATGGTGTCACTTTCATGCAATGATTTTTCAGAAAACCATTCATCATAAAACACATTGAAGTCTTCCAGATCATCTTCAATGCCGGCCAAGATACTTTTCAAGGCAATTTTAAAAATCTTTTGGTAACCATCACCTAAGATGTCTTTGGCGTTGATCACCAAATCATCGATGTGTTGTTCTTTGTCGCCACCTGCTGGTTCATCGGGGCTGACTTGTGCAAACACCTCCATCTGACCATGGCGGTAATCATCACCATTTTTCTGTCTGACTTTTCTGGCTATGTCAAATATGTAGTCCCCTTTGTAACCATTGGCCGGGAACACAATGCTCTCTCCACACAACTCCAAATAACGGAGCCACACCGAAGTGGCCAAAATATCCATTTGTCGACCGTGGTCATTGACGTAGTATTCCGCATGGACATCATGGCCCATTTTTTTCAAGATGTTCGATAAACTGGAGCCAAAGGCAGCACCGCGACCATGTCCTACATGTAAGGGTCCGGTTGGATTGGCTGAAACAAATTCCACCGTGACTTTTTTGTCTTCACCCAATTGGCTGGTGCCGTAATCATGTTTCAGTTTTAAAATTCTTTTCAAAACCTGCAAGCGACAGGCGTCAGTCAAATAAAAGTTGATGAAGCCAGGTCCGGCTATTTCCACTTTGTTGACATGGGTTGAGTCGGCCATTTCTGCGATGATTTTTTCGGCAATCGCACGGGGGTTGGATTTCAGCGGTTTTGCCAAGGTCAAAGCCACGTTGGATGCATAGTCACCATGGTCTTTGTTGCGGGTTCGTTCTATGTTGATTGTTGGGGTTTGGTCTAAATTGAATTCACCTTTTACCTGTAAATGTTCCAAGGCGTTTTCAATCAACTCCTGAATGTGTCCAATCATCAATGATTCCAGTCAAAATAAACCGTTGATTTTATCAAATCAGGAACAACTAAACCAAAGAAATATGTCACGCAGACACCCATCTTTTCGATTAATGACAAAAACCACAGCATGCAGTGCCCAAGAATGGCAAACTGGCATGAACAAAAGTGCCAGCCCTGCTGTTTGACAAGAATCAAACTTTTGTCTTTTTTCTGGTTCAACACTTGATTATTTTTAGCCAATACCCAATAATGAGAACCATTATTATTTAGATTAGCACCTAGCCATGACCAGCCCATCTGAAAATTCAGTGCAACTCTCTCACGCCAAAGCCGGAAACACCTACCAGGTATGTCACAATGCTTGTTCAGAATCGTTGAGTCAAAAGCTCACATTGATGGGGTTAGGCATGGGCATGGTGATTGAGTTGATGGCATTGTACAAACATGGTGCTGTGATCAAAACTCCCTTTGGTAACATCGCTGTGGGCTCTGATTTAATCAATTCCATCTCTGTCTCACTGATCTGACCCTAACCATCGTGTCCAAACCCACCAAAGTCGCCCTGATTGGCAACCCAAACAGTGGCAAAACCACCCTATTCAATGCCTTGGCTGGTCAAAACAAGAAAACCGGTAACTGGGCAGGGGTGACTGTCAGTCAAACCGAAGCCAAGTTGATTCGCAACAACACCCGGTTTTCTTTACTGGATTTACCTGGTATTTATGGATTGTCCTTGGCCGAACTGTCTCAAGATGAATTGGTGGTCAAACAGGCCTTAGACCGGAAAGACATTGATTTGTTTGTCAACGTGATCAATGCCAACAACTTAGAACGCTGTTTGTTTCTCACCACAGAAATTCTGGATTTAGACGTACCAACACTGTTGGTTTTGAACATGGATGATGAACGTGCTGCCAGTGGTAAAACCATTGATACTGATGAATTATCAAAATTGACCGGCTGCCCGGTGTTGACCACCACAGCCACCAAAGGTCATGGCATCAAAGACTTGTTCGACACCATTGCCAACACCTTAATAGCCCATCAAAATACCGAGCATCACCACACCCCGTTACCTCAGGACATTGAATTACCAGCAGCAGTCAGTCGTGCAGAAGCCATCAAGGAATACGTCAAATCATCAACAGATGTGATCGAAGAAAGCAAACGCATTTTTGATGCCCGCTTCAAACAGGCCATGGAAATGGCCAAAGCGGTGACAGAACAGGGCGTTGCCAAATCCAGCACCCCGCTGAAAGACAAATTCAGTCGTGTGGACCAGTGGTTGACCAGCCCATTGACAGGATCATTGGCCTTTATGCTGGCCATGTATCTGATGTTTTTCTTTGCCATCAATGTTGCCAATGTGTTCATTGATTTTTTCGACATCGCCACCGGAGCCATTTTCATCAACGGTACCAGTCAATTGTTGGCTGCCATCCATGCCCCTGATTGGCTGACTGTGATTTTGGCAGAAGGGGTGGGGGCCGGCATCCAAACAGTGGCCACTTTCATCCCTGTGATTGGCTTTCTGTTCCTGTTTTTAACCCTGCTTGAAGAGTCGGGTTATATGGTCAGGGCGGCCTTTGTGATGAACAATTGGCTGCAAAAAATCGGCCTGTCCGGTAAGGCATTTGTGCCATTGATCGTCAGCTTTGGCTGCAATGTGCCGGCTGTGATGGCCACCCGCCAGCTGGCCAAAAAAGATGAACGCATCATCACCACTTTGATGGCACCCTTCATGTCGTGTGGAGCCAGGTTATCGGTTTATGCTTTGTTTGTGGCAGCCTTCTTCACTGAGCACGCGGCTTTGATTGTTTTGTCGTTGTATTTGATTGGCATCGTTGTCGCCATTGCCACTGGCTTGTTAATGCGCAAAACCATCCTGCCAGGTCAACCTGATCCGTTTGTCATAGAGTTGCCTAAATGGCGCTTTCCCGGTTTGTTATTCATCCTGAAATCCACCTGGCACAAACTGCGTGGCTTCATTGTTGATGCCGGGAAAATCATCATCATCATTGTGGTTATTTTACAAATCATATCTTCCATCGGCCGCGACTTTACCTGGGGCAACAAAGACGTCGACCAATCGATGTTGGCAGCCGGGTCGCAAATGGCCACGCCCATTTTTGCACCGATGGGGGTTGATGAAGAAAACTGGCCAGCCGTGGTGGGCTTATTCACCGGTTTGCTGGCCAAAGAAGTGATGGTGGGTTCGCTGGATGCCATTTATTCAAAAGCCATTGATGAGGGTGAAGCCACAGTTGGCGAAGAACTGCTGGAAGCCCTGCAAACCATCCCGGAGAATGCAGCCGGCTTGGCTGATGCCTTGATTGATCCATTGGGCTTGTCGTTGACTGAGATTGATGAAGTGGAAACCATGGCCGAAAACCAAGGGGTATCGACTCAATTATTTGGCATCCTGCAAGATAAATTCAGCAGCGGTCTGGCAGCCTATGCCTACTTGTTGTTTGTGTTGTTGTATTTCCCATGTGTGACGGTGATCGCCACCATCGCCAAAGAAACGGGTAAAAACTGGGCCCTGTTCTCGGCCACCTACTCAACAGGTATTGCATACCTGATCGCCACCTGTTTTTACCAGGTTGCCACTTTCACCAGCCAACCGGTTTTTGCAACCATCTGGTTAATCTTGTCTGCTGCGATCATGATGGGCTTTTATTGGTTGCTCAAACGACATGCCAACAAACCATCTAACAAAGTTATACCGCTGAATATTCAATAAGGCCGCTTTAAGAGTTGAACAGCACCATTACATGGCTTATCCATTAAAAGATTAAAGTACATTTACCGATCAATGGAATGTGCTGTAGCCGTGAAAGAAACCTGTTTTAAGGCATGAATATACCATGAAGCATGGTAAAATTTATCCCATGAGTATCAGAAAATTACCCAACCAATTGATCGACCAGATTGCGGCTGGAGAAGTGGTAGAACGTCCTGCATCGGTGGTCAAAGAATTGGTCGAAAATGCCTTGGATGCTGGCGCCACAGTGATCGATATCGATGTCCAAACAGGGGGTAAAAAACGCATCAAAGTCACCGACAATGGTCGCGGCATCAGTGAAGCTGACTTGACCATGGCTTTACAGCGACACGCCACCAGTAAAATCCACTCCTTGGATGATCTGGAGTCCTTGTTGTCGATGGGATTTCGTGGTGAGGCTTTACCCAGTATTGCATCGGTGAGTCGTTTCGAATTGATTTCTCGACACCATCAAGCTGAGATGGCATTTCAAGTCAATGCACATGGCGGTGAAATCGAAGGGCCCATGCCAGCGGCACACCCCGTTGGAACCACCATCATTGTCTCCGATTTATTTTTTAATACGCCAGCCAGACGGCGGTTCATGAAAACCGATCAAACTGAATACCTGCGCATTGACGAATTGATCAAACGCGTGTCTTTATCACGCTTTGATGTCACCTTCAGGTTAAGCCACAATGGCAAAATGATCCGCAACGCCCAGGGCGGAGATTCTGAAATCCTCAAACACCAACGCATCAATCAATTGTGCGGCAAGGATTTTATTGAAAATGCCATTTATATTGAACAGCAGCGGGGCAACCTGAAAATGTCAGGCTGGGTCGCCAAGCCTTCATGGAATCGGGCCCAACCAGACCGCCAATTCTTTTACATCAACAACCGCATGATCAAAGACAAACTGGTCGGTCATGCCATCAGACAAGCCTATCAGGATGTGCTGTTTCATGGTCGTTTTCCGGCTTTCGTGTTGTACTTAGACATTGACCCTGAATTGGTTGATGTCAATGTACACCCGACCAAACACGAAGTCCGCTTTCGTGACTCTAAGTTGGTTCATGATTTCATCTTTGGCTCCATCCATCAATCACTGGCCGAAACCCGAGTTGGTGCCATGTCTGCTACAGTGAATGAGCCCTTACCTGATTACTCACAAATGCAACACCGCTTGAACTTATCTGGTGGTGGACAAGGTGCCTTACAGTCCAACAGACCATCTGTTGGGGTCAGAGAGGCCAGTTTTGACTACTTGAATCAAGCTGCTCAAGCCAGCCAGGACTTCAATCATTTTCCAGGTACAGATGTCGCTGGTGTGCCCAACCTGCCTGAATCAGATGAACAAAACCAGGACATCCCGCCATTGGGATATGCCAAAGCTCAAATTCATGGTGTATTTATCATTGCAGAGAACCAACACGGTTTGATCATTGTCGATATGCATGCAGCCCATGAACGCATCACCTACGAGCGCATGAAACAAAAATTTGCGGCAGACGAACTGAAGAACCAAAAGTTATTGGTGCCCATTCAGGTTAACGTGTCCAGCCGTGAAGTCAATGCCGTAGAAACCCACCAAAACTGGTTCGCTCAGCTGGGTTTTGAAATCAGCATCACGGGAGAAGAAAGTTTGGTGGTTCGCAAAATCCCCGCCATGCTGGCCCATGCCGATGTGGAGAACCTGATCAAGGATGTGTTGTCTGAAATTGTGGCTTTGGGCTCAAGTCAAAAAATTGAAGCCCAAATCAATGAAATCATGTCCACCATGGCCTGTCATGGGTCCGTCAGGGCCAACCGACAATTGTCCATTATGGAAATGAATGCCTTGTTGCGTGATATGGAAAATACATTGCGTTCAGACCAGTGCAACCATGGTCGGCCCACTTGGACGCAATTAGACATGAAACAATTGGACAAATTATTCTTGCGTGGTCAATAATCACCCTCCTATGGATGATCAGACCGAACATTCGCTGCCCAAAGCCATTTTTCTGATGGGTCCCACTGCTGCGGGTAAGACCGATGCCGCCATATTGTTGCATGAACAATACCAGGGTGACATCATCTCCGTTGATTCGGCCTTGGTTTACAAAGGCATGGACATTGGCACCGCCAAGCCAGATGCTGAAACACTTAAAAAAGCCCCTCATGAATTGGTTGATATCTGCGAACCATGGGAACCCTATTCAGCTTCCAACTTTTGCCAGGATGCCATAGAGTTGATGCAAGGCAGTGTCAATCATGACCGCATACCCTTACTGGCTGGTGGTACCATGCTGTATTACAACGCATTACAGCATGGCTTGTCTAAACTGCCCGAAGCTGACCCTGAGGTACGAGAAAAAATCCAAAACATGGCCGCAGAACTCGGCTGGGAACATGTACATGAATTGTTGGCCGAGGTGGACCCTGACAGTGCCGCTCGCATTCACCCCAACGACCCGCAACGCATCAATCGCGCCTATGAGGTCTATCTATTAACCGGCCAGACCATGACCACTTGGCATGAATTGGACCAAGGCCAAAAGCTCAAATACAACACCTTAAAGATCATCATTTCACCAGCCGATCGCAGCGTCTTACACGAACGCATTGCCAAGCGGTTTAACCTCATGCTGGAACAGGGTTTTTTGGATGAAATGAAAACGCTGATGGCCAATCCAAGGAACCATGATGAACTACCCTCCATGCGCTCCGTAGGATATCGCCAGGCCTGGGAACACCTGGAAGGCAAAACCAACAGAGACGACTTCATCTTCAAAGGCATCGCTGCCACCCGTCAGTTGGCCAAACGCCAACTCACCTGGCTGCGCAAAGAAGAAGACGCCGTGTGGCTTGATCCCATGGAACCCGATTACCTGGATAAACTACAAAACCATGTGGATTTTTTTCTATCCGGGTGAAATATAATCATCTGAGATTTTGGGGTAAGTTCCCAAGTTCATACCAATTCTGCTAATATGCCCACTCATGAAAGCACTGATACAAAGGGTTAAGCAAGCGCAAGTAGATGTGAATGGCAAAACCGTAGGACACATCAAACAAGGCATCCTGGCTTTGATTGGCGTGGAACGCGATGATGACATTGAACATGCCAGAAAAATACTGGGTAAAATTGGGCGCTACCGAATATTTGCCGATCAGGCAGGCAAGATGAACCTGTCCTTGAATGACATCAATGGCGATTTGTTGCTGGTCTCCCAGTTCACCCTCGTTGCCGACACCAAAAAAGGCAATCGCCCCGGGTTTTCCAGAGGAGCCTCTCCCGAACATGGCGAACTTATCTTCAATCAGCTGGTCGAATTGGCTAAGCAAACCGATTTAAACGTCCAAACCGGTCAATTTGCTGCTGACATGCAAGTCAGCTTGATCAATGACGGGCCGGTGACTTTTTGGCTGGAGACCTGATGAAAATATTACTGACCACTTTTTGTTGTTTATTGATGGCCCAAAACACCTCCTGGGCATGCTCAAAATTCCTGGTACAGAAATCCAAACCGCCTCGCTTGGTTGATGGCCAATGGGTTTCTGACAACAGCAACGATGCCAAAACAAAAATCAGCAACGATTTCAAGGCCATCAAAAAAAAGGACTATGATTTCATTTTTTCGGGGATTTACAAAAAGGACATCAGTCTGAACAAACAAGCCCGAGGCTACATTGAAACCAAGGCCATTTGGAAAGGCAGCGTACCTGAAGATTTCGGGATGAATTCGAGCAATCAACCCAGGGCCGATCAATGTGACATGACACTGCTGAAATTTGATAAAGAATACATATTTTTTGGCAAATTGGGCAGCCGCAACAACCCCATTCGCCTCAAAGAATTCAGAACTGCTTCATTTGATTTAAAACAATTGTTGGGCAAGCCACAAAAACAGTGGCTGCGTGGGCGGTTGATTCAAAGACGCTAGACCGTGACCACAGTTGCAGCGATCAAGGTTTAATCATTTAGGTTTAAGCTGCCTAAAAAAATGTCAATTTAAAGCATCCAAAATGTCAACCACTTGATGTTTGTGTGTTTCTCCAAATGCTTGTTGAGCAAGTTTCTGCTGTTCTTTAATCGCCTCATACGCTGTTTGCAGATCGTGGTCTGATGTTGAACACGCCTCGAGCAATAAGTATTTATAGCGTAAATTCATTAAGCTTAATACTTCTGACCTGTCTGGACAATTCATAGGTTTTTCAGCTTCTTGTGACCCATTCAACAACATTTGCCAAATCAACTCTTCAGATTCATCTTTTGTGGTGTCCTCTGAATCGATTGCATAACCTTCTCCGATGACAAACCCCAACACCTGCACTGCTTGAACACCGGATGCGTAAGCATGTGACTTTTGCCAATAAGCCACTGCCAATTCATTTTGGTCTGAATACCATGCATCTAAGCCCATAAACGCATAGGTGTTGGCCAATTCTTCTGTCATTGCTGTTTCCGACCCAAGATAATGCTCAATGTTATGCTGCCAAACTTCTTGCGCCATTTGTGTTTGACCCATAAAACTCAACAAGTCAGCCAACTGCTGTAGGTACAAAGACACCCTCGAATGGTTTCGGCCATATATATCATGGGCTGATTGTAAACGGATCAATGTGGCATCAAAAGCATCCATGAAGTTGCCCATGATGCTGTTGTACTCGTGACGCAAGTCCTGAATGATCATGACTGTAAACTGATGCCCCCGTTTTTCAGCGATTTCAGTTGATTGATTCAATAGCTCTATGGCAGCTTCTTGTTCACCTGTATTGAATAAGTACTTGGCATAATAGCTCATGTTTCTGGCCAACACATGGCTGTCTGGATCAAATGAACGGACCCTGTCTATGGACTCAATCAAGTACGGTTTGGCAACTTCATACTTGTCCTGTAACATGTACATGCGACCAAAACCATTCAAAATGGTGGCATATGCCGTGTTGTCTTTGCCCAACGATTTTTCGATGTTCAACAGGCTTTTCTGATAAAACCCTTCTGACAATTCAAACTGATGTTGCCGACGTGTGATGACTGCGAATGAATTGTATGTTCTGCCCAGCGATTCATAATCATTAATCTTTCCTGAATCCATCAGCTGCTGCGCCACATTCATGTATTGATAGGCCAGATCATTCTCAAACTTTTCAACATGGCATTTAATGATGACATTCAAAGCATTCAATCGCACCACTGGATATGACAGCTGATTCTGGTCCAATTGCTCAAGTACTTCATGTCCCAGTTGAAGGCATTTTTCGAAGGCGCCTGCTGCGTGATAATGCCCGGCTGCTTCATACAACCAATACATGGCATTTCTTGAGTTTGGCCCTTCAGTAATACCATAGGCTTGATGTATTTTCTCGGCTGTAGATGCCGCTTCTTCATACAAGGCCAATTCATTGTAAATTTCAGCCACTTGAGTCAATATTTCTATTTGTGACTCTGGATTATTGGTTAAAAACTCATCGGATTGGTTCAGAGTGATTTTAAAAGCTTCTTTGATCGTGGTGTTGCCTTGGTCTATGTGGGCTGGATCTGCCTGGCTCAACACACTGGTCATGAAATCCAGGGTGGTCTTGGCTTTTTCTGCTTCATTTTTGGCATTGATGGCGTAAATTTGGACCACCACCAAAGCAGCTATCAAGATACCAATAAACAAGAAGCTACCGGTTGTCAACAACTTGTTACGCAGGGCAAATTTTTTAAAATGATACAAGCGCCCACCCTGAACTGCCATCACAGGACGACCCTTCAACCAACAAGTCAGATCAGCCGCAAAATCATGCATGGTGATGTACCTTTGTGTTGGATCAGGGTGCATGGCTTTTTTAATGATGCATCCCAGATCACTGTCAATATTTGAATCCTTCAATAGTCCACTGATGTGTGTTTGAATGCCTTCAGTCGAATATTGGTTAGGCGCAAACCCGGGCTGGGGTGATTGTTTAGATAACAACTGCAATAAGGTTGCGCCCAAAGAAAACACGTCCGACTTAACGGTGATACTGGCGCCCAATACTTGCTCTGGCGATGCCACTGCCGGCGTGTAAACGGGCGACAGTTGTTGTTGATTCTGGTAGGTGAATGCGGCGATTCCAAAATCAACCACTTTCACTTGGTGGTTAACATCAACCAGAATATTTTCGGGCTTCAAGTCACCATGAATGATCAAGTGATCATGGGCGTTGACCATCGCCACGGCCACCTGCTGAATCAAATCAACGGTTTGATTGACGTCGGCGTGTTGTTGCTCAATATACTGATCAAGGGTGATCGCCCCCTCAATCAATTCCATGACCAAATAATAAATACCTGAAGTCGATTCACCCCCGTGATAAAACGCCACAATGTTCTGATGATTTAATTTGGACAAGGCTTTCAATTCACGGTTAAACAACAACACCACATCTGTGGCATCAGACTGCATCGAAAGGATTTTAATGGCCACTGGTTTTTGCACTTCTGAATCCACCCTTTGTGCCTGATAAATCGATGACATGCCACCGACCGCAAGCAACTCATTCAACACATAACCATCTACGTGTTGACCAGTCATGTCAGACAATTGCTTGATGCGTTGAATGATTTGTCCCGAATCCGCCTGTTGTAAAATGGTTTTTGACTTTTCCAAGGCTTTGATCAGGCGAACCACCCTTTCCTTGACCACCGGTTCAATGTCTGTGCGCTTTTCAACAGCTGCCAAGGAATCCTCAACCGGGAGATCAAGATACTCGGCAAAAAGGGTTTTGGCCTGTTGCCAAATGGCTTGTGAGTTGTTTTTCTCCATCATTGCTGGTCTTCTAACAAGGTGACCAAAAATGAGCGCGCCATATGCCATTGCTTGAACACATGACTGATGCTGCATTCATAAATTTCTGCAATTTCCTCAAAAGTCATTCCGGAAAAGAATTTATACTGGGTGATCATTGCCAACTCCGGATCAATCGATTCCAGTTGATCTATCACATCATTCAAAATCAATAAGTCCAGTGCAATGTCTTCATCCCCGGCCACTTGACTGAGTTGTAATTCGGTGCGAACACCTTGCCTTTTCAATCGATAATGTTGTCGCACCGTATCGACCAAGAAGAACCGCATACATCGGGCAATGGTGTTATAAAAGTGTTTTTTACTTTTGAAACTGTATGAGTCACCCAACTTCAACTTCAAATAGCATTCATTGACCAGCAACGTTGGTGACAATTGTTGCCCAGGGTTGAGTTTCGACAATTCATGCCGTGCCAAAACCTTGATGCTTGGATACATTTTATGGAACAACTCATCACAGGCACCTTCGGATAAGTGTTCATTCAATATGTTCGTAACCGTTTGAAGTATATTTTCCGAGTTCATAACAGACCCATCATATCGCTCTACGCTTTGGTTTCTCAAGCCAACTCAGTAATGATTGGTGAAATTGTGAAGTGATTGGCATTTATCCAAGGAAAGTTGCCTAGCAACTTGACCCGCCGAGCTGGTTGGTGAGCGTAGCGAATCAGAGGCGAAGAGCGTGAGGTTGTGAGACATGCTCGACGTGGTCGCTTTCATTTTTGTTTGGGTCACTTCGGCTGCTCTCAGCACAAACAAAAATGTATGAAGACCCAAGAGCATTCTTTGTTTTCATGGTTTTTTCGATTTTTCAAAAAAATTCATCCTGATTTGACGAAGCAGGTAATCAAGGGAAGAACCTTACTTGATTAAATTTAACAGGAGAATATCATGAAAAAAATCACATTATGTACCTTATTCTTGGCCCAATCGCTGTGTGCCAATGAACGAAACAATGAACAAGACTCTTTGTTCAATACCTTGTTTCAAAACATCGTTGATGAACAGCTGTGGAACGAAGACAGTATAGGAATATCCGGAACAAACGAACCCATTGACCGGTTTGGAGAAGCCATTGCAGACGGCGATTTCAATCATGATGGCTGGCAAGACCTGGCCATCGGCATCCCCAACCATGATTTCTTTTTTGGTGCCATACTGAACACGGGTACTGTGCTGATCATTTACGGCACGCCCAATGGCTTATCAGCCACTGACCACCAATATTTGTTCCAAACATTTGACAACAGTGGAACCAATTTAGAAACTTTGAATGGCGTTGAAGCCAATGACCAATTCGGTCAAAGCCTGGCCAGTGGCGATTTCAATTGTGATGGTATTGATGACTTGGCCGTTGGTACACCCAATGAAGATGTCATTCTGAATGGTGCTCAAAGAAATAATGTCGGCGCCATCAATGTTTTTTATGGTTCTGATACAGGCTTTACTGACAATGGCCAAGGCTCTACCTTCATTTGGCAAGGTTCTGGTATGGGCATTTTTTTTGAACCATCAATCTCTGCCGGCGACCGCTTTGGCTGGAGCATGGTTACCGGAAATTTCAACGGTGACAGCAACAACGGAAATCGCTGTGTTGACCTGGCCGTTTCAGCACCATTTGAAGACTTTGGCAACATGGATCAAATCACCGATGGTGGTCAGGTTGAAATATTCTATGGAGATCAAGCAGGATTGGATGGTGCCAATCGGGATTCACTGTCGCAAAACACCGCCAGTATTGATGACTCGGTGGAAAGTAATGATCAATTTGGTCGCAGTTTGGCTGCCGGACGGTTCCGTTCAGATATCATCTTCTCAGATTTGGCCGTTGGTGTACCTGGTGAAGACATAGATGGCGAAAACAATGCCGGTGCTGTACAGGTATTTTATGGTGCTTTTGCAGGCTTACAGGCCAATGCAGACGATGAAATCTGGTCTCAAAGCGGTGACATAGTGGGTGTTCCGGAAGTCAATGACCGTTTTGGGTCATCTTTAACCACTGGTAATTTCAATGGCGATCAAGCCACTGATTTGGCCATAGGAGTCTCTGGTGAAGACCTGGATGCAGATGGCATCAATGCGGCCGGTGCAGTGAACATCATCTACGGTGGCCAAATTGGCTTAAGTTCATTGGACAATCAAATATTCCACCAAAATACCACTGATATTGGCGGGGTGGCGGAAAACAGCGATCAATTTGGTGACACCTTGACTGCTGGTGATTTGAATTTTGATTTATACACTGATTTGGTGGTGGGTGTACCCCGTGAAGACGGCTTAGCGGGTGCTTTTCACATCATCTTTGGTGGCAACAATGGCCTCACGACCACTGACAACATCTATCAAAATGCAGGATCACTGACCGGAGATGAAATGTCATTGTCAATGACTGTGGGCGACTTTGGAAACGGTCCCGAATTGGCCGTGGGCTTACCAGGAGATGACTCAACAGATGCAGAAAACGACACAGGATCAGTTCGGGTCTATACGTTCGAAAACCCGGATGTGATTTTCGAAGACTCATTTGATCAATGACGCACTTGTTGTGAAAAATACTGAAGCGTTCCCGGGTTCGCTTCGCTGTTTTTGTGAACTGAGTAATGAATCCAAACACCACTTTCTGTTTATAATCAATCAGCACCAGATTGTGCGACGTCATAAAGATGCCGAATAATGGCACGTTTGATGACACCAGGATGTGATTGCGGTGATGTGTTCATTGAATCGTCATAACAGCTTCATGACTGGGTCATACACCCCTGATAAGTTGTAGGTGGTTGATATCAATATTTTAAATACATCAACCATGACAAAAAATTGGGAGTAAATCATGTACAAACACAAGTCAATCATGGGTGCACTTGCTTGCGCCTGCCTATCAGTCCTTCCCCATCAATTGCTGGCTCAGGCTGATCCAAATTATTATGCCACAGTCGATGCCTCTTCACCTTCTTCACTGCGGAATTCTTTGCATGACATCATTGATGACCACACCCGCATCCCCTATACATCCTCTGCTACCGATACTTGGGATGTACTGGAACTTGCCGGGGAAAATGTGGACAACAGCAATCAGGTGATCACCATTTATAAAAATTCAGCCAACACCAAGGTGGGTGGCGGCAACAACAGCTACAATCGGGAGCACTCCTGGCCCAAGTCCTATGGCTTTCCAGATGATGGCAGCAGCAATTACCCTTACACCGACATGCATCACTTGTTCATCGCCAACAGCTCATACAATTCTTCTCGCAGCAACAAACCGTTCGATGTTTGTGTCAATGGTTGCTCAGAAAGGACCACAGACATCAATAACAACCGCGGTGGCCCTGGACAATCTAACTTAACCAAGTCAGGTATTTGGGATGTTTGGTCAGGCCGCCAGGGAGACATCGCCCGGGCCATGTTTTATATGGATGTCAGGTACGCAGGTGGCACCCATGGGGTCTCCGGATTCAGTGAGCCTGATTTAATCCTCACTGACGATATCAACCTCATCAATGCTTCCAGTACCGGTAACAATGAAGCTGTTGCCTATATGGGTTTATTGTCTGTCTTGTTGGTTTGGCATCAAAATGATCCGGTGGATATTTATGAACACCAACACAATGAAGCCGTGGCTGCTGCCCAAGGCAACCGCAACCCCTTCATCGATAATCCAAACTGGGTCACTTGTGTGTTTGAATTGGTTTGTGAAGGCGGCGGTTCTGACACCACCCCTCCTGTGCCTGTAACCAACCTCAGTGCCACAGCCAATAACAATTCAATCTATGTGGACTGGTACAACAACGATGAAACTGACTTGGCCGGTTACACCATTTATCGATCCGTCAACAACAGCAACAACTTCAACCCGTTGAATGCCAGTTTGTTGACATTTTCTAACTTCACCGACACCAATGTCAGTGCAGGCAACACCTATTATTACTACGTGACAGCAGAAGACCAGGCCGCCAATGAATCGGCCAATGGCAGCACCGTATCAGCCACCATGGGCAATTCAAACCATGTCCTGATCAATGGCTCACCAATTTCAAACTTGTCAGGCACCACCAACAATCAGCAGTTTTTCACCATCGAAGTGCCAGCATCTGCCACCTCGCTCAGCTTCTCCCTCAGTGGTGGCTCAGGTGATGCCGATTTATATGTCCGACGTGGCACTCAACCAACCACCAGCAACTATGATTGCCGTTCATGGAACTCCAGTAACAATGAAACATGTCACATCAGCAACATTCAAGCGGGTACTTACCATGTCATGATCCATGCATATGCCAGTTTCAGTGGTGCCAGTTTGGTGGCCGATTATGCAACCTCAGAACAATTGATATACACCAATAACAGCAATTACAACATCCCCGACAACAACCCCATTGGCGCCAGCAGTCCGATCAATGTCAGCTTATCGGGCAATGCCGGAAGCATGCGCATCAGTTACAACATCATCCATACCTATCGAGGCGATTTAAGGGTTCAGCTGGTTGCACCCAATGGCAACATCACCACTTTGCGCAACCCCAGTGGTGGTGGCACCAACAACCTGGACGAATCTAAAACCACCAACCAAGGCAGCACGGCCGCCAACGGAACCTGGCAATTGAAGGTGGTGGACATTTACAACCAAGATACCGGATACATCAATTCCTGGCAGATTGAATTTTTGTAAAACCAGGGCTGAAAAACAGATGACATTCACTACCAGGCAGAATTGTTCAGAACTTTTCAGTAACTGATTCTGCCTGTTGGTTTTAATCTTTTCATGGTTAACATTATTGGAGGAAACCATGAATAACAACACTGTGATGGCTTTGATCATCTTATTGAGTTCACCATTTGTCAGGGCAGGTGGATTTTCCGAAGGCTTTGAAAACATCAACCAATTACCTGGCAATGGCTGGGTATTTGAAAATCGGTCTGATCTGATTGGCGATGCGTTCTGGAGCCAAGGATTCGATCAGTTTTTCCCAGCACATGAAGGACCTGTCAACTCCTATCTTTTGGGTGGCGTGGGTCAAACCGGCGGCAATGTCTTGTGTGATTGGGTGATGCTACCAGATCTGGGTTTTGTTGAACAGTTCAGTTTTTATACACGAACCGAAACCAATTCAGTGGCAGCCGATCGATTGCTGTTGGTCTACAGCGAGGAAAATAACCCACAAACGGGACCCTGTGTTTTCACCGATCCGACCCGTTCGGGTGGTTACAACTTGGGTGATTATGATTTGGTATTGGCAGTGAATCCAACCCTTCAGCCTGGGGGGTATCCAGATCAATGGACACCATTCAACGCTTCAGTCAATGGTTCTGGCCAATTGGCATTTGTTTATTTTGTTGAATCGGTGTCACAAAGTCCATTCAATGGCAACATGATTGCCATCGACAGCATCAATGTGGGTCCGGCAGGACCTCAAGGTACCCCAACGGCTGTGCCCGGATTAAGCTTGACTGGCATGTTGGTTTTGTCAGGGTTAATGATCTTGCTGTTGGCGTTTAATTTTTGCACCCACAGGAAGCCTTGAGTTCAGAGCACACCACAAGGCCGGCTCCCAACTGGCTTTGTGGCTCATTGATTGGCTGTTAACCAGTCAGCAAGTTGTTCGTCAAACCCAGACGGAAAAGCAGCACCATCTTCTACGCCAACATACAACAAACACATTCTTTCAGAACCTTTAAACACCCGTTCATATTTATTCAGCCAAATGGTCAAATGGGTGATCAAATCCTGAGCCAAAGGTAACTCTTCAACGATTGCTGCATGGTCCAACATCAATTGCAAGGCGGCCCTGTTGTTTTCAAACAAAGGTCCTTCGGTGTAAGCCCTGGTTTGTTGACACAAAAAACGTTCCGCTTCATTCATTTGATCATACAGGTTATAAAACCGTTTCTCCCATGAATCTTCTTGTTTGAGTTCAAACCTTTGTGCCAACAATTCACCCAGCTCGTTGCGGCGATAGACTTGGCTGATGAAGGCTTGTTTGGTGACGGCCATCACTTGCTGTAATGATTGCATGTTGCCATACAAGCGCTGTTTTTTCACTTGGTGGTACATGACATAACTCAGGGCAAACAGTGACAACATGCCTACCATCACCCAAGTTTTTATTTTTGTTCGACTCTGCTGATGGCTGCTGGTTGAAACAGGTTCATTGCTGACGATTCGATACCCTTCTCCAAACACCGACTCCACTTCGATGTCATCGGCATTCAAAGCTTGCCGCAGCTTACTGATGATTTTATAAAGCGAGTTTTCTGTGACCACCCGCCCTTTCCACACATGCGCAAAAATGTCTTCTTTGGAGATGGTTTTGGGCGCTTCACTGAGCAACTGGATGAACAACACAGATGCTTTGTCACCCCATTTAACCGGCTGGCCATGGCGCGTTACTTTCTGAGTGGTGAGATCGGCCTCGTAAGGTCCCAGTTTCAAGGGCATGGGTAAATTGTCAGTCAAACAAAAGCAATGATTATATACAGGCCGGCCTTATTCAACAAGTTACATGAATTGCATTAAGTTTCAAGGGCTTAGTTTAAAGAAACGGATCTGCTTAAAACATAACCGCCAAGACAAAGATCACCACAAACATTCCAACCAATAACTTCATCACTGTTGACTTGTCCGGAATGGGCTTGTGGTGCTGCTTTTCCTGGATGATCAAGCGTTGCATCAAATCATCAACATCCTTGTCGCTCTTCTTTACCGATGCATCAAAACCAGCATCGGCAGGATTGCCAGCTTGTTGGTGATTGATTGGATTGGGGTCTAAACCTGCTTGAACCGCCGAACCATTGATGGTGCGGCTTACCGACTCTTTTTCGCGAGTGTCATCAACCTGAGGTCCCGCTGGTTGTTTGATGTACTCGGCTTGTTTGATGCCTTCCAGCAATTCAATCAATTGTTTGCGCTCACTCCAAGGCAACGATTTGAATGATTCTGTATCACCCTGGTTGAAATGATGGGTTTTTCCCTCAATGATGATGGTGATGTCGTTGTGTTTGGCCATGAAATAATTCTAGCGACAACTGGGCACTCTGCAAAGCCTTTCAAACCCACTTCTGGTCTCAATGGCATAAAAATGGCGACCAACGGTCGGTATGATTGGCTTAGGGCCTGTTAACACTAAATAAATGGCCACTGCTGAAACCGTATTTTTCAGCCAACAACGCCCACCCATCGTGATATGTGGTCACTCCACATGAACGATTGGCTAAGGCCGGTGGGTGGAAAATACGGTCCAGCCCGATGGGTTAAGGCTGAAAACACCACACCCTGCGTTGCTCATCACTCAATTGGCATGCCAAATCACGCGATTCGCGCCTTGATAGTGATGTTTTCAGTCATAACAGTCGTCATTTATTTAGTGTTAACAGGCCCTAGTTCAATGCCACAGTTGCAATGATTTGAATTTTATGAGTTAAGGCTTACTTATGGGTGTGTCTTTATTCATTGTTCGGTTTGGTTTTACGTTTCTCTCTGACATAAAGGGTTTTCACCGCTCGGGCCACCAAGTCACCAGTTTCATCCATGATGTCCACCTCGAATTCTGGTAAATATTTAGCTCCATTTTCAGTCTTTTCATAAATGTCATTGAGTATCTCTTCAGTGATTTTCATGGTGGCACGAACCGTGCCTGTGCCTGGTTTGATGAATTCAATGTGGGCCGCTTTGTCCCACACAATGTAGTTTCGGCCCAAAATCTTCATCAACATCAACATAAAATGAGGGTCAACCATTGAATACAGCGATCCGCCGAAGTGTGTACCCACCGCATTGCGATTGAACCACTTCATATGCATGGCCACACGCAATTCTCGCCAATCATCGGCCAGGTATTCCACTTTAACCCCTGCTCCCAGGTAGGGGCCATACCAATTCAACATGCGTTTTAATTTACTGGCCTGAGTGGCGCTTCTTAAACCTTTTAATAATCCCATTCTTGATTCCTGTTTCAGTGTGTGGCTGTTGGTTTAATGATGTTCAGTGCCAAATCAATGGTTTGTTCTAACTCGGCCAAACTCTTTTCTGCCCTGGCCATGGCTGCTGTCCCGTGTAGCAAGGTCACAAAATATTGCGCCAATTGGCCTGCATCATGATCAGTTGAGAGTTCTTGTTGTTGCTGTGCTAGGGTAAAAAAATTGGTTAACAATACTTCAGCCTGTACTTTGGCACGTTCAATGGTGGCATGGGCTTTGGCTGGCATGTCTTCACTGGCTGATTCGGTGACACAAACCGATAAGTAACAACCTTTGGGACCATCCTTACCACACTGAGAAGCGATCGCTGACATGAGGTAATTTTTTAAACGGGTCGATAAGGGGGTTTCATGCTGTGCTAAAAACGCCGCATGCCCTGAAGCATAGTTGTCCATATAGTTTTTCGTGGCCTGTATAAACAACTGTTCTTTGTTGCCAAAAGCAGCATACATGCTGGGTTTGTTGATGCCCATGCTTTCAGTCAGGTCCATCAAAGAAGCACCGACAAAGCCTTTTTGCCAAAACACCCGCATGGCTTGTTCTAAAGCTTGTTGTTTATCAAAACTGCGTTGTCTGCCACCGGCCATTGAGTTGCCTCATCAATCATTTCAAAAATTTCTTGACCATTTTATACCGATCAGTATAGAATTGCAAACATACCGAACGGTACAAAATTAAATTAACAAGACCACCTTGCTGATTAGGCTGCGCTTAACCAACCAGGATGACAAGCCGGATCCCAAAAGGAGCGGCATAATCAAACCAAAACAGGACATAACAATGAACCAACAATTAAACATAAACATCAAAGACAAAACGGCTGTTGTAACAGGAGCTAACCGAGGCATAGGCTTATCCATCACAGAAACATTTTTAAATGCAGGCGCTAAAAAAGTGTATTTGGCAGTACGCAATCTTGAGTCAGTCAAACCCTTGGAAGCCAAATACGGCGAACGAGTGGCTGCCGTACAAGTTGATGTGGCAGATGCCGAATCAATCAAACAATTGGCAGCCCAAACACCAGACGCTGAAGTGGTGGTGAACAATGCGGGTGTACTCAAAGCGGCTGATGCACATGACCCCGGTGCTGAGGCGGCTTTGAATTATGAATACAACATCAATACCCTGGGCTTGTTGCGAATGGCTCAAGCCTATGAACCGATATTGGCCAAACAGCCTAAAGCAGCTTTTGTACAGTTGAATTCAGTGGCTTCGATCAAAAACTTTGCTCCTTTCACCACTTACTCAGCCTCAAAAGCAGCCGCTTATTCTCTGACCCAAGGGATGAAAGATACCTGGGCAGGTCAAGGCATTCAGGTGTTGTCCGTACACCCCGGACCCATCGCCACCGACATGGCCAAACAAGCAGGCTTTGATGAAGCCGATCCGGCTGATGTGGTGGCCACGGGCATTGTTCAGGCATTGGCCACCGGTCAATTTCATGTCTTTCCGGATAACATGGCCAAACAGTTTGAAGTCGCGTATCAAGACTATGCTGCCCATGTCATTGAGGCACCAGCAGCAGAATAATCAATCATTTCGATCACAAAGGGGCCATGTGCCCCTTTTCTTCGCCAACACAGAAAACAGCCCAATAGACCCATTCAATCAGCATGAAAATATGCTGAAATTGTTTTATCATAGGTTACTGTCCAAACGAACCATAAGCAAACGTGCACATCAGAACCGCTACTCAAGAAGACTTGCCGACCCTGTTGGATTTTGAGCAAAAAATCATTGCCGCAGAACGGCCGATGGATCCCACTTTAATCCAAGATCAACCGATCTCTTACTACCCCATCGCTGAATACCTTGATGCCAAAGACACCGAAGTGCTGGTGGCTGAAGTCGATGGCGAATTGCTCGGCAGTGTCTATGGTCAAATCAGGGCACGCAAACCATTCTTTCAAACCAGTCACCTCGGTTACATCGGCTTTATGTATGTACGCCGGGCCTATCGAGGTCAAGGCGTCAGCCAAGCCTTGATTGAATCCATCACCCATTGGTTTGATCAACAACACATTGAAGAGGTCATCTTGCATGTGTATGCCAAAAACCCACGAGCCATCAAGGCCTATGAAAAATCAGGGTTTGAAAATCACTTGATTGAAATGCGCTTGAACAGGAGCAAAGTATGAATGGTGTGAAATCATTCCTGTGGTTGATGGTTGGCTTCATTGGTCTGACTCAGGCTAAAGTCAGCCCTGAGCAAGCCAAACAGTTAGGCCAACAGTTGACACCTTTCGGTGCGACCCGAGCTGGTGATGACGGTACCATTCCAGAATGGCAAGATGTGGCGGCTGTTGATCCCGACGAAGCCCCGCTATTCACCATTACTCATGACAACCATCTACAACACCAAGACCATTTAACAGCTGGTCAAATGGCGTTGTTTGAAACCTACCCTGAAACCTTTCAAATGCCCGTTTTCCCCAGCCACCGCACTTTCAAAGCACCAGATTGGGTTTATGAAAACACCCAAAAGAATGCCACAACTGCCGAACTGAATACCGATCAAACTGGCCTGTTGAATACCTCTGGCGGGATACCATTCCCAATACCGCAAAGTGCGCTTGAGGTTTATTTCAATCATGTGGCCAGATGGCGTGGTTTGCAGCTGGTTAATTTTGCCAGTGATGCCAATGTAGATGAAAAAGGTCAATTTCAGATTTCTACCAGAGAATCTATAGTTCGTTATGACCACTACCTTGAAAACAATCCCAACCCCAACCGTTTGTTCTCTGCCATTTCAAAAACCACCGCACCGGCCTCCCGTTCTGGCAGTGGCGGATTGGTGCTTGAACCCATTGATCAAATCGAACAAGCCAGATCAGCCTGGCTATGGGACAAAGGCAGGCGCCGGGTCATCAGAGCCCCCAATTTCACCTATGATCAGCCCATCAATACAGCCAACGGGATGCGCACTGCAGATGACACCGATATGGTGAACGGTTCACCTGATCGATTCCATTGGCAGCTGCTAGAACCCAGAACCTTATACATCCCTTACAACAATGACCGACTAGAAAACAAAGCGTTGTCATACAAAGACATCTTACATATCGGCCACATCAACCCTGAACACACCCGATATGAACTACACCGTGTATGGGTGATACGTGCCACCTTAAAAGACGAATGGCGCCATGTATACAGTCAAAGAGATTTTTATTTAGATGCCGATTCCTGGTCCATAGTGATCGCAGACCAATATGACAAACAGGGCCAACTGTTTCGGGTCAGTTTGTCATACCTGCGTCAAGACCCCAACATGCCAGGCACCTTTCCCGTCTTCAATGCCTACCACGACTTGACTGCCAGGAAATACCACGTGATGGGTTTACAAAATGAATCACCCAAAAGCAATGTCTATGACGCCAAGTTAGTCAAAGACAATGTCTTTACCTCGAATGGACTTAAGCGGTTCGTGAAATAAGCACTGAGATCACACTCACCCAAATACGCCAACCGTTTGGCGGCTGAGGGCCAACAATTGGCCTTGTTCATTCCACACTTTGGCGTCGGTAAATACGTAGCCATCTGCAGCATGATCGGTTTCAGCTTGGTATGCCAACCATTCATTGACATCTGGTCTATTGGCGGTTTGAGGGAACTCTAAGTTCCAGCTCATGGTACTGGCAGCGGCCGGTAGCTTCAACTGCTGCAACACGGTACAAGGCCAGGCATCAATCAAACCAATCAAATGTGCATCATTGAATGACTTCAGTGGATTTTTAAACCGCATCCAACCTTGCAAGTGTGATTTTTTGCTGTGCATAAATGGTAGACGACCTGCTTGCAGACTGAGGTCAAAATGCTGTAAGAACTTGGGCACCACTTTGGGGACTTGAGGGAGGAAGTTGGCTTTTCGAGGCAGGTCCATGGTGCTGGGTTCAACACTTTTTATCTTGATCTTCGATTCTCGATCAACACCAAAACAGGCTTGAGCGATCACCGCAGTCTTTCCATCTTGTTTAACCTCTGCCATCAATTGCGTGGCACTGCGACCAGATCGCAACAACTTAACATCAACTGTGACTTTTGAGTCAACCATCAACGGTCCGATAAAACTCAAATTAAGATACCGTATTGGTCGGTGCTCAGTGGGGTTACTTTGCCGGGATATTTGCTGCATCCGATGAAATATCAAAGCAGCCGTCAATCCTCCGTATACAGTTCGGCCTTGGGCCCATTGTGCCGGAACCATCAGACTGTGATCAGCACTTTGATCCAGCTGATGCAGTAAGTCATCGAAACCTGCGACATTTGGCTTACTTTTAAGCAGACTGATCATGTCGCCCTCCTAATGTTTCTGCAATGATTTGCCACACTTCGGCATTGACACCCATACCCATATGAGAACAATCGACTTCAATGTTATTGGCATGTTTGTTGTACTGATCCACCATGGCTCGCCATCCGACAATGCCATCTGATTTGCTGTAAATCACCGTCAAGGGTTGTTTGATGCCTTCTGAATTGATGTCATGAATTTCTGCTTCATAGGCATCCAAATCCATGTCCATGGTTTTGGCATACTTTGTTGCCAGTACCGTATATTTAGGCCCTCCAATCAAAGGGGTACCCATGGTGATCACCTCACTGACCCTGTCAGGATGGATCCTGGCCACTTCTCGTGACAACACACCACCCAAAGACCAACCGATCAAGGTGACTTTTTGTTGATCATGATTCGCCCTTATTTGACGTACGGTTTCTGCCAATAAGTGGGTGTCATGCGTGACATGACCCCGGTTGCGACCATGACCCCAGTCGAAAACCCGGTAGTTGATGCTTTTAAGGAATTTCTTTAATGGGCGCATGGACCATTCATCGGCACCATAACCAGGCACCAAAACAACCAATTGCTGATTGCCTTTGGGCACATGGGTCAACTTTCTGCGGTTGCTGAAAGCAAACAACCACTCCAGAGGAGCACGCAATTCTTTGAGGGTGCTGAACTTACTGGGTGGCTTCAAAGGACCTGTTGCAGGAGGGTACATGGTATCAATCATTTCATTTTACTTTTGAATGGTTTCATTATACAGTATATAGTTCACAAGTGAACTTTTTGTGAAAGTTCACTGAAAATTAGGTTGGCTGGCACAGTCAGGCAATTTTCGATAAAAACTTACATCAACGAATTTGTGGTGAATATGAAACAAAACCAAGCCATCAGACCCTGTGACATTCAAGCCCATGCTTCTTGGCTGTCAGTGGTTCGCTGCTACCTCAAATGTCAAAAAGTCATGAATCAAAAGTTGAATGCATTGGATTTAACCGCCGCTCAACATGACATCCTCATGAACATCAACCACCGACCCGGCATGACACAACAACAACTCAGCGATCATTTGTTGGTGGTCAAAAGTAACATTTCAGCTTTGTTGAAAAAAATGTTGACCAAAGGCCTGATTGATCGACGCAAAAGTGACATCGATGGCCGAGCACATTTGTTGTACCTAACTCCAGATGGCCAACTGAAATTGAGCGAGTCCATGGCGGTGCAGATTGAGATGGTACAAACCATGACTTCGGTGCTGAGTGAAGAAGAAATTCAAAACAACCTGGCGATCATGAACCGTGTCCATGACGCATTGGACCAGTTGGTTTAATCCCTTTACGATAAGTCCAATATCAGTTTACCAACCACGCGACCAGCTTGACTCAATTGGTGAGCTGCTGCCACGTCTTCCATTGGAAACACCTGCTCAATCATCGGTTTCAGTTGTTCCGACTCAACCCATTCCTTTAATCGCAGCAAATCCTGATGGCTGGGCTTGACCATGATGTGGTCCGGTACTTTACTGATGAATGGCCGCAACAACAAACCCAGCATGCTGAACAAGTCTGGTGTGGTTTTGACATGAACTCCACCTGTTTTCAATGTTTTCCTGACTTTAAGATATGATTGATTGGCCACACAGTCAAAAAAAACATCGTAAGTTTGCTGATGGCGCAATATGTCTTGAGTTTGGTAATCCAGCACAGTATCGGCACCCAATGATTCAACCAATGCTTTGTTTTTTCCACTGCACACAGCAGTGACATGACAATCCATGGCTTTGGCAATTTGCACGGCCATCTGACCCACTCCACCCGATGCCCCATTGACCATCACATGCTGACCTTTGTGTAAATGGCCCTTGTTGATCATAGCCTGCAAAGCCGTTAAAGCCACATTGGGCATGGAGGCCGCTTGGAAAAAGTCCAGATTTTTGGGTTTTTTACTGATGTTTTTACTGTTGGCCACCACCATTTGTGCATAGGCCCCTCCTTTGAATGAATCAAATTTACCCCAAACTTCATCACCCACCCGGTATTCGTTCACTTGTGAACCAGTTGGCTTGATCACTCCAGCGAAATCCGACCCCAGAATTTTCGGTGGTTTCAAGCCAGTTTTGATGATCAATGCACCACTGCGGATTTTCCAGTCCACCGGATTAACCGAACAGGCCTTCACTTGGATCAATACTTGGTTGGTTCTGGGTTTGGGTTCTGGCAAGTCCCGCACTTGAAGCACATCCGCGCTGCCGTACCTTTTACACACAATGGCTTTCATGAACTTCTTCCTGATTCGTTGTTGGGTAAACTGAACATGTCTTCAACTGAGGTATTAAAAAATTGAGCTAACTTCAAAGCAATCACAGTCGATGGCACAAAACGGCCCACTTCAATGGTGCTGATGGTTTTTCTGGATACGCCGATGGCCGCAGCCAATTCGCTTTGGCTGATGCGGTGCTCTGCACGGAATACCCTGATTCGATTATTCAATTGGCCTCCCATTAACCCAATTCCTCATTTTGGTCTACACCATCTCTTACATAAGTTGAGATCAGAAAAATCAGACTGGCTGAAAAAAGCATAACAAAGATCAATGTTTTGAAATAAAAATCCACCGGTAATGCCCATTTAATGACCACTCGTTCAAGCGATTTTAAGACCATTAATGCAATGACCGTAATGATCCACGATTTAATGATGGCTTGGTGAAAAGCTTCTGTGATGAAACTTTCTGGCTCCTGGTGTGATAATGATCGGTTTTTAAGTTTTTTCCATAAACTGGGTCCTATGGCACGAAATATCCATAACACAGACACGATGCTTACTGCGAAACTTATCCAGCCCAACAACGATTGATCGCCACCCGGTACTAACATGGATGCGGAATCCAATGCATACGCAAAAGAGGCAATCAGTAAACCTATTGCTATTCTGGTGTTCATTAAATCCATGGCTTCTGCACAATTTTGTGTTCTATTCATTTTTATTCCTGTTTACATTAGTTACCTATAATTATCATAATGATACCCTAAGGTTACATTTAGACACACAAACATCCCTTTTGTCAATAATTTAATGAATGATGTCTATTTCAAGACTGCATTTTCGTCCTATTGAACAAGGAGGTGTATTAAATTCTCCTTTCGCATAAAATAATTAACCATTTACAGGAGTCAAAACATGCAATATTTACTGATGATATACAGCGCAGAAGATGCCGGACCACAACCAGGTACCGATGAGTTCATGCAAATGATCGGCGAATACCAGAAGTTTACCGAAGAAGTTGAAGCCAATGGCGTGATGTTGGGCGGTGAAGCTTTGGAATCCATTACCATGGCCACAACCGTTAAAGTGAGGTCTGGAAAAAGCCACATCACAGATGGACCATTTGCCGAAACCAAAGAGGCACTGGGAGGCTATTATTTATTGGACTGTAAAGATCTGGACGAAGCCATTCACTATGCAGCCAAAATACCCTCAGCCGCGTATGGCCGTGTCGAAATTCGTCCCATCATGCACATACCATCCTAAACCCTATGAGTAAAAAGCCCGACTCATTGCGCAACACGCTGAATCATTTGATGCGCCATGAGCGGGCCCAGCTACTGGCCATCCTGATCAAACAAATCAAAGACATCGAACTGGCTGAAGATGTACTACAAGAAGCTTTTATCAAAGCCTGGGCGCTGTGGCCAGAATCCACAATACCGGAAAACCCCAAAAGCTGGCTGCTAAAAACAGCCTATAACCAAGCCATAGACAACCTGCGCAGACAACAAAACTTCAACAGCAAACAAACCCTCATAGCCCAGCTACATGAATTACAACATGACATGACTGTTGAGATGGATGATTCAGGTATTCCGGACGAACGACTGCGATTGATATTCAGTTGTTGTCACCCCGCTCTGGATGACAACACCCAAGTGGCATTAACCTTAAATACCGTTTGTGGCTTTACGGCTGAACAAGTCGCTGAATCATTTGTACTTAACACGGCCACCATGGCCCAAAGATTGGTTCGCGCAAAGCGAAAAATAAAACACTCAGCCATTCCTTACCAAGTGCCTGATACAGAGCAATTACCTACAAGATTAGATCACGTTCTGGCTGTCATTTATTTGATTTACAATGCCGGCTACTATACCGGCGAGTACAATGAATTGTTTAATCTGGAGCACACCGATGAGGCCTTTTACCTGGCCAACACTTTGAATGCATTGATGCCTGACCAAGCTGAAGTTTTGGGCTTGATGGCCTTGATGCACTTCCATCAATCCAGACTGAAAGCCCGCGCCAAAAGCACCGAACAATTCATCAGTTTAGAACATCAGGACAGGACGCTGTGGCAAACTGAAATGATAGAAAAAGGCAATGAATTGTTTAAACAAGCCATGGACCTTAAGTGTATGGGCCCTTACCAGATTCAAGCCGCCATCAGTGGCGTGCACAGCTTAGCCAAAACCTGGAATGAGACTGACTGGCCACAGATTGTGGCCTTGTATGAAAAATTGATGCAATATGTGCCTACGGCCACTGTAAAAATCAATCAGGCTGTGGCGATGTCCTATGCCGGTCAAATTGAAACGGCCTGGCATTTGTTGCAATCCATCGATCAAAAGTCATTGAAAAATTACCTACCCTTTTACCTGGCCCACGCACAGATTTCAAAATTACGCGCCGAACCTCAAGCCGCAGTGAATTATTTTTCTCATGCCATGGCTTTATCGAAAAACCGACAAGAACGTGGTTTTATTCAACAACAAATCGATCTGCTTAGCTAGGATCTGTTAACAGGCCCTAGTCAGTCAAGCGGTCCAAATCATCTTCTGCAGGTTCAAATTCACCATCCGCTGATAAACTCTTTTTCAGCAATGCAATGGCACTTTTTTCATCGCCTTTGTTTTCAAATGCCAAGGCTTCTCGCCACAAAGCCGCAGCCAAAGATGGTAAGTTGACCTCACTTTCAATATTGGGTAATTGTTGTTGATAACTGCGCAACAATTCAATCGCCAGATCAGATTCTTGCTTAGCCAAAATACGCCACTTGGCTCGTTGGTACTGTGCCGCCAACGGCCATGTCGGGTCTTCTTCCCCAGTGATTTTGATGAACGAATCCTCAGCCTGTTCAAACCGTTTCAATTGAACCATTAACCCGCCCAGCTGCATCAAAGCTTGTGGGTTTCCCGGTTCAAGCTCAACCATTTGTTGCAGCAGTTGTAATCGCTTATCTGTGTCTTCATTAACGGCAGCCAATTGGGCTTCCATTTGTAAGCCACTAAAAAGGTTTACAGTCTTCAGCTCAATGATGCGTTCAGCAGCAAAATCCTTGTCTCCGCCTGCCACACCTGGAGCAAACAAATAAAATCCAATTTCTTCAGTCCTGGCATCGATGTTTTGGGGATCCAACTCAATACTCTTCGCCAAAGCTTCTTTGTAATCGCCCAAAGAGAACATGGCCCGCACTTGGCTGACTTCTTGCATTTTGATTCGTATCGCACTGGCCAATAAATAATGCGCCACAGAACTGGTGGGGTGATCATCAACCAAATCTTCCGCCAAATCTAAGGCCGTGTCCCAATCCTTGCTTTTCAATGCATCACGGATGGTTATTTTTTGGGCCTCAGTCACGGCCCACGATGTCGGTACGGTACCAAGCAAGATCAGCAGGCAAATTGTTTTTATCGAACTCATGTTCTTTCCTCAAGTGGGTTAATCAAAAAGCAATGAATCTTAATTGAGTCATCATTAAGAATTCGTTGCTGTTGAGTTACGGAAAGATTATCAGTGATCCAGTGGAAAGCTGCTGAGCAGCTTGACCCGCCGAGCCGGTTAGGCAAATCATGCAATCATGGCGATTTTGCAAAGCAAAGAAGCCTTGATGAAATGATTGATTAGCCGTGAGCTTTTGATGTTGCGGCCGCTATCGCTCCTTGCTATCGCGGCAGACCTACATCCATGTAGGCCAATCAGAGGCGAAGAGAATAGCCAATGAGCATATGGCGATTTGACGAAGTCAAGAAGCCTTATGTGAATGGCGTTATTCGTGCGAAGTAGTATGTCATGTTCGACGTGGTCGCTTTCATCTTTGTCAGAAACAGACATGCAGTGCGAAGCAACTGCTCAGACAATAGTCTGTAAAGGTCGGTTTATTTGCGCAGCAAATATGAAGACCTGTCAGACCATGAACCAGAATGAAGCTCCAAGAACATTCCTTATGAAGCGAACCTGAATTTATGGTGACTTAATTGCTATGAATCCCGCTGTTCTGCATCAATCAAAACTTGCAGTTGTTGGATCTTGTCAATCGTCTCGATGAAATGCGCACCCAGGTCAGTGACATGGTATTCAACCCGAGGTGGGATCTCTGGGTAGTTGATTTTCTCCAATATCCCAAATTGTAAATTTCTCCGCAAGCACTCATTCAAAACCTTAGTACTTAATCCATCGACCGAACGCACCATTGCTCCGGGTCGGTTGATGCCGTTGGCCAACAATTGATAGACCGTCAATGACCACTTACAACCAAATATGGTCTCAACCATTCTTGCACCATCCTCAGGCGCTGTTTTTCTTGAAAATTTTTTATCTTTTGAATTCATGAATTTACACCGGTAGGTACCTATCCCACCATTTTGTACTTACTTTTTTTTGAGGTTTCCACATCATATCATGACACCTCACTTAAACAACATGAGACCTAGAATGAACCATTTCAAACCCCAAAGTAGAGCGCTGATCGTCGGCGGTTCCAGCGGCATGGGATTGGCCACCGCAAAACAACTGTTGCAGCGAGGTGTTGCGGTCGACATCGTGGGCAACAACCCTGAAAAGCTGGCGGCTGTACAGAATCAACTTTCACAATTGGGGACCATCAATACCCATGCTGTTAACCTGTTAGAAGCCCAAGCTGTTGATGCCTTTGTGGCACAACTGTCCGAACACCAATATAACTACCTGGTGAATGCCGCTGGTACTTTCAGCCCCAATGCCTTTATCGATCATACGGGTGCCGAATACGACCGCTATGCAGGGCTCAACAGGGCCACCTTTCTGATCACCCAAGCGGTGGTAAAAAACATGCAACAGCAACAACATGGCAGCATTGTGAACATCGGTTCGATGTGGGCCAAACAAGCCATCAAGGCCACCCCATCATCCGCTTATTCGATGGCCAAGGCCGGACTGCATGCCTTGACCCAGCATTTAGCGATGGAGCTGGGCAGCGATCACATTCGTGTCAACGCCGTGGCCCCGGCCGTGGTCAAAACCCCGATTTACGAGGCCTTCATCGATGCTGATCAAGTCGATGAGACCTTGTCAGGCTTTGATTCATTCCATCCCATTGGTAGAATTGGTACACCCAATGACGTGGCCCAAACCATCACATTTTTATTGTCCGACCAGGCCGATTGGGTCACCGGCGCCATATGGGACGTCGATGGCGGTGTCATGGCTGGCAGGAATTGAACGCGAGATATTTGATGAATGAAACAAACCTCAACATGGACTTCACCCAAAGGGTGGTGATTGAGACTGAAAAGATGGACTGGTCAGCCAGTCCATCACCCTCGGTGTTCAGAAAGCGCCTGGCTCGTGCTGGTGCTGAACATGGCCATGCCACCAGTGTGGTGAAATACGAACCTGGCGCCATGTTTAAAACCCATCGCCACCCCAAAGGTGAAGAAATTTTGGTGCTTGATGGCGTCTTTTCTGATGAACATGGCGATTACCCAACGGGCACTTATCTGAGAAACCCTGATGGCACATCACACGCGCCTTACAGCAAGCACGGTTGTGTGCTGCTGGTCAAGCTCTGTCAATTTCAATCCACTGATCAACAACCAATTCGCATCAACACCCTAAAGACCCATTGGCAACCTGGGATTGGGGGGCTTGAGGTCATGCCACTACATAACCACGGCACCGAAAACACGGCTTTGGTTAAATGGCCAGCCGGAGAATTGTTTCAACCACACTCGCACTTTGGTGGTGAAGAAATATTCGTGCTCTCAGGCACCTTCAAAGACGAATACGGCAGCTACCCCAAAGGCACCTGGATACGCAGCCCCCACCTCAGTAATCACCATCCCTTTGTTGATCAGGAAACCATCATCTGGGTTAAAACTGGACATTTGCCATTGAACTGAAATTCTGCCATTGTTTTGGCGTTGATATCGATGACAGTCATCGATCGACTGTCTTAACTTGCTTTATAATGACCTCAAGCGCATCAAATTATTTGTGAACCCATATTGGAGCTCGAGATGTTATTTTTGCAAATCATAGGCGGCATTGTGGTGGCCATTTTAGTCCTCATCATCCTGTTTTATCTGTTCATCCGCATCAAGTTTGGCAAATTCTTGCATGCCAATACCAATCCTGAGCCATTGATCATTCATTTGAATAAAGACATCAACCCTGAATGGATCCAAAACAAACAGCCACAACAGTACATTGATGAACTGAAATCACTGGGTTTTGTGGCGGGTGATGCCTACCTGATCAGAGAGATGGAAGGCACACAACTGGTGTCCATGCACCAAGGGCCCATATGTGCTGTGGTCTACCAACACCCCATTGCCGGTGCGTGGGTGGACATTGTATTGAATGAAGTTGACGGCACTGAATACACCGTGTCCAATGCGCCCATGGGCGCAGCCATTGATGCACCTGAAGACTGCCAGAAAATCATGGACCCATCACTCACTGTCAATGATATATTTCAACAAATCACCGAACTGAAAAACCAATCTGACAAAGAATTTGTCGCCATCAATGAAGAAAACTTCAGGGCTTTTTTCGAAGCCGCGTATAAAAAAGACATGGCATGGCGAACCCGAAAAGGTGGCATCAGTTTCGAAGAATTCATGGGTACCAATGATGAAGCCAGCTTCAAAACCAATGACAAAAACCTCAGAGAAGCTTTTATCCAACTAAAGGAAGATGACTTATACCATTGGCAAGATGCGGCACTGGAGCATTATCGCAAAGCCAATGACATCGATTCAGAACACTTTTATGAAGAATCCTATGGCTTGTTGGTGGTGCCCTTTACCTCCGCTGCCGAAGCCTTTATCAATTATTTGGAAGCCCATGCTTACATCGATGAGGACCAGGCTGATAAATACAAGCTGCTGCACAGTGAAGAAACCGACATGTTTAAACTGTTCGACACCATCAATGGCCACCTGTCTCCAGAACTGCGGGCAGCGTTCATCACCGAACAGGACTTTCCCTTACCGTTGAAGATTTATAAAGCCAAGTATGGGGACTATTGAAACTGGTTTTTTGTCATACTTTTTCTAACAGCTTCACTTCGACTCCGCTCAGTGAACGGATTCGTTGGTTGAGCGGAGTCGAAGCCTTTGCAAAACATATCTTCTTGCCGTCGTACTGGCTATGAACAGTAACCTTCGGCTGCACTCGGGATGACTGACGCGCCTTTGATCACCCCGCCAACCACTGCAAAATAATACCGGTCAACATCGCCGCCGAGGTGCCGACCACATAGCCAAAGACCGCCAATAACACACCCACAGGTGCCAAGGCCGAATGGAAAGCCGATGCCACCACTGGGGCAGATGCAGCACCACCCACATTGGCTTGTGAGCCCACTGCAAGGAAAAACACCGGCGCCTTGATCAACTTTCCTACCACCAATAACAACACAGCATGGATACTGATCCATATACCGCCGATGACAAACAAGAAGGGTTTGATTTGGGTGACGTCCATTTTCAAGCCAATGGTGGCCACCAAGATGTAAACAAACAAAGAACCGATGCCAGAAGCGCCAACACCTTCATATTTACTGGCGCGGGTGAACGACAACAGCACGCCACCCAAAGTGGCCAAAATCACCAACCAAAAAAAGGTGGAATGCAGGTTCAATTCAGCCAGGACTGGAAAGCTGTCCCTGATGGCTGGCCCCAACCAATTGGCTGTGGCATGGGCCAATCCGGTGATCCCAAAAGCAATGGCCGCCATGAACACCAAATCAGGTAAGGTGACGGCTTTGGCATTTTCTTTTTGGAAGGTTTCCATTTTCAATTTAATCCGCTCAATGGCTGAAACATCAGCCCCGGTTTTGGCATCGATTTTGGCAGATCGGGCTGCCATCAATAACAGGATCGCCATCCAGATATTGGCCCACACCACATCGATCGCAACCATCTGCGTAAAGGCCGCATCTGACACTTGCCACACTTCTTTCATGGCGGCCTGATTGGCCCCACCACCAATCCAGGAGCCAGCCAAGGTGGTCATGCCACGCCAAATGTCTTCTGCACCTGATGCGGCAAAGGCCTCAGGGAACATGGCACGGGTGGCCAGGAACGCCACCGGCGCACCAATCACGATACCCAAAGTACCGGTCAGAAACATGATCCCTGCTTTGGGGCCCAGCCGAATGATGCCTTTCAAATCAACACTGATGGTCAACAACACCAATGCGGCAGGTAACAAATACCTGGACGCCATGTAATATAAATTCGATGCATCAGGATCCACCAGTCCAAAAGTGGTGAGGAATGACGGCAACAAGTAGCACATCAACAAAGCCGGTACATAGGTATAAAATTTGACGAATATAGGATGCTTGCTTTGTTTGGTGTAAAACACCAGACCCAAAATCAGGGCCAAGATACCGAAGAGCACGGCATCGGATTGAATTAAATAGCTTGGTTGCTCTGGATTCATGACAGGTTCCTTGGTTGCATTGACAATCAGTTTACCAGATACCCAGATGTGCTTGGCTAAGATGGATGAATTACTGAGACAAAATCCGGGTAATGTTCACTTCGGCTCCGCTCAGTGAACGGTAACCGTTGACTAAATTCAGACGAAGCTTAATAAATACTTATGGGCGTAAGAATGTCCGCTGGCTGAGCGGAGTCGAAGCCTGATTGTCAACTTAAGTTGTTGGCTGCTAATGACTGGCCAAAGTATCAGTCCACAGCCAAACCACAAACAAGCCGATGCTGAACAGCAACAGACCATTGACGGGTGTCATCAAACTGGTCCAACTAAAAACCGCAGAGACCGAAACCAGGTACACGGCACTGAGGACCAATCCCACCACTGAAAAAAACCACATGATCAAACGGCGCTGGCGCTCTGCAGCCGTGATTTTCGCCAATAATTGGCGACTGAATTCGGCATCGTTCAAAGGCTGGTGATAGTTCAGTAAATCTTTCAGGACTGGATCGTTCATGTTTGTGCCTGTTGTGTGTTGAGGTCTTGCTGGGCAAATTGAAGGATTTTCTGTTTGCCCCTTTGGATCAAGGATTTGATGCTGCCCAGAGGCAATTGGGTCACGGCTTCAATTTCGCCATGACTCATCCCGGCCGAGCAGGACAAAGTGATCACCACCCGTTCTTTGTGATTCAATACCGACATCAGCTGTTCGGCATAGATGTCGGCATCTGAAGGTGCCATGGTCGGTGGAGTGGTTTCAGTTTTGTGGTGCAACTCAGGATCAAATGCCACCATCTGAACATTATCAACCGCTCTTAAAAACAGCCGATAAGCAATGGTGTGTAACCAGGCACTGAAGGTGCCTTTGGAGCGAAACTGATGAATCTTTTGGTAGGCCAACAGAAATGTTTCCTGGGCCAGATCCTCGGCCAAAGTGTGGTTACCTGCGGTGAGCCTTCTGAGGAAATGTCGAATCACACTTTGGTGGATTTGGACCAACCGCGAAAAAGCCGTGTGGTCGTCTTTGCTGACCACACGGTTGACCAGTGACAAGATAGAATCTTGGTTCACCAGCTTCAATTTTCGTATTTGTTGACTTTCCACACCAATAAAAATCCTGCACCAATAAAAAATGGAAACAGCGAAATGGCCCTGAAAAACACCGCCCCGTCATCTTGTGGAATCACCAGGCTGAAGCAGAACACCGCTACACCAATGGCACACATGATGATACCACGGCGAAAGTCCTTGAATCGAGAGGATTTAACGTTATTGAGTTTGTCCAGAATTTCAGGAGTGACGTCAAAACCTTTTTCAATGCTCTTCTCTAACAGCTCATGGGTTTTGATTCGGGTTTTATGGGTGTTCATCAAATGGACCAAAATGATGGCTGCCAATGAACCCACAATGAAAAACAAAACAACGACTTCTGTATGCATAAAAACCTCTGTGATTGATAACACTACTATAGAGTCAACCAAACACCGATTCAGATGCATGGACAGTTAAAAATATCAGAAATGTTTTCAGCGCTTTCGTTTTGGCTGTTTAAAGAACAAGTAGATACCAGAAACGCTCAGGTACAGAAGTGCCAGGGCTGACAATGAATTCAACCATTTCGATCCTTGAATGCCGGCATGGATGCCATGCAAAACTTTGTCGTAGCTCAGCTTACCTTGTAAAGCCGCTTCAAAGTATTGGTCTTGTTCTGCTGAACTCATGCTGCGAAAAATTTCGGGAGAACTGAACTGACCAGTGAGTGGCACGAAATCACCGGTCTTCAACAGTTGATACCATTGCTTTCCTTTGGCCACATTGACTTTACCTTCGGCACTGAATAACCCACTGACTGGCGTCGGTAAACCATCGAAGTCATCCAATTGTTGGATTATTTCACCTTGTGGGTTGATCCAATACAGCGAATTGGCTGTTGCCAACACCCAAAGGTCCTGACCTTGGATATCGATCGATCGAACTGCTGCCACCAGTTGGCCAGTGATTGGAATTTTGTGTTCATCAAAACCCACCACTTCATCAATTTGATACAGATTTTGATCTTGCACAGTGATGATCTGCTGTCTGGTTCCATAACCAAACCATTGCAAAACTTTGGGTGATGAAACATGCATTTGGGTCAGGTTAAAATCATCCGCATGTTGCAATAACAAGCCTGTGACGGCCAATTGTAACAACCAAAGTGCAGACAACAAACCAACCCAGCGGTGTATTTTTCTTAAAGCTTTGCGTAACCTCATGGCGCTTTTGAGCTGATTAAGGATTCACTCAAATACAAGGCCAATTCAGCTTGCTTCTTCATCGCGTTGACTGACAAGGTGGCACCACTGATGCTGTCGATACTGCGCTGCCATTTTTGACCTTGCTGAGCACCGATGAATTGCTCATAAAACCAGGGCACCTGGACTTCCCCACCCCGTGATTCTCGATAGACAATCACTTTGATTTCAGCTATTTGTTGGTTTTTCACTACTACTGCGGTGGTGATGTCACGCTCCTTGCCAATTTCATTGAGTAACCAAATGGTCTTGCCTTGTGCTTGCCAATAGCGGTAATTGAGTTTTTTTGCCGGCCTGTCCAGAATGCCTTTGATGGCGGTCTTCATGTCGCCTTTGACCCACAATCTGTTGGGCTTAGGGATGTTATGGTCAAACTGTGCATTGAGAAATTGTTCGATCTTGAATTTTTCTTCGACCGTGTAAGACCAGCCTGCCGGTGTTGCCACCAACAGGCTGATCATCACAACAATTTGGAATTTCAGTTGCTTCAAAGAATTAATTTAGAACGAGTATCCCACACCTAAGTTGAAGCCGTCATCTGAGCCACCCTCACTTTGGTCTTGGTAATCAAATTTAAATACGGTTCGATCTGTCAACCAGTAGTTCATACCAATGTCCATTTGCTCAACATCCAATGCACTGTTGTCACCGGCGTTGTTGTTCCAAACAGAATAACGAGCGAACACACCAAACTGACGATTATCACCGAAACGGTATGAAGGTTCAACGAAATAACCCATTTGTTCTGATCGGGCTGAATTGACTGTGTTGACGTTGTTGTCCAGATCCCACATGGCGTATAAAGCTTTCAAACCAAAGCCATTGCGGTAGTATTGTGCGTTGACTTCAAACAAGTCAGCACCCACATCCAAAGCACCTTGTGTCAGGTCTGACTGATGCTGATAGGTGGCAGCCAATTTCAAACCAGGAATGGGGTTGTAACGCAAACGGGCCGTGTAAGCAAAATCTGAAGCCACAGCTTCTGCCACTTTCTGACGACCACTTCTGATCAAGAATGCTTTGCTGCCTGAAGTTGGGGTGTTTAGGCCGCTGTGAACCATCAGATCCAAGCCCAACTTATCATTGAACTCTTTGTTGAAGCCCAAACCCGCTTCCCACCAAGTTGATGGAATGATGTTTTTCTCAACGTTGTTGCGCTCTACCCCGAAAAAAGTATTGGGTTCGTGGGTTTCGTTCAAGATACCCACAGGCACCAGACTCACACCTGCAGTACCTTTGGTGGTGTCATTGAACAAATACTCAATGTAAGCTTGTTCCAATTCAACCTCGCCAGGTTTACCGTCGCCAGCAAGGGCATGTTCTAATTCAAACTCCGAGAAAAAACGGGTGCGTTCATTGAAATCATAACCAAAGAACATCACAAAACGGTGAAAGTCAATTTCATCGCCTGAATCTAAATTGTTGTAGTGCAACTCGCCATAACCACCAATTTTAACGCGGTCAACAGGTTCACTTTGTTCTTCTATGGCATCTGCCACCACAGCAATGGCTTCTTGCTGAGCTTCGACTTGTTGGGTGTTTTCTACCACAGTCTTGTCTTGCTCAATCAATTTTTCTTGCAAGGCTTCAATGGTTTTTTGTTGTTGTTGAATGATCTTCCACATTTCTTCCATGCTGGGTGCTTCTTCTTGTGCAGTAGCAACCACTGAGAAACAGGTCAATGCTAAAATCAGAACTTTGTTTTTCATAACGCTTAGATAATTTTAAAAAGTGAGCGAATTGTAATGCTAATGATAATGATTATCAACACGAATATTAATAAAAGATTAACAAGCTTGATCTGTGTCATACTTTTATCGGCCTGTACCAGTCAAGTCAGCCAAGTCACCAAACACCAACTGTTTGTCTTTGGTACCTTGGTTGAGATCAATGTCTGGCATCCTGACACCGAAGAAACCCAAACCGCCATTGATCAGATCAGTGAAACTTTCAACGGCATGCACAAACAATGGCATGCATGGAAACCCGGGCGTTTGTCCGACATCAATGCCGCACTGCGCAATGGACAGACCATTGCGTTGACCCGGGAAGAATATAATTTCATCAAACAAACCATCAAGCAGGCACAAATTTCAAATCACCTGTTCAATCCCGCCATCGGTGAGTTGATCAACCTGTGGGGGTTTCATACCGATGACTACCCTTTGCTGACGCCACCCCCTGCTGAAGCCGACATCAACCACCTCATCAGGCAACAATTGACTGTCAATAATTTGCAATTTGATGGTTTGATGCTCCGCAGTGACAACCCCCATATGTGGCTCGACTTTGGTGGCATCGCCAAAGGTTACGCCGTTGATCGAGCGATTCAAATATTGCAACAACACGGCATCAACCATGCCATCGTTAATGCCGGAGGTGACCTCAGGAGCATCGGCAACAAAGGTGAAACGCCCTGGCGAGTGGCCATTCAGTCTCCCACAGATTGGTCGATGGTGGCCGAGTTGTTGCTTGAGAAAGATGAAGCGGTGTTCACCTCAGGCAACTACCAAAGGTACAAAGAATTTGATGGCCAACGCTACGCACACATCATCAACCCCCAAACGGGCATGCCAGTGGGTGAGGTGGTTTCCGCCACAGTGGTGGCAGAATCAGGCATAGCTGCCGATGCAGCAGCCACTGCTTTGGTGGTCGCTGGCTCAGATGACTGGTTAGCCATTGCTGAGCAAATGGGCATTGAACAGGTTTTGATCATCAATGATCAGATGCAATGCTTTGGCACCCAGACCATGATCAATCGCCTAGAGCACCTCAACATGGATTGTCAGGCAATGGATTGATCAGACGTAGTTATAGACAGCAACGAAATGACAGGCACTGCCAATCAACACAAATACATGGAAGATGGCGTGGTTGAATGGTATTTTTTTGATTGCATACAACACAGCACCCACGGTGTAAGCCACACCACCGGCTATCAACCATGACAAGCCTGCGGCATCCAGATTGGCCGCCAATGGTTTGATGGCAAACACGATCGCCCAGCCCATGAAGACATAAAGTAAAGTTGATAACACCACAAAATGCCCGGTGTAAAAAATCTTCAGTACAATGCCCACAACAGCCATGCCCCAAGCAGCGGCCAGAATTGAATAACCCAAAGTTCCTGGTAAGGTGATCAACATAAAAGGGGTATAGGTCCCGGCGATCAGTAAGTAGATCGCTGCATGATCTAAAATCCGCATTTTACTTCTGAATGCAGGGGTCTTACTGGCGTGATAGGTTGCTGACACGGTATACAACAGCACCATACTGACACCATAAACTGCGTATGCCAAAGGCTTAATGAAGCCCGATTCGGCAAATCCTTGCAGCAACAGAAACACCAGCCCAGTCACACTGAGAATCACCCCCAATGCATGCGAACCGATGTTCAACTTTTCTTCTAATGGTGGGTAGAATTTGACGGTTTGACTGCTCATTTCAGTTTACACTTGTACGCTTAAAAACCTGCAGTATAACACCAATGATTACTTGGAACGTTAAAAGGACGCCAATAATGCGCCCTTTTTACCCAAACCTATATCAATTTAAAGCGCTTTGAAACCGATGTCGGTGCGGAAATATTCGCTGCCCCAAGTGATTTGGTTCACAGCCTCATAGACTTTTTGCTGTGCAGCTGCCAGGTTTTCATCCATGGCACAAACACACAATACCCGACCACCACTGGTAACCACATCATCATTACTCATGGCAGTACCTGCATGAAAGACTTTGATGTCAGAATTAACTTCATCTAGGCCATTGATGGTGTTGCCTTTGGCATAACTGAATGGATAACCCTCTTCAGCCATCACCACACCCAAAGCAAAGCGCGGATCCCACTGAACTGAAGTTTGAGACAGTTCGCCAGCAATGGCTGCCAAGCACAACTGATCCAGATTGCTTTGTAGGCGGGTCATGATGGGTTGGGTCTCAGGATCACCAAAGCGCACATTGAATTCCAGTACTTTGGCTTGCCCATGGGCATCGATCATCAAACCAGCATAAAGAAAGCCGGTAAATGGCATGCCGTCTTTGGCCATGCCATCCAAGGTGGCCTGAATCACATTTTCTGCCACTTGCTGGTCAATTTCCGTGGTAACCACGGGTGCAGGTGAGTAAGCACCCATCCCACCCGTGTTCGGACCAACATCGCCATTATCACGGGCTTTGTGGTCTTGAGAGGTGGCCATCGGAATGAAATTATTACCATCGGCAATAACGATGTATGAAGCTTCTTCACCCGCCAGGAACTCTTCAATAATGATGCGACTACCGGCATCACCAAATTTATTGTCGGCCAGCATATCAGCCACTGTGGCTTCTGCTTGCCCTAAATCTTCAGCGATCACCACGCCTTTACCTGCAGCCAAGCCATCGGCTTTGATCACGATGGGAAATGCTTGTTGAGCTAAATAGGTATTGGCCTCAGCCACGTCAGTGAATTCACCATAGGCGGCTGTGGGAATTTGATGGCGTTGTAAAAAGTCTTTGGCAAATGCTTTTGAGCCTTCCAACTGCGCTGCTTGTGCTGAAGGACCGAAACAAGCGATTCCGGCCGCCGACAAGGCATCCACCATACCATCCACCAATGGCTGTTCAGGGCCCACCACAACCAAATTGATTTTTTGTTGTTCACAAAAGGCAATCACGGCAGCAAAATCACTCACATCCAAAGCCACGTTTTCAATGTTCGGTTCAGTAGCTGTTCCGGCGTTGCCCGGTGCCACGAAAGTTTTTTCAACTGTATCAGATTGTGATAAGCGCCAGGCCAGGGCATGCTCTCGCCCACCTGATCCTATGACTAAGACTCGATTCATTATTGATTCCTGTATTTTTTAGTGGTTGAAATGGCGCATACCAGTGAATATCATGGCCATGTCATGTTCATTGGCCGCTTCGATCACTTCTTCATCTCGAATTGAACCACCGGGTTGAATCACTGCTGTGATGCCGGCTTGTGCTGCAGCATCAATACCATCCCTGAAAGGGAAAAAAGCATCGGATGCCATGGCAGACCCTGGTACTTTTAATCCTGCATCATCGGCTTTGATAGAAGCAATACGGGCGGAAACAACCCGACTCATTTGACCAGCACCTACACCGATGGTTTGGGCATTCTTGGCATACACGATGGCATTGGATTTAACCCATTTACCCACTTTCCACGCAAATGCCATATCAACCAATTCTTGTGGGGTTGGCTGGCGCTTGGTGACCACTTGGGCATCATTGACATCAATCATTTGGATGTCAGCATCTTGTACCAACAAACCACCACTGACACGTTTGTACATCAACCAGGGCTTGTCTTGTTCCGGAATCTCACCACAACAAATGACCCTTAAATTTTTCTTGGTTGCGAACACCTCTAAAGCGGCTTTGTCAAACTCAGGGGCCACAATGACTTCGGCAAACTGCTTTTCCAATATGGTTTCAGCGGTTTTTGCGGTTAATTTTCCATTGAAGGCCAACACCCCGCCAAAAGCCGAGGTTGGGTCGGTAGCAAATGCTTTTAGGTAGGCCAAAGTGTGATCGGTTTCGACCGCAACACCACAAGGGTTGGCGTGTTTGACAATCACGCAGGCCGGTGTATCTTTGAATTCTTTGACGCATGACAATGCCGCATCTGCATCAGCGATGTTGTTATAGGACAAGGCTTTTCCCTGGATTTGCCAGGCATAGCCCATGGTTCCTGAATCGGGTTTTTGTTCGGTATAAAAGGCGGCATTTTGGTGGGGGTTCTCACCATAACGCAATTCAGAGCGGTGTTTGAATTGGTTGGTGAAATACCGTGGAAAATCGGCATGTTCTCCAGTGTCGTTGATGGCACTGAGGTAGTTGGCAATCAAACCATCATAACGCGCCGTATGCGCAAAAGCTTTGGCGGCCAAGATGTGGCGATTGGCATGTGAAATGCCACCATAAGTGGTTAATTCATCCAGCATTTCTTCATAATCATTTGGATTCACCAGTACCGTAACTCGATCATGATTTTTCGCAGCGGCTCGAATCATGGCAGGTCCACCGATGTCGATGTTTTCAATGGCTTCATCCAGGGTCACATCGGTTTTCTTGATGGTGGATTCAAAGGGGTACAAGTTCACCACCAACAAATCAATGCCCTCAATACCATGCTGAGACATCACATCATCATCAACCCCGTTTCTGCCCAACAAGGCGCCATGAACCCGCGGATGCAAAGTCTTGATCCGACCATCCATCATCTCTGGAAACTCTGTGTATTCAGAAATTTCGGTGACAATCATGCCGGCTTGCTCCAACATTTTTGCAGTGCCACCTGTTGATAAAATTTCAACGCCTAAACGCGCCAAACCAGAAGCCAACATTTCTATGTTGGTTTTATCAGAAACGCTGATCAGAACCCTTCTGATGGGTACACGATTTTGTGCCATGATTTGTCTATATTATGGTCAGGAAGCCGCGTATTATAAACGCGATTATTTTTTAAATGAATTGATTATCTAAGTTTTACAGCCTACAAACAAAAATAATTCTATTCCGCCCCACCCAGCTGTATTTTTTTGTGCTACTGACAATTCAGGGAATCCATCCCTTGTGAAATACTCAGTCCGATATTTTCAACTTGCGCATTTTGTTGCGCAGGGTGGTGCGGGTGATGCCTAAAATATCAGCGGCTTTAGATCGGTTACCCTTACACCAATTCAATACTTCCATGATCATGCCTTTTTCTGTTTCATCAATCACCAAATCATACAAACAATTGGTGCTGTGGCCATTCAAAGATTCAAGATACAACCTGACTGATTCTCGGGTAAAGGCTTTTTGGTTTTGATCAGATGGTTTCATGGTTGCACAAAACCTATTTCAAAAGCCACTGCATTGTCACCAGGACTGACAATTTCCAAGTTGACTGGAATCAATGTATTGGCGACAAAGCCAGCACGCAACACATCTGCAGGCACATATTCAGCCGCAATGAAGCGACGCATCGCCACAATTTGTCCATCTAGATCTGACAACTTGATTTCCAAGGCAGGAAATTTTTGGTTGTCTTTATTGGCATTGATCATGCTGGCTGTGATGATCAATGCTTGATCACGTCCAGGATGGGGTCTGATGTTACGTGAAACCAATGAAATGGCATTCAAATCAACTTCCTCAGCGGGCTTGGCACAGTCCATCAGCCCACATAATTTTTCACTCAGTGGATGATCAGGCAATTTGACTTGTCCAGAAGCAATGGCCATTTGTGCTTGCCACAACAAAACAACCACCATCACAAAAGATAAACCACTCCAAACCCAATTAGAAGTTTTGGGTTCTTTCTGGATGCGTTTTTCCGCCACAAAGGGAACATCAGCAACCGATTCCTCAGCAGTGATAAAATCGGGGGTGTGCGGTTCAGTGAGTTCTTCTTCAACCGTATCCGCCACTTGCATTGAGTGGTAAGCCTGGGTCAATAAGGGGGGTGCGTTGTCAAAATCATGCAACAACAAATCTTCATCTTCATGCGGCCTTTCGGCACTCAATGTCTCCATTCCATCGAACACGGTGCCACACAAATTACATCTGACTTGACCGCGAGCATGCGTTAAGTGATCGACCTCGATCACAAAAACTTCTCCACAACCTCTGCATTGAGTATACAAATTATTTCTCTGCGTCTAAATTCACTAAATTGACCAGTTATCACACACAATCACAAGCACACACTAATAAGCCGTTCTTTCGAGAAAACTAGATTATTTGTCAGTCTTATTTGCTGACTGGACCTTTGATGGCTCCCACACGAACCCAATCTTGTTCAATTTCACACTCAATGTCAACAAATCGAGAAGCATATTTCTCACAAATCATGTTTTTCTGTGATTTCAAGATGCCACTGAGCACTATGAACCCATCAGCTTTGAGCATTTGGTGGAAATCATCGCAAAGCGCCATCAATGGTTCAGCTAATATATTAGCCATTATTCCATCTTGATTTTTGATGCTGTGCACATTTTCAGGGTTTACCACCTCAATACCACTGGCAACTCCATTTTTCTCTGCGTTTTGTCGAGTAGCCTGGATGGCTTGATCATCGATATCAACACAAATGACTTTTTCAGCCCCATGCAACAAAGCCATCACTGCCAAAATGCCGGAACCGCAGCCGAAATCAACCAAGGTTTTGCCGGTCACATCATTTTGGTCCAACCATTTGAGGCACAATGCAGTGGTTTCGTGGGTACCGGTACCAAATGCCAGCCCTGGGTCAAGAATCAAATTCTTGGCTGTAGGATCAATCAAGTCATAACCTTCAGGAATCACCCAACTGTTTTGGCCAAATTGAATGGGTTTGAAATGATCCATCCAGACCCGCTCCCATACTTGATCTTTGAGTTGAGTTTTTAACTGTTCCAGTTGGGGATGGGTGCGAGCCAATTGTTGGCAGGCTTGTTCCATTTGCTGATCATCATCAAACAAGCCGGTGATTTTGATGTAACTCCACAGGGGCATTTCACCCGGTTTGGGTTCGTATATGGGGCTGTCTTTGGCATCAGCATAAGTGACCCCAACAGCCCCAAAGGCCTGCAAAGCCTCATCAATTTCCTCAGACAAGGCTTGCGACACAAAAACGGTCAATTCAAAGAACGCCATGCGATATTGCTTATTTGTTTTCGTTGAGGCGTTTTTCTAAATAATGGATGTTTTTACCACCCGCTACAAAACCCTGATCATTCATGATTCTTTGCTGCAATGGTATGTTGGATTTGATGCCATTAACCACCGTTTCTGCCAAGGCCAAACGCATGCGCCTGATGGCAGTGATGCGGTCTTCACCATGGGTGATGATTTTACCTATCATTGAATCATAATTGGGTGGCACACGGTAGCCATCATAGACATGCGAATCTACCCGCACGCCAGGCCCGCCGGGCGCATGGAAAATATCTATCGTGCCAGGTGACGGCATGAAAGTGTCAGGATCTTCAGCATTGACGCGACACTCAATGGCATGGCCAGAAATCTTGATGTCAGACTGTTGAATCTTCATCGGTTCACCACTGGCTATCAGCAGCTGCTGTTTGATCAAATCAACACCGGTGATTAATTCTGTGACCGGATGCTCTACCTGTATGCGGGTGTTCATTTCGATGAAATAAAACCGCCCATCATCATACAAAAATTCAAATGTGCCAGCCCCTTCGTATTTGATCCGTTTACAGGCTTCAACACAAACTTCGCCGATGGCGGCCCGTTCTTTTTCGCTCAAGCCTGGAGCAGGCGCCTCTTCCACCACTTTTTGGTGACGGCGTTGCATGGAGCAATCACGTTCAGCCAAATGGATGGCATGGCCATGCATATCAGACAACACTTGAATTTCAATGTGCCGTGGGTTTTCCAAATACTTTTCCATGTAAACCGTATCATCACCAAAGGCGGCTTTGGCTTCGGTTTTGGTGGTCATGATGGCGTTGTTTAAAGCGGCTTCGGTGTGGACCACGCGCATACCACGCCCGCCACCACCCGCAGCTGCTTTAACAATGATGGGGTAACCAATTTTTTTGGCAATACCCAGGTTTCTTTCAGGATCATCATTCAATGGGCCATCTGAACCGGGTACACAGGGCACGCCTGCTTGCTTCATGGCTTCAATGGCTGCCACCTTATCACCCATCAAGCGGATGGTTTCGGCCCTTGGGCCAATGAATTTAAATCCAGATTCGGCTATGCATTCAGCGAACTCTGCATTCTCAGCCAAAAACCCATATCCTGGGTGAATGGCTTCTGCATCAGTCACTTCAGCTGCAGCAATGATTTTGGGGATGTCTAAGTACGATTCAACCGATGAGGGTGGACCAATACAAACTGACTCGTCGGCCATGCCCACATGTTTTTGGTTGCGGTCTATGGTTGAATGAACCGCTACAGTTTTCACCCCCAAAGTTTGACAGGCCCTTAATATTCGCAGGGCAATTTCACCCCGGTTGGCGATGACTATTTTACTGAACATAATATTCTCTCAGCTCACTCAATTTCAAACAAAGGCTCATCGAATTCAACCGGTTGGCCATTCTCAACCAAAATTCTTTTGATCTTGCCTTTGTGCTCAGATTCAATTTGATTGAACATTTTCATCGCTTCGACCATGCATAAAGTATCGCCGACATTGACACTCTGACCGACTTTAACAAAAGCTTCCGAGTCTGGCGAAGGAGATGCATAAAAGGTACCTACCATGGGACTGCGTACCAACAATCCTGATGGTTCTTCAGCAGCTGGTGCTTCTGCAGCTGGGGCGGCTGGCGCAGCAGCAACGGGTGCTGCAGCTTGGATGGTTTGAGCCTGCACGGGCGCAGCTGCAGGTGCAGCCTGAGTGGTGCGTGACAATTTGACTGTTTCTTCGCCTTCGGTGATTTCCATTTCAGTCAAAGAAGATTGTTCCAACAGTTCAATGAGTTTTTTAATTTTTCTGATATCCATTGCTGTATCCTGTGATTGATTTAATGTGTTTAGTCTGCCCAATACCGAAGAGCCATGGCATATCCCATCGAACCCAATCCTGTGATGGTTCCAATGGCCACGTCTGACAACCATGATTCAGCCCTGAAAGATTCTCTGGCATGGACGTTAGATAAGTGCACTTCGATAAAAGGAATTTGTGTTCCCAACAAGGCATCACGAATGGCCACGCTGGTGTGGGTGAATGCCGCCGGGTTGATGATGATGCCTGAAATTTGATCTGAAAAACACTGGTGAATATACCCCACGATTTCATGCTCTGCGTTGGACTGTAAAAAGCGCAATGACAAATTCAATTCATTGGCCAGGTTTGACAAGGACTGGTTGATGTCCTGTAAGGTCTCGGAACCATAAACTTCTGGCTCCCTAACCCCCAATAAATTTAAATTTGGACCATTGATGATGGCAATTTCACGCATATGAACAAAACAAATTTCGCTTCTAAGTTCCGCGATTGTGCATCAATTGGCTGCGAATGTCCAGAAAACTGCTTATTTTAGTATTTTTTCAAACGTTTGTTTTAAGTCGGCAGCAGATTTATAACCAAAGAAGTTCTGAGCCTTCAGCGGTGTACCATCCGCAGCGAAGAATAAACTGGCTGGCGGACCAACTATGCCAAAATGCTTCATCAGTGCTGCATCCAATTCGTCATTGGCTGTGACATCCGCTTTTAAAACAGTCATTTGCTCTGACAATGCCACAATTTCCGGATCCTTAAAAGTGGTCTTTTCCATGCGAATACATTCAATACACCAGTCCGCGTAAAAATCCAAAAACACTGGCTGATCACTGTTCTCGATTTCACGGTTTAAGTCGTCCAAAGATTTAATTTTTTTGAACACCACTTTTTGTTCCGTCACTGAACTTGCTGTGAAGACACCTTTCAATGGCCGCAGTGGGTCTGATTGACCTGCCATGGCACCAATTAACTGGGCCACACCAACCACCAACAAGATCACCTTGATGGCATCAAACATAGACATCACCCAACCAGTCAATCCATTGTCTTTGGCATGCTGGTGCCACATAACCGCCGTGGCAATAGACAACAAACCCCACAGCAATAAAATCACATTCTCTGGCATGATGCGAGACAAGAACCAAATGGCCATGCCGATCAACAACACCCCAAAGAACGATTTAATCACATTCATCCAGCCACCCGCGTTGGGCATCCATTTTCCTGCCGAAGTACCAATGGCTATCAAAGGCACGCCCATGCCCATGGACATGGCAAACAAAGCCAAACCACCAACCACAGGTCCACCATCTGCCGATGAAATGTAAATCACTGCCGCTGCCAAGGGAGGCGCAACGCAAGGCCCGACAATCAAAGCGGATAACAAGCCCATCACTGCCACGCCCAGCCATGAACCACTTTTTTGTTGGTTGGAAATGCTGGATAACTTACTTTGCCAACTTGCCGGTAGTTGTAAGTCGTAAAACCCAAACATGCTCAAAGCCAACAACACAAAGACCAAAGAAAAACTGATGATGATCCATGGGGTTTGGAACAGTGCCTGTAAATTGGTACCTGCCAAGCCGGCCAACACACCCACAAAGGTATAGGTCAAGGCCATGGCCAACACATAAATCACTGACAAGCTGAACGCCTTGGCTGTGGATGGGTCTTTTTGGCCGACAATTAATCCTGACAAGATGGGAATCATTGGAAACACACATGGGGTCAAGGACAACAACAAGCCAAAACCAAAAAACTGCAACACAACCAACCAGATTGAACCGTCAAAACCCTTTATGATGGCATCTGTTTCTGAAAGTTCAGCGGCCTCTTCAACCGGAGTTGTTGCCGAATCAACCAACTGATTGGCTGCAGGCAGGTCAACCGTCACCAGTTGAGCCGTTGGCGGGTAACACACTTTGCCGTCCTCACAGCCCTGAAAAGCAGCCTCAATGTCGAGTTTTTCAATGCCTGCTTTTGATCGTGAGTACGGCAGCTCTATTTCTGCCACATCATAAAAAACATCGACCAAACCAAACTCAGGATCATCTTTTAACTGCGCCTGTGGAAACATCGGCTCACCCAATTGCACGCCATCAGTAAAAGTACTGAACTGCACCTGATCCTTATACAGATAGATATTCGGCGCCATGGTGAAACGCACCATCAACAAATCAGCATCCAGTGCGATGGTTTCAAATTGAAAAGCCTGATCAACCGGCAATAATTGCTGATCACCACCAAAAAAGCTGGCGTTTGTGGTGTTGAGTAAACCACCTGATGGCGCTGATTGACTCACTTGATTGCTCGGTAATTGACCGGTCAAATCAAATGATTTTCTCTGTGGTGGGTAGCAGATAAAATTTTCGACACAACCTTGGTACCTGACCATCAACTTGGGATCGGGGCCCACTGATGATACTGGCACATCGATGCTGACAGATCCATAGTAAGTTTCAACCAAACCAAATGCCGGATCATCTTTTTCTTTGCCTTCCGGGATGACCAACAAGTCTTCATTGACAGTTAAACCTTCTCCGCTGAACCCAAAAGCATGGCGGTATAAGTACACGTCATCTATCAAATCAAAGGTGACCTTAACGACATCTTTATTCACCACCTTCACTGAAACTTTCATCGCTTCATCGGGCGGTGGCGGGTTGTCCATGGCTGATGTTTGGGCCTGAAAGAACACCAGCATCCACACGGCTGATATCCAGGTGATTTTATTTGTTAGTTTGTTCATTGATCCAATTCAAATAGTCTGGTTGGCCAGCCACTATGGGCACAGCAATGATTTCTGGCACATCATATGAATGCAACTTCTTCACCGTTGCTTCAATCGCTTTGAAGTGTTTTGATTGACTCTTCAACAACAACAAAGTTTCAGTGTCCTGATTAACTTGACCCTGCCATCGATAGTGAGATTCCACCGCAGGCAAGATTTGTGCACAAGCTATTATCTGGTCATTCAACAAGGAATCAACCATGGTTTTCGCTTGAGCCTTTGATTCACAGCTGACAAAGACCTGTATAAATGGATAATTCATACAAAAAAGTTGTTAAAGATTTCGAGCAAGCCGTTATTCTATCAGATTCATTTGATGAACCCGGTGAAGTTTAGTGATTGAATGAATGAAGGGACTTATGAACAGGCACTAACCACTTGTTTTTTTTCCTCGACCACACCAGGTGATGGCTCACCTAAGTAATGACCCTGGAGGTAATCCACCCCCAAGTCAATGGCCATGTTGGTGATGGTGGCATCAGCACAAAATTCTGCCACCACTTGCAAGCCTTTCTTGTGAGCCAGTTTCACAATGCCTCTGGCCACATTCTGCATTTCAAGATTCTGTGTTACGTTTTCCATGATGCTGCGATCAATTTTCACAAAATCGATGGGCAAGTTAATCAACCGCTCAATATTCGAATACCCCTTGCCCAAATCATCCATCCCCACTTGGCAACCCAGTTCATGTGCTTTGTGAATGAAAGCAACTATGGCATCAGATTCTAATATGGCTTCATTCTCCAGCAACTCGAATTGAATCAGGTGCCCCACTCCTGAGCTTTTGACTTTTTTAAAGATATAATCACAAGTGCGCCTGTTGTTGATGTCGGTCATGCTGATGTTGATGGTAACAATGACTTGATTGGCTTTGGCAAACCGCACGGCCTGACTGACCATGATGCGGGTGATCAGATAATAAAGGTTGGCCCGATGGGCTAAATGCATGAAGGCATTGGGCATCATCTCCACTTCGTGGTTACTGTCTAACATGCGTGCCAAACATTCATATTTTTGAATCGATTGATTCTTCGAAGAAAAGATCGGCTGAAAGTACGGCACCACCCGTCGCTGTTGAATGCCAAGCAACAAAGCTTGAGTCAGCGCCAAATCCCGCTTGTAGGTTTCCGGAATCATGCTTTTTGACTGATCAATCAAATAGAACTGCAGTTTTTTGGATTCAGCTTCTTGTAATGCCATATTGGCCAATGTAAAAGCATCTTCTTTTTGACGCACAGCACCCACCGTGATGTTCAGAGCGATGTATTCATCATCACCCACCTGATAACGGGTCGACATGATTTTTTTGACAATGGCTTTGGTGATGGTGGCAATGCGTTCATAATCTGCCTCTTGGTCTTCCAAAATGGCAAAAACCGCTTGTTGAATGTAATAACAAGACGATTTTTTCAGCATGGGGTGGCTGAAACTGGCCAGTACAGCAGCCACTTGTTTCACCACACCATCGGTGATGGCTGGGCCATAGGTACTGAGGATCCCATTGTAGTTGTGAAATTTGAGAAATGCCAAATTGGTGTGCTCAGAATGTTTGAGGTCTTTGATCAATTTGTATTGATTGGGTAAACCTGTCAGGAGATCAACATTGGCCTTTCTGATGATGCCTAACCAACGATTTCTGCGGGTTTGATAGATGGCCACATGAGCCATATAAATCAAACCAGCCACACTGACCACCACCAGCGCATTAAGCAGCAACAATTTATTTTGTACAGCTATCAGATCTGGCTGTGATTGGATGAGTTGGGAAATAGAAAAGGCCGCAATCAAGGCCATCGTTAAGAAAACAACACAGATGGTCCCAATTAGTATGTACCTTTTCCTCACTGGTTTTAATTATTAAAGTTAATATAAAGACCCGGGTAACCTAATTAATATAACATTTTTTTGGTCACTTTTGTGTGAAATCAGGCTGAAACCTCATAAATTTGCAATTAATTTTTCAATTGTTCAAGAATGACCACAGAAAATAGTTGGCTGACTATTGATGTCAGTATTTACCCCTTCTGATAAAATACTGCATTTTGATGGATCGGTTTGCATGGCAAAATTGTACTTTTACTACTCCGCAATGAATGCGGGTAAAACCACCCATTTATTACAATCCAGTCACAATTACCGCGAACGCGGGATGCAAACGCTGATCTTGTCATCGTCATTGGATGATCGCTTCGGCCAAGGCGTGGTGAAATCCAGAATTGGCATCGAATCACCATCGATCATATTCAACCAAACAGAAGACCTTTTCGAGTTGATTGAAAATCGACCCAGGGTGGATTGTATCTTGGTTGACGAAGCCCAGTTTTTAAGCAAAACACAAGTCTATCAACTCACCGAGATTGTCGATAAACTCGACATTCCTGTCCTGGCCTATGGCTTGAGAACAGACTTTCAAGGCGAATTGTTTGAGGGCAGTCAATACTTATTGGCTTGGGCCGATGAATTGCGCGAATTGAAGACCATCTGTCACACCGGTAAAAAAGCCATCATGGTGGTGCGCATAGATGAGAATGGCCAGGCCATAAAAACCGGGGCACAAATTCAAATTGGTGGCAATGAACGGTATGTATCAGTCTCCAGAGTCGAATATAAACGCATATTCCATGACAAGGGCAGCATCAAGCCTTCACAAATTTCATTACCACTTGAGGACCTTTGAAGCATGGACATCATTTTTTGTGGCACACCTGATTTTGCTGTACCACCATTGGCCGATTTAGTGGCTGCCGGACTCAATGTCAAAGCGGTGTTCACACAACCGGATAAACGCAAAGGCAGGGGTCAACTGGTACAGAAAACCCCTGTCAAGATTGAAGCAGAGAAGCACGGCATTCCTGTTTTTCAACCCACCAGCCTGAAAGATCCAGAGGTGGTGGAATTGATTTCAGCACAACAAGCTGATCTGATGGTGGTTGTGGCCTATGGCATGATCATCCCACAAAACATCTTGGATTTGCCTAAAAACGGCTGTTGGAACATCCATGCCTCTTTGTTGCCCAGGTGGCGTGGCGCCGCTCCAATTCACCGAGCCATCTTGGCCGGTGATGAACAAACAGGCGTGGCCATCATGCAGATGGAAGCTGGCCTGGATACAGGACCGGTTTTCCATATGTACCCAACAGACATCAGACCCGATGACACCGGGCAAAGCCTGCATGACCGATTGAGTTTGATGGGCGGTGAAGCCATTGTTTCATGCGTGCAAGAGTTGCTGGCGGGCACTTTGCCTCCTGCAAAATCACAAGATGACACACTGGCCACTTATGCGCATAAATTACAAAAAACTGAAAGCCTGATTGATTGGCACCAAAGCGCTGATGCGATTGAGCGCCAAATCAGGGCTTTCAACCCCTGGCCTGGAAGTCACACAGTGTTGAATGACGATGCCCTAAAAATTTGGGCCGCTGAAGTGATCTCCTGTGAATGGCCCAGTACTGAAGTTGGCCAAACAGTCAAAGCCGATAAAGCCAACCTCATCATCCAATGTGGCAGTGGACAATTGGCATTGCTGGAGGTGCAAAAAGCCGGTAAGAAACGCATGCCTGTTGAAGCCTTTATGGCCGCTAAATCAGACTGGTACACCCAATGACCCAGTCCTCTGTAAGGACTCGCGTACTGGCCACTCAAGTCTTGTATCAAGTGGTGATCAAACAACAACACTTGAAACAAGCCATCAACCAAATACTGCCAAAAGATGTTTCAAGCCAAGACAAAGCGTGGATCCAAAACCTCTGTTACCAAAGCTTGAGGCACCACCAAAACCTAACCGCCCGCTGGCAAAAATTCATCGACAAACCGCTGAAAGACAAATTAGTTGCTGAATTGTTGACCCTGTCTGTGGCACAAAAATTTCATCTAGATACCCCAGATCACGCTGTGGTCAACGAAGCAATCAGGGCGGCCAGGAAACTGAAAAAAAACTGGGCAGCCGGGCTATTGAACAAAGTATTGAAACTGACTTTACATGACGACAGCTTCCAAGCAAAAGATGAATCGGTTGAATATAATCACCCAAAATGGTGGATCGATTTACTGAGAATAGACTGGCCAAACCACTGTGAAGACATCCTCCGGGCCAACAACCAAAAACCACCTTTGTGGATTCGCACCCGGAGCCACAAATCATCACCCGATGGCACACCACACAAGAGCATCGAAACAGCAAAAATGTTGACCAACACGCAGGCATCTACCAGCGCTGCTTTGAAGTCAGGCGACTATTCAGTGCAAGATGCTGCGGCCCAGTATGCGGCTCTGATGCTGGCGCCCCAACCGAATGAGAAAATTTTGGACGCCTGTGCCGCACCAGGTGGGAAGAGTTGCCATTTACTGGAGCTTGAACCAACCATTGAACTGGATATTTTAGAAAAGGAAGCCCACAGACTCGAATTGATCAAAGACAACTTATTGAGACTTGGCTTATCAGCAAGCCGAATCATTTTAGGTGATGCCACCCAAGCAAAAACATGGTTTCAAGGTCAGAAGTATGACAAAATATTGTTGGATGTACCTTGTAGTGCCGCAGGTGTGGTGCGACGCAACCCAGATATCAAACTATTAAGGCAACCAGAACACATTAAGCAATTGACCCAACTACAACAGCAAATCCTTGAAACGATGGCGCCCTTGGTGAAAATTGGCGGTCAAATTTTGTATGCCACATGCTCAGTATTTCGTGCAGAAAACGAGCGACAAATAAAAAAATTTTTAAAGTTCAATCCGGGTTTCACGCCAGTGGAAACCAACATTGAAGCTGCTGAAAACTGTCTTTTTGGCCAACAAATCATTACAGGAACTGACCACATGGATGGCTTTTATTACTGTTTGTTATCACGAACCGCATGAGTGTAAAGCGACTTATTCTGATTGTTTTCTTGTGGTTTACTTTCAACCTGGGAGCCACAGAGTTCAAGGGCGTCAAACAAGTCTTGGTGGGCAATGAGCTACAGGTAAAACCACAGTTTGATGTTCAAATTTCACAAAAAGTGCACGATGCCATTGAAAGCGGCATCGTAATTACCTTTGTTGTTCAAGCCAAAATCAACCAATCAATTGACTGGTGGTTTGACACCAATGTGAGCAGTAAAATCCTGACTTTTGAAGTGCGCTATTTTTCGCTCAGCAACCAATATCAATTGCACAACAAAATACTGAAAACCAAACAGAGCTTTGTTGATCTGGATCAGCTGTTACAACATCTGGGCCATGAAACCAGTTTCGTGTTCCCAGCTGATCACGCAGGTGATTATTTGATGACTCGGATCTTTTTGGACAAGCAAGCCCTGCCCTCCATCATGCAATTACCCAATGTCTTTGATGCCGACTGGAACCTCAATTCAGACTGGCAAGCCACTGATTTGATGGCAGCATCGACCGCAGTTGAAGTGCCATGAAAAAACGCTTGAAATCACTGCTGTTGAATAAAAACCTGCCCATTTTCATTCTGGTGATCACTTTATTGGCTGCCCTTTATTTGTTGGGCACGGCCATTCAAGGTGAAGAACAATTCAATCGCATTTATATTTGGTTATTCGCCGCCTCTGTGCTGGCAGTGGTGATCTTGATTTTGATCATCATCCAACGGATTGTGTGGCTGATCCTTAAACGCAGGAGCAAAGAACCTGGCATACAACTGACCACACGCATGGTGTTGATGTTCACCGGTTTGTCTTTACCACCAGTGATTGTGCTGTATTTATTTGCCACCATGTTGGTCAACCAATATGTCGATTCGTGGTTTGATGTGGCCACTGACGAGGCTTTGAATGATGCCATATCATTGGGCAATATCTTTTTGGACACCCAGACCAACACCCATTTGAGCACGGGTCGAAACATGGCTGCAGATTTGGCCGACATTGACCCATTGAACCAAGGTATTTATCTGGATCGCCTCATGGATGACTCCAAGGCCAAGTCATTGAGCATTTACAGTGCAGATGGACAGCTGGTTTATTCCAATGCTTTGGACCCGCTTAAGTTTGTCTCACCCAACCTGCCGCAAAGCACCATCAGTGAACTGAACAACAATGGCATATTGGCGCGGGTCGAGCCCACTGCTGATGAGGGCATGCAAGTGAGGGTTGCTGTGCCCATCAACAGCAATCGCTCGATCAATTTCGGCCAAAGCCGCATCTTACAAGGTTTATTTCCTATCCCTGAAGATTATGAAAGCTTGGCAGTCAATATTGAGACCCAATACCACGAATACAACAAACAAAATTTCCAACGTCAGCAACTGAAAAGCACATTCATGATCATTTTATCGATCGTACTTTTGATCAGTGTGTTGCTGGCCATGTTGCGGGCATTTTCATCCGCCAGACGATTGGTTGAACCCATTAAAATGCTGTCTGAAGCCACCGATGCCATCACCCAAGGCAATTTCAGCAAAGTCATCCCAGTGGCTACTAAAGATGAACTGGGCTTATTGGTCGAATCCTTCAACTCCATGTCAACCCAGATCGCCACCTCCAGTGCCCTGGCCCACCGTGCCCAAAGTGAAGCAGAAAACCAACGCGCTTACCTAGAAAGTGTGATGTCGCATTTAACCAGTGGTGTGATCAGTATCGACAATGATTTTTTAATCAGACTCAGCAATGAAGCCACCCATAAAATTTTACACCTTCAAGACCGCAGTCTGATCAATCAAAATATTGATTTCATTGCGATGAAAAACCCGACTTTGATACCATTGGTCGACATCATTAAACAAAAAGTGGCCGACAAAACCAATTATTGGCAACAAGAAGTTTTGATCGCAGAAGATTCATTGCGCAGAATATTGCTGGTTCGTGGCAGTCAAATCAGTGAAGCTGAAATGGAAGGTGGCGGTCATGTGATTGTCTTTGATGATCAAACCATCATCAACCAGGCACAAAGGGATGCCGCATGGAGCGAGGTGGCCAGACGATTGGCCCATGAAGTCAAGAATCCGTTGACCCCCATCCAGTTATCAGCAGAACGTATGCACATGCGTTTCAGTGGCAAGTTGACCAAAGAGGAAGACGAGATTTTGGATCGTGCCACTCAGACCATCGTATCGCAAGTGGAAAATCTAAAGACCCTGGTCAATGCCTTCTCAGATTATGCCAAACCGCCTGAATTGAAAAAAGAATTGGGTGGGTTGAACCCACTGATTAATGAAATGGTCGATCTGTATAGCTTGTCCCACCCTGGCATCATCTTTAACATCCAGTTGGCTGAACCTGAGCCACGTCTGTTATTGGATCGAGGTCGAATGACCCAGTTGTTAACCAATTTAATTAAGAATGCCCAAGAAAGTGTGGATCAAGGTGACATTCGTATTGGCATCAGCACCCAGACCATCAACGATCAACTGATTTTAACCATCAAAGACAATGGTCATGGATTCAACCCTGACATCATTGGCCATGTCTTTGAACCCTATGAAACCACCAAGAAGGGTGGATCTGGATTGGGGTTGGCCATTGTCAAGAAAATTGTTGAAGAACATGGCGGTACCATCCTCGTACAAAACCACCAAGAAGGTGCAGCCATCATGATTCATCTACCAATCGCGTGAGTAATCCATGTACTTAACCATTAATTCCAGTACCAAACCATGAAAGATCAATTAAAGAAAATGCAGTCACTGCCGCCCATTCCTGTCAAAACCAGAATTGAACGGTTGAAGCAACTGGCCAAAGCCATCAAGAAAAACCAGACCACTGTGGTTACTGCCATTAACCAAGACTTCCGTCACCGCTGCACCGAAGAGACTTTATTGGCTGAAGTCATGGTTTGTTTGGATGAAATCAATTACACCCTCAAGCACATCAAACAATGGACCCGATCGAAGACCTGGCATGCTGATTGGAAATTTTATCCATCAAAGTGTGCCGTTACACCCCAACCCAAAGGTGTCATCGGCATCATGGCACCGTGGAATTACCCTTTCAACCTGGTGATCGAACCTTTGGTGGCCGCCATCGCTGCAGGAAACAGAGTGATGGTCAAACCTTCTGAGATCACCAACAAAACAGCACAAATGATAGAACAGGTGTTGGCTCAAGTTTTCCGTCCTGACGAAGTGTTTGTGGTCTTGGGTGATGTTCTGGTGGCTGATCATTTCAGCAAACTGCCTTTGGATCACATCCTGTTCACTGGGTCCACTGAAGTTGGCAAAATCATCATGCACAATGCCAGTGATAATTTGACGCCACTGACCCTTGAATTGGGCGGTAAATCACCGGTTCTTATCGATTCCGACTATTCCTTGAAAAAAGCCTGCAACAGCCTTGTTGCAGGCAAATGGTTCAATGCGGGACAAACTTGTCTGGCACCAGATTACATCTTGGTGGACCCAGGTAGAGTCAATGAATTGGTGTCATGTTTAACAACTGCTATAGAAGCCACATACCCGGACCCGGGAAACAACCCACAATACAGTTGTGTGGTCAATCCTAACCACCACCATCGATTACAAAGTTTATTATCAAACCTGCCACCAGAAAGTATTAAAACCATCGGAACCAGTGACCAAGACCGAAAAATGCCACCTACATTGGTGATTGATCCACCCTTGGATCACCCCATCATGACCGCTGAAATCTTTGGCCCCATATTACCGATCATCAGTTGTGATGACCTGTCTGCACAAATTGACTTCATCAATGCAAGGGACCGTCCTTTGACTTTATACTTATATAGCAACCGCAAACAAACCATCAGAAAAGTCTCTGAGCAGACCCATTCTGGCTCATTAACCATCAATGAAACCCTGGTTCAGTTTGCTCAACAAGGACTGCCTTTTGGCGGCATTGGTGCCAGCGGTATGGGCAGCTATCATGGCTATCAGGGCTTTGTGTCTATGAGCCACATGAAGTCAGTTTATTATCAATCCAGAATCAACCTGAACAGCTTGGTCCGAGCACCATATACAGGCTTGAAAAAAGCATTCATCAACTTAATGAACCGCTGAGTTTTGTTGATAAATTCATACATAATGGGTTTTGATTTATAGATCAACATTTTACATGCATTATTGAACATGTAATAATTTGTTAATTTAGGTTAGAATGTTACTATAACTACTGAAAAGAATAGGAATTGAATGAAGGTATTTATCTTAGAAGACGACTTGGATCAAGCCCAGTTGGTTCAGCATTGGTTGGAAGAAAAGGGCCACAGCTGTCAATGCTACAGCAATGGCAGGGATTTTATCGAAAAGCTTCCCTACGAGCATCCTGATCTGTTGATACTGGACTGGAATTTACCCGTCATCAGCGGTCTTGAAGTTTTGAATTGGGTCCGATCCAGTGAGCACAAAGACCTACCAGTTATTTTTGCCACCACCCGCAATCACGAAGATGATTTGGTTAAAGCCTTGGACCAGGGTGCTGATGATTATCTGGTTAAGCCAATTAAGCAAGCGGAATTGATCGCCCGATCTCAAGCTTTACATCGACGACACAGTCAAAGTATGGATAATCTGGTTTCCGTTGAACCCTTCACTTTCAACGCCAAAGAAACAGTCATTTCTTACAACCAAACTTCAGTGAAATTAACCGCCAAAGAATATCAGTTGGCCAATTTCTTTTTTAACAACCAGGACCGTTTGATATCCAGAGATTATCTATTAGAGACCATCTGGACCAAAAGTTCAGCCATCACCACCCGAACCGTAGACACCCACATCAGTCGATTGCGCAAGAAGCTTTCATTGGATGGCAGCACTGGTTGGAAATTGGTCTCGGTGTACCACAAAGGTTATCGACTGATTAAAGTATAACGACAGGAGCTATTTTTTATGTCAGAAAAAAACATTGATTCAGTGGATCAAATCAGAGACATTCTGTTTGGTGAGCAGACCAAAAACATCGAGAAAAAATTTGCCCAATTGGAATCAGAAATTAACAAACAGTTCAATGCCATCAAGAAACAAATAGAAGCCTTGAACAAGCAGCTGAGTAACAACCTGAAAAAAGCTGAAGACAAAAGTGCGCAAAATTTAACCGACTTACAAGCCGATCAAAGTGATCGCATGCAATCTATTGAAGACAGCTTGAAAAACCGCATCATCGAAACCGAAGCCAGCATCCTGGGTGAGTTACAAGATAAATCCAATGACTTGGATCAGCGACTGACTCACCGCAATGAATTGTCAGACCTGTTGAGAAAAATGGCTGATCAAATTGCTGAGTAAATAAAGCATGAGCGATGACCGCCAAAAACTCAAAGCCTTGTTGCTGAGTGAGGAACTTGCTCAATTAAAAGCCATACACAAATTACTGCATGACAAGCAACAGCTCACTGAAAAAGTCAGTGAAGTTTTGGACCCTGCTGCTGACTTGGTCATTGCAGCCAACCCCAATTTTCAAAAAAAGTTCTCCAAGATAGACCCCAAGTCTTATGTTCGAGCGGTTAAAGCCAACAAGCAAACCTTCATAGATGCTTTGCTACCCATCATTGGACCAATGATCAGGAAATCTGTCTCCTCGGCCATTCGCCGATTCGTGGCCGATGTAAACCGAGCGGTGGAAATGGGCATTTCTGCCAAAGCATTGAGGTGGCGTTGGAAAGCTTTTACCACCGGCGTTCCATTTGCAGAAATTGTCTTTAATAACACCATCGAGTATCAAGTCCAACAAGTCTTTCTGATTGATAACCATTCAGGGATGTTGATTGAATTCGTCGGCCATGAAGAAGAACTGTTACAAGATAAAGAAGCCATGTCTGCGATGTTGACAGCGATCCAAGATTTTGTCAAAGACGCCGTTAGCAAGGACGGCGAAGGCCTATCAGCGGCTGAATTGGGTGACAATTTGGTTTGGCTGATCCACGGCAATACAGCCAACATTGCTGCAGTCATTAAAGGTGCACCAACCGCCCGGTTAAGGGACAGCATGACTGGCGTCCTGGAAGGTATTCATTTAAATTACTTCCAAGATCTTGAAGATCAATCCAAATGGAATCAGAACTCTGAGCTGCGGTCTGAATTGGAAAAACTGCTGTTAACCAAATCCCAGTCTGAAGATGAAGACAAGCCTAAAGGCATCAATTATTGGCCTTGGTTAATTGCCATCATGGCCATCATCGTTTATTTCTCCTGGTCAAGCTACCAACACCAGTCAGCCAAGTTAGCCATTTCGAATCAATTATCTGCCACACCTGGCTTTGTGCTGCAAGACCTGACTTATGAAAACGATGCATTCCAAGCCACCGGCTTACAAGACCCTTTGGCAGAGTTTACCGGGCTGGATGACCATGTCGTAATTAACAGTACACCCTATATATCTTTGCAAGATGAAATCGTGGCAAAACGCATTGCGAATCTGTTGGGTCAGCCCAACATCAAAGTTCATTCTGAAAACAATGAAGTCACTTTGACGGGGGCCATCGATGAATCCGTTGACATACAACAAGAGTTGAATTTCATTCGAATGATGCCTGGGGTTAATCAATTATCTGACCAAACCACTTTGATCGACAGCGAAACTTTGAGTGATTTCCTGCATGCCAATCCACCGCCTCTTGCACTTCAGGTCACTGAAACAGGTGATGGTATCACATTGGCAGGTGTCAGTGATGAGGTCACTTACAACGCATATTCAGCTCAGCTTGAAAAATTCGGCCCGATCATCACGGATGCAGTCAAGTTGGTGGAGCCGTCAGAACTCAGAAATCACATCAATTCAAATTCCCTAAGCCTCATCAGTGTGGTCAATATGGGTGATGAACATCGTTTACAATTAGATTTGTTGGTAACCAAGCTCAAACAGTTACAAGTTTTTCATCCCAATGCCAAAATTAACTTGATCGCCCAAAGTGATTGTCAAGGTTCGGTGAGTCAAAGCAATGAGAACAATCAATTGCGATTAAGTATGGTTTATAATTACTTACAATCAAATGGATTAAAACCGAATGACATGCTGACCGAAGCCACCACATGCAACACCACAACAGAAGAAATTGATCTCACCAAGATTGGTGTGTGGTTTGAGGTATTGGAATGATTTCAAAAAAGATTTGTATGATTGGTCGATTCGCGGTGGGCAAAACATCATTGGTTGATCGTTATGTTAAAAATCATTTTTCTGAAAAATACCAAACCACGGTGGGTGTGGCCATTGCCACAAAAATCATTGATGACCGCACCAAATTCATCATTTGGGACATCGCTGGTTTTGAGCAGGAAAACCACTACAAACCCTACCTCAGAGGTGCTCATGGCATCATTTATGTGGTGGATGCCACAGAACCAGAGTCACTGGTTACTTTAGAACAAATCATCCAGGACTCTCCAGAATTGAAAGAACTGCCAGCCGTTTGTTTTATCAATAAATCTGACCTTAAAGACGACATCAATTGGCAGGACGATTTTGACCATACAATCGCCAACCTGACAACGCATAGTTTTTGGACCAGCGCCAAAACAGGAGAAAATGTTGAAGCAGGGTTTTTGGCCTTGTCACAGCAACTGCCGTGAGTTTACCTGCAACCATTCTGCAGCACATTTATGATCATTACCAAGCGGCTGAATGGGGGATCATCACCCTCAACGAGCAGAATGAAATCATTCACATCAACCCCAAGGCCAGTCAAGACCTGAACCTCACTGATGCGTCAATAGAAATTAAAACCGTGTTACCCTTGCTCGCCACTGAATCATTGAATGACCCTTTCTTCATACCTTTTTACAACCACAACGATCTGGTTTTCGATGTGCATTTCTTGCTGTCTGAACAGCAGAAATACCTCATTTTGTTTCCCATCGACATGGTACATAAGCAAGTCCAATACAAGCAACAGTTGGCTCATGATCAAGCCATTGAGAAGCTCCGATTACAATACCTATTCTCAGCACTGGAAAATGCCCATAAAGAGCTCAAAGAGGCCAACTCGGCCAAATCTTTTTACATTTCCGCATTGTCACATGAGATGGGTAACCCTTTGAATGCGATCAAAGGCTACAATGAATTGTTGGGTGAGGCCAACATCGACAGCAAGCAAGCCACCCGAATCATAAGCAAAAATGTAGCAAAGTTGGAACAAATCATCGCTCAAACGTTGGACTATGATCAGCAACAGTCCAGCCAACACAACACCTCTTTTAAGCCCGCTGAATACATCGAAGAATTGTTCAATGATTTCAAAATCCAGGCTCACAACAAAGGCCTTGATCTGAATAACTGCGTGGATGACAACACCGTCTTAACATCCAACCGCACCAAATGGGGGCAAATATTCACCAACTTGATCAGTAACGCCATTAAATACACAGAGACTGGTAACATCACTGTCAGTTCAATGAAAGAAGATGGCTTACTGCACATCGATGTTGCTGACACCGGATGTGGCATGAGCCCCGATTTCCAAAAACAGTTATTCACCGCCTGGTCTCGAGAAGGCAAAAGTGCCTCCCAAGGAAATGGCATTGGCTTGGTGATTTCAAAAATGCTGGCTGAACAAATCGGTGCCAGCTTGAATTTGCATACAAGCGATGCAACAGGCAGTTGTTTCAGATTCACCATCGCCTACCACCAGACACCAGAAAGTCAGAAAATTTTGCTGGTAGATGATGACCATGATTGTTTGAATTTGTTTGAATTTTACCTGACCCAGGCAGGTCATCAAGTCAGCACCGCCGACTCAATTTCCAGCCTCAAAAATCTGTTACATAGCCACACATTTGATACCTTGATTACTGACTTCAATTTAGGTGATGGACAAGTTGATTCAATATTCAACGTATTAAGACCCCTGGTGAATAAAGCCATCATCATGACGGCCAATCCAAGTCAATCATTGATCGATAAGCTCAATGCCATTGGCTTTGATCAGATATTGTGTAAACCGTTGACACAGGACCAATTAGTGAACAGCGTCTCATAATCGATCAATCAATTTCTGTTTGCACTAATGGCACATGAAAAATATCATATAATGGTGCTATTATTATTTAGGTAGATCTAGTCTTAAAAAGCGATTGGAGGAGTTTTAATGGAAGATTATATTTTTTATATCATTCTGGGTGTTTTTGGCATCATTTTTCTGAAAAGTGTGTTTGTGGTGGTTCCACAGGGCTTTGAATATACAGTGGAGCGTTTTGGAGAGTTTAAACGAGTCTTTGCCCCAGGATTGGGTTTGAAAGTACCGTTTGTTGAACGCATTGGTCGAAAAATTAACATGATGGAACAAGTGGCCAATGTCCCATCTCAAGAAGTCATCACCCGCGACAATGCGGTGGTTACGGTGGATGGCGTGGTGTTTTACCAAATCCTAGACAGCGTCAAAGCAGCCTATGAGGTCAACCGTTTAGAATATGCCATCCTTAATTTAACCATGACCAACATCAGAACCGTGCTGGGCGCCATGGATTTGGATGAATCATTATCCAAACGTGATGAAATCAACCACCGGTTATTGGCCGTGGTTGATGAAGCCACTTCACCCTGGGGCGTGAAAGTAACACGAATTGAAATCAAGGACATCAAACCACCCCATGATTTGGTGGCATCGATGGCCAGACAAATGAAGGCTGAACGTGAAAAACGGGCAGAAATCCTTGAAGCTGAAGGTAAGCGACAATCTGAAATCTTGAAAGCAGAAGGCTCGAAACAAGCAGCCATCCTAGAAGCAGAAGGTCTGAAGGAAGCCGCATTCAGAGAAGCTGAGGCGCGTGAAAGACAAGCCGAGGCTGAAGCCAAAGCCACGCATATGGTATCAAAGGCCATTGCAGCTGGAGATGTCAATGCCATCAACTACTTTGTGGCACAAAAATACCTGGAAGAATTTGGTAAGTTCGCCAATTCCCCCAATCAAAAAACCATGATCTTACCCATGGAAGCCACTAAAGTATTGGGTTCATTGGCTGGTATCACAGAACTGGCCAAAGACATCACCAACAAGGACCCATCATGATCATGAGTTTTCTGATTGCACTCACTCCCTGGCACTGGCTGACCGCTGCCGTGTTGTTATTGGTGATTGAAATGTTGGTGGGCTCATATTATTTGTTGTGGGTCAGTTTTTCAGCCTTTCTGGTTGCGTTGTTGCAATGGATGTTTGGCATTGACTGGGGGGCTCAAATGGTGGTTTTCACTGCCACCTCTATTTTGTCAGTGATTGCTTGGTACATCTATGATAAAAAACGCGATAAGACCAGTACCCGCCCAACCTTGAACAAACGTGGTCACCAGTACATTGGCAGGTCCTTTCAATTAAGCAAGGCCATTGTTAATGGTGTCGGCAAAATCAAAGTGGATGATTCGACTTGGAAAGTCAAAGGCAATGATGCACCTGTCGATACCACTGTCAAAGTCACTGACATTGACGGAACCGTATTAATTGTAGAAATTTCTGGAGAGAAAACCTCATGAAAAAATTCATGCTAATTGCTTCGATCACAACCTTGTTGGTTGCTTGTGGTGAAGATAAACAAACAGAAAACCAACAGACCGCCAGCACGGTAACAGCTGTCAGTGAACAACCAAAAATATTGACCTATATCCCAGCCGATACACCGTTGTTGATTACTTCAGGCTTGAACCCTGAACAGTACCCTGACCGTTATCTTGAAGTGATGGAGGCCAACATGGAGGGTGCTGTTAATTACATCCGCCTCATGATGGACAAAGCCCTTGCTGAAAAATCCAATGCCTACGATGCCATTGCAGCAGAACTAGAAGAAGGTGAGAATACAGATTCTGCGGACCCAGCAGAACCTTCAAAAAGTGACCTGATGAAGCAAAAAGCCAAGACCTTTGTCGACCAATGGTTTTTGGATGAGAATTTTGGCAAAATCGGCATGAAAATGGGTGAAACACAATTGGCCATATACATGGTTGATTTATTTCCGGTGATACGCATCAAACTGAGTGATGGTCACCAGATAGAGGCCATGTTGGCTGATCTGCAAACACAGTTTGAAGTACAGTTCACAACTTCTGATGTCAGTGGTGTTCAAGTCAGAGAGCTGGCTGCCGATAACATGACTGTATTCATCGCCACCCATGATGACTACTTGGTAGTCAGTGGCGCTCCATCTGTGATCAAGGATCAAATGATTGGTCAATTAGTAGGCACCTCACTACCCACAACATCATTGGCCAGTGATGCTTCTTTGATGCAACAAGTCAAGCAAGCCCATGGCTATACCATGGATGACCTCTTGGTTTTAGACATAGAAAAAATTGCTGACCATTTCATCAACCCAGCCAAACACAACTCGGCTATGGTGAATTTCCTGCAAATTGAAGACAACATGCTATCACCAGCCTGCAAAACAGAAATCTCAGCCATGTTTGCCAATGCCCCGCGCTTGGTGGCTGGTAATAAAACATTATCCAACGACACCATCAACGCATCATTTGTATGGGAAATGGAATCAACAATGTCTCAAGACATGGCGACATTGGCCGGTAGAATACCACATGGTAATCCAGATGCCGCGATGTCAGTTGGCATGAGTTTTGATTTACTCAATGCGAAGAATTTGGCGAGCAAATACGTCAGTGAGCGTGTTGCAAACCCTTATGCTTGTGAACACTTCACAGACATGAATGACAAAATGGCAGAATTTCAAGCCAAGTTATCACAACCGATTCCACCTTTTGTCGGTAACTTCAAAGGTTTTAACTTTTCTTTGGATGAGCTGAAACTGAACATGGATGCCGCCTCAGCTGCCAACCCCAACCCTAAAGACATGATTGAAAGTTTAAAAACTCAAGTCTTTTTAGCTGTAGATGAAACAGAAGCTTTGTTAGGCATGGCCCAAATGATGGTGCCACAATTACAAGAAGTTGACATCAAAACGGATGGTTCTTTAATCACTTTGGCAGACAAAGTACCCATGATCAGCGGTAAGGACATTCCCTTGGACATTGCCAATTTATATGCAGCTGTTTCTTCTGACACCATAGGTTTTTCAATGGGCCACGAAGGCGGTGGGGCATTGAGTAAAAAGGTCAATGATGAAGGACAAGCGGCCTTGCTGACATTTTCTGCCAGCGCTGATGGTTACAAAGACCTGTTGGAACAAATTTTCTCCATGGCGGAAATGCCCAACATGCCAGCTGAGCTTAAAGAGGAGCTGAAAATGCAAAAAGAATTTTCTTTAAGCATGCTGTATTGGAAAAACCAAGTCATGTCAATGACCTTCACTGATAAGGGTTTCACAACTGACATCAACATCACTTACTAAAACCCAGATCGTTCAAAAGGACTCAAAACGCCTCAATCTTTTGGGGCGTTTTTTTCATTAATTTCTTCACCCAGCTGACTCAATTAACATGCCACTCAGACCCTTTAAATCACACCAACCCAAAATAGACCCATCAGTATTCGTAGACCCAACAGCTGTCATCATTGGAGAAGTTAGCATTGCCAAGGACGCTTCAGTTTGGCCTTTGGTTGTTATACGTGGAGATGTTAACAGCATTCAAATTGGCGCATGCAGCAATATACAAGACGGCAGCATACTACATGTCACACACCGCAATGCTGAAAACCCTGATGGTGGACCGTTGGTTATTGGTGAGGGTGTTACCGTTGGTCATGGGGTCATATTACACGCCTGTCAGATAGATGATTATTGCCTGGTTGGGATGGGCTCAAGGGTGTTGGATGATACGCAAATGGGACACCACAGCATGTTGGGTGCCGGCAGTGTGTTAACACCTGATAAAACAGTCAAATCAGGTGAGCTTTGGGTGGGCAACCCTGCCAGAAAAGTGAGGGATTTGAGTCCGGCAGAAAAACAAACATTGGAATATTCTGCGCAACATTATGTTAAACTAAAACAACAGTATCAAGGGTAACACATCACAGAAAACATGGGTTCGGCCATCGGCATAGACGAGACGGAAGCAGACATCTGCGACTTTGAGAAAGCGCAAAACGCGTTGTCTCAGTTACCTGATGGTCACCAACAACTGTTCCTGTGGACCCATTGGGCCAAAGAAGTCTTTCATGCCATGCCATGGCAGGAAACGCTGATTCAAGCCATGACCATAGCCTATGCTCGCATGACTGTGAGGAATGGCTATTTAAGCAAAAACCCCAGAACCTATCACAATGAACTGCACATCAATGACTTGATCTTGAGGTTGATGCATTGTGCCAAAAACTACCCCAAACAACTTACACCAAACGGTCTGGCCGTGCTCAGCTTTTTCGCTGCTTGTCATGATCTCAGACAAGCAGAACCCAGACTGGAGGATAACCTCAAATCTTTGGTTGGGGCCAATGAAAAAGCCAGTTTTGAAGAAGCCCAACGCATCATTGAAATAACCGGAGATGATGTCTTGTGGAATGAACACCATATACTGTTGCTTAAAACCATGATAGAAGGCAGCACATTTGGTTCTGGTGGCAAACGCAGCAAGAACTTTTTCCAAGGCAACTTGGCCAACCATTTATTACAGCAATTAAAACTGCCCAATAAAAACGATGAGCAACTGGTGTTACTGGGATGTGATTTAGACACGGCCAATGTCAGTTTACCCATCAGCCAATTTGCTGATTCAGCGGTTCATATTTTCGATGAATTGGTTGCCCATGAACATGTGCCCATTTCAGCCCATCAGTTTTTTAGTCAACAACAGAAAATTTACTTTTTTGATCAACAAGTATTCAATGCCAACATCAGCAAAGAGCTGTTTAACCGGAAAAAACAAAACAACATTGATAAGTTAATTGCCTTGTCTGATCACATCGAACAACTGCCCGATGAAATGACTGATACAGAAATAAAAGCAGCCTTTCTAAAAAAAGCCAAGCAATTAGAAACACAATGATGCAAATATTTCTGGTTCGACATGGCGATTCACCTTTCACTGCCGTGAATGATCACCAAAGACCGTTATCAAAATTGGGTGAACAACAAGCCAAGCTCGCAGGAAAATTCATTCATGACCACTCACAAGGGCCCCATAAAATCATCTGTTCTGACGCCCTAAGAACCCGCATGACGGCACAAATGATTGATCAGGTCATTCAGGCCCAATCCACATCCGCCCTTGAACACCTCTACCATGCTCGTGTGGGCGACTGGTGCGACGTCATACAACAAAACCATGGAGAAAATGCTTTGGTGTTGGTTGGCCACAACCCCACCATGTCCTATTTAGCCAAATACCTACAACCTTTGGCACCACAAACCTTCAGCCCAGCCTGCGTGGGACATTATCAACTTGAAATAGCGGCAGATGGCCTCAGATTACCTGCTCAATTGATCAACTTTTTTAAACCCAATGCAAAGTAACAACCCACTGAACGCCATTCCTCCAGTCACCCGGAACATCTTGATTGCCATCGTGGTGATGTTTATCTTTCAACAAATACTGGGGCAAACCGGTGGCCAATTCATTGGTCGCTATTTTCCACTGTATCCGATTGATACACCTTGGTTTTACCCCTGGCAACTCATCACCTATGCTTTGTTGCATGGCAACCTGATGCATTTGTTTTTCAACGGGTTTGCCATCTGGATGTTTGGTTCGCAAATCGAACATTATTGGGGAGAAAAAAGGTACGGCATCTTCATCATAGTCTGTATCATAGGCTCTGGATTGGCCAACACATTACTCAGCCAGGCTCCAGCGATCGGCATTTCTGGTGCGGTCTATGGTTTATTGGTGGCCTATGGCATGATGTGGCCTAACCACACCATCCAATTGATCATTCCACCAATCCCCATGAAGGCCAAATACTTTGTCATGATATTTGCTGGCATTGCTTTGTTCAGCAGCATCAATCCACGCAATGACGGCATTGCACACATCGCCCACTTGGGTGGCGCCATAACCGGATTTTTACTGATTCAATACTGGCGCAAGAAACCACCCTTTAAGTGGTGATCAGCGACGTCCTTTTTTGACCGACTTGACCACCAATGATTGTGTTGGTGGTGAGTACTTGGTGTCCTTAAACAAAATGTCCAACTCTTTCTGATTCAACTCGCGATGTTGACCTTTGCGTAGATTCTTCGGTAAGAATACACCCCCATATCGCACCCTCTTGAGTCGATTGACCTGGATGTTTTGAGATTCCCACAAGCGCCTGACCTCCCGGTTCTTGCCCTCCATGATGGCCACATGGAACCAACTGTTGGCCCCTTTTTCTTCACCGCCGGCAGCTTGTATATCAGAAAATTTAGCCACACCATCTTCGAGCTCAACACCAGACAACAGGTTGTGAATCGCTTCCTCTGTAATATCACCAAACACACGACAGGCATATTCACGATCAATGTTGGCACTGGGATGCATCATGTGATTCGCCAGACCTCCATCGGTGGTGAATAACAACAACCCCGTGGTGTTGATGTCTAGCCGGCCAATGTTCAACCATTTCTGACCTTTCAGTTTCGGCAAGCCATCAAACACAGTTGGCCGGTCTTTTTCATCCTTGCGGGTGGTGACCTGACCCAACGGTTTGTTGTACATCAAGACCCGTGGCATCACATGCTCAGCTTCAACCACCCAAGCCCGATTTTTCCATGAGATTTTATCACCGACTTGTAGTTTCTGCCCCAGTTCAACCGGTTCACGATTGATGTTGATTTGACCGAGTTTTATGGCGGCCTCAATTTGTCTTCGTGAACCCAAACCACATCGAGCCAGTGTTTTTTGAATCCTTTCTGTGGGTTCGAAATCATATTCTTCAGACTTCATAATTGTGCCCCCTGCTCATCGGTTTCAGGTGTTGGATCTGCATCAGATTGATCTACATCATTATTGGGTTCCTCGGCCGGTTGTTGCAACTCGGTGAATTGCAGCTCTTGTTCCAGAGTGTCAATGTCTTTGATTTCCGATAAACTGGGTAAATCTTGCAATGAATTCAAGTTAAAATAATCCAGAAATGATTTCGTGGTACCCAACATGGCTGGTTTTCCAGGCACATCTCGGTAACCCAAAATGCGTATCCACTCCTTATCCATCATGTAATGTATGATCTTGCTGGAAACAGCAACCCCACGTATGTCCTCAATTTCACCCCTTGTGATGGGTTGTCGATAAGCAATCAATGCCAGCGTTTCTAACAATGCCCTGGATAATTTTCTGGGCTTTTGTTCCCACATGTTTTGTAACCAGGGTTGTATCGACTCTCTGGTTTGTAAGCGGTAACCTTTTGATAATCTTTTCAATTCGATCCCACGATCCTGGTAATCCTGTTCCAATTCATTCAAGGCCTGGTTGATGTCATTGCTGGTCAACTCCTCTTCTGGAAATAAATTCACCAGGTTTTTCATGCTCATCGGTTCATCAAATGCCATCAAGGCGGCTTCGATGATGTTTTTAACTTGAGTGATTTCCATAATCAGGCCTCTGTACCACTGGATTGTAAATAAATATCTGCAAACGGAGCTTGTTGCACCAACTCGATTGAGTGCGCTTTTAACAACTCCAAAATAGCTAAAAAAGTCACCAATGCACCTTGTTTGCCTTCTTTGGCTTTGAACAATGACCTGAAGTTAACCGTTTTTTGTTGTAACAAACTGTCCAACACCAGGGTCATCCGATCCCTCACACTCAACACCTCTCGTTCGATGGCATGAGAAATTTTTAAATCGGCACGCATCATCACTTCTTTGAATGCCATCACCAGATCTTGCATCGTGACTGTAACAATTTCTTGTTGTTCTGGTTGTTTTTCAAGGTAGGCATGGGCCACCCAGACATCACGGCCGATTCGAGGTAATCCATCGATGTCCTCAGCCGCTTGTTTGAAGCGTTCATATTCTTGCAACCTGCGAATCAATTCAGCGCGGGGATCTTCCTCTGTCTCTTCATCTTCATGGGTCTTGGGTAACAACATCCTGGATTTGATTTCTGCCAACATGGCGGCCATCACCAAATATTCAGCTGCCAGTTCAAAATTCATTTGGTGCATCAACTCAATGTACTCGACATATTGCTTGGTAATGGCATGAATAGGAATGTCAAGGATGTCTAGATTTTGTCGTCTGATTAAATACAACAACAAATCCAATGGGCCTTCAAATGCCTCAAGAATCACTTCCAAAGCATCAGGTGGAATGTACAGGTCTGTTGGCATGGTGGTGAACGGTTTGCCTTCAACCACCGCAAAAGGCATTTCAGCTTGTTGCACCACTTGATGAGGTTTGTTTTCTTCTTTCAGATCAGACAAAATCAACTTCTCCTTTGCCTTGTCTGATGATGTTGACATCACCGGTCGATAAATCCACCACCGTCGAAGGTTCTTGCGCACAATATCCGGCATCAATGATGGTGTTCACCCGATTGCCCACCTTAAGCTCTATGTCATCCACATCCAACTCATACATATCAATGTCTGGGAACTCCAAAGTGGAAGTCATCATGGGCTCACCCAGTTCATCCAATAAAGCATCGACCACAGGATGGTCAGCTATTCTGACACCGATGGTTTTGCGCTTTTGTTGTTGTAATTTTTTCGGCACCCGTCGGGTGGCCGCCATGATAAAGGTATAAGCTCCTGGCGTGTGGTGTTTAATCAAGCGAAAAGCCACGTTATCCACCAACACATAGTCTGTCATTTGAGAAATGCTGCGACACATCATGGTGTAATGATGTTGGGCATCCAACTGTTTTATTTGAGCCACTATCTTAGGTGCCTTCATGTTATCCATCCCCCAGCCTATGGCATACCCAGAATCAGTGGGATAGATAATCAAACCACCATTTTTAAGCGTATCAATGGCTGATTTGATGGACCTGGGTTGTGGGTTATCCGGATGGACACGCAATATATTGGCCACTTCAAACCTCCTCAAATCGATTGGCTTTGCGATTTTTTCGGACATGTTTTGGGTCCCAAACCAAACCATTCATGATGACCCAGATACCTTCAGGTTGAGTTTGAACGGCAGCCACTGCACAGCCAATGTTAAATATCGCATCAGTGGTATTGAACCTGGCCGGCGTCAAGGCTCCTGTCATGACGATGGTTTTTCCCTTGATGTCAGCCAAATACTGAGCTGTATCAACCATGGTGTCTGTACCATGGGTGATCAGGAAATGTGACTCATCTGATTTTTCGATCACTTGTTTGATCAGTTCACGGTCTTCATCAGTGATGTAAATGGAATCTTTTTTTAACAACGGTACCACTTCAAAATCAAAGCCTACATGGTAGGTGTTCAACAATTCTCCGATGATGGGCTTACCAATTTGATAATCACTTAAATCATCAAAATACAGTTTGTCGATGGTGCCACCTGTGGTTATGATTTTTAGGTTTTTCATGCCGTTGCTTAAATTTATTTGAAGCTGTATTTTAGCGCTTTTATCAAGCAAATTTGCAGTTATTTAATATCCAAGGTTTATCTGTTCAAATGCGCAAAGATCACAGGTATTCCAGCAAGAAAGTTCGTCATGCTTGATTTATAATGTAAGTATGCTAAAACTCAACAATACCTTGCTGGTCTGCAGCTTTTTTTTGCTGCTGATTGCGTTCTTTAAGCGCAACAATTTCAGTGAGCAAATGCAAATCTTACCAGCCCTGAATAATGATCCCACCCAAACTTTGACCACCAAGCCTCCTTTTACAACCACTTACAATGAAGAGACATTCAAAATCATGCCTCAATATGAATATGAGCTGTATGGTTTGGTGGTCTCTTACCGCCTGCATGATTCGACTGGAGGCATGATGATACACGCACTCAACAAAGACCACTTGAATGTGGCTGATTATTGTGTCGTTTGGGGTCAATCTGCTGACCCGGAAATTTTGCGTGAATTCGACTTCAGCAATGGACAGTTTTCTTGTCAGTTTGGCACCAAAAGCCAAGCGGCATGGGAGGCCTTTGAACCTCATCAATTGTCCAACAACCACCTGTTGGCCATTGATGAATGGGTCAGAGACACCATAGATGAAATCAGAATTGGAGACCAAATCCACCTCAAAGGGTGGCTGGCTCACTACCAAAACCCCATGGGGTTTGAAAGAGGCACCAGCATCACTCGTAATGACACGGGTGACGGAGCCTGTGAAACCATCTTGGTTGACCAAATTGAAATTTTGTCAAACATGACCAATCTTTGGCGAAAATTAATGTGGCTGGCAGCCAGTTTGTTGGTGCTGACATTGTACATTTACATCAAGGCGCCTTATGAACCCCATAAGCGTTAAATAAAATCACAACCTCTCAATGAAACATGGCTTGGCAAATGCATGCACTTTGATACAATGAGCAAATGAAAAAATTCATGACCTGTCTGTGCTTGGTGGTTTGCTTGCTGAACGCCCAAGCCCAAACCAATGAAACAGAAACTGTAAAGTTAGCCGATGCTGCAGCCATGGCTGATTTCTTGCGTGACGAGTATGGTGTAGCTAAAGCCGTGTATTTAACCCAAATAGCTCAGCAACTTTCACAGTCATTTGCTTCAACTGAACAACTTCAACAACAATGGCAACAAGCCTTAGAGACTGAGGTGGCTGAACCACCGACTTTCACTCAAATTAACACCCATGCATTGATGGCTCAAACATTGATTCAATACACCAATGGCATGACTTTGAATCGTTGGCGTCAGGCAGATTTGCCCCTTTCATCCAACACCCCCTTGTTACATGATCCCTATGTCAATGCCCAGGCTTTTAACACCTGGCTTAATTTAGATCACCACTGGCGCCATATTCTGGTTCAAGGAAAGCAGAACAACATGTCAGAATGGCTACCCTGGTTGAGCAAAACAGAGGATGAAGAAAGTCACACTGAAGCAAACCGAATCACAGACCTGGCCTTTCCGGTGGTACTTGATCGGTTACACAATGCATCATCATTTGATACCCGAAACCTGAATCAACTGGCGAAAACCGTGCAGTTTTTTGACCCCAAAGCTGTGGCCTTACTGCGCCAAAATTACCACCGTGAACAACAGCAACCACTGGCATTCGCCTATGATTGGATTGAACTGTATCAGTTGATTGAATTGAGTCCAGATTTACTGACTGCCACAGAACAGCAACAACTGTCGCGGTTGATAGAAGTTGCCTCTGGATTTTGGATTGAGCAAGAACCCACCATTCAAATGATGGATAATCAGTTATTCGCCTTACTTCAAGAGTTATGGCTCGAATTGCCCAATAAATTCAAGAACCCAGACCACCGCAATACCAATCTGAACCGAAAAATCTTTTCCATGATCACGGGGATTACTAACCCTGCCACTTATTTTGCCCACCCGTTAAGAACCACCATTCAAGAAAACTTAGAAGTCTGTCTCAACTTAAGCGTCAAACAAAGCCCAGAACCACCCGTACCCATTGCCATGAGTCAGTTTGACAGTTGTTTTGCTGATTTTATGGAATGGGGTACAACAACAGCCAGCAGTGGTAATCTCTCAGGCAACTTGATCAAATTAGACAACGCCAACAGCATCAACCGTGCTTTGGATTTACCCAGTGTACAAATCATCAATAATCTGAGTATGCAAGCAGCTGATGAAATCAGCTGTCAACAACAACTGACAGTAAAAAGTAATTGGGTGGAATGGCTGATGGCTGCCGAGACTGTGGGTTGGTTCCATGACCGCTGGCCTGGTTTGATGGCAGATAAACACCAGACTGATCAAGTGGCACGATTACTTAACATAGGTAGACAGCTACACACTTTTCCAGATTGTGTGAATCAAGCTCAACCGCTGGCCACACAGTTTGAATTATTGAAAACCAAATGGGAAAAGCTGAAACAAGAAATTGTCAGTCATGTCAATCAATATACCAGTACTGAACTTAGACCAAACAGCGATGTCGATTTGTTCCAATCGATAGACCAACAAACCAACTACATCCCTGAGAATTTCGTCATTAAGCCCTGTGATGTAACCTTGTCCTGTGGTGCTTTTGCCACCTTGGAACCCAGTAACGAATTACTGAAACTGTTCCCGAACCATTTAATATTGGCAGAACAATTTGGTTTGGGTGAACTTGAAATATGTTATGACCAAGTCCAGTGGCAAAATCGAAAAGCCACACCAACCCATTTAGACAACAACAAAATAGCCAATTTCGAAGGCCAGTTACACCTACAATTGAATGGAAAATTCGAAAGCGAAACCGTATTCACCAAGTCGCTACTCAGTGAACAGCGACACATCTATCTGTTTGGAGAAAACAACCAAGAAACCTTAGATTTAAATTGTCCTTTGCCCATTGTAGGTAAACAAATCAACACCACTTTGGATCGGGGGACTTATGGGCTTTTACCCAACAGACTGACCTTCTTGACCGCTCAGAAAATTGACATCAATGCTGTCATGCGGAGTAATTGGAATGGCTGGCAAAACCAATTGAGTAATGATGAAACCGGTTTCAGTTTTTTCAATGAAATGAATGAATTGAAGGTTACCCTGAATGATGCCTTCTTAGGCCATGTCAATGACCTACAACAACAAATATACCGCAAGTTAATTGCCAACAATTCATCCAGGACCAATGATTCTGCCTTGTCAAAAGCGGCCTTTGAGTTCTTGACCCACCGAAGGTTATTGACACACATGACTACAGGGCTGTATCCACAACTGTATGCCAATAATCCAGCCATCAGAACCGCATTGAATGGGCAAGATCGATTGGTCGATATGACATTCTTTCGTCAGTCATTTCAGCAGCAATCCAATGTGGTTGATATGATGCTACAAGGTGATGAAAACTTTGCACGACATGATGAGATTTGGAATGAGACAGAACAAGTCGAATCAATGATCCACAATACCTTATTGCAATTGGAACAAATTCAAAATTTTGCCCAACCGCAATGATGGCCAATCCTGTAACTTAGGGCCTGTTAACAGGCCCTGGGGTCTCAGTTTTCACAGCTGGGGTTCAAGCCTTTTTGTTTGGCCTCTGCTTCATAAGTTAACGCTTTACCCATAAACTTGGTTAATTTGGCGATGCGGTTCTTTGGCTCCGGGTGGGTAGATAAAAATTCCGGTGGTCGCTTACCGCCAGATGCCCGGTCCATGTTTTGCCACAACTTGATACTTTCAGTTGGATCAAATCCAGCCTGGGCCATAAAGTGTAAGCCAAATCGATCCGCTTCCTTTTCATGACCTCTGGAGAAAGGCAGCATCACCCCAACCTGTGCTCCCATACCCAAGCTTGCCATCAACATTTGTCGCTCTCTGGAGCCTTTGACCTTTTGTTTACTGACAATATCAGCCACCTGTAAACCGGTTTGTGCCAACAACTGTACCGACACGCGCTGAGCCCCATGGCGCCATAACACATGAGCGATTTCATGGCCAATGACTGCGGCCAATTGGTTTTGGTTTTCAGCCACTGTTAACAAGCCGGTGTGCACACCAATTTTTCCACCTGGCAAAGCAAATGCATTGGCACTTTCATCCTCAAACACCACCACTTCCCAAGGCATTTGGCGCCATTGATCAGGTAAGGCATTGATGATGGCATAAGACACACATTCCACATAATCACGCTGCTGGTTGTTGCGGGTAATTGTTTGTGAAGTTTTCATTTGCTGAAAAGTGGTGGCGCCCATTTGGCTCATTTGTTGAGGACTCACCAAAATCAACCTTTTGTCCCCACTGGGCGTAGTGGCACAGGATGCCAACAAGGCAACCAAAATAAATATTTGAAGCACTCTCATGATAATTCCTGTTCCTGAAGTACCTGACAGTTTACCTGATTGCTTGGGTGCTGCATGAAAAAGAATGTTAAAAATGCAACCTTTTGATTACAACAATACCCAGGCAGCCAAGATAAATCCTGAGACAAATAACAGGCCGTAAATGAATTTCGCTTGGCGGTATTTAGCAACCAATGAAGGTTCGGTAAGGGGCTTGGCCCGGTGATGTAACCACACAATTTCCAGCAAAATGACAAACACAAACAACATGATAAACACCACAGCAAAAATCCCTAAAGGATGAGCCCAAGGCTGAGCAGCAAATGATTTACTGATGACGGCCAAACAATTGGCAATGATGATGGCGGTGATCAGGGCAATCCGTAGTGGGGTGAATACGATGTGGTCTTTATTCATGTTTGATGAGTTATTATTGTTTATTAAAGCTGATCTGCATTATATCAACATTCAGTGAAAATTGAGTCTTTATGCATTCAAACCCAGTGAGATTTTGCTATACTGGCAGGCCATTTAAAAAGGAATTTATACATGAAAGTCTTGTTTATCTGTTTGTTAATAGCCATAAAACTTCCAGCCATGGCCGATTTCAATACAGCCACCGAAGCTTATCACAACCAAAAATTTTCAGAGGCTTTTGCCATATACGATCAGTTGGCACGCATTGGCAATAAGCGGGCCCAATTCAATTTAGCTGTCATGTACCTCAAAGGCCAGTATGTGAAGGCTGATGCAATCACAGCTTATGCATGGGCCAAGTTGGCACTCAACCCCGAGAATCCTGAATACCAGCAGTTGGTTAAGACCATTGAAAAAACTTTAGACGAATCCAACTTACTGGCAGCAGAAGCCCAATTCGCAACTTTGGATCAGCGGTATGGCGATGCAGAAATTTACAGCACCCTTTCACCCATCACCTATCAGCCAACTGATAAAAAATCATCAAAAAAACCACCTTTTAAGATCATACCTTTGAAGAGAAAAGGCCCTCGTTATCCTAAAGAGGCCCTTAACAAAAGCATCCAGGGTTGGGTGACCGTCGGCTTTGAAGTCCACCCAGATGGCACAGCCAGGCATGCTTATGTCATGGACGCCTACCCAGAGAACACTTTTGAACAAGCGGCCATTGATGCGGTTGAAAAATTTGAGTTTGATGTTCAATATGATCCAGGTACAGCACCATTTGTGGCCTATGCTCGCCAAACCATCGAGTTCACATTGGAAAACCTCGCCATTCCCGGCAAACTCAGAAAATTTTACGATGAACGTTTGAATCAGTTGGAATCACTGGCTAAGCAGGGACATGCCGAATCACAATACTTATATGGCTTGGCCGCCAGTTCCAACATCATCAACAAAGACAATAAGATGCCCAGAGAAGAAGTCAATCATTGGTGGTTGAAAGCGGCACAAAATGGACACATTGAAGCCCAATTCCAGTTAGGAAAAAACATCATGCGCGGGATTGGGTGCAAAATCGAAAAACAAAAAGGGGTTGATTGGATCGTTTATGCAGCACAGCAAGGACATGCCAAATCAGCCAGAAAAGCCTACCAATTATTGGCCAGGAATAACCACCTGAACAACACCGATCAACCGACCATAACCTGGTTAAAGCAGGCTGCCGATCAAGGTGATGCCGACTCACAAATTGACTATGCCGAGTATTTAGCCACACAAGATGATCAAGATTCGTCTCAGTTGATCCTTGCCAGACATTACCTTGAAAAACAATCTGACCAACGAAAAAAATCTGTCAAATGGTATCAAGTATCTGCATTAATTTATGCCCGGCAAAACAATGAAAAGATGGCCAAGAAGCATCGAAACAAGGCCCAAAAACTGGCCAAAAAGTTGGGGTGGTCGCCAGACTCCATCTGAAACTTTTTGACATTTAGAGACAGTTATTCCAAACTTCAAATCAACAGACACTGGCCTATGACAGCATAAATCTGACCCCATGTAACAGCTGTCATATAGTGTCATGTCATATGAAAGTCATATGACAGTCATTATATTTTGGTGCATAATCAGGATAATAGCTATCAAAGTAAACTTACGGAAACACCGATGATTGTGAAAAAACTCAGATTACAACGCAGCTGGTCGCAAGAACAACTGGCTGAATTCAGCGGCCTCAGTATACGCACCATTCAACGCATTGAACGAGGCAAATCCGCAAATCTTGAGTCTTATAAATCTATTGCTGCTGTTTTTGAAGTTGATGTCAAAGACTTAAACCCGGAGATAGCCATGAAACATGAAAATGACAACCAATTGATCACCCAAGAAGAAACCGAAGCCATGGAATATGTCCAAGAGCTGAAGAGTTTTTACATGCATGCCATGACTTTTGTTGTGATCAACATATTCCTCATTTTGTTAAACCTCATTTCCAGCCCGGGATACTTATGGTTTCTTTGGGTGCTACTGGGTTGGGGCCTGGGCTTGTCATTACATGCTGTTTACACTTTTGACTGGTTTTCCTTATTCGACAGTGAATGGGAAAAGAAACAGATTGAAAAACGGCTGGGGCGAAAACTGTAAAGCTTAAATTAATCAAAAACACAAATCCAAAATCACCAATGGCTTAAAACACTTCAGTAATGAAAGTGTTTTAAGCTGAATTAAAAGCTCATCAGAGCATGACAGGCTTCTGTCCGTTCATATTATTCTTCATATCGGCAATGTGAGACCATGTTTGACTCTTTTCATAACCACAGACGTTCTGAATTTACGGACATTTTTATCATTAAAGAAAAGGCGATTGGTTAACTCTTCAAAATCTTCCATGTTTTTTGCCGTGCAAATTAACACAAAATCAGCTTCGCCAGTTACATAATAGCTTTGTTGCACATTCTCTTCTTTTTGTATTTTCCTTTTAAATACTTCAAGATCTTGCAAGTTTTCACGTTCCAGCTCTACCATAATAATGAAAGTCATTCCTAACCCAACAGAATCTTGAGAAATAATGGCGACTTCCTTAGCAATTATTTTGGCCTCTCTGAGCTTTTGAACTCTTTTTTGTATTGAAGGAACAGACCTTCCACATTCTTGCGATATATCTTCAAGACTTTTTTTACAATCAGATTGCAAAATCCTCAAAATGTTTCTATCTATTTTATCCATACTCATTCATTTAAATTTATCATTGGAAAGCTGCTGAGCAGCTTGAATTCAGGCTACACAACAACACCAAAATCTCAGAATATTTACTGTAATAATACCAGTATAGGAGAATATTTCACACAATCAAACCTGATGACAATTATTTTTATCATTGTATTGCGCTATTATGATAATTATTTTCATGTTGGGTTTTTATAATGGTGTGTACTCCATTGATATACTCACTTTATGAACGTCAAGTTTTACTTTTTCAGTTGTTTACTACTCCTCACATCATCAAACGTCTTAAGCATGGATGACTCAAAACAAAATGATTACAGTCAAGTCCAGCGCGCAGCCACCAAGTATATAGAAATACGACAAAACCCCGTCTCACAAAATCAATTACAAAATCATGTATACGAGGTATGGTCTGCGCGATCTGTTGATGAATCTGGAATCAAGAATACTTCCTTAAAAGATGTGCAAGGGATTCCAACCTTATCCAATCTGTTGAAACTGACCTCGCTACAAATTTTATTTGAAGACTTTGCGATTGTAAGATTCGATGATTGGGAAAACACCAATGCCAATTTGTTGACACTTTTTAAAACCGGTAATACATGGAAGGTAGCCACAGAAGTTTATCTTGATGATACATGTACCAAACCGCAAAAACGTTTCAATCCAAACCTGCCTTATCAGCAAATCTTAAAAAGATTGGAAACCTATTACCTAAGTATGGCTGTTGATAACCCTGATCCACTTGACCAAGTACACCATACCACCTGGCAAATGAAAAACCATGAAAAACAGTTGATAGTTGCAGAAGGCAATGCGCCATTTAAAAAACGCCTTGCACCCAATAAGCACATAGGCTACGCCGATGCCAGAGAAGTTGCAGACATTCAATTGATATACGATTGTGCTGCACTCATCCGTATAGACAAACCAACCTCACAAAGCGTAACGGTTTTTACCATGTTAAAAGAAAATAACACCTGGTTTATTGTCGAGAAAGCTTTTTCATACAATAAGCAGCGATAATTTACCGTTCATCAGTACATTGGGTGCTTTAACTTATTGATTTTCATGGAATGATGCCATTAAGCAATTTTGGCGAAAAAAAAGCCCGCTTGATGCGGGCTTTTTCATTCCTGACTTGATTAAGCTTTACTCAGGCTTTGGTTCCAATGCCTTCATTGACAAACGCACACGGCCTTGTTTATCCACTTCAAGTACTTTAACCTTAACCGTTTCACCTTCTTTGATTTTGTCAGTGACCTTAGCAACACGCTCATGACAAATCTCAGAGATGTGTACCATGCCGTCTTGGCCTGGCAACAAGTTAACAAAGGCACCAAAGTCCATGATCTTAACCACTTTACCTTCGTAAGTCGCACCAACTTCAACTTCTGCAGTCAAATCTTCAATGCGTTTTTTGGCCAAATCACCATCTTCTTGATTGATCGAAGCAATGGTCACTGTGCCGTCATCGTTGATGTCGATGGTGGTGTTGGTCTCTTCGGTCAAAGCACGAATGGTGGCTCCGCCTTTACCGATGATGTCACGAATCTTGTCCGGATTAACTTTGATGGTTTCCAACCGCGGTGCGTATGCAGACATTTCTTCACGTGGCGTTGAAATGACTTTGTTCATTTCTCCCAGGATGAATTGACGACCTGCTGTCGCTTGACGCAAAGCAATCTCCATGATTTCACGGGTGATGCCTTGAATTTTGATGTCCATCTGTAAAGCAGTGATGGCACCTTCGGTACCCGCCACTTTAAAGTCCATATCACCCAAGTGATCTTCATCACCCAAGATGTCAGACAAAACCGCAAAATCATCACCTTCTTTGATCAAGCCCATGGCAATACCAGCCACTGGCTCTTTCAATGGTATACCTGCATCCATCATAGACAATGATGAACCACAAACAGATGCCATTGAACTTGAGCCGTTTGATTCAGTGATTTCAGAGACGATGCGCTTCACATATGGGAATTCTTCTTCATTGGGTACCACGGCCATCAAACCACGCTTGGCCAATCGACCATGACCAATTTCGCGTCGCTTAGGACCACTCATGAACCCAGCTTCACCCACACAGAATGGCGGGAAATTATAATGGAACATGAAGTCGTCTTTTGACTCGCCTTCGATGCCATCAATCAATTGGGCATCGCGTCCAGTACCCAAGGTGGTGGCCACAATGGCTTGGGTCTCACCACGGGTAAACAATGCTGAACCATGAACCCTGGGCAAGATGCCCACTTCAACAGAAATCGGACGAACCTGCGTGGGATCACGACCATCAATTCGAGGTGAACCTGAAATGATTTTGTTGCGCACATGATCTTTTTCTAACTTGCTGATCAAACCAGCCACTTCTTTGGCGTCATGTTGAGGCTCTGCTTCGTCTTCAGGACAGAAATGAGCCATGACTTTAGATCGCATTTCATCCAAAGCAGCATAACGGTCTTCTTTCACTTGATTGGCAAAAGCTGCTTCGATGTCAGCACCAAAGTTGCTGTTGATGGCATTGAGCAACTCTTCGTTGACGGCCTCAACTTCCCAGTCCCAACGAGGCTTACCGTGTTCTGCAGCGAACTCTTTGATCGCATCAATGGCCACTTGCATTTGCTCATGCCCGTAGTTTACCGCACCTAACATCACATCTTCGCTGAGTAAGTCAGCTTCAGATTCAACCATCAACACGGCTTTATCTGTACCTGCCACAACCAGATCTAATTTTGATGTTTCCAGTTGTTCCAATGAAGGATTCAACAAATACTCACCATCAGCATAACCAATTCTGGCAGCGCCAATTGGGCCATCAAACGGAATGCCTGAAAGAGCCAATGCTGCTGAAGCACCCAACAAGGCTGGAATGTCAGCATCAATTTCTTTACTGAATGACATCACTGTCGCAATCACCTGGACTTCATTTTTAAAGCCTTTAGGAAACAGGGGTCTGATTGGACGATCAATCAATCGACAAATCAAAGTTTCTTTCTCAGTGGGTCTGCCTTCACGCTTGAAAAAGCCGCCTGGAATGGCGCCTGCAGCATAGAATTTTTCTTGGTAGTTAACAGTTAATGGAAAGAAACTGGCATCTGGCTTGGCTTCTTTTTTACCAACCACAGTCACCAACAACATGGTGTCGCCCATCGATACTTTAACGGCACCGGTGGCTTGTCTGGCAATTTGTCCTGTTTCTAATGTAACTGTATGATTGCCGTATTGAAATTGTTTTACTTGTTTTTTCACTTATATTTTCCTGACCTAACTTTGGTCTGTTATTTTCTCTTCTTACCGACTACCTGTTCCCTATGAACAAGCAGGTATAAAAAAACCCGCCAATGCGGGTTTTTAATGACTTACGTCTTATCTTCTTAGGCCCAGACGCTTGATCAGGTCTTGATACCTGGCAGTGTCTTTGCGCTTGGTGTAAGCCAATAATTTACGACGTTGGTTAATCAGTTTGATCAAACCACGTCTTGAATGTTTGTCTTTTTTATGGGTTTTGAAATGCTCAGTTAAATTCGTGATGCGGGCTGTCAATAACGCCACTTGCACTTCAGGTGAACCGGTGTCGTTGTCACTGGTTTTGTAATCACTGATGATTTGTTGTCTTTGTTCAACTGTAATCATAATTGCTCTCGTTGAAGGGGCCCCATTTTTGATGGATAAAGCCCGTTAAAAATACCGGATGGGCGTCAGACGTGTCGCGCCATTCAGATGTGGGGCGTATTCTAAATGCTAAAAACCACAAAAACAAGGATTATCAACGTTATTCAGGCATTATCAGTGCTTAATTGACGACTTTGCAAATAAGACTTCATGTAAATGTTTTTAACCCGTAATTGTTTGCCTTTTACCAAGCCTATGCCCATAAAAAAACCACCCTCATCAAGCATCTGATAAGTACCTTCTGTGGCGGTAATTTGTACTTGCTTACCGTGGATTAAATCCTGCGTTTGTTGCTGGGTTAAGTTCAGCTGGGGGTATTCGATCAATGCCTTTTGCATCGGCATCAAAATACCGCCCAAATCAGGACTGCCTGCAATTTGTTCCAGTGTCAGCATGTCTTCACCTGAAAAAATGCCTGTTTGGGTGCGGTGTAGTGCCGACATGTGCCCAACAGTACCCAGCTGCCTGGCAAAATCTTCCAGCAGTGTCCTGATGTATGTGCCTTTCGAAACCTTGATTTCAAAATCAATATAATCTGCATGGTTTGCCAATAACTTGAACTGGTGGATGCTGACGGGTCTGGCTGGCCGCTCTACGGTTTTGCCTTGTCGGGCCAAGTCATACAAACGCTGCCCTTTGTGATGCAGGGCTGAGTACATCGGCGGAATTTGCTCAATCTCACCTGTCAGCTGGGCGCAGGCTTGTTCAACCTGTTCATCAGAAACTTGTGTCAATTCATGGGTTTTGATCACTTCACCAGTGGCATCACCGGTATCGGTTTGACTGCCCAGCACACAGCGGGCGATGTAGGTCTTGTCTGAATTGATCAACAGGTGGGCTACTTTGGTGGCATCGCCAAAGCAACAAGGCAACAAACCAGTGGCCATCGGATCCAGGTTTCCGGTGTGTCCGGCTTTTTTGGCTTTGACCAAGTGCCTGAGTTTTTGTAAGGCCAGGTTTGAACTGATGCCCTTGGGCTTATTCAGCAAAATGATGCCATGTAAATCCGGGTACTTGCGCTTGGCTGATGTGTGGTTAGCCATTTGACATGAACTTACAAGTCTTCTTCGGTCAGATTGGGATCAGTGGCCCGGGCTTTTTGAATCAAATGTTCCAGTTTGCGACCATACTCCAAAGAGGCATCGTACTTAAAACGCAGCTCCGGTACTTTTCGGGTGTTCAATTGTTGAGCCATGACCCTTCTCAGTTGTTTGGCATTCAAACTGAGGGTTTGAACGGCTAACTTCTCTTGTGATGGATCCAAGGTGTTGATATAAACTGTCGCCACCGATAAATCGCGAGTCACTTCAACATCTGAAATGGTGATAAAGGAGGTGTCTTCATCTGGTAAATTCTGATGAATGGCTGTGGCCAGGGTGCGGCGCAAATGTGCAGCCACCCGGTCGCTCCTTTTAAAATCTCTGTGTCCCATAATTCTAAACCTGTACTGACTCAATCAATCCAAAGTTCTTTGGACTTCGATGCGTTCATAACATTCAATTTGATCACCAGGTTGAACGTCATTGTATTGTTTTACACCAATACCACACTCAGTACCAGACTTAACTTCTTTGACATCGTCTTTGTGACGACGCAGTGATTCCAGTTCACCTTCGAAGATAACCACATTGTCTCGCAAAACGCGTATTGGATTGTCACGTCGAACCACACCTTCTGATACCAAACAACCGGCAATGGTGCCGAATTTAGAAGATCTGAACACATCCCTGACATCAGCGATACCAATGATTTCTTCTTTGACTTCAGTACCCAAAATACCAGTAACCGACTGTTTCACTTGGTCGATCGCTTCATAAATGATGCTGAAGTAGTGAAGATCCAAATCACTTTCTTTGATGAATTCACGCGCTGCTTTGTCGGCACGTACGTTGAAGCCAATGATGATCGCACTTGATGCTGCTGCCAGTTGGGCATCGGCATTGGTGATGCCACCCACACCGGATGAGATGACTTTGACATCAACGTCTTCATTAGAAATTCTTTCCAGTGACTCTCGCAAAGCTTCAACTGAACCTTGTACATCAGCCTTGACCAACAAATTAACAGATAGTTTTTCTTCTTTGCCCATTTGTGACATCAAATTTTCAAGCTTGGCCGCTTGTTGACGTTTCAGTCGGGTCTCACGTTCTTGTTCACGGTGTTCTTGAGCGGCCTCTCTGGCATGTTTTTTGTTTTTGACCACCAGGAATTCATCACCGGCAATCGGCACTCCTGACAAGCCCAATACCACGGCGGGTATTGAAGGACCGGCGGTGTTGATTTCTTTGCCATTTTCATCGATCAAACTTCTGATGCGACCAAATTGTTCACCACACAGGATCATGTCGCCTTTTTTCAAGGTTCCACTCTTAACCAATACGGTGGCTACCGGGCCACGTCCTTTATCCAGAGAAGACTCAACCACAATGCCTGCAGCGCTCGAATCTTTAACGGCTTTGAGCTCCATCACTTCTGCTTGTAGTGAGATGGCATCCAATAAATCATCAATACCCTGACCTGTGATGGCAGAGACTTCAATGAATTGGACATCGCCGCCCCAATCTTCAGGCACCACTTCATAACTGGCTAAATCTTGTTTAACTTTTTCAACATTGGCTTCTGCCAAGTCCACTTTGTTAACAGCAACGATCAAAGGCACTCCGGCTGCTTTGGCATGCTCGATACCTTCTTTGGTTTGTGGCATCACACCATCATTGGCTGCCACCACCAAAATCACAATGTCAGTGACTTGTGCACCACGGGCACGCATGGCCGTAAACGCAGCATGGCCTGGGGTATCAATGAATGAAATGACACCTTTGTCCGTTTCCACATGGTAAGCACCGATGTGTTGGGTAATACCACCGGCTTCTTTGTCAGTGACTTTGGTGTTTCTGATGTAGTCCAATAAGGACGTTTTACCATGATCCACGTGTCCCATCACTGTCACCACTGGTGGACGAATTTCTGCATTTTCAGTGTCAACAGATTTGGCAGATTCTTCTTTGAGTTTTTCTGCTTTTGATTGAACCACGGCTTCTTCTGCAACATGGCCCAATTCTTCAACAACCAAAATGGCTGTGTCCTGATCCAATGGTTGGTTGATAGTGACCATCATGCCCATCTTCATCAATACTTTGATGATGTCACTGGCTTTGATTGACAATTCTTTGGCCAAATCCGAAACGGTGATGTTTTCAGGAATCGCCACTGTTTTAACGACCGGGGCAGCTGGTAATTGGAAACCATGTTCGCCTTTACTGGCTGAGACTGGTCGCATGGCTTTGCGCTCACCACGTCCATGAGATCCACCTTGGACATGCAGTTGTTTGCGGCCGTATCGGGTATTTGACCTTTTATCGCCTTTACCTTTACCTTTGTTCCCTGCTCCGGCACCAGCACCGGCATTGCCACTTTGCTCCCTTTTCTTGCGGTTGGCTCGTTCAGTAATGGCCTTTTGCACCTGTTGATTGACCAAATCATCATGGCGTTTTTTCTTCTCAGCTTCTTCATCCAGAACTTCTTCTGCAGGCTCTGCTGGTGTTTCAGCTTCGGCTTGTTCTGGCTCCGAACTTTTGCCAGTTTGCTCCAATTCAGCTTCAAATTTACTTTGCGCTTCATCTTGACGGCGCATTTCTTCTTGTTCTTTTTCTAATGCCAACCGTTCTTGTTCTTCAACTTCTTTGGCTTTAGCGGCCGCTTCTTCAGCCACCCTTTGTTCTTCTTTCTGTTGTGACAGTAAGGCTTCTTCTGCCGCTTGCTTGGCTTTCTCCTCAGCCTCAAGTTGTTGTTTCCTTTCATCCAAAGCCTGTTGGGCAGCCTGCCTTTCTTGTTCGATCTCAGCCATTTCTTTTTGGCTTGGACCCGCAGTCAACTTTTTCTTTTTAACTTCGATGTTGATGCTTTTGGTTTTGGCAGGACCACTACCAGCGCTGGCAACCCGCAGCACTTCTTTAGATTTTCTTTTCAGCACGACTTTTTTGCGTGGAGACAGGCTTTTCTTTTCTTTGCCATGTGAGCCGCGCAGGAATTCCAAAAGTTTTACTTTTGATTCATTGCTGATGGCATCATCTTCAGACTTTGCAGGGATGCCCGCACTGTCTAATTGCTCCATCAGTTTTTCTGTAGAGATTCCCAGCACCCCAGCCAATTGTTTTACTGTCACATCAGACATCATCGTCTCCTGTTGTTTTTTATTCGAACCAATGTTTTCTGGCTTCCATGATCAAGTCTGAAGCAGCAGCTTCTTCCATGTCCACCAACTCCAGCAACTCATCTGTGGCCAAATCGGCCAAGTCATCTCTGGTTCTGATACCTTTATCAGCCAACACATAGGCTAATTTATCATTCATCAACTCTAAACCCAACATGTCTTCAGCAGGTTTTTTGTCTTCTAACTTTTCTTCGTTGGCAATCATTTGAGTTAACAACGCGTCTCGAGCTCGACCCCTGAGCTCTTCAACCAAGTCCTCATCGAATCCATCGATATTAAGTAACTCAGATTCATCAACATAGGCAATTTCTTCTATCGAAGAAAAACCTTCCTGAACCAACATGATCGCCATGTCTTCATCGACGTCCAGTTTCTCCTCATACTCCTTCACGAATTCCATGGCTTCAGCTTCATTCTTCTCTTCAGCCTGGGCTGTGGTCAACACATTGATTTCCCATCCAGTCAACTCACTGGCCAACCTCACATTCTGCCCACCACGCCCAATGGCTTGTGACAACTGTGCTTCAGCCACGGCCACATCAATGGTGTTCTTTTCTTCATCAACCACAATGGACTCAATTTCAGCCGGTGACATGGCATTGATCATGAATTGTGCTGTATTTTCATCCCATAAAATGATATCAATTCTTTCACCACCCAACTCATTGGCTACTGACATCACTCGAGAGCCTCGCATGCCTACACATGCACCGATGGGATCTAATTTACGATCATGTGAAAACACCGCTATTTTAGCGCGATGGCCTGGATCACGTGCAGCTCCTTTGATTTCCAAAAAACCTTGTGATATTTCCGGCACTTCTACCTTGAATAATTCAATCATGAATTCAGGTGATTTTCTCGACAAGGTCAGGATCGGACCCCTGTTCAACCGGTTGACTTCAACCAACAGGCCTTTCAGTCGATCACCGCGTTTTACTTTTTCACGAGGAATGCCATATTCACGAGGCACAATGGCTTCAACACCACCGCCCACATCAATAAACACATGGCCACGTTCCACTCGCTTAACGATACCTGAGAGCACTTCACCAATGCGGTCTTCATACATTTCAACCACTTGTTCACGTTCGGCTTCACGGACTTTTTGTAAAATCACTTGCTTGGCAGTTTGAGCTGCAATCCGGCCAAATTCTACCGATTCCATTTGTTCTTCGATGACATCACCAATGACCAACTCCGGGTCTTCTTTGTGGGCTTGTTCCAAAGTGAGCTCTCGATCTTCTGACTCGAACTCTTCATCTTCAACCACAGTCCATCGACGGTAGCTGTCATATTCACCAGTGGTGCGATCAATATCTACCCGCACATCCATGTCTTTCATGTGTTTCTTGCGGGTGGCTGATGCCAGGGCCAATTCAATGGCCTCAAAAATCACGTCGCGACTGACGCCTTTCTCGTTGGACAAAGCCTCTGCAACATACAGGATTTCTCTACTCATTTTTTCACTCCAGCTATCGTTGGTTTCAACCGAGCTTTCATTACATTGGTTAGTTCAAAGCCATACTCTGTGACTTCGTTGGCAACGATGATTTCATCGTCACTAACTGATTTAATGGTGCCTTTGATGTTTCTGGCACCTGAAACGGGTTGAGCCAATTTAACTTGAACAAACTCACCCACATAATTTTTAAATTGATCAACAGTGAACAACACCCGATCCAGCCCTGGAGAAGACACCTCAAGAACATAAGCACCGTTGATGGGATCTTCCACTTCCAGAAGACCAGATATTTCGTGACTACAGTTGGCACAGTCGTTCACATTAACCCCGTTTTCATGGTCAATGTAAACCCGCAAGATGGCATTGTTTTTTTGTGGCATGTATTCCAGGCCCCAAAAAACAAAGCCCATGTCTTCAATCACGGGTGAAATCAGTTCTGATAACAGTTTTTCTTTCATCAACTTTACTACTGTGTTTGTTGTGTTGTGATGAATTCAGGAAGGTGAAATGCAGACAGGATTGTCGCCTCACCAATCAATGAATTTCAGCAACAAAAAAGGCTCCACTTGGAGCCTGACTGTTTGATCGTTATACTGTCGATCAATCAATTGGTTGCGGGGGCAGGATTTGAACCTACGACCTTCGGGTTATGAGCCCGACGAGCTGCCAGACTGCTCCACCCCGCATCATCAAGATGGCATATTGTACTATGTATTTTTGTTTTTGCAACTGTTATTACTCAGCCAGGAAAATTAGTTTATTTATAAAAAATATATCTTCTAATCATTCTCTGTTTTTGCCATTGCTGCCACTTTTCCTACAGTCAAACCTTGTACCAAAATACTGAACAACACCACCGCATATGTGGCAGCGATCAAAGGTTCTCGATAGGGACCTGGTGGTAAGGACAACACCAAGGCCACCGATATACCACCCCGCAATCCGCCCCATGTGAGGATTTTTATGGCATGGGGAGAATAGGTGTTCTTAAAACGCAACAGCGTGACTGGCAAGCCCACACTGACGAACCTCGCCATGAGTACCAATGGAATGATTAACAACGCACTGTATATGTAATTAGGTAAGAATTGGATCAACAGTATTTCAATACCTATCAACAAGAACAATACAGCATTGAGCACCTCATCAACCAATTCCCAAAAATTATCCAAACGTTCACGAGTGGTGTCACTCATGGCCAACAACCGACCTTGATTACCGATCATTAAGCCTGCAATAACAATGGCTATTGGGCCAGACAAATGCAATTTCTGGGCCAGTGCATATCCGCCAGTTACCATGGCCATGGTGATCAAAACCTCAACTTGATACGAGTCAATCGACTTAAGCATCCAATACCCAACAAATCCCAGCAAGAAACCAAAAACAGCCCCACCAACTGCCTCTTGTAGAAACAACAGACCTATGCCTGAAACTGTGGCTTCAGATTGACCCGTGGCCACGCCCAAAACGGCAATGAATAAAACCACGGCTATACCGTCATTGAACAATGATTCACCGGTTATTTTGACTTCTATGGATTTTGGCGCACCCACCTTTTTTAAAATTCCCATTACGGCTATAGGATCAGTCGGAGAGATCAAGACTCCAAACACCAGACAATAGATATAAGGGATGTTGATATCGAACAATAGAAATATATAAAAACTCGCCACACTGACAATGATCGAAGACATGATCACACCCAAGGTGGCCAAGGTCGCGATGGTGTCTTTCATTGCTGCCAAGCGGTTGATGTTGACATGCAAAGCACCAGCAAACAACAAAAAGCTCAACATGCCATTCATCACGGTGTCATCAAAATCAATTTGTGCAAATGTTTCTTCGACAATTCGACTTTGCACCCAACCTAACTTATGCAACAACACCAAGAACAACGACATCAACAGGCCAATCATCATGATGCCAATGCCATTGGGCAGCCCGATGAATCGGTGGTTGAAATAGGCAAACAAGGCTGCCAGAGACAACAGGATTGAAATCAAATCAAATAAGCTCATGGGACTTTCCGGTTTTGGTTAAATATTCATGCATTATTTTAAAGGCTGGCATAAAAAAAGGGTGACTTATAAGCCACCCTTTTCTTAATAAGACAATGTCTTAACTGATTACCAATCTAAACGGAAACCAACTTGAGCACGCCATTGTGACGCCAGTCGTCTTTCGTTCAATTCTGTGGGACCGTTCCAGTTTAGAGTGTATACGCCATCTTCAAAGCTATCTAGTTCGTACACATCTTCACCATCAAATCCACCAACGAATGACTTGCCCCAGTCACTGTTAAGCAGGTTACCCAAGTTCTTCACATTGAAGAATAAGGTGGCTCTTACCGGGCCCCAAGCTGGCAATTCTTGCGACACATTCAAATCCCAGGTGTTAACCCTCGGTGCCTTGAACGCATTACGAGCAGCTACTCGGCCGCGGTATTGACCCAAACCTGAAGAATTCAAGAATGCTTCAAATTGAGCTGTCCACTGGTCCAATGTAACCCCTTCTGGCGCTCCATTTAAAGTTAAGGCATACTCACCAGGGTTAGGCACATAGACTAAGTCATTGTCATCAACACCGTCACCGTTAAAGTCTGTGTCATCAAAAGTGTATGAGAATGGCTCGCCATCTTGAGAAATCCACACCAAACCGATGTTGGTGTAGTTATCACCAAAGAACATGTTTTGGTAGTTCACAAAGAATGTGAAGGCATTTTCAACCTCATAAGCTGATGTCGCCACCAGTGCTTCATTGGGGTTGAATGCCGGTGTGTTGTTCCAGTTTGAAATGGCACGAGAAGAGGTTCCAGCACTCACTTCTGTGGCATCGGTATAAGTATAAGACGCTTTGGCATACCAATGTTCAGTTTGAGGCAATTCCAAACTTACAGTGGCACGTTTGGTTTCGCCTTTGCTGGTGTTGGTTAAGAACAACACATCATTAAAGTCACCGTTGTTGTTACATCTTGCATCACCTCGTTGATTAGAAAAATCATTGGGGTCACATAAATAAGAAAGACGTCCATCAGGTGCTGTACCTGTGGGATCTCCCAGATTTAAATGCTGGAAAAACACAGCATCTTGAGCTTTGATGTATTCCAACTCTACCGAGCCGATCAAACCAAACCAGGGTAACTCTGCATCAACAGCAATGTTAGATTTCAACACGGTAGGGATTTGGAAATCCGGATCCAGGACGTCAACATCTTGTGTTGCGTTACCTTCAAACACTGGTTGGTTGTCTGGATCAGGTGTGAAGATACCTGGGGTACCAAAATCTCTGAACACATTGACATCTCCACCCGTGTTAGTAAATGAGTTAGACAACCACACATTGGGTGTACCGCCTGTAAACACACCGACACCACCACGCAACTGCATATAGCGTTCGTCAGACATGTCATAATTGAAACCAAATCTTGGCTGCAACGTACCCTCACTCACAACACCGTTGTTAGCAAAACCGAATGCATCATTGAATTCTTGGTTGAACCGAGGACGGTCATCTGTATCTGGCTTATCAAACCTCAAACCAAACTGTAAAGTCAAACGATCATTAACAGTCCAGTTATCCTGAATAAACAATGCTGTGTTGTTCCAAGCCCAATCTGCACCTGGAAACGGGTTGGCTGGATCTGAACCAATTCTGTATTGGTAAAAATCATGGATGCCGTTTTGGAAATCTTCAATGTTATCAAAAACGTATTTACCCAATGAAGAAAATACGAACACGTTATCTAAGTCTTGTTCACGCCAATCCACACCAAAAGTCAAAGTGTGGTTACCCATGAAGTACTCACCTTCAATATAGACATTATCTGTTACTGCATTCAGAGTGTTGGCATGACGGAACTCTTCAGTACCTAAATAAACCCGGCCAAACGTTCCATCAACACTGCCATCATCATCAAGTACATTGATACCCCTGATTTCAACTTCTGGCAAACGCGCGTTCAATCCAGGAACTTTATCGAACTCTGTATTAGATACACGAATCTCAGTAGAGAAGTTAGGTGTCCAGTCACTGTATAAATTCAAATTATAGGACGTGTTTTCAAAATTATTAGAATACCAGTGGGAGCTCAAGGCAGCTCTTGTGCGGTTAAAATCTGGAAAAACCGGCTGGCTGTCTTCATTGTTTTGGTACTTAAATGAAGCTCGGTGGTAATCATTGATGTTCCAATCTATTTTTAAAATGACTGATTCTTCTTCAGTCACCAGATCAGAGGGAGGATTAAAAGTTCCAGCGTCAAAACCCCATGTATTCAATGCAATGTCAGCAATTTGCTGAACCTGAGAAGTATCAATGTCCGTTATGGGCGCCAATGTAGTGGTTTCTTCTTTTTCGTAGGACAGAAAGTAAAACAACTTATCTTTCACTATCGGTCCACCAACGCTAACTGAGTAAATTTCTTTGGTGAAATCAGCGTCATCTCGTTGCAAATCTTCATTACCATAAAAACCAGAAACTCTGCCTGTAAACTCATTCGTTCCAGATTTAGTAATGGCATTGATGTTGGCACCAGTGAAGTTACCTAAAGTCACATCATACGGAGATAACTGTACATTCAATTCTTGAATGGTGTCTAAAGAAAATGGTTGTGACAAACCGGGAGAACCACCTGCTTCCAAACCAAATGGATCGCCAATTGCAACGCCATCAATGGATATGTTATTGAATCTGTTGTTTACCCCCGACACAGAAATACCTTCCCTATCAAAGCCCTGATCTTTCAAGTTAACGCGTGAATCCAAACGGACATAGTCTTTGATGTCACGATCAACTGTAGGTAAGTTGGTAATTTGATCTTGTGAAAAACTAGACCCTGATCCCATGTTGTCAGGATTGAAAGTGGCAGACTGAGCAGCGACACCTACGGCGGTCACAGTATCTAATGCTATGGCATCTTCAACCAAAACAGCATTGAGTTTTCTGTCTTCACCCAATTTGATGAAAATATTACTTTCTTCAGCATCAGAATAACCAGAATTTCTGACTTCAATGTTGTAAGGACCACCAACACGCAAACCACGTGCAGAGTAACGACCAGAGTCATTAGTGGTCAATGTTTTAACCTGACCTGTGGGCTCGTGGGTAACGATTACCGTGGCACCAGACAACACATTGCCATTCGAATCAACAATGGTACCGTTGATCGAGGCTGACGTTTCCTGAGCCAATGTAACACCCCATGGTAAAACTGCGATCATCAATACCGCAACCATCCATTTAACTTGTTTCATATTTCTCATTGCAAAAACCTATTTAAATAAACATAATGACTTGAAGACGCAAGCACACCAGTTAAACGAACGTTTGATGTAATTGACGCGTATATTAAGTCTCTCTGAAAAAATCCACTTCGTATTTTCTCACATGAAGGCGTATGGTAAAAGTGTTTTGTGAAGATTCCGTTAAAAAGTGTAACATTTAAATGATGAAAAAAATTCTGCTCTTATTTACCTTGTGTTTCGTACAAGCCGCTCATACCAATCAACTTTCGGCAGGTCCCATGCTGGGTCATGTGGCACTCAGGGCCGCCAACATCTGGGTCCAATCCGAGACGGCTGGTGAGGTTTCCATCACATACTGGGCAACAGGAGAAGAAAAGAACAAACAAACAATCAGCGCCAAAGTGAATCAGAACTATGGCAACACCCACACGTTCAAATTAATCCGTTTAGAACCCGGAACCACCTACCAATACCACATCGCCATCAATGGTAAAAAGCAAAAAAACAAACCGGTTTACCAATTCACCACCCAAACTTTGTGGCAATGGCGCACCGACCCACCTGATTTTTCAGTCCTTGCTGGCTCCTGTACATTCATCAATGAGAAGGTCTACGACAGACCAGGCACCCCTTATGGCAGCGGCCATGAGGCCATGTTCAGCCAAATCGCCCAGGAAGATGCCGAGATGATGTTGTGGTTGGGAGACAATTGGTACTACAGAGAAGTCGATTATGATGCCGCACAAAGCCTAATATATCGTGTCACTCGAGATCGCAGCCAAACCTTTTTTCAGCCGGTCTTGCATAAATTTGCTAATTATGCCACTTGGGATGACCATGATTTTGGCCCCAACAACTCCGGCTCTGATTTTATTTTTAAAGAACAAGCACTGAACATTTTCAAAAACTATTGGGCCAATCCCAGCTACGGCATGCCAGAACAAGACGGAGTTTTCACCAAAGTCAGTTACAACGACATTGATTTCTTTTTAATGGACAACCGGTACAACAAATCACATGAGAATGCGCCTGATGGCCCGGGTAAAATTTTTTATGGCAAAGCACAACTTGAATGGCTTAAGAATGGATTGTTGGGATCATTTGCTCCTTTTAAAATCATTGTTGGTGGCGGGCAAATGCTGAACGATCACCATGCTTATGAAGGCTGGGATAAGTACCGCCATGAACGCGATCCATTTATCCAGTGGCTTGATGACAATAAAATTCCAGGCGTCATGTTCCTCAGTGGTGACAAACACCACACTGAAATGTTGCGAGCTGACCGCCCCGGTGCCTATCCACTTTATGAAATGACTTGTTCACCATTAACTGCCGGCACCCACTCATCCAAATCAGGAGGGGATCTTGACAACCCAAGATTAATTCCTGGCTCTTTAGTCAATGAACACAATTATTGCAAATTCTCATTTTCCGGGCCCAGAACAGATCGCAGCCTCAACATCAAAGTCATCAACCGAGAAGGCAAGCAAAAGTGGGAGAAACAAATCAAGAGCAGTGTCTTGAGTTATTCACAGGTTAATGACTGATCAAACCCTTTGATACAAATGATACGCAATGACGACCAAGAAAAGCTGTTACAGCTAGAGAAAAAAAATCTCAGGTACTTGAATTTATTCAGGCTGTTTGTCAGCCTGTTTTTTTTCATTTTGTTGAACAATGAATGGCTGGCTAACCTTTTCCCGATATCAAACTTTCACCAATTGGTCAGGTATTTTGTAGATGTTTATTTGGTGCTGTCCATTGCCTTGATGCTGATCACCTTTGTCAGCCAACAAGAGCAAGTCATTAAAATCAGTAAACTCACCTTATTTTTGGATTTGTTTGTACTGATCTATCTGGCATATGCCACCAGTGGGTTCTCTCAAGGCTTGGCCATCATTCCAGTTTTGGCCATTGGGTCTGCAGCTATTTTATTCCGCCAGTCTTGGACCATCCTGTTGGCTCCAACCACGGCCACAATCCTGTTGTGGTGGTTACCCGTTTTGATGGACTTCAGCCAACAAGAAGTGGTCACCGATTCCAGTCGACTGCTGCATGCATTGGGTTATTTTGTGATTGCATTATTGGGTATCAGACAAACCATTTCATACACCAGCACACTGCAGTTATACAAAAGCCAAAGACAAACCATCTCCGGTTTGGAAAACATGAACCAAATCATCATTGATAAATTAACCAATGGTGTGATTATTTATCAAAACGACAATGTCATCTTACATGCCAACCAATCAGCCAAAAAAATGCTGGGCATGGATGACATCATTTTTTTCCCTGACGAAATCGCCGAGTACATCACCAGTAATAAGGACGGGGCGGTCTTCCAGGGACCTCATGGCAGTGATTTGTACTTGCGCAAAGCCTCTGTCACCGAGGAAAAAAGTTTTGGGGTGTTGTTCATTGAAGATTCCAGTTACTTGAAAAAAGCGGCCCAACAATTAAATCTTGCTTCTCTGGGTAAATTATCCAGCTCCATCGCTCATGAGATCCGCAACCCGCTGGCGGCCATCAACACCGCTGCCGAATTGTTGGTGGAATCACCAGACTTGCACGATCAAGACAAACAAATCAGTGAAATCATCGTCAACCAAATCCGCCGAGCCAACCTGATCATTGAAGACATTCTGGAAATGTCCAAACGCAAAACAGCAGAACCGGAAACTTTGTTCATCGCCGATTTCCTCGACATGGTCAAGATACAGTTGATAGACCAAGGGCTGGCTGAAAGTAACCAGGTACAAATCATTGCCTCCAGAGGTGCTTCGGTTGAATTCGATCCAGACCATTTCAAACAGGTGGTCTGGAACCTGGCCTCTAACGCCATCAAACATGGCGAAGACAATCAGGTCAAAATGATCGTGAGGGATGAAACCCTGGAATTCAGGAACAATGGTCAAGCGTTTGATGAGAAAAAACGCAAAAACCTGTTTGAACCTTTTTTTACCACCCACAACCGGGGTACGGGTTTGGGGCTGCATATCTGTCGTCAATTGTGCGAGGACAACCACGCCACCTTAGAATACCTACACATCAACAACCAACACATTTTCCGCATTGAATTTAATTTGATGTGATTAAAAACCGTCGCAGTGGCAATTTTAGCCACTGCGACGGTAGAAATTACAATGCCTTCAAACCCTGAATCAACTTGGCAATGGCATCTTGCGCATCACCATACAACATTTTGTTGTTATCGGCGAAGAACAAGGCATTTTGGATGCCAGCAAAACCGGTACCTTTGCCCCGTTTGATGACGATGGAGTTTTTCGCTTCATCAACATTCAAGATGGGCATGCCGTATATGGGGCTTTCCGGGTCGGTTTTGGCCACCGGGTTAACCACATCGTTGGCACCAATCACCAAAGCCACATCGGTTTGTGTGAACTGTGAGTTGATGTCTTCCATGTCTTCAATCAGGTCATAGGGTACTCCCGCTTCTGCCAACAGCACATTCATGTGACCCGGCATCCGCCCTGCCACTGGATGGATGGCAAATTTGACATCAACGCCCTTGTCTAACAGGATTTGGGTCATTTCCCACAACTTATGCTGGGCTTGAGCCACGGCCATACCGTAACCGGGAATGATGATCACGCGGTCAGCAAATGCCATTTGAATACCGGCATCCTGGGCTTCGATTTCTTTCATCTCGCCTTCGATGGCCGATCCTCCCGATCCACCCATTGAACCAAACAACACCGATGCGAGCGAGCGATTCATGGCTTTGGCCATTTCCTGGGTCAGCAGTGTACCAGCGGCACCCACCAGCATGCCGGCGATGATCATCGCTTCGTTTTGCAACACAAAACCTTCAAACGACACGGCCAAACCAGTGAAGGCATTGTACAAAGAAATCACCACGGGCATATCGGCCCCACCAATCGGCAAAGTCATCAAGACACCTAACAACAGTGACAAACCAAAGAAAATCCAGATGTATTGAGGGTTGAGGTCCTGGGTTAAATACAAACCCAGTCCCAATGTCGCTACACCCACCACTCCATTGAAAAAGTTTTGTCCCGGGAAGGTATAGCGCTTATCGATCCAGCCTTGTAATTTACCAAAGGCAATCAAAGAGCCACTCAGAGAGATGGCACCAATGTAAACACCCACAATGGCGAAGACCATGCTGACACCACCCAAACAATCGTGCGTAGTGGCGGTATCAACAATGGTTCCGGCAGCACAACCACCCATGTGATCCACGGCATTGAACAAAGCCATGGCACCAATAAAGGCAGCAGAACCACCACCCATACCATTATAAAGAGCCACCATTTGTGGCATGTCAGTCATCGCTACTTTCTTACCACTGACCCAAGCCAGAATGGTCGAAGAAACCAAAGCAGCAATGATCAACAGCATGTTGTGCATATCAGGCAACAGGAAGGTCGCCACAGTAGCAATCAACATGCCCAGGCCAGCCCAGACAATGCCACCGCGAGCCGTGGCCGGTGCACTCATGCGACGCAAGCCGGTGATGAACAAGATCGCTGCCAGAAAATAGGAAGCCTTGATCAAGGTTGGCAAGTATTCTTGAATGGTATCCATCATGAGCCTTCTCCATCATTGTCTTCTTTTTTCTTGCGCGGTTTGAACATTTCCAACATGCGTTCAGTCACCACATAACCGCCTGCTGCGTTGCCGGCGCCTAAGAAAACTGCAATGAATCCAAACACTTTTTCCAATGTGGTATCGGCATGCCCCAGGGCAATCATCGCACCAACCAACACAATACCGTGAATGAAGTTGGATCCTGACATCAAAGGGGTGTGCAGGATCACCGGCACCTTACGGATGATCTCAAATCCCAAGATCGCGGCCAGCGCGAAAATATACAGTGCAATAAAACCGTCAATCATGATTTCTCTCCTTCTTTTTCACCAACCACAGCTGGATGAACCACCGCACCATCTCGGGTTACAGCGGAACCTGCTAAAATATCGTCTTCCCAATTCAATGTGAATTCACCTTCGTTATTCATCAAGGACAACAAATTCCACACATTTCGCGAATACATTTCGCTGGCGTGTAATGGAACCGTGGCAGACAGGTTTTTCGGACCAATGACTTTGACATTATTGACCACTTTGGTGACACCAGCTTCTGTTGGTTCACAGTTACCACCACCTTCGGCACCCAAATCGACGATCACACTGCCGGCCTTCATGTCGTTGACCATGTCTGCAGTGATGATGCGTGGCGCTGGTCTGCCTGGCACCGCTGCTGTGGTGATCAACACATCCACAGCAGTTAAATGTTTGGCTAAATTCTGTTGTTGAGTGAGCTTTTCTTCATCGGTCAAGGCCCTGGCATAACCGCCTTCACCCACCGCTTCTACCCCAAGGTCCAAGAACTTGGCACCCAAAGATTTAACCTGTTCAACCGTTTCAGGTCTGACATCATAACCGGTGACATTGGCACCTAACCTCCGGGCTGTGGCCATGGCCTGTAAACCCGCCACACCTGCACCAATCACCAACACCGATGCGGGTCTGATGGTACCTGCCGCTGTGGTCAGCATGGGGAAAAATCGTGGCGCTTCACTGGCTGCCAACAACACCGCTTTGTATCCTGCCACAGAAGCTTGCGATGACAACACATCCATGGCTTGTGCTCGGGTAGTCCTGGGAATGAGTTCCATTGAAAACACCGTGATGCCTTTGGCTGCTGCCTGATCGAAACGAGTTTGATCTGCATAGGGTGACACCATACCAATCACCACCGATTCATTTTTCAACTCATCCATGTCTGCGGCTGTAAGTGCATCCACACCCACCAACACATCGGCTGCATTCAAAACATCATTGCGGGTTTTGGCCATTTGGCACATATCAGGATAGGCCGCATTTGGGAAACCTGCCGATTCTCCGGCATCAGGCTCAAACAACACCTGCCAACCCAGTTTTAATATTTTTTCAGCAGTTTCAGGCACCAATGCCACCCGAACCTCATCCTCTTCACGCTCTTTTACAAAGCCTACGGTTATTGTCATAGCTTACCACTGGTTTAAATTCGAACTCAGTATAGCAAATTGATGATGAATTGTTATTCCAATTTTCAGACCATAACAATCTGTTCTATAGAATCTAAGAGACTGGTCAATCAGAGAATCGTGGATGACTTAAAATTATTTTGACGGATTTGGCCTTCGATTACGCTTTATATACCGATATTCAAACACCTCATTCTTTACCAGGATGATTTATTAGGAGGCTTTTTTAAATGTACAAACACAACAAACTTCATGCAGCCATGTTACTTATGGCAGTCACATCAGCAAGTCAAGCTCGAGAAATCTATTACCAGGAAGACTTTGCTAATGGCATACCTGCAGGCTGGACCAATGAAGACACATCACCGAACAATGCTTTGTGGACTTGGTGCGATGATCCTGCAGCCGGGCAAGGCGGTGGCTCAACCGGAGGCTGCCCACCCCTGTGGGATGATGCATTGAATGATCAGGGACCTTTTGCATCAACCACAGCCAACAATGGATTCGTTACTTTAGATTCTGACATCTATGGCAACATAACCCATGTCAGCGTATTAACAGCCGATACATTGGACTTGTCCGCAGCAACTTCAGTGAATGTTGAATTTGAAGGGTTCATCGGTGCATATACCATAGCCCCCCTTAACAATGCTGTGTTTGAAGTCAGTAATGATGGCGGCCAAAACTGGACCACTTACAACCCCTACCCCGATTTAGTCACGGGTTCTCCAGCTCCACCCACAGTACGATGGTCGTTCAACCCAACCAAGCATTCATTCGACATCAGTGCTGTGGCTGCTGGCCAGTCCGATGTCACCATGCGGTGGTCATGGACGGGGAATTTTGAGTATTTCTGGAGCATCGATGACATTACAGTGGCCGATAAACCTGATTTGATCTTTGCCGATGGCCACGACACACCTCCTCCATAGGAAAGCTGCTGAGCAGCTTGACCCGCCGAGCCGGTTGGTGAGCATAGCGAATCAGAGGCGAAGAGCGCGAGGTAGCAAGTCATGTTCGCAGGTTAGGCAATGAATTCGTTACGGTTTTGCCAATGGCAAAGAAGTAACGGGTGAATGCCGTAAACCGTGGTCGTTTTCACTTTTGTCTGGAACAAAAGTGAATGAAGCCCCAAGAACATTCCTTAGTTAAGAATAAAGACTTGAATTCATGCCGCTTCAATTTATGATAGCGGTATGAATGTAAAGATTAAAAAAGATCAACACCAAGTTTTTATGCAGCGAGCCATTGAATTGGCTCGAACTGGCATGGACAGTGGCGCCGGGGGGCCTTTTGGTGCTTTGGTAGTCAAAGACAATGAGATCATTGCCGAAGGCTGGAACAGAGTCACTTCAACCAATGACCCCACTGCACATGCTGAAGTCACAGCCATCCGACTCGCCTGTGAAAAATTGGGAACTTTCCAATTAGACGATTGTGTGATTTACACCTCTTGTGAACCCTGTCCCATGTGCCTGGGTGCCATTTATTGGGCCAGACCCAAAAAGGTGTATTATGGTTGTGACCGGCATGATGCGGCTGACATCGCTTTTGATGACCAGTTCATTTATGATGAAATTGATGCCCACATTGAACACCGGCAAATACCTTTTGAACAAGTGGCACAAGCCGATGCCTTAGAGGTGTTTCAAGCCTGGGCAGCCAAAACCGATAAAACAGAATACTGACGAGACTCAATATTTACTTTTCACAAGCCTCTACCTCGTCAAAAGTTTTGGCATTTTGTTGACACAACCATTGGGCAGCTTTTACCGGGTCTTTTTTGTCTTTGTTACACTCTTTGACACCATCAGCAACAAAACCCGGATCATCCAGAAAAGCCAGCACCGAACTGGTCTGTCCACCTGATTGTTGAACATATTTCTTTTTCATCAAACTGATCCCATGTTTCACCACTTGCTGACAATTGAGCACTGAAGAACTGCCACTGCTTGCCGATTGTGTTTGATCACTTTTATCAGGCATTCCTTTGACTTTGATTTCTGAAGTTTCAATCCCTTCCGGTTTAGTTTGAGAATAACGAGTGACGCCATTTTCATCAACCCACTTATACATCTTGCCGTTGACTTCTACAGTCAAAAAAATCAGCAAAGCCACCATCACTTTAATTTTCATGCTTTTTTCCATATGCGTCTTTTGTTTGTTTGCTTACAAAGAATGATTATTGTTTCAATCATTCGAATTTTATTGATCTGATGTTTAATATCAAGAAAAAACCAATTTATAGATCGGAAAGCCATCGATCTCATTCATTCAAAATATATGGTTGACATGTCAACTATATATTTTTATCATTCCCATATGAAACAAAAAAGACGTTTGATCTACCAAATCAATGCAGCCAGACACACCATGATGAAGTTTTTAGAAGCCGGCTGTCAGGAACAGCTCGGAATTTCAGTGGTACAACTGACGGCCTTGATGGTTTTGAATGAAAACAATGGTTGCCCAATGAAACAATTGGCCCATGCATTGATGATTGACAAATCTGCCGTTACCGGCTTGACCAAGAGGATGCTGGCCAATGACCTCATCATTAAAAAAACCAATGCAGCGGACTCCCGTTCCAACCTCATTTTCTCTACAGAGCTCGGCAGGTCCAAACTGTTTCAAGGTCTTGGTTTACTCAAAACAGTCAACACTTCCATCAACCAAGGGTTTTCCGAGGACGAACTTGAAACCGTGTCTCGTTTTCTACAACACATCACCACCCAATTCAACCAGGAGGAATAAATCATGACCTATGTCGCATCTAAAAGTCCCATTTTAAAAATGTGGAAGCTGTTCGGTAAAAATGCTTTTGGCCGTTGGTTGGTCACAAAAATGATCTGTCTCAAAGCCCCCTATTTCAATTCAATAAAACCCATTTTCAAACAAGTACAAGCCGGTCAAGTGGTGGTGTCATTCAAAAAGCGACGTCGGGTACAAAACCACCTCAAAACAGTTCATGCCATTGCCATGTGTAATGCAGCAGAACTGGCTGGCGGTGTTTGCCTGGATGTTTCCCTGTCAGCCAACATGCGTTGGATTCCCGTTGGAATGACCGTTCAATATCTAAAACTGGCGAAAACCGACCTACGTGCTGTGTGTAAAATTGATGACTACCAATGGGTAGATGACCAAGATGTCATCATGCCCGTCTCGGTATTTGATGAGGCAGGAGAAGAGGTGTTTCATGCTGACATCACCATGAGAATATCAGCCAAAACCAAAAGGAAAAACCAATAAATCCTTTATCCGGCCTTCCATAAATATTTAAAAAACACCAGCTGGCTGCGCAGAAATCCACGGTACTTCGGTATGTGATCATCATGGTTTGAAATCCTTGACTCATAAAACATATGCGCCACTGGGCCAGGTAAATTTTCAGCATGAGCAAACATACCAGCAGGTACCATGGTTAATTTGGGGAACAAAGGCATGTCAAACACTTCAATGGCGGCTTGGCCGCATTGAAGACAGGCACCACGTTTCACATTAGGCGGTCGCTTCATGGTTTTGAAAGTCACATGATCGGATGATGGCGTTTGAATTTGAGCTGTTTTAAACACCACAACATCGGCATGCGGGGCTTGGTTAAAAGCCTGACAAATGGTGCAGTGACACAGCATCCGAAATTTGGGTTGGCCAGCGACATCAAATTTAACATGTCCACATTGACATGCACCCTGTAGTTCAATCATGTATGTTCACTCCTCACAGATCAATCTGATCGTTAACACAAATACATTTTATCACACCAGCATTGATTTCAAATTGATTGTTCAACTCCAGACTCAATAATTTATAATTGGCGAAATAATAAATTTATACACAGTAACAATGAACCGAAATACCCACCCATCAGTAACAGACTTTATGCTTAATCGCCGTTCCGTGTTGATTAAAAACATGACGGAACCCGGTCCCGATGCTGAGGATCTGAAAACCATTTTGACCATAGCTACCAGAGTTCCGGACCACCGAAAATTGCAACCTTGGCGATTCCTGATACTACAAGGCGAGGCCAGAAAATCATTTGGGGAAAAACTGGCATCAGTGAAAGCTGCCAAAGAAGCCATGGAAAAAATTCAAGTTGATATTGAAAAAGACTGTTTTATGCGGGCACCATTGGTTATTGCAGTCATTGCTTCACCTGTTGAACACAGGACCCCTGAAGTCGAACAAATATTATCGGCTGGCGCTGTCTGTCAGAACATCAACATCGCTGCAGGCTCTTTGGGCTTTGCCAGCCAATGGGTGACTGGGTGGTCCTGTTTGGACCCCACAGCTCAGGATACTTTGGGTTTACAAGACAACGAATTCATTGCGGGTTATATCTACATTGGTTCATGCGATGAAAAACCACAAGACCGACAACGACCCAAGCTCGAAGATGTGGTCACGCATTGGAACGGACAGTGAAAATTCTGGGCATAGAGTCATCTTGTGATGAAACCGGTATCGCCATTTACGATACTGAAAAGGGTTTGATCGCAGATCAACTGTACAGCCAGATTGAATTGCATGCCCAATATGGTGGTGTGGTGCCCGAACTGGCATCACGGGATCACGTCATCAAAATCGTGCCCTTGATTCAACAAACCTGTGAAGAAGCTGGTTTGAAGCCACAAGATTTGGATGCAGTGGCTTACACCGCCGGCCCTGGCTTGGTCGGCGCATTACTGGTAGGCGCCTGCGTGGGTAAATCTTTGGCTTGGGCCTTGGACCTACCTGCCGTAGAGGTACACCACATGGAAGGTCATCTGATGGCGCCTTTGTTGGAAGAAGATCAACCCAGCTTCCCTTTTCTGTGCTTGTTGGTTTCAGGTGGCCATACCCTATTGGTTGATGTTCAGGGCTTAGGCGACTATCAAATCTTAGGCGACACCCTGGATGATGCCGCCGGAGAAGCTTTTGACAAAACGGCCAAGATGTTGGGCCTGCCTTACCCAGGTGGTCGCTACATAGCTGAATTGGCAGAACAAGGTGATGACACACGTTTTAAGTTTCCCCGACCCATGATGAATCGACCGGGCTTGGCATTCAGTTTCTCAGGTTTGAAAACGCACACCCGAGTAACGTTCGAACAAGAAAAACAACATTGTAAAAATGAAACTGAGATTGAACAACTCAAAGCCGACATTGCCGCTTGTTTCCAATTGGCTGTGATCGACACCTTAAGTAAAAAATGTTTACGCGGCATCAAACAAACCGGCCACCATGAGTTGGTTATTTCTGGCGGTGTCAGTGCCAACATTTCTTTAAGAGAAACACTTGCAAAGATGGGCCAAAAACACCGGTTCAAATCGTACTTTCCATCCTTGAAATATTGTACCGATAACGGTGCCATGATTGCCGTAGCTGGCGCCATGCGATTCGCCAATAAGCACATTGAACAGAACAGTTTGATCAAAGCCTATCCAAGGTGGAGTCTGGAGCAATTGTCATGACAATGACTTCGACGCAGCCTGTGCTGAGCACAGTCGAAGTACTCAGTCAACGAACCATCCGTACCCTGAGCGGAGTCGAAGTGTACGGGGTCAAAGTGCGCGAAATCAAAGTAAAGAACCAACGATGAAAACGTATCAATACTGGATCGATTATTTAAAACTAGAACCTCATCCAGAAGGCGGTTACTTCAAAGAAACTTACCGGTGCAAAGAAAGTATGCCTGCCAAAGATTTGCCTGAGCGGTTTGATCAAGACCATTGTTTTTCAACTGCCATATATTACCTGCTGGACGCACCGAATTTTTCTGCCTTTCATCGCATCAAACAGGATGAGCTTTGGCATTTTTATCAAGGCTCCAGCTTGACCGTCCATGTCATCAACCCACAGGGTGATTATCAAAAACTGAAGCTCGGCCCCGACCCGGATCAAGGTCAATCATTTCAGCATGTGGTTTCAGCTGGGGATTGGTTTGCTGCCAGTGTAGACGACCCAAAAGGCTTTGCTTTAGTGGGTTGTACAGTGGCGCCTGGGTTTGAGTTTACTGATTTTGAATTGGCAGAAAAAGACCATATGCTGAACAAATACCCTCGTTTAGAAAAAGTGATCAAAACTTATTGTTTGTAGTAACCCCACCATATATCCTCACATCGGGCGAATTAACCTTATACCTTGCATAACCATGTAATATGTTTTATTATTTATATATTCATTACATATTATTATTTTATCCATGGTTATAGATGAAATTGACGACACTAAGTGGGACGCGCAACTCCGCAAAGGAACACTGGAACTGGTCGTGCTGGCTATTTTAAAGGATAGGCAAATTTATGGCTTGGAACTGCTGAAATCTTTGCATCAATTTGATTCCATGCAAATTTCAGAAGGCACCTTGTATCCATTGCTTGATCGCCTAACACGGGACGGTTTGGTCGAGGCTGAGTGGTTAATAGAAGGTGACTCTAGACCCAGAAAGTACTATCAACTTTCCGATGCAGGGGAAGAAAAGCGTCAATTATTAATCCATCGCTGGCGGCAGTCAGTGACAGACATTGAGTATATTCTGACCTACCCTGGCCCGGGCTCATTGTTTGATGAATGATGCCTCAGCATCTTTTCAGGCTGTTTGGGCCCTGACCTTTTGCATGATGGCAGCCATTTTGGCTTGAAGAGCTTCATCCACATGTTCTGGCCTGACCCGCAAAATCAATTGGGTCAAAGAACGGATATCCTGGTGGTCAATGGTGTCTTTTTGATCGGTTGAATCAATCACCTGAGCCAATGCAATGGGGCATGTGGGTGGCTGTTCAGCAGATTCGACAACATGCAATTTTAATTTTTTCATGGACAGGCCCTCTTGTTTTGTTGTTATATTTTGCGCCCATCTTAACAACAGTCAAACGGCCATTTTTATGCACTGAATCACAAATTCATGAGTTTCAAACGTTCTATTCAAGTCAATTTACGGGATCTTTACATCTGCCCCATTCAGCTCTACCAAGCCCATCTCATTGCCTGCAGGGTCTTTGAACAACCCCAAAACGACCACGCCTGGTACTTCGAACCTCGATGCATCTATGGTACCGCCCAAATCACTGATCTGCTTTAAAGTGGCATCAATATCTGGCACCCCAATGTAAATACGCTTTTCTGTTGGGTCTTTGCGAAATGCCCCATTGATCGGTGAATTGATGGGCACCGAAATTTGCCCCGTTTCATCCAGTTGCCAATCAAACACCTGTGCATAAAATTGCTGTAAAGATGCATCATCTTCACCAGCAATATCGAAAAACACGATGGGTTGAACCATAATATCCTCCAACTAAAAACACCATTATGACATCATAATTTAATCAAGTCGCAAGGGAATTACTGAATTGTTGTAAAATAGCCAACATGACTATTGAGAGAAATCCAGGCATGGACCTGAATATGGATTGGATCGAGTCCATTCAAGTGAACAAAAGTGCCACAGAACGGCGAGCCGCTACCCTGGGTACGCGCCGCAGTGTGAAAAAACAAAACCAGGTGGCCTGGTTGCTTAAAGCCATCACCTTAATCGACTTGACCACCTTGGCTGGCGATGACACCGAGCTTAGGGTCAAGCGTTTGTGTGCCAAAGCCAAAAACCCCATCAGACATGACCTGGCCGAAGCTTTGGGTATTGCCGATCTGCAATTGACCACAGGTGCCATTTGCGTTTATCACGACATGCTCACCACAGCTGCCAAGGCGCTTGAAGGAACGGACATCCATTTGGCAGCGGTATCTACCGGTTTTCCAGCTGGCTTATCACCATTGCATTTAAAAATCGAAGAAATCAAAGAATCGGTTAAAGCGGGTGCCGATGAGATTGACATCGTGATCACCAGAAAGCATGTGTTTGCAGAAAACTGGCAAGCCCTTTATGACGAAGTGAAAGCCTACCGTGAAGCCTGTGGAGATGCACACATGAAAACCATTTTGTCGACTGGGGAAATATCCACTTTGCGAAACGTGGCCAAGGCATCTATGGTCTGTATGATGGCTGGGGCAGATTTCATCAAAACATCAACCGGGAAAGAGTCGGTCAATGCCACCCTGCCCGTATCCCTGACCATGATCAGACAAATTCGTGAATACCATGAGCGCACTGGCTATCAAGTGGGCTACAAACCGGCCGGTGGCATCAGCAAAGCCAAAGAGGCACTGGTTTATTTATCAATGATGAAAGAAGAATTAGGCAATGACTGGTTACAACCTGAGCTGTTTCGCTTTGGAGCCTCCAGCTTATTGGGTGACATAGAACGCCAATTGGAACACCAAGTCACCGGACATTATTCAGCGGCACACCGCCATGCGATGGGCTAACAGGCTATTATGACAACAATGAACATCAAAGACATATTCGAAAACATGGACTACGGCAAAGCACCTGAATCACCTGACCTGGCCCTTGACTGGCTGGCTCAGCATAACAATAAAATGCAGCATTTCATAGGCGGTGAATGGCAAGCAGGTAAAAAGCATTTTGCCAGCAACAACCCCGCCTCTGGTAAGTTATTGGCCAAAGTTGCACAAGCCGATGAAAAAACCGTTAATGAAGCCGTAAAAGCTGCTGAGAAAGCCCTGCCCAAATGGCAAGCATTATCCGGTCATACAAGGGGTGAATACCTCTACGCCATTGCCCGATTGATCCAAAAAAACTCCAGATTGTTTGCGGTGCTTGAAACCCTCGACAACGGTAAACCAATCCGCGAAAGCCGAGACATTGACGTGCCATTGGCAGTACGTCATTTCTACCACCATGCCGGTTGGGCACAAATACTGGACACAGAATTACCTGACCATGAAGCACTGGGTGTGGTGGGTCAGATCATCCCCTGGAATTTCCCGCTGCTGATGTTGGCTTGGAAAATAGCGCCGGCTCTGGCCACAGGCAACACCATTGTCATCAAACCGGCAGAATTCACCTCTTTAACAGCCCTGTTGTTTGCTGAGATCTGTCAACAGGCTGGTTTACCTAAAGGTGTGCTGAATGTGGTTACCGGAGATGGTCAAACGGGTCAACACATTGTGCAACACCCGGACATCAAAAAAATTGCTTTTACCGGGTCCACTGCAGTGGGCCGCTGGATCAGACAAGCCACTGCTGGCAGCGGTAAAAAATTGTCTTTGGAATTGGGTGGTAAATCAGCTTTCATAGTGTGTGCAGATGCCGACCTGGATGCCGCTGTTGAAGGTGTGGTAGATGCCATCTGGTTCAATCAGGGCCAAGTGTGTTGTGCTGGATCAAGACTGTTGGTACAAGAGGCCGTAGCTGTACGCTTTCATAAAAAATTAATCAGCCGCATGAATAAACTGCGCTTGGGCGATCCACTGGACAAATCCATTGATATGGGTGCCATCATTGACCCCAGACAACAACAAAAAATTGCCACTTTGGTGCAAGCAGGGGTGGATGCTGGTGCTTGCTTGACTCAATCCAAGACCGCTTTGCCCAAACAAGGGTGTTTTTACCCTCCCACATTATTGACCGATGTCTCTCCTTCCGATCAAGTGGTTCAAGATGAAATTTTTGGCCCTGTGCTGGTTTCAATGACTTTCCGAACACCCAGTGAAGCGGTGGCTTTGGCCAACAATTCAAGGTATGGCTTGGCTGCCAGTATCTGGAGCGAAAACATCAACATGGCGATGCATTTGGCTCCCTTGGTTCAGGCTGGTGTGGTGTGGATCAACTGCACCAACCTGTTTGATGCCTCGGCTGGATTTGGTGGTGTCAAAGAGTCAGGTTTTGGTCGCGAAGGTGGTAAAGAAGGCTTGTATGAATACCTGCAGTTAACAACCGGTAAAACCAAGCAAACCAAAGTATCTACAAAACAAACCAACCAGGCGATTGAACCCGTTCAGGGCATGGACAAAACGCCCAAAATGTTCATCGGCGGCAAACAAGCGCGTCCGGATGGTGGCTATTCCTATGCCATTCACAACCACAAAGGCCAACTGATCACCCATGCCGGTTTAGGCAATCGCAAAGACATCCGAAATGCCGTAGAAGCAGCTGCCAGCAGTAAAGCCTGGCCACAGATGAATGCCTACCAAAGACAACAGGTGATGTATTTTATGGCGGAAAACCTGACCTATCGTCAGGCTGAATTCATCGATCGATTGATGTCTTATGGACACAGTAAAAAACAAGCAGAAACTGAAGTTGAAGCAGCCATTCAACGATTAAGTTATTACGCCGCCTGGTGCGATAAATACGATGGACAAGTTCACAGCGTGCCACTGCGAGGTGTGGCCATGGCCATGCATGAACCGATTGGGGTGATTGGTATCCAATGCCCCAATGAAGCGCCCTTACTCAGTTTCATTTCATTATTGGCCCCTGCCATGGCGATGGGTAACCGGGTGGTGATGACTGCCGCCGAAAACTTCCCACTACCAGCCCTGGATTTTTATCAAGTGTTGAACACTTCTGATGTGCCGGCTGGTACGGTCAATATCATCAGTGGCAACCAAGCAGAATTGGCCAAGCCACTGGCCGGCCACATGAATGTGGATGCCATTTGGGCCTTTGGCGGTGACAGCGAGACCACAGAACGGGAATCGGCCACCAATTTAAAACGCACCTGGGTCCAACAAGCACCAATAGACTGGCTCAAAGCAGGACAAGGCCAAGAATTTCTGCGCCAGGCTTCACAAGTCAAAAACATCTGGACACCCTATGGCGAATAACCCAGCAGAACAACAGGCTGTTCAGGCAGCTGCAATGATCAGTAACCAGATGTCTGGTTACCATGCCAAAGTTGCGATGATCCTGGGCTCAGGCTTGGGTTCGGTGACTGAAAAAGCCGAAATTCTGGCTGACATTCCATACAGTGAAATTCCAGGCTTTCCAGAACCCAGTGTCGCCGGACACTCTGGTTCTATGCTGCTGACCCAAATGAATGGTCACCAATTGATCATCTTGAATGGCCGCATCCACTTTTATGAGCAGGGTGAAGCCAATGCCATGGCACCCGTGATTGCGACTTTAAAAGCCATGGGAGTTGAAACCTTGATCCTCACCAATGCCGCAGGGTCACTGCTTAATTCACCACCTGGCTCAGTGATGTTGATCAAGGACTACATCAACTTCACCGGTCAATCGCCCTTGTTCGGGGTTCCTGATGATCGCCGTTTTGTCAACATGGGTAAAGCCTATGATGCACAATACCGTTACCATTTACGTCAGATTGCAGAAAAAAACGACATCCACCTGGCCCAAGGCGTGTACGCGTGGATGGTCGGACCACAATTTGAAACACCGGCTGAAATTCGCGCCATTCGCATGATGGGTGCTGATGCCGTGGGCATGTCTACGGTACCTGAAACCATCCTGGCCAGATATCACGACATGAAAGTGGCTGCCATGTCGATCATCACCAACTATGGCGCTGGCATGGACGATGCCCGTCTCAGTCACGAACAAACTTTAGAATACGCACCCAAAGCCGCGGCCAAAGTGCAAATCCTTATTAATGGCTTTTTGGATCATTTGTACTCATGAATTTTCTGCCACAAGAAATCATCAAGAAAAAAAGAGATGGCTTTGAATTGAGCACCGAAGAGCTGGAGTTTTTCGTCACAGGCATCACTGATAACAGCATCAGTGAAACCCAAATTGCCGCCCTCACCATGGCCATCTATTTCCAACACATGACCGTGGCAGAGTGTCGGACCCTGACCCAACTGATGAAACAATCGGGTGAAGTGTTAAGCTGGCAGGACATGAAACTCAATGGCCCAGTGATTGACAAACATTCTACTGGGGGGGTGGGTGATAAAATCTCATTGATGTTGGCGCCCATCGTCGCTGCTTGTGGTGGCTATGTCCCGATGATTTCCGGTCGGGGATTGGGACACACTGGCGGAACGCTGGATAAACTGGAGGCCATCCCTGGTTACAACACCCAAATAGCAGTGGACGACTTCAAACGAATGGTCGCCAAGTTGGGTTGTTCGATCATAGGCCAAACCAGTAACTTGGCCCCTGCAGACAAGCGCATCTATGCCACCCGGGACATATCGGCCACAGTGGACAGCATTCCATTGATCACCGCATCAATCCTGTCCAAGAAATTGGCCGCTGGGCTTGATGGCCTGGTGATGGACATCAAATGTGGCAGCGGTGCCTTTGCCAGTGATTTCATCATGGCCCAGGATTTGGCCAAAAACATCATTCGTGTTTCTCCCATTCCGACCAAAGCCTTGATCACTGACATGAACCAAGTGATTGGCCACACGGCTGGTCACAGTCTGGAAGTACAAGAAGCCATCGATTACTTGAAACAACCACCCAATGACATCGCGCTGAATGAGTTGGTGGTCAACCTGGCTGCAGAAATGCTGTTGATTGGCAAATTAGCCGGTGACATCAACGATGCCAAGCTACAGGTGTTTCATGCCATTTCCAGTGGACAAGCCGCAGAAAAATTTGCACAAATGGTGGCCGCTCATGGTGGTCCGAATGATTTAGTGGAAAACCCTGCAAAATACCTACCTCAGGCTGACATTGTGGAACCTGTTTTTGCCGCGCAAAGTGGTTACATCAGCGACATTGACTGTCGACAAGTGGGATTGAGCATCATCGATTTGGGTGGTGGGCGCACCCACAGTGAAGACGAGATAGATGCTTCAGTGGGTTATTCACAAATACTTAAAGTGGGTGAACAAGTTGACCCCCAGACACCCATTGCCATGGTTCACGCCAACAGCCAACAAGACTTGATTCAGGCCAAGAAAAAATTGCGCAAATGCTTCACCATCAGTCAGAAACCCCAACAGGAAATATCCATTTTGATTGACCAAATTTGATCAAAGTCAAAGTCATGCAAAGTCTTGATTAACTGACAACAATTCCTTTTCTATCCACCGCTGGATCAGGTTACAATGATTGTGAACAATTAAAAGTGAGAGCAACAATGCATGATTTGATGTTACTGGCCATCATCTGGGTCAGTGTGTTTTTTGCCGCCTGGATGGCTCATATCAGCCGCTTGACACCCGTTCTTTGGTATTTGTTTTTTGGTACTTTGATGGCCAATTTTGGCATTTTACCCGGAGAATTACCCACCTTCATCAAGGACATGTCAGAACTGGGCATCATTATCATCATGTTTGCATTGGGCTTTGAAGAAAACGTCAATAAATTTGTCACCAGCATCAAACGTTCGTGGGGCATCGCATTTTTCGGCGCCTTGGCGCCCTTCACCATTGCTTATACTTTGGCATGGTGGTATTGGAACGACGCCAGCATAGCCTTGTTGGTTGGTCTGGCCATGACAGCCACTGCAGTGTCACTGACCATGGTTTCACTGAAATCAGAAGGCCTCAACACCACGCCAGCAGCCACCGGCATCATGACTTCAGCAGTATTGGATGACATCGCATCACTGGCCTTGGTGGCTATTTTGGTACCCATTGCTGCCGGCGAAGGAACCCTCAGTGTGGCTGGCATCAGCCTGATTTTGGGTAAAGCCGTTGCCTTCTTCTTGATTGTGGTCATCATTGGTAAATGGCTGTTTCCAACCAGTACGGGTTGGGTGAAAAAAATCCCATTGATTGGACACATCAACCTGCGCCGGGTGTTGTCAATGGGTTATGGTGAATACACCATACTTTCTTTGTTGCTGATTGCTGTTTCGGTAGGCTTGTTGGCACATGAATTTGGCTTCCATCCAGCCATTGGCGCCTATATGGCAGGCTTGGTGATTCGATCTGAGTATTTTGATTTCCACCAGGAACACGAGAAAGACTATTACCAACAAGCTCGAGAAATCATCGATAACGTGGCCTTCACCTGGATTGGCCCGGTATTTTTTGTCACCATGGGTACCCATTTGGTATTCGATGCCGATATGCTGTTGGGTGTATTACCTGAAGCCATCTTGTTGTTTATCAGCTTGTTTGTTGGACAAATTTTATCCGCTGGCTTGGCCGCCCATTACACGGGTAAATTTTCCTGGCCGGACAGTTGGATGATTGGTTTTGGCATGTTAGGCCGCGCTGAGTTGGCATTTGTGGTGATGAACATTGCTTTTGTTCAATACCAGATTTTCACTTTGGAAGTCTTTTATACCTTAATGATTACGGCATTCTTATTGAACATTACAGTTCCCATCACCATTAAACTGTGGAAAATTAAATTCAAAGATCATGCCAAGATTGATGGCTGAATGGTTGCTAAATAATTAGGGCATCGGATATAATACACGTCCTTTCTGAGCATAACTATTTCACCCATCATGACTAAATTTGTATTTGTCACAGGGGGTGTGGTTTCATCACTTGGAAAGGGCATCGCGGCAGCCTCTTTGGCGTCCCTCCTTGAAGCACGTGGCCTGCGTGTGACCATGATGAAATTAGACCCGTACATCAATGTCGATCCAGGTACCATGAGTCCCTTTCAACATGGCGAAGTTTTCGTGACGGAAGATGGCGCGGAAACCGATCTCGACCTCGGTCATTACGAGCGATTTGTGCGCACCAAAATGTCCCGCAACAACAACTACACATCTGGCCAAATTTACGAATCGGTGATTCGCAAAGAGCGTCGTGGCGACTACTTGGGCGGTACCGTTCAAGTCATCCCTCACATCACCGATGAAATCAAAGCCAAGGTGAGAAAAGCGGCTGAAGGTTTTGATGTGATCATGGTAGAAATCGGTGGTACTGTGGGTGACATTGAATCCCTGCCGTTTATGGAAGCCATCAGACAAATGGGGGTCGAAGAAGGACGCAACAATGCCATGTTTGTGCATTTGACCTTGGTACCCTACATCAATGCTGCCGGTGAACTGAAAACCAAACCGACCCAACATTCTGTGAAAGAGCTACGATCGATTGGTATTCAGCCAGATATTTTGCTGTGTCGAGCAGAACACCCAATCCCTAAAGAAGAGTTACAAAAGATTGCCTTGTTCACCAATGTAGAAGCCCGAGCCGTTATACCGGTATTGGACTGTAGCAACATCTACCAAATTCCAGAAGAGTTGAGTAAGGAAGGGTTTGATGACTTGGTGGTTGAACGATTCGGGATGCAATGTAACCCCACTGATCTGTCAGAGTGGCAACGTGTGGTGGCGGCCGAAGCCAACACCCAACATCAGATCACCATCGGCATGGTGGGTAAATATTTAAACCATTCAGATGCCTATAAATCTCTGAATGAAGCCTTGCGACATGCGGGCATACCCAACCAAACCAAAGTCAATATCAAACACATCGACTCAGAGGAATTGGGCCATTCGCAAGACACATCTGTTTTTGCTGATGTAGATGCCATTTTGGTCCCTGGCGGTTTTGGCAATCGAGGCTTTGAAGGCAAAGTGTTTGCCGTTGGTTATGCCCGTGAAAACAACATACCCTATTTGGGAATATGCTATGGCATGCATGCAGCGGTGGTTGATTACGCCCGCAATGTGTGTGGTTTAACCGATGCCAACACCACAGAAAACAATGAAAACACCCCCCACCCTGTGATTGGTTTAATCACAGAATGGATGGACAGAGAAGGCCAAAAAGAAATCAGGAGTTCTCAATCTGATCTGGGCGGCACCATGCGTTTAGGTGCCCAAAACTCACTGCTCACAGCAGGGACTCTCGCCAATCAGGTTTACGGTGATGAAATCATTTCGGAACGCCACAGGCACCGCTATGAATTCAACAACAACTACACTGAGCAATTGAGTGAGGCAGGACTGGTGTTTTCCGGTCACTCAGAAGATTCTCAATTGGTTGAAATGGTCGAACTGCCAAACCACCCCTGGTTTTTGGCTTGTCAGTTCCACCCGGAATTCAATTCAACACCCAGAGACGGCCACCCACTTTTTGCCGCCTACATTGCTGCCGCATTGGCCCATAAAACCAAGCAACAACAAGCAGCGTAACCAAAGAGGTACACATGAAATTATGTCATTTTGAAGCTGGATTGAATCAACCTTTTTTCCTCATTGCCGGACCCTGTGTGATTGAGTCATTGCAGTTAGCGATTGACACTGCCGGGCATTTGAAGGAAGTGACTGATCAATTGGGTATACCCTTTATCTTTAAATCTTCTTTTGATAAGGCCAACCGCACCTCGTTGAACTCATTCAGGGGATTGGGTATGGAAACCGGTTTGAGTATTCTGGCTGAAGTACAGAAACAAGTCGGTGTTCCAGTGATCACCGATGTGCATGATGATTCTCCGATTGAAGAAGTGGCTGATGTGGTCGATGTGTTACAAACACCCGCCTTTTTAGCCAGACAAACCAACTTCATCTTACGCGTCTGTAACGCTGGCAAACCGGTGAACATCAAAAAGGGACAATTCATGGCGCCCTGGGACATGAAAAATGTCATTGAAAAAGCCCAATCAACCGGCAACCAACAAATCATGGTCTGCGAGCGCGGCGCCAGTTTTGGTTACAACAACCTGGTATCAGACATGCGTTCACTGGCCGTGATGCGTGAGACCGGCTGTCCAGTGGTGTTTGACGCCACCCATTCAGTCCAACTGCCTGGTGGCCAAGGCGGTACTTCAGGTGGCCAACGAGAACATGTGCCCGTATTGGCCAGAGCGGCCACTGCAGTGGGCATTTCCGGCTTGTTCATGGAGACCCATCCAGATCCTGCCAATGCCAAAAGCGATGGCCCCAATGCGGTTAAATTAGATCAAATGGCCGGCTTATTAGAAACTTTAAAAACCATAGACCAAACCATAAAATCCAAACCTTTACAGGAACAAAGTGATGACTGGAATTAAGAAAATTCATGCCAGAGAAGTTCTGGACTCCCGTGGCAACCCCACTTTAGAAGCTGAAGTCACCCTTGAATCGGGCGCCTTTGGTCGTGCCATTGTCCCTTCTGGAGCCTCAACCGGTGCTCGAGAAGCCATTGAATTGCGTGATGGTGATAAGAACCGATACTTGGGTAAAGGTGTCCGCAAAGCCGTTAACAATGTCAACACCACTCTGGCCGATGCACTGAAAGGTTTTGATGCCAAAGACCAAGCTGGACTGGATCAAAAAATGTTGGATTTGGATGGTACCAACAACAAAGGTAAACTGGGTGCCAACGCCTTACTCGGCATTTCTTTGGCCAACGCGCATGCGGTGGCCAATGATCAACGCATTCCACTGTATCAAAGCATTGCCACCCAAGATGAGTTTGTCTTGCCTGTTCCGATGATGAACATCATCAATGGTGGGGCCCATGCCGATAACAATGTTGATGTGCAAGAGTTTATGGTGCTGCCCACCGGATTCAACTCTTTTTCTGAAGCTTTGCGTTGTGGCACTGAAATTTTCCACGCCCTGGCCAAAGTCTTGAAAAGCAAAGGCCTGTCTACAGCTGTGGGTGATGAAGGTGGTTTCGCACCCAATTTACGTTCCAATGTGGAAGCCGTTGACACCATTTTAGAAGCGGTGCATCAAGCCGGATACAAAATTGGCGATGAAGTCTATTTGGGTCTGGATGTGGCCAGTTCTGAATTCCACCAGGATGGTTTATATCACCTAACGGGTGAAAACAAACAATTGGCCTCTGAACAGTTCACTGACTTTTTAGCATCATGGGTCGATCAATACCCCATCATCAGTATTGAAGATGGTCTGGATGAAGCCGATTGGACTGGTTGGAAACACCTGACTGAGAAACTGGGCAACCAAGTGCAGCTGGTTGGAGATGACTTGTTTGTGACCAACACTAAGATCTTCAAAGAAGGCATCGATAAAGACATCGCCAACTCAATCCTGATTAAATTCAACCAGATCGGCACCTTAACAGAAACATTAGATGCGATCGATTTGGCTTACCGCTCAGGTTACACCGCAGTCATATCTCATCGATCTGGCGAAACCGAAGACAACACCATTGCCGATTTGGCAGTGGCCACATCAGCGACCCAAATCAAAACCGGCTCACTTTGTCGTTCAGACCGTATCGCCAAATACAACCAATTGTTGCGCATCGAAGAACAACTGGGCAACCAAGCCAAGTATGCCGGTCAATCAGCATTTGACCTGTTGAACATCCTTTGATTTATGATCAGAAGAAGGCCACTGAGGAAGTGGCCTTCTTTTTTATTCGATCAATTTAATCACTTGTAACTTGATTTGGGCATACACCTCAGAACCCAGTTCCAATCCCATGTTTGATTTTGATTTATTGGAAATTCGAGCCACCAATGTTTCATTGTTTAATTTTACATGGACCAATTGGTCATATTCACCCGAAGCAATGAGCTTGCACACTTCACCATGAAACACATTCAACACACTGGTGTTATTGGGTGCATCAAGCGCTAAACTGACATCATTGGCCGGCACCACCATCCGAAATTCAGCGCCCAATTGAGCTTGCCCTTTGACTTCAATCAGCATGCCCCCTTTGGTTTTGATCTGCATCAAACCAAATTTAGGATCAAAGCCATTCACTACACCATTCAATACGGCAGAAACTTGTTGCTTTGATGACAGGGGAGATTTTGGCATCAACATGGCATCAACCATGGATCCTTGGAATTGCACTCGGCCCTGCTCAATGACCAATAATTGGTCACACAAGGCCATGATTTCATCCATCTGATGGCTGACAAATACCATGGGTAACTGCCACTGCTTATGTATTTTTCTTAAGTACGAAATTAATTTGACTTTATTGTGATGATCCAGCGAAGCCATGGGTTCGTCCAACAACAGCAATTGCGGGTTCCTCATCAATGCCCTGGCCAGGGCAACCCGTTGTTGTTCCCCACCAGACAATCGCTGCGGTAAGCGACCTAGAATTGGCTTTAATCCCATGAGTTCCACCACTTCATTCATCACCATTTGATTGGATGTTGTATGCTGCACCGCTCTTTTAAGGGCAAATTCTAAATTTTCTTTGACCGACAAATGAGGAAACAGTTGGCTGTCTTGAAAGACATAGGCCATCTTTCTGTTTTCTGGCTTGATAAATACAGAATCAGATTGCAGCACTTCATCTTGCAATGAGACATGGCTCCCGGGATGATGATCAAAACCTGCCACAGCCCTTAACAAACTGGTTTTACCACAGCCAGAAGGACCAAACAGGCCAAGGATCCCTTGTGCAGGGACTGCAAATTCAACCTGCAAGTCGAATCCGCCCTGCTTAATCAATAATTGGCACTGGCATATATTTTTCATGGCCTGTTCCGATTTTTGTGATTAAAAAAATACATCATGAATATCATCACAAATGCCAACACCAACAGTATCGCTGATAACAAGTGGGCTTGTTGATAATTCAATATTTCCACTTGATTATAAATTTCTATGGCGATGACTTTGGTTTCTCCAGGGATGTTGCCACCCACCATCAGCACCACACCAAACTCTCCCAATGTGTGGGCAAAACCCAACACCGCGGCTGTCAGAAATCCGCGTTTGGCCAAGGGCACTGCCACTGAGAAAAAAGCATCTAGTGGCTTGGCGCCCAGTGACCTGGCGGCATCCATCAATCGAGGTGATACTGATTCAAAACCATTTTGTATGGGCTGTACCACGAACGGCAAACTGTAAAAAAGTGATGCCACCACCAGTCCGGTGAAAGAAAAAGTCAATGCCTGTCCGGTTAAACGCACCCACAAGCCGCCTAACCAGCCATCCGGACCCAATAGCATCAAAAGGTAAAAGCCCATCACCGTCGGTGGTAAAACGATCGGTAAGGCCACCAAAGTTTCAATCAAGGGTTTGATGCGGGCTTGAGATCGTGCCAACCACCAGGCCAAAGGTGTGCCCAGACCGATGAGGAGCAAGGTGGTGATTCCAGCCAATTTGAGACTGAGGTAAAGGGCTGTGAGGTCGGGCCAGTTCACGGAGATTTCTCTGGTAACAAATAGCCGTGTTGACGGATGGTATTTTGTACTTGGCTGGAACGCAAAAAAGCCGCCCATGCGGTGTAGAGTGCTTTGCGATCTGATGCGTTGATGAAAACCATGCCTTGATCGATTGGTGGGTAGTGCTCAACGGCAATGTCTAACTTACATTGATGTTCTGCCAATGAGTAATTGACCAATTGTGACTTGGCCACCAGACCCATGGCTGCATTTTTCGAAACAACCATCTGCATCACTTGGGTCACATTTTCACCCATAACCTTTTTGTATTGCTGATTATCCCAAATGCCCTGATGTTGCAAATAGGCTTTGGCGGCTGCGCCAAAAGGAGCCAAATCCGGATTGGCCAAGGCCACAAACTGACGGTGATCCGAATCGAACACCCTTTCACATGATCCGTCTTCTGAGTTTGCCAGCAACACCAATTGTCCGCGGGCATAAATGTCTGGTTCACTGGCCAATCCATCACGCACCAGTTGTAATGGCCTGGCCATGTCAGCCGACATGAAAACATCAAAGGGGGCACCGTGTTTGATCTGGGCAAATAACTGCCCTGATGATGCGGAGCTGATGCGTAATTCATGGCCCGTTTGGCGATGAAATTCAGTTTCTAACGTCAATAAAGTGGCATAAAAATTGCTTGCCACAGCCACCCTCAATTCAGCCGAGTTTGCGTTAAAAGCAGGCCAAATCCCCATCATCAAAAAACACAATGAAACGCAAAATTTGGATTTGAACATGCTGAGCCGTGGTTGAGTCATGCTGACCAATTTACACCAATTACCGGTAAAAGTCAGCAGCAGATTTAAGCCAAATCCTCGCATAATTGCGTATGTTTTTAACGCGCCTGAAACCTTAAAATACGCGCAATCTACTTTTACACAGGATTTCTGATGAGCGATAAAATTTTGAATTTAATTAAAGACGAAAACATTGATTTTGTTGATCTGCGTTTTTGTGACACGGCCGGTAAAGAACACCACGTGACTTTACCAGTTTCTCAAGTTGATGATGACTTGTTTGAAGATGGTAAAATGTTTGATGGCTCATCTATCAATGGCTGGAAAGGTATCAATGAATCTGACATGGTCTTGATGCCGGAACCAGATACGGCTTTCATTGACCCATTCAGCCAGTACCCAACTTTGGTGATTCGCTGTGATATTTTAGAGCCCAACACCATGCAAGGTTATGAACGTGACCCACGTTCAATTGCCAAACGAGCTGAGGCGTTTTTACAACAAGCTGGCATTGCAGACACCGCTTTCTTTGGCCCTGAGCCTGAGTTTTTTGTCTTTGATGGCGTGAGCTGGAACACCGATGCCAACGATTGTCGCTACGAAATTTATTCTCGAGAAGGTGCTTGGGAATCTGGTTCAGATGCCAAAGAAAATGCCGGACATCGTCCACGAGTGAAAGGTGGCTATTTTCCAGTACCTCCTGTTGACTCTTTGAATGACTTGCGTTCAGCCATGTGTAAGGTCATGGAAGGTATGGGCTTGGAAATTGAAGTTCATCACCATGAAGTTGGAACCGCTGGCCAATGTGAAATTGGAGCCAAGTTCAATACATTGGTCAAGAAAGCCGATGAAGTTTTGATGATGAAATATGCGGTTCACAATGTGGCGCATGATTATGGCTACACCGCCACATTCATGCCAAAACCAATAGTTGGGGACAACGGCAGTGGTATGCATGTTCACCAATCTTTATCCAAAGGTGGTGAAAACCTGTTTATGGGTGATGGTTATGGTGGTTTGTCTGAAACAGCCTTACATTACATTGGCGGTATCTTCAAGCATGCCCGTGCCTTGAATGCCTTTGCCAATTCATCTACCAACTCATACAAAAGATTGGTGCCTGGTTTTGAAGCACCGGTGATGCTGGCCTATTCTGCCCGCAACCGCTCAGCTTCTGTAAGAATTCCATTCGTCAACAACCCCAAAGCACGCCGCATTGAAGTGCGCTTTGGTGATCCCATGGGTAACCCTTATTTGATGTTTGCTGCCATGATGATGGCTGGCCTTGATGGCATCAAAAACAAGATTGATCCAGGTTCAGCCATGGACAAAGATTTGTATGACTTGCCACCTGAAGAAGCCAAGAGCATCCCTACGGTGTGTCACTCTTTGGATCAGGCTTTGGAAGCTTTGGATCAAGACCGTGATTTCTTAAAAGCCGGTGGTGTATTTACAGATGATGTGATTGATGGTTTCATTGAACTGAAACAAGCTGAAGTCGATCGCATTCGCATGAGCACCCATCCTGCTGAATTCGACATGTATTATTCACTGTAATACAACTGCTTCAGTAAACCCTAAGGCCTGTCCATGTGATGGGCCTTGAAAAGCTGCTGAGCAGCTTGACCCGCCGAGCCGGTTAGGCAAATCATGCAATCTTGGCGATTTTGCAAAGCAAAGAAGCCCTGATGTAATGATTGATTAGCCGTGAGCTTTTGTTATAGCGGCCGCTATCGCTCCTAGCTATCGCGGCAGACCTACATCCGTGTAGGCCAATCAGAGGCGAAGAGCGCGAGGTAGCAAATCATGTTCGCCGTGGTCGTTTTCACTTTTGTTTGGAACAAAAGTGAATAGAGACCCAAGAACATTCCTTTTTGCGTTTATTAACAATGTTTTCATGCACATTGATCCAGGTTTCTGTATACAATAATTGGACTTTACTACTTAAGAGGAGAAATTTATGGGCATGATGGCAGAATTTAAGAAGTTTGCAGTCAAAGGCAATGTGATGGACATGGCAGTGGGTATCATCATTGGTGCTGCTTTTGGCAAAATCGTTTCGGCCTTTGTTAATGGTGTGATGATGCCGCCTTTGGGACTGTTGATCGGTGGTGTTGATTTTTCCGATTTGGCTTATGAATTAAAAGCGGCCACAGAAACAACAGAAGCCGTGGTGCTGCAATGGGGGGCCTTTGTGCAAACCGCCATTGACTTTATCATCATCGCGTTTGCTGTATTCATGATGGTTAAATTCATGAACAACCTGCAGAAAAAAGAAGAGGAAGCGCCGGCAGAGCCACCCAAGCCTTCCAATGAAGAAGTTTTGTTGACAGAAATCAGAGACCTGTTAAAAAACAAATAACTCAAACAAAAATAGCTGGTCTGAATGGCTTTAATTCATTCAGACCAGCCCCACCTACTCGTTTTAACCACCACAGATTGGCATGAGCGAAAACAATTACCCACTGCTACTCAAACAACTAGAGGCGCTGTTATCAGCAGAAAATGACCTACAGGCCAATGCGGCCAACCTCAGTTCATTTCTGTACCACAACCTGGAACGAGTCAACTGGTTGGGTTTTTATTACCAACAGGGTGATGAATTGGTGCTGGGCCCCTTTCATGGCCAACCTGCCTGCACCCGCTTGACCATCGGCGAAGGGGTTTGTGGCACAGCTTTTGCCCAAAAAGCCACCGAAGTGGTGGCAGATGTACACGCCTTTGCTGGTCATGTGGCCTGCGATGCCGCCTCTGAATCAGAAATCGTTGTGCCTTTTTACACCGATCAAATCAATGGCGTCCTGGATGTCGACAGCCCGATCAAAAAACGCTTTGGAGCTGCTGAAAAAGATTTTTTTGAAGCGGTAGCTGAAATTTTCGTTGCTTCAATAACCAGTTAACCACTGGTATCAGAGAGCAATGGATGGCGGTTGGATTGCGCCAGCAAGTCAGGCCGCTTCCGCATCCTGCTAACGCGGCACACCTACATCCCTCTAGGCGAGCCAGACTCATAAAAGCCATGAAACGCAGCCGGTTTTTTGCGATACAGAAAGAAGGCAAGCAACATTCATCCAATGGATGGCGGTTGGATTGCGCCAGCAATACAGAGCAAGACTCATAAAAGCCATGGAGCGCAGCCGGTTTTTTGCGATACAGAAAGAAGGCAAGCAACATTCATCCAATGGATGGCGGTTGGATTGCGCCAGCAATACAGAGCAAGACTCATAAAAGCCATGGAGCGCAGCCGGTTTTTTCGCTTTGCGAAAAAGAAGGCAAGCGACATTCATTAAATGATTACCAAAGGCCTATTCAATATCAGGACCTGTCCATTTATAATAATTAAAACACAACACTTCAGATTGGGCCATTTATGCAAGAACCAGAAGACTTAAACTCCAGATCCGAACTCGTCCGCGACACCATCGTGTTACAACTCAAACTCATCGTTGATGGCCTGCGAGACTTGGCTTTGATGCCCTTGTGTTTCTTTGCTGCTTTATTTGGCTTGATCGCTCACAGCGAACGACCAGGACGGTACATGTATCGGATCCTCAGTTATGGCCGTTTATCTGAAAAGTGGATTGGTTTGTTTGATGATGCCAGTAAAGACAAAATGGAACCGATCAAATGGGAAGGTAAGAACTTTGATGACTTGATCGTAAAAACCCAAACCGCCTTCGAATCCAAGTATGTTGACCCAGAGAAAAAGGATTTACTGGTCAGAAAACTCAACGAAGCGTTGAATGACATCAACGGCAAAGTCAACGGTAAAAAACAATCTTAAAACCCAGCAATAATCAGTTTATTGTTTGTTAATCACATCAATGAGTTCAGCCAACTTGAACGGTTTGGTGATCAGATAATTGATGTCATTCAGACCACACAACTCTTGCAATTCCTTGGAAATGTCAGCACTCATGATCACTGTTTTGGCTGTAACTCCAACCCCTCGACAGGCTTTGATGAATTCAATGCCGGTCAAATCAGGTAAATGGTAATCTACCAGCAGCAAATCATATTTGATGTTACTGATGCCTGCCAAGGCTTGATTGGCATCATCAAAAATATCAACCACATGTCCTTCTTTTTCAAGCAACTCTAATAACAATTGCTGATTGATGGGGTTGTCTTCAACCACCAACAAATGCAAGGGGTTTTGCTTTCCAGAGTTCGGGTTGTATTCGCAATAAAGTTGTTCTGACTTACTGGAGAACAACAGCCTCAAGTCACCAATTGAACAAGGCAAATCAATCACTTTGAAAGCACCCTGCTGATAAACTTTTTCTTGATGGCAAGGTTTGACCAAATAAACGGGCACCAATTCACGATTGGCTGCCTTGATCGCCTCACCGAAACCGTTGTTTTGTTCAGTTGTGGCATCAATCAACATCAATGCATCAATTTGACCTGAAAATTCTTCATCTGCTTCAATGGTCTGGATGCCAGAAATGGCCAAGGCATGTTGCAGTGCCAGCAATATTTCCTGGTTACTGGGGCCTTCATGGGCTTTGATTTGGACGGTCTTATTCAGATTGGTTGCAGCAACCAGATCAGGATCAATGGTCAGTGGCAAACTACAAATAACTGAAGTACCAATACCTGGTTCACTGATCACTTCGATGGCTCCATCCATTTTTTCAATCAGTTTTTTCACAATACTTAAACCCAGACCTGTGCCACCATATTTTCTGGTGATTGAACTGTCAGCCTGAGTAAATGGGTCAAACAACCGATTCAAAATTTCTGGCTCAATGCCAATACCACTGTCATTTACAGTGAACAAAACATCGTCATTCTCTCCAGGTTTGAGTACAGCTGACACTTGTCCTTTGTGGGTGAATTTAAAAGCATTGCTCAGTAAGTTCATGATGATTTGTTTCAACCGCACTGAATCTGCCATGCGTTGTATAGGCAAAGATGGATCGATATCAACCCAGAAAGTCAGTTTCTTTTTGCCACTGGCTGATACGAATGACTTACTGATTTGGTCCATCAATGAGACCAAATTAACAGGCCTAATTTCTAAGGTCAACTCCCCGGATTCAATTTTAGATAAGTCCAGAATATCATTGATGATGTGTAACAAATGTTCTCCTGACTCAGCCACTGCCATGGCATAGATTCGCTGTTCTTCAGTCAGCTCAGTGCCGATCAACAATTCATTCATACCCAAGATACCATTCATTGGGGTTCGAATTTCATGCGACACCTGTGCCAGAAAATCACTTTTGGCTTGATTAGAGGCATTGGCTTGTTCAGCCAGGTCGTTCACCGCTTCAAATAGCCGTGCGTTTTCTAGTGCCAATGATGACTGCGTGGCATAGGCTTGTGCCAAGCTGATGTCACTGACATTGAAAACACCCTGACTGCGAAACAGTTTAACCAAACCCAATCGTTCTTGTGAATGGCTGAACATGACCCATAAAATGTCTCCCAATTCAGTTTTTTCAATGAAATGTCTGGTGTTTGCTTGAAACATTTTCAGTGCTCGAGCACCCAGTTCATTTTGTTCCGTGGTGGTTAAATTTTGATCACTGAATATCTGATAATTATTTTGGCTGTTCCAGTAACAGACTTCCACCTCATCGACCCTGATTTTTGCACTGATTTGTTGCTTGATCTTTTCTAACAATTGAGCCGTATCTAAAGCGGTTACCAAAGATGTGGTTAATGAGAGCTGATTCTCGGCAAAGGCTTGTTTTTCAGTTGCGTAGGAAATCCTGGCATTGTATTGCCAGCGTTTACGGAATATGTAAAACACAACACCCAATATCAACAAGCCTGTTAAAACATACAATCCATACGCTTGAGTCGTCTTCCATGGTGCTGCTGCCACATCAAACGATATTGATACTGGTTCCGACCAGGCACTTTTGGATGTTTTGCCCCTGACTGAAAATTCATATTGGCCTGTTGGTAGTTGGTGAAAAGTCAGGTTGTTTTGACCTTTGACATCTTCCCAAGAGGCATCTGCTTGCAGCCGATATTGGTAAGAATGACTGCCAGGGTTGTTGAAAGACATCAACTGATACGCAAAAGTCAGACTGCCATAATTAAAATCCAGAGGATGGTTGGATAATGCGGTGCTGTCATTCAACATCACAGAGAGCATATTAATCTGTGGTTGGGTCATTTCACTGCTTACAACATCTCCATTGATTTGCACAATTCCAGCTTTGGTAAAGACCATGATGGACTGGTCATATAACTTTTCTACTGCAACTATTTCATTGCTGGGCAAACTTTCAGCCACCGACAACCTTTTGGTTAAGGTGTTGGTTTCTGGATCAATCACAATCAATCCATTTTCAGCCGACAACCACAGTTGTTGATCGATGATATTGATGTGATCTGCAAAATCAGTAGAAATTTGAGCGTTGATGGCACTGGTGTCTTGATTGATCAAACCACCTTCAACATAATTGTATTTAAACAGCCGTCCATTGGACAACAACCAAACTGTACTTTGTTCCTGGTCTATGGCGATGTCTTGAAACCCTTCTGTTGAACTGATCAAGGTGGTGGCTTCTGCGGTGGCCGGATTGAAGACCTCAAGACCGCGATTACCGACCAGCCAGTATTGTCCTTCGGGACCCAATTCCTGGTTATTCAACACGTCATTGAGCAATTGGTTCTCATGTTGACTGACACTCAAGTCAAGTTTGCTGACCCGGTATAACTCTGTCTCACCATAGACAGCTAAATAAAGGGCGTCATTTGACTCAAAAATCTCGGTGATGCCCCCATGCATCAGTTCATCTTCAACTTGAACAAACTGTCGCAATGCTTGATCAAAATAAAACAAACCGGAGACTGCGGTCACCCATAACCGGTAGTCTTGATCCTGGAACAAATCCAAAACAGTATCTGGCAACTGATGAGATTGATCGTAATATTGATTTAAATTTAGCAGTCCTTTTTGATACCTGAAAACGTTCAGGCTTTCAGCACCCTCATTATAAATCCAAAAGGAATCATCCAATAAAGCATGATCACTTAAAACTTCTTTGATGTTGTTATCCATCAGATTGGTGTCCCTGAAAGGCAAATAAATATCAAATGAGTCCCAATCATGGCTCAGTTTAATCACTCCATTCTTATCGGTCGCAACCCATAAGTTGAATTCTCTGTCTTCATAGATTGAACGGACATTGAAATCAAGATTCTGTGGCTTGCCCCGCTGTAAAAACCTCAAAGGAATGATCTGGTTGTTCCTGAACAAGATCAATCCCTTGCGAGTGGCCAGCCATAAATTACCCGCTGAATCACTGGTCAAACTTCTGGCGGTCAATCGTTCACCCATCAAATCAATGATGTTTTGTGCGCTGATCAATAGGTCGAATTGGTCAGAAGCTTCATTGAAGACATACACGCCTTGATAACCTGATGCATAAATTTGATTGTTGCGTCCAACCGTTAAACTATACATTCTGCCCATTTTTTGATCATCCAATGGGTAATCAATGTAGTAAGTTTTGGCCGAACCATTTTGCGGATCGATTCTTATGATTTGCCCTTCTAACGATGCCACCCACAACTGATCTTTTTGATCAGATTTGGCATCAAAAAATCGCACTGAAGACAGCCAATCAGTGTTGTCTGGTCGAAGGTGTTCATACTGATCAGTGGTGGGGTCATAGATTGATATCCCATGATCAAATTGAAAGATCCAAACCCGGCCTTTGGCATCTGAATTGATGGCAAAGACCACCGGATGTTCAATCCCGTCAGTGATGCCTTCACCCACAGGAATCAGTTGAAACAAATTTTCTTGGCGTTTGTAGCGGGCCAATCCTACGTCATTCAAGCTGAGCCAAATGTCAGTGGAGGTTCCATGGATTAAAGAAATCTCATTGGCTGGCAATACATCAGCCGCCAGTGTATCTTGCTTAAAATTCTGAAATGCCTGACTGTCAAAGCGACTGAGCCCACTGTGGGTGGCAAACCACATATACCCGGCTTCATCCTGTTCGATGTGCGTCACTTTATTACCGGCCAACCCTTCATAAACATCATATCGAGTGATGTTGACATATTTTTGATTGGTGACTTCGGCTCGCAAATCACTCATGAATAACAGCACCAAAGTACAAGCCAGCAGAACAACCTGAAAGTGACTGCTTTCTCCCCTTTTATAGGTTTTATGATTGTGATTGTTATTTTCAGTCATGTGGTATTTTTATCAGTTAATACAATGAAATGAAACCCCATGTGGAGGCGCTAACTATCTTAACCCAGATTTATGTCACCATGTTATAATCCTGCGATGCTAATAAATGCTTAGCCAGCCAGCCAACAACGACTTATCAGCTGGCACCAAATGCACCATCAACCTCTGAGTAAATAAGTGTTATCACCGAGACTAGAAAAGACATGAACCAACTTAAAAGTTACGCCAAAGGACAATGGCACACCGCCTCTGAAGGATTTAAAAATTGCCACCATGCCATCAATGGCCAACCGATTGCACAAATTTCCAGTGCGGGATTAGATTTTGCCGGGATGCTGGATTATGCCAAAACTGTCGGTCAGCCTGCCCTGGCCAAAATGAGCTTCCATGACCGCGCCTTGATGCTCAAAGAGTTGGCGTTGTACTTGATGTCACGGAAAAAAGAATTTTACCAATTGTCCGCGGCCACTGGTGCCACTAAACTGGATTCATGGATAGACATTGATGGCGGCATTGGCACTTTGTTTGTTTATTCAGGGAAAGGCCGCAGAGAAATGCCTGATCATCACATCCTGCTGGACGGCGCACCCGAACACATTTCAAAAAATGGCAGTTTCTTGGCACAACACATTTGTACCTCTTTACAAGGTGTGGCCATCCACATCAACGCCTTTAACTTCCCTTGTTGGGGCATGCTGGAAAAGCTGGCTCCCACCTTATTGGCAGGTGTTCCGGCGATTGTGAAGCCGGCATCGGATACAGCATACCTGACTGAACTGATGTTTCAAGCGATGATAGAGTCTGGCATATTACCTCCAGGGTCTGTGCAATTAATTTGTGGATCTACTGGCCCGTTATTGGATTTATTAGACTGTCAGGACGTGGTCGCTTTTACGGGTTCAGCCAGCACGGGGCAGTACCTGAAATCCAAGCCAAACATCACCCAAAATGCGGTTAGGTTCACCATGGAGGCTGATTCTTTGAACTGTTCCATATTGACCCCTGATGCCAAACCTGATACGCCAGAGTTTGATTATTTTGTGAAAGAAGTGGTGAAAGAAATGACGGTCAAATCAGGACAGAAATGTACCGCCATCAGACGCGCCATTGTGCCTGAGCCTTTAACAGGTGCTGTAGCAGCAGCCATTGAACAAGAGTTGCGCGGCGTGGTGGTGGGAGACCCCAGTCAAGAAGGCGTTAAAATGGGAGCCTTGGCCAGTTTGGCACAGCAGCAAGAAGTGCGTGAGCGGGTGGCTGTACTCAGACAAAGTTGTGATTTGTTGTTTGGTGATCCAGAACATGTGGAAGTCACTGGTGGTGATGACCAACAAGGCGCCTTTGTCTCACCCATGCTACTGATCAACCACAAACCATTAGAAAACCACGCAGCACATGACATCGAAGCCTTTGGTCCGGTTTCAACTTTGATGCCATACGAAACTTTGGATGAAGCGGCTCGATTGGCCAATTTAGGTCAGGGATCTTTGGTGGGTTCAATATTCGGCCACAGTGACGATGCGGTTTGTGAGTTGGTGAATAAAACCGCTTGTTTCCATGGTCGCATGGTGTTGATCAACCGTGATTCAGCCAAAGAATCTTCAGGCCATGGTTCTCCCCTGCCACATTTGATCCATGGCGGACCTGGTCGAGCCGGTGGCGGTGAAGAAATGGGCGGTATACGTGGGGTCAAGCACTACATGCAACGCACAGCGATTCAGGGCTCACCCACCACTTTGATGAAGCTAACTGAGAAATACATGCCCAAAGCAAAAACCTCTCAACCACCAAAGCACCCATTCAAGTTACATTATGAAGAACTGATGGTGGGGCAAGCCATCACCACCGAAAGCAGGGAAATCACTTTGGCCGACATCGAACAATTTGCTGACTTGTCTGGTGATCATTTTTATGCCCATATGGATGAGGATGCAGCCGCTCGAAATCCATTTTTTGATGGTCGTGTGGCTCATGGTTATTTCATCGTTTCAATGGCCGCCGGTTTGTTTGTTTACCCTGAGGAAGGGCCCGTGCTCGCCAATTATGGACTCGATGACCTGCGATTTACCGAACCGGTTTACCCCGGTGATGTGATCACCATTCAATTGACCTGTAAACAAAAATCTTACCGCAGAGGCAAAGGCTATGGTGAAGTCAGGTGGGATTTACAGGCTACTAACCAAGAAGATGAAGTGGTGGCTGCCTATGACATTTTGACCATGGTGGCATCTAACACCGAGCCTTTTGAGGAATAAGCATGACTTGGGTAGCAAAATTTATCCTGAAAATTCTAGGCTGGAAAGTCATCAATGACTTACCCGATGAGAAAAAGTATGTATTGATTGCTGCTCCTCATACCAGCAATTGGGACTTTCCGCTGGGTTTGATGGCCAAGTTTTCACAAAACCTGAAACTCAATTATTTGGGTAAAGGGGCACTCTTTGATTCACCTTTTGGTTGGTTTTTTCGAGCCTTGGGAGGCATACCGGTTTACCGCAAGAAAAAACTCAACATGGTTGATCAAATGGTCAAGCATTTCAACAGCAGAGACAAATTGATCCTGGCCATGTCACCAGAAGGCACACGTTCTTATCTGGAATACTGGAAATCAGGGTTTTACCACATCGCCCATAAAGCAGGGGTTCCAATCGCCATGGGGACTTTGGATTTCGGCAACAAAATTGTAAAACTGGGCAATGCCTTTATGCCTTCAGGTGACATCCATGAAGACATGAAAATCATCCGTGCATTTTTTGAAAACATCAAAGGCAAAATCCCCGAAAAACAAGGTCCAATCCGTGTAAAGTCATGATCCAATGACCACAGGTTTTTTCTCATATCTTAGGAACAATAAAAATTTATTCTTCATCCCTTGGTTGTTTTTAAGTTTCTTTATCATCATTGATTTACTCCGAACCTGGCATTTTCAAGGCTTCAGCAACCACATTTTTTTTCGAGAGTTGACTTATGTTTTGGTGGCCTATTACAGTTGGTTGGCCATCTGTATGTGGCAGGGATATCGACGGCTGCGTAACCCGGAAATGCGTTTCAGCTGGCCCATCCATTCATTGGAGGCACTGTCATTGGGTGCCGTGCATTTGCTTTTTGTATGTGTATTACTGTGGGTTATCACCCCTGAAAAAGTAAAAAATGCCATTTTTTATTTGGTTTATTTTGAACTGTTTTACCGTTGGATTGTGGTTGAGGTGGTCTTGTATTTTGCCAGTCTGGCATATTGGGCTTGGAAGCTACCCATACAAAATGCAGCAGATCAAGACACCCAGGTGATCAAGACATCTTTGGGTCATTTGAATTGTGATGTACGGAAAATCATGTGGTTAAAATCTAGCGGTAATTACATCAATTTTTGGTATAAAAACAAAGCATACAAAACCAGAAGCACCTTAAAAGCTTTCAAAGAGCTGTTGGGGGCACATCATACCCAAATCCACCGTTCGACCCTGATTAACTTAAGCCACATAGATCAAGTTGAAGCACAAAGGGTGATCATGCAAGATGGCACCTCACTGCCCATCAGCCAAAACAAGAAACAAACATTGATGACAGCATGGAATCAAAGCCAGCTGACCAAAACAGACCAAACTTCTTCATTGACTCAGAATGAGGGCTGAAATCATTCTGCAATGATTTCAGCCCTGATAGAGCCAATTTCATCCCACTGGGTTGAAATTCACCCTTTCATTGTCGCTCAATAAATGATTTACAACGAGGTCTTTATGCACACAATTCGATTAAAACTCTTGATGTTGATGGTCATTTTTACAACGGCGAACATCCAGGCTGACACCGATACAGCGTCATTTATCAGGATTGATTCAAATGGTTTGGGTATAGATGGTTACAGTCCGGTTTCCTATTTCACCGACAACAAAGCAGAGTTAGGTAAGGCTGAATTTACCCATCAAGTGAACGGCATCACCTACCACCTGACCAATCAGGAACAACTGGATCTGTTCAAAGCCAACCCGCAAGACTACTTGCCGGCTCATGGTGGCTGGTGTTCACTGATGCTCTCTGGCAGTGGACAATTAACCCCAGCCAACCCTCAATCCTATAAAATCATCGATGGACAACTGTTGTTATTCTGGGATGGCTCATTCAAAGGCCAGCCTGTGAATGGTTTAAACAACTGGCACAGTAAAACGGACAAAGACCCAAAGAAAGCCAGCAAGAGGCTACAAAAAGCCAACAAAACATGGGAAAAAATCAAACAAGGGGAAAAACCTGTCAAGCTGGTTATCTTTGATGAAGCTGACAAAAAGAGACTCAACCAAGCATGGCTAGCCCAAGCCAAAAAGAAATACTGAAGCCCTAATGATTCATCCAGGGACAACTCAAAACAGGTTGATGAATCGCCAACGGTGATAGATCGGAAAGCTGCTGAGCAGCTTGACCCGCCAAGCCGGTTAGGCAGTGAGTGGAATAAAGGTGGTTTTGCGAAGCAAAGGAACCTTTATGCAATGAGCGATAAGCCGTGAGCTATTGATGTTGCGGCCGCTATCGCTCCTTGCTATCGCGGCAGACCTACATCCATGTAGTCACCTCTGATACCGGCATCCTGCCTCCTCAGAGGACTTACTTCCATGTAAGCCAATCAGAGGCGAAGAGAATAGCCAATGAACATATGGTGATTTGACGAAGTCAAGAAACCTTATGTGAATGGCGTTATAGCACAGGCAATGAAAGTTGGGCGGTTTTATCGAAGATAAAGAAGCCCGATTTGAATGCCGTAGTGCGTGCGAGGTAGCAAGTCATGTTCGCCTCGGCAGCTACCGCATCGATCCCCAGGACGGGGTGAATGCAGAGAATTGTTGGGAACAATTCCTGCCTGCTATCGCTGCATACTTACATCCATGTAAGCAGTCGTTTTCACTTTTGTCTGGAACAGACATGCAGTGCGAAGCAACTGCTCAAACAATAGTCTGTAAAGGTCGGTTTATTTGCGCAGCAAATATGAAGACCTGTCAGACCATGAACCAGAATGGAGCCCCAAGAACATTCCTTATTTACCCAGAATCTACCCCATCAATGGTGACAAAAAGCCATATAGGTGGGGTTTTGCCGGGTAAATCGTGATAAAACTGCGACTCAATCACAGTATTGAATGCATTCATGGGCTTTAATACCTGTAGCAGCGATAATTCGACAAAAAGTTCATTCAATTATCAGGTATTTGATGTAAACTACATCGTTGAATGATATTTCATAAAAAAGCCTTGGAGTAACTATGAACAAAATAACAAAATTAACAACCGTATTAATTTTCGCACTGGCGATGACCGCCTGTAAAAAAGACGAAGTCAAACCAGAAGTAGACAACACCGACACCAATACAGACACCACTGTGGTTGAAACCACTCCGGTTCGAACTGATGGCCTGATCTGCTGTAACCCGGCTGATTTAACCAACCCAAACAGCTTGTTATCAAAACGCGTGGTTTACTTTGATTATGACATGGCCACCATCCGATCAGAATTTCGTGAAATGTTGGGCTTGCACGCACAATACCTGGCAGCCAACCCGTCAGCACGCATGACCGTTGAAGGCCATGCTGATGAACGCGGTTCCAGAGAGTACAACTTGGCTCTGGGTGAGAAAAGGGGTTATGCAGTAGCCAACTTACTGCGCGCCCAAGGTGCCACTGCCGGACAAGTCACCGTGGTGAGTTATGGTGAAGAAAGACCAGAGGCCACCTGTAGCAATGATTCATGTTGGTCTAAAAACCGTCGTGGTGTCATTGTTTATACTGCAGAATAAACTTTAGCCCTGCAAGATGGTCAAAAACCCGGCTTATGTCGGGTTTTTTTCATGTTAAATTTTAAAATACGAGGTTGCTTATGAAACACGTCATCATCACTTGTTTTATCCTGTTGTTCGGTCAACTGGCCACGGCACAGAAGATGTCCATTCAAGACCGCATCCAGAAACTGGAACAACAAGCCGGTCTACAAAACAACACCAACGTGGCTGATTTGGTCATCCAAATTCAGCAGTTGCAAACACAAATCGCTCAACTACAGGGCACCATAGAAGAACAAAACTTTCAAATCAATGAATTGAAAGAACGTCAGAAAGTACTCTATGTAGATATGGACAGCCGCCTGGCTCAACTAGAAACCAATTCCTTGTCACAATCCAATACCCCAAAAAATGAATTGGTTGTAGACAGTGCCATTCAGGATACGGGTGCTCAAACCCAAAGTGTAACCCTGGCTGCACCGGTTGTTCGGGAGTCAGTGGATGCGCAATTGTCTACCAATACCTTAAACCAAGGAAACATCAATGCACAATCAACCACCACAGATCCAGCCATTGAGCAAATGTATCAATCCGCTTTTACGCAATTGAAAGCCGGTCGATTCAATGAATCTGCCAGGCTGTTTGAAGACTTCATTCAACAACATCCCAACCATGAACTGACTGACAATTCATATTATTGGTTGGGCGAATCATACTATGTGACTCGCAATTACCCTTTGGCACTGTCAGCATTCCAGTCACTGGAACAACAATTCCCCCTGAGCAGTAAATTATCAGACGCCTTGCTGAAGATTGGTTACACTTACCATGAATTGGAAGACTACCAACAGGCCGAACAAGCGCTGAATAAGGTGGTCGACTCGTTCCCCAATGAATCAGTATCCAGGCTGGCACAAAACCGGCTGAACTTACTCAAGCGGGAAGGTAAAATTAATTGAACGAATCACGTGACAAGCAACTTAAAATTTATGAAATCTTTCACTCATTACAAGGTGAAAGCAGCTTGTCTGGCCTGCCCACAGTATTTGTCCGCCTGACCGGCTGTCCTCTGCGTTGTACCTGGTGTGATACCGAGTATGCTTTTCATGGCGGACAATGGATGCATTTCGATGACATCCTGTTGGCCATCAAACAACACAAAACACCCTATGTTTGTGTCACCGGTGGCGAGCCACTGGCACAAAAACGCGTTTTGGGTTTGTTGGATTTATTGGTTGAAGAAGGTTTCAGGGTGAGTCTGGAAACCGCAGGCTCATTGCCCATTGATGACGTCAATCCAGCGGTCATGAAAGTGGTCGATTTGAAAGCACCAGGTTCCGGTGAAGTTAACAAAAACCGTTATGAAAACCTGCCTTTGTTAACCCCCAATGACCAAGTCAAATTTGTGATTGCGGATGAACATGATTATCAGTGGAGTAAAGGCATCTTGGCTGAACATAACTTGTCATCGCATTGCCAGGTTTTATTTTCTCCTGTTGCCGATGTGCTGAATCCAAAAATTTTGGCTGAATGGATATTAAAGGACCATTTACCTGTACGTTTTCAAATTCAGTTGCACAAACACTTGTGGGGCGATCAACCCGGAACCTGATTATTAAGACTATGACAAAATCATCAAACAAAAATAAATGTGTGGTCTTGCTGTCTGGCGGTTTGGATTCTTCCACCTGTTTGGCTGTGGCCAAAGACCAGGGCTATGACTGTTATACCCTGTCGATTGACTATGGTCAGCGACATTTGGCAGAATTGAATGCTTCAGCAAACATAGCCCAGTCCATGACCAAGAACCCACACAAAGTGGTCCAAATCAACTTGGATTCTATGGGTGGTTCTGCCCTGACTGATGCAGAGATTGAAGTTCCAGAATATGGTTCGACAGATGATGTCATCCCAGTCACTTATGTCCCAGCCCGCAACACCATTTTTCTTTCCACCGCCCTTGCTTATGCGGAAGTGGTCGGTGCCCAAGCCATCTTTATTGGAGTGACTGCTGTTGATTATTCAGGCTATCCAGACTGCCGGGCAGAATACATCAGTGCCTTCGAAACCATGGCCAACCTGGCCACCAAAGCGGGTGTAGAAGGTCAACAGCTTCACATCATCACACCGTTGATAGATTTGGACAAGGCACAAATCATCCTACTCGGCGACTCACTGGGTTTTGATTACAGCCAAACTGTCAGTTGTTACAACGCCGATGCCAGTGGCGCTGCCTGTGGCGTTTGTGACTCCTGCCATTACCGCAAAAAAGGATTCGCTGAAGCCAACCTACCGGACCCAACAAGATATGTCAGTTAAAATCACCCAACTCATCAGCTATCCAATCAAATCATGTGCTGGCATCAGCCATGAATCTGTTGTCATTGATGCTTTGGGCTTAGTGGGAGACCGTCAATGGATGTTGGTAGACTCTGACGGTTTGTTTTTAAGTCAAAGAAAGCACCCTACATTGGCATTGGTCCAGCCCCGACTCACCACAGAAAACTTGATCCTGAATGCCCCGGGGATGCGTTCATTAACAATCGATTTACAAGGCAACCATGGCACCACCGAAGTCAAAGTTTGGCAAGACAGCTTAATGGCTGATACATTCAGCCAAGAAGTTGACCGATGGTTCACAGATTACTTAGGAATTCCGGTTCATCTGGTCCATTATGGCCAACAAAGCTTTAGACAAATTGATCCTGACTTTGCCCAACAAGGACAAGCAGTGGCATTCGCCGATGGCTACCCGATTTTAGTGACACATGAAGCATCACTGGAGCAGTTGAATGAAGTCCTCTCTGCACCCATAGGCATGGAGCGATTTCGTCCCAACATTGTGGTCTGTTCCACCCAACCGGCCTGGAATGAACTGCAATGGCAACAATTGATAAACTCAAGTGGTCAAATTATACAATTGGTTAAACCTTGTGCACGATGTGTCATGACCGGGGTCAACCAAGACACCGGTGAAATGACAGGCTCCGAAGTCTTGAAAACTTTGAAGAATCGGTTTTCTCACCAAAATAAAGCCGTGTTTGGCATCAATGGCATGACCAACAACAGCCCCTCAACCCCCATACAAATGCGTGTTGGACAGCGCTTAGAAGTTAAATAAGTAAACGGTCGTAAATCCAAGTTGTAAAATAAACACCACCCCACCCAGCAACAATAATTGACGACCTTGTCGTCTGATTTCATTGATACTGATGTTCAAACCAATGGCCACCATAGCCATCACAAACATGGCATCACTGACCAGATTTATTTGGGCTTGTAAAGCGTTGGGCACCCAACCCATGCTGGACAAAAAACTGAGCAATAAGAACACCCAGATAAACAATGGAACCAGTTTCAACCAGTGGATTTGGTCTTGTCCATCGTGGCCCGTCTTAATTCCTGACTTTTTTCGAGGATTCATCGTGACTATCAGTATCAACAGCACCGGCACCAAAAACAAAATGCGGCACATTTTTACCAACACCGCTGCATGACCCGCTTCATCACTGATGCTGAACCCAGCAGCTACCACATGCCCCATAGATTGCAATGTATTCCCGATCAACAACCCAGAGTCTACGGCTGTATTGAAGTCAAAATATGTGGCCATCCAAGTCGTGATAAAGATCCCCAAAAAACCCAGAAAATTAACCAAACCGACTGTCATACCGACTTGGGCAGCCGGTGCTTTTACAATGTTTTGGGTTGCCATCACTGCCGCTGAACCACATATGGCCTGACCACTGGCCAACAAACAAGCCTGATTGCCTTGTATCCGCCACCATTTGGCCAACAACACAGTAACTACAAAAGTGAACAACATGGCCACTGCTATAAACACCAATGTGGCTCCATTGATTTGAGTCAAAATGTTGGCATTCAATTGCACCCCCAATAACGCCACGGCAATGGACAAGCCCTGACATTCCGACCAATGAATACCGGGGACCATCGATTCAGGCTGACGCCATACATTCCCTAAGACAAAGCCCAATAAAATGGCCACCAAAGTCTCACTGAATTTAAAATAACCGGCCAATAATACTGCCAAAAATGCCAGCAAGCCAACCCATAAAATGCCAGGAATAAAGTCTACAACAGAACGCATTTGGCTATTTTAACCCAACGGTTTGAACAACTGTCTATTGATGTGAAGCATTATCCTTTGATACAGCTTTGGAGAAATCACCAAAAAATCGCAATAATAAGTACGTATCATGGGCATTTGGGGTTAAATTTTCGTTTCAACATGGGTATGATTTTGTTATTCTCATGCTAAAATGCAGGGCTTTGTTTTTACCAAAATCCTATAAGTACATGGATGGCGGTTGGTTTGTTTAAGCCGCTGGGTTTAAACATCTCTATCATATGATATTTTTGGAGCAATCATGCTGAATACCTTTTATGCTGAATTTTTAGGCAACAGCCCAAGGTGGTTTAAAAACGCCATCATCGCTTTCTTACTGGCCTGTTACCCATTGACCCTGTTGTTGGGAGAGACCATCATGGGTTGGGCTTTTATCGCCATGTTTATCATGACGCTGGCACTGGCATTGAAATGCTACCCCCTGCAATCAGGTGGCTTGTTGGCCATTGCGGCATTGGCTTTAGGGCTGACCAGTCCGGAAACAGTGTGGTATGAAATTCAAACCAATCTTGGCGTTATCATGCTGTTGGTGTTTATGGTGAGTTTTATTTACTTCATGCAACCGCTGCTGATCTTTATCTTCGGTAAGATTCTGCTTAAAGTAAAAAATAAAATTGTGTTGTCATTGATGTTCTCCGTTTCTGCGGCTGTACTGTCTGCCTTCCTAGACGCCCTGACAGTGATGGCAGTGTTGATCACTGTATTTGTCGCACTGTATGGTGTTTATGAAAAGGTTCATTCCACCTTGAATATTGATTACGATGACAATGCAATCAAAGACCGTGAACAGATGGGTGGCGATACCCTTGAAGAATTTCGTGCTTTCCTTCGCTCATTGGTGATGCATGGTGCTGTAGGTACTGCATTGGGTGGTGTATGTACTCAAGTTGGCGAACCACAGAACCTGTTGATCAGTGAAAAAATGGGATGGAATTTTCTTCAATTTGCTGCTGAAATGGCACATGTCACCTTCCCAGCTGTCATCGCCGGTTTATTAACTGTGATTGTTCTAGAGGTCACCAAAAAGTTCGGATTTGGCGGGCAACTGGATCCCGGCGTACGCAAGATTTTAGAAAACTACTTGCATGAAGAAGACGCCAAACGTAGCAAAAAAGAAACCTATGCTTTGATCGTTCAGGCGGTCAGTGGCTTGCTGTTAATTGCCGCCTTGGCTTTACACATCATGCAACCCGGATTGATCGGCTTGATGTTGTTGGTGTTGGTGACAGCCTTTACCGGCATCAATGAAGAACACCGCATCGGACACGCATTTGAAGAGTCATTACCTTTCGTTTCGTTACTGTGTATTTTCTTTGTGATTGTTGGCATGATTCATGACTTACATTTATTCACGCCCGTTATTGAATGGGTGTTGGCCCTTCCCATTGAACAACAACCCAAAGCTTTCTTCCTGGCCAATGGAATCTTGTCAGCCATCAGTGATAACGTCTTTGTGGCAACCGTATACATCAACGAAGTCAAAGCCCAATTTGATGCCGGGAACATCAGCCGGGAACATTTTGATGCATTGGCAGTTTCAATCAACACGGGTACCAACCTACCCAGTGTGGCCACCCCTAACGGGCAAGCCGCATTCTTGTTCTTGTTGACTTCAGCATTGGCACCAGCCATCCGTCTGGGTTACATGAGGATGGTGTATATGGCTTTACCTTATACCGTGGTGTTAACCATCGTGGGTTATATATTCCAATAAAGACTGTTACTTTCGTAGCTAAAGCGGCTTGATTCATATCCAAGCCGCTTTTTTTTTGCTAAAATTTTTAGCTTTCCAAATCATCAATTAATCATGCAACTCATCAAATCTTTGATCGTGATGTTGGTTTTCATAGCCATCGTGGTTCTGAACCAAAAATACATTCAACCCCTTACCACTGATGCTTTACACCAACAAACCATCATCAGTAAAAACATTCAAAAAGGCGCTAAAACACCCAAAAAATATGACCAGCCAGACAAAGCCGCCGAATGGTTGGCATCCATGCGTCGGGCACCTAAAGGCACATCCCCTGCCCAATTGAATTTATCTTATTTGAATGAATTGGAAAAAGCCAAAGCCAACAAGGCAGTGCGTGCCAATCAAGATTTACCGGCTTTACAATTTGATGAAATTGGTCCAGGCATTTTTGGTGGTCGCATCAGGGGTTTTGTGATGCACCCGGAGCGTGAAGGACATTTGCTGGCTGGTGGTGTATCAGGCGGTGTTTGGAAATCAACAGATGATGGTAAAACCTGGCAGCCTAAAACTGACTTTTTGGCCAGCATCGCCATCGGTAGCATGCTGATTGACCCAGACAACCCAGAGGTTGTCTATGTCGGCACCGGTGAAGGTTTTTTTAACTTTGATGCTGCCCAGGGGAATGGCATATTTGTCACGGAAGATTTTGGTGAAACCTGGGATCGTTTTGGCTCCACCAACCAAACCAACTTTGATTTCGTTAATCGCCTGGCAAAAATACCCAACAGCAATGTGATTTTAGCTGCCACCAGTAAAGGCCTATTCAAAAGCAATGATGGCGGAGAACTATGGAATGAGGTGTCTGGTGTGGATGTGGATGACAATGACCGTGGATTCACTGATTTAAAAATTGACCCGACCGACCCCAATCACATGTTGGCTTATTATTATGGTGAAGCCAACAGCGTATCTTTCAACTTCAATGTTTCTCCACCGTCAACAGTCTCCGGAACTTATGCCTCAATTCCGGCTCAATTTGGTCCCAGTATCCCGGGTGCTGGAATCAGCGGTGAATTGTTACTGGTCGATGATGGCACCAACCCCACAAGTGATGGCTGCGAAGCCATCACCAATGACATCACTGGTAAAATTGCCTTGATTGAGCGGGGTTCATGTAATTTCACTGTCAAGGTAGTCAATGCTCAGAATGCAGGAGCCATTGCTGTAGTGGTGTTCCAGAATTCTTCGGATGACCCGTTCAGCATGGGTGGTGACGATCCGGCCATCAACATTCCATCAGTGATGATCTCTAAAGTCCTGGGCGATTTCTTAAGAATCGACGTGCCACCGGTTAACATCACCATTCAAGGTACTGAAGAAATCAACTTAGATCGCTTCATCATGCGTTCGACCAATGGTGGTGATTTATGGGTCACTTTAGATAACCATGGCTTACCCGACCTGGATGTTGATCGCATGGAAATCGCTTTTGGTTCTGACGGCAAAACCTACATTGCCGTTTCAAAACCCACAGAAGAATTTGATAACGGCACCACCAATGGTACCCTCGGCTTATATCGCTCCATTGGCACCAACAACACTTTTTTTGAAAAAACTGCATCTAACACCAACTTCATTGAGCGACAGGGCTGGTATGACTTGGCCATTGCTGTGAATCCAAACGATTCGGACCATGTCATCATGGGTGCCGTTGATCAATATGCCACCACCAATGGTGGAACAACCATCAATAAAACCTCACTGTGGACATTAGGCAGTTTGGCTGATAATGTGGCGCAATACATCCATGCCGATCACCATGGTTATTTTTTCAGTCCTTTCAACAGCAATCATTTTTATGTGGTCAGCGATGGCGGTGTGTCAAAATCTGAAGATGGCGGTGATTCCTTTTTCAGTTTAAACAACGGACTGAATATCTCTCAAAGCTATGGCATAGCTGTCAGCCCGGATGGTCAACGGGTTACTTCCGGAACCCAGGACAACGGATCGCAACTGTTTTTTGGTGACGAGCAAGCCTGGCTGGAATGGCGTGGTGGAGATGGCGGCTACAGTGCCTGGGACCAGCAGCAAGACAATTTTGTTTATGGATCATTCGTCAATGGTGCCATGTATGGTTCTAACAATGGGGGTTTTTCCACCGAGAACATGGATCTGCCAGACACTGATGGTGCCCGTTTCATTCAGCCGTTTGTGTTGGATGAAAACGATGGTAACCGCATGCTGGTTGGAACTGACAATGTTTTTTATACCAACAACGCACGGTCCTTAGGAAGTGCCACCTGGAGTGATGTATCAGGTAACATCAATGGCACAGGTATCTCAGCCTTGGCATTCGACCCACACCAAAGCACCATTGCTTATGCTGGCATGAGTAATTCGAACACAGCAGGCACCAATCAAATCATTAAAATCACTGGATTGGGTAGCAGCAATCAAGTGACTGATGTTGCACCTGCCACCAGTTTAGGAACACCAACTGCTGTGGTGACTGACATAAAAGTTGATCTGTTCGACACTTCAGGCAACACCATCTATGCCACTTTTGGTGACTATGCAACCAACCGCATTTTACGATCAACTGATGGTGGTAGCTCATGGGACAGTATTTCCAATAACCTGCCTGCAATACCGCTGTATCAAGTGATCAATGATCCCGCTGATGCCAACACTTTGTATTTGGGCAGCGAGTTGGGCCTTTGGGTAGGTACACGCACTGGCAACACGTTTGAATGGACACAGTTTGACTATGGCCCAGCTTTGACCCGTGTGATAGATCTGGTATGGAACAACGACAACTTATATGTTGGCACCCATGGCCGTGGTACCTATATAGCAAGTAGAAACCCGGTTGAACTTTCATTGGTGAAATTCATCGGCACGAATTCCAGTTGCGACTTGGACAATGTTTTGGATCGTGGTGAAGCGGGTCAGTTGATCATTCAAGTGAAAAACAACTCAGCCAAAGATTTAGGCAACGTGACTTTAACTTTTAACGAACCCAATTTTATTGACATTCCAAGTGCCAGTCAGATTGTTAACCTGACTGGATTCTCAACCCAATCCATTGCTGTGGATACCCGTTTAAGTAGCCAGGCCAGCTGTTTGGCCAATATCAGCATTCCTGTAACCATCAATTCTATCGCAGGAGAATACAACACTGAAATACCGCTGTTAACCGCTGCCAATCTGACCACAAACAATGGTACATTTTCAGATGGTGCTGAAGATGTGGATTCACGCATGACAACCGAATTGGCATTGGGTGCTGATGGATGGATCCAGGCTTCTGACAGTTTCAATTCTGGTTCCAGCAGTTGGTTTACCACTGACGAAAGTTCCTATTCAGACAAGTCTCTGGTCACTCCTTGGTTAACATTTGACCGTGGTGGCAATGTCTTGAGCTTTGCCATGTCCTATGACACCGAAGGAGACAGCTTTCAACGTTGGGATGGCTTGGTACTCGAAATGCGGCTCAAAGGAACCGACAATTGGTTCGATATTGGCTACTTGAGTACCGTACCTTATGATGGACAGTTATACACCAACAACACCGCCCAAGCACAGTTTGCCTGGTCGGGTACCCAACTGACCTGGCGTGAAACCTCGGTTGATCTGGGTACTGACTATGTGGGAAAAACAGCCAAAATTCGTTTCCGCATGATCTCTGATGGTTCAGCAGCTCAAGAAGGGTTTTGGCTGGATGACATTGCCATCACCCATGTTTTCACCAATGATGAGGTCAGTTGCGATGCTTGTATCAGTGACAACAACAGCAAAGTTCCGCTCAAAGGCCTGTGGTATGACCCAGCCCATGATGGCCATGGATTCATCATTGAGGCCTTTGGTGCGAATGAATTGTTCTACACCTTGTTTTATACCTATGACGATTCTGGAGACCCTGAATGGTATGCCTCACTCACACCACTTTCAAACGGGGTGTTGAATCCTGATTTTAATGCGCAATCTTTGGGTCGTTTTAACTACAATTACAACGTAGATCCAACCCAGGTAGATCCATTGGTACCAGATCCAACACTAACAGATGGTCGACTGAGTATTGATTTTAACAGCGAAGATGTTCGCAACCACGCTGCTTGTCAAGATGGCACCTCACGTCAATTGGACTTTGTTGCTTTGGCAACATTCAAAATAGACAACATCACTCAAGAATGGTGTATTGAACCTTTGATTGACAACCCATCCAGACCTGAACCAGATTTTGGTACTGCCTGGTGGGCAGGGATAGAAGACAACGGATGGGGTTACTCGCTGGCCCAAACCGGTGATGTGATCATTGCATTCCTGTTTTACTACGATGCCCTCGGCAACCCTCGTTGGTCGACTGGCGCCACCGGTGGGTTTGCCAAAGAACAAGACATCGTTGTTCCTATGAATGATGTGTTTGGTTATGGCCGAACCCAGCCGATGATTGACAGAACCACGATTCCATCTGGCAACATGACATTGAATCTATCTAATACGTTTCGGGATTTAGATACCGACGGCACCAACTCAATTGATGTGACCTACCAAGGTGCTGAAGGCGGTCGATGGCTTCGTAACAACATCAAGATCATGACACTCCTTCGGGAACATTGATGACCATTAGTTAAAAAAAGCCAGGCATTAGCCTGGCTTTTTTTTTGAACTGATTCAATCAGTAGGCATAAACACGAAATAATTCATCGATGTCTTTGTTCCACACCCCGTGGTATTTGCCCAGTTTTCGCTCTGCAGGCGTTACATCAGTGTCAGCGATGATTTGTAGTGGCTCTAAATAGATGCTTTCATCTTTACCACAACTAGAACGGATGGCACGCTTCTCTAAACCAAGTCGTGACATGGACAGCATTTTTAAGGCCAACTCTCGCACGGTGTGTCCTCTGAATGGGGTGTTTAAACCCAATTTAGGCACACTGCTGCGTAAATGTTCATGTTCTTCCAAAGTCCAATCACTGACCCAGTCACTGGCAATATCCAACTGTTGCTGATCATACAAAAGCCCTATCCACAAAGCTGGTAAAGCACATATTCGACGCCATGGTCCACCATCAGCGCCGCGCATTTCAAGAAATTTCTTCAATCGGACTTCCGGGAATGCGGTGGTTAAATGATCTTCCCAATCTTTGATGGTCGGTAATTCACCAGGCACCACCGACAATTCACCGCGCATAAAATCGCGGAATGACAAACCGGCAGCATTGATGTACCTGCCATCACGGTAAACAAAGTACATGGGTACATCCAACATGTAGTCTACATAACGTTCAAAGCTCATTGACGGTTCAAATACGAATGGGATGATGCCACATCGATCATCATCGGTATCGGTCCAAATGTGTGAACGGTAGCTGACAAAACCATTGCCTTGTCCATCAGTGAATGGTGAATTGGCAAACAAAGCCGTGGCTATTGGCTGTAAGGCCAGAGACACCCTGAATTTCTTCACCATGTCTGCTTCCGACGAAAAATCCAAGTTTGCTTGGATGGTACACGTCCTTTTCATCATATCCAAACCCAATTTTCCTACTTTGGGCATGTATTCACTCATGATTTTATAACGCCCTTTGGGCATGTAAGAAATGTCTTCACGGGTGGCTTTAGGGTGGAAACCCATACCTAAGAATGCGCTGCCCATAGGCTCGGCCACCGCTTTGACTTCTTTTAAATGTAACCCCGTTTCACTACAGGTTTGGTGAACATCCGCCAAAGGAGCCCCTGACAATTCCAGTTGTCCGCCGGGTTCCAAAGTGATCGAACAACCATCACGTTTCAAGGCAATGACATCATCTCCTTCATATTCTGGTTGCCAGTTGAATTGATCTGCCAAGCCTGTCAATATATCTCTGATCCCGCCAGGCTCATCATAATGTAAGGGTTCCAGGTTGCCACGGTGGAAACCAAATTTCTCATGTTCAGTGCCCACTTTCCATTCAGCTTTGGGTTTACATCCGGCAGCAATGTAGTCAATGAGATCTTGTTTGTTGTTGATCGGTGTCTGGTTTTTCATGGTCATGAATAATGTGTCAAAACTGGTTCCGTAGGCAGTGTATGAATCTTACCAAAAAAGGAATGCTTTTGGGTCTTCATTCATTATATGTTCTTAACAAAAATGAAAGCCGCCGCTATGGACAGCGGTGTTAGGGTCGAGTCGGGAACAGAGACCGAGACCACGGTAAGCCGTCAAATTCTCATGACCTGCGCTGGTCGAGCTGATCATCAGCTCTCCACTGTGTCACTTACCAGCAGAAAATAAATTCAAAACATTGTTATCAATGCTGCAGTTATGCTTAAATCTAGGCATGAAATCAATGATCCTGATCTGTTTGCTGTGGTGTGAGATCCTTACTGCCACCCAGTTGACAGGCCCGTACCTCAATCGAGGCAACGGCGCAGAACCAGATTCCCTCAACATACATCAAGCACAAGGGTTGAACAGTCATAATGTATTGTTTGACATGTATGAAGGCCTGATGACCCTGGATGCCTATGGGCGACCGGTTTACGGGGTGGCGATGGATCATCAGGTCAGTGAAAACTATACCCTTTGGGATTTTCAATTAAAACCACAGGCCAAATGGAGTGATGGAAAACCTGTCGTTGCCAATGATTTCATCAGTGCATGGCATGTTGCTGTGGCACCTGCCACCGCAGCGCCATATAGACAGTTGTTTGACAACTTGATCAATCAGGGAACTTTGAATGTCAGCAGTGATAACGATCACCACATCAAAATTCAATTGAATCAACCTGATGCTGGCCTGTTAGATAAATTGGTGTTACCGATCTTTTACCCCACACCCACACACAGTGATCAGCCATTGGTCAGCAACGGCGCTTTTTATCTGCAAAAATGGGACATTCAAGAACGCATTATACTCGCTAAAAATCCTTACTTTCATACCAGCTCTGAGGTTTTGCTTGAAGGTGTTAATTATTGGGTCACAGAAAATCAGAACAGTGAATTGTTGAAGTTTCGCGCAGGTGAACTGGACATCACTGAAACCATCCCTGACAACAAAATCACATGGCTCCAGAAGCACCTGGCCAAAGAATTACGCATCTCTCCTTATTATGGAACTTTTTTCTTGGGCTTGAACTTAAACAACAAATACCTCAGGGATGGAAAACTGAGAAGGGCCCTCAGTAAGGCCATTGACCGCCGTATTTTGGTAGATAAAGTTTTAAAAACCGGACAAGTACCTGCCAACCAAATCATTCCACCTGCTGCTGATTCCCGATCTTCTGATACTGGGTTTGATCCCGCTGCTGCCCAATCACTGTTACAAGAAAGTGCTTTTAACGTGGCCACCGATCGTTTGGAAATTTTATACAACAACAGCGATAACCAAAAGAAAGTGGCCTTAGCAGTGGCTGCCATGTGGCGACAGAATTTAGGCATCCGAAGTCAGTTAAGAAATCAAGAATGGAAAGTGTTTGTTAACACCAGGAAGGGACAGAAAAAACAAGTTTTCCGTTCTGGTTGGATAGCTGATTATCATGACCCTTTGAACTTCCTGGAACTGTTCCACAGCCAATCTCACTTTAACTTCTACGCATTTGTTGACGCAGAATACGATCAGACCTTATCTCAGTTGCGACAGAGCCATGATCAATCTGAAAGGGCCCTGTTAATCAACAAGGCCGAACACATCATCGCTTTGAATACTCCTGTCATACCACTGTACCATTATGTTTCCAGGCATCTGGTGAAAACTCATGTAAGCGGTTTTATAGACAACAAGATGGACCGACACCTCAGTCGTTATATGTCAAAGTAACCCCAGGGCCTGTTAACACTCAATGAATGGTCCGTTTGGACCATTCAATGGTTCAGGTATTTATAGGTGATCCTTGGCTGCCTTTTCAATGTCTTCACTCAAGGCTTTCATGCGCTTGGTGGCTTTGGCTATTTTCTTCTCTGAGGTCGATGCTTTCTTCAACTTATAATGAGTTCCCACATCTTTCATCAAACCTAAGCGCCACAATTCAGTGTAAATCGCTTTGGGTGTTAAGCTGCCATTGGCGTGTTTTTGACACAGCACTTCAAAAGACTTTTTGTCATCATTCTTTAAAATCTTTTTGGTGTCGTTTTTCTCACAGAATGCCAACACATCGGCATATACCTTGGCTACTTTTGATGGTTTGATGGTGATTTCATCACTGTTGATGTACGGCGCTATGAATCGGCGATCAATACCGGTACGGGCTGAAATCTCGACCACAGTTGATTTTTTCTTTTCTTGCTTGGCCAACCTCACCATATGCATTTTGTAAAATTCCATAAATTCTTTGTATGGAAAGTCATTTTGTAAGGTGGCTTTCGCCATAATTTTGGCGACCGAAGAAACGGATCCGCTCATAGCGGACTTGCTATTGCTGGTTTTTTTCATTTTATACACACTTTTTTAATTACACTCATTTATTATATAAAATGTTCAAAGAAGTGAGCATATAAAAATGTAAAATTTCGTGCCAAAATTAACATTTTTTGTATATTTTTATGCTATTGGGCGTTATTTTCGCCCATAAGGCTCATGCCTAAATCTGATAAACATCAAACCGACAAGTTTTGCCACTGACTTGGAAGGTCGGTTTGTAGTGAGTCAACAATGGAGATTTACTGGGCCTTTTGATCACAACCCGGCTACATTGGCTTTTTAAAGCTTGATCCAACAGCATGGTTGCCTGATCAGTGGCCTCCTGATGAATGGCTTGAAACAGCTGCATGGTTTTTTTGGTTTTGGCCGATTTGGTTTTGGCTGGAAACATGGGATCCAGGTATATGACCTCGAATGCTTTTTCAGCCATCAATTGTTTTGCGTCTTGAAACAACAGCTCAAAACAGGGGCCTCTTTGTTGTTGGAAACGCTGGATGCCATCGGCCAATAATGCTTGAATGATTGGATTATGTTCAGTGGCAGTCACCACAAACCCCGCCTGCTGTAATAAGAAGCTGTCGGTACCTAATCCACAGGTTCCATCCAGAATCTTGATGTGCTCTCGGCCCTTGATTCGACAGGCTTTGATCAAGTTTTCTCCTCCCAAGTGTTGTTGACTTCGGTAAGACAATGCCCCACCCAAAAAATCAACATTCAAGACACTTTGTGGGTTTTCTGTGGTTGATAAACACAAAACCCCATCTTGTAATGACAGGGTCAGGTTTTTGGGCAGCTGCTTATTGATCGCAATTAAGTCGACCCCAAGCCGGAGTAAATGCCGCTGTAGCTTTTCGTCGAAATTGGAATTATCGATTGTTGATACTCACATAATCTCTGGTTTGAGCACCACCATACACTTGTCTTGGTCTACCGATGCGTGTATCAGGTGTCTCATATTGTTCCAACCACTGAGAAGTCCAACCAACAGTCCTGGCAATGGCAAACATCACTGTGAACATTTGCACCGGAATGCCTAATGCTTTGTAGATAATGCCTGAGTAGAAATCAACGTTTGGATACAGTTTTCTGGCCACAAAATACTCATCCTTCAAAGCAATTTCTTCCAGTTTCATGGCTAATTCCAGTTGTGGATCCTGTATACCTAAATCTTCAAGCACTTCGTGACATGCTTTGCGAATGATGGTGGCCCTGGGGTCAAAGTTTTTATAAACACGATGACCGAAGCCCATCAACCTGAACGGGTCATTCTTGTCTTTGGCTTTGGCCACATATTTATCAATTTGGCTGACATCACCAATCTCATCCAACATATTCAACACCGCTTCATTGGCACCACCATGTGCCGGTCCCCACAGAGAGGCAATGCCTGCTGAAATACAGGCAAAAGGGTTGGCTCCAGTAGATCCCACCAAACGCACTGTCGATGTACTGGCATTTTGTTCGTGATCGGCATGCAAGATAAACAACAAATCCAATGCCTTAGCAGCCACCGGATTGATTTCATAAGGTTCAGCTGGAACACCATACATCATGTGCAACAAACGCTCTGTGAACCCCAATTTGTTTTGTGGGTACATAAATGGTTGTCCAACGTAATTTTTATACACCGCTGCAGCCACTGTCGGCATCTTAGCGATCAATCTGATCGCTGCCATTTTTCGGTCTTCTGGGTTGTTGACATTCACCCCATCATGGTAAAAGGCTGAGAATGAACCAATCACACTCATCATCATTGCCATAGGATGCGCGTCGTATTGAAAGCCTTTCATGAATGACCTGATTTTTTCATGGACCATGGTGTGGCGAGTGATCAGTTGATTGAAGTCATCGTATTGTTGTGCATTGGGCAATTCACCATTCATCAACAAATAAGTCACTTCCATGAAGTTACTGCTTTCGGCCAATTGTTCAATGGGATAGCCACGGTATAACAAGATGCCTTTGCCACCATCAATGAATGTGATGTCACTTTTGCAAGCACCCGTGGCTGCGAAACCTGAATCATATGTGAAATAGCCTGTTTGCTTATGTAAGGTTTTGATATCAAATGTGGGTGGGCCCATCTCAGCTCGAATCACTGGTAATTCAGCTGTTTGTCCGTCCGGGGTAATGACTTTTACGACATCTTCACTCATCTAAAACTCTCCAATTTAGGGTCTTTTATTATTCTCAGTCACGGCTTGATTCCAGCTGTGCGTTTTTGTTATTCAAACAATCGTTCATTTTACACTTTAGTGCATATATATTAAAGCAGTTTAGCTGATGACCTGGTCTCGGTGTTTGCCAAGCTGGTATCCATGCGGGCACAAAAAAACCCGAATGTATCGGGTTTAATTTTTGTTTCTTCGGGGTGCCTGTCTGAATCAGGCTTATTTTCTTTGGTATCTGCGCTTGAATCGATCCACACGTCCACCCGAATCAGCCACTTTTTGTTGGCCAGTGTAGTAAGGGTGTGATTTAGATGAAATCTCGATCTTAACTAACGGATACTCATTACCATCTTCCCATTTAATGGTATCTTTAGAATGTATGCAAGAACGCGTCAAAAATGCAAAATCAGCACCGGCGTCTTGAAATACCACTTCTCTGTATTCTGGATGAATATCTTTTTTCATAACTGTTTCCAATGTTCTGTATCAAACAAGACGGCGTATTTTAATGCCATGTATAGTGAATGTAAAGCCTGCTTTGCACTTTTTTTATATCAATTTCATTCACATATCAATGTCACTGAGGTCAACATCAAACCGATTCATCAAACCCGCCAAATCTTTGAGCATGATTTGACCACCTATTTTTATCACCACCAGCTCTGAATCGTCATCCAAAGCCATCACTGACAGGCCTTTCATGTTGTCATCGCCCATTTCAGCCATGATGTAAACAGTGGAATCATCCTCTCGGATGGCTGCCAATTGTTGCATCCCCAGCGATTTCATTTCGCCCGCTGTACTGTTGATGAAAGATTTGACTTGTTTGAGGTCTCCTTTGAAGTCCCCATCGTCCAGGTCATAGACCCGGACAGAAATTTCAGTCAAGTTTTTCATGATTTCAGAAACCTGCTTTTCTTCACTGGTCATGCCACTGAGCAAGCCCAGCATGGCAGAGCCCAGATTGATCTCAACTGAGGGTTCAACCCCAATCATCGATTGTAACTGATTCATCACGTCTTGGGCCCTGAGCTGAAAAGACAGCAATAATAGACTGGTAAATAGTATGGTTTTTTTCATTTTTTCACTCCACTAAATCTGTGCCATGGCCATTTGTGACATTGACTTGGAAACGGGTACGATAATGGCTGGTTTAATGCCATGGGTATTGGTGTCTTGCAAGGTCTTGGCACTTATTTTTTGCATGTAGTGCATCGCAATCTGCATGTCTCTTTCAGCAGCGGCCAACTGTTCGCTTTGAGTCTGTTGGTGATTTTGCCAAACCAAACCCAAAGACAATACAGCCACCATAGAAAATGCCATGGCTGGTTTAAACCAGGCATTCTTCTGTTGGATGCCAATTTTTTCATACAGTTTTTGTTTCATACTCGGTGGACACTTGGCCTTGCGAGCTTGTTCAAAATAGCTGGTCAGTTCTGCTGACACCTGTTGTTCAATTCTTTGCTTACGCATATGTTTTTTCCAAACTTTCTTTCAATTGTTTTCTGGCCCTGTGTAGGTAAACCTTGGTTTGCGATAAACTCAATTCCAACGCGTCTGCCAACACCTGGTAACTTAATCCATTGACCTCACGCATCACCAGCAGTGATTGGTAAGGTTCTTCCAGTTGGCTGATGGCTTTACCTATTTCGCCAGAAAGTTCTTCATTCAAAACAGCATCACTGGCTGAAGGTGCCACATCGCTGCCTACGGCTTGTGCAACCTGATACTCATACACATGTTTACGCCTGCGCAGGATATCTAAGCAGTGGTTCCTGGTTACTTTATACAACCAAGCCTTTTCATAATCGCCACCTTTTTCTTTGCGTTGCCACAATTTAATGAAGGTGTCTTGCACCACATCTTCAGCCTCTAATTGGTTGCCTAACATTTGGTATGCCAAGGCATACAGTCCATGCTGGTTCTTACTAACTTGTAGGCGATACCAAATATTCATGCATTTTAAATGTTTACTTTTCAACCATTAGGACGTATTAATTCCAATTTTGTTACAAAATTCAAAAAAATAACACGCGTTTATGGCTTAAGCTTTAATCTGACGATTCTACTTGTTCAGTATTATAGAGAGTTTTTATGTATAAATTTGGCTTATTCCTTATTTTCACTGCATTATTGGCCGCATGCGGTAGCCCAGGCAATCAACGAAAAAACAGTCAAAATGGATTGCTCATTGCGGCCTTGGTGGCCCAGGATCACAATAAAATAGTGGCCGCAAATTCTCGGCTTAAACTCAACCAACAAAATCAACAGATCATAGACTTGTACTTGTTAGCTGTCAGCGATGAGCCTTATCAACTGCTCAGTCACAGCCAACAGCTGATCAAGAACTTTCACCAGTACAATGCAGCCCAGCAACGCATATTAAAACCCATGTTATTGTGGGCGTATGCACACCCCATTTATCGACAAGAAACGGCTAAAGAAGTGAGGTTATTACAGCGAGAAACCCTGATGGTGGCTCCGAGTAACATCAACTTTGCTGCCTGTGAAAAGAGCGAGTCAGGGTGCTCAAGTACTTTGCGTAATCAGGTAGCCAACATCATTGCTCCTGTTGAATTTACCGAAACTTTAGAACAAATGGCCAACAATGACCCATGTATCAACTTGACTCAAGAAAATGTAGGGGGCGAATCAGGCCACCAATGTTTGGCCAGTCGCAAAGGTGATTTAAAAATCAACTTGATCAGTAAACCACAATTTTTATTCGCCCAATGGGAAGACTTGTTTGACAGCCACCCATTGAACTGAACTCAATCACCCAGCAGGGCTTTGATGGCCGCAAAGTTTTTCTTGTTGTTGGCAGCTTGTTCGGCCTCTGTGCGTTTTTGACCCGGGTGGCCACTGGTCAATGAATGGGGGATTTCATCCAAAAACCGACTGGGTCCAGCGGCGGTAGGGCCTGTCTCTTCTGGAAACCGTTTTTTGCGCTTTTTAACATAAGAAATCTTCAATTGTTGCATGGCACGGGTCATTCCAACGTACATCAATCGACGTTCTTCTTCTACTGCACTGTTTTCCACTTCAGCATCGGCCAAAGAGTTGGCATGTGGTAGAATCCCTTCTTCAACACCAATCAGATACACATGTTCAAACTCCAATCCTTTGGCCGCATGTAAAGTCATCATTCGAATGGCATCTTCACTGGCGTCTTCTTCCTGGGTGGTTTGTAAGGACAGATAATTCAACAGTTCGTCCAAGGGCAAATGCTGTTTACTGCCCAACGCATCGATCCATTTCATGAAATCTTTAACGAGTTTGGTTTTGTTGATTTTTGCCAGCCTGTTGTTGGATGACAAATTGACGTAATCCAGGTAATCAATTTGTCTGATCAACGAAGAGACCACCTGCTCCGCTGACGAGTTCATATTTTGGTGCTTTTGAATTAAGTTAACGAATGTCTTGATGCGGGACTGTGCCATGTCTGACAATTCACCAAGCAGATTTGACTGACAGCAAGTGATGAACATGCTTTTACCTGTGCGCTTAGCAACCGCAGAAATTTGCTGAACCGTTTGCATCCCAATACCACGTTTCGGTGTATTGATCACCCGCAAGAAAGCGGCATTGTCTTTGGGGTTGACCAATAAACGGATGTAGGCCATTAGATCTTTGATTTCACTGTAATCAAAAAACGACCTGCCACCAGACATTTGGTAAGGCAAATTACTGATTCGCAGCTCTTGTTCTATCAATTTAGCCTGGTGATTGGAACGGTAAAGGATGGCAAAATCAGCAAAGTTCTTGTGGTTGACTTGTTTGTGAAAATTGATGTCAGCCACCACCTGTTGTGCTTCAGTTTCAGCATTGGGGTAAGGTAAGATTTGAATCGGGTCGCCTTGGCCCAGATCACTCCAGATTTTTTTCTCAAAAGGATGAGGGTTGTGTTGAATCACTGCATTGGCTGCATCTAAGATGGTGCTGTTAGACCGGTAATTTTGTTCCAACTTAATGACTTTCAAAGCAGGAAAATCCCGTTGTAACAACTGTAAATTTTCAGCTTGTGCGCCACGCCAACCATATATGGATTGATCATCGTCTCCGACGCAAGTCAGGTGTTTACCTTGGCCCACCAACAGTTTCAACAGTTCATATTGGCTGCCATTGGTATCCTGGTATTCATCAACCATCAGGTATTTGATTTGCTGTAGCCAGCGTTGCTGTACTTCCGGATTGGTGGTGAGCAACCACAGTGGCTGCAAGATCAAATCATCAAAATCCATGGCATTGATGCTGATCATGTAGTCCAGATACTGTTGATAAATATCCACAGCCATGGGTACCTTTGAGCTCACTTCATGGGGTTTTAATGCTGCATTTTTCCATCCAGACATTTGCCACTGTAGCTGGTTACAAACATCTTTTTTTATGCCTTTGGGCAATAAGCCTTGAATGACTTTCTGGCATTCAGTGGTATCTAAAATACTGAAACCCCGTTGGAATTGGGTGTGTTTGATTTCTTGCTGTAAAAGCCGCAAACCCAATGCATGAAACGTAGAAATGTTCAATGATTCCCCACCCTTTACCATTTGCATGGCACGGCTTTTCATTTCTTTGGCTGCTTTGTTGGTGAAGGTTATGGCGTAGACACCCTCTGGGCGACAAAACCCCTGGTTAACCAAGTGAGCCATCTTTTCAGTGATCACCCTGGTTTTTCCACAACCCGCACCGGCCAGAACCAATAAGGGATGATCGGTTTCCTTGACTGCTTGTTGTTGTGGGTGATTGAGCACAGTTCTTAGATTAATGGAATAGAAAAGTCGCACATCTTAAGCAAGATCCGGTCTTAATTACAAGCCTCTGTACTTATTCAATGGCCATCAGGTCCCCGGGCTTACCAAATAAATAACCCTGAAAATAGTCACAGCCGATGGATTTGAGGATAGAAAACTGCTCTTCAGTCTCAACCCCTTCAGCAACAGTTTCTAAATCCAAGTGCTTGGCCATAGAAATGATGGTTTCAATGATCACTTGCGAGCTGTTGTTGGTGTTCAGATCAGAGACAAAGCTCTTGTCTATTTTTAAATAATCAATGGGCAGCTGCCGCAAATATTCCAACGAAGAATACCCTGTGCCAAAATCATCAATGGCAATCAACACACCCATGTCCTTCAAACGCTGGAACTTGTACTGAATTTCGTTCAGGTTACCTACCACCACGCCTTCGGTCAACTCGATGGTTAACTTCCCTGCACCGACCGCAAATCGCTTCATGATTTGATCAATGTACATGATGAAGCCTTGTTGGTGAAATTGCTTGGTGCTGACATTGACTGAAACGCTGTGGTCACAATCCATTATTTTCAGGCAGGCATGCGAAATGACCCACCTACCAACAGGTTGGATCAGGTCTGTATCTTCAGCGACGGGTATGAATTCATCCGGAAAAATTGTTTGTTGTTTATTGAAAATCCTGATCAGGGATTCGAAACAAACCACCTCTCTATTCGCGTCAACAATGGGCTGGTACTTCAGTATAAAACTGTCATTACTGACCGCATTTCTGAGTACCTGTTCAACATACAGCATTTTGTCATTTTCTTTTTTCATGCTGTGGTGATACATGGTGACTTTGTTCCTGCCTTGCTCTTTGGATCGATACATTGCCACATCGGCTTGCCGAATGATGTCATTCACAGTTGCCGATTCATTGGGGTAAATGGTGATGCCCATACTGACTGTACAGATGTGTTGGTTGTCATTGATTTTGTAGGGTTCAGCTAAACTTTGGATGATTTGTTCCGCCATCATGATGATCTGGACAGCAGCGTCATTGGCATTGGGATACTCACAATCAGTCGCCAACACAAACTCATCGCCCCCAAACCGCGCGATCACTTTAAAATCATCCGCATACCGGCGTAATCGTTCAGCAATTTTTAACAAGAGTTGGTCACCAAAATGATGTCCCAATGCATCATTCAAAACTTTGAAACGGTCCATGTCCAGAAATAACACAGCACCGAATTTTTGCTCATTCAAAGCCTGATTAATCATGTCATTGAGCGCTGTCTGAAACTTTTGTCTATTGGGCAACTGTGTTAAATAATCATGAAATGCCAAATGCTGGATCTTTTCAGTGTCATTCTTTTTGTCTGTGATGTCTATTAACATCCCCATCACTTCATTGGAATCGGCAAAGTCATCAGGAATGTATAGCACATCTCTGAACCATCGATAGGTGCCACTGGCATGACGGATGCGGTATTCAATTTCTACATGTTTCTCATGCAGATCATCCAGATGCATGTTGTCTTTGACCTTTGAAAGGTCATCAGGATGGATCTTCTTAGAAAAAAAATGAGGTTCCGTTAACCATTGATCTACTGAGTAACCCAATATGGCTTCAGCTTCTTGACTGACATAGGTGACCTTATCCAAACCCAAATTCACTTTCCAAAATATTACCGGCTGCTTTTCAATGATTCGCTTATAATTTTGATTACTTTCATGCAATTGTTGGTTGAGTAATTTTAGCTGGATGGTTCTTCTGTCGACTTCTTTGGCTGTCAAAACATGTCTACCCGTCAACACCAACATCCCAACACCAACAAACCCGGTGAAGTTGAGGGCGATGAATAAAGTGAGCCACAAACTCCAGGAAGATTCTTCAGCAAAATAGGCATTGGTGGGAGTGATGGTGAGTTTGTGCAACTGATTATTGACCTCGAGCTCCCTTGAAATGATGTGATTCTGATACCTTGAAGTCAACACATCGGTATTTCGATAAATCGATTCATAGCCCGAATCAGTGCTTTTATCTAGCTCAGTCTTATATCGATTCAACTTCAACCTTTCTGCATTGGCTTGTAAAAAACCAATCAACTGAGGCACATCAAAATCTTGCTGTAGGGTGGTTTGTACTAGATAGTCAAGGTGGGTGTTGATGATTTCATTGATCCGCCTTTCTTCATATGACTTGAAGGAATTAAACAATATAAAAACCAATAAAAATGCAGCCATGATGGGCAGCGATACGCTGAAAATGCGAGGCCGCCATACCTTACGTGGCTCTGCCAGTATGGACATCACCACTGGGGTATATATCATCACACTCATCAGGTCACCCATATACCACAATAAGCCTTTGGTTAAGAAATCTTCGGCCGTATAATGCCCGGCTCCTGTCAACAAAACGGTAAATAAGGTGGTGGTCAGCAAACATGGCAGCACCGCTGCAAAAGTGAAAAACTTAATGATGTTTTTGAATTGAATGAGTTGTGGTTGGGAACCCACCACATAGCGAGCCAAATAGGCAGCAAAAACGGGTCTAGATACATTGGTCAGGTACAACAATGCATCATATACGGCCATGCGATCCCAGGCAAAATCAATATGGACTCGATACAAAACCACACTGTTGATCAATTCACCAATGGCAATGGCAGGAATGATTCGCTTGCCCAAAACCATGACTAGACCGACACCAATCCCCGCAGATGGCCAAATGGTGACTGACAAGGAAGGGCGAACCATATAACGGTGTGCCAAGTAGCAACACAACGCATAAAATACACCAACTGTCAGGTTGATGGCTGCCCATTTGGCAAAGGCCTTCAACCTCGACTCCATGCGAACCCAACACTGGCCGCACGCCAGTCCGTTCCACTCATGTCTGAGACAACAATGAAAGTAGGCTTTGGAAAACTACTTAATACACACCCGTACATCTTAAAGATAGTAACTAATTACATGATGCAATTCAAGAAAGGCCGTCTAACCCCAGTGAAACAAGGCTTCTTAATTTTCAGCCATCATTTGATCCATAGAAAAATGACTATTTTTGGCACTTTGGGCAAAAACAACTGGCTCTTTGGCCAATAACCAAGTTTTTTATGGTGGTACCACAATGCATACATGGCTGGCCCGCCCTACCATAAACAAACAACTCTTGCTTGAAATAACCAGGTTTGCCTTCGGTGTTTCTGAAATCATTCAAAGTGGTGCCGCCAGCCATGATGGCGTTCTTGAGGACGCTTTTGATGTGCTTAGCCAATCTTTGATAGCGATCTAAGGAAATGTTTTTGGCTGGCCGTTTGGGGTGGATGCCTGATAAAAACAGCGATTCGGCGGCATATATATTGCCCACACCCACCACGACCTGGTTGTTCATGATGAAATTTTTGACAGCGATTTGCTTGTTGGCTGATATTTTTTTCAACCACTGGCCATCGAAATCATCAGTCAAAGGCTCGGGCCCTAACTGATTCAATAATTTATGTTGACTTGGGTCTTCACCGGTCAGTAACACACAACCAAATCTTCTGGGATCATTCAATCGCATGGCCAGGCCGTCAGCCATCACCATTTCAAAGTGATCATGTTTTTCCAACTCGGTATCAGCCGGGACCACCCTGATAACACCTGACATGCCTAAATGCAGCAGCAAATGTTGCTGGTTTGAGAGTTCAAGAATTAAATATTTTGCGCGGCGATAGGCATTACGGATGGTGTGCCCAGTCAGCTCATTGACTTCAGTTGGGATGGGCCACCTGAGCGAAGGGTTATAGACATTGACAGCGCCAATCTTTTGATCTACCACATGGGGTTGGATACCACGCAGGGTGGTTTCGACTTCTGGCAGTTCAGGCAACGGGATCTCCAGGCTTGATCAAAGCTTGTAAAAACAAACTTATATCCTCTTGCCTAAGAAGTTACTGATCAGATTGTTGGCGACGGTGAACCTCGGTGACAGGATGATTGAGCCTTCTTTGGCCCATTTCAGCAGGTCTTGTTTGTTGAACCAACGCACGTCTTCCATCTCATCATCCAGGCGAATGTCATCAGAAACAGCCTCGGCGTTGAAAGCCAGCATCAATGAAGACGGGAATGGCCAGGGTTGTGACCCAAAGTAAGTCACGTTTTTGATTCTGACGTTGGATTCTTCATAGATTTCACGGTGCACCGCATCCTCAATCGATTCGCCAGCCTCCACAAAACCGGCCAAAGTCGAATACACGTTGGGTGGCCAGGAATGCTTGCGCCCCAACAGGCATTGATCACCTTTGGAGACCAGCACAATCACAGCAGGCTCAATGTGAGGGAAATGCTCATGGCCATTTTCACAGACCATCTTATGCCCGGAGCTTTCTAAATGGTTGGAGGTGCCACAAATGGGGCAAAAATTATTCTTGCGTTGCCACAAATCCAACCCCCTGGAATACAGTGCGATGTGAGCCAAATCATCGGCCAAGGCCATGGCATACTGCCTGATCGACTCAAACTGACAATCCAGCTGGGTTTCAAGGGCAAGGGCCTCTTTTTCGGTCAAGCCACAACTGAACCACAACTCATCATTCAAGATCCCCAAAAAGCTTTGCATTTTTTCAGCACCCAACGGTGCTTCTGAAATATAAAAAGCGTCATCTGAGTCGGGATATATGTGGTTACCTCGGTAAACCGGGACATAATGGCAAGTTTTGAATTTTTTCAATTGCTTGATGCGCTGTTTTTGTTCACGCATGTTGGCACATCGATCCAACTCAGTTCTGATGAAATAAATTTGGTCAGGGCTCATATGGCAAAAGAACTGCCACAACCACAGGTAGATTTGGCATTGGGGTTACTGACCACAAAACGAGACCCCTGAAGGTCCTCAAGATAGTCTACCGTCGAGCCAATCAGATATGGAAAACTCATTGGGTCAATCATCATAGAGACCCCATGGTCTTCCATGATCATGTCGCCCTCGGTCTGCTCTTCTTCAAAAGCAAAGCCATATTGAAAACCTGAACACCCGCCGCCAATGATATAGACCCTGAATTTCAAATCAGGATTCATTTCTTCCAACACCAATTGTTGGATTTTACCTGCGGCAGAAGCTGACAGTTGAACTTGGTTACTTGCCATCTTTCTCAGCTTTCTTATTGATCATCGGTGTGACTTCACCGCCTTGGTAAATCAATTTGCCATTGACTTGAGAACCCGCTTCCATCTCAATATTCACATAATAAATGTTGCCATTCACACGTGCCTTGGATGCCACTTCTATTTTGCCTGAGGCTGTAATATCACCCTCAACGATACCGTTGATTACCAGGTTACCTGATTTGACTGTACCGCTGATTTTGCCGGTTTCGCTGATGATCAAAGTGTCGTTTTCAGTTGTTGATACGATGGACCCTTCTACACTGCCATCGATGTGCATCAACCCTGAGAAAGAGACATCACCTTTGATGGCGGTGTTTTGACCGGTAAAGGTGTCTAAATTTTGCGTTTGATTGTTGTTAGCCATAATGTTTTCTTTGTCTTTGTCGTTTTTTGAACTGAACATGTTTACTCCAATTTCTATGGGCCATTGCCTTTGTATTGGTGCTGATTGACCGTTCTCAATAAATTACAGCGACCACTCAACCCCCATTGGGAGGTTCAGCGTCACCAATTGTGTTCTCTGATAATGAATTGTCCATGATTTCAGACCATTGGAATGATTCTGAAACCACCTTTTCTTTCTTATTACTGCTTTTCAATTCTACTAAAAGCGTGGTTGGATTAAAACCTTTGGGTAAACTGATTGTGAACTTAATGATTTCAAAATATTTGAATTCAAAATTGTTGTCTAATTCAAATTGTTCAATCAAATCAATGGTTTCACCTTGGTTGTCTTTGATGCCTTTCAGCTTCAATTGCAATTCACCTGATACCAGCCGTGCCTTTTCAAGCTTTTGGGCCAGCACCAATTTCAACTCCACCATGCCCTTTATGGTTGCTGCTGAAATTTCAAACACGCGCAGTTTTTTTATGTCATCTTTGTGGCTCAGTAAATTGGCATAAAATGCCAACTCTGCTTTCAGGCTTGAATTCTCTTGCGACAATGAAGTGATGTTTTTTTGTAGTTCGATGATGGCCTGCTCTTTGACTTTGACTTCTGTGCTCAGCAAACTGATGGACTTTTTACTGATTTCATTTTCATCACTTAATTGCTGGTTAATTTCACTCCAGGTTTGTTTTTGTCCTTTGAAGGCATTCAACACATCCAAATTGCTGTACCTCCCGACTAAAAATGTCAGGATTGCCAAACCAATCAGGGAAAAAATCACCCAGTGTTGTCTGATGAACGAGGGTTTTTCATCCACTTGCCTGATCACATATTTCGGAGTTTTGATGTCCACGCCACTTGTTGTTTTTTAAAAAAAGCGGCATTATACCACTGGCGCTGTAGGTTCTGGTTAAGCACGACTGAAAGGCGATTGCTTTCAACCAAAATCTGGCAATATTTAATGTGTATGTAAAGCGAGGAAAACTAAATGCTTTGGATCAAATCTTTCCATGTGTTTTTTGTGGTCAGTTGGTTTGCTTGTTTGTTTTATCTACCACGGTTGTTTGTCAACCATGCCATGGTTGAAGACAGCAAAGAACTGGACTTGTTAACTGGTATGGAGAACCGCCTGATCAAAATGATGCGCTTTACTTTTTGGGGCACTGTCATATCGGCTGTAGCCTTGGTCTACGTCATTGCCCAGGATCAGTGGAAAGTCTACATCCAACAAGGTTGGTTTGTGGCAAAAATGGCCTTGGTGGGGCTGTTGGTTTTTTATCACTTTTGGTGCATCAAAATCCACCACAATTTCAAAGGCCAGACAGAACACCGCTCCCATGTATGGTTTCGGGTTTTCAACGAAGTCCCTGCGGTCATTTTGTTGGTGGTGATTTACTTGGTCTTAGCCAAACCATTTTGACTTTTTTTACCTTAATGGTCGATCCCATTTGGTCATATAGTTAGCCTGTCATTGGTGTTGTGCTGTGTGATATCACGAATAATTATCAATTTTTGACTCACTAAGCACGTCACACCCTGTTCACCTAAGGTAAAATACCGCTTTTTTCGCCACAATACGTAACTGAACATTATGTTTGATAAAACCAAAAAAATCGCTCAAGTTGATCCTGAATTGCAAGCTGCCATCGAAGCAGAAAACCAGCGTCAGGAAGACCACATCGAATTGATTGCCTCGGAAAACTACACCTCACCGGCGGTGATGGAGGCCCAAGGTTCACAAATGACCAATAAATATGCAGAAGGTTATCCCGGCAAACGCTACTATGGTGGTTGCGAACACGTGGATGTGGCCGAAGAATTGGCCATTGCTCGAGTCAAGCAACTGTTCAATGCCGATTACGCCAATGTCCAACCACATTCTGGATCTCAAGCCAATCAGGCCGTATTCTTGGCCCTGTTACAGCCTGGCGACACCATCCTCGGGATGTCACTGGCACATGGCGGTCATTTAACCCATGGTGCCAAAGTGAATGTATCAGGCAAACTGTTCAACGCCGTTCAATATGGCATTGATGATGAAACCGGCGAAATTGATTTTGCAGAAGTCAGAAGACTGGCACAGGAACACCAGCCTAAAATGATCATCGGCGGTTTCTCGGCCTATTCCAAACGCATTGACTGGCAACAGTTCCGTGACATTGCTGATGAAGTGGGTGCTTATTTTATGGTGGACATGGCACATGTCGCTGGTTTGATAGCTGCTGATGTCTACCCTTCTCCAGTCAACATTGCTGATGTCACCACCTCAACCACCCACAAAACGTTGCGTGGTCCCAGGGGCGGCATCATCCTGGCCAAGTCAAACCCGGAAATTGAAAAGAAACTCAACTCTTTGGTTTTCCCTGGTATCCAGGGCGGTCCTTTGATGCATGTGATAGCGGCCAAAGCCGTGGCTTTCAAAGAAGCCCTGGACCCCGCCTTCAAAACGTACCAACAACAAGTGGTTGATAATGCCCAAGTGATGGCCAAAGTATTTTTGGAACGTGGTTACAATGTAGTCTCAGGTGGCACTGAAAATCATTTGTTCTTGCTGGATCTGGTGGACAAAGACATCACCGGTAAAGATGCCGAAGCACGCCTGGGTGAGGCCCATATTACGGTCAATAAGAACTCGGTTCCCAATGACCCGAAATCACCATTTGTTACATCAGGGTTGCGATTAGGCACACCTGCGGGCACAACCCGTGGCTTCGGGACAGCCGAATTCTCGAACATGACCCATTGGATGTGTGATATCCTTGATGACATGGAAAATGATGACGTGGTGAATCAGGTCAAAGCACAGGTCACTGAATTGTGTCGTCAATTTCCGGTTTACGGCTGAACACCAAGCGAGCCAATTCAATGAATGAACACAAAAAAAACAAAAGACTCCCCGAGCCATTGGCCAGGAAGCATCGGGCACGCAAACGCCTGGTACAAGCTTTGTACCAAATGCATTACAACGACATGACCGCACGGGTTGTGATTGATCAATTCTTGGAAGAGCAGGACTTTAAAAAAGTTGATACCGAGTTTTTTAAATCTGCTTTGCGTTACATTGAAACCAACAAAGATGAAATTGAAGCACACATTGACCCACATTTGGGAAGAGAAAAATCTTCTCTGGGTGCCGTTGAGTATGCAGTCCTGACCATGGCCACTTATGAATTGTTGAACCACCCGGAAACGCCATTCAAGGTCGTGATCAACGAAGCCATATTGATGGCCACCGAATTTGGTGCAGAAGGCGGGCATATTTTTGTCAATGGGGTTTTGACCCATGTGGCTGCTGCTACACGAAAGATTGAAATGGCAGCTGACTCCGGCGAATGTGATTAACCTGTTTAAGCGGTGATCTCATCAAAGAATTTGATCTGATTCAACAAGTCCGAAAACAATGCACCAGCCAAACTACAGGGACGGTGTTGGGCATTGGCGATGATGCAGCCATCATCCAACCTGATCCGCAAAAACAGCTGGTGGTATCAACTGACACACTGGTGGCTGGTGTACACTTTAAAGCCTCAGATTCAGCCGATTCGATTGGGCACAAAGCCTTGGCGGTCAACTTGAGTGACCTGGCTGCCATGGGAGCAACCCCAAAATGGGTCTTGTTGAACCTGACTTTGCCTGAAATTAAAAAACCATGGATCAATGGTTTCATCAAAGGATTTTCACAACTGCTGGCAAAACATCGAGTCCAATTGATCGGTGGTGACACCACCCAAGGCCCCCTGTCTATTACGGTCACAGCCATCGGTGAAACCAGCGAGGCCATCTGTCGCAGTGGAGCAAGGATAGGTGATTTGGTTGTCATCAGTGGCGATTTAGGTGCTGCTGCCTTTGCGCTACAACACCCAAAAAGAAACAAGGCTTGTAATTTACAGCTGAAGAAACCCGAACCTCGATTAGATGTCTCAGAACAAGTTAAAGGTTTCACCCATGCCATGATTGATGTCTCAGATGGTTTATTGGCTGACCTGTCTCATATTTGTGCGGCCAGTGAGGTGGCAGCTGTCATTGAATTGGCTCAAATCCCGATCAACCCAATCATCAAAAGTGACGATAACTGGATGCAGTATGTCTTGGCAGGTGGCGATGATTATCAACTGTGTTTCACCATCAACTTGGATGATGAAGAGCTGTTGCCAGAAGGGTGTCACATCATAGGACAAATCATTGAAGCCAACCCAAACCAGACTGGCCAGGTGGTGGTGTTGCATCACCATCAACCCATAGAAACTGGTTTTTCTGGTTTTGAACATTTTGAGAAAAAGAGATGAAGAAGACCTCCACCCTTGATGTGGCATTGAAAACCCCCACTGGCTTTTTGGCTTTTGGCTTTGGCAGTGGTTTGGCACCTTTTGCACCTGGCACATTTGGTACCTTGGCTGCCGTTCCTATTTATTACCTGATGGCCTTGTTGACTTGGCCTTTTTACTTGATGGTGTTGGTGGTTACCTTTGTGTTGGGTATTTACCTGTGTGAACAAGCCAGTCAAAATCTGGGTGTTCATGATCATGGTGGCATTGTCTGGGATGAATTTGTGGGCCTGTGGCTGACGCTGTTTTTGATCCCCAATCAATGGTACTGGGTGTTGCTGGGTTTTGTGTTGTTCAGGTTTTTTGATATCGTTAAGCCATTTCCGATAAAATGGTTGGATAAGAAAGTCAAAGGTGGGTTTGGTATCATGATTGATGATGTGATTGCCGGCCTGTTTGCCTGGGCTGTGTTAATGGTTGTAGTGAGCTGGAGTACATGAAAAAAGTATTGGTATTGGGTGGTGGTCGCATCGGTGCAGCCATCGCAAAAAATTTGAGCGTTGACCACGAAGTGACTTTGGCTGATTTAAGCATCGACCATTTGTCACACCTTCGAGGAGATTGCCAATTGGTGGCTGCCAATGCCTGTGATGATCACGCACTGACATCATTGGTTGAACCTTTTGATGTGGTGGTCGGCGCCCTACCCAGTTTGTTAGGCTTTGACCGATTGCGGGCTTTGATCGAACTGAAAAAGAACATCGTAGACATTTCTTTTTTCGCCGAAGATGCTTTGGCCCTGAATGAGTTGGCACAACAAAACGACGTCACTGCGCTGGTAGATTTTGGCTTGGCACCTGGTATTTCAAACTTATATGCCGGACATTTTGTTGATCAGTATGATCAAGTTGATGCCTTTGCTTGTAAAGTGGGTGGAGTACCCGTTGAGCGATTGAAACCATTTGAGTACAAAGCACCCTTTGCACCATTGGATGTGATTGAAGAATACACCCGTCCTGCCAGAATGCGACGCGATGGCAAAGACATCATATTACCAGCCATGAGTGAAATTGAGTCACTCTATTTCAAAGGTGTGGGTCACATGGAAGCCTTTAATACAGATGGCCTCAGATCGTTGTTACAAACCGTCAACATCCCTACCATGGCTGAGAAAACCGTAAGATACAATGGACATGCCGGCTTAATCCAACAGCTTCTGGATGCTGGATTCTTTAAACCTGAACACCGTGATGCCACAGCCAAGGTGTTGTTAGAACAATGGCAATTTGGCGAAAATGAACCGGACTTAACGGTGATGGAAATATCGGCATCAGGTTCTAAAAATGGCCAACCCATAGCAGAAACATTCCAATTGATCGATCATTATGACCACACCAACAATGTCTCATCAATGGCCCGCACCACAGGTTATACCTGTGCGGCCGGGGTGCGTCTGATGTTGTCTCATGATGACTTGCCTAAAGGTGTTTTGCCTCCGGAAATCATAGGTCAGAATAAATCCTGGTTTGACCCTATTTTTTCTGAATTAACTCAACACAACATACATGTCGTTAAACAATGATTGATTCACTGGCCACTTATTTCCTCACTTTGTCTGTATTTGGCAAAGTGGCTGTGGTATTGAATTTCAGTTTGTTTTTCATTGCCGGTTTCTTGTTTAAGAAAATTGTTCCATCGGGATCAGATGTCTTAAACAAAAAACGCGCCAGGTTGTTGCGTCTGATGAACATCCTGTTGTTATCTATTTATTTGTTTGACTGGTTGTGGAACTACGTCATCTTTAAAACCGATGTGGAGCACAGTGAATTTTTTGTGCGCGTATCTCAAACCGGCCTGGTGTTCCTCTTGGGTTATTTATTCACTCAGTTCTCGCACTCTTGGACCATCAAGAAGTACGGCAAAGAGCGCACCATTGATGGCAAGGAAACCAAAACCCGAACCTATCAATCTGAGATGGGCTACATCATCATTTTGTTGATCACCATCGCGGTTTCGCTGTTGCTGTTGATCAACATCTGGCAAGTCACCTCATGGTTACAAGCCACCGGAGTGATTGGTGGTATTTTGGTGATTTTGTTTGGCACCAAAGAAGCTTGGGCCCATGATGCGGTCAGCGGTTTAATCATGCTCCACCAAGGAGAAATCGCCCCTGGTGTGGTCTGTCGCATCAAATCCATGGATATCTTGGGCGTGGTTCGCAGGATGTCGCTGACTGAAACCACCTTCCACGATGTGATCCAAAAGCACAACATCATCGTGGCCAATTCAAAGATTCGTGCCGTACCAGTTGAAGTTTTGAACAAAGTAGATTCACCCTACTGGAACGATTATGTTGAGTTCAACATTGGTTATGATACACCCTCAGAACAGGTAGAAACGTTTGTCCAAGCCGTCTGGGCCAAAGCCTGTGAAATGGAAAAACAGTTGGATGAAGAAAAAACACCCCGTTTGGTGTTGGCCAACCCGGGCGATCATGCCATTTTGTGGCGTTTGAATTACCGGGTTGAATCAGTCTACCGCATCAAACAAGCCCGCTTCGCACTCAACCGCGCAGCTTTTGACCTACAAAAAGAGCATGGCCTGACTTTGGCCACACCGTTTACGCATTCTGCTGTGGAGTAGTTCTCTGTCGAAATGAAAAATTGTCATTGCGAGGAGCATAGCGACACCCAATCAAGTTGAGTGCAGGCTGTGGCAATCCCATCATGTGGTCGGAAATCTTGTTATTGGATTGAACTCAAAAGCTTTTGGAGATTGCCACGCTTCGCTCGCAATGACTGTAGATCAGGGACGTTAGTTCACGTATTTTGTTGTCTCATTATGCACCAGAAAATACGTTGACTGAAGTCAATGCTCTATAAAACCAATCACAAAAACTTCAGCCACCATTGCTTGTGAGTTGATTTATAGCGGTCATACCAGCGACACAGAAAATAGAACACCACCACAGTGCCAGCCCAAGCCAAATAAAGCCTGAGAATGGACGGTTGATAAAAGTCAGGCCAGTTTTTAGCACTTTGGTTGTTGGCCAAATCAAACCACTGACCATAGACCAGTTTGAAGTACAGCATTGAGCTCAAATGAATGACGATGAAGTGCAGTACATAAAAGAAAAAAGGCACCCGCCCAAACACCTTCAGAAAACCCAGCCAACCCCATGTTTTTTTCTCAAACAAGATCAACAACAAGAAAGCCGGTCCCAAAGTCATCAGCAAAAACAACAGCGAGGGTGGGTATTTTTCAGTGTTGATGAAGGACATGAACGTATACAAAGTGTTCTTCTGAGTTTCCCAGTCAGTCGCATCACCATAGAGGTTACTGAAACGCAGCAACACAAACAGGATCAAGGCAGTAAGCCCTAAACGATAAAGCCAGGTGGTGCGTTTCTCTGCTGTCTGCAACATGATGTTTCCAAACACATAGCCGGCTCCCATCACCCCAATCCAGGGAATCAAAGGATAAGCAATGTACATGCCCCAATTGCCCTTTGCATTCAAGGCAACCCAACCACCTTCATGCAAAATGGTCCATATCCATGACAAAGATCCAAAATCAGCAGGCACGATGAAATCAAATGCATTGTGACCAAATATCATCAACAGTGAAATGATCAAAATCATGGTATCTGACAACCAAACCAATGCTGCCAACACAATCATCGACACCCCAATGGCCCAAATAACTTGTAAAAAGAATCCCCAGCTGGTTAAAAAGAACCCCAACGACCAACTGGAGTTGATCACGACCACTTCGATCAAGATCAACCAAAGCCCACGACTCAATAAGAACTGACTTAATTTGGCCTTGTCATTGATTTTCGTTTGGTATAAAAAGGCAGCCGTACCAGCCAAAAACACAAAGATGGGGGCACAAAAATGAGTGATCCAACGGGTGAAAAAATACTCCGGTGTGGTTTGGGTTAAATCTTCCGGTCGAAAGGCTTCCAGGGACCAGAAATCCCTGACATGATCAACCGCCATCAAGATGATGACCAAGCCACGCAAGACATCTAAGGATTCGATGCGTTTTCTTATGTTTTGTTCATTCATGCGCCACACCGCTGTCAATTAAAAAATTGTAGCACCCATCCTTTCAGGCTGTAAAGCAAAACTACGAAAGAGACTCTATAAAATGCCCAGTAACTGTAACCACGGCGGTAATACAAAGGCCACCAACACAGCTGCTGATGTCATGGACAATCCTGAGTAGGCACCCATGGTGTGATCCAGTTGCCAGGCTTTGGCGGTACCCACACCGTGTGCGGAAACACCCATGGCCACCCCCATCACCCTTGGATCATCGGTACCCATCCAACGAAAAACCTGTGCACCAAACATGGCACCAAGTACGCCGGTGATGATCACAAAACCAGCCGTCAAAGAGGGGTATGCACCCAATTGTTCAGCCACCACAACCGCCACTGGTGTGGTCACAGACTTGGGTGCCAATGACAACTGAGTCAATAAACTGGCGTCAAACCATTTTGCCAGGTATATGGCAACGGTGGCCCCCATCAAGATACCAAAACTGACTGAGGCAATGATGGGTAACATGAGTTTTTTGATGGTCTGCAGATTTTGATATAAAGGCCAGGCCAAAGCCACTGTGGCCGGCCCCAAAAAGAAATGGATCAACTGCCCACCAGACATGTAATCCGAATAATCGATCTGCAACCACAACAACAAGCCCATGATCACCAATAGGCTGATCAGCACGGGATGTAAACCTGGCCAATTTTGACATCTTTGATAGAGCTTATTGGCCGCATAAAACACCACCAAAGTTAGCAACAGACCCAACAGCGGGTTATCAGGCAGCCATTTAAGCCACCCCTCTAACCACTCAAGCCTCATCTTTCAGCCCTGTAACTTGCTTGATCAACCACTGCATCATCCATGCTGTAAACATCAAGGATATGAGTGTACTGACAACCATGCTGACCAACATTGCCAACCATTCATCAGCAATCAAATCATACAACATCATGATGCCAACACCTGCAGGCACGAAAAAGAACGCCAAATGACGTAACAGCCACTCTGATGCCTGCACCACAGGTTTGGGTGGTTGCTTGACCACCATCAGTGTTAATAACAGCAATAACAATCCCATTACGGAACCAGGGATGGGCCATTCAAGTGAACGCATTAACCACCGACCAAGCTGGTCGTAAACAACCAATACCACCAACCCTGTGATCAGCTGCATGTCATTAATGGCAATGCAGTACGTGCTGGTGGTTAAACTGAACCACGTTCTGCTGACTCAAATCCACCTGTTTGAACAACATGTGCCAAACTTTTTTCCAGCCGCCTTCAACGGAGTCATCCTTTTGCCACATGGTTGACACGTATTGCCCCTCTGACAGCTCCCAATGGGTTCGGTAGGTCATTTGCTGACCATTGTTCTCATAATGTTCATCAGGAAACACCAAGCGCTTATCCTGGAATTTCACAGAACCATCACTGACCCCGCCCAATGAATTGTAATACCTGTATTGAACCGATTTTGAAGTCTGATCATGGCTGTACCAGGTTTCTCCATAATAGGGAGCACCTTCTCCACAAACCACGTGTTGGTCTTTGATGAAAGCACCGTCATAAACCGAAGAAAAACAGTGTGTGTCAATTTTCTTGCCATCTGGAAAAGTGGCCTGCCAGCAATGTCCTACCAAAGGCAGCAACCCTGAATAAGGTTGGTTTGAGTCATCAGCCAGAGAATGAAAGCTGAACACAATGAAAAGTAAAGTGAGGTATTTCATGAGATTCCTGAAGTTCATTGACACTTATTATCTAACAAACTCAATCAGATTTCAGCCATGATGTGACCGTTGATAACACTCAAGGGATACCCTTACTCAGATACAATCTAGAATCTAATATTAAGGATAACAGTCAATGAAGTTAATGTTTTGCTTTGTTTTCTGCAGCTTAATGGCCCATGCAGTGACCGTTACCATCAAGGCCAAAGCCTACTTGATTGCTGCCAAAGACAACCCCTTGGCAAACATCAAACCCCTCGAAAAGGTGGGCTTTGTGATGAAGGGTGGCCAGGTCTATAAAAACGAAGTCGAAAAACAAATCGGAGCGTGTAGTTCAGCCCAATCGATTTGACCTGAAATGTTTCGGAGCCAGGACTTCAGTCCTCGTTTTAAAAGGTAAAATTTTTGAAAACTCAACCCAAGAACCAGGAGATTGCCACGACTTCTTCGAAGTCTCGCAATGACAGTGATCTTGTTGAAGCGTAAACTTCGAACCGGAAAGAATCGTCATCCCAGACTCCGATCCGGGATCCAGTTTGCGGAGCAAACACGCTTGGCGTCTGTGTGGCTAATATTTACCTCATCTTATCGCTTGATCTCAGTAAACTTCGAACCTTCCAAGGTTAAATTAAACATCAAACCTTTGTTACTGAAGATAAAACCCACCACCGGGTCTTTGATGTCCAGGGTGTTGATGTCTTCACCAACGCCCCATTTAATCACGGCCACAGAGCCATCCACACCGGCCTTCCAGCCTTTCTTACTGCGGAAGTTATCCAATGCATTTTGAGTCATGAAAACCACCACCACAGACTTTGACTGGGCACCTGCCTGGAAGCCTATCGAGGCAGCTGCGGTGCTGTAATAGGCCAAGTTGTTGCCGCCTTGGCGCAGAACCCCTTCACCATACTCACCACCAATACCAAGACCGGCTTTTAACACCTGAGGAAACACCAAAACGGCAGTGGCCTGATCCAGGAATTGTTGTCCACCGACCACTTCTTTTTTAAAACGTTCTATGGTGGCATCAGCCGTGATGTTGATTTCTTGTTTTGACTTGGCCGTAGCACTCGCAACAGCACCAAACAGCAGGATAAGGATAAACAGTTTTTTCATGATCGATACAGCAGGTAAAATTGGCATGCTAACACAAATCTAATAAAGATAAAGTTAACCACTTAGCACAAATAAAGCCAATATCAATCTTCACAACGGCGCGTTGTTCACAGCCAACCTGGCGTTGACTGAAGTCAATCAACCACCCAATCCAATGAAGACATGCCATCAATTCGATGGATAAATGCTTAAAGGGTAGTCGACTTCAGTCGACCCATATTCATTTCAAATCTGCATTCAGATGAAAAATCTGATTCACTTCAATAAATCAGATAGCGACCAGAAATATAAGGATGTAACCAAACAAACAACGCCACCACTGCTAAACTGATCACCAGCCCCCCCGCTTCTTTGGACCAACTGACGATCTCAGGTGGCGTGAATTCAGGATCTCTGCGGTTGATCAGAATGATTTCACTGATGGCCCATACCAATAACCAGCTAAACACCAGTACGGATTTACTGTCTCCATTGAGCAACAAATGGGCCACCGCCCAGAGAGAAAAACCGGTCAATTGTGGGTGTCTGATGAAGCGTTTAATGCGAGAACCGTAATTGGCTGCTCCCATCAGAACGAAGCCGACCACCACCAGGGCCATGGCTGGGTGCTTCAACATTGAAAGTGGCGCATACACATGGGTGGCAGGGGTTTGCCTCCACCCAACCACAATCAGCACCAATCCGGCTAACACCAACAAGGCAAAGCTGCCTTGATAGCCACCAGCACCTAATTGACTGCGCCAACCGCGCTTCAAACCTGGAAACAGTGAAGGTGTCCAATGAATCAAGGTCCACAACAACAAGCCACCCACCATCAAAATCATAGGCTTCCTTCAGTCATTTTTTGTATGGTAAAAGCATAACATTAAAATTGATATTTATATTCAACACCAAACGTTCTTGGCTCATTCACAAATCCAGTCAAATTATTGAAGTCAATCCCTCCGACTATGACCTGTTCATCTGTCATGTTGCGCACAAACAAGGCCAATTCTTGCCACTGTCCCCAGCGATAGCCAGTTCTCAAACCCAACTCTGCAAGACTCTTGCCCGTGTATTCAATGGATTCATACAAAAAGAACGAGACTTCATCACGGTAAGCATAATCAGCAAAAACGAAAAACTCACCGGGTCCAATGTCTCTGGCATATTGCAAAGTCATGTTGAACACGTTCTCTGGTGCTTGTGGCAAGCTGTTGCCATCAATCAAGAACTGGCCAGGATTATTTGGATTCTCAGGATCCAAAACGGTACAACCTGAACCACACCCAGCGACGTAAAGATTGGGGTCATCAATTTCAGTGTCATTGTAGGAGTAACCAGCCGTCAGTAATAAATTTTCAGACAATAAGGCCTCAATCTCTAATTCCAAACCGTTGCCTTTGGCTTTATCGGCATTCAACAATTCCGTTACATTACTGACTCCACCCACGGCCGTTAATTGCAAATCATCAACGGTATAACTATATACCGAAGCATTTAAACGCAATCGACGATCCAACAATGTGGATTTAACACCGGCTTCCCATGACAATATGGTTTCTGAATCTGCCACAGAGGTGGTGTCACCAAACGAGATGCGACCCTGAACACTGGGTGCTCGGAAACCTTTTGACACTCTGGTATAGACATTCACATCATCACTGAATTCATAAGTGGCGCTCAAATCCCATGAGATCTCATCATCTTCCGGGTTTTCTACCAATGGCCCAATGGGGTCTGCAAATGGTGACTCAAAACGTGAGGCAACGAAATCTTTTTCATCATTAGAATACCGCAGTCCTGCTTGCAGTCTGAATTGATCGTTGACATCATAGTCACCAGAAATGAATACACCCCATGCCGTTGTGTCTTGCTTTTGTTGTGCAACAATGTTCCTGGGGTTACCTGACGCCAGAGAATCATAACCGAAATTATCTATGGTGATGTCTTCACTGAAGTAGAACAAGCCACCTTGCCAATCAAAAGCACCAATGTCATTCGAAGCAATCCGGAATTCTTGGGTGATTTGTTGATGGTCTGGCACACTGACAGCAGACTCAGATGGGAACGGAATGAACCCTGGTCCAAATACACCAATAAAACTGGCACCAAACCCACCATCAATGTCACCCCTGGAAAACACTTCCACATCTTCATAGCCGGTCACAGAAGTGAAGGTGTAATCACCCCTGTCATAGGTGATGCGCAAGTTAAAGCCAATTTGTTCCAGCTCTTGTTCGTTGAGGCCATCGGTGAACACGTCATCGATGTCAAACCCTTGGACTAAATTATTGGTACCCGGTTCAATGATGTTGGCCCTGAATAAACGGGCAGAACCCTCATTGTCTCTACCGTGTAAATTAAACAAGATGTCCAAATCATCACTTTCATGGCGTAACTGACCACGCCAAGCCAACTCATCATAACCTTCCAAAACATTGCGTTGATCAACAAAACCACCGTTATCAACCCAATCGTCACGACGTTGGTACTGCAATGAAAATCGTCCCGAGGCAGCATCGGTGATGGCCCCACCCATGGCGCCTTCAAAGGAAATGCGATTGAATGTACCATACCCAACTTGTGCATAACCCTCCTGATCTTGCGATGGTTTAACAGAATCAAACTTCACAATACCGGCAGGCGTGTTTCTTCCAAACAAAGTGCCTTGAGGCCCACGCAACATCTCTATTCGCTCTAAATCAAAAGCTGGAAAACCCTTTAACACCGCATTTTCCTGAACCACTTCGTCGTAAACCAAAGAAACAGGCTGTGAGGCATTCACATCAAAATCGGTGTTGCCATATCCCCTGATATAAAACCTTGGAAAAGCACGCCCAAAAGATGATTCAATTTGTAAGCTGGGTAAACGGGCATTCAAAAACCGGATGTCCATCCCGCCAGAAGTCAGCGTATCTAATTTTTCACCGGACATGATAGATACTGATTTGGATACTTTTTGTGCATCCTCAGGTCGTTTTTGTGCGGTAACAATCACTTCTTCAAGCACCAAAGACTCGTCTTCATCATTGGATTGGGCAGATACTTGGACACTGAATACCAAAGACAATGCAAACAACACATTGATGGCATAACAGCTCAAGCTTTTAATTTCGGATAGAGCAGTAACAGGTTTCATAATCAATTCCTAGGCAAGTTAACTAACAACGTTGCGGAAGAAATCATGAATAATCAAACCCGCAAACCATTGGTCTTTTGAGGTACGCTTTTATACATTATTCTAATACAGCCTGGGATGACTTAACAAGCGGTTATCTTTCTAGGTACGATCACTCAATCATTTTCTCAGCGTTTGGTCTCTTCAAGTCCATGAGGGCTTGTTTCTGTACTTTATCCATTACATAGATGGCATCAATGGCGCATCTTTGTGAGAATTGCCCTGGTACCTTGATTGCATCAAACTTAGCCACCAAAGACAAACTGGTGCTTTGGTCCAGTTGGATGGATTGGGCATAGGGAAGATCGGTACAAAAGGTGTTCAATTTAATCAAATAACTTTTACGTTGGTTGCCCCTGAGAACCAAATGACGTTCATCCAGGGGTTGCCATCCCTGAAAACGAAATTGTGTGACGCGATTTTTGGCCACCAATTCTTGTGCTTCAATGAAAGCTGCATAGTCAACCCTTTTGCGTTCATTGGTTTTACAAGCAGATAATGACAATATCAGAATGATCAGCAGTGTTTTTTTCATGATGACAACAACTCAAGTTGAATACACTGTTTATACCAAAGATGAGGTGTAATTTCTGTTAAATACCGTTGTTTTCGTGGAATAAGGCTCGGTTCACTGAAAAATTTCAGGGTGTGATTCTTTCAATTTAGCTCCAAATTCCCTGGCTCCCTGTAAAGTAAAGTGACTGAAGTCGAAATACAAGAAGTTCCCATCAACCGGAGAAACCACATCACAAACATCAATTTCCTCACCACATTGAACTTTCAATAGGTCAACGTAATTCATACCTTCCACCTCCAGTTTTTTAATCATCTTAGCCACCATGTGGTTGAGGTTACTGAGGTAGGGTTTGTGAGTAAATTGCATCGCATATTCATTCATAGAAGACATTCGCATGTGTGACAGAATGATGTCAGGCACCCTTTTGTAGTAAGACATTTTGGGTCCAAACACATAAATGGGTGCGGCTGTAATGGCACGGATTTCATCCAACCTCCTCTTGAGGTCCTTTAAGTCCAACTTTGGCCAATGATCATGCAAATACACCGCATCTGTCGTTTTCCATACCGGACTGTTTAAATGTCTGGTCAAGCGGTTGTCACAGGTTTCTTTGACCTCGGGAGCCAAGGGGGTGCCAAAGTGGTAACATTGGTGCCAGGAATTGAAAAAAGTTATGTTCAATTGAGCGTCATTTTCACGCAAGGCATAAACCAAATCTACTGCGTGCGAGTTACCCATCACCACCACATGTTTACGACCTTGCACATGATTTTCAGGTTTATTTTCTTCAGCAAAATAAGACCAATAGCGATCGCGATTTTCTTTGATCTCTGCTTTCGACATGAAATATTCTGCAGGGAAGCGTTGTGGCCATCCCTCATTTTTATGCGTCAAAAAGGCCATCGCAAAGAACACTGAAACCACCGCAAAGAATTTAATGAAAAAGAGCTTTTTGTTCATCCCCTCTTGATAAGTTCTAAAGGGTTGCTCAATCCATCGCCACATCATCAGGCCGATCACAATCGAGGCAACCAATAGACTGATGGTTTCGGTCAAAGTAACAGGTGTGAACTTCCAATACTTATAGAACACCAGCAAGGGCCAATGTATCAAATAGATGGAATAGGAAGCCAAACCAATTTTGAGCATCAAACCATTGCTTAACCCATAATGTCCTAAACGAGATTGCTTGGCCACAATGATCAACGCAGCACCCACACAGGGCAACAAAGCAGCGAATCCTGGAAAATCGGTTTTTTGGTTATACAACGCAACCGCTGCGATGATCATGGCCAGACCCAGTACAGTGAATGCTTCAGACATCCATTTGTGTGGCAATTTGAGGGGATACAACGAGACACACAAAGCACCCAACGCAAATTCAAACACCCGAAATGGCAACAAGAAAAACGCCGCTGACGGATGACTTTTCAGGAATAGAAAATTCAATAACAAAGACAGTGCCATCAACAGCAACAGGAACACCACCAAGGCACTGCGTTTTTTGATCAACGACACACCCACCAACAAAGCCGGCCACAGTAAGTAGTACTGTTCTTCTACAGCCAACGACCAGGTGTGCAACAATGGTTTCAGTTCTGATGCATCATTGAAGTATCCGGCTTCAGACCAAAAGAAAAAATTCGACAAGGACACTATGGCGTACTGCAGTGACCGACCCAGACGTTCCAAATCAGCCGGTGCAAACATCCACAAACCAGCCAGCAACACCAGCGCCAAAGTAAACAGCAAAGCAGGAAACAGGCGTTTAATTCGACGCACATAAAACTCAGCCATGCTGAACCTTTGTAAGGCCAAGTCATGGCGGATGTTGCGGGTGATCAAATAACCTGAAATCACAAAAAACACATCCACCCCAACAAATCCACCACCGGCCCATTCAAAACCACCATGGAACAGTAAAATGGCCAATACTGAGACGGCACGTAAGCCATCGATTTCTGGGCGGTACACTTTATCGATTTGATTCATAACAGGATTTAATGATTGTTGTTAAGCCAGCAGTGATGGGACATCCATTCATACCAGTCTGTATTTACGCCAGTAAGTTTAGCGGAAACCCAAGCCAAAAGGTACCAGCTCTTGAGATTTAATGGCGGCAGTTAAGGTGTATTGACGCCAGATACGAATCAAGACATACTGGTACACCATGAATAAAGTGTTCATCATTGGCTTACCCCGAACCGGCACCACCAGTGTCTGTGTCGCATTATTGGATCAAGGGTTAAAAGTGGCCCACACCGCCTATACCCAACAAACCTTTACCCTGGCGGATGTGGTGGCTGACACGCCTTGTTACTGTGACTACCCACATCTGGATTCCCTGTTCCCTGGCTCAAAATTTATTTACTTAAATCGAGCATTGGCAGACTGGGTACCATCCATGCAAATGCTGTTGTCCAAAATCAGTCAATATTTGCAACCAGACAGCCATTTCAATCCCATCATCAAACGTTGTTTTAATGAAACGTTTCAACTGGAATCAGTCAATGAGACAACATCTGAAGACCACCTCACTGAATGCTTCAAACAACACCAACACAACATCCATTCTTATTTCGCAGGCCGAGATGATGTTCTTGGCATCGATGTCAGCCAAGCGGGTGCTTTAACCGCATTGCTGCGGTTTTTAGGAATGGATGGCAAGGATGGCTTGGATTTCCCTCATGTAAATACCGGGCGCATGGTCACCGCCTGGAAAGACATCAAACACCCGAACAAAATCAGCTCCAATGAATATGGTCCAAATCGCCGAAAATTTTTTGACTACCACCTACAGCTTCAAACCAGCTGAAACAGTCCAATTAGAGGAATGTTCTTGGGTCTTCATTCATCCTTCAGTCGCCAAGCAATGGTTTCGCTTGCTCGATAGGGTGATATAGACAAAGCACCGTGACCAATTGAAGCTGGTACTGGTTGACTGAGTTTTTCTAAAGTGATGGTTTTGTTGTTAACCGGTAGACCATAAAAGGCTGGCCCATTGAGTGACGCAAAGGCTTCAAATTGGTCTAAAGCACCTTCTTCTTCGAACACCTGCACATAATTTTCCAAAGCATGCGGTGCACTGAAGATTCCGGCACATCCACAAGCGCTTTCTTTATCGCCAATGGCATGTGGTGCGGTGTCGGTGCCCAAGAAGAATCGAGCGGAACCAGATGTCGCTGCTTTTCTTAACGCCTGTCGGTGTAATTCGCGTTTGGCAATCGGCAAACAATACAAGTGCGGTTTGATCCCGCCAACCAGCATGTCATTGCGGTTGATCTGTAAATGATGCACTGTGATGGTGGCAGCCAGATTGTCTTGACCAGCGGCCACAAAATCAGCAGCATCCTTGGTGGTGATGTGTTCAAACACCACTTTCAACTCAGGCATGGCTTGGAGCAAGGGCTGCATGATTTGATCAATGAACGCAGCTTCGCGATCAAACACATCGATGTCATCACTGACCACCTCACCGTGTACCAACAATGGGATGCCATGGTGTTGCATGGCTTCTAGCACTGGATAGATCTTGGTCACATCGGTGACACCTGCTGCTGAATTGGTGGTGGCATTGGCCGGGTATAATTTGGCCGCTGTGAACACCCCATCCGCATGGCCATTGACAATTTCTGCCGGATCCATGTCGTCGGTTAAATAAGCCGTCATCAATGGCTTAAAACCTGGATATTCTTGGGTCGCTGCTTTGATTCGATCACGGTAAGCCGCTGCCATCGCAGCCGTAGTCACTGGCGGTGTTAAATTTGGCATGATGATGGCCCGACCGAATTGTCGCGCAGTGTAATGGGCCACCTGTTGCAACATGGCATCATCGCGCAAGTGCACATGCCAGTCATCAGGTTGGGTTATGGTGATCGATTCTTCAGCCATGATTTTGTGTGGATTTCAGATGGGGCTTATTATAAGGGATCCATGTTTTTTACATCACAAAAGAATAAGGAAATGTTTCAGAAATGTGGACTGAAGTCCGCGCTCTTAATGAGTATTTTATACAGGGCTTCGACTCCGCTCAGCCAACGAATCAATCCGTTCACTGAGCGGAGTCGAAGTGAACTGGTGGGTCCGAAGCTTAAATGTGGTCTGAAGCCTACGACCCATCAAACTGGTCATTGCGTGGCGCGTAGCAACGATGCAATCTCCAAAATAGACGATAATTAAACCATCACTTCATCAAGTTATAAGGACTGTCGCTGATGTGTTCGAACCAGTGTTTTTTTCTGACCCGCCAGGGCGGGTTTTTGCGGTTTTCGCCAGCATGGTAAAGTTTGAGGTGGTGACCGTCGGGGTCGACCAGATCGGCTTCACGCCACAACCAGCGTTGGTCTTTCGGCGATGTCTTGAACACGATGCCCTGTTGCTGCAGTTGCTCACTGATCCGATCCACATCTGTCACTTCGAAATACAAAGTTGTGCTGTCATTGACTCGGTTTTCACTGTGATTGATGGAAAAGGTGCTGTCACCTTTTGGACAGGCCAGGCGCACATAACGCGGGCTGGAATCTACGATCAATTGCAGACCCAACTTCAGATAAAACTGTAAGGCACGATTCACGTTGTTGGACTGTATGGTGATTTGATTGAGGTTCATAACTGGCTCCTAAGCATTGCGTTCTTTGGGGACATCGGTGAGGTATTCAGTGAACTCCACTTCAAATCCGTCTGGATCCAGAAAGTAGATGTTTTTGCGATAAGGCGAATCGGCGCCGGCTTTGAAAACGGGATAACCCGCCTCATTCAACCGTTTGATCAGCGCATCCAGATTGTCCACTGCAAATGCAAAATGGGCCAGCCCTACACTGTGCCCAGCCAAATCGCGGTTGTTACCTTCACCAAAGTCACTCAACGCCAGGTATTGGTAGTCATCACCAAAGTGTAACCAACGCCTGGGTTTCCCATACCATTCGCCACCGCCTTCCGCACGGATGCGCCAATGGGGAAAAGCAGCCCGGTAAAAACTGAGGCTGCGCTCGAGGTCTTTTCCTACCAGGTTGACATGTTCTAATCGGATCATAAAAATACTCCTGAGCACTTGCTCATTCAAGATTAAGTGCCCATAATAAAACCTCAAGTTAACTTGAGGTCAAGAACAATGGCAAAAAAAATCAAACCAGCCAACTTGTCGGTTGGTGACGTGGCCAAACGCAGTGGTGTGTCGGTGTCCACGTTGCATTTTTATCAGGAAAAGGGGTTGATTCACTCGGTCAGAAATGCCGGCAACCAACGCCGTTTCAACAAAGACGTGCTACGTCGCATCAGTGTAATCAAGGCTGCACAAAAGGTAGGCATCAGCCTGAAGAACATCAATCATGCCATGTCATTTCTGCCGAAAAACCGAGCGCCCAACAAAAGTGATTGGCAGCGCCTTTCAAAACAATGGAATGATGATTTGAGTCGCAAGATCATGCAACTGACCGCATTGCGTGATAACCTCACCAGTTGCATCGGTTGTGGTTGTTTATCCCTGAAAGCCTGCCCCCTGTACAATCCCGAGGACGAATTGGGTGAAGATCAATCAGGCCCGGTGCTGTTACAACGCAAAATTGAATTGAATACTGAAGGCCATGAACAAGAATAAAAGCCCTACTTAGCCAACGATGACCTTGGCCAAGAAAAAGTTTTATGAAAACTCAGCCAATTCTGTTCACGAACCCGTTGTTCTTGTTTAAAAGTGAACTTGGATTCTTGAGCAAAAGTCTTTTTGCTGTATAAATAGAGCTGATTGTTGTTAATCACAAAAGCATCCGGTTGGGCATTGATCAGTTGATTTTTTGCCAAAGCATGCGTACAGTAACCGCCATATTGTGGTGCAAATTTTTCTGGGTTTTGTAAAAACCTGTCCCTGTTTTCAGCAGAAGTAAAGTACCAAGTAGCCTCCTTGTAATCACAGCTAAATTCCTGACTGCCTCTGACCGCCTTGTTTTGCTCAAAATAAGCCACTGTATCGAAACCATTGATGGCCACACCAGCATCATTGACCGAAATCAGTGGTTTTTTCTCCATCGGCGAGTGGTTTTGTGCCATCACTGATAAAGTTATGTGTGAAAGCAACATAAAAAGTAAAATTTTATTCATTGATCTGTCCGGTTTAATAACTGTGTTTCCATTATGAACAGTCAATCTCACAGCTTCTTCTTCAAATAATCACTTTTCTGTCACGCGCTGCGCAGTTGTACTACCGATCTTCATCAGGCACTCTATTTGGCATGCTTTTCAATGATTAATTGCTTAACCTCAGATAACCAATTCAAACGGCTTTGGGTGGATTGCATGGCACCCAAAGCCACCATGTGTTTGTAAAGGTCATCAGATTTTGGGCTGTCAGCAAGCCTTTTTTTGGTTACTTCATAAAACACTTTCATCTCAACCAATAACTGATCCAAATAAATCATTTGTGTTTGATCATCCAACACGGATAAGAATGCAATCCGGTTACGCAATGGGTCCATGATCGCAGCAACTTTCGATTGATCAGAACCATTTAATACCCACGATTGCAAATCAGACACACCCCGTTCAGTCAGTGTCAGATTTTTTCTACCACGTTTATCACCGTCTTCAGTGGCCTTTATTAACCCTTGATTTTCTAACCTGGACACCAAAGGATAAACCGATCCTGCAGATGCCTGCCAAAGTGTAGAAGGCGAATCCCTGAGCTGACAACGTACAAAATAGGCTGTACATGGCTGAAAATGATGAATGATGCCTAAAGACACGCCTTCTAATTCGCTTAATTTTCGCAAAAAACTCCTCCTTACTTCACTGTGATGTGAGTCAATTGACCCTTACGTTCCACCACAAATTCCAACAACTCTTTACCTTGAATCAAGGCGCCTAATTCTTGAATGGCCACATCTTTGATGCTGCGCCCATTCACTGAGACCATCTTATCACCTGATTGAAAACCTGCGGACTCACCCAATGAACCTTTTTCAATCATGCCAATGGCCAAATCACCGCCTCCTCCCATACCTCGAAATTCAACACCCAACCGTCGTGGTTTACCTGTGAGTGTCCCTGTTTTCTTCGTCGGTTTGCGAAAGCCAATTAAATGATTCTTTTGGTCAATTGGCATCACCATTTGACTGAACACATCACCTCCAATGTTGCCATATCCAGTGGACGGTGTCATGAAAGAGACCGTTTCATTTTTAAATTCAAAGCCACCAAATCGAATGGATCCATTAATTTGAGCCCTGGTGATGTCTCGTTCCCCACCCACCAAGCGGGCTTTGCGACCTGCTTGTGGTTCACCCATTATTGGAAAAGACTGAAGTGACTCTCCTGGCAACATGAACCCACCCATGGCACCGGTATCAATATGGGCATCTACAGGGGTCCCTGCCACATCCATTTCAATCATGATGTGGCCATTGGATGGTTGATAAGTGATCACAGTTGGATCATCAATTGATAAGGATTCTCTGGAAATGGTTATCAAGCCCTCACCCATATCAAATGTGAGTAAATACTCTCTGAATAAACCCATGCCAATGACACCATGCATGGTTCCCATACTGAATTTCTGGATGTCCATCAATAAGAATTCTGCATCTGTAATTTCGCCAGCATCAATCTTGGCAAGCGGAACTTTAACGATATCCATAGCAACTTGTGGCCCACCAGGTGCCCCGATTTCAGTACTGCCAATCACGTTGTAACCCAGTTTTTCAGCAATGGTCGTATCCATCACATTGACTGAAGCACCCGTGTCAACAATGAAATGGTAAGTTTCTCCATCACCTAAATCAACAACCACCTTCGGATGAGGGCCAGAATGAGTGGTTTTCAACACCAAACGGTTTCCCGGGAAATCAAAGTCCCCCAGGGCAGCTGGCTGTTCTTCCACTTGTCTGGGCTTCGATTTGACCTGATTAATGGCGCCTGGCATAAGGTGAATGGTAAAAATTGAAATGAACAATATGTAGCGGTATGTGTATTTTGAATGTTTCATTGGTTTTTCCTATTTAGTCCGATTCGTACTATATAAGACGACAGTCACAAGCAAATGGTCGCAACTAATCGTAAATTCACAGCAGTCACCCTCTTCTACCAACAGTTGGCCAGATCATTCTTATGTGAGAATTTATCAATCAGATTCTGCTATATTATGCTGATTGAATTTATGGATCAAACATGAACATTCGATTGCTCACACTGACATTGTTGTTATTCACAGCCAGTGCCCACCCATCCTCTGACTTCAAACAACTGGAACAACTCTTCATCGAATGGCGTGCCTTTGAGGTGCCACCATTGCATAACATGGCACCTGATTATCGCCAAGCCACATTTGTAGAACGCCGTCCTCAATGGAGCAAATTCAAGGCCCAACTGATGGCATTTGATCGTTCCGCATGGTCCGTGCCAGAACAGATTGATTGGTTTGTGATGTTGGCTGAGATCAACGGGTATGATTTTAACCAACGGATTCTGAAACCCTGGCAACGAGACCCGGCCTTTTACAAACAAGTATGGACCTATAAAAGCGATGTACCCGCACATGAAGGCCCCACACCACATTTTGTCACCGAACTGTGGACCTACGATTTTCCATTAAGTGACGCCGAACAAATCAGGTTGAACAGCGATTTGGCACGCATCAAACCTTTACAACAACAAGCCAGAGAAAACCTCATCGGCAATGCCAAAGAACTGTGGATAGCGGGCATCCGCGACATCAAACGCCAACACCAAGTCCTGACCGATCTGCAAGCTTCTATTGAGGCCACAGAAAATGTCACATTGATCAAGACACTGCATCAAGCCACCGAATCCACAGCCGCATTTGCTCAGTGGCTGGAACAACAAAGTGACAACAAAACAGGCGCTTCAGGTCTGGGCATCGAAAACTACAGCTGGTATCAGCAACATGTCCATCTGGTACCGATGGATTGGGCCGATGAAGAACGCCTGTTAAGACGTGAATTGGATCGGGCCTGGACCTCACTCAAACTGGAAGAACACCGCAATCGAGACTTACCTGAATTGGTTTCGGCCAAAAACCAAGAAGAATACGAAGCTTTGGCCAACCGCTCAGCAGACCATTTCATCAACTGGCTAGATAAAAAAGACATCGTTACAGTGGCCGATTATTTCAAACCGGCACTGGACCGACACAAAGGCAGTTTTGTCCCGGAAGCCACCCGTCATTTCTTTTACATTGGCTCACACCTCGACCCTACACCATTGTTTTCGCATTTTTACCACTGGTTTGAATTGGCCATCATGGAACACGATCCCAATCCTCGATTGATCAGAAAAAACGCCCTGTTGTACAACATCTTTGACAGTCGCAATGAAGGCACAGCCACCGCGGTAGAAGAAATTTTCATGCATGCGGGTTTGTATGACCACAACCCACGTGGCCGAGAGATTGTTTACATCATGTTGGCCCAAAGAGCTGCCAGAGGCCTTGGTTCTTTGTATGCCCATGCCAATCAAATGACCATGGAAAAAGCCGGGGAAATACACATGAACTACACCCCCAGAGGCTGGATGAAAACTGAAAAAGAACTGTTGATCTTTGAGCAACATTTGTATTTGCGCCAACCAGGATATGGTACCAGTTACGTCACAGGCAAAGCCCTGCTCGACCATGCCATGGCTCAAAAAGCCAAAATTGACGAAGAACAAGGTCATGAGTTCACACTCAAAGGCTTCTTTGATCAACTCAATGCCATTGGCTCCATTCCCATTACCCTAAGTACTTGGGAAATGACTGGTATCAAACCCGCCTTTTTGGATGAAGTGGAGGCCGAAGCCAGGAGGTAAATCAATCAATTGGTTTGACGATGGATATTGAAGTTCTGTCATACCGCCGCAGGCCGGTATCCATAATCTTAGTAGGCCATATGTTTTGTTCTCCATTCGAATTGTTTCTTATGTTGACACCTTAAGAAAGGTGTTAGATTCCGGCCTGCGCCGGAATGACGATACACTTGGAGCGTGGACTTCAGTTCACGTTAATCAAGATGACAAAACTAAACATCATCCCAAACCAATGAATCGGGACTTCAGCTCTTCGGATGGCACCATACAGTGTTCTGTTCGTCCAAATAATGCATAGCGATTGCGAGCGAACAATTTATAAAAAAAATCACGCATAAAGGCAGGGATGATCCTGAACCCATTGAACAGGAACCAACCACCAGTCAAATCTCTGGCGATTTCCAAAGCAGCAGTAGAAAACACAAAACAGCGGTCGTTCCTGATCAATAAAAACGTATCGATCCCCACATTGAAGATATGGTGTTTTTGCATCAATTGCCGGGCCAGTTCAGTTTGCATCGGGGTAAACACAAACAAGCCTTTGGGATCTCGCTTGATGATGAAATTAACTGCCCCATTACAAAAATTACACACCCCGTCGAAGATAACAATGTGACGGTCATCAGTCACGTTCTTCACCCTTTATGATTAACCTGTACCAGACATAACACCCCGCTAAGGTCAGCACACAACCCACTTTGAGCAACAACAACCCAAAGGGGTGCCACCAGGCACCGGTCTGGGCTTCGATCACATCGGAGATGCCAAACAACAAAAAGGCCAGTGATGCCATACATGTGACTTTGAACAGCTTATGTTCCGTGCCCACCCGATATACATGAAACTGCATGATCAATGCAAACACAAACCACAATCCCGATTCAATGTAGTTAAATGTAGCCAGCGACATGCTAAGAATTAATCATTTATTGTCGATTACCTATTGCGGCGATACACTCGACTTCCACTTTAGCCCCCAGGGCCAAACCATCCGCCCCAAATGCACTGCGGGCCGGAAATGGTTTTTCAAAGTAAGTGACATAGACCTCGTTGAAGGCCTGCCATTCAGCAATGTCATCTAACATCACGGTACATTTAACCAATTGGCTCATCTTGTATCCATTGGCGGCTAATACGTCTTTGATGTTGTTCATGGTTTGTTTGGTTTCTGCTTTGATGCCACCTTTTACCAAAAGTTTTTGCTCGTAGTCGTAGCCAATTTGACCCGATAAAAACAACACATCACCAACCCGCACGGCTTGGGAAAAAGGTAAATCGGACTGTAGGTGTGCAGCAGAATTCAAAAATTCAGTTGAACGGCTCGGTTGATCCTTGGCGAATGTGCTGTCAACCCACGTGAACAGGGCTGACAAGAAAATCAGTAATTGGAGTGCTTTCATGATGGCTCGTTTTGTCAATGGAACAGCAGTGATTTTACATCACCCATGGACAGACATAAAACATGTGGCTGTGCGCACTCAAACTCAGCCTAACAATGACCAGACAAACTGTCACAAACAACAGCACCAATTTGGCTGCTATGGAAAGCTGCTGAGCAGCTTGACCCGCCGAGCCGGTTGGTGAGCCTTGCGAATCAGAGGCGAAAAGCGCGAGGTAGCATGTCATGTTCGCCGTGGTCGCTTTCACTTTTGTCAGAAACAAAAGTGAATGAAGCCCCAAGAACATTCCTTAATGTGTGACAAAGGATTGTAAGAATTGAAATGGCATCAAATTGTGTCTTAAATAGAAAAGTCTATAGAATCTTGTTGTCTTTAGCCACGCAGTTTCATCAAAACCACACCAACCAAAAACACAAGCCACTGAACAACACCAAAACCAAACCAGCAATCACAAACCCACGGCGGTTATGTTGTTCTGCCATCCCCAAAGACTTCAGTCCAATATTCGGCACCAACAGACTCAAGGTGATTTTAATGGCCAACAAACAACCATATATGCTGATCAACATGGCCGGGCCCGACCACACCCAATGAAAAGTCACAATCACCAATGCGGGCACAAGCTCCAAAGCAAAGGTCCGAATCAACACGCCGGTGAGGCCTAAACCATGTAAATACACAAAGAAATCAACCCACATCTTGGGTTGTAGCATGTGCGAAAGGCCGAGGATCAGAAATGGCCACGCCATTACGGCTTGCACAACCCATGCTGATTGTTCAGTTGTGATCACGGCGACTACTGACCAAGGGTTTGGCCACCAAGAAGATCATACCGGCCAAAAATGCAATTCGGTTTAAATCAGAATTCATGCGTTTACTGTTGGTGTGGATTGATACAATTTTACCTCAAGGTACAGCTGCCTGAGAAAACTGTTGAAGATATAAAGGGTTGATCAGCGACCTGATACCCGGTATGTCTCTTGAATGTAATCATTGGCAAATACTTTGGCTGTGGTTTTTTCTAGATTGATGGCTTGGTTCAACTGACCAAATAAAGGAATCCCGTTGCCAAGAATGATCGGCGCTTTGGTGATGGTCATTTCGTTGATCAAACCCAGCGATAAAAATGAGGTGATGGTGGCGCCGCCATCGACATAAGCATGTTTGAATCCATCGGTCTCTAAAGTTTTGATCAAACCGGGAATGTCACCAGAATAGATTTCAACCGGTCCCGGTAATGAAGCAGGTGGTTCAGTGATGCTGCGACTCAGGACTATCACCCGCAAGTTGCCATATGGCCAGGCTTCGGCCGTCAAATGCATCCCAGCCAAGATTTCCATACAACCTCGACCCATGATCATACAATCGACCGATGCCATGTATTGTTGAAACCCCATCCCAACATCATCACCCAAATCAGCTTGTTGATTGCCTGCTGTATACAACCAATCAACCGCACCATCCTCAGCAGCAATGTAGCCGTCCACACTGGTGGCAATAAACACTGAACATTTCATTTTTTAATGACTCCTGATCTTTGTTTCAACAGCGGCCATGCCTGCCGTAATCCCATGACATACATGGAACCCATAAATAAACAGATGCCTGAACTGACCAACCAAAAAGTCAGGCCATTGTCCGGAAACATCGGCATCAAAAACACAAAGGCCAACCCTCGCAATAAATAGATCCCGGCAATCACAATCAGGCCCAAACGCAACAGCGGCAAACGCATGATCAAACCGGCACCTGACAGGGCATACATACCCCAAATTAACAGCATCAAGGCCATTGCTGAAGTAACCAGGCTTGGATAAATATGACCCGCTTCAGCCATTTGTGCCATCGCTTCACCAGCACCTAGAAATCGGTACCAGTCACCACCAAACACCACACAGCCTAAATGTAACAAGGCAGCCAGCCCACTTCCAATGGCAGCAGTGATCAGGTATTTGTTGGAGAGATTCATTGTTTAATCACTGGTAGTACTTCAGCCACTTCATCATCCAGCATGTCTAACACGCTTTGAAAACCATGTTGTGGCTGCCACCCCAGTTCTTTTTGGACTTTGCTTGAATCATAGACCCGATCCAAACTGTTCGGCAAATTCCAGCCGCGCTGTTTAAATGTCTTTATTAATTCAGGTTCAAGGGTTTGAATCAGTGCTGGTGCATCTTCATACAGCTGTCGACAATCCTCACGTTTGAATGGCGTCTGTCCCGAAATGATGTATCGATTGAATCCGGCCGGCCTTTGTTCCACAGCACAGGCATGTGCAAGAGCCACATCACGGGCGTCCACCCCACGTGACAAACGGTACACCGCCATCAAATCGGCAGGTTCAGGAAAACAGCGGGACATTTGCAAAACTGTCACCGGCAGATTGAACACATGGGATATTTTTTCCAAGCGTTTTTCTGCCTTGATTTTAGATCTGTGGTAAATGGTTTTGGGTTGTGGAACCACGCTTTCATCCACCCAACCTGCAATCCCTTCAGGGGTGGAGGCATGGCCATACAATGCCGTGGTGCTGGTGAAAATAAAGTGCTTGATGCCTTGCTCTGAACCCAACAAGGCCAGTTTTTCAGTGGCCTTGACATTGATGGAATCAAATTCATCATCAGGTAATAATCCCACATGAGGCGCATGCAAGGCAGCGGTGTGAATAACTGCATCGACACCATTTAAGGCTTGTTGTAACAGTGCCTCATCACGGATGTCTCCCAAATAATCAGCCGTTGAACAGGGAGTGCGATCCATGCCTACCACTTCATGCTCCCGCATCAACTTGGAATAAATGGCCCGCCCCACCCGGCCGGCTGTTCCTGTGATCAGAATTTTCATACCATCAGTGCTTGCATTCAGACCTCCAAAATTTTCTGGAAGCCACCATAAATCAACCGCTTGCCATCAAATGGCATGGGATTTTCGTCTGGTTGCATTCGCGGGTCTTCCATAATCTTTTGCCAACCTGAGTCTCGTGCTGCTTTGGAAGGCCAGGTAACCCAGGAAAAAACAACGGTTTCATCGGCTTTACATTTAACAGCCATTGGCAATGAAGTCACTTCACCATCAGGCACATCCTCACCCCAGGTTTCGACCACATGTAAAGCGCCATGATCTTTAAATACCTCAGCAGCCAAGGTGGCATGTTTAAGGTACAGTGCTTTGTTTTCATTGGGCACTGCAACCACAAAACCATCAACATAATTCATTGTTTTGCCCACTTGTTAACTTCAATCATTATAACACCATGCATTCAGCCATCACTGGATCAATCCCTTGCCGCAAAAGCCACTCTGGCCAGCTTAACCGTTTCATGGTTTTCACCGGCCCATGAAACCAGCTGGTATATGGGTTTGATCAGATCTTGGCCTAAGTCAGTCAACTCATACTCAACCCGAACAGGAACCTCTGGAAAGACTGTTCTGTTTACATAACCCTCGCGTTCCAGATTCCTGAGGGTTTGGGTCAGCATCCGCTGAGAGATACCAATGATTCTTGATTTGAGCGAATTGAATCGATCGGCGCCATCAGCCAAGGCAAATAATATGAGCATTGACCACTTATCTGATATTTTTAACACGACATCACGGATGGGGCATTCTTCATTGTTATAAAACACCCGCCTATCTGCTTGAACTTTGACGACCATTTGTTGTTACTCCTATGGATTGATTGAACCAAGGGTTACTGACTGGTAACCAGGTCACACATTAGTGCCTTCTTGTAATGCTAGTTACTATTTTATACCATAGTGCCAAATTTATACCATCGTATTAATCATTTATTTAACCGGAGCCTATTATGTGGAAAATCATCACCCCATTATTGTCAGTTTTAACCAGCTCTGTCGCTCACTCAGCTGACGACAACATCACCATCGATTTGGAAGGACTACACAAATCCAGTTGGTCTGTACAAGAAACGAAAAACGTTGAGTTGATCACCGACTTTGTTCAACACCTCATGAACAACCATGACTTCGACTACGTTCTACAACACTACAACGACAGCTCATATGTCCAACACAACCGCAACATACCCAACAAAGTCACCGGATTGGTGGGCTTTTTACAACAATTGGTAGTTAAGTACCCTGATTACACCTATGACGTGAAGCACATCTTTGCCGATGGTGATTATGTCATTTTTCATTCTCATGCGACCTTACACAAGGCCCACAGGGGCAATGACCAAAAGGGCTTGAATATCATCGATACCTGGCGGATTGCAGACGGTAAAATCGTCGAGCACTGGGATTCAATACAAGCGCTGGACACCATGATGCGGCTCAATTCACTGCTCAGCGGTGGTAAGATCCGAAATGCCAATGGGGTGTTTTAAACTCGAAACGTGAAGGGGCAATCTAAAGCTTGTCCCTCAATTAATTCTTTAAGTGGTTGGCGAAATCATTGGGCCGAAAAGAAAGCCTGATTTTTTGTGCCTGCAAAGATTCATGTAATTCAGGGCCATCCAACATCAAGGCTTCTAACGAAAATGAATCTGATTAAGGTTTCGGATACTCGAAGGCATTAAGTCTCGTGATCGCGGTGGTTGTCATAAAGAATGTACAAATAACCAGTCGATTCAAGACGTGTTTTTAGATAGATCGTTCAAGTTGAGGTATGTCATTTGTGTTTCTGATCTGCGGACATCTGTTATTTTGTTTTATAACCAATCAATCATTAATTCAATAATACTGCGATCAGTTCCATAAGACTATTTGTACAACACATGATGAAGCGTTGATGTCAATCAAACCAGTAAACTATCCGGTCGACTGAAGTCGACCACCCAAGATGAATGTCACTTTGAATAACTGCGTCATTGACCACTTGAAAATCCATTCAGGAACAGGTTGATATCGTCCGCATATTTGTCCACTAAATTAACGCCAGTATAAGCAATCAACTGCGTTGAACCAGAGGCATTCGAATAGTAATAACCATGGTATTTAAATTGAATGCTTTGAATGGTACCAGTCATTTCCATGTAAATGACTTGCTTGTTATTGACTGTGCGATATTCTTTTTTCACAACCCTGGAATCGGGTGCCGCTGCTTTGGCATTTTCAAATGCAATTTTGGCCAACTCCTGCACATCAATTTCTATTTGCTCTGTGATGGCCATGGCATAAAGATCCGCGCCCTTGCGCTGAAAATAATATTCTGCTGCATCTTCCCCGTTCTCGCTCTTGTTGAATAACCACTCATTGGGATTGATGGCAAATGTTGGGTCAGTCTTTGCGCTTTGTAGGACAAAGTCGGCTTCGGCATGGGTGTTAAAAGTACCGGGATTGATGGTCAGTTCAGGTTCTACGTGCCTGGCCTCATCTTCATATTGCCAAGTGCCATTGTCATTGAGAATGACCACTTTTCCTTGTTCAGTAACGGCTTTTTGACTGGCAGCAAGCTGACCGATCATAAGGACTAAAATGATTATCGTTGCTAACTTCATAAGAATCTCGCTGATGCCATTAACTTCTATTATGTGCCAAATATACCTAACTTGCCAGCCAAGTACTTACCTGCAGTGCTATTTGTTGGTTAACCCTACTGGATTTTCAACCCTTAATCAAACACAAACGGACAACCACCATACTCATTGATCGAGTCATCCCAACGCCACACGTCATTGGCTCGGCGCCAGCGGCTGTGGAAAAACTCCATCAGGCAGGGGCCTTGGTCGAGTAATATCATCAGCGTATCGCCTTCTTTGACTTGTTCATAGGCTGGGTATGTGATCGACTGACCCCATGTCAATCCACCTTTTGTATCAGCGTACTGCTGCCAAAATTTTTCGACATCTGCTCCTGCTTGCCACACCACTTCTTCAATGGCTGCTGTTGTCTCTTGTTGATTTTTTTCTGCAGCACAGGCACTCAGTGAGATGATGCCTATCAACATGCATGGTTTAATGAAGTGTTTCATCTGCAATTCCCCTTTAAGTTATATTTTCAATCGCGGATTCATTCGTTCGCAGTTCCAGTATGCATGATTGCACACCGAAGGCCCAGCATTTCGACACATTTTTTCGTCAGGAGCTCCAATTAAGTGACAAAGAGATGATTCATTCCCGGCATCATTCAGCCAACCATTTATACATCACCAAGGCATCAACATACCCTTTAGTTGGGTGCTTGAATGCCTTGGGCAAGCGGCCTACGGTTTCGAAACCCAGCTTTCCCCACAGTCTTACAGCACCCTCATTACTGGTGGCAACGAAATTAAACTGCATGGCTTGATAACCCAAAGCCACAGCCTGCTGTTGTGAATGTTCACACATGGCAGTGGCCAGTCCTTTGCCGCGGGCTTGAGGAGACACCATATAGCCACAGTTACACACGTGACCACCTGGGCCTCCATGATTGGACTTCAGAAAATAAGTGCCCAATATTTGGTCACCCTCCTCAACCACATAGGTATTGCGGGGAGCTTCCATCCAGATTTGCTCGGCTTGTGCTTGGCTGATATTGGGATCAAAACCATAAGTCTCACCGGCTTGCACAATCTCGCGCAAAATTGGCCAAATCGAATTCCAGTCTTGTTTGGTTGCTGTTCTGATGTTCATGGTAAATACTATTCAATGAATCCACCAAATGACTTGAGTCTAGTTTTCAACTCATTTGGCTTACTTATCTATAATCAATCGACTGTTTGATGAAATCAATGTCATTGGGAACCCTTTTAGGCTCTAACCTTGTGGAGTGCATTTGTGCAATTTTCCAGTCACCTGATTTCTTGACCATAACCACACTTTCCAGCCAAACCACATCTTCACTGTTTTTCTGGTTATCGAAATTGGCTTTGTTCCAATAATTAATCCAGGCCATGTTGTCTTGATGGTTGATGTTGATCACACTGAAATAATTGGTTCTTTTGTAGTCTGAAGGTTTGACCACAGCCATTAAATCACCCATGGTCCACACTTCGCCATGCTCCAACAACAAAAAGTCTTCGGTCACTTCCGCTTTCATTCTGTCATGATCAATGTTTGACATGGCCAAGAACAGGTCATTGACCGGCTTAAACACAGCCTCATCACTGGCCAAGCTTGTCTGGCTGACCAGAACAAAAGCGACCATTAAAAATCTATATTGGGTTTTCATTTATGCTCCTAAAAATTTTATAAGTTTATTGGGTATGTCATTTGAACCCAATCATGCGCATTCATCTTTGAATGGGTTCAACAGCTCACCAGTGGGCGGTGCATAGGGTTGTTTAAAAGTGAAGGCCGCATAGGATGGGCCGTTACGACGCAATAACTCAAGTCGTATTTTGGCTTCTTCCAAAGTGGGTAAACGATCGGCTTCAATCCACCACAACACCATATGAAATGCCATTTTATCAAACCATTCTTTGCGTCTGCGCATGATTTGCTTGTGCTCATCATTGCGGTAAACAAATTTGACCAACGACCTGATGTCCGTCCAAACAGACATGTTCACAGCAATGTTAGGATCTTCAAAAGCCTGGACATCCAAGGCATCATTGCCTGAACCGGTGAAGCGCCAAACAAATCCGGGCTGCGTTTCCGCAATGGCATTGACCCGATCCAGGTTGTTGACAAAATCAGCATTGGCAGGGTGTTCTTGTGGTAAGCGAAATTGAGCAATGTTGAGTTGGGCGAGTTGGTATTTCATAACAGCTCCTCGATAGGCAAGATGACAGAATTAATTATCATGGTGATCTTCAAGAAAAATAAAAGTGTTGAGAGACAATAATCTTCTGCGTGGCACCATCCATTTGTAAAGAAATGTGAACTTCAAGGTGAAAAACTATCTTAATTCATATTATTAACTATAATTCGGACCGTGAATTGTCAACTAAACTGGTTACTTAATTTCATCCCCCCTTTTTAAGTATCAGGGACAATTCACACCTTTTTACACCAAAATAAATCGATTGGGACCCCAACAAAACCAACACAAGTCACTCAAAACCATCGGTGAAAATATAATCCAAATTAACTTCTACAGCGCCTGCATCACAAGATGTACCCATGGGTCTCATCTCGCCCCTTTGATCCACCGATAAGGTCAGCCCAGTTGCAGACAGGCATTCGGACAAAGGAACATGATCAATGACAGGACTGCCAGTCATGGGTAAGAAAGTGGGCCCCAGACCGCCATTACTACCCACAGCATTCAACATGGCATCTGTGTTTTCATTATCTCCTGCTGACATAAACTCACAGCTGCCATCACTGACGATGTTATAACCAGACGAAATGGGTTTATCGCCACTTTGGCAGTTATCAACAGAAGCACCTGGTGTTGTGAATAATACAGAATGACCAACATCCATCGAATGGGTGCCATCAAAGCTGAAATGAGACAGGTTTTGCGCTGAATCTGAAACAAAGGTACTGAATCTGATAATGGCGTTGCCGTTTTGTGAACGGACACCGCCTCCCTCATTGTCTGTCATGGTGCTGTTGGTCATCATTAATAGGGCGCCAGAGTGAATCTCAATGGCTTTGCCGCCCATATCATTGCGCATGAATGTAGACCCATCAATAAACATTTCGCAGTTATTACAAAAAATGGCAGGTCCGTTTAAATTGGTGAAACCCAGGTTTTCGGTAAAATTATCCACCAACAAAGAATTGGCAATATGAACTGTTCCAAAAGTTGCGTGTACCGCACCACCGGCATTGGCACTGTTGTTTTCAAAAACAACATTTTCGATGTAAACTTCTGCTTCCGCTGTGTCGACACTGATGGCCCCACCACTGAAATTACTGGCAGTCGCTGCCCTACCACCAGTCAGCGTTAAATCTAATAAGTTCAATTGTGCATCATTTGATACATGGAAGATTCGATTGTTGTTATTACCATTGATGATGGTCTCACCCGGCCCTGCGCCAATGATGGTAATATCAGCCGCAATGACATTTAAATCTCCGGCTACACCACCCGTTTCTTCTCCCAAAATAGTCAATTCATAAACAGCACCACTGCCGCTTAACATGATGGTGTGGCTGCCACCCAACGCATTGGCCTCCATGATAGCGGCTCGTAAACTACAAAATTTCATGCCAAATGGAATTTCACAAACGCCATCGCCTGGATTGTTGTCAATTTCATCTGACAAGACAATCGCCTGAAAGGTCAGGGCTTGTGCCTGCCAAGCCACCAACATCAACGCCATCAGCAACACAATTTTATTTTTCATGGTTATCACCTTTATGATATGGATATACCATTCATACGTATTACCGGGATATTTTGTGCCATATATTTTTGATGTGGAGATGACTCCAATCTACCCAACCTGGTTTGGTGTTTATTGCCAGCTGAAGTGCGCCACAACAGCCAGATGATCACATGATCGAAGTATTTTTATTTGGTGTACTACTTAAATGATTAATTTTCTGAATTATTTTCAGTTATTGACATCACTTCCAATTGCTTGATGAACAGCCTCTGCCCAGGCTCCATTTTCATCTTCGTTGAATTCCCAGGCCATAAAACCGCCAAATTTATTGCCATGTTTTTTACTCAATGGTTGTAAGATTTTACTGCTGACTTCAGTCATGGACTCATAACCATTGACCCGTGTGGAATACGGTTTACCGAGTACCAATCGCTCAGGCGCCAGTCCAGCGAAACCAGTCCACCCTTCTACGATAGACTCATAGGACTCAACCTCATCCATGTCTGAAGAGGTCACTGGCGGGTTGCTGTAATACTGCATATTCAGCCAACTGATCTGTTCTCCTGTTGCTGCCAATATGGTAGCGTACAGTGAATCTTTAGGGCATTCGCCGGAACTGCCCGGTTTACAGAGGTAAGGTGGCTGGGGTGCATGGCTCAGGTATTTGTTGGGTAACCTTTTGGCCAACACCCCGGTCAGTGCAACCACCGCATCTGCATAGGGCTGAAAAGTTTTTTGCTCGGTGTAAGGGACCGCCTCGACATCCAAATCCACACCGTCCAAATGGTATCGCTGCACAACCGCAACAATTGAATCTGCCACTGCTTCAGCGTTTTGACCCATCAGTAACCAATCTTTGCCTGTAACCGTGCCACCACCGACCGAGACCATGACCTTCTTACCCGCTGCTTGAATCCGTGACAACACTTCTTCGTCTGCCAACACCTGCTGCAAATCTTTTGAAGGTTTAACACCACCTCGACCATCAGGAATCAGAAAGGCCAGAATGTAATGGGTATAAGGCAGGTACTCAGCCTGGTTGAGGATCGGTTGGGTGTTGGAATTGTAATAGGCAATGATGCGGGGCCTGAATGGTGTCTCTGAATCAGCTGCTGTTATGAATTCATGTTTCGCCACGTTATTGGACCGTTCTTTCAGGCCGCCTTGGTCCTTGGCAATAAGTACCGAACTGAATAATAACAATAAAATAAAACAACAGATTTGAAGTGATTTTGGTTTATTCATCATGGTTAGACTTTACGGTCATTTTTTTCATTCAGTCATTTGCGACTTGGAAGAAGTCACAGGTGGTTTAGACATTTGTTTTAAAGCCCCTTTTGGTGTAGTGCTCTCCTTTAATGCGGCATGCGGAACAGAATCAAGACTCGGTTTCCTTAATCACCACATCAAAGTATTGCTTGTCATTTGGGCTGGCATCGACATCACTGGCGAAATCATCCCGACAGCCTGGGTTACAAAAACCCACGACTCGGCCACGGTATTCGGTCAATGAGTCTTCGGCTACTGGCTTGCCAGATCGGGGACAGTATTTATTGATGGCTTTTTTCATGGGTTAATATTCTATCAGACTACAGTGTTGAAAATATTTTAAATCAGGGTTTGTGTTTGGCATGCCAGTGCCTGGCAATGTCTACACGGCGTGTGATCCACACGTCTGTAAAGCCTTTTACATAATCGAGGAACTTGATCAATGCGGCTGCCCGACCGGGACGTCCAACCAGACGACAGTGCAAACCAACACTCATCATTTTAGGCGATTGGGCACCTTCGGCATACAGCACATCGAAACTGTCTTTGAGGTAAGTGAAAAACTGGTCACCACAATTGAACCCTTGATTGGTAGCAAAACGCATGTCGTTGTTGTCAAGGGTATAAGGAATGATCAAATACGGTTTGTCATAATCCGTCACCCAATAAGGCAGGTCATCGGCATAAGAGTCAGCATCATATAAAAAACCACCCGCCTCATGAACCAAATCCCGGGTGTGGGGGCTGGTTCGTCCGGTGTACCAGCCCAGCGGCCTTTCTCCTGTGACGCGGGTATGAATCTCAATGGCTTGTTGGATATGTTGGCGTTCTTCAGCCACAGGTATGTCTTGGTAATTGATCCACTTAAGTCCATGCGAGGCTATTTCCCAGTCAGCCGCTTGCATCGCAACCACTGCTTTCGGGTTTTTTTCCAATGCAGTTGCCACCCCATAAACAGTCACAGGTATGTCCCGTTCAGTGAACAAACGATGTAAGCGCCAAAAGCCTGCACGACTGCCATATTCATAGATCGACTCCATGCTCATGTGTCGAACGCCTTCAAGTGGTTTGGCACCAATGATTTCAGAAAGGAACGCCTCGGATGCATGATCACCATTGAGGATACAATTCTCACCGCCTTCCTCATAGTTAATCACGAACTGCAGCGCGAGTCGTTCACCATTGGGCCACACATTTTTCGGTGTGTGTTGTCCGTAACCAACCAAGTCGCGTGTGTTACTCATGTCCACTCACCATTGAATCATTTAACAGCCAACAAATATCTTTTGCCAATGTGTGTCATTCCTCAATAAACTGCAAAAAGGCCTTCCAACTTGCCTTATCCGCTTGTTCATCATAAGCCAAGGGCAATTCATATTTTTGGCCTTTCTCGGTGGCGCCAGGATTGGTGAAGCTGTGTTTGGCTTGTGGGTAGTTGAGGAGTTCAAAATCAGCACCCAAGGACAACATTTCCTGAACGAAACCGGTCACCTGTTCGGCCGGAACAAATGGATCTGCACCACCATGGGCGACCATGATTTTGGCTTGGATGGCGCCAGGTTTGGCTTCAACAGCAGCATTTAAGCTACCATGAAAACTGGCGACCCCAGCCAAATCGTTGCCCATGCGGGCCTGGTTCAACACCACTGCACCACCAAAACAGTAGCCCATGGCATAAATTCGCTCAGCATTCACTTGCTTTTGTCCCCTCAAAATGTCTTTGGCCGCATTGAATCGAGCAGTGACCAACTCAGGATTGGCCATGGCGGCTTGCATAAAACCTTGAGCATCCTCCGGGTGTTCAGCGACTTTGCCGTGACCATACATGTCCACAGCGATTGCGGTGTGTCCGGCCTCAGCCAGCATTTTGGCCCGATCTTTGGCATATTGATTCAAGCCCCACCATTCATGCACCACGATAATACCGGTATCAGAGCCGTCAACCTTTGGGTTGCTGTATAAGGTGGCTGTGCCCAGGTCATTGGGCAAAGTGATGGCTTTCTCAGTGACTTCAGCACTGACACAATTTGAATTGGTGAGGGCAAATACTGCCGCCAATAGAGTGATTGCCAATTGTTTCATATGGGGTCTCCTGATATCAAAGAGTGGGTTACCGTTGAACGACAAACTGATGTAACCATCATAACAGAACTGGAACCAACATCATTTATTTGTGTTCATGAACTTTAACTCAGATGTTTCATCTTTCAAACTCACTTCAATAATACAAATAAAACATAAGACACCATGTGAAGAGATAAAAACCAAGCTGACACTTTTCGACAAGACCCACAACCCTTTTACCACTGATGACAAAGTATGCAGTTAACACCACCCAAATGACGCCCAACAAATTTATGAATACAATTAACAGCACCGGACTGTGTGAATGAAACACAAAAGAAGCTGTGTTGTTAATTCTCGAATCACCATCCAATAAAGACAGGACACAGAGAATTGCACTGGTAAAAGTAAATAGATATCCTGAAAGTGGTGTATTTGGCTTCTGGGTATTCATGGTCGATTAAATCCACAAGCTAAGGTGCGCCTTAGCATTTCCAGCCCACATTATTTGCGGTTGATTTGGCCTTGCCAGAACTTAGCCTGTTATCGGTGTACACAGTTCTAATAATATACCCGATGGACAACGTACATAAGAAACCACTTGCCCCCAAGGCTTTTCTTCCGGAGCTTTTAGCTCAGAAGCGCCGTGCTTTAGCGCAGATGAGTGAGCTGTGTTGACATCAGCAGTTACCAATGCGATTTCCGTACCCAATGGCTGGTCTGAATCGGATCCGCTGACGTAACCACCTTTAAAATTTGAGCGACCAAGCTCGTGAGATGCGAATGAAAGTGTTGTTTCTCCTGTGCTCAGTTCGCCGTAATCATTTTCTTCTGTGACGAACTTTCGGCTCATACCAAAGGCATTTTCAAAAAATGACAACGCCTCATTCACATCGGCAACATAAACAATTGTGTACCCGAACTTAATCACTTATTTCTCCTGTATGTGTAGAGTGGTAACTTATTGGTTTGTTAAATGCTGAACCCTGTTTCATTGGTCATACAACACCCTGTATGAGATGATTTGGAAGCCCCAAGAACATTCCTTATAACTTCGTTCTCTATATCGCATTTAATGCTCAAAACAGAAGCGAACCACCAGGCGGGACCTTCCGGCTTTGCTTGTTAAACTATTCATAGCAGACGGCAGTACCATACACTAGGAATTTGAACATCAAACCCTGCTTTTTCATAAGCCTTCCTTGCGGGAATATGGCTTTCATCTCCACCCGTGGCTACAGTAGCTACTCGCATTCCAGCCTTTTTCATTTCCTCATTAGCGAATTCATACATTCTAGTACCGACGCCCTTTCCAGAGTGAATTGACCTTACGGCATTCAGTCCAATCTCACCTACTGTAGTCTGCTCATTAATCTGAAATGATACAAACCCGACAACCTCGCTCTCGTGCTCTGCGACATATAGCTGCCACGTTGAATTTTCTGAAAACATCCCAGCCAAAATATTTTTCTGTTCTTCATCCTCTTGTCTTTGAGCTAACTCATATATCTCTTCACCGAGGATTTTTCTAAAAGAGGCAAATATTGGTTCAAAGGAATCTGACCTTATTCCTTCCAAAACTTCTTTATCATTCAATTCTGCTTTGCGTAATGACAATTCCATAAATTCTCTCATGCTTAGAATTCAATCTGAGCCTAACGCCTCAAACAGTGGTTCATCCACTGCTTTGAATTGTTAGCAATTTTAATGTGTTTTAACTTCAGGATTATCATGATGTTCATTGATTTGTTCTAGCAGAGCTTTAGACACATCTCTAATCGCATTTTCCCTGCCTTCAATAGCCGCTTTATAAACGGTCGAATGTGGAAAGGTATGTACTACAATTTTTTTATGCGTAATGCAGTAATCACTACCTCGGACATCTTTATACACACACCAGGATAAATCGTGGTTTTCTATCAACAGCTCTCCTAAATAAGCACCGAGATTTCCAATAAATTCATCTGGACTTTCTTTATTTGGTTTTTCGGATTGCCTCCATATAATAACAACTCGATCAATGTCATCTTCGGTGTAATTGGCCTGCACCCCTAAGTACTTGACCATTATTCCTTTTCCCTGCTTGGACATCGCCTTTATTTCATCCGATTGAACCTCACTGAGCACAGATATCTCAGGTTCACTGTGCACACTTGTGGTGAACAAACTAGAAATAAAACTCAAAAGTCCCATTAAAACGATCCTTTTCATCCGGTGTCTCTTTGTATTGCTGACAACTTATTAATGGTGCATCTCTGACATCTATCAAGATATTGGCGTAATTTCATGCACGCAAAATTCAAATAATTTATTGTAAATCATTGATTTCTGACTTTCATTAACTTAATTTTGCGACAAAGCCACATAAGCACCCACCGGATCCTGGATCACGGCCATGGTGGTTTGTCCGTTATCGTTTTCATAAGTTTTGATCACCTGACCTTGGTTTTGTTCGACCTTTTTCAGGCTGGCTGCTAAATCACCAACCGGTAGGTACATCAGCCACACGGGAGGTAAGTCCTGATTGCATCCTCGGGCATGGCAGACGCCACCAACTGGCTGGTCATCGCTGCCGAGCATGTTGTAATCAGCATAGCTGTCATCACCATCCGTCATGTTAACATCTGCTGGTTTCAGGCCGATGACTGTCGCGTAAAAATCACGGGTGGTTTCCGCATTGGGTGTGGTTAAGTCGAGCCAGGCAATGTGGCCAAAATCACCGGCTTCATCAGAACCATAATCTGGGACCATTTCATTTGGCACCACAGGGATCAGTCCAAAGGCTGCGCCATTGGGGTCAAGGATCACGGCCCATTGGCTGTCGCCCTCATCGTCCTTACCATGCATCACTTCGGTGCCGCCGAGATCCAAGGCTTTTTTGGCACTGGCGGCCACATCGGACACTTGAAAGTGTGGCATCCATTGCAAAGGCAGCTCGGCATAATCCGGGCTTTGGGGACCCAAGCCAATGATCGGTGTGCCTCGGTTGTTCATCAAATCGGCCTGCCAAAGTGGCAGGTCACCGGTGGTCAGGATTTCAGCATAAAATTGCACCACCTCATCATGGCGAGGTACGGCAACATCGGCACTCATCACCGCACCGACTCTGGGTTTGAATGGATTATTCATGGCTTCTGCGTATGTTACTTGTATGCCATGATACCATTTATTCTAACTCACCAAAGTCATGAGGCTATAGAATCCACTGTGGAAAGCTACTGAGTAGCTTGACCCGCCGAGTCGCTCAGGCAAACTGCTAATCTTTATCAGCATTTTGCTCAATCGCATACTTTCCCCAATCCACAATGGCTTGCAGTAAGGGAATCAATGTTTGGCCAAACTCAGTTAAGGAATATTCAACTTTCAGCGGTGGTTTCGAGGTATAAACTTTTCGCTTGATGATGCCGTCTTTTTCCAATGTTTTTAACTGTAAACTCAATGTGCGTTCTGTGACAGTGGGCATTTCCTTTCTGAGTTCATTGTAGCGCAGTGGTTTAGACTTCAAGTTGTATAGGATAGCTGCCTTCCACTTTCCCCCAATGATTCCCATCGTTAAACTGGTGGTACAGGGGTATTCTTTTTCATTAAATTTATACATATTTTCGCGTTTTCATTAACCTATCATTTTTGACCGTTATTGCATTCTAAATAAATATACTTACTATATCAACTATACTAAATATAGTTAAAGTCATGCCAGTACATATAAATTATTTTTCAAGCATCAAAGGCAGCCTATGAATCCAGTTTTAATTGATGGTATTGGCTATACAGCTTTGGCGATTAATCTATATTCCATGTCTGCCAAAGGCGAATATAAGCTGCGATTAATCTCACTGATTGCAAACATTGGCTACATTTTGTACGGCACATTAATCGGCGCAACGCCAATCATAATTGGTTGCACAATCGCGGTTTTTCTTCATGCATTTCACTTAAAAAGATTGAAAGTAAAAGGTAATAACAATGATTAAAATACAAAAAGCAAAGGTTAAAGACAAAGAAGTTTTGGCACTGTTAGGCAGAACAACTTGGGCCGAATCGCATGGTCAGTATATCAGTGATAAAAACGATATACCCAAATACCTTGACGAGAATTTTTCGATATTAAAAACAGATCAAAATATTAAAGATCCGAATATACTTTACTATATTATTTATGTAGATGATTTACCCGTGGGTTATGTAAAGTTAGTTGTCAATGCCGCACAGGAAAACGTTGCTTCAGATAATAAGGTTCAATTAGAACGAATTTTTATCTTAAATGATTTTATACCCTTAAAAATTGGACAACAGTTGCTCACTTACGTTGAAGAACAAGCCAAAGAATTACAAATAGAAACCATGTGGCTTTCCGTTTACATCAAAAATCACAGGGCCATCAGGTTCTATGAAAAAAATGACTATAAAAACGTGGGCGAATTAAATTTTTCGGTCAATGGGAAATCATATAAGAATATTGTTTTTTCTAAAATGTTAAAAGAGTAAAAGCGTATTGAGGTTCATACTGACCTCTATGGTTTTCAAAAGCCAGCGACAAATTCATGAGATTGCCACAGCCTGCGCTCAACTCGATTGGGTGTCGCGAAGCTCCTCGCAATGACTGTCCCCATTAGTCATTTCGCCAAAACGAACCTCATAAAGTCAAGCCAAAGTTTAATTAATAAAATAACACTAAACTATTGCATATTCGCATAAACGAATATACAATTGCACCCATGTTAACTGCCACTGACTTTTTTAAGACACTCAGCGACGCCACCCGGTTGCGTTGCTTGTTTTTGTTATCGCATTGCAAAAGCCTTTGCGTCTGTGACTTTATGGAAATTCTGGCAGCTCCACAATCACGAATTTCTCGCCACTTTAAGTATTTGCGTGATGCCGGACTGGTGTTGGATGAACGCAAAGACCAATGGGTGCATTACCAGATCAACCCAGACATGGCGCCAGAATGGCGTGATTTGTTGAAACAGAACATGCAGCATGTGGCCGAGCAAGAACCTTTTGTGAATGACTTAAAGCGTTTGAAGACCTTTCAGGAAAAAGGGTGTTGTTGATGATTGATTACTTCATCATGTTTTATTTTCGAACTGAGTTCGAACCCGCTCTGCTATGGATCCCCGGGTCAAGCCCGAGGATGACGCCTTCAAATCTATTTTAAAAATTAAGGGTATAAAATCGACATGGATAAGAAAAACATCTTATTTTTATGCACAGGAAATTCCTGTCGCTCACAGATGGCTGAAGGTTGGTTGCGTCATTTGAAAGGTGACCAATTCAATGTGTACTCAGCAGGCATCGAAACGCATGGCTTGAACCCCAATGCGGTCAAAGCGATGGCTGAAGCTGGTGTGGATATTTCCGGACAACAATCTCAGTTGTTGTCTGAATTTGATGATCAGTCCTTGGATTATGTGTTCACGGTTTGTGGCCATGCCCATGAGAGTTGTCCGGTCTTTCATGGCGACACGCAGGTGATCCATGTGGGTTTTGAAGATCCACCCAAAATGGCGGCCATGTTTGATGATGAAGACAGTCAGTTGGATTGTTACCGCAAAGTCAGGAATGAGATTCGGGATTTTGTGGTGGGGATTGAGGAGGTTTTGACAGAGCAATGAAACAGAAAAGAGGCTTCGACTCCAGCTTGTGCTGAGCTGGCCGAAGTGTTCAGCCAACGGACCCAATCATTTTTCGTTCACTGAGTACTGCGACAGGCTCAGCACAGACAGCAGTCGAAGTGAACATGGGTATGAATTGAAGATTGCAAATGGAGTAGTTTTGTCTATTCAATGCTTTTATCAAAGTGACCTAGACAAAGACACTGGATACCGGCCTTCGCCGGTATGACGTTATTAACAAAATATAGATGATTGAATATGGGATTATTTGAAAGGTATTTATCGGTTTGGGTGGGCTTGTGTATTTTGGCAGGCGTGGTGTTGGGTAATTATTTCCCGGCATTGTTTCAACAGATTGCGGCATTGGAATATGCCCACGTGAACCTGGTGGTGGCGGTGCTGATTTGGGTGATGATTTACCCCATGATGGTGCAAGTGGATTTTTCCGCGGTCAAAGATTCTGGCAAAAACCCCAAGGGACTGATCCTGACTTTGGTGATCAACTGGCTGGTCAAACCGTTCACCATGGCGGCCCTGGGCTACCTGTTTTTCAAGGTGTTTTTTGCCAGTTGGGTCGATCCACAAACCGCCAATGAATACATCGCAGGGATGATCCTGTTGGGTGTCGCACCATGTACGGCGATGGTGTTTGTCTGGAGTCAACTGACCAAGGGCAACCCCAATTACACTTTGGTTCAGGTGTCGGTCAATGATGTGATCATGATCTTTGCCTTTGCACCGATAGCGGCTTTCCTGCTTGGCATCAACGACATCGAAATCCCATGGGAAACACTGGTACTTTCGGTGGTGCTGTATGTACTGTTACCACTGATCGCCGGTGCCATAACGCGCAAACTACTGCACAACCGCATTGAGGGTTTGTTACACACGCTAAAGCCTTGGTCAATCATTGGCTTGTTGGCAACTGTGGTCTTGTTGTTTGGCTTCCAAGCTGAAAAAATCATCGACAACCCGACCGCCATTGTGTTGATTGCCATCCCTTTGCTGATCCAAACCTATGGCATTTTCTTCATCGCTTATTTCATCGCCAAGCGCTTGCGGATGTCGCATGACATCGCTGCGCCGGCTTGTATGATCGGCACGTCAAACTTTTTTGAGTTGGCGGTGGCGGTGGCCATTTCATTGTTTGGTTTGAATTCAGGCGCAGCCTTGGCCACTGTGGTTGGGGTCCTGGTTGAAGTACCGGTGATGTTGTCATTGGTGGCTTTTGCCAACCGGACCCGGCATTGGTTTAATTGAAACGTTTACTGAGTGTAGTCGAAGTGAACACATTAAAATGGCTTCGACTCCAGCTTGTGCTGAGCTGGCCGAAGTGCTCAGCCAACGGCAGATTTAAGTCAATAAAGAACTAACGTCATCCTGCGGCTTGACCGCAGGATCCAGGTAGAGAATTTTTCAGTTCAGTAATTGAATAATGAAATTGAAGTTAATGTCACCTGGATTCTGTGGTCAAGCCGCAGAATGACCATTTTAGAAGAGAACAGTCATGTTTAAAGACCTACCCAATATCGATACCGAAAGTATCCAGCCGATTGATCAGGAAACCCTGTTCAACAACCAAATATCTGACCACAAACCACGGATCTTGTTGTTGTATGGCTCATTGCGTGAACGGTCTTTCAGCCGCTTGGCCACCGAAGAAGCCGCGCGCATCTTGCAATATTTTGGGGCGGAAACCAAAACCTTTGATCCTTCTGGGTTGCCACAACCCGACACCAACGATGGCAGTCACCCGAAAGTACAAGAGCTGCATGAACTGGTCAAATGGTCAGAAGGCATGGTCTGGTGTTCACCTGAACGCCATGGTTCAATGACTGGCATCATGAAGTCGCAAATTGATTGGATTCCTTTGTCAGTCGGCTCGGTAAGACCAACCCAAGGCAAGACTTTAGCCGTGATGCAAGTCAATGGCGGATCTCAATCGTTCAACACCGTTAATCAACTGCGGGTATTGGGCCGCTGGATGCGTTTGTTGACCATCCCCAATCAATCTTCTGTGCCCAAAGCCTGGTTAGAATTCGATGATGATAACCGCATGAAGCCCTCTTCTTTGTATGATCGCATTGTCGATGTGATGGAAGAATTGGTGAAATTCACTTTGTTGACTCGCGACATCAAGGATCATATGGTGGACCGGTATTCGGAACGCAAGGAAGATTTGGTGGCTTTTAAAAAACGCATCAGTGAACGTTCTGAATAAGCCATGGTCTGATGGGTATGAAATGTGAAGTTTGTGGACAAGAAGGATTAATCTGGTGGAAAAAGATTTTTATGGCTTTTTCATTTCCATTGAAGTGTCAGATCTGTAACGCCCGTTATCGTCTGAATATTTTTTTCAGCATCTTGGGTCAGCTTGCATTCGCCCTGTTTTTAATACCGATTGGCATCAGCAACTATTGGCTGCTGGACTATTTCTCATGGCAATGGGTGTTGCTCTTTGACCTGATCTGTTGGTTGTTGGCTGTGTTTATCATCCCAATCCAACTCAACCCGAGAGATCCAGTGAACCGCATCGTACAAAGAATCCAAGAAAAAAAACGAAAACTGAATTCAACGGACCCCGACCCGAATCCGTAAATAACGCCAATAAAAATAAACCCCGATGGCCGCCGCCACATGTTTCAAGCTGTGGCCACTGATCACTGATAAGGTGGCGAAAATCTGACCATCAAAATGTTCCAGGAGTTTGGCCACCACATACATGCCTAAAAACCACCACAACAGATGGATGTGACTGAACTTTTTAGGGTAAGTAACAAAAATGATGGGGATCATGACCAGCGGTAAAAACTGCACCAGCCCATACCAGCGCAAATCACCTGCGCCGATGGATTCGGTGTATTGCCAATAAACAATGCTGAATAAGCCAACGATGATCAATGGCCACAGCAGACGCTTGCCTAATTGGGCATTGACATGTTCAGCCAGGATGACACTGAAGAAAGCCATAAACGCCACCGTCATGGGCAACCGATCCCAGACCAAAGTGTCGTTATTGGGGTTTAGATGATACCAACCGGAACCAAAACCGACGGCTATGATGCCCAAGAAAAACACCCAGTAAAACTGGCGGTAATCTGCTGCCACCCGCAACTGGTTTTGGCTGAGTGACCAAACCCCCATCAAACCAACCACCACAAATGGCAGATTAGACATCACGTTCCAAAAATGTGGGATACCCAGCATTGTGTGGGCATCAGCAAAAGCGTGGTAGTTTAAATCTTGTGGGATCGGATCAACCCACAACCACATGGCCAAAATCAGAAACAAAAAAACAACCAAAGTCAGAACATATTTCATTGTAGGGTCTACCAAATTACGTGAATACGATCCACTATATACCATGAATGACTGCAATGCGAAGTCATGAATTCATGGGTTCACCGCAGTCTACTTTGGTGCCAATGAGAGCCACTGCCTTTGTTATGTAGGTTCAACGTTTGGTAAATTTCAGATTTTGTACCCGTCCAGCTGTCATTTTAAAGCCGGTGATTTGATCTTCATTCCTGTCAAATTTCCAGATACTGCCCTGATAGGTCAACTCATCTTCAGCGGCCACATTCAACACCACCGGTTCGATGTTACCCACTTGAACGGTTAACTGTTCATCTGCCATTCTCAAATGGTAAGTCACAGCCAACTCTTCACTGTGGTAATCTCCCACGAAGTCATTCAAATCAACCCCGCTGGCATCAAAATCATTGACCCTTTTCCAAGGCGTATTTTCGCCCATTTGAAACACCGTTAATACCTGTGAATGTCCCTCAGACAATGCTGAGAACGTGAAAGTGATCTTAGTGTCATCAGCTATTTGAAATTGATTGGTATTTTGATTAGGGGTTAAATCGTATTCTTTACCGTTCCATAATTGTTTGGTATGTAAAACACCGCCTTGTTCGGTGATCAACAATCGGATCCCGGGTTGTAATTCATAGCCGCCCACCAGTTGTTCATGCGTCATTTCCTTGAGTTCGGCCTCAGCTTTTTGCTCACTTGAATCTTGGTCAGATTCAGCTGATTCTTGTTCTGGTTGGTAGAATTTTTCCAGAAAAACATCGGCCACTTCTAACGCCATCGAAGATGGATTGGCATCACCGCGGTTGGTGAAGATGGCCACTGAAAATTTCTGCGACGGAAAACGCAACAATTCAGCACGGTAACCAACAAAGGCGCCTCCATGGCTGATGGTCTCTAAGCCCTTGTACTCATCCAAAATCAGACCGCCGGCATAATCCATCTTTTCACCGTTGTTCAACACACCCACTTGGGTCATGATCTGCCAGAATCCGGCATTCAAAACATCAGAACCATAATAAGCATCGTCCCATTTTTTGATGTCATTGATGGTGGTGAAGACACCGCCATCACCAATCATGTCCAAGTGCGTCATGCTGATTTCATAGTCAAATTCACCGGTGGGTAAATAGCCTGATGCCCGGTTTCTCACAATGCGCTTGTGGTCATTGTGAAAATGGGTGTGGGCCATGCCCAAGGGCTTGAATATTTCTTGGGCTGCATAATCAGCCATGTTCATCCCCGCTGCTTTATTCACAATTTGCCCCAACAGCCAATAACCAGAATTGCTGTACAAATGTTCATCTCCTGGCTCAAAATTCAATTCAGTTTGGTTGACCAGCCATTGCATCACATCTTTGTCCTGATAGTAGTGCGCTTCACTCAAGCCTTTTAAGAATGCCAACATCAGATAATCCCTCATGCCACTGCTGTGGTGCATCAGTTGGTTGATGGTGATTTTTTTGGCATAGGCTGGAAAATCAGGGAAGTATTGATCCAGGGTATCGGTTAATTTCAGTTTGCCTTGCTGCGCCAACAACACCACACAAGCGGCAGTGAACTGTTTCGATGTGGAACCAATGCGGAACACCGAATCTGCAGAATTGGGGATGTCATATTCCAGATTGGCCATGCCATAACCTCGGGCATAAATGATTTGACCCTCATGGAAAACGCCCACGGCTGCACCTGGCACATCAGGCTGATCCCATTTGGCAAATATGGCATCAACGGCTTCGTTTTGTTGGGTGGCTGCAAACAACCAGGTTGAACTGAACAATAAACTCATCAATAACACTCGCATAATAAACCGGGATTCATTCAAAAGCTCAACATTATAACCATCGACTGGCACCTGTCATATGTATCATTTTCTAATAAAGCTTTTTTTTAAGGGCTTGGCTGCTAAAATATAATCAATATCTTCACAGGTTAGTCAATGAGCAAAGTAACCATCCTCAAGCCACAAGGCAACTACACCAACATCCCGTTCTATTCTGGAAAAATTTCAGCAGGTTTTCCTGGCGTTGTGGATGAACACCTGGAAGATTCATTGAGCCTGGATCAGCTACTGATCAAAAACCGAGAGAGTACTTTTTTAGCACGGGTTGAAGGCGATTCCATGATTGGGGCCGGTATTTATCAAAATGATGTCTTGGTCATTGACCGGTCGTATGCAGCGGCTGACAAAGACATTGTGGTGGCATTGGTCAACAACGAATTCACTGTCAAGCGCCTGTGTACCCAGGGCGGGTTGCGTTTACGGGCTGAGAACCATAATTACAAGGACATCGTCATCACCGGTGAAACAGAATTGGTCATTTGGGGTGTGGTGACCGGAGTGGCCAGGTCATTGAAGTGAAAACTTACGCCTTATGTGATGTCAACAGTTTTTATGTCTCGTGCGAGCGTATATTCCGTCCGGAGCTGAATGGCCAACCAATGATTGTCCTGAGTAACAACGACGGTTGTGTGATCTCGATATCTGAAGAGGCTAAAGCTTTGGGAATTGGTATGGCTGTACCCTTTCATGAAGTCAAGCACCTGGTTAACAAACATCAAATCAAATGGTTCTCCTCCAATTACTGCCTATATGGGGACATTTCTCAACGTTTTAACCAATTATTAAAAAAACACTGTGATCAAGTGACCAGCTATTCTGTTGATGAATCGTTCATGTGTTTTGAAGGCTTCCAGGAGCCTTTGAGAACGATTGGTTTGAGGATCAAACAGCAACTGAACCAGTGTTTATCCTTGCCCGTTTGTGTTGGCTTTGGCCCCACCAAGACTTTGGCCAAGCTGGCCAATCATGTGGCCAAAAAAAACAAGGCTGCCAGTCATGGGGTGGTTGACTTAAGCAACAAAACCACCCGTGAATATTGGCTTAAACGAATGCCCGTGAATAAGATCTGGGGCGTGGGTCGCCGGTTATCCAAAGCCTTGACGCGCAACCACATCAACACCGCCTGGGACTTACATCAGGCTGATCATGCAACCTTGCGACGCAAGTTTTCTGTCAACATGGAACGCATGGTACTCGAACTCAGGGGCGTTGCATGTATAGAATTTGAAGATGGTCCCGTCAACAAAAAAAGCATTCTGAATTCACGTTCATTTGGCCATACCATCAATGACTATCAGGACTTAAAAGAATCGTTGTCATACCACATCAGCCGATGTTGTGAAAAGCTCAGAAACCAAGGCTCTTTGGCACGTGTGGTGAGTTTGTTTTTATATGCCAACAAAAAAAACCGCGACTATCTATACCAACCGTCTCTGACTTTATCACTCACAGAACCCAGCGATGACACAGGGGTTTTCATCCAGGCCATCGAATCGGGTTTACAAAAGATTTATCGCAAACATTTAGGCTACAAGAAAGCCGGTATCATGCTCAATGAACTGACACCGAAAACCTGTTACCAGCCCGACTTATTCACCACCAACAAGACCAGGCCAGCATTGATGCAGTGTTTAGATGATATCAATCAAAAATTCGGCAAAGACCGTTTGAAATTTGCCAGTCTCGGCTTTGCTGAAAAGTGGGCGATGCGTGCCAATGCCAAATCACCCAATTACACAACACGCTGGTCTGACTTGCTAAAAATTTCATAGTCAAACTGATGATCAACACATCAATACCAGTTTATCCAAATCGAATCAAATAACCTATACTTATGCCAAAATCAGTCATCATTCCCATCACCAATGTCTTTGCCAAAGGTGGCTTCACAGCACAAATCAAAGTGGGCAGTGAAGGCGCCACCGCCAACTTGATTCTTGATTCAGGGTCCAGCGCTTTGGTGGTTCAAGGAGAGGATTACCAACCCTGTGATGATGGCTCATTGCAAGCCACCTGTTTTGCACAAAACCGAACTTATGGCAAAGGCGGCTGGTTTGGCCCGGTGGTCAAAACCGAAGTGGCCATGGGTGATGGCCCTTTTTCTGTGGTCGCTGACAACATACACATCGCTGTTACCCGAAAAGAACAACAAAGCAGCTTCGCTGATGCCGATGGCATCATGGGGTTGGCCTACTATGAGTTGAACAAGGCTTACGACCTGACTGAATATTTAACTGAATACAATGTCGATCCGGCACACACTTACCCTTGGTTCTTGGCTGAAGAAGAACAAGACGACACCATCAGGGAAAACAAATCCTTCATCAAGCAATACCCCAAATCATACCTCACACCTTACTTTACACAGCTGGAACAACAAGGTGTGGTGGGTAATCAATTCGCCTTTGTGGTTCACCGATCCAGCATTTACCAAACCAGCAGTGTAAAAAGCCAAAAACAACTGAGCTTTCATCCACTGAATCGGGGATTTTTCGTGTTAGGTAAACCCAAATTACACCAGCACCTTTACCAAGGAAAATTCAAAAAAGTCAAAGTGTTGGATGACAAATACTACAACGTGCATGTGCACCGCATGCGGGTGGGCAACAGCGAATCCATCAACGCACCAGAATTAGACGAATCTGACCTCAACCACCGCACCAATGGCATTGTTGACAGCGGGGCTTCTTACATCGTTTTACCACAAGTGTTGTATGATCATTTGATCAATGAACTGACCCATATCAATCCAGACTTCAAAACTGTCCTTGAGCCCTATGGCACATTCACCGGTGTTGAAGTGGGGGTTGATTTGTCCCTGATTGATATGGATGCCTGGCCAAGTATTTATTTTGAATTGGAAGGCTTAGAAGGTGAGACTGTTGAGCTGGAACTGCGTCCACATGACTACTGGCAAATCCATGCACCAGCCCCGAACCAAGCCTCCTTTCAAATCACAACGTTACAAGGCTGGCCCAATCAATGCATATTTGGCTTACCTTTGATGGCCAGCTACTTCACCATATTCGATCGGGAACAACAAGCCAGTGGTGTGATTTTGTTCGCCGACAAACCTTAAGGCCCTGTGCGTTCACGACTTCCTGAACTGATGAAAGCTGATAACGACCTGCCGCAAAAAACTGTCGGCTGACCTCATTACTTTCACCCAACAGACTTTTGTATTTATAATGGGTACACGCATGTAGTGGGAGTATGTATCATGAAATTCAACAACAGTTCAGCAAAACTCATCAGCTGGTTGATTTTAACTTTTCTTATCGTGCAAGCCAATGCACAGCCTGTCTTGTACCGACTGGAGCTGATCAAAACCGAAGGGGGGCGTGTGGCATCATTTTTAGAGACACACAAAGCCATGGCTCAAGCCAATTTTTTTGACGGCTGGAGTGTTCAAGAACCTCATGTGGGCCAATTGATACAAGGCAACCACTGGGAAATATTTTCACTGCATCCGATGATTTCTTACGGGGCTTATTTTTCACCGAACAGTTTAACCAAAAGACGCGAAGCGCATGGCCAACACCATACCCAGGTGGCAATGTTGGCGGATATGGCTGAGTTTAAAGAAGACTTGTTTGTCGTGGGACCACCTCTGGAAGTAATGAATCCACTGTTTAAGCAACACCCTTATTTGTATGTACAAGAATACCAGTTACAAGCCGCTGCCAAAAAGAAAGTACAAGCATTGATCGACAAACTGGTGGTGATCCAAAAAGACCTGAAGCAACCACTGTGGCACCCATTGTTTGCAGATGCTGGATCAGATACAGATCTGGTTATACTGTCTTTTCATGGATCAATGTCCGAGGCCTTGCAAGCGCACTCGAATGCACAAAAAAATCCTTCAGCTGCCAAAATAATCCAACAAATCAAACAACTGGCATTGAATCAAGTGACTTCTTTGGTGGCATTAGAACCCCAATAGTTGTGCCTTTGTCCGGGAATGAATCCACGAAAGTTCTGATAAAGGAATGTTTTTGGAGCTCCATTCACCGGTTCAAGTTTATCGCATGTACATTGCCATCCGCACCGCCCAAGTAAATGACTCCATCATGCAATGTCATACTTAAAATCGAACCCAACTTATTGTGCATGCGTTTGATGTCTTTCATCTCAGTTTGGTTGCTGTATTTCTCAATACCGCTGTAATAACGCTTTAGACCACCTTCGGCTTTGACCAAATCGGCGTAGTTTTCCCTGCTGGCCGAAGTTGAATACAACAATGTTCCTTTCCATGTTTTTTTATCAACTGAATACAGCCGTCCTGAAAGTGATGCATAAAAAACCCTGCTTTCATCGGCCTGAGGTTGTGCAAAATTATAAAAATCATTCATGTGCAATAAAGTTTGTGCCCCTGATTTGGCATGGTGCCCAATCAAAGACATGCCATCGGAGGTCCCAAAATAAAGGATTCCATCACTCTCAATTGCTGGTGAGCCGATCCAAGTTCCCGCATATTTACTGCTCCATTTTTCAACACCACTTTTTGCATCTATCGCATAAAAATAAGTGCCTCTGTTACCAACATAAATGACGCCATTAAAAACAGTCGGAGACAAGTTAAACCCTTTCCAGCCAATCCAATTGGTCGATTCTCCCTGAGGTATGCGCGAAATGAACTCCCAAACCACAGCTCCGGAATTGACATCAATTGCATACAACTTATTGTTCCAGCTTCCTACATACACCATATTCTCAAAAACAGCCGGTTTTGTATGGGTTACACCGGTATCGATATGCCATACCAACGTGCCATCTTTGGCCGATATGGCGTAAGTGCCGCTGGCGTTCCCAAATACAATTTTTCCGTCAACGTAAACGGGTGACGAACGGTACCAGGACCACGGATCTTGAAACACCTCATCACCCCACCCCCAGCTTTTGCCATTTACCGATGAGGCTTTGTCTTGAGTCGGAAAAAACCACTGCTTTTCCCCTTGTTGGTTCAAGGCATGAACGCCATCATCAGCCAGAACGTATATCTGCCCGTTATTTATTTCTACGCTGCTGTAGGTGTTTGCCCCGATGCTGTATTGCCAGATCAACTCGCCATTTTTTTTCAATACAGACAACGACTGGCCAGACAGTACATAGATTTGATCATTGTGGATCAATGGTTGACCCACCACCATTCCATCTGTTTTATAAACCCAATTTTTTTGGGCATATGAAAATACCGAGGTCAATAAAAGGGTCAGCATCAAAAAATTTTTCATGAGTTAAAGCTCCGATAATTCAATAGGTTTTAATCTGTGTAGGCTATATCTTTTGCTGTGAAATATCCTGAATAGGACATTAATAGTTACAAATACTTACAAAATGACACCGACTTGAACACCGAAAGGTGTACCCGGGAAAGCTGCTGAGCAGCTTGACCCACCGAGCCGGTTAGGCAGTGAGTGGAATAAAGGTGGTTTTGCGAAGCAAAGGAACCTTTATGCAATGAGCGATTAGCCGCGAGCTATTGATGTTGCGGCCGCTATCGCTCCTAGCTATCGCGGCAGACCTACATCCATGTAGGCCAATCAGAGGCGAAGAGCGCGAGGTAGCAAGTCATGTTCGCCTCGGCAGCTACCGCATCGATCCCCAGGACGGGGTGAATGCAGAGAATTGTTGGGAACAATTCCTGCCTGCTATCGCTGCATACTTACATCCATGTAAGCAGTCGCTTTCACTTTTGTCTGGAACAGACATGCAGTGCGAAGCAACTGCTCAAACAATAGTTTGTAAAGGTCGGTTTATTTGCGCAGCAAATATGAAGACCTGTCAGACCATGAACCAGAATGAAGCCTCAAGAACATTCCTTTTGTTTATCGATTCATCTGTTCCATATGATTGACGATGATGTTTTGTAGTTCCGCCCTTTCCCTGAGTTTTTGATACTTTGGATCGGCATTAAACCACAGTAATTCAAACTGTTTCTCTTGTGCCGCCTGAATGATGTATTGGCTCGCCAAATCATCTTTACCGGCTTTTGTTGCATACCGAGCCAGTGACAGCGGTGGTAAATATTGACCGATGTTTCCTTTTTCTTGTTTAACTTCGAGCAACCACTGATACACACCTGAAAGACCATTGGCCCCGAAGGCTTCATCAGCAGCTTTTAATTCCAAATCAGAATAGTTCTTTAACTTGAAAATGGCTTTGAGTTCCGCAAAAGAAGCCGCTTCATCGCCGATGTTTTCCAGAATCGCCTGGGCAGATATGTGATATTCAAGTGAATTTGACTGGTATTGCTTGAGGTTATTAAGTTCTTCCAACGCCGACTCATAATCTCCCATCATGTTATAGATCCAGGCAACCGCAGAAGTCGCATAACCCTCAGGTTTTAAATCGATATACCTTTCAGTATGTAACAACGCCAACTCATATGCTTCTGCAGCCAACAAAAATTGGGCGTAATTGAAATGTGCTGACGCACTTTCGGGATCTATTTGTATGGATTTTTTATAGTATTCATGGGCTTGTTTAAAATCCCACTCCAACATGAACGAAACTTTGGCCAACAACAGGTAGGTCGAAGCTTGGCCAGGTGCCAATTGCATGGCTTTTTTCAACAAATGATTCAACTCATTCGCACTTGATGGCTTTTTCTGGTTGCCGTATATGGCCATGTTGAATTGTGCTCTGGCTAAATCCTCATATGCTGGCGCATATTCGGGAAAGTTTATGATGGTGTTCTTGAATATTTGCTCAGCTTGTAACCAGTGCTCTGTGCCATTAAGCGTCATTAAGTACCGACCTTTTTGATACTGGCTACTGATTTCCTTTGGTATGCTTTTGGTCAGAACATCATCGCCTTTAACTTGATACTTAACGAACCAATACCCAATAATCAGAAAGGTCAGCACCATCAGTCCATAAAAGACTTTTTTGCCGGTGAACAGGTTCGCATCAGCATGCTTATTTTGTTGGTCATCAGATCTTTCATCGTATGCTTCAACTTTTGCTATCAAGCGATAGCCATGCCCTGGAATTGTTTTGATGATTTCAGGCTTACGGGCATCGTCACCTAATTTTTTTCTGATTTGACTGATGGCAACTGACAAAACCTCTTCTGTGACGACTTTATTCGACCAAACTTCATTCAGCATGGTCTCTTTTGAAACATCTGTGCCTTGGTGCCGGATCAGACAAAGCAACAATTTCAAAGGGGTGTGGTCTAAGTACACCGCATCAGAAGCGCTTCCTTCTAAAGATATGGATCCGGTTTGAGTATCAACCAGCCACTGATTCAGTCTGACCATCATTGCCATCAATCTTCTCGGTTAATCGTTTTTTGTACCTACCATCAATTATCTCATGAGATGCCTGGTTAATACTCCCGAAACTTAATAGGCGTTATCAGCAGGCTATTTTATTCGCGTTTGCTATGAAAAAATTGATGGGCACAAAAGCGTACATCACAGTAATTGAGTTAATTTAGATTGGGAAAAGGAGACTTTTTCTGCATCCATTAAAAAATCATTTTGTTTCATGACCGATGAGAAGGCATCTGATTGAACACATTTTTGATATTTCTCTTCAGAAACACATTCCCATATCATGACAGTCTTGCTTTCTTCCTTCACATGATAATATTCAATGCCCACGATACCTGGGAAATGGCTGACCGCCTTTATCAGATCTTTACCAGACTGAATGACTTGAGACTGTATCTCCTGGTCTCTACAAGTAACTACAGTCATTACAAAAAAGTTCATTTGGATTCTCCTGATGTGTTTAGGTTTAGGCCTGGGCATAACAGATCATCATTCAAGCACCAACTGACATCGATGAAGCCAAATGCCAATACCGATTAAAATATTTATTATAGTAGAAGTGTCATGAACTTCAATGAAGAACTGGTGATCGGCTCAATCTGCGAATGCCATTGCACGAATTTCCAGTCGGTGACAGTTGTAAGGCGAATGGTCACTGGATTGGCACGGTACCTTTCTCATTCAAACAACAGGTATTCTCAGACCACCCAACATCCTATCCAATTGCTGTGTCTATCAGTGATTTGAAGAATGATTTTGATGTATGGCTGTTTCGATTTTTCCAGAAATTTGACTGCGAAACGGGGCCTCACCCGAAGACTCCAAAGGGCCCTTACTGGTTACCACTGACAACACCAAATCAAATGCCGGATAATGGTTCAAAATGGCATTGTCTCCCCAGCTCTCGTAGCCCCTGGCTGAAAAGTACCGGTGCAGCTTTGGGCGTGTATAGAAAAATGAACCATAGGCAATGTCCGCAAAAGATTCTGTTTGGGTGTTCGAAATGATCTGATCCCAACAACTGCTCTGGCCACACTTGAGTTCACCATTCAATACAGCAAGTTGAAGTTTAACCAGATCGTGCGAGTTGGTTAATAAGCCAGAGGAACCTAACATGCCATAGTTCTTTTTTAACAACCGGGCCGAAACTTTTTCTAATGGTTGGCTTAAGATTCTACTGTCATTCATGTCGACAGAACCCCAGAAGTTCGTCTTGATTAAATTCAATGGCTTCAGTATGAGGTTTCGGGCAATATTTTCATAGTTGTCCTGGTGTATGTGCTCAAGCATCAGAGCCAACAGCTCATAGTTGTCATTGGTGTATTTGAATGGTTTTTGTTCACTGAATTTCAGCTTTTTATTCATCCGCGCAAGTGCCTTTTGACTGCTGTATGAACGTTCAGTTGTGTAGTTCGATGTGATTCCTGATTCATGCATCAATAAATCCCTGATGGTAATGTTCCTGTTCTTCAGGGCATCTATTTTTAAATACTGACTGATGTCGTCATCCATTGCAACCAGCTTTTTATCTTCTGACACCAGTATCAATAAAGCCGTTAAATACTTGGTGATTGAAGCCACATGAAACAGGGTTTCCGAATGTATGGGCTCTTCATTTTTGCGATCACTGAAACCAATCACTTGGTCATAAATAATGCGGTTTTGATGAGCAATGGTCACTGCTCCCGAAAAACCATTTTCAGCAGCCTCAGCCAACAACACGTCTACCGCAGCTATCAACTTTGGGGCATCCAAAGGCTGCGTAACCGCGTCTTTTGCGCACAAAACGGAAGATTGAATCAATAACAAAAAAAGTGCACAGGTCTTCATTTTCAAATCCAAAACTTTATCAAACTCAGAATTAACATTAACAGAACCAGTAGTATGTCGTCAAAACCATTTGATCCAATGGTCGTTTAATTTAAGAGATGCAGATGAGCCTTCTTGGACACAATAACCAGAACATATAGTGTGAATAGCATTGGGATCGTATAGGCTCCCTGGTTATGTATCAGTTGATTCATTTTCCAATTTTAAAGAATACTCTAAAGCCAGTCTTTTTAACACATCTAGAGAACCCTTAACCTCCCACTCAAACCAATTACTCCATTCGAAAATAAGTTCTTGGCCATCCTTTTTTAAGGTGTAGCTGTCAAAATCAACACCTTTATCAATTGCTAAAGGAAAATATTGCTTTGTTTGCTTCCATCCCCGACTTTTTAATTCATCGATAATTTGGTTTCCCTGATCTGTATCTAGGTCAATGATCTTTATATTCATAATTTCAGTAAAAATGATTTTCTACTTACATGACATTCTATGCATGGTTTCGTTAGCTTTTATCTGGCACATATTGAATAAACAAATACCCTTTATCTGACTTTACTCTCAGTATAGTTTGATAAGGAGCAGAAACATTATCCGACAAACGCCCTCACCTCTCAACTTAAGATCCTTGTATCCAAGTGTTTTTTCTATTCCCACTTTCAGTATTCGACTACCACATGCTTCCACTCTGTAAAATACCATGCAAACCAACTTGTTTGATCCGAACCTTGAACTTAAACGACCTCTTGATGATTTAGCTCAATCAGTATTGACTAAAAGCAGTATGCTGAATGCCATGACTTTTCAATATTTTCAACGTTTTATCAGATAACTCGATGCCTGTGAGATCTTCCGTTGTGTTAAAACGTGCTCCAGCCTCAATCAGCTTCTTAATCACTTTTTGAGGTGCATTTTCAATTGACAATGCGAGCAATGAATAGCCGAGTTCTGGACATTTGATATTTGGGTTAGCTCGGTATTCAATCATTAGCTCAACAAGATTCCACAAACCATCATAGGCTGCACCTATGATCGCTGGGCGCCAATTTGGGGTATCTGGGTTGGCTCCAGCTTCTAAAAGGTATTTCACTACTTCGGGTTTTCTCGCGTAAGTCAAAACAGAGGGCCCAAGATCTTGGTCATGGATCCAATTTGCTTTGGCCCCTCTCATATGTAATAACTTCACTAAATCAATGGCATTTATTTTGGCTGCCAATGACAACGGTGTATGAGGGTCTTCTTGCCCATCTGGACTGGTGGCAAAATTTACATCTGCACCGGCATCCAATAAAATCTTGCAAACAGCCAAACTCTTTCCCCTCACAGCCGAAAAAAGTGGAGTGCCATCAAATTCATCAGCTTGGTTAAAATCAAACCCTAAATCAATGAGTTTTGACACAATGAGTTCATTACCATTGCGGGCTGCATATGCCAGTGGTGTCAAATCATAGTCACGATCAGGGGCATATGGGGCATTTGCTCCTTCCAATAGGGAAACAACACTTGTCACATTACCTGCTCTTATGGCCCTGTCCAAAGACTTTGTATATTTATTCATGACCTTAATTATTCCATAAATATTTATCATGTTGTATTTACGAGATCACATACTCAAAAACTTGTTGAACAATTATGACTTTTCCCAAAAAAACAGATGAATTTCAAAAAGGGTATATTCGTGTCACAACATCACCATCAAAAGAATTATTGATGGGTCTATTTATTTAAAATGTACGTCATCAAAACAATTGGAACCAAAGGCCATTTAATTGATGAGATGCTTTGGTTCATTTGTTTCAAGTTATCCTGATGTAATTGTGGTCTCAAGGCAATGGTTCTTTGCTTATCTGTCTTGTTGCTCCTGTTATTAGAATTTGCAATGAACCGAAATCACCTCTTTGCAATTTACCCTAAATGGTCCACATGGTGCTGACGCGAAACAGTGCTGTCCTGCTTAACCAGTAATCAATCACTTATGCTAAAATCACTTATTCATGATGTATACAAATACGCAAATAATAATTTGTTAGCTCTACCAAGTAGCCATGAACTGTATTGACAAAATAATGAAAAAGCCAGGGAACTATTATTTATTCTATTTTGGCAAAAAATGTCTATTACAAAGGCGTTGGTAATTCACTGGGATTAAAAATGGGAATGTTTGATTGGTTTGCTATTGAGTTGACCTGTTTGGATTGTGGTACAGTCCATAAGGCTTCCAGTTTGACCGATATGCAAACAAAAATCAGAACAGACATGTCACTTGAGGAATTGAAAGTTGGCATGGAATTGGATATCGACACCCCAGTATGTAGCTGTGGTTATATTGAGATAACTCCTTCGAAGAAAGGTGGTTCATTTTCGTTGATAGAGTCTTGGACGTGTTCCAAATGTCCTGGCGTAAAATGGGCAGTGGTTACTATCGAAAATTACACTTTAATCAACGGAAATTCTGTTGAAATAACAAAGGCCACCATTGAAGCTGTTAATTATATCAGCGAAGAAATAGGCTACTATGGGTGGAATATCGAGAATGGTATCGCTGTCTTTGAAGAAAATTTCTAACAACTTTGGTCTTCGCTCCATTTTGGGGTGGTTACGCCACTTTACCCAAAATCTCCACTACAACAGAAACGCAACTGATAATGGCGTTATATGGACCAATCATGGGGTAAAGTACATTTAAAAAGTCTGCGAGGACTACCAGCCTTGCTACGATGGTGCTTTGGTAGCCACTTGTTTGGCACAACCTAAAACCTATGGCAAAGCTGGCTGGTATGGGCTGGTGGTAAAACTTTTGTCATCATGGGTGGTGGGCCTTTAGGTGGTCGCTGATGATTTGTACATGACAGTTACCCGCAAAGAACAACTTGCCAGCGGTGTGATTTTGTTCACTGACAAACCTTAAAGCTGATCACCGATGCGTTTTAAGCCTTCCCCAAAAGCATCAGGTCGCCAGTGCATCCAAATAAATTCTGCTTTACCAACAATGTTTTTTTCTGGAATCAAACCAAACACCCGACTGTCTTTGCTGAAGTCACGGTTATCGCCCATACCAAAATAATGCCCATCAGGCACCACCAAGTCGGTGTATTGATAATGTCGCTGCACCAAGTCTGACTGTAAGATCGTGTGTGACACCACACCTGTTTTGGCGTCGTTTTGGCGCAAACCCGTAGCTGGAATGTCATCATGGAACCCACGGTAAAATCCAGTACTAAAGGTTTCCAACAATTCACCATTCACATACACTTGCTTGCTGGATTCGTCATATTTAATGTGATCACCAGGTACGCCAATCACTCGTTTAATCACATCAACAGAAGGATCCTCTACCGATCGAAAAACAAACACATCACCGTGTTCAGGATGGCCCGTTTCGATCAAAGTGTTGTGAAGTATGGGCATTTTGATGCCGTAGGCGGTTTTATCGACATAGATGAAATCACCGGTCAATAATGTAGGCATCATTGAAGATGAAGGAATTCGAAATGGTTCGAAAGCAAATGATCGAACCGAGAGCACCAAAAACAAAATGGGGAAGAAGCTTCCCGCAGCCGCAGAGAATTGTAGCCATTTATTGGATTGGTTGGCCTTGGTTTTTTTGAATTTACTGAACAACCATGCGGCCAAAGTCAGGATGGTGGCCAAAAACAAGAATACTTCATAATCCCAGTGAAAATCGCTCATGCTGTTACCTCAATTTATTGATCTATGTATAGAATCACAAAGGTTCGATTGGTTCATTTTTTGCTGATTTTTGGGGTGAAATACTGACTAATGGCCTACATAAGAATGTTCTTGGGCCTTGTTTCACATTTTCAAAAATCAAATGTGAAAGCGGCCACTTCGAACATAGATAGGTTTAATTGACTTGCTCTTCTGGCTTCGCTAGGCTACGCCAACCAGAACAAGTTGGACGAATGTTCTTGGCCTTGTTTCGCATTTTCAAAATTCAATGTGATCAGAACCCCACTTTCCATGTTATTTTTTTCAAACAGGGCTTCGACCGCTCAGCCAGCGTGTCCTGGCGTTCACTGAGCGGAGTCGAAGTGAACTTGTATACCTTACTGAAACTTTAACATGGTCTGAAGTCCACGCTCCAGTTAAGGCAAAACCCGAACAGCCTTCCAGTAGTTATCAGACCAATATTGGGCTTGTAGATTTGAAATCATCACACCTTTTGAAGTAGAGGCATGTAAAAAATTACCTTCATTGAGGTAGATGCCGGCATGATAAATGTCACCTTGATTCGGAATTTTAAAAAACACCAAATCCCCTGTCTCTATCATCACCTTGGGTATTTCAGCTTCAATTTGGGCTTGCTTTCGTGTGGATCGTGGCAGGCGAACTTCGAACAATTCGTTGAATGTCAAGGCCACAAAACCGGAACAATCGATGCCCTCTTTACCATAACCACCTAAATGATAAGGCGTGCCCCGCCATTGCTCATGCTGTTCATACAAGGCATCTAAAATCACCGCGGGGTGATTGGCCCCCACTGAATGACTGCATCCGGTGATCAATAGGCACAATAATATGACTTCCAGTTTCTTCATTTGACCACAAATTATGCCTCATAATATGGGTTGAAGACACTGTTATCGGTTTTTTATCATTCATAACCCATTGTTAATCGAAGTTCCCAAAGGAGTCGCGAAAAATCAAATCATCGCCAAACAAACATTCTATGTTGACATTGGTCACGTCGGCACCTGCCAGAGTTGATTGCCCGTTTTGGACAAAACACGGTTGAATCGGATTGTTCGGTTGCAGATCAATCGTGACACTGTAGGTTTGCTCATCAAGCAAGGGGCTATCAAAAATGTACGGGCCGTCTACAGTGATGACTTTGTCATCACCACCATTGTTTTGCAACACCAAATAATTACCAGAAAGCAAACCATCAACAATTCCTCCAATGAAATAACTGTTGGTGATACAACTCACTTCTATTTGCACTCCCAGCCCTGCCAAAGTGCCAGAATTGGCTGATAGAAATGAACAGGTTTGATTGGGCGATTGTGGTTGAGTGGCGATGTTTACATCATAGAGTGACCCGTCATCCAAGGTCGAAAGCACCGACAACCCATCTGCAAACATCATCAGGGTGTCATCTCCATTGGTGAAACTGACAGAATTGGTTGCTGCCAATCCCGATAAATTGATGCCAATGGCATATTGATTGGTGGTGCAATCAACAGCAACCATCGCATCCATTCCATTGAGGGCGCCTGAACCATCATTACTTCCACTGTTGCCACCGGTCACAACGCAGGTTTGATTTGGATCAACTGGTTGAGCCGTGAGCAACACTGAATAGTCGGTGCCATCATCCAGTGGTAATGGAAAATTCATCATGGTGTTGGTGTTAAAAACCAGGCTTTGCATGTTGGTGGTTAACTCGATTGTGTTGTTGTCATCGAGGCCTGTTACCGTCACACCAATGAAATATGTCAAAGTGGTACAAACAACATCCAACACCACATCGGCCGATTCGATGCTACCCATAGGGTCTGTGACTACACATATTTGGTTTGGATTGGAGGGTTGAGGCGGGTGGACAGTCACATCATATGCATTGCCATCACGTATGGGTGTGACAAATGTGGTCAAGCCATTGGTCGACACCAATAAAGGATCAACCCCATTGTTCCTGAACGCCACCGAGTTACCTGATGCCAAACCCGATACATCAACCGAAACTGTATATTTTGGGACCACATCCACCACGTATGCTGATCCTGAGTCGAGGCCGTGATCATCTGTTAAGAACGCACCGATCAATGCCGCATCACCTTCAAGACTGACTGAAAAACCATATTGGTCATTGGCTTGGCCATCGGCAGCAGTCAGTTTATTGAGTTGAGACCATGATCCATCAGATAATTCAAATACATAAGCTGACCCTGATTCTATGCCCTGATCATCATCCAAATAAGCACCCACCAGCGCACGATCACCTTCAAGGCTTACGGCACGACCAAATTCATCGCCCAAAACACCATCAGAAGCCATCAACTTGCTCGACTGAGACCAACTACCAACATCAAAATCAAACACATAGGCAGAACCTGAATTGGTGCCATTCTCGTCGTCCAAGTAAGCACCAACCAAAGCCCGGTTGCCTGATAAGCTAACAGCACGACCAAAATGGTCAAAGCCCGACCCATCATTGGCCAACAATTTCTGCGTCTGATTCCACGTTCCCATGTTGTTATCAAACACATAAGCAGAACCCGCATTGTTGCCATTGTCATCCTCAAGAAATGCCCCCACCAATGCCCGATCTCCATCCAGGCTCACTGCCACACCAAGCCGGTCATTGACCTCTGCATCGTCTGTATTTAATTCTGTGGTTTGGATCCATATACCACCAACTAGATCATACATATAAGCGGCACCTGAATCGGTGATGCCTTTGCCATCCGCCAGATAGGCGCCCACCAATGCCCGACTGCCCGACAAGCTCACCGAATAACCAAAAAAGTCATCCGCACTGGCATTGTCTGCCTTTAGTTTGGCAGTCTGCGACCACACCCCTGAATCCAACTCGAAGATATAAGCGGCCCCTGATTGTGCAGCTTGATCATCCTCACCAAATGCGCCCACCAAAGCCCGATCTCCAGACAAGCTGACCGAATACCCAAATACATCAAAAGGTTCGCCATCAGCAGCAAGCAATTTGGCCGTTTGTATCCAGTCGCTGTCATTGTATTCAAATATATAGGCTGATCCGGAATTGTTGCCGTTGTCCTTGTCATAAATGGCGCCAACCAGAGCGCGGTTGCCGGAAATGCTGACCGAAAACCCGAATTGATCTGCAGCAGCGCCTTCACCCGCGGTTAATTTTTGTTGTTGTGACCAAGTTCCCTCATTCAAAGCGAAATAATAGGCTGACCCAGACTGTGGAAAAAAATCATTGTCTCCATTGGCACCGATGATGACCCGGTCACCCGACAACCCTACAGCTGCACCAAACCAATCGCTTAAGGCACCATCATTGGGGGTCAATTTAATGGTCTCGGACCAAACACCTCCATTGAGTTCAAATAAATAGGCCGATCCTGAATTCAAGCCATTGTCATCGTCATCACGGCTGCCAATCAATGCGCGATCTCCTGACAACATCACCGTACGTCCAAAGCGATCACTTTCTGCCTGATCAGATGCAGTTAGTTTTTCTGTTTGTCCCCAAACACCTGCTGCTAACTCAAACACATAAGCCGAACCTGAATCGATGAACCCTGAATCATCATTGTAGGCGCCTACCAAAGCCCGATCTCCATCCAAACTGACTGCATAACCAAAATTTGCCCAGGTTTGAGAATCAGCAGCAGTTAATTTCTGTGTCTGAGACCATTGGCCATTGAAGTAGTCAAAAATATAGGCAGAACCGGAGAGATTGAATTCATCGTCATCACCGTAGGCACCAATCAAAGCACGATCGGTGGATAAACTGACTGAATAACCAAAAACATCACCGAAAGCCCCATCATCTGGCTTTATCTTGAATGTTTCACTCCACTGTCCATTGACCAAATCGAATACATAGACAGACCCAGAACTGGTGTTGTTGTCGTCATCCTGTGATGAACCAATCAAAGCACGATCTGCAAACAAACTCACGGCCCTGCCAAAATGGTCATTGGCTGCTGGATCTTGGGGTAACAATTTATTGGTTTGCGTCCACACCCCTTGATTGAATTCAAATACATAGGCTGCACCTGATGCATTGCCGAAATCATCATCTTGATAGGCGCCGACCAAAACACGCCCACCGGAAAGACTCACAGAGCCACCAAATTGATCTCCATCTTCCCCATCAACCGGCTCCAACACATCGGTTTTCACCCAAGAGTCACCGATCCAATCAAACACAAAAACCACTCCGTGCCCAAGCACACCAGGCGCCCCAATCAAAGCCCGGTCTCCTTCAACAGCAACGCTTTCACCGAAAAATCCGGCATCCTCAGAGCCGATGCCTGCAGGTGAAGGCAATAACTTCATATCGTGAATGGTTTGATTCAAAACCTTCCATGAATTTTCACTCACAGCATGAGGCGCTTCGTTAATAGGCGCATGATTCATTTGGCTGAACTGTTTGGAAGAGGAAGCAGTTGTAGACAAAACAAGTCCGATCAGCATCAAATGCTGTCTCAGATAATGGAAAAAATATGACATGGCAAATCCTTTTGATTACGTTGAGCATCCATTGCCTTACATCTCATACATGGTCAATGGATCATTCTACAATTTATGATCAGCTTATTTTACTACACAATGATGGGCTGTTACAGCAAGTTCACGCACAAGCCTCGGAATAACTGTTTTACAATTTTTTGTCCACGAATCATTTAATTGTCAATCCACTTAAAATAAACCGTTGACAAACCCAACAAACCTCTCTAACATGCGAACCATGAACACAAGATTTGCACATACCCATCACCATGCGTTAACTGACAACGGGGTGGCTTAGTGCCAATTTGAAAAAGAATTCTTATAAAAGCCCCGTTACATCAAACGGGGCTTTTTTTTGGACTGAAATTACTGAATTAACATGAAAAACAATCAACCAATAATGGATCATCATCATTTGACCGACATATTGAGACGGCGCTGCTGAAATTCGCATTTTATTCACGAAGCCCCGTCGAAAAGACGGGGTTTTTTTTGGCTTACATAAAGGGCCTGAATCGAACAAAAAAATACTGAGAAAACATCATGAAAATTAAAATGGCCATCCCCAAGGGGAAATTACAAATTGAGATCCTCAAGCTGTTGTCAGACATTGGCATCAACATCATGGGCGATGAGCGCAATTACCGTCCCAGCTGTTCTGACAACCGTTTTGAAATCAAATTGCTCAAAGGACAGAACATCCCATCATTGGTGGAGTTGGGCCAACATGACATCGGGTTTGCAGGCATGGACTGGATCGCTGAACAAGGGGCCAACGTAGAAATCATCAAACCCTTGGGGTTCAACCCAGTCGAAATCGTGGCCTGTATCCCGGAGGACTGGGATTATGAAGCTTTGAAACAGCGCAAGATCATTGTGGCCACAGAATACATGAATCTGGCAAAAAAATTCCTCGAAGACAAAGGCTTCGATGCCCAGTTGATTCGATCTTATGGTGCCACTGAAGTGTTCCCACCTGAAGATGCCGATATGGTGATTGATAACACCAGCACCGGCAGCACCATCAAAGCCAACCGCTTGAAAATATGTGATGTGGTGTATGAAAGTGCCACCCAGTTTTTTGCCAACAAAGCGGCCTTAGAAGACCCAGACAAGAGAGCCGTGATTGATGACATGCTGTTGTTGATCAACGGCGTGATGAATGCCCGACAACGCGTTTTACTGGAAATGAATTGCCAAAGTAATGACATTGAAAAAATTGTTTCATTACTACCTGCCATGCGATCACCAACTGTCAGTAAATTGTTCAACACCGAAGCCTACTCAGTACGTGCCGCCATCCCCAAAGGTGCAGCCAAAGATTTGATTCCCAAACTGAAGCAAGCCGGTGCCACTGACATCCTGGAATTACCGATCAGAAAAGTGGTGTGAATGATGAACGAGGTGAAACTCAAGCTGGACTTTAACGAGCGGGCCGATTCACAGCCCGAATGGTTAAAACGGTTTCAATTGAAAGTGGACGATTTATGGTGTTACCCAGATCGAGCCGTACTGGAAAATCAAATGGCAGCCGATATGGGTCTGAGCAGTGGTTCCGTGATGTTGACCAATGGCGGTGATGAAAGCATCGAGCTGCTTTATAAAAATTGTAAGCTCAATGACCAATCACTGTTGGTACCAGAACCTTGTTTCAGCCAGTACACCCACAACCAACAAGTCTGGAACAACCAAACCACTTTCGTTCCAGCATGCGATGATTTATCCATTGATACCGAAGTCTTAAAGGCGAATATCCAAGCCAATCAATGGGTCATTTTGACCCGGCCCAACAACCCCACAGGTGAATACTTGGCCGCTGATGTCTTGGTTGACCTGATCGAGACAGCTGAGAGCAAAGGTGCTTGGGTTTTTCTGGATGAAGCTTATGTAGAGTTCGCTAATGAGGTTGAGCCCATCGATTATGCCGCCTATCCCAATCTGGTCACTTTGCGCACCTTCTCCAAAGCCTTTGGCCTGGCAGGGGCTCGAATTGGTTACATATTCGGTGCACCTGAGTTGATTGAACGTTTCAAGCAAATTGCCATGCCATTCAATGTTTCACGGGCCAATTTACAACTGGCCGCTGCCGCCTGGCAAGCCCGCGATGAAATCAAGGAATACTGCCAAACGATTGAGACCAATCGCACCATGGTGGTCAAACTGCTCGAATCAACGGGATTACGGGTATGCCCCAGTCGCGGCAACTTTGTGCTGTTCGAAACCAACCCAGCACAAAAAGAATTGTTTTCCCGGGTCATGGAAAAACAAGGCATCCAGATCAAAACTGAACTGGGTGGTTTGCCACGTGCCATACGCCTCACCATTCCTGAGTACATGGATACTTTCATGCAAGCATTGAAATTGATACTCAAACCTGAGTTGTTGGCATTTGATATGGATGGGGTATTGATAGACACTTCTTTGAGTTATGATCAATGCATCATCAAAACCGTCGAGGAGCTCACAGGCCAAGGCGTCAATCAGACCGACATTGAAACAGTCCGGGCCCAAGGTGGTTTCAACAACGATTGGGTGTTGGCTGCAGAATTGATTAAGCAAAGCGGCTTTGACATACCGTATGAACTGGTGGTCAATACCTTCCAAACTCTCTATTTGGGCGATGGACAAACCCCAGGTTTGGTTGAACAAGAGCAAGACTTGCTGTTGAATCCACTCAAACAACAGGTATTTAAAGCCAAACGACCCACCGCCATTGTGACCGGACGGCCACGGATGGAAGCCGAACAAGGCGTCAATCAACTGAACATTCAACCCTCTTACATCATCAGCGCAGATGATGTGGAACAACAAAAACCCGATCCAGAAGGTTTGTTTCAAGTCATTGATGACAGCCAGGCCAAGCGCATTTGGTTTTGTGGCGACACCGTTGATGACATGCAAGCAGGCAACGCTGCCGGCTGTGTGTGTATTGGCATCGGTGCCACCGACCCAGCCGCCAAAGAAAATTTATATCAGGCAGGGGCCGATCTGGTCCTTGAAAACATCAACCAATTAGAGGCTTTATTATGATTCAGGTATCCAGAGCCACCAAAGAAACCCAAATTGAATTGTCCTTGGACATCACTGGTGATCCTTCAAAGAAAAACATCAACACCGGCTTGCCGTTTTTTGATCACATGCTGGACCAACTGGCGTCACACGCCGGTTGGTTTATGGACCTGCAAGTCACAGCAGATTTAGAAGTTGATGACCACCACGGTATCGAAGATGTGGCCATTTGCTTGGGCGATGCCCTGTACCAAGCTTGGCAAGCGGCCAAACCCAACCAACGTTATGGCCAACGCCTGCTGCCCATGGATGAAGCTTTGACGATGTGTGCGGTGGACTTGTGCGGCCGGCCCTATGCGGTGATCGATCTGCCGTTTTCACAGCCTCAACTCGGTGGCATCAACACTGAAATGTGGGAGCATTTTTTTTACACTTTGAGCATCAACAGCAAAATCTGCCTGCACTTGAAAAACCAATATTTCCGCAACAACCACCACTTGGTGGAAAGTGCCTTTAAAGCACTGGCCTATGCCATGAAAGAAGCCTTACAACCGGTTGCTGGTGAGCGTTCCACCAAGGGGGTGTTATGACCAAAGACCTCAGCAAGCCCAAAACCCGTGTGGGCGTGATTGATTTGAACTCAGGTAACTTGCTGAGTATGCAAACCGCCATTGAAGTGGCCGATTGTGAGTTACAAACCTTAAAACAACCCAAAGCAGAATACCTCACCGAGCTGGATGTTTTGGTGATGCCAGGCCAAGGGCGCTTTGCTTTCGTGATGAATCAGATTGATCAAAATGGTTGGCGTGAATTTTTATTGGAATGGGTCCGCAATGGCAAACGCCTGATTGGTATATGTGTCGGCATGCAAGTGTTGTTTGAGGGCAGTGATGAAGACCCTGAAGCCAAAGGCCTTGGGTTATTTCCAGGCCGTTGTCACCGGTTACCGCACCCCAAAACACCAATGGTGGGCTGGGCCAAACTGAATTCATACAAACTGACCTTAAAAAACCAGTATGCTTATTTCGTCAATTCTTATGCCATCACTGAATGTCCATTCGCCACCGCCAAAGTTAATTACGGTGATGCGTTTTGTGCTTCGGTGCAACGTGGCAATTTATACGGATTTCAATTTCACCCGGAAAAATCCGGTGTTTTTGGTAGGGAGCTGATCAAACATGTATGTCAATGACAATAACTCAAACTCTGACCTCACTGCAAGGATCATTCCATGCCTGGATGTGGCCTATGGACGGGTCGTCAAAGGCACCAATTTCAAAGAATTGTTAGACATGGGTGATCCGGTTGAGTTGGCCAAAATGTATGAACAACAAGGTGCCGATGAACTGATTTTCCTGGACATCAAGGCTTCTGTTGACGGTCAACAATCGGCTCTCGACATGGTTTATCAAGTGGCCACCCATTTATCCATTCCCTTTGCTGTGGGTGGTGGTATCAAAACCCTGGATGACGTGCACAAGTTCTTTCATGCCGGTGCCGATAAAGTGACCCTAAACACCATGGCCGTCGAAAAACCCGAACTGATCAATCAAATTTCTACCCAATATGGCTCCCAAAGTATCGTGGTGGCGGTGGATGTGAACCATGAAGCCAATGGGGAGTTGGCCATCTACACCCATGGCGGTTCTCGGCGGGCCGAAGTGGACTACCACGGCTGGATCAAAGAGGTCGTTGACCGCGGTGCAGGTGAGATTTTGCTCACTGCCATGCACAAAGATGGCACTGGCAGTGGATTTGACACCAATTTACTGGCACAATTCGGCGCTGACTTTCCAGTACAAGTGATTGCATCAGGTGGCGCCAATGGTCCACAAGACTTTTTAGACGCGATTCATGCCGGTGCTGATGCGGTTTTGGCCGCAGGTTTGTTCCACCGTGGCGAATACACCGTGGGGCAGATCAAAGAATTTCTAATCAACAACAACATTAAAGTCAGAAACACTTTGGATTAACTCAGAATATGAAACCTGAACAAAGAATGACAATGATATTTTCGAACTTCGTTCGAACCCGCTTCGCTATGGATTACCCGGTCAAGCCGGGTAATGACGATGGCTCTGGTAAGGAGAAAGTATGCTGATACCATCAATAGACCTCATGGGCGGCAAGGCCGTTCAACTCCAGCAAGGTGATAAAAAGATCATCGAGCGCGATGATGTGTTCGAACTGCTGGAAGAATTTGCCATGTATGGCGAAGTGGCCATCATTGATTTGGATGCCGCCATGGGTCATGGCTCAAATCAAGATCTGATCGAACAGCTGCTGCGCAAACGTCCCTGTCGGGTGGGCGGTGGCATCCGCGATTTGGAAACGGCTAAGAATTATTTGGCAGCCGGCGCCACCAAAATCATCCTGGGCACTTCTGCCAGTCAGGATTGGGTCAAAAAGCTACCACGGCAATCGCTGATTTTTGCCATTGATGCCAAAGACGATTTTCTCACCACCCACGGCTGGAAGAAAACCCAAGACATCAAAGTACTCGACATCATTGCTGACTGGGCCCAGAACTGTGGCGAATTTCTGTACACCCAGGTCAAGAAAGAAGGCATGATGCAGGGTATTGACCAGCAACGGATCAGTGCAGTGATCAAAGCCTCGCCGATTCCGGTGACAGTTGCCGGTGGCATCACCAGTTATGAAGATTTGCAATGGATCAATGCCCGTGGAGCCAATTCTCAAATCGGCATGGCCATTTACTCAGGGCATATGTCACTGAACCAGGCTTTCATGTCACTTGTGGATTTTGACAAACTGCCATTGATCCCAACTGTGGTTCAAGATGTAAAGACCAACAAAGTCTTGATGATGGCTTACTCTTCCGCTGAATCACTAGAACATGCATTGGAAAATCGCACCGGCACCTATTTTTCCCGTTCCAGAAATGAACTGTGGACCAAGGGTTTGACCAGCAGTAACACCCAAAAGCTGATCCAGGTGGATGTGGATTGTGACGGTGACACCTTGCTTTTTTTGGTTGAGCAGAACCGCAACGCTTGCCATTTTGATCGGTACTCTTGTTTTGCCAGCCAAACCAGGAACTATTCTTTGGATTACCTGGATGAAGTGTTTGAACAACGCATGGCTACAACAGAAACCCAATCATTCAGTCAGAAACTGTTTGCCAGTGAAGCCTTGCAAATAGAAAAACTGAAAGAAGAATGTGATGAGTTGATTGAAGCCACCGAGCATAACCATGTGCGTTGGGAAGCAGCAGACCTGCTGTTTTTTACCCTGGTGATGGCCAAATCCAAAGGGGTCAGCTACCAGGAAATTGTCAATGATTTGCGGAGTCGAAACGATGAACGCTAAATACACCAACACCCTAGACTACCAACGCCCTGCTTTCAAAAACCAAAGCAAAATTGAAGACACGGTGGCCAAGATCTTAGACAAAATCAAAAACCATGGTGATAAGGCGGTTCAAGCCATCAGTCAAAAAATCGACCAACAAGATGTTCAATACATTGAACTGCTGCCTTTTGATGAGTACCCGATAGACCAGTCATTGAAAGACGCCATCCAAAGCGCCCACCGACGCATCAAAAAATTCTGCCAATTTCAGATCAAAGATTTAAAAAATGACCAGTTCAGTGACGAAATGGGTGATTTTGGTTTCGTGTATCAGCCAATCGAACGCATCGGTGCTTACATACCCGGTGGCCAGTTTCCATTGATTTCAACCGCATTGATGACGTTAACTCCAGCACAAGTGGCTGGTTGCCCAGTGCGGGTGGCCTGCTCGCCTTCTGATGATCCTGCATTATTGGCCGCTGCTTCTTTGGCAGGTGCCACTCAATTCATCCATATTGGCGGCGCCCAGGCCATTGGCGCTCTGTCCTACGGCTTTGACCAAACCCCACCAGTGAATATGATTGTTGGGCCGGGTAATGCCTTTGTCAATCAAGCCAAAGCACAGGTTCAACACCGCACCCAAATAGATACCTTGGCTGGGCCCAGTGAACTGTTGATCTACGCCAACCAAATCAAGCAGCCTGAATGGTTGATGTTTGACGCACTGGCGCAAGCCGAGCATGACGCCCATGCGATCAGTATTGTGGTCAGTGAAACTGACAGCCTGTTAGAAAATCTTTACGACCTGTTGGCCGAACATGACAAGGGTAAAGAATTGCTCGCTCATGGCAACATCGTGTTGTTATTGGCAGATGATCAACAACAGGCCTTAGACTTCATCAATGACTACGCCCCAGAACATTTGATGGTCTGTGACACTTCGATGAAAACCGCACTGTTTACCAATTATGGCTCGTTATTCATCGGTGAAAACTCAGCGGTGGCCTTTGGCGACTATTGTGCCGGTCCGAACCACACCCTACCCACCGCTGGTGCCGGTAAGTTTTCTGGTGGCTTGAGCGTACATCAATTTTTAAAAGTACTGTCAACCCAAAAAATCAATGAAACAGGCCGTGGGGTGTTGGCCAACATTGCAGCCAAGCTGGCAGAGGCCGAAGGCTTGGTTTATCACCAACAAAGCGCCGAGATCAGGAAATGATTTGGACATAAGCCCTAAGGAAGGAGAAGAGCTTCCCAATCCGGCGCGCTGGTTTGGCCTTTGACTGATGAAACGTATAGGTAGAAGAGGAGAGCGTAAAGATACTTATACATTCTATCAGTCGAAGGTCACTTTTATAAACGCATGACAACCCGAATGGTTACACAATTAAGGGTAAATGCACATAAATGTGACTATGGACACATAAAACAAAATACCACAAAACTTTGTTCATGAAATCCTGTTCTTCATCAACAAATGGCCTACAATAAATGGATGGAAAAGGTTTTTATTCTGTGGCTGTTGCTTATGCCTTGGCTTTTACAAGGGCAATCCCTACCTGCACATGATCCCATTGATATTTTGATCGTTTCAGATGAAGTGAATCCGCATGGATTGCCGGATGCTGATCTGATGCAACCGGGTGACCTGTCACAAACCCTGAACAACACAGCAGCGCTGAATACCAGCAGTGTGGTAGAAATTGATACCAACAGTATTGAACAGGCGACAGCCTTGTTGAACTTACCGAGCACCGATACCAGCCGCCCAGAAATCCTGATTTACTTTGCCCACCGCATTCCCAACAATGGTAACAACGCCAGTGGCAGACAAGCCGATTTTGTGACAGCGGTTGAACAGTTTTTACAAACCGGTGGGGGCGTGATCAGTTTTCATCATGGTATTTATTTGACCAACGGTAAACAACCCGTTCAAAACCTTTTGGGTTCACAAGCCACAGGATCAGTTCCCTGGGATACCGTCAATGGCCAGGATGTGATTTATGTGGGTGATGATCATTTTATTGGCAGTCACCAGATCAATTACGACGGCACCACCACTTATAACAATCCCGCGCATGGCATCACCACTGATAATTACCCCTTCTTCAACAACACACCTGATGAACGTTACCCACAAATGGATTTCAATGCGGGCAATGCAGGGTGTGACATTGAAAACCTGTTTCAAAGTAATTACAGTGACAACGGTAACCAACACTTATTAGGCTACACCAAACAATGCCCAAGTTGGAATTCCAAAGTGATGGTTTATCAACCCGGTGAACACCAACCAACAGCCACCAGTGGTAACAACCTGCAAATACTCCTGAATGCCATCTATTACCTCAGTGATTACCGCTGGGATGTGATCTTCAAAACCGGCTTTGATTGAACCGGTCAGGTACACCACCCTTATCCAAAAAAAGCCAGGCTTTGACCTGGCTTTTTCAGATTGGCGTACTGCTGATTACCTATTCAAAATCATCAGCAAAAATCAAATCATCGAGGGTTGGCCAACCAATGTCCTGGAACAGTTGTAAGGTCAGGTCAATCTTGTCGAAAATAGTTGGTGTGATGCTTGGCTCCATCAACAAATTCGGGTTGGCATCTGTGGTCCAATGCGAAACCGATGAACCTTGTTGAAACGGGTTGGGCGCAAACAAACGCACAAACCCACCATTGGTGCCAGCAAACGTAGCATCATCATAACCCAAAGTTGCATTGACCCCTGGTAAGTTGGTGGTGATCAAGGCGCCATCATCCAGTGAAATACCCACCGAGGGGATGGTCACTGAGTTGTCAGAACCACCCATGGGCGGCAAACCTGGTGACACATTGTTGGCGACCAATACACCGACAGCACCCGCATTTTGAGCATTGATGACTTTCACTGTAAAGTTACAACTGCCTCGGTTAACAATGGCAATGGCGCCGGTCAAGTCAGTGTTGATGGGTTGGCATGCATCGTTGACATCAGGGGCGGTTCCGTCATCTGCCAGGATCACATCTGCAGTGAGTCCCTGAGTTGGAATACTCGGACCAAAACTGGCTGTTTGTACTGTATAGTCACCGGCAATAGCGCCTGGAGAGTTGACAGTTAACACCGCAGGATTGCCCAATACATTGGGAAATTCGGCAGTTACATTGGGTCCAGTCCACACCAAATTGGGGTCATTGACGGCTGATGTTACGCGCTCACCATTGGTCATGTCATCCCAAAATTCGCCGGTAGAGAGGTCCTGCATGAAGCGAGTCCAAACATCGGGTCTACCGCTAACAAAGGCACCTGTAGTGCCATTGGTGAAAGTCTGGAACCCCAGACCATGACCCATTTCATGTAACACCACGGGTAAGAAGGCCGTGAAACCGGCAGGTGTTGCACCATCCAAGCCATAATACCAACCATTGTTCAAGCATCCAGTGTCTAAAGAAGAGTTGAACTGTGAATTGATTTCTGCTTGTCCACCATTGATGTCAGATCCGGACAAGGCACTGGCCAAAGATCCGTTGTACCAGGTGTCAGCAAGCGGTGCATTGGCAAAATCAGCATGCACTGAGGTGGCACCCGCTGAACCCAAGACCGCCCCGTTCTGATCACAAGTCAGCGGATTAAAACCAGCACTGACAATGATCTCCACATCACTGTCCAGAAAGGTTTCCCATATGTCTGCTGCAAACTGAAATGCAATCAACCTTTGTTCGCCCAAAGTGGTGCCTGAGTTACCGCCGATCGGTGCGACAGGTGTGGGATCATTGAAACCTTCACCTGCCCCATCTGTATTCAATATGGTGATGGTGGTTTGGCTTAATGTTTGCATGCTGCACAGCAAAAGCAGCATCAATAGGACTGGTTTTTTGTTCCCGATACTCATTGTTCACCTCGCTTAGCAGCTGGTGATTTTGTTTGAGCATGGCTGTGGTTGGGTCCCAACTGATCATGGTTTTGACAGCTGTAAACCACTTCACCGTTGACCACTTTGGCCACTGAATACATTTGAAAGCGCCCTTTTAAATCCACGGACTCACTGCCATCGCTGTGCTTAACAACTTCGAAATTAGCTTGTGATTGATTGACAGCATCAATTTCTTGTTGGGATTTTGGTGTTATGGGTTGATCTGATTTGGTGGTTTGTGCCCCAAGTTGAAATGACAAAACAGCCAGGCTGATGAGTCCATATTTGATGAATTTATTTTTTACCATTGTTGTGTTCTCACGATTTAGATAGGTCTTTGTGGCCTATAATTATTGAAAAGTGCAAAAATTATACAAACTCAAATATGAATATTTCGTGGAGAAATTCTCACATTTTTATCACAGGGAGGGGGTTAACACATGTTCATGACCAGACCAGCCGTTGCATCACAACAGGACTTAGGCTCTTTGTAGGTGTGCTTCTGTTTCTTTTAAATTGACTATTTCTGTTATTAGGGCCTGTTAACACTAAATAAATGGCCACTGCTGAAACCGTATTTTTCAGCCAACAACGCCACCCATCGTGATATGTGGTCACTCCACATGAACGATTGGCTAAGGCCGGTGGGTGGAAAATACGGTCCAGCCCGATGGGTTAAGGCTGAAAACACCACATCCTGCGTTGCTCATCACTCAATTGGCATGCCAAATCACGCGATTCGCGCCTTGATAGTGATGTTTTCAGTCATAACAGTCGTCATTTATTTAGTGTTAACAGGCCCTAGCTTACTTGACCCTTTTGCCATGTTTAAAAACCATATCAACCCTCTGTAACAAGTTGATGTAACGCAGAACATCGCCTTTCACCGCAATGACGTCCGCATTTTTACCCGGCGTTATGGTGCCCACTTCATGACTTTTTTTCATCATCACCGAAGGCCAATAAGTCGCACCTCGAATGGCATCCATGGGGGAGATACCCATTTCCCTGACCCAAATGTCCAACTCATTCCAGGTCGATTGGCTGTGAAATTTCAAAGGTATGCCACTGTCTGTCCCAATCATTAACACGACACCGGCATCTATCAATTGGCGAATTTTTCTTTTCAAGGTGGGTTTGCGTTTACTGGTGATTTGAAAATATGGCAAGCGCTCTGGATGGGTGATGGATGATTTGATGTCATCGATGATGTCTTGTGGCAAATCCAAATGCCAACTGTCATTGTCCAGCTTTTCGGTGTTGTTTTTGACATAATCATAATTGAACAAGCCTTCAACCGTAGGTGTCCAGAATAATGGCCCAATGTTCATTTGAGCGGCTCGTTCACGCAAGCCGGCCATCACTTCAGGCGGGTATTCTGGTGCGGTGGATAATCCGGTGTGCTCAAAATTGTCCACGCCTGCTTTGAGCCCCAATAAAATCTCTTTAGGCCGATGGGCATGGGCCACCACCGGCAAATTGTTTTTATGTGCCTCATCAACAACAGCCATCAATTCAGCTTCAGTCATTTGGTCCTGATCAATCAGTTTGATCACATCAACCCCGGCATCGGCCAGTTTTTTGACTTTGGCCCGGGCATCTCTGGGCCCGTCGACCCCCCACCGGTAAAGTTCTGTACCAGGATAAGGCTTTTTCTGGATAAATGGGCCGGATACATACATGGTTGGGCCAGGAATTTCGCCACGATTGATGGCATCACGAACATTGATGATGGTTTCTAAAGGCGCACCCAAGTCGCGAGCTGTGGTGACTCCCGCCATCAACAATTGGTGGGCTGATGCGGGCATGATTTCTTTTTCAAAACGGTCGGGATAGGTGCTGTGCCAATGGGTGTAATCAGCGTGCCCATTGATTTGAAGGTGAACATGCATGTCCCACAAGCCAGGTAACACGGTCATGCCTTCAGTTGATATGACCTCAGCACCTGCCGGGATTTCAACATCGCCCATTTCACCCACAGCAACGATCTTCTTGCCCTGGATAATCACCACAGAATTGTGGATCGGGTGGTCTTTGAAACCATCAATCAACATACCACCCACCAAAGCTTTGATGTCTGCTGCCTGGACTGATAAATTCCACAACAGGATCATCAATAATGTCATTGTTTTCTTCATCGAAATATCCTCTTTTTTACCTTGTTTCGTTGTTTACTGATGGTCCAGTTTTTTTAAAAAACACACCACCCGTTCCGTCTCGGTGAAACCCAGTTGCTTATGGATGGCAATACTCTTGTTATTGTCTAATTCCGTATCACTGGCCAATTCTTGATAGCCTTGCTGCAAGGCCCATTGTTCTGCTTGTTGCATCAACTGTTTGCCTAAACCACGATTTTGATGCTGTGGCACAATGTACCATCCTTCCACATAAGGCACTTTTGGACAACGACTGCCTTCAGCAAAATTCCTGATGTTCAATTCCACAAACCCACACAGCTCACCGCAGCCATCATCAACCACATAGCAACTGACAATATCGACTGATGTACCAGCAAAATATTGTTTAATTTCATCTTCATGTTGATCGGTGCTGTCAGGCCATAACTGGCTGCGCATCGCCACCCAGGCAGACAAATCAGCTTGATTGGCCAGTCTGATGTTCATTTTTCTGATCCGGCCTCGCCCCCTTCAGGACCATAAAAAATAACCCATGTGGCAAAGTCATCGGTAAAATCCTCAAAACGATGCTCAACACCGGCAGGCACAAACAACACTTCGCCGGGTTCAAATGGTTTTCGGGTCGACCCGTTAACAAACCAACCACTGCCTGCAACCACCACATACAATTCATCACGCGTGTGTGGCTGTTGTAAATCCACTTTGTCTGGTTGATACATTTCCACCACCAATGTTCCGTGTTGGAACAACTCAATGAATGGCTGCTTGTGTTGCTGGACGCGCCGTAAAGCATGTCCAGGGGTTAGGCGTTCTGGCATCAAATCACCCTTCATTTTTCAGCTCCAGCAGGTCATCAAATCGTCGCAACTGGTCTTCATTCCACAGCGCTTTTCGATCATAATATTTTTCATAAACAGGTGTCCCATCATCAGGTATTACCAACCAATCCTGCTTGGTTGAAGTAAAAATATGAATGTCTGGTGGCATGTTGTTGACATCATCAAGTGTGCCCACTTTGATAAAACTGAGTAACTCTCCCAAACCAGAATAATGACTCCAAACAGCAACCTGACATTGGGGGCAACGGGCTATTTTTTGTCCGCGTCCACTGGGTGATGGCGTATCGATCAACACAGGCGACCCGGCCAACAACGCCACTTCGCTGCTTTCCACCATGGCATTCAAGGCAAAGGCGGCTCCTGATTCACGCTGACACCAACTGCAGTGACAGCAATGAACATAGATGGGCTGACGATTCACTTGATAACGCACATGTCCACAATCACAGCCTCCAATCTGTTTATCTGAAATCTCTTTAACCATGCTGAGTTCCACTTTTGCTCATCAGTAATCATAGCATTTTCAACACACAGTGTTTATCATTGATTGCACGTTAACGGCTACCAGCTTTTGAAATTACTGAAAATCATAACCCCTGCCTTTTTTATCATCGGCCTGTCGGTGATCGGCTACTTTTATTTTTCCAAACTGCCTTCAGCTGTACAACAAATGGCCCCCTTTCTGCCCTACTTCATCGGCTTTTCATTGCTGGTGGTGGCTTTGTATTTCAACACCGCGCACTTGTTTTATTCAGGTTTGGTTGTGATGGCGGCATGGATAGGTCACCAAAACGGCTGGGAATCGTTGACTCTGAACCTCTTGTTATTGGGCGGATGTGGCCTCATTGTGGCAATCAAATGGCTGCCTGAAAGGGGATTGTTTACTTGGGCAGCCTGGTCAATTCATCTGACATGCCTGTCATTGTTGGGTTTTGCTATAGGCTTAAATGCTCGACAACCCGAATGGCTCATGCCATGGCTGGCCACCCAATGGGTTGATCCCATCCGTTTACCCAACCCTGAAATAGCACAATTGGGCTTGCTGTTTTGGCTGGTGGCACTGCTGGGGTTACTGGTCATGCTGATCCTGAAACAGCAACGGCGTTCATTCAATGGGATCATTTCGGCATTGACCTTATTGGTTCTAGTCACTACGACAGACCAGATACTCGCCATACTGGCAGCCAGCAGTGGATTGTTAATCTTGTTACTCAGTGCTTTGCAGAATGCCTGGCATTTGGCTTATGTCGATGAATTAACTGCCTTGCCTGGTCGCAGAGCCCTTGAAGAAAAGTTACAACGCAGTTTAGGCATTTATGCCTTGGCCATGGTCGATGTTGATCATTTCAAAAAATTTAACGACACCTACGGTCACGATGTGGGAGATGATGTGCTGCGGATGATCGCCGCGAAAATTGGTGCCGTTGGTGGTGGCGGACATGCCTATCGATATGGCGGCGAAGAGTTTACCATCGTATTCAATAACCACAGTGCCGATGAAATCAGAGACCACCTGCAAGCGGTCATTGATGATGTCGCGAATACACCCTTTATTGTGAATCGACGCAAAGGCCAAAAGCCTAAACCAGTGAAAGTCACCATCTCCATAGGACTGACCGATTCGATCCACAAAACCCATACCGCTGAAACCATCAAAACGGCTGACCAAGCCCTTTATACCGCCAAGAAAAAAGGCCGCAACCGTTTACAATTGAAAAATTAGCCACCATCGGAATTTTGATTAAAAAAAATGGGTTCTTCCCTATAAGGATTAACCCTAAATACACCTAAATACATTAAAATAGTACGCACTTATTGGACACCAAAGACTGTTTTACCCATCAACCCCCGGAGAACACACAGTGCGTTTACTTTTATTATTCATGTTCAGCTTTGCAGTGAATGCTCAGCAAGAAATCGCCACCATTCCAGTCACTGTAAAACCTTTATCAGACGTTCTGATTGAACGCCGTTTATCAGCCAACGCCGAATTGGTGGCACTCAATGACAGCCAACTGTCAGCAGAAATTTCCGCTGTGGTATCAAACATCCATGTCGATGTGGGTGATGCCGTTAAACAAGGCGAACTGTTACTCAGCATGGATGTGGTGGATGTCAATTTAGAATTGGATCAAGCCAAAGCCAATACCCAAGCGGCCAAAGCACGTTTGGCCCAAGCAGAATTGCGTCTGAAACGCGCCAGAGAATTGAAACAAAGTCAATACATCTCCGCTGATGACTTATTGGCCAGAGAAACCGATGTGGCGGTTTTAAGGGCTGATTTATTGCGCTTCAAAGTGGCTGAAAAATCTGCCGCCAGAAAAGCTGAAAAAACCCAGATCAAAGCCCCTTTTGATGGCATCATCACAGCGCGACAAGCTCAACAAGGACAGTTGTTGGTGATCGGTGCGGCCATGTTTAAAGTGGCACAACAGACAGACCCTCAAGTCCATGCCAAAATCCCAAGTCACCTGGCCAGCCAGTTGGCGCAGGCAGATCGCACACTGTTCAAAAGTAAGGACAGGGAAGTACCGGTTGAATTGATTCGCCTAAGCCCAGTGATTGAACAACAGACTGCCATGCAAACGGCCCGCTTGAGACCCCTTGAGAACGTCATGATTGGCCAGACAGGTCAGTTGGTTTGGTACCTCAAAGGTCAACTGCTATCAGCTGATTTGGTGGTCAAACGTCAAGGCCAGCTGGGTGTATTTATTGCCAACAATGGACGAGCCCAATTCATGCCGCTTGAAGGTGCACAAGAAGGCCGACCCGTGGCCCTGCAAGTGACGCCTGATTGGCAAGTCATCATCGGCGGCCGCGAAAGGCTCCAAGACGGTCAAGCCATCACCGTGAAGTGATTACGAGGTATATACAATGAAAATCATGTCACGATTACTCACCAACCACCCGCTGGTCAACATCATGTTCACTGTGGTGGTGGCCATGGGCTTGATGTCATACTTCATCATGCCGCGCGAACAAGACCCTGAAATCAATTTTTACTGGGTCAACATCAACACTGTACTGCCGGGTGCATCGGCTGAAGATGTCGAAAAATTGGTTACAGCACCCTTAGAAGATTCGATCAAAAATGTTCAGGACATCAGTTTCACCAATTCAACTTCACGTGAATCTGTGTCTAACATCCTGGTGCGCTTTCGTGACATTGGCGAACGCAATTTCGATAAGCGAATCAATGACCTCAGGCGTGAAATCCAAAACAAAGCCAGTGCCGAATTACCTGATGATGCCGATGATCCGTTGATTCTTGAATTGACCACATCCAATGGCTTTCCAACCGCTTTGGTGGTCGTCACCGGACAGGCTGACGACGAAGTGCTCAGATCCCAGGCCAGAAAAGTCAAAGAAGATTTAGAGGGATTGCGTGGTGTTGATCAAGTCACGCCTTCAGGTTTGCATGACCCGGAATTGCATGTTGAGTTTGATCCAGATCTACTGGCAGCTCATGGCTTGAATGCCGCCCAACTGGCTGAAACAGTCCGTGGTGCATTCAGAGATGTTTCAGCGGGCAGCGCCCAAGTCGCTGGTAACGAATGGTTGGTGCGGGTGGCTGGCACCACTGACCAACCGGACCTGGTGGCACAAATTCAACTGCCTGCCATCGGCGATTCTGCCGTAACATTAGACAATGTCGCCACCATTTCTCGCAGCAGAGAAGATGCTTCGCAACTGGCAGCGTACCAAGGCAAGCCGGCCGTTTCTATGGCTGTGACCAAAGTATCCATGGTCAACACTTTGCAACTGGTCGACCGCATCAATGCCTACATTGAAGAAAAAAATGAACAAGTTGCTGGCATGGGCATTAAGCTGGTCTTGGCCGATGATCAAACCATTCAAACCCGAGCCGCACTCTCGATCATGCAAACCAATGCCGGACTGGGTTTGATCTTGGTGTTGATTGTGTGCTGGTTGTTTTTGGGTTTCAAAATTGCTTTCTTTGTGACATTAGGTATTGTGTTTTCCATCACCGGAACTCTGTGGGTTTTGAACATGACCGGTAACACCCTGAATGTGTCGGTGCTGCTTGGTATTGTGATTGTTTTGGGGATGTTGGTGGATGATGCAGTGGTGGTGGTTGAAGCCATTTTTTACCGCATGCAGCGGGGTGCTGATGCGCTGACTGCCTCACTTGATTCCTTGCGCGAAGTCGGCGCTCCCGTGACTGCTGGCGTGCTCACCACCATGGCAGCATTCCTGCCTTTGATGCTGCTGCCTGGCATTTTGGGCGCTTTCATGTTTGTCATTCCATTTGTAGTGACTTTGGGTCTGGCCATCAGTTTGATCGAAGCTTTTTGGATTTTACCATCGCATGTGATAGGTACAGAAGAAAGTGAGCACAAACGCAAACCGATCAAAGTTCGCAGTCGACTCAATCCCGTCAAATACCTGGCATCTGGCTTCAAAGTGGTTAAACAACCGATCCAGAAGTCATTTCAATTGGGTGCTGCCAGGATGCAAAATTGGCGCACCAACTGGACCCGCAAACTGCGCACCAAGTACACCCAAATCCTGTGTTTCATGATGCGTAGACCCTACGTCATCATCATCTTCGGCATCCTGTGCTTCTTTGGCGCCATTGCCATCATGCAAAAAGAAAAGGTCAAAACCGAGTTCTTTACTTTTGATCCATTCCGTTTGTTTTATGTCAATGTGGACATGCCGTCCAACACACCCCTGGAACAAACCCTGGCCCAGACCATTGAAGTCGAGAAAAGGTTGCGACAGTTCGTTGAAGAAGAAGAAATCAGGGCCATCACTTCCTTGGCCGGTATCAAGTTCACCGAAATAGAAATTTTGTTTGGCGACCAATATGGCCAAATCCAAGTTTCCATGGTACCCAAAACCAATGACAACCGCTCAGTCAGTGATGTGGTTGAAGCGATGCGCGAAACACTGGTCAACACCCCAGGTGATGCGATCATTTCCTTCCTCGAAATCTCCGGCGGGCCACCGGCTGGGAAGCCAGTCAGTGTCAAAGTCCGCAGTGATGATTTTGTGGAATTGCGGGCGGCAGCCGATGCGGTCAAACAAATCGTAGAAACCCGGGAAGGCTCCAAAGACGTGGCCGACAACGATGTCCCGGGCCGATCTGAACTGGTGCTTGAGTTGAACCATCAAAACATCCGTAATTTAGGTCTGGATCAAGGAACCGTCTCACGAATTTTACGCTTGCATTTAGATGGAGAGATTGTTGCCTTAATGCGTGACGAAGGTGAAAAGGTCGAACTGCGCGTGCGGGCTCAAAAACGAAATTTACAGGCCATTGATCAGATCATGGATGATCCCGTGGCGCTGCCCAATGGCGGTCAAACCACCTTGGGCAACCTGTTCACCCAGCGTACGGGCCAAGGCCGCAGCACGATCAAGCATTACAACCTCAGACGGGCCATCACGGTAGAAGCTGAGATCATTCCAGAATTGACTAACACCGCAAAAATCAACAATGAAATTGTCGCTGCCTGGGATGAAATCAAACACCAGTTTCCCAACACCGACTTGGATTTCTCTGGAGAATTGGATGATGTGAACGAAAGTTTAGGCGCCATGGGTGCCCTCTTTTTACTTGGATTGGGTTTGATTTATTTGATCCTGGCCACTGAAATGCGCAGTTACTTCCAACCCTTCCTGATCATGGTCACCGTACCGATGGCATTCACCGGGGTGGTGTTTGGCTTGTTCATCACCAACAACCCGCTGAGCTTGTACACCTTGTATGGCATCATTGCACTGACCGGGATTGCGGTCAATGGAGCCATTGTGTTGATCTCCGCAGCCAATGAGCGCATCCATGCGGGTAAGCGACCTTTGCATGCCACGGTTTATGCCGCACGCCGTCGCGTGGTGCCCATCATCATGACCACCACCACAACCATTGCAGGCCTGTTTTCTTTGGCAGCAGGTTTGGGTGGTAAATCATTGTTGTGGGGACCGGTGGCTTCATCAATCGTGTTCGGCCTGGCCTTTTCTTCCTTATTGACCTTGTTCATGATACCGGTGTTGTACCGACAATTCATGAAGCACCACAGCACCGATGACGATGAATTGACCATCAAGTGGTCTGGTAATCTGGAAGACGACTGTCAGGCCGTGTGGAAAGGCATCAAGCTACATGCCAAACGAATCAACAGTGATGAGTGGTATTGGCAAGTAGCGGACCAACAAGGTCAATTGGTAGACAGTTCCGAAAATTACCAAAAATCATACTTCAGTGGAGAGGAAGCACGCTTGGCTGCCGAAGAAACAGCACTCAATTACATCAATATGAGGACCTTGATGGATGAAGGCAGCCCTAATCCAGGGTAAGGTCGTTTCAGACGATGGACAAATATTATTTTCATCATTCTGTGGGTTCCACAACGAAGCCACAGAATGATGACAGGAAGATTATCCTAAAAATAGTGTGCTGAACAGTAATGGGTGTACAGCTGCATGAAGATTCTAAAAATTTACTTTGCCGCCAACAACAGGTCTTCTTTCAACAAAGCTTGATACCGGTAAACATAGGTGGCAGCACGCCAATTTTGTTCACTGAATACATACACTGGTTCATCACCATACCCAACCAACAATTCACTGAATTCATTGAAGTTCAATTCTGCTGGCTCATTTAAAGTGACATTGACTTGTTCGAATGTCATACCCAACGCTTCAGCATGGGTTTTTTCAACCAAGTGCAAGCCAGCGCTTAGTACAATGATGTGCTTAAAACCAGCTTCTTTCAGGATTTGATATTGGTGTAAATCTGGGGTAGCAGAACTTGCCAACTGATTTGAAGCGAAATGAAATTGGTTGATTTGTTGTAGCCCTTGATGTTGTGACAGTTGGTCTGCACCATGTACCCAACCGGCTGTCAGCATACACCCTAAAATGATGTGTATGAATTTCATAAGAAAACTCCTTCAATAATTCTGATTATTGAAAACGCAATTGATATGTGTGTGGTGCCATGCCATATTTTCGCTTGAAACTGCGCCTGAAGACGTCAGCCGAAGCATAACCAACCATGGATGCAGCGGTGTCGATAGCCGTGTCTTTTTTGGCCAAATATATTTTGGCCTGTTCCAGCTTGATGTGTTCTATGTATTTACTGGCGCTCATGTGAAAATGGGTGTTGATCAAGCGGTTCAAATGCCGTTCACTGACGTGCACTTGTTTGGCCAATTCGCTGACCGTAATGTGCTCACTGTAATGGTTCATCAACCAGCGATTGATCCGATCAATATGGGTGTTGTTGGTGGACTGAAATTTAAGTGGTTCAGAAAACTGGGATTCATGGCCTGACCGTTTGAGGTAGGTGATCAAGTCTTTGGCCACATAACTGGCCACATCTACACCACAATCCGCTTCAATCAAATGCAAAGCCAAATCAATGCCACTGAGAATTCCTGCCGCAGAATAAAATTTATCCTGCTGAATGAACAGCCGATCCGGACACACTTTCAAGTGCGGATATTGAATCTTCAAACGGTCTACAAAACTCCAATGAGTCACCACAGTTTTATCGACCAGCAGTGGATGATCAGCCAGCATAAAAACACCGGTACAGACAGTCACTATGCGATCGATATGGGCATGGTTTTGATTAAACCAGTCTTGGTATGGCTTGATGATTTCGGGTATTCTGGCTCCGCGGCCACCCGGGATCACCAAGGTGTCAATCGTCAGATCATCAGTCAAGCGATGGTCACTGCTCATCTTGATCCCTGATTCGCTGGTGAAATTGGCCAGTTCACTCACCAGAAAGGTGTTGTATTTGAAGTGATTCAAAATCTGGTTGGCATTGTTAAAAGCCTCAAACGGACCCACCAGATCCAGTAATTCAATCTGATCAAAACCCAAAAATGCGATGTTGTGGTCTTTGTTCAATGCCATGCATTCATTATAGTTGATTAGGTTTGTAAGCTGTTATGACAACCGCCCGACAATATCGGACAGTGGAGAACTGTCAGACAGTTCGACCAGCGCAGGTAATGAAAGCATGATGGTTTACCTGAAAGGTAATAAGCCTTGCTTGAATACCGTAGCGCGTGCACTCGGTTAGGCAGATCATGTAAGAATGGCGATTTGACAAAGTCAAGAAGCCTTGATGGAATGATCGATAAGCCGTGAAGCTAAAGCTAAGCTGGTCGCTTCCGCATCGATCCCCAGGACGGGGTGAATGCAGAGAATTGTTGGGAACAATTCCTGCCTGCTCTCGCGACAGACCTACATCCTTGTAGGCCAGTCAGAGAGTGCTAGCCCAAGGTAGTAAGCCATGTCCGACGTGGCCGCTTTCACTTTTGTGGAAATCAAAAGTGAATGAAGTCCCTAGGACATTCCTTCTTGGCTGATTGGTGAAGAAGAGGGAGTGAACTGATGAAACGTTTACCTGTAGGAGGGTTTTAACGACACGCCCACTCCACCATTCTTAGTATATAACACCTGCTACCTGTAAGTCATGCCAACTACCCGACAATTCAGGACATTCATGCATATTTATGAAATTTTTAGTCAAGTTTCGTGGATCGGGACTACAATGGTTGGGTCCGTTGCCAAAATTTGTAAGCCATGTTGAAACTGTATTACACCCCAAAATCACACTATGCCCGCAAAGACCGTATTTTGATTGATGCGCTAAACCTAGAGGTCGAATTGATTGATGCCGGCAATGTGGCAGACCAGGATCCAGGTATTTTTGCCAACAACCCCTTGATGAAAGTACCCACATTGATCGATGAGGGTCAAAACATTTTTGAATCGGACCACATCGCTGAATACCTGGTCAGAAAACACGATGTCGAAGACCAATTCGATGTTTTGTCCCATGACCCCAAACAGAAAAACCTGCAAGCCGTGCTTAATGGTGTGATGGCTGCCGAAGTCGAATTGATTATGGCCGAACGCACCGGCATTGATACCCGGAAATATACCCGTTTTGATAAATTTCGCAGCTCGGTCACACAAGGGCTGCAATGGCTTGAGAACAATGCAGACGACTTCTCCAATGAACCAGATTATCGGGGGTTTCATTTGGTGTGTTTGTGGGACCACCTGGACTTGTATAAAATGTTCGAGTTGGATTACCCAAACCTCAAACGACTGGTGGCCGAGTTGAACCAGTTAGATTTTGTTTACACCAGCCAACCATAATGAAACGAGCCAGATATGCCAACTTTTAATACCCACAGAACCTTTTGGGATGATCCCTATCAAACCGAATTGGACACCACAATAACATCAGTTGATGGCGACTGGGTGACCCTCAAAGAGACCATTTTCTTTGCTTTTTCTGGTGGCCAGGAAAGTGACCAGGGCTCCATCCATGGTTTACCTGTTTTACAAGCAGAAAAAACCGATCATCACATCCGTTACCAATTGGACAGCAGCCACCAATTGACTGTTGATCAACCGGTACATGTGACCATTGATTGGCAACGCCGATACCGCTTAATGCGATCACATTTTGCTGCTGAAGCGGTGTTGGAGATGGTGTCACAAGAACTGGAGGGCATTGAACGCATCGGCTCACATGTTGCGGCCAATAAATCACGCATTGATTTTTTATCTGACGAAAACTTGTCTCCAAATTTTCCCCACTGGACCGAACAGGCCAATGCCTTGTTTGCCCAAGACCTGCCCATCATCAAAGATTTTTCTGACCCCGAAACTCAACGCCGCTATTGGGAAGTGGCAGGCTTTGCCAAAGTTTCATGTGGTGGCACCCATATTAACAGCACCGGAGAAGTGGGCAGCATCCGCCTCAAGCGAAAAAACATCGGCAAAGGCAAAGAACGCATTGAAATATATTTAAACGATCCATCTTAACTTTTCTTTTTTGGTCTGTACGGTAGATATATCGTGATAGAATTCTGTGCTTTCAATTTCTCAACTTGGTATGAGCAATCACACAGACAATTGGATGGAAAAATACGGTGCCATGCTGGGTTGGATCACCTTGCTGATGGTGCTGGTCAGTTTTTTCACTGTCATCACCCGCAATGTGTTCAACACCGTGTGGATACCGGTGCAAGAATTGGCCATTTATTGTCATGCCTTTGCTTTGATGTTGGGCATGGTGTATGCCTGGCACCATGACAAACATGTCAGGGTTGATGTGTTTTATCAAGGCTTCTCACCTGCAAAAAAGCGATGGGTTAATTTATGGGGTACCTGGTTGTTGTTGGTACCGATGATGGGATTCATTATTTGGTCGTGCTGGACCTATGTAATCGATGCCTGGGTTCGCTTAGAAGGTTCTGGAGAAACCGGTGGATTACCCTTGATGTACCTGTTCAAAAGCCTGTTGTTGTTGATGCCTGTTTCTATGTTGGGCTATGTCCTGGTTTCATCATTCAAAAAGCAAGCCAGCAATGATCACACCCGGGAGAATGGTTGATGGAAGCCTGGTGGGCCCTGTTGCTGTTTATCGCTGTAACCGGCGTTTTGATGGCCGGTTTTCCGGTGGCTTTTACCTTGGGCGGGGTGTCTCTTTGGTTCGCGTTGATCGGATTTCTTACTGGCTGGTTTGATGCCGATTTCATTGCGGCCCTGCCCAATCGCCTCAACGGCATTTTAAATAATGCGACATTGATGGCCGTGCCGGTGTTTGTGTTCATGGGTGTGGTACTGGAAAAAGCCAAATTGGCCGAATCCCTGTTACAAAACATGGCTGCCTTGTTGGGCAGCAAAAAAGGTGGTCTGGGTTTCGCCCTGTTGATCGTCGGCATGTTGCTGGCAGCCAGTACCGGAATTGTTGGCGCCACCGTCGTGACCTTGGGGTTGTTGGCCATGCCAGTGATGCAAAAAAATGGTTATGATCCGGCCGTTTCGGCTGGCACCATTTGTGCCTCAGGAACCTTGGGGCAAATCATTCCACCATCGATCGTGTTGGTGTTGTTGGGGGACGTGTTGTCCAATGCTTACCAACAAGCCCAACTGGACATGAACATTTTCAACCCCAAGACCGTTTCAGTCCAGGATCTGTTTATGGGGGCACTGATACCTGGATTGTTGTTGGTGTTGTTGTATGCACTGTACTTATTTTGGGTCAGAATTCGAAGACCTGATGCCATGCCAGCCATTGCTGTTGAGAACCAACCGAGCTTGGGCACCATCCTCAAATCGCTGTTGCCACCATTGTTTTTGATTCTGGCGGTCTTGGGTTCCATCATCTCTGGTATAGCCACCCCGACTGAAGCGGCTTCAGTGGGATCCATGGGCGCCTTGTTGTTGGCCACTTTGAATGGAAAACTCAACACAACCATGTTGCGTGATGCTTTGAAAGAAACCGTCAAAGTCACCGCCATGGTGTTCATGATCTTGATTGGTGCGGCTTTGTTCTCCCTGGTGTTCAAAGGCTTTGGTGGCGATGAGGCTGTACAACATTTCCTGACCAACTTACCTGGTGGCGAACTGACGGCTTTGCTGTTGGTGATGTTGATTTTATTCCTACTGGGTTTTATCTTGGATTTCATTGAAATCACTTTTGTGGTGATACCGATCGTGGGGCCCATTCTATTGATGATGGGCTATGACCCGGTTTGGCTTGGCATCATGATCGCCATCAACCTACAAACCTCATTCCTCACCCCACCCTTTGGCTTTGCCTTGTTCTACCTGCGTGGTGTCAGTGACATCAATACACGGGCCTTATACAAAGGTGTCCTGCCTTTCATTGTGCTGCAATTATTGATGCTGGTGTTGTTGTATTTTTACCCACAGTTGGTGGCGTTGGTCTGAACAGGCGTCACAAAATATTCATCAAGCACACATCTACCTGTCACATCACTGGAATAAACTGACGCCAATCTTTTGATTTGGGGTTACCATGAAACCATTAGATTTGATTCAGTCAATCGACACTTCTCTGGTTGACAGGTTATTTTCAACCAAGGTTTACGCCAAAATAATGCCTTTTTGTAAACGCATATCAGCCATGGGTGATGGCTGGCTTTACGGATTGGTGGGGCTATTTGCTTTGCTGTTTAATGGCGTCAATCATTGGTACTTTTGGGTTTTGGCATTGGCTTTTGCCATTGAAAGACCCTGTTACTATCTGTTGAAGAACACCCTGAAACGCAACCGTCCTTTTCGGGTGATGGACATCAAAAATCAAGTCAATCCCGGCGACCAATTCAGCTTCCCCTCAGGTCACACTTCCGCAGCTTTCCTGTTTTTTACCATCACAGCTGCTGCAGTTCCAATTTTGTGGCTACCCTTGTTTATCTGGGCCGCTACAGTGGGATTGTCACGAGTCGTTCTGGGTGTTCATTTTCCAACTGATGTTGTGGTCGGTGCGCTGCTGGGTGTTGGCTTAGGACAGTTAACTTTATTCATCGCTTAACACACTCTTGAAAATCCTATACGGGGTGCAAGCGACTGGAAATGGCCACATCACCCGTGCCCGAGTCATGGCCAAAGCGCTGCAAAAACAAGACATTGAAGTCGACTTTTTTTGTGGAGACAGAATTTAAACACAACCATGAACAACATCAAGCCGATTGATCCATGATTGGTGCTGTATGATGCCCAATGTATTTTGCACGCTTGCTGGCTTTCATCTGCTCCAGTTCCAACCAAATTAACCCATCCACACACCCACTGAAATCAGGGTCTACTGCAAAATTAATGAACCCAACACCACCGGGTTCACACAAATCGGTGTATTGTTTAAACAACACCGGTAATTTAACACCCGCTTCTTTCAAATCTTTCATCAGTAATTTCGTGGCAGGTTTCAATGCCAAGGAAGAAGCGGAGTTCGCTGACACAAATGGATGATAAGCCTGTGCATCAGGTGCTGAATCTGGTTTGGGATAGAACTGGGAATAGTGACAAGTCAATTTCTGTAAAACCTCGTCAGGATAGTTACCAGGAATTGAAACCGCACCAAACAAATATTTGATTCTTGGGTGTTCGTTAAGTACCGCGCCAATACCATACCATAGATATTCCAACCCCCTCAGCCCCCAATATTTAGGCTGCACAAAACTGCGGCCCAATTCCAAACATTGATCGGCTTTGCCGATGATCGAATCATCAAATTGGTATAAAGTTGAGCTATAGATTCCTGATGTGCCTTGTTCTTTGATGATGTCACCACAAAAGCCCAATCTATAGGCACCCACCAATTCCATTTCTTTGTCATTCCACAACAACAAATGCCGGTAATAAACATCATAAGCATCGAGATCGCGTCGTTGACCCGTGCCTTCTTTAACCATCCTGAATGACAATTCCCGCAACCGCCCAATCTCCTGCATCAACAAAGAATCTGACTGATAATCCATTAAGAAGATGCGCATACCATCTTTGGTTTCGCCTATGGGGTTCAGGGCTTTGATTTCATTCAATAAGCGCCTGGTTTTGATCGGATGGGCGATGGTGGGTGTGGTACTGAATTGGCTTTTCCGTTTGGGTAAGCCAAATAAATGTTTCCTGAATTTTTTTGCCAATTGCTTGGGTTTAAGACCCAGTGATTGCCAGTTGTTTGGCTCAACGGGATCGCCAATGATGAACTCAATGGTGTTGCTCTTTTGTTTATACATCTCATTGATCAACAGCAATGTACTCAATGGTTTATAAAACATGGAGGCGGCATAAAACAGCGCTGAATTTCTGGAGTCCACATACACCGGTAAGATGGGTGCCATGTTGTTATTTGCCAGCTTAACAAAACCCGATTTCCATTGACCATCTTTGACCCCTTTGGGGGTGATGCGAGAAACTTCACCAGCCGGAAAAATAATCACTGCTTGTTCCTGTTCCAGTGCCTGATTGATGTTCTTGATGTTTTGCTTGTGTTGCACTTTTTGGCTGATGTTATCAATGGGTAAAAACAAATCTTTAATGGGTTCTATGCTAGATAACAACGGTGTGGCAACAATTTTCACATCTGGTCTGATGTCATAAATCATGCGCATCAAAGCCAGACCATCCAAAGACCCAATGGGGTGATTGGCCACAATCACCACTTTTCCCTGGGCAGGAATTTTGATCAAATTTTTATTCGAAACTTTATATCCAAAATCAAATTCTTTAAGAATCGCATCCAGAAAAGCGAATCGGGTTAAATGTTGATTACTTTGGATAAAAGCGTTGATTTCTTCGGTGTGTAAAAGTTTATCCAACAACTTGAACACTTTTTCGAATTTCATCACTTTAGGGGCCAATTGAGGGTAGTGTGTTTTGAGGCTTTGTTGCAGATCAATCATCAGAATCCGGAGGTAAAAGCTCATCATATAAACCAGAACTTTCTGATTTATGTCATTTGTGTGAAGTTTTGATGACAGTCGCGTGTTTTTTACTTAGCAACCACAGTTAGGGTGGGTATAATGGTGGCCATTAAAATAGCGGAAGAATCATGGGAAGTTTTATCACCGACATGCTGGGCAGGTCACCTGTTGAGCCCCTACAAGCACACATCAAGAAAGCGTATGATGCTGCGGCTTTGTTGCCTGAAATTTTCAAAGCAGCCAATTTGAATGATTGGGTTAAAGTGGATGAAATCACTGAACAAGTCAGACAACTCGAAAATGAAGCCGATGACTTGAAAAATGACATACGTTCCAATTTACCGAAAAGCCTATTCATGCCTGTTCCCAGACAAGATTTGTTAGAACTGGTTTTGGTTCAGGATAAAGTGGCCAACATCAGTAAACAAGTTGCCGGAATGATTCGACTCCGTCGTTTGCAAGTACCCGCTGCCCTCTATGAAGATTTCATCACTTTTGTTGATCGCTGTGTTGATGCCGCTAAAAAAGCCAAGCAAAGTGTTAATGAGCTGGATGAATTGTATGAAACCGGATTTCGTGGTGCCGAAGTTAAAGTGGTCGAAAAACTGATTGCTAAACTGGACAAAATCGAAACCGATACCGACAACATGCAATCGGACATTCAAGGCAAAGTATATGGCATGGAAAACGATTTACCTCCTGTAGAGGTGATGTTTTTATACAAGCTGATTGATATGGTCGGTGACGTGGCTGACCAGGCAGAACGCATCGGTCGTCGCTTAGAATTGTTATTGGCTAAATAAAGGGGAGTATCATGGAATTTGAATTAACATACGGTTTAACCTATGTCGCTTTGGCTGCCATCTTTGGTGGTTTCATGGCTTGGGGTATTGGCGCCAATGACGTGGCCAATGCCATGGCAACTTCGGTCGGCTCCAAAGCCATCACCATCAAACAAGCCATCATTATTGCAGCCATCTTTGAATTTGCTGGGGCTGTTTTGGCCGGTGGAGCAGTAACTTCAACCATCCGCAAAGGCATCATTGACTCCAGCTCAATTGTTGGTAGCCCTGATTTATTGGTGTATGGGATGTTGGCTTCGTTATTGGCCGCAGGCTGTTGGTTGTTGTTGGCTTCCCGCAAAGGATGGCCGGTATCAACCACCCACTCTATTGTTGGTGCCGTGGTCGGTTTTGCTGCCGTTGGTATAGGCACAGAAGCCATCAAATGGGGCAAAGTGGGCGACATCGTAATGAGTTGGATCATCACACCTGTGATAGCCGGATTTTTGGCCTTTTTGATCTTCCAAACTGTTCATCACTTGATCCTGAAACAAAAGAATCCTCTAGAGAAAGCGAAACGTTATGTGCCATTTTACATGTTCATTACGGCCTTCGTATTGACTTTGGTCACCATCAAAAAAGGATTGAAACATGTGGGCCTGGAGCTGTCTGACCCTCAAGCCTATTCTTATGCAGCTTTGTCTGGTGTGATTGTGGCCATGATTGGTGCTTACTTTGTATCTAAAATCAAAGTTGATAAAAAGAAAGAAAAAGATTTTCATTTTTACACCGTAGAAAAAGTGTTTGCTGTCTTGATGGTGATCACTGCTTCGGGTCTGGCATTCGCACATGGTTCTAACGACGTTGCCAATGCAGTGGGCCCAGTTGCTGCGATTGTTTCTACAGCCCAGACCGGCATCGTTGCTGCCAAATCAGGAGTCCAAACCTGGATCCTGTTATTGGGTGGTATTGGTATTGTGATCGGTTTGGCCACCTATGGTGTGCGAGTGATCAGAACGGTGGGACAAAAAATCACTCACTTAACCCCCTCTAGAGGATTCGCTGCCGAGTTGGCGGCTTCTACCACCATTGTGGTGGCGTCAGGAACCGGCATGCCTATTTCCACCACCCAAACATTGGTTGGTGCCGTATTGGGTGTAGGTATGGCACGAGGAATCACCGCAATCGATTTGAAAGTGGTGCGCAATATTTTTGCATCTTGGGTCATTACCATTCCGGCAGGCGCCAGTTTATCGATTATATTCTTCTTTGTATTGAAGGCCATTTTTGGTTAAAACTGCATCCAATCATATTTTCAAAGCCCATTGATAGAATGGGTTTTTTTTGTGCCAAAATAGACCCATGAGCCACAACGCCATCAATACCAGCAAAAAGTACTTCGAATTATCAAATCAAGGAGACCTGACAGCCATCAAATCAATGATACATCCGAAAGCCACTTACAGTTCTATCAACACCGGAATGTATTTTGGTGTCGATGACATCATGGCAATGATGAAAAATTTCTTCGCTCAATACAGTGTTTTACAGTGGCAAATCGATGACATCAAGGCCAACTCCACTCACATTGTCGAAGTGACGTTCACTTGCCACCTCACCGATCACCAAGGTTCTCATACCGTACTTACCGGCACTGAAATGCTGGTGGTTGATGATGGCTTAATCAGACACATAGAAGTTCGCTGAGAAGGGCCACCTATAAAACATGTCTGTTATTCTAATGCCCAGGTTTGTCCATTAACCACGACAGTACCTGCACCATCATCTATCAACTTAAATTTACCTTTAAGCCCTTTTACGGCCACATTACCCGCACCGTCATCAATGCTTAACTTGCCAATCATATTGACAACAACAATATTCCCTGAGCCATCTTCAATCATGACATCACCTTGAATCCTTCTTAATTCAACGGCACCCGCTTTGTCTTTAATTTCAACATCACCAACCACTGATTCAAGAAACAATGACCCGGAACCATCTTCAACAGTCACCTTATTTTGGATTTGACGAATGGCTATGGGTCCTGATTCGTCATCAACATGCAAAGCACCTGTTAGACCAGTTACCTCTGTCGATCCTGAACCATCATCAATGAATAAATTCAGATTTTTGGGTACCTTGATTTGTAAATTAATTTGAATATTGGGTGCGCTGAATGCGGATTTTTTGGCTTTGGCCATGATTTGAATTTTGTCATTCACTTGTTTGACATGAAACAACATCCGGTCATCAAACGCTTCAACAAACTTTGCCATCTTTTTATAGTCTTTCGACACCACTGTCGCATCGATTTCAATGAGTTGTGATTCGCTGCCTTCTACGACCATGTTACCAGCACCCGCAATGATTTCTACTGCTGTAAAATCGAGTGCTTCAGTGCTTAAACTTCGATGAAAGGTCATGTTTTCTGCTTGCAGTTCCGAAGTGATGATGCAGGTCATCATTGCCATTAATATGATTTTTTTCATTTGCTCTATATTTTGTTCATAGTGATTAAAAAAGTTTATGATACACCAAAGAAAAAGGCGTGAACAGAGCACGCCTTTTATACTTGTCGTTCTGGCAAGGTTGGGCTATCTTTTACCCCACTTTTCTCCATTGACCCGAATCGAACCCGAACCATCATCAATCAGTTTAAACTGACCATCCAGACCTTTGACGATCACATCTCCTGAACCATCATCGACTCTAAAATTTCCACCAACACCCTTGGCCAAAATCCCGCCTGAACCGTCTTCAATATCAACAGAACCACTGATGTCCTTCAACTCAACAGATCCTGAACCATCATCGATGTCTAAATCGCCATTGACGCCAGCAATCATGATTGAACCAGAACCATCATCTATTCGCACATCACTTCCTATCGATCTGAGCGTCATGGATCCAGAACCATCATCGATGGTTACCAACCCATCAATGTTCTCGATGGTGATCGAGCCTGAACCATCATCAACCACCAGATCCATGCCTCGAGGCATTTCAACTTCTAAGTGGATGGCAATGTTTTTCGATCTACCCCAATTCATTTTTTCTTTAGACTTGGCATACACCATGGCGTACTCACTTTCCCGGTCAATTTCGAAGCGCATTTTATCTTCAAAATCTTCCATCAGGTCGTCCAGATTGCGGTAGTCATCCGATTCGATGGTGGCATTGATCCTGATTTCATCTCCGGATGTACCTACAATCTCCAGTGATCCTGCTCCCACATCAAATTCCACAGCACTCAATCGATCTGTAGACATGCTCAATGAACGATCAAATGATAACTCATCACCTGCCCAAGCAGAAAGTGCTACCAAACCAATGGCGCTGGCCCATACTATTTTTTTCATATTACTGTCCTCTTGTTTTATCAACATCACCCATGGAAACGATTTTAATCAAGCAAAGTTACAAAGACATCACCTAAAAATTGTCTTTCATGTATTCTTGTAATCGCTCTCCTTTGGTGAATTCGCGGTAAGTCATGTTCATGGACTTCAGCTGCATCAGTAGATTGACCTCTGCATCTTCTACCGCATTGGAGTCATAGTAGAGCACCATCAGACAACTGCCTGGTTGACCTACCTTGATTTCATTAACCCAATCGACCTGCTGCAATTCATTGATTTGTTCTTGGGTCGGGTGATCCTTCATTTTGACCGTCAGGGCCTCGCGTTTCACCACAATTTGATCTAAAGCATGGTGCTTGTGCAATTGACCTTGATGCAAAATCACCACTTCCTGACACAGTTCTTCGATCACCGACAAATTATGTGAAGTGATGATGATGGTGGCTTTATTCTGCAAGTTCTTGATCACGGCTTTGATTGAATCGGTGGTACTTGGATCCAGGCCAGCTGTGGGTTCATCAAGCAGAATCAATTCTGGCTGGCCAATCAAAGCTTGGGCAATGGCTGTGCGTTTCAACATGCCGTGACTTAAATGCTCTGGCAATTTATTTTGTGCCTCACGAAGGCCCACCAAGTCCAAAACCCGCAAAGACTCTTGGTGCGCAGCTTGGGCATCAAAGCCTTGCAATTCAGCCAACATGGCCAACTGTTTCTTGATCGATAAGGATTTCAGTAATCGAGCATCTTGCGGCAAAATGGTGATGCGGCCCTTGAGGGCCACTGAACGGGCCGGGTGTCCCAACACTTCAACGGTGCCTGTGGTGGGGTGAATGAAATCACAAATCAATGACATCAAAGTGGTTTTTCCCGCACCATTGGGGCCAATTAAACCTGTGGTGATGTTGGATTTGATTTCAAGTGACACATCTTTCAAAGCAAACTGGCTGCCATATTTTTTAGATAAATTGGTGACTGTTATTGCACTCATCAGATGTCCCTCCTGACAAACATCAGCCAACCCAACCAGCCGTAAATCAGTACATATATGCCCCCGACAAAAGCCGCTTTCAGCAATGCACCAAAATCCATCAACAGGACCCATGGTTTGATGGCGTTAGGTAAAATCCAGCCAATGGCATCTGCCATGCCTTCCCATCGTATTCCCATGATTCCGATCATGATGATCACAATCAGATAAGATCCCAGACCCAACAAGGCTGACAATCCAGCCGAGCCGACCAAAGCCGAACACAATGACATGAAAGCAATGAATGGCAACACATAAATCATCAACGAAACCACCACCCACAACCATTCAGTGATGATGGTCGCAAAACTGGCATCGTTGAACATCACCACCCACAGTGCTGCAATCAGGCTGACCACAATATAAGCTGCCCAAACCAACAGCACACATCCAAAAAATCGACCCAGATATATTTCACTGCGCTGACAGCGGGGTAACAAGAAGCGCAGGTATTTACTGCCAATGTCATTGGCGGTTTGGTCACTGGCAGCAAACAGCACAAACAAAGGAGCTGTGTTGATCGCCACCAAATAAAACAGTGAAAAAGCCGGGTGTCGATCAACGAACAGGGCTTGAGCGGTTTTGGCATCAAACAGCCAAGATAACACCATGGCACCTTCCGGGTTCCTCAACCACTGGGTATTAACTTGACCAAATTTGGAGAACACCCACAACCAAAAGACTGAAAAAAACACCAGAAACAAAACGCCTCTGGCACTCCTGAGGGCGTAGAACAAGTCCTGCACTATCAATTTTCTTATCACTTGTGAGCGCATCTGAAACACCTAAAAAAAACAGAAGCAACCAGCCTGGTTGCTTCTGTGAATTGAAATAAAAGAAATTATTCTACGGGTGCTGCCTCAGCTCCACCCATTGATTTGGCGGCAATGATGGCCAACACACCACCAACTATTCCCACCAAATTGGTGATACCAAAAGTGGTGATCAATATCCCTATGACTTCGGCGACAATCGCCATACCCCCTGCTATCAAGATAAATTGCGGTTTTTTGTTGGTGAATAAAAATACGGCGCCGGCAATTAAGATACCGACACTGACCAATAAGAACACACCAAAAGCCATCAAGCCCATGGCACTGCCACCCACTTCATCCTGAACACGCTCTAATTCGGCTTTTTCTGCTTCCGTCATTTGTTGTTGCATCACTGCAGAATCAACGGCTCCACTTAAACCCTGAGTGGCCGCGCCACCACCCAAATATGCCAATCCGGCAAACAAATTAAACACGGCTGCAATGATTAAAATCACACCTGCTGCTATTTTCATTTTCTTCTCCCAAATTAATTATTATTGACCCAATCAAACCATCCCCGTCTTTCAAGACTTCAGGCATCATTCAGCTTGAGTTCATTGATTTTAACACAGCTTATTTAATGCTGCTAATGGCATATGTTAAGTGCTATATATGACAACTGTATAACCATTGAATCATTCAAAATCATCAGCAAAGATCAGATCGGTGAATGTGGTATCCCAGTGACGTAACAACTGCCTAAAAGCTTCTGCCTTGATGGTTGAAGGCAACTGACCTGCTTGGTCTATTTGATTGACGCCGTGACAACCTCCACAGGCCCTTATTTCCCCGGGTTGGAAAGTGATCCAATACCGTTCTCTGACCACAGGATCACCATTGGGTGCCATGGATTGCCAACTCATGGCTCGCCTGGCTGGTACCAACATCGCCACCGATCCGTCAGGATAGATGTCTGCACTGCCTGGAGGTGCAGCGGTGACTGGCAAATTGTAGTTGGCGGCGTTTTGATCATGCTGGAACTGCGCAATCACTCGCTGACCCGGGTTCGGGTCATTGATGCCACCATACCCCCTGATCTGATCACCCTGAACAAATTGCATGTGTGACATTTCATACAACAATCCTGCATTGGCTATCGTTTGGTGTGGACTGCCAGCCACTTTGAGGTTATAGGGCTGTTGCAGATCCAATTCATCACGGGTGGTCACATCACGCATCACCACCACGGCCAGTCCATAGTTTTTCAGAAAGTCCCTGAACTCATTCACATCGATGTTCTCTTCTGCGAATATTTGTGCTTCCGGGGCCAGTAATGTTTCCTGAGTCATAGGTGGTACAGACCTGGCCACCACTTCAACAGGTGACAGTTCCCACAATGGGCCGGTGTAACTGACCAACACATCTGGATCATAATATGAAATGGTCACATTTCCCAGGGTAGTCAATCGATCACTGGGCACCCAATCATTGTTGCCATTGGGCACCACTGATTTGATGGTGAAATCATACCTGGGTTGAGGGTTTGCACGGGTACCATCGTTTCCGGCCTGGCGGGTTTCTGAGGTGTGTACTGCCAATAACTGTCCATCACCCAAGGTCACTGGTTCACGAAAAAAACCCACATGTTCCGGTGGTGGTGGAGTCCCATCGGCAACCACATTCCGGGTGCTCTCATGACTGAGGTAATCGACTGTAACCAAGGAAGGGTCAGCACCTACCGGCAAATCAAAGGCAATGAGCTGACCAGCCGCATGGGTGGCAAACTCAGGTGCATCAACGGCCACATAACGCCCGGCTGAATTGGGGTCTTCGTCGATTTGAAAGACATTCAAGATGCTGTTCTGATTGGGCCTGCTGCTGACGCCAGCAATGAATTCAGACAAATTAGGATCATCATTCAAACTGCGGTTGAAATAACTGTGCAATTCATGTCGACCCACATGGTTCAATGTTTCTTCTTCAGTGCCATCCTGGTTCAACTGCCAAGGGAAAAAGTGATTGAAACGATGCCCTTCTAAATTCGTACCCTGCAACAAATCAATTTCCGCTGGACGTGGTTCAGGAAAAACCTCGTCAACTGTGTCTATCATTGAGGCACTGGCATGCTCACTTGAATAATTAAAAGCACCATTGACGTTGACCGGGGAGGCTTGTTGGTCACGTTGTAAATGATCCCATCGGGTGAAAACCAATCGCCCAAAACTGTCTATGATTGGAGAAAATGAGCCTGAAGGAGAATGCTGTAACAAACTCACCTGGCCATCCATCAGTTTCCATAAGCCCGTGTTGGTGGGTGTTGATTCATATTCGTCGTATTGTGGGTAATTAAACCTGTTTTTACTTCGTGGCATGTCTGAAGTAAAAATAACGGCATCATCAGAACCATAAATGGGCGTGATGTTGTTGTAGTCTGTTGGTTGTCCAGCAATGGCTGAAATAACCACTGTTTCACCTTGCCCAAGCCCGGTGATTTCGTACATTTGCCAGTAATATTCGTTGTATTCGAACTGCTCAGGTGCGCCAATAACCATACTGAACAGTGCTTTCTGACCACTCCAATGCACATGTGGATCTCGCACCGCAATGGCATGTTCATTTTGGAATCCAACGACACCATAACCGGCTTCACGGGTTAAATTGCGTAAACTGCCATCGGGGTACCTGATATACAAGTCACCGCCTCTACCGACACTTTGCATGGAATCTGAATGATTGGCAAAGGTTGAACCGATCGTGGCAAAATCATTGGCTATTGGGAATTGGGTGACAAACATAACGGGGTTATTGGCTGACACGGTGCCTGCCATTGACGCCCCTGCCAAGCCAATCAACATGGCAGTAATTATTATCTTTTTCATGGCTAAGCCCCCATAGAATAAACCGCCCATTATAAGCCGTTTGGCGGCCTGTAAGGCGTGATCCACACCTCAATATAAACAATCAATCTTCAGGTATTTGATATGACTGACCCATCAACAACGGTTTCAATGACTTCACAGCATCAACCATAAACCTCACAAACTGTTGAATTTTGGCATTCTTGCGCAGGTCTGGATGAATCAGGAGCCACAAATCAAATTTGGCTTCTGATACATATGGAGGAATCCGTACCAGGTTGGGGTTTGGATCTCCCAAAAAACAAGGCAATACTGCTATACCCATGCCATGCTCACAGGCACTGGCCTGTAAATTGCCTTCCAAGATCTTATGCCTGGATTTGAACCTGGGATATGTGCGAGCTACCTGACCAATGGGACGACGCATCTTATCCGACCAACCTATCCAGTTTTGTTGTACCAACCACTTGGGGTCTTTCATAGACTCACTGTGGCTTTTACTGATGTAACAGGCCCGATGCATACTGACCAATTTTCGACCAATCAAATGGTCTGGCGGCTGTTGACAGATTCTGAAAGCCACATCAGCTTCCCGATGACTCAAATTAAACAGTTCTGCTGCCGCCAGAACTTCTAATTCAACGGCAGGATAACGTTCACAAAAAGCCGCAAATGAAGGCATCAAAAACCCTTCACCCAACAACTGTGGCAAGGTGACCCTGATGTCACCAGACAAATCATCATTGCCACCCATGATGCGCCTGGAAAAAGTGTTCAGCCGTTCTTCTAAATGATGGGCCTCCTCATAGATTTGATCAGCCACAGATGTTCTGATGTATCCACCAGGGGTTCTTTCAAACAAGCGCTGACCTGTGGCTTGTTCAAACTGATTGATGCGCCTTGACACAGTCGCATGATTTACCCCTAAATGCTGCGCAGCAGACCTGATAGAACCCAGCCTACTGACCGCTAAAAAAAACTTGAGGTCATCCCAATTCATGGCATTAATCATAAAAAACAATAAGCATAAATTATCCTAAAGATAATCATAACGGATGATTAATGCACCAAATCTTTGCATTTTTTACCAATTATATGGCACCGGTTTGATACCTATAATGGATTGATCCACAAACCATTTAGGAGATCTAACATGATTGCACCAATGATAGAACGACCACATCAACAGCAAACTTCCATTGTCATCCAGGCACAACAAGCTGAAGTTTGGCAAGTGATTGCAGATTTTAACAACGTTTATACCTGGGCACCGGGCGTCAAAGCTTCCCACGCATTGGGAACAAAAAGACAGCAAGTGGGGGCCGGCCGATATTGTGAGCTCGCAGATTTTGGCCAAATAGAAGAATACATCACACGATGGGATGAAGGCCAAGGGTATGTGTATGATGTCACACCTGTGGGACCACTGATCAATGGCTTGAGCAGTTGGTGGCTCAAACCGACAGACCAAAACACCACTGAATTAACAGTGACTTTGGGCTACGACATCCGTTTTGGGCTTTTGGGTAAGGCATTACATGGTTTGATCATGCGCCGCAAACTGAAGTCCTCATTGGAACAAACCATGGCCTCATTAAAAGCATGTGTTGAAACCGGCAAAACACTCAGACCCTTGGTGGCGAAGGTCGCCTAGGGTGACCGAATGGCAGATATGAAACTGATAAGATGAACAAAACAACTTTCATATCAAACAAAAAAATACGGCTCGTTTTAACACCTTCCCCCAAGTGCCAACGAGCCGTTTAATTGTGGTAACTGCGCTAAATTCCCAATTAGCCAGAACTCACAGGGTTGGCAGCTTTTCAACTGCCCAATGAAAACAGACCAAGCATTAAGAGATATTACAAGACAGTCTGCATCATTAACCTATAAAGCGTAATTGACACCAAAAACCATCAATCTTTTTGATTTTTTTTATCTCGGGGCTTTATCCATGCGCATTTTGTTGGTTCAATACAAGTATGAATGGATTAGAAACCACCAAAATTCAGTGCCCTTGTTGCTGGGAATCATTCGAAACTGTGGTTGATTGCTCAGTGGCAGAACAAGCATATGTTGAAGATTGTTATGTTTGTTGCCGTCCACTGATTTTTCATGTGATCACTGTAGATGCCGAGGTGGCCGAGATCAACGTTGTGGCTGAAGATCAATGAATGTTTATATACTCTAAGGCTTGTTAACTGGCCCTAATTGAGCCAACAATTGATTGGACTTATTTTGGATGATGGATTGCCCATCAGAGCCATCGCTGTAAATAACTTTTGATTTTTCTTTGGCAGCATTGATCAAATGGCTGGCCAATTCATGCTGCAAACATTTGGCTGCCATCTCACCTAACCACATTTCTGCCTGCATGCGGCGCCAGCTGGATGCCGAAAGGTTATTGACAGCAGGTAAGATGCCTTCAATCTGTTTGATCACTTGATCACAACGCCCAGGGCTTAATCCCATCATGTTGGCGATTGCTGTGATTTCATTCTGTTGATTGGAACGGTTGTGGCTTTCATATATGGGACTGATCTCATCCAAAATGGCTTGAGATTCTTGGTGCTTACCCAGTTTTGCCAACAAACGGGCCAAGTTTCCTTGACTACTGGCAACCCGCATGGGTGAAGCCGAATGGTATTGTTGGCGCAAGGCCACCGACTCACGATACAACGGCTCAGCAGCATTGTATCGCCCCATATCTTCATAAAGGAATGCCAAATTATTGATTTGCAGGACATAATTCAGGCTCTTGATACCTGACGTGCTTTGACTGATGGCAATGGCTTCTTTATAAATGACCTCTACTTCACCGAACCTTCCTTTGTCATGATACAGGGCACCCAATTCAGCGGTTGCGCTTGAATAAACCGGATGTTCTTTGGAAAAAATCTTTCGGGTGTCTGCACGAACTTCTAACAACAGTGATTCTGCCTCCTGATACCGTTCCAACCTCTTAAGTTTCAATGCCTTATTTTGCTTTCTGCTTTGATAAAGTGGATGCATCCTTCCATGCATACGTTCAGCAAAATCAACCGCCATGTTCATATATTCCAAGCTCTGTTGTAAATCTTCAGTAACCAAAGACAGTTCATTGTAGATTCGGCCCATCAATTCCACATCATCAATCCCTTGCTTACCCAATGTTTCAAGAGTACTTAACAGCCTCTGTTCTGCTTCAACCTTGTTACCTAAAAATCCATCAATGGTGGCGATGCGCGCTTGATGCCAGGCCTGGTCTAGAGGAACATCAATCACATCAGTTAACGCAAGTGCCTGTTCTTTGTATCGTTTGGTGGCTTCCTGATCACTGTTGAAGTGAGACATGATGCCTAATTGACCCAACACAAAAGCTTGTCCAACCTGATTGTTGACGCTTTCATACAGTTCCAGTACCTTTTTATAGTGGGTTACCGCTTGTGCTGTATTTCCCAGTTGGTGTTGAATACCAGCTAGCTTACTCAACAAAGTGGCTTTGATTTGCGGTTGCTCATCTAAGCCAACAGATAACTGCCGTTCTGCAGCCATCAGTACATCATCTAAATTGATCGCTTCTCCCTGGTTCGCCAATGGTGATGCCGACTCCAGAATATTGATCAAAAAGTCCGTGGTTCTGTTGGCGATGATGGACTGTTCTTCTGCCTGTTGTTGTGCCAGCAAGGCCTTATCTCTTTCAATGGTCAGTTGATGTTGGTTACTGAGCAAGGTCAATGGCAATGCCACCATAAAAGCCAATACCGCCGCTGATAAATAAGTCACGACAGGGTTTCTTTTAAAAAATTTATTGATGACATATACCCGGCTCTCACCAACCGCCATCAATGGCTTACCATCAAAGTAATTTTTGATGTCTTTGACCATGCCTGAAACCGTGGCATAACGACGTTCAGGTTCTTTTCGAACCGCCATCAAAATCAAATTATCCAAATCACCTTGTAAATGCTTCTTGTTGTAGCTGCGTTTAAATTCAAGTTTTTGCACCAACTGGCTGGGTAATACCGGGGATTGGTCGGTGATTTCATGTATCAATTCTGCTGGCACATCTGAATTAACAGCTTGTGCTCGCTGCCCAGTAAGCATCTCATACAGCAACAAACCCAAAGAGTAGATGTCAGTGGCTGTTGATACAGGTGCGCCTGTCACTTGCTCAGGGCTGGAATAAGCCAAAGTCATCACCGGCAATGTCATGGTTTTTACATCATCTACATCAACATATTTGGCAATACCAAAATCCAATAATTTAACTGTCCCATCATTGGTTACATAAATATTGGTTGGTTTGATGTCACGGTGAATCACCGAATGTGAATGGGCATAACTGATGGCATCGCATATCTGTAAGAAACAGGTTAAGTATTGTTTCAGTGTGAATTTTTGCTGCTTACAGTATTCTAACAATGGCAGCCCTTCTACCAACTCCAACACCATGTAAGGTCTGTTGTCTCTTAATGCGCCCCCATCTAATAATTGTGCTATGTTGGGGTGTTTTAAACTGGCCAACAATTCTCTTTCACTCTGAAATCGGTTGATGTCACTTTGGTTATGTAAAGGCTTTAGGAACTTGATTGCAACATGATGCTCGAAGACTCCATCTGTACGACTGGCCAGCCACACTTCTCCTTGCCCGCCAATTCCCAGTGGCTCAATCAGTTCATAAGCACCGATGTTCATACCTGCGGCCACCGGTTTGATGGCCAAACTGACTTGCACAGATTCAACCACTGCCTGAGTCAAATCAATTTCGTTGGTGGCATGCTGTAATAATTTCAGAACATGGATTTTGATGTCCTCACTGACATCTGCCTGCTGAATGTAGTTGGTTTGTTCTGTAGGATCTAATTCGACACAACTGTCAAACAATTGCTTGATGATTTTGCCACGCGCCCTGTTGTCTTCGTGATGGGTCACCGTTACATTTGCTCACTGAGGTACTGGCTGATGTGGGCCTTGGCATAGCGCAAATCCCGTTCTAAAGTCGAGACTGAAACATTGAGTATTCTGGCAGTCTTTTCTTTGGTAATTTTCGTAAAATAGAACAAATCGATGGCTTGCGCCGCCCGTTCATCCATGGCGTTCAGGTCTTCAATGGCATCGCTGATCACAGAAAAATCAGTCATGCTGTTGTTGTTGATACCCAAAGCATCGGTATACAACACCCTTTGTTGATTACCACCCCTTTTTAATGCAGATTTTTGTCTGCCGTAATCAACCAATAAGCGCCGCATTTGCCTGGCCAAAACAAAAACATAATGTTGGTCATCATTGGTTTGATTCCCTGAACCATCAATTTTCATGTAAGCTTCATGAACCAAGTCGGTGGGTGATAAAGTGTGATTGTTTCTTTCTTGTGACATCAACTTATTGGCAATGACTTTCAATTGTCGGTAAATCGATTGATCAAGCTTCGAATCCATAAGTTGCAAAATGTGTTGTTTTCTTTACAGTAGTAATGATTCTATCACGATCATTGACAAAATATTAAGGGAGATACATTGGCCAGGAATGGAATGGCTCCATTTACCTTTTCTGGGTTGGGTCCTTTTTCAAACGACCTGCCTTACGCATGGCTTCTCTGAGTACAAACTCAATTTGTGCATTGACACTGCGCAAATCATCAGCAGCCCATTTCTGAACTGCTGATAATATGTCTTCATTAACCCTTAATGGAAATGACTTCTTTTTGGCCATGGCTCAATATAAACTGCCTGAATTCACCACCGGTTGGGCGTTTTCTTCACCACACAACACCACCAACAAATTACTGACCATGGCTGCTTTGCGCTCATCATCTAATTCAATGATCTGTTTTTCACTGAGCTGCTCTAAAGCAATTTCCACCATCCCAACAGCCCCTTCAACAATTTGGGTTCGAGCCGCCACAATCGCTTGGGCCTGTTGTCTTTTTAACATGGAAGCAGCAATTTCCTGGGCATAAGCCAAATGAGATATTCTTGCTTCTATGACTTTCACGCCGGCTTTATCCAAACGGTCTTGCACTTCTTTTTGCAGTAAATTGGCAATTTCCTGTGGGTCAGATCGCAAGGTGATTTTTTCATCATTGTGTGATTCATAAGGATGGGCCGTGGCTAAATTACGCAGGGCCGCTTCAGTTTGAATGTGCACAAAAGATTCATAATCATCCACTTCGAAGATGGCTTCAGCCGTATCCACCACTTTCCACACAACAACGGTGGCTATTTCGATGGGATTACCGGCACTGTCATTGACCTTCAGTTGTCCGCTTTCAAAATTTCTTACCCTGAGCGATACCGCTTTTTTGCCATAAAATGGATTGGCCCAACGCAAACCAGGGTCGCTCACAGTACCCACATATTTACCAAATAATTGCAATACTTTTGACTCATTCGGGTTCACCATGAAAAAACCCACCAGCATGACGATGATCACCGGGATCATGACAATACACAACACCAATAATGGCACAATTTTGTTGTTGCCGGCATAAATCAGTAACACCACATTCAACACCAGCACCACCAGAAATAACAGCAGCATGGGTATACCACTTTTGGCTTTGATACTTTTTTCTCTAATCATCTTTTTTCTCCTTTGATATCATTATGATATCATTTTGTATCACTTTTTACAAAAAAAACAGTGCAAGAAGTCATACAAGGTCAAGCTGCTGAGCAGCTTGACCCGTCGAGCTGGTTAGGCAAATCATGCAATCATGGCGATTTTGCAAAGCAAAGAAGCCTTGATGTAATGATTGATTAGCCGTGAGCTTTTGTTATAGCGGCCGCTATCGCTCCTGGCTATCGCGGCAGACCTACATCCGTGCAGTCACCTCTGATACCGGCATCCTGCCTCCTCAGAGGACTTACTTCCATGTAAGCCAATCAGAGGCGAAGAGAATAGCCAATGAGCATATGGCGATTTGACGAAGTCAAGAAGCCTTATGTGAATGGCGTTATAGCACAGGCAATGAAAGTTGGGCGGTTTTATCGAAGATAAAGAAGCCCGATTTGAATGCAGCAGTGCGTGCGAGGTAGCAAGTCATATTCGCCTCGGCAGCTACCGCATCGATCCCCAGGACGGGGTGAATGCAGAGAATTGTTGGGAACAATTCCTGCCTGCTATCGCTGCATACTTACATCCATGTAAGCAGTCGTTTTCACTTTTGTCTAGAACAGACATGCAGTGCGAAGCAACTGCTCAGACAATAGTCTATAAAGGTCGGTTTATTTGCGCAGCAAATATGAAGACCTGTCAGACCATGAACCAGAATGAAGCCCCAAGAACATCCCTTAATGTCCTTGGGACTCATCCGCTACTTCTTAACCTGTGGCGAAATGACGGTTTCTGAATGTGAGGTGTTGTGGAATGGTTAAATCAGTGCTGATTTAATCAGCCAGATTTACCATCAAACAATTTGGACTTTTTGATTCTGAGCTTGGTTAACATGTATTTAAATAGGGTTTTGATGATTTTCAAACCATAGATACTGCTGTCTTTGAAACTGATGCTTGAAGCTTCTGAGAAATACCTGACAGGCATCGGCGCATCACCCAGCTTAAAACCGTGAAAGACGGCTTGAGTGATCAGTTCGGCATCAAATGAAAAATCATCAGAGTTGTTTTCATAGGGGATTTTTTCCAGAACTTTGCGATGATAAACCCTGAACCCAGAATGCCCCTCTGCCAAATTTTGGCCTAAAATGACATTCATCATCAAGGTCAACATGCGGTTTGAGAAGTATTTGTAAAATGGCATACCCCCATGCAAAGCTTCTTTACGGGTTCTGATCCGAGCACCCAACATGAAGTCACAAACCCCATGTTCAATAAAACCAGTGAAAAAAGGGATCAAACTGGCATCGTACTGATTATCCGGGTGTAACATCACGATGATGTCAGCGCCTGCATTCAAAGCTTCTTGATAACAAAGCTTCTGGTTGCCGCCATAACCTTTATTGGTTTCGTGTTCAAAGACACTGATGCCTAATGATTTGGCCAGCTCAACGGTACCATCTTTGGAGCAATCATCGACCAAAATAACTTCATCGAAACAGCCTTCAGGAATCGCATCCAAAGTATCCTTCAAGGTTTTTTCGGCATTGTAAGCCGGCATAATGATGACTATTTTGTCTTTCTGATTTTCCATAGTGCAAAAATAAAACTGAACAAACTGACCAGCCACCCCAAAGTAAAACTGAGTGGACAGTATTTAAATACAACTTGATGGCTCCCAGCCGGTATTTTAATGGCTTGTAAGACAAAATTGGCAGCAAATATATCAGTTTCTTCACCATCGATATAGGCATGCCACCCAGGGTAATAACTTTGTGACAGCACCAACCAAGCTGCTTGTTGGCTCGTTACTTGTAAATCAATCTGGTTTGCAGCAATGTTTTGGTAGGTGATTTCATGCCGGTTGTCAGTTAAACCGCTGGACTGGTTTTTTTCAAAACGCGAGTCTTTAGGTTCGATCACCACCACATCTTTTAGCTTTGATTCCAAACTCAAAACCCGTTCCAAAGCCGCTTCAGGACTGTCTACATATTCAACACCTGTTGGCATAAAAGCAAGACCCATGGCTTGGTCGTTTTCATAGATGTTAATTTCATCTTGATAAACCACTCTGAGGTGCTCAGGCAGCGGCTCCTCCAAAACGGTTTTGGTCAACACAAAACGCGTGTTCAAAATATTAAGATACGGCCATATGGAAGGGTCATATTTGGGCAAATCATAAAACCAGAACGCATCCTGGCCTTTTAAAGCCCGGTTGAAAAATTGATGGTACCGGTCAATCACTGGCACATCATAACCTCGAACATCATGCACACGAGCCAGCATGTTGGTACTTGGCGTCATGATTTTGTCATGGCCCACAGCTCTGAATGGAACAGTTTGGTCGGCCAGAAACTTAAGAGCTCCAGGTTGGTCTCTCGGTACCGCATACTCAACTTCAATGGCGGGATTCCAATCATGACCTGTTTGCCACAAGTCGGCATAAACCAAACCAACCAACAACCCAACCAAAACAAAAGCAGGAATCTGTTTGGCAAAGAACATCAACAACCACACCAACAACCATGTCATGGCAACCCACAGGCTCATTTGACGAACCGTTTCGAGCAACAATTCAGCATCCAAAACATAAGGTGTTAAGCCACCCGGATTCCACCAGAACCTGATGGTGAGTACAAACACCAAAACAACCAACAAAACGGCAAGCAACCTACTTGAATCCCTGTCATGCTTGAGGCATTGTTGCAAGCCAATGGCGGCCAAAACACTGAGGGAAAATGCCGCCAAAACATTGAAATAAAACAATGGCAAATGGTTGAACAAGGGTAAATTCTTTACCAGCCAATTAAAGGGGTTAACGGTGAATGCCACCGCTATTGACAACAAACACACCAGCATCAAAGGCCATGATTTGTTGAATGATTTAAACACAGCGTAAACGGCCAGCGGTAAAGTAACCAGTCCAACGTATGGACTGAATGCATGAAACCCAATGTTTCTTGGAGCCCAACCGTCGAAGATGAAAAAATCACTCATAAACAGGCTGATCAGTCCGGCTGTTGGCACGCTGTTCAGGACCGCATCACCACGTTCAGACCAGATCGCTGTATTGAATAAAAACTCAATAAACGGAATAACCAAAATGGCACTGAGCAACAAAGCGTAGACATAAATCATGAAAAATTTAAACAAGGGTGCCCAGCTTAATCTTTTAAGCTGCCACAGGCGCAACAAGTAAAACATGCCACAAGCAGCGGCCGTCAAGAAGGCGATTTCAACATGCCCTGCAATCAAACTCAATGCCACCACCAAGGCATACAACATCATGTTGCGTGTGTCTGTTTTGTCCAACAGCCTTTCTACCATATAGAAACACAAAGGAATCATTGGTGTGACGTTGGTGTGTGGGTGATTCAGCCAAAACACGGTGAAGGAGCAAAATCCAAACGCCACACCAGCCAACAATGCAGGACCATGACCCATGTTCAACTTTCGGACAAATAAATGGGTCAAAAAACAGCCAAAAAACAACTTGAATAAACTGCTGATGGTGAACCCCAGGGGGGCGTCCAAAAAGTAGTGAAAGAAGTTCAATGGAAACAACAACGCCGATTGGGTGTTGGCCCACAGCGGGTTGCCGGCAAAAATATAGGGGTTCCAAAGGGGAAACATACCTGCCGTTAACTGGCTTTTGGCTTCTAGGAAAAACGGCAAAAACTCAAGGCTTTGATCCTGCAAAAATGGATTGCTTGGATCCGACAATGCAGCCGGTTTAACGGCATCCCAAGGACTGATGAAGTTCAAATAATCAGTTTGTGTGATGATCTGACCTTGCAACACAGGGAAACAAAAAACCAACACCAACAAGGCATAAAAACCGGCCGCCCACAGATACATTCTGGTCTCTGATTGATTCATAACTATTTGGTTTTTCATTGCGGCAACGTGTTGATATCTATGGCTGAAAAGTCATTGGCGGTCAAGGTAAACTGCCAGCTGACTTTTTGTTGGTTACATGACTGACAATGATACATGCGATTGGCGGCATTAACCACCACAAGCGTTACAGGCAGACCATTGGCTGTGATGTTTGAAACTGCAAACCTCATGTTGGCAGGCAGGGTATTGCTGACAATCAGATAGGGGGCATTTTGGGTGTTGATGACCACCTCTTTTTCTTGCTTTGGGCCCAACTGGGTGTTTGACCTGGGTGGGTGCACATAATCATCAAATGGCTGTAAACTGAAGTTCATATCTGGCGCATGGTTTTGGTGGGATTGGGACAAACCCCAGGAAGGAGAAAGCCACTGATCAGGAGGCCTATCTATCGCATCCCAAAATGATTTATGCATCAGAAACAACACTTGATCGGGGTTGTTATGGGTGCCTCCCAAATGAACCTGAGAAGCAGCACAATAAAACTGTAAAGTTGCACCGCTGGTAAAATCAAGCACCGGTATAAAAGGACCGTTGACTACCGTGGTCTTGTCACAAAAAAATGCTGACAGCTTTTTGCTTTCTAGCACAGTCATGGCGTCCAGTGTTTCCGGGCTGTCCATCCAGTTATCCGGCAGTTCTTGGGTGATGTTCATCACAGGGCCTAAATTGATTTGGTGGTGTTTGGCGGCTTTGTGGAAAGCAAAGTACGGAATAAAGCCCAAACAAAACAACAAAAACATGCATGCCAATCTGCCCGCAGTGAAATCCTTTAGCAATGCGTAGGCAGCCAATGCAAAAAGACCCGATAAAATCGGAGTGAGTGTGAGCAGCATATAAAATGGGGTGAATGAACGCATCAATGTGACCAACAACAGGATCAACATCAAACCCAAAAATGTCATTAAAAACCACTTTCGCAGCTTTGGTGACTTAAACATCATCAAGCAGCCAAAGCCGATGGTCAGCATCACTGTGAAATAAAAATATTTCATGTATAGGCCAAGATTGGGAACGTGTGTATGAACAAATTCCAAGATGCGCGCAGGGCCCTCAACCAAAATGGCAAACAGATTTTTGATGTAGTGTTGCCACCATGAAACATCCGATACGGCTTTTCCTGTTGCTCGAATCTGATCACTGCCTTCATTCCGCGCCACCCATCGATCATAATCAGGAAACCCATGAATCAATTGGTCAATAATGAATGGCAACAATGGCAACAAAAACAAAGCCGAAGCCAATACCAATGACTTCAGGCTCAAATGCTTTCTTTGTTGTTTCATTGCAGGTAAGAAAAACACCGCCAACACCAAAAAACTGGGGTGAGCATGAAAACCAACGCCCATAGCCAATGCAGACAACATCCAATATTTAGACAAACCTGTCCGGGAAAAACGATACAACATCAACAGTAAAAATAAAGCCAGGGTTTCAACTAAATTGATGTGACTGATGGACAGTTGATTGATCACATGCCACCCGGGAAGCAACAACATAAAGGCCCACATCAGTCCAAAGTTTTTACTGATGAGGGCAGACCCAAGCTGATAGGCCAAAACAAATTTCAAGCCAGCAAAAATGCCGACCCAAAATGCCACAAACACCAGAGAACCAGACAATGCCGGAATGGCCAAAAAGTAAAACCACAATGGGCCGGTGTGAAAAAAACCACCGATGTCAGGACCCAACATAGGCCATTGACCCCCTTGGGTGATTTCACCGGCTTTGAACAAATCTCTGGCGGTATCTACCATAATGACAGACTGGGTAAAATACAGCGCATACAGGATGGTGATGAGCAACAAACTGGCCACTGCAAGCCAGTTGAAGGGGGTGGATTTTACGGGTTGCCCACTCATCAATACTGAGTTTCACTGACCATAAGGCGGTCGCTTTTGGTGCACATAACGGATGTAGGTTTGGGGAAGTGGAAGGCCATTTATCATCATTTCATCATCAATTGATTGTTTCTTCACAGGTACATTAGTTTACCGATTTGAATTCGTACATCACAGCAAAATTGGTGGTTGGTTCCATAGTTGCTGAACCCAGCAACAATTCATCAGGGCCCTGTCATTCCTGTTGGTATATGGTTACCCGGGCTCCGTTGGGATCGGTTAAATGTAAATAGGTGGATCCCCAAGCACGTTTAATCGGCCTGGCAGTCAAATATTGGGCCGGTAATTGCAACATGTAGTCGGCCAATGAAGGCACACGAAACTGAAGACTGATGGCATCGTAATGATGAATTTTACCGGATTCATAAATTTCTAAATAGACCCGCTGGTTCATGGTCTGAAAACCCAAAATGGTGCCACGGTCATTTTCATTCTGCCACGTTTCCGTGATTTCAGCCTGCAGCACCTGTTGGTAGTATTGAACCGTCTTTTCATACAAGTGTGTCTTGATTTGTAATTTCAGGGATTGTAATTTCATGGCTTTGTCGTGAATGATTTTGGCTACAGTCAACCACTTATTATACGACAGGATATATATCTGTACTTTAACAATATATTCTGATGTTAACTTTGATCACTGGATGAGCATTCAGAAGACCCAATCATTTCATCTACATGACTTAGATTAGCCACGGCATCTTTGTATTGATCATTTTCTAATCCCGCCACTTCAAGATGAAACAATGATTCTGTCAACCATTTTTTTGACTCACACCATTGATTTTGTTGCATATGCCAAAATCCCATATATGACTTGGTTCTGCCTATAGTGTACCCTTTTTCTCCATAACTGTTTTTCTTTTCTACTGTATAGAACTCATGGGTTTCATCTAATATCTTTTTTGCTGATTCAAACTGTTTGTCAATAGTCAAAGCCCTGGCATAATTCAGTCCCATGAATTTAAAACGCTGACTGTCTCTGCCATGGGATTCCTCAATGATGGGTAATACTTCCTCATACCTTTCAATGGCTCGCTTATGATCTTTCAGATTGTAAAGGTATACATTTGCCAAGTTATATCCCAGTATGGCTAACTTCTTTTGGTTATTGCCGAAGTGTTTTTTTTCCATGTCAATCCCAATTTCATAGTGGTTTGCTGCATTCTGAAAGTCATTGATGCCTGCATATCCAGAGGCAATGGTGTTTTCCAATGAAACCCTGTGTGGGAATGCCTCACCATAAACAGACAAATAAATCTCATAGGCTTCAAGACCATACTTGAGCGCTTGCTCAGAATCATAAATAGTAAAAGCATAAAGCTCTGCAATTTTCTTTTTGGTGTCTCCCAAAATGAGGTGATTAGAACCTAACAATTCCTCTTGAATGTTTGCTGCTTGTAGTAACAGCTCCTTTACTGAATCAGCATCTTCAATAAATGTGTTTAAGTTGGCAATTTTGGCCAACCATTTTGAATGCTCCAGAGAACTCGCTCCAAAAGCCTCTTCAGAAGTTGAAATCAATTTGCTGATTAAATCCTTAGACTCATGAAACTTGTCCAAAGCGTTATAAGACCTTGCCAGCCTATAATAAGCGTTGATTTGATCTGTGTTATTTTCAATCTTTTGATCGATCAAAGATTGCATCATCTCACTGACTGTTGAGGCATTTTCATCACCCCTTTCATTCAACAGTATGTCTGATTGAACAAACAGCAATTTATTACTCAATTGTTGATTACTCAAATTTTTTACTTCATCCAACAAAAGTTGTGCGTCTTGCAAGTTACCTAAATTGAAATATACTTCGGCGATGATGATCCTTAATCGATTTTTGATCTCTTGGCTGAGGCTCTGGTTGTTCAGCTCAAGCACGGCTTGATCCAAGATTTCACCTGCTGACAATTCATTGCCTTTGGTTTGGGTTGGATCGGCCGATTTGAATGTATCCACTAAAAATTCAGTCACCTCTTCTGCGGTTTGCTTTTCAGTTAATGCCACATCTCGCTCTGTTGCAATCTCTTGAGATTGTTGCCAAATTAAAATTGATGCCACCAATAAAACCATAAACAGTATGGTGAAGGCACTGACTGGAAACCAGTTTTGCCGTAATTGTTTTTTGAACCGATACCAACCCTGATTTCTTTTGATTTCTATCGGTTCATGTCTGATAAAACGTTCAATGTCATCACGAAATTGTCGGACCGTCTCGTAGCGTTCACTGGGGTGTTTTTTTAAAGCATGACTGATGATGGCATCCACGTCACCTTTGACTTTTTTCTGCCATGTTGAAACCAAATTAAATTCATTGTTTTTAATCTGTCGACTGGGTAATGTAGGCAAGTCTTGATTGATGATCATTTCAATTTCGCCCCAGGTTTTATCAGCCAGATCAAAGGCATCTTGATCAGTGACCAATTTGTACAACAACAAACCCATAACATAGATATCACAGGAAACAGTGATCGCTTCACCATTGACCTGTTCAGGAGCCGCATATTGTGGTGTTAAAGCAGTCGATCCAACAACAGTCTGGTACACTTCATTGGTACCTGGCAAGATTTTTAAGGGTTTGGCAATACCAAAATCAAGTAACTTCACTTCCCCTTCATCATTGACTAATATGTTTGAAGGTTTGAGGTCTCTGTGAACTATCAGATTTTTATGTGCATGACTGACCGCATCACAAATTTGTAAAAACAAATTCAATCTGGAAAAAAGATCTAATTGATTGGCTTGACAGTATTTATCTACCTCTACTCCATCGATAAACTCCATGGCATAATATGGACTACCTGATTCTGTATCTGCATCAATCAATCGCGCAATGTTCGGATGCTCTAAGCTGGCCAGTATTCTCCTTTCAGTGTCAAAACGCGCTTGTGTTTGTTGATCGAAGCAGTTTTTTGCCAAGATTTTTAAGGCCACTTTTTGAGTCACTTGATCATTGCGCTCGGCTAAATAAACTTCTCCCATCCCTCCAGAGCCCAATGTCTTTATGATTTGATACTTGGCAAAGTGGTCCCCAGACTTCATTTGGAATTGGTTTATCAATGAAGCAGCTGGCGATTGTTTCGGGGTGATGGTTTGATCACTGGACGAATGGTGAACCTGAAGCATACCAGACAAAGCCTGTTGCAACCTGTGATCACTTGTTTTAACAGAAATCAATGTCTCCAACTGTTCACTGGGTTCATTGATCAATTCATTGAACCAAGTTTTTATCAACGCCCATTCTTCTTTACTTAATTGATTCTTGCTCATGATTAAATGTTCCCTAATTCTATGATCTAACTTGTCTACTCGTAAAATGCCAGAAAACCTTGCTAAATATTCCCTAAAAATTTACCTAAGTAATAATTAAGCACAATTATTATTGATCTTTACAAATTGAATAATAAAGCTAAAAAAATTCTTCAGTGAGAGATTGGTTTTGCCTGATTCCAGGATTGGTCTACATCAGTGATTAATATCACAGACGTGTTAATGGAATGTTACAACAGTGACAAGTTGAAAACAATCAACAAAATAAAGGTAATTTTGACTGTTGTTTTTCATGGCATCCATAATTTCAAAATAGAAATTTTCATCTTAAGGTGAGTAACATTGAAGCTAAGAACTAAACTCAATATCAGGACTTATTTGGCTGTATCTTTGATCGAGCTGCAGTAGAATATGCAGCCTGGAATTCCAAAGGTGTGAACACACACTGACCAGGATATTTATAAACCAGCACCTTTGGGTGTTGTGCATGAGATCGACCCATGAATGCAGATCAACTGTTTCAAAAGTTAGACCATAAATTATCTGACCAATATTCCGAACCCGAGCTGTTGTTAAAGGCAGAAATGGCCGAAAAAATCATTCAGTTAAAAACTGAAAAAAATGCCGTCATATTAGGACATAACTACATGGAACCTGCTTTGTTCCATACGGTGCCTGATTTCACTGGCGATTCTCTAGAACTGTCTCGCAAAGCCGCACAAACGGATAAAGACATCATCGTCTTTTGTGGTGTTGAGTTCATGGCTGAAACGGCCAAAATACTCAATCCGGAAAAAACTGTTCTCGTCCCTTCCGATCAAGCGGGTTGTTCACTGGCTTCATCCATCACAGCCGAAGATGTCAGGAACATCAAACAGCAATTTCCCGGGGTTCCGGTGGTCACTTACATCAACACTTATGCAGATGTGAAAGCCGAAACCGACATCTGTTGTACATCCGGAAATGCCAAACAAGTGGTTGAATCATTAAACTCTGACACCGTGATTTTCCTGCCCGATGAATATTTGGCTGGCAACATTGCCAGAGAAACCGGCAAACACATCATATTGCCAAGCAAAAACAAAACCTACAGCACAGACCATGATGTTGATGTGCAGATGATTGGCTGGAATGGGCGTTGTGAAGTCCATGACCAATTTACAGTTGAAGACATCGAAAATGTCAGGTCTGTGCACCCGGATGTCAAAGTATTGTCCCACCCTGAATGTAAGCCAGAAGTGGTTGAAGCTTCAGACTATTCAGGTAGCACCACCGAAATGATCAAATACATCCAAAACAACCATTTACAAAAATACCTGTTGTTAACTGAATGTGCCATGGGAGACAACATCCACGCTGAAAACCCCAACCGTGAAATGCTGCGGATGTGCAGTGTTCGATGTCCCCATATGAACCAAATCCAACTGAAAGACACTTACAATGCGTTGCAGTTTAACCAGTATGAAATCACCATCCCTGAAGACATTCGCCAAAGGGCATTTGACTCTGTTGATCGCATGTTGAAAATTGGTTGATTGATGGCAAAGGACTTGCACCAAACTGAAGTTCTTATCATAGGCAGTGGCATCGCTGGCTTGTGTGCTGCCATCGAATTGGCCAACCAGCAGATTTCATCAACCGTCATCACCCGCAGTCACCATGTCAGCGATTGCAACACCCGCTGGGCACAGGGTGGCATCATTTATCGTGGTGAAGAAGACTCAGCTGAACTGTTGGCAGCAGACATCAAGGCCGCAGGTGCAGGATTCTGCCAACCCGAAGTGGTTGACAGGTTGGCCAGCAAAGGTCCTGAGATCCTGAAATCATTGTTGCTTGATCAACTCAAAGTGCCTTTTGACCTGGATTCCAGTCAACAACTGGCCACCTGCAAAGAAGCCGCGCACTCAACAGCACGCATCATTCATGCCAAAGACGCCACCGGTAAAGCCATCCAAGACGCTTTGAACGAGGCTGCCAATAACAACCCATACATCACGGTGTTAACAGATCACACCGCCATTGATCTGATCACCCCAGATCACCACAGCACCGATAAACTACAGGTTTACAAGAAAAAAAGCTGTGTGGGTGCTTATGTGTTTGACAACCAAGCCAAACAAGTCAATCGTTTCATTGCAAAATTCACGATCTTGGCCAGTGGTGGGCTTGGACAAATATTCCAACACACCAGCAACCCCAAAGGTTCAAGGGGTGATGGCATTGCCATGGCCAATCGTGCTGGCGCGCGCATCATCAACACCGAATTCATCCAGTTCCATCCCACCACCTTTTATAAAAAGGGCGCGCCCAATTTTCTGATATCGGAAGCCGTTAGAGGCGCTGGGGCTAAATTGGTGGATGCCAAAGGCCGGCCATTTATGGAAAAGTATGCACCCAAATGGGGAGATCTGGCACCTAGGGATGTGGTGTCCAGGAGCATCTTCAATGAAATGACCATCACCGAGTCTCCTTGTGTCTACCTTGACCTGAAATCTCACATGAGTGCTGAGGAAATGATTGAACGCTTCCCCAATATTCATGACTTTTGTTTGCAACATGATGTAGACATCACCAAACAACTGATCCCGGTCACACCAGCGGCCCATTATTCCTGTGGCGGCATTTGGGTCGATCAAACCGGAGGCACTGACATTGAGCAATTGTATGCCATTGGTGAAGTGGCCTGTACGGGTTTACATGGTGCCAATCGATTGGCCAGCACCTCTTTGCTTGAGGGCCTGGTTGCCGGTACCGAGGCCGCTCACCGGATCCAGTCTGAAACCCCAAAAATCGAAATTTTTAATGCATCAAGCATACCCGCTTGGCAAGCCAAAACCGACAACTTTGCTGACGAAATATTGATTCAACATGATGTACAAAGAATCCAATCAATCATGTGGAATTATGTGGGTGTGAGTCGTTCTCCAGAACGCTTGATTCGAGCGCTGCGCGAGCTTAGAAACCTGGAAACTGAAATTGAACAATTTTACCGCAACAACCGGGTTTCGGATGACTTGATTGGGTTAAGAAATTCCGTCCGAACAGCCATCATAGTTACCTTAGCAGCCTGGTCAAACAAAACCAGTGTCGGCTGTCACTATCGGGAAGACGCGTTGTCTACCAACAACAGCAATTCAAGCTGAATCAATTCAATAGGTGTCTTTGTGATCAACTCCTGTCCTCAGCGTTGAGGCGTTAAATGTTGACAAAGACCGTTGATCAATTGTGGAATGCGATTGACGGTCTTTGACAATCATTGTGATGTAACTCAGCACGGAAGTTACATCAAGGCAATTCCTTAATAAATGAGGAACTGCAACCTATAAATAACGGTAAAATCTCCAACCAGATGAAAATAATTGCCGACGAAAATATCCCCTTTGTACAAGCCGCTTTTTCCACCATAGGCCAAGTCGTCACCTTGCCTGGTCGTTTGATCCAACAAACCGATTTAATAGACTGTCAGCTGTTACTGGTCCGTTCAGTGACCAAAGTCAACCGACCATTGCTTTCAGGAACGAAGGTGCAATTCGTGGCATCGGCCACCAGCGGTATCAATCACATCAACCTGGATGATTTGAATGCACTTGACATTGGGTTCGCCCATGCGCCAGGCAGCAATGCCACATCTGTGGCTGAATACGTCATGTCAGCAGTTGCTCACTGGTCTTTGTTGAAAGATAAAGCCATTCAAGGGCTGTCCATTGGCATCATTGGTGGTGGGCAGGTTGGCACTCAAGTGGAAGGCCTGTGTCAAAAAATGGGTATGAAAACAGTCGTTAACGACCCACCACTGGCCCAACAATATCCTAGCGATCGGTTTGCAAGCTTAGAGGCTGCATTGGGTTGTGATGTGATCAGCCTCCATGTTCCATTGACCCACACCGGAAAACATGCCACCCTGAATCTGATCAACCAGCGTTTGATCCAACAAATCAAGCCTGATACATTACTGATCAACAGTGCTCGAGGAGAAGTGATTGATGAAGCGGCTTTGCTATCAAGACAGAAAAACCAGCAAGACCTGGACCTGGTATTAGACGTTTGGCAAAATGAACCGAACATCAACCTTGAATTACTGGCTCACACTCTGATTGGTACACCTCATGTTGCGGGATACTCTTATGATGGAAAAATCAGAGGGACTCACATGATATATCAAGCCTGTTGCCAATTCCTCAACACCCAACCGCAGTGGTCTGAAGCTTGTGTTGTCGAAAATACCCACCCAAATGCAGTTAATGTAATCAACAAAGGTGCTGATATCCGTCGCTCCATTCTAGGAGCATACGATCTATCAAAAGACAATGGTCGATTAAAACAACTTTTGACTGACCAGAAAATACCAGTTGGCATTTATTTTGATCGACTCAGAAAAACCTACCCTAAACGCCGAGAATGGAGTCTTTCTTTTGATGACCTCCTGCAACCTTGAATAGATTCAAACTGCAATCAGGAACAAAGGTATGTTCTTGGGGCTTCATTCTCTTTTGTTCCAGACAAAAGTGAAAGCGACTGCTTACATGGATGTAAGTATGCAGCGATAGCAGGATGCGGTAGCTGCCGAGGCGAACATGACATACTACCTCGCGCTCTTCGCCTCTGATTCGCAAAGCTCACCAACCGGCTCGGCGGGTCAAGCTGCTCAGCAGCTTTCCTAATAAACTTTGTTGGAATTAACCAGACCAGAATCACTCTACAGTTACAGATTTAGCCAGGTTTCTGGGTTGGTCCACATCGGTACCGCGCAACACAGCCACATGATATGACAACAACTGTAACGGCACATTGAATACAATGGGTGAAGTGAAGGTACCACTGGCTTCCATCTCAATCAAATGGTTGACCCGGTCATGTAAGCCATGTTGGCTTTTGTGATCGACAAAGGCATACAATTCCCCCCCCCTGGCTCGCACTTCCTCAATGTTGGATTCCAGTTTTTCCAACAGCTCATCATTCGGACAGACCGCGATCACGGGCATTTTTTCGTCGACCAATGCCAAAGGACCATGTTTGAGCTCACCTGCTGGATAGCCTTCGGCATGGATGTATGAAATTTCTTTCAACTTCAAAGCCCCTTCCAAAGCAATCGGATAATGCACGCCTCGACCTAAAAACAAGGCATTGTCACGCCTGACAATGCGTTCTGCAATGGCTTTGATTTGGTCATTCAAAAGCAAAGATTGGTTGATGATACCTGGCAAAGTCATCAGTTGTTTGGCCAGGTTTTTACGCACGGCTTCATCAACGTTTTTAATCTCAGCCAACTTCAATGTCAACAAAGCCAGTACTGTTAATTGGGTGGTTAACGCTTTGGTTGATGCCACCCCAATTTCAGGGCCTGCATGGGTCAAAAAACACACGTCCGTTTCTCGATCAAGGCTTGAGTTGGCCACATTACACACTGCAAATGTGGACAGATAGTCAGCAGTCTTGGCAAAACGCAGCGCTGCCAGTGAGTCGGCCGTTTCTCCAGATTGTGAAATGGTTAAGAACAAGGTGTTTTTAGGAACCACTGGTTTGCGATAGCGGTATTCACTGGCGATTTCTACCTGGGTTGGAATTTGGGTGATCGCTTCCAACCAATACCTGGCCACCAAGCCGGCATGGTATGAAGTACCACAAGCTATGATGTGGATGTTTTCCACTTGTTCCAATATGGCAGCGGTGTCCTGGTCAATAAAGTACTTTGATATGCGATCGTTATACAGGCGATCAGCAATGGTGTTGGCCACAGCTGTGGGCTGCTCATGAATTTCTTTCAACATGTAATGCGCATAACCATCTTTGGTCAGGGCATCAGATGACAGGGTAACGGTTTTTAACTCGCGTTCAACCAACTGATCAGTGGCATCAAAAATTTGACAACTGCTTTGGGTGATTTCCACCACATCACCCTCTTCGAGGTAATAAAATTGATTGGTCTCATTGATCAAGGCTTGAACATCAGATGCGACAAAATTTTCACCATCGCCTAAACCCACCACCAACGGACTGCCTTTGCGGGCAGCAATGATGCGATCAGGGTCTGACATGCATGTGATGGCCACCGCATAAGCCCCCTCCAGTTGACCAATGGCTTTGTGACTGGCGGCCGAAAAGTTCATGCCTTGGGCCTGGTAATAATGAATCAAATGAACCAGGGTTTCGGTGTCTGTCTCAGACTTGAATTCATAACCGGCATCGAGGAGTTTTTCCCGCAAGGGTCGGTAGTTTTCGATGATGCCATTGTGCACCACCGCAATGGCATTGTTGGAATCATGTGGATGGGCATTGGCTGAAGTGGGTTCGCCATGTGTCGCCCAGCGGGTGTGTCCAATTCCCACATGCCCGGCTACGGGCTGTTCTTTGAGTTCCTGCTTTAAGTTACTGAGTTTACCGGCTTGTTTGCGTATAGCAATTTGATCTCCGGTGATGATGGCAATTCCGGCTGAGTCATAACCCCGGTACTCCAAAGTTTGTAAACCATGAACGATGACATCAACCACATTTCGGTTGGCACTGACTGCGACGATTCCACACATGTTATTTTTTTCTCGGTTGCTGCCAATTCTCGACAGTTCTTTGTCTGCTTCTGGATAAGGTTAAATGATTTTCCGGGGCGTCTTTGGTGATGGTTGAACCGGCACCAATGGTGGCATGAGCCCCTACAGTGACCGGGGCCACCAACTGCGTATCCGAACCTATGAATGCACCGTCCATAATGGTGGTGGTGAATTTGTTCACTCCGTCGTAATTACAGGTGATGGTGCCAGCACCAATATTCACGGCATGTCCAATGACAGCATCTCCCAGATAGGTCAAATGACTGGCCTTGCTGTTTCGACCCATTTGCGTCTTTTTGGTTTCAACAAAATTGCCCACTTTACAACCGGCTGACAATTCAGTACCCGGCCTGAGGCGGGCAAATGGGCCGATTGAACACGCCCCTGAAGTCACCACGCCATCCAGCATAGAGTGCGGTTCGACCACAGTTCCTGCAGCCAACTGACTGTTTTTAATGACGCTGAAAGCTCCAATGTGCACACCATCACCCAACTGGCAGTTCCCTTCGATGACCACGCCTTTATCTATGACCACATCTTGACCACAAGCGAGTTGGCCTCGCACATCGACTGATCCCGGGCGAATCAAGCGCACCCCATTTGTTAGCAATTTTTTGCGGATGCGTTGTTGCATCAATTCTTCCAATTCGGCCAGTTGTTGCATGTCGTTGGCACCTTTGACCGCATCGGCATCTGACATCACAGCAGCATTGAAAGGCTTGCCATCTTTAGCCGCCAGGCCAATCACGTCGGTCAGGTAGTATTCTTGTTGTTGGTTGTCGTTGGACAATTGGCCAAGCCAATCTTTCAGCTGTAAAGCCGGAGCCTGGATGATGCCAGAATTAATTTCCTGAATCGACAATTCTGCTTCTGAGGCATCTTTTTGTTCAACAATGGCATCTATGGTTGCTCCTGACCTGATGATGCGTCCATAGCCAGTTGGGTCATCGACCACTGCGGTCAGCACAAATTGCTGACCTTTTAAGGGCGATAAATCAGCCGCTTGTACCAAGGGCGCATCTCCATACAACACCAGCACATCTTCATCGTCTTGAAAAAATTCGGTGGCTTGCTGCACTGCATGCCCGGTTCCCAGTTGTTGTTTTTGTTCCGCCCAATTCACTTTTAAATCATGTCCATGCTTAAGCAACTGCTTGGCATGATGACCAAAAACGATGGTGATTTGTGCTGGATCCAGGGCCTGTGCCAGCTGGACCACATGATCAATCATTGCTTGGCCAGCCACCTCATGCAACACTTTTAGTTTTTTAGAATGCATGCGGGTGCCGGCTCCAGCAGCCAAAATGACCACATGTAGTGGCTTACTCACTTTGGCCCCCACTGACAACAGTGGCCGTTGTGATCAAATGTGTTGGATCTTATTTGTTGTTTCAAATTGATAGGCTCATTGAATCAAAGCAGTCATTATAATTCATCTGGCCTTGAAGCCAAAATTAATGACCAAATCAATTAAGGAATGTCCTTGGGACTTCATTCTGGTTCATGGTCTGACAGGTCTTCATATTTGCTGCGCAAATAAACCGACCTTTACAGACTATTGTCTGAGCAGTTGCTTCGCACTGCATGTCTGTTCCTACAAAAGTGAAAGCGGCCGCAGCGGCCATAGCATAGTACCTCGGGCTTACACTCTCTGACTGGCCTACAAGGATGTAGGTCTGTCGCGAGAGCAGGCAGGAATTGTTCCCAACAATTCTCTGCATTCACCCCGTCCTGGGGATCGATGCGGAAGCGACCAGCTTAGCTTTAGCTTCACGGCTTATCGATCATTCCATCAAGGCTTCTTGACTTTGTCAAATCGCCATTCTTACATGATCTGCCTAACCGAGTGCACGCGCTACGGTATTCAAGCAAGGCTTATTACCTTTCAGGTAAACCATCATGCTTTCATTACCTGCGCTGGTCGAACTGTCCGACAGTTCTCCGTTTGATTCAGTGAGACCTGTCGTTATCACCCCCTGGGTCGGTGCCGGTATTCTTCCAAAACCATTTCGGTGATGTCTGAATTTTGGTCGGCTTGGAGTTGTTGCCAAACTCGTTTTCTGGCTGGGGCATTCAGTCTTAGATAATATCGGTAAGTGGTTGGTTTTTGGTCCTTGATATAGGCCGCCATTTGATCAATCGTTTCAAATTGATGGGTTTGGTTCATGCCAAACAAGTCACTTTCTGTGATGTCTTGAGCCCTGATTTGACCACCTAAAACCACCATAATCATTAATGTTAACGCTTTTTGCATACTCTTAATCCTCGCTTCCTGATGCTTAACAAACAGCTTGTACAGTTCAGTTTCGATGTTGGCTGAACCCATTAGAGCAATTAATCTAAAAGTTGAAAAATAAGTAGATTTACGAATCAATTGTCCGAAAAAACTTGACTCCGTGCATGTCGTGTATATACTGTGCATATATAATATATACAGAAAGTGAACAATGGACCCATATTTAGTCTTATCACAAACCGATGGCCGGCCCATGTATTTACAAATCATGGAACAAATCAAACAACTGATTGCTGTTGGTGATTGGCACCCAGGTGCCAAAGTACCGTCCATCCGTGAATTGGCCGTAGCCACCCAAGTCAGCGTCATCACTGTCAAACGGGCTTATCAGGAACTTGAACATGAAGGTGTGTTGATGACCCAAGCGGGCGTCGGGTCTTTTGTGGCACAGAACGATGATTTAGGAGATCAAATCATGCAAACAGAAATAGATAAACACTTGACCAGTGCTTTAGAACATGCCAAGTCATTTGGTATCAGCACAGAAGAATTGATGGCCAGACTCAAAGAGCTGGCTGACTCAGGAGATGAACATGAGTGAATCAGCATTCCGGATGCAAGGCGTGAGTCGCCGTTATGAACATTTCAAGCTGCAAGACATAAGCCTTGAACTGCCGACGGGTGGCATCATGGGTTTGATTGGCCCAAACGGTGCCGGTAAATCCACCATCATACGCATTCTGATGGGCTTGGTAGGTGCAGATCAGGGGCAAGTCGAGGTGTTTGGCCACCGGATACCTGAGGCACAAGTGTTGGCAAAGAACTTCATTGGTTATGCTTCTGAAGACATGCGACTGTATAAAAATGCCACACTGGATTGGCACATGAATTTCATCGCACACATATTTCCTGACCAATGGGATCACCAATATGCCGAAAAGCTGATTCAAAATTTTGATTTAATTCCAGCCCAAAAAATCAAAGGCATGTCTCATGGACAACGGGTCAAAGCCAGTTTGTTGCTGATGCTGGCCAGGCACCCACGGTTGTTGATCCTGGATGAACCCACCACTGGATTGGATCCCGTGGCACGCAAAGAGGTGCTGAATGAAATGATGGCGGTGTTGAACGATGAAAATCGCAGCGTCTTATTTTCTTCACACAACACCCAGGATGTAGAACAGTTATCAGACCAAATCACCTTCATCGATCGCGGCCAATTGGTCAGCAGCAATGACAAAGAATCATACATCGAAAATTGGCGCCGGGTGCGGCTGCGGGTAGATGATGCACACCGTATCCAAGTCAATGACCAAATCAAGGAGATCATCCAGCGCGGCCACACGGCCAATCTGGTCATCAAGGATTTTGAAGAATCGATTCTGGGCCAGCTTGAATCTCAAGGTGCCACCGTTCAACAAGTGAACTACATGAGCCTGGAAGAAATTTTTGTGGCTGAAGTTGAAGCCAAAAGAAACCAGATCAAAACCGGAGTCGCGGCATGAACACTTTCAATGAAAATCCAGTTTTCACAAAAAAACCAGGCATCATTCAAGCTTTGATCGTCAAGGACATTCAATTGAACATCGGTCCATTGGTGCTGTATTTGGTCATGGGTTTGATCAGCCTGTGGTTATTGACTTTCGAAGCCAAAGGCCCCTTTTACGCCGGCTCTGTGATTCTGTTGTCTATGATCATAGTCGCCATGGCACAATTGATTTTCAACACCGTCATCAACGACCGCAATGATCAGACCCTGGCCTTCGTCATGAGCTTGCCCATCACCTTTCTGCAATACACCCACGCCAAGGTTTGTGCCAATGTAACCGCATTCATGATCTTTTGGTTGATCATGGTGGGCGGCCTGTTGGCGGTGATCTACAGTCAACCGCAGATCCCTGATGGACTGGCAGTGTATGCCACCATTCTGATGTTAGAAATGTTGTGTGTGTTCTTCCTGTTGTTGGCTGTGGGTTTGATCAGTGAATCGCAAACCTGGACCATTGTGATCATGGCCTTGACCAACATTGGACTTTCGCTGTTCATGTTTTGGCTCTCCAGTGTCAATGACATCAAAGTCCACATGGACAGTACATCTGCCGTGTGGAATGGTACCGCCATGACCATCATCGCGGCTGAATTCATATTCATCGCAGTTGTCTTGTTGCTGACCTATTACATCCAGGGCCGTAAAAAGGATTTCCTATGAATACTGAAGCCACCATAAAACCAGGTGTTCGTTACCATTATATGGACAACTTGCGCGCTCTGGCGATGCTGACCGGTGTGGTGTTCCATGCCAGTTTGGCTTACAGTCCCATGCTGCACTTTTTCTGGCCAACGGCCGACCAACAATCACCTGCAATAGACGTGTTTGCCTGGTTCAGTCATTTGTTTCGGATGCCACTGTTTTTCTTGATCGCTGGATTCTTTGCCACTTACCTGATTGAAAAACGCGGTCTGCTGAGGTTTCTCTATAACCGCGGTCTGCGAGTGCTGCTGCCCTTTGTCATCTTTCTACCCTTGGTGCTGTGGGCCATTGTGGCTGGCATTGAATGGGCTGCCGTGCATGTAGAAAAACCTTCACCAGCCTTGTATTTCATGATCAACAGTGCCCAATCAGGTGCGACGGACAACATGCCAATCAACACCTCGCACCTGTGGTTCTTGTATTACCTGTGCTTCTTTTACTTGGTGTTACTCGGCCTGCGCTTATTGCGGGTGATGCAAAGTCAATGGTTGGCACAACTGATGCGGCCTTGGGTGATGGTTTTTGTGATGCCCTTGTTATTGATTCCGGTGTTTTACAGCATCAATGCGCCCCACCCGGCTCCTGAAACTTTGAAACCGCTGTTGTGGCCTTTTGGCTTGTATGGTCTGTTCTTTGTGATCGGCGCCTTGTTATTCAAACACCAAAACTTGATCAAACAGCTATACCCTTATTTACCTTGGCTGTTGTTGATCGGCATGGGCAGCTACGGTTATTTCCTGTACCGGGTTCCAGCGATGGAAGGCACCTTATTGATGGCCATTTCCGAAAGCATCACTGCCTGGTACATGACCCTGGCATGCTTGATCGCCGGCCACCGCTGGCTCAATCAGCACAACAAAACCATCCGCTACATCGCCGATTCATCCTATTGGATTTACATCACCCACATCCCGGTGTTGTTTGTGGTGCAGTATGCGTTTTTAGATCTACAATGGAAGATGTGGCTGGAATTTTTCCTTTCGACCGTGATCACCTTTGGCATTGGCTTGATCAGCTATGCCGGTCTGGTCAGGTGGTCACCGATTGGCTGGTTACTCAATGGTAAAAAAAGCAAGGGTAAATGATTATAAATACAACTCACAAACTGAACTCTCATCGAGGCATTCAAAATATATGCGCTGCTTCAAGGCATCATATGACATCGGATTCATGGTATATGGATTGACCCACTTGGATTGAAAAATGACCTGCTCAGCAGGTAATTCCGGGTGCTTTGCTAATTCCATTTGTAAGTTCAGCAAATGGATCATGCCATTGGTATCATGTACACGGCCAAAATAATCAAAATAGTTCGGAGCCGCGACCTTGATCAACGATTTACCGACAAAGTTATACCAGTTTCTGGGTTGCCAAAGTGACAACTGATCATCCACGACTCCAGACTTAGCCTGCTTGATGTAATTAAATAATTCCAAAGAGTCGAATGCGGCCAGCTTTTTGGCAGGACGTGTCATCACATCATAATTGAGATTTAATGTGGCCTTCGGCTGAAAAAAATCAAAGAACCCTACTGCATATTCAGGTTCATCTTCTATTGCATACACCAAATCCATTGAGTACTTAAACTCATACTCAAATGTGCGTTCCATATTCATTTCATCTTGGTTTAAAGGCAACATTTGATGTTTGTCTTTCAGCAAAAGGGCTGCGTTGAGTCGACCTTGCTTTACCCCTTCAGATATGATCGCAATGTCATGACGCATTGCAGTCACTGCAACCATTTTGGTAATCAATAAATGACTTTCTTTCAACACCATACGCCAAAAATTAAAATCTTTAAGTGCTGTGATAAAAAATAAATCAGGATCTTGCTCAATGTATTCAGTTGCCAAATAAAGTTTTTGCAGTCTGATAGGTAATGAAAAAGGAGTAAAAGGCGAATCAAAATTCAACTGGGTTTGGTCACTGAATACTGTCTTTTGGGTAAGTGCCTGGTATCGTGACAACAATGCCAGATAAGTAGCATCCGTCAAAGGTTTTTGTTTCAATGCATTGAACAATTTCGACATGCATTGGGAGTCATTTCTGATGCGGCAATCAGGATATCCCTCAGGCCATGGTAAGTATTGGTCGATTTCTGCCAAAGTTTCGAATACATCAAATGACAAAAAATCTAAACCAGTTTGCTTGATTTCTTGATTCAATGCATGCCTGAATTTTTCTGTAAGTGCTTGAAAGTCTTGATCCAGAGAACCATGAATGGCATACAAAGCTGGCAATGCATCTTCATCAGAAAAGGGCTTGGCCTGAATGTTTTTGATGGTTACTATTTCAGGAACCAGATCTTCATCAAAAGTGGCTGTGTTGATCAGTATGACAACTCCAAATATGGTTGCAGCAAGTCCAACAACCCAAAGGATGAAAAAAACAACTTTATTCACATTTCAATTTCAGTTGATGGATAAAAACAACAAGGCCAAACCCACAGCAGCCGGTAATGCCTGAACAAACAATATCTTTTTATTGGCAGTGGCCGCACCAAACAGGCCAGCGATCAGCACACAGATCAAGAAAAAGGCTTTGATGTGAAAACCAGCGGCGCCCAAGGCTAAGCCCCAAATCAGGCCAGCGGCCAGAAAGCCATTGTACAGGCCTTGATTGGCTGCCAGGGTTTTGCTTTGATCCGCTTGCTCTTGGGTCAAACCAAAGGCTTTGAGCCCCAATGGTTTGTTCCAATAGAACATTTCAAGCAACATGAAATACACATGTAAAAATGCCACCAAACCGATCACCACATTGGCTGCCACAGTCATAACCATCTCCAACTATTAACCCATTTATTAAACTGCAAGAATACATGTGTGTCAAACATCAAACTTGACGTAATGTCTCCCAAGGGCCTCGAATGGCAATGGTCATACCTGGGTCTTTGTGGATGTTGGCAAATAATGTTTGGCCATCGGGTGAAAAACAAGCGCCAGCCCATTCTGCCTGGCTATTGGCCGCAATGTGATAAATGTGTCCAGTCGCCGTCAGGCCAAGCAGGCATTTTTTATCCAGCGAGTTGTCTTCACAGATGATTAAATCACCCCAGGCATTGACTGTGATGTTGTCTGGCTTTTCAATCAAACCACCTTCTTTGGCCTCATAAACCAATACTATTACACCTTCATTGTTGACTGGATTGGGTGTGTACTTAAAAATTTGTCCCACCCCGTCGGCACCACCTGAAGTACAAGCAAAATAGATGCCATCGGCATCAGCCACCACCCCTTCGCCACGAACAAACACCGCTGCACCTTTGACTTGGGCTTGCTTTCTGACTGTGTCTTCTTCTGGATCAGGTTCATCAATGGTCACCCACTCACAGGGGTATTTTTTATTCAGCTCCAATTGATCTTGGCTGCTGTGAACGATGTTTTTGTCTTTAAATCTCAATGCTTGTAAAACACCACCTTGTGACATGTCTGTTTTGTGTTTGGGTATGAACTGATAAAAACAACCATTCATCTGATCTTCAGTTTGATAGACCTTACCGCTGACTGGATCAAAAGCCACCGCTTCGTGCTTAAATCGACCCATGGCTTTCAATGGCTGGGCTTTTTGTAACGGTTTAAGTGGGTCTACTTCAAAATTATAGCCATGACGCTCACCCATAAACCAGGTGTCACCGAAGGTAGTAGGGCTGGCTTCTTCAGAACTGATCCAGGTACCCCATGGAGTTTTACCACCACAACAGTTAACAATGGTGCCAGTCAGACTTAAATAATGTTCCAGCACATTCAAGTCCTGATCAAGCCGAATGGTGACAGTACCACCAGAGGCTTTGGGGTCATAGGCAAAATCTGGCTCTGGTGATTCTGGATCTCTGAATAAATACCCCGCGATTTCATGGTTCCTGACCAAAATGATTTCATCTTTGGGTCCTGCAAAACAACCCATGCCATCATGATAATCAGGGACTTTATGACCGTCACTCATGGTTTCATCATAAGCAGAAATGACTTGATAAGTGAATCCTTTGGGTAAATCACAGATGCCTTGAAGGTCAGTAACCAAATTAGGTAATGGCCTCGCTTTGGCATCTGAAGAGCAGGCTGACAATTGCAGCAAAGTGGCAGACAACGTCACTGCTCCGCCCACTTTAATAGACTTACCAAGGAACTTTCTGCGGTTTAATTTTTTATTCATATGAGGCGTTTACTGCAATAGGAATAAATATCATAAAGCAAATGGAATGCGAATTGATGTGCACAAAGTTAGGTTTAATCCTTCCAAAATGGGTTATCAGTTAGTTTGCCATATCTGCCAAGATTCGTGTTATCTCCAGCCACCAGCCACTGTCAGCAATCGGTGCGGTACCAAAAGTTACCAGGGTGATCAGAATCGCACCCCACAAGGTGACGGGATGAAAGCGCCCCAAACGCAATCGATCCCACATCACAAAATACACCATGATACCGACGTGGGTAACCGCGCCCAATAATCCAGACAATTCAAGCATCCCAAAGTAGTTTAAAAAGAACCGGGCAAAAGCCGCCTCTAAAATGGCAAAAGTGCCCAAAAACAACAGTCTTTTGTGCCAGCTGCGGTCTTTGATCGCCATGGCCAAAACAATACAGACGGTAAAAACCAACAGTGTCATCAACCTGAAAAAAGGCACTTGGACGGCATGAATCAATTCGTGCAAATTGAAATAATGTTGCATAAACTGAACCTGCAACATAAAACCGGTATAAATCACCCCAATGGCAGTCAACAGGCCCAACCCACCCAGCATTCGATGCCACTTAATTTTCCGCAAGGTCACCAATAAAGGTTGAACCACCAGTAACAGCAACCACAAAAAAGTGAATGCGGCATGCCAATGTGTGAGGCTGACCGGGCTGTTGAAAGTATGCTGGAATAATGGCCTGAAGTAGCTGGGCCAAAACCCAATCAGGGCCACCACCAACATGATCAGGCCCCAGTAAAAGAAGCCTTTGTTGGTTTTGCTTGATGCTGAATGGCTCGGCTCAATTGACATGTGATTTCCCCCTTTGATTATTCTGACATGTTGGTATTAAGCCGAAAAACTGTGTTTAAACTGCTTGTTCAGCAACCACAAACTGATGAACAGCTGAATAAAAACGGCGATGACTGAAACCACCCACAGTTGTTCAATCTGAAAACCTGCTTGTTGTGATAACCAAATGGCAGGAATGGCAAAGGTGATCAATCTGGAAGCGGTACTCCACAAAGCAGGCCAGGTTTTCCCCAGAGCTTGAAACATGCCTGAACAGGTAAAAATAATTCCGGAGGCCACAAAGTTAAAACAAATCATATGCAGGAAGGTGCTGGCCACTTGTAATGTTTCAGCATCCTCAGAAAAGCTGCGCACCAAAACCATGGGATGGAAAAAAGCCACCCAGGTCAACACCAACATGATGACCAAGCTCATTCCTGCCGCCCAATGGTAAGTCGACTTAACCCGGTCATATAATTGAGCTCCAAAGTTTTGCCCGGCCACTGCAGGTGCCGCAAAAGCCACCGCCATGGCCGGTAAGAACATGGATTGCATGATTCTTGACCCCAGACCGAAGCCGGCTTGCGCAGAGGCACCCAAAGCACTGATGGCGTAATAAATCACAGCCATATAAATAAACATCAACATGAATTCACCACCAGCAGGTAACCCGATACCCAACATGCGTTGCCAGGTACTCAATCTGGGTTTCACCAATGAAGCGGCATAACTGACATACTTTTCCATGCGGGCGAAATACCACCACAACATCACCACCGCCACCCACACTGAAATGGTCGTAGCCAAACCAGCACCGGCCACTCCCATGGGCTGACCTGTGGCCCAACCGGTAATTAAGATGGGTGAAAGAACCATGTTCAAGACAATGGTGATGAATTGGATGACCATGGTTGGCATCACGATACCTGTACCCCGCAGTGCTGATCCCATGGCAATCAAAGCAAACTGGCCGGCCATGCCAGGTATGTACCAATACAAGTAGGTGAGGCCTTCACTGATGGTGTGTGAATCCTCAGAAATGACATGAAGATACCAGTGGCTTAAGCCATAGCCAGCTGCCAAAGTGATGAGCCCCAATAAAACCGACAAGGCCAAAGATTGGTTGAACACCAAATTGGCATCTTCTTGGTCTTTCCTACCCACCGCATGTGCTATCAGCGTTTGGGTTCCCACACCCAAAATTTGGGTCAGGGCCAAAATCAAAAATGACACATTGCCAGCTGCACTGACACCCGCCAAAGATGCCTTGCCTAATTGACCGACAAAATACAAATCCACCAGATAGTAAAGGGTTTGGATCAACATGCTGATGCCTATCGGAATGGCCATCACCATGATGTGCTTGGGGATTGGCCCTTGGGTTAAATCCTTCATGTTGTTTCAGGGCTTAAAATCATCTTTAAGTAAACCATACATGGCACTGTCAGTGATTTGGCCAGCCACCACCCACCTTGATTTGAACAACCCTTCTTGAACAAACCCCATGCGGCGGATCAATGCAGTTGATGCAGCGTTTGCAGGGTCAATATCCGCTTCCAGACGTCGCAATCCCAAAGAGTTAAAACAAACCACAATAAAGCTTTTTAAGGCTTCACTCATGAAACCTTTTTGCCAATGGTCTTTGTGCAACAGATACCCCACTTCTGCCCTGCCCGAAACTTCATGGATGTTGAACAAACTGATGTGCCCTATGGTTTGCTTGGTTTTGAGTAAAACGACAGCCACCATCAATGCGCTACCCTGGGATTGAGCGGCCTGAACTTTTTTAACTTTATCGGCCATTTGCTGCAAGCTTTTTAAAGGTGGCTCACTCCAATACTGCATGACGTCAATGTCAGTATAGATGCCATACAAGTCGTCGAGATCAGTCTCACAAACAGGCCTGAGCAGTAAACGGTTGGTTAAGACTTCAAAACCTTCAAAGTTCACCCGAACTCCGTTCAGTATCATTATTTGCCAGCCATTTTAATAGCACGGCAATGGCCAAACAGATGATCCCCACCACATCAACCAAGAACACCCTAAAGACTGGTTCATTCAACTCAGCCATGGGCCAGGCCAAAACCAGAAATCCCACCATAGAAATGCCTGAAAAAATCATGGCTGGTAATCGCAATGGCCTGTTAAACAAAGACCAAAAGACCAACCCGCCCAATAAACCAAATAACAAAGCACGGTGACGCATTAATATGATCAATTCATGACTGTTCAAATCAACACCATATGCAGCAGCCAATTGATTGGCTGAAAATACACCAATGACCGGTAAGAAATTGATCACGCCAACCACAAATAAAAAGGTCACAAACAGTTTATTTATCATGATTTCCTCTGTATGTAAGCTTCCACATCCGCCACTTGTAAACTGACCTGTTTGGCATTATTTTCCAACCACTGGGTATCCACTTGCTGAAAACCAAAACGTTGGTGAAATAATTCTGATGGCTTATTCATGGGTTGAAGGTTGTATTCACATGTAATCAATTTGATGCCTTTATTTTTGGCTGTTGAAAACAAGTCCTGATAAAGCAAACTGCCCAATTTTTGACCCGCAAAGTCAGCATTCACCACGATGCGGTCGACATACATAAAACCTGCATAATTTTGCTTAAACCACAGGTAATTGAGACTGTCATAGCTTGTGTTATCAGGCATCACCAATAGAAAGGCAGCAACCCGGTCATCGACTGTAATCAACTTATGGTGGGTTGACCAAGCATGTAGTTGTGCCAAACGACGTCGTTCTAACGGACTGGTCCATTTCACTTCTGCGGCATTCAATTCCAGGATGTCATTAAAGTCTGAAGCTGTGGCTGATCTGAGTTCAGTTTCTGGCATCATTCAATTGTAACCCCGGACTGACATTATTCCAATGCATAAAAAAAGCCGACTTGAAGTCGGCTTTCTGGATTTAATTGAGGTGCCTTTTTATTGTGGAACCACCTGCGTGGCACAAGGACCTTTTTGGCCTTCACCAACTTCAAACTCAACAGCTTGTCCATCATTTAAAGTGGCAAATCCGCCACCACTTTGAATCTCAGAATGATGCACAAACAAATCTTTGCCACCATCTTCCGGGGTAATGAACCCATATCCTTTGTCCGCATTGAACCACTTTACTGTACCTTTACTCATAAATAATAATCTTCAAAAATTTGGTGAATATAAAATCTTTCCTGCCATCGAATTCACCGTTTCGATGTAGGCAATCATTAACTTTGTCAGGAATTTATACAACAAATAAAATTGAAGTAAAAAGTGGTTCAGAACAGCAGCTGTATGCATTTTGATCATTCATTACCAGAGCTCAATACATGTGCATAAAGCCCTGGATTCACTTATTCAACGTATGGTGTGACAACGCCTGAATTCAAACATTATAGAACATGCCGGTGACAATGGTGTTAATAATCTGTTCAAAACCGATCATAATTCCATTACTTAACATCATTCATCCAGGTATAAGTCTCGCATCAACTTATCTGTATCAGGGTCATTTTTATAGACTTCAAAATCAGTCACACCTTGACTCCTGAGCAGACTTTCATCAACCAAGGTCTGACCTGAAAACGATAAATCGTCAGTCTGTATAATCGCCAATGCCGCCTCGGCCATGATCAGTGGTGTGCGTGATTGTTTCATCATTTTTGGGTCTAAAGCATATTGGACAGCAGCTGTGGCGATGGCTGTTTGGGGCCAGAGGGTGCTGGCAGATATGCCATCATCCCTGAGTTCTTCTGCCAGCCCCAAGGTCAATAAGGTCATGCCATATTTTGATAAGGTGTATGGAATGAACGGTTTCAGCCAGTGCTTGGCCATGTTCAGTGGCGGCGACAAGGTGATGATGTGCGGATTGTCTGATCGTTTGAGCAATGGAATGGCGGCTTTAGAGCAAACCAAAGTCCCACGGGTGTTGATCGCATGAATCAAATCAAATCGTTTGACATCGGTATCCTGTAATGACGTCAATGAAATGGCACTGGCATTGTTGACCAACACATCTATACCACCAAAATAATCTGCAGCCTGTTGCATGGCTTGATTAACCACTGCCTCATCTCGTACATCCAATTGAATGGGCAAGGCACGGCCTCCTGCCGCTTCCACTTCAGCAGCTACAGTGTGAATGGTACCTGGTAATTTGGGGTGTGGTTCTGATGATTTTGCCGCGATCACCACATTGGCACCTTGTTTGGCACACAACAAGGCAATTTCACGACCGATCCCGCGGCTTGAGCCGGTGATGAATATGGTTTTATTGGTTAATTCCGTCATGATTAAAACTAAAGGTTCAATTGAATCAATTTAGCCTATGCGCATGACTTATTCAATACAGTTCATCCCAGCCGGCCAACACATCACTGAACAATACTTCGCCAGATTCATCTTTATAACAGCCATAATATGACTTAAATACTGAAGCATGATCAGCAACTTCCTGGTAAAAATCGGTGGTACTTGCGGAAACCAGGTAGCCAATTTGATGTCGGTCATAACATGCTTTTAACTGACCCTCTGCCAGGGATTCACATTGTGCATTTTCAGTAAATGTACAATTATCAATCAAATCAAGCCGCAGATCCAATGGCGACAGGAACACCCTTTCATCATTGTCTTCATAACGAAAACAAGCCACAAAATCTTCTTCCAGTTTTGGTTTCAAAGCAAAATAGTCTTCATCTGACATGGCATCGATGTCGTAATCATCAAGACCGGCCCTTTCCCAACAGTCATCGATTTGATCTTCAACAGCGGCTTCACAGCGCTCATTTCCCATACAAATCTCATCCGGTTGATAACCCGCAAAGGCTGCAGCAGTTGCTAACCCACCCAGTTTCAGCAGTTTAAACAAACCAAATTTCTTGACTAAAATAATCAAAATACCCAATCCGGCAAATACCCAAGCACCGGCACCCCTGAGCAGAGACATCAAGGAAGTACTGTTGTCTCGTTGAACAGATTCTGGTTTATCGTCTTTTGTAAACTTGGGCTCTGGTGATTTATTTTCTGCTGGCTTTTCCAGCACCACAGTTGGTCTGCTTAAATCAGTAAAAGCCGGTTTTTCAACCTGCTCTTGTCCTGCTTGGTTTTTGCTCAATTGGCCCTCTTCAGTTTCGACATCATCTTCAGCCTTTTCTGATTCCATGGGCTCAAGGCTCCAAGCACCGGATTGCCCTGTTTCGGTGTTCATTACTTTGGTATCAGTCGCTGTTGATTCTGGTTTTACTTTGGGTGCCTGAATCGGAGCACGTTCCAAGCGAACGATCATTCCCAATGATTCAAGCAGTGATTTTAATTGATAGGCTTTGACATGTTCTGCGCGGGCTTTGATGGTCACTTCCCTTCCCGCCTGGATGATTTTTGTGGCCTTAGACAGTGGCAGTTTGAATTTTTTGGCAAAAGCCTGACTGACTTCAGCTGCATCAAACCCATCTTTTACTTGACCGGTATAAATGACTTTGAACTGATTCTGTTCCATGAAAAAAATCCTTGTGATTATTAAAATGCACTGTAACCAATCAATAATCGTTTTTCAAGTCATGCGTGCTGTATGTGTTGCGATTTAATCGAAAAAGTATAAACTTGAAATTAATGACAGCAATTTACAATAATCAACTGGATGGGGCTGGAAATTGAGAAATACCTCACAATCTAACAGAAAGACAGCAAATATTCCTCTTCAAAAAAGACATAAGCCCTACCAGTAGTTAATATATATGACAGTAACAACATGGCTGGTATGACAATTCAGCATTTATACGGGGAAAATACATGAAATTTTTAACACTGACCGTTATTCTATTCACGACACAATGGGTGTCGGCAAAGAATTTATTTCGATCCATTGACATGGTCAACCATTTACAGCTTGAACAGACCGAGCGATCAGCCATGCTGGTCAAGGTGAACCATGAAATGCTACTGAACAAAACCAGCCAATTTGATATCCAATTACCCAATGGCATCAACACCTCGGTGGTTTTTGAGAAACTGAAGTTTCATAATAAAAACCGATTCAGCTGGCAAGGCCACTTAAAAGGCCAGCCACAAGAGCAACTCATCATCAGTTCTGTGAATGGCTATTATGCAGGTTCTTTATATACCAAATCAGGCGTGTTTGAATTCACATCACCGGCCAGAAACACCATGCGCATAGCTGAATTGGCTTTGGAAGAATTTCCAGGTTGTGCAGGTGATGATTCCGCACCAACCAGCACGCATGCCGATTCAGACTTACCGGTTCAGCTCGGTGGTACCGTTGAATTTGATGTCATGGTCCTTTATACACCTCAAGCCAGAGACGCCGCTGGCGGTGTTTCTGCCATTGAAGCCACTGCTCAAGCTGCCGTTGATGCAATGAATTTGTCTTTTACCAACAGCGGCGTAGATGCAGAAGGTACCATGACTTATACCGGTTTGATTGACTATGATGACACCGGAGATTCTTCTGCTGATTTATCTTGGGTTAGATCAGACAGTACAGTGGCAACTTTAAGAACAGCTTACGGTGCGGATATGGTTTCTTTGTTAGTCAATTCTATGAGTGGTTGTGGACGTGGATATGTGATGAGGAGTCCAGGTCCCGGTTTTTCTGGCTCGGCATTCCAGGTTACAAAGCGCAGTTGCGCTGTCGGTAACTTGTCATTTGCTCATGAGTTTGGTCATAACATGGGCTTAGAACACAATCCAGAGGATTCCAGTGTAGGCGGCACACCTGCATCTGCTTCCTACCCATGGTCTTTTGGTCATTACCACAATGGGTCATATCGAACGGTCATGTCTTATTCGGCCCAATGTGCAAGCGGATGTACGAGAAGACAGTATTTCTCAAATCCAGATGTTCAATTCAATGGATTAGATTCGGGCATAGATGGTTCAAGAGACAATGCCCGTAGTTTGGATTTGACTGCTCCTATCATTGCAGCCTTCCGATCACCGGCCAATGACACCATCTTCGAAGATGGGTTTGAATAAATAAGAAATTATTTGTGAGTTCAAGGGGCCATTAAGCCCCTTAATGACACTTTGATAATGCGAACTCAAAGAATGCATTGTGTTGAAAATTTCAACCTTTCATTGGATACCTTTGGAAAGCTGCTGAGCAGCTTGACCCGCCGTGCCGGTTAGGCAAATCATGCAATCATGGCGGTTTGACGAAGTCAATAAGCCTTGATGTAATGATTGATTAGCCGTGAGCTATTGATGTTGCGGCCGCTATCGCTCCTAGCTATCGCGGCAGACCTACATCCATGTAGGCCAATCAGAGGCGAAGAGCGCGAGGTAGCAAGTCATGTTCGCCGTGGTCGTTTTCACTTTTGTCTGGAACAGACATGCAGTGCGAAGCAACTGCTCAGACAATAGTCTGTAAAGGTCGGTTTATTTGCGCAGCAAATATGAAGACCTGTCAGACCATGAACCAGAATGGAGCCCCAAGAACATTCTTTTTTGTTATTACACCTGATCACAACAAATTATCTTGAATCCATCAACAAGCTGTCGAATTCCACGGTTGTTGTTCGTTTAAAATGTATTGAAATTGGAGATACATCATGAAAATCATTACTTGTTTATTGTTGTTAACGTGGTCTGCTTTGACTTATGGACAGCAACAGAAAACCGAACACACCTTTCACTTAGACGACCCTGAAAACAGACCTGCTGCCACCATAGACCAAGTTCAATGGCTGACTGGTTCCTGGGTTGGTACAGCTTTTGGCCAGCAATTTGAAGAAGTCTGGAATCCTGCCAGCGCAGGTTCTATGGTGGGTATGTTTAAATTGTTCGATGAAGAAAAAGGCGTGAGTTTTTACGAGTTGATGTTGATTGTTGAACAGGAAAACAGTTTGTCTCTACTGGTCAAGCACTTCTCAGCTGATTTTGTCAGTTGGGAAACCAAAGAAGAACACATCAACTTTAAACTGGTGTCAATTACCGAAAACGCCATTCATTTTTCCGGTTTGAGCTTTTACAAAATCAGTGACGAAGAAATGCATGCCTACTTGGCCATGCGCATGAATGACCAAAGCATAAAAGAAGAAAAACTGGTGTTTAAACGCCGCTGATTTATCAGCCTCAAAGGGTGGTTCTGATTTTGAGCACCCGCTGATAGAGCACCTTTGTAAGCCATTGGCAAATAGGCCAACAACAAATCAGTTGCAATAAAGCAATTAAAGACGCTGCACCAGGCAACGTCTTTTTGGGTCGCAGTATTTACAATACCATCAAAACAATCCTTCATACTCAGCTGTGGCTGAAACAGTGGAGTATGTCCCATTGGGCTTTAACACCGTGGCACTGACCGTGATGGTTTGGTACTGTCTGATAGGAACAAAACAAAGGCTGTTATTAGAACTGCAGTTATTGTTTGTCCAATTGATGGTGGAACCCGCAGGCACGTTATCCACCTTGAACACGGCTGTGGTGGTACGGGCAGCACCGACACTGGCACAGTAGTTGTAGGTATATAGGTCATAGGCCGGGGTATCAACATAACACTTCATCTTGATCGCAGTCGATTTCTGCATCGGACCATTTTCCAAATCATCAGCAACTTCCGGCAATGCTTTCAATGCCAGCTCAAAATCTTCTTGTTCTGTCAGTTCTTTGGCCATGGCTTGGCTGAATGCACTGGCCACACACAATGATGAAATGGCTGCGATGGTTTTAAGTTTATTTTTCATGGTTTACTCTCTCATAAGTTAAAAAAACCCAACCAAATGTTGGGGGTGTGTTCCAAGAAATGATTATTTGTTTTGTCCTCAGAACGGGTACCATGATAGTCAAGCCAAGTTAATTTATTGTTTTATTTGGGTGAATATTTTATTTCATATATGTATATTTTATTTGTGTTATATATGCATTAATTCAATCTAAACTTTTCATTAATCAGGACAATGGTCCAGTCTTGAAAATGATTTGGATTGCCATTACAATGGCGGCCTCTACAGAAGTCAGGACGACCTGACCGCTCTTATTCAAATGGGGACGGCCCCGCATTATTTATATTTTGCGAGGTAGCCATGAAATTCCTGATCCTGTCATCCCTGTTTGAAATCATTTGGGTTAATCTGTTAAAAGTTTACGCCGAAGCCCCATCTAAATTGTTGCTGTTGTCATGGGTTGTATTGACCATGATCGCCAGCTTTTACTTCCTGGCCATTGCCATCAGAACAGTCCCTTTGACATTTGCTTATGCGGTATGGACCAGTTCTGGCCTGGTGGGTACGGCCTTGATCCAGCATACATATTTTCAGAATCATTTATCAACTCAATCATGGTTCGCTGTTATGCTGATTGTTGCGGGTATTTTCTTATTCAATCAAACGGAGGTTCAATGATGTTGAATTCATCCAAAATGATATTTTTCATGTGGGTGTTTATGGCCTCAATCTCTTGGGCCGAGCATCCTGAAAATCAAAGCAAACACGGTACCCATGGCATGCTATTATTTGGAGGTGCCAATCAACTGTATATTTCACACCTGCCGTTGTTCCACAACCCTCATGACCAACAAGTGATTGCTGCCGTTAAATTCATCGGTACAGATGAAGAGGCCGTTGAACAATGGATGAATGCAACTGATCTCATCAGCCTGGTTCCAGAGCCATTTGATTTGAACCAGATCACTGAACCAGGATTCAAGGTCAAGGTGAACCTTTACCGAGGTCATTTTGAGCGAGGAGGTACCCTGCATGCCAAAGGGTTAATCATGCAAGTTCAAAGCATAATCATCAACCAGTCGTTGCAAGGTTTGTCACCAAAATCCCAGCTGTCCTATCAATTGATCAGTTCCAACAAACATGACAAAACACATTATTATGTTCGTTTAATTGACAGCAAACCGGCGGCGGATCACATCCTGTCGGTCAGCAGCACAAAACCATTACCACGACTGCTTACCATCCATTCAGGTGAGGTTTTTGTGGCACGAACTCAATTGGCTGATGAACTGGAATTGCCTCATTCCGCCATCAACGAGCTGTATTTAGAAATCAATGAATTGAGGGAATAAAATGACTGTCGATCTGCTGATAATCCAACATCACCAAGCAGAAGGGCCAGGTAGAATCCTGGACTGGACCCAGCAATCAAAACTTAAATATGACATCAGGTGCTTTGCAGACACATTACCAGAATCATCCTCAACTTATGCTGCGTTGCTGCTTTTGGGAGGCCCGCTGTCAGCCAATAACAATCACCCTAGGCTGGTTGCAGAACTGGCTTTGATCAAACAATTCCTGGCAGCAGAAAAACCCATCCTGGGCATTTGTTTGGGGGCACAGTTACTGGCTGTGGCCCTCGGCTGTGAGGTCAAACCCATGATCAAACCTGAGTTAGGCTGGCATCCAGTGTCATTTGGTTCTGAGGAACTCTCGGTACCTCAATGGCATGAAGATGAAATAGTGGCCAATTCAATGATGGATGTTCTGGCCACATCACAAGTCTGTCAAAACCAGATGTTTACCGCGAAAAAGAACCTTTTGGGTTTTCAGTTTCACCCTGAATGGGCCAATTCATCAATCAGAAAACTGCATCAACACTTTGACCCCTGTCCTCTACTGCCCTGTGAAAAACCGTCAACACAACCTCGGCTGCAATCATTTTTATTTAACTGCTTAAACAAATGGTGGCAAGGGCAGCCCATTGTTGTTGATCAGTCAAGCTGTGAATGGGTCAATCCTGACGGATAAAAAACACGCGTTGAATCAGTTCGTTTTTCACTTCATAGATGGCCACCACATCAACCTGACCATTGGGTAAGCCATACACTGTTTCACGGTCGATGGCAAAGTCTCCAATGTCATTGGTGGCATGCACCCGACAAGACAAGCCTGGTGTGGCAAAGCGATTTTTGTACATGTTACGAATTTCTTCCATGCCCTCAGCAATCAGCTGGCCAGATGGTAAATCTTGCAAAGTGGCATCTTCTGCAAATAATGCACAAAAGGCGTCCAAATCACAACGGTTGTAAGCATCAAGTTGAGCAATGGCTATGGCCCTGGGTGTTTTCATGGGTATGCCCGTTGAAAAAATTCATTATAGACGATCTAGATAAGGGCACACAAAGCCCTTGTATGTTCCCTATATGTTCCCTATAATCATTGCATGCTAACTTCACGTGAACAAGACACCCTCGATTTCATTGCTGCGTACATTGAACAGCATCAAAAACCACCCAGATTGGTCGACATTGGCGCCGGGTTGGACATCAAAGCCATGGGGCACATTTCCCGCTTACTCAAAGCTCTGGAAGAAAAAGGCTACATCCAGCGTGATCGATCCAATCGAGGCATCAGACTGGTTCAAGTCCGTGAGCAATCGGGCTTGGGTATGACCATCCATCCAGAGTCAGTCGGTTTGCCTGTGTTAGGGTGCATCGCAGCAGGCTCGCCTATTGAAGCTGTCACTGATGATGAAACCATAGACATCAATGCCATGTTATCCGGTAATGATCATTTCGTGTTGAAAGTCACTGGCCAGTCCATGCAAGACGTCGGCATCATGGATCAGGACTGGGTGGTCATCAAAGCCACTCAGCAGGCCCGTAACCATGAAATTGTGGCAGTCATGATCAACGGTTGGGAAACCACCCTCAAGCGCATCCAATACATCGATGAACAGACCACCCGCCTGATTCCAGAAAACAGTGCAATGGAACCCATGGAATACCACCCGGAACAACTGACCATACAAGGTGTTCTGGTTGGGCAATTCAGGAAATATTGAGTCAACTGACATGTTCTGAAAAACCATTCAATCCGATTTAGAATTAAGAATTTTCGGTGTTGCTACCGGTTTACCTTGATCATTAAAAAAGGCAGATGGCCGACTCAGGCCTTTGACTTTCCAGGCCATAATTTTTGCCAGGCTCCTGATGATCAGCTTGAATGTATTGCCTTTTAGGTCATTGGGTACATCTTGTAACGCATACTTGGTGTGGATGTAGCCTTTACTCTTTCCCAGAATACTGTCACTGAGTTCTGCGTTTTTTACAAAGCTAAGAAAGAGGCCAATAAATGGTACTTTGGAGCCCATGGTATTTCCTATCGGGGTACAGCAACAACTGGCATACCAGCGATACAAACCTTTTGAACTTAATCGGATACATGCGACTTTCTCAGTGCCTTTGGTGATTTGTAAAAATGAAACTGGCATTTGAAACACTTCCGTACCCCCGTATTGATCCAGTACAGAATTTTCATGGTTTAAATAGTTTGCATACCTTTGACAATCATCACAGCAGCAAATCAATCGCGTACCGGAATCAGCGTCTACGGGCATGGTTCTCCCTTGAATGCTGCCACAATTACATTCGACTTCAATCTCGTTCATTTTGTCATTATTCCTGAGTTAATTTTGGCTAACAATTGAATTTGAACCCTTGAATCTGTAGTCAATGGCTTGATTCAAATCGAAGGCCTGGTACTTTTTGCTTTTTGTGAGCCAATCATATATAACCCTTCGGTCCTTGACCCATACTGCTCCAAACCCCAAAAAAGGGGTTCATGAGAATAACACAAAAAAGGAGTCAGATTAAGTGGATCGAACAATAAGATTATCGCCGAATGGGTTCGCAAAACTTACGAATTAATAAGATGAAATCTATTTCATTTTAAATGCTTACAAGCCGAAAGGCCTCATTAGAGTGCAGGAAAAAATAGCGAATGGTGCTCTTATTGACGCCATTTTTTTGTCAACCAAACGGTCAATTCAGTGATCAGCACAGTGGTCAAAATAAAAAAGTACAACAACCGCATGCTTTCCCGGTTCATGCCATCTTGAAACAACAGCCAAAGCACCATGGCCACCACCAAAGATGCCATCACATACAGGATGATTCTGATGCGCTTGAAAGCTGTTTGCTTGATGTTGTCAGCAATCATGAAATAAATCACAAATATCAACCAAACCAGGACCATGCCAAACAGCAAAGCCAAGATGATCATGGCCTCCAATAAGCCATCCAGCGCAGAAATGCCACCATGGGCCTGTACCCATCCTGCCACCAGCATCAACAGCAGGCAACAAGTTGTTCTGAAGCAACGACTGTAATCTATTTGATTGTTGGGGACAGAACTTGGCATACAAACATCATGACATTGATGGGTTCATCGCAACGCTCGTAACATGTCATCAGTGGCGCCGACCAAAGCATTGACCATAGCAGGTTCTTTCGAAGCATGCCCTGCTCGATCAACCACGGCAAGGTGCGAATCTGGCAAGGCCTTGTGCAACTGATACGCCTTGGCGGGTGGACACAACATGTCATATCGACCATTGACAATATAGACTGGCATACCTTTTAACACGGCCAAGTTTTCTGCGATGGGCCGGCCTTCAATGAAACAACCATGTGCACAATAATGGGCTTCTAATAACCCTTGATGCCAAGGAAAACCATCGGTCATCTCGGGAACCGGGTTGTCTTGCATGGTAAAACCCGCTTCTTCCCAGCGCATCATTTCATAAGCCGCTCGCTGGCGTACCTCAGCATCATCACCAGTCATCATTGCATAATATGCCTTGAGTATCTGATCCCGCTGGGTGACTGGCACCAGGTTTTGGTAACGCTCATAGGCTTCCGGATTGAAGTGACTCAACCCTTCTTGCCACAACCATCGGTTTTCTGCCGGGGTGCCAAAAAACACCCCACGAACAACCATACCCAAAACACGGTCACGATGGGTTTGGGCATAAACCAAACTCAAAGTCGAACCCCAGGAGCCACCAAACACCACCCATTGATCAATGTCCAGGTGTTTGCGGATGGTTTCGATGTCTGCCAGCAAGTGGCTGGTGGTGTTATCCGTGATGTCTCCCAACGGCTTGGAACGTCCACAACCGCGCTGATCAAACAACACGACGTGGTATTTATCCGGATCAAAAAAGCAACGGTCATCCAACTGGCATCCCGCACCCGGCCCCCCATGCACAAACACGACGGGTACCCCATCGGGGTTACCACAAGTTTCCACATAGATGTCATGAACATCACTGACGGCTAAATGGAATGATTGGTTGGGTTCGATCAGTGGGTACAGTTTTTTAGACATGGTTGAGTAATGGTTTTGCAATTCAATCATTATAAGCAAAAATGGTCGGCAATGCTGAAATCAAAACGCCTTACTCGACTGATTTCGTCGCTTCCATTTTGTACTTCTCCCGCATGTTTTTGAAATCGATTTGATAGATATTGGGAGACCTCGAACTTGATCGGCCGTTGCTGGCATAGAACAAGGCATCACCTAAAATTTCAGGGTATAGATCACTGCCAGTGCTGTTCAATTCACGCATATGCTGTGGCTTTGACCAAGTACCTTCCTGCAGAAAGCTGATGTAAAGGTCACCCGCACCGGATAAGTTGCCTGGTCTGCCAGATGCTTCAAAAATTAACATATCACCCACATCATTGATGGTCAGGTTCCATTCTTCGGTGGCTGAATTGATTGATTGTCCTAAATTTTCTACCGGGCCATATCCTCCATCGGTTTTTCTTACCCGGTACAGGTCTCTTTGGCCCATTCCCCCACTGCGGTCGGAGGCGAAATACAAATCACCATTGGCAGTGGTGCTGGGGCTGTACTCGACATGTTCTGAATTGATGGGTGCCGATATACGTTTTAAGTCATGCCATAACCCCTGTTCATCCTGGCTCATCACCCAAATATCTGCCGAGATCGGGACCCCCAATACTGGGCGATCTGAAATAAAATACAAATGTTGCCCATCAGCACTGACGTGCGGATCAGAATCGTTGTATTGCCCTGAAAAACCGGCCACAACAGGATTTGACCATTCACCATTGATTTTCCTGGCATGATAAATCGTGCTTTTACCGTTGTTTTTTCCCCATTGTCCATGGTCTCTAACAAAGTACATAGATTGGCCGTCAGGCGCAAAAGTGATGCCATATTCAATCGCAGACGTACTGATTGTGCCTGTCTCAAATTCGATGGGCAAGGGTTCAGCCAGTGCTGATACTTGGATCAAAATCAGCAAAGTAATCTGGGCTAAGGAAAGCTGCTGAGCAGCTTGACCCGCCGAGCCGGTTGGTGAGCAATGCGAATCAGAGGCGAAGAGCGCGAGGTAGCAAGTCATGTTCGATGTGGTCGTTTTCACTTTTGTCTGGAACAGACATGCAGTGCGAAGCAACTGCTCAGACAATAGTCTGTAAAGGTCGGTTTATTTGCGCAGCAAATATGAAGACCTGTCAGACCATGAACCAGAATGGAGCCCCAAGAACATTCCTTAGTGATTGTTGTGGATTGCGTTGTCATGATTTTCGACCCATTCATTGTGCTTGTCCTTGATCACAAGCTTACCACTGGTGAACATACTGACACCAGCGTTATCAATACCTGACACAACATCGACTGAAGTTGACGCTCCTGACTCGTTGGAGCGATGACCTCAGCGACCACATATTTCACTGGAAAACATGAGATCAGTCTAACTTCACGGTCAGTTAAGCAACACCTTATCTTCAAACTTCCGTGGCATGCTTTTATAATAAAGCACTTCACCATCGATCATGGTTAACCAAACATAAATGTCTTTAAGGTTTTTGGAATCTACTTTCAGCGGATTGGCTGAAATTGCGATCAAATCAGCGAATTTTCCAGGACGTAAACTACCAACCTCATCATCTCGATTCAATGCATAGGCTGAACCCAAGGTCATAATTTTCAGTATTTGTTTTACACTGAGGGTTTCATCTGCCAGCCAATCAGGAGGGTAACAAGGTTGTTCTTCTGATATCACATCGATTCGAGTAGCCAGGCTAAACATGTCAATGAATGGATTGGCAGGTTCGACAATAGGGTCATCGCCATGCCAGGCCACATACAAATTTGGGTTTTGATCAATCAATGACCTGTGAGCATTCTCTGCTTGCTGATAAAATTCAGGCAACTCTTCAGGTAACCAGCAAGTGCGTTTATAACCAAAAATGGTGGCAATGACATCCAGTTCACCAAACCTGTCAATCAATTCCGGTGTTAAGATGGCGCTGTGTTCAATTCGGTGCCTTAAGTGATTTGGTTCGCCATCTAAGGCATACTCAATGGCATTCAGTGCTTGTTCTATCCCACGATCTCCTATGCCATGAATGGCAACCTGATAGTTCGCATCATGCGCTTTTTTAACCATTTGAGTCAGTAAACCTTGGGTATGAAACAAATTACCCAACCCACCTCCCGGGACCCTTTCTACTGATACGGCTGGAGCTCCGCAACTGCCACCATCGGCGAATATTTTAATTCCGCCTATCCTGAGCATTTCACCCGGCTCACTGGTTGGAGGATAATTTAAATACCAATTATCTTCTACATCCCCGCAATTGGTTGTTTTTGTCATATACAAGCTGGTTCGAACTTTTAAATTGGGTTCGTAATCACGCATGTATGCAATCACTTCTGGTGTGGCATACATGTTGCCAACAGTGGTAATCCCGTTTTTAATCATCAAATCTTGTGAGTCCTCAATATCAGGATTGCCCTCCCAGAAATCATTGAACCAATGAGAATGTGCATCTACCAAACCTGGCATGATGGTGTATCCCTTCATATCAACTACCTTGGTATCCGGGCCAGCCAACTCCAATACTTTCAAATCAGTATCCACAGCTATAATTTTGTTTCCTTTAATGGCGATTGCTTGTTTTACAGCATCGGGCATCTCCATTGTCAGGATAACCGCGTTATGAAAAATCACATCGGCTCTTGGCGCTTTTTCATAACCCTTGTGCGCAATGGCCATCTGCTGAATCAACAAAGCACCAACCAACAAAGCTTTGCGTAAAAATTTCAACCTAAACATCATTCGACTATTCATGGTACAACCCTCTTGTTCAATGTTCCTTATTTCGTATTTTGATGCCAGAACATGACACCGAGATATTGAAAAACACCACTGTCGATCATTTGTACGGGCCAGCTGAAATCGGCGCAGGTCGTTAATTCTGTCATCGCATTAATCTCAGAGCAGCCTACGGATTGACTTGACCCATGGGCATCTTCATTGTTTAATTTATTACCCATGCCTATAGTCATCATCATAGTTTTATTGTTGGTTGTGTTTGGCCCCCAACTGTGGGTCAAGTATGTGCTGCGCAAGCACCAAACACATCTGGATAATTTGGACGGAACCGGCAGCGAGCTGGCTTTACACTTGATCGAGCGCTTTAAGCTAGAAGGGGTTAAAGTCATCAAAGGAGGACCCAATGAAGACTACTACGATCCACAAAATAAAGTAGTTTCATTGAGTCCTGAAGTCCACGAAGGCCAATCATTGACCGCCGTTGCGGTGGCAGCCCATGAAGTGGGCCATGCCATTCAGTTTTGTAAACAAGAACCGGTCAGCCGCCTGCGTGATAAGTACTTGAGCCATGCGCATCGGATCAAACAATTCGGTGTGTCATTTTTGATGATCTCACCGGTCATTGGACTGGTGTTCAGAATCCCCCACCTGGCATTGATCACCATCCTGATTGGTGTACTCACCATGATCGCTTCGGTGTTGATGCATGTGGCTGTGCTGCCTGAAGAATACGATGCCAGTTTTAACAAAGCCATGCCGATTTTGTCGGAAGGCTACATCACTGAAGACCAATTGCCCAAAGTCCACCAAATCCTCAAAGCCTGTGCGTTGACCTACGTTGCAGCCGCCTTGGCTGATATTTTGAACCTGTGGCGCTGGATTCGGCTGGTTCGATAACAAATTACAGTCATGAGGGACGACCGCGGCAATCTCGTCAATCTGGATAGGCCATAGGAGATTTCCACGTTTCGCCAGCAATGACAATATCCCATTTGTGGTATATTGACTGCAATCATGAAACCCAGCACAAAACGTCAAAAAACCGCTCTTTTGATCAAGTACATGATCATACTGTTGTGGTGTCAATCAGCCATTGGCAGTGCGTTTCAGTTCACTGTGCGAGACAGTCATACTGGTGCGCCGCTGGATGCCAAAATCACCCTCCATTCCATTAACCAGGAACAGCTGACTCCTGACCAATGGCACCAGATTAAACTCGGGCAAAAATTACCCGATGAGGTGCTTAAACTCAAACAACAAGAGTTGTTGGCCACCGATCATTTTTTTCAGGTCTTGCCTGATAAGCACTTACAAGTACTGACCGTTTCCGCCGATGGTTATCAACCACTGCACACCTACTTAGCAGCCAACTCACACATACCGATAACCCAAATCATGCTTGATAAGACTCAAGAAACTGAATCAAAATCTTTCTGTGACCAGGCTCAACTGTGTGGTTTCCTCTACGATCAGACGACCGCAAAACCTTTAACAGAAGTGGCCGTGATCATCTCCAGTGGAGAATTTTATGCCCAAATGTTTACCGATCATCAGGGCGCTTTTGTTTTCACAGAAATCTTGCCCAAAAACATCACGCTCATGGTTGAACATCCAGGCTATCAAGCACAACGCTGGACTGACATCGACACCCAGGCTCAGGTCCATATGGTCATGGATTTAAAACCGGGCCAAGGGCTGCAAGAAAAGAGCCTGCTGCACCCACTCACTGGACTTCTTGGCGGTGACATTGATCACGATTGGCTGAGTGCTAAATTCAACCATGAAAACATTCATGATGACTTTATCAGCAGCAGAGAACGATCAACCGGTGCCGTCTACCTGGAACCTCCGTCCAGCATACGGGTTGGTTTCAATGGTTCTGGCGGGACTTGTTGTGGCTCCAATTGCGTCACCAGTCAAGTCTACTCGTTAGAAACCTACGTGCAACGCGGCCTGGATAATGAGTGGATCTCTTCTTGGGACCCAGACAGTTTAAAAGCAGGCACCATCCCATTTCGATCTTACGGCGCCTGGCATGTCATCAACCAACCTTATTCAGGCTACGACATTTGTGCCGGGCCTTGTTGTCAGGCCTTTGAATTCACCGGTTTTACCAGTACCATCAATGCCGGTATTGCCACCAACGGCATCATGCTGGACCAAAATGGCGCGTTGGCCCGCTCCGAATATTCGGCCCAAAACAACAGTTGGGATGACCCCAATGACGGTTTGAACTGTTCCAATGCCGATTTGTCTTGTGGCGATGGTTCGGTCGGTTCCCCGGCGACAGGCTGGACCTGTTTGGCAGATCCTTTGGCTGCTGGCCTGGGGTGTTTTGGTCATGGCCGGGGCATGTCACAATGGGGTACACAGTTCAGAGCACAAGCTGGCGAAAGTTTTGCAGACATTGTCGATCATTACTACAACGCCAGTAACAACCCTGCAGGTCAACGCAATCAATACGCCAGCACCCCCATCCGCCTGGATTCCATCAGCACCGACGTGCCCGTCATCACAGTGAATGAAACATTCACCATCGATTTTGAGGTGTTCAATGCCAGTGATTCCACCCACCCTTTTGGACCTGTTTTATTGGGCGCCAGTTTGTTTGATGGCATCAACTACTATTCAGATCCTGGTAATGATGTGTCTTTTTCCATCACTCTATCAGGTAATAACACACTACAACGATCCTTCCAAATAGATCCCAGTATCCCACCCGGTATTTACGACTTGATCACCGCCCTGTATCTGGATGTCGACCAAGATGGTCAAATCGCCTCCACCGACTGGCTCCTCCAAGTCACCACCCAACCAGCTGTTATCGAAGTGCTGGCCGAAAATGATCTGATTTTCAGGGATTCATTTGAATGAACATCTCTTAAAAACCGTCATCCCGGACTCGATCCGGGATCCAGTTTGCGCAGCAAACAAGCGAAGCTTCCATATTTATCTGTAGGATCAAAAAATGTTAAAAGACGCTAGATACCGGCCTGCGCCGGTAATTCGAAACAGAAATAGTCGTAGGTTGGAATGTTAAGCTCCTTCTACCGTCATTCTGTGGCTTGACCACAGAATCCAGGCAAGTGGACCTTTAAGTTTAGGACAATATCCAAATGTTTTTATCATCCCGCACCTGGGTCCTGCGGTCAAGCCGCAGGATGACGAACTAAGAAAAATCCTGCTCAAGGATACTGACCCTTTATTTACCACTGATCTTGCCACCTATCGTCATCGTGGTGAATGCAGAGAATTGATTGGATCAATTCCTGCCCGGACTTCCTTAATGGACCTACTTTTGGCGATCCGGGATCCAGTGTCTTTTAGAAAACTCTTAAGTTGAGTATTAACAATAATTGAATACCATATGAAAGACACTGGATGCCGGCCTACGCCGGCAAGACGAAATAGTGATGTTATGGCTCAGGGCTCTTACAGTGCTGCCTTGCCCTAACGAGCACCTTTACCCCATTGATTTCCAATAAAAGAGAAGTACATTATGCTTATTCAATCAAATACCAACTTTCCCCATCCCAATACCAAAAGTCATCCAGTGGAAGTGTTTTTCCCTGCTCTTGTTTTTTACCACCAAATAAATACGCCCGGTTAAGTTTGGTGTGATAAGTAAGCCCAATGCTGTATCGCGCATTGGGGCCAGTGCGTGATAACTCAGAGACTTTTCCACCTTTAACTTGCCAAGTTTTGGTTTGGGCCTGGTATCGGTAATTCTTACCCCCAAAACCTATGATTTTATTGATTTTATGATCAAACACCAACTCATGGTGATCCAAAGACGAATTATCATAAGGCCCACTCGACGCTTGCCACAGACCTTTTTCCCACTTCCATACATCTGCATATTGGCCTTGAATCCACAACCCACCATAAACGATGACAGCGTCTCGGGTTGGATCATAGGTCATTCCAAATGCAGAACGCGCTGGTGGCGATAAAGTCTGAATCTTCTGCCATTCATTATCCCATATCCAGGTATGGCCATTCACACCCTGGCCATCCCAACCGCCAAATGCAAGTATGGTTCCTTCTTTTGGCAAATACGTCATTTTATGATGGTCAGCGACAAAATCACTGCTTGCACTCAACAAACTCCACTTTTTACCGTTCCATTCCCAGGTATCTGAAAGACTTTTATTATCATTATCCCGCCCGCCATGAATGACTATGGTTTCACGACCCGAATGATAGGTTGCTGCACTGAAGCCACGCGCCCCTGGCCCACCTGTCATTTGCTGCTGCCAATTCCCAGCTCTCCAAATCCATGTATCATTCAAATATTGTTGGCGACCTTTTGCTCCGCCAAACATCAATATTTCATCTCTTGCCGGGTCATAAATAAATACATGCCCCCAGCGGGCTGTTGGTTTCTCAGCGCGGCATGGTTGATGAACCAAAACCATCAGAACAATGAGTAGCCGCAAAGTCAAATGTTGTGTCGCATTCATAATTAGGACATCAGTAAATTTATCATTATAACTTATGGCTTAAATACCCTTTATCTGCAAGAAGCTCGGCGCTGCAGTGGCTGATATTTTGAACATATGGCGCTCGATTTGGCTGGAGCGTTAACATGTCATCCCGAGCGCAGCCGAGGAATCCCCTAAAGACCAGACATTCTCAGAAACTTGAGTCATTGCGAGGAGCGCAGCGACGCGGCAATCTGATAACTATTCTCCAGATTCATGAGATTAATTCACGGCTCCTGCCGTTCACCCTACGGGTCGCTTCGCGTGAAAAAACAGCTATTCTGCTATTTTTTCCTCCACTCGCTATACTCGGTCGGAATGACCTACTTTCACTACCGTCATCCTCGGGCTTGACCCGGGGATCCAGTTTGCGCAGCAAACAAGCGAAGCTTCCATAATTATCTGTAGGATCAAATAATGTAAAAAGACACTGGATACCGGCCTGCGCCGGTAAGACGGAACTGAGGTTTTAAACAATACATATGGAGGGAATAGCCCACCACACATAACGGAGTTATTCCTTTGTGCTTCCGTCATTGCGAGGGAGGAACGACCGCGGCAATCTCCAAACATTTTACAGGTTCATGAGATTGCCACGCTCCGCTCGCAATGACATTGTTCTACTATCGTCATTGATCCGGGATCCAGCGCCTTTTTGATGGTGGTTACTATCTGATTAATGACTCTGACCCCATTGATTCCGACTTTAACTGGTCTGACGATGTCTGGCTATTAACGTAGGTTGGTGCTGAGCTTGCGAAGCCCAACAACAAACCTTAATTGCAGATCCCTGTTGGGCTTCACGTTGTTCAGCCCAACCTACCTGGCTGGATGCCGGCCTACGCCGGCAATTCGAACGATAATAAATTGTGAGTCAGGCTGATCGCCAAAAATCCCAACACAATATAAATCAAGCACCTCTGACTCGATTGATTCTCTTTAGTTATATTAAAAGGGAACTGACCTCTTTATGTTTATGACCCATAAAGATAAACACTTGGTTTTTTTACAAACGTGAAGAAATACACAGTCCTTGATCAAATAATTTTTGTATGACATAAAAATAAAAATCAGAATTGTATTCCACCGCACATATTTTAAAAAGCTCTTCACCGGCTTTGGTTAGCATTACTTTGCCTAATTGGATTTCATTTTTTTTAGAGTTTTGAAAATTGATCAATATTGATCTACTAAAATATCCCATTAATCTATTACCTTCTTTTACATCAAGCTTGTATCCAGATGTGGCATCAAATGAGATTAGGCCAAGATAATCTAAATGCTTTAAATCAATAAATCTAATTTTATTGTCAATATAAATCTCATGATCAGTATCGAAAAATATTGGAACAGGCTTCTCAGATACCATCCAAACAAAACGAGATAAAGAAGTAAATAGTTCAGCATCAGACTTATCTAAAGAAGCTACCAAATTTAACGTTTTTTTAGAAAATGTTTGAGGTTTTCGAGCTTCACCAGCTAATATTCTAGACCAAAGTGATTGCATCTCTTTATCAGAAACATTCTCACATTTTCCAAAAAAGTGCGCTATCCAATCTTCCTCAATCTTTTCAGTTTCAGCATCATCAGGAATATCAACAATTGCATTTGATATTATGTTTTCAATATTGTTTTGTTTTCTTGCAGATTGATTAACAATCCTTTCCAGCCCTCTTCTTTGAAGGTCACTAATTTCCAATTCTGTAATAGCTTCAATCTTTTTAACAGCAGCGTTTGCTTGGCCTATCTTTTTAATTCTTCGTGGCTCGTATAAAACACCAATAGCATTTGAAACTTTTTCAATTAAAACTGTTACTGGTTTAGTTAAATCACCCAAATTAATTAATGATTTTTCGTCCGACATAGTAATACCATTGTGTTATTTTTTAATTATACTTAACATACCATTCTTGTTGTAACATTTAATATTTTTAAAAAATTTAAAGCACAAAAAAAGCCGACCCAAAGGTCGACTTTTTGATGCTTTCAATGCAATCCAACAATCAGCGTTTGAGTTGTTTCTTCAAACGCGTGATGGCTTGGATTTGTGCCACTGCTTTGGCGAGGTCTGCTTGTACCATGGCCAAGTCTTGCTTTTTGGTTTTGTCTTTCAACAAAGCCTCGGCTTCTTCTTTGGCTTTGATGGCAGCCGCTTCGTCGATGTCATCGGCACGCAAAGCGGTGTCGGCCAACACGGAAACCAGGTATGGTTGTACTTCTAAAATACCACCTGACACATAAAAGTCCTCTTCTGAGCCGTCTTCCAACAGCACCCGGACCTGGCCTGGTTTCAACTGTGTGATCAAAGGCGCGTGTCTTGGGGCAATACCCAATTCACCGGCCACACCACTGGCGATGACCATGGTCACTTCACCTGAATAGATGGCATTTTCTGCACTGACGATATCACACTTAATGGTTGACATGATTATTTACCTCAAGCTGCTTCTTTTTCAGACATTTTCTTGGCTTTTTCCAGCACTTCATCAATGGTACCAGCCATGTAGAAAGCTTGCTCTGGAATGTGATCGTATTCACCTTCTATGATGCCTTTGAAACCACGGATGGTTTCGCTCAATGAAACGTAAGTACCTGGGGTACCGGTGAACACTTCTGCCACGAAGAATGGTTGTGAGAAGAATTTCTCAACTTTACGCGCGCGGTATACGACTTGACGGTCTTCTTCAGACAGTTCGTCCATACCCAAAATCGCGATGATGTCTTTCAATTCTTTGTAACGTTGCAAAGTACCTTGTACGGCACGTGCTGTGTTGTAGTGCTCTTCACCCACCATCAAAGGATCTAACTGACGTGAAGTTGAATCCAGTGGATCCACCGCAGGGTAAATACCCAACTCAGCAATCGAACGAGACAATACAACAGTCGCATCCAAGTGAGCAAAGGTGGTGGCTGGTGATGGATCGGTCAAGTCATCAGCAGGTACGTATACCGCTTGAATCGAAGTAATGGATCCTTTTTTGGTCGAAGTAATTCGCTCTTGCAATTTACCCATTTCCTCAGCCAAAGTAGGCTGATAACCCACCGCTGAAGGCATACGGCCCAACAGTGCAGATACCTCAGTACCGGCCAAAGTATAACGGTAAATGTTATCGATGAATAACAGTACGTCACGACCTTCGTCACGGAAGTACTCAGCAATGGTCAAACCGGTCAAGGCCACACGCAATCTGTTACCTGGAGGCTCATTCATCTGACCATATACCATGGCCACTTTTGAGTCTTCAAAGTTTTCAACGTTCACAACACCGGCTTCTTGCATCTCAAAGTAGAAGTCATTACCTTCACGGGTACGCTCACCCACACCAGCAAATACGGACAAACCAGAGTGCTTGGTCGCAATGTTGTTAATCAATTCCATCATGTTAACGGTCTTACCTACACCGGCACCACCGAACAGACCAATTTTACCACCCTTGGCGAATGGACAAACCAGGTCGATCACTTTAATACCGGTTTCCAAAACTTCATCAGAAGCGGCTTGTTGATCGTAAGCAGGTGCATCGCGGTGAATTTCCCAATGCTCTTCAGCTTCTACATCACCACACATGTCAATGGGCTCACCCAATACATTCATGATGCGGCCCAATGTTTTGCTGCCAACAGGTACAGAGATGGCTTTGTTGGTGTTGGTCACTTCCAAACCACGTTTCAAGCCGTCAGTTGAACCCAAAGCAATGGTTCTGACCACACCGTCACCCAACTGTTGTTGCACTTCTAAAGTGGTGTTGGTTTCGGCAATTTTTAATGCATCATACAGTTTTGGCACTGCATCGCGAGGAAACTCGACGTCTACTACCGCACCAATGATTTGTACTATGTTTCCTGAACTCATATCTGACTTCTCCTATACTGCGGCTGCGCCGCCGACAATTTCTGAAATTTCTTGGGTAATGGCTGCTTGTCTTGCTTTGTTGTAAATCAACTGCAAGTCTTTGATCAGGTCTGATGCATTGTCAGAGGCTGATTTCATGGCCACCATTCTGGCCGCGTGCTCGGAGGCCAAATTCTCTAAAACACCTTGGTAAACCAAAGATTCAATGTAACGGTTCATCAATTGATCCAAAACATCTTTGGCTTCTGGCTCATACAGGTAATCCCAGTTGTCTGAGATTTCCTCTTCATCTGTAGCAGGCAAAGGCAACAACTGATCAATGGTTGGCTTTTGTGTCATGGTGTTGATGAAGTCATTGAAGACCAAATATACATGACTCAACTCACCATTGGCATAAGCATCCAACATCACTTTAACCACACCAATCAGTTTCGCCAGTTCAGGCTTGTCTCCCAAAGCCGATATGTTGGCTTTGAAATTCACATTGGTGTTTTTAAAAGTACTGGCTGCTTTGTTACCGATGGTAACCACATCAATTTGGGCGCCTTTGGCTTCCCAATCACGCATGTGGATCACTGCATTCTTGAACAAACCTGAGTTCAAGCCGCCACACAATCCACGGTCTGTAGAAATGATGATGTAACCCACACGATCCGCTTTTTGTTCGTTCATGAATGGGTGCTTATACTCGGGTGTTGCTTTGGCCAAGTGACCAATCATTTGTTTAATTTTTCGCGTGTAAGGTCTTGAGGCATTCATCTGATCCTGTGCCTTCTTGATCTTACTCGCTGAAACCATTTCCAAAGCGGTGGTCACCTTACGGGTGGACTTGACGCTTTTGATTTTGGTTACAATTTCACTACCGACTGCCATAGTTAATACCTGTTATTGGGTTGATTTACCAGCTGCCTGTTTTTTTGAAGTCTTCTACGCCAGCTTTCAGCTTGCCTTCGATTTCTTCATTAAAATCACCTGATTCATTCAATTCGTTCATGAATGCAGATTGGGTGCTGTTCATGTGATCGATCAAGGCACCTTCAAAAGCACCAATCTTGTTCATCTCAACATCGTCCATGTAACCACGATCAATCGCATACAAAGACAAGGCCATTTCAGCCACACTCATCGGAGCATATTGTTTTTGTTTCATCAACTCGGTTACACGTTGACCACGCTCTAACTGAGCACGGGTGGCTTCATCCAAATCTGAAGCAAACTGAGCGAATGCTGCCAACTCACGGTATTGAGCCAAGGCCAAACGAACACCACCACCCAATTTCTTAACGACTTTGGTCTGAGCGGCGCCACCCACACGAGATACTGACAAACCAGCATCAATCGCAGGACGAATACCTGAGTTGAATAAGTCAGTTCCCAGGAAGATCTGACCATCTGTAATCGAAATAACGTTGGTTGGTACGAATGCCGATACGTCACCCGCTTGGGTCTCAATGATCGGTAAAGCAGTCAAAGAACCGGTTTTACCTTTCACTTCACCGTTGGTGAATCGTTCAACATAATCAGCATTAACACGTGCTGCACGTTCCAACAAACGTGAATGTAAGTAGAATACATCACCAGGATAGGCTTCACGACCTGGAGGACGTTTCAACAACAGAGACACCTGACGGTAAGCCCATGCTTGTTTGGTCAAATCATCATAAATGATCAAACCATCTTCACCACGGTCCCTGTAGTACTCACCCATGGCACAACCAGAGTAAGGTGCAATGTATTGCATCGCAGCAGAATCAGAAGCGGTCGCTGCAACGATGATGGTGTGACCCATGGCATCGTGCTCTTCCAGTTTACGAACCATCGCCGCAACAGAAGAACGTTTTTGGCCAACAGCCACATAAATACAGATGACGCCAGTACCTTTTTGGTTGATGATCGCATCAATGGCCACAGCCGTTTTACCGGTTTGTCTGTCACCAATGATCAGCTCACGTTGTCCACGTCCAATGGGCACCATGGCATCAATTGATTTCAAACCGGTTTGTACAGGCTGGTCAACTGATTGACGATCGATCACACCCGGTGCAATTTTCTCAATCGGAGAAGTCATTTTGGCTTCGATGGGACCGTTACCGTCAATGGGGTTACCCAAAGAGTCAACCACACGACCAATCAATTCAGGTCCTACAGGCACTTCAAGAATACGACCGGTACATTTGGCTTTATCTCCTTCAGAGATGTGGCCGTAATCACCCAAGATCACCGCACCAACCGAATCCCTTTCCAAGTTCAATGCCAAAGCATAGGTGTCACCTGGTAATTCGATCATTTCGCCTTGCATCGCATCGGCTAAGCCGTGGATACGTACAATACCGTCTGAAGTACTGACTACAGTACCTTCTGTACGGGCCTCTGACTGAACTTTAAAGTCCTTAATTCGATCTTTAATCAGTTCACTGATTTCTGATGGATTCAATGTCGTTTGCATTGCATTTCCTCGTATTCTCTTAAGTCTGCTGACTTAAATTAGTTATAAATGTGTCTCGTTTCTCTGCTTTCACATCAAGTTGTGAAAATCGACTTCACTCGAAACTTTAGTTCTAACGATAAGCTTCTGATTCGCGAAGCTCACCAACCAACTTATCGGGTCGCTATGCTCCAAGTTGTGTCTTCAAGCGATCTACTTTGCCGCGTAAAGTACCATCAATCACCAAATCTCCACAGTGAATTCTGGCACCGCCCATCATGTTTTCATCGATGTGCGTTTGCAAGCTGATCTGTTTTCCGGTTCTCTTGCTGAGAGCTGCTGTCATGGCTTGTTGTTGGTCAGCTGTCAATGCTACGGCTGAATAGACATCAACAGTCAGCGACTGTGAATCTTGTTCTTTGTAGTATTGGTACAGCTCAGCCACTTCTGGCAACAAGCTCAAGCGGTCATTCTCAATCAACAACCGAACAAAGTTTTTATATTGTTCGCTGTTGTTATCACCGCTCACCAATTGAACCAGATCGTCGGCCAGAACATCTGGGCGACCGAAGTAATTAAGAATCTCTTCGTTTTGAGCTAATCCGGCAGCAACCAACAAGTCTTTAGACCACTGGTCTACAGCAGACTCACTTTTGGCGAACTCAAATGCCGCTTTGGCATAGGGTCTTGCTAATGTGATTAATTCACTCATGTTCAGATCTCTTTAATTAAATCGTCCAACAAATCGGCATGTTTACCGGCATCCACTTCTTTTGAAAGCAGTTGCTCAGTACCTGCAATGGCTAAAGCAGACACTTGCTGACGCAAGGCTTCTTTGGCACGATTCGCTTCTTGTTCAATTTCAGCCTTGGCCGCATTCAACTGACGCTCTTTTTCAGCAAGGGCGTCTGATTTGGCTTGGTCTTTGATCTTGGTGGCCATTTGAGTTGCCTGGTCTTTGATGTGACTGGCTTGCTCTTTGGCTTCCACAATCAAGGTCTCAACCTTGGCTTTGGCTTGGTTCAATTCTTTTTCAGCACGATCACCGGCGGCTAAACCGTCAGCAATCTTTTTCTCACGCTCTTCCATGGCGCCCAAGATTTGCGGCCAGATGTACTTCATGGTGATGATAATCACAACAAAGAACACAAGTGCTTGAATGATTAGAGTTGCATTAATATTCATGTTTGTACTCCGCCTTAATCTGTTTGAAAGTGCCTAGAATTAACCTGTAACAGCTGCTAAGAATGGGTTGTTGAAAGTAAAGAACAAAGCAATACCAACACCGATCATCGCTACCGCATCGACCAGACCCATTAACAAGAAGTACTTACCTTGTAACATAGGTGCTAATTCAGGTTGACGAGCTGAAGCTTCTAACAAGCGACCACCCAGGATACCCAAACCGATACCAGTACCAATCGCACTCAAGCCCAAAATCAATGCCACTGCAATGGCTGTCATGCCTTGAATATCAGCTACTAATGCTAAATTTTCCATCGTTTTCTCCGATTTACCTTTTGGTTAAATAATTAAAGTTTTAAAAAGTTAATGTGAATCATGCGTCTCGTGTGACATGTTCAAATAAACCACACTCAACATCATGAAAATATAAGCTTGCAATGTAATGATCAGTATGTGGAACAAGGCCCATGCCAATGCAAGTAAAAACTGTACAAAGCCCATGGTGGCGCCTGAGAAACTGAACGCATCTGACCAACCGTAGTTAAGGGTCAGAACCGCAATCAAAATAAAGATCAACTCACCTGCATACATGTTTCCGAACAATCGCAGGCCCAATGAAACAGGCTTGGCGATGGTCTCAACAATGTTCAGGAAGATGTTTGGAATGGCCAAAATGCTTTGGACCAATAAATTAGGGCTTTCAAACGGGTGGGTGGCAAACTCTTTCAAGTAACCCAGAACCGCTGGCTTCTTCACGGTGAAGCTGTAATAGAAAACAATCAGCATCACACCAAATGACATGCCAAAGGTGATGTTCAAATCGGTTGATGGCACCACTTTCATGTAGTTAATGCCTACCAAGGTCCCCAACCAGGGCAACAAATCAACCGGGATCAAATCCATGAAGTTCATTAGGAACACCCAGATAAAAATACTCAGTGCCAGTGGGGCAACCACTTTGCTGTTGCCATGGAAGATGTCTTTGGCCTGTTGGTCAATAAAGCCAACAATCATTTCAATGAAGTTTTGCGTTTTGCTGGGAACGCCCGCTGACGCTTTCTTGGCCACCCTGCGGAAAAACCACAAGTAGATAACAGCCAATAAAATGGTGTAGAAAACACTGTCCGTGTTAATGGTCCAAAAAGAGTTGCCTTCAACCAACTCAGTTGTGTGATTCACTAAATGGTGACTGATGTATTCACCAGCGCCGCCGCCTTCGCCACTTGCCATCGATTACTCTCACTTAAAAGATGTTAACAAAGCCACCCAAAACGCTAACAAGGTGGCAATAAATCCAATCAATAAAGGCATCAATTGGAACGAGAAATTGGTGATTGCTACATAAAACAACAAACCAATAACCACAAATTTCATGATTTCGCCTTTAAACATTCTGCCAACCAATGACTCAGTGTTACCAAAAGGCCAGATAACGATGAGGGCAAATGCCAATGAACCCAGGGCACTGATCAAAGCGCCAGAACCGGCTGAAAAAGCAGCTGATCCATCCTTAAAAAAGTAAAAAACAGTGGCAATCAGAACACCAATCAAAACTTGATATATGGGTATTTTAACTACGGTTTTCTTCACCTCTTTCAAGGTCAGTTGTTCGGTCATTGTTGGCTTGGAGTCAATCTCAAATTGAATTGAAAAAACGAGTCAATCAGATTGCCTCAACTAAAAGCGGGTGCATTATAATGGTTAAACCTTAGCAAAGCAACGATTTTAGGGCAAAAATACCGGTGTTTTCGAAGAACACAATCGATGGTCATTTAACACCCTGTTAACAAAATTATATCGGTGGGTTTATACCCATAACTTTCGTATGAATCCTCTTGATATATGTGGGGGCTACCAGTCATTCTGACAACATCCATTTGGCTCAAACATCAGTTTTTTTCTTTTTGGCTCGCGGGTGAGCCTGATCATAAACTTTGGCGAGGTGTTGAAAATTCAAATGGGTATAAATTTGAGTGGTTGACAGATCGGCATGCCCCAACATCTCTTGAACGGCTCGAAGATCACCGGACGACTCCAACATGTGGGACGCGAAAGAATGACGTAACAAGTGAGGATAAATCCGTTCCCACAAGCCTTGTTGTTGGGCCCAATGTTTGACCCTGGCCTGGATGCTGCGATTTTTTAATTGGGCACCCCTTTTACTGATAAACACATGAGGTGTCTGGCTTTGATTCCATAACAATGATATGGGGTACCATTGTAGTAAAGCGGCTTTGGCCATTTTACCCAAAGGCACCATGCGCTCCTTACTGCCCTTGCCCAACACCCGTACCATCCCTTGTTCCAGGTCTAAATCATGCCATTGTAAATTGGCCAGTTCTGACAACCTCAATCCTGATGAGTAAAACAATTCCAACAATGCTTTGTCGCGGATCGCGATCTCTGTGGTGGCCGGAATGTCTAGCAATTTAAACAAGGTATCGACATCCAGCACTTCTGGCAAACTGCGCCTGATTTTTGGTGTGCTGACCAATTCAACTGGATTGTTAGACACCAACTGGGGATAACGCTCGTGGCAATAGGCAAAAAAGTTTTTCAAATGTGAACGGTAACGGGCCAGGGATTTAGGAGCCGCACCCTCAGCGGCACGCCGCATTAAATAGGTCCGGATGTCTGTGTCTTTGATGGTTTTGAGGCTGTTGGCTTTGTCTGCAGTCAGTGAACATAGGAAATGATTCAGATCACGGTGATTGGCCTCTACGGTCTTCGGTGACAGCTGTCGATGTGATGCCAAATGATCTAAATAAGCATCAAGACATGGCTTGATTTTCATCTTGTGGCTGCAGTTGAGAAAAATAGGTGTTCAATATTTGGCACAGCTTTTGTAACAAGTCACTGGCCAGGTTGGGGTGAAACTTTTCTTCATCCCGACTGGCAAATGCCATCAAACCATATTCAGCATGTGTTCCCACCGGCAACACCACGGCAGACTTGATGTCATCGACTTGCGGGAAAATGCTTTGAATCTTCTCTTGTTTCAATCGCCCAGAAAGGGGTTCTGATTTGGCCTGAAACACAGAAAACTGAGTGATCTGAGCGGCCGTCAAAGTGTCTAACAATGCACTGTCGGGCAATTCAGTCAAACCTTCCGCTACCAGCAGCTTGAAATAATCACTGGTGAAGTTCTCTGCAACAAAAGCCACAAACTCTGGCAAAAACTCACTTTGCTTAACCACCGAAAGCTCGGTCAGCAGGTTGAACAAACGGTCCATCAAAGATTCACTTTGTTGGGCGTTTTTGATGAGTTGAGCGATTTGGCTTTTCAGCTTTTGATTGTCTTTTTGCAAAGTGCGCAATTGGTGGGTGGTGAAATCAGTCAATTCACCTGAGGGCGTAACCACCTCAAGTTCGGCCATCAATTCTGAATGTTGGGTAAAAAAAGACGGGTTTTTTAACAGGTAATTTTTAATCGCTTTTTGGATTTTTAGATCATCACTCATAATTTATTGGTTTCATTCAGGCAAATCTATTTGGCCTTGGTAACATGTTCGCGCAGGTCCGGTCAGGGTGATTTTATCACAGGCCAAATCATAACTGACTTTAACATCACCACCCAGCATGGATACAGTCAAAGGTGTGGTGGTGCCCAACAAGGTGGCACTGGCAATGGCCGCTGCACAAGCACCACTGCCACAGGCTTGTGTCTCGCCCACTCCCCGCTCAATCACTCGCAACTGAATGTGGTGGTCGTCAATTTTTTTGATCGCTTCAAAATTGACCCCGGATTGAAATTGATTGGCCACGATGTGACTGAATGGCTCCAAATCCTTGACCGTCAGTTCAGGTTCATGATAGACCCAATGCGGGTTCCCAATGTCAACAAAATACCCGTCGACACCAGCAATCACTTGCTCTCGAAATTTGACGGCTTGATCAAAAGTGACAGAGATGTGGTCTTCATCTTTGTATGTCAAATGAACTTCTCCGCCCAAGCCCACCAGGCACAAATTGTCTACAGACACACCTTGACGGTGTAAATAGTGCGCAATCGCTCGCTGTCCATTGCCGCACTGCTCAGGTTCTCCACCATCGGCATTAAAAAACCGGTAAGTGAGGTCGTCTCCTTGGGTGCCAATAATAATCAATTGATCAAAACCCACTCCTGTGCGTCGATTGGCCCACTCAGCAATTTGCATCGCTGAAATGTACAACGGTTCCGCACGACAATCCAGCAACATAAAATCATTGCCTAATCCATGTAATTTTTCGAAATTTAATGCTTTACTCAATCGCTTGCTCGGGGTTTTCCAGATCTTGTTCCGTGGCCTCTTCGGTAGCTGTTTCATTAGGCAGGTAGAGGTCACCTTTGTTGCCACATGCACTCAGGCCAAATAAACAAGTCATCATCACCAGAAGAACCCATGGTCTGCCTTCGAAGGTGGTTCGTTTATGCTTGTTGCTTACCTTGGTTTTACAGGTCTGTATATTGTTCATGATGATTGTTATGGTCTTATCGTGTTTTACGCTTTATTGGCGCTATAATAGAACGCTTTTAATTGGATAACAAGTCACAAGCCCTATGTTAGAATTCATTACCCGCAAAACAGGTGAAAATCCTCAACTTTTGGTCATTTGGTTGCATGGATTGGGCGCAGATGGTCACGATTTTGAACCTGTGGTACCCATGTTCAAAAATCCCGAAAAAGACATTCAGTTCATATTTCCGCACGCACCGATACAACCTGTGACCATCAATGGCGGCATGGAAATGCGGTCCTGGTACGACATCAAAATGATGGACATTGGAAAAATGCCCGATGAAGCTGGCATCAGAAAATCAGAAGCCAGCGTCCTCGAATTGATTGAGGCACAAATCAAAGCCGGCTTCAAAGCCGAACAAATTGTACTGGCAGGCTTTTCACAAGGTGGTGCCATTTCCTTACATACTTCTACCAGATCTCAACATCGGTTTGCTGGCATCGTTGCCTTAAGTTGTTATTTACCCATTTCGGAAAAACTCACCGATGAACAGTCCGGGAACAACCTTGAAACGCCCATGTTTATGGGACATGGCACTTATGATCCAGTGGTACCTTATGAACTGGGCGAAAGTTCTTTTAAAAACCTTAAACAAGCTGGTTATCAAGTCAGCTGGCATGAATACCCCTTACAGCATGGGGTGTCGATGGACGAGCTGGAAGACATCAAACGCTTTATTTTGTCACTGTAGTTAATACCGTGACTGACATGAACATTGACATCAACGCCATCCAGGCTGCCTGGCCGGATATCAACTGTACCTATGTTGAAAGTACGCCCTCCACTCAAGATGCTGTCAAACCGAACAGCTTGCTGGTGGCAGACCACCAAACGGCTGGCGTTGGTCGACGTGGCAACCAATGGCTAACACCCAAAGGAAAGTCGATCTGTTTGTCCCATCGATTTATCCTGCCTATGGCACTGGAGCACATGGCCGGTTACCAAATGATGGTTGCTATGGCCATCACCAACAGCATCAAACATTTTGATGCTGCGGCCTCAGTCCAGTTGAAATGGCCCAATGATGTGTACCACCAGGGAAAAAAGTTTGCAGGGATCTTGATTAATTTAATGCCGCAACAGCAAACCACAGAAGTGATTGTGGGGATCGGCATCAACTGGCAGCTCACCCAAAAACACCTCCATCAAGTCGATCAGCCAGTGTGTAACGTGCCTTTAGATCCCTTACCTGGTCGCACTGAATACATCTGTATATTAATGACACATTTGTATGCACTGAACCAAGACTTCATAGCCAATGGTTTAGTCAACTGCCTTCAACAGTGGCAACAGCATGATTACTTAAAAGGTCAAAACATTCACCTCACCGGTGTCAATCTGAACCAAACTGGCCAGTACCTCGGTATTTCAAACCGAGGTGAATTGATGATGCAGACCGATCTGGGAATCAAACATTTCTCCAGTGGCGAAGTCAGCGTCAAGGCCTTATAATTCACAGCTGGTTACTATCCACTTAGGCTGATTTTATCTACATGCGATATTTGTTCATCATATTTTTATTGGCTAACGTTGCCTTTTTTGTGTGGGCCAAACGCTTGTCTCCGCAGCCTAAAAGCACCTTCAAAGTGGTCGATGAAGGAGTCACCAAACTGGCTTTGATTGCGGAAGCTGAACCTGAAAAAAACCTTGCCAATAACATCGACACCACCACTTCTCTTAACACCAACATTCAGCAGATGTGTTATTCAGCGGGTCCTTTCGATGTAGAAGCCAACGTACATGCTGCCAAAGAGTCTTTGGAACAGGTGGTATTAAAAACCAACATCCGCAAGATCACCACGACACAGGAAGCAGGCTACTGGGTCTATCTTCCGGCCTTGGCCAGCCGCGCTGAAGCATTGAAAAAAGGCCGTGAGTTGGCCGCGGCTTTTGTCAAAGACTATTATGTGGTCACTTCTGGAGACAATGAGAACTCCATCTCTCTGGGCCTGTACCGTGAACCCTATAATGCCGATAGCCGCATCGCAGAATTGTCGAAAAAAGGTTTCAACGTCAATAAAGAAATACGCATAGAACAATGGCCAGAGTTTTGGCTGGATTTCAGCGTTACAGAATCTCAGTTGAATTCACTGCCCGACCTCAAAGACACTTACCAAGACATCAGTCAAAACGAAGTGATCTGTAAAGCCAATTGATTGAATTGACCGGAACACATTGAGATGGCACATATACTATTAGCGGACACCTCACACCCCAAACCTTATGATTTTGTCAGTTTAGCCACCTATGCCATGGGCGGCACCGAATCCAGCTTCTTGCGCACCGCCCACATCCTGAAAAACAATGGCCACACCATCACCATCTTTCAGCAACGCCGGACCCAGGCCACCCGACAGAACAACATTGATTTCATCGGTCCTGTACAACTTGATAACTTACAAGAACCACCTCAACACGTCATCATACTGAGGAAATTCCCACAGCTGTTGGTGTTTCAGGAACAATTCCCCGATGCACAGCTCCATTTGTGGATTCACACCTACAAGAATTGGGAATATGTGTTCAAACGCGGCATTCGCACCAAACGTCCCTGGCAGTTGATCACCAACTCAAAAACCCATGCCGAACATTGTGACAAAATTCTCAATCGCAGTTTTATTGGTCGCATTTACAATTTATTTAAAAAACCGGTGGCCATCAAAACCTGCTACAACCCCATCCCATCAAGGTTAGGCGATGCGGTATCCGCCAAGCGAGATCCCAATAAACTGTTGTTTCTCTCGGCACCCAATAAAGGTTTAAAACAGGTCCTGAGGACTTTTCAACAAATCAACCGCCACCTGAAAGATTTGCAATTATTTGTCGCTAACCCAGGTTACCGAGAAGATCATCGACAAGACATACCGAATGTCCATTACTTGGGTGCTTTACCTGGCGATCAGGTTAAACACCACCTGGCAACCAGTTTGTGTGTGTTCTACCCACAAGACACCTTTGCTGAAACCTTTGGTCTGATTTATGCCGAAGCCAACGCCCTGGGAACACCTGTGATGGCACATGACATTGGTGCTGCGCGTGAAATCCTACACCCAAACAACGCCCTGATTAATGCCGAAGATAACTACCAAATCACCAAGACCCTGGCCCAATGGCAGCGTGAATTACCAGAAGTAAGCTATCGCCATGAATTCAATGGACCTGCCATTTACCAACAATGGGCAGCGGCATTGGGTTTGTGAACACCTGTTATACCAACAACTCCTCTCTGGCTTTTATTTATTGGCTGATGCCAAGCCGACCCCGAAACACACGAATACACCGCCACCGGTCCGATTAACCAGCCGACCACCTCGTTCTGATGACAACCAAACACGAGCGGACTTCGCCAGGTAGGCATAAAGACAATGTATGATTAAATTCAAGCCACTGTATGTAACCACCAGCAAGATGAATTGGGCGACGTATTGTTGTGATGAATAATCAACAAATTGTGGAAAAATAGAAATAAAAAAGAAAACCGCTTTGGGGTTGGTTAATTGAATCATCAGACCTTCTGCGAACTGAGTTTTAATGCCCCTGTTTTTTGGTTTGACAGCATTCACGTCAGCGACAGGCGAGCGCCACAGTTTGACCCCCAGGAATATCAAATAGACCGCACCCACGTATTTAATGACAGTGAATGCAACAGATGACGTGGCCAGGATCACACCCACACTTGTGGCAGCAATACCCGCAACGATCAACGTGCCAAAAGCGATGCCCACAATACCACCAATGGCGCCAGAAAAACCATATCGCATGGCATTGGTTAAAGTCAGTAACACACCAGGCCCAGGACTTGATATGGTTGCAACAGCAACAATGGCAAACAGCAAATAACCTTCCACTTGTTTCTCCTATGTCATCAATTCACCCGTGGTGTCTTTGGAGCACATTGATGATTATGACCACAGATTATCACAAAAACACCTTATTTTCGGACTGAGTTCTGATCCACCATGCGGCCTACAGCAGTATGGGGCCTTTCGGACAACCGGGTCATGACGCTTGTTTCGAGTGTGTTCACCAAAATTCAACCAAATGTGAACGCAAGGCATCGCGTTCTGCTGCCGACAGTGCTGTGACGACACCCAGCTCTGGCGCCATCGGCCAACCCGCATCCGACACTGTCAACCCACAAGCACTGCGCGGCTCCGCATATCTCGGTATGACATGAAAATGCACATTGGGATCAACCATCATCAGCATCAGATAATTAATCTTGTCATAGTCAAATGCCGCTTTTAATACCCGCTCAATGTCTTTGATCACCTGATCCATCTCATTGAAGGCACTCGGTGAAAGTGCTGAAAATGCGGTCACCTCGGATTTGGCGCACAACACCAAAGAACCCAGTGTCACCTGTTGTTCTCGCAAGAGCACAACCCAATGTTCATAGTTTCGAATCAATGTCTCTGGATAACCAAATCGAGTCATGGTTTGATTTGCCATTATTTTCTCCTCTAAATGTAATCATCAAGAATGACTTCTTAACCACCATCCTCATAAAGATCCTTGCTCGTGTTTGGTCATTAACTGGTAACGATCAATCAATGCATTGATGTCCTTGGCAGATCCATTAATTTCCCACTCGAACCAATTGTCCCACACAAACTTCAACTTTGACCATCCCTTTTTCAAGGTGTAACTGTCATAATCAATGCCTTTATCAAAGGCGAGCAGACTGTACTCTTTGACTTTCTTCCAACCATCTTTGAGCAGGTCATCTATGATTTGATTACCTAATTCAGTTTTGATGTCTTTAATTTTCATGGCGGGTGCGAATCAATTTGATCACATGATCCAGGAACAACAGATGATCATCTTCACCATTCAAAACCGATGCAGTGACCCAGTAATTTTGATAAAACACAATGCGTTTGTTGGCTTCAAGGCTGTCGAAGATGGTTATCGCGTCTTTTTTGGTGCTGGTGTAATGTTGCTGCCAATTGTCATGGCCGTATTTTTTCTTTTTCCACAGCACTGCATTTTTAACCGAATCAAATTCAAAAATTTTGAGTTCAACCTGATGCATCACATTGGCTTGCTTCCGGTAGGCCAGATTGGCCATACTGATCACCCCCATGGATTGGTATTGTTCAATCACCTGCCCCATCGATTGAACAAAAAATGCCGGCGGGTTACTCATGTCTTCAATCACCACACCCGTACCTCCTTGCCACTCAGGTCCAAAATCAGCGGGTTTGGGCAGCTTAAAACTCATGGCGCTGGCATCCAATGCGAACAGACAGGTTACAAGCAGCAATAATGTGGTCAAGATCTTCTTGTTCATGTTTGCACTTTGAGGTTTGTCACCTTATTTTAACACCAAGGCAATATCATGTGACTTTAAATGTACCCGTACTCAGGCTAAAGTACGAACGTCATTCCGGCGAAGGCTGGTATCCAGCGTCTTTAAATGGTTGCTTCATATACGACAAAGACACTGGATCCCGGATCGGAGTCCGGGATGACGGTAGTGACAACCGTCAGCATGAACCAATTCCTTGTATCTTCACTGTGATGTGGCTAATGATATTAAAAAATGCCTGATGACAATGGTGTTAATTTCAGGCATCAGTTCAGCATTGAAGGTATGACCTGTCGGGAAAGAACGGTGCTCTACAGCGTGTTTAAAATCCTGATCTTCGAGTTGCTTCCTGATGGTCTGTGCCATCTCGTATGAAGGCCAAATCTGATCTTGTTCTGCTGAAATAAGTAATAAAGGACCATTGATTTGATTGAACTTGAATTGGGCTTTGGCTACCTGGTCTTTGTCTGCCAATGCACGGCTGGCTCTTGCATAAAAGGATTGATCACTGCTTCGATCAAAGCTCAAAGCAGTGATAGGCTGGCCTTTTAAGGTCCATGCTGTTGAACCGGTTTGCCCGTGCCACGCGACCAAACTGGGCGTGGTTGCTACTACAGACTTTATGCGAGGATCGTGTGTTGCTGCCAAAAAAGCCAATTCGCTGCCTCGTGATGCGCCCCAAATGCCAATTCGGTTGGCATCAATACCTGGAATGGTTTCTAGGATGTCGATCGCATCCAACACACTTTCAACCGGGATGTTATCTAAAGTGTTTGGCAGGTCTTTATACCTGAAGTAAGCCAAGGTCAAAGCCGCAATACCCTGTGATGCCAACAATTCACCTCTTTCACTTCGCATCCCGCCACTGGAGCCACCAATCACGATAACAACAGACAAGTTTGTTTGATTCTTGGGAAGGTGAAGGTTGGCTGCGAATTGATCTTTGTTGATGTTGATGAAATTAGAGCTGTCAGGTTCATTTGTTTCTGCCACCACTGAATGAGAAAATACACTAAGCAATACAATCAAAACCATCAGTTCCTGGCTGAGAGTTCTCATGAAATCAACTTTGTTCGAACAGCAAATAACTTATGCCGATTTATTCTGTCGATGAGATCTCCGCTGACAACAACAGCCAATTGTCGTTTTCCTTGATCCAGACATTGGATACATAGCCAGAAAATCCTGCCGTTGGACCGTTTGGACCGGTAAATGACTCAGTGGTTTTGAAACGTATAAAAGCCAAGTTACCAACCACATCAACACCAATCATTTCAATATCGCGTTTGGCCACTCGCATACCATAGTTCCACCATTCTTCAAGGCTTCTGATAAACTTTTCTCGACCTTCGTAAATTTGTCCCATGGCCCATCGAGAATAACCTGGGTGAACCAGTCGATCGTAGGCTTCCCAGCCTTTGCCATCAACTAAGGTTGAAGCTGACAGTGCTTCCACCGCTGCTCGCAACTTTGGATCAGGTATCTCTGGTGCTGCTTCAACCGATTTAAAAAGTGTGATGTTTACCAAAGTAAAAATGATCAATAATGTGCGCATGGGATGCTCCTGATGTTTGGACAAGCCATTATACTATTGATGTCGTACTTTGGACAACTGATGGCTGGTTAGGCCATAAAATGACTGACCAATGATTCAAAATGAATGACAAAATACAACAAAGTTGCCAAGTTGCCAAACAACAGAATAGGTAAGGCCCACAAGGCCATCACAAGCAGTCCTTGGTGCAAAAATATGATGAATAAACTCAGCAAAAAGCCCAGATACAGGTCTATCATGATCTGACGACCCCAATGTAGTTGGCCCATTGATTTCACTGATCGAAAAATGTTTTCACGCTTACTGCAATAATAGCTGTAAATGACAAAGCCTATATAAATCAACAGAATGACCAACTTAACCAGTCCCAGCTGACCTGAAAACTGAAGAATTTCTGCGTGCCAATTGAAGTAGACAGCCAGTGCGGCCAATAAAAAATAGATCCCCCAGGCAATGAAATTGGTAGACATGGTTAGGCTCCTGTTAATTGTCGTTACAACAATTATAAACCACTGCCCTATACTGAGGTGATGATCATCCGGATCTTTTGCTTATGGGGTGATCATCGTTGAGTTGTAACAAATCCCACAAGTTACCATACAAATCTTCAAACACCGCCACCAGGCCATAATCAGCCTGCTTGGGTTCTCGCACAAAATGTATGCCTTTGGCCACCATCGCATGGTAGTCTCGCCAAAAATCATCGGTGTTCAGAAACAAAAACACCCGGCCTCCTGACTGGTTTCCAATGAACGGCTGTTGTTCCGGTTTGGATGCTTTGGCCAACAGGATTGTGGTGCCATGAGAGCCAGGTGGCGCCACCACCACCCATCTTTTGTCTTGCTCGGCTTGGTACTGGTCTTCGAGCAAGGTGAAGTTCAGTTTCTGGGTATAAAATTCAATCGCTTCATCGTAATCTTTAACCACCAAAGCGATGTGTACGATGGTTTGTTTCATAGCGCCACTTTCCTGTTGCTCAGGTAGCCTGTGGTGTTTTGTGGTTGGCCACATGTATGCATTAGGCACTTCATCGCTTCACAAAATCATCGTTCCACATACCAGCCGTCACGTACTTGGGGTCTCTGCCTAATTGCTCAGCCACAAACTCATCCAGCTTATCGGGGTAGTCCATCATGCCAAAATCAGCAATAAATTCTGCCTTTTTTGACATATATAGCTGTGTCGCTTCAATCTCATCGGCACTCACTTTGGCATGGGACGTACGAACCAACCATTGCCAGTCTCCGGATGAAATGCCTGTCCAACCAGTCCCTGCAGGTACAAAATAGCCTATGGCAATGACCCGGCTTTCTTCACACAGTGTCTCAGCGGGGGCCAGCATCAACACCATTTTATCCACATCAACCGTTAATTCATTTTGATGATCCAATCCCAGATTCACCAGTGTCTGGGCCCTCTGAACCATGCCAACTGCCGAAGATACTGCACAGATAAACAGGTACTGATCACCCCTCGCATCCTCTATTGATTTTTCTGTCACCCTATACTCAGCTGCTGGGCGGCGCTGGATGGGATACTCAAATGAGTCTTTGCTGGTGGTAACTGTTTTGACTTGTTTCTCAAGTTCACCCAGCATGGCTTCTATCTGTTCTTCTTCAGTGGGCTGGTTGGCACGATCGAAGAAAAAATTGAACACCACCACTGATAAAAATATGATCGCAATCGTTTTTAAAAGGGTGAAAACATGTTTTATATTTTTACTCATAAAATTGATCAGCATTGAAAATGAAGAATCATAAGGCGGATCTGTCAATCAATCAATGGCAAAAAAGTGTACACAGGAAAGCTGCTGAGCAGCTCGACCCGCCGAGCCGGCTGGTGAGCATCGCGAATCAGAGGCGAAGCGCGCGAGGTAGCAAGTCATGTTCGCCGTGGTCGTTTTCACTTTTGTCTAGAACAGACATGCAGTGCGAAGCAACTGCTCAGACAATAGTCTGTAAAGGTCGGTTTATTTGCGCAGCAAATATGAAGACCTGTCAGACCATGAACCAGAATGAAGCCCCAAGAACATTCCTTTCTATAGATTGACTCAATTCTTTACTGGCCAACTTCAAATCCTTCGATGACCTCTGTTTCTTCTTCACCTTCGGCCATCCATTGTTGAACTTTTGGGTACTCTAGAACCTGTTGCATGTATTGACCAGCTGTTTCAGACACCTGAATGTTGTAGGTATGGAACCGAATGGCCACAGGGGCGAACATGCAATCTGCGATGGAAAATTTTCCTAATAGCCACGGTCCCTGAGCAGCATATTTGTTACGCAGTTCAGTCCACATATGATCCAATCGCGACACTTCTTTGTTGATGTCATCCGTCAATGTAACCTTCCGATCCGATGCCCGGCAATTCATTGGTAAATTTTCACGGATGGCAAAAAAACCAGAATGCATTTCCGCACTGTATGAGCGGGCATATGCCCTGGCAACAGGGTCATTTGGCCAACCGCTACCATCCAAGAACTGTTCTGATACATATTCACAAATGGCCAGCGAATCCCAAATGACCACATCACCATGGTGCAAAACAGGGACTTTTCCAGCGGCTGAATAACGGGCCAATTCAGCAGCTGATTGGTCAGTATACAAAGGCACAACAATTTCCTCAAATGGAATGTTGTGAGCAGACAGCAGCAGCCAAGGTCGCAAAGACCAAGATGAATAATTTTTGTTACCGATGATTAATTTAATGGTTTCATTCATGTTTTTTTGAATCCTCTTTTACACGGTTCAGAAATTTAATCACCCACACCAGCAAGCCCAAAATGCCCATTAATATCAAGCCAATCACCCACAAATAAGCCACCGAATCTATACCCGTCATGGCCCGACCAGGCTCAGCCAACGTCAGTGCCGCTAACGTCAATACGATTTTAAGCCATGCCTTCATGATTCGCTGGCTGCAAAATCCAGCGAAACGGAATTCACACAATAGCGCAGGCCCGTTTCTGTTGGGCCATCATTGAACACATGTCCTAAATGGCCTTCGCAGTTGGCACAAACAATTTCTGTGCGGCGCATGCCGTGAGATTCATCAAACACTTCTTTGATTTTACCGGCTTCTATTTCTTGATCAAAACTGGGCCAGCCACAACCCGCATCAAATTTCGACGAACTGTCAAACAACACCTCCCCGCAGGCTTTACAGGTGTATTGGCCGTCTTGATAATTGAGGTTGTATTCGCCCGTGTGAGGTCGCTCTGTGGCTTTGTTCACTATCACTTCATAACTGACCGGATCCAGTTTATCTTTGAGTTCTGCTTTGAGGTCTTCTTTCATATTGATTAAATGTTTTGTGCTCAACAGAAATGATTATAACTGATTCAGCGGGGGAAAGCTGCTGAGCAGCTTGACCCGCCGAGCCGGTTGGTGAGCAATGCGAATCAGAGGCGAAGAGCGCGAGGTAGCAAGTCATGTTCGCCGTGGTCGTTTTCACTTTTGTCTGGAACAAAAGTGAATGAAGCCCCAAGAACATTCCTTCATTCTTCATGTTCCCTGTCCAATGGGTCAATTGACAGCAACAACAGCTTATTTTTCGACAGTAAATAACATCAGTGAAATAGGCGGCATTGGGCCCTCAAATGAAATTTTTTATTTCTGTGTCAACGCATTTCCGACCCCAGCGTTGGAATACCATGACCCGTTAAAAATACGGTATGATTAATCATGAATTCTTACCTAATGAATAAAGTGATTCTAAAAAAAATTTGGATTTACTCATACATGTTGACCTGCTGCTTCCATGTTTTTGCACAAGAGCAGGTTGTAGTCGACGCCAACATGAGCGGATCTTGGTATGACGCCAGCCACAACGGTGAGGGGTTTGTGCTTCAAGTTTTGCAAGATGATACGGCATTAGCCTATTGGTTTACCTATGATGAATCAGGGGCACAGCGTTGGTTTTTTGCTGTGGGTACAGTGATAGAGGATTCGATTGTATTCAACGAGGTACTGTTGGCAAGAGGTGCAGCGTTTGGCGATCAATTCAATTCTGAAGATGTAGAGGTGTCGTCATCCGGTTCTTTGACCATCAATTGGTTTGATTGTTTCTCAGCCAATGCAACATATACCATTGATGGCATCCAGGGCAGCCAAGCCCTGACCCGCATCACCACGCTTGCAGGCTTGGACTGTACCAACCCATCGGCTACATCATCAGCAGTTACAGGATCTTGGTTTGATCAAACACACAACGGCGAAGGGTTGGTGATCGAGAAACTGATAGATGATCGAGTCCTGGTTTATTGGTTCAGCTATGATGTCAATGGCGATCAGGCCTGGTTTTTTGGTTCTGGTGAGCAAAATGGCCAAGCCATCGACATAACAGATGTGTATGTCACCAGCGGGGGACGTTTTGGTGCAGATTTTGATCCCCAAGATGTCCAGGTACAACCATGGGGCAACATACAAATCGAACTGGGGTGTGAATACGGTAAACTGGATTACCAATCACAACTCACTGGGTTTGGACAAGGTAAACAGACCCTAACGCGTTTAACCCGTGTGGGCAATCCGCTTTGTGATGAAGCCCCTGCCCCGAATATATTGTTGTTGATTGCCGATGATTTGGGAAAAGATGCATCTTCGCTGTACAACATCTCTGCGCAACAACCCAGCACGCCCACTCTTGATGGTCTGGCCAACAGTGGTCTGGTGTTTGAGAATGCTTGGTCCAGCCCAACTTGCAGCCCGACACGAGCAGGCATCTTAACAGGCAAATACAGCAACAGGACTGGGGTTTTCTTTCCCGGTAACGTGCTGTCTGAAGATGAGACTTCCTTACAATCATACATCCATCAACTCCTACCCAATAGGTATTCAGATGCCATCATCGGCAAATGGCATGTAGGCCCTGGAAACAATGATTTAAACCACCCTGCCAAACTTGGTATCAGCCACTATGCAGGAATTATATCTGGCGGTGTCCCGAGTTATTTCGATTGGGACTTGACCACCAATGGCACCCAAACAGCCCAAACCGAATACGTCACTTCAAAATTAGTCGATTTGGCCATCGATTGGACCAATGAGCAAAACCAACCATGGTTTTTGTGGTTGGCTTTCAATGCACCACATACGCCTTTTCACTTGCCGCCGGAACACTTACACAACCGCCAACTGTCTGGCACAACAGCAGACATTGACGCCAACCCCATGCCCTACTATTTTGCTGCCATTGAAGCGATGGACACTGAAATTGGCCGGCTTTTGGATTCATTGGACCCAAGCAGCTTTGAAAATACCATTGTGGTGTTTATCGGAGACAATGGAACACCCAGTGAAGTGGCTCAATCACCTTACCAAAGGGGGCAAGTGAAAGGGTCATTGAACCAAGGCGGAATCAACATACCCTTTATGATTTCTGGTCCTGGTGTGGGCCGCATGGGTGAACGCGAAAACGCCCTGCTGAACACCACTGATTTATTCAGCACCCTTGCAGCATTGGCAGGGGTAAACGTTGACCAGATCAATGACAGCACATCTTTTATACCGTTGTTGAATGAATCCGCCAGTACCCGTCAATTCCAATTCTCCGAACGCAAGACCAACAACACCGAAGAATGGGTCATCTCTGATGGATCTTACAAGTTATTCGAATCTGAAACTGGTGAACAAGAGTTATATGATTTAACCATCGATCCGTATGAAAACACCGATTTGATTGCTGCTGGAAATGCGCCATCACAAGTGGTTAATGATCTGGCTAGCAAAGCAGCAGAATTCCGTCAACAGTGAAAATCAATCTGATAATGCTTGTAATGCCAAATAGGCTTCGTTGGCTTTATCAGCAGGTACAAAAATGTGATCATGGTAATAAGCCGCGATCACATTGGCACTGATGCCTTTTGTTGCCAGTTGTGTGGCAACCGCAGCCGTCAACCCCACTGCGTGCAGTGATGAATGAACAGACAGGGTGATTTGTTTGAAAACGCCGGCATACGATAAACCTGCTTGATCAGCCTGATCACGAGGCAACACCAAAGTCAAGCCTTCTTGCTCCTGGCAGGTGGCCAAAGGTACTAAATCCAAATAGTCCGAAACTGGCCCGGCAACCGAACAAAAGACGAACTCACCATCGATACAACGGGGCTCCATGTGGCTTAATAGCTTATTGAGGTCTTCCACGCCTGGCATCAGTCTTCCAATGGTAACAAATAGTTGCGACCATTTCGATATATGTTCAACAAAGGTTCTTTTCTTGACCGCTCGACACCTTGGGTCAGTTGCTTCAGGCTGTTGATCTCAGCTTTGTTGACTGCGGTGATCAAATCTCCAGCCCGCAAGCCCAATTCCCAAGCTGACGAGCCCCTTTCGATTTCTTCGATCAAAACACCTTGAAAGCGATCTCGGTATTGCACCGGTAAGTTACTGAGCAAGGTGCCCTTGAGCAATGGGTGCAACTCATTGCCCTTGATTTCATTGCGATCGGCTTCGGTGATCAAGGTCTTGACTTGTCTTGAACGGTCATTGCGTAAATAGTCAATATTGACCTGACTGTCCAACTCAATCAAACCCTCGTAATTCTGAAATTGCTTTTGACTGCTGATCCGGTCACCATTGAGTTCGGTGATGATGTCACCCACTTTCAAACCAGCCCGATCGGCCGGCGAATCCGGGTCGACTGAGGTCACCAAAACCCCTTGTTTCTGCCCCACATCAAAAGCCCTGGCCAGACGTTCAGTGATGTCTTGGACACCCATGCCCAACGAGCCACGGCGCACCGTGCCATATTCAACCAATTGACGCATCATCCGCTGTGCCAAAGATGACGGAATGGCAAAACCTATACCCACGTTGCCACCGGAGGGTGAAAAAATGGCCGTGTTGATACCCACCAATGAACCGTTCAAATCAATCAAGGCACCGCCTGAGTTGCCTGGATTGATGGAGGCGTCAGTTTGAATGAAGTTCTGATACCCCAAACCACTCAGGCTGGTTCGGCCCAGGGCACTGATGATGCCTGAGGTGACAGTTTGCCCCAAACCAAAGGGATTACCAACGGCCACGACAAAATCACCAACCCGCAATTGTTCGGAATCTGCCAAGGGCAAAGCCGTTAAGTTGTCTGCTTCAATTTGAATCACTGCCACATCGGTGCCATCATCGGAACCGATCAGGGTCGCGCTGTAAGTCCTGCCATCATGCAACACCACCGAAATGTCATCGGCTTCATTGACCACATGGTGGTTGGTGAGGATGTAACCCTTGATGGCATCAACGATCACACCGGAACCCAGTGACTGGGTTACCCGTTCCCGAGGTGTGTTCGGTAAACCATAAAACCAATTGTAAAAATCACTGTTACGCGAACGCACATACTGTACTGATTGGGTGTTGATGTTAACCACTGCTGGCGTCACCTGTTCCAAAATGGGTGCCAAAGATGGTACCTTTTGACCATTGACCGCTGCTGGTAAGGTAGCCTGTGCTGTACCGAGCATGGCCATTAAGAATATAAATGCTGTTTTTTTCATCATCTGTTCTGATTCACTGACTCAAACAAAGTTCCCTTACTGTAAAATAGACGCATTCTTTTTATTTTCAAGTCCATGTTTATCGAGCAATTAGAACTAGCACAAGAGAACAACAACTCACTGGTCTGTGTGGGCCTGGATCCCAATCCAGAAAAAATCGCTGCTTTGGATCTGAATTTATTGACCTGGTTGAAAGGCATCGTTGATGCCACCGCCAACCATGTGTGTGCCTTCAAACCACAAATTGCCTATTTTGCTGCCATGGGCGCTGAACAGGAATTGACTGACATCATAAGCTATATCCATGATCAATACCCTGCGGTTCCGGTGATTCTGGATGCGAAACGTGGCGACATTGGCAGTACCGCCGAACAATATGCAGCAGAAGCTTTTGATCGTTACCAGGCTGATGCCGTGACGGTTAACCCCTATATGGGTGGTGACACCATCGAGCCTTATTCGAAGTTCGCTGACAAAGGTGTGGTGGTGCTGTGTAAAACCTCCAATGCAGGATCAGGTGAATTACAAAACCTGACATTGGCCAATGGTGGTTCCTTGTTCCAGGCGGTGGCACAAAAAGCCAGCAGCGATTGGAACAGCAACCACAATTTACTGTTGGTGGTGGGTGCCACTTACCCATCAGAACTGGCGCAAATCAGGCAATTGGTTGGCAACATGCCTTTGTTGATTCCGGGCATCGGCGCCCAAGGTGGTGATGTTGAAGCCACCTTAAAAGCCGGACTGCGACAAGATCGCAAAGGCCTGATCATTTCTTCATCACGCGGCATCATTTATGCCGGCGACAACCAAGAGAATTACGCCCAAGCCGCTGAACAGGCTTGTGTTGATTTGAAGAATCTGGTGAATCAATACCGATAATTTGCTCTGTCATACCGGCGAAGGCTGGTATCCAGTGTCTTTGAGACAACACAATTCTTTTTCCATGAATTTTGAAATTTAGGCTTCTAAATACTTTAGTTAGATTACTAGTTTTTATATGTTGTATTACAATAGGGATGTGATAACTGTCCATTATTTGGGCTTCCAAGTCCACCATCTTCTTTACGAATTATATGATCAGTAGTCATAGAGTTTTGATGAATAAATCCATTACAGATCTTACATTTTATTCCAGTCTTTAATGCTTCTTCGATAAAAACAGCTGACTTTGAGTTTGTCAAAATTTCGCCTGTAAAAATCTTGTTCATTCTTCTCTTCTTGTAAAACAAGATAATCATATTCATGTAACTTGATAATATGTCTGATAGCCTCTTTATAATTTAGACCATCATTTATCAATTTCATAGCTGTCAAATAGAAATCTGATACATAAGGCAGCCCTTTAATAGCTGATCTAAACTTTCTATTTATTTGTATTGGCAAATAGTCATATTCTATGATTAATTTTTCGAATTCTTCTCTTGCAGAAATAAATTCATTCAGTTTGTTTCTATCAATTAAATCAAGTATAAATTTGTTAATTGAATAAAATGAAGCTGTTTTATATTTTCCTTCCTTAGAATAGAAATATATTAACGGGTGTAAACCCAATGATGAAGCATGAACACTATTAATTCGCCATGCAATTTTTCTTGCGTTGATTAAACATTTAACAGTTTCATTTCCAGAAATATCATCATCCAAATGTTCTTTAAAATTATTTGGTATTTTATTAACTTGATTAACAAATTCTAAGATCAATGGCAATGTTTGAGAACTAGATATTTTTCCACCTATTGGAATGTCCATCGTCTTAACTGGAGTTCTTAGTTGAGGTGTAAAGAAAATTGTATTAATTTCTTCTGCCAACTCTTGAACCCTGTTTTGATTTTCTGCATTAAAACTTGACCAATATTTATGTCCTTTACCTGCTCGTATAATTGCTCTTGCTGAAATACAATTTGGCTTTTTTCTGGACTCCAAAAGTTTTAATTCTGTTGGATCAATCTTTGAAGCTTTCTGGTTAATCTTAAAAAAAGAATTCTCTGCCTTTGTTGCATCTCCTGGAACCCATTGAACCTGAATGCCAATAACACCCATGTTTTTTGCCCTGCTTAGATGTCTTTGTGTTGAGTTATCATTAATATGCGCATTTGCAATCTCACTGTACGAACCAATCTTTTTGTTTATTAGTTTTCTTGTTTTATCAGCTATTTCAAGTTGATCTTCAGTAATATTGTTCTCATAAAATTTTTGTGATATTTTTCCATCACCATAATCATCATTTATCCATGAAATTAATGCACTAAGTCTATGGGCACCGTCAATAACAAAAATTAATCCTGATTGACTCCTCCATAAAATAATCGACGGGATTAAATCACCCTCTAGAAAACTGTCAATAAATTCATAAATTTTTTTGGCGTCCCATTCATTTGTTTCTCTTTGAAAATCTGGTTTTCGCAACAATTGGTAAATCATTTCATTAGACAAATCATTTGCTGAAAGTCTATCAATTTGTGCTGAGTTAGTACTGCTTCCGATTATTTCAAAATCTTCTCTCGGAATTAATGCATCTAAATTTATTTTGGCCATAAGAAAAAACTAATAAAGCATTAACATTTATATTAAAATTAATTGTACATCTTACTATAACTAATGAGATGTATGTGTCTGGTTATTATGAAAAACCAGACAAAAACAGTAAGACACTGGATCCCGGATCAAGTCCGGGATGACGATACTAACTAAATCTCAGATCAACAACTCACATAGCTAATTATCATTGACAAATGGTTTATTTCACATATACTGCACCAGTAAAATACTTGTGAAATATAAATGACAACCATCAATCAACAAAGTACGACACTGATCCAAATGTGGACCCAAAACACCGCCATCAACAGAAAACTGGATGCCAACCTGGGCGCCGTCCATGGGATTGGGCTTGCCGAGTTCATGGTCTTACACCACTTGAACGCCTCTCCGCAACTGATGCAACGACGCATTGATTTGGCCAGTCTGTTGTGCCGATCAGCTTCTGGCATCACCAAAATGCTCAACCCGATGGAAAAAATTGGTTTGGTCAGCAAAGAAGTGAACCCCAGAGATGCGCGTGTCAGCTTGGTTAAATTAACCGCCCGTGGATTGAAAACCTATCAGCAAGCCAGCAACACCCTTAACCAAATTTCGACAAATGTCATGCTAAGCTTGGAAACCGCTGATGTAGAGCAACTTTCAGGTTACCTGACAGGATTGAATTTATCCGCTTAACATCATGCCATATGATCTATGGTTACAAAGTATGAAATCGCTTAAAATAACACCGTTAGAATCACAAGATCTGTACAGCATCAGGGGGCCGCTGTTGAGACAATACATCTACAATAAAACCAGATAAAATCATGGAAAAAATCAGCCACCAACATCCCAAGCCGACCCTGTTAAAACGACTCCTGCCCTTTGTATTGATACTGATTGTTGTTATCGTACTATTAAACATCATGGGGGGCATGAAAACAGAGCCGGCGAAAATTCCGGAAAAACCCAAGGGCTTTTTGGTTGAAACAACCACTGTATCACCCTCGGACCTGACTTTACAAATTCAATCACAAGGCATCTTGATGCCGAAACGCCAAATAGCTTTACTGGCTGAAATCAGTGGTAAAGTGGTGTCATTGAGCCCGGCTTTTACCGCTGGCGGCACCTTTGAACAAGGCGACTTATTGGTACAAATTGACCCGGCTGATTATCAAGTGGCTGTGGCCCGTGCTGAGGCCAATTTGGCCAGTGCCCAGGCACAAGTGGATTTAGATCAAGCGAAATCTGACCAGGCATTGAAAGACTGGAAATCCTTTGGCAAAGCGGGTAAACCCAGTGACCTGCTGCTGAACATCCCACAACTGGATGGCGCCAAAGCCAGTTTAAGGGCTGCCAAAGCCGATCTGATGAAGGCCAAACGCGATTTAGAAAAAACAGAAATCAAGGCCCCCTTTACCGGGACTGTGTTGACCAAGTCGATCGACTTGGGCCAGTTTGTTGGAATCTCAGGGCAATTAGGCAACATTGCTGGCACCGAAGTGGCGGAAGTGAGGCTGCCACTATCAAACCAGGACATCACCAAATTAAACCTCAAAGATTTGGCCTTGGACCAAAGCCCCCTACAAGTGGCCTTTTATGATGATCAGGATCAAAAGGTCACCACTGGGTGGATCAAGCGCCTTGAATCCAGTAAAGACAGCCGCACCCTGATGAATTATGCGGTTGCTGAAGTGGATGATCCTTTTGCCAATAAGCTGTTATTCAACACCTTTCTACAAGCCCAAATCACGGGCATGGAATATCAAGGCGTCTATGCCATTCCCACCGCTTGGATGATGCCCAATGATCAATTGTCTGTCTATGCAGAGGGTGGCGTATTGGCGATCAAATCAGTGCATGTGGCACACAAAACCAATGATTTCTTTTATGTTGACCAAGGCCTTAACAGCCGTGACCAAATCATCACCACGCCCATTCAAGCGCCTGAAATAGGTATGCTGTTGCGCTTGTCAGGACCTGAATCCAATCAACAAACCTCGATTCAAAACACCGAGGCAGAACAATGAAAAAGTCATGGGATCAAGGGATCATCTATTGGTTTGCCAGCAACTCTGTGGCGGCCAATTTATTGATGATGGTACTACTGATTGGCGGGATTTATTCAGCCTGGAATTTAAAAAAAGAGATGTTTCCAGCCACCTCTGTCAATCAAGTTCTGGTCAGCATGACCTATCCAGGCGCGGCACCTGATGAAGTGGAAAAAGGCATTTGTGTGAAAGTCGAAGATGCCGTTACCGGACTGGAAGGGATAGACAAAACGACCTGTGTGGCCAATGAAGGCTTTGCCAGAACCAACATTGAAATAGGCAGTGAATATGAAGTTAAAAATGTCATGGCCGAAATCAAGAACCGAGTGGATGGCATCAACTCCTTCCCCGAGGAAGCCGAAAAACCCATCATCAGTGAAATTTTGATCCAACAACCGGTGCTGTTCCTGTCTGTTTATGGCAATGTGCCTGAAGATGATCTACTGCAAGCCACTCGCGATGTCAGAGATGACCTGATTGATTTACCTGATGTGTCCATGGCCTCCTTGGTCAGTGGTCGTGATTATGAGATAGCCATTGAAATCAAAGAAAACACCTTGCGCCAGTACCAAATCACTTTTGATGAAATTGCAGCGGCATTGCGAGCGGCTTCCATCGATCTGCCGGGTGGCTCCATCAAAACCGATCGGGGCGATGTGCTGTTGCGATCTGTAGGTCAATCCTATACAGGCAAAGAGTTTGCCCAAACGGTGATCCGTACCAACCCCGATGGTTCAAGGTTGTTGTTATCGGACCTTGCTGAAATCAAAGATGGCTTTGTTGAAACCGGGGGTATCGGTACCTTTGATGGCAAGCCGGCCATGAGCATCCAAGTCAACGCGGTAGAAAATGAATCGGTGTTGATCATCTCTGATCAAGTCAAAGCCTATGTGGCCAGCATGCGAGACAAAATGCCGCCCAACATGTCGGTGGCTACCTGGTCTGACACCTCCCACTATGTGCGTGGTCGCTTGGACATGATGGAGCGCAACATGTTACAAGGTGCCGTATTGGTACTGCTGATTTTGACGCTGTTCTTGCGGCTGAAAGTGGCTTTCTGGGTGATGCTGGGATTGCCTGTGGCCTTCTTGGGCGCATTCATGTTTTTACCCATGACCGGCATCAGCATCAACATGTTGAGTATGTTTGGGTTCATCATGGTTTTGGGTATCGTGGTTGATGATGCGATTGTGATTGGCGAAAGCTCCTATTATGAAATCCAGCATCATGGACATTCATTGAAAAATGTGGTGGTGGGCGCGCAACGGGTGGCCACACCAGCCACCTTTGGCGTGTTGACCACCATAGCGGCTTTTGCACCGATGTTGTTTGTTGGGACCTTGTTTGGTTCGTTTTTTGAAGCCATCGGCTGGGTGGTGATTTTGTGCTTGTTGTTCTCACTGGTTGAATCCAAGTTGATCCTGCCGGCCCATTTGGCCCACATGCGTTCTGATGACATTGGTACCAAGAACCCGGGACCCTTGCTACGCCTACAAAGAAAAGTCAATCATGGCTTGGAATACATCATCAAACACCATTACAAACCGATCATGGAAAAAGCCATCAGGCGACCCGGGGTGACATTCACGGCATTTTTTGGCATTTTGGTGCTCAGTATTGGCTTGATGGCCAATGGCATTGTCAGGTTTGTAATGATGCCAGATTTTGTCGCTGATTTTGTGCAGGCAGACTTTGCCATGGCACAGGGCACACCACAGGAACGCAGCGAAGAGGTGTTACAGCGGGTTGAACAAGCTTTGATTCGATTGGATGCCGATGTCAGCCGTGAAGTGGGTAAAGAAAGTGGTGCGGTGTTCACCCACCGGCTGTCATTTCTGGATTCCCAAATTTCCGGTAAAGTCATTGTCGAACTGGTGAAGGAAGAAAACACCGTCATCGATGGCAAGGAAATGCTCAAGCGTTGGACGGAATACATCGGCGAAATTCCAGGCGCCACCCACATTGGTACCATGTCACTCACGGGCCCAGGACAGGGTCCGGATGTCAGCCTGAAGCTGGTGGGCAGTGACACCGAAGAATTGCGTTTGGCCGCTGAGACATTGGCCGAAAAATTGAAAGGATTCAAAGGTGTTTCTGATGTCAGAAACTCGATCGAAGCCGGTAAGGACGAAATTGAATTATCGATCAAACCAGTTGGTCGCAATTTGGGCTTGAGCCAATCAGATTTGGCCCGTCAAATCAGACAGTCTTATTACGGTGAAGAAGTACAACGCCTACAACGCGGCAATGATGAAGTGAAAGTGATGTTGCGCTATGACCGTGCCACCAGAGAATCTTTGAAATCTTTGGATGAATTGCGCATTCGCACCAGTGCCGGCGATGAATTACCACTGCACACCGTGGCCGAAGTCAATTTAGGCAAGGCCGCCAACTCCATTGAGCGGGTCAACCGCAAACGGGCCGCCCGCATCACCGCCATGGTGGACAAAGCCATTGGCGATCCGCAAGCCATCATTGGTCAGTTGATGCCACAACCAGGCCAACCCATCGTGCCTGAATACCCGGACATCACTTTTGATTTGGACGGTACCAGTAAAGAAATGACCAATTTGCTGAACAACTTACAAGTGGGCATGGGCTTTGCCATGCTGTTGATCTTTGTGTTGTTGGCCATACCATTAAAGTCCTATGCCCAACCACTGATCATCATGACGGTGATCCCTTTTGGCATCACCGGTGCCATTGTGGGCCATTTGTTGTTGGGCATGACCTTCAGCATGATGTCGATTTTCGGGGTGATTGCCCTGACTGGTGTGGTGGTCAATGATTCATTGGTGATGGTGGATTACATCAACAAAGAACGTGCCCACGGGGTCAACATCATCGAAGCGGTGAAGCATGCAGGCAGCAAAAGATTCCGTGCCATCTTATTGACCTCCCTGACCACCTTCTTTGGTTTGTTACCCATCATGTTCGAACAATCATTACAGGCCAAAGTCATCATCCCGATGGCCGTGTCATTGGCTTTTGGCATTTTGTTCGCCACCGTCATCACCTTGATACTGATTCCTGCTTTGTACGCTTTGTTAGAAAACATGAAATACAGGTTCATCAGAATCTATGGCTACCAAAGACAAGGCGGAACCACGGCGCCAGTTCCGCAAGAAGACAAAGATGGATCAGTGGTGGTCTAAGCCACCACTGAATCAATCTGCAGGTAAATTTTTAGAATTTCTGGCGCCCAGTTGTTTGAGGTTTTCTGCTTGACGGATCAGGTTACCTCGGCCACTTTTCAGTTTGTTTTCCGCGGCATGCCAGGCATCATCGGCCTGGCCGATGCGCTGTTTGATTTGGTTCAAATCATCGACAAAGCCGACCAACTTGTCATACATTTTACCGGCCTTGTCAGCAATCACTTGGGCATTTTTATTTTGGTTCTCGTTCTGCCACAACACCATCACAGTTCTTAAGGTGGCCAGTAAATTACTTGCCGACAAGATCAACACATTTTTCTTGTAGGCATCTTCCAGTAAACTGGGTTGTGAATTGACCGCTTCTAGAAAGGCCGATTCAACCGGCACAAACATCAAGACAAAATCCAATGAATCCAATTGTTCGATGTTTTGGTAGGCTTTTTCTGACAGATTTTTGATGTGGGTTTGCATGGACTGAACATGTTGTTTCAACTGCTCCTGCCGTTCTTGATCCGACTCGGCATTCACATACCGTTCGAAAGCAGTCAGTGAAACTTTGGCATCCACGATCAACGATTTTTCTTGTGGCAAATGAATCAACACATCCGGACGAAAACGTTTTTGATCCTCATTGGTGAAGCTCATTTCAGTTTCGTACTCACGACCTTGTTCCAAACCAGCCACTTCCAGCAAGCGATGTAAGATCAATTCACCCCAGTTACCCTGGGTTTTGCTTTCCGAAGTCAGGGCATTGGTCAGGTTCTCAGCCTTTTGACTGAGCTCCTGGTTGAGCTGGTAAATCCGCTCGATCTCCATCTTTAATGACTTCTGCTGCGCCAAGCCTTGGGTGCTGGTGTTTTGTACCAACTCCTGAAACTCTTTCAATTGTTTGCTCAGCGGATTAACCACCTGGTCCATTTGTTCTTTGTTTTTATTTGAGAACTTGGCCGTCTTTTCTTCCAGAATTTTTTGGCTCAACGTGGTGAAGTGATCTGCTAACAAGGTTTTAGAACGTTCCAGAAATTCATTTTGTTGCTCAAACCTTTGTTGTTGGTGCTCAACTTCTGAACGCATCTGGGTCAACTTGATTTCCGCTTTACTCAATTCTTCTTGCAGTTGTTCGGCATGACCTGCTTTTTGTTGGCTGTATTTGTATTGTTCGCCCAACTTCACTGCCAACTTATTCAACCTCAACAGCTCTTCTTCGTTGGCCTCAATTTCGCCCACCATTTCATCATTTGTGGCTTGGAGCTGTTCCATTTGTTGAGCCTGTAGTTGTTCTACGCCCAGGTGTTTTTCTGCAGCCGCATCAATGACTGCCTGTTTGTTGCGTCGCCACCAATACCAAGCCGCAAGAACTGTGATCAGGATGCCCAGAAACAGGCTCAGAATCAAACTTTCGAGCAAGTAATTTTCAGCATAAGTCAAGATGGTGTTCATGGTATCCATAACCCCCTGTCATGTTTGTTTCAACAGCCACTTGGCTGCTGTTTTTATGGTTTGATTTACATTCCAAAAATACTGAATGTGACTTCATTTATTTCTTCAGTAATATGCTATCATTTAAGCCAAATAAAACCTAGGGAATTCAATATGAGAGTTTTTAAGTATCTATTCTTTGCATTGCTGTTTTTAGTGATTGCATTCTTTGCGTATGGTTTTTTCTTCCTCGAAGACAAAGTTCAAGTCAGTCGCTCTATCACCATTGATCGACCAGCCAAAATGGTTTTCAAAACCGTTAATTCCATGCACACTTTCAACCAATGGTCACCCTGGGTCAAAGTGGACCCGAATGCGACCTATGAATTCAGTGGTCCGGCCAAAGGCGTCGGCTCTAAAATGTCATGGTCAGGCAATGAAGAAGTCGGCAGTGGTAAACAAGAAATCATAGAATCCAACCCATATGAAAGCATCAAAACTGAATTGTATTTTGATGGCCAAGGTGACGACCCTTCATGGGCCACCATAAAAATTGTTGACAAGGGCGACTCATCTGATGTGTCATGGATTTTTAATGCCGATTTCAATGGCAATGTCTTGGGCCGGTATTTCGGCTTAATGATGGACCGCATGTTAGGTCCTCAATATGAAGCTGGATTGGGTAATTTAAAAGCCTTGGTTGAAGCACAAAAAGTTTACGATTTTTCCGGTTTCAGTATAGAAGAAGTCGCCGCGCAAAACATCCTCTATGTGGCCACGGAAGCCAAAATGGATGAAGATGTCAGCGCCATCATGGGCCAAGCCTATGGCCAAATCACCGCCTTCATGCAAACCAACGGCATCGATTTTGCCGGCATGCCAATGACATTAACACGCAGTTTTGATAATGAGTCTTGGGCGTTTGATGCCGCCATACCTGTACTGATTGACAGCGTTGAAGGTGAAACCGGCGAGATTCAACTGGGGCAGACTTATGCCGGCAAGGCGGTCAAGTACATCCAAATGGGCCCGTATGACCAGGGCGATGCTTCTCATGAACTGATCAGGGCCTATATCGAAGAGCATGAACTGGAAACCAATGGCAACATCTGGGAAATCTATGCCAACGACCCGACCACTGTGTCTGAAGCTGAAATCATGACCTACATATATCAGCCAATAAAATAATTACCAGACACAAAAAAGGAAGACACGGAGGTCTTCCTTGAGTCTGACTTAACTATAGGCCATTATCAGTTGGTGAATTCTGGCCTGATGTCTCGATCCATCAAAGCGGACAAAGCTTCAATGGTGGTCATTTCACCGTGAACCACTTTCCACACATGCTCTGTAATCGGCATGTCCACATCATGTTTCCTGGCCAACCGCATCACTTCATCGGTGGTACCTATGCCTTCAACCACCTGGCCAATCGTTTGTTTGGCTTGTTCGATGGTTTCACCACGACCCAAAGCCAAACCCATGCGGCGGTTTCTGGACAAGTCACCGGTTGAGGTCAATACCAAATCACCCAAACCGGATAAGCCCATCAAAGTTTCAGGACGACAGCCTAAAGCCTCTCCCAAGCGCATCATTTCTGCCATGCCACGAGTCATCAATGCAGCACGGGTGTTGTCACCCAGTTGCATACCATCAGCGATTCCAGTGGCCAATGCCAAGACATTCTTCACCGCACCGCCCAACTCTGCGCCAATCACATCGGTTGAAATGTAGGCACGAAAATTATCGGTGTGCAGTGCTTTACTGACTTGCATGGCAAAATCTTCATGGTTAGAAGCCACAGCCACCAGCGTTGGTTTATTCATGGCCACATCTTTGGCAAATGAAGGACCTGTAACCAGGGCCATGGGTACAGAATTTCCTATGATGTCTTCAGCCACTTCATGCAAAAACCGACCGGTTCCAGGTTCAAACCCTTTACTGGCCCAAGCCAATGGCCGGTGTGCCAACATCGGTTTAATTTGTTCCAGAATGTCGCCAAATGCATGAGAGGGACAAACCACCAACACCGCTTCACACTGCTCTATGGCAGCGTTCAAGTCAGTTTCGATGATCAGTTTTTCGGGGAATTTGATACCTGGAAGGTATTGTTCGTTGCTTCTGCTTTGTTGCATGGCTTCCATGCCAGCTTTGTTTCGTCCCCAGAGAACGGTTTCATGATTGCGCGACAGTTGCATCGCCAATGCCGTTCCCCAGGAACCTGCACCTAGTACAGAAAATTTCATTATTGCTTGGTACTTGAAGCAGCTTGTTCTTGTGCCTGTTGCATTTGTTGGGCGTACATTTGCTCAAAGTTTACCGGTTGCAACATCAAAGGTTGGAAACCACCAGCCATGACCATGTCGCTGACTTGTTGGCGAACGTAAGGGAACAATACGTTAGGGCAGTAAACGCCCAAAGTTTGGTGTAATGCTTGGTCATCAAATCCTTGCATCGAGAAGACACCGGCCACACACACTTCTACCAGATAAGCGGTTTTTTCATTGACAGTACAAGTGACTGTCGCCGTTAAAGCCACTTCAAAAGTCGCATCGTCCAACTTGTTGACTTTTTGGTTCATGTTTAATTTGATTTCAGGTTGACCTTTTTCATTGAAAATATGTGGCGCTTTGGGTGCCTCAAATGAAACGTCTTTGGTATAAATTTTTTGCAAAGACATGGTTGGTCCTTGGTTTTCAGCATTGGCTGCTGCTTGATTTTCTTCTGTCATGATTGCTTCCTAATAAAAAAATGGACCAATTGATCCTTTATCAAATAAATGGTTGTTAGTTATGCTTTGCTCAAAGGCAGTTTGTCACTGATCCAGGCATTGATACCACCTTGAAGGTTGAACACTTGTTCAAAACCGGCTTCAGTGAGGTGTTGGCTCGCGGTGACTGAGCTTCTGCCCATTTGGCAGTAAACCACCACCGGTTTTTTCTTCAGCTTATCAGTTTTAACTTTGCCTGCTTTGAGGTCTTCTAAAGGCATGTTGATGGCATTAACAATATGACCCTGCACGAAAGCGTCTTTGGGTCTGACATCGATCACTTGGGCATTTTCCTGATTGACCAATCTGGTTAACTGGTCAACTGTCACATTGTTAAAGGCCCTGCTCTTTTCCTTGTACAAAGTCGTTAAGTACAAGAATAAAACCACCAAGAACAACGTCACCATAAATGGGTGGTTACCAACAAACTCGACCAATTGTGACATTGCTTTCCTGCCTAAAAATTAAAAAGGGACAATATAAGGTATCAGCACAAAAAATCAAGTCTAAACCCTGAAAAACTGAGGATATACCTGACTTTGAAACAGAATCATCAGTAAAACAGTTTTTTCTGTTCAATGAGTTTGATAACATGAGCCGCTGTTGTCAGTTGAAGTTGTGCCCCATTACCCCATGCGCTTATTGATTGTTCTGTTCATTTTCTGGTCTGTATCAACTCCGGTTGAAGCCCAGGAAGATGTCGATGAAGCAGCCATCAACAATCAACTGGCTGACATCCGGGAGCGACTGATTGCCCTGAAAGATCAACTGAATCAAGCCACCGGTGAAGAAGCCAAATTGATCAAGGAGTTGGAAGCACAAGACCAGAGCATCAACTTACAAGGCCGTAAAATTCGGGACATCAAAAGCAAAGTGGCCACCGCTGAACAACAAATCAATGTGTTGGGGCTAGAAATCCAACAGAAAAATGACAGCATCAGTGAACAAAAAAACCAAATGGCTGAACTGTTGCGGTTACACATTTTTATCAACCATGACCGCATCCTGAAAATGATGCTGCTCAACCCCAACACCCGCAATGCTGAAATCACCCAGCACCAGATCAAATATTTACAATATAAATTGTATGATTTGATCGAAAGCATTGCTGTGCAGATCAATCAACTGGAGCAATATCAAGCTCAAATCACCGAACAAAAGGCCGATTTGGAACGCGAACAATCACAGCTCAAAACAGAACAGGATGCCATGTTGGAAAAAAAACGACAACGGGCTGTGGTGCTCTCCAATTTACGTGACACCATCAAAGCCTATCAATCAGAAAATGAAACCCTGGAACAAGACAGCATTCGACTGAATCAACTGTTGTTACAAATCACCCAATACCTGGATGACCTCCCTGAAAACCTGGGTGAGAACATTTCATTTGCTCGCCTAAAAGGCCAATTGACCAAACCCCTTTCTGGTGACATCATCCGTTCTTACCGTTCATTGCGGGCAGGCTACAGCCGTTGGGATGGTGTGGTCATTGGTGACGAAGCTGGCGAGAACGTGTTGGCCACCGCTTATGGCCGGGTGGCCTTTGCCGATTGGTTGCGTGGTTATGGGTTGCTGATTGTTATTGACCACGGTGATGAGTACATGACTCTATATGGACACAACGAGAGCCTGTTGGCTGAAGTGGGCGACTGGGTTCAAGCCGATCAAGTCATCGCCACCGCTGGCAACTCAGGTAACATCGATCCACCCGGGGTTTATTTTGAAATCCGCAAAGCCGCCGACCCCACCAATCCCGTTCCATGGTTTAAGTAGGCCAAGTGTCATTCCGACCGAGTGAAGCGAGTGGAGGAATCTCCCAACGACTAACCAATTCAGCACCCAAAGTAATCACCAAAGTCAGGAGGTCCTTCGATTGCGCTCAGGATGACGACTTTTTTTACACCACTTTCAGAATTTATAGGATTAATAACCACATAAATTTTAGATAAGCTCAATCCATGAAAAATTATTGGGTTTATTTCCTTACTAATAAGCATAAAAACGTTTTATATATCGGCATTACTGGCAATTTAGTCAAACGGATTTATCAACACAAACAGCAGCAAACCAAAGGGTTCACCAGTAAATACAACGTACATCTTCTGGTTTATTATGAGACATTCGATGACCCCGAAAATGCCATAACGAGAGAAAAGCAGCTAAAGAAGTGGACTCGAAGAAAAAAAGACAATCTTATCAACACACACAATCCTGACTGGAAAGATTTAGGCACCGATTTATACTAGCAACTCCATAATTAATGAGATCCTTCGACTGCACTTAGGGTGACAATCCCGTGTCATTCCGACCGAGTGAAGCGAGCGGAGGAATCTCCCAACGACTGCCAATTACTGTAATACCAGAAGCCTGCTGTATTCAGGAGATCCTTCGACTGCACTCAGGATGACTGATCACTGTGATTGTCTTCTTTGACATTGCCCAATGCCTCATAAGCATGTGAAATCAAACCCACCTCATAGATGATGACCAAAACTGCCAACACTTCAACCAACAACACCAAAAGCCATTGTTCTGTTGATATTTTTTGAAAGATTCGGTTGGTGACATAGGGCACCAGAATGGCCAGAAAAAACATGAAGAATTTATGCTGCGAAGTCAATTGCCAAGAATCACCCAAAGTCAGTTTTTTGTTCGCCGCAGTGGCTGGGAAAATCAAAGCAAAGCGTGAGAATATGACCCCTAAAACAACCATAAGTGCCAATACCACCAGTAGGCCAGATCCAAAACCGCCTCCGGTGTGGGAAGGCGAACCAGACAAGCTGATTCTGATGGTGAAAAACATCAACACCGCCAGAACACCGATGATGGCCAAAATCCAGCCAATGAATTTCAATTCAACACTTCGCCATTGAAAAATATAACCAAACCCCTTTTCATTCAGTATCACCAACCGATGAACCATGATGGCTAATTTGGCATAAACAGTGATTGAAATCAGCATCACTATGATGAGGGCTGACATCTCAAATTTCATGATCAAGGATTCACCAACTGTCGATATCAAATAGCCCAGTGCAATGAAAATACCGGCCAAGGCTGCCAGGTATGAAAAGTGTGTTTGAAACGTGGTGTTGGTGCGCTCAAAAATTTCACCAATGTTGATTGGTTTTGACATCATAATTCCTTTTATCAATAGTGAACTCGAATCATAATTCAAATTCCCTCGATTAACAAGCCAGTGATTGAGTTCAAATTTTCTTGAATACTTGGGTATGACGTGCAAAAATTCAGACTACATTCAGTTTCGTAGGTGTAACATTTAATAACCCAAAGTGTATGAACGAAACTTATAGACATAAAAATTCAGGAGCAGACCATGAAAACAATCACATTATTTTTTACCTTAATCCTCTCTAGTGCGGCTTTTGCATTTAATTTTGCATCGCCCAGTGATCCATCTGCCAAGATCGTGATGAGTCATGCCAACAATGCCAAACAGTTGTTCCCGGTGAAGCTGCAAATGGTTAATGGCGAAAATGTCATCGTTCGCGATGGCGCTGTTTGGTTGGCACCTGGTGAGTATGAATTGAAATTCAGCACCCAAATCAACAGCGACTACACCAAACAAGTCATGGGACTGAAAGAACGTCGTGGCTTGAAAGATTTAAAAACCACCATGAAGATCACTGTGGAAGCAGACAAATCCTATTACGTGGCTTTTGATGCCTCCAGCAACCAATCAGATGATTGGCAAACGGTGGTTTACAAAGTCAAATAATTTCATTTTTACCTCGTTAAAGGCTGTGTTGATGCACCATCCACAGCCTTGTTTTTTGCCTCTAAAATCAGCTTAGGGCCTTGTTAACAGGCCCTAGTCTTCATCCCCATAAATACCCACCTGGGAGGTTTCAGCGGTTTTATAACCACGATACATACCAGGGGTGTTGAACACCATCACTGGATTGCCTTCGGGGTCCATACCAATGATCCCTCCTGAGCCACCCACTGCTTTGAGCTCACCCATGATCACTTCATCGGCTGCTTGTTGCAGAGATTTGTTCTGATAACGAACCCGTGCACAGATGTCATGGGCCACTGCATAGCGGATGAAAAATTCACCATGACCGGTGGCTGAAATTCCACAACTGCGGTTATCGGCATACGTACCTGCACCGATCACAGGAGAATCGCCGATGCGCCCCCAAGCCTTGTAGGTCATGCCTCCTGTTGAAGTACCTGCGGCCAAATCACCTTTTTTATCCACTGCCACAGCACCCACTGTGCCAAATTTGAATTCTGCATCCAGCACATCCTGTTCTGATGCCTGTTCCTGTTTTTTGGCTTTCGTTTTGGCATCCACTTCTTGCCAGGCTTTGTGTCGAGCTTCGGTGTCAAAGTAATCATTTTTAACTTGTTCGAGCCCTTTGTGCTTTGAAAAAGTATCGGCACCGCTACCAGCCAACATCACATGCGGTGAGTTGAGCATCACCTGTTCTGCTGCCAAGATTGGGTTTTTGGTGAATGACACGCCAGCCACCGCCCCGGCTTCTAAATCACTGCCGCGCATGATGGACGCATCCAGTTCGTGTTGACCCGGTTTGGTGTAAACGGCACCTTTGCCGGCATTAAAGTGGGGTGAATCTTCCATCACTTTGATCGCTGCGATGATGGCTTGGGTAGAATCACCACCTTGTTCTAAGATTGCATAGCCTGCATCCAAAGCCGCTTGCAGATCATGACGAATGCTTTGTTCTTGTTGACTGGATAGTTGATCACGCTTGATGGTACCGGCACCACCATGAATCACGATTGAAATATTTTGTTCTGCTGCCATGGCCAAGCCTCCGAATAAACACATCATTAAAAATAACTTTTTCATATAAGCTCCCGCTAGATAATTGGCATGCACTACAATACCAAAAAATCCGTCTCATTGTTGGAATGATTGCATGAAAAAAGCAGCTTCAATCACAGCCACGCAAGTGGTTGACTGGCTAGAAAAACACCACCATCTCAGTGGTGAACTCACCCGCTTGGTTGGTGATGTCGATGTCAACTTCAGATTGGCCACACAGACAGCACAATACACGGTTAAAATCAGTCAGGTCGACACCCTCGATCATTTTGCTTTTGAAGCGGCCTTGATGCAACATGTCAAACAACACCCTCAACCCGGGTTGGCCTTGCCTGAACCCGTGTTAAACCAAGAGGGTGAATGGCTGACTGTTTGCGAAATTCCGGCAGAAAAGCAACTGATTGTGATGCGGATCTTGACCTGGGTGGATGGTTCATTGATCTCGGGCTTTCTGCCACACAGCCAACGCATGATGCTGCACTTGGGCCAACAGACCGCGGCCATGGACTTGTCATTGAGCACTTTCCATCACCCGGAAGCCAACCGTAAATTCAGTTGGGATTTGGCGCAATGTTTGTGGACCAAAGATCACCTGCAGCGATTCTCAACTGCACAACAAAACACCCTGTCTCATTTCATTGCTTTGTTTGAATCACTGCTTAAAGGCTACCAAAACTTAAGAAAACAGGTCATCCACAATGACTTGAACGACAACAATGTGTTGGTGGCACAGGATGTCGTGACTGGTTTCATTGACTTTGGCGACGCCATCAGCACCCAATTGATCAACGAACTGGCCATCACCTGTGCATACGCCATGATGAAAAAACCGGATCCACTGTATGCAGCGGTTGAAATCATCAGAGGGTACCATCAGATTCTGCCGTTGCAAGAACAAGAATTACTGCACTTGTATCATTTGATTGGCATGCGTTTGGTGGTCAGTGTCACCCATTCAGCATTGGCCAGAGACACTGATCCGGACAACGCTTACAAATCTGTCAGCGAACAACCCGCCTGGGATTTACTGGCCTTGTGGCAAAACATCCCAGCACAAATGGCACATTATTCATTCAGGGCAGCCTGCGGCTTCAGCGCGCATCCCAACACCCAAGCCCTACAAGATCACCTGTCTGCACAACGTATCCGCCTGTCCACCCTGTTACCAGAACACCCTGATAAGCATGACGTCTTTGCGGTTGACCTCAGCGTGGCCAGTACCTTGTTAGGCGCTGCAGCCGATTATGAAAGCCATGCTGAACAAGCTTTTAAACTTGAGCGCGCACAACGTCAACAACCTGAAAAATTCCTGGCCGGCGGCTATTTAGAAGCCCGTTCGTTTTATGCCGCTGACGCCTTCAGCAGTGAGGGCAATAATGGCAAAGAATACCGCACCATACATTTGGGTTTGGATGTGTGGCTACCTGCCAAGACCGCCATCCATGCACCACTAACAGGTACAGTGGTTGGGCTGAAAGACAACGATTCTCAACGCAACTATGGCCCCACAGTCATCTTGCAACATGAATATCCTGGTGGGACCTTTTTTACTTTGTATGGACACCTCAGCAGACAGACCCTTGACCATTTAACTTTGGGCGACTTGGTGTCTTCAGGGCAACTGTTGGCCTGGGTGGGTGAACCGCATGAAAACGGTGGCTGGAGTCCGCACCTGCATTTTCAGATCATGCATGACATGTTAGGCCATGAACATGATTTCCCTGGTGCTTGTACCCCGAAAGAAGCAACAGTGTACGCCGACTTGTGCCCAAATCCGATGCTGTTGTTTGATGCCAGAATCAACACCACACAACCGGCCAACAATCAGGAATTGATTGATTATCGTCACCAACACCTGGGAAAATCACTGAGTCTGTCCTATTCAGAACCCATCCAAATGTTGCGTGGTGATGATGTTTATCTGATCGATCAATGGGGCCAGAAATACCTCGACACCTGTAACAACGTCGCCCATGTGGGGCATGAAAACCCACGTGTGGTGGCTGCCGGTCAGGCACAAATGGCTGTACTGAACACCAACAGTCGATACCTGCACCCAGCGATCAATCAGTTCACCCAAGCCTTGTTGGCTACCCTACCTGAAGAACTGTCGGTGGTGCATTTGGTGAACTCAGGTTCTGAAGCCAATGAATTGGCCTTGCGCATGGCCAAAGCCTATTCTGGAGGTGATCACGTGATCGCCCTGGAATCCGGCTACCATGGTAACAGCAACGCCTGCATTGACATCAGCTCCTATAAGTTCGATGGCCAAGGCGGTCAAGGTGCCCCAACCAACACCCACATCGTACCCCTGCCCGATGCCTTCCGCGGACGCCATCGCGGCGCAAATGCGGGACCTGCCTATGCTGAATACGTCAGCCAACAAATCAACCAACTCAAAGCCAATGGCCAACAAGTTTCGGCATTGATTGCTGAAAGCATTGTTTCTTGTGGTGGCCAGATTGAATTGCCGGAAGGCTATTTAAGCCTGGCCTACCAGGCTGTGCGTGCAGCTGGAGGCGTCTGTATTGCCGATGAAGTTCAAGTTGGTTGTGGTCGCATTGGCAGTCACTTTTGGGCTTTTGAACCCCATGGTGTGGTGCCCGATATCTTGTGCATCGGTAAACCGATCGGTAATGGTCACCCATTGGCCGTGGTGGTCTGCACCCGTGAAGTGGCCGATCGCTTTGCCAATGGCATGGAGTATTTCAACACTTTTGGCGGCAACCCCGTTTCAGCCACCATTGGTCATGCCGTATTACAGGAAATCAAAGATCAAAACCTACAACACAACGCCCAACAAACCGGTCATTACCTCAAACAAGAACTGGACCAACTGATGACTGAGTTTCCAATCATTAAAGACGTGCGTGGCCAAGGTTTGTTTCTGGGTTTTGAAATGTGTGATGATGAGCTCAACCCATTGCCCAGGCAAGCTGACTACCTGGCCAACCGCATGCGAGAATTGGGTATCCTGATCAGCACCGATGGCCCCGATCACAACGTCATCAAGATCAAGCCTCCCATCACTTTCAACCAACAACATGCCGATGAACTGTTGCTTAGACTGAGGACAGTGTTGAAGGAAAATGCCATGGCCCTATAAAAAACCATATTATTTATGATTAATTGACCCTGAAAACCGGACTGTCCTTTAAAAATCAGCAGTTGCCCCTATATGATGGGTTCATCGTTGAATGAATGGCTCAGCCATTCGGCCAGCACGATTACTATACAAACAGGACATAACATGCAAATTAAAAACGATTGTGTGGTTGCCATGCACTACACCTTAACCAACGACCAGGGCGAAGTCCTTGATTCATCTGAAGGCCGCGACCCACTGAAATTTTTGCAAGGCGCACACAACATCATCATCGGCTTAGAAAAAGCCATGGAAGGAAAAGCCGTTGGCGATTCATTCGAAGTATCGATTGAACCTGAAGAAGCCTACGGTGTAAGACACGAACAAATGATCCAAAAAGTGCCCCGTTCTGCTTTCCAAGGCGTCGATGACATCAAAGTCGGCATGCAATTCCAAGCCGAAACTGAACAAGGTCCTGTACCAGTCACCATCACCGAAGTGGTTGATGATGTCGTCACTGTCGATGGCAACCACGCATTGGCCGGTCAACGCCTGCACTTCAAGGTATCAGTCGAAGAAGTTCGCGAAGCGACGGCTGAAGAGATGGAGCATAAGCACGCCCATTGAGATGTTTAATTCGGGAGCGCTTCTTTCAGCAAAGCTGAAAACCGCACTCCCTACTTAGACATTGATGAGCCGCTTATCTGGCTCGCAAGCTCGCCAACCAGCGTCATAAGGGTATTTTTTATGCTTATGACGCAAATTCAATTTAAAACCGTAACCTCTCCCCAAGCTTAAATTGAGTCTACAGCTGACAAGCTCCATTTGGCAGCTGCCATATGATCAATACTCAATATTAATAATTCTTTTCCATCCAGGGAAACCGCAATTATTACAAACCCAAACATCGTCATCCCGGACCCCGATCCGGGATCCAGGTGCGTGATGTAACAGCTTGCAAAAGAATCAAACTAATTTGATAGACACACCTATATGAATGCCGTCATTCCGAACGAGTGAAGGAATCTCCCAAACACGTTCCAGCATTTCTTTTAAACAACGCTCCAGACTCAGGAGATCCTTTGGCTGCACTCAGGATGACACGTTTTTCTGGCATCAGGATTTGGATTAACCAGAACTCTTTTCAACAAGACCCACCAACCAAAATCAAAAGCCTGACCCTTGAATTTAATAACAAATTCTTTGGCCTGTTCTAGGTTTTGTGGGTACCGTTCGCGCGACCAAACAGCCCCTCCTTTACGATACACTTTTTGAAAATTAAAGCCATGATCCACCAGGAACTTCACTTTTTTCCATTGTTTGGAATACGGCCCCAATACCAAGTCATACATTCCATAGACCAGTGGACATTCAATTTTGATCACACAACAATGAAATCAGGAAAAGCATAGACCTTCATCAGGTGTTTTTTATTTGCAACTTACATAATTAGGGTGAATCTGATTCTGATACTGAAAATTTTGTGCTGAAAATTCATACCATCTGCAATAGATGCAGAGTGAACATTCAAACCTTTTCAGGATGTCATTTGGAGGTTAACTATGAAAGTAAAACGTAAAAAGCTGGTGGCATCAGTCGCTTTGGCCTTGGTTCACCAATCGGTCTGTGCACAGTTTCTGCCTGAACTGGACCCATCTGATCTTGATGGGTCCAACGGTTTTGTCCTGAATGGTGAGGCAGCTAATGATGAAAGCGGTTATTCTGTCAGCGCTGCTGGTGATGTTAATGGTGATGGGATTGGTGATCTGATTATTGGAGCGCCTAGCGCAGCTCCGAATGGTGGCCGTTCGGGGAGAAGCTATGTGGTGTTTGGAACAACGGGTGGATTTTCTTTTTCCACGGATCTTTCCACCCTTGATGGGGTCAATGGTTTTGTCCTGAATGGTGCGGCAGCTAATGATGAAAGCGGTTATTCTGTCAGCGCTGCTGGTAATGTTAATGGTGATGGTTTTGATGACCTGATTATTGGTGCTCCTTTGGCAGATCCGAATGGTAGCCGTTCGGGGAGCAGCTATGTGGTGTTAGGCCGAACTGATTTTCCTGCTTCTATGGATCTGTCCAGCCTAGATGGGAGTAATGGATTTGTCCTCAATGGTGAGGAAGCTTATGATGAAAGCGGTTATTCTGTCAGCGCTGCTGGTGATGTTAATGGTGATGGTTTTGATGACTTGATTATTGGCGCGCCTTACACAAACCCAAATAATAATTACTATACTGGCAGTAGCTACGTGGTGTTTGGAAAGTCCGGTGGATTTTCTGCTTCAATAGATCTAACCACCCTTGATGGAAGCAATGGTTTTGTCATCAATGGTGCCGGTAGTTACGATGAAAGTGGTGCTTCTGTAGACACAGCAGGCGATGTCAATGGTGATGGTTTCGATGATGTGATTATTGGTGCTCTTTTGGCAGACCCCAACAATAATTCCAATGCTGGCAGCAGCTACGTGGTGTTTGGAAAGTCCGGTGGATTTTCTGCTTCAATAGACCTAACCACTCTTGATGGAAGCAATGGTTTTGCCATCAATGGCGTCGCAGCCGGTGATTACAGTGGTGTTTCTGTCAGCGCAGCTGGTGATGTCAATGGTGATGGCATCGATGATGTGATTATCGGTGCTCCTTTGGCAAACCCAAATGGCATGATTGAGGCCGGTGAAGCCTATGTGGTGTTTGGGGCCAGTAGTTTTTCGGCTTCTATAGACCTTTCTAACCTTAATGCAACTGATGGGTTCGTACTCAACGGCGGTCCATCAGATAATGAAAGTGGTACTTCTGCCAGCGCAGCTGGTGATGTCAATGGTGATGGCATCGATGATGTGATTATTGGTGCTCCTTTGGCAGATCCAAATAATGATTCCAATGCTGGTACTAGCTATGTGGTATTTGGGGCCAGTGATCTTTCAGGCCCTGTAGATTTGTCTGCTCTTGATGGAAGGGATGGTTTTGCACTGAATGGTGCAGCAGCAGGTGATGAAAGTGGTGCTTCTGTCAGCGCAGCTGGTGATGTCAATGGTGATGGCATCGATGATGTGATTATTGGCGCTTTTCGTGCAGACGTAAACGGTAACTCCAATTCGGGAGCCAGCTATATAGTGTTTGGTAATGATACTGTGTTTAGGAATGGCTATGAGGATCAACCACAAAAGTGAATCACGTGGATATTCCACCTGCTAGATATGTCCCTGTATAGTTGAAAAACCCCATGTATCTTCGTTTTTGCTCAACGACTCTGCCCTCATATTTTGGGCAGTTTCGATCATGCTCTTTCATATGGTTTTAAGGCCCTAACGAAGCCTAAAACAGCAGTTTATCCGTGGCCTTTACTTGTTATGCATTTTTCCTATATTCAATTGATTCGGCAACGTTGCCAAATTTAGTACCCATGACTCATGTGGAACATAAAGAACTTCAATTTCAGAATCTGCAATATTTAAAAGTAAATTTTCAGGTAAATCAGTCACTCTCTATCTTACGCAGAACAATTTATTAGATGTGCACCAATGCTTTTTATCTCAATAATAAGGGTATTAATGTGCATTTTGATCATGCTTATACTTCTCAATATTTCTGAATGATTCAAAAGTACACTAATATCGTCGTTGCGGCACAGACCGCAATCAGCCCACATGGATATGAGAAATGCAGTAAATTGTAGGGAACAACTGCTGCCAATGTCTGTTAGGTTATCGCTATATTGGAATGACTTTATGATTCTGTGTTCATTCTGAAAGATACTGGATACCGGCCTTCGCCGGTATGACGAAAGAGCAAACCAAAAGGCATTAGCAAGAAGGTCGAACATGAACACCATGTTTTCAGTTCGCAAGCAAGCTTGTCAGCAGAAAGCTCATCTTATTCTGCACAGCAATTGCGGTTTTTCCCGAAGGGGAAAGAAGCATTTGCGAAGCAATCCATCAAAAAGGAACTTTCCCGAAGGTATTTTTTGTTCCTGATCGGTATCTTGGTTGTCATACTTTTATTGTGGATTGAGATATGAAAATTTGGTTTTGGGCTTTGGTGGTTATCTGGAATTTGGGATATGCCGATGTGGCTTTGAAAAAATCGACACAACCTGAATACCATGTGCTGTTTGTGGGCAACAGTTTAACCGGTTCGAATGATTTGCCTAAATTGGTGCGGCAGCATGCCGCAACTTTGGGGATCACGGTGAATACCCAGAAGGTGGTCAAGAATGGCTATGCAATTGTCGATCACTGGGCTGATGGCCGGGTACAAAACCTGGTGCGCAACAATTCGTTTGATTTTGTGGTGATTCAACAAGGCCCCTCTTCGCAAATTGATGGCTATGAGATGTTGGTCAATGGCGGTGCTGATTACGCCCGATTGTGTGCCGAGAACAATGCGCAGCTGGCCTATTTTATGGTGTGGCCTTCAATTCCCAGGTATTTCAGTTTCCCCGGAGTCATCAGCAATTACACCGCCGGTGCCCACGCCAACAATGCGATCTTGATACCTGTTGGCTACCACTGGAAACAACACATCGATAACACCGGCGATTATTCATATTATTCTTCAGACCGTTTTCACCCTTCCAGAGCCGGTAGCCAGAAAGCGGCTGAGATTATTGTTGAACGGTTGTTTATGGGGCCTAAGTGCAGCTGTCAGAACAAAGACAAGCCTGTTAACTAGACCCTAGTCTGTACAATACTTCGTGGCTTTGACATCATCCACCCGCAAAAGGGTATGTACTTCTGAGGTGTTTTCACCTATTAACACCATGTCCAATGTATGACAGGCAGTCATCTCCAAAGTCAATCGACCAAATGCCGATTGTTCCGGCTGAATTTCAGGTTCAAAAAAATCAATACCGTCAAAAGAGAACATTTCTACCGAAATGGTTTTCATCAAGGGTTCAATGTTGGCCACACCAGCCAACCAGAATGGGTGTCCGTTTTGGAAAGTATATACCGTAGCTATCAAGTATTCCGAACCATCTTGTCGCTCTCCCGTTCTGAGCATCAAACCCTGGTTTTTGAGATTTGGGTCTATCCAACTACCATCAATGGAAGGCCCTATACTCGGTGTGTCCTCTACTTCAAACAAAGTACCCCTGTATTCCTGATCCAAAGACAACACGAACAGCCGATCCTGATCTGTAGCTGAGATCACTTGATGCCGGGTCATTTGCGGTAAATTCAATGTTTTTTCGGTTGTCTCGAAAGGGTTAAATACCACTGACTCGATTGGTTCAAGCTGACCTGTTCTGGTGGTCTTGGCCATCACCCATTGACCATTGCTGTCAAAAAAATCTGGTGGGTTACGTGGCGATGGACCTCGATACCCGCTAAATGTTTCTACTGACTCAGATAAATCACTGCGCAAAAAATCCAAAGTGATGGTCGGTGGTGAAGTGGTTGGAAAGGCCATACTGACCAGATAAGGCCCACGAGAAAACAAAAAAGTACTGAAATAAAAATCTCGTGATGCCAAAATTTTGTTCAGGTGGTTATTCAACAAATGGATTTTGGCGTTGATGCCTGTGGTTTTGATGTACAAGCCACCGTCATGGGAGACCACATTTTTGATTGGATCGTCCAAATCCAAACGTTCACTGATGTTGTTGATCTGGCCTGATGCCTCGATTTCCCACAACTCACCACCACGATTGGAGCTGCCATCGTAGGCAATCACATAACAAGCTCCATGGTGCGAAACCAGGTCGGTCTGATAGCTGATAAAATCATCAGGCACTGGTATGTCCAACACTTCAGATGTGGTTGAAGTCGATCGACGATACACCGGAAAATCACCAGTGCTGTCATGCATCAAGATCAAGTCAGGGCTGTATGCACATATTTGCTCAGAATAAGTGGGTTCTGCAGCATGCACCACAAGATCAATGCCATCAGTCACCACCAACTGGGCTTGGCCACCAAACTCTTGTCTTACCCCTATCAAAACATCACCTGATTTTTTTAATGGCACAAAATCGCTCATCATGCCTTCTGCGAACAATTGTGTTCCTGCCACAGTGCCGTCTGAATGCCAAAGCTGGGCGCCTGAGTTGACATCAGTGTTGAATTTAAAAAACACTTCATCACCTAATCGAATGAATTCAATGCGACCGTTGGTGGCATAACCGGTTTGCAACACGGTTTTTTCCAGGGTGTTGATGTCCAGTGCCCACAAGGCAGAACCTTGGTCAGACCGTCCAGCAAACAGGATGCGATCATTCAACAAAACAGTTTGGGAGTTCCCCATATCAAAAGCTTTGGGGTCGAATGTTTCGGGGTCTTGAAATACATGACTGAGTGAAAGTCCATGGGTCTGGGTGGCTGCCACCACCAATAAAATAAACGCTTTGATGTACATTGAATGTTCCTTTTCTGATGGACCTCAATGGTAACAACCACAAAGTTATTTTTTTGTTTGCATCCTGTAACTATTTGTAATCATCCTTTAACTGACCTTCAGAGGATTGTTCGAACTGTGGCAGGTCGTCAGCGATGTCATAGAAATCCGGTTTTTCACTGACAAAAATATGTCCCATGGTTTTCAATCCTGTTGGCACATCCAAAGTTCCGGCAATGATGCCCGTGGCATCCAGCTCGAAAGGTTCCCAAAACAAACTTGAACCACATTTGCGACAAAAGCCGCGTCTGGCTGTATCGGATGTTTTGTACCAAGCCAACCCTTCGTCGTTGGTGACTGTTATGTGCTCTTTGCGCGCTTTGCTGTGAGGACCAAAATTACCATGCAACCTTTGACACATGGAGCAATGACAATTCACCACATCACGCAAGGGCCCTTTGACTTCGTAACGAACAGCCCCACAAAGACAACCCCCTTGATTGGTTTCATTGATCATGCGATTACCCTCCAATTAATTTCATACCTCAGTGACCCACTTATACCCATGTTTTGATTTCTTCAATGTAACTTTCTGGCAAGCCTAATTGTTCAGCCACTTTTGCAAGTTGCCTGGCATATTCACTGTTACTGCCTGCCATTTTATCCTTGGGTAAAATGTAACAAAGAACTTCCAATCTTTTACCTGACATGGTGTGAACGTGCAACGCTTGAGGGACGTAATCTTGCACACCCTCAGCGGCATACAACAGGTTTAATTCATCAGTCTGCAAATCCATAATTGTGCCATAGGCTTTGGCGCCTGCTTTTGGTAGGAGTGATGCTTTTTCACCAATGATCAATTGATAACCATTTGAATAAACCAGCTGAACATTTTTGGGGTTATGGCCCTTTTCCTCAAGGAAGTCAGGATCCATAAACAGGCCATAAAAAAAGACTTTTTTCATGTTTGGTCCCCTCCTGGTGCCTTCTTCTTTTCGACTCCAAACAACCACAAAGCCAGGCCTCCAAACAGGCATTCAGTCACCAGGTAAATAGTCATCACCCAATTGGGTTCTCCATCTATGACCATGCCAATGATTCGTCCAATGGCCATCGACCACAACACCAGCCCTGTGACCAGCAATGCCAGGGTTAACTGACCCTCATGCATTGCCAACAACAGGATGGTCAGACCCATGGCAACAGACATCCCCCCGTAAGTGGCTCGCATGTCAGTGACCCCTGAACTTGTTTCAGGAACACTTTCAGTGATCCATTGTGACAGGAGCTCAGGAAAAAACACGAACCCGATGCCATACGCAATAAAAAACAAACCGCATCCCCATGTTATTAATTTAGCCATAATTATTCCTGTTTTGGTCTTCTTACCCAGCCGATACTCAATAAATACCGCTTGCCCTCGATTACTTTTGTGACACTGTGTTCACTGATGTCAGGACGAAAGAGTTTGATGCGTTTACTGGCATAGATGGGATCTGCGCATACAAATTCACCGCCTTGTTTGGCTTTTTTCAGAACCCAATTTAAACGGTAATGTCTGCCAATTTTGACCTGATCGGTGTGTGGTTTGATTTCACTGCCCGGATTGAATCGCAATAAATAGACATCAAACTTGATCAACCAACGGCTGCCCAACAACAGCATTTTGTCGTAACCCGACAATTGTGGTCCTGGTTGCCAGCGAAACAATTGATTCATCAATCTTTATGGTTTTGTTGAATCTATATTTTATCATGCTCCGTTGAATAGGGTATTGAGCTGATGGTGTATATGCTCTGGTTTTACTTTTCTGAATGACACACTTAAACATTGCTGAAATAAACAAAAATCCTTGATGGCTCTCTCGAAAGCAATTAAAAAGGCGTCTTGGTCGTTTATGGTCTGCTCCAAATACAAATGTTTAATTTCCAAATGTTTTTCTCTGCGGTGGGCTTTACAGTCCATGCGACCAATGAATTGATCTCGGTAGAGTATGGGCAAACAAAAATAACCGTACTTTCTTTTATCAGCAGGTACATAGCATTCAATTTGATAGTCAAAATCAAACACGGATTTCAGGCGCTCACGCTGAATCACTGCGTTGTCAAATGGAGACATGATTTTGACCCTGTTACCGGTTCGTGTCATGGGTAGATCCAAAGCCCCTGCTGGTATAAAAAAGCGTTCTCCACTATTCAAGACCACCGTTTCTAAAGTGTTTTCTGCCAACAGTTCATTGACCCTGTTTTTCATGGCTTGGCGCAATGGGGCGTTGCGGCGTAAGTAGGTCAGTCCTTTGAGTGACACCACACCATGACAGTGCAATTGCTGTTGCAGTAAATGCGCTGCCATCTCATTGATACCAGGAACCTCGGTGTTGATGTGTGAAGGTAACACCCGTTCAGTGAGGTCATAGGTTTTTTGAAATCCGCTGCGATCACAGACCATCAAATCACCTTGCATGAACAATTGTTCCAAAGCTTTCCTGGCTGGTTTCCAGTCCCACCAACCGTTGGATTTTCGTTCCCTCTTGGCTTCTACATCTCGTGAACAAAGCGGACCTTCTGCCTGAATCCGCATCATCAATTCAGCCATCAATTTTTTATCGGGGTTTTTAAACCAATGGGTTTGACCACTTTTGATGGCCTGTTTATAAGGCAAGCTGAAACGAAAATCTTCAATCGGTAAAAAGGCGGCCGCATGTGACCAGTATTCGAAGATGTCTCTCTTCTGTAACAACTGGTTGGTCATCTCAGGTTTAAAGTCTGGTACCCTTGAATACAACACATGGTTGTGTGCCCGCTCTACCACCGAAACAGTGTCCAGTTGCACGTAACCTAAATGCCGGATCACCCGATGTGCAGCATGGATACCTTTGCCAAATGGCTGTGCCTTGATCAACCCTTGGCCATCTAAAGCCATACGCCGTAGATGTTTCAAATCACGTTGTTTTATTGTTCTGTTCACCTTCATACGGATTTGGCATTCGCTATAGGATCAGCCTGTACATTTCATAATCAGCTTAACTGGTTCAAATGATTTGAACATTCGATCACACCCGCTTGTATCCCAGCGTTGGCATATAGATCTCGCGCTTCATGCCACAGGTTTTTGGCTTCCTCAGTTAACCCCGCTTCTTCTTTCAGTATGGCCATAGGTCTGATGGCATTGGCCAAATCAAGTGTGGGGACGGGTTCATGATTTCTATACAGCATCAATGCCTCGGCATAACACATGTCAGCAACTTTTGTGCTACCTAGACTCAAGTGAATATCACCCAAATGCCTGACCGAGTGTGCCACCAACATGTTGTCGTTCAATTCTCGAGCCTCTTCTACGGCATCTTCGTACCACTTTTTTGATTCTTCAATTTGGCCCAAGTCTTGTTCAATATGACCCAATTTTCGCATGGCATCCACCAATTCAAATTGAGCACCAATGGCTCGACAAATGACCACCGCTTCAAGCAATTTTAAGTGGGCCGATTCCATCAAGTTTTGTCGTTCCGTCAACCCTGTGGATGACACCATGGCTTGGCACCTTAAAGACCAAGCTTTATCAATGAGCTCATTGGCTTTGGTTGATTTTTTCATCATCAATGATTGCTAAATTCATATTCTAATTTGACAATATTACATGTATTGCCTTCCGGGTGTTCATAGTTGGTCAATAAACCAAAACCTTCATCATGCGTGGCGGTTAATTGTCTCGCTTGTGGTTGTTTTAAACATCAACCGGGTATTTGCACAACCAACGCTGTACACTTTCATGTTCTCTGGAGGATGGATTCCAAAATGAACCCCACCCATGTCTACCCCATAATGCAGCTGCTAATCACCACGATATTCTTTTTCAACTTTCAAACCCTGTGTGGTCCCAAAAAATACAGCCAGACATTTGGGGACTTTCGGAGTCATTATCACACCACAAACGGGCATAATCGACATTCGTTATTGCTGAGTTGAAAGTCATTATTTTATAACAGAGTTATGTGGATCTTCTACTGGGATTACGTCGAATACAGATGGTTTTGTTTGATTATTTAATTCGAAAATCAAGCACAAATTGGTCTGAGAATGCTGGTCTCTCGGTTGATGGGGCGACCAGCGTGGTGTTCCATGTGGGTGATCAGAGATCGGGTTGAGTTGATTAAATTGAGTACTTCTTTATTGGCCATGGATGCTTGATGCAATTGTTGGCTGTCCCATATTTCAGTGATCATCACCTGGTCCGGATCAGACATGGCACGAATCACAATATAAGTTTGACAACCTGGAAGGTTTTCGATGATGTCTGCAGCCTCTAACATGATTTGTGCCAAGTAATCACCTTTGCCTTTCACGGCTTTTAAGGTAACTTGTATGGCAAAAGTGTGGCTCATTACAGATCTGAAATTGTCTCAATCACCTTTACCCTAACACAGAAATCATCAAAAAAGCGTGAATTAGTTCACATATTATTGGTGCTTTTTATTGCAAAAACCACAATGCTGGCAATATATTGTGGCTTTTGCAACTGATGAATCTAACAATTAAAGCAGGTCTTCCAATTGTTTTAAGGTTTGTTCATCGTCAGACTGACTCAACCAGAACAGGGCTTTCTTTTTAACCCCACGGGCATAGTTGCCTTTGACAATTTTCAACAGAGCTGCTGCTGACTGTTCACTGGGCAACTGGGACAAGACAAAGACAGCATTTTCTTGTTCACCTTCGTCATGGCCTGATTGTAATAAGTCCATGGCTGCTTTTTGTGCCTGTTGCGGACTGTTCTGGGCCAACCAAAACAAGGCTTTTTCGCGAACCTCAGCATCTTTGTGGTCTTTGACCAATTTGGCCATTGCCTGATTGGCCTCTTCATTGTCGATTTGCGACAGTGAGAAAACGGCCTTGTCTTTCACTTCATCGTTGTTTGACGTACTCATCAAATCAATCAAAAACTTGGGTAAGTCAGCCACATCATCGGTTTGACTGAGCCAAAAAATGGCGTCTGCTTGTTGTCCGTCATCTTGATCATGTTGGGCAATTTTCTTGAGCAAAGCCACCGCCTCGGCGGTGCGATTCTGGCTTAAGGCAAAATTGAGTTTGCGCCTGACATCACCTACTGGTAGCTCCTGGTATAAGTCTTGTAAGTAAGCAAAACCATCTTGCTGCCTTTGACCAAGCCAAAACACCGCTTGTTCCGAATATTCACCGGCCTGCTCTTTGACCAAATCATAAATGGCTTTTGCCGCTTGATTACCTGCATGCAGACTTAACACATACAAGCCACCATTGTGGTCACCTTCGTTGTTGTTAACAATTTGACCTTGCAGCCATTCGATGCTGTCTCGACTGCTGACACCGGTTAACCAATCGACAGTGACCCCTTCTGCTTTGACTTCACAATGATCTCCCACGGGCATCATGCGATCAACCTGCCCATCATCTACATGAACAAACACATGGATGTTATCGGTATCTGGGCTGTGATTCGATGAGCCATAGCCGTGTTGAGTTTTGTTCAAATCACAAACCGATTGTTTGCCTTTGTTATAACAACACATGGAGGCAGTGCCTTTGGCAGCCGGAACGCTGTAAGCAAACCAACCGTCATGATTGATTGAATCGGTGTATTGGTCTAAGCTGGTATCAATTGTATTGACATCAAGTTGTTGAAACTGTGCCAAACCTGTGGCACTCCAAGCAACAGAGATCAAGGCTGTAGACCTGATCATTGTTGTAAATTTTTGCTTTATTTTAGACATAAGAATCTCCTGTTACGCTGAGTCACAGGACCCAGCGCTGGTTAAATGGATTATTAATTAATTGAGTGGGTGGTCAGTCTTCGATGGCTTCAATCAGCGCATCAGGATTGGTGATACCAATCATTTTTATGATCATTTTTTTCACTTCATGGTCTTTTTCTGATTTAAGTAATTCAACCATGGCTGTGGAATTATCTTGCATCATCAGGGCCTGTAATACACCTGCTTTGACATCCTCATCACCGGCCTTGAAGCGATCCTTTAAGAAATCTACATTCAATTCAGATGAAGACATGCCAAAGGCTTCAAAGAAGGTGCGGTTGTTGGCCAAATCCGGATCCGACTCATACAAGCCCATCAACACATCAGTGGCATCCATCACACCGAATAGACGGATGATGTCAGACTTGGTGTCTTGATCTGTTTCAATCGCGTATAACTCTTGTAACCCAGCCACTGAATCCATCGCCATCAGTGTGTTCAACAAGCTGTGTTTACGTTCCCGGTCGTTTTCACTTTTATAAATTTTAACAATCACATCGTCATCCACATCGGTGGCAATAAAAACACTGGCGATTGCGTCTTTTTCTGATGAATCGCTGGCTTTCTCATACAGTCTGGCCAGATAATCACCCATGTTGTCGTCATCCACCATGATCAATGAGTGGATCGCCTGGTTCCTGATGTCTTGGTTGCTTTCATTATCGATGACGTAATACAAATATTCGGCATCACCAGATAAAGCCAGTGCTTCTAAGATGGCTCTTTTGGCCTTGCCTTGTGAGTTTTTATACAAGTCTTTCAATGCCGCAGATTCACCTTTGATTCCCAGCATGCGGATCATATTGATGTTCAAATCAGGGTCTTTTTCCTGCTTCAACAGAGCGATCAGTTCATTGCTGTCATCATGGTGGATAAACCCTTGAATGATGGCTGCCTTAACATCTCGGCTTTGGCTGTTGCTGTACAGTTGCTTAAGTTTTTGGCGGCTGGCTTGACCACCACGCAAACTCAACATCTGAATGGCCTGGTGTTGTAAGCCTTCATTTTCTTCCTGCTCGATGAATCGGAACAGATAATCAACCACAGCTTCGCTGTCACTGATGCCGAGCAATTGAATGGCGTTCATTTTGACACGTTCAGAATTGCTTTGCTCCAACATTTCATACACTTTAGGCAAAGCCTTTTCTGGATTGTTGAACATGATTTGTTGGAGGGTAAACAACTTCAGTTCTTCATCCAAGGCTGCTTGGTGGCTGGCATTTTCTCCGCCGTCGCCATGTTCAAACAACAACACTTGGGCATCATCTACCCATTCGCTTTCCGGATGATTTCTGATCAGTCTTTCCAACAAACGCTTGGCCTGGGCCCTTTGCTTGATTTGATACAATGAATACGCTTCCCAATAATTAGATGCCGCTTTCAAGCGTTTGTTTCTGGCGGCTTTGCGAAACGCTTCTATGGCATCACGCCAGTCCTTGCTTTGCATGGATGATTTACCAAAATCATAAGCTTCTTTGGCATCCTGATCTCGGTTGTTGCCTGATCTTTTGTCATCAGCAAAGGCACTGAATTGGCATACCATCAGTCCTATCAATAATGTGTTTTTAATTTTATTCAGCATTTGAGTGCTCCTAAATAATGTCGTTTTTCTGCGCCAACTGCTGCTTCATGGTTTTGATTTGAAACATCAGGTCATTTGACTTGGAATCATTGACCCAGTTGGGTTGGGGTTGTTGGCCATGGGTTTGGTTTGGACTGCCAGTGTGTTCACCATTGGCATGTTCCAATAAAATCGGTTCCAGATCCTGCAGTAGCTGGCTGGTGAATTGGCCGTCGTGATTGGCCAATGCTTGTTTAAAAATTCGGTTCGATGACAGCAAGCGTTGGGCTGTGGCCTGTGAATTAAAAGCGCCATTGCCGTTACTAACCTGGGTCAAAAAGATTTCACTTTGAGTCAGGTGTAACTGAATGTTTTGGGCCAGCAGCTGTTCTTGCAGCTGGTTATCTATCGTGACTCCAGTTTGTCGCTGGCCGGCGTAAAAAGCCACCATAACCAAACCCATGACCAGGGCGAAACTGGCCAAAGAATATTGCGGCATCATCAAACTGTTGATGAGTTTCTGCCACCAGGATGTATGACTTACCGTGTTTGGCTCTGGAGATTCCAGTTGATCGGCTATTTGGTTCCACAACTGTTGGCCATAATCAGCCGGTAGTTCATGTTGTTCAGGGGCGCTGTTAATGGCATTCATGTCTGCCTCCAGTTGGTTCAGTTGTTCACATGTTTCCGCCGACTTGAGACAGTCATCGACTGTTTTTTGATCGGCTTCATTGAAATAAATCATCAATAATTTTTCATCATCTGTGCGTTTCATGCGCTCACCTCTAAGGTCAGTTGTTTGCGGAGCTTTTGCACCGCTCTGAATATGGTTTGTTTGCAGGCGTTGTTTTTGAGTTTCAGGACCTTGGCAGTCTCATCGATAGAATAGCCCTGGTGATGTTTCATGGTAATGGCCAGCCTTTCAACATCACTTAAATCTGACATCGCCTGCATCAACCGTTGATTCAGATCGAGTTGATCCACCGCTTCCATGCCATCATCAGGTATGTCCAATTGATTGTCCTCGTCATCCAATGAATGGGCCATTTGCCGGTTCGTTTTCCGTAAATAGTCAATCGATGTGTTGGTGGTGATGCGCAGCAACCAAGTGGAAAACTTGGCCTGTGCCTGGTACCTACTGATGGCTTGAAAAGCCTTGATGAATGTTTCCTGAGCAATGTCCTCTGCATAACTGGCATCTGCCGTGTATCGATAAGCCATGCGGTTCACCGCTTGTGCATAATGCAGCACAATCAGGCGAAAGGCATTTTTGTCACCTTGGGTTGCTCTGGCAACCGTTTTGTCATCGATTTCATTCATCATGTCAGCTTAAACGCAGCTGAATTGGGTTTGGTTATAAATTTTTATCAATTTTTTTCAGAAATATTTTCATCGACGCAAAAAATCCATTTTTTGCCAGACTTTTTGACTCAAGCCCGTACACAGTGACTCGATGTTGTTGGCTGCAGAGATGATGGCAGGTTCAGGTAATTTCTCTGGAAACAAAGCGGCCAGTTTGCCAATCAAAGAAAACATTTCTGCACAGTAATCCAAATACCTTTGTAATTCAAATGCACTCATTGTGCGGTCTGGAGAATGCTTTGTTTTGGTATAGTCTGAGTGTACGATTGACGGATCTTTGGTCAATTGGTGCATGTCTATGATATGGGCCAATGACCGCAATTTATGCAGTTCTTTCATGGCTTTGTCTCGTTTGATGCGATTTTCAATGGTGAAGATAAAAAACAACGCAGCTCCCACCAAAATAATGTCGTTGATCAGGGCTTCAGTGATTTGAATGACCTCAGACAATGATGGCTTACTGAACTCCCATTCAATGACACTGATTGTGTAGACCAAAGTGGCCACAAACGTCAGCACCACCAACAAAACTGCTGCTTGAATCCAACGGTTGGGCTTTGAAATATAGTCAATTTTGGCTTCAATCCCTTTGCCACACTGTAGCAACTCTTCACACACGCCTTTAATTCCGGAGTTCGGAAAACGGTCATTGATGCGGGTTTTGAGTTTCAGGACGGTCCCTGATATTTTTTCAACCTTAAGTTCCTTGTACATGTGTTCATTGTCACATTAAATCTGATTCTCAGTCAAACCTGATCGTTACCCTATTCACTGAACAACACAATCAACACCACTGCCAATACCATTGAAACAGCAAACACCCATCGAATGATTTTGGCGGTTTTGGGTCGATTGAACAATGGCCGCAGCAACTGTCCCAAAAACAACCAAACCGAATCAATCAACAACACCAACACAAAACAAACCACGCCAGTGATCATATAGGCTGTGATGGTGTTGTCATGTGGCAATAAAAACTGGGTGTAAATCACCAAAACCGCTACATAAGCCTTGGGGTTGGTGACATTCAAAATAAATCCATCTAGCCAACCAGGGGCTTGACTCATTTTCCCCTGTTTTAATCCGGAATCAGCAGTACTGATTTTAAAGGCCAAATAAATCACATAGGCCAAACCGAACCACTGTAAGTATTGTTTGGCTTGAGGATATTGTGTAAACAGCTTTGATAAACCCCAGCTTTCAATGATCAGCACAAAAGCAAAACCCAACAACAAACCAGCCACAAACAACATGCCTTGTCTGATCCCAAAAACAGCACCAATAGCTGCCACCGCAAGTGTCGCAGGCCCTGGTGTACCGAGCATCAAAAAGGCAAACAAAATCAAGTTGATGTAGGCTTCAATCATGCGAATAAGATGGGGTTAATGGCGCTTCCATAGTATAATGTCAGCTCAGGGAAAAGGACATCAATAATGCAAGACCACAACACCATCAAATGGCAATTAGGTGCACATTGGCACCAACTGCATCCGAATGTTCAGCGGCGCTTTAATCGCTTGCCTACTGAAGATCAGCCCATTGTTTATGAAGGCATCATGGAGGTGGTTCGCTGTTCCAAAGCGGGCTGGTTGTTCGCTTTGTTAACCAAGGTCATCGGTAACCCCTTAAGCCCATACCAAGGTAAAAATATTGAAATGAAAGTGGAACTCACCACACGTAAAAACCAACCCGGCGTGTATTGGCGCAGAACCTATTTTTTTCCAGGAAAAAAACCATTCAGTGTGACCTCTGTAAAAAAAGACGATCAGGGTCAGATGATGGAGATGGTGGGCGGCGGTTTTGGTATGTTTTTGGATGTGTTTGCAGAAAACGGCGAACTACATTTTAAAAGTACCCGCTATTTTTGGAAATTCATCAAATGGTACTTACCTTTACCTCATTGGCTCAGCCCAGGCGAAACCCATGTGATCCACCAGGATTTAGGCGGTGGGGAATTCCGGTTCACCATCTCGATGGACCATTCATGGTTACAACAAACATTTTATCAAACCGGCATTTTTCATGAGCGACTTAACTGACCGGGTTTTGATCTTAGGTGGCTACGGCACATTTGGCAGTCGGATGGCTGAGCGCCTGTGTGCCAAAAACATCCATGTCATCATCAACGGCCGGAACTTAAACAAAGCAAACGCTCTAAAAAACACCATCCTAAGCCAACAAACCAACGCGCAAGTTTCGGTGGCTTGTTTTGATGTTAAATCAGAACTGAAAGCTCAACTCAAGCAACTTGCACCCAAAATTGTGATCCACACCTGCGGCCCTTTCCAGGGGCAAGATACCAACATCGCCAAAATCATCATCAGCGCAGGCTGCCATTACATTGATTTGGCAGATGGTCGAGATTATGTACAACAGATGCTCAAATTGGGTCAATTGGCCGAACACCATAACGTCACCGCCATCACAGCTGCCAGCACAGTCCCTGCTTTGTCCTCAGCTGTACTGACTCATTTAAAGGGTCAATTTGATATCGATGGCTTTGAGCAAGTCAACATTGGCATTTCGCCAGGCCAGAGAACCGATCGCGGGTTGGCCACCACCCAAGCGGTGTTGTCTTATGTCGGCAAAGCATTGCAGCCGTGGTCAGGGAGCCGCAGCAAACGCTTTGGCTGGCAAAACACCTATTTACAAAAATACCCCAATATTAAATCAAGGATGATGGGCAACTGTGAAGCACCTGACTTAGACCTGTTCTCTGATTTTTATGACATCAAGACATTGACCTTTTCAGCTGGAATGGAAAGCAAATTACTGCATGTATCGATCTGGTTGGCTTCTTGGTTGGTCAGGTTGGGGTTGCCTGTCAAATTAGCCAATCATGCTGCTGTATTACTGAAAATCAGTCGATGGTTCGATCCATTAGGAAGTACAGACGGCGGTATGCATGTAACAATAACTGGTTCGACTTCTGCCCGGAGACAGGCCAACAAAACTTGGTATATTGAAGCATTTGACAATCACGGGCCTCAAATCCCTGCCATTCCAGCCGTGATCATCTCAGAAAAAATTTTGTCGCAAAAGATCGGCTGCGGTGTACAACCCTGTGTCGATATCATCACCTTGGATGAGTACCTGTCAGCACTCAACCCAGAAAAAATTCAAACCACTGTTTTATAACAGATAATTACTTCTTTTTTCGGCGATCAGCTTGTTGACGGCGATCAGATTTGTTGTCATCTTCTGCCCGATTTTCTGAACGTCGGTCAGCCACTGCATTGCGGCGGTTGTTGCGTCGTCTTTCAATGGGTTCATACCTGACTTTTCTGCCGGTATCAGAACCATAGACTGTACTGTTCTCAAACATATTTAGCCCTTTGTCTTCATTATATATGACTTGATGTCATGTCTTAGTCTTCCCACACATCATAAAAATAGCATATCGGCAGAGAAATTTCAGCAAATTCAGGTGGTTTTGGGCTGATCTGTCCTTACAAAGTGTTTTTTACTTCTTGGTTCCATCCCATGTATTGTTTTCTTTTCTTCTGTCCTCTCCGCTTCTGCGATCATCTTTATCAGGCTCCCAGCGAACCACACTGCGCCTCGGGCTGTCATTGCTTCTGCGTTGTTTTTTCCGCTTATCCACCCTTTTAATTTCTTTTTTCTTTTTCTTAAAAAAACCAAACATGCCTACCACCTAATAAACTGTGTTACTAATTTGTGCTTTAATCTATATACAAAGATAAAAATACCACAATTCAATTTTTTCTGCAGTAAAAAAATAATAATTTACCCACAGCAACCGATCTGATCCAGCCACATCAAGCAGGCTGAATACAGTCATTAAATATCCCATATTAATTCAGTTATTATCTGCAGAATTTATTAAAATATGGATTTTTATTTCAGGATGATTTATGTGGTTTAAAAATGCCCGCTTGTTCCAGCTCAACGAAGCTTTCAGCATGAATGCGGAGCAACTTTCAGAGGCCTTGAAAGGCGACGCCCTGAAAGCTTGCGCACCGATGGAAGCTGTCTCTAAAGGCTGGGTTTCTCCCTTTGGCTCTGACAGTGAGTTGTTTGTCTTACAAAGTGGCGATGCCATGTTGTTCACTTTGGGTATTGAAGAAAAAGTATTGCCGGCAGCCGTGGTCAACCACCAATTAAGCCAACAACTCGATTCCATCAAAGCAGAGTCAGGACAAAAGCCCGGACGCAAACAACAAACCGACATGAAACAACAGTTGATGCTGGAAATGCTACCGCAGGCCTTTGTCAAACCCAAGGCCATCAGTGCTTACATCGATTTGAAACTGGGTTTATTGGTGGTTGATTGTGCCAGCCAAAATGCAGCGGAAGATTTGGTCTCTCAATTACGTCAAACCCTGGGTTCATTTAAAGCATCTGCTTTTGGGCCTTCTTCATCGATGGCTCAAGTGTTGACACAATGGGTATTGCACGCCACAGGTGATGGCGGCTTCCAATTAGACAATGAAATCGTTTTGGAAACTCTGGACGACAGCAAAGGCGTGGTCAGGGGGCGCAACATTGCTCATCTGGATGACCAGATGAAACAGCACATTGACAACGGTTACCTGGTGACCCAATTGGGTTTGTTATTCAACGATCGGGTCGAACTGGTGCTGGGCCATGACATGGGCATCAAGAAGGTGAAATTCACTGACGTGGTTCTGGATCAACTGGACGATGAATCGATCGAATCAGAATGGCAATTGCTTGACAGCCGTTTCACTTTATTCAGTTTAGAATTGCGTGCTTTATTAAAATCATTGTTTGAAATTTTTTCTGGAAACTGACACGTGATCGCACCGATGACAAAAAATGACACCAATCACTGGGAATCGATCTTTACTCGACATGTGGCTGGGATAGAAGCCGCAGATCAAGGACATGACCTGAATCACATCAAACGGGTGGTTAAATCAGCCAAGCAGTTTTGTCATGCTGAAGCTGCCAACATGTGGGTGGTACTGCCTGCTGCCTGGCTACATGATTGTGTGCAAGTGGCCAAGGATTCTCCGCTGCGGGCACAAGCATCAAAACTGGCAGCTGATCATGCGGTCCAACTGTTACAACAATGGCAATACCCTGAGTCTCACCATGCTGACATCCATCATGCCATCGTGGCGCACAGCTTCAGTGCCAACGTACCGTGTGAAACACTGGAAGCTCAAGTGGTGCAAGACGCCGATCGCATGGATGCTTTGGGCGCCATTGGTATTGCCAGAACCCTGTTGGTTGGTGCCAGCTTTGGCAACCCCTTAACATTTCATGAAGACCCCTTTTGTTATGATAGAACCCCAGATGACAAGGCGGCCATCATCGACCACTTTTACACCAAACTGCTGAAACTGAAAGATTCGTTCCAAACCCAAGCTGCCCAACAGGAAGCATTACAAAGACACCAATTTATGCAACAATTTTTACACCAACTGGAACAGGAAGTTTCTTAACCCATGAAATCGGCAAACAACCACACCATTCATACACGCATTCTGATCACACTGTGTTTGTTATTGAGCCATGTGGTTGTTGCAGCACAGTCCAAAAAAGAACGTAAACTCTTTCGCACTTTGTATGCCTTGGCATTACAAGGCCAGTCCACGCAAGTGGCCCAACGTCGTCAGCCATTGGACAACTACCCGATCACTCATTATTTAGATTATGCACTGATCCGCAGTGACATGGCCAATTTGCCCGAACAAGCCATTGCCGATTTCCAGCAAAAACACCCAGGCAGCCCGTTGAACAAACAGCTGACCCGACATTTACTGGATCAATTGGGGTGGCAAAAACAATGGGCCAAATACCTCAACCATCACAATGGTTTTGATCAAGGTAAACGCCAATGCTGGTATTTGAATGCGAGGATTGACCAACAAAAAACCCAGGGACTCCCGCCATTGATAGAAGCCATGTGGCTGTCAGGCTTATCAGCACCTGATGCCTGTAATGTGGCGTTCAAATGGTGGAAAAAACAAGGCCACCTGACTGACCCATTGTTATTGAGTCGCATCAAGTTAACCTTTGAAAGCAACAACTCTTCATTGGCCAACCACCTCAAAAAACAATTACAAACCAAACCGGTTTGGGTCGATCAGGCGATTGACCTGATGCAAGACCCCGAAACGGCCATTGAACAATCAGTGAATTGGACCATCAACCCTGAATTGCCCTGGTTGATCTATAAAACGGGTATGCGCATGGCCAAAAGCATGCCAGCCACATTGCATAAAATTTGGCCCAAGGTCAAATCGGCTCACCCGTTAAAACAATCACACATCGATCAGGTTGAACGACAAATGGCTCTATTTGCTGCCACTGATTATGAGGCCTTCTCAATCGATGCCATGAAAAAACTGCCTGCCAGCATGAAAGACGATCAAATCCATGCCTGGATCGTTCGATACTACTTGTACCATGAGCAGTGGCACAATGTGTTGGATGCCTTAAAGAAGATGAGTTTACGCCAACTGGGACAAGATCGATGGCAATATTGGACGGCCAGGGCAATGGCCAAAGTTGGCAAGAAGAATGATGCCAAAACCATTTTTGAAGGGCTGCGAAAAAAAACCAATTACTACGGTTTTTTGGCGGCTGATCACTTACGACAGCCCTACCACTTGTGTCAAAAGCCGGCCAACACAACCCTGACACAATTCAACCCACCTGCGGCCATTGAAAGGGCCATTGAGTTACACCATGCGGGTATGTTGGTGATGGCACGTCGTGAATGGAACACAGCATACAGATCACTGAATCGTGATGAAAAAATAGCTTTGGCCGAACGGGTTTTACAAGAACACTGGTATGCCAAATCGATTGCCATTATGGCTGATCTGGGATTATGGGACAATTACATTTGGCGCTATCCTGTCGCACATGAACAAGTGATTCGAGCCCAGGCCAACAGCAACGATCCCATGCCCCAATGGGTGATGGCCATCATCAAGCAAGAAAGCGCCTGGACCAAAGATGCCGTTTCACATGCCAACGCCCACGGACTGATGCAATTGCTGCCATCCACGGCCAATGCAGTGGCCAGCCAACTGGGCGTATCAATCAACCAACCCAGAGATTTACACCAAGCATCATTAAATATCCAACTCGGTGTCCAGTATCAAAAAAACCTGTTCAAACAATTTGACCACCCCATTTTGGTGGCGGCGGCTTACAACGCTGGCGAAAGAAAGTCCATGGATTGGAGCCAAGACTTTCCACGCTCACCAGACATTTGGCTGGAAACCATTCCATACCGTGAAACCCGTGATTATGTAACCCGCATTTTGTCCAATGTCACCATTTACGATTGGTTGATCAACCAAACACCACGGCGCATCTCAACCTGGATGCCCACCATCCCAATCAACCAAAGCCCAATCAAAGCCTGGCCAAACAAAACCACCCACCACCAAACCACCCAAGCGGTCTGTCATCCATGAGCACATCAACCACCCACTCAGGTACTTTTAAGGTTGGTGGGGCGGTGCGAGACCACTTGTTGAGATTGCCCATCAAAGACCAAGATTATGTGGTGGTAGGCAGCAATCCAGAGCAAATGGTGGCCCAAGGGTTTAAACCGGTGGGTAAAGATTTTCCGGTTTTTTTACACCCCGACAGCAATGATGAGTATGCCTTGGCGCGAACCGAAAGAAAAACCGCCAGAGGTTATCATGGCTTCAGTTTTAATACCGGTCCTGAGGTGTCACTGGAAGATGACTTGATGCGTCGAGACCTCACCATCAACGCCATGGCCATGGATGATGAAGGCCACATCATCGACCCCTATGGCGGTCAACAAGATCTGGCCAATAAAATACTGCGACATGTTTCACCAGCATTTGCTGAAGATCCCGTCAGGGTCTTACGAGTCGCGCGCTTTATGAGCCGTTTGGCTCACTTGGGCTTCCAGGTTCACCCTGATACATTGGCCTTGATGCAAGGGTTGGTCAATGCCGGTGAAATTGAAGCCTTGGTAACCGAACGGGTGTGGCAGGAAATTAAAAACAGCCTTAATCAGACCACACCATCGGCTTTCTTCATGACCTTACGCGACTGTGGTGCATTAAAAATTTTACTGCCTGAAATCGATTGTTTGTTTGGTATCCCACAAACGGAAATGTGGCATCCTGAAATTGATACTGGACTCCACGCCATGTTGGCCATTGATCAAGCCAAAGACTTGGACAATGATGTGGCCTATGCAGTTATGGTCCACGACTTGGGTAAGGGCATCACCCCTAAAGACGTCTTGCCCAGTCATCGTGGCCATGAATTGGCTGGCGTCCCACTGGTTAAAGCGGTGAGCAATCGCCTGAAAGTACCTAATCACTACAAAAAACTGGCGGTGTTGGTTTGCCAATGGCACCTGCACGCCCACACCATCATGGAGTTGCGACCTGTTACCATAGAAAAGCTGTTCAGTCGTTTGAATGCCTATCGACAACCCAAGCAGTTGGAAAAGTTTATACTGGCCTGTGAAGCTGACGCCACTGGCCGCTGGGGAGATGAATTCAAGACCTATCCACAAGCCGATTACATCAGACAATTCTTCCAGGCCGCAAGGCATGTGGACAAGCAACCACTGTTCGACCAAGGTTATGAAGGTGTTGAGCTGGGTAATCAAATTAGACAATTGCGCGTGGCTGCCATAAAATCTGTTAAACGAAATTTGACTTAAATTAAAAAATGAAAAAATCCACTGCCGTTTTGGCCTTGTTATGGGCTCCCGTTTTGTTGATCGCAAAACCCCTCGAATTCTATTTGCCACAGGGTGAAATGTATGATGCCAGCATCCCTTCACCCACCGCTGTTTTGGGGCAGGAGTTAGGAGACCGCCATTTGCGTCATGATCAACTGATCAGCTATTTAAGCGTATTGGCTGCCTCCAGACCAGAAGCCAGGTTGATTGACTATGGACAAACCAACGAAGGTCGCCGCTTGGTGTTATTGGCCATCAGTTCGGCAGAAAACATTGCCAACCTGGAACAGATAAAAAACGATGCTGATGTACTTAAAATTTGGAATGGTTTCAGTATACATGGTAATGAATCCAGTGGCTCCAATGCCTCGGTGTTATTTGCCTGGTACTTGTTGGCCACCAACAATGCGGCCATCAAAGACAGTTTTGCCAACACCGTTGTGTTGATTGACCCCAGTATGAATCCGGATGGTCTGTCCAGATTCACCACCTATGTGAACAACAACCGCTCTTTAACCACGGTGACCGATGCCAATGACATGTCACATGTTGAAGCCTGGCCCAGTGGTCGCACCAACCATTATTGGTTTGACCTGAATCGTGACTGGTTGCTGTTGACCCAAACCGAATCCAAAGCCAGACTGAAACAATTCCATGACTGGCAACCACATGTCCTCACAGACCACCATGAAATGGGTTCAGCGGCCACTTTCTTCTTTCAACCCGGGGTACCCAGCAGAAAAAACCCGCTGATCAGTGACAAAAACGTCGAGTTGACCAACCAACTGGCCAACTTCCACGCCCAGGCATTGGATCAAGTCGGACAATATTATTACAATGAAGAAAGTTTTGATGATTTCTATCCTGGCAAGGGTTCTACCTACCCTGACTTACAAGGCAGCATTGGGATCTTGTTCGAACAAGCCAGGGCCATGGGCGGGGTGATCGATACCAACAATGGTCAACGTTCATTGGCCGACGGTATCAGAAACCAATTCCTCACAGCACGCTCCACCTTTACAGGATCCCAACAAATCCGAGCAGAGCTGATCAAATACAAAAAGAATTTCTTCAAACTCGCCAGACAAACAGCAGCCAAACTCGCCACCAAAGGCTATCTACTGGATATAGCTGGTCGAGATCATGATGCCAACAGACTGCTGGGTTTTTTGCAGCAACACAGAATCACCTATACTTTTTTGGCCACCGACAAAACCATTGACGGTCATAAATACCTCAAAGATCAAGCTGTATACATTCCACTGGATCAGATGCAAACAACCTTGATCCAGTCTTTGTTCAATACCGACACTTCATTCCAGGACAACACCTTTTATGACGTTTCCGCGTGGAACCTGGGCATGGCATGGGGTTTCCATTGGTCAGCGGTCAAATCCAGCTTGGACTCCCACAGCAATGCACCTGCCTTTGGTCCAAACAACAGTTACAACAAAAATGCCATTGCCTATGTTTTTGATTGGCACAGTGGTAACGCACCTGCTGCGTTGCATTACTTAAGCCAACAGCATGACGATGTACTGATTTCCGGAAAACCCTTAAGCATCAACGGCCACCAAGTGCCAGCAGGTAGTTTTGTGTTACCCGTCAACCAACAAAGCAATGAAGACCAATTGTTCTCTATACTCAGCACCATCACCGATGCCTTTGGTGTTCAATGGTATCCTTTGAACACGTCATTGGCTGACCAAGGGGTGGACTTGGGCTCACCTGCGATCAAAAAACTGAATCAGCCACGAGTCATGATGTTGGTTGGACAAGGTGTTGATGCCTATCAAGCCGGTAGTTTATGGCATTTATTTGACACCCAGGTTTATTTGCCCGTAAGTAAAATCAGGCTATCACATGTCAGAAGGGTAAACCTCAATGATTACACCCACATCATCATGCCCAACGGGGACTACGAAAATAAGCTGGATGAAAAAATGGCCCAAAAACTCAACCAGTGGGTTAACAAGGGAGGCCATCTGATCGCCATGCAAAAAGCAGCCAATTGGGTAGAAAATCACTTACAAAACCCGGAAAAAGAAACCGATTCACAAGCCAAAAAAGACAACAAAGAACCGGAAAAAGCAGAACGCAAGGCTTATGGCGACCATGAAAAAAATGCCGCCGAGAAAGTACTGGGTGGCGCTATCGTTGGCGCCAATGCCGACCTGACCCATCCGCTGGCTTTTGGCACCCATTTATCAACCCAGCATGTATTGCTCAAAGGTAAAGCCGTGTTACAAGGAGTCAAACCAGATACAAATGACTATTACCACACCCCGTTACAAATCACCAAAGAAGTTCGAGCCGCCGGTTATGTCTCTGACTATTGGCATGAAAAATTACAACAGGCTCCTTTGGTTGTGGCACAAAAGTCAGGGCAAGGGACCTACATAAAATTTGGATTCAACCCAAACTTCAGGGCTTTCTGGTATGGCACCCAACGCTGGATTATCAATGCCATTTTCCTCTCAAATCTGATCAAAAAAACAGCACCATGAACGCCATCAGCAAAAGTCAGCTACCAAGCTTTTTATGGCAGTGAAACCAGGAACTTGTATTGTTGAACAGCACTTTGTGAAAAACCTGAAAGCATTCGATGATTCATATAAAATCACTGATAAAATAGGCAAAAAAAATCCCAATCCAATGCGGTTTGGGATTAAGAGGTATAAACCGAATGTTTGAGAAATCGGTTATAGGGCACATTTGCTAAGTAAAACAATAACATACAGAATACTTTTAATGCAAGTTTTAAGTAAAATTATTTGAATGTTTTTTTAACAAAACAATTTAAGTTATTGATATATATGGATATAATAAATATTTCAAATTTGCTGATAAACAGCTATTTTAAGGTCTTTTACCACACTTTCCACGTTGCAAATCATCACCGACGTCAAATCTAAACACCCATCAAGCAACAAAACCAGCAGATGACCCGCATCGACCAATACCTCAATAACTTATCCAAGCATCAGATACTGAATACTGCCCATGAGTCTGATGAGGTGATTGAAGTCGAAATCATTGTACCCGTTTACAATGGTTTTGATGCATTGGTTAAATGCCTCGATGCGTTATTGAGGTACACCGATCAGTACCAATTCATCACCTTATTAAATGACGCCAGCACCGATCATCGGGTTAATGAATATTTGTCCACCTTGGCCGTTCATGACCAGGTCACTGTAATCAATCGCAAACAAAACTTAGGGTATCTACAGAATGTCAACCAATACCTGACTACAGTCGACCACCATGTGTTGTTGTTGAATGCTGACACCCAAGTCACTGATGGTTGGTTGGCCGCAATGCTGTGTGTTGCCCGCGATGAAAAAGTCGGTGCGGTTTGCCCTCTTTCCAACAACGCAACCATACTGACACTACCCACCCAAGACCCAACCCAGATCGAACATTTAACAGCGTTAAAAGGAATGTGGTACCCCATACCAACTGCAGTGGGCTTTTGTTTATTGATCAAACAAGCTGTGTTACAACAACTGGGCGGGTTTGATCCGTTCTATGACCCAGGTTATGGAGAGGAATGTGATTATTCGATGCTGATCCGCCAAGCTGGATGGCAAGTCGCTTGTGCACCGGCAGCCTATGTCAAACACCAAGGATCACAAAGCTTCAGAGCGACAGCCACAGATTTACAAACCCAACACCAAAAGTTACTGGATTTGCGGTGGCCTCTGTACAGTGGTGAAGTGGAAGCGTTCCATACCAAAAACCCCACCCACCTCATTCAACATTGGCTGGCAGCCAAAAACACCAGACAATCGAAAGTTTTACATGTGGTGCACGGAATTGATAACAAAGGTGGGGTTGAATTGTTCACCCATGAGTTGATCGCGCAATTCAGCAACGAATTACAACATACAATCATCATGCCCCCCAGAAACAAGAAGTTTCTTAATGAATCTCCAGTCGATGAACAGTTGAAAATAATTGAGATACCAGTTGGCTTAAACCAACCTGAACACATCATTTTTAATTTACCAGCGGACCTCTACCAAACAAGCATGGATCAATTTTTCCATCAGTTACTGTTGTTAGGAAATTTCCAAATGGTTCACTTTCACTCTCTGGTTGGCGTTGGCAGTCAGATTTGGCCCTTGATTTGTCAACAATTGGACATCCCGTATTTTTTCTTTGTTCATGACCACAGTGGCCTTTGCCAGATTTTCAGCTTGAGTACCACCAACAATAAACAAGAAGTTTTTTGTGGCAACAATCAAAGTGACGAAACCAGTGAACAATGCCTCAAATGCCTCAGCAAAAAAACGCAAAAAACACGATTAACCACCCAATCATTTTTGCAAATCAGAAAAAAAATATGGCACAAAACACTCACTGGTGCAGAAAAAATACAGTTCGCCAGCCATTATTTACGCAATGCCTACTTAAAAATCTTTCCAGAAATCAGTGAGCATTCCCAAGTGTTTTCTCCTTGCTACTACCCCAGTCAAGTCGCTCGACTCAAACCCCTTAACCCGGGTAAATTGCGGTTGGCATTCCTGGGTCAATTCGGCGTCCTCAAAGGGGCACAATTGTTCATTGATCTTTACCATCGTTTAAACAACCCTGCCATTGGATGGCAAATCATCGGGGGGGTTGATCCAAAATACAAAGATCAATTGGATCACACCAACATAACCATCACTGGCAGTTATGATAAAGACAACCTGGGCAAACTGCTGAAAGATGTTGACTTGGTGGTTTTCACTGCCCAAATTCCAGAAACCTATTCCATCACACTGACAGAAGCTTGGATACATGGTGTCCCTGTGGTGGCGCCTGATTTGGGCGCCTATGGTCAACGCATCACTGAGGGCGTTAACGGATTTTTATATCAAAACAACAACTTAGCAAGTTTGGTTAATGCCATTGAAAATTTCATTAAGAAACAACAACAAAATGATGCCATCAGATCAATCGAATTCGTGCAAGACAATGAAAATTTAACCGCAGTATTGGAACGTCAATACCACCAATCAATAACCACAAAACAAAGCCGCACATGGGTAAAACCCGGTGGTCTTGAATTGAGTTTACTTCCTCCACCAAGATCCAATGCCTATCAATCCATGCAAATGTGGATTGAAGCTCCACAAACTCTGGAAGCAGGTGCTGATTGGCTGACACCTCCCAGCGGTTGTCCTGTTTTGCTGTTGGGAACGATTGATGAACTTTTTTTAAAGTCGCAAAACAACATCAAAACACACCTACAATCACCAAAATTTATTGATGCTAAAGACTTGGCACACACAGACGCTGACACCGTTTTGATCATTGAGGCCGGGGCTCACATCAATGAAAACATCGGCAACTGGATGTCCTCATTCACCGCCACAAATGCCAAACTGGGATTGGCTGATTTTGCCTTACATAACCAAACACAGCAAATCTACGCACCTCAGTTTCAAGCTGGCTTTTCCTGGACAAACTTTGATGCCGGACATCAAATAGTTGGCTGTTTATTGCTGAAAAAATCAGCTTGGAAGGCAGATTTGTTACAACAAACCCTACAACAACCACAGCCATTAAGACAGCTGGTCAGAAAAGCCCACCAAACCAATCAGGTCAGTTACTTTCCTCACTTCAGCCACACCATTCTGGATCAACTTTGGGTCAAGAAATGGAAATCAGCCCCACAAAAAAAACAGGTTAAAAGTAAACCATATAAACTGCTGATTTTGTTAGCAAGTCAATTACCAAAGTCACAAATCAAGGGGGTCGTTAAACTGATCAGTCAGCAAAACACCGTCATCAACGGCCTGACCGATGTGATACACCTTGATGTGGAAAACCAACAAGATGAAACCCCAACGATTGATGAAAAAGCTTATACCCACTTCATGTTATTGCATGACAATGTGCGCATGTCCAATGATGACTGCATAGAAAAACTCATCACCTCCTTACAAGACTCAGAACTGGATGCCATCAGTATGCCTGCTGCCACAGAGGGCAACCGGAACCACTTGTTGGCAAAAAAGTATGGCAGCGACCTTCACTTTCATGGCATAGGCCGCATCAGGGACATTCGATTTGATTGGCCGGGATCGGCCACAGAACACGAACTGCTCGATGATGACATGATGCTATTTTCGCAAGCAGCGTGGCAAACGGTTCGTTCAGAAATTTTAACGCCAAACGGGTTTTATCAAGCACTGAGGTGCTCCCAGGCTTTACAGCAAGCAGGATTTAAAATCGGTATCAGCAATGATCCAGGCTGGCATAAACATGGCATCCCTTATTTGCAGTTTACTCAAAGCAAGACCACCCTGGCCAGCGAAAGAATGGACATCATTGATGCCAGTTTACATCAGCCCACTCACAGTAATTATTCACCAGCACTGAGCTGTACATACCCTTGCAACCTGGATTTGGTTCATGTCGTTTTTAAAACACCCAAAACCCTTCCCAGAGTGGTCGCATATGCCCAAGATGACTGGGCCAGCGGTTTTTACCGGGTTAAATCACCACTGAATGTGTTGGCTGCAGAAAACAAAATCAGTGTGCAATTCATGTCCACGAAACACCGACATTGGGTGCCCTCTCCGCATGAGCTGGCAAGGTTACAACCTGATGCATTGTTGTTACACGGGTTTTATGCCGATAAACAACTGAAGGCTTTACACCAGTACCACAAACAACTCAACATCCACACCATCATCAGTCTTGATGATTTGTTGACCCAAATTCCTGATTACAGCCCAATGACCAATAAAGTCCCCGATGATGTGGGTACCCGCATCAAACTGGCCTGTTCTCTGGCAGACACTTTATTGGTCAGTTCTGATGTACTTGCAACACAATGTAAAAATTGGCACAGAAACATCAAAGTGATACCCAACCGGCTATCCAAAACCCTGTGGCCTCAAGTCCAAAACGCCATTCCTACAGAAAAGAAATTACGGATAGGCTGGGCTGGTGCAGGGCAACACCAAGCAGATTTACTTTGGATCAAACCACTGGTTGAACAGACCCATCATCAATTTGATTGGGTGTTTTTTGGTGATCATCCTGAGGGCATTGACCTCAATATGATTGAGTTTCATTCGCCAGTAAACTTGCTTCATTATCCAGCAAAACTACAACAACTTGGTTTGAACCTAGCCATCGCGCCGCTGGTGGACAATGCCTTTAATGCAGCCAAGAGCGCCTTGAAACTATTGGAGTATGGCGCGCTGGGCATTCCTGTTTTGGCTTCTGATTTGCCTTGTTATCAAAACAGTCCTGCTGATCTTTTGCCCAACCAGCCCAAACTGTGGAAGGACCAATTGGAGGCTTATGACAATGACCGACAATTGTTGTATGACAATGGTCAGACCATGAGGGCCTGGGTGTCAGACCATCATTGGCTTGAAGATCACACAGCACAATGGCTAGAGCTGTTACAAATCGATGAATGACCTCAAAGGCCCAACCTGGCTTGAAGCTGACTGATCACCATACTTTGTTGCTTGACTTGATTTTTCAATGAAACCAATTGTTGTTTCGCTTCAATAAGTTGTTGATCGGTTGACAAAAAATCCGCAACCTGCTTTTCATAATGTTGAAACAAACTGTTATTCACATCGTTGAAATAGCTGGCACCTAATTGCTGAAATGGCAACAAGGCCGACTCATTGTGACTGGCCACAGCAATCATATAAGTGGGTTTGCTTAATTTGGCATGAGGCTTGAAGGCATTGTCTTGGTCAACATATACTGGCTTTGTTTGTTGCAACCCTGAGTTTGTGTTCATCGGTGACAACAAAGATACGGTCTGTAATTCCTGACCAAAGTAATGCACATGGGTAAAGTTTTTCTCAACCAATGCGGTGAATTCATCGGCACTCAATTCCTTCTCATGAAATTCATTGTGGTGGTGCTCACCGGAGTAGACATTTTTATCCGGAGTGGACAAAACCAGGACACCTTGGGGTTTTAATATGCGGTTGAATTCGTCCAAAAGTTGTTGCTGTTCAACCAGGTGCTCCAAGGTTTCAAATGAAACCACCACATCCAGGCTGTTTTGTTCAAGGGGCGTTTCCAGAACGTCTGCTTGCAGAAACTTCAAGTGGCTTACTGGATAGTTCCTGCTGGCCGCATCGATGGTTGTCTGGTCAATGTCAATGGCAAAAATCTCTTTGGCATGTTGTGCCAATAAGGCACTGCCATAACCTTCTCCACAAGCCAAATCGGCCACAACTTGATCTTTGATCAGGGGGGCTAACCAATGGTAACGATGCCAATGCTCATACCAAGCATGAAATCTGTTTTCTGCATCATACCTTTCCATCAGCTGTTAATGGTAACGACCCATATTTACATTACTTAAAAGCCACCACTGCCATTGAATTCGAAACCGCCTTCGAAAATCAAATCCGGATAAGCGCCATAAGCATCTATTTGGGTGGGGTCAAATAAGGGTGTTGTTGGATCATCAGAAACGAAGAAGGATCCTGATGGGCCATAAACTTCAGCAGAATTTTCGATCAAATTATACCCAGGTCGCAAATCAGTAACCGTTACATCAAAGTCGACCAAAGCAAACCAATTGGGCGCTATGTTGCCAAAGTCAACATGTACCAAGCTGCTGTCATCAGACATGCCATTACCAGAAACGACGAATCCTTGGGTGATGGCCACAGTACCTAAGTTCAACTCAATTTTACTTTCGAGAAAATCCAGCAATACCACATCAGATGCTTCAACGCTATCAAGATTGGTCACCAGTACTGAATATTTCAACTCATCGCCTAACGTCACATCACCGCTGCCATCCGCATCATAGGACAACAACACCGTCTTTTGTACGTCTAAGTCAATGAAGCCACTGCCTTTGAAGTTTTCACCTTCGGCATAGATCAACTCGATGTCTTCTGTTGTGATGGGCTCATAACTTGAATCTGCAGCTGTGGAGGATCCAGAAGGAATGGTCAGCGTCATGGCACTGACTGTTGTGATTATTTTTTTCATGGTTTGATTGGCTGATAAAGGAATTATTAAGGTGAGCCAAATTGAAAATCAAAATTGAACATCCTTGTTAATTCGTTTTAGTATTTCTTTTTAACCATACTACTGAAAATGTACGTAAAAGACAATAATAAATTCATGAATCAAACAGTTTGTTCATCCATTGGTTTCCTGACTGAGTTTTATTTTTTTCTAATAACCCGCTGCCTGCCCATCTTTTCTGGACTCAGATGCCCCCCAGTAAACCCCATTGGGCGCCCTCATGATCGCTTGATAGCCACCGTATGGGCCATTGGCATACTGGATTTTATGCCCTTTTCTCATCAAGGCCCTGATGGTCGCATAGGGAAAGCCGGTTTCCAGGTTCAAAATACCGCCATTGTTCATCACTTCACCTGTGGGCTCAGATGAACCGGTGTGGTGAATGCGTGGTGCATCACCAGCGGCCTGTACATCCATACCAAAATCAACCATATTGATCACAATTTGGGCGTGACCTTGCGGTTGCATGGCGCCACCCATCAAGCCAAAACTGACCCAGGGTTGGTTGTCTTTGGTGATGAAGGCCGGGATGATTGTATGAAACGGTCTTTTACCACCTTCAAATTCATTGAAATGCCCCGCTTCCAATGAAAACATTTCACCCCGGTCTTGCAAAATAAATCCAAGCCCCGTTGGTGTCATGCCTGAACCCATGCCTCGGTAATTACTTTGAATCAATGAGACCATGTTGCCTTCACTGTCTGCTGTGGTTAAATAAATGGTGTCACCGTGATCCAAAGCCGGATTGCCGGCAGGAAAATGTTTACCGGCTTTATTCAGGTCTATCAGGGCACCACGTTGTTTGGCATATGCCTTAGAAATCAACGCCGCCACTGGGATGTCATTGAAAGCTGGATCTGCGTAATATTTAGCCCGATCTTCAAACACCACTTTTTTGGCTTCAGTAAACAAGTGAACATACTCTGCTGAATCTTGTCGCATGCCACTCAAGTCATGCTGTTCAATGATGTTGAGGATTTGTAGTGCCGCAATACCTTGTCCATTGGGGGGCAACTCCCAAACATCATAACCTCGGTAATTGGTGCTCAACGGATCCACCCACTCACCTTGGTGGCTGGCCAGGTCTTCATAACTGAGGAACCCGCCATTGGCCTGCATATAGGCACTGATGATTTGGGCTATTTCACCTTTGTAAAAAGCATCCCTGCCTCCTTTAACCACTGCTTTCAAGGTGTTGGCCAAATTCTGGTTGCGCCAAATTTCACCTTCTTTGGGTGCTCGGCCTGATAGGGTGTACTGCTCAGTAAATCCAGGGTACTTGCTTAGAATGGGTACCGATCGGTTCCAGTAATAGGCAATTAATTGTGTGACAGGAAACCCTTGTTCAGCATATTCAATGGTGGGTTGTAACACTTGTTTGATGGGCAATTTTCCAAACCTATCATGCAGCATAAACCAGCCATCCACAGTGCCTGGCACAGAGACAGGCAGGGGGCCATGAGAAGGAATTTTTTCATACCCGTTGTCAATAAACCATTGCCGGCTGAGGGATTTAGGAGACCGTCCAGACCCATTCAAACCATACAGTTTTTTACTTTTTGCATCCCACACAATGGCAAATAAATCTCCACCGATACCATTACCAGTCGGTTCGACCAAGCCCAGCATGGCATTGGCAGCTATGGCCGCATCAATGGCATTGCCTCCTTGTTTCATGACATCAAGAGCCACTTGGGTGGCCAAAGGTTGTGATGTGGCGGCCATTGCTTGACTGGCCAACACCGGGGACCGGGTTGCAAAGTCATAACCAGTGACTCGGTCAGCAGCCAAAACAGGCCTCGCGGATAAGAATAAGAACAATGAGATTAAGGTAATTTTCGACATATTGATAACTTTTGTGTTGCATGATCGTTAGGATTATAATCTAATTTTTCGATACGAGTGTGAAGATGGGCGACCTGGATTACAGCAAAAATGGCTTACTGAACTTTCTCAAGGAAGCTGCCGTCACTGGCATCATGAATCCTGGTGTAGCCCGCAGCAGAAAAACCGCAGCAGAAAAGCTGCTGGATCACCTCAATGCCGAGGAACGCATCAACCTGCGGCAGTTGGATATCGACGAGCTGTGTTCCAGAATTCATAAATTGGAAGATTCATCGATTCGAGAAGAAGCCATGAATCTTTATAACTCCCGGCTCAAAGCGGCTCTGGATGATTATTTTTGCTGGCTCAGGGATCCGGAAACATTCACTTCAACCGGTAGCAACCTGGCTCCAGCTAAGCAGGTGCAAAAAAGAGATCAAGAAGAACAAAAAGCCCTGGAATCCATTGCCCTTCATCATGCAGGCACGCAGGATGACATCATCCCCATTCCATTGCGTGATGGTTTGATTGTTTATTTACAGGGGTTGCCCCTGAACCTGACTGCCGTTGAAGCCAAAAAGATCGTTGATGTGGTCAAAGCCTATGTTCAGGAAGGCCAGGTAGACGGAGAACGAAATGAGTAAATACCTGATGTACGCCCCCATGGCGGTGTTTGGTCTGGCTGCCTTTTTGTTGTTTCAGTATTTCATGGCACAAAACACCGAGCATGCCTTCAGAGACAACCTGGTTCCTGAACTCATTGGCTTTTGTTTAGAAGGCTTTTTCTGGATTGGACTGTTAAGCTACTTCCAGAAATCTCGGGAAATGCAACGTAAAAATGAGTTGTGGTTGTCCCTGCGTGGCTCTTTAAGGAGCTTTTTGTCTTATTTAGACATAGGTTTTCTGGATCAACATGCCGAACCCATGCCCTCGGTTGCACTGGAAAAAGACCCAACCATCATCACCCGTTTCATAGAACAAGTCGAAAACAATGAATTGGACTTGGAAAGCATGGTGTTCTTGAAAAAAACCTGTATCCATTCCTTGGCGCTGGTGCGTGATCTGGTGCCAGTGGCAGCTCAACTGAGCGCCGGTCACATGCGTTGGTGGATTGCCATCACCGACTCCATGCGACAGTTGGCTGACTCAGGAGACCGTGTACAAATTGAAAAAAGTACCCTGTTGCTGCTGAAAAACATCCAGGAATTTGATGCTCTGGAATACTGACCTTCCGTTCAGAGCTTATATTCTAATAAAGGCAAATAACGACCAGGGATACTGAGGGATGCCGACTCACCCAATTGATCACAGCCTTGCCGCAGATAAAAATCTGTTGCATTGGGGTCTGATTGAACTTTCATGATTTTAAACCCATGTCCTTTGGCCACTTGCGTGGCATGGGTGAACAACTGAACGCCAACCCCATTTCTCAGGTAATCCGGATCCACAAACATCGCCTCCAATTCAACTTCCTTTGAATCAAGTGCCACCAATTGATAAAAACCAACAACACGTTCACCCTCCTCTGCCACAAACGTGGGGTGAATCTTGAGGTCTTCTGCCGTGTAGGTGAGTTCAGCAGTCACAGCTTGCATGAATGAACCCGAATAATTCCAGTAGGCTTTGGACCGAAGGGCCAATTCACTCAGTAACTGAGCTTGTTCTTGCTTGGCTTGGACAATACGAATATTCATAAGAAAGGGGCTGGTTCAGCCCCTCATGCTATTGACAATTATTGGCTTGAATCAATGGTGAATGTGCATGCCATTGACCAACCAGGCTTTATTGACTGGTGGTGAAGCCAAACCCATGCCATTTTTCTCATTCCAGGTGGCACGGTCTAACAACTTGATGCCATGTTCATCACCCAGCGCTTTGTTCAAGCCAGGTAATTGCTTATCAAGCAAGGCCTGACCTTCTTTGAGGGCCACAGCGACTTCATCAACCAGGTTATCTGCCATTTGATACTGTGTTTGGCTGGGTTTACCGTTGTAGCCAACCACATTGCCAAACAAGGTACCCAATTGCTCTCGCAGTTTTGATTCACCGGTAATCAGGCCTTTTTTGGTGGCGGTGAATTTGGCATTCAGGTCTTTATAGGCTGACTCAAATCGATCGGCTTTCTTTTGTACCGAAGACTGCAAGTTTTCCTTTTCGTTCAACTGAGTCACCACGTCTTTCAACTGACTCAATTGGAAGGTCAAATCATTGATCGCATCGTACAATTGCATCGATAATTGTTGTTGTGCTTGACGATCTGCTGCGGTGTGCTCAGAACGTGGGTCAGGAACCAAATCAACCGTAGAATAATACTTCTTCTTACCTTTGACGAGTTCTACTTTGTAAGTTCCTTCTGCAACCCGAGGGCCTAAAAAGCCAGGGACCAATGAAGTTGATGGTGGGAATTTAGGTGCTTTCAATCGCATTGGCCAATCCACGCGATTAATCCCGCGTCTTTTACCAGCCACCAAGGTGGTGATGATTTGATCGTTTTCATCTAATATATTGATTTTCATGTCACCAAACATGTGGCGCTTTTTCAAATAGTAGGTGATCACAGCCACTTCTGAAGGATTGGCACCAATGAAATCATCGCCACCAGAAAAGCTCTGTAACGCACCACCTTCAACCATCACTGCTGCCCTTGAAGGCAACATCACCACATTCTCTGTCAACTTCTCTTGGGTCAGTTCACGCAATGGAGAAATGTCATCAATGATGTAAACACCCCGCCCATGGGTACCCAAAATCACATCGTGTTCTGTGGGATGAATAACCAAATCATGAATCGCCACTTTGGGCAAATTCTCTTTGAATCTGGCCCAATTGGCACCACCATCCAAACTGATGTACAAGCCAAACTCAGTCCCCAAGAACAACAAGTCAGGGTTCACAGGATCTTGCTTCAGGACCCAGGCATAACCCAAATCATTGGCAGCCAAGGCTTGCCATGTTTGGCCATAGTCATCGGTACGGAAAGTATAGGTTTTCATGTCACCCGTGCGGTGCCCGTCAAAAGTCACAAAAGCCGTACCGGCATCATGGTGGCTGGCGGTGATTCGAGAAACCCAAGTACCTTTAGGGACGCCTTTGATGTTTTTACCCACATTTTGCCAACTGTCACCGGCATTTTTAGAGACATGTATCAAGCCATCATCTGATCCCACCCACAACAATTGCTGATCTAGTTTAGATTCCGCTATGGTGTAGATGGTGGCGTTGTTTTCTGCCGTTGAGTTATCAATGGTGATGCCACCGGTACTCGCTTGTCTTTGGCGCTTGGGATCATCGGTGGTTAAATCTGGAGATATGGTTTGCCAAGATTCACCCTTGTCGGTTGATTTGTGCAGATATTGTGAGCCATAGTATATGGTGCCTATATTGGCTTCACTGACCAACAACGGGGTGTTCCAATTGAAGCGTAATTTCTCTTCACCTTCACCTGCGACAGGCGGGATGTTTTTCAATTCACCAATGTTGCGATTTAAGCGCAGCAATTTACCACCTTGGTATTCAGAATAAATGGTGTTGTGATCTTGTTTATCAACAAATGCCCAAAATCCATCACCCATTCCAATAGAATTCCAATCACCTGGTTTAATGCCACCTGGCGCTCTTGAGGGCCCTTCCCAGGAACCATTGTCTTGCAAACCACCATAAACGTGATAAGGCCACTGGTCATCGTGTGAAACGTGATAAAACTGACTGACAGGTAAAGTGCCTACCATGCGCCAGTTACCACCTTTGTTGTAACTGATGTAAACACCACCATCGGTGCCCAAAACCAATTGGTTGGGGTTGTTGTCATTGATCCACAATGCATGGTGATCTGGGTGAATGGGTATGTTAAAACCACCACCAAACATGGATGTAAATGTCTCACCACCGTCGACACTGGTGACTGTGATGAAACTGGGTTTATAGACCCGTTCCGGGTCAGTGGGGTCTACTTTTAACTCACCAAAATAAAAGGGTCGCATCTGCACCATACCAGCATCAGATTTCTTCTGCCAGCTTTTACCCATGTCATCACTGCGGTACAAAGCCGTTTCTTTGGCTTCGACAGTGGCATAAATGGTGGTGCTTTGAGAATTGGCTATCGCCAAAGCGATGCGTCCTTTGTCTCCTTCCGGTAAACCGTTGGTTAACTCCTGCCAACTGTCTCCACCATCGATTGAGCGGTACAAGCCACTGCCTTCACCGCCGGAAGTGAAATAATCAGGATAACGACGGAATTCCCACATTCCTGCATAAATGATGTTGGGGTTGTTGGGATCAATCACCAAATCAGAACAACCGGTGGTTTGATCTACATACAACACTTTGTCCCAAGTTTTACCCGAATCGGTGGTGCGGTAGACACCCCTTTCTTTGGCATCACTCCACAAAGCACCGGTGGCACAAACAAAAACCGTATCACTGGATTGGCTACTGACTTCGATGGCGGCTATGCGCTCAGTTTTTTCCAAACCCAAATGCTGCCACTTTTCACCCGCATCGGTTGACAGGTACACTCCATCACCTACAGAAACCGTATTTCTGACCCAGGATTCTCCCGTACCGACCCAAACATTGGATTCATTGTTGGGATCTACTTTGACTGCACCTATGGACTGGTTGTGGTCATCAAAGATGGCTTCAAAACCAACCCCACCGTCTTTGGATTTCCACATCCCGCCACTGGCTGTGCCGACATAAATCACCGGGGTGTCGCTGGCAGTGGCATCCAAAGCCGAAATGCGTCCGCTCATCACTGCCGGCCCTATGGCGCGTGCCTGTAGACCACCAAAAGTGTATGAATCGACTTTGGGAGATTTGGCCCAGGTAGTGGCAGGCAACAAAGCACCTGCCACCATGCATAACGTCGTTATCTTCATGGTTATGACTCCGTATTATTCAGTGGTTTCAGCAGCTTCTTTTTCTGCAGCTGCGGGCATAGCGAATAATGAGTCATCCACATTCAAGTTAATTTCAATGTTTTCCAAGGTCAGGTTTTGAACCACAGCACCGTTCATTTTAATTGCCATAGAGTGAGCCACAGGTACCGCTGCATCACCCACTTCTTTGTAGTCACTGAAGTATGTTTCAGCTTCAACTTCCTGGCCCATCATTTTCATTTTGGTGCGGGTCATCACTTCAATCATGTACTCTTCATCCAGATACACATCCACCACATCTCCATTCTTTTTGGTGGCTTTGATTTCAATCACTGGCGTGCCTTCAATTTCAGTTTTGCCAACCAACTCCAAGGTGATGCCTTTGGCTTTGTGGTTCACCAAAGGACCTTCAATGTCAGCCTGGTCTTTGACTTGCTTTAACTCATCTTCAGACATTTCAACCGCTTCAGTTTTGCCCATAAATGGCATGATTTGCCAGCCTTTTTCACCATCGTATGCCTGGATGCCTTTCATGCCTTGAATCTCGAAAGTGGTGTAAATTTTGTCTGGAGATTTGTAAGTAAATGCAAAAGGTGCTTCCATCGCACCCATGGTCATTTTGCCGGTTGTTTTCATGGTGTCCATGCTTTCAATCACTTCCATACCACCCCTGGCTTCAATGTAAGCTTCCAGCACGCCGTCCAGGGTTAACTCAGCCTGTGACATCCATGATGTACTGACCAAGGCCACTGCTGCTAATAATTTGCTCTTCATAATTTACGCTCCGATTTCAAATCTAAAAAAACAAACATTTTAAACACTGGGGAGTGAAAATATAGTGCTGTTGGTCACGTTTGTTATTTGCTGGGCCTACCAAAGGAGAGCTGTTTAACTGCTTGACCCGCCGAGCCGGTTGGTGAGCGAAGCGAATCAGAGGCGAAGCGCACGAGGTAGCAAGATATGTTTGATGAGGTCGCTTTCACTTTTGTCTTGAACAGACATGCAGTGCGAAGCAACTGCTCAGACAATAGCCTGTAAAGGTCGGTTTATTTGCGCAGCAAATATGAAGACCTGTCAGACCATAAACCAGAATGAAGCCCCAAGAACATTCCATATATGACTTCAGCACCATGCCTTCTGGTCGATGTTGGTTTAAAATTACTGACTCATTCACTCAAACCTGACAGACATGCAGAAAATTATCTTACTGATGTTGTTCACCTGTGGCATGGCCTCAGCTCAAATTCCTGCTGATGTCATCAAAGAAATTGATCAACGGATCGAACACGGAATAAACCCTTCCATTGTGGTCGGTGTCTATGACCAAGGAGTCATGCATTTCTATACAAAAGGGTTGCAGAACAAAGCGTTGAATCTACACGCCAGCGAAAACTCAGTTTATGAAATTGGCTCCATCAGTAAAACTTTTACTGCGCTGTTACTGGCACAGAAAGTCCAAGCCAAGGCGTTGACTTTAGATGATGCTGTTCAGGACTTCTGGCCCCAACCTTTCAAGCTGGAAGACAACAACCATCAAGCCATCACCTTCAAACAATTATCCACCCACACCTCTGGTCTGCCCAGAATACCGAGTAACTTGTCGTCTTTTTCAAACGACCCCTATGCCGACTACGATCGAGAAACTTTGCTGGAAGGCATCAACAAAGCCAAACCGGTCAATGCAGGAGAAACCTATGCCTATTCCAATTTTGCGACCGGTTTATTGGGGGAAACCATGGCAGTCATTGACCAAAGACCGTTCAATGAATTGGTCAAAACCAACATCCTTGAGCCGTTGGATTTAAAGCAAACTTACATGTTGCTGGAAGAAGTGCCTGAAGCAATTTTGGCCCAAGGGTATATGGGTAACAAGCCCAGCAATGCTTGGCAATTCAAAGCTTTGGCTGGTGCAGGCTCCATCCGCAGTTCAATTCACGATTTAGTCAAATATGGGGTGGCTCATTTGAACCAACCTGCTGGTGCCATGCGTGAGGCCATGGACCTAGCCACCAGCTCACACTATGAACAGGGTCGTTTGCGCGTGGGATTAGGTTGGCACTTCAATCCCAATGGTGTCCTTTGGCACAATGGTGGTACGGGCGGATTCCGATCCATGTTGATGATTGATCCAAAACAACAGAAAGTGGTGGCCGCCATGACCAACCACAACACCAACGTTGATGACATTGTCATTCACATGATGGACCCCAACCAAGCCATGAAACAACACGACTTTCCCGTCTCAATCGATGTGGATCAACTGACTTTGTACACAGGACGTTTTAAACAGTCTGAAACTGACAAAACCATAGCCATCGAACGACGCAACGATCGCCTGTTTTTCATTGCACCCAAACAACCCAAATATGCCATGACCTACATCGGCGATGACACTTTCAAACTGAACCTGGCCAAAGTCAAAATACAGTTCAAACTCAATGAACAAAGCCACATTGAAAGTCTGGAATTAAGGGGCTGGGGCCAACCACAAGTCTATGAAAAAACAATTGAGGATTGATTCACCGGTTCCGGCTGATCCAACTTTTGATTTTGCGCAACGGTGCTGTGATCTTCCAGGAAGTGGAATTTTCCAATTCCTGGACCCGGTTCAATAAACGGGTTTCATCAAAACTCAACAGTTTCATCTTTCGCATGATGTCTTGTTCTTGTTGAGAGGAATCACCTGCCAAAAATTTCAATGTTGAAACCTCAGCTTGTAACTGGCTGATTTGTTTGGTTTGGGCGGTGATGTTCTTATACAGTCGTTCCAAATGTTGATCCCTTCGATTCAATAAAGTTTGCAGCTCACTGACATCTGCTTCATTCAATGATCGGCCTGGTTTGAATTTTTCTGCCAAGTGTCTTTCAACATATATGGTCGAATGCGGCTCAATACCCTTGGTTCTTTGCTTGGTGTAATAATAAAGGGCAAATGATTTTCTGCTGATGTCCTTTCTGTCGGCGGGTAACTTAATGGGTGGAAAACCATGCCAGGAATGGTTGTGGGTTTCGAAAATAACAGCCCGGTTAAACAACGGCCTTACACTGGTGATCTGGTCTTCAGCAACCGGCAATCTCGGATTGCGGTGAAATTCAATGTTACCCCCCCATTCGGTTTCCCATTCGTGGTTTAAATACACAATCAAGTTCAGCCTGCGGTGGTGACTGGTTATCGGATGGTGAGTGAAATCTACATGCGGATCCAGCTCTTGCGTATCCATGTTGTTATGAGTCCCACCACCAATATAATGTGGATCGTATACCAGGTGTTGGATGCCCGTTATGTTCTCAATGGCAGATAAAAACGCCTCACTTTGCACCAGCTGATCCAATTTTTGGTAAGCACTGCCCAACTGGCTGACCGTTTGTACCACTGCCTTTTTACCCAAAGTTTGGTTTTCATCCACCGCATCACGTGCTTTAAATTCAGGAAACTGATCAACCAATTGTTGGCAAAAATCAGACTCGAAAAAATCATCTATTACCACATGCTTGAAAGGTTCAGCTGTGGCAAAAGCTGTAGAAATTTCTGCCAGACGTTGTTGGGTCTTTTGACTGAGAAGTTGGTTCAACATGATAGAAATTATAACATTCTGCTTATTTGATATCGATGGCAGCAACGATGTTTTGTGCCCACAGGCGGTACACCGTTGGCCCGGGATGAAATCCATCTGTCGCCGCTTTTGCCTCATCTGGATAACCACGTAAACTCAAGAATTCAACACCTTCATGTGCCGTTGTTATTTGTACCAACATCTTATTCAATTGATCGGCATAAGCGCCCATATAAGCATTCAATGGCCATGGCAAGGCAGGAAATTCCCGCACAGGTGGCAGCCCTGACATGATCAACTGATTGGGTGAAAATTTACTGTTGATGGTGTTTATCAATGCTTTTTGTTGTTCTGACCATTTGTTCAGTGGGACTTGTGAGGTCACATCATTGACACCCAAAGCAGTGACAACCAAATCATGATGTTCAGCAGGTTCATCCACCAAATCCATTAATATTTCTGCTGTTGTTTTGCCTGTTTCTGCCAGCATGTGATAAGTGACTTGATGGTCTTTTCTCAACAACGCCAGCAGCTCACCCAACAAAGATTGCTCTGCACAGGGCGCTCCAACACCTGCTGCAGAAGAGTCACCTACCAGCAACAGTCTAAATGGTGGTCCTGTACCAACCTGACCTTTTTTGTGAATGACAGGTTCAGGTAATACAGGTGTGTTTCTGCGCACCCACCACCCTTGAATCAGCATAACCGGCCCAAGTAGAATTTTTAAAAGTAAAAACCTGAGTGATGTGAACAACATGAATTGTCGGCTTAAATAGGCTACAAAGTACCAAAAATCTTATCACCTGCATCGCCCAGCCCGGGTAAGATATACCCTTGGTCATTGAGGTGATCATCAATGGCCGCCACATAGATATCTACATCCGGGTGCTTGTCTTCAATCCGGGCCAAGCCTTCCGGTGCAGCCACCAAGAATATGCCGGTGATCTTTTTACATCCCGCTTGTTTTAATAAATCCAATGTGGCATCCAAAGTACCACCTGTGGCTAACATGGGATCTACCACAATCACTTCACGATCCTGGATGTTTGTGACCAATTTTTCATAATAGGCTTCGGCTTCTAAAGTTTCTTCATTGCGGGCAAAGCCCACCACCGACACCCCGGCTCCAGGTAGCATTTTCAATACACCATCCAACATGCCCAAGCCGGCCCTGAGGATGGGTACCACTGAAATTTGACTGTTGCTTATTTTTTCAACTTCTGTTTCTCCAGCCCAAGTCTGAATGGTTCGTTTTTTAATGGATAAATGTCGCGTTGCTTCGTAGGTCAACAACACGCCAATTTCAGAAACGATGGTGCGGAAGTCCTGGACTGCAATGTCTTTGTGTCGCAGCAAACCTATTTTATGTTGCACCAAAGGGTGGGTGATTTCGTGAACTGCCATGAGCGGTAAAATGTATGAACAGCTGATGATTTTAACAGAATCATCTGGCTTGCGAAGCGTTTATGTTAAAGTGAATCCATGCAGCTCCATCCAAACACATGCTGATATTGTTGTACCTGTTCCTGGGTTTGATCGGGGCCATTTTTTTGTTGTGGTATGCCAAACAACTACCCAATCGAGCCAGTCACAAACTGTTGGGCAGGGCTTTGATCATAGCTGCCTTGATTTATCCATTGATGGCCCTCATACAAAATCAACATGAGCACTTATTGACTGAACTCAGTGGAATTGTTGTGTACGGTCTGTTCTACCTGCTGTCATTTAAACACCACATCAACTGGCTGGCAATCGGCTGGTTGTTACACCCTGTTTGGGATGTGTTTTTACACCTTTACGGCCCCATTCAAGAGGTGGTACCCATTTGGTATGCGTGGGCTTGTGTGTCATTCGACGTGCTTGTTGGCGTCTATATTTTCGTCATATTGAATCCCAAACCAAATACCGTTAAGCCTTAATTTTTTACCGTTCATACCTTTACCCCTAGACGACCAATGACACTGTAATTAGACTGATCAGCCTGGAAAACAAGTGCAGTTCAGCTGTACATAACAATGGAGAACGGGCCATCAGTTCGACCGGCGCACTCGGTTAGGCAGGCTATGAAGTAATTGCGGTTTTGCAGAGCAAAGAAGTAATTACGTAATGGCCGATCAGCCGTGAAGTGAAACTGGTCGCTTCCGCATCCTGCTAGCGCGACAGACCTACATCCATATAGGCCAGTCAGAGGGGGCAAGAGCAGGCAATGAAAGTATGGCGGTTTGGCGTTAAGCCAAGAAGCCTTACTTGAATACCGTAGCTCGTCCGAAGTAGAGAGATATGCTCGCCGAGGTCGCTTTCATTTTTATCGGTAACAAAAATGAATGAAGACCCAAGGGCATCCCTAAATAATTAACCTTAAAAAAGGTGGGGTATGAAAAATAAATCAATGATTGTCGCATGGGTAATATCCATGTTGTTCACCGGAGTTGCCGTCGCTCAGCCGGCCTTTTTAGGTACCGAAGATGTGGCCAACGGATTCACCAATCCAGTCAGTGTGACCAACGCGGGTGATGGCAGTGATCGCTTGTTTGTCACTCAACAAGGTGGACAAATCAAAGTGGTTGAGAATGGCATTCATTTGGCCACGCCATTTTTAGACATCAGTGCCATCATCACATCCGGAGGAGAGCGTGGATTGCTCGGCCTGGCCTTTCATCCCAATTACGCCAATAACGGCTTTTTCTATGTTTATTACACCGACTTAAGCGGTGATTCGGTGATTGAGCGGTACAGTGTATCAGCAGGTGACATCAATGTGGCCAACCCCGCTTCCGCTCAAATGGTGTTAACCTTTGTGCAGCCCTTTGGCGCTCATAACGGCGGCGATTTAAGCTTTGGCCCAACTGATGGTTTTTTATACATCAGTTCTGGAGATGGCAGTGGTGACCCCATGGCATCACAAGATTTAGACAGCCTGTTAGGGAAGATTTTGCGCATAGATGTGGATGGCGATGACTTCCCGGGTGATGGTGACAGAAACTATGCCATTCCAGCTGACAACCCATATGCCAATACAACAGGTGCCGATGAAGTGTGGGTCAGTGGTTTACGCAACCCTTGGCGGATATCCCATGACCGAATCAATGGAGACCTGTTCATTGGCGATGTGGGCGAAGACACTTGGGAAGAATTCAATCACACACCGGCTGGCAGTGGTGGTCAAAACTATGGCTGGCCTTGTTTTGAGGGGGCTGACTTTTCAGGGCTAGGAGGTTGTGACAGCAATGGCCCCAATGATTTACCCATAGCAGCACTACAACATGACCAACCTGGTAGCAATTTCTGTACCGCCGTGGGTGGCTATCGCTACCGCGGTTCAGATTATGCAGGACTGTACGGTTGGTATTTGTTTACAGATTGGTGTGATGGCAGGTATTTTGCGGCACGTGAAACCACCAATGGCTGGGAATTTTTTGATATGGGTGTGTTGATTGGCGGTTTTGCAGTCACCAGCATGGGCGAAAGCGAGGATGGCGAATTGTATGCAGTGGCCTGGTCTGGGTTGCTGAAAATCACTGGGCCAACTTTAGCCGATGACATGATTTTTGCGGATGATTTTGAATAGCTAAAAACCTGATTTGACCTGGGGCAGCAATTCGTCAACCCTTGCTGCTTTTTTTAGCCTGGTGAGCATTGGAAAATAATTTGACTGCGACAAACATTGACTATTTAGCCTGCACATCGCATACTTCATATTTTTGAAATTTCACTGGATCAACATGCCTGAAAATCAGCACATTCGCCACGATTGGACCATCGAAGAAGTCGAACAATTATTTGCCTTACCTTTCAATGATTTGTTGTTTCAAGCACACCGGATGCACCGTGAATATTTCAATCCCAATCACGTACAAATCAGCACTTTACTGAGCATCAAAACCGGTGCTTGTCCAGAAGATTGTAACTACTGCCCCCAATCAGTTCGTTACGAAACCGAGGTCGAAGCTGAACCTTTGATGGCGGTTGATACTGTGGTTGAACAAGCAGGCTTGGCCAAAGAACAAGGCGCCACCCGTTTTTGTATGGGCGCAGCCTGGCGCAGCCCCAAAGACCGTGATTTAGATCAGGTGATTGATATGGTCAAAGGTGTCAAAGCCCTGGGCATGGAAACCTGCCTGACTTTGGGTATGTTGTCCCCTGACCAATCTAAGAAGTTGTCTGATGCCGGTTTGGATTATTACAACCACAACATCGACACCTCTGAAGAATACTACGACAAGATCATCACCACACGTAAATTTGAAATGCGCATGGACACCCTGAAAAATGTTCAGGATTCAGGCATCAATGTGTGCTCAGGTGGCATTGTCGGAATGGGTGAATCACAACGTGACCGTGGCGGCATGCTGATGGCCCTGGCCAATCTGGAACAACACCCGGGCAGTGTGCCGATCAATGCTTTGGTGCAAGTCAAAGGCACACCTTTACACGGCATCGATAAAATTGATGAATTGGATTTTGTCCGCACCATAGCAGTGGCCCGCCTCATGATGCCCAAATCCATGGTGCGTTTGTCGGCCGGTCGCAATGACATGTCTGAAGCGGTCCAAGCCATGTGTTTCTTTGCCGGTGCCAATTCGATATTCTACGGTGAAAAGCTGCTCACCACAGCCAACCCGGAAGAAAACAAAGACATGGCCCTGTTCAAAAAGTTGGGTATAGAGCCCATGCCACATCGTCATTAATTAGTTTGCTGCGAGGCCACTTCTTTTTGCTATGCAAAAAACCGTAACCTCTGCGCAGACTTTAATGAGTTGTCCTAATTGACTCGCTAGCTCGCCAAGGAACAACATCGGTCTGGTTTGTTGCAAGGCCACTTCTTGCATCTTCGATGCAAACCATAACCTCTCCGCAGAAATTGATGAGTTGCCCTGTTAGGCGCGCTGTACTTGCCAAGGGACAACATGGGTCTGGTTTGCTGCGAGGCCTCTTCTTTTTGCTATGCATAAAACCGTAACTCCTTCGCAGTGATGATTAAATGATTCTGTCATTGCGAGGCACAAAGTGCCGTGGCAATCTCCTGAATTAATTTCAAATTCATGAGATTGCTTAAGCCTGCACTCAACTCGATTGGGTGTCGCAAAGCTCCTCGCAATGACGGGTATAGAATGTTCAATCAAGCTTGATATAAACGTACGGAATCGAAACAATTGTGATTTATCATGGCCCGAGAGAATTTTCTGACCCACATTGGTTTAAATAAATCGCTATAATGAATCACCAATATGGTGAACGGGGCCCATTGGTATGAAATTTGATCAGCAGCTGGAAAAACTCAAAGAACAACAGTTGTTTCGTGAACGCATGACCCGCACTTCCATGGTGGGGCGTTATGTCTCCATGGAAGGTCGGCAAATGCTGAATTTCAACAGCAACGATTATCTGGGCCTGGCCAACCACCCTGAAGTACTGATGGCGGCCCAGGATGCGGCCAGTAAATTTGGTTTTGGATCCACCGGTTCACCCCTGATGTCTGGCTACACCTCGATCCACCAGGAACTGGAATATGCCATGGCTGATTTCCTCAAGTATCCTCGTGTGGTGTTATTTTCTGCGGGTTATTTGGCCAATTTGGGTGTAGCCCAAGCCCTGCTTAAACGCAAAGACTGGTTCATTCAGGACCGCCTGAACCATGCCTCCTTGATCGACGCGGCACAATTGTCTGGTGCCGAACTGAAACGCTACCCCCATTTGAACAACGCCAAGGCTGAAGCCATTTTGGCCGAAGATGTCAACCGCTTTAAATTGTGGGCCACCGAGGGTGTGTTTTCCATGGATGGCGACAGCCATGATTTGTTTTCTGCTGCCCTCAGTGCCCACACTTACAACGCTTTGCTTTGGGTTGATGATTGTCATGGCGTGGGTGTGATGGGAGATCAGGGCCGTGGGGTATTAGACACCATGATCCTCAGTGAAACCGAAGTGCCCATCTTATCAGGTACTTTTGGTAAAGCCTTTGGCACAGCGGGTGCTTATGTGGCCGCATCAGATACACTGGTGGAGACCATCATTCAAAAAGCCCGCACCTATAAATACAACACCGCCCTACCCGTGCCGGTGGTGGCGGCCACTTTGAAAGCCTTGGAAATCATCCGCACAGAACCCTGGCGGCGCGAGAAAATTCTGGAGTTGATCTATCAATTTCAACAGGGCTGTAAACAATATGACTTGGCCGATCAAGCCAAATTCACAGAATCGCCGATTCAACCCATCATGTTAAAGACAGAAGCGGCGGCATTGGAAAAATCAGCTTACTTGAAGGAATGCGGCATCGTAACCACCGCCATCAGACCACCCACTGTACCCAAGAACCAGTGCCGATTGCGCATCACCCTGAATGCCAACCTAGAAAAAGAAGACATTGACGTGCTGATTCAGTGTTTGATAGGGAATTATTAGGGCCAGTTAATACCAATTGAGTTGGCTGAACCTTCTTTCCGCCTTTATAAACTGATCTCATTCAGCGCTTTGATCAAAGCACTTTTGGAATTGTATACCTCTTTGTTGACATTCAATAAGGTCGATAAATCAGCTGAATTCAATGCCTGGCTGCTCATGTGTTGATGGATTTTCGACCTGAATTCGCGACGACTGGTGTTGGCTTGTTCTTTTAATGTGTTCAACTCTTCATTCAATATTTCACAATCCATCGCCATCATGGCCGCCAAAGTTTGATAATGGGTTTCTGTGAAAGCCATGATTTCTTTGAAATACCCTCTTGAATTTTGTTCAGTGGTGGATTGGAAATCATGGATGTTGTCATGGATGTCTTTGATTGATTTGGCCGCATATATGGCCGCTCTTATGGCTTGCATATAGTGGTCTATTTTGCCGCCCAATTGATGTGAGAAATCCCTGTTATCTTGCTGTGGTTGGCTGAGCTTTTGCACCAACATGGCATAGGCGATGATTTCTCCTTCAAGGCCTTTGAGGCTGGTATAAAATTCCATGTCATTTTTCTTGCTGAACACTTCTGGCAGATCAGCGGCAGTAATGGATTCATGATCAATCGCCAGTTGTCGCATGTTGAAATACAAGACCAAAGCAATCAACCGTTTGGTTTCTAATGACAAGGCTTCCATTGCAGCTTCAGTCACTGTGGCCGGTACCGCATTGATGTATGCCACCCCGTGATCCAGTTTTTTGGTTTTGACCAATTTTTCTAAACCACGGCTGAAGGCATGAATAAAAGGCAAGAACAACAACAATCCCATCAAATTAAAAAAGCTGTGAAAGGCCACCAAGCCCAACAAAGGGTCTTCAATTTGCAAATGTGTGATCAGTGATAAAATCCAATGAATCGAGGCAAAGGCCAACACATCCACCACCAAATTAAAAATCACATGGGCCAAGGCCAATCGGCGTTTGGCAGCAGCACCCTGAATGCCTCCCAGCATCACTGTACTGGTGGTACCCAGGTCTGCACCAATGACCACCGCAGCAGCGGCAGGTAACGTCAACAAGCCAGCATACAGCGCAGCCAATGACAACATCATCATCACCGAACTGCTTTGAATGATTGCTGTCATTACCACACCAAACAGTAAATAGACGATCAATGGGTAACCTTGCAAAACACCTAAGCTGAGTTGGTCTGACACAGCTGTGGCACTGTCTTTCATGAAGTCCAGCCCCATCAACAACAAGGACATTCCCAAGATCGCTAAGGCCACAGATTGACTCTTTCCTTTCAACAAACCATAGCCTAATCCGCCCAGGCCTAACAAAGGGTAAACCAACAAGGACATGTCCACTTTAAAGCCTAATGTAGCCACCATCCAACCGGTGAAAGTGGTGCCAAGATTTGAACCAAGTACCACCCCAATACCATTGACCAAAGGCATGATACCGGCACCCACAAACGCCAAGGTAATCAACCCAACCAAAGAACTGCTTTGTACCATTGCAGTGGCAATGATGCCGGTAGAAACTGAACGAATGGGGCGATTAGTTGAGTTAATGATCCAGCGGTTGAACTGGGCCCCGGCCATCAGTTTCAGGGCAGCCTCCAATTGTTTCATTCCAAACAGAAACAACCCTAATCCAGCCAATGCCTGCCAAAATGCCATACCAATAATTCATACCAAAAGAAATATTATGAAACAAAAATCCCCTGGGTTAATTGATGCCGGTCAATCTTTTATGGGTTAATTTTTTTTTGAACCCGGAAAAAACCGGTTGGTGGCTTTCTGATACGACTCGTATTGAGGTCTTTTCTTGACTGAGTAATATTCTGCAGGAACAGCACCGGTATAAAAAACCAGAGTGCTGTACATGATGTATGAGACCAGCACCAGCGCCACACCCATGGTTAACCACAAAACCACCGGTTGAGTAGACAGCAGATAAAACCATGAGGGTACAGCCATGATGACCAAGGCATTCCATGCCATCCATTCAGCAAAATAATTGGGATGTCTGCTGTAAGCCCACAAGCCCACATCGCACACCTGATGCCGAACCCCTTCTTTTTTCATCTCCCTGAGGAAATTCAGTTTTTGCATGTCTGCAACCGATTCCATCACATAGGCACCAATCCACAACACCAAACCGACCCATGTCATCACCGCAATTGAAGGGTCCGGATTCACGGCCATCACAAAGGCTGGTATGGCCAAAAATGAAACATTGGCCAATCCTTGAACCAGGATTTCAACTTGCATGGCCAATGGTGTGTTGTGCTTGCCTTTGCGTCGCCACCGCCTGCGTTGGTACTGGTAGCGAGGAAGTTCACTGTTTAAATAACCAGCCTGCCAAAGTTTAATCGCCCCCAACCCCATACGTAATCCCATCAATATGTATAAGGTCGACACCAACCAAACCCGTAAATTTAACTCAGGACAATTGATCAAGGTAATTAAGCCCAATAGAACCAACCCCCAAGGCCAGGCAATATCGACATAACTCATACGCCCTGTTCTTAGCGCCGGTAAAGAAGCCAAAGCAATGAATATCAACAATTGTAAGATGCCATTGGCCCACACCAGATCAGCAAAAATTGGCAGTTGCAACAGCAATAAAATTCCCAAAGAAAAAGGAATCAGAGGCGTGTAGTATTTCATTCAGCCGGTCACGTGATTATTCTAATGGCACCACTATAACTGATTCGTTAATCAGATTAAACTCATGAGGTGATTTCTCAACACACAAATGGATATCTGAACGGATGTTCCAAAGCTATGAACAACAATCAACTTCCTGCATATCTAATTCTGAGATCACTTTATTTTTTCCAAGGCTTTTGGCTTGATACAGCAGTTTATCAGCCCGACAAACGGCTGCTAAATAGGAGTGGTCTTTTTCATTGTAGACACTGACTCCAATGCTGAGGGTGATGCGAAACTCATCCTTTTCCCTCACCGGCTTAATTTCCTGTACTTCAGTTCTGATACCTTCAGCAATCTGTTGTGCTTCTTCGAGTTTCACATTTGATAGTACAATGATGAATTCTTCTCCACCCCAACGACCAACAGCCCAATTTTCCTGGGCCTTAGCGTTAAAAAACACCCCAATCTGTTGTAAAGTCCGGTCTCCCACAAAATGTCCAAATTGATCATTGATTTCTTTAAAATCATCGATGTCCATAACAATGAAAGAATAAGGAATGGGTGGGTTTTGTTCTTTTAATTGAGCCAAGTGGCTCATGATGCCTCGGCGGTTCAACAACTGAGTCAGTTCATCAGTGATGGTTTTATCCACCAGTTTGTTGTTTAAATCTTGGTTCAAAACAAACCACTTCCCTATGCCATAAATGATGCAATAAATACTGACCAACAATGTGCATTTCTCAAAGACTGCGGTATACAGTTCACTGTGGATGAAGAATTGATCCAGTGAATCAACCAACATGGATAAGAAAAACAAAAAGAAACCCACGTCAAGCGAAGTGATGATTCTGCGGTTGATGACAGGCTTTTTCCAAATAAATAAATAGGCCCCCAACAAGGTAATGATGATTTCAACCAAGGCATTGACCCACCTGATGTTTTCAATCCGAACCATGGTTTGATATTCAAAGACTGTTGCAAAAACTGCCACACCCAAAACTGTTAGCGCTTTATACACAAGGGTTTTCCCACACATTAAATCAAGTCATGTTAATCCATGAAACAAATCTCGATTGTTAAATAAAGTTACAGTTCTTGATTCAATTAAATAGGATTGTCTTCAGGACTTCATTTAAGGGCCAACTGCATTCATCTGGTCTCTTTGAAAATTATTGGCCGGTATATCGTTTGCAACTTCACTCAGAAACATCCTCTGCTGTATCAACAGGTGATTGGTCTTGGAGCAAATACTTCAGAATGATGCCAACCTCATTGTTTCTCTCAACCTGGGCAAACAATTCAGCACCTGGGCCATAAGCAAACAACGGTACCACAGCTGCCGAGTGTTCTTTAGTAGACCAGCGTAAATGCATATCAGGATAATCATCATAATCTGCCAGAACGGCCAGGCCACCTGTTTCATGGTCAGAGGTAAAAACCACCAAAGTATCACCATTGTTTTTGACAAACTCTAGAATTAAGGCAAGCGCATCCTGAATCGATTGCAACCCTTTAATGACCCTGGAAGCGTCATTGGTGTGTGAAGCTGAATCCAGTTCTTCACTTTCTACCAATAACAAGAAAGGCTGGTCTTTGGCAGATAAATAGGTCAAAGCCACTTCTGTAAGCCGTGTCAGATTGGGCTTTGAATCAAGGTCTTGGATTTCATCTTCTGCAAACAAAACAGCCACAGGCTTAGATTGGTCTGACCCAGTTGGCAAATCCAATGACCCATCAAGCAAATGAAACCGGGTGCTCATAATGTCTATGCTTTCTTCAAGTTCCGGTACATCACCCTCACCCAAATCTTCAAGCTCACCAAAAACCAAATCCAAGTCGCTGTTGGCCAGTTGTGTCAACAAGTCTCTGGCATCATCTTCATCGTTGGAGTGGGCAACAAAGCCAGCTGGCGTTCCATCCCAAACATAAGAATCGGTCACCACGCCGGTGGCATATTGATGGGCCGCAGCCACTTCAAAAATATTGGATACGGGCTGAGCTCCTCCATCGATACCAATGTAACCAAATCGTGTTGAAACACCTGTTGACATGGCTGTTGCGCCTGCTTCAGAGTCCGTTAAAGGTCCGTAATTCGATCGGGCATCGTGCCATCCTTTGACCTCAAATGACTGCCAGACTGAAGGGGTGGATTCTGTTTGTTGGGTGTGCATGGCCAAAGTCAAATGTCCAAAACCCATACCATCAGCGATGAACACAATGATGTTTTTGGGTTGCTCACCAACCCATTTGATTTCGTCGCGATCACGATCCAGCTCTGGTGAAAATGTTATTTGATGAGAAGGAAAGGAAATGTTAATTTTGAAAAAATAAAACGTTCCTGCCAGTACAACCATAAAAGCAACGAGGGTAAGCAGTGATGTTTTTTTCCAGTTTTGCATAGCTATAGTGTGGTTATTAGATCAAGATATTTTTTCATGAATTGAATTGGTTTTCCAATGAACATTGGCACATTCAATAACCAGGTACTTCAGGTTTTACTTTACATGCAACCATGTGGTTGCGTATAATTCATTCATGGATATTTTTAAAGCAATGGCTGACCCGGTCAGAAGAGACATTTTGGCCTGTTTGAAAGAACAGCCCAAACAATCGATCAGTACCTTGACCAAAAACCGCCAAATCACCCGCCAAGCTGTGACCAAACATTTGAACGTTTTGGTTAAAACCGGCTTGGTACAAACCCAGATGGTAGGCAAGCAGCGCTTGCACCAACTGAATGCCGAACCATTGAAACAAGTGGCCGACTGGTTGCAACCCTATGCTGCTTTATGGGATCGGCGACTGGACAAATTAAAGACTTTTTTGGGAGAACCTGATGACACATGAAACCAGAAACATCGAACGTACCCTGACCCTAAAATCCAGCCAGGAAAAAGTCTGGCTAGCCATCACCGACCCTGACAGCATTGGACAATGGTTTGGGGAAAGTGCTGAATTTGAACTCAAAGCCGGTGCTTTGGGTTGGTTAGGATGGGAACATCATGGCCAGTTTGCCATGCGGGTCGAAGCTGTCGAGCCCATGACTTACTTTGCATGGCGCTGGATGCGATTCAAAGACATCCCTTTCAGTGAAGATGAATCTACCTTGGTTGAATGGCGGTTAACAGCACTGCCCGAAGGCGGTACTGAGTTGTTGTTGATTGAGTCGGGCTTTAAATCACCTGAGTCCAGACAAGACAATGTCGGTGGCTGGCAAGAAGAACTGGAACATTTACAGACCTTCCTGAGCCTGTAAAAGGTGGTTCAGTCATTTTACATTTGATAAGCTTTGACCGTTGCTTCCGCACAACGTCGCCAAGTGAACTGTGCGCTGTGGCTCAGACCATTGATTTCTGCCTGGTGTCGCCAAGCATCATCTTCAATGGCGGCCCTCAGTCCCACTTCAATGCTGTCCACATCCAGTGGGTCACACAACATGGCATGAGAGCCTGCCACTTCTTGCATGGCTGAGTTGAAGCTGGTGAGCACCGCTGAACCTGAAGCCATGGCTTCAATGATGGGCAGACCAAAACCTTCATACAAGGAAGGTAAGGCCATGATTTTGGCTCCGGCATACAGGTGTTGGAGTTGTTGTTGGCTGACATAGCCTGGAGCAATGATTTGACCTTGGCTGACCATTGAACGAATTTGACTGTTCAAATCATTGTTTAACCAACCCGCCGAACCAACCAAAACCAAAGGGTGACTTGATCTCAATGAATCTGGCAACTGACCATAGGCGGCCAGCAATCTAGGCAAGTTCTTTCTGGGCTCTGTGGTAGCCACCGACAATATATATTGTTTGTATGACAATTGATGGCTGGCCAATGTGGGCTTTATTTCATCTTCGCTGCGTTTTTGAAACCCTGCGGTTACCCCCAACGGGGTGACTTGAATCTGTTCGGCCGGAAAACCATAGTGGTCAATGATTTCTTGCTTTACATGCTCAGATGGTGTCAGTATGGCGTCTGCCTGGGACAAGGTCTTGGGAATTTCACGGTCCAAATACCGCAGGCGATAATTCGGTTGGGTATCGCGGTAATGCACAAAAGACAAATCATGAAAAGTGGCCAATGAACGACCTGCAAATGCCATCAACACAAAGTTAGGACTGTGAAACACGTGATCCTCAAGTCCTTCTGTCAGTTGTTTGAATTTTTTGGCTCGCCGATGCCCATAAAGATTCAATGCCAAGGACTTGAACGGGATCCATTGGCGCAATTGACTGAGCCAGCGGTTTTGTGCCTCCGCTGTGTCCAGTTGATCAACCCAGCGATCAGCAGAAAAAAATTTGATGGCGTCGATTTCTGCATGCTTGTTAAGTTGCTGCCCCAACGCAAGGGCATACTGTCCAATTCCAGTGATGGGGTGGGTGATGGCATCGACGTTTAAAATGACTTTCAAAAGATCAACTCTGGCTGTTATGATGTGGCGTGGTTTAATTCTAACAAATTTGTACCATGATCAATCCATTTCATTTAGCCATTCCTGTGCGCAACATCGCTGAAGCCAAAGATTTTTACATCAACACCCTGGGTTGCCAACCCGGTCGCTCTTCATCTCAGTGGGTAGACTTGGATTTGTATGGTCACCAATTGGTCTGTCATCTAGATGAGTCCTTAGGAGATGACGGGCAAGTTCGCTTGATCAACAATGAGGTGGATGCTCACGGCGTACCGGTTCCTCATTTTGGTGTGGTCTTGTCCATGTCTGACTGGCAACAACTGGCCGACAAACTAACCGCAGCTGGTACTGACTTTATCATCGAACCCTATGTGCGTTTCAAAGGGCTGGCTGGAGAACAAGCCACTTTGTTTTTTTTGGACCCTTCAGGCAATGCTTTGGAATTCAAAGCGTTCAAAGACTTGCAACAGCTGTTTGCGGTTGATTGAGCTTAAGTTCAATGTTGATCGCGTTTAATCGCTTCACTTCATCTTTTAAATCGGCTTTGATCAAGGGATGATCGATCAACCAATCGGGATTGATGCAAAGGTCTATGGTGTCACCTTGCCAACGCACAGATTCTAAAGGAACTGGCTCAAAATGGCGGTTGCGGGCAAACACCACTGACAGCCGCAATACCACCAGTGCTGGAACCACCAGTTTGTACTGGCGCTGGGTTAATTGTGCCAAGACAGATTTGCTGATTTTACGGCGGTGCAAACGAACCAAGGTCGACATGATGAGTTTTTGTTGGTTCGAAAACCCTGGCATATCGGCATGTTGAATCACATAGGCGCCTATTTTATGGTATTGGCTGTGGGCAATTGACAGCCCCAACTCATGCAGCCTGATGGCACCATTGAGTAACGCTAGAATTCGTTTTTTTATTTTGATATTCAAATGACCCAGTATGTCTTCACTGTGTCGATGCACACTTTCTGCATGAACTGAGTCGATGGTGAACTGCTCGCTGAGTTTACGGATGCTGCGCTGGGTGACTGAGATCTGTTTGGGGCCATCCAACAACTCATACAACAAGCCTTCACGCAAAGCCCCGATAGAAACGTCCATGTTATTGATGGATAGGGCTTTCATCAAAGCATACACAATGGCCAAGCCACCGATGAAAACAGGTCGCCGCTCTTCACTCAACCCATTGAGTTGGTCCAGTTGGTCAATGTGTCCCAAATCCATGCACCGTTGTCTTAATGCCTCCAATCCAGTCAATGATATGCCCGTATCAGACCAACCATTGGCCTCCAATATTTTGGCGGTTGCCCGCATGGTCCCTGATGCACCGACACTGTGTTCCCAACCTTGTTGTTTGAACATTTGCACAAAAGGGTTGAGTTCTTGCAAGGCATGGATGACTGCCCGTTTCCAATTGCTGTCATTGATCACGCCATCATTGAAGTATTTGCGGGTGTAACTGACACAGCCCATGTATAGACTTTCTCTTTTTTCCGGCCTCATGCCTTCACCAATGATCAACTCCGTACTGCCACCTCCAATGTCCATCACCAATTTTTTGGCCGGGCTGTCACTGGTTGATTGGGCCACACCCAAGTACAACATCCGAGCTTCCTCACGGCCAGAAATGATTTCTATTTCATGCCGCAAAATGTGTTCTGCTCGAGCCAGAAATGTAGCTGAGTTTTTGGCCACCCTGAGGGTGTTGGTACCCACTATTCTGATATGATCAATGGGGATGTTTTCAATCCTGGCGGCCATGGATTCCAGCGACTCATAGGCTTTATTCAGGTATTCGGTTGAAATGTTTTTGTCTGCATCTAATCCTGCAGCCAAGCGGACCATCTGCTTGACTGAATCGACTGGATAGATTTGACCCGATTTGAACGTGGCGACCAATAAGTGGAAGGAATTCGACCCCAAGTCGATGGCTGCATAGGTATTTCTGGACGAAATGGGCATGGGTTTATTGTAACCAATGATGGTGAGAATGTGGTTAGATTTTGTGGTTACTCTGAATGATCAGAAAGCCGGTTTTGGTCGGTGCGCTTCGTTTCAACGATGAACGTGGACTGAAGTTCACGCTCCCAGGTTGTGGCTTCGACTCCAGCCAGTGCTGAGCTGGTCGAAGTACTCAGCCAACGGATGCGGCCACTGAGCCCTTCAACAGGCTCAGGACAGGCTGTTTCAAAGTGAATGTATCAACGCTTCATTGAAGTAAAGAATTCTTCGTTGGTTTTGGTGTCTTTGAGTTTTTCTAGCAAAAATTCCACCGCCTGCAAATCATCCATAGGATTCAAAATTTTTCGCAAGATGTGTGCTTTGGCAAGGAAGTCCGGATCCACAATCAAGTCTTCACGACGGGTGCCTGATTTATTGATGTTCAGGGCTGGCCAGATGCGTTTTTCGGCTGCACGTCGATCCAAATGGACTTCCATGTTACCGGTACCTTTAAACTCTTCAAAAATCACCTCATCCATTTTCGACCCCGTTTCAACCAAACCGGTGGCGATGATGGTCAAAGAACCACCCTCTTCCACGTTCCTGGCTGCGCCAAAGAATTTTTTCGGGCGATGCAAGGCATTGGCATCCACACCACCGGTGAGGATTTTGCCTGAAGCCGGTGTTACGGTGTTATAGGCTCTGGCCAGACGGGTGATCGAATCCAACAAAATAATCACATCTTGTTTGTGCTCGACCAAGCGCTTGGCTCGTTCAATCACCATGTCTGCCACTTGTACGTGTCGGGTGGCTGGCTCATCAAAGGTTGATGCTATCACCTCACCTTTGACCGTACGCTGCATGTCGGTGACCTCTTCTGGTCGCTCATCAATCAACAACACAAATAATTTGGCCTCCGGGTTGTTCAAAGCAATTGAAGTGGCTATGTTTTGCAAGATCATGGTTTTACCCGCTTTGGGTGGTGACACGATCAAGCCACGCTGGCCTTTACCAATGGGAGCCACCAAATCAATGATGCGGGTGGTCAAGTCTTCTCTTGAGCCATCCCCACGTTCCATTTTTAATTGCTCTGTGGCAAACAGTGGAGTGAGGTTTTCAAAAATAATTTTGCCTTTGGTGTTTTCAGGCGGCTCATAGTTGATGGTGCTGACTTGTAACAAAGCAAAGTAGCGCTCAGAATCTTTCGGAGGCCTGATTTTTCCGACAATGGTATCACCCGTTTGTAAGCCAAATCGCCTGATTTGACTGGGAGAGACATAGATGTCATCGGGCCCTGCCTGATAAGATCCCTCCGGGGCTCGCAAAAAACCAAAACCATCTGGCAACACTTCAAGCACACCATCGCCAAAAATGTCTTCTCCTTTTTTGGCATGTTTTTTCAAAATAGAAAAAATCATTTGTTGTTTGTGTACACGTGAACGGGTTTCAACGCCGGTTTTCTTGGCAATTTCAGTCAACTTAGGTGTCGACATTTGTTTAAGTTCTGATAGGTTCATAAGACTTGGTTAGTGGCAGAATGCCTGTATGGTGATTGAGGTTTGTTAGTCAGTTAATAAATGCCCTTAATTAACGACACGACATCATGCATGTGAGATGTGAGCCAGTTAAATTTTAAGGATTAAGCTTTCGACAAAAGGCTTGTCGGAATTGATGGTGTATAAACTACCATGTTAGTTTGTGACTGTCCAGCCTGAAAAGTAAAAAACGCCTGAATAGACTGAAATTCAGGCGCTTTATCCGATTTATGAAGTGTGTTTGCTCAAAAAGTCCATCAGCTGGCCTTTTGATACCGCACCCACGTGTTGATCAATGACTTCACCATTTTTGAACACCATTAAGGTAGGGATACCTCTGATGGCCATTTTTACGGCCGTTTCCTTGTTGTCTTCAATGTTCAGCTTGGCCACTTTAACCTGGCCATCTAATTCATCAGCAACTTCTTCCAAAATAGGTGCAATCATGCGACATGGTCCACACCATTCTGCCCAGTAGTCCACCAGTACCGGTACATCTGAGTTGGTGATGTCTTCAAAAGTGGCGTCTGTGGCTTGGATAATATTTTCGCTCATTTATGTTCTCCATTAATACCTTTGGTCAAAAGGATAATTAGTGATTTAAAACACCTTTTGTCCTCGGCACAAGATGCCATTGGTATGTCAAAGGTGTGTGTTCAATGCTTGAATAGTGACTGATGCTCGTCCCCCGATGTTATTCCTAACAAGTCGGATATAATGAGTGGTTGACTATTCTAAACCAGAGGTAAAACATGTTACCTTGCTGGCTTTACTGCTCCAGTGTGCCAATATGGGGATGAAGTTAAATAATTCAATCTCACTCCAGCACTTGTAAAAATTTTGGCATATCTATGATGGTTATTTGATGGTCTGCCAAAGATAATATTTCATTTTTTTTCAACTTTGTGAACACCCGACTCAAAGTTTCTTCCGCCAGACCCAAATAGTTGGCCAAATCTCGTTGTGACACTTGAAAGGGAAACTGACTGGCAGAAAACCCCCGTGAGAAATATAAATTTGAAACATCTTTAATGAAACTGACCAGTTTTTGTTTGGCATTGTATTCACTGTGGGTGATTTCGTATTGGATGATTTTCTCACTCATCATCTTCATGATGCGGGTTTGAATATCCCGGTGTTTCAAGGCCAACTCTTGCAGCGGGTAAAATGGTATTACACAATAAGACCCTGAACTGACAGCCTTGACGGTGGTTTTGTACTTACCTTCATGGATGCCATCAAATCCCATGATCTGACCCGGGATAAAAACATCAACGATGCGTTCATCACCTTGGTGGGTCAAGTACACCGATTTAAACATCCCGGAATGTACCGTATATAAATTTTGAAAGGTGGCACCGGCCTCATAAACAATTTGATTCTTTTCTATCATGATGTGTGAATCAATGATCGATTCGATGGCTTCTATTTCAGAGGTCTGTATCCTCACCCGGCGATTATCCACCACATGGGTACACAACTCACAATCGCCACAATTACTGGTTTTTGATTTTTGTAAATGAATGTTTGGGTTCAGCATATTTTCAATTTTTCTGGTCTTATGTACTCGAATCTTGACATAGGTCAACCTCTCCAAGCTATTGCAGTCATTATAATTCAAGCCAATCACTAAATGGGCAACATTAGATTGAAAATATGATTGATTTTAACGATAGAGTAGTTAAGCAATTCACCATTGCAACAATATTTTGGGGAATTGTTGGTATGTTGGTTGGCGTTTTTATTGCCATTCAACTGGCATGGCCGGCATTCAATTTTGATATTCCTTGGCTTACGTATTCTCGCCTCAGGCCACTGCATACCAATGCGGTGATTTTTGCATTTGGCGGCAATGCGCTGTTGGGAACCTCCTTTTACATCGCACAGCGAACTTGTCAGGTGAAATTGTATTCCAACACCTTGGCCAGTGTGGTGTTTTGGGGTTATCAATTGGTCATAGTAGGTGCGGCTTTAACCCTGCCATTCGGATTCACTCAAGGCAAAGAGTATGCTGAATTGATATGGCCATTGGATGTACTTTTGACGGTTGTTTGGGTGCTGTATGCCATTGTTTATTTCGGCACCATCGCCACCCGCACTGTTAAACACATCTATGTGGCCAATTGGTTCTATGCGGCATTCATCATCACCGTCGCGGTGTTGCACATTGTCAACAATCTGGCGATACCGGTGAATTGGCACTTGTCTTACCCGGTGTTCTCAGGCGCGGTTGATGCCTTAACCCAGTGGTGGTATGGGCACAATGCGGTAGGCTTTTTCCTGACCGCCGGTTTCTTGGGAATGATGTATTACTTTGTTCCCAAACAAGCTGAACGCCCGGTTTATTCATACCGTTTATCCATTGTGCATTTTTGGGCCTTGGTTTCGACTTACATGTGGGCTGGACCACACCACTTACAATACACATCATTACCCGATTGGGCACAGTCATTGGGCATGGTCTTTTCTTTGATCTTGTTGGCACCCTCCTGGGGCGGCATGATCAACGGCATGATGACCTTATCTGGTGCATGGGACAAACTGCGATCTGATCCGATCATAAAAATGATGATTGTGGCCCTGTCATTCTATGGTATGAGTACTTTTGAAGGGCCCATGATGTCGATCAAAACCGTCAATGCCTTGTCACACTACACAGACTGGACCATCGGCCATGTGCATTCTGGCGCATTGGGTTGGGTGGCCTTAATGACCATGGCTTCTATGTACACCCTGGTGCCGCGTTTGTGGGGCCGAGCTGGCATGTACAGCACCCACCTGATCAACGTGCATTTCTGGATAGCCACCTTAGGCATCGTGCTGTACATCGCATCGATGTGGATTGCCGGTGTGATGCAAGGCTTGATGTGGCGTGAAGTGGATGCCAATGGCTCATTGGTTTATAGCCATGTTGAAAGTATAGAAGCCACTTACCCTTATTACGTCATCCGGGTGATTGGCGGTGTGTTGTTCTTGATTGGGGCTTTGATTCAGGCATACAACACATGGAAAACCATCAAGGGCGCACCCAGTCCTGATGCGCATACAGAAAAAGACAACAGTGCAGATGCTGTGGGAGTGAACGCATGAGCAAGCATGAGAAAATAGAAAAAAACATCGGTCTGATGGGCGTTCTGGTGGCTGTGGTCATCAGTTTTGCTGGCATCATTGAAATTGCACCCTTGATGTCTCAAGCCAGTGTGGTAGAACCCGTACCTGGCTTAGAACCTCGCAATGCACTGGAGCTGGCAGGACAGAATATCTATGTGGCTGAAGGTTGTTACAACTGCCATTCACAACAGGTGCGCCCCTTCGTTGATGAGACCTTGCGTTATGGGCACTACTCGGTGGCCGGAGAATCGGTGTATGACCGTCCTTTCCAGTGGGGCTCAAAAAGAACCGGGCCTGATTTAGCTCGTGTGGGCGGGCGCTACTCCAATGAATGGCATGAAATTCATTTGATCGACCCAAGGGCTGTGGTCCCCACCTCCAACATGCCCGGATATCCTTGGCTGGCCGACCTTCCTGTTGATGTGGAAGAAACAGTCGCCAGCATGGAAGTTCTGCGCATGCTGGGCCACCCCTATTCAGATGAAGACATTGCGGGTGCCGCCGCCAGCTTAACTGACAAAACTCAGTTAGATGCGCTGGTTGCTTACTTACAGGATCTGGGTACGGCGATGCCCAAGAGCTACCAATAAGGAGGTAATTATGATCAGTGGTATTTACACAGCATTGATGATCGTGGTTTTCCTGGGCATCGTGGCTTGGGCCTGGAGCAAACACAACAAGTCCACCTTTGAGGAGCTTTCTCATACAGCACTTAAAGAAGACGACCAACTAATCAACAACTTGGAATCAAACACCGAGGAGAAATCTCATGAGTAATTTTTGGCATTGGACAGTCATCATCGTGGTGGCAGCTCACATCGTTGCATATTTGTGGCTGTTGTTTGCCACATCAAAAAAGAAAGTTGATAAGCGCGCAGACAACACCACAGGGCACACATGGGATGAAGACTTACAGGAATTAGACAACCCCATGCCCCGTTGGTGGTTGTGGTTATTTGTGATCACCATCATCTTCTCTGTGATCTATTTGTATCTTTATCCAGGTATGGGCAATTACAAGGGCAGCAAAGAATGGACTCAGATCAACCGATTTGAAGCCAATTATGCGGCCGTTACCGATGCCCGCAATAAATCGTTTGCCAGCTTCATCAACAAGCCAATCGATGCCATGATTCAAGATGAACAAGCGATGCTGATTGGCCAAAGAATCTTTGCCAACAATTGTGCCCAATGTCATGCGTCAGATGCTCAAGGTGCTGTTGGCTTTCCAAACCTGGCTGATGATGATTGGAATTGGGGCGGTGACTATGACAGCATTGTAACCACATTAACCAATGGCCGAATGGGTGTGATGCCCGCCTTTGCACCCGCCTTAGGTGAAGATGGCAGCAAAGAAGTGGCCGCTTATGTTCGCAGCTTATCAGGTATTGACCATGATGCAGAATTGGCATCTGCCGGTGAATCAAAATTCGCCATGTTTTGTGCCGCTTGTCATGGTCCGGAAGGGAAGGGCCAAGACCTGTTTGGAGCACCTGATTTAACCGATGATGTGTGGCTGTATGGTTCCCATGAAATCATTGAAACCGGTTTGTATGAAGGCTTCAATGGCAACATGCCAGCCCAAAAAGACATCTTGGACGAAAATCGCATCAAGCTGGTGGCTGCTTATGTTTACTCTTTGAGTCAATAATAACCACATAACTGCTAAAATAATCACATGACTACTGAACCCATCATCAAGAATCAAGGATTTAATGACCGCCAAATTAAGCGAATATTCTACCGTCGCATGGGCATTGTCATTTGGGTCTCGTTCTTTTGTGCTGCCGTTGAGTCCATGTTGTTTTTTGCGCTTTTCGATCCAGCATACCTGGGGCAGTTGTCAAGCTTTGCTGTTGACATCAGTCAATGGCAAGGTTACGCCTTGGGCTTCACTTTTTTCTGGGTTTTTACCTTCCTGGCCGCCCTGTTTGCCGGGGTGGTCATGGCCTTACCCCGAACCCGATTGGCCAAGCGTAACCCCAACGGTTAAGAACCACACACCACCCACCAAAGGCTGATAAAAATGACCGACCAAGATACCAAGCCCGTAGAGTTAAGCTTATACAAGGCCCATGAAAAGGTGTATCCTCGAGAAGTGAAGGGCCGCTTTCAATTCAAGCGGAAATTGGCTGTTTGGGTGTTGTTGGGGTTGTTTTATGTCTTGCCCTGGATTACCTGGGCTGGGCAACAAGCCATCTTGTTTGACCTGCCACATCGCCGTTTCCACATTTTTGGCCTGACCTTGTGGCCACAGGATTTTATTTTTCTGGCTTTGATGCTGATCATTGCGGCCTTTGCCCTGTTCTTTTTTACCGCATTGGCGGGTCGATTGTGGTGTGGGTTTGCTTGCCCTCAGACCGTGTGGACCGAAGTGTTTATCTGGTTGGAACAGTTGACCGAAGGCAATCGCAATAAACGGATGAAGTTAGACAAAGGCCCTTGGACCAGTGAAAAAGTCATCCGCAAAACCAGCAAACAATTTTTATGGATCACTTTTGCATTGTGGACGGGTTTCACCTTTGTCGGATTCTTCACCCCCATCAAAGAATTGGCCGAGCACGTGTGGCAATGGACTTTGGGGCCGTGGGAGAGCTTTTGGCTGTTCTTTTATGCTTTGGCCACTTACGGCAATGCCGGTTTCTTGCGTGAACAAGTCTGCTTGTACATGTGTCCTTATGCACGCTTCCAAAGCGCCATGTTTGACAAAGAAACGTTGATCATATCTTATGATGAACAACGCGGCGAACCACGGATGCGCGGCAAAAAACGCCGTGAATCAGAAGCACCTGGTGATTGTATTGATTGTACGCTGTGTGTTCAGGTGTGCCCGACTGGAATCGATATCAGAGATGGCTTGCAGTATGAGTGCATCGCATGCGCTGCTTGCATCGATGCCTGTGATGATGTGATGGAAAAAAGTGGCATGCCCAAGGGACTGATTAAATACACCACGGAAAATGCCCTGGAAGGCAAGCCGACCCACATCCTCAGACCCAGAACTTTGATTTATTTCATCATCTTGCTGGCCTTGGTCACCTCTTTCGGTGTGTCACTGGCCAACCGCAGTGCCATTGACATGAATGTGATACATGACCGCAACAGCTTTTACCGGGTGGTGGATGCAAACACCATTGAAAATGTGTACACTCTGAAAGTCATGAACAAAGGTACTAAAAGCGCCCTGTATCAAGTGACTGCCTCAGGCATCGAAGGCTTGTCAGTTGAGTTGGGAATGAATGAAACCAGCCTTGCTGCAGAACCCGGCGAATTGGTGATCATTCCCATCAAAATCAAAGCCGCCAAAAAGCTGGCCAATAAACGCATTCATACCATCGAAGTTAAAGTGACAAGCACTGGTGATCAAGGCGATTCTACTTCAGAACAAGTTAAATACTTTGGATACAACAAATGAACAAAACAACAGTAAAAACACCTGCCGATAAGAACCGCAAATCATTACCCTGGTACAAATACCCTTGGGTTTGGTTCATGATTTCATTACCGGCCTCAGCTGTGGTTGCTGGACTGTATACGGTTTATATTGCACAACAAAATGCACCGCAAGTGATCGCTAAACAAAACAAGTTCCAAATCGAAAAAGACTGACATGGTTTGGTTTAATCTCGCCGGATCAATACATGTCAGCCACCCTGCCAAATGAACAGTTTTCAGTCCGCCGGTTCACTGAGCAGCCACAACAGCAAAACCCGACAATCAACGACCTGTTTCCATTGTGGCGAAGCGGTTCCCAAAGGGTGTGATTTAACCGCCAATATTCAAGGTACAGATCAGCCCATGTGCTGCATCGGTTGTCAGGCAGTGGCGGTCTTTCTGTCTGACAATGACCACGAAGTCTTTTATCAATACCGCCAGAATCAACTGCCTACCGAACAAGTCAGCAGCAAACATCAAAACTGGTCCCACTTAGACTCCCCTGAGGTGTTCAGAGCACTGGTTCAAACCAATGAAAATGGTGGTTGTCAAGCCACCATCAAAGTTGAAGGGATGTATTGCAGCGCCTGTGGTTGGCTGCTCCAAAAAGTGTTGCTTAATTCACCTGGCATCAAAGAAATCCGCATCAACTCTGTGACCAAAAACATGCAAGTCGAATTTGCCGTTGAACAAATTAAGCTGAGTGAGATTTTCTCTCAAATTGAGTCCCTGGGATACCACCCTTTACAACAAAGCAACCCAACCCAAACCGGCAACGAAGACCGCAATCGACAATTAAAACGCATCGCTGTGGCTGGCTTTGGCATGATGTTTATCATGACTTTAGCGGTGCCTCTGTACGCTCCAGATCAATTTACAGTGGCACCCCACATCCAACGCTTCTTTTTGATGATCAGTTTATTGGTTGCCACGGTGGTGTACTTTTACTCAGGACAAGGCTTCGTTAACAATGCCATCAGGGATCTGAAAAACAGACACCTGGGAATGGATGTACCGGTGGCACTGTCGATCAGCCTGGCTTATTTTGTCAGTTTGTACTTAAGCTTCAAGCAATCAGGACACGTCTATTTTGATTCAATGGCCATGTTCGTGTTTTTCTTGCTGTTGGGCCGTTTTGTTGAGTCCCAAGTCAGGCATCAGGGCATGAATGTGCGTGAATCTTTATTTGCCTTGGTACCAGTCAGTGCACAGCGCTTACTCAGCGATGGTGGCTCCACCGAGACCATCCCTTTGAACCAGGTATCTAAAGGCGACCAATTGTTAATCAATGCCGGCGAAGTCGTCCCTTGTGATGGGTTGGTGACAGCTGGTTCTGGCCAGGTTAATGAGGCCATCTTAACCGGTGAATCACGTTTGATTGATAAAGATTTAGACTGTGCGATTTATGCTGGATCTGAACTGGTGTCAGGCAGTCTGACCTTTATCACGACGGCCAATAACAATGACAGTTTTCTGGCCAAACTGGCTGACTTGATGGAATTGGCACAAAGTAAAAAACCAGCCAGCTTACAATTGGTTGACCAAATCGCCAGTTACTTTGTGGCCGTGGTTTTGGTGCTGGCCACCGGAACGGCCATTTGGTACGGGCTCAACCAAAGCGATGCCTTGATGACGGCTTTGTTGTCAGTCTTGATCGCCACATGCCCTTGTGCATTGTCACTGGCCACCCCAACGGCACTGACAGCGGCTGGAGTCAATTTATTACGCCAAGGTGTGCTGGTAAACAACACCGAATCCATTACACAACTGGCAAAAATACCGACCTGGTTTTTTGATAAAACAGGCACTTTGTCAGAAGACAAGCTGACCATAAAAAACACCCACTCGATCGAGCCAGGTAAGTCCTTTGAATCACTGACTGCAGGATTACAACAAGTCAGTAATCACCCGATAGCTTCTGCATTTCAACACCACCATGCCGATGTCGTGACTGGCGCTGAAGAACATCCTGGCTGTGGGGTGTCTGGTCAAACCCAACAGCAACAGTGGTACATGGGCAGTGCCCAATGGTTGATTTCTCTTGGCATCGAACTGCCTGACTTTGAAACAGACCCCAATCTGACCCAAGTGTATCTCGCAAATTCAACACAGGTGGTTGCTATGTATGAGTTAGAGGTGCCTATAAGAGAAGGTGTGTTCACTTTACTCAAGCAACTGCAGCAACAAAACAAAACAGCCAGTATCATCAGCGGCGACCAGCCCGACACGGTGAGGCATTGGGGCCGTCAGCTGGGCATTGAAAACAGCCACGGCGGGTTACAGGCCAATGACAAAATCAAACACATTTCAGCGTTACAAGACAGAGGAAAACCCTGTGTGATGGTGGGCGACGGGGTTAATGATGCGCCCGTATTGTCACAAGCCGATGTGTCAATCAGCCTAAAACAAGGCGCTTATTTGGCCCACTCAGCCTCTGATTTAATTATTTTGGGCAAATCCCTGCAGCCTTTGGTGGGTGTTCTGGCCATTTCACAAAAAACCAACCGCATCATCAAACAAAACTTAATCTGGTCGCTGGTATATAATCTCAGTGTGACACCGATTGCTATGATGGGCTGGTTGGCACCTTGGATGGCAGCCATTGGAATGTCCTTGAGCTCCTTGTTGGTGGTGTTGAATTCACGTCGTTTGTTAACACAGGTGGGCAGTTCATGAACATGGTTTTTGTTTTGGTATTGTTGAGTCTGGCTTTGGCAGTTGCTGCAGTGTGGGCACTGATTTGGGCCATCAATAAAAATCAGTTCGATGATTTGGACAGCCCCGCCTATTCTATTTTGGATGATGACAATGAACCTTTAATCCAGGCTAAAAACTCAAAGGAAAATTCAACTAAAGACGCCAAAGAGGACTGAATCATGATGTCAGCCATCACACCCCTATTGATTGGCTTTTTTTCGGGATTTCATTGTATTGCCATGTGTGGTGGATTGTGTGCCGTCATCTGCCAGCATCAAAACACCCGGCAGACTTTGATGACCAACTTGGGTCGGGTGGCTACTTATACTTTATCAGGAGCCGTGTTTGCCGGCTTGATTCAAGGTGCCAGTTTACGCCTTGAACTGGGCACATGGGGCGGATTCCTCAGGATACTTATGGGTGGTATGTTGGTACTTACGTCTTTGGTGATCATTTTCAAAGACAAGGCACGGTGGCTGGTGATCCAGAAACCCTTGCCCTTTTGGCCTAAAATTGCTGGCAAATTGAAGCAAATTCAGCAGGCCAACAGCACCCATCAAGTATTTTTAAAAGGCATGTTGTGGGGCTTAATACCTTGTGGTTTGTTGTACGGCATGTTGATCATTGCAGCCACCACAGCCGATGTCTTGAGGGGTGCCAGTTTCATGTTGTTTTTTGGCTTAGGTACCCTACTGCCTTTGCTGTTTTCTCAAACCGTCATGCAACGCTTGATCAACACCCAAAAAGGGATGTGGTTGCGGACCGCTTCAGGGTTGTTCATCTTTCTGTTGGGGCTGTGGATTCTCATTACACCCTGGTTTGCCCATGGCTTGATACCTGAAAACAATGTGTTTTTCACTGAACTCAGTGCCGTATTATCACTTTGCATACCCTGACTTTGCGGGTTTTCACAATTCATCCACATTTCATCCTTAGAATATGTTGAACTTTTTGTAAAGATTGTGGTTTATACTGATAACTGTAACACTGCTGAATCTTATGATTTTGGGGTCAAGATCATCTTTTTACATCCATACTTTTGACACTGTTTCCAATCTCTGATTCAGATTACGCTGATAACATTATTACGGGGCATCAATAAGGATGTTAGAACTGTCAAAAATATCAAAGATTTATCAAACCCAGGGTGAAACCATCACCGCATTGGATCAAGTCGATTTATCAATTGCTACGGGTGAATTTGTGGCCATCATGGGGCGCTCGGGGTCAGGTAAATCAACCATGCTCAACATCCTGGGCTGCATGGATAAACCCACCAGTGGTCATTACCAATTGGCCAAGCAAGATGTCAGTGCCCTGGATGATGACAACTTATCAAAGATTCGTAATGATCACATTGGCTTTGTGTTCCAGGGATTTCATTTATTGCCTCGATTGAGCGCCCTGGAAAACGTCATGGTCCCATTGCGATTTGCTTCACCTGAAAAGCAACAAGGTGGTCAGGCACGGGCTGAAAAACTACTGCACCAAGTCGGTTTGGGTGAGCGCATGCATCACATGCCCAATGAAATGTCAGGCGGTCAGATTCAACGTGTGGCCATTGCCCGTTCACTGATCAACCAGCCTGCGGTGCTGTTGGCCGATGAACCGACCGGTAACTTGGACAGTGCCATATCACAACAAATCATTGACCTGCTGGTAGAACTCAACAAAGCAGGTCAAACCATTGTGATGGTGACCCATGAACCAGACATTGCTGAAAACGCTGGTCGCACCATCCACTTCTTAGACGGGAAGATAGTCGCATGAAAATATTGATTCCACTCATTCTATTGATTTTAAGCACAACAGCTCAGGCTGTGATGTTTACTGGCGTGGTTGAATCCAGCCAAACACAAGTCATCAATATGCCACAAGTCAGAGGGTGGCAAGGCAAAATCAGTGAAATGATCGATGAAGGCACTTATGTTGAGGTCGGTGACTTCATCATTCGAATTGATGGCAGTGAAATTGACAGCACCATTGAAAGTAAAGTTGAACAATTGGACGTGTTCAAAGCCAGTGCCAAAAGAGACATGATTCAAATCGAAATTGACTTGAACAATGCCAATCTGGATTTTGAAAAAGCCAAAGTCGATCGCAAAGTGGCCCAACTGAAAGCCGACGTACCTGTCGATTTCATCGGTGAATTGGAATACAAAGAACGTCAACTGGCCCTGAAAAAGTCCATCAAGACCTTAAATGAGGCAGAAAATGATTTGGCTGCCATCAAACAAAAACAACGGGAAAAAGTCCTGGAAGTCAAACTGGGTACCGAACAAAAACAAAAAGACTTATCCTATTGGCAAGGTCAGCTGGAAGCTTTGAGCATCAAAGCCACACAATCAGGATATGTGGTGTATGGAACCCATCCCTTTACCGGCAGTAAGTTCCAAGTGGGAGACCAAGCCAACAGCGGGATGGAAATCATGAAAGTATCCAAGAAACAAAACATGAAAGTAAAAGCCTGGGTCAATGCCATTGATGTCCCAAAAATAACCCAAGGCAAGTCTGTCAATGTGTTGTTTGATGCCTTGCCCAAAGCCCAAGTGACTGGCGAAATCATTTCAATATCTTCCGGTGGAAGAGACAAAAAGGATTGGGGAGATGGTTTGTATTATGAAGTAGAGGTTAGTCTGAATGGCGCAGACGACATCGATTTGTTACCTGGCATGAGCGCCTTGGTTAACCTAATTGAGGTGTGAAATGAAACATGTGATGATAATTTTGTTGTTGGTTGGCTCTTGGTCAACCGTCCAAGCAGGTGAGTTCAAGGCCAGTGGCGAACTGAAAGCACTTGAAACAGACAACTATTCACCGCCTAAAATACGCAGAATCTGGCAATACACCATTGCCTTCATGGCAGAAGATGGCACCCAGGTAAATCCTGGCCAACCGGTATTGATGTTCAAGACCGATCAGCTCAAAGAGCGATTGTTAGACAAACAAGGTGAGCTGAACATCAAACAGTCTGAGTTGAAAAACACCCAGGTGGGGATGGTAGAAACCATCCAGAATAAAGATTTGGCTGTGGAAGAAAAGAAAATGCTGCTGGACAAAGCCCAACGCAAGGCCGAGCTTCCTAAAAGTGTGATTGCCTTGAATGAATATGAAGAAAACCAACTGAATTTTGAGTTGGGCAAGTTGGAGTATCAGCATGCATTGGATGATCGAAGGTTGACCGAAGACAAGCTAATTACCGAGGTTGAAATCTTGCAAGCCAACATAGCCAAACTGTCAGCTGAAGTGGATGAATTGAATGATTCGATCAAACGCATGCGGATCATGTCTAAACGCAAAGGCATCGTGATGCACAAAACCGATTGGAACAACAATAAATTTGCTGTAGGCGACTCGGTGTGGGGCGGCATGCGGGTATCGGAAGTGGCCGATCTTGAAAAGATCATCGCCCAGTTAGAGATCAAGGAAAATGACATGTCACGCGTCTCTGAAGGTCAACAGGTCAAGTTTGTGCTTGACGCTTATCCAGACACTGAGTTCACTGGCAACATCAAATCACTGTCGAAAGTGGTGCGCACCAAATCGAAAAATCAACCATCTAAAATCCTGGATGCGATCGTCACCATTGATGATTTGAACTTGGAAATCATGCGCCCTGGAATGAGCATCAAAGCAACCATCTTATCGGAGTGAACATGAACAGAAAGATCATATTGATGGGCATGGTACTGGGTTTGTCAGCGTGTGGCAGTGATGAAAAAACAGCCACTCCGGTGATCACTGTTGCCCAAGGTGAAGTGGTGTTTGAAATCCACGCCGAAGGTGAATTAGAAGCCGTTAAGTCCACTCCCATCACTGCGCCAGCAGCTTCCAGACGACCACAAACCTTGGCCTGGATCATGCCACAATTTACGCCTGTCAAGGCCGGTGAGGTGGTGGCCCGATTCGATGGATCAAAGTTTCAGTTAGAAGTGGATGAGACCAGTTTTGAGATTCAAAAAATCATGTATTCAATGTTGGCCAAAGAACGTGAAATTGATAACACGCAGTTCAGTTTTGATGCCGAATCTCAAGTCATTGATTACGAGTATGAACTGGCCAAACAATTCAACATCGACGATCCGTTGCTGTACACCAAGATTGAAATGATTGAAGCAGGTGACAACGAGGATTTTCTGAAAGCCAAATCTGACCACATTGATAAGGTTGAGGACAACTATGAGGAAAAATCCGCTTCTGAAAAAGCAGTGCTGGAGAGCTCTAAACAAAAACAGGTGGCCAAACTGGAAATGAACAACGCCAGTTTAAGCGCTTTAGAAATCAGGGCGCCACATGATGGTTTATTCGTACTCGAACCCAGCTGGGACGGCTCACTGCCTGAACCTGGAAAATCGGTTTTCCCAGGTGCTAAACTGGCCAAACTGCCCGATTTGAGTGCCATGCAAGCCAAGGTTTTTGTGCCTGAGGTTGAAGCCATCGGCATCAAAGAAGGTGTGGGCGTCACAGTTACCTTACACGCATTTCAAGGCGCCATTTACGATGGCACGGTCAGTTCAATCAGCCAAACCGCTCAACCCAAAGAGCGGGACAACCCGGTTAAATATTTTACCGTGACCGTCGCCATTAATGCCACCGGTGATGAACGGCTCAAACCGGGTCAAAGACTGGATGCCAGTATCCGCGTTGTGGAACAAAACCAGGGGTTGGTAGTACCCATCCAAACTGTCTTCAGGGTCGAAGACCGAACCTGGGTTTTTGTCAAAAATGGAGAACAATTCAAACAGCAGTCGATCCAAACCGGCTTTTGTAGCTCCAGCATGTGCACCATTGAATCTGGCTTATCAGATGGTGATGAGGTGGCTTTGACCCAACCTGTTGACATGGTTCTGGAGGCTCGCCTGTGAACACCTTGAGCATCAACTTACGCCACGCCATTTCTGAAATGATGCATCACAAGTTGCGCACTTTGTTGACCCTATTGGGCATGGTTTTTGGCGTGGGTGCGGTGATTGCCATGCTCAGCATTGGTGAAGGTGCCAAAGCTGAGGCCACCCGTTTGATTGAAAAGATGGGCTTAAGAAATTTGGTCATAGAAGAAAAAACTTTTGACCAGGAAACCTTGAAAGAAATTCGCGAAGACACCTTGGGCTTGTCGATGAATGATGTGCGTGCCATACAGGACAGCCTGCCATTTGTTGAACAAACATGTGGCGAAAAAACCCTAAAAACATGGAGTTTGTTTTCTGTCAATGCCAACTCAGATGGTGCCGTTAAAGCGGTGTCTCCCAACTGTTTTGCCATGTCAAACCTGGAAGTGTCTGAAGGTCGCTTATTTGGTGCAGAGGCCAACGCTGAATTTGCTCAGGTGGCGGTGATTGGTTCTGAAGCGGCTGAACAGCTGTTCCCTGGAGAAAATGCCCTGGGACAACGCATCAAGATCAACCACTTATGGGTTGAAGTGGTCGGCATTTTGCGCAAAGACGAATTGAGCAAAGACGAAATCCAAGGCATCAAATTAGGTGCTGAACACAATCAGATTTTCATCCCGGTCGAAACCGCTTTCAAGCGACTGAAGCTGGAGATGCTTGAAAGTCAGCTGGACACCATCCGGGTTGGGCTCGATCAGTCCATCAAACCACAATTGGCTTCAGTGGCCATAGACCGTTTGCTCAAGCGTCGCCATGGCAACATTGATGACTACCAGATTGTGGTGCCGGCATCTTTGTTGAATCAACAAAACCAAACCCAACAGATCTTCACCATTGTGATGTCCAGCATTGCCGGCATTTCTTTGTTGGTAGGTGGTATTGGAATCATGAACATCATGCTGGCCACAGTGCTGGAACGGACCAAAGAAATCGGCTTGTTACGTGCGCTGGGTGCGCGCAAGGTTGACATCAAAAACCAATTCCTGATTGAAAGTGCCACCATCGCTGCCTTCGGGGCTGTTTTAGGAATCATTATGGGCATAGCCTTGTCATTCTTGATTCAATCGTTTGCCGCCTGGCCAGTGGCATGGAGCATTTTTTCCATCATACTGGCCGTTGGGGTGTGTTTATTGACTGGCATTGCCTTTGGCTATTATCCAGCCAAACAAGCGGCTGAACTGGACCCGATCCAGGCCTTGCAAAAGAATTAATGGGGCAAGTGACCCGGATGCTTACATGTTGACAGTGGTGGTGTACTTAGGAAAGCTGCTGAGCAGCTTGACCCACCAAGCCGGTTAGGCAGCGCAGGTGATGAAAGGTTGGCGGTTTCATCGAAGATGAAGAAGCCCGATTTGAATGCCGCAGTGCGTGCGAGGTAGCAAGTCATGTTCGCCTCGGCAGCTACCGCATCGATCCCCAGGACGGGGTGAATGCAGAGAATTGTTGGGAACAATTCCTGCCTGCTATCGCTGCATACTTACATCCATGTAAGCAGTCGTTTTCACTTTTGTCTGGAACAGACATGCAGTGCGAAGCAACTGCTCAGACAATAGTCTGTAAAGGTCGGTTTATTTGCGCAGCAAATATGAAGACCTGTCAGACCATGAACCAGAATGAAGCCCCAAGAACATTCCTAAATTCAACCACCTGACATCGACTGAAACCGACACTCCGTTGATACTGAATACTCATTTGGAGCGTTGACTTCAGTCAACGTTCTTGGCCTGTGACCAGTAAAATTACTCGAAGCTGTTTTCAAAAATTACATCGATCAAACGAAAGATACCAATGGTTCCTGTATCTTCATAACTGACCAATAACAAGTCCTGACCTGAACCATTATCACTACCTGCAATGAATAACAAACCTTCAGGTGCCACATCACCATCGGTGGCAGGCTGATAACTTTCAAAACTGGCCAGTGCTGGATCGGTCACGTCATATACCATGACACCACCAACCCGCTCCAGACCCACAAAAGCATATACTTTATCATTGATGTTTGCTGTGGTAATGCCTTCTGGTTCTGCACCTTTGTTGTCACTTCGCTCATCAAAATCAGCAGCAGAGGCATTGTTGGCATTGAACAATCCCGGCGTTAATTCTGCAATTTTATAAGCTATTTCGCTGCCAGAGTCGAACACCTGGGCACCTGTGATTCCATTCCAGATTGAGAATGATCGACCGCCATAAACAAACAATTCAGAAAAACCATTGGGCGTATTGCCTAAATTGGTTTGGGCATCCAATCGTCCCAGTTGAGCGTCCAGTTGTAAGTTTGCAGCATCAGGAAAAGCCGTGGGATCTAACACCAAATCTTTGATTCTCTGATCCTCATCACGGGCGTCACCTTCATTGGCCGTTAAGTAGTAATCAGTACCCTGAATGTTAACTGTAGCAATCGCATCGGGCATATAGATGCCTTTAACTGGCCAGTTGTTGATATTGATGGCACCAGAACCACCATTGCCATCCCTGTCACTGGGATCCAATTCATTACCTGCTAGGCTGTGATCTTTAAACCCCAAAGCCTGGATACTGCTGATCGCTGGTGTTACCAGGTCAATGACAGCCACCGCATTGTTTTCTTGCAAGGTAACAAACGCCTGGGTATTGTCCACACTGATGGCCACATATTCAGGCTCTAAATCATCTGCAACTGCAACACCAGGAGCAATGATGACATCAACTGGTAATTCACCATTCCTGGGTTGACCCACATTGAAAGCGCTGAAACTTAAATTGTTGGCATTGGCTGCGGGCACACCATTATTGATATCAATGATACTGATTGACCCCAACGGATTAATGCCGTTATCCGGTTCGCCTTCATTGGCCACTATGAGTTTTGTGCCGTCTTGATTAAAGGTCAGCATGTCAGGCAAGGCACCCACGGTAACGCTGGTCTGGTGTACGCCATCAACATCAAAAAATTCCACGGTGCCATTGTCAGTGACTGTGTTCGCTTCAATCGCAACTGCCACCAGGCCATTGTAACTGGCGATGCTGTTCGGCCCTGCGCCAAATGAACTCAGGTCGATGACAGTGCTGCCGCTGGATGTGGCGGGGTCAGTCAAGTCAAAGATACTGAATGAAGCAAAGCCCGAGTTAATCACAAACAGTTTTTGACTGCCGGCATCATAACTGCTGATCTCGCCAGAGCCCTCGCCTAATCCTGTTGACAGGCTGTTGATTTTGTCCAATTTGATGCTCGCATGGGTGCCACACGTTACTGCCAACAGAATAATTGTTTTGATGGTATACCAATTAATCACTTTCATAAAAATCTCCAAATATGGGTGTCGTGGTTTAACAACCGCTCAAAGAAAAATTGAGAGTGTAATTTCAATAAGTTTTGTTTTTATGGCAGGACAATGACAATTTGATGAACTTCGATATTTTCTTCATGGTTTCAAGATCAATCATCCATAGGCAATCATTGGAGCACAATCGTCCCGATCGCCGATGACCTTACTCAATTCATGGCTATGGGTTCATAGTTTATGCCCGGACAGAAGATATCAGAACAAAGCATTGGCTGAACGCAGTCAACACCTTGATTCGATGGCCTCAATATTGGCGTCAGCGTCAGCAAAATGTGGGTCGATCTGATTGGCGATCCAGCCATGGTATAAGTTGGTGTCTTGCCTGATTTTGTCGATGGTCAGTAGACTGTGGTTGATGCAGCCTAAACCGATTTTGGCCACCATGATCACCGGTAAATCGACGGCTTGTACCAAATCTTTAAGCATCAACTCACCATTCAATGGCACACACCAGCCGCCCACACCCTCAACCAGCACGCGATCATATTTGTCTTGCAGCACCTTGAGTTGAGCCACACATTCATGCAAAACGAACTCACCGTTGGTGTCTGCGATGTGCGGCGAGGCTGGTTGTTCAAAAGTGAATGGATTGATTTCATCCAGGCTCTGGCCGGTCACTTTCGCCAGCTCGATGGCATCTTCACTGACCAATTTGCCATTCTGCCAAATGGCACCTGAAGCAATGGGTTTGAAAGCAGCTACATTCAAGCCCTGGTCTTGCCAGGCTGATAAGATTTGACTTGAGACAAAGGTTTTTCCGGCATCGGTGTCGGTGGCCGTAATGAAACAACTGGGTAACGCTGCAAGGTCTTTGATTAACATGATTTAGGGTGACTGTTGTAAGGCCAATGCCAATTGTTCAAATTGATGAACTGCAATGGTTTCCGCGCGTTGGCCTGGATCTATACCCACGGCCTCCAACTGCTCTGAACTGACCATCTTTTTCAAGTTGTTACGGATGGTTTTGCGACGCATAGCGAAGGCTTGTTTGACCAGTTTTTCCAACGCAGAAAGATCGACTTTTGTGGGGGCTTTTTTGGTCACCAATTGAATGATCTGAGAGTCAATTTTGGGCCGAGGATTGAAAGCTTCCGGTGGAATGGTTAAATGCCCGATACAATCAAACCGGTGTTGTAGCATGACTGACAAACGGCCAAACAGTTTGGCCCCGGGTTCTGCACAAATGCGTTGCACCACTTCTTTTTGTAACATGAAAATCATTTGTTCAATTTGATCCGACTGATACAGCATGTTAATCAACAAAGGCGATGATATGTTATAGGGCAAATTGCCAACCACAGTATAAGGCCCGTTTTCAAGCATCAGCTGCAATGCGTCCATGTGATGTAACCGCACATTCTCGAATGAACCAAACTTTTGCTCTAACAGCGGGATCAAGTCATGATCCAATTCTATCAATTGTAAATCCGCACCACTGGCTTGCAGGTAACGGGTGATGGCACCATGTCCAGGGCCAATTTCAATCAGTTTATCACCTGCCTGGGGATTGATGATCTTAACAATGTTGTTGATCACCCCATCATCATGCAGAAAGTTCTGTCCCAAGCCTTTTTTGGCTTTCATGACAGAGACCTGGTTTGTTGTGTTCTGTAAACACAATCTTTGGCCAGCTGCAATGCAGCGCGTAAACTGCCTGCTTGGGCTTTACCTTGACCGGCGATGTCCAATGCTGTGCCGTGATCGACACTGGTACGTATGATCGGTAGACCCAAGGTGATGTTGACCGAGTTTCCAAATCCGGCATACTTGAGCGGTGCCAAACCCTGGTCATGGTACATGGCCAAAATGGCATCGTATTGTTTAACTTTTACAGGAGTGAATAAGGTGTCTGCCGGAATTGGCCCAACCAAATCCATGCCATCGGTTCTTAACTCTTCCAATGCAGGAATGATGGTGTCTAATTCTTCCCGACCCAAATGGCCCTCTTCTCCAGCATGTGGATTGAGTCCACAGACACCAATTCTAGGGTCTGAAATGCCAAATTTTTGGGTCATGTCAGCATGCAAAATTTTTGTGACTTGTTGAAGCTCGGTTTTCGTTATTTGGGCAGCCACATCCTTCAAAGGAATGTGGGTTGTCACCAAAGCAACTCGCATCACATCGTTAAGTAACATCATCACCACCTTATCCGTGTTGGTGATTTCAGCCAGGTATTCAGTGTGTCCTGAAAATGGTATGCCCGCATCATTGATGACACCTTTGTGAATGGGACAGGTAACCATCGCTGTATAGGATCCGGACAAGCACCCCATGGCTGCGGCTTCTATGGTTTTTAAAACATATGCCGCATTGCGGGGGTCTAATTGTCCCAAAGTACTCGGAGCTGCCAAAGGTATATGCTGGATGGCCACTTCTGCGGCCGCTGGCAAAGACTGCTTGATCAAATGCTCGTCACCAACCAACACACAATCTTGTAATTCATTGTTGATTGCCAACTGGCCTATCAGCTCAATTCCAATACCTGCTGGTTCCCCAACTGTGATTGCAATCATGGCTGCGATGGGTCTCTGTTAAATCCTGATATCAACAAATGCCTCACCACGGATTTCACGTATCCAAGATTCAATGAGTTCTTGAACTTTCCGTTCTCTGATGGCATTAGATGCTTGGGCTCGTTTAAACTCTTCGGTGATATCAGATTCTTTTTTACCCAGAAATTTGATGATGTGCCAGCCTGCTTCGGTTTGGAATGGTTGTGACACTTCGTTGAGTTCTAAAGTTTTCAACACATCACCGATTCTTGGGCCAAATTTATTGGCCTCGAACCAACCCATGTCTCCACCCAAGGGTGCTGAACTGTGGTCATCCGAATGTTCTTCAGCCAATTGAGAAAAATCTTCGCCAGCCATGATTTTTTCATGTAAATCATTGGCCACATCCATGCCTGCTCTTGGAGACATGACTTCATTGGTCTCAACCATGATGTGTAGCATGTTGTATTGGTCCACCTTTTTTACCGTTTCGCTTTTCCTATCCAACAATTTCAAAATATGGTAGCCACTGGGTGAACGGATTGGGCGGGTCACTTCTCCAGCATCCATTAATTTGACTTGTTCCGAGAACAATGGCGGCAGTTGATTCACTGGGCGCCAGCCCAAACGACCACCTTCCAAGGCTTTTTGGCCATCTGAATACTGTGTGGCCAAACCTGCAAAGTTTTCACCTGCTTGGATTTTGTCAAACAATTCATTGGCCTTTTTTTGTGCCGCTTCTGTGGCCTCAGCATCGTTGTCTGAACTGGTGGCAATCAAAATATGTTGGATTTCAACTTCACCTTGATCCAGTTCATTGTCAGCCAAAAACAAATCAATTTCGTGATCGCTGATTTTTACATTGGAATTGGCATAGGCATAACGGACACGTTCTGCTTGCATGTCACGCTTCATGTCACGTCGAAAATCCACGAAGTTGAAACCGTCTTGCTCAATGGTTTGTTGCATCTGCGGTAACGTTAAACCATTTTGGTTGGCGATGTTACTGAGCGCTGCATCCACTTCAGCGTCAGAAACCCTGATCCCGACCAACTCGGCACGACCGATTTGAATTTCCTGAACAATCAATCGCTCCAACACTTGGGCATTTAAAATATCCGCCGGAGGAATTTGGTTACCACTGGCTTCGATTTGCCTTTCAATGGACGCCACAGCGCGATCCAGCTCGGTGCGCATGATGACACTGTCATCAACAACCGCCACGATTTCATCTAACAATTCTTCAGCTGCAGTTACAGCAAATGAAGAAAATAATAACAACAGTAAAAATTTATTCATTTTATAAGGCCTCTTGATATCCTGATATGGTTTGTTTAAGTATGCGTCTTGGATTCCGACCGATGGAACCCAAACCATTAAATTCTATTTCTGCATAAATGCCATTGTTCTTTTGACCTGACTCATCTGTCAGGTAATGTCGGCCCATCAAACGAAAAGCCCAACAACAGTTTTTCCGCTCATAACCAAACAGTGCTTCAATGGTCTTATTTTCTCGGGTGGAGTAGTTCCAGCGCGCAATGATCCGATGTTGATCTTTGATTGGAATAACAAAGGAAGTGTCAAACTGTTCCAGTTGATTGCGTCGGTATCGATACGCAAAATTGAACACACTCTGATTGGCTCCTTTTCTTTGTACCCTGAACAAGCCCCTTTCAATTTCTGATTTGGATTGGTCATAATGCAGGCTCAATCCTGCATTCCAATAACGAGTCAGGAAGTGATTGTATTCAATCACCAATGGAGATTTCGTTAAATCTTCAGGTTGATTGTTGATTTGTACCATTTGATCATCAAAATATTTGATTTGACCCATGGTGAAGTTCCAAAGTTCACGTCCATTGGCAGCAAAACTTCGGTGTGTCACTGCCGCAGCCACTTGATTCATGTCCGATTGGCGATCAGCACCTGAAAATCGGTTGGTTTGGAACAACAAAGATGAACCAAAAGTCAGTTCACGGCTGTCAAAAATGGGGATGTCCGTCTGATCACGTTCAGGGGCATACACATAAAACAAACGGGGTTCAATTGATTTATAACCACCTGAATCCACACTTTTTTCAAAACTCACACCCAAATCCAATGATGCAATGGGTAAGTTCCTGGATAAATCATTGCGATCATCATCAAACTGATAATGGGTGCTTCGGTATTGTAGTTTAGGCTTGACATAACCCCAGGCATTGGACCACTGTTTTTCAACCCAGGGCGTGATGTCGCTGCGCCAAGCACCGACTGAATCCTCGCGATAAAAATTAACCAGCTCCGAAGTGATGCCGTAATTCAACTGTTGCTGATAATTATATTCAAACCATGAAAAATTGATTTCTGGTAGGGTTTGGTACGGTTCGTTGGCAGTCGTGATGTTCTGACTCAGCACTTGATAATCATTGATACCGGCAAAAAACCGCCAATTCAAACCATTGCCTCTGACATTGATGGCACTGCGCAGGTAAGGTGTGGACGTGATGTACGAGCTGGAAGAAAAATCTTCATAATATTGTGAATCGGTTACATGATTCAGGTCGCTGTTGAATGACCAACCCCGCCCAAACCGTGTTTGGTGTTGGTAATCGATCAATCCCCTATCACGATTCCGACGATCATCATTGGGTAAGTAAGTTCCTTCGAAAGTGCCGCGACTGCGTTCACTCATGTATCGAAACTCAGCGCCCAACATCATGCCATGCTGTTGCAGGAAACGTGGGGTCAAGGTGGCGTCCATTTTTGGTGCAATGTTGATGTAATAAGGCAAAGACAAATCAAGCCCGGTGTTATCTGAGTATGAAAATCCCGGGATCAACAAACCGGTTCGGCGATCATCATTCAATGGTAATTTAGCCCAAGGCAGATAAAAAATGGGAACATCTCTGAAACGTAAACTCACGTTCTTAAATGTACCCACGCCTTCATCATGATCCAACTCTGCTGATTTGGCCACAATTTCCCAATCCCTTTGTTGCGGTGAACAAGTGGAAAATGTCAAGCGCGACAGTCTCGAGTTATCCTGGTTCAATAGCATCTGATCGGCCTTGCCATTGATGTCTGAATCCATCAGGAAAAAGTTCACTTGCTGTAAGTTCGCAGTCAAGTCGATTGAATTATACTTGATGTCATCAGCACTGATTCGCTGGTCGCTGTTTTGTAGCAGCACCCCGCCCTCACTGTCGAAAGTTTGGTCTTGTTGGTGATAAAATAATTTAGGTGTCATCAACCGCAAATCATTTTGCATGATGCACACATCACCATCCAACAAGAATTCATTGCTGTCTAACAATGCAGACCGGCGGGCCAGCAGACCAACCTTTCCAGGTGTTGTTGTTTGATCCACACAGTTTTGTTGCTCCTCTGTCAACAACACATCAACCGCAGGACAGCTGTCTGTTTGCGACCAGGCGGATGTGGTTGAGGACACGAGTAAGACGCAGAACAGCGATTTTAATTGTCGTTTCTTCAAATTAATACCAAGGCAATTGTAAACTTTTATAATATGTGATTTACATTCTGAATCGGCTATTTTAATATGAATGAAGGAAAATGTCCTGTGCGGATATTTATTATTTGTATTGTGACCCCTGTACGGGAAGCCCTTCAGTTAAGGTCACCTAATTAGAGAGAGTCAATAATCATGGCAGGAAAATTTTGTATAACTAAAGGTAAAGATGGAAAAGATTATTTTGTGTTGAAAGCAGGTAATGGCGAGGTGATTTTACAATCGCAAGGTTACAGCTCGGCCTCAGGATGTGAAAACGGCATTGAGTCAGTCAAGGCCAACGCCGGTGATGAATCTAAATTTGATTGCCGTGAAGCCAAAGATGGTCGTAACTATTTTGTTTTGAAAGCCAACAATGGCCAGGAAATTGGCCGATCACAAATGTATAAAACCAGCAGTGGTTGTAAAAATGGCATGGCTTCTGTGGCTAAGAATGCAGCTGACGCTAAAGTAGTTGATGAAAGGTAACCGAACTTTCAGATAAAAAACTATTCGAAAAGACACTTTTACTTTAAAGTGTCTTTTTTTTTCGGTAAGTAAAACATGTCTTGGTTTGATAACAACAGCATGTGGGAAGTTTTTTATGAATGTATGTTTGATCGTGAAAGCTTCCAACTGGCCAATCAACAATGCCAGCAAATTCTTGATTTGGTCAACCATCCGGTCTCTTCGGTGTTGGACTTGGCCTGTGGACCGGGTCGACACGTATTGGGCTTCGCCAGAAAAAAACTGACCATCACCGGTGTGGATTTGAGTGGTTACTTATTAAACCAGGCTGCCAACCTGATCGATCAAGAACAGTTAGAAGCCAACCTGGTTCACAGTGACTTGTTGGCCTACCAACCCAATGAAAAATTCGACCTGATCACCAACCTGTTCACTTCTTTTGGCTATTATCCCAATCCAGCTGAAAACCAACAAGTTTTGAACAACGCCTGCCAGTGGCTGAACCCTTCCGGAACCTTGGTGATTGACACCTTTGGCAAGGAGCAAGCAGCGCATGCCATTGAACCGGTTCACTGCACCGAATACGACAACGGTGACTTAAGGTTTGAACGACCTTTGTTGACCGATAACATGCGTATTTATTCCAACGAATGGATTCTGGTAAGAGACAATCAAGCCCACCGCTGGGAATATGAACACTATGTTTATTCTGCTGAAGAATTGACAGCAATGCTAATCAAAGCCGGTTTTAAGCAGGTTGAAATATATGGCTCCCTCAACAAGGATGATTATGATTTGGCTGCCGAACGCTTAGTCGCTGTGGCCAGAAAATAAAAAAGGCTGAACGAATCCAGCCTTTTGTTCATCTCTGCATTCAGACTTAACTGACTTTGTGTAAATGCACATCCGTTTGAGGGTAAGGGAAACTGCATCCACCGGCTTCCAGGTTGTATTTTAATTGCTCCAACAAATCACCATATACCGTCCAATAGTCATCAGTTTTACACCAAGGTCTGACTGCAAAGTTGACACTTGAATCAGCCAATTCCAACAGCATGATGGTCGGCGCAGGATCTTGCAGTACCAAAGCGTGCGCGGTCACTGTTTCTTCGATGATTTGCTTGGCTTGTTTGATGTCATCGTCATAACTGACACCAATCACCAAATCCACCCTGCGGGTTTTTTGGGCCGTGTAGTTGGTGATCACATCAGCAGTAATGAGTCCATTGGGCACGATCATTTCTTTTTGATCAGGGGTATTGATGATGGTACTGAAAATACGAATTTCTTGCACCTTGCCAGTCACGCCGGCCACTTCAACCACATCGCCCAATTTAAACGGCCTGAACATCACCAGCATCACACCCGATGCAAAGTTTGACAAAGAATCTTTCAAGGCCAAGCCTATGGCCAGACCAGCTGCACCCATCACTGCAATCAACGATGTGGTCTGTACCCCCAATTGACCCAATGCCATGATGATCACAGCGGCCAGAATCACATAGTAGACCAGGTTTTTCAGAAAATTGACTAAAATAGGGTCATTGCCCGTTTTGGTCAATCCTTTGGCCACCATATTGGACACCCATTTGGCCACGCGACGACCAATCCAAAAAATCAACAATGCCAAAATCAGGCCTTTCAGGATGCCAATCATGGCTTCCGGATTGTTAAAAAAGTCGCCGATGTAGGCTTTGATTTGTTCAACAAAAGAAACTTCTCTTTGGTCCATAACAACACTCTTGAGTTTAAAACCCAGCATTGTAGCAAATCAGTGAATCAGCGTTTGTGAATTAAAGTAACAGATGACAAACTTGTTTTGAGCCAGATTATGTTTCTTGTAAAAACTCCAAAGTCATGGCTTGGGCTTGTTTGTTGCGCAACAAACCGAAGTGGCTGCTGTGAATTTCACGGTGTTCATCCAGCCACTCTGCCTGGGTTTCATGCACCGCCACCGTTCCATCACTGGGACCCAACTTCGGCTCTATGAAGCGACCCAAACCATAAGGCGAAGTGCCAGCAATCATCAAGGTGTCTCTTTGTTTGACCGCATCGACCAGGCCGGCAGTTAAAGGCTCTGTGGCGTGGTTCAACAAGCCTTTGTGCCAGCCCATGTGCTTGAGTTTTTTGGCCACTTTGGAACCTTTGACTGGTGAACCCAGCATCACCATTTTGCCTGGTTTGGTGATTTTGGGTAAGGCACGCATACTTAAAATACCACCCATTGAATGCACCACCAGATGCACGGTTTGTTCGTGGCGGGAATTGACAAAGGCCACCAATTTCATCAAGGTCAATGCAAAGGGTTGGCGGGTTGTTTTATAGCCAAAAGTATAGACACGATACCCTTGTCGGGTCAAGAATCGGCGGTAGGAAATCCAGGTCCATGGCTTCATGTACAAGCCATGGACCAATACAACAGCTTCTTGTTGTGATTCAGTCATCCGTTTCAGGTTCAATGACCTGAACATGGACCTCAGCCAGTTGTTCGGGGTCAATGACTGATGGGGCGCTGGTTAATGGACAATGACCACTGGAGGTTTTCGGGAAGGCAATCACCTCACGGATCGATTCTTCACCACACAACAATGCGGCCATGCGATCAACACCGAAAGCAATGCCGCCATGTGGGGGACAACCAAATTGCAGTGCTTCTAACAGGAAACCAAATTTTTCTTCGGCTTGCTGTTCACTGATGCCCAATAACTCAAGCACCGATGATTGCATTTGCTGGTCATGAATACGGATCGAGCCACCACCCAATTCCACGCCATTCATCACCATGTCATAGCCTTTTGACAAAGCTTCGCCCGGGTTGCTTTTCAATGCTTCAACAGAGCCTGTCGGTGCGGTGAATGGGTGATGCAATGCGTCCCACCGGTTTTCATCATCGTTGTACTCAAACATCGGAAAATCAACCACCCACAAGGGCTCCCATGTATCACTGACTTGTCCAATGTCTTGACCCACTTTCAAACGCAAAGCACCCATAAACTGGCTCACTTCATTGTATTTACCAGCACCGAAGAACAACAGATCGCCATTGTCAGCTGCGGTTGCTGACAAAATTCCAGCCAAAGCATCGTCACTGAGGAATTTAACAATGGGTGATTGTAAGCCTTCTTTACCTGCAGACTTGTCATTGACCTTGATCCAAGCCAAACCACGGGCACCAAAACGGCGGGCATATGGCTCGTATTCATCAATTTGTTTGCGGGTGAAGTTGGCCCCACCTTGAGGCACTTTCAACACCGCCACACGGCCATTGGGGTCATTGGCTGGTGCTGAGAACACTTTAAATTCAGAATCTTTCACCGCGTCAGCCACATCCACTAATTCCAAATCGATGCGCAAATCTGGCTTGTCAGAGCCATAGCGGCGCATGGCTTCAGCATAGGTCATGCGTGGGAATGGGTTTGCTAACTCAACATCCATGACTTCCTTGAAGGTGTTGCGGATCAGGTTTTCTGCCATTTGCAACACATCTTCTTGCTCGACAAAAGCCATCTCAATATCCAATTGGGTGAACTCAGGCTGGCGATCGGCACGCAAGTCTTCATCACGGAAACACCGCGCAATTTGATAATAACGATCCATCCCGGACATCATCAACAATTGTTTGAACAGTTGTGGCGATTGTGGCATGGCATAAAACTGGCCGGCATTCATCCTGGATGGCACCAAAAAGTCACGCGCTCCTTCAGGCGTTGCTTTGGTCAAAACCGGTGTTTCAATGTCTAAGAAGTCTTGCTGATGCAGCTGATTGCGCAAGGCGTGGGTTAACTTCGAACGCAAGCGCATGTTGTGTTGCATGTTGTCGCGTCTGAGGTCCAAGTAGCGGTATTGCAGGCGGATGTTTTCACCCGGGTGCTCGTCCAACATAAAGGGCAAAGGTTTAGACGGATTCAAGACGTGGTATTCATCCACAACCACTTCAATTTGACCAGTGGCTAATTTATCATTGTTTTGACCTTCTGGCCGATTTCTTACGGTACCTTTGACGCGCAAACAGTACTCATAACGGGCACTGTCAGCAATCTTAAATGCCGCTTCATTATCAGGTTCAACCACCACCTGAACCAAGCCCGTGTGGTCTCTTAAATCAATGAATATGACGCCCCCATGGTCGCGTCGATTGCCGACCCAACCACAGACTTCAACTTGTTGATCCAGGTATTTTTCCGTGACCTGACCACAAAATTCATTCCGCATGCTATTTAAACCTTCAAGTTTCTTTAAAAAAGCAGGCAATTTTACCTTAACAAGGTGTACAGATAACACCTATTTGTGCCTATAAATGGCCAAATATGGCGATTAAAAAGTGATCTGCTTCACAAAACTCGGGTTTTTGGGTTAAGCTCATATTCAAACCGCATGTTTACAATATAAGCTCGAAAAATAAAAACCGAGACTATTGGGGCGGGATAAGACTATGTCGGAAAATATTATGAATAAGAAATTTGGTCATTATGAAGTCGTATCTGAATTAGGCAGGGGCGGCATGGGTGTGGTATATAAGGCCTGGGAACCCTCATTGAACAGGCATGTAGCCATCAAAGCATTGGGCGAACACTTGTTGGGGGATGAAGGTTTGATCGAGCGGTTTACCCGTGAAGCCAAAAGTATGGCAGCGATCAATCATCCCAATGTGATACAAGTGTATTTCATTGGTATGGAAGAGAAACAACCTTATTTTGCCATGGAGTTTATTGAAGGCGTTTCTTTGGACGACCTGTTGCGTGGTAACAGTGTGTTGACTGTTCCGCATGCCAAAGAAATCCTGCGTCAGGCCTGTGCCGGATTAGCGGTGGCTCATGAGCGTGATCTGGTACATCGAGACATCAAACCCGCTAACCTGATGATCTGTGATGATGGCACCGTTAAAGTGGTTGATTTTGGCATCGCTCAAACCAGAGAGTACGGTGACAAATTAACCAATACTGGTGAATTCGTTGGCACACCTGGCTACCTTTCTCCTGAAGTGTGTACCGGTAAAGAAGTCGATGCACGTTCGGACATTTTTGCCTTGGGCATCGTGTTTTATGAAATGCTGGCCGGCAAAGTGCCATTCGAAAATGACAGCCCATTGGGCCTGATGCTGGAAGTGGTTCAGGCAGAAATCCCAGACATCCGTGAGATCAACAAAAAAGTCGACAAGAAAACCAGTTACATCTTAGAAAAAATGATTGCCAAGAATCCAGAGGAACGCTGTCAATCATGCCAAGAAGTGATCAGGCAATTGGGACCTTCAACCATAGATTTGAGTTTGGAGGACATCAAAAAGCAAGCGGTATCGGTCAAACCCGAAAAGAAAAAAGCCAATGTGTCACAGCAAGTGACCATGCAAGCTGCCGCAACATTGGAAACCATGGTGCCAAAAACCAAAAGGAAGTCCAACAAGTTGGCTTGGACTGTATTGTCATTGGTTTTGGCTGTTGGTGTTGGTGCTGTCGGGATATATGAAGGCTTTATTCCTTCACCATTTGGCAACAAAGTTGATGACCAATCCAACCAAACTCAACCAATGACTTTACTGGGTAAAAGTGCTGACAACATGCAATTGGATGATGTCAATTTGAAATCCAAAGAAGAACTGGCTCAAATCAGCGATGACATGAATGCGCAGCTGGCTCAAGAGGACAGTGATAACAACCAGCAAGTTGATCCAGGCCAGGTGACAACAAGCAATGATGCGGGTGTTAACCCTGGTCATGATTTGGTCCAAACAACGACCAATCCGAACCTTGCTGATTCAGTGATCAACCAAGCCAAAATTGATCAGCAACAAGCCCAAACCCAGACCACCACTCTGGCGGCTGTTGATCATGCCAACAAAAGTGTCGATGCTTTTATTGAAAAAAAATCCACACCGGTGATCCGAAAACCCAAGGTGATGAAGAAAGACAAAGGCGTTGCGGTGTTGGTATTTGGTGACCCAGCGGTGGCCAATCCGATTGAAAAAATTCTGGAAGCTGAACTCAAACGTGACAACATCAAAGTATTGAATGAGCAATTCGTTCCTGGCATGGCTCAGGCCATGTCTCAGGGTGTTGATTTGGCAGCGATCAAAAGCAAGTTAGATGCTTACGGCGGAGAAGCCATGATCATTGCCAATGTAAACCATGTTGGACAACAAACACTGGAATATTATGGCCGCTCTTCGATCATGGTCAGCGCCCAGTTAGACGTCGACAGCTATGACTTGTCATCAGGCGATTCAATTGGAACCGGTTATGGCTCAGAACTGCAGTACACCAGTTTGAATGCCACTGAAACGGCCCAAGAAGCGGTGATGGGTTTTGTCGATCGACTGAAAGAAGACATCAAAAACAAATGATGAAGTCCCAAGGGCATGCTTGAACTGATTTCGCATACCCTACTGATAAAGCTTCGCTTTACCAACCAGGGTGGCGTGTTGAAAGATAAAACAATTCATCTAATGTGTGGCGACAACCGCAGAAAATGAAATCCAAACGCATTCTGCTGTTGTCTGCTTATGACGCCCGTTCTCACCGGTTTTGGCGTGAGCAATTGGTGTCTCAATTTGGCCAGCATGACTGGGTAGTCTTGACTTTAAAGGACCGTTTTTTTGCTTGGCGTATGGGCGGCAATGCCCTGAATTTCAAAGCCGAATACAATGATCTTTTACAAGCCGATTATGATTTGTTGATTGCCACATCGATGAAAGATTTGGCCACCTTACGCGGCATGTATCCTCACTTGGCCAAAATTCCAAATCTGCTTTATTTCCATGAGAACCAGTTTGCTTACCCGGTCAACCACAAACAACAAGGCCTGAAAGAGATACAAATGCGCAGTTTGTATTCGGCGATGGTTGCCGATCAAATTACATTTAATTCTGAATTCAATCGCGACAGCTTCTTTGCCGGTTTATCAGGTTTCATCAAACAAATGCCAGATGGCATTCCTAACAACCTGGAAAATCAATTGGCTGCCAAATCAACCGTCTTGGCAGTTCCCTTGGCCGATGACTGCCAGCCCAATCGATCAAGCAAGACATCGATAAAACCATACACCGAAGTTGTATGGAACCACCGCTGGGAACATGACAAGGGTCCTGAAACCTTGCTCAAATTATTGTATTTTTGTCAGCACAAATCGCCGACCACCAAGCCGATCCGATTTCACATAATAGGACAACAATTCAGAGAACAACCCGCCACCATGCAAACCATCAAGGAACAACACAGCGACCAATGTTTAAGTCTGGGTTTTATAGAATCGAGGGACCAGTACCTTAAAATTTTACAGTCTGCCGATGTGGTTTTATCAACCGCCTTACACGACTTTCAGGGCCTGGCTGTACTGGAGGCTGCTGCTTGTGGCTGCTTACCTTTGGTACCCGACCGCTTGGTTTATCCCGAGCTTTATCCTGATAGCAACCGGTATAATTCAACCCCAGGCAACCCCAAAAAAGAGGCCCAAGCCATTTATCAAAAACTACAAAAACTGGATCAACTTCAAACGGCAGACATTCGATGCCATTGGCAAGACTTGCACGCAGCTTATACCCGTTGGTTAGACTCATGAATGCAGCAAACAAACTGCGCTTGACCCGAAGCCTTGGCTGGTTGATGGTGGCTGCTGTAGTGATGCTTTCTTTGGTGCGCTTGCCTGAAACCAACATCCAAGTGCAAGGCGGTGATAAGTTGCTGCACTTGTGCACCTATTGGGTACTTAGTTATTGGTTTTTTCATGTTTATCCTAACAAAACCTGGCACATCATCATTGGTTTTGTGCTACTGGGCACAGTGCTCGAATTCCTACAAAGCCTAACACCATACCGGTATTTGGAGTGGCTGGATTGGGTCATGAATGTAACCGGTGTGCTGCTGGGTTGGGTTACCTTTTATCTATTGAAGATACAAATCAAATTCATCCGTCCATAAAGAATCGCAACAATGATTGCACTAATTAGTTAAAATACCCTTTTTAACCCTTGCTTATTTATGCCATCTGTAGACATCATTGTGCCTGTTTATAATGAACAAGACGTGCTCCCTTTGTTTCAAGAGCGGATCACTGCCGTGATGCAATCTTGTGACGTACAGTGGCGGGTTATTTTTGTTGATGACGGCTCTGACGATGACAGTTTACAGGTTATGCGCAACATGCATGAGGCTGCCAGCAACTTTGGTTACTTGTCTTTGAGTCGAAATTTTGGCAAAGAATATGCGCTGACAGCAGGCCTGGATCATGCATCAGCCGATGCCGCAGTGGTGATTGATGTTGATTTACAGGACCCACCAGAACTGATTCCTGAGATGATCGCAGCTTGGCACAGCGGTTTTGATGTGGTGTATGCCACCCGCAAAGTCAGACACGGCGAATCAGCCACCAAAAAAGCCACCGCCAACATGTTCTACCGTATCATCAACTCAATGAGCAAGATTGACATCCCCAAAGACACCGGTGATTACCGGTTGATGTCAAAGAAAGCCTACACAGCGGTTAATAAACTGCGTGAAAGAAACCGGTTCATGAAAGGTTTGTTCGCCTGGGTTGGTTACAAACAAAAACAGCTGTATTTTGAACGAGAGCCCAGAGCGGCTGGTGAAACCAAATGGAATTATGGCAAACTCTGGCGTTTTGCTTTGGATGGCATCACTTCTTTCAGTTACATGCCACTGCGTTTTGCCACTTGGATTGGTATGACCGTGGCTATATTTGCCTTTATCTATGGGGCCGTGATCATTGCCAAAACCCTGATATTAGGCAGTGATGTCCCTGGCTACCCATCCCTGATGGTGGTGATCTTGTTTTTAGGCGGCATCCAACTGACAGCGCTGGGAATCATTGGTGAATACTTGGGCCGCATGTTTAATGAAAGCAAGCAAAGACCCATTTATCTGGTTGATGAGTTTCAACCGCCATCCCAAGACTGATGGCTGGTTTCATTGAGACAGTAAAGCGCTTGATGCCAAAACCCATCAAGGCATTGCTCAGGCCTATTTATCATTGGGTCATCAAGCTGTTTTTTAAGCCTGCCCCAAAAACCTATAAAGACCACCTGCATGATGAAATCACCCGATTCAATGATGAAATAGAGGTCAATGACCTGCCAGAAATCTTTCATTATTGGTCCAACAAATATTTGGTGCCCAAATTGACTCAACATGGCTTTAATAACCCAGATGAATTCTTCTTAAAATATGCCATACAAGCGATCAAAAACAATCAGGGTAACACCACCATATTAAGTATTGGCGCCGGTAATTGCGACGCCGAAGTGTTGTTGGCGAAAAACTTAACCAAACAGGGATACCAAAACTTCATCATAGAATGCATGGACATCAACCAAGCTATGTTTGATCGTGGTTTACAGCGTGCCTCAGAACAAGGGGTGGCAGATAAAATGACCTTTCTTCAAGCCGACTTCAACAAATGGCAAGCCCATAAATCCTATGACCTCATCATTGCCAATCAAAGCCTACACCATGTGGTCGAACTCGAACACTTATATGACAACATCAAATTGGCACTGACTGAGCATGGAAAATTCATCACCTCAGATGTGATCGGCCGGAATGGCCACCAAAGATGGCCCGAAGCCGTCACGTTGATCGAAGACATATGGCGCAAAATGCCCAAAAAATATATGTACAACCATGCGATGCAACGCTTGGAAAAGAAGTTCATCAACCACGACTGTTCCAGTGAGGGCTTTGAAGGCATACGCGCCCAAGATGTGCTGCCATTGATGATTGAGCGATTTGAGTTCGACCTGTTCATTCCGTTTGCCAACATTGTAATGATTTTTATCGACCGGCCATTTGGACCCAACTTTGATGTGAATGACCCTGATGATTTATCATTCATAGATGCCATACATGAAACCGATGAAAAACACATTTATTCTGGAACCATCAAACCCACCATGATGTTTGCGGTCTTGAAAACGAAGTCTGAAGAAGCCAACAGTCATATAAATCGTGCTGGGGTCGACCACCTCACTCCTGAGTTTTGTGTTCGACAAATTTAAGATTACGTTCATTCATCGTACTTAAAAAAGTAGGCTTAACCAAGTCGCTGTGTTAAATTGCTTGATCGTGGATACTTTGATGACCATAAAAGCTGAAACTATTACAACATGTCCTTTTATTGTCTCAAAAAACTATTTGTTTAACTGATCAGAGGAAGGTTTTTACATGAAAGAAAGGCTGCTTTTGTTCATAGCCGTATCAGTTGCTTTGATTCAAATACTGATTTTCTTTCCCGTTGTTATTTGGCTCAGTAATCAATTTAATTTCAGTGTTCCCTTGACTGAATCAGTCTTCATATACCTGTATATCTTAGCAACCATTTTTTTCTGTTCTGGTTTGCTGGCAATGGTCATCCCCGGGATCTTGCGCCAGTTCCTGTTACCTTTGTTTGTGTTACTTAATGTGCTGATTTTTATCCAGCAGAATATCTTGGTTTGGGATTATGGCATATTGCAAGGCGATGGTATTGATTTCTCAAATCACACCAACAGTCAATGGGTTGACTTGAGTGTGTGGCTTGCTGCACTGACTGCCTTGATTTTCTTTCGAAAAAAGATCGTAAAACACACTTCAGTTTTATTGATGTTTTCAACAACTGCATCCACTCTGGTATTTTTGCTTGCCTTGACATCTATTGATCATGAAGCAACTTTAAATCCCTATTCAATCACTGAAAATAACAAGTTTAAATTTTCAAAAGATAAAAATGTCATGCTGTTTATTTTGGATGGCTTTCAATCAGACCTGTTTTGGCACATCATTGATCAAGAGCCGGAATTGACCAACCTCTTGCCAGGATTTACATTTTATCCAGATACAACTGCTGTTTTTTCAAAAACCTATCCGACCGTTCCCATGCTGCTGACCGGCCAGGTTTATCAAAAAGAACAACCCATTCAAACCTTTTTGAAAGATGTTTATGATGACTCATTATTGACCGATTTAATTGACGATGACTGGGATGTTGGCCTGTATCCTTACAAAAAAAACCTGATTCCTGTTAACGGTGAGATCATGAGTAATTTCATCGACAACATTGAACCCCTTGAAAAAGTTGAAAACTATTTGCAGGCACTGGATTTATCGCTGTTCAGATCGTCCCCCCATTCGTTAAAGCCGGTGATTTTTAATGAAGGTGATTTTTTAGTCAAAAATGCCGTGATTGAATACATTGAAAATCAACAATTGATCCCTGCAGACAAAGAGGCGCCAAAAAAATTACCAAAAGTCAATAAACATCGGGGCATTAACTTTTTAGAAAATCTCAAAACACACGCAGACACAGACTCCATCAACCCCACCTTCAGATTCTATCATCTGTTGATGCCACACAGCCCTTTTACCTTGGACAGGAACTTGCGCCCCGTACCTAAAAGCGGCTCTTTTCAAGCTTATCAAGACTATGCTTATGCCAGTTTAAAATTGATGATCAGCTATTTAAAAGAGTTTGAAAAATTAGGCATTTATGATCAATCTGCCATCATCATAGCTGCAGACCATGGTGGTGGTGAATATACGAGACTGAAGTACAACTCCGCTCAAGGTGAATTCACCTACATCAACGAATTGGGTAAAGAAATGGCTTCTGGAAAGCCACTGTTACTGGTAAAGGGATTTGGTGATAACAACCCTTTTGAACTCTCTGCCAAGCCTGTTTCTTTGTTAGACATCATGCCCACCTTGGCATCGTTCAGTGATCAAAATTTGGATGCCCCTGGAATCGAAATCAACGAACTCAGAGACAATCAACCCAGAGAGAGGCCGTTTTATTACTACAATTTTACTGGCTTTGATTCTAAATACCTGGAAGACTTCAGGGTGTTCAACATAACAGGCCATGTATACGACGAAACGTCCTGGAACCGGCTTGGCATATTATCTGCCCAAGAACAAATGCCTCAAAGTGTAGACAAATACCAATTGAACAAAACAGTCAGGTTTGGAGCAGACTTGAAGGCTGATGCTGATTATCAGAATCAGTTCCTGGTGGCAGATAACCACCAACTACTCCACTCCAGCATACAATCGATCCACCAACAATTCCTTCTCAACTTACCGCTTGATCAGCCCCTGAATAACAATGGCGGCTTTCAACTTGAAATTGAATTGCTATCAATGACAGATTTGACCGATGTGACCATAAGTATCGATAACAAAGAATGGGCTCTCATTAAAGTGGTCAACAAAAAATTAACCTATCTGGTTCCATTCATAGCAGGTCTATCAAACTCCAAAGAGTTAAGCATAAAAATTGAAGGTCAGCAGATGAACAACGACCATGAGCTCTACCTTTCAAAACTAAAAATCTCCAATTTCAACATTGCAAGTCTAGACGGTTCTGATGGAATCTTCGGAGTGGATTTTTCAAAAGACATTGAAAAATTTCACCCTGAAGGTTTTTGGGCGGCCAAGCATTTGGGTAGATGGACAGGAAAAAGACAATCCTCTTTGCTGTTCAAAGCGCCCAAAAACTTCTGTCACAACAAATCCGTTCGCATCAATATCCTGAGATTCTATACCCATGTAGACCCGGATCAACTTCAGGTTTACATGAATGGCATTCCGCTGAATTTGGATGTTTTTGAAGAGTCAGACAGGGGTGGCAGAAAATATCACGCTGATTGCCCCGCTATTACCAACGAACAACAAAACCTCATCGAACTTAAATTTCAAACCAACACCACCACTTCACCTTCTGCTGTTTCTGACAGCAAAGACAGGCGGAAATTTGGCATCGAATTGAAAAGCTTTGAAGTCATCAATACCGATCAACTTAACTGAATCCATGATTGTTCAAAAACCATTTATATCCAGAAAATTGCTGTTAAACTTGTCACCCCAGCGCCCAACATAAACAAACATCAATGAACCCGCAACAACCAAACAAAAAAACCGATAAAATCACCTCAAACAACCTCCTGTTGTTTCTTTTTCTAACAGTGATTTGGTCTTTGGCTGTGGTTCAACCCATCATGAGTATGCTGGGTAATGGGCCCACATTTTTGGTGGCACACGATGTGCGTGGTTGGTCATTAATCTTATCAACCTTGACCTTGAGTTTTATACCTCCGTTACTGATGTGGCTAACCACAGTTATAACAGGCTGGCTTTCTGACACTTTTAAAGAATGGTTCGCCAGGGCCCTTTCGACTTTATTACTGGCGCTGTTTTTCCTGCCTTTTTTTAATAACATGCAATCTTTTCCAGCGGTTGCCATTGCTCTGTTGATTGCTGCCACATTGCTTTTTTTAATCCTGCGAACAGATCTATTCAAAACCGTCGCTTTGTGGCTGTCTCCGGTGGTCTTGATCTTCATGGGCCAATTCCTGTTTTTTTCTGCAGCCAATCAACTGTTGCCCAAGTTTGTTCAAGACTCAAATACCATTCAAGGCGGCTCTGATGCCCAGTTCCCCTTGTTTGTGATTGTATTGGATGAGTTTCCTTTACAATCGATTCAAAACAACCACAAAGAAATCGATGAAACCCGCTTTCCAGCATTTGCAGAATTGGCCCAAGACGCCACTTGGTACCCCAATGCCAAAACCATCTCAAGTGCCACTAATTTGGCTTTACCCGCGATCCTGACTGGTGAAAATCCAATTGATTATCATGGCAAGGTGGGTACCTATGAGCAATTTCCGAATAACTTATTCAGTTTATTGTCCGCTTCACACCAAATCAATGCGGTAGAAAGCTTCACCAGCCTTTGTCCTCCTCACCTGTGCCAAGAAAATGCCGCAGACATGACACAATTGTTGATCGAGGACACCGCCGTTATTTATTTGCATCGCATTTCACCAACCAACATCAGGAAAAAGTTGCCGGCGATCAATGATCGTTGGATTGGTTATTTACAAGAGTTTAAAGAAGAAAAGGCCACCGCCACCTTTTCTGAACGCCAGGAAACGTTTAACGACTTTATTGCCTCATTTGAAAAACACCCAAAAAATACCGTTCATTTTCTCCATATTTTGCTACCCCATGCGCCTTGGAACATGTTGCCTGATTTGAAGTTATATGGTTTTTACGAACCTGAAGGTACACCAGGACAACTCGATAAGAATGACCCCAAAGCTTCCGTTGCCCACCAATGGTTGGATGATCCCTGGGCCACTGAGCTTGCTTGGCGCAAGCATTTGTTACAAGTCGGTGCAACGGATGCCTTGATCAAAAAAACCACCGACCGAATCAAAGAATTGGGTTTATATGAACAAGCCATGATCGCAGTGGTGGCCGACCATGGATCAGCTTTCATCGCTGGCCAATCTAGACGCTTTGCTCATCAAGATAACATTGCTGCGATTGCTGCCATTCCCTTAATAGTTAAGTACCCCAACCAAAAAACAGGTGCTGTGGACATGAGAGAGGCCAACAACTTCGACCTGCTTCCTACCATCCTTGATGTTTTTCGTGTTCCGATGGAGGATACGTTATCAGATGGCATGAGCCTAAGGAGCGAAGAATTCAGGAAAGAACCGTTAGATATGGTGCAAGAAGGCCGTGTTCTCACACCCTTGACTGGTAATTATTCAGTTTTGTATGACCAACAATTACAACGTCAAACCGAGTTATTTCCTGGAGATGGATGGACTGGCATTTATCAAACCCAAAGAAACCAAACCTTCTATGAAAAGCCCGTTTCCGCTTTGGATGTGCAAGAGGTCAAAACCAATGCGATCAAGTTACTGAATGCCAATCTATACAGCCAAGCCTTGGATCCAAATGGACAATATGTCCCTGTCTATTACCGCTTACAACACTTATTAGATGATGATGTGAATGAAATATTGGTTTCACTCAATGGCCAAATCATCAGTCATTGCATCATGTTTCAACACGCACCGAAAGAATGTGCTGGCTTGATTGATCCAGAGAAACTGTACAAACAAGGTCACATAACCAAACTGAATATGCGTTTTTTTGCCGTCAACCAGATGACAAACAATTCATTTGTGGTTGATGAATTATTGAGCTCACAAATCAATCAAGCCACCTTATCCCAAACAGAGAACCACATTAGATTTGATTCTGAAGACCCGGTCAAGATAGACAACGACAGTACAATGTTTGGTACTGCCACATTAAGAATGACCAACAATGATGCTGCATACTTGATTGATGGCTGGGCTGGCAACACCATCACCGGAAAACCTGCAAAAGAAATCTATCTTTTTGTCGATAATCAACTGGTCGCGACCGTTGCCACGGGCATGAAGAAGCCTTATTTATTGGGTCAGTATGGCTTACAAGAGTTGACCAACGCCGGCTACCAAATCACCCTGCCCATCGGACAAGTTCCCAGCATCCAGCAACATCAACTGAGGCTTTTTGCCAACGATGGTGATGGGCTGATTTCTGAACTCAACTATTATGCCGATGCCAACTATCAACACCTATATCAAGCATTTAACAGCAGTCACAACCGCAGCATCATCAAAAACAGTGAAAGTATGCTGACCGATTTGCGCAAACAAGCCATTCAAAGTACCCTCAGCTCTCCCGTTGACGCTTTGCTTGAAGAGTCAGCCCCATATTTAGCAGGAGACTGGTACACCATTCATGATCACACGCGCTGGGTGGGCAAACAAATCTTTGTGGTTTTGCCTACGCCAAAAAACCAAACACAATTGACCATAGACATCAGCGCCAGTCCATTCATTCGTCAGGGCTTACTTGAGCAACAAAGTATTGAGGTTTCCGTTAACAACAAAGTCATTGAACAGTTCGAGCTGGTAGAGCGTAGAAGTTACCACTTAAGAGTTAATACCGAACTTCCAGAGTCAGCCAACAATGACCCCGTCAGCATCATGCTGAAAATGCCCAAAGCCACTGCTCCATCCGAACTTGAAAACAGTTCTGATGTGAGAAAATTATCCTTGTTTTTAACGAAATTCAAAGTGCAACTACAATAAGACCAAAAAAATTGTAAGGCCTGTTAATTGTGGGGTTTATCAATCAGCCACTTTTGGAAAACATTTTCTTTATTTTTCTAAAAGGGGCCGTGACTTTCCATGAAGTTGAGTTTTCTAATTCATGAATGCGATTGATCAACATCTGCTGGTCATGTTCACCTGCATCCATTTCTGCTTTTTTTTGATTGTTCTCAATAGGTTCTTGATGCGCTTGTTGGGCTTGATTAAGACTCCATTTCAAGTCCCTGGTTTCAGTCATCAAATGGGTGATGTTGTTGTAAAGCCTTTCTAAGTGTTGATCCCTGCGTGCCAACAAGGTTTTAATTTCCTGAATATCTTCGGCTTCTATCGTCATTCCCGCTTCATACCTGGTAGGTAAATGTCTTTCGACATAAATCGTAGAATGCGGTTTTATTTGCTGATCACGCTGATCTGTATAGTAATACAAAGCGAATGACTTCCGCGAGAGGTCTTTTTTAGTTTCAGGTAATTCAATTCGTGGAAAGCCATGCCATGAAATGTTGTTGGTCTCAAAAATCACCGCTCTATTGAACAAGGGTTTAACGCTGATAATTTCGTCGTGCTCAGGTTCTAATCTTGGATTTTTATGAAATTCAATGTTACCGCCCCAACTTTTATCCCATTCTTTGTTCAAATAGACGATTAAATTGAGTCTGCGATGATGTCCGGTCATTGGATGGTGGGTAAAGTCCACATGCGGGTCTAAATCTTGACCAGATAAATTATTGTGAGTACCTCCACCAAAATAATAGGGGTCATAAATTAAATGCTCAATTCCTGTGACTTATTCAACCCACTTAAGGAATTCATCACTTTTGGCCAGAGTATCCAACTTTTGATAAGTAGGCCCAATTCCTGAGACTTTCTCATGTACCGCTTTTCTACCAACCTCGCCGTTTTCGTTCATCGCCAGTTCTGTTTCAAACTGAGGAAACTCTTGGAGCATTTTTTCCGCGAACTCAGGTTTAAAGAACTCATCCATTACCAAATGTTTAAAGGGCTTGTTACTGGCAAATGAACGCTTAAACTCTTCGACTTGCTCAATACTTGTTGGGTTCAGATAATCCGATATCATCACGATTCCATAGGTAATTCAACGAACTGAATTATAGCAAACCCTATGGATTTATTGATTTTATTATTTTTTCTGCGCTGGAAAGCTGTTGAGCAGCTTGACCCGCCGAGCCGGTTAGGCAGCGCAGGTGATGAAAGGTTGGCGGTTTCATCGAAGATGAAGAAGCCTACCTAGAATGCCGTAGCGCGTGAATGTAATCATGGCGGTTTGACGAAGTCAATAAGCCTTGATGAAATGAGTGATAAGCCGTGAGCAATTGATGTTGCGGCCGCTATCGCTCCTAGCTATCGCGGCAGACCTACATCCATGTAGTCACCTCTGATACCGGCATCCTGCCTCCTCAGAGGACTTACTTCCATGTAAGCCAATCAGAGGCGAAGAGAATAGCCAATGAGCATATGGCGATTTGACGAAGTCAAGAAGCCTTATGTGAATGGCGTTATAGCACAGGCAATGAAAGTTGGGCGGTTTTATCGAAGATAAAGAAGCCCGATTTGAATGCCGCAGTGCGTGCGAGGTAGTATGTCATGTTCGCCGCGGTCGTTTTCACTTTTGTCTAGAACAGACATGCAGTGCGAAGCAACTGCTCAGACAATAGTCTGTAAAGGTCGGTTTATTTGCGCAGCAAATATGAAGACCTGTCAGACCATGAACCAGAATGGAGCCCCAAGAACATTCCTTATTTTTGTTAAATAACTTCTAAACTTTAGAATACTTACTCAGTCTAATGGTCAAGATTTTATTTTCAAAGTTGTTTTTATCTACCCTTTTCAATCAAGTTAATGTTGGAAATTACTGATAAAAATCACGCTTGTGCTAAAATACACCCATATAATAATAAGAGTAAGGTAACCACCATGTCTAAATCACAAACTTTACAGGACCCATTCTTGAATGCATTGCGCAAAGACCGCATTCCAGTATCTGTTTTTCTTATGAACGGCATTAAATTGCAAGGCACTGTTGAATCATTTGATCAATTCGTGATCGTGTTGAACAACACCACCAACCAGTTGGTGTATAAACACGCCATATCGACCATTGTGCCGGCGAAGAATGTCAGTACTTATAAAATCCAACAGGATGGCGAAGACTGAACGCAATCACAAAAGCAACTTGTTCAAAGCAGTTTCCCACAAGAAACTGCTTTTTTTATTGGTCCGGAAGAAATGATGACTCCAAAAGCCACAACAGTTATTGATCAGCAGTTGGCTGAATTTCGAACTGCGTTCGAACCCGCTTCACGGCCTATGGAACTCCAGTATCGCTTCTTGTGCTTCAGACAAATCGCAATACTTCCTTTTCCTGACCTATGGATTGCCCGGTCAAGCCGGGCAATGACGGGCGGTGGTTTGCGTGATTTACCATTAGATGACATTTCTCAGGAACAGAAGAAGCATACATTCAGGAGTTCGAATCATCGGACTGTTGAACTGAACAGCCGTTCAGAGCCAGGCTCATTAAAGAAAACAAGCGCAGCCGGTTTTCGCCGGAACGATGAAAGAAGGGAAGCGAGGTACTTAAACATGCTAAGCGGCTGGACTGCGGAGCAGTTCAGGGCAATGCTCATCAACGCCACCCGAGGAAGCCGGTTTTTGACCGAAGGTCAAATGAAGGCAATCATATTTCTGTCCTATGTCAAGCGGTTGGCGAGCATTGCGAGTCAGAGCTTGACTCATCAAACAAACCTTTCGCAGCCGGTTTTTGCCGGAACGGCAAAAGAAGGGAAGAAAGGTACATCTGATGTTTGAGAGGTCCGAACGCGGTGATCGCGCCATCTTGTTATGCCCCACCCCGATGCAAAGAGACCGTCGTGGTGAGCAACCAGACCGCATCGAAGAATTCAAGGAATTGGTGACCACAGCAGGTGCCGATATTTTTGACGTCATCACCAGCTCCAAACAATCCATCGATCCAAAGTTTTACATTGGCTCAGGTAAAGCCGAAGAGCTCAAACATGCCGTCAAGGTGCACGAAGCCGATGTGGTGATTGTGGACGCGTCCTTGAGCCCGGTGCAAGAGCGGAACCTGGAAGCCTTTGTCAAAGCCCGGGTATTGGATCGCAGAACCCTGATCTTAGACATCTTTGCTCAACGGGCCCGCTCATATGAAGGCCAGTTACAAGTAGAACTGGCGCAATTAAAACACATGTCGACCCGATTGGTACGCGGTTGGACGCATTTGGAGCGACAGAAAGGTGGTATCGGCATGCGTGGGCCCGGTGAAACCCAATTAGAAACTGATCGACGCTTGTTAAATGCCCGAGTGAAGTCTCTGAATGCCAAACTGGACAAAGTCATGCGTCAGCGTGAACAGGGGCGCAAGCAACGCAAGAAATCTGGCACCAAAATGCTGGCTTTGGTGGGTTACACCAACGCCGGAAAATCCACCTTATTCAATCTGCTGACAGAAGCCGGTGTTTATGCAGAAGATCAGTTGTTTGCCACCCTGGATCCCACAGTCAGACAACTGACAGTGATCCCTGGCTGTAAAGCCGTGATCAGTGACACGGTGGGGTTTGTGCGCGACCTGCCGCATGAGTTGGTGGCAGCATTTCGCGCCACTTTGCAAGAAGCGGTTGATGCGGACTTGTTATTGCATGTGATAGATGACAGTAACCCGGAACACCGCGACCACATGGCTGAAGTTTATAAAGTACTGGATGAGTTGCATATCGAGTCGGTTCCAGTGGTTGAAATTTTCAATAAAATTGATCAATCAGGTCACCCTGAACAATTGCAGAAAAGCCAATCAGACAGCCCGGATAAAGTGTGGATTTCTGCACACAAGAACAAAGGTATAGATTTATTGTTGAAAGCCATTGAAGAACGGCTTCATCGTACCCATTTATCACTCGAATTCGTGTTGCCAATGCACCTGGCTAAATTGCGGGCGCAATTTTATGAACTGGAAGCCATTCGGGATGAACAGTTCAGTGATTCAGGTGACTGGCAAATTAGGGTAGAATTACCCATAGAAAAATGGCGACAGCTGGCCAAAAGCAATGACCCCAGTGCTGCCTTTGTGTGTGACTTGTTGTCTGCCAATGAAGTCGCCATTAATGAAAACCCACAAGACTGGTAACTAACAGGAGAACATGTATGCCTTGGAATGAACCTGGCAACCAAAATTCCGGCGGAAACAAGCCAAACAACAACCGCCCTGGTGGTAACAACAAACCACCAGAGTTCGATCAAATCCTCAGTGATTTATTCAACTCAATCAAACGGGCATTGGGCTTGGGCCAGTCTTCTGGTGGCGGTAATAACAAAAATGCCCAAGGGCCGGTATTGATCCTACTCTTTGGCTTACTGGGTCTTGGTATCTACAGTGCAGCCTACCAAATCGAGCAAGCTGAACGTGGCGTGGTTTTGGTCTTCGGTGAATATTCACACACCATGCAGCCTGGTTTGCGCTTCACCTTGCCCAGACCATTAGCAGAAGTTTACCGGGTCAATGTTGAGACCATTCGACAAGAAGACAATTCAGGTCAAATGTTGACCGAAGATAAGAACTTGATTGAAATCGACTATTCCATTCAATACCGCATTGATGAAGAGCGGGTCAATGATTACTTGTTCAGTGTTTCCAGCCCACAAAACACAGTCAGGCAAGTGGCTGAAAGTGTGATGCGCCAAGTGGCAGGTACCCGTACACTGGACTTTATCATCAATGAAAACAGAACCGCTGTTAACCAACAGGCTCGTGAAGAAATTCAAACCATGTTGAACGACTACAAAACGGGCATTCAACTGACACAAGTCAACATCACTGAAGTGCATCCACCCATCAATGTGAAGGAAGCCTTCGATGATGTGGTCAAAGCCCGTGAAGATCAAAAAACCTTCATCAACCAAGCCAACGAATATGCCAATGGCCGCATCCCAGAAGCCGAAGGTAAGGTGTTAAAAATCATTCAGGAAGCCGAAGCCTATAAAGAAGCCATCATTGCTGAAGCGGCCGGTAAAGCCGATCGTTTTAACTTGTTGCGAGAACAATATGAATTGGCACCTGAAGTGACCAGACAACGTTTGTTTTTAGAAACCATGGAGAGTGTTCTGGGGGACACTTCGAAAGTGATCATGGACCAAGACTCGGGTAACAGCATGATGTATTTGCCTTTGGATCAGTTGATGAAGAACCAACCCAAAATAACTGACAACACACCCTTGGATTTGGGCACCACAGTGGTCACACCCAACATGAATCAATTGCAGTCAAACAGCAATCAAACTACCAGAACCACTCGTCGTGGGAGGGGGAAATAATCATGAATAAACTCATCGCATTGCTTATTGGATTACTGGTGTTGGCTGTTTTGGCCAGTTTCTTTCTGTTCACCATTGACGAAAAAGAAACCGCCGTTAAATTGCGCTTTGGTGAAGTGGTACAAGCCGGTTACGAGCCCGGACTACATGTTAAATTTCCGATTGTTAACAACATCGTTAAATTTGACAGCCGCATCCAAACTCTGGATAACGCCCCAGAGCGTGTATTCAATACCGACAATGAATACTTGATGGTGGACTACTTTGTTAAGTGGCGCATCAAAGACGTCAAAGTTTTCTTCACTTCAAATGCTGGCTTAATTGCCAAAGCCAATGCCAACTTATCTGGCGTGGTCAAAAACGCCCTGCAAGAAGAGTTTTCTGTGCGCACACTGGATCAAGCCATTTCGACACAACGGATTGAGTTGATGGAAAACTTGCGTTCACAAACCAAGTCACGTGCTGAAGACTATGGCATCGAAATTGTTGACGTCAGAATCAAACAAATCAACTTGGATCAATCAGTCAATGAATCGGTCTATAACCGCATGCGTTCTGAACGTTTGGTTGAAGCGGCGGAACACCGCTCAACCGGTCGCAAGGAGTCCATCAACATCCGCGCGAACACCGATAAAAGAATCCAAATCATGTTGGCTGATGCCGAACAAAAAGCCGCTGTGATTCGCGGTGAAGGTGACGCTGAGGCCACCAAATTATTCGCAGACAGTCACCAAAAGAACCCTGAATTTTTCGCTTTTGTCCGCAGTCTTGAGGCCTATGCCAACAGCTTTGCACAAAACTCTGGCAATGTGATGGTGCTGGATCCAAACTCTGAGTTCTTTAAATATTTCAGAGAGAAAAGCCCCAATTGATTGAACATCCAATCATTGCGGCCATTGCTTTGGTGATGATTTTTGAAGGCATCATGCCATTCATAGCACCCAAAGCATGGAAAAACATGTTATTACAACTGGCGCAAATGGAAGATAAACATTTGCGCCTCTTTGGTGCCATCATGATGGTGGCAGGCGCATTCACTTTTAATTACATCCAGTCATGAAAAAATCTGTTGTTGTTTTAGGCACCCAATGGGGTGATGAGGGCAAAGGAAAAATTGTCGATTTATTAACCGAACGGGCCGATGCCGTTGTTCGCTACCAAGGCGGTCACAACGCCGGTCACACCCTGATCATCAATGATGAAAAAACGGTGTTGCACTTGATCCCATCCGGCATTTTGCGAGATGGTGTGAAATGTTACATTGGCAATGGTGTGGTGATAGAGCCCACGGCCTTGATCAAGGAAATCAAAAACCTGGAACTGTCTGGTGTTGATGTGCAATCAAGATTATACATTTCCAAAGCTGCTCCAGTCATCATGCCTTACCACATCAAGCTGGATCAATTGCGCGAACTGAAAAAAGGCAAACAAGCCATTGGTACTACCGGGCGTGGTATTGGTCCTTCTTATGAAGACAAAGTGGCCAGGCGAGGCATCCGCATTGGTGATTTGCTGGATGCTGATTTACTGAAAGAAAAGTTAACTCAAGTCCTGAATTATCACAATTTTGTCATCGAAAACTACCACCAAGCAGAGCCACTGTCTTTTGATGAAGTGTATCAAACGGCTCTGGAACAAGCCGACTTTATCCGCAAAATGTGTATTGATGTCACTGGCGAACTGCATAAGCACCTAAAAAACAATGACAAATTATTGATGGAAGGTGCACAAGGGACCTTGTTAGATATTGATCATGGTACTTACCCGTTTGTGACATCCTCCAACACCACTTCAGGCAGTGCAGCGGCAGGTTCAGGCTTAGGCGCTACACACATCGATTATGTGCTGGGCATCACCAAAGCATATACCACCCGAGTCGGTGGCGGCCCCTTCCCCACTGAACTGTTTGATGAAGATGGTGCCGAGCTGGCCAAACGAGGCGTTGAATTCGGCGCCACCACTGGGCGACCCAGACGTTGTGGTTGGTTGGACCTGGTTGCTTTGAAACGGGCTGTACAAGTCAATGGTGTGACGGGCTTGTGTGTCACCAAACTCGATGTTTTGGACACCTTTAAAACCATTAAACTGTGTACCAGCTACGGCGAACAGGCCTTTCCTGGTTCTGCTCAAGATTGGGAAGCTGTTACTCCGATTTATCAGGAATTCAACGGCTGGCAATCTTCCACCAAAGGCATGACTGACTTGAACGATTTACCCGGTGAAGCCAAAACATTGATTGATTTCATTGAATCCTTCACCGGCGCACCCGTACACATGATCTCAACGGGTCCTGACCGTTGTGAAAACATCTTGCTGGTTGACCCAATGAGCTAAGCCTGGTTTTTAATGCCAAAAAAAAGGCCTTCATTACGAAGGCCTTTTTTATTTCCTTCAACTTGAGGAATTAGGGTGCCGGAGTACAAACTCCAAAGGTTCCTGAATCTGTAATGACAATGTCATCAATTTTCCAGTCACCAGCTGCCACACTTACATCTGTACCCATACGCCATCTGACGTTCACCACTTGGCCAGCGTAAGCTGACAGATCAACTTCTATCTGGGTAAAGGTTGCTTGTAAGCCATTCCAAGCCGGTCTGGCACCCAATGGTTGTCCAAAACCGCCATTCAAAGTGGCGTCATATGAACCGGTTATGAAGTTTGACTCCAGATCAACCCAGGTTCCGGATCCATCAACCAGGATTTCAAGGACACCACCGTCATATGTGGGTTCAAAATCATACTTGTGGAAGAAACTTAAGACCGAAGTGGCTGATGGCGAGAATTGTTTGGTCATCAAAGACTTATCAGCCACAGCCGCCAGGTCTGAAGACACAAAGGCAACTGAAGTACCGGTGGTGTTGTCATCGCCTGACTCGATTCGCCAATCGGTGGCACCGGCGTCAGCAAATGTTGACCAACCAGATGCTTCGGCATCGGTGAAATCAACATAAGCGTCAAGGTTCTCATTGAACACTTCTGGTGTGATTTCGCCCGTTGGGAAGGCAGATGCCAACACGGTATTGGTCTCTTCAAGTCCATTGTCCAAATCAGTGGCCCTGACAATATAGAAAAAGTCCGTATCAGACACCAGATCTGGCGCCATGTCGTTGTATGTCAAGGCATCGATGCCTGTAGCGATTTGATTGGCACCGGAAGGTACGAATGCAGGATCGGTAGAACGGTATACTGAGTAATTGATGTCACCCAAGCCATTTGGACATTGGCTACTTGCTGCACTCCACCCGGTGGTGATGCCACAAGTTGATGTGGCGTCGTTATCAGCATTTTCAATTCCAGCAAACACAGGCTCTAATGTACACACACCCGTTGCTGTGGCTGATTGCTCAGTTGAGTCCGAACTGAAACAAGCACCACCGTCTGATGTTCTGACAATATAATAGTACGTGGTGCCGGCTGATACGGTATCATCATCATAGGTGTATGGGCCTGCACCCACTTGACCTGGCAACACATCTATCAACTCATACCCTCCACCTGGTGTTGTTGAGCGGTAGATTCTGAATTCAACAATGGCTGCATTGGTTTCTCCATCAAAACCATTGGCATAAATCAAGTCAGGATCAACGATCACAGGCTCATCATCCCAAGTCAGCTGAATGTTGTTATCTGTGTTGGCCACCGCGCTGATTAAATCAACGCCGCCAATATCCAACAAACAACCACATTGCTCAAACCTGAATGAAGCCACTCGGGTCGACCAATTTCCCGACGTGTTGTACTGGGCCGTATACCAGAAGGTACACTCATCAACAGGATCAACACTCAATGAGGTGTAATCACCATAACGACCCGAGGAGTTCGATGCCGTACCCTCAATGATCGAGTTCTCACCACGTGGCATCGTCCCAGCAGGATCCGAGGCCAATCGACCCGCATAACGCATACCCGCATAAACATCAGCTGCCGAGTTGTTGTTACCTGCCACCGATGAAGTGTTGTAACCAATGGCCACGTTGCCTGAACCATCCATCGCCGCTGACGCCATCCAACGGTGTACACCATCTCCCGTGGTGATGCCATCACCTGATGTGTAAGTGCCCTCATCAGACAAGATCCAACCGCCGGCCGTACTCGCCGCCGGACGCTCTAAAATCCACCAACGTACACCATGGTAATCATTACCATTCACATCCGTGGTCATGTTTCCAATCAAATATTGCTTGTCATCCAATGTCCTGTGCTGAACACGCCACATCAATGGCTGCTTCAAGGGAAACAGGTTGGTCGCACCATCGGGCTGTGGTACCGATAAATCACCAAAGTTGGTGCCACCCAAATTGGTATCAAAATCTGAAACATCGATGTTGATCGGACCGGTGATCGCACTGTTGCCAGGGTTGTCAAAATCGGTGGTAAACTCCCAAATCTCCAACACATCACTGCCTGGATCACCGTGGTACTGTGCATCGCGGTGTCGCATGAAAATACCCGGCGCACCAGCCGGCGGTAATGTCTCTCCATCGGCATCAGCCGGCATCAAGTGTTGGAACCCAAAACCGGGCAAACCAACCGTGCTGAACACTTGGTATCCACGTGCAGGATCACCATTGATCATGTTGTCACGGTCAAAGGCATACTGACGGTTGCTCTCATTGGCACCCATGTAATAAGCATCACGCCAAACACCAAACTTGGGATAATCAGGCAAGCCACCTGAGGCTGAATTGAACTCATAAATGTGCCAGGTGCTGTCATTGGTGGGGCCAATCGGGCTTTCGGTGACCGATATGTAAATACACAATGAAGTGCTGGTAAACTCCGTCAACACCCAACGGCCTTTCGGGTTACCTGGACCGTTGTCCACGTATTGGTCATACATGATCACAGGGTCGCCTCTGCCGCCCCCACAACCGGTACCTGAACCTGCCGCAATGTCATCAAGGACAAACTGCGCTGCAGTGGTGCCATCGGCTTTGTTCAAAATCAAGATCCCTGAACTGGCACTGTTGTTGATTGATTGGACGTAGTGGTCAATACCCACATCACCATTGGTGTCAGATGGATTGACTCCTGTGAAGTCCAAGCCATCAACATTGACCAGCGGGGTGTCAAACTGCGCACCACCACCAAAACCATTGCTGGGTGTGGCATCCCACTGTTTCAAGGCCAGGGGATCTATACCATAGCCACGTGGCAAGGCCTCAGGACGCTCCCAGCCTTTGGGGCGACGAAAGCGCATCGGGATCTCTTTGACCGGGTCACCTGGTTTCCATTGGTTCGGCTTGGTGCCGTTGGCTAAATTAACCGTAACAGTCACCGGGGTAACCGTTTCACCAACAAACTCTGCACCCACTCGTGTGGTTGTGGCCATGGCAGCCTGACATACCAACAAGCAAGTCAAAACCAACAAGCTGGATCTTAGTTTACTCTTGTGTTTCAAAATATCTCTCCTCTTTTTATATAAGTATTAAAAAGCCAAATCAATGAGTGTGATTGGCCCTAAATCAGTTTTTATCTTAATTTGGTGCGCACTGTCTTTATCACCATATTGCTTAAGCCGGTCTATTTTCTTTTGACTCATCAACAATTTCGATGAATTGCTGGCAACATGGTTACCTGTGATGATTTCAAACCCAGGCATGTTTTCTAGATAAAAAATAGTCACAGCGCCTTTGTAAGTCTGGATGTTGCTTTCGGATTTGTCTTTCAATGAATTAACGGTCCATTCAATGGCACCATTTTTACTGAACAAATCTACAGCTTTAGGGGTTTTAACTTGAATATCAGAGTTTGTACTGCGTACTTTTACCGCACTATTCAGTCCTTTGGTGGTTAATTCACCACCTTCGATTTCTATGTCTAACGAAGCCAATTCTGGAACAATCAAAGCCAAATCAAAACGATCTGTGTGATTGGTTTTTTCTGGGTCGCTGTAATTCACAATGGCCGTAATTTCACCATCTTGCTGTTGAAAATCTAATGTGACCTTTTGAGAAGGTTGTGATTGTGCAACACCATGATAAATGAACAAATCATCATCTGCTTTTCTGATCCTGATGTCACCATAGTGGTTGACAATTTTAATTTTTGTCGGTTTTTTAATTTCAACATCACGGGTAAACCGTTCCATTTGATGCTTGGGTTTTTCTGCTGCCTTGGCTGCACCAAAAAACAGCATGAGGATTAGGAGTTGATGAATTGCTTTCATTAAATTTTTATACGTTTGATTATTTTGATAGTTTTTTCAGTGCGATCTTTCTTTTTAACAGGGACAAATGATCTAAAAACACAATGCCCTTGAGGTGATCAAGCTCATGTTGAATACACACCGCCAGCAAGCCTTCAGCAGTGAGTTCTTGCCAGTGGCCATCTAAATTCTGGTATTTAACCATCACTTGATCGGCCCTTTTAACTTTGGCGTATATCCCTGGCACTGAAAGACAACCTTCTTCATGTGTTTGGATACCCGCTTTTTCGATGATTTCTGGGTTGATCATGATCAATGGCTCCGATTTATCTTCGGACACATCAATGACAACCATTTGAATGTGCTGATCTACTTGGGTAGCAGCCAGTCCAATACCAGGTGCAGCATACATGGTTTCCAACATGTCACTGGCCAATTGTTTGATGTCCTCAGTGATTTCAGTGACTGGTTGAGCAATGGTTTTTAATCTTGAATCGGGTAAGGTCAAGATGTTAAGTTGAGTCATTCTTTTTCAGTTTCTTTAGGGTACAAATGTATTTTCAAGTGGCACATCTTATAGTTTTCTGTGGCAGATGGAAATAAATTGCCTGTGTTTTTCACCTGAAATCATCTCAAATAGATAAAATCACAACAGATTTTGTCCGTTTGAATTGTTTTAAAAACATGAAAAACCGGCTTTTTTACTGCAATTTGCAGTTTGAATCACATTTTTTGTTTAATTTTATTCTTAAAATGGCTAAACTAAAGTTTTAGGAAAATCAAGGGTTTGCCGATGATGTTTAAAAAACAACATTTAATTATAGCGTTACTTATAGGATTTGTTTTCTCAATTCAAGCTCAAGAAGTGGAGCTTAATCCTGCTCATCCAGATACCTATGTGGTGCAAAAAGGGGACACATTGTGGGACATCTCAGCGGTGTTTTTAAAATCACCATGGCTTTGGCCCGAAATATGGCACGCCAATCCACAAATTGACAATCCCCATTTGATTTACCCTGGTGATCAACTGAATTTGGTTTACTTGGATGGCAGGCCTGCCATCACTGTCAACCGCAGTCACCCGACCGTCAAAATGGGTCCTAAAGTTCGCGACATCAGCCATGATTCAGCCATTGAAACCATTCCTTTAAAAGACATCGAACCCTTTTTGCGTAAGTTACGAATCCTGAACAAAGAGGACATTGATTTGGCCCCCTATGTAGTTGCCGCTGAAGAAGACCGCAATGTCTCTGCCACCAGTGACTTGATCTATGTGCGAAATTTAAAAAATGCCCGCCAAGGTGATCGTTTGGCCATTGTCAGACCTACAGTCATTTACCGGGAAGTGCCGACTGACTATCCTTGGGAAACATCCAAGACTCACGAGATTGAATCAATCAACTGGAGTAAATCATCTGATTACACCACCACCGCAGTCATGACCCGGTTTTGGAAAAAATACATTGACCGCACTTACTGGGAAAATGTCAAAATTTTAGGTTATGAAGTGGCCGACACCGGTGTGGCTGAAGTGGTTCGTGTGGGTACCGATGACATCACTACCTTAGAAATCATAGATGTGGATTATGAAGTTAAAAAAGGCGACTTGATCCTGCCAATCGATGATTTTAATTTCAATCCCTATTTCTTGCCCAAAGCTGCCGAGGTCAATGACGACAACATCCGTGTGGTGGCATTGAACAATGCTTTATTCGGCAGTGGCAGAAGACAAGTGATTGCAATCAGTAACGGTTCTGCACAAGGTGTTGCAGTCGGTGATGTGTTTTCAGTACACAGCCCTGAAAGGGTTATCAGAGATGAAGTCATGCACCCCAAAGAAGACCTGAAAACCTTATTCAAGCCTTCAAAAGCCATGGTCACTCTACCCATGGAATTGGCAGGACACATTATGGTTTTCAAAACATTTGAGAACATCAGTTATGCCATCATTACTGACGGTAACCGCCCCATAAAAATGTATGACTATGTCAAGCTGCCATGATGCAGCCTGCATAACTCAACCAACACTATAGACAAGGAATGTCTACATTAAATAACAAATCATCCTGGTTGCATTTACTCAATGCACCAGGACTTGGTTTGGTAAAAATCACTTGTTTGTTAAAGCACTGTAAGGACGCCAGTGAAATCGTCAACATGAAACGGTTTCCGAAAGAATGCAACATCCCCGAATCAGCAAAAAATTATTTATCCCGCGCCACCAATGATGACCTTGTAGCTGAACTTGATTGGTTGGCTAAAGACAACAACGAAATACTCACATTGGATGACCCTTTGTATCCACCACAACTGAAACAAATTGGCGACCCGCCAATATTGCTTTTTGTCAAAGGCAATACCAATGCTTTGTTGCTTCCTCAACTGGCGGTGGTGGGCAGTCGCAATGCCAGCCAAAGCGGCCTGATGAATGCCCATGACTTTTGTTTTGATTTGGCGAAAAGGGGCTTGGTGATAACCAGTGGACTGGCTGCCGGGATAGATGCCCAAGCACACCAAGGTGCTTTGGATGCACTGGGACAAACGATTGCTGTTATGGGCACAGGAATCAATGCGATCTATCCCAAACAAAACCAAAGCTTGGCAAAAACCATTGCCAACAATGGCGCCGTGGTTTCTGAGTTTCCTTTCAACACCCCTCCCAATGCACAAAATTTCCCCAGACGAAATCGAATCATTGCTGGTTTGTCATTGGGTACGCTGGTGATTGAAGCGGCACAAAAAAGCGGCACCCTCATCACAGCCAGATTAAGTATGGAAAACAACCGGCCTGTGATGGCCATTCCTGGCAGCATTCACAACCCCTTGGCCAAAGGATGTCATCATTTGATAAAACAAGGTGCACAATTGGTTGAGTCCGCCCAAGACATCTTGCAAGAGATTAAACCCAATATTCAGATGTTAACGGATCAATTAACATCATCAATTGAAAATATTCAGGGCCCTGCGCTTGAAAATCAAGCCGAGACACCCGATATCAGGCTTTCTGAATCACAACAGCACATTTTCGATCATTTAGACTTTCATCCCATGTCATTTGATGATATTGTGGAACTGACCGATTTATCCAGTGGTGATGTCGCATCTGACTTGCTCATCATGGAGTTATCGGGTTTGGTTGAAAAATTACCGGGTGCAAAGTATCAAAAACTATGAATGAAAACATCATTGACGTCTTGGTTTATTTGTTTGAAAACTATTTGTCCGAACAAACCAACCTCCAAGAGCAGTACACCAAAAACAGCATATATTATGGACTTGAACAAGCTGGATTTGAACAATCAACCATTGACCATGCTTTTGACTGGCTGCTGAGCATCAATGACAAAACCCACCAACCCATTGAACAGTCCCCTGACGCCATCAGGTATTACACTTCCACCGAATTGGAATTGTTAGACGAAGAAGGTATTAACTTCATCCAATATTTAGAATCCTCAGGTATTTTAACGCCCAACACCCGTGAACTGTTGATCAATGGTTTGCTTAATCTAAATGCTGACAACATCGACGTTGATGATTTACAATGGCTGGCTTTGATAATTTTATTTTCACAACCGGAAGAGGAACAAGCCTTTGCATCAATGGAAAGTTTGATGTTTGATCCACCGGTCGATCATGAACATTAAACCATGGCTGAAAACTTACTGATCGTAGAATCACCCGCAAAAGCAAAAACCATAGAAAAATACCTCGGCAAAGGCCACAAAGTACTGGCCTCTTATGGCCATGTCCGAGATTTGTTGGCCAAATCGGGAGCCGTGGTGCCGGAAAATGATTTTGAGCTGAAGTATGTTGATGTCGAAAAGAACAAAAAACACATCGATGCCATAGTCAAAGCTGCAAAAAAAGCCAGCACCATATATCTGGCAACGGACTTGGACCGTGAAGGAGAAGCCATATCCTGGCATGTGGTTGAAATCCTCAAGGCCAGAAATTTACTTAAAGACAAGGACATCAAACGTGTGGTGTTTTCAGAAATCACCAAATCAGCCATTCAAGAAGCGGTGGCCAACCCCCGTGAAATCTCTGATGAATTGGTTGATGCCCAACAAGCCAGACGGGCCTTGGATTATTTGGTAGGTTTTAACTTATCTCCTTTGTTGTGGAAGAAGGTCAGACGTGGATTATCAGCCGGTCGCGTCCAATCACCTGCTTTGCGTATGATTGTTCAACGCGAAGATGAAATTGCGGCCTTTATTAAGGAGGAGTATTGGACCATTCACGGCCAAATGAATAAAGGAACAGAAGCCTTTGAATCTAATCTCAACATATATGCCGGTAACAAACTCAAGAAATTCGACATCAACAATCAACAGTTGGCCGATGAAGCTTTAACAACACTGCGGTCCCAAGCAGGTACACAGTTGACTGTGACAGAGCTGACCCAACGTGAACGCAAAAGGAAGCCAGCTGCAGCCTTCATCACCTCAACCATGCAGCAAGAAGCCGCACGGAAACTCGGTTTCACCGCACGCAAAACCATGCAAATTGCGCAACAACTGTATGAAGGCATGGAAATCAATGGTCAACGCCAAGGCTTAATCACTTACATGCGTACCGACTCATTGAATCTGGCCAATGATGCGATTGAAGAAATCCGTGACGTGATCAAAAATAAATACGGCGCCAAACAAGTGCCAGATAAACCCAACCATTACAAAAGCAAATCTAAAAATGCACAAGAGGCGCATGAGGCGATTCGAGCTGTCTCTGCGCAATTGATACCTGCAGAAATCAAATCATCTTTAGATCATGACCAATACCGTTTATACGATTTGATTTGGAAAAGAACTTTGGCCAGTCAAATGATCAATGCCACCATAGGTACGGTATCAGCAGATTTCAGCTTTGGTGACGGGCATAACTTAAGGGCTTCAGGTTCTACCATTTTAATCAAAGGTTTCCTGACCGTCTATGAAGAAGGCATGGATGATGTCAAGAAGGACAACAAAGAAAAACATTTACCCAACCTCAAAAAAGGTGACGTGGTTGAAGTTAAAGAGATCAATGGCGTTCAACACTTTACCGAGCCACCTCCACGCTATTCAGAAGCCACATTGGTTAAAGCCTTGGAAGAGTTTGGCATCGGCCGACCTTCAACTTATGCCAGCATCATATCGACCCTGTTGAACAGAGACTATGTTGAATTGGAAAGCAAACGATTCATCCCCACCGATGTGGGTAAAGTGGTGGCCAGGTTTTTAGAAGCTCACTTCAAAGATTATGTGGACTATGAATTCACTGCCCGATTGGAAGACGCATTAGATGCCGTTTCTCGCGGGGAAAAAACCTGGAAACCGCTGATGAAACAGTTTTGGGAACCATTCATCAAGTTGGTTGAAGAAAAAGAGGAAACGGTTTCTAGAGACGAAGCACAATACAAACGAGAGTTAGGCACCGACCCCAAAACCGGCAAACCCATGTCAGTTCGGATAGGTAAATACGGTACTTTCGTCCAAATTGGTACCCGTGATGATGAAGATAAACCACAATTTGCAGGCTTGCTGCCTGGTCAAAAACTAGACACCATCACTTTTGAAGAGGCATTGGCTTTGTTTGATTTGCCTCGCGATCTTGGCGAAACCTCTGAAGGTGAAAAAGTTTCGGCCAACATTGGTCGATTTGGTCCCTATGTCAGGTATGCCAATAAGTTTGTCAGCATCAAAGACGGCGACCCATACACCATCACTTTAGAAGAAGCATTGGTGTTGATTACTGAGAAAAAAATTGCCGATGCCAACAGAATCATCCAAACTTTTGATGATGGCATACAGGTGCTCAATGGCCGCTGGGGTCCTTATGTTACCGATGGCAACAAGAACGGTAAAATCCTCAAAGACCAAGACCCAAAAGCTTTGACCCATGAAGAATGTATACAAATTTTGGCCAAAGCACCTGATAAGAAAAGACGTGGCAAGAAAAAAGTTGCTAAGAAAAAAGTAACCAAGAAGAAAACCAGTAAAAAGGTTACTAAGAAGAAAACAACCAAGAAAAAAACCACCAAAAAGAAAGCCGCCAAAAAGACTGCTAAAAAGTAACCATGTCTGAAACAGGTCAATCCATCAAGCAAGCTGTAGCGACCGTGAATCATGGCGGTGTGCTGGTTTATCCCACTGAAGGTGTTTTTGGTATAGGTTGTGATTACCGCAACGAAATGGCGGTTAATAAAGTCTTACAACTCAAACAGCGGCCTGTCAGCAAAGGCCTGATTCTCATCGCCTCACACATTCAACATGTTTTGCCTTTAATTCAACCAGCCGAAAGGGGCCACTTGGCAAGGGCCTTAAAAACTTGGCCTGGGCATGCAACCTGGGTATTTCCTGCCACTGCATTGACCCCACGTTGGATCACTGGTGCACATGACAGTGTGGCTGTTCGGGTCAGCAACCACCCCACAGTTAAAGCCCTGTGCGACCAGTTGAATCATGCCTTGGTCTCTACCAGCGCCAACATCAGTGGCCAGGTCACACCGGAAAACTGCCAACAAATACAAACCTCTTGGGGTGATGAGGTGGATTACTACCTCGACCTCCCATTAGGCCAGCAAACCCAACCCTCAACCATCAAACTGGCAAGTAACGGACAGGTACTGCGATGAAACTTGAATTGCGCTCAAGGTTTTATTCGCTGGTCACCACTTTATTGACACCGTTGGTCTTGATCAGACTGGCCACCCGTGGCATCAAAACCAAAGCCTATTTACAGCGCTGGCATGAACGATTTGGTTGGTTCAAATCACCAAAGTTCAAAAACAAATCCATCTGGGTTCATGCGGTATCGGTCGGTGAAGTGAATGCGGCCATCCCTTTGATCAAAGCGTTGATGGCAAAATACCAAGACCATTCATTTGTGTTAACCACCATCACACCCACCGGTTCTGATCGGGTACAACAAATTTTTGGCGACCAGGTATTTCATGTATATTTACCTTATGACCTGCCAGGTGCTGTTAAGCGGTTCTTGCGCAAAACCAAACCAGACCTGGCCGTCATCATGGAAACGGAAATTTGGCCCAACCTGTTTCGTTTTTGTAAAAAGAAAGACATCCCCATTGTGGTTGCCAACGCCAGGTTGTCTGAAGTTTCCATGAAAGGCTATCGCTGGGTGGAGTCCCTGGCCGCCAAGGCCTTCAATGACACAGCTTATGTGGCAGCACAAACCGTCACTGATGCCAAAAGAATGATACAACTGGGCTGTTACCCGGAAAAAATATTTGTCGTGGGCAGTTTAAAGTTTGACATCATCATTGAAGACCACATCATTGAAAAAGGCGAGGAAATCCGGGAACATTACCAGAACAGTCGTTTGGTGTGGATCGCTGCCAGTACCCATCAAGACGATGAAATAGAAGTCCTGGATGCCTACGCGGTACTGAAACAAAGACACCCCAAACTGATGCTGGTCATTGTACCAAGACACCCTGAACGGTTTCAGAGCACCACCCAGGCATGTCGTAACAAAGGGTTCAACACCCAATTGCGCAGTGAAATCGGTTTGTGTGACATTGATGGAGATGTGTTTGTGGTTGATACCATGGGGGAAATGCTGGAATTTTATGCCTCATCAGACATTGCCTTTGTGGGTGGTTCGATTGCCAACATTGGTGGGCACAATGTGCTTGAAGCTGCGGTTTTTTCCTTACCTGTTTTGGTCGGTCCAAACACGCACAACTTCACTGAAATCACACAACTGCTGAATGACTGTGGAGGCTCTCAGACAGTCCATGATGCCAATGACATCATTCGCAGCATGGAATACCTCATTGAAAACGAAGAGGCCCGCATTGCGATGGGTCAAGCCGCTAAAACTTTGGTACAGAAAAACCGCGGAGCGGTTAACTTAACCATGAACCTGATTGCATCGGCCATGAAGCAAAAACCCCTCAACGACCAATTAATAGCCAAACATTTTCCCAGGATCAAACATGAAAAAAATCTTTAGTTTAATGTGCGCCAGCTTACTGATGGCAGCTTGTAGCAGTGATAATGACCACAGTGATATGGAAGATTATTACAAACCTGTTAGGGGTGATTATTGGGCCACCAGATACAGTTACCCAACCTTCCAATACAGCCAGGAGTGGTTGGTTTCAGCACGTGTATCACACGAGAAAAACCGCAAAAAACAACCGGCTCGTATGAACCGGAATGCAGCAAACTTTAAAGGCCTTGATCCCAATGCTTTTATCGCACTGGGCCCAAAACCTTTGGGCAACCCAGCGGGTACAGCCTACTCTGGTCGGGTTAATGTGATCGTCAGTCACCCCACTGATGAAACCATCGCCTATGCTGGTGTTGATGGTGGTGGTGTTTGGAAAACCACAGACTGTTGTGATGATCAAACCACCTGGGCCAATGTCACCGACACCACTGGCGTCAATGGTGCTGCCATTGGTGATTTGCACCTTGACCCCAATGACCCAAACATCATTTATGCCGGGACTGGAGACTTGCGCTATGGATCTTACTCATTTGGTAGTGCCGGGTTGTTGCGATCTGTTGATGCAGGCAATACATGGGAAGTGCTGGGTGAAGCGGAATTTGCCCCTTATCGTGATCAACCCGTTGGTGAGTTTCCTCAATACCAAGCCATTGGCCGGGTAAGAACCAACCCGTTAGATTCTACTCAAATAGTGGTGGGCACCAAAACGGGACTGTTCTTTTCATTCAACAACGGCACTGATTGGACCGAGGCATGTTTGACCAACTCATTTGATACCCAGCGTCAAGACATCACTGGGATGGAGGTCAATGCCTCTGGAGAAATCTATGCTGCCATTGGAACCCGAGGACACAACACCACTGTACAAGCCGACCTCAGTCAAAACGGTGCCAATGGCATTTATAAAGCAGATTTCCCTGCCACAGGTTGCCCCACTTGGACCTTGGTCACAACCAGCACCAATGGTTGGCCTGCTGGAACCGGCGAAGGCACACCCTATCCTGCCAATGATTTAGGTCGCATTGATTTGACCATGGCTCCATCAGACAACGAAGTGTTGTATGCACAAGTGGCAGATGTCAGTACCCGAGCTGTTAAAGGGGTATGGAAAACCACCAATGGTGGTACCAGCTGGACACAAGTGGCCGATACCAATGACTTCATTGGTTGTGACGACAGTGGCACCCAAGCCTGGTATGACATGGGCATGAGTGTCTCTCCATCCAATTCAGATGAGTTGTTTTTATCGGCAGTGGATTTGTTCAAGTCCAGTAATGGTGGAGATACCTTCACCAACAGCACATGTGGCTATGCCGGTGGCCCCAATGCTGGCGATTTTGTCCATGTTGATCACCATGCCCGCGCTTATGTGGCAGGCGACCCAAATCAATTGTTGGTGGGCAATGATGGCGGTGTGTATTACACCAGCAATGCCAGCGAAGCCAACGCAAGAGACATTGTTTATACCCAACTTAACAACACCATCAACACCATTGAGTTTTATTCTGGTGACATCAGTGCAGATTTTGTTAATAGCACCGATCGGGTGGCTGTTGGCGGTGCCCAGGACAACGGCTCTTCTGTGGCCTTATGGGACACCAACTCAGAACCCTTTGAAGCCAAACCATGGACCCGTGTCAATGGTGGTGACGGTATCTATGCAACCATTGAACCCATCAATGGACAACGGGTTTATGTTGAATCACAATTCGGCAACATGAGAATCAGTACCAATGGCCCCCTGGGCAGTTACTCCTCCTTTGCCAATCCTTGGTCAAATGATAACCGGGTACCCTTCATTTTCCCCTTCCATTTAAACAAGCACGATTGTACCGGTGGATCATGTGACCAATTGATGGCTGGTACTTACCGAATCTGGGAGACCACCACTGGTGGGCTGAATAATTCTGCCTGGTACGTCAACAGCCCTGATTTAACCAAAGGGGTGTTGGGGAATCGATCCATCATCAATCAAATGCATTATGGTATTTCTGATGCCACTGTGGCTATTGTGGGAACCAATGATGGCAACGTTTATTATGGCTTTGATATGGGCATGGGTTCTGCCAACTCGGCCAATTGGGTGGATGTGACTGGTGGCAACACTGTGCTGCCTAACAGACCCGTTTTAGATGTCGTCACTGATGGTTCCATTGCCACCAAAGGCTATGCCGCTGTTGGAGGGTTTGATCAAAACACCCCAAGCACACCCGGCCACTTATTTGAAGTCAGTTGTAACAGTGATTGCAGCAGTTTTGAATGGAAAAATAAGTCAGGTAACTTACCCAACATTCCAGTTGACAGTGTGATGGTGAACCCAAACGTCCCCGGCATGGTTTTTGCCGGCACCGATTGGGGCTTATACTATACCGAAAATGTGGATGTGGATGAGCCAGTATGGTTCAGATTTGACAACGGTTTGCCTTCAGTGATGATATGGGACATGACCATTGATCGAGGTGCCACCACCTTGGCTGTATTCACCCGATCCCGCGGTGCCTATGTTTGGCCCCTGCCGCTTGAGCTTGACAATGATTTGATTTTTGCTGATGACTTTGAATGATTCAGAATTTTCATTGCGCAAATTTGCCGAACTGAGCCTCCATGAGTTGTATCAGCTGATGCAACTCAGAAATGCCGTTTTTGTACTTGAACAGGACTGCCCCTATTTGGACCTTGATGGACTTGATGAGGACGCTTTACACCTGTTCAAAAAAGCTGACAATGGTGATTTGGTGGCCTATGCGCGCATCCTGACACCTGAACAAAATAACAACGAGTACATCAGCATTGGCCGAGTGGTGGTTGCCGAACAAGTGAGGCATGAAAAAGTCGGCGGGGCCTTAATGAAAGCGGCCATCCTTGCATGCCTTGATCGTTTTCCTGAGCACCCGCTCAAAATATCTGCTCAATCTTACTTGCATCAGTTTTATGTTAACTTGGGGTTTGTCAGTACCGGACAATACTATCTGGAAGACTTGATTCCTCACCAAGAAATGATCTACCAAACAAAATAAAATACCTCGTTATGTGAACAATTGACAACGGTGTCGATATTCAAATAAGCCTTGAGTATAATCATTCTATTCTCATTACATACATTTTGACATGACACATCACATCAGCTCGGAATATGAAGGCCAAACCACGCCGGTTATCCCAATCATCAAAGGCACCTATGATACTTGGCTAGAGGCACAGAATGACTTTTTGAAGTCCTCTGCAGAACAACAGCAGTTGGGTAAAAAGGCAGGTAATTTTCTGGTTGATCGCAAGGCCGATGGTTCCATTGCCAAAATTTACCTGACCATTGCGGATGATTTGAGCCCATACAGCTTTGCCCATGCGATAAAAAAAATACCGCTGGGACATTATCATGTGGAAAGCGAAACGGCAGAAATCACCACCGCCATCATTTTAGGCTGGGGATTTGGCAGCTACCAATTTGATCGCTACATCAAAACCAAAGAATGTGCTGTTCTGGTGGTTAACAACATCAAAGACCATCATTACGAACTGTCTGCCATCCACGCCACTTCGATGGTTCGGGATTTGATCAATACACCCGCAGATGACATGGGACCCACCGAGATGTCTGCTTTTGCTGAATCCTTTGCAGAACAAAATCACACCACTTTTACCGAGATTATTGGTGAAGCATTGTTGACCGAAAACTTTCCTTCCATTCATATCGTTGGTCGAGCCAGTCACAAAGCTCCCAGGTTAATAGAATTGAACTGGGGCAATGAGGCACACCCGAAAATTTCACTGGTGGGCAAAGGGGTTTGTTTTGATACCGGTGGCAACAACATGAAAGCCGCTCAATTCATGCGCTGGATGAAAAAAGACATGGGTGGTGGTGCACATGTCTTTGGGCTGGCCCAAATGATCATAGATCACCAATTACCGGTTTGTTTACAGGTGTTGATCCCAACCGTCGAAAATGCTGTGTCAGGCAATGCTTATCGACAAGGCGACGTGGCTCAAACCCGATCAGGTCAAACTGTAGAAATAGGCCATACCGACGCTGAAGGCCGCGTCATATTGGCAGATGCATTGACTTATGCCAGTGAATCTAAACCAGAATTGATCATTGACTTTGCCACCCTAACCGGTGCAGCCAGGGTGGCCATGGGACCAACGGTCACGCCCATTTTTTCCAACCGCAAAGAAATCAGTGATGGCATCTTTGCCAGTGGCCAATTGACCCATGATGAGACTTGGCCTTTGCCGTTGCAACAAAGTTACAAAAAATACATCAAATCCAGCATTGCTGACTTGTCAAACACCGGTTCGATACCTCAAGCAGGTTGCATCACAGCTGCCTTGTTTTTGGAACATTTCGTAGCACCCGAAATAGCATGGGTCCATGTTGACACCTACGGCTGGAATTTCGGTGATCGCACGGGTGGTACTGAAGGTGGAGAGGCCCTCGGCATGGTTGCCATTTTTAACTGGCTACACGGCCAATACACAACATCATAATCAAATGAGCACAGAACAGAAAGTTTTACATTTCGGCCATGGTGAAAAGCCAGCCATGATTTTAGGTCATTTTGCCAATCGTCATGGCTTAATCACAGGCGCCACAGGAACTGGTAAAACAGTTACTTTGCAAGTGTTGGCAGAAAATTTTTCAGAGCTGGGTGTCCCGGTCTTTGTTACTGACATCAAGGGCGACGTTTCTGGCTTGTCCCAAGCTGGAAAACAAAAAGAGTTTTTAGACAACCGGGCCAAAAAACTCCACATCAAAAACTACCGTTACGAAGGGTCTCCAACCATATTCTGGGACATATTTAAGAAACACGGCCACCCAGTGAGGACCACCATAGAAGAAATTGGCCCGATGTATTTAAGCCGATTGTTGGAACTGTCCGATGTACAAGAAGGCGTGGTTGCGGTGGCTTTTAGGTATGCTGAAGAAAATCAAATGCCGTTGTTGGACTTGAAGGATTTGAAATCTTTGCTGCATTTCATGGGAGAGCATCACAAAAGCATTTCTGCCGAATACGGGCGCATCACCAACGCATCCATTGGTGCCATCCAACGTCGATTGTTGAATTTGGAGTCACAGAGTGCTGACCAGCTGTTCGGTGAGCCAGCTTTGGCATTGAAAGACTTGATGCGCCAAGACATGTCTGGTAACGGCATCATCAGCATCATGGAGTCCAGGGACTTGATGATGAAACCACAATTGTATGCCTCATTTTTGCTGTGGTTAATGACTGAATTGTTTGAAACCTTGCCAGAAGTCGGTGACCTCCCGGTACCAAAACTGGTGTTGTTTTTTGATGAAGCACACTTGATCTTTGAAGATTCACCCAAAGAAGTACTGAAGCGCATTGAACAAGTGGCCAGATTGATTCGGTCTAAAGGCGTTGGGGTTTATTTCTGTACCCAATCACCTGGTGACATACCTGAAGACATATTGGGTCAGCTGGGTAATAAAATTCAACATGCCCTGCGGGCTTACACACCAAAAGATAAAAAAGTCATCAGGGCTGTGGCAGATTCCTTCCGACCCAACCCCAACTTTAATACCGCTGACGTGATTACTGAATTGGGCGTGGGTGAAGCTTTGGTGTCTACTTTGGAAGAGAAAGGTGCTCCCACTGTGGTGGATCGAGTCAAAATAGCCCCCCCTCGATGTCGCATGGGCCCTGCAACCGATGCCGAACGAAAATTGGTGATGGAACGGTCCCCTGTGGGTGGGAAATATGACACGGGTCTTGACCGTGAATCGGCCCATGAAAAACTGCAAAAGCGACAACAGGAAATGGCTGAACAAAAGGCCAAGGAACAAGCCAAACTGGAAGCAGAGGCAGCCAAGCCAAAACGCAGACCAGGTCGACCACGAGATTCTTTTGCAACAAAGCTGGGCAAATCTCTTCAGCGGCGATTAACCACCAAAGCGGTCAATGCCATTTGGAAGACGCTGTTTGGGCGGCGGCGCTGACCATTCTGCATCGATTGTTATCTGAGTCATGGTTGTAACCAGTATCATTATTTTGATCTTACTGGGAATGGTGGTTGGTTTTTTTGCTGGTTTATTTGGTATCGGGGGTGGCGCCATCATGGTACCTGCCTTAACTGCCTATTTTTTGTGGCTAGGAATGAGCCCCGAAGTGGTGGTCCATTTGGCCTTGGCCACCTCCATGTCTTGTATAGTGATCAATGCCATCATCAGTATCAGAACCCATCAACAACACCAAGCCATTTTGTGGCCCATCACATACCAAATCAGTCCAGCTGTTTTACTTGGCAGTGGATTGGCCACCTATTACGTCATTCAAATACCATCAAAATCCATCGCTTTGATCTTCATGATCCTGATGGTGGCTGTGGCAGTCCAAATGATTTTTGGCTTCAAGCCCAAGACCCATGCCAGCGATAAAATCAAGACCGTTGAGCTGCTTCCGGTTGGGTTTGTCATTGGATTTTTGTCCGCCTTGATTGCCATTGGTGGCGGTTCATTAACAGTACCTTACTTGAGTTGGCATCGCATCAACATCAAAAAAGCCATTGCTACGGCTGCCAGCATTGGTCTTCCATTGGCCATGGCTGGTTGCTTTGTGTTTATCATCAAAGGCATTGGCCAAGTCCATTTACCAGATCAGGTGTTGGGCTATGTTTATTGGCCAGCCACTTTAGCGATCACGGCTGGCAGCCTAATCACCACTTCTTATGGGGCACATTTAACCCATCGCTTACCCATTCCATTGTTAAAACGCCTGTTTGCAGGGCTGATTGTTGTGTTGGCCTTGCGGATGTACTTCACCTTTTAAACACCGCAGTAACCCAGGTAAGCTTGTACAACACTGGACACTTTTCAGTTATCCACAAAAATTGTGGATAACTTTGTTCATAACTTTGATTTTTTTGCTTCTTTTGCAAGTGAGACTTATACCGCACACGCCTTGGTTAAACTTTAACCACCAAGCACAATCTTTATAAATCAGTTGTTTACGCCTTTTTTTGAATGTACAAAACAAATGAATTTGGCTAAGGGCTTGTTTTTTGACAAAACCATTTCACACTGTGTATAAAAAACAACTTGTCAACCCTTTGCTTTCAGTTTTTCTGTCATTCTCTTTATCAAAAACCGACTTCAAAATTGAGAATAATACACAACATCGCACGAAGGATGTCGTCCGTTTCTGGCCGGAAAGTACTGAAATCAGCACAGCCTATAGATTTGGATAGGAATCCCAGACCATCCTTCCAAGCTACTTCATCAAGCGTGAAATAAACTCAATACCACCAACCCGGTTTTCTTTGATGATATCAAGAATAATGTCACCTTCTCGGGTCCCCTCTATATGGATGCTTTCTTGAATTTGCCAATTTGACGATGGTTCATTCGGTCTGCTGTGCTTTTCAAAATACGTATAAAAAGCGCTTCTTTTCCTGGCTTTGCAACAGGGCTTCAATGCATCTTCAAGCCAAGGGTATTCAGAAAAAGCGTATTGGCAGTCTTCTGCTAACCAACGAGGATCATAAACTTTCCACCTTTTAAAAAACATAACAATAGACACTCCTTTCTTTCTGGCCAAATCAAACTGTGGAGAGCTGATGATCAGCTCGACCGGCGCACTCGGTTAGGCAGATCATGTAAGAATGGCGATTTGACAAAGTCAAGAAGCCTTGATGGAGTGATCGATAAGCCGTGAAGCCTCGCTGGTCGCTTCCGCATCCTGCTCACGCGACAGACCTACATCCCTGTAAGCCAGTCAGAGAGTGCAAGCCCGAGGTATCAAGCCGTGGCCGCTTTCACTTTTGTAGGAACAGACATGCAGTGCGAAGCAACTGCTCAGACAATAGTCTGTAAAGGTCGGTTTATTTGCGCAGCAAATATGAAGACCTGTCAGACCATGAACCAGAATGGAGTCCCAAGGACATTCCTTAGATACCATTATAAATCACAAGACCTTTGTTGCTTCTTGGCAAACAAGGCGATTGAACGGGAATAGCTCTTTATTTTCTTACCTCTCTTACTGAATACTGAGGTGCTATCGGTTTTATCATGGCTCAAATTCGGATAGATTCCCGCCTTCGCGGAAATGACGTTTACTGTTGTGAAGCCGGTTTGGCGTTTTTGCAAAGCTGTATCGAACCAAGCAGACCCATAATGGCCCTTGGCGAGCAACGCGAGTCAAACAGGACAAATCATCAAAGCCTGCGAAAGGGTTGCGGTTTTTCACGCAGTGAAAAGAAACAGCCTGGAACCAAGCAGACCCATGTTGGCCCTTGGCGAGCAACGCGAGTCAAACAGGACAACTCATCAAAGCCTGCGAAAGGGTTGCGGTTTTTCACACAGTGAAAAGAAGCGGCCCTGTAGCAATCCCTTCAATGTGCTTCATCCCAGTTGTTCCCTATCCCATAATCAACCACCAATGGCACATCCAACTGAACCACTCCTTCCATGATGGTTTTGATTTTTTGTGCCCATTGTTCTGCCGACCCTTGTTTAACCTCAAACACCAGTTCATCATGAACTTGCATGATGACCCTGATGTCTTCTGCTCCATGGGTTTTTTTATGAACGGCCAACATCGCCCTTTTGATGATGTCTGCAGCACTGCCTTGCATCGGTGCATTGATCGCTGCCCGTTCAGCCCCAGCACGAACGCGGGCATTGCGGTTGTTGATTTCCGGAAAATACAAGCGACGACCAAACAGGGTATCCAAGTACCCTTGATCTGCCGCTTGTTGCTTAACGCCATCAATGAAGCCTTTGACCTTGGGATATTGGGCAAAATATTGCTTCATATAAGTGGAAGCTTCTTTGCGACTGATGTGCAGTTGTTTACTTAACCCAAAAGCACTCATTCCATACATCAAACCAAAATTAATGGCTTTGGCGGCTCGGCGCTGTTCAGCACTGACCTCATCCAAACCTGTATCAAACACCTGTGAAGCGGTTTGGCTGTGGACATCCACTCCTTGGTTAAAAGCACCCAACAGATTTTCATCTTGGGACAAATGTGCCATGATCCGCAGCTCAATTTGTGAATAATCTGCTGCCATCAATTGCCACCCATCCGGTGCGACGAAGGCTTTGCGCACTTTGCGCCCTTCTTGGGTGCGAATAGGGATGTTTTGTAGATTTGGGTTTGAAGACGACAATCGGCCTGTAATGGCCACAGCTTGATGATAGGACGTATGAACACGCCCGGTTTTTTCATTGATTTCCAAGGGCAACTTGTCGGTGTAGGTGCTTTTGAGTTTGCTCAAAGATCGATACTCTAAAATGACCGCAGGCAATTCATAATCCGCCGACAGGTCTTGTAAAACGTCTTCCGCTGTAGAGGCTTGACCAGTGGCAGTTTTTTTCAACACCGGCAAACCTTGCTCTTCAAACAGAATGGCTTGTAATTGTTTGGGTGATCCCAGATTAAACTCCTTACCTGCCAATTCGAAAGCCTGGAGTTGTAGTTTGTTCATACTCAGTTCCAGGTGCTTACTTTGTTTCGCCAATTCAACCCGATCAATCAATACACCCGTTTGCTCCATATCAGCCAACACTTTCACCAAGGGCATTTCCAGTTCTGTAAAAACCGCTTTTTGTTCGGCTTTTTCCAGTTGTTCCCACAAGGCAAGATGCAGTTGTAAAGTGATGTCGGCATCTTCAGCGGCATAATGGGTGGCATCATCCAAGGCCACTTGGGCAAAAGGAATTTGTTTGGCACCTTTGCCACAAATGTCTTCATATTTGACTGTTTTCTTGTCCAGATACAAAGCTGCCAGCGAATCCATATCGTGCCTGGATGCTGAGGCATTGAGCACATATGACTCTAGCATGGTGTCAAACTTTTGGCTGTTGATTTTGACATCATAGCCAGACAACACATTGAGGTCATACTTAAAATGTTGACCCACCACATCCACTGACTCTAAAACGGGAACCACTGCTGACAAAACTTCTTTTAATGACAATTGGCTTTCTGTTGTCTCATGACCTATTGGCACATAGGCCGCTTTTTCCGGCGCATGGGAGAATGACAGGCCAATGATGTTGGCACCAATTGGATTGATGGAGTCTGTTTCTAAATCAAAAGCCACCAAACCTGCTCGTTTGATGTCTGACATCCATTTTTCCAATGTCTTCATGTCTTGGATGCAGTCGTATTCTATTTTTTCTGACGGTTCAGTTTCCGCTTCATCCTCTGCAGACAATTCAGCAAACCGCCGCATGTCATACTGTTTGCCGATGGCATTGAGCGCAGCTATGTCCTTGTCCTTGAGTTTAAAATCACCTACTTGATAATCAACATCACAATCCTTTTTGATCACAACCAGCTCTCTGGACAACTTCAGTTGTTCAATACCTTCACGCAAGTACTCACCGACTTTTCCCTTGAAGTCATCCGCATGAGCGATGATGTTATCGACCGTTTCATATTCATGTAACCACTTAACTGCTGTTTTTGGTCCCACTTTATTAACCCCCGGGATGTTATCAGACGAGTCGCCGATCAAAGCCAGGTAGTCTATGATCTGATCCGGTCTGACACCAAACTTTTCCATCACACCTGCTTCATCCATCACATAATCAGACATGGTATTGACCAAGGTCACATGTGCTGAAACCAACTGGGCCAAATCCTTATCGCTGGTGGACACCAGTGTTTCTATGCCCAATGTCTCTGCTTTTTTTACCAAGGTACCTATCACATCATCGGCCTCTACATGTGGAACCTCCAACATCGGAATGCCCATGGCTTTAATCAGGTCTTTGGTGGGTTGTAACTGCATTCGCAAGTCATCAGGCATGGGCGGTCGATTGGCTTTGTATTCGGCATACATATCATGACGAAACGTTTTGCCCTTGGCATCAAAAACCACCACCATATAGGTAGGGTCATAGTCATCAAACATCCTTTTCAGCATGTTGGTGACCCCATACATCACCCCAGTGGGATGGCCTTCTTTACTCTTCAACCGGTTCAAACCGGGCGAGAAAAATGCGCGAAACAGATAGGAAGAACCATCAACTAAATACAGGGTTTTATTAGGCATCAGAAGTCATGAGAAAATGAATTCATTGATTGTAACCGATGAAGAAAAAAACCCCAAGAAAAGTCAAATTAAAGCTGACACTCTGCTCCAGATCAACACTTGAACTGATCATCGATGGTTGGTGTTAACGGCAACTGTTTCTTAAGCCACTGGTATTGTACGGATAGTTTCTCTTGTTCTGTAGTGATGTGATCCAAAAAACCAGGGTGTTGGAACCACTTGTGATAATGAATGTGGATCAAGTCCTTAAAATCTGGGCAATACTTATCGACCATCATGGGCCTGAATGGAATGTGGTGATTGTATCCGGCAGGCAATATTTTGATGCATTCATCAAATCGACTTGCCGTGACTGCCAACGCAACTTGGTCGAGACACCTGAAATTGTTTCGATCTTTCGAAACAAACCCAGGTGGTGTCAATCCGGAGTCAATCAGTTTCAAAAAATCTTGTTCCCATTGCTGAAAAAAGCCAGGTACTTTATTTGACCACACCAATCCAGCATTGAAATAACCTCGAATCGCTGTGTCTTTGATCGTGGTGTGAAATTTAACCGCTGGCAAAGCAAGTTCAAACAATGAAAAAACTTGCTGCCAAAAACCATCATTGGCATCTTCGTTGCCGACCGTTCCCGGTCCTTTGTGTCCAACCGGTTTTAGATAAAGCCCCTTGGAGTCAAACTCGTTGAGGCCAAAATCATTCAAAAGGACGGTGTCAGTGTCCAAGAACATGACTGATTCGAATTCAGGCATGTTTTGCTCAAAATATGAACAAGCTAAAATTTTGTTGGCAATGGGGTAATTCAAAAATGAATCATTTAAACAGTGATCTATGTGTGTCACATGGTTTCTGGCCAAATACTCATAAGTCTTGCTGCTTGGCCGAAAATTTTCTCTGGGTGAAAATGCAAACAGGTGATGGTTGTTACCAGGAGAAAATTGTTTGAACGAATTGACCAACAAGCGAGTCTGGCTTTCAAGCAATCCTGCCTCAACACAAAATAGGATGGCGTGTTTCATGACTTTTGGGTTATTTTTATCCACCTTTGGTTGTTACTTAGGTCAAAAGTTTCATTGACAATGATTTCGGCCTGAAGGCCTCTGTTTATACACTCTGACTCAATCCAATCGAAACTGTGTTTCACGATCCCTGCTTCATCAGAGTTGTGACTTTTGCCAACCCAGCTGTGCTCCATGTATTCCTCGCTTTCAAGCTTGGCATTGACAAATGATGTTAAAAACACGGCTTTCGGATTGGTGTGGTTTGCAAACCCGTCTAACATCACGGAAATTTGTTGTTTTGATGCATGGGTCCAAATAGACCTGGCGAGAAAATAATCAAATTTGGTGTTGAAAACTGAAACATCGAAATCTTCATTGTGATCAAAACTGGGGTTTTTCAGTTCTAGCGTTTCTCTTGAAAACAAACAATTTAAACCTTCCGCCAACATGGCTTTATTGGGCTCTATTCCATAGTAACCCTGACTGTTGAGAAAACGTATCACCCAGTACCCACCTCTCAAGCAACCACAACCGATGTCCAAAACTTTAGAGTACGGCATCAACCCTTCATTTAATAACACCATCAGCATCTTTCTCCCGGCATCTTCGAACAGCTCAGGCGGCCCGCCTAAAAAAATTCCTGCCTTTTGGATTTCCTGGATTTTTTCACTCAGCGTTTTCATAGGTTAGTTTTATGGAATAAAAAAACGCCCATTTTACACTTTTTAAAACAGTAAACCTGCTAATACCTCAATCATTTCATATCTACCATTCATTAGTGTTTGATTAAATGTAGAGTGACTGTATACTTTGCTAACTTAATAAATTAACAGAATTAATCGTTTAAGCATGATTCATGTCCTCACTATTCATTGGAAGTCAGCTGATTGGATAGACATACAGCTGAAATACTTAAATCAAAACCTCAATGAACCTTTTAAGGTCTATGCGTTTTTGAACCATGTACCTAAAGTAGGCATGCACAAAGAAAAGTTCTTTTATACCAATACAGAAGACATCAAAAGCCACCCCATTAAACTCAATTTGTTGGCTGATATGGCCGCTTTTAATGCAGAATCAGAAGACGACTATTTGATGTTTTTGGATGGAGATGCTTTCCCCATTGCTCCACTTGATAATTTATTTTCAACCGCGCTAAAACAATACCCGCTGGCTGCCGTCCAAAGGTATGAAAACAATGGCGACATTCAACCTCACCCTTGTTTTTGTATTTGTAAAGTCAAATTTTGGAAAGAGATACAAGGAGACTGGAACCATGGGGGTATCACATGGAAAGATAAGTTTAACAAGGATGTGTGGGATGTGGGTGGTGTGATGTTAAGAAAGTTGAATAACAGGAACATCGACTGGTATAAGCTCAATCGCAGTAACCAGCATGACCTTCACCCGTTACTGTTTGGTGTATACGAAAACTTGGTTTATCACCATGGAGCCGCATTCCGAAACCCCGGAACCCGAGTAGACAGAAATAAGGTTAAAGATTTTGAATCAAGGTTCGAAAGGTTTCAAAAGGCAAAAAAAATCATGCCTCGTTGGCTCGCCAGGAAATTATTTTTGCCATTAAAATATGAAATGCTTAAAAACCGGGAAAACAGTAAAAAAATATTCAAAATGATAGAAGAAGACCCTTCTTTTTACACGAAACTGACATCCAATGAGTGACGCCATTATCATACTTGGCATGCACCGCAGTGGCACCAGTTGTCTGACCGGTTGTTTAAAAGATTTTGGCCTGAATTTGGGAACAGTCTCTGACTCCAACAAACACAACAAAAAAGGCAATCAAGAAAACAAAGACGTTTTCAAATTGAATGAGTCTCTTTTACAGCACAACCAGGGCAGCTGGAGAAGTCCTCCAACGGGCCCACTAACCTGGAACAATGAGTTGGCAACAAGAAGAGATCAAGTCATTGCAAATTATCAAAAGGTGCCCAAGCCATGGGGAATAAAAGACCCCAGAATGGTATTGGCTTACTCATTTTGGAAAGATGAGATTCCAAACCATCAGCTGGTTGGGACCATTAGACACCCTGTTGCGGTCATTCAATCACTCTTGGCCAGAAAACATAAAAACTTGACCATGTCCGAGGAACAGGCAAGCCACTTATGGCAGGTCTATAATGAAAAATTAATTGGTATTTATCATCAATCTGAATTTCCAATTATTAACTTTGATTTGGAGCATACCGAATACCTTAAAAAAATAGACTTAATCAGTTCTCAGTTGCAGTTAACTGCCAATAACAACGTTGAGTTTTTTGATAAAAATTTAGTTAATCAAAATAACTATGCCCGAGATGATTGCCCAAAAAATCTTTTACCGCTTTATGACAAGTTGTTAGAAATTTGCATTTAGCCTTTAATCCATCAATGACGCTACTATGAGCAAAAAGGAGCAAAAAATCTTTTGTATTGGTTTCAATAAAACGGGAACCACATCTCTACACCGTTTTTTCAAATCATGTGGTTTATCCAGTGTTCATAATACAGAGTGGTGCCATTATAGTTATGTCAAAAAGGGCAAAGACTATTTTATCGACCAATGTTACACCGATGGCGAACAATGTAACTTCACCCTGTTGGAAAAATGGTTTCCAAACAGTTTATTTATCCTGAACACCAGAGATAAAAAGGAATGGCTGTATTCACGAGTCAAGCATGTCATGAGACACAATGACAATGTCGACCACCAAACGGTGCTCACCAAAAAAAAATATGGGAAAATGGCCAAAGATTTTTATACCAACGAAGCCATTGCACTTAAAAAATGGCTTTTAGACAGAGACCTTTACCACAAGCAAGCGAGGGTTCACTTTCAAAACAAACAGAACTTTTTAGAAATTGATGTCACAAGATCTGCTCAATGGGCTGAAGAGTTGGTCTTGTTTTTTGATAAGAACAACGTCACGTACTCAAACAACGAACCCATCAAACCCATCCACTCCAACAAACGCAAGGCAGCTGATTTGGTCAATAAAGATTTATTGGCAGAATACTTCAGCCTGATTGATAAGATGTTTTAATTATTATTAAAATTCAAAACTATGAAAACAGTATTATTTTACCAACACTTTGGTTTAAAGGGGGTGGTCAGGGGAGCACACCACAAGACCTTTGATTTTTTTAATCACATCAAAGGTTTTAAAGACTATAAACCGGTTATTTATTTTGATGAAGACTCTATTTGGGATGAGCATTTACCCTGGTTTAGTTGTTTTGAAGAAATGCCCACCCTGAAAGATTTGAAAGAGGAACCTGATATTCTGTTTTTAAACTCAGGCAAAGACTGGATTAAATACTCTGCCCAAAGAACCATTCCTGACTCCATGCCTATAGTCTCACCAGTCAATAACTTCAGGGCCGTTAAGCCTGGACATAAATCTTTTGACTTCCTGCCAAGAAAGGCCATCCGACTTTGTCCCAGCAGAGAACTGTATGATGCCACCAACAACCACCCCAACACCAATGGGGAGACAATCTTCTTGCCAAATGGTGTTGGCATCTTTGAAGAAGCCCAAAACCTTATGCACCAAAAAATTTATGATGTTTTGATTGTCGGTAATAAAAACCCACCCATGGCCACACAACTGAAGTCAATGCTCAATGAATTGAATGCCAGGATTGAAGTCATTGACGGTTGGATCTCAAAAAAGGAATTTCAGATGAAATTGGCACAAAGCCATTTGTCAGTCCACCTGCCAAAACAAGTAGAAGAACATTATATCCCTGGCGTTGAAGCCATGATGCTGGACTCGTTGGTGATTATCCCTGATTGTGTCGGTAACCGCTCATACTCAAAACACATGGAAACATGCTTTGTCAGTGCATATGACACTGAAAGTATGGCAAGCTCTATTCATCAAGTATGCGCAATGGATGATGGTGTTAAGAATCAATTATTAAAAAAGGCCAAACAGGAATCAAAATTATTCACTTTGGAAAATGAGAGGGACGTGGTATTAAAGGCGTTAAATATGACAGAACATATGTGGTAATAAAAAAAATGAAATTAATTTGACCGATAATCAAAAAAAGGCCGTTATAATATATATTCAATTAAAAATAGAAGGTAAATATGAAATTAATCAATAAAATAGTAGTAGCTACAACAGCCATGTTATTTGGTACTGTTGCGATGGCACAATGTGACAACACCAATGGTGCTGCATGGGGACAATATAACAACCCTACTAATGGGATGAACATCACTGCAGCTGCCGCACAAGCGGGCACTCAATGTGGTCTTGCTCTGGAAGTGATCAACCAAAACGGTGGTCAGGCAAGCAGACACTTTGTTCAGGACGGTTCTCCAAACCAAGAAACCAGATATCGTGCTGCGTTTTGTCTTGATCCTAACTCTCTGCCTATGAACACAACTGGTTCAAACAGAAGGGTTAAAGTTCACCAAGCTCAATGTGCTGGTGGTAACTGCGACAACTCTGACATCGTGCAAATTAAACTTGAAAGTGTTGTTGCCAACCAATACCGCTTAGATCTGTTTGTTCGTCAGGACAATGGTGGATCTGCTGCTCAAAACAAGAGCCGTCATTTTGTTGACATCCCTGACGCTCCTACAAGAGTTGAGTATGATGTTGACTTAACAGCTGGTACATTCAAGTTATGGGTTAATGCCACTGCTGAGTCTGATACTCCAGCCGTTGATTTAACTGGCTTGAACACTTCTGTTAAATGGCCTTTCATCACCAGAGCTCGATTGGGTTCAATGGATAAAAGTAACAATGCCGGCCTTGGCTCATTGTACTTCTTAGATGAATTCGAAAGCAGAAGACAAACATTTATTGGTGGATCTTGCGGACCATAATTGTTTATTAAAACAAAGTAATAAAAAAACCCTGAACATTTGATGTCAGGGTTTTTTTATATCTCAATGAAATCAAATAACCTCATAACCGGTATTCCCAGATCAGGGACAACCCTCATTACATCACTAATTGCAGACAGCCAAAAAGCTGTTGTGTTCAGTGAGCCAGAATGGTTGAAATTAATCAGGCAATCAAGTGAAACCAGCGATGCGTTTACCAAAGAACTGCTGTTTCAAATTGCAAGACTCAGGACCGACATTGATCAAAACAAACCCTTAAAGCTGAAAATTAACAAAGAAACGCAAAAGACGCCCACAAATTATTACAAAAGAGACAACAGTGGTGAAGTCATCACAATTAAGAATGAAGAGTGGGTGCAGTTAGAGAAGGCATATGCCAAGTACCCTTTTTATATCAAATCAAATGCGCAATTCACCGCCTGCCTCAGTGATTTGATCAAGACCAATGAATTCAAAATATATGGCATCATTCGAAATCCGATTTCATGCATCATGTCATGGCGGTCGCTGAAAATACCAGTCAGTTTCGGCAACATGAAAATAGCTGAGAAATATTCAACTGATTTTTTAGACTTTACTTCAGGATCAACAGACTTGTTGCATAAACAGGTTTTGATCATTGATTGGTTTTACCGGGAGTTTTTCAACCACTTAAACGCTGTTGAAATTATCAAATATGAAGACCTGTTAACAGACACCCATGGAATCATCAGTCAAATAACAGGCAATAATTCACCTGACATCAATAAGCTTGAATCAGGAAATAAAAACAAATATTACGACCACAGTGAAAAACAATTAATCCAGGACTATCTGGTTAAATACGGTGATCACTACAAGAAGTTTTACGATAACTTCGAATACGATTGAATGTAACAAACCGTTGGTTAAATTTTTAAGCGCAACAGTTGTTGGTAAGTATTGTGGGTTATTTCTTCGATTAAGTTGATTTCAGCATCACTCAATGCAGATCGCTTTGACCTGATATCAGAAGATTTTAAAACCATTTCATCTGCCTCATGGCCTGCCAAATTCCTGATTTTATTGATCGCTCGATTCGTGTCTAGTATCAAATCATCATAATGCAAAAGATTAATTAAATGTGCATTCTTGATCATCCTAATGGCCAAAAAATTCCAAAAGATTGCCCTTCTGATACAGTCATCATCACAAGAATTGATCTGCATCAGACTCAGGTTGTCTTTCTTGTTTAACCACCTACTTTGCAACCTTATGGTTTTCAGCTCAAGCGGCAAAGATTTTTCTAAATGCTCAAAACTGTTCTTCCATGAGGCGATCGTATCAACCGGGTTTCTGAACAATGAGAATATTTTTGTATCCGGCATGGTTTGTTTGAGGCGCTCAATGGCAAACAAGTAGCCTAAAGTATTCTTTGTATATAAGTGGTAGTTTGGTGTTAAGTCTGGCTTACTATAGAGTGTTCTTTCGTCTTCAACTGTTGTGTCGGAGATGATCTTTCCGTCAATGTGCTTGTTTTCAATTGGCTTATTCAAGCGAATGTTTTTTCTTATTTCTGCATAAAACCCATCAACGCCATAAGGAATAGGCTGCCTGTTAATGGGCCTGATCACTTCTTTGGGCTCATTCAAAACAAAAGTGTCATTGTACTTTGATAACAGAGAACACAAGTGACTGGTACCGCTTCGTGGAATGCCGGTCAGAATGATGTTCCTGCCGGAACAATCTTTGCTGAACACCTCTTTTTTGCGCTTTTGCTTGATCAATCCATTTAAATCTTGCCACTGTTGAGACGAGGCGCTAAAAACTGCAGACAAAACAGGATACGAGTCAGCCAGTTTTTTCACGTATTTTAGCAGCTGGTGGTCTCTGGATAATATGTTTGCCCAGTGATAGTGAACAATGCAAGGAGGGTCTGCTGGAACAGTTTTTAAGTGCGCAGGAAAGTTATATTGCTCACTGAGGTTAGTGGCTTTTAAACCAAGTTTTTTGATGGCCAGCGGTAAGGCCAGCTGATCCAGCCAAGGTCTTTTATTGGCTAAGTTTTCATCACTGTCTACTTGCTTTGAGATTGAGCTCCAAGCTTCACTGAAATCATGACATCCACTCAATATGATGACCCCAGCATTGTAATAAGGGCGCATCAACTCATTGAAACAAGTTGAATACATTTGAACCAGGCTTGGTGTTGCCTTACTGTATTTTTCATAGGCGTAACTCCAGTCTCCATCACTCCATTTATATGTTTTTCTATCTGCTGGCTTAATGGCGATGCTGTCATCGGAGAGGCCGGTTAAATCCAACGGTCTCAAAAGGAGAACATCTGTATCTAAAAATATTCTTATTCCGGAATCAACTTTGGCGAAACAACCCAGCTTATTACCAATTGGATAGTCTTCACCAATCGGATTTTTTACTGTAAAAAACTCAACACCCAACTCGGTTAAAATGTTTTTGAATTCATGGCTGATTCCTGATTCGACACCGCCCAGGTGTTCTGGAACCCCTGCATGAATCTTCACCTTATTGCCGTAGACATTCAAAATGGAACAAACAAGTAAGACAGACTGTGTTTCCAGAAAGCCGCGGTGTACAACAAATGAAATGTGAATGGGTTTCTTGCTCATGATCCTTTGTTTTTGTGTGGAAAAGGTGAAAGTGGAACATCATCTATTTTCAAGAAAGAACACAGTTCACTCCAACCATTTCCTTGTTCAAGATCCATGATAAGCAAGTCAGATTGTCGGTCAGAGAAATAATCTTTGACCGCGTCGTTGTGCTTGACGTAAGTTGATAAATAAATTGATTCATTGTTGACTGGTGAACCATGACCATAGATCCATTTTCTCATTTCGGTTTCACTTTCACCAAAGTAATTAATAACACTTTTTAACCACGATTCTTTGTTCCTTATGGTTAAAATAAACTTGCTGTTTGGAACCAACACATCCAGTTCTTTATATAGAATTGGCCATGGGTTATCTTGGAATGCATCATATTGTCTAACAAGCTTTTTTGCTTTGCTTAATGCATTGTTTTGGATGTTGCTGTCATTAACGCCAAACCTACCTTTAACTTTAAACCCCAATTGTCTGAGTGATGATGTCAGGCTTTTGGTACCTGTTTTATGGAATCCAATACAAAATATTTTTCCTGAATCTCTGTTCATTTTATTACTGTAGACAATAAGCCTTCATTAGTCTGATTTTGATCAGGCTTTTAATAACATTTCTTTTGAGGTTTTCGGCCCTTCTAAAATTTACCAACCAATCGCAATTATTCATTTTAACACTTGAAGGTTACTGCGTTCTTTTTATCTTTCAACTTGGAAACTGATAGTCAAATTTTTCCACCAATAGCCGTTCTCTATTCAGGACTAAATCTTTTGATTCCTGATCATAATACTCAGAAATCGAAAGCGGCCTTACCGATGTATTTGTTTTTTTTGCACCCCAAATCAAACTCTTCTCTTCTTGTTTGAGCGTTCTTATTTTTTCTAGCACCTGACATAAATCACTTTCTAAAGATTCTTGTCGAATAAAAAAATCAATATAACAATTCTTTCTTTCAAACTTAACCAAATCTATGTAGTTTGATATTGTATTTGACTCCTTGATATTGCCCACTTCAGAACAACATGTTTTCAGGTATCTATAAGACATAAATCCACAATGACTAGCAACTTGTGAGTCTCCATACCCTTCGCCCAATAAGTTGGCGTTAGCTGGGTCTTGGATAAGGCTCAGCCACTTTCTAAAAGATTCTACACAGCCATTATCTTCGTACAACTGATCCCATATAGCGACTTTTTTCAAAACTTTGTTAAGCAGTTCTTGTTTGTTGTCTTTCAAAGAGGAGCTTTCTGCAGCCACTTTGAGTGCCTCACGACGATTCTTTTTTGTGAGTCTGCTCATAACACCACCCCTACCCTGTACCCCATATGTCCAAAGAGATAAATACCAATCCCAAGGATTTCTTATAGAAGAGATAAAATACAGGTCTGAGTCAATTTGCTCTTTTGATGCAGTGTTGTGTGTACCGACTTGTTTTCCATCAAATATCTTCGACAATAATTTTGCAATATGGGTACAACCAGTCTTTTGCATTTGAATATATATAAACCTGTCGGTTGTAAACATTTTGCTCTCTCAAGATTCAACGGAACGCTTTTCACTTTACAGAATTTCAGAAAAACATATTTTTAAGGTTGATTATTGACCGGACTTAAATACACTCTTCCAAAAACTTTCAGAATAAAAAAATACACTTGTTCAATGGTATTTTGGTATCACAAGCCAAATGATGATGTAGATGTGATAGAAGTTATGTTAAACAAAAGAATGGTAATTGAAAATAATGGATAAGGCAAGCTGAAACTGAAACGGCCTGACTCACCAAACAAACCCCTTCAACCATTAAAAAGTGCAGTATAGGGTGTTGTTAGATGGGGGTTGAATTCTTTGGTTGCAAAGCATTTAATCACCATTAGGCTGTATCCGACCAAAGCACATTCAAGCCGGTGGTGTTGTTATAATGGTTGACCATTCTCTGGTTCATTAGCGACTAAGTAAAAACGATTGATGCGATGCAAAAACTAAATATCATATTTGCGGTAAAAAGTGTTAAGCCAAGTGGCGGGGCTTTAAAAGTAAGGCATTATTACGAGCATGCCTTGTGCCATGAAAACCTAAATACGTTGTTGTACATGCCTGACGATATTGACTGGCAGCCTTCAAACCCTTGGTTCAGATACAAAGACAATGTCATGCCTGAAATAGACTGGGAAAAAGTTGATGTGGTGTTTATTTCTGGTTGGGGCTGGGAACGATTTATCCCGAGCAAGTATCATTATGAAAGTGGTTTCAAAGTTATATATTTAATCCAGCACCCATCTAAACTCATGCCAGAGTTTGATCGTTTCAAGAATCTTGACAAGCCGGCAACCCGGATATGTGTCAGCGGCGCCATGACTGAAATGGCCAGCAAAATTCCACAGGTAAATGGACCAGTGATCACCATTCCAGCAGGAACCGATTTGAAGGAACTTCGAACACTGGCTATAAAACCAAAAACCATTGACATTTTAATCGCAGGCCTGAAAAACCCTGAAATGGGGGAAGCGCTGAAAGCAAAACTCGATCCACTGGGCTTGAAAGTTAAACTTTTGTCCGAGAGGATGGACAGACAGTCATTCATAGATTTTGTATCTGTAGCAAAAACTGTGGTGTGTCTTCCCAATCCGTTGGAAGGATTTTATCTGCCGGCATTAGAGGCCATGGCGTTGAATGCATTGGTTATTTGCCCGTTTGCGATTGGTAATGATTATTGTATTGATGGTAAAAATTGTTTTGTCCCTTCCTATACCCTAGAAGATATTTATGCTGTCACAAGACAGTCAATGGAGCTGACGAATGAAGCAATGAAAGTGATGAAAGGGCACGCTGATGCGACTGTGAAAGCACACGATCTTAACCTTGAAAGAAAATCATTCCATGATTTGATAAATAAGTTCTTTTAGATAACCATGGCACCACATGCTAAAATCCATTGAGCCACCTCTTCTGATGTTACCTACAGCCTAAGACATAACAATCAAACCTATTCTAAGTATGAAGAATGCCCCTTTAAAATACAGACCTGATATTGATGGCTTACGAGCCATTGCCGTTTTGGCTGTGGTTTTTTTCCATTTAGATTATCCTTTTTTCAATGGTGGATATATAGGTGTAGATGTTTTTTTTGTCATTTCTGGCTTTCTCATTTCTCAGATTATTTACACCAAAACACTGAACAATGATTTCTCCTTTAGACATTTCTATAAAAAAAGAATTCTGCGGATCCTGCCCGTTTTACTGACCTTAATCCTGGTTTGTTTAATTGCCGGGTTCTTTATCCTGTTAAGTGACGAGTTTTTTGACCTGGGTGTTGCTTCAATAGCTTCTACACTGTTCGTACCAAATGTTTTGTATTGGCTCAATACTGGGTATTTTGAAATAGAGGCTGAGGCAACGCCGTTATTACACCTTTGGTCTCTGGGTGTCGAGGAGCAATTTTATATTTTGTTCCCACTTTTTGCTTATCTGATACTGACCAAACTCAATAAAAAACAAATATTTGTAATAACCACGTCATTGATTATTCTGTCTTTTTATATCAATGTCTTATACACCAGCCTTGATATTACTTTTTCCTTTTATATGTTGTTTTCAAGGGCCTGGGAATTGTTGGCTGGTTTTTTTCTGACCCTGATACTTCAGCACATAAAAAAAATAAATGGCCACATCATTGAGCTTATATCAATCGTTGGCTGTTGTTTAATTATTTTCCCAATTTATTGGTTTGAAACAAATATACTGTTTCCGGGATATTATGCACTGTTACCTGTATTGGGAAGTATGCTGATCATTTTTTCAGGCAGTTTCGAAAAAGAGCCTTTTGTGAATAAGGTCCTGTCACATAAGTACTTGGTTTTCATCGGCTTGATATCCTACTCTTTGTATTTATGGCACTGGCCAATAACTGTTTATCTAAAGATGGCTTTTTCTCATGTCTATTTGAATGAAATTATTTTAGTGCTTTCATTATTGCTTTCCATCATCACTTATCTTTTTGTTGAAAAGCCATTCAGAGGCAATGGTATTTATTCGCTGGGGTTATCTACCAAACTGAAAAGCCTCCTTATCATGGCCACATTGATCATTACCTTGTCTTTATGTGTCATATACACAAACGGCTTCCCTGGCCGGTTACCGGATGCTGTTATTCACGCAAGCACATCTAAAGATTACCTGCCAGAAAACAGACATTGTCACAGGATGAGCTCTCAGGACATTAAGGATAAAAACTTCTGCACTTTTGGTGACCCCAATGCCAAACCGAGCTTTGCCTTGTTCGGGGATTCTCATGCCGAAGCTTTCAAGTACGGCCTCAAATTAGCTGCCATAAATAAGGGAAAATCTGGTTTTCAATATACAAGACCCGGGTGCCGACCCATCATTGGTATTGATAAAAAAGGCAGAAAGTCTTGCCTGAGATTTACAGATTTGGCCATCGATGAAATCATTAAAAACAAAGAAATCAAAACCGTTTTTCTGGCAGGCTATTGGGCTCTTGCTTACAGGGGGTATGATCATAACCGCAGAAAAATTGAACACTTCGATTACCAACAAAACAACAACTATCCAGAATCAAGGGATGTGTTGTTCCTCAGGGGCTTACACCGAACCTTTGAGTTGCTGGTACAGCACCAAAAAAATATAGTTGTTATTGAAGACAACCCTGTGCTCAGCTTCAATCCCCGCAAAACTTTTGCCAGAAATATTTATTTAAATAAAGAACAGGACTTATTTGGAACAGTGAATGAAGGTGTTAACGACATCATTATGAATGAAATTAAAGTGTATGGTGACGCCATAAAATATATGCCTATTGAAAAAATACTGTGCCCGGAATCCCCGTGTAAATTGGTAAAAAACAACGTCCTGCTTTTTAGGGATGATGACCACATTACGCGTAAGGCCTCGGCATTACTAACTCCTATTTTTGAAAAGTATTTATGATAAAAAACAACAAATATCTCATATCGCTGGGGTTGGTTCTACTTCAAGTGGCGGTCATATTTTTGCTTTATTATTCTTTACAAGAATATGTTGGAGGCTATCAATCAGACATTCATCTTGAATTACCAGGGTTCCTGATTGAATTTATTGGTTTGTTTTTGATATTTCTGTGTTGTTTAATCATCACCAATAACTTGATCTTTTCTTTTCTTATTAGCAACACCCTTTATTTGTTGTTTGTTGCTGTTTCTCTGGTCAAGTTTTCATATTTGAAGGTACCTATCGTTTACTATGATTTTTTTCAACTGTATGATTTACTGTTAAATTTAGACAGCATAGACACCTTTGTTCTTGTCGCTGTTCTGAGTTTGCTTTGTATCATTGCTGTTGTCTTTTTTTATGCCGCAAAGAAAGGCAAAGGCAATCATTATCGGCTTATTTCTTCTGTGACACTCTTGTTGTTTGTAGTTATTCTCAGCTCGACTCCACAAGGGGTGAAAAAATACCTCAGTAGCCAAAAGATAAAATACAAATGGAATTCAAATATATATGAGAAAACTCAAAAATTCGGACTGTTAACTTTTTTCATTCAAAGTGCTTATTTCTCAAGTAAGCTTGAAAAACCCAGTCACTATTCGCTGAAGCTGGCCAATGAATATCTAAGTGACCATTCTCAAAAGGGACAGGATGTTTTTGAACACCCGAGAGCAACCCCTGACAATGTCATTGTCTTATTGATAGAGTCATACCAAAACGTTAAGGAGTTGCCGTGGAAAACCAATATAGAAGTGACTCCAATATTTAATCAGTTAGAAAGCTCTGGTCTTTCTGGCAACCTCATTTCGCCGGTGTTTGGAGGGAAGTCAATCAATGCAGAATTTGAATTGTTAACAGGTTTCTCTAATGTTTTTAATCCTGTTGGTTCAATTCCTTATAAAGACTTCATCCATCACAACATACCAAGCATCGCAAGACAATTTAAACAACATAACTACACCACCAATGCCATTCAGGTGGTAGAAATGAAAGGGTATGGTTATGGCTCGATATATGAACATTTGGGTTTTGACCATAAATTTAGCTTAAGCAGGTTTGATCAAAGTATTGAACTTGATCCAACCAAAAGATATGGATCCAGCGAGGAAATTTCAGCCAAAATTGGTGAATTAATCAGCCATCAAGATAAATCTTTTATCTTCGCCTTCCCTAACTCTTCTCATGCACCATGGAAAATCAAAGATTACCCAAACAACAAGGTTAAGTTGTTGAGCAGTGATTTAAGCAACGAACACAACAATGAAATAATCGCGTATTACAACGCCATGATTCACATCGATGAACTGTTCAAAAGCCTGACCAATCAATTGAACAGCAGTGAAAAAACCATCATATTGATTGTCGGCGACCACCAACCCGCATTAAAAGCAAAAAGGGAGACTCCTTTGAAAAACTGGACTTTTGAGGAAAAGGTTCAACAACACACTGTGCCTTATTTATTTTGGGCAAATTATGATGTGAATTTTCCAGATTCAAATGAGCTGTTTACCAGCATGAATTTCATTGGTTTAACCTTAATGAAAATCGCCAACATCAAACCGAAGGGGTTTTATGCTTTTTTAAACGAAGTCAAAAAACAGTATCAAGCTTTTACTTTTGTGCTCTTAGATGACAACAAATCATTTGATATTAAAGACATGCAAAACAACGAATGGGTAAAAAAATACCAAGCCGTTCAATATAAATATTTATCGAATGATGCGGATTAGTTCCTAGCTAAAACCGTGTGATAAAACCAATGGATACCCATATGATTAATTAATCACTTGTCATAGTTGAAGTGATCAAAATCATTTTTATAGAACTGATAAACTTCTTCTTTCATAGCTGCGTCATATTTAAATTGATCGTTTTGTGAAGATAAATTTATTTTCAGAATGTCATCAGTTTGAATGGTTGTGCCTAAATGCGAAAACAGGTTAATCACACTTTCATTGTATGATTCAAAGCGCCCTTGAATGATGGCTTTCTGGTTTGATGGTAATGAACAGCTGCTTTCAATGCATTCTGTCATGGGTCTGGCATGGGTGATTATTTCACAAAATTCTTTTAAGTTATGACAACAATCTTGGAATTTCGGGAATTGTTTTTTGATCAATTCTTGTGTGTCTTTATCGCCTTGAAATGTTTTGTCATTGAACTGATTGAGACCGCCACCATAAAAGTATTTATAGCAGCTCAGTAATCTGGCATAGGGGTTTCGAACAAAAAAAGCCGTATAATCATAATCATCTGAAGCCATTCTTCCGCCAATGGCTTGGCGCACAATTTTATTGTTCTGATGCCTTATAAGCTTACCATTATGAATACAATCATATTCTATTTTTGGCGTTGCTTTATTGAGCATTCGCCGAATGCTTGTGCCTCCCGTCTTAGCAATATGAACAAACAAAAGCTTTTTCTTCATTAAATTTATGGTTCCATATATAGGCGATTAAATTTTAACTATATTCTAGATAAATAGACAGAATTCATTGGTAAATTAACCACCTTGCTTTGCTTACTATTGGGAGTTCATACCAATCAAAGGAACTCATTTGATGATGCCTTAAATTTAAGACGTGTTTTATTAAAAACAAAAAGATTATGGATGGTCAATATCAAGAGTGAAGGCTTGTTGTGTTTGAAATCCATCAGCATAAATCAAATCTTGCAAAGAAGCCAAAAAAACGTGACTGGAGTTGGACAATGCATTGCTGAACTCGAACAACAAGTCACCATAATCACCGGGAACCCCGCCTAAGTTATAAATGGAAGCAACTTCAACACCATTCGGGAAAAAGTTGGTTTGTAAAAAATTGTATGGGGTGGCTGAATTGAACTTGATTCTCTTAGGCGTTTCAATGTCTTGAATCAATGGTTCTTGCACGAATACACCATTGGCTTGATTGATCAACTTAACCACCACATCATCTCCAGCAACACTGGCCAATATATCCATGAACCCATCATTGTTGATGTCGGTTATTGCGGTGGAGTCAATCCTGTCCAGGTTTGATGCCAGAACTTGGCTGCTAAAAGCACCTCCCAAATTTTCATACATCACCAACTCGTCAGAGAACGTATATGGAACCACCAAATCAAGATCCATGTCTCCGTCCATATCATATATTTTGACCTCATTGGGGGCATCATTTTGGTCATCAAGCAACTGTACAGTGAATGACACGCCATTGCGGGTAAACAACCTGACACTGTCATCAGAACCTGAAGTCCCGACCACATCTAATTGGCCATCTTCATCAAGATCAGCGACAGCCAATCCATTGGCAAAACGCGCATCGTCGAAAATGACCAAGGTATTGAACACCTCATTGCCGGTATTTCGATGCCAATAAAAAGTGTTGGCAAAAGAAGCGGCTGACAACACATCCACCCATCCGTCATCATCCAGATCAACCACCAAAACCTCTGCGGCCCCATCTATATTTTCAGCTATGATGTGATGTTGAAAGGTTGTGCCATCATACCATTGCACCCGATCGTCTCTGAAACTGGATGCCACCAAATCTTCCACCCCGTCATTGTTGATGTCTCCCATTTTGACATCACTGGCCCCATCTGGAAAATCTTCCCAAACCACTTGTTCTTGATTGGTTGATAGCGGGTCATACAACAAATTTCTGTTATCAAAAAACGTTTGGGTTAATAAGCTTGTTTGATCACCTGTAAACACCCCTGCTTTGACATTGACATACCCATCTCTGTTACTGGCCACTTCAACCCTGTTGACTGGGCCCTTCAATTCATGGGCATAAATCACCCCGGTGACTGCTGCTAAGTTGAGTAATTCTTGCTGACCGTCATCATCAATGTCAACACAGTACAAGGAACGAACCCCTGCCACATCATTGTCCAGCTCTGTTTGACTGAATGTGTTAGACCCCAAATTTGTATAGACCCAGATGGTGTTTGCGTCTGATGCTGAAACCACAAAATCAGGTAACATGTCGCCATTGACGTCACAAGATTCCGTGTACCTGGTACCCAGGGCTTGGTTGCTGATCAATGTCTCAACATACCCATCATTTTGCTGCTTTGTGAAAAGCCTGATTGAATCGTCACCTGATGAGGCCAACAACACATCAACCAAGCCATCGTTATCGAAATCTTCAAGCACCATTTTTCTGGGGTTTACAGGCACATCTGAAATGATTTCGGTTTCAAAACTGCCATCGATTTGTTGTAGATGTGCCAGCAGCAATCCCTCCTGAAATGAAGTGCTTGCCACATCCAATAAATCATCGTCATTGAGAAACCCAACCTGGGCATCACTGGGAACCAACACACCTGAAGCAATGACTTGCTTTTCATGTCCATCAGGACCACTCATCACGGCAATGATTTCAGAAGTCTCTATCGATGGGACTATAAAGTCAAATTCATTGTCGTCATTCAAATCTGCTTTGACGATTCGAAATGCGCCAAATAAATCTGTGCTGATGATCTGTTGATCAAAAACGAGGTTGCCTTGATTTAAATACAGCCTTAAGTGACCATCGTTGTATGACACTGAAGCCACATCCAATCGACCATCCTGGTTGAAATCCAATGCTATGCTGTCAGCAATGCCTTGTTGTGAAGGACCGTGCACAGTATCCACCTGCCAACCAGACACCTTCGATTGAGACTGGCTGGCAAAAGACCAACCAAGCATGCTAATGACGATTATCTGTAAATACAATGTCCGGACCATGACTAGAAATTAACACGGATGGGCTTAATTTTCTGTGAATTGTGATGTTTTTTAGCCAATAGTCCCTCTACAACTCGGCTAAAAAGCTCAGGGCTGTTTCAAGGTCATGACTGATTTGCATATTTGGCAGCGATTTTAGGAACAAGGGTCCATATCCTTTGCTGGTGATTCTGCGGTCACAAATGACCAAAACACCATGGTCTTGTTCGCCTCTGATCAACCGCCCGGCACCCTGTTTCAAGGCAATGATGGCTTTGGGAATTTGTAAATCATAAAATGCCTTGCCACCCTGTTTGTTGATGTGCTCGATCTTGGCTTTCAACACCGGTTCACTGGGATGGGCAAATGGCAGTTTATCGATGATGACACAACTGAGGCTGGTCCCTGAAACATCAACGCCTTCCCAGAAACTGGCGGCACCCAGCAACAAACCATTGCCCGCGGCCCTGAAATCCTCGAGCATTTGATTGCGATCAGCCGTGCCTTGAACAAACAGCGGCTTGTGGGTTTTTGCTTTGAAGAAGTGTGCAGCCATTTGTAATGACCGGTGTGAAGTGAACAAGAAAAACACCCCGCCTTTGGCTTGTTCTATCAAGGGCAAAACATATTCAAACATGGCCGGATTGAACTCATAGTCATTGGGTTCTGGCAGGTTTTTTGGCAACAACATCAAAGCCTGTTTTTGGTAATCAAACGGGCTGTCTAACAACAATGTCTGGGCATCATCAAACCCGGTCTGTTGTTGAAAATGTTCAAAACTGTTATTAACCGTTAAAGTCGCTGAAGTCATCACCCATGCCGTATCAAAAGCCGCCCTGAATTCTCGCAGTGGATCAGCAATGTCTAACGGGGATTTGTGTAAGGCAAAATACTTGTCCCTGGCCTCGAACCAATAAATAAAATTGGACTCACCTTGTTGCATCATGTCTTGTAACAAATCACCCAAAGCCGTCAAACGTAAATAACAATTCTGCAGGCCTGTGCTTTGTACCACCAGTGGTTCTAAGGCATTCACCAATAAGCCCATGTGGTGCATCAATAAGTCAAACACCTCAATGATGATTGGGGTTTGGAACAAACGTTTGGTGCTCTCTCGTTCTGGCATTTGACTCATCGACAACAAAGTGTCTCGCAAAGCCCTTTTCATCTGTTCATGTGGTTCGCTGATGGCAGCAAAAGCCGCATCCACCTCTCCGGCTTCTGTCAGCAGGTCATTGAGTAATTCACTGCATTGTCGGGAACTGAACAATTGACTGAAAAAACGTCCGGCAATTTCTGGAATTTGGTGCGATTCATCCAACACCATCACATCTGCTTTCGGTAACAGCTCGCCAAAACCCCCTTGTTTGATCGCCATATCAGCAAACAACAAATGGTGGTTGATCACCAGTAAATCCGCATCCAAAGCCCGGCGCCTGGCTTTGTAGACAAAACAATCATTGTAATGATCACAATCAGAACCCAAACAATTTTCCGGGGTTGATGTGATGTTGGATAACATCATGCGGTTTTCAATGTATTCAGTCAACTCAGCGATTTCACCACTGTTGGTTTGGTGAATCCAGTTTTTCAAGTGGCCAAATAGTGCCTTGTTTTCTGGATAGCGACTGACGGGCATCAGCGCCGATTTATGGTACCTGTCTAAACACAGGTAATTGTTGCGGCCTTTAAGTAACCTCACTTTGGGTTTTAGGCTCAACAAATCCAACAGCAGAGGTATGTCTTTGGTGAACAACTGGTCCTGGAGGGTTTTGGTACCGGTAGAAACGATGATTTTTTGACCAGAGATCAGTGCCGGAATTAAATAGGCATAGGTTTTTCCCGTACCCGTACCAGCTTCAGCAATCAGGATGTGTTGGTCAGCCATCACGGCCGCAATGTGTTCAGCCATAGCCAACTGCTGAGAACGGGGTTTGAAAGAGTCTATTTGTTGCTCAAATAACCCACCTTCACCCAGCACCTGCTCGATTGTATGCATCAAAAGCGCGCCGGCTTTTTGGTGGTGCATTCAGCAATGGCATCCAAAGCCTGGGCCTGAACCACCACTTCATTCAACAATTCTGCTGCCAACGCTTGGGTTCGCCTGGATCGTTCACACAAAGCTCCCTGATCAGGGCCCTGGTTGACCACCAATGTAGACCAATACAGGGCTTGCTTGTAATCAGCATCTGACAAATAAGCTTCTGACAAATGTTGTTGCACCAAAGCGGAGGCCGGGCTGATCGATAAGGCCCTTTTTAATGTCAGAATGGCAAGCTTAACTTGACCATCACTCATTTGCATGTCTGCTTCGTTGATCAAGGCATACACAGCGGCTGGCACCATCGGTGAAACTTGAATCAGTGAATCATTGTCTCTGGCAGGCTCGCGGACATCTTTTTCTACGTCCACACGTTTGTAACTACAGTGACTTAATAGAACAGCCACCGTAACAATACCAAAGATTTTCAGAGGGGTTGTGGGGTTGTGTTTTGACATAGCGCTTAATCATAGCTTTAAACGCCGATTTATCAAGCCATCAATACAAATTTTTCAAAATCCCAAAGGTCGTACCATGGTTCAGAAAGGCCGTGTATCAAAGGTTTTTGAACAAATGCCCCCACAGGATCAAAGCACCATTACTGCCCGAATAGGGTGTCGGTTTGTTGTCATCTCTGCCAACCCAAACAGTGACCAAATAATCATGTGTGAAGCCAGCAAACCAACTGTCTTTACCGTCATTGGTGGTGCCCGTCTTGCCAAACATGGGACCAGCCAATTCGAATGCATGGGTTAATTTTTTAGCGGTCCCTTCGATGGTGATTTGATGCATGGCCCAATTGATGGTGTCAATGTTGCCGACCGCCAGGTCATGGTTCATTGATTGTTGTGAACGACTGAGAATTTGGTTATTTTGATCGGTCACATAACGGATAGAATTGATGTATTGGTTGGCTCCTCGAGATGCAAATATCCCAAATAAATGCTGGACTTCAAATGGTGTCAGCTCAATGGCTCCAAGAAACAAGGCTGGGTGGTTGTTGCGTTGAACTTGTAGTCCCAACTGTTTCAGAAAGGCAATGAAACGATTCAAGTTAATGCGCAAGCCTAAATCGACAGTGGCTTGGTTGCGGGATTGAATCAATGCGGTAGCGGCACTGATGGCTCCCAAGCTCTGCCGGTCCCAATTGTTAGGCTGCCAAGTTTTGTTGTCTGCAGTGGTTACCTGCAATGGCTCATCTTGTAACGTTTCATCCAGATTGAACCCTGACAACAACTCGAGACCTGCTAAATAAACCAAAGGTTTGATTAAAGAGCCAATTTGACGTTTTGCTAACAAGGCCCTGTTGTAATGCGAACGCGCTGATTTCGATCCCGTTACAGCCAATAATTCACCATTCTTTGCACCACTGACCAGGATGGCACTTTCTACATCATCAGACAGCCAATCGCTGGTTTTTTTGGCCGTTTGGGTGGTCTTGTATTGCACAAATGGATCCATACTGGTGAAAATCCTCAATCCATTGCTTTTCAAGTCTTGTAAAGAAAACTGCTTTTTAATCTGCCGCTTCACCACATCCATGTAATCGTCAAAGTCCGTTTTCAACTGTCGACTTTTAGACAACCCCAGCGGCAAATGCGTGGCTTTTTGGTGCTGCGCTGCATTGATGACCCCGGTTTCCAACCAACTTTTTAACACCACATTGCGGCGCAATAAGGCCCGTTTGGTTTGGCGGTATGGGTTGTACCAGGAAGGGCCTTTGATGATGCCCACCAGCAAGGCCTGCTCTGCCAAATTCAAACGAGCCACAGGTTTGGCAAAATAATACTGAGCTGCTTCAACCACCCCATGGACAGCCACTTTGCCATCTTGACCCCAATAAACTTCATTAAAGTAAGACTCTAATATTTGTGCTTTGCTTAACTTGGTTTCCAACAAAGTTGCCGCCAGGGCTTCATGCAACTTTCGCAACAAACTGTTTTGACTGTAATGTAATTTATTCTTGATCAGCTGTTGGGTGATGGTGCTGCCACCTTGTACCACTTCTCCTGCCATTAAGTTTTTAACAGCAGCTCGCATGATACCCCACCAGGAAACGCCGTGGTGGTTTTTGAAGTCACGGTCTTCGACTGCTTGCAAGCCACGAATCATGCTGTCAGGAATCTCCGCCAGTTTAATTGGCAAACGATTTTCAAAGTCTGTGGTGAAAAAACGACCAATGATCGGCGGTTCCAACCTGGCCAGTTTTGGGGTGATGGATTGGATGGATGGCCCATTCAAAGAGAATTCAATCAATTGCGCTTTGGCAGCAGCATCTGGAAACTCAAAACCTTTACTGTGGATCCAATAACGCTTGCCCTCACGTTTATATTGGCCAGGGTTGGGTGCGTCTGCAGTGGGCTGATAGCCCAACAAATCCAGCTCAAAGGTCAATGCTTGTGGTGACAACGTGAGCCCTTGATACAACTCCAAGGGACGCGCATAGACCACCGAGGGTATGTCCCATCGGTCTTGAACGATGGTGTCTGTGATGTAATTGATGTAAAAATACCAAGGCACCACCAGCCCGGCCATGAGCCCCACCATGAACAGCACGGACTTGAACAGGTATTTCTTGATTTTACTTTTGGTTGCTTTTTTCTTTGGCACCGTTGGACTTGATCCAGTTCACAAAATGAATGTCCGCATGTTAACATGAGATTCAAGAATTGTACCTACAATGAGCACTGCAAATACAACAGAGGGAATCATTCATGAAACCAAGAATTTTATTATTATCAGCCATACTTTTCAGTGTCCAGTCTCACGCGGACACCACACTGATTTACAACGATGCCAATGGCCAGCAAAACAGCGTCATGTATATGAGTGATGGCGTGGCAAAAATCACCAACAACAGTGACGTCAATACCGCATTAATTTTCAATGCCCAAGCCAATGCCTTCACGGTGGTTAATCACCAGGACCAAAGTTATGTGGTGTTTGGCGAAAAAGAAATCGCTGCATTGAGTGACGTTTCAGCCATGGTTGATCGCATGCTCGAAGAACAACTGTCTCAAATGCCAGCTGCTCAACGTGATCAAATGAGGGGCATGATGGAGTCAATGATAAAAAAGCAAATGCCCAAGCAAGCCGCTCCTCCTCAGTACAACAAAAGTGGTCAGTCCTCTAATTACAACGGTTTTGATTGTGAGGTGGTTATCAAAATGGTTGAAGGTCAAAAAGATGGTGATTTTTGTGTGGCTGACATTGCTGATTTGGGTATCCCTGCCGCTGACTATGACAGCATCAATCAATTCATGCAAACGGTTGAAAAGCTTGCTTCACAATTCGGTCAAGACCAAAGCATGAATTTTTCTGACATTGGATCAGTCATTCCCGTTTATTACGACATGGGATTGCAGAAAGCCTACCTGACTGAAATCAACCATGATGCATTGGGCGCCCAGACCTTTCAAGTACCCGAGGGCTACAGCAAAACAAATTTAGGCCTGCCCACTGAAATAATTAAATAACATTTGGCAGGCTTCTCGACGGCCATCGCACCCTCCAAAACCCGGTGTTAGCAAAAGGTATGTTCTTAAACCTTCATGCCTTTTGGCACCCCTTCATTGAATGAATTTTGGTAGAATGCGCGCATGCAGAAAAATGTTCACACCGTCTACTACAACAGCTCAAAAGACCAGCAATCGGGTTCTGTGCTGTACAGCACCCAAGAAACGGTGGATGAACAGCTGATTGAGTGGATAAAAAACTCAATCAAAAATGACCACATCATCACAGTGGTCAATGCCCAAGCTTTCTTACCACCACACTGGCAAAGACGGCTTTTACAGCCCTTATTGGATGATACGCAGGTCATGAAAACCTGTGCGCTGAGCACCCAACAACGACAAATTTCACCCTTGACCGAACCATTTACAGGCACCTTGGCGCAATTAGATCAGCTTGTATACCTTATACAAAAAGCTCAATACTATGTCAGCACTGCACTTAACCTCAATTGTTTTGCTGTGCGACATGTTGACCATCTGGATGACCATACAGAGGTGTTCGCTGTTAATAATCTGGTGGTAGACACGCCATCCAATGAAACCGTAATATCTGCACCTAAAGCCATTGATACAGGCGATCAAAGACCATTGCCCGCACACCCGTTGGTCAAGGTGCAAATGACCCTGTCAAAAATACAAACTGAGCACCTACTTCCTGGTTATCCTCGGCTTGATAACAAACCCACGGTATTGCATTTGGTCATGGATTGGGGCGGTGGTGTGCATGAATGGGTGAATGATTTTATTCAAAATCATAATGAAATGAATCATCTGGTGCTCAGCAGCCAGGGAGAGTTTTTCCGTAAACAACAAGGAGAAAAGTTCTTGTTACACTGGCAACACATCCAAGGTCCGGTGCTACAGGAATTCCATCTGGCAGCGCCGATCATTGCCACGGCCACACATCACCGCGAATACCACATGTTGCTGGATCGTGTGATTGATATTTGGGGCATCAATGGGTTGGTGGTTTCTTCTTTGATTGGCCATGCCATGGATTGTTTAAACACGGGTTTACCTACCATCAGAGTGTTGCACGACTATTTTCCTCATTGGCCAAGTTTAAATGCCTTGTTGGATGAAGATCCAATTGCTGAACAGCATATTGAACAGGCACTTAAAGATACCCGAAACGAGCCTTTTGGGTCCATAAGTGCTGACCAACTGGCCAAATGGCAATTCAAAAACAATGAATTATTGAATCAACCACATGTTTCGATCGTGGCACCTGATGAGTCCGTTAAGACCAACCTTCTGAAACTGCCACAGGCGTCATGTTTTAACAAAACCGTGGTAATCCCGCATGCGCCTGAACCGCTACAAGCCATTGACTATCAGGTGAATAAAGAGCCGTTTACGGTGTTGGTTCTGGGTCGCATCAGCCCCTCAAAAGGACAGGATTTGTTACAAGCCTGTATCAGTGACTTACAAAATGATGCGTCCATTCAATTTGTTTTGTTGGGCGCTGGTAAAAATGGCAAAGCCTTTGTTGACTTCGCCAACACCCGGGTCATTGCAGATTTTCAACACGAAGAACTCGAGTCTTTGGTGAAAAAAATTGCTCCACAGCTGGGCTTATTGGCATCAACCACTGCTGAAACTTTCAGCTATACACTGTCTGAACTACAAACCATGGGCTTGCCGGTGTTAGCCACTGCTGTTGGTGCTTTGAAGAACCGCATAGAACACAATAAAAATGGTGTGTTGGTCAAACCCGACGCCCAGGCACTGATCGAAAACATAAAAACCCTGCAACAAAACCCGGAAACATTGGTTCAGTTAAGAGAAAATTCATTGGTCACCAAGCAATGGAATACCAATGACAACAAAAAGGCCTATGACCAACTGCTTAAACACTTTATGTTTGAACCTTGTGCTTACCAAACTTGGGGTCTGGCCACACCTTCTCCTTTGGCTGATGCCTTCAAACGAGAACAGCAATCTGCCAACCAACTGACCCTTGCATTGAAAGCGACTGAGCAAAACCTGGAAGAAAAAGTTAAATGGGCCAAAGAACTTGATCAACACAATCAGCACTTAGCCCATAACATCGACTTGGGTCGACAAGAGGTTCAACATTTAAGTGACACCGTAGCAGAACAAACGGACGCCATCAAACGACTAGACCAAGCCAACGACAACCTTCAAGCTGAGGTCAATCAGGTCCGTGCAACTTTGCGGGACGAACAAACCGCAAACAGCTTGTTAACCGCAGAAAAAACACAACTGAGTGAACAGATCGAAGCCATGCTTAACAGCCGATCATGGCGCATCACCAAACCATTGCGCCGCTTCACCACTTATGCAAGACACAAAAGAAATGCCATTAAATTCAGATTCAGTCAACTCAAAAGTTTACCGCGCAGGGTCCGTAACAGCCTAAAAACCAGAGGCATGAAACAAACGGCCTTGATGGCGAAAAACAAATTAAAGAAACCGGCCAAAAGACCTCCAGTCTCTGCCCACTCAGTGGTTGAAAGCTACCAATCACTAAGTATTAAGCAGACTAAAGATCCGCTGGTCAGTATTGTAATTCCTGTTTTTAATCACTTTAAACACACTTACCACTGTTTAGAATCCTTAGCCAGACTGACAGACAATACGACTTTCGAAGTGATTGTTGTTGATGATTGTTCAACGGATGAAACTCCTCAAGAAATCAAAAACACCCAAGGCATTCGCTATCATCGACAACCAGAAAATGGCGGCTTTATTCAATCATGTAACACCGGCGCGGCAATGGCACAAGGCCAATTCCTGTTGTTTTTAAATAACGACACTGAAGTGCTGCCAGGTTGGTTGGATGAACTTTATCACACCTTCTCTCAGCACCCTGATGCCGGGTTGGTGGGCAGCCAATTGCTTTACCCTGATGGGCGCCTTCAGGAAGCTGGTGGTATTGTATTCAGCGATGCATCCGGATGGAATTATGGCCGCTTGGAAACTCCTGATGACCCTGAATACCAACATGTTCGAGAGGCCACTTACATCAGCGGCGCCAGCATCATGATTCGTACGGCCCTGTTCCGTGAACTCGGACAATTCGATGAACGCTACAAACCGGCCTATTACGAAGACACTGACTTGGCTTTTGCGGTCAGAAAAGCAGGTAAAAAAGTACTTTATCAACCGCTCAGCCGGGTGATTCACTTTGAAGGCATATCTTCGGGCACAGACCTGAATTCAGGAACCAAAAAATTCCAAGTCATCAATCAACAAAAGTTTTTAGAAAAATGGCGACCGGAACTCGAGAAACAACCTGCACCAGGGTCTGACATTGAGCTGGCCAGGTTACAAAATCAACCACCAAGGGTGTTGATTTTGGATGCCTGTACACCGACCCCTGATCAGGATTCTGGTTCATTGCGGATGATCAATTTGATGCAAATTTTTATCGAATTGGGCCACCATGTCAGTTTCATCCCCGAAAACATGGCCTTTTTTGATGACTACAGCAAAGATCTGCAAAGGTTGGGTGTCGAGTGTATTTATGCCCCAAAATACAACTCGCCTCTGGCCTATTTAAAGGCCAAAGGGGCTTATTTTGATCGGGTGATATTGAGTCGATATTATGTGGCCGAACCGGTAATGGACATGATCAGATCCTATTGCCCCAAAGCAAAAATCTGGTTTGATACCGTTGACTTACATTACCTGCGGGAAACAAGGATGGCGGAGCTCGACAATGATGATTTGGCACTGAAAACAGCCAACGAAACCAAAGCCAAAGAATACTCTGTGGCCGAAGCTTGTGACTTAACCTTGGTAGTCAGCTCATACGAACAGCAAGTAATGGGCCAGGAAAACGCCGAATTGGATGTGGCTGTGTTGTCTAACATCCATGAAGTTTATGGCGGTCATGTTGGCTACAACAAAAGTCAGGACATCATGTTTATTGGCGGTTATCAACACACCCCTAATGTAGATGGGATTGTGTGGTTTGTGAATGATATTCTGCCAAAAATATGCGCCGAAATCCCTGAACTGAAACTGCACATCATCGGTTCAAAGGCGCCACAGCAAGTAAAAGCATTGGGACAACACCCCAATATTGAGTTCCATGGGTTTGTTGCTGACATAGAGCCCTTGATGCAAAACACCCGGTTGGCCGTTGCTCCTTTGCGGTTTGGCGCCGGGGTTAAAGGTAAAGTGAACATGAGCATGAGTTATGGACAGCCCGTGGTGGGAACCAGTGTGGCCGTTGAAGGCATGTACACCAAAAATGGTTATGATGTGTTGATGGCTGATGATGCCGATTCTTTTGCTGAAGCGGTGATTCAGCTTTACCAAGACCAAACACTTTGGCAGCAAGTCTCAAAAGGCGGCTTAGAAAACGTTGAAAAATGGTTCTCGTTCTCTGCGGCTAAAAACACAATCGCTGAACTGTTGACCCGATATTGACACCGTTATTTCTGCAAAAAAACAACCTATTTCAAGTAATTAGCTCCCTTTCCTGCAAATGGTGTTAAAAAAAACTTTCGACCTGATTGATATTTAGCTACAATCATAAATAGGTATGTTCGTTGAATGGGACAATTTTAAGTATGAGGTTGAACTTGTCCTGCGGCTTCTCATGTCGCATGTATTAACACCAGAGGGTAGGATTGAATGGATCATTTAAAGAATAAAAAGTTGCTGATGTGCATACTGGCACTGTTCATGTTGTTGCTGGCATGGATTGAAGGCGGACTGTATCAGATCCCCTTACTTTTATTGGTGTTGACCTTGGCCACCGGTTGGGCTTATACCTTCCCGGTTATACAAAACCGTTTTGATGATGTGGTTGCTAAAAAAGTCGACTGGATGATTCCTGTGATTGGCAGTTTTTGGCTGGCCCTGAGTTTTTGGTTAAGTGATCAGGCCCATGTTGCCTTATTTGTGACTTTGGTGTTAATTTGGCTGACTTCTGTTCTGTTCTTTACCCAGCTGAATTTAGAAAAAACAGCCCTGTGCATGGCATTACCCGTTTTGAGTTTTGCTGTTTTATTGTTGTTACAGCCTGCCGATCAGTTGGGTCTGAGTCAACCACTGCTGTTTTCATTGTTGGTGCTCTTGGTGGTTGGTTTTGTGGTTGTTGCCAGTCGTTTTTTGTTGGCAGAAACCACCGAAAAGAAAAAGAAAAGCGATCCACTGCCTGCCAGCCTGGCCAGACAGATTAAAAAAGCCGAAGAAGCCATCTATGAAACCAAAGTGCTCAAAGAGCAAATCAAAAACCTGAAGGTCGATCTGTCTGCTGCCGAAATGGCTAAGATGGAGTTTCTGGCCACCATGAGTCATGAAATTCGCACACCATTGAATGGTATTGTGCCGTTGATAGACATTGTTATGGACACAGAACTCAACGCTTTTCAGAAAGATTACCTAACCACTGCGCACACATCGGCCACTCAGATGCAGAAGCTGATTGACGATTTGCTTGATTATTCGAAAGTAGAAGCTGGCAAATTAACCACCGAAGTCACTGGGTTAAAAGTCAGAAAAGTGGTTGAAGAAGTGTTAGACAGTCTCAGTTCATCAGCTGAAAGAAAAGGTCTGGAAATTTCTGTCAACGTAGACGATCAAATCAATCCTTTGTTAAGGGGGGACCCCATCAGGGTCAGACAAGTACTGACCAATATATTATCCAATGCCATTAAGTTTTCTGATCACGGCAAAATCATTGTTGATGTTAAAAAAGTTAAAAATTTCACCACCAAAGAATTGATCAGGTTTTCGGTGAAAGACCAAGGCATCGGTATCGCACCGGATCAGGTAGAAAAATTGTTCAATGCCTTTACCCAGGGCGACAATTCATCGACACGCAAATTTGGTGGTACCGGATTGGGCTTGGCCATCAGTAAGAAAATTGTAGAGTTGCTCAAAGGTCAAATGGGTGTTGAATCAAAAACCGGTGTTGGCAGTACATTCTGGTTTGAAATCCCTTTCACCAAATCAGCAGGTGATGCCTTGCATGGTGGTACCGAAGTCCATCAACATCAAGCCATTTTATTGAACACCAATCCTGTTTTATTCAAGCGCATTCAGGCTTCTTTAGAAAAAGCACTGTTACCGGTACAAACCTCATTGAACTACCAGCATGCACTGTCAAGAATTCAAGCTGCCAGGGGCATACAGGATGGTAAAACCACCTTGCTGTTTATTGACTTTGATACCAATGCCAAAACGTTAAGACAATTGTTGTTATTGGTAGAAAAGGGCGAGTTAGACGACGTTTGGATTTGTGCCATCACCACCGGCGGTCACATTGCAGGTGTAAAACAGTATAAAAACATCCAAATCATGCACCCTGACAAAGAAGTCGAACTGGTCATTGGTGAGTTTGAAAGACGTTACTTCCCAGAAGAAGTCTTGGAGTTGGATGAAGAACAGGACAGCCATGACGAGTCCTATGAAACCGAAGCCAAAGATGCGCCTGAAGAATCTTCAGCGGCTCAGGATGAAACCGTCGATTATGCTGATATTTCAGACACCATCTTGCTGGTTGAAGACAATGAAGTTAACCTGAAGGTGGCACAAAAACTGATTGATTACATAGGCTTTCCTTTTGATGTCGCAGAAAATGGCATGGTGGCCTTAAACAAAGCCAAAAAAACCCGCTACCGCTTGATTCTGATGGATTGCCAAATGCCCGTAATGGACGGTTATTTTTGTACCAAGCGCATCCGAAAATATGAAGAGAACAACAACCTCAACCACACCCCAATCATAGCCATGACCGCCAACGCCATGCTGGGTGACAAGGAAAAATGTCTGGATGCAGGTATGGATGATTACATGTCCAAACCACTCAATCGGTACATCTTAGAAAAAACATTGAAAAAATGGGACCCATTGGGTGCCAAAAAGAAGCCTGCAAAACCAACCACTGACCCCGAAGAAAAGCAGGAAAAGGAAGACTCTGATGACGTCAACACCAAATGGTTGAATACTCGGGCTTTGGCTGAAATCAGAACATTCATGGGCGATGAAACCAATTCGTTGTTGGATTTATTTCAGCAAGAATCGCCTGGCATGCTGAATCAGTTGAACACTTTCAGTCAAACCCATGACTATGCCAATGCCAGACAAATTGCGCACACACTGAAATCCACCGGTGCAAACATCGGAGCCACAGGATTCAGCCACTATTGTAAGAAAGTAGAAGCTGCTGCCATTGAGGAGCAAGAACAGGCCGTGATTGAGAACATAAAAAACGCTCGCAAAGCCTATGTTTTGACTGTCAATGAGATCAAGAAATACCAAAAAGAATCGCAAGCTTAAAGGTCATTTAAATAGAAAGTCCTTGGTCTTTTGTTCAGCTTCTGTTCAGAAAAGGCCTCGGTTTAAAACTTGTTGCTTATCATTATCATTTGTTGGTTGATTCTGGCCTGAACCCATAGTAAATTACTCACCCTTTGACCAAAGATTGACCCATGAAACTGAGTATTGTATTGCTGATTGTGGCTACCGCCAGCCTGGCACAAGAAAACCCTGCGCCTGATGTCAATCTAGATGAAAGTGTAGAATCACTGGCGCCACTTCAAGTGACGGCCAGCAAAACCGCCACCGCCACCAATGACACAGCCACAGCGGTTTCCGTGGTTACCCGTGATGAAATCAAGAACAAACCCAATACTTTACTGCCTGATCTGTTGCGTCAGGAGTCAGGCGTCTATATCCAACAAACCACCCCAGGTCAGGCCATCCCGATCATCCGTGGCCTGAAAGGATCTGGCAATGTTCACTTGGTTGACGGCATGCGCGTTAACACAGCTTTTTTCCGCAACGCGCCGAATCAATACCTGGCCCTGGTGGATTCATTCATGACTTCACAAATTGAAGTGGTCAGAGGGCCCAGTTCTGTTCTTTATGGCGGTGACGCCCTGGGTGGTGTGGTCAATGTCTTGACCCACACGCCGGAGTTTTACAGCAGTGAATGGAGCATGACTGGTCAGGTTTTCAGCTCATGGGACAGTGCCGATGAAAAGTGGATCAGTCACATTGGTGGTGATTTTGGCAACGATAAAATTGCATCCACATTCGGCCTCAGTTATCAAGACATTGGGCAACGCACCACTGGCTCTGGCGAAACCATCCCATTCACCGCCTATACCTCCCGATCGTTCAACAACAAATGGGTGTTCAACACATCGAACACTTCCAACTGGATATTCGACCTACAATACACCCACCAACCAGCCACACCCCGGGTTGATAATTTGGTGGCCGGGTTTGGTGAAACAGAACCTGAGTCACAGGTCTACTTGTTCCAACCCAATGAGCGACAATTTGCACATTTGAAGTACACAACGGCTTCGCCAACTGATTGGTATGACATGGCTAACTACCACTTGTCATTCCAAAAAATCACCGATAACCGTTACAGCATCCCATTGTCAGGTAGCCGGACTGACACCGAGCAAAACCACAGTGACCTGTTTACTTTACAAGCAGACTGGAACAAAGCATTGGATGACGACAGTCTTTTGGTCTATGGCTTTGATTCCTATATAGACACCATTTCAAGTGCCCGTCAAAGGGTGTTGGCCGATGGGACAGATGTGCCCAGGGCTTCACGCTATCCAGATGACTCTTCAATGCGACAATTTGCGGTGTTTGCCGACTGGCATCAATACAACGGCGATCATGAATTCACCACCGGTGTCCGATTCAGTGATTATGACATAGACCTGAACAGCCCAGATATTGATAATGATCAATTGAGCCTCACTGACCTCACATGGCACGCCAGCTGGTTATACAAAATCAATGACTCAGATCGCGTCTTTGCCAACATTGGTCGCGGCTTCAGACCACCCAATATTTTCGACTTGGGCCAGGTGGGTGAACGCTCAGGCAACCGTTTTAATGTCATCAATCCAAGCCTAGAACCTGAATCTGTCATTTCACTGGACATTGGTTATAAACATGCTGGCAATGGATGGCAAGCTGAAGTGGTGGCCTTTGTTTCCAGATACCAGGATGTGATTGCATCGGTTGAAACCGGCGAAGTCACAGCTGATGGCCTGGATGTGGTGCAATCACAAAACATCAATGAAGTCGATATATACGGATTGGAAGCTGAGCTGAACTACTATTTTGACAATGGTGGGCATTTATTTACCAACATCACCTACACCCATGGTACGGAAGAAACCTCTGAAGGTACTGGACCGGCTGACCGGATACCACCTGCGTTTGGTGTTGTAGGGTATCAACAAGACCTCAGTGACCGTTGGGACATGAGGTCTCAGGTTCGCTATGCCAACACCCAAGACCGACTCAGTGCCCGTGATTTAAGTGATGCACGCATCAATCCATTTGGCACGGGTGGTTTTGTGGTATATGATACGCACTTCACCTGGAAACACAGCATCAATGGCCAGGTAAGACTGGGTGTTGAAAATATTTTCAATAAAAAATACCGCGAACATGCTTCCGGTTTAGATGCACCAGGTAGAAACTACCACTTATCTTTTTACTATGATTTTTAAAGGCTGAATCATGTTGATTTTCGAAAAGTCCAAAGCCGGCAGAACTGCCACCGCACAATCTCCCAATGAAGTTGATGTCTCACACCTCATACCAGAACAATACCAAAGAGGTTCTCGTTTAGGCATGCCACAAGCCAGCGAATTAGATGTGGTCAGACATTACACCCAACTGAGTCAGAAGAACTTTTCCATCGATACCAACTTTTACCCCTTGGGTTCTTGTACCATGAAATACAATCCCAGGGCCTGTAATTCATTGGCCATGAAAGATGAATTTCTGGCGCGCCACCCATTGGCCCATGCCAGTTTGTCTCAAGGATACCTGGCATGTATGTATCACTTACAACAAATCTTACAAGCTGTGACCAACATGAAAGGTGTTTCATTAACACCCATGGCAGGTGCTCAAGGTGAATTTTCCGGGGTGGCCATGATCAAGGCTTACCATGATGACCGCCAAGATTTTGAACGGCGAGAAATCATCGTACCAGATGCGGCACATGGGACCAACCCGGCCACCGCCATCATGTGTGGTTATAAAGTCAAAGAAATTCGCACAGATGAAGATGGTAATGTTGACATGGATGCCTTGGATGCCGCACTGGGACCACACACAGCTGGCATCATGTTGACCAACCCATCTACACTGGGTGTATTTGAAAGCAAAATCAAAGTCATCGCCGATAAAGTACATGCTGCAGGCGGTTTACTGTATTACGATGGCGCCAATTTGAATGCCATTTTGGGTAAAACCAACCCTGGCATCATGGGCTTTGATGTGATCCACATGAACCTGCATAAAACATTTTCTACACCACATGGTGGCGGAGGTCCTGGATCTGGTGCCATTGGCGTTAGCGAGCGTTTACTGCCTTATATGCCGATTCCTTACGTGGGAAAAAAAGACGGTCAGTATTATTTTGTATCTGAACAAGAAGCCCCGAAAACCATTGGCCAGCTGTCAACCTTTGCCGGCAACGCTGGCGTTAATTTACGTGCCTATGTCTATGCCTTACTCAATGGGCGTGAGGGCATGCAACGCATATCTGAATTTGCAACTTTGAACGCCAACTATTTAATGAAACGTCTGGAGGCCGTGGGTTTTGATTTGGCGTTTAAAAACCGCCGTGCCAGTCACGAGTTTATTGTTACCCTGAAAAAACAAGCCAAAGACCTGGGCTTGACCGCCAGTGACTTGGCCAAAGCATTGTTGGACCAAGACATGCATGCACCCACCATTTATTTCCCCTTATTGGTGGCTGAATGTTTGTTGATTGAACCCACAGAAACTGAATCAAAACAATCCATCGATGCTTTTGTTGAAGCCATGGCCAACGTGTTGGCTCAAGCCAGTGACGACATCGACACATTAAAACAAGCACCTTATACCACACCTGTAAGACGCATGGACGAAGTCAAAGCAGTGAAAGAACCCAACGTGGTGTATAAAATCAATGCCTGATTCTGGCATTCGAGGACCCAAAGAAATTTATCGGGCCTTTCAATGGACCTTGAAAGGCCTGAAAGCCACTTACCAGGAAGAAGCTTCCTTCCGCATGGAAGTTTATTTGAGCATCGTTTTGTTGCCTTGTGCCGTTTGGTTGGCAGCATCTGGCACCCAACTGATCATGTTGGTTGGCTCATGGTTGTTGGTGATGTTGGTGGAAATCATCAATTCAGCCATTGAAGCTGTGGTGGATCTGGTTTGTGGTGAAGAAAGGCACGAACTGGCCGGACGGGCCAAAGACATGGGTTCTGCAGCCGTGTTTATGGCCTTGTTGATTGTGGCACTGGTCTGGGGTGTGATCTTATACCAAAATTTACTGGGCTAATCACCAACTGCCCTTATTTTCCATCGACTGCCAAGGTTCCTGAACGGGTAAGGCATCGCCTTGCTGCAACAACTCAATAGAAATGTTATCAGGGCTGCGTATAAATGCCATGCGGCCATCTCGAGGCGGTCGATTGATGATTACGCCTTGATCCATCAAGTGCTGACAGAATTCATAAATGTTCTCCACCGAATAAGCCAAATGTCCAAAGTTTCGGCCTTCTGTATACCCGCTTTCATCCCAATTATGGGTCAACTCCACCATGGCAGACTCATCACCTGGCGCATGTAAAAACACCAGAGTGAAGCGACCGGCTTCTACATCCCTTCGGCTGTGTTCAACCAGGCCTAATTGGTTCACATAGAATTCCAACGATGCCGACAGGTCACTGACCCGAACCATGGTGTGAAGGTATTTCATTCTGCCTCCACCAAGTAATTAATCGGGTTGTCCTTTCTGGCTTTTCGCACCATTTCTCTGACCGCTTTAAGCATGGTTGGGGCATGGTAAGGGATGCCATCTTTTAATGTCCAGACAATGCCGCCGGTACTTTCATCGCCGGTCAATGGTTTGATGTTTCTGGGCAACAGCACCGACAAATCAGCCAAAGGGTTGCCATTCACAATCACCAAATCAGCGGTATATCCGATGCGCACTTGACCCAGTTGTTTCCCTTGCCCCAACACATGAGCTGAATTAACTGTGGCATGCTTGATCACCTCCAGTGGATGGAAGCCTGCTTCCTGATGCAACTGTAATTCTCGAAGGTATCCAAAACCAAACAATTGATAAATGAATCCGGCATCTTCTCCCGTGGTTATGATGCCACCTTTATCGGCAAAATCGCGCAAGGCCTTAAACCAAATCTGGTAGTTGTTTTTCCAGTAGGTTTCATCGGTTGATGTCCAACCCCAAAAAAAAGAACCGTGTGAATCCTCACTGGGTTGGAAAAACATTTCCAACCCAGGGTGCAAATAATCTTTGAACCAAGGTGAAGAAATGGCCCGTTGTAAATCTCTGGAAGCCTCATAAATAACCAAAGTTGGGTCCCAGGCCACCCCAGCATCCACCAAACCCTGGAGCACGCCATCCAGCTTTTCTGCATCCGCTTCACGCCACAACCGGCCGGCATAACGAAAACGGTGCAATTCATTCGAATAATTCATGTCTGCCGGAAACTTTTGCACCCCTTTTAATGCGGCATCCGGAACACCATACCAGTGTTCAATGCTGGTGGTACCTGCCACCATGTTATCCCATGCAGACATGTCTTCCACCCCGACATGATTGGCCACTTTCAACCGGTTATCATTGGCCAGTTCAGATGCCGTCATGAATGTTTGTTTGTCCATCATGCCAAACTTCAAACCATCAACACCTTGTTTTTTGAATGCCTTTATTTTTTCTTTTAAATCTGCATCGCTGTGGTTGCCCCAAATGGCAGGATAAGCAAATACCCGAGGCGCAATGATTTCATGCTTGGCACTTTGTTCTCTGTTTTTTAGGGTTTCTTCCAAATCACTGCCCAAGTCCCTGATGGTGGTGATGCCACTGGCCAGCCATAAATAATGCTGATAAGGTTGTGCCATTTCTATCTCAGATCTTTCATACATGCTGTGGGCATGCATGTTGATGAAACCTGGCAATACATAAGCACCTTCGACATCCAGGTGTTGAATCTCCAATTCTCTGACCTTGGCACCTTCTTTGGACCTGGTCATTTTGTGGATCAATCCATTCTTAATATGAATGTCATACGGGCCTTCAGCAGGTGTCCCCACGCCCACCACGACCATCGCATTGGTGATCAGTAACTCGTCCAGTTTCTTGTTATGTAGTTCAGGGTTTGCCCATGAGCTTGGGGCCAAAAATATGGCCATCAGTAAAATAAATTTCATGCCTATTCGAGATTTTATCAGGCAATGATTGTAGCAACAGCACAACCATTTCACCACAAAATATGACATTCCACTGGTTTCCATATCTTAACGCTATCTGAACAGCTCCATAACATTCAGTTTTGATTCAGTCTAGACCCGTAAATTGGGACTCACAGTAACAACAGGAGATTTAATTATGAAATCTTTTAAAACATACCTCACATTAACAGCTCTGGTTTTCAGTGTATCTGCATTGGCTGACCGATCCAGAGACGGTGGACACAATAAGCACCGCCAAAATCACAACAAACAATACTCACATAACCACAACAAACACGCTTATCGTGGCGGTGGTCAAAAACATGTCAAGGGTGCACACAGTGCGCGTCAAGAAACCCGCAGACATAAACACGGCCACAACAATGGTTATCAAAACAAGCATGGCTACAACAACAGGCACGCTTACGGTCAACGCCATTCAAACAAGCACCGACACCATGGCTTCAATGGAGATTACCGCAACAACCGGCATTTCGATAACCGCAACCGCCATTACAACAGCCATGGATATAACCGCAACAACCGATATTACGGTTACAACAACCACGGGTACATAAGCCACAATTATTACAAGCCGAAAAAGCACTACAAAAAGTGGAAAAAACGCATGAAGAAGTACCGCAAGCACTTGCGCAACCATTACCGCCACTTTTATAACTACAACGTGTATTATGATGATTACTACCGCTATCGCCCATTGCGGGGCCTGGGCCACTATTTTGATCGACCTGGATATGGTTATGGCCACTGGCATGAAGGCATGTGGTGTATGGATTACCACGATGAGTATTTCTACCGTGACTACTACACCTACTACCCATACCACGATGGTTGGCGACATGGTGACGGTGATTTCGGCATCTGGTTCAGCTTCAACCTGTAAACAGACAACAACTCCAAAATGAGGGCTCTTTCAGAGCCCTTTTTTATGGGTCAAAGTCCGATTTGAAAATCAAATCATCACCGACCACGATCGTGACTGATCCATTGCTGATCGAGTGGTTGTTCCCTGACCATCCGAATCCATTGGCCCAAAACAGTGGTTCAGGAGTACTGCTGAAATCCAATGGTGTGGCACTGCCAACACCGCCAGTTACTTCAAACTGTAAAGTGAATACGACATCTCCCGGGTTCAATGTGGGGCCAATGGAAATCAACGATTCCCACTGGTAGGTCAACACGCCTCCACCTTGGTCCTGAATCAAAGCGCCGCCCGGGTTAGAGAGGCCCCAAAAGATCAACACCGGTTCATCAACAACCATTGGATCAAAAATGATGCTGCCTCTGATTTCGGTGATGTTTTGCCAATTGGTGCCGGCGCGAAGGGAGGCCTCTGCCAAGCCATTAACCGAAGCTTCCACTTGATCCAAATTGATTTCTAATGGTGGAAATTGTGCACTCAAAGGCTGCGCCAGCAGTAACAGTGTGATCAATACATACACATTCTTCATGATCATTTCATCTTACCCCCGGCGGTCATGGGCTTCAAATGATCGACCTATAATTTGCTGCTGTCGATCAAAAAATATAAAACAATGCCCCAAGTCCATGTTTTATTACCTTTTTTTGGACCCAATAGGTAAAATCAAGGCATGTTTGAAATCGACCACAGGCTATCAGCAGACAGCCATGACTTGTTTGTTCATCAAGGCTGTCACATCAGGTTAAATAACAACGCTTCGATGCCTTGGCTCATCATCATTCCTGAAACTGACGTGATTGAGTTTTGTGACTTGTCGGTTGAAAACCAAATGATCATCACCCGCATCAGCCGTTTATTGAGCAACTACCTTAAAGCCAACATGGGTTCTGAAAAAATTAATTTCGCTGCCATTGGTAATGTCGTTCAACAATTACACATTCATGTCATTGGTCGTCACCGCCAAGACCCCTTGTGGCCTGATGTGGTTTGGGGCAATCCTTTGCCAGAGACCAGATACAGTGACTCTGAAATAAGTCATTGGCGAGAAAATTTGGTTGCGCTGTTAGGGGATTCAGCATGATCATCTGGGCCACCCTTATCAATGTTTTTGTGGTCTCATTGTGCGTGATGATTCACTATGAGTTTTTGTTCCACTTATCTAAGCGCATCAACACTTTACAAGTCCGGCCACGCTTTAAAATAGTGATCGGTGTGTTTGGCGCCTTGGTGGCTCATTCCATCGAGGTGTGGATATTTGCCCTGTCATACCACTTTAAAATCAAAAGTGGCATGTGGGGCACCTTACAAGGCAACTACAATGGTGAGCTTTTAGATGCGGTGTACTTTTCGTTTTCCACCTTCACCACACTGGGTTTTGGTGACATAGAACCCATTGGTGACATTCGCTTTCTGACTGGAATTGAGTCATTAACAGGTTTGGTGTTGATCACCTGGTCCGCTTCGTTCTTGTTTTATGAAATGCAGAAGCATTGGAAAGTAAAATAACCCAACCGATACTCGACCCATTGTAAGGAAAAGCGCTCAACTTTTTTCAAGGCCGTTGTGATTTTTTTTGCAAACCCGGTTCTACTTTAAAACTTGAAGCAGAAATTAGTTATGGGATTGCGGTTAAAATTTAATCTGGTGTTGTTCAGCATATTGTTAATCAGCTGGGTTGTGGTGTTTTTGTTGCATCGACAACAAGTGTTGTTAAAAGCAGACCTGCAAACACAACAACAAGCCAATGTGATTTACCAAGTGGCCGAATCCATACGAAATTACAATCAACTTGAAGTACTGCCTTTGTTACAACAACTGGAAGCTGGGTTCTTGCCTCAATCGGTCGGATCCTATGCCGCCAGCCAGGTTTTCGCTGATGCTCAACTTCATTTACCTAAATTCAGTTACAAAGTGGCCATCATTGGCTCAGGCATTGCCTTGTATCAAGCCAATGTTTGGCAACAAAACATCATTGACCAGTTTCAGAACGACCCTAACCTGCCAGTGATCACTGCACAATTGACCGATGCTCAAGGGCCGTTTTACGCTTTTGCCAAACCCATCATGAATGACCAATCAATCACTGGTGCAAAAATTGTACGCATCAATTTATCGGAACAACAAACAGCTATTCAATCTGAATTTCACAGATTCATTTTGTTATTGGTGTTGTTGATTGTCGTCGCGTTGGTGGTGTTGAATCTGATGATGCATGTGCTGGTCATCAAACCTTTGAAGCGAATGGCTGAACAGGCTGAGCTGATCAGCCAGGGACAAGCAGAAGTGGATGAAATCGAAGTTCGTGGTCATGACGAAATCAGTCAAATTGGCCAAGCTTTCAACCGTTTACAACGCAGCCTCAAAGCGGCCATGAGCATGTTGAGCTGATCATGTCGATGCCTCAACAAATCAGCAAGTACCGCATCAAAGGGGTGTTGGGCCAAGGGGCGATGGGCATCGTGTACTTGGGTCATGACGAGCAAATCGACCGCAAAGTGGCGATCAAAACCATAGCCGCTGAAGCCAAAACCACATCTGCTGATGCAGATTTTGTGGCTCGTTTTGTACAAGAAGCTAAACTATTGGCCAAGTGCAATCACCCCAACATTGTGACCATCTTGGATTTCGGTCAACAGGATGAAATGGCTTATATGGTGATGGAGTACATCAAAGGCCCCAGCTTAAAAGCCCTGCTGAAAAAACAGCGATCAATTCCATTGCTAAAAATTATGTCGATGTTTGTGCAGTTACTCAAAGCACTGCATGTAGCACACCAAAACGGCATCATTCACCGCGACCTCAAACCTGAAAATGTGTTGTTAGAGAGCGGTAAAGTATTGAAATTAACAGACTTTGGGATCGCCAAAAGCAATGAAAATCAAAACATGACTCAAATTGGTGTGGCCGTTGGAACCCCCAAATACATGGCTCCTGAACAAATGTTTGGCTCAGATGAGGTTGGCACTTATACCGATGTCTATAGTTTGTTCGTCATGTTTTATGAGCTGATGGGGCATGCCAAAGACATCGACAGTTATGATGGGGCGGTGTTGCCACAGCTCAATCAAATGGCCAAGCACAACCAGTTCAACAGCAAAACATTGATTCCTGTGATCTTGCACGAGTTTATGCACAAAGGATTGAGTGTGGGTTACAAAGACCGGTTTACATCCGTACCAGAGGTGGTCAGTGCACTCAAGCCCTTGATGAACACCCTGAAACAAACGACGGCAAAGACGACCAGCCCGGCACCCACAGAAGATGAAACTTCAGGTTTCTTTACCACGGGCACAGTCATCACCCAGTCTGCCACTGACTGGGTGGTCGATGATGAAGATTTCTCTGGCATGCGAGACCACTTGGCTGACTTGATTGGTCCTATGGCTGATTTTATTTTGACCCATGCCTTAAAACAAAGCCACTCACAAGATCAGTTCATCATGCAGATAGCTGAAAAATTAGATAACCAAGCCATCAGAGAATCATTCATTGATCGTTGGCGAACATACTGAAGGTACCCACATGAAATTTGGCCTCAAACAAAAATTAATCACCACTGGCGCATTGGCTTTGTTGCTGATTGCTTTGATCCTGTGGTTCAGTAACCAAGCCATTACTCAACTATCAAGCGACATCACTTTGTCAAAAGACATGAGTAAAATGGAACAACTGGTGGACTTAATGAAAGAGCAGTCCGTACAGTACGGTGAAAATGCACCGCGCGATTATGAATCCTACAACCGTGATCTAAAGGTGTATTTTTCCCAATTACAAGAGAACATCACCTCACTAGAACAAATGGTCAACCAAAGTGCTTTTGATTATTACAACCGCAACAGCACCACCAATGTGTTGATTGATGGCATGCTGATAGAAAAAAACAATCAGGGTTTTAAACAAATGGAACAAGCATTGGCCACCTTCCAACAAGGGTTCAATGAACAGATAGGCGATAACCCTGAAGAGCCTCGCCTTGAATGGGGCAATGATTACATCCTGGCGGATGAATCAGGGTTGTTCAGCCAAATTGAAATGGCTCATATGAATTTTGAGGACTTGGTGCTGGCCCAGCGACAAGCCACCATCAATTTCAATTGGTTGGCTATGGGTTTGATCACCCTGTTACTCATCCTGATGTATCTCTGGTTTAACCAATCGATTGTGAAAAGAATCATCCGTGTTGCACAAGCTTGTCGGGAAGTTTCTTTGGGCAACTATGGTTTAAAAATAAAAGACCAAAGTGAAGATGAAATAGGTCAATTGGTTGCTGACTTTAATCAGCTGTCAGGTCGCTCACAAAGCATTTTATCGCTGTTGAACCAACTTCATGCAGCGCCCACTAAACAGCATGCCATGGAGGTAATTCGCACAGAAACCCAAGCCATTGTTAATGTGTCTAATGCCTACTTTATGGCTCCAAAGAAAGACAGTTTTTCTGTCGAATTGATCGCCTCAAACCAGTCACAAAAAGGCCTCATGGGTAAAACCCTGGTGCCCATTGACAGCACCATAAACGGCATTGAAGACCATGAATTCATCCACATTGATGACGTATTGTCTCACACCATAAAAAACCAACAGGCCCATTTTGCCAAGTATTTACTGAATCAGGTCAATGCCAATTCAATTTTGGTTATTCGGATTAAATTACAACACAAATCCGGCTTGTTGTTGTTCACCAAAAACAACAAAAGGGGTTTTGATGAAGCACACATTCAAACACTTTTGAGTTTGGCACCTTTATTCGCCAATGCTTTACTCTGACAAGGTGATTGTAATTTTGGAGTTGTAACTCAGATCACAAAGGAGTTTAATAAACACATGATGCGTCTGTGTTTTTTGTTGTTATCCTGGTTGTTACTGGCCAACGCCCATGCTGAGGAGTTAATCACTTCTTTTCACAGCGACATCATGATCCACCCTTCTGGGCAGATCACAGTCACCGAGTCCATAGAAGTCAACGCTGAAAGACGCGAGATCAATCGCGGCATTTATCGCGATTTTCCAACCCAATACTTCGGAGCCTGGTTGACACAAAAACAAGTGGGTTTCGATGTGAAATCTGTCACCCGTAATGGTGAAGCTGAGCCTTTCCACACTGAAAAACTCACCAATGGCATTCGGATTTACATGGGGTCATCATCGGCATATCTAGATCCAGGCCTACACCAATACCAACTGGTTTACACCACCGACCAACAACTTGGATATTTTGATAACTACGATGAATTTTATTGGAATGTCACTGGTACAGGGTGGGCCTTTCCTATTCAAGAAGCATCGGTTTCTGTCACCTTACCAGGTGGTGGCTTAAACCTGGTATTGGATCAATCAGCATGGACTGGCTACCAAGGCGAACAAGATCAAAACTTTGTTGTTGCGAACACAGCTGATACTTTGGGCTTCAAAACCTCCCAACGGCTCGAACCCTATCAGGGCTTGACGGTGGGCATCCAATTTGCCAAAGGCCTGTTAAACCCAAAACCTTTTGATTGGCTCGGATTCATTAAGAACAATGTGCTGTGGTTGTTGGCATTGGTCACCGCATTGTTTTATGTGGGTTTTTACTTATCCGCTTGGTTTCGATATGGCATAGATCCGGATCCTGGCGTCATCATGGCCCGATTCAAACCGCCCAAAGGCCTGTCTCCGGCAGCCGTTCACTACATCGATAATGGACATGCCAACGACCAAACCTTTGTGGCGGCTTTAGTGAGTATGGCTGTTAAGGGCTGTCTCAAAATCACTCAACTGAAAAAACAGTACCGCATAAAATTAATCAAAGAACGCCCCAAAACGCCACTTTCAAGTGGTGAAAAGTCAGTCAAACAACAACTGTTTTCTGATCGCAGTCGCCACATCACCATCAGCAAGCAATACAATTCCTCAGTGAGATATGCCAAGAATGCTTTGAACAGCAAGCTAAAAAAAGAATATCAAAACCGGTGTTTCAAAGACAATGGTTTCTATGTGTTGTGTGGTTGGCTGATCAGTGTGGTGTGTTTTTTCATTGGTACCTTGTTGATATACCAGCAACATTTAAACCTGGGAGAATTGTTAGCCATATTGATCGGTTTTGTGGTGATCATCAGCATCGCCTTGGCCTTTCTTGCTGCCGCGCCTATTTTTATGGGTATACTGCTGCTGTTCATACTGGCTTCTCATTATATGGATATTTTTTACTGGTTGCTAGAACACCAAAAGTGGTTGTATTTTGTGCTGTTTTTGTTGACCATCAATGGCCTGTTCACATACCTCCTTCGCGCACCCACTCCATTTGGCCGACATTTAAAGGATCAAATCGATGGCTTGAAATTGTATATGAAAGCTGCAGAAGAACAGCGCCTGGATTTGATGAACCCGCCAGACAAAACCCTTGAACATTATGAAGAGTTATTGCCCTATGCGGTGGCTTTGAATTTAGAAAACCAATGGGCCAAAAAATTCACCAATACCCTCCATTCACAAGCTGAACAGAACAGTGGTCATGGCAGCACTTTTCAACCCAAGTGGCTGCATTCTGAATACACCCCGCATTCTGATTTCAACACTTCCATCAGCAACTTGACCCGATCAATGAAAAGCCATGTGGCCAGATCTACAACCATACCCAGCGCCCCTCGCAGCGCTTCTTCAAGGTCTTATTCATCCAGCCGCTCTGGTTCTTCAAGCAGCTACTCCTCAGGCAGTTCATCTTCCGGTGGTTCATCAGGTGGTGGCGGTGGCGGCGGAGGTGGCGGCGGTTGGTAAGCAGACTGTTTCATCTGCCACAATCAAAAATCGTCACAGGTATTTTTTATCTATGTATTCGATGTTACTGGGTCTGTCATAAAAGAAGCCCTGAAAATGATCACAATTCAAATTCATCAACAAGTCAACCTGTTCCTTTGTTTCTACCCCCTCAGCAATCAACTCTAAACCCATGTCTGTACTGATCGTAATGATTGATTTGATGATGTTCTCATTGTCTTGATCTCCAGGAATGTCATTGATGAAACTGCGGTCGATTTTCAATTTATCAAAAGGCAGTTTTTTTAAATAATTCAATGAAGAGAATCCTGTTCCAAAATCATCAATAGACAGTTTAACCCCCAATGATTTCAGTTGATTTAACACTTCTATGGCAACAGAAGCATCTTCTAGCATCACTGATTCTGTCACCTCCAACTCTAACAAGGTCGGGTTAATTTGGTACTTCTCAAGCATGGCTTTAACCGCATCAACAAAATCCAAGTTCAGCACTTGTGCTACGGATAAATTCACCGTGATAAAGGGTGGTTCCTGGTGTTCTTGTGACCATTTTTTTATTTGTTTGCACGCTTCTTCTATGACCCAGAACCCCAAAGGAACGATTAAACCGCTTTGTTCTGCTACCCCTATGAAATCATTTGGCTGCACCAAATCTCCACTTGGGTGTTGCCAACGCAGCAGGGCTTCCACGCCAATTAATTTGTCTTCCGTGGCATCAATTTGTGGTTGGAACTGGAGGATGAATTCCGAATTTTTTATGGCGGATCTTAAGGCTTCCTCAATCACATGTTGCCGCTTTATTTCTCGTTCCATATTTTCTTTAAAAACAGCATATTGATTGCGCCCTTTGTATTTTGCAAAACGCATGGCTGTATCGGCCCTTTGCAAAATTTGTTTGTGACTGACCTCAGTATTTGGATAGATGACCACGCCAACACTGGCCGAAACATAAAGTATGTTCCCTTCTATTTCACAGGGGGTTCCTAACATTTCCGTTATTTGCTCGGCCACTGGGTAAATGGCTTTTTCAGCAGAGGGCATATCAGCCGACGGATCATCAATTTGTACCACAAACTCATCACTGCCAATCCTGGCAACCGTGTTTTCAGGAACCACTATCGAGTTTAAGGTTTTGGCAACCCGCTTTAACAATTCGTCGCCAATGCGATGCCCCAAAGTATCATTGACCTTTTTGAAGTGATCCAAATCTATAAACAACACGGCACCATGTTGCTTTTTCTTAACAGCGTGCAAGTGTGATTGTTTGATTCGCTCATTCAGAAATACCCGGTTGGACAAGCCGGTCAACAAATCATGCTGCACCATGTGTTCCATTTGCTGTTCATGTAACTTTTCTTCGGTCACATCAATGGCCACGGTAACGATGGAAGGCAACTGGCTGGTTTTTCCAAAGTACGGCACTTTAGTAACTTTAAAAATGGCTTCTCCGTCTTGTTCATTAATGACGGTGATTTCTTTGTTAAATGACCTGGCCCGATCAGACAATAAGAACTGATCATCTCTGAATAAGGGTTCCGAGCCGGCTTTGTTATTTTGCATGTCATCAACATGTTTTTCATTCAGCTGTCCTACGCCGAAAAAATTCTCCGTGTTGTCATTAGCCAATATCACCTGGCCTTTCTCGTTCACGGCATATATCATGTGAGGTACTAAATTAATGATTTGTGAAATTTGGTCCTTTTGGTCAGATATTTCTCCCACATGTTTGCGAATTTGCTTGCGCAAAAACACCACCACCAGCCAGGATAAGAGCAACAACAACACTGATATGGCAGCCAAATACACCAACCAACGTGGCCAATCGCTTTTCTCCATTCGGTTGATCCATTTATCATGAATTTCGTGGTAGTAGGAATCACTTGATAGACGCCACTCGGTCAGGTACCGGTCAAGTATTGTCAGTACCTGAGCGTCATGGTTTTTTGGTATTGCAAACAGTGTTTTCTGTGGATGGTACATGATGCCTGTGCGATGTACATCGAATTTTGACTCATAAACGTAGCCAACAATATTACTTGAAGCCAAGCCATCAACCTCACCAGAGCTCAACAAACTGAATGCCGCTTGGTAGCTTTCAACCACCTCAAAATGACAAGTGATTTCAAACAATTTACACAATTCAATAAATCCAGAGCCATGAATTTCACCTTTCATCACCGCAACCGATTTTTCATCAAAATCTAAAATGCTTTGGTAGGTTTGTTTGTTCTGGGTATACACCTGGCCCCATTCTGTGACAAAACTTTCGTTGCTGAAATCCATGAATCGTGCCCGCTCATCCGAATAAGCCATAAAAGTAATCAAGTCAATTTGACCGTCTCTGATCATTTGATCAATCACTGGCCATTCATTCACAACCCACTTAATTTGCCAATTTTCCATGGATGCCACTTTTTCAAGAAAATCAATCATCATGCCTTGAGGTGGCTTGTCTGGTTCAATAATGATTATGGGTGGGGCATTTGCAACCCCAACATGGATGATGTTGTTTGATTGTTTGTCGTTGCTTTGTGCTCTTGCCAAGATGGCTGATGTTAGTAATAACCAAAGCAACACAACTCGATTTATCACTGAGCCGTTAACTGTTTTTCCCCTTTCATTCACTATTATTATATACCTGATATCAAGAAGCCTCAAATGGCAAATTTCTTAACATTAAGCGGGGTGTTGGCCATTGATTCAGGTCCCTATGGGTTTCAGATGTCCTCATAACAACTTTTAGGTGTTAATTTTTTGGCCTGAATAACGGTCATTTGTGGTCTCAACCAAACACCCAAGTGGCCAGTGGCTCTGTTGCGTTATCAAAGTTTTGGAGGCGACTAAAAAATGACCCCATTGAATGACCAAAAGGACGTTGATACACTCAATGGTCTTTCTTGTGTGCATACACCATACCTGGTGCTTCATGGTGCCTGGTGACAAAACCTCTGGATTCATAGAACTGCGTTTTTCCATGGGCCGAAAACAGCTGAATGGCTCTGATGTTGGCTTTTTGACAAGCTTCAATTAATCGGTTCAACAACATCGTACCCAAGCCTTGTTGTTGGAAATCAGGATGTACGATCAAATCATAGATCATGGCATACAACACCCCATCAGACAACACCCGGCCAAACCCTACCAATTCGCCCCTGTCATAGGCACTGACGGTGTACCAACTTTCATCCAGGGCTTGTTGCAAGGCTTGTGGTGTGACTTGGTAGGCTTCGTTCCAACCAGTGGTTTCAAACAAAGCGAAAAAATCCATCGGTGTTGGAATTTCATTGTTTATTTCATATTTTTTCATCAAAGCCACCTGCTCACTTGTTGTCGGTAGTCTGTATATTCTTTGCCAAACAGGTTCGTCAATGCCTGCTCTTCCGGTTTGATTTGAAAGCGATTCAAATAAGCCACAAAAACAGGCAGCATGGTTAATGTCACAGGGTTTGCCAGTTTGATCGCAAAAGCCATCAACATCAACAAAAAGCCCAAATACATGGGGTTGCGGGTGTATCGGTAAATGCCTCCAGTGACCACTGATGATGCGTTTTGTGGTTGGGTGGGGTCAACTGTGGTCTTGGCATGCCTGAAACTGGCAACACCCAAAGCCACACACAACAGGGACAACCCAAATACAGCCATGCTCAACCACTGATAAAGGACGCCGGTTTCTTTGAATTGCGGCAACACCTGATCCACCAACCACATCAAAAGCCCAAAAATCAATACCAACAAAGCCGGTGGGATTTTTAATTCAAGCGCTTTCATGGGCTTGTTGTAATGTCGCAATCAACCCCAAAAGCTTCTTTGAAGGTTTGACTTTCTGGCCGCTGTTGTAATCCACCATCACGATCCGACCGGTTCCCAACGTTGAGACGGTTTGTTGCTGCTCACTGAACACCCCATACTGCATCAAGAAACCATATTCATGGTTTTCTTTGACATTGGCACCAACCACCACTTGATCAGGAAACACCAGTGCACGCCTGAATTGAGCATTGGTCTCTGCCAAGATAGGGCCCAATTGATCTTTTTGCATGTCATCCATCACCCCCACCGCATTGAAATAAGCCAATCTGGCCGTCTCAAAAAACTTGAAGTAGACGGTGTTGTTGACGTGACCAAAGGCATCCATATCACCCCATTGCACTGGTACGTCCACCTGAACAGGAAAAGCGTGGTCAAATTGTTCACGGGTTTTCATTAAACTTTCTCATGATGGGTTCCGGGTTATTTCCTGTTTATTTTTAGCGAATTGATTATACAACGTCCGGTGCGCCCGGTAGGAAAACTCATCATCACGATTCTCGTAATCTGCGATCCAGTCCAACAACATATCCAGGTTGGCATCTTGTGCCGCTTTGGACACATATTTATGCGGCTCCCATGGCCGGTTACGGGCATTGTCTTGGCACCGCTTAATCGATAGGTTCATAAAAATGGCTTGATTCGCTTCACCCTCGACCATTTGTAATAAATCAACATAACAACCTTCTATGACCCAGCCCTTGTTTTCTGAGATGAATTGATCGATTGTATGGGCTGATTCATTCAGCGACCTTCTGGTCGGTGGATCCGTGGTTTGCCAGGCCAACATGTCTAAGTCAAGGTGTGATACATTGTGCTTTCTGGATAGTTTTTTTGCCAGTGTGGACTTACCTGAACCCGAGTTTCCAAAAATGATGATTTTAGGGTCAATCATGGCTTTCAATGTTTTGTGAATTGATGTTCAAAGAAGACAGAATCCTTTGCACCTCACTGGCACCATGGTGCAGCACGATGATGGTTGGTTGGATTGACCGCTCTTTTTTAAAAAACACCGTTGCGTGTCTGGAATGGACAGCAAATCCGGCCATTTTTCGATTCCAAACAAACTGCCAATGTTCACTGGTTTCATCCGCTTCGGGCTGTTTTCGGTAATAGCTGATCAAATTTCCTTTGATTTCATATTGCGCTTGGAAAGGCACCATGCCATCAGCCTGCTTGACACATTTTTTGGCCAGTTTACGGCAACTTTTTTGACTGACCCGTTCCGTCCATTTTTTTGCCCGTTGTTCAAGTACAGGATTTTTGATGAAGAACCATGCCAACAGCACAAACAACACCAACAAGGACCACAAAGGCCATACCCGATGGTCCCAAGCCATCCCGAGAAACAGGGATCCGGCACAGATCAAAGCTCCTGCAACACACAACAACAAACCCAAATAGCGCAGAAAAACTTTCACTTTATTCATGGTTTTGTGGTTTTGCCAACGCTGGTTAAATTGCCGCCGTTGTTGCAATAAAATACGATAAATGTCATCTTCGGCCTGACGAATGAATTCTTCATCGATATCAAATGTTAGTTTTTGCTCCTGCGAAGTCATCTCATCACCGTGGGCGGTCCGTTATAAGGGCTTGAGTTGGTCGTTGATGTCTTTGGTTAAATCGGCCTGAACATCGCCTGTATGCCGGGTGCTTTTCTTTTCGAACAACATCACGGTACATTCTTCTTTAGCCACCGGGTTGTGCATCACACCTTTGGGAACCACATACATTTCACCTTGTTGCAGCAGCACCACTTCGTGCTCCATTTGAATTTCTAGTTCACCTTCCAACACCATGAAAAACTCATCCTCTTGATGGTCATGCCAGGTGAATTCACCTTTGACTTTGGCAATTTTGACATAGCTGTCATCAACCTCTCCCACCACCCTTGGTGACCAATGGTCTTTGATCAGTGCGGCCTTTTCTTTGAGATTGATCACCTGATTTTTCATGGCCTATCCTGCATAAAAAAATAAAATTATAACCTGTCAGACCAGTCCGTATCCATGGCAAACAATCTGTTGTGGTTTTTTGGACTCTATTCAATCATCATTGAATGACTCATTTCCATCTGGTGATCAATACTTCTTGCTTGTTTTCTATACACACCTTAACGATGGCTGGCAGGTTTTCTGCTTTTTCTGCAAAGTCTGTACGTGTGAAAGACACCCACTTATCATCTGGTGAAAAATGCGGTGACAATACAGCATATCCTTCACCACTTGCCAGTTTATGACGTTTCATCGTGTTGAGGTCCAGCATCACTACGTTGAATTGGCCGGTATTGACTTCAATGAACACAATTTTCTGGCCATCGTGCGACCATGATGGGTGAAATTCATCCAACTTGCTCGTTTTGGTGATGTTTTGATTTTCTCCTGTTAGTCGGTTTAACAGCCACAAATCTCCTGGTGCTTCTGATGCTATGCCTTTTTTGACATAGACTATTTGCTGGTTATCTGAGTTCCAACGGGCACTGTATTCATCATAACCAGGGGTATTTGTTAATCGTTCATCACGCCCTGATTTCAAATTTCGGACATACAAGTCTCTGGGTCTTGGTTCATCAGTGAAATATAAAAATTGGGTTCCATCACTGTTGTATTGAGCACCACCTATGACGTCCTCAACGGTGGTGATTTGTTTTGCTTTTCCTGATAGATCAACTGTATAAGTGACATGTTTTTTGTCCACAACAGAAGTGATGATCAGGTGTGAGCCATCTGGCGACCATTCCGGCCTGAAGTCTCTTTGTGCCCTGGCCAACAGTGTTATCGGGTTGTTGCCATCCTGATCCACAACATATATGTTTTCAGGATTGCCTATATAGCTGTATGCAATCTTTTGACCATCTGGCGACCATGGGGCTGCCGTGGTTGGGTTGTATACAATAAAACCAATCAGTGAAGTAATGACTTGGATGTGTTTCATGTTTTTTCCTGCTTGTTGTTGATTAAAATCTATATGTATAACTGGCTTTGAGTGTAGTTGAATGTTGTCTGTTTATTAGGCTGTGATCATCATCAACATCAGCGTTGTGGTTGTATACCAGAAAAAACTCTTGCCCAACTTTTGGAACCCATCGCAGCCTTGAATTGATGCCCAAGGTGTCCGATACATTGTCATATTGCAGGTTGGTGATGATGGACCATTCGGCATTGATGGCTATGTTGTTATTGATACTGGCCAATCTGGTGATGAAGTCCCCCTGAGGCAATTTAATGCTGTTCATTTGATAATTCAGAGCCACATTGAAATGACTTGATGGCTTCCATCGGGTGGTTACTTTCATCGATTTTTTATCCCCACCATAAAAGCCGCCAGACCTCAGATTACCTTCTATCGACCACTTTCGTCCGGCATCTGTTCCATAAAAAAAAGACAGTTCCTGCCAACCGTAACCACCTTCAGGAATGATGATTCCTGGCGATATTTCAAATGATTCAGACAACACTTCTCGGGCATTCCTGAACTGTAAAGTCGCCCAATCATCTCTGACACCATTAATACCAACAAAAGTAAAAAAAGACCTTGATTCAAGCTGATTGTCTAAATCCGTGACCATTTCCAACCACAGCCAATACTTCACTGCCCTGATTTTTTCATGTGATGGCCTGACCTGAAAGCGGTAGTAGCTTAAATAATCCCTGATATGGGTGCGATTGACAAAACCCAAAGCTGGCGCAAAGTTATTTTGAATTTCTGTGGCCCTGAACCTGGCCGTGTGCCGATCATTGGGAAATCGCCAATCAAAACCATAAGCCATATCATCACCTGAAGAGTTGGCTTGCTTGGTTTGTTGAACAAAAGTATTCAGTGACATTGTATTTGAACTGCCTGCCAGTTGGCTGTTTCTATACCTGAAATCCAACCCCGCGGTGCTGGCCCTTTGATCAGAGTTTGGATCTCCATAAGTCATGATGGCTCCAAATTGAGATTCATTCAGCACGTTTGCTGACAGCCGGGCAATCCCCAATTCACTGTTTAGCCCGGTAACCGGATCGTCTTGCTGAATACCCAGAACACCATAACTGTATCGCCCTTGCCGCCCTGTCCACTTAACGCCTGCTTGCAGTGATAAAGGCACACCATTCTCACCTATGCCTATGCTGCGAGAAAAAAACGGGTTGCCATTGCCTGAGAGCCCACCAAACTCAAAAATACCAGCATCTTGCAAGAAAAAATCTCTTTTTTCGGGAAAGAACAGGGAAAACCGGGTCAGGTTAACCTGTCTGTCATCGACCTCAGTGGCTGAAAAATCTGTATTCAGTGTTAAGGCCAGGGTGTTGGTGGCATTGGGTCGATAAAAAACATCCAACGCAGGTTCCAAGGTGTTCACACCTTGATTCAAGTCACCTTCAGCCAATGCAACAGAAGGCACCACATCCAAACTCAACCCAGCAGGGGGAATATCCATGCCATTGAGTTGACCTGCATAGGCGGGCGCTTCTGAAAAATCTTGCCTGCCTTTGGAAGACCATTGTATCTCTTCATTCAAACGACTGATGGCTCGGCCCATGTTGAACCCCCAAACCGGGTTGTCGGCATCATATGACAAGGTTTTGAATGGGATTTTCATTTCCAAGCTCCAGCCAAAATCACCTCGCTGCGATTTGACTTCCCAAATCCCGTCCCAGTCCCAAATCATGTTGCTGTTATTTTCTACCAAGGCATCTCCGCCAATGCTGTTGGCATTGGCTTGCAAGTAATAACCGTTGCGCTGATCATTAAAAGTGTCCAAAAGTATCCAAAACTGATCGTCATTTGACATGCGCCCCCTTTGATTCAGTTGTTTGGCCACAATCAGGTCCGGATGGGTGTCATGCAAGACTGCGCCCACATACAAATGTTCATCGGTGATGAACAACCTAACCACTGTATATTGAGTTGGCTGTTGGTACTCATTTGGGTTGATTTGATGAAAATCATCAATCAAAGCGGCTTGCTGCCACACAGGTTCATCAAGATGCCCATCCAACAAGACACCTTCTTTTTCTAGTGTAGGAATATCGATGGATTGGCTCACCTCAAAACGATCGCTTGGGTCAGTTGAAGCCAGGACTTCAACTTGATACGTGGTAAATGAAACCAACACAAGTGTAAATATATTTGCATTTAGGTGTAAATTCAATCTGAATGACTTTGTCATAAAAACCTCGATATGCATTTAATTAGGTAGCCCAATCCTCAGTCTCAGCTTAATCCGGCAATCTAGCCAAAACAGGAATTTCTTTTTATAATATAAATGCAAAAATATTTACACTCAAGTTTTTTTTCTGTATCATCAACTTATCATTGCAATACCAAAGCCGTTTATGAACACAAAAAACATGCATGCACAGTTATCCAGAAGGGAGTCCCAAATCATGGATGCGCTCTATAAAATCAAACAAGGAAGCGTTCATGATGTGCTGGAGAACATCAGCAACCCGCCCAGTTATAACAGCATCAGAGTGATTTTAGGTGTGTTAGAAAGCAAAGGGTTTGTCAGCCACTTTAAAGAGAGCAGACAGTATATTTACCAGCCCACCAAACCCCAACCTAAAGCAGCTCATGCTGCAACCAAACACCTGCTAGAAACTTTTTTTTCCAACTCAACTCCCCAGGCTGTGGCCACCTTGATTGATGTTTCAACCAACCAGCTCGCCGACAGTGAATTGGATGAACTCAGTGCCATCATTGAAGCAGCAAAACAAAAGAAAGTGGATCAATAACAATGAAGTTTGAATGGTTTTTGTTCGAGTTTGCTGCACTGCTGTTTATCAAATCAACCGTCATCTTGGTGCTTGGTATTCTGGGGTCCCGGTTGTTAAAAAGCTATCAAGCCAATGTCAGGTATTGGTTGTGGTCATTGGTATTGGTTGTGGTTGTGATGCTGCCGTTGTTACACCAAACGCTACCTACCTGGGAAGCACCGGTGATTCACCCTCCTGGTTACAGTGTCTTGATACCTGCTGATGAAATCCAGTATTCAGGGAAACCCACCACCCTGGAATCGGTTATGGACATCAGTGGCATTAACAATAACAACAATGTGGCCTTGAGTTTCTGGGAGTACTTTTTGGGCTTGGCGCTGCTAATTTGGACATGTGGAGCCATCATTCTGTTGGCTAAATTACTGGCTGATTTATTGGGGCTGGCTGTCTTTTCACGCCAATCTACAGCTCCCCCAAAACACTGGCAAACAATTTTGTTACAAGCCAAACAAGCTGTTGACTGTCAGCTTAAAGTCAAAATAGGTATCAGTAAAGTCATTGGGTCACCCTTAATTTGGGGCCTGTTTCGACCCAAAATCTTGCTGCCACAAGCGGCCAATCAGTGGTCCCATGAGCGCCTAAAAACTGTGTTTCTACATGAATTGACTCATGCATCTCGTTTGGATCACATTCTGGTTCTCATTAACCAGCTGGCTAAATGTATGTACTGGTCAAATCCATTGGTCTGGTATGTGGTTCACCAACATGGACTGGAACGCGAGCTGTCTTGTGATGAACAAGTGGTGAAAAGTGGCAAGAACCACCTTGAATATGCGGAGGAGTTGGTAGCCATCACCCGTGACCTAAGGAAAGAAACCAAATACGCCTCTGTTGCCATGACCCAACAACAAGGTTTGGCAGCCAGAATCAAGTCCATCGTCCAACAAAAAGACCAAACATTGAGCGTTGTAAACAGGTTCTCGATTAAACTCATCACCGCCACATCCTTTATCTTTTTACTTATGTTGGCCTCAGCCGGTATCGTCTCAAAACCATCTGAAAATTCTTTACAGGCAGAAATTCAAACCCTGTTTGGTCGCGATAAATATAAAGCTGATGAAGCAGCCAAATCACTGGGGAGCCGGGGTGACAAAAGGGCCATCCCATACTTGCTCAAAACCGCCAAAGAATATCCCGTACCACACACCCGAATGCAATCTATATTGGCCATTGGTAAACTGAATGACCACGAAGCCTTACAGATCATGACCAGACAATTCTCAAACGACCCATCAACAGGCGTGAGACATTCTTTGGTTGAAGCATTGCAAACACATGATGAAACGTATGTGCACCAAGCCTTACAGTACATTCATCGGAATGACCCTGATGCGGGTGTACAGATGCGGGCTTATGTAGCGCTGATTAACCTGGATGTTTTGGTTAACCCCGAACCGGTTTTTTCCTATTTAAACCACCCTGATGAAGATGTCAGAAGCTGTGCCGTCAACCACACCAAAACCCTTTGTCGATTAGACCGGGTGGTCGCCTATATTGACCAACATGGAGGGCCATCATGCCAATCTCTGTTGATCAAAGCTGCTGGTGACACCAACCCTGAAATCAGGCGTGACGCCATTGCAGGGTTGGTCAATCTGGGAGCTTCAATCAACCCCAACAATCCGGCCAGTATTTTGTCAGAAATCATTGATGCCGACACCAAACAAAGGGCCTTGATGAGCCTCAAAGAAATTTCAAGTGATGTTGTCAGGTGACAGCTTTCAAATTTTTTTTTGATCTTATGACTGGGCTTATAAACAGTAGCCCGTGGCTCTGAGAAACAAGGTTTATTGGTAAATGAAAGCTTGGTTATTTCCCAATTGTTTGGCTTTATAGAGTGCTTTTTCTGCTTGTTGAATCCAGTCTCGGCATGAAACCATGTCTTTTGTATAAGCCGCCACTCCGACACAACAAGTGACGTTGTTGGTTTTTTGACCGTAGAACATGTTGGTGTCGGCCACCTTTTGGCACACCTGATCTGCCAACGTTCTGGCCGGTTCTGTGGTGGTGTCACGCAACAAAACCAAAAATGTTTCTTCGGCAAAACGACCACACAAGTCGGTGTTCCTGATACGCGTCTGGATGATGCTGGCGACTGTTTGAACCACCAAGTCACCTGCTGCATGACCAAAGTTTTCTGTTACGGTATCAAATTGATCAATTTCAATCATCAGTAGCACACTGTCTGAAGACTCGTTTCTCATATGCCACTCAAAATCTTCATACAGTCGCTTTTCCAGGTAGCGTCTATTCAACAATTGTGTCAATTCATCGGTGCGACTTAAGTGGGTTAATTCAGCTTCCAGTTTGGCTAAATTTTTGCCGTAATTGCGAACCTTAATGACCAACAAAACGATCAGTAAAAACAACAGCAAAAACAGCCAATAAGTCCAGTTGCTTAATAAACCATAGGAGGCGTCCGCGGCGACAGCAGGGATGATTTGAGCCAAGCCCAAAAACACAACAAACATTCTGATGCCCGAAAAGGTGGTCTTTTTTTGTTCTCTCTGGTACACGCTAACTCCTGAGTCGACAACGGCCTATTTATGATTATAAAACGAAAAATGCTTGTTGAGTAACATTAATCTCAACTTGTCCGTTTCTTGGGTTCACAGCACGCCACCTTGAAGTCCGCCCGTATGGATGATGAGTGGGTGATCTTGGGTTGTCAATTGGCCTGATTTAATCATGTGGGCCAAGGCATAAAATGATTTGATGTTATAAACTTTATCCAATGGAATACCATGCTGTTGAGAAAAGGTCACTGCAAAACGGGTCATTTCCGGGGTTCGTTTGGCATAACCGCCACCGTGGAAATCGTGTACAATCCGCCACGATACTGGTGGCGCCAAATGCTCAGTCCATCCTTGTACATCTGCTTCTATGAAGTTCAGTCCTCTCAAGACTGAAACACCCGTGACTTGACTGTGCCACCCTTGTTGGCTCACCCCCGTGATTAACCCAGCCAAAGTACCTCCGGTACCCACCGGACAAATCAAGTGCGTGGGTTGTTGGCGCAGTTGTTGAGCCAACTCGGCCACCATATCGGCCACCCCCTGGGTCGCCAATAAGTTGCTGCCCCCTTCCGGGATCAAATAGGCATGGGGTAATTCAGAAAGTATACGCTGCACCGCTTGGCTGTGTTGTTTTTGTCGATAATGCTTGCGGTTCACAAACTCTAAGCGCATCCCATAGTGAGCACATCGATGTAAGGTTTCTGACCAGACCGCTTGATTGTCATCCAGTTCGTCACCACGAACGATGCCCACCGCTGCCAACCCGGCTGCCTTGGCCGCATAGGCTGTTGCCAACAGGTGGTTTGAAAAAGCGCCTCCAAAGGTAACCACGGTGTCTGACTGTTGCTTCTTGGCTGCCAAAAGATTGTGTTTCAGTTTCCACAGCTTGTTGCCCTGTACCACAGGATGATTCAAGTCTTCCCTTTTTACCAACACCGATACATCGAGCAGATCAATGGTTTGACAAGGTGTGGGTTCAGCCATGGCTGGCTACTTTTTCATGACCTGTGATCATTTTATTCCGTCCCGTCTCTTTGGCATGGTACAAAAAGTCATCAGCCACCTTCAATGTTTGTTCGAAGGTGTGGGTGATGCGGTGATTGACAAATCCAATGCTGACGGTCACGTTTCTGGTTTTGTTGCTGTCCTCGATGATCGCCAAGTCCCGAATTTTTTCCAAAATGGTTCTGGTACACAATAAGTTTTGAGCCTCTGACCCTTCTTGTAAAACCAATAAAAACTCTTCTCCACCAAATCGTGCAACCACCGAGTTGGGGCCGAGTTCATCTTTGATTAACTGCGCACTTTGTTGAATCACTTGATCGCCCACATCATGACCATATTCATCGTTGATGCTTTTGAAATGGTCCAGGTCCAACATTGCCAAAGATATGGGCTCGAAAGATTGTCCATTGAACAGGTTTTGGTCCGTTATCCAGGCAAATACCCCACGCCGATTGAACACCTTGGTTAATTCATCATGTTCTGAACGCCAGTGCAAATCTTTGGCCAGTTGATAGTTTTCCTCTGCTGACTGTTTGATCTTAATCACTGTGATCAGGGTAAACAACACAATGGCGGTCATGTGTGGGAAAACCAACTTGATGTATTCGTTGTCTTTGATATAAAAAAACCCTGCCCAATAATAAACCAAAAATCCCAACACGAAAGTTAACAACAATTCACTGGTTTTGAACAACGGTGCCATAGCTATAACCGCCAAAATATAAAAAACAGGTACCAAAACCACAATGTATTTTTTCCCGGGTATGGCCAGGTTAAGGGCCAGAAAGCAACTGAAAGACAACAAGCCTAATGTGAGAAATAACTTTGGAATTTTTAAGTGGTACTTTGGTTTATTCAGAAACGAAATCAACAACAACAGCGGCAAGGCTGCCAGCAAGCGAAAGATGACAATGGTGTGTATCTGATCGGGGTATTTGAAATAATCCAGAATGGCAAATCCAATCAGGTATATGACACTGAACCCCAGCAACATTTTGGCCACTGGCAGCAGTCGGTCACATTGATATTCTATGAACGAGGGATACCCTTGTGGCTGGTGTCCCTCATCACTCACGCCATCCATGGCCAATGATTATAGCAGAGATTGTTGATTGGTATGGCGTGTCACACAAGCCTCACATTTATTGCATCACAAATGCCGTGCTTGGCGGGCATTTTTTTGGTTCTTTTTGGCTTTTTCAATGGGGTTCAACAAATGGGCCAGCACGCCTTTTTCACCACTGCGATCGAAGTCTTTTTGCAGTGCTGTGAACAAAACGTCTGAGTCGACATTAAGCGCCGTCGGAATGATCTGATATAACAACACAAACTGCCGTCGGAAAGAAATTTTCCAGGTGCTTTGTGCTTGAGCAAACAAGGCGTCTGAAAACTGCATGAAACGCGCAAACGGTTGTGTGCCCATGATCAAAGGTAAACTGTGTTTGAAGCGTCCTTGGTTACCAAAGATGTCCCAGTAACGAGCAAAACGTCCCACTCTTTGTAATTCATTGAAGCTGATGTCTCTGGTTTGTAACACCGCATAAGGTGGCGCTGGACTGTACTTCATTCGGTATTCTGCGGTGTGTCGATTGATGGGCGCACCTCGCAACCTTTTTAATATACCCAGCTGGATTTCCTGTGGTTGTAAGGCGTACAGTTGATCAAAACTGTCGGCAAAGCCTGTCAACGTATCTCCCGGTAGACCAAATATCAAATCGGCATGGATGTGTGCTTGGGTGGAAGCTCGCAGCCACTTCAAGTTGGCTTTGGTTTGTTCATTGTCCTGACGTCTTGAGATCAGCGTTTGTATTTCTGGGTCAAACGTTTGTACTCCCACCTCAAACTGTAAACTATTGACCGGAAACTGTTGCAACAGCACTTTGAGCTTATCAGGCAACCGATCAGGAATCACTTCGAAATGCACCATCAGCTCAGAATCCATACGATCCAGAAAAAACTGCAAGATGGTCGTTGAATGAGCGATCTTGAGGTTGAAAGTTCGGTCAATGAATTTGAAATTCCTGGCACCCAGCTTATAGAGCCGGTCCATTTCAGCCAGGAAACGGTCCAGGGTAAACGTTTTGGATGTTTTGTCCAAGGATGACAGACAAAACTCACATTTGAAAGGACATCCTCGAGATGCCTCAACATAAATGATGCGGTTACTCAGATCTTCTTCATTATAATACTCATAGGGCATCAACAACTCTTCCAAGGGTTGTGGTAAACCGTTGATGACCTGTTCTGCCGGCAATTGTTGATTCAGAATTTGTTGACACAAGGCACGGAAACTCGACTCTCCCGGGCCTTTGATCACATAATCTGCCAGCTCAACCACTTCCGGTTGGTCCGGGATGTGGCTGACTTCTGGACCGCCCAAAACAATGGTGATTTCAGGTTGAATTGTTTTGAGTAACTTAACCACTGCCGTGGTTTCCACGACATTCCAAATATAGACACTGAATCCTATGATGGAGGGAGATTTTGACAACAACTTTTCAACCATGTCGATCGCTCGATCATGTATGGTGAACTCTACAATGGATGATTGTGGTTGCAGTTCACCCAAGTTGGCATAGAGGTAACGTAAGCTGAATGAAGCATGGATGTAACGACTGTTCAATGTAGTCAAGACAATTGTACCTGCCTTGGACTGATGTAAAACATCCCCTTTCATCTTTGGTGACGCTCCACAAATGGCATGATGGCTTCAATCACCGCCGCTGGGTTTTCCAATGGCAGTAAATGGCCCGCTTCTGGAAATTCAATGTGTTGGTGGTTATCATTGCGCTGCCAACGACGCCAAAACTTGGCATCGACCGTATCTGAATGACCTCCTCTCAGACCCAGAACCGGCAGTTTTGAATGAATCAACTGACCTCTGAAATAGGTCGCTGTGGCATAAATCCTGGCCTCCCACTCACGCGGATATGCCAGTCGATAGTTTTCACCTTGTTGAACCACACCGGCGCGGATGTAATGCCACAAGTTTTCATCACTGATGCGACCAAACACCCGTGGTTTGCGGTGGAAATCAAAGGCGGCTGCTAAATCAGTAAATTGATTGGGTCGCTTCAAGGCTTTGCGGATGATGCTGACTCGCTGCCTGACCAAACCTGGAAAAACCTGTGTCAACCAACAAAAAATCCAAGGCAGGGCTACAGGTTCAATCATCACCAATGCTTTGATCAGATCGGGTCTTTTTTGGGCTGCCATAAAAGCCGTTACAGAACCCAATGAATGGCCCACAGCCACCACATTTTTCATGTGGTTCTGGTCAAAAAATTGAATCACATCATCTGCCAGCTCATGCCATGACTGGATACTCATGACATCAGGTGCGGGTTGCCACAGCGGCCTTTGTAAATACGATACAACCTGGTGGTCTGTAGACAAGGCATCGATGATCGATTGGTAACTGCCTGGTGGATAGCCGTTGGCATGGGCAAAGTAAATGGGGGGTTGATCGTTGGCATCACCCCAGGTGATTTTGGGCAACGTCTTCATGGTTATCTTGATGGTATGTCTTCTGGGTACTTTTCTGCCATGTAAGCCAATTCTTTACTGATCAGCTGTTCCAATACGTTCAACTTGATGTCTTTCAGTTTATTGACATAAAGACATGATTTGCCTGTTTTGTGCTTGCCCAATTGGTCCAAAAGCTCTGGGTACCGTTTAACCCCTGTGATGATGTACAAAGAAATGTTGGCTTTTCGGGGTGAAAAACCGATGCGCATGAAATCGCCTTCTCGTCCTGAGTCATATCGGTAATGGTACTGGCCAAAACCCACGATACTTGGACCCCACATTTTAGCCTGATAGCCGGACAGTCTTTCCATCATTTCCAACAAGGTGAACGCATCTTGTCTTTTGTGTTCTGGTGACACCGCCGTGAGGAATTTAATCACACTGGCTTCGGTTGCTTGGGTTTTGTTGTTTGACACAATGACTCCGGTTGATGTTGTTTACATTGACTGCTTTTATTATCGCACACGCTTGCCTGAGAACGAATACATTCACCCAGAATAGAAAACTAAACACAAATGAAAGTGATTCTTGTTACGTATTAAGTGGTTGAAATTAAATGTATTTTTTGACTTTGCCAACAAAACAATCTAGAATCCAACTATTACAAAAACTCACAACAACATGAACATTGACAGCAGTATCCACACCACACTTAATCTGGTATTAACCAGTAAATTGACTTCCATCAATCAGTTCTTTTTACATGCTCGCATGACCAAGGATTGGGGCTTTGCTGAATTGGATGAAGTCTTTTATAAAAAATCCATCAAAGACATGAAGCATGCCGATGATTTGATCGAACGCATACTGTTGCTGGGTGGTTTACCCAATTTACAAAAGCTGGGTAAATTGAACATTGGAGAAGACACGGCTGAAGTGATCAAGTGCAACAGTGAATTCCTGGCCAATCAACACCAAGTTATCAAAACAGCCATAACCACCTGTGAAGCGGCCCAAGATTATGTCAGCCGTGACTTACTCAGCTCCCATTTGGCGCATGAAGAGGAACTGATAGACTGGCACGAAACCCAAGTTTCATTGATTGATGACGTGGGTTTACAAAACTACCTACAAGCTCAAATTGGAGACAACGAATGAAAGGCAACCCTCAAATCATCAATGCACTGAATGAGCTCCTGGTTTACGAATTAACCGCCATGGACCAATACTTTGTTCACTCCAGAATGTATGAAGACATGGGCTTAAACAAGCTCTATGAGCGCATTGATCATGAGTTTGATGATGAAAAAGGCCATGCGGCCGTTTTGATTGAACGCATCCTCTTCCTTGAAGGCAAGCCTGACCTGTCTAAACGAGATGGCCTGAACATTGGCGCTACCGTACCCGCCATGCTGCAAAGTGATCTGGACATCGAATATGGTGTACAAAAAGCGTTGAAAAAAGTCATGGCCTTGTGTGAGCAAGAACAAGATTACGTCACTCGGGACCAGTTATTGGTGCTGCTGGATGACACCGAAACTGATCACGCCTATTGGCTGGAAAAACAATTGCGTTTGATCAAGTTGACTGGTTTGGAAAATTACCTGCAGTCACAAATGTGACTGATGGCATGATCTTTACACTTCTATGTGCATCAGTTGATCAGACAAAAAATCAAACACCCTTCTTACGCGGCGACTGGTCCTGACTTCCCTGTGGGCTACCAACCACAATTCTGAAGTGTGTCCTGGCAAATCAGGCAAAATGGGCTTGACCAACGGTTCCTGGCTGCCCACTTGTAACGGCATCACTCCTATACCCACACCCTGTTTGGTCAATTCCCAATGGATGAGGTGGTTTTCACAAACTACAGGAAAATTCTCTGCTGTGAGCTCAAAACCCATCTCATTCAAGGCTTCTTGATACGGATCGTTGTTCACAAAACCAATGAAGTCGGCCTGATTGAATTCCATCATGTTTTTCGGATCATTTAAACTCGCCAGGTATCCTGGGGTGGCATACAAAAATGCTTCGACATCGGCCAATTTCTTGGCCACCAAATCAGCTTGTGTGGGCCTGAAAGAACGCACCGCAATGTCGGCTTCCCGACGCAGCAGGTCACTGGCCGCATTACTGGCAATCACCTCGATATGAATACCCGGTTCCAGCCGTCGAAGTTTTGCAAGTATAGGCGGTAAGATAAAATAGGCCAGCACATCGGTGGCGGTGATACAAACTTCGCCAGCCAATTGTTTATTTTGGCCGGTGGCTGTGAGCATGAACTGATTGGCTGCCTCATTCATGTGTTGTACATGCTCCAACAGCTCTTGGCCACTGGGCGTTAACGACAGGCCACGCCCCACCCGCTCAAACAGCACCACGCCCAGTGCCGATTCTAAGGCGCTGACCTGACGGCCCAAGGTCGGTTGGGACACTTTCAGTAGGTGTGCAGCAGCAGATAAAGAACCGGTTTGAGCAGTTAAGAGAAATGCTTTGGCCTGGTTCCAATTGAACTGTGAATTGAGAGCGCTCATTTATTCATATTTGCATGGATTACATACAAAATATCATATTTTTATTCTGTTTTGCATGCATATAATGGAATCAACCCAAAAAATGAAACAAATCAATGAAAAACTTCGACCAAAAATTTTGGAACCGACATGCCGCCAAATACGCCAAGCGTCCGGTGCCTGATCAAGCCGTTTACGAACAAAAGCTCAATCTGACCCAACAGCACCTCAAACCAAACATGCGACTGTTCGAGTTTGGTTGTGGCACTGGCTCAACAGCATTGATTCATGCGCCACTTGTCGAGCACATCACCGCCATCGATGTGTCAGATCAGATGATTGCCATTGCCAAAAACAAAGCCGAACAACAAAACATCACCAACATTGATTTCTTAACCAGCACCATCGATGACTTTGATGCGGGTGAGCAGCGTTTTGATGTGGTGTTGGGGCTGAGCATCCTGCACTTATTGAAAAACACTCAACAAGTGGTCAAACAAGTCAGCCAAATGTTGAATCCTGGTGGGTTGTTGGTCACCTCCACGCCTTGCTTGGGAGATTCCATGAAAATCTTCAAGTGGTTGGGGCCCATCGGGCGATTTTTGGGGTTGTTACCTACTTTGCATGTGTTTGATCAACAAGCGTTGGAACGGTTTATGCTCAATGCCGATTTTGACATCATTCACCAATGGCAACCCGCACCCGGAAAAGCCGTGTTCATGATCGCCCAAAAGAAGTCTTGAGGTTTTTGCCTAACCAGCCAACCATTCTGTTTGCGTAATCCATTACAATGAAGATTTTTTAGGCCTTCTTAAATGTTTGATGCCGTCAACATAACCACCAATGACCAGGTCACTTTACAACTAGAGGTTTTCGGGGCTGACTCTGCCAACACCCTGATTGTAAACCCTGCCATTGGAGTCAAGCGGAAGCTTTACCACGCCTTTGCTGCCAGTATGGCGGCCCAAGGCCTCACCGTGGTTTTGTACAACTACAGAGGCATGGAAGATGGCATGGATGTGTTAGCTGATGATGCACTGCAGAATGCCGAGTCATGGGGGCGGTTGGACCAGTCGGCCATTATTGGCTGGGTTCGCACAAGCCTCAAGCCTGAAAAAGTTTGGGTTTTGGGACACAGCATTGGTGGTCAATTGTTGGGTTTTGCTCACAACATCGACCACATCGATGGGTTGATACTTGTGGCGGCACAAAAAGGCGATAAGCGGCTGTGGCCGCTGTCTGGTTATATGAAACTATACCTGTTGTGGCATGTGTTGGTACCTTGGATGAGTAAAGGGCCTCGATTCAATGCAGCCAAACTGGGTTTGGGCAATTATCCCTGGCCGTCTGCAGCTGCCAAGCAATGGGCTTCATGGGGGCAACAAAAAGACTACCTGTTTAATCAAAAATTTGGTTTTGATTTAAATCCATGGCATCACTTTGCAAAGCCACTACTGTGCTTTGGATTCACGGATGATGACATGGCTCCTGAGGCAGCCATTGACGGGCTGTTGGAAGAATATGGCAAGTCCTTAACAGTAAATGATGACCAGCGGCACATAGAAAAACGCATCATTGACCCGCAGAATTTGGGACTTGAATCAATTGGACATTTTGGCTTTTTCAAGCCGGAGGCAAAATCATTATGGCAGGACACAGTGAAGTGGATACGACAACATTGAACGATCAACCCAAATCAGAAGCAGAGAACAGCAAAGCTTCTTTGAATCATTTGCGGTTAATTAAACCACTGATTGTTCCCTACAAAAAGCACATCCTGTTAGCGCTGCTGTTGCTGTTTCTTGGTGCAGCAGCCAATTTGGCCATACCCGTGGCTTTTAAACAAATGATCGACCTGGGGTTTGCTGCTGAAAACCAAGACACCTTGTCTTATTATTTTGTGTTGGTGTTTGTGGTTTCATCGTTGATGATCTTGTTTACTTCCTTGCGCTATTTCTGGGTCTCATGGATCGGACAAAAAGTAGTCACAGATTTGCGTAAACAGGTTTATGCCAAGGTCATGACCCAGTCTCAAGAGTTTTTTGAAAAAACCAAAACCGGAGAAATTCTGTCACGCATCAACACCGACACCACCTTGGTTGAAACCGTGGTTGGCAGCACCTTCTCCATTGCCCTGCGTTCTGCTGTGACTTTTTTTGGTGCGGCTTTTATGATGGTGGTTTCCAGCCCTAAACTGGCGATGTACATCGCTTTCCTGATACCCTTGGTGGTGATTCCCATTGTCATCACAGGGCGGCGCATTCAAAAGCTTTCTAAAGCAGAACAGGATCGCATTGCTGATTCTTCTGCTCTGGCCACTGAAACCATCAACGCCATGCACACTGTTCAAGCCTATGCCCAGGAACAATTCGAAAACAACAAATTCATAACGGCCATCAATAACGCTTTCAAAGCCGCTGTGGCTTCCATACGCATGACCACAATCATGTCTTTACTGGTCGGTTTCGTGATTTTTGGCGGCATTGTTTTTGTCTTGTGGTTGGGGGCGCGTGATGTGATCACCGGAGACATGACTGCCGGTACACTGAGTCAGTTTGTGATGTATGCCATCATGGCGGCCACCTCTGTGGGCGCCTTGTCAACCGTTTGGAGTGAGTTGAAAAAAGCCGCAGGAGCCCTGGAAAGAATCATTGAGTTGATGAACACTGAGTCCACCATTCAGGAAGCCGCTGATGCCTTTCAATTCGACCGTGACATCTTGGGTAACATAAGTATTGATCAAGTCAATTTTGCATACCCCAGCCGCACCGGCTTGAATGTTTTGTCAGACATATCTTTTGAGGTCATTCCTGGCCAAACTGTTGCGCTGGTTGGACCATCCGGTTCAGGTAAATCCACCTTATTCCAGCTGCTGATGAGATTTTACGAACCCCAATCTGGTCACATCAAATTAGATGGTCAGGACATTCAAAACATCAAGTTGAATGACTTGCGTTCTCAATTTTCATTGGTGGCACAAGACGTCACCATTTTTTCCAGCACGGCACGGGAAAACATTGCCTACGGTAACCCTGAAGCCAGTGATGAAGCCATCAAAGCAGCGGCGCGTTTGGCCCATGCCGATGAATTCATAGAAAACCTGGATCAAGGCTACGACACATACTTGGGTGAACGAGGCGTCAGGTTGTCTGGCGGTCAAGCACAGCGCTTATCCATAGCCCGTGCTGTGTTGACCAACCCGCCCGTGTTGTTGTTGGATGAAGCCACCAGTGCTTTGGATGCCAACAGTGAAAAACTGGTCCAAGAAGCCTTGAACAGCATCATGAAAGATCGGACAACCCTGGTCATTGCACATCGGCTGGCCACCATACGCAAAGCCGATCAAATCATTGTGATGGATCAGGGAAAAATTGTGGCCAAAGGCAAACATGAACAATTGATTCGTAACAACAGTTTGTACTCTGAGCTGGCCAAACTACAATTTACCGATCAATGATGAGGTTCATTCAATGGCCTCAAAATTGCTCACGAACACTTCATCGGGTGGACTGCCTGTGGTACTTAAACGAGTAAACACCAAATAACCCAAAGGAACGTTATCTGGTAATGGGTGGGTGGTGATGAGGCTGATGGGTTGGGCTGGCTGTGTTGGAAAATTTTCACTGCGAAACGAAGCTCCGCTGTCTGTCCCTGCATCGTATGGCAACAGTTCAATCATGAGTTCCTCCAACCACTCTCCTGAGTTGATTAAACTCAAATCATGGACTCCAACAAACCAGTCTGGACTCGGGGCAATCATACTGGTTAAGCTGACCCTGGGATGGGATGCCGTGATTTCAAAGTCGACAAAGGTCGTTTCATCTCCATATCCTCCTATCGCTTCAATCAAATTTTCTGCTGTACCAGCACTCATTTGCGCATTGACTTCTGTGATCAACAAGTTGTTGAGACCATCTTCAGCCATCGACTTTATTCCACTTGAAGCCAGTTCACCCAAGGCCCAGGTACCACCTACTTGGTTGTGAGTACTGCCAATCAAGTTAGAAAAATGTGCATTGTTGGGGTAATCAATGGGGTGGTTGGTTGCCGTCCAATCACCAACAAAAGTGACCCGATACATGGCACTGTATTCCTGAGCCAAAATCGGATTACAGAAGGTCAGGATCAACAAGCATAGAATTTTTTTCACAGGTGGTCTCGTGGTATTAAGTTAAATCAAAGACCGTTGACGTCAGAAAAATATCACAAAAGCCTTGCTGTTCTGAATGACTTACCTGTTTTTAATACTTTTTGCTTTGTATCGATTGATCGAATTTATGCAGCCAGAGGCATTTCGATGATCAATAGGTTCATCCCTTATTCAATGATCTCGTGGCTATGGGTGATGTTTACTGTCCCTTGTAGCATGTGGGAAACTGAACAGTATTTTTCAGCCGATAACTTAATCGCGCGGACCACTTGTTTTTCAGACAGGGCATTACCGGTGATGACAAAGTGCAAGTTGATGTCAGTGTACACTTTCGGTATTTCTTCCCGTCGCTCAGCACTGACTTTAACCTGAATATCTGAGAAGTCTTGTTTGGCTTTGGTCAAAATCAGCTTAACATCGATACCTGCACAGGCACTTAATCCCATCAAAACCACTTCCATGGGTGATGGGCCCACTTTATCACCGCCTTCAGAAACGGGCGAGTCCATCACAATGGACTGGTTGTCTTGGTTGGAGCTGACAAAGGTATAGTCTTTGACCCATTGAGTGGTAACGGTATTTTTCATGTTATTTTGTCAATAATTATTGGTTTGTAAACAGCCATTTCATACCCTGCCGATAGGCCGCAACCACACTGCTCATGTGGTTATGGTCTTTGGCTTCCATGACTTTCTGTTGCCAATGGTGAGGTTTGTTTTGCCAAAATTCAAGCCATTTTTTTCTGGGTTGAATGTAAACTTCATTGTCGTTTTCAGCCTGCATGATAAATAATTTTGGCTGGTGAGCTGAAACCTCCATGGGTTTCATAAACAACTCTGTGTTGCGATGAATGGCGGGATTGCTGGCAATCAACCCGCTGAAGGTGTGCGGTTGAAACATGGCACAATACAGTGCAAACTGGCCCCCCAGTGAATGCCCAAATAAAATCCTTTGCTGTGGATCAGTGGGGTATTTGCTTTCAATCAAGGGAAACAGTTCTGTGGTTAAGAACTGATGAAACTTTTCGGCACCACCATAGTGATCTCGACTGGCGGCGGGCAAGGTAAAATCATGACTCCGCTTGTTGCCTTTTTGCCAATCACTGGTGCCGTAAGAAATGCCCACCTGTATCACCGGAGGTATTTCCTCAAACAACGTCATATATCGAGAATATGGCACCATACTTGGAAAATGAACGCCACCGTCTAACAGATAAACCACAGGCAACTTTTTGTTTTTATCTGCTGGGTCGATTTGTGGTGTTTTGACAAAAATATGGTAGTCATGATCCAACACCTTGGAGTGTAGTGCATGGTACTGACTGCCCTTTAATCCCGTCAGGTGTTCAATCTCTGCATTGACCGTAAAACCAAAAAAGATCAACACCAGTATCATCTTATTCATAAGCTGCTCCAAATGTCTTGTTCTGCATTTCACCACCTGGATTCTATCGCCTCAACCATCTGTTCTATGGTTTCAAGACTGGTGGCTGTGGTCATGATGGTTATACGCAAATACCTTTTGCCGCTCAAGTCCGTTGAGGTCAGATGAAAGATTCCTGCGTTGAGCAGTGTTTCACGTATGGTGATTTGTAGATCATCATCGTCTTTATACCTGAAACACAGGATGTTACTTTCTGGTTGATAAGGACAGTGGAAGTTATCACGTTGATTTATTAATTGGTAAGCTTGATGCGTTAGGCCCACCCTGGCCTCAATGTATTCACCCAGGGCCTGTTCTCCCTGCCATGCCAAGCTTAAAAAGACTTTGGTAGCCAATGCCGATTTGGTGCACTCCACCGTGCGATGCAAAAAGTCCTTACCCATACTTTGGCTGCCATAAAACAAATAACTGGCTTGTTGTTGAAACGCATGTTGTAAATGACTGGAATTTCTGACCAATACCGCTGTACACAAGCTTGAAACGCGCATCATTTTGTGGGCATCCCAGACCAATGAATCCGCTTTTTCTGCACCGCTCAAATGGTGTTTTAATTGCTCAGAAAGTAGAAAAGAGCCGCCGTGACAAGCATCCACATGAAACCATACTTGATGTTGGTCACAAATGTTGGCCACCTCTGTCAAAGGATCGAACAAGCCACTGCCGGTTGAACAAGCATTGGCAACCACCGCCATGATGCGGTATCCCTGAGATAAGGTTGACTGGATGCATTCTTCAAGAGCTGCCGGAATGATCCGCTCTTCTGCATCGACCGCAACAGGTACCAAAGCCTGGCTGCCTAACCCCATGATTGATAAGGCCCTGACAATTGAATAGTGGCTGTTGGCCGGTGCCAATACTTTCAGGTCTGTAGGGTTGCCTCGTTCCCATGCATCTGGAGCAATCGCTGACCTGGCTGCCAACAAGGAAACCAGGTTGGCCAATGAACCTCCGTGCATGAGTACACCTGCACCATGGGTTTGGTTTGTTTTTTCTAAGGGTTCTTCTGGCCAACCTATTTTATGCAGCATCCAATTGATCACCACATGTTCTAAGGTGGCTGCTGTAGACCCCATCTCATAAATGGCCATGGGGTTGTTGATGGCACCATGAATGAAATCTGCTAAAGCCGAAGGTATGCCTGGTGATGCCACTTGATGCGCCATGTAGTTGGGGTGGTGTAATTGCGTGCTGTGTTTTAAATAGACTTCCAGAAAATCAGAAAAACCCTGCTCGGAAAGTCCGCCCTTTTGGATCAACTGATCTGCTTTGAGTGCGGTCCTGATTTCCGCCAGCGGCTTCAGATTGGATACTGGTTGAAGGCCTTTGTTGGCCTTGTCTACATACGCAGCCAAACTCTTTGCTGTACTGTTTATCAAGTCAATAAACCGGGCATAATTCCAGTCCATCTCTTGGTCATAGTTGTGTTTATCAGTCACAAGATTTGGCCACTACATTACAGTTGTCATCGCGGTAATAGGTACAACCATTTTCATAAAATGTGGCGCTGCAACTACCATAACCACTCTGGTTGCTTGGTGCCATTGAAGCATCAATCAAATACAGCAAAAACCAAGCAACAGACACCCCAGTAATGATCTTGCGTTTCTTTTCATCAAAGTGCTTGCCTTTCCACAGCAAATAAATGCCCACCGGTGGAAATACAATCAACAGCACGATGACCAGCCACTGTTGATCTGAAGCCTGCTTGATGTAATTGTCTAAATCACTCATAAATTCCCCGAAATATCATTTTATTGTTATCGAAGCCCTTGGCCTCATAAAGAACCACTTCAGCTTGTGTCATTAACGTTTCCAGCGTTGTTTACCTTTACACCAGCACATCCACCACAGACCGCAACACTGACTTGATGTTCTCTCAATTGGGTGTTTTGGTTGGCGACTGTTTGTCTGGCTAACTCCAGCACCATTAAAAAAATGATCTGTACAAATAAAAAACCATCAACAATACCAGTGATTGAAGCCAACAGTATAGTTGATGGTTTGGGTGGTCTTCAAGCCAAGCTTAAGACTAGGGGGGCCTGTTAACAGGCCCTAAACTATTTCAATAAGGGAGACCAGTTAGGCTCACGAACATGGCCATTGGTCAACACCAAATCATTGGACGTTTGGCCGTCGGTTGAAACGGCTTTTAACAAGCCTTTTCCAGCCGGCGTTTTGGTGGCAAACAACACCATTGCGCCATTGGGTGCAAAGCTGGGTGTTTCGTCCAAACTACCGTCACTGATTAATTGCATGGTGTTTGATGGTCGGTGCAACAAAGCGATTTGATACCGGTTGTCGTTACCGTGAACCATGGCTATGTACTTGCCGTCCGGAGACAAGCTGGCACGGGCATTGTATTCGCCCTCGAAAGTGATGCGTTTGGGTTGTTTGTTGATCAAATCAACTTGGTAAATTTGCGGCCGACCTCCTCGATCAGACGTGAAGAATAAACTTTGGCCATCCGGTGACCATTCCGGTTCGGTATCAATGGCCCAATGGTTGGTGATTTGGGTCAACTTTTTATCAAACACATTGATGGTGTAGATTTCTGGGTTACCTGACTTCGACAAGGTGATGGCCAGCCTTTGACCATTGGGCGAAAACTTAGGTGCCCCATTGATTCCCTCGAAATTAGACATCAATGTTCTGGATCCGGTACTCAAGTCCTGAATATAGATCGCTGAGTTACCTTTTTCAAATGACACATAAGCCAGTTTTTTCCCGTCTGGAGACCATGAAGGTGACAACAAAGGTTCGTTTGAGGTCACCAGAGATTGGGGGCCAAACCCATCTGAATCGGCAACGATCAGTTGGTATTTAAAACCCTGGTTGTTCTTTGTCATGGTTACATAGGACAGTTTGGTAGAAAACACCCCTGGGATGCCTAAAATTTCTTCATAGATCCGATCTGCAATGTAATGTGCACCGGCCCTGGCTTGCTCCCGGTTTAAAGGCAAGGTCAAAGCCAACAATTGCTTTTGTTCTGCCACAGAAGCCAAGCGGAAACGAACTTCCATGCGATTTTCATCTAAATAAGTGATGTCACCATATGAAATAAAGTCCGAACCCAGCAGTCGCCAGGTGCCAAAATTTATGTCGGCATCCGATCGGGGCTGGTCAACAATTAAACTTTTATCCAATGGTTTGAATTGGCCTGATCGGGCCAAGTCATTGCGAATCACTTCGGCCATATCGGTGGCCAGTGGGTCACCGGAGTTAACAAAATCGACCACCGCTATGGGCAGAGCCGAAGCGTTGCCCCCATCAATGGTGATGTTTAATTGAGCATTAAGGTTAAAAGAAAGCAACGTCCCTAAAGTGAATAAGGTCAATATTGTTTTCATTATTTGTTCTCCGTGTTGGTGAAAGTTATGTCAATTTCTCGATCAAAAACCCTTTCAAAGCCTGTATAAGGCAGCGGATCTGCTTTTTTTACCGCATTGATGATCGAGTTTCTGACTATAGGGGAAGCATTACAAGGTGAGCCAATTGAAACATCTATAACACCGCCGCCAGGTATTTGCTTGACTTTAACTAAGCATTTTAAGGTTTGAGGTGTACCTACCGGCATGGCCCATTGTCTTCTTACAGCTGCATCTAATACCAAGGAATACTGGGCCTTCAATTTATTCAAAGGGTCTTCCACACCTGTTGGGGTGCCAATGGCTGGATTAGCTGGTTTTTCCACAGGATTTTCTGTGGGTTTAATTTCTGGTTGTTTTTGTGCCTGTTGTTCGGCTTCTTGTCTTTTGCGCCGGATTTCTTCCAGACGTTTTTGTCGATCGGTTTTCTCCTGACGCTTCACTGGATCAACCTGGGGTTTAATCACTGGTTTTTCCACCGGTTTTTCTACCGGTTTGGGCTCCGGTGGTTTAGGTTCTGGGGGTTTCGGTTCAGGTGGTTTCGGTTCTGGTTTCGGCGGATCTTTTTTAACCGGCTGTGTTTTGGGCTTGGGCTGATTTTTTAAAAACTGATCCAGATCCATGATTTCAGCCTGAATGGCAATGCCTTTGGGTGGTGTGATGCTGATTTGTTGGGTCGACATCATCAACAACATCACGATCGCAATGTGTAAACCCAAGGAATAAAGCAGTCCTTGTCGTTTTTCAGCATCGAAACTCAAGACCGACATATCAAATCACTGATCCGGTTTAATGGGGTCGCTGATCAAACCCACTTTCTTGGCGCCTGACTGCTGAACAATGGCCATGGCTTGATAGACTTGTCCATAACTGACGGACTCATCGGCGCCTATCATGATGGGTAATTCATCATTGACTTTGACAAAGGCGGTGAGCTTTTTGGTCAATGATTCTGCATCAATCAACTCATATTCGCCACCAATACTTAAATACAAATCGCCATTGGCTGTTACATTCACCACTGCTGGCTCGGTTTCAATGGTGATGGTGTTGGCCGTTGATTCAGGTAAGTTGACATCAACACCCAGGTTCATTAAAGGTGTGGTGATCATGAAAATGATCAACAACACCAAAGTCACGTCGATGTATGGCACCACATTGATTTCTGCTTTGACTTTGCGGGGTCGCCTCATCTGACTACCCTACCTGCCGGTGTAAAATGGCAGAAAATTCTTCCTTAAAAGCATCGTATTGGGCATAGATGCGTTCCACCTTATCGCTGAACTTGTTATAAAAAATAACCGCTGGAATGGCAGCAAACAAACCCATGGCCGTGGCGATCAAGGCTTCTGAAATGCCCGGTGCCACCAAGGCAATGGTGGCCTGTGTCACATCTGATAAAGCATGAAAAGACAACATGATACCTATCACCGTACCAAACAACCCAATGTACGGGCTGGTTGACCCAATGGTGGCCAAGGTCGGTAAGTGGCTTTCCATGTTTTCTATTTCACGGTTCAGCGCCACTCGCATCGCCCGGTCTGAGCCCTCAATCGAGCTGATGGCGCCTTTAGATACCGTTTTTTTCCGTTGAAACTCTTTGAAACCGGCTTCGAAAATTTTTGCCAGCCCAGAATTTTTTTTGCCTGATATGGTGTCATACAGTTTGTTCAAATCGACCCCAGACCAAAAGTATTCTTCAAATTTCTTGGCCTTGTTTTGTGCACTGGCCAACACCCGACCTTTGGAAAAGATGATCAACCAAGACCACACCGATGCCAACACCAAAATAACCATCACCACTTTCACTGGCATGGAAGCACTCATGATGATTTCGTAATAAAATTGTCCGCTGTCGTTCAAAGCATTAACTCCTCTAAATATTGGGTTGGAAAGCGCATCGGTTTGAACTTTTCTGCACTCAAACTGACTATTTGTACACGGGCTTTGGCAACCAAGGTATCACCCACATACATTTCTTGGGCCACCACCATGGTTATTTTACTGTGGCTTTGCACTTCTGTGCTGACCGTCAATACATCATCGAGCCTGGCCGGTAGTACAAAATCAATGTCCATTTTCCGAATGGCCAGTATCACATTGGCTTGTTCGCGCATCACACTTTGTTGCAATCCTTTAGATCGTAACCATTCAGTCCGCGTGCGTTCGAAAAAGTTCAAATAATTGGCATGATAAACCACGCCGCCAGCGTCGGTGTCTTCATAATAGACTCTGAATTGATGGGTGTATTTGCTCATATATGAATTGAATTCACTCAAAAAGGTCTTGGTTGTGTTTGTTTTTAGGTGGGCTGATGCCCAAGATTTGCCAGGTTTTGGTCGTGGCAATCCGGCCTCGAGCCGTGCGAGCAATCAAACCTTGTTGAATTAAATAAGGTTCAATCACATCCTCTACCGTACCACGTTCTTCAGACAAAGCAGCTGCCAATGAGTTGATCCCCACGGGTCCTCCTTCAAATTGTTGTGTGATGATGGACAACAGTTTACGGTCCATTTCATCCAATCCTTTTTGGTCTACTTGTAACATGTTCATGGCACTGGAAGCAATCTCTTCGGTGATTACGCCATCCCCTTTGACCTCTGCATAGTCCCGAACCCGACGCAACAGGCGATTGGCTATTCTGGGAGTGCCCCGTGAGCGCCTGGCCACTTCCAGACACCCGGCTTCATCGGCTTGGATGTTCAGGATTTGAGCTGACCTGGCTACAATGTGCATCAAATCGGGCGTCTCATAAAACTTGAGTCGCTGTACGATGCCAAAACGATCGCGCAAAGGTGAGGTCAATAGCCCTGCTCGGGTCGTGGCACCCACCAAAGTAAACGGTGGTAAATCCAACTTAATCGAACGGGCAGCCGGACCTTCACCAATCATGATGTCGATTTGGAAATCCTCCATCGCAGGGTACAAAACTTCTTCGACCACCGGTGATAGTCGGTGAATTTCGTCGATAAACAACACATCATGCGGTTGTAGGTTGGTCAACAAAGCCGCCAGATCACCGGCTTTTTCCAGCACCGGGCCGGATGTTTGACGCATCTGCACCCCCATTTCATTGGCAATCACGTGGGCCATGGTGGTTTTGCCCAAACCAGGTGGACCAAAGATCAACACATGGTCTAGAGATTCGGCACGATTTTTGGCTGCCTGGATAAACAGTTCCATCTGTTCTTTGACTTCTTTTTGGCCCAAGTATTCACTGAGACTTTGTGGTCTGATGCTGGCCTCAATCAACTTTTCTTGTGAGCTTTCAGGCATGCCGCCAATCAATCGATCACTGACCTCAAATGGGTTATTTTCCATCAGCCGGCTCCTTTCAGTTGTAAACAAACGCGGATAATTTCTTCCACACTCATGTCATCTTTGGCCACTTGTTTCACCATTTGACTGGCTTCTGTTGGCTTAAATCCAAGGGCTTGCAAAGCCGATTCCGCTTCTGTGTGAATGCCAAAACGACTGGCTTGTGGCTGGTTGGGATCACCTGGGTCCATGGTGGTGACATCCACCTTGTCTTTCATTTCTATGATCAACCGTTGTGCGGTTTTTTTACCGATGCCCGGCACCTTCACTATGGCTGATACGTTTTGATCCTGAATCACTTGTGCAAACTCAGCTGAACTCATGGTGGACAAAATAGCCAATGCCGATTTGGCACCTATGCCATTGACCTTCAACAATGTTCGGAACAAATCACGTTGGGCAAAACTGCGAAAACCATAAAGAATAGAAGCGTCTTCACGCACCAGATGATGAATCACCAGAGTGATTTGATGGTTCATTTCCGGTAAATCAAAAAATACACTGGTGGGTGCTTCCACCTCATAACCGACACCGTTCACATCTACAATCAAATGAGAAGGGGGTTCAGTGTGTACCAGCTGGCCATGTAAGCGACCGATCATGAATCTGACCTCAAAATTTTCTCCAATTACTGGTGTTGTTAGCCACCAACCGCTGTTGGGCCCAACGATTATTGGCATGACAAATGGCTACAGCCAGACCATCGGCCGCATCATTTTGCACCTTTTCTGTTAAATTCAGCAACAACTGCACCATATACTGCACTTGGGCTTTGTCTGCACCGCCTTTTCCCACCACAGCCTGCTTGATGGCTTTGGGTGCGTATTCATGCACCAAAACATCATTGGCCACCGTGGCACAAATGGCTGCACCTCGTGCCTGGCCTAATTTCAAAGCTGCATTTGCATTTTTAGCCATGAACACATTTTCAATCGCCATCTCATGAGGTTGGTATTGTTGCACCAAATGATTGACTGTCACAAATATGGTTTTCAGGCGCTCTGGAAAGTCGCCATCACCACACTTGATGGTCTCATGGTGGACATGTTGGATGTTTTGGTCTTTTGTGTCAATGATCCCCACGCCGGTAAAGCGTGAACCTGGATCAATACCAATGATGCGAAGCATAATTTAATGTTATCAAACTAACCCTTTATTTTATGTTATTGGTTTCGTTGTTTGTTAGGTTTTATTACGCTTTAAGCAAAGTTGAATTTTTTTTCACTTTCACTGCCGAATAACATCTATAAAACCACATTGTTTGTTACAATTTTCTGATTTATAAAACCAACTACCATGAAAATAGCTTCCTGGAACGTCAATTCACTCAATGTCCGTTTGGAACATGTGTTGCAGTGGCTTGAATCTTCCCAGCCCGATGTACTGGCCTTGCAAGAAACCAAAATGACCGATGAGGTCTTTCCACAAGCAGCCATTGAGGCGGCTGGTTATCAAGTGGTGTTTTCTGGTCAAAAAACCTACAACGGTGTGGCCATCATTGCCAAACAGCAGCCTGTCGATGTGATCACTGATATTCCAGGTCTGGACGACCCACAAAGGCGCATATTGGCTGCCACTGTAGATGATGTGCGCATCATTGACTTGTATGTGGTCAACGGTTCAGCCCCTGGTACAGAAAAATTCACCTATAAACTCAATTGGTTAGACAAAGTGACCCACTTTGTTGAGCAACAAATGAATGAATACGATGATGTGGTAGTCTTGGGTGATTTCAACATCGCACCAGATGATCGCGATGTCCATGATCCTGATAAATGGCATGAAAAAATCCTCTGTACCACCGAGGAACGCAACGCCTTGAATCGTTTGCTGGATTTGGGTTTACAAGACAGTTTCAGATTGTTACATGATGAAGGTGGTTTATTCAGTTGGTGGGATTACCGCATGAACGGGTTTATCAGGGGACTTGGTTTGCGCATTGATTTGGTGTTGTGTTCTGATGAAATGTCCGAAGCCGTCACGGCTTCATACATTGATGTTGAACCACGAAAATGGGAACGCCCTTCTGACCACACACCTGTGGTTACTGAGTTTGACTGGTAAATGATGATGACAAAACACACGATCATTAAAAGGCTGTTACACTGGTTCAGTGCTTTACTGATCATTGCGCTGTTTATTTCTGGATGGATCATGGTTGATCTGGATTATTACAGTCCCTGGTACACCACCTTACCTGAGTGGCACATCACAGGCGGTGTCGTTATCTTGGTTTTGTGGACATGGATGATCATCAGACTGTTTTTTCCCCGTTCAAACCTTACACCATTGAACCACAACCGTTTTGAATCTTTCGTGGCCAAAGGTGTCAAAGCGTTGATTTATCTTTTGGTCTCTACCATCATTATTTGTGGGTATTTGTTCACTACAGCAGATGGTGAAACTAAAACAGTGCTTGAATTTATTAAATTACCCGCATTTTCACAATTTTCTGCCAACCAGGTCGATACCATGGGTTGGTTACACGAGAACCTGTCTTATGTATTGATGGCCATGGTGATTTTTCATGTGCTGGGCGCATTGAAACACCATTTCATCGATAAAGACGATACTTTAAAACGCATGTTATAGGAATCTATATGAAAAAAATATTGTTGATCCTTTTATTCATCACCAGTGGTTTTGCTACAGCAGACACCTACCAAATTGACACCAAGGGCTCACACGCTTTTGTGCAATTTAAAATCAGTCACCTGGGATACAGTTGGTTGTATGGACGTTTTGATTCTTTCGACGGAGAATTTACCTTTGATGAGAACAACCCAACTGCTGCCAGTATTGAAATGACTGTTGACACCAGCAGTGTCAACTCAAACCACACCGCTCGAGACAAACATTTGCGTAGTGATGATTTCCTGAATGTGGCTGCACATCCAACGGCAACATTTAACAGCACCTCATTCACCCCTTCCACAGATGGCCATGGCACCATGACCGGAAACTTAACATTGAATGGTGTGACTCAAGAGGTTTCTTTGGATGTCAAATTCATCGGCGCCGGCAAAGATCCATGGGGAGGGTATCGCCGCGGGTATGAAGCAACCACCGATTTACAACTTTCAAAATTTAAACTGAAAAAAAGTGTTGGTGGTGCTTATGAAAATTTGACCTTAACAGTCTCTGTTGAAGGCATCAAAAAATAACCAACACACCATTTCTTAAAACACCATTTTATTGATTTGAAGTGGTGTTTTTTTGCGCTTGTACTTGCTTCAAATCCGCCTTTTCTTTGTCATGACCTTGCTCATGAAGTATATTGGCACATAAAAACAAAAGGCTGTCTTTGTAAGTCACTGATAATAAAACAAATTATTGGTTTTCATATTTGATTTTATGCGTGTTGTTTTTTGGTTAATTAATAACCACTTTTTATCCGGACAGTAGATTCATTGGGTATAGACACATCTGACCAATAAATTCAGGATATTTGACGTATTTTTTTAAAATCAAATTCAATGGTGGGTCGTATAGGATTTGAACCTATGACCAATGGATTAAAAGTCCACTGCTCTACCAGCTGAGCTAACGACCCATTTGAATAAACAGGATTGAAACTGAATGTTTCGAGGTGCGCAATGATAAATTAATTCAATACATTAGGCAAGTATTTTTAATGCTTATTTAAACTTTTTTCCGTCCAGTTCAATCCAACCTCCAGCTCGCCTATTTTGGGGATCATGGTGGGTCCAATGAACCACCCCACCACGGTCATTCCATTCATACTCACCATTGATGGTCAAGTGATCACCAACGACAATTGGAACCCTTGGTGCCAAATCTATATTGTGGGCAATCAACAGGGTGTGAATACCATGTTGAACGATAAATTTTTGGTGTTTAGACCCATGGTTATCATCCCTCAATAGCTTGATGACCTCTGCTTCAAATTCAACCAACACATCATTGCGCTGCATGTTTATGGCATCAATCAGGTCGCTGTTGGTTGAATAATTTTGCTGATACCACCATGAACTCAACAATATCAGGAATAAAAAAACGCCTTGAAGAAGGCGTCTTTTATCAACTATTCTGCTGATTTGTTTACTCATTCCAGGCGTTGTAACCACCGGTTAAGTTAAACACTTTGGTATAGCCTTTTTTGCGAAAAAATTCTGCCGCAGACATGGATGACTGACCAATTTGGCAAACAAAAACCAGGGGGGTGTCCTTGTCCATGCTTTCTATGTCTGTAATGGCATCTTTGTCTAACCTGATGGCATGATCTACTGAACCGTCTGCAAAAGAATCTGCTGATCTGACATCGTATACCTTGGGATTGGCCGTGTCAGTATCGAACCAGTCTTGTAATTCTGCCACAGATAAATCCTGTACAGCAGGGGGTTCATTGGGATTTTTGATACGTAAACCGGAACCTTGAAGTTCATCCACCCAACTGATTTCCACCCCATTGGCCCGCTCGGCTGTCCCTATGTCCATATAGACTTTTAAATCACCAACATCAGCAATGATTTCATAGCCTTTGGGCATTTCGAGACTGAATCGGGTATTGAATTCATCATCAACAGACAAGAACAGTTGATGCTCTCCCATGTCTTTCAAACCTTCTTTGATGTGGTTCAAGGCTTCATCGGTGATGGTTATGGTGGGTGGGGTTCTGTCTGGTTGTTCCAAATTCAACAACTCATGCAATTCCCCGGTGTTGAACATCTCAGAAATGATGTCGTTGCCACCAATCAACTCTTTATTGACATACAGTTGTGGAATGGTTGGCCATTGACCATAAGTCTTGATGCCTTCTCTGATTTCAGGATCTTCCAGTACATTGAAGGAAGCAAAACCATCTCCAATCAAGTCTTTGAGGATTTTAACCGTGTTACTTGAGAAGCCACACATGGGGGTTTGTGGGGTGCCTTTCATGAATAAAAACACCGGGTTTTCATTCAACATTTGTTCTATTCTGTGGGTTGTTTGGTCACTCATAATTACACATCCAAATTACTGGCATTCAATGCATTTTCTTCAATAAATTGTCTTCTGGGTTCTACCACGTCTCCCATCAACGTAGAGAAAACAGTGTCAGCTGACACCGCATCTTCAATGGTCACTTGTAGCAACCTTCTGGATTCCGGGTTCATGGTGGTTTCCCACAATTGGTCCGGATTCATTTCACCCAATCCTTTGAATCGACTGATGGTTAAGCCTTTTTTGGCCACACTGAGCAGGTATTCCAAAACATCTCCTATGCTATTGATTTCAATGGTTTTTTCACCTTTTGTTAAAACCGAATCTCCTTGTAGCAAATCTTGATTCTGTTCTGCAATTTCCATCATTTGGTGGTAGTCATTTGATTTGAAAAACAAATGACTTAATGATGTTTTTTCAAGCAAGCCATTGCCATTCTTTTCAAAGACCAATGATTCAATGTCTTGATCGTGGTATACCTTCCAGGTCACACCCAGGCGGTTGCCTTCATTCATGATCGATTGAGCCCGCTCAATCCAATCCTGACTCAAAGCTTCTTCAGCAGGGTTTATTTTGGGTAAATTTAATAACTGGTCAATCACTTTTCGATCATACAGCAAACTCAGTTTTTCTATCACACTTTTCACATGCACTTGTTGTTTAATCAATCGATACAACACATCACCAGTCATGGGAGGTAAATCTTCCTGATATTTCAACTGTACATCATCCAAAGATCGATTCAATAAATATTCATTCATCTCGTCATCATCTTTCAGGTATGTTTCCTGTTTACCTTTTTTCACCTTATACAAAGGTGGTTGGCCAATGTAGATGTGTCCACGCTCTATCAATTCTGGCATTTGTCGATACAAGAATGTCAGCAACAAGGTTCTGATGTGAGATCCATCCACATCGGCATCCGTCATGATGATGACTTTGTGATAACGCAATTTATCAGGATCAAAATCATGTTGACCGATGCCACAACCCAATGCAGTGATGAGTGTACCCACTTCTGCTGATGACAGCATTTTATCGAAACGGGCTTTCTCCACATTCAGGATTTTTCCTTTCAGCGGCAAAATGGCTTGATTCTTTCTGTTGCGACCTTGTTTCGCTGAGCCACCCGCAGAGTCACCCTCCACCAGGAAAATTTCAGATAACACAGGATCCTTCTCCTGGCAATCTGCCAACTTGCCGGGTAGACCTGCAATATCCAAAGCATCTTTGCGTCTGGTCATCTCACGCGCTTTTCTGGCCGCTTCTCGTGCCCGAGATGCATCCATGACTTTTTCAGTCAGGATTTTGGCTTCTTGGGGATTTTCTAACAAAAAGTCAGACAGGTGTTCACCCACTGTGCTTTCTACCACACCTTTTATTTCAGATGACACCAGTTTATCTTTGGTTTGAGATGAAAATTTGGGATCTGGAGACTTGACTGAAATCACCGCAATCAAACCTTCACGACAATCATCACCTTGCATGGTGGTTTTTTTCTTTGAATTTTGGTTGATGAAGTTATTGATGGTTCGCGTCAAAGCACCTCTGAAACCTGCCAAATGGGTACCACCGTCTTTTTGCGGTATGTTGTTGGTGAAACAAAAAACAGATTCACGGTATGAATCAGTCCACTGCATGGCCACTTCTACCGCTGTTCCATCGTCCTGCTCATTGGTAAAGTGAACAACCGTGTCATGCAATGGGGTTTTTCTTTCCGCCAAATAGTGAACAAATGAGGCTATACCCCCTTCATATTCAAATTTCTTTTCTTCACCGGTTCTTTCATCTTTCAAATCAATGCGTACACCAGAGTTCAAGAAAGACAGTTCTCTGAGGCGTTTGGCCAGAATATCAAAATGAAATTCCACATCCGAGAAAATATCAGGTGATGGAAGAAAGCGAACAGAAGTACCGGTTCGCTCAGTTGATCCAACAATTTCCAGATCAGCTTGTGGTTCTCCCAATTTGTAGGACTGCTGGTAGATGTTGTTGTTGCGGTGAATTTCTAAATCCAGTTCAATACTCAAGGCATTAACCACTGACACCCCCACACCATGCAAACCACCTGACACTTTGTATGAATTGTCATCAAACTTACCACCCGCATGTAAGACGGTCATGATCACTTCAGCAGCTGACTTCCCTTCTTCATGTTGATCTGTGGGTATCCCACGTCCATTGTCAGCAACCGTCACACTGCCATCGGCGTTGATCGAAACAGTGATGGTGTCACAATGACCAGCCAAAGCTTCATCAATGGAGTTATCAACCACTTCAAATACCATGTGGTGTAATCCAGTGCCATCATCGGTGTCTCCAATATACATACCAGGACGCTTTCTGACTGCATCCAATCCTTTCAGTACCTTGATGTTCGACGAATCGTAATTCTCACTCATAAGAGCTTTTCAATCCAAAATAAAACAACACATTATACCAGTTTTTAGTGATTAAAAAACGAAGAATTAACCCCTGAAATCAAGGCTTAAAATCATGTGTGAGGTTAATCAAACGTGATATCAAAGCACTTTATTTGGGATCAACTTGATTGTGTTTCACGTGAAACAAACCAACCTCGCCCAAAACATCCAACAACTTCTTTTCATCCACTGTAGAAATGAAAATTTGGTGAGCGCTTTGTTTGATAAAATCTCCCAGTATTTTGGTTTTTTCAACATCCAATTCTGCATCCATATCATCCAGGCACAAGATAGGATCAACTTGTAATACTGAAGCAATTAACTCAATAAAACTCAAATAATAAATGATAGAAATCAACTTTTTCTCCCCCCTTGACATCCTTTCATGAGCCGGACTTTTATCAACAGTGTTCTTGATATCCATTTTATGAATGCCGGCATTTAAGTTGCCATACATTAAGTTTTTGTCTCTGTCTTTATTCAATTGTTCTTGTAGAGAATAATCTGTTGACCAACCCTGATAGTAATTGAGTTTAAAGCCTTTCAACTCCGGAATGAATTGATGCACTTTTTGGGCTACCAATGTTTCTAATTGGCTGAACACTTCTGACCTCAAACCATTCAATTGATGAGAATATTCAATGTATTGATGCTCCCATTGACTTAACTGGTTAAGCGCTTTTGTTTTATACAAAGTGTTCAGTTGTTTTTGACACCGGGCTACTTTTGACCATATGGGTAGGTAATCAGGTTTCACGTGAAACACCAACCAATCCAGAAAAGACCTGCGGAATCGTGGTGGTTTATCCAAAAACAAATAGGAATCCGGGTCAATAGAAACCACCGGCATCAAATGTGCAATCTCAGATTGATTGCTGATTTTTTGTTGGTTCAGTTTAATGGTTTTCTTCAATGACTTGTTCAGTGAAACGCCCAGTTGTCCCTGGGATCCTGAATTGTCATCATACTGTGCAAACACCACCAATTCATCGGCAACTTGATGAATCAGGTTTTTGGTTCGTTTTGATCTGAAAGATTTTCCCGTTGATAAAAAGTAAATGGCTTCAAGTATGGATGTTTTTCCAGCACCATTGTCACCAAAAAACACATTGATGCGTTGATCAAAGTTGAGGTCGATGTCTTGATGACACCGAAAGCCATTCAACTTAAGTTGCTTGATGTACACCTAGATGCGTAATGGCATCACCACCAAACGACAATCCAAACGTTCAGGATGTTTGATCAGGCAGCTTGACAGGGCTTCTTTAAAACTGAATTGAATTTCTTTTTCAGTGATGGCTTGGGTGGCATCTAAAATGTAGTTTACATTGAAAGCAGTTTCAATGTCTTCGATATCTGTTTGCACAGCGATCACATCTTCTGCTTGTTCTTGATCTGGGTTGTGACCTATGATTTCCAATTTGTTTTGGGTGATCTTAAATTTAACCCCTTTGTATTGTTCATTGGATAAAATGGCGACCCGATGTAAGGCATTGCGTAACTCTTCACGGTCAGCTATGAAGTTGTTTTCCATGTTAAGTGGGATCACCGATTCATAATCCGGGAATTTACCATCGATCAATTTTGAGGTCATGCTGATGGATTCAATTTCTATTTTTACGTGGTTTTGTCCGATGTTAATGGTGATTTCCTGATCCATATCCCTGATCATTTTTTGCAGTTCTAGCACACCTTTTCTGGGAATCAGTACCTGTTTGTTCAATCCACTGTTGTTGACATAGTCACATTCTGATAAAGCCAAACGGTGACCATCGGCAGAAACGCAGCGCAACTTATTATTCAAAACTTCAAACAACAAACCATTCAAAAAGTAGCGCACGTCTTGAACGGCCATACAAAATACCGTTTGTTTCAACATGCGTTGTAAATCGTCAGCAGCCATACTGATGGGTTGGTAAGTTTCCATATCATCAATCAAAGGAAACTCTTGGGCTGACAAGGTACTCAAACTGAAGCGACTGTCACCTGAAGTGATCAAACACTTCCCTGAATCAAAAGAAAAAGTAATGATAGAACCATCAGGTAAAGCTTTACATATGTCTAAAAACTTATGAGCTGGTACAGTCACTTCGCCTTGAGATTGCGCATCAACTATACATTCTGATCGCATTTCAACATCTAAATCACTGGTTGTTAATAATAAAGTATCACCATCTAACTTAAGTAATACATTGCTTAAAACAGGTAAAGTACCTTTTTTCTCCACCACACCACAGATTTGATTGAGGGGGGCTAATAAACTTTCTCTTTGGATATTAAATAACATAGTATTATATATAAAAATAGTTATTATAGTGTTTAATAAAAAACTGAATATTTATGTAAGTTATTGATTTTAATAAACATTTTTTATCAAACATTGTTGTTATTCCTGTGGATAACTTGTTGAAGAAATTAACGCATGTGTTATTTCACAACTTATCCACAACTTGTTAACAATCATTCCGTTAACTTATTCACAATTTTTTGTCGGTCTTCATCCAAGTCATTATTTTCAGACAACAATTCACTTATTTTCCGGTAGGCATGTAACACTGTTGTGTGATCACGTCCCCCGAATAACTCTCCAATTTCTGGATAGCTTTTATCGGTTAAATCCTTGGCTAAATACATTGCCAGCTGTCTGGGACGAACAATGGATCTTTTACGACTTTTACCCAACAACTCAGATAATTTAACATTGTAATATTGTGCAGTGGTTTTTTGGATATTTTCTACTGAAACAATTTGGTGATTCACTTTAAACAACTCCTTGAGGATCTGTTTGGTATAATCTAAATCAATCACTTTTCCAGTAAAAAAGGCGTTGGCTTTCAGAGTACTCAGTGCGCCTTCCAACTCTCTGATGTTTGAGTTTAATTGTTTGGCAATGTAAAAAGCAACTTCATCAGTCAGTGAAAAACCGAATTGTATGGCTTTTTCTTTCAAAATGGCAACTCGGGTTTCGTAGTCTGGTGGATCGATGGGAACCACTATCCCCCAACCCAACCTTGACTTTAATCTGGATTCCAAACCATTGACTTCTTTGGGGTATCGATCACAAGTGATGATCACCCTTTTTTGTCCTTCAAGCAGGTAATTAAAGGTGTGAAAAAATTCTTCCTGGGTCCGCTCTTTGCGGGCAAAAAACTGAATGTCATCGATCAATAATGTGGTGACCGAACGGTACTTTTGTTTGAACGATTCCATGGCTTTTTGTTGGATCGCTTTGACCATTTCATTCACATAAATTTCTGAATGTAAATAACACACCACTTCATCAGGGTTGTTTTTAACAATCTCATTGCCAATGGCATGCATCAAATGCGTCTTACCCAATCCGGTACTGCCATACAGTAGCAAGGGGTTGAATTCAGGATTAGGTGTTTGTGCGGTTTGTAATGCGGCTGCCAAGGCGATGGTGTTTGATCGCCCTTCAATAAAATTATCAAACTCGAATCTCGGATCCAGGTTTGAAGCTATTTTTGCTTTGGCGGTTTCTTCTTGCTCTCCCACCACTTCTATTTTTGATTTTTGTAATTGTAAACTGGCAGAAAATGGGTCGCCAAAAACTTCTTTGATGGCCGCCTGGATCAGCTTATAGTATTGTCCCTTGACTTTATTAAGCACCACATCGTTGGCGGCAAAGAGCTGAACCTGTTGTTGGGTAACGGTGACTTCAAGTGGGCGAATCCATAACAATATGTCATTTTTGGGTATTTCTGATTCCAGTCTTTTAAGACAATGTTCCCACATAATATATATTTTCAAAGACCCGTAAAAAAACGCTTAAGTATAACAAGAAAATAACCCCAAGCCCATAGTAAACTGGGGGAAAACCAAGGTAAAATAACCCCCTTCGTGTTTCAAGTCAGGTGGCCCAATATCGAAGAATGATCGGGTATTCGATTAAATTCAAAGCAAGGGAATTGAGGTGCTTGCACAACAATCCAAAAAAGGCTTGAAAAAACAATAAAAAAACAGTATGATGCACGGCCTTTTTATAGGCGTGCATGAAGCACGTCGAACGCGTTAAAGAAAACAGGTAAACAATCATGAAAAGAACATTTCAACCAAGTAACTTGAAAAGAGCCAGAACCCATGGGTTCAGAGCACGCATGAAAACAGCTGGTGGTCGTGCCGTCATCAATGCCAGACGTGCCAAAGGCAGAAAAAGACTGGCTGCATAATTCGATCAACGACAGATCGTATAGCTAAAGGTGTGCCTTGGAACAATTCCCAAAAGGCAAAAGATTATTAACCCGACTCGATTACAGTCGGGTTTTTAGTAGGTCAAAAAGAATTCAAAATAAAGCGTTCACGCTGTTGATTCATTACACCAATGACCCCACTAATGATACTTTGGTTAATAAGAGATTGGGAATGGTGGTTTCTAAAAAAGTTCATAAAACCGCCGTACAAAGAAATCGAATCAAACGCATTGTCAGAGAATCCTTTCGAAGACAACATCATTTAAAAACAGCGGATTATGTGGTGTTGGCCAAAACCACAGCTCCCAGCTTAAGCAATACTGAACTCCTGACCTTGATGAATCAATTGTGGTCACAAACAGAGAAAAAAGAATGAACAATAAAAATTTATATTTAATCACTCTGATGTTTTTGGGTTTTATGTTGTACACCCAGTGGCAAAAGGATTACGCCCCAACTCCTGTTGTTGATACTTCCACCACCAACAGCCAATCAGTCTCTGATAACAACACAATAAACGCCATACCTGAAGATGACATCCCAGCGGTTCAAAATGTTGTGGATGAAGACATTCCGCAACCACTCAATAACAACAATACAGATGTACCTGTGGTGACCGAATCAAAAGGCAACATCAACATCATTTCAAGGGTTGAAACCCCACTGTTGAAATTGGAATTTGCAGCCAAAGGTGCCGCTTTGGTTTATGCTGAACTGAAAAAATACCCTGTCGAGAAGGGTCAATCTTCACAGCATGTTGTTTTGATGGATTACCGAGACAACCGATTTAAAATAGATTCTGGTTTGGTTTCACAAAATGTAAACTTTACCCACAATGACACCTTCAGCGCCAACACCTCATATGTAGCGGTCAATGATGCCGTGACCGAAGTGGTTTTTACCCATCAAAAACCAGAAGGCACTTTGGTTAAAACCTACCAAATTGACCCTGAAAGTTATGCCATCAAGGTGACCCAAAAGCTCACCAACAACACTTCTCAGGATTGGAACACTTCAGAATATCAACAATTGATGAGAAACAACCCTTGGTTGGGCAATGACCCGTCATTCACTGATGCAGGTCGTTATTCTTTCAAAGGGGTTGGTTTTTTTGATGCTGAAGAAGGTTATGACACCCGCAGTTTTGATGATTTACAAGATGAAACTACAGTATTGAATCTGGGCCCTGAAAACTGGGTTGCGATGGTTCAACATTACTTTTTTGCAGCGGTGATTCCTACCACAGAACTGTCTAAAATGGAGGCCAAATACCGACCCAACAGCAGTCATCCTTATATGGCCAGAATTGTCACCAATAACAAGACAGTTCGAGCAGGCAGCACAGAGACGTTTGATTCAACCTGGTATGTGGGTCCGAAATTACAAAAAGAATTACCGGCCATTGCCAGAGGTTTGGATTTAACAGTCGATTATGGTGTTTTCACGGCCATTTCAAAACCTTTGTTTTGGGTGTTGGAAAAAATCCATGGGTTTGTTGGAAACTGGGGTTGGTCGATTGTGTTGTTGACCATCTTGATCAAACTGTTGTTCTTTAAATTATCAGAAGCGCAATACAAATCAATGGCACGGATGCGTAAATTACAACCCAGGATCACGGTTTTGAAAGAGCGTTATAAAGACGACAAACAAAAATTCAATCAAGAAATGATGGGCTTGTATCAGAAAGAGAAGGTCAATCCACTGGGTGGTTGTTTACCTATTTTGATTCAAATACCCGTGTTCATTGCTTTATATTGGGTGTTGTTGGAGTCAGTAGAATTGCGCCAGGCACCCTTTATGTTGTGGATTCAGGATTTGTCATCACCTGACCCCTACTTCATATTACCAGCCATCAATGCCGTGGCCATGATCATGACCCAGAGGTTATCACCCACCCCAGGCATGGATCCCATGCAACAAAAAATCATGAAATGGATGCCTGTGGCTTTTTCAATCATGTTTGCCTTCTTCCAGTCAGGTCTGGTCTTGTATTGGGCAGTGAACTCAGTGTTGTCATTGGCACAACAGTGGGTGATCACCAAACGCATTGAAGCACAAGATGAAAAAACGGCGGCTTAATCACCCCGACTATTCATGAACACATTCACTGACACCATCGCTGCCATAGCCACACCGGCTGGCAGCGGTGGTGTTGGCATCATTCGCATTTCAGGCCCCCAAGCCCTGAGCATTGCCCATAAAGTCAGCGGCCTGTCTGACCTTAAAATCAGAACAGCCCATTTCGCGACCTTTAAAAATCGACAAGCACAAATCATTGATTCGGGTTTGTTGCTGTTCTTCCAAGCGCCGGCTTCGTTCACTGGTGAAGATGTGATTGAACTCCAAGGCCATGGTGGGATGGTGGTCATGAACATGTTGCTCAAAGAAGTGATTGCTTTGGGTGCCAGGATGGCCAGACCGGGTGAGTTTTCAGAACGGGCATTTCTCAATGAAAAAATAGATTTGGTTCAAGCTGAAGCGATTGCAGATGTGATAGCCAGTGGCTCAGAACAAGCGGTGTTGGCATCACAGCGATCCTTGCAAGGGGCTTTTTCGAACCACATCAACAACATCCTGCAATTATTGATTGAAACCCGTGTATGGGTGGAATCGGCCATCGACTTCCCAGAGGAAGAAATCGATTTTTTATCTGATGAAGGTTTAAGACAACAATTATCTAGCCTCAACCGAAACATGCAAAACACCTTGAGAAAAACCCAAACAGGGGTGGTTTTGAGCCAGGGCATCAGCATTGCCATCATCGGCAAACCCAACGCCGGAAAATCATCATTATTAAACCGCTTGACCGAAGAAGACACTGCCATCATTTCAGAGGTGGCCGGAACCACCCGCGATGTGGTCAAAGAAGATGTGGTGATAGCAGGAATTCCAGTCAGGTTGATTGATACGGCGGGCATCCATGAAACAGACAATCCGATTGAGCAACAAGGTATTCAACGGGCTTTGCAAGTCAAACAACAGGCCGATGTGGTGTTGCATGTCTGGGATGGCAGTCAGTTCGATCCAAATGAAATGACCCAGGCTGAGAATCAAATCAACATCGTTAATAAGGCAGATCTGACCGACAGGTCACCAGTCAAAGGGGCTTTGGTGGTATCGGCCAAACAAAACCAGGGTATAGGCACAATCAGACAAGCGATCATCGACCAAGTCACTTCAGGAGGGCTGAATGAAAACAGCTTCACGGCCCGTCAACGACACATTGAACAACTGAAAATCACCCAAACCCACATCGATGCAGCAGAACAACAGTTACACCTGAATCAGGGTGAGCTGTCTGCAGAAGAATTGCGCTTGGCACAGCAGTCACTCAACGAAATCACTGGAGATTTCTCTTCGGATGATTTATTGGGCGAAATTTTCTCCAGTTTTTGTATTGGTAAATAAGCAAGTATTGCTTCAAGATATGGCCTACTTTCTTTTTTCTTGCATATTTCTGTGTAAGATGAGGCCATGGCCTTTACCTCAATCAAAAGCAAAATTCTGATCTTGTTATTGACCATTACCTGTGTGGTGGTGATCAGTATGGCTTTGTTGATGCAATTTGGTTTTAAACAAGGCTTTACGGCGTACAAAAAATCCTTGGCTAAGGACTTGAATGATCGCATGGTAATGGCCTTGGAAAACCACTATGCTGAGAATCAATCTTGGCAACAGTTTATCGATGATCCCAGGGCTTGGCACGAATTGATCTTTATCAGTGCCAGTGATTCTGGTGCCGGAAGACCACAGGGCCATCAAACCAAAAAACCGCCACGTGGCAGAATGAAACACCGCCCCCCGCCCAGAGATCACAAACCGGGAAAACCCAGGTTGAACAACCCTGAGTTATCCAGGGTGTTGCCGACCTACTCCTTGTTTGACCAACAACAAGAACTGGTTATTGGGCCCACCGCTTGGGATGATTCAGGCACCAAAAAAGTGCGGCTTGAATATCAGGGTCAGGTGGTGGGCTATGTGGTGTTTGATCAGTCACCAAAGATGGATCGCAAACAGGACAAACAATTCAACGCCACCTTCATCAAGCTGCTGGTCATGATAGCCGCTGTGATGATCTTGGTCGCTTTGTTATTTACTGTACCTGTGGCCAGGTACTTTACACGGCCGATCAAAGCTTTGAATCAAGCCACCCAAAAAGCCGCCGGAGGCGATTATTCGATCCGCACCCACATCAACCGCAATGATGAACTGGGGCAGTTGGGTCAAAACTTTAATTTGTTGACCAGTACTTTGGCTTCCAATGCCGAGGTGCAGAAGAAAATGATGGCAGACATTGCCCATGACTTACGCACCCCTGTGGCGGTGTTACAGGCACAAATTGAAGCCATTCAAGATGGAATCCACCAAGCAGATAAAAAGAACTTGGCATTGTTGCACCACCAAATTACAGCACTGGGTCGGTTGATCCGCGATTTACACCAGTTGAGTGTAGCTGATTTAGGCAGCATGCAATATCAGATGCAGGCAACGAATCTGGACGCCGTGTTACAAACGGTTCAAGATTCTCAACAGTTGGCTTTGACAGAGAAAAACCTGTCTTTCCGTTATATTGATCATACAAAAGAACCGAAAATCGTGTTGGGAGATCCGATCAGATTGCAACAGTTGATGATGAATTTATTGGACAACGCCATTGCCTATACTGATGCAGGTGGTGAGATTGAATTATCAGTCACATTTGATACAAAACAAAATGAGTACATCATCAGTTTGGCGGACAGTGCACCTGGTTTGTTACCGCATGAGATCAGCCAAATGTTTGATCGATTGTATCGCCAAGAACGGTCACGAAATAAAAACTCAGGTGGCTCGGGTTTGGGCTTGGCCATAGTAAAAAACATCGTTGAAGCACACCATGGCAGCATTGTCGCTGAAGCCTCAAAGTTGGGCGGTATCAACATGACGGTGAGGATTCCTAAACATGTCTGAAAGCCATATATTAATTGTAGAAGATCAACAGAACCTGGCAGAATTGATGCGAGATTACCTGACTCTTGAAGGTCACCAGGTCAGCATCAACCTCACCGGTGCCGGGGTGGTTGAAAGCATTCAACGAAACCCGGTTGATGTGGTCTTACTGGATCTGATGTTGCCAGAGAATAATGGGGTTGATATTTGTCGAGAAATCAGAAAATTCAGTGAAGTGCCAATCATCATGACCACCGCGAAAGTGGCAGAAATTGACCGCATTCTGGGGCTTGAAATAGGCGCCAATGATTATGTCTGTAAACCCTACAGCCCGAGGGAGTTGGTGGCCCGTGTTCGGGTTCAATTGCGCAACCGAAAACCAGACAAACAACTCTGCTCTCTACAACTTGATGCCCACCAGTTGTTGGTTAAAATGGGCCAACAAAACATCGAGTTAACCGCTGTTGAGTTCAACTTGTTGAATAAACTGTATTCTCAACCGACACGGATTTTTAATCGCGACCAATTGATGGATGCGGTTTATGAAGATGGTCGCATCGTCGCTGATCGAACCATCGACAGCCACATCAAAAAGATCAGGCAAAAACTCAAACAACTCGACGAACATGACTACATCCAAGCAGTTTATGGTTGTGGCTATCGGTTTGTTGATAAAACCTGACTTCCTCATTGTTTTCATATTCCTTGCAAGGTTGTGACCTAAACTGATGTTCATTCTTTAACAACAGGAGCACACATGAAAACAATGTACTTAATTTTAATGTTGGTTTTGTCAGGTTCTGCCGTGGCAGGCCCTGTAGACGGAAGAAACAATCCGTTGAATTTAACTGAAGAGCAAAAACAACAAATGCAAGCACTTGAACAAGCCACCGATGAACGCTTACAAGCCGCTCGCAAAGAAATCATGGCCGACAGCAAAGCGCAAATGGCTGAATTTTTAACTGCAGATCAAATGAAACAATTCGAATCCATGGAAGCCCACCGAAAACAGCATGCACAGTTGCGCCACCACCACAAAAAAATGAAGCGCAAACGATTCAAAGAAGACCGTGGTGATTAACATGACTGATCAACAAACCCCTTGAATCCCCAAACGCCACTTCCTGTGGCGTTTTTTATGGCACTCTTATGCAAAAAGAAGGAGTCAATCGATCATCACTAAGCAAAGTTGATTTTTCTTGTTTGCTTAATCGAGCCACCATTTGTGTGGGTTTAATTTGCCCACTTATAATGGCTGCTTCATCTAAGGCATGTACTTCATCAATGATGGCCAAATCAGATGCTTTATTAGGATCATAGTTGTGCCCAAAAGGTCGATCAATCAACACCATAATCAAGTTGGCAAAAGGAATAAACAAATCAAAATTAAACTGCTTGGTCAACAGTGGTAGGATGTCTTGAGCACGAATGCCCTCAAAACCTGTGTCTGAACAATCATGATTAATATAATTTGGCTCAAACCTACGCATCAATTGGTTGTATTTCAATCGATCAGGTAAACCATTCCAAATAGGTTGTAACAACCGCAATGCTTCTGGCCAACGCATGTGTCCGTTTCTGCCAATCATGTCGGAAACCAAAAACACCCCACTGGTATCCAGTGATGAGTGGATGGCAAAAAACAAATGTTCCAGTTTTAATACATGGTGTAAACATTGGTTGGCTATAACCACATCATAAATATCATCAGAGTGCCAATGATTAAAATCTGCACAGGTGGTGTGGATGTGTTGTGAAATATTTCGTTCTGATGCCGTGTGTTCGCAACGGCTCAACATATGAGGGTTGATGTCTAAACAGGTGATACGGAAATTTGTAATACCCTGTTGTAACAGATGTTCAGCCATAAAGATTTCAGATTCTCCATTGCCAGCACCAACACTGAGGATATTGATCTGATTTGTTGTGGGGCTTTTATTGATGTGGTTAATTGTTTCTTGAAGAAAAAAATCATCAGGGCTGTTGAAACCATGCTTCAAGAATTTTGGTAACAAGTATTTGTTTGACCAATAATGAAATATTTCTGGTAAATGGTGAACTTGATCAACGTGCTTATAAAAATTAATCTCATTCTTCAGCTTGAATTGGTACTCTGGTGAATTTGCGCTCAGCTGCTGTATCATGATTGGATTCCAAATTCACAACATTCTAAAAATTATGGATGACAAAGCGGTTACATAAAAATGAAGTTTTGGTGACTGTTTTTGTGTTAAAAAATTGCCCAACACCGACCCATCCAAGTTAATATACTCGCATGCTAAATAAACAGCGCTCGAAAGCCATTTTGGCTTTGGCCTTACCCATCATTGGTGGCATGATGTCACAAAACATCCTGAACCTGGTAGACACAGCCATGGTGGGTCGTTTGGGCGCACCGGCTTTGGCTGCAGTGGGCTTGGGTGGATTTTTGAATTACATGTGTGTGGCCTTTTTATTGGGCTTGAGTGCTGGTGTACAAGCCATGGTCTCTCGGCGCATAGGCGAAAACAAACAATCGCAAGCCGCTTATCCTTTGAATGCAGCGCTGTTATTGATTTTGGTGGCAGCCATTCCCATGACCTTGTTGTTGTATTTTCTCTCACCACATTTGATTGAATGGTTCAACCCAGATCCATTGGTGATGGAACAAGGCACACCTTATCTACAAGCGCGGTTTTTGGGGCTGATTTCATTGGCTGTTCATTTCAGTTTTCGTGGCTATTGGAGTGCCATCCAAATGACAAAGGTTTATTTGAAGGCGTTGTTGTTTGCCCATTCCAGTAACATAGCCATCAGCTATGTGTTGATTTTTGGTAAATTGGGGATGCCGGCTTTGGGCACCTATGGTGCGGGCTTGGGCACCAGTATTTCCATCACATTGGCGGTGTTTTATTATTTTTATTGTGCCTGGAAACACACCAGAGGTTATGGGTTTTTGGAAAACCTGCCCTCCAGGGCGACGGTCATGCAAATGATCAAAACGTCACTACCCTCCTCGATTCAGCAGTTTTTCTTTGCCGCAGGTTTTGCAGCTTTGTACTGGATCATAGGCCAAGTGGGCACCGATGAATTGGCAGGCGCCAATGTCATCATCAATTTGATGTTGGTGGGTCTGTTACCGGCCATGGGTTTTGGTTTGGGCGGCGCCACTTTGGTCGGCCAGTCTTTAGGTCGAAGGGATGTGGCCGGTGCACACTTGTGGGGTTGGGACACTGTTAAACTGGCTTGTATCACAGCGGCGACTTTGATGTTGCCAGTGGTGCTATTCCCTGACTGGATCCTGAAAGTGTTTTTAACCGATCAAACCGCGGTGATTGAAATCACGCGTTTGCCCTTGCAGTTGGCGGCCATATCTTTGGGTGTGGAGTGTATAGGAATAGTGTTGTTCAACACCATCAACGGTGCGGGCGATACCACCAGTACCATGAAAATATCATTTGCCTTACAATGGTTGCTGTTTTTACCCATGGCCTGGCTGGTGGGTCCCTACTTAGGTATGGGTTTAACAGCCATTTGGATCGGTCAAATTGTATACCGGTTGATCTTTACTTGGGCCATGATCCACATGTGGCAAAGCAGGAAATGGTCGACCGTCGAGGTTTAGTTTATGAATGAAAAAACACGTTGTGGTTGGGCAACCAACACCACCGAACTGGATCAACAATACCATGATGAAGAATGGGGGCGGCCGGTATATGATGATCAGGTGTGGTTCGAATTTCTGACTTTAGAAGGCGCCCAGGCGGGGCTGAGCTGGACCACCATTTTGCACAAACGAGAAGGTTATAGGGCCGCATTTGATGGTTTTGATTACCGAAAAATAGCCCAATATTCGGAAGCCAAACAGCTCAAGCTGAAGGCAAACCCCAACATTGTGCGCAACACCCTGAAAATCAAATCCACCGTGACCAATGCCCAGGCCTTTCTTAAGGTCCAGCAAGAATTCGGTTCTTTCAATGAATACATTTGGGCCTTTGTTGGCGGTTCGCCCATCATTAACCACTGGCAAAGCATGGCAGAAGTGCCAGTCAGCACACCGGAGTCTGATGCTTTGAGCACTGACCTGAAAAAACGGGGCTTCAAGTTTGTTGGCACCACCATTTGTTACGCATTGATGCAGGCCACTGGATTGGTCAACGACCACACCACCGACTGTTTTTGTTACCAACAGGATTAACCATGATATTCAGTAAAAGAACCACCCTGCTTTTTTTAACAGCCCTTTTCTTGGTTGCTTGCAAAGAAAAACCGCAGAACAGCCAACAGGCTTTTTATGACAACTTGGCATCATTGTGTGGGCAAACGTTCACAGGTGCCAGCACCTTTCCTGATGACCCCGATCACGATTTTGCTGGTAAGCTTTTGGTGGCTGACTTCAATGACTGTCGCGACCAAGAAATCCGCATTCAATTTGATGTGGGTGAAGATCGATCCCGCACTTGGGTGGTGACGCGATCAGAAAGCGGCTTGTTGCTTAAACATGACCACCGCCATGCCGATGGCACACCCGATGAAATCACCAATTACGGCGGTTGGTCCAATGACCACGGCAATGAGTGGCAACAGTATTTTCCGGCGGATGGTGAAACAGCTGTGTTGATACCAGCCGCGGCCACCAATGTGTGGATGCTGCAATATGACCCCCAAAGCAAAATACTGACATATGATCTGAAGCGACATGGGAAACCACGGTATCAAGCCCAACTGAAACCCAAGAAATGATGTTTGAAATTAACACCAGCCGCTTAAAATTGAGCGAGCTAACCAATGAAGATGGACCATTTATTCAAGCCTTGTTCACTGACCCGGACTGTTTGCGGTTTATTGGCGATCGAGGCATCACCGACCTGGCATCAGCGGAACAGTACTTACAAGAACGTTTGATCAATTCCTATCGCAGCCACGGTTATGGTTTGTATAAAGTGACATTAAAAAATGACCCCACACCGATGGGGATATGTGGCTTGGTCAAAAGGGATGCTGACAACCCACCAGACATTGGCTTTGCCTTTTTACCTGAGTACCGCAGCGGTGGGTATTGTACGGAGGCAAGCCAGGCGATCATGAAATGGGCGGCCAAGGAAAAGCTCAGTGAAGTGATTTTGGCTTACACCAATCCTGATAATGTGGCATCAATCCGGGTGTTAGAAAAGTTGGGTTTACAAAAACAAACCATCAGTACATTACCTGGCCAGGATACCGAAAGTTTAGTCATGCATATAAACATCAGTTAAACCTGCTGTGCTTATTCGTTAGCCATAAAAAGCCAGCCATAATTGGTCAGGAAAATGCCCCAACATGGTCACAACTCATCGATATCATGGTTTTTTTAACCAGGTAACAACCATGAAAGAATTCTGTTTTTGGGATGAAGATGACTTAGAAAACCTGCCAGCTGACTTTAAGCTGGTGCCATTTAATGTTGCGTATTACGAAACACCCAAAACTTCGACATCAAGAATGTCACCACAGGCACGCTCACCATCACCACAGGTAAAGCAAAAGTCTTGTAAGGCAACTGCATTTGATTGACCAATAAATAGACGCCACTTTGGTGCAGTGCAAAACCGGTAACTGCCGTGATCGCGAACTTTGGAAAACGGTGTTTGTGTTGACCATCATCTTTGAATGAATAATGGTAATGACCCAGGTATGCAGTGATCAACCCACCACAGAAACCGATGGCATGTGACCAAAAGGGCTGAATGTCAAACAGCGCCAATACAGCCAAACTGATACCGGCATGAATCAGGCTGGCCAACACACCGACCAGGCCATAGCGAAACATCAGTCCAAGCAGGGGTTTAAGCGAGTTCAATGAAGACGTCCTTGTGATCAAAACTGACAACCAAAGAAACCAGTGATTGACCTGCACAGGGACCACTGGTGCACAAGCCGGTATTGGCATCAAAAGTGGCACCATGGGCAGGGCAGACCAATTGGTGATCAGGGGTTTCTAAAAATGCATTCTCTGCATAATCCATGCGTCGCCCCTGATGTGGACATTCATTGATGTATGCCAACCAATCGGTCTGGCCACGTTTAACCATCACAGACGTGAATCCATTTTGGGTTTGTAGGGTGAACTCTGACCACTGTCCAATGGGTATATCAATCAAACGAGTGAGCTTATATTTCATGATCAGCTTTTGCTTGAATGCTGACGCACCGCCTCAACCAACACCGCCACTTTTTCAGGTGACATGTCAGGCTGCATGCCGTGACCTAAATTGAACACGTGCCCAGGTTGGTTGCCATAAGCATCGATCACTTTTTTAGCGGCCTGGTTGATGTAGTCATCAGGTGCATACAAAGTGGCTGGGTCAAGGTTGCCTTGCAAAGCCACCCGGCCTTCGGTCAGTTTCTGGGCATCATTGATGTCAATGGTCCAATCAACACCCAAGGCGTGACAACCTGTTTTTGATAAAGCGTTCAAGCTTTGGTTGGCCCCTTTGCTGAACAACACCACGGGCGTTTCGCCGAAGCCTGCGTCATGCAAACCATCAACAATTTGTTGCATGTATTGCAAAGAAAATCTGTGAAAATCTGTGGGACTGAGGACACCACCCCAACTGTCGAAAATTTGCACGGCTGATGCACCACTTTGAATCTGGCCAATTAAATATTTAACGATCGATTGGGCCAGCTTATCCAACAACTGGTGTGCCAACTCAGGGGTTTTGTACAACAGCGCTTTGGATTTGGCATATGTTTTACTGCCACCGTTTTCAATCATATAAGTCAACAATGTCCAGGGACTGCCAGAAAAACCAATCAAAGGAACGCGGCCATTCAACGTTTTTGTGGTCAGTGAGATGGCATCCATTACATATTGTAAATCTTCGGCTTCAGGTACCGGCAGCCTGTCTATTTGGCTGGCTTCGGTGATGGGGTTTTTGAACCTGGGGCCTTCTCCCTGGACAAAATACAAGCCCAAGCCCATGGCATCAGGGATGGTCAAAATGTCAGAAAATATGATGGCGGCATCCAATGGAAACCTTTCCAAAGGTTGAATGGTCACTTCACAGGCCATTTCTGGTGTGCTGGCCAGCGTCATGAAGTCGCCAGCTTGTTTCCTGACCGCTCGGTATTCAGGTAAGTAACGCCCCGCTTGTCGCATCAACCACACAGGGGTTCGTTCAGTGGGTTCTCTGCGCAAGGCACGTAAATATAAATCGTTGTCTAATTCCATCAAGGCCAATCGAAAAAAAACGCCATTTTAGCAGCAAGCCAATGCAGAAACAGCTATTAATGGCTCCGAAGTTCCGTAACTGAAGGCCAAAAGGCTGCTTTTCTGTTAAAATGCCGCGCTTTGTATTGAACCTCGATTAATTAAAGGGGTCTTATAGGAACTTTTTAATATGCCAACCTTTATGAAAAAAATAACCCTGTGCCTGATTTTGATTTGCAATTTCTGTGTACAAGCCCAAGAGCTGGACCCGGAAGCGGTGTTTGCCAACGATGTGAAAGCCATGAACAGCATCCCTCAATTGATCGAATTGGCCAGGGAGCTGCAAAAGAAAGAGCAGTTCAGTCGCGAAGAAGTGGTGTTACAACGGTTGATCACCTTGCGCCCTTTCAATCCTGATTTTCAGTTTTCACTGGCCAAGGCCTATGCGCAACAAGATAAAAAATCAGAAGCCTATAACGCCTTGATTGAGTTGCAAAAAGCGGGCTTGAGCTACCCGGTGGGTGATCTAGAGGGTTTTGAAAAAATAAAAACCACCAACGTGTTTGATTACATTGAAGAAAACATGCTTAAAAATGGAGATGCTTTTGGAGAAGGTCAACAAGTCTTTGAAGTCAGCCACCATTATTCAGGCATGTTGTTTGAAAATCTGGCTTATGATGCCAATGCCAAGCGTTTTTTATTAGGCAGTACCCGTGCGGGCTCTGTTTACCAATACACTGAAGAAGGCGGATTCAAAGAGTTCATCAAACCCAGCGATCCCAGCACGGGGCCTTGGGGCATCGTTGATTTGGTGACCGATGAACAAGCCGATTTGCTGTGGGTTTCTTCAGCCACGATGCCACATTACAACGGCACCACTCAAGCCAACTTTGGCCACGCCATGATTTCTAAAATCAAATTAAGTACAGGCGAAGTACTGAAAAACTTTTCCATGCAAAGAACCACACAGCCCTTGTTGTTTACTGCATTACATTTAACCCAAGGACAAAACCTGTACTTCATCAATGCCTTCAACAGCCAGGTTTTTAGGATTGCTAAAAACAGTGAACAAGTTGAATCAGTCACAACCATTTCCGGACTGAGCACCGTCAAAGCCATCACCAGCAACGCCGATGAATCTATCCTTTACTTGTCGGACTACGATCAAGGTTTGTTTTTGGTCAACATGAAAACCAAACAACTGGCGCCTTTGGTTCGCTCAAAATCAGGTTATGTCTCAGGCATCAATGATTTGTTCTATGATGATGGTGACTTGGTGGCCATTCAAAGTGGTGTTAAACCGGCTCGTTTGATGCGTTATGTGTTGAAGCAAGACTTGTTCTTGCAAAACATGTTTCCTATAGAAGCTTCTAACCCGACCTTTAAGACCTTGGGTAATGGTACTTTGGTTGGAGGCCATGTGTATTATGCTGCCAATTCACAATGGGAAAAAATTGACGTCATGGGGCGTTTGTTACCAGAGCAGAATTGGGAGCCTTTGAGCATCATGAAATCACCCACCAAATACAAAATGGATGAGCACATGGAGCGCCAACAAAAAATGGAAGAAATTAAAAAACGTCGTGGTTTGAAATAAGCCTTTGTCGAACCGAAGCAAAGCCAGCCTTGTTCAAGGGCTGGCTTTTTTTTAACTTAATTTCAGGATTTAAGATTGTTTTTCTTGGATGTACTGATCCACTAATTGCTCTAAGATGTTCAGCGGCACAGAGCCGTTGTTTAACACCACACGGTGGAAATCTTTGATGTCATATTTTTCACCTAAAGCGTTTTGGGCTTTCTCTCGCAGCTCCAGTATTTTGGTCATCCCTACTTTGTAGGCCGTTGCTTGTCCCGGCATCACAAAATACCGTTCGATTTCTGATACCACGTCAGATTCAGCCATGCCAGTGTTGGCCAACATGTAGTCGATGGCTCGCTCCCTGGTCCAACGTTTGGCATGGATGCCGGTGTCTACCACCAGCCTCACCGCACGGAACAATTCCGCTTGCAAACGACCAATGTTGTCATAGGGGTCTGGTAACATCCCCATTTCAAAAGCCACCCTTTCGGCATACAAGGCCCAGCCCTCACTGTAGGCAATGAATGGAACCATTTTGCGGAAAAAAGGCATGTTGTCCAACTCTTGTTGAATGGCCAGTTGGTAGTGGTGGCCTGGAATGCCCTCATGGTAGGCCAGGGTTTTCATGCCGTATTTGGGTGTGGCCTTGATGTCATACAGGTTGGCATAAAACACCCCTGGTCTGGATCCGTCCATAGCCGGCCTTTGATAATAGGCGCCAGGAGAAGTCTTTTCTTTGAATTCAGGTATTCTTTGTACGTCCATTTCTGCTTTTGGGAAATCATGAAAATGGCTGTCCATTTGTTTTTCTATGTCTACCAACATCAACTTGTAGTCATCTAAGATTTGTTCACGGCCTTCATCGGTGTCGGAATAATAAAAACGGGGACTGACGGCCATGTTTTCAATGCTGGAGGTAAACCCTTGACTGATGTCCCAGCCTTCGTTGGCCAGAATGCTGAGGATTTCAGCCTGAATGCGATCGACCTCTTGTATACCAAAGTTATGGATGTAATCAGGGCTGTAGTCGGTGGTGGTGAAAAACTTAAGGGCCAGGGCATAGAAAGCATCACCATCTGGTAAGTTCCAAACACCGTGGTTTTCATTGACTTTGTCATCGAGGCGTTCGAAATAGGAGATCAGGTTTTTGTAGGCTGGATACACCGTTTGCTCAATGGTGTCTTTGGCCTGTTGAGCCATTACATTTTGTTGTTCTTGCGGTATTTTGGCATCGGTCATTTTTTGACTGAAAGCTGTAAACAAAATGTTGTCCTCTGCGGGTGTGTTGACGAAGCCATTCATTTCTTCCAAAACTTTAGTCACCACAAACTGAGGAGGTAAAATACCCAGGTTTTCACGGTGGGCCAATCCTTCCAACACCTGATCGAACTTAATACCCACCTTCGAAAGCCGGCTGATATAATCTTCCGCATCGCCTTTGTCTTCTATTTGGTGGGTGCTTTCCATGAAAGAGGGAAACCCGTTTTGAACACCAAACAACTGATTGACAGGGTAGTTATGAAAACGGAATCTTTGGCCTTCTACCATGATGTTTAACAGCGACAACATCACATCTTTAGACATTTTATCATCGGGGTCTAAATCTTCATCGGCATAGGACAGTAAGGTTTCATGGGCGTCAAGCATTTTTTCAATGGTTCGGTCGCCAGATGCCAAGCTGGCATCATCAAGCTCAGCATTGTGCCCATCAATGCCAAACCCTTCTAAAACCCTGACAGAGCTGAGGGTTTCAGGGCTTTCTAAAGCAAACTGAAGGGCCGTTCGGCCAAAAAACAGGTTGATGTCATAGGGTTTGAAATACCACACATGGACAAAAAAGGCAGAACCCAACACCAACACCAATAACAACAAACCGGCTAAATATTTAAAAAGTTTTTTAATCATCAATTCACTCCTGTTCTGTGTGATTGGTCATGCAATAGGCATTGAGTTTGTTACCATCCAAATCACGAAAATAGGCAGCATAAAAGCCATTGCCCCGATCACCAGGTTCACCTTCACACCGGCCTCCCAGCTCAAGTGCCTTGTGATAAAGCTGTTGAACCTGATCTGGTGATTCAGCAGCAATGGCTGCCATATGGCCATTTCCAGGTGTGGCTGCTTCACCATTGAAAGGTCTGAGGATTGAAAAACCGGTGGATTCCATGTCTTTGGCCCAAACCACATAACCGTGTTCTTCAGAACCAGGCATGATGCGTTTGACATTGATTTGTGCAAACAGGCTGTCGTAAAATCTTGATGCAGCAGCCAAATCATTGGTGCCGAGTGTGATGTAACCAAGCATGGTGATTCTCCTCAAAACCAAACATTGTGAATGGTGACCCATTCAATGTCCAGAGCAAACCTTAAGAGGAAGACAAAATATGAAGAAAGTCATGGCCAACGAAGCGCCAGAACCGGTGGGTTTATATCCACATGCCAGACAAGTGGGCAACTTGTTGTTTTTATCGGGCGTCGGACCGCGAAAAAAAGGCAGCAAAGACATCCCTGGTGTGAGCCTGGATGAAGACGGCAACGTCACTTCTTATTGTATAGAGACACAATGTCGCAGTGTATTCGACAACGTACGCTTGGTGCTAGAGGCCTCGGGAGCCAGTTGGGATGACCTGGTTGATGTCACGGTTTTCTTGACCAATATGGACACTGATTTTGTGACCTATAATAAAATTTATGCTGAGTACTTTGCCAGCAACCAGCCCTGTCGCACCACCGTTGAAATCAACAAATTGCCGACTCCGATAGCGATTGAGTTAAAATGTATTGCATCAGTTAAACAAGACTGAAAAAGCACAAAGTGGGAGAACAACATGAGTGAAATGTCAACCAAGCCGATGCCACCCTTTAATTTCAAACAGTGGATCGACGCACACCGCGACCAATTAAAACCACCGGTATGTAACAAGCAGGTTTTTGAGGAAGATGACTTTATTGTGATGGTGGTCGGCGGACCCAACGGCCGCCGTGATTACCATTATGATGAAGGGCCGGAATTCTTTTATCAGCTGGAAGGTGAAATGTTATTGAAAACCCAGCAAGATGGCCAAGTGGTGGACTATCCCATCAAAGCTGGTGAGGTTTTTATGCTGCCACCACGGATGCCACATTCACCGGTACGGTATGCCAACTCCATTGGTCTTGTGGTCGAACGAAAACGACTGGTCCATGAAAAAGATGGCTTGATGTGGTTTTGTGAAAACTGTAACCACAAACTGTATGAAGAGTATTTCACTTTAGAAGACATAGAAAAAGATTTTTTTCCTGTCTTTGAGCGCTTTTTTGCTGATGTTGAAGCACGTACTTGTGCCAATTGTGGCACGGTAATGCCAGAAAACAACAAGCTGGATCTTTGATGCTTAAAATAGACATACATACCCACATATTACCGGAAAACTGGCCTAACTTACGCGAAAAGTACGGATATGGCGGCTTTGTGCAGCTTGAACACACCGGCTGCGGGTGCGCCAGAATGCTCCAGGATGGTAAACATTTTCGCGACATCGAGGCCAACTGCTGGGACCCCCACACCCGGTTGGTGGAATGTGATCAGCATGGTGTACATGTACAGGTACTCTCAACGGTTCCGGTGATGTTTTGTTACTGGGCCAAGCCACATGACACCCATGATTTGTCCCGATTTTTGAACGATGATATGGCCCAAAAAGTGGCCACCGACCCGAAACGGTTTGTTGGTTTGGGCACCTTGCCGATGCAAGCACCAGATCTGGCAATCAAAGAATTAGAGCGGTGCGTCAAAGAATTGGGTTTGGCCGGCGTGCAAATTGGTTCACATGTGAACGAATGGAATTTGAATGCCCCTGAACTGTTTGATGTTTTTGCCGCAGCAGAAGAATTGGGGGCAGCTATTTTTGTGCACCCTTGGGACATGGTCGGCAAAAATCAAATGGAAAAATACTGGTTACCGTGGTTGGTGGGGATGCCAGCAGAAACCTCTTTGGCCATATGTTCGATGATCTTTGGCGGGGTTTTGGAACGTTTGCCTGATTTGCGCATTGCTTTTGCACACGGTGGCGGGGGTTTTCCGGCCAGTATAGGTCGCATTGAACATGGTTTTGAAGTCAGGCCTGATTTGGTGGCGGTCGACAACCCGCACAACCCCAGAAAATACCTCAATCAAATCTACCTGGATACCCTGGTGCATGAACCAGGTGTTTTGGATTACATAGTCAATCTGATGGGCCCAGAGCGATTGGCGCTGGGCACCGATTATCCGTTTCCGCTGGGCGAACTTGAGCCTGGTAAATTGATCACTTCCATGCCGTATTCCGATGAAGTCAAACAACGCATGTTGTCGGGCACGGCGCTGGAATGGTTGAACCTCAATCGTTCTCAATTCATCTGATGGCCGGTCGCGCTCATTTAACCAAGCCGCCGACTTCAATAGCCATTCCGATGAATTTCGATGGACCTCAGCCTAACCATTTTGGTGCCAATGGTGCATCGGCTGTGCCCATGCAAGCGGGTGATTTTATTGGCGACACCACCCAGGGCGGTTCCTGTAATGCCCAAGATGTCAGTTTCAATCCTCATTGTAATGGCACCCACACCGAAAGTATTTCGCATGTGATCGATGACCTGATCGCTCCCCATGAAGTGATCAAGCAACCCTTGATTCAGGCATTGTTGGTGACTATTGAACCAGTGACTTATGTTTCAATGGACAGTTACCAACCAGCGTTGGAGCCAGGCGATAAGGTGATTTGCAAGCACCAATTGACAGCCGTAAAGAAAAGCTTACACAAGGGTGTAAAAGCCTTAATTATCAGAACTTTACCCAACTCCAATGCCAAGCTTACCCACCGCTACGGACAAGACATGCAGCCGGCCTTTTTCAGCAACGAAGCGATGCAGTGGCTGGCAGATGAAACGTCAATAGAGCACCTGTTGGTGGATCTGCCTTCAGTGGACCGACTGCATGATGATGGTCTATTGAGCAACCACCGCTTGTTTTGGAACATCGAGCCTGGTTCACACCAGAGAACTGTTGAACAACACCACCACAAAACCATCACTGAAATGGTTTACGTTCCCAACGAGCTGAAAGATGGTCCTTATATACTGAACCTGCAGGTGCCGCGTTTAAACCTCAATGCCGTGCCCAGTAATCCCGCACTATATGGTGTGCAAACAGCCACCAAAGACCCCTCTTGAAAACAGTGTTGTACACAGGCTTGGCGCTACTCGCCTTTGCGGGTAACTCGGTGTTGTGTCGTTTGGCATTGGGCCAAGGCCTGATGGATGTGGCGGGTTTTACATCGGTGAGGTTATTGGCAGGCGCGATCACACTGGTCTTGTTATTGTTATTTTTGCAAAACAAACCACCAAACACAGATTCGCTGTTCAAGCCCACCCGACGTTCATGGTTCGGAGCGCTGTTGTTGTTTGCTTATGCGCTGTTCTTTTCCTATGCCTATGTGTTGCTGGAAACCGGCAGTGGGGCATTGATATTATTTGGTGCGGTCCAGTTGACCATACTGCTGACCAGTTTTTTCAAGGGTCAAAGACCTGGTGCGTTGGAATGGTTAGGGGTGTTGTTGGCTTTTACCGGGCTGATATATCTGATGATACCAGCTTGGGGCACCCCAACTTTATTGGGTTTTGTGTTGATGTCACTCAGTGGCATGGCCTGGGGGTTTTACACGATAGCTGGTCAAGGTTCGGTTTCGGCTTTAGCAGACACCACCAAAAACTTTCTTTATGCCTTACCATTGGTTTTGGTGCTTTGTTTGGTGGTTTTCCAGCCGCATTTGTGGACCACCAAAGGTGTTTGGTTGGCTGTCATTTCAGGAGCCGTCACATCTGGATTGGGTTACGCCATTTGGTATGCTGTATTGCCTGAGTTGCGATCGACTCAGGCGGGCGTGGTACAGCTGTTGGTTCCCATCATCGCAGCCATCGGTGGGGTCTGGTTGGTTGGAGAAGCCATGACAAGTCGGTTGATCATTGCTTCATTGTTGGTGTTGGGTGGGGTTTATATGGTGATGGTCGCAACCCAGCCAAGTCGACAAAAATAAACCACCCTGTTTTTCTCCTTGAAAAAGCCCTCTGGAAAGATAACAATAATTGTTTTTATTCAAAGAGGTCGGCAATGGAAGGGTTGTTCACGATAGAAAATCTATTCACTTTAGGTATGTTGGTGCTGCTTCAAGCAGTGTTGGGTTTTGATAATCTGCTGTACATCATCATTGAATCACAGCGGGTTGAAGAGTCTAAGCAATCAAAACTACGGAAAACGGGCATTTGGCTGGCCGTTTTATTCCGCTTGATTCTGCTGTTTGGTCTGTTGAAACTGTTGTCTTACTTCACCGAACCCTTTTTTACTTTGGCCTGGGAAGGTGTGGTAGAAGGCTCATTTAATCTCAGGGCTGTGGTGGTGTTGCTCGGTGGCGCTTTTATTATCTATACCGCGATGAAAGAGATCTGGCACATGCTGTCTTTGGAAGACCAAATGGCAGAAGAGAAAGACAAGAAGTCATCCTTTACCACGGCATTGGTTTTGATAGTGACCATGAATGTGGTGTTCTCTTTTGATTCGATCCTCAGCGCCATGGCGTTGACGGACAATTACATCGTGATGGCCACGGCCATCTTGATTGGTGCAGGCTTGATGGTTTGGTTGGCTGATTCCATTGCTGCATTCTTACAAAAAAACCGGATGTATGAGGTGTTGGGTTTGTTTATCTTATTCATTGTAGGGGTCATGTTGTTGTCGGAAGGTGGCCACATTGCCCATCTGAAGTTCTTCGGTCAAGAAATCACCCAAATGAGCAAAGCGACATTTTATTTTGTGATTGCTGTGTTGGTGATCACAGAAATTGTGCAGTCCAGGTATTCGAAGAAACTGTCGAATTTGAAAATCCAAGAAGTACAGGACTGATACTGAATGTCTGAACACATGATGTTGTCTATTGCGCTGATTGGTATTCTGGGATCCATGGCGCAGTGGTTGGCATGGTGGTTAAAACTACCATCAATTTTATTGCTGTTGGTCTTAGGCATCGTATTGGGCAAGCCTGTCACAGGCTTGATCGATCCGGATTTGTTGTTTGGTGACTTGTTGTTTCCGATGGTGTCATTGGCTGTGGCAGTGATCTTGTTCGAAGGGGCATTGACGCTGAATTTTCGCCAAATCAGAGGTTTGGAATCGGTGGTCAGACGCATGGTGACTGTGGGCATGCTGGTGACTTGGTTGACCATCGCCGGAGCCACTCATTGGTTGCTGGGTTTATCGTGGTTGTTGTCGTTATTGTTTGGCTCATTGGTGGTGGTGACTGGACCCACGGTCATTGTTCCGATGTTGCGCATCCTGAAACTGAATAAGAAAGTGGCCAATGTGCTGCGTTGGGAAGGCATAGTGATCGACCCCATCGGTGCTTTATTGGCGGTGCTGGTGTTTAACTTCATCATTTCTTCTCAAGATGCGGCAGGTTTATTTGATGTGGGCTTGGAGTTTGGTCGGATCTTGCTGGTGGGTGGCTTGCTGGGCGCGTTGGCAGGTGAATTGATGGGCCAGGTCTTGCGTCGCCATTGGATGCCAGAATATTTGCACAACGTGTTCACCCTCACCTTGGTTTTTGCAGTATTTGCCTTTTCAGATTTTCTGGCCCATGAATCGGGATTGTTGACGGTAACCGTGATGGGTATGTGGTTGGCCAACAGCAAAAACACCCCCATTGAAGACATCTTAAACTTCAAAGAATCACTGACCGTGTTGTTGATATCAGGCCTGTTCATCATTTTGGCAGCACGTCTGGACCTACAACAGTTTTTACAAATAGGGTGGTTGTCGTTATTGCTGTTGTTGGTGGTGCAGTTTGTGGCCAGACCGTTAAAAATTTGGGTCTCAACCTGGGGCTCAGACTTGAGTATTAAAGAAAAAGTGGTGCTGTCATGGATTGCCCCAAGGGGTATTGTGGCCGCAGCGGTTTCTGCCCTATTCGCACTTAAACTTGAACAACAAGGCTATGCCGAAGCCAGTTTACTGGTGTCTTTAACCTTCATGGTCATCATTGGTACGGTGGTGTTTCAGTCAGCAACGGCAGGCATGCTGTCCAATAAACTGGGCGTGGCCAATTCAGAGGCCAAGGGTATTTTGGTGGTGGGTAGTAACCCGGTGGCCATTGCCATCGCTGAAGCTTTGAAACAGCACGGATTCGATTGCCTGTTGAGTGATTCACACTGGCGGTATATCCGTGAAGCCCGCATGAAGGATTTGAAAACCTATTATGGCAATGTGGTTTCGGAACATGCCGATCATCATTTAGATTTGATCGGCATCGGTAAACTGATGGCGTTGTCAATGAACAAGGATTTGAACTATTTAGCGGCCACACGGTATAAAAACGAATTTGGCGTGGCCAACATTTTTGTGTTGAATAATGAAGAAAAAAACAAATCAGAAAACAAACATGCCGTTGCCGGTGAGGGCTTGGCAAGACAGTTGTTTGATAAAGATGTGACCTATGCCAAGTTGGCCAGTTGGTTGGGTCAGGGAGCCCAAATCAAGACCACTTCATTAACAGAAGAGTTTGATTATGAGGCTTATTTACAACAGTACGACAGCCAGGTCATCCCCTTGTTTGGGGTGTCTCCCAACGGCAAACATTTACATGTATTTACCCGGGACGAAGCGACCGCAAAATTACATGCAGACTGGAAAATCATAGGCCTGATCAAACAGAATCAATCGGAGGTTTGACAATAATCAAACACATAAAACCCGCCTGTGCATAGAATAACAACTTTCTAAAGTATGGGCATGAAATGGCAGGAAAACCGGAAGTTTTGTATCGCAGAGGGGGGCACTATTGTCTGGCCTTTATAGATTTGGTGACTGGTCAAGGTGTTCAATCCAACCAGTTCTTGATCGTCAATGGAGAAAAATCCATTTTGCTGGATCCGGGTGGAGACTTGACATACATTCCGCTGAATATAGCGATCACTCGATTCATCAACACCAAAAACCTCAATTTTATCTTTGCATCTCATCAGGATCCGGACATCATTGCTTCGATTGATCGGTGGGTAATGAACACCTCATGTCAGGTTTTGGTATCAAAATTATGGGGTCGATTTCTGCCCCACTTGCTTTCGTCCCATGTTGATAAACAAATAGGTGACTTCAACAACAGGGTGATTGAAATACCAGATCAAGGTTTGAAACTACCATTTGGTGACAGTGAATTGCTTTTGATTCCAGCACACTTTTTACATTCGGTGGGTAATTTTCAAATGTATGACCCGGTCAGTAAAATTCTGTTTTCAGGAGACATGGGCGCATCAATTGGTCAAGATTCAGAGGATCTGTTTGTTACTGATTTCATGGCTCACATACCTTTCATGAAGGGGTTTCATGAGCGATACATGTGTTCCAACAGAGCCACTCGGTTGTGGGCCAGGATGGTGAAGAAACTGGACCTAGAAATGATGGTTCCGCAGCATGGCAAGGCTTTCAAAGGTCGAGAAGTGATCAATCAGTTTCTGGATTGGATCAGTGACTTAGATTGTGGTGTGGATCATGTCACGCAGGCCAATTATTCTTTGCCCGCGTGACAGGTGCGCATACCTCAATAAAACCAGTTAAGCGTTAATTGCACATAGTCGTTGCGGTTGAACACATAGGCATTATCACCGGGGTCAACTTGAGTAAACAAACGGACCCGCAATTCAGCAGTCAGGTGGTCTGTCAATCGTGTTTCGGCTTCAACATTAACAAACATGGAATCGTTGTCCAAGTCATAACTGAAGCCGCCGAGAACAGAAGTGTCTTTGCTGTCATTCATGGCCAGGCGGGCAGCGATAAAAACATCGTTGTCAGCGGTGACCGGTGCGCTGAAGCGGTTGCGGTCATCGTACTGATACTCTAACAACACACCCAAGTCGGCATCACTTTCATTGATTTGATAAAAGGTGTATTCAAAACCGCCCACAGCGGCCCAAAACTGGTCAACAGTGGTGTCGCGGTAAATGCTTTCCAGTTTCCATAACCAGGCATCGGTGGTGTATTGTAAGTCGATGCCAAATTGATTCATTTGTTGGTAGAAAGGAACCAAAGTGTCCTGGTTGTTATTGGGGACGAGCAAAGGTTCTCGGTCTGTGCCTTTGAACAAATGAATGCCCACATCCAGATCACCAAAGTAATGCGAATAGCGCAAGGCCAAGTCGGTGTGCGTTTCCTCAGCAGAAGACTCATAGAGCGCGTCATTGCTGACTGGTAACCCCAAACCAAAACGCCCTTCAGGACCCGCAAAGGTTCGGGTTCGGAAATAATGTAGGACAAATAAATCCATACGGCCCCAATCGAGTTGGCGGCTGATCTGGATCATGGGTTGTCCGAGTTTGTCTTCTTGGTCGATGTCTTCGACAGCATCGGTTTGGTTGATCACATCGACCAAATGGACGGACTCTGTGACCCCCCAAAAGACTTTGTTCACACCAACCAATGTGGTCCAACCCTGGTGACTGTATGACCAATAGAGTTCACGCAAGTCCACATGTGTTCTTTTACTGTCTTGTTCGTCCCAGCGTAAAAAACCAATGGCACTGAAGCGATGTTTGCGGTCAGCAGAGCGCCACTTCCATTCAGGCTCAACAAATAATGAAGCATTGATGTCGTTAGATTGGGAAGAAAACAAGGGGTCCTGAAAGAACCCCCTGGTTTCAAGGCCAATATTTACCGAGAAATCAATTTCCTCGGACTGTGCAGGGAAGACACAGCTTAGTGTGAGTAAGATAAATATCAAGCCCATTCTATGGGAGAGGTGAATTCCCAAGAATCTTTGCTGTTGTTCAATAGAGTTAATAAACATGGTTTTCATTACAAAAAATTTAACTTAAAGCTCGGCCAGCTTCCCTTTAACAAAATCATGATCGCCCAACCCCACCTTGAAAGTGTAATCACCATAAATCAAATCAGTGCTCTTGCCATTGGTTTGATTGACCATGGAAAGTTTATGGCTGCGCCACACACCGTCATAATTGCGGTAATCAGACAAAGTCAGGGTTTTCAATAGGCTGTCTCTGCGGTCATAAAAATCGACTTTTCTTAACTGAAAATCTGTTTGATCGATCCAAGCAATTTGCTTGGTATAGCCTGAATGCTCATACCTGGGCGTGCGTTGAACCACATCACAGTTAAGTTCACCACAGGCTTCTTCACGCAACCAGGTGTAATCATATTTATTGAGCTCGGTGGAGGTGAAGTCTTCAAAGGCAAACTCAGACCCCACAAAAGGGCCAGACTTGTTTTTTGAAGAAATCCTTTTGACCCTTTTTAATGCAGGTAAAAATAACCATTGGTCATCGGGTTTGATCATTTTTGCATGGGAAAGCAAAGCGGTCCCTTCTACATCTTTAGGGGTATTAAAAACCACCAGGCTCTTGTCACCCTTGTCTTCATTGGGGACCTCCAAGGTGGTGAAAGTCATCGATCGGGTGGTTTCTTGCCCCGCGGCATTTTTCAATACCATGGTGACATCGACTTCACTGTCTAAAAAGCCCCGATCTGAACGGTCTGATCTGGCGGACACATCATAGCCTTTATTTTTAAGTGTCTCATCAGTGGTTTGGGACATGGACACCATTGGTAAACTGAGCAACAACAAAGTGGTCATGGCAGCAGCAGATTTGATTGGTTTCATGGCAGGTTCTCCTGTATTTAATTGGGTTTTCGGTGTGACCTCTTTGCGGTCAAAAAAGACCAACAAAGCAGGCAGTAATAAAAAGTCGAGTAACAGCGCAAAAACGATTGCAATGGCAGTGAGCATTCCCATGTCAAAATTGATTTTGAAAGAAGATGTGGTCAACACCAAAAAGCCTGCGGTTAATATCACTGTATTTACCAATATGGCCACGCCAACATTGCGATAAGCGTATTTAACCGAGTCGGCAGCATTGAAACCTTTTTCGTTTCGGGCTCGGACGTATTTGGACAGAAAGTGGACGGTGTCATCAACAATGATACCCAGAGAAATGGAGGCGACAGTGGCCACGGAAAAGCCAACCTCACCCACCAACAAGGCCCACGTTCCAAAGGTTGCTAATATGGGAAGGCCATTGGGCACTAAACTGAGCAAGCCCAAACGCCAGTTCATCAAAGAGATCATCAAAATAATGGAAATCAGTAAAATGGCGCCGATGGTACCGCCGACCATGTTAACCACATTTCGTTCAGCAATGTAGGTAAACATCACCTGAGCACTGGTTGGTAAGGTGTCTTGCATGTAATCAGGCAAGTTGTCCTGAATCCACTTTTTAGAGTTTTCAAGCATGACCTTGGTTTGTGCTGTAGATGTGTTGGCCAGTGTGGCGGTCACTCGGGTTGCTGATTTGTCGATGTTCACTCGGTCATTCAAGTCCAACCCAAAAGGCAGGGACATTTCATACAGTAACAAGTATTGAGCCGCTAAATCCTGGTTGTCAGGAATCTTGAAATAACTGGGATCATCAGCGTGCAAGTTTTTATTCAAGCGTTTGATGATTTCAGAAAATGAATAGACATGGGTAACATGTTCTTGTTGTGCTAAATACTCACTGAATCGTTCTAAGTGATTGAGGTATTCAGGATTAGATATTTGATTGGGACCTTTGGCGGGCAAAGAGAACTCAACGGGATAAATGCCAAAGTTTTTGACCACCTCATCAGTGTCTTTTCGGAATTGAACAGATTCATCAAAATATTCAGACCACTGATCATTCAACTCAATCTTAGGAATGAAAGTGATCAAAACCAAAGTGGATAAGCCAAGAACGGCAATCAACCTCTTGGGGTAGGAAACCACAAACTGCCCCAGTTTATCCATCAAAGAAGTTTCACCATGGTCTCTTACTTTGACTGAATAAGGCAGTAAGTTCATTATCGCTGGTAATAAAGTTAAAGATAAAATCCAAGCCGCAAAGATGCCCATGGCGGTGATGTTACCTAAATGCCAAAAGGGGGGTGAGTCTGAAAAGTTCAATGCCAAAAAGCCAATGATGGTGGTCAGTGAGGTGATGGTTACTGGCATGAAGTTGACCCGCACGGCTTCAATGATGGCTTTGGATTTTTCCATGCCATCGCGCATCAAGCTTTTCAGTGTGATTAAGATGTGTAACGAGTCAGCAATGGCCAGAGTTAATATAATGGTTGGTGCAGAACCGGCAATCGGTGTCAGTTTGATGCCAAAATAACCTGCCATTCCCATCGCAAACATGGATGACAGCACAATCACTACCAAGGTGGCAAATGTGGCACTGAAAGAGCGCATGATCAGTAACGTCATGAGGATGATAACCAAAAACATCAATGGCACCAAAGTTCCCATGTCCCCAAAGCCGGCTTCGGCAAAGGCGTTGTTCAGCATCGACACGCCACTGATGTATACCGTAATGTCTGGAAATTTTTCAAGCAGTTCAGCTTTTAACTCACGTGCTTTGGCCACTGATTCAGGTACTTCCTGAACACTCTTTTGAGGGAAGTTTAATGTCACAGCAACCGAGGTTAATTCATTATTTTCACTCAGCAATTGTTTGAAAATTAATGGTTCGTTGGTGGCGACCTGTTGAATTTGGTCGAGCTGTTCCAAGCTCAGTGAGCTGGCATCAACCACCAAGTCCTCAACAACTAAATCATCATCGTAACCGTAGGTGTGTTGGAAATTAGACAGAGAATCCACCCTTTGGGTGTAAGGAATTTGCCACGATTCTTCGGTCAACCACTCAACCGCAGCCAAGGTGTCATTGGAAAACACCTGTTTTGAGTTGGGTTCTAAAACAAACAAAATGTTGTCATTTTTACTGTAGGTGGTTTGTAATTGGTCAAAGGCCTGTAATTCAGGGTTCGCATCAGAGAAAAAATCGCGGTAATCGGTAGAAAAATCCAAAAACCGCCCGCCTGAACCTGCCAGCATCACCACCAACAGGCTGATTAAAATCACCGCCAAGCGGTTGTTGATGATGACGCCTGCCATGCGGCTGGCAAACACATCAATGGATTGAAAATACTTACTCATAATATACCTCTGTTTCATTGAGTTATCATTCGTTGTTTATGACCGTTTGGTCATAAAACAGTCAAAAAAAATCAAATGCCCAGCAATTGTAGTTGGTTGTCTAAAATCATGTTGGCCATTTCCGGTGCCATGTTATTTTTCATTTCAATGCTCAGCCCTTCCATCGCCACACCAATTAATCCGGTTACCATTTCAGGTGGGCGACTGAGTTGTTGTGGATTGAGTGCATGAATCTGCTCAATGACCCCTACCATCAAAGCAATCATGCGTTCGTGCTTTTGCTGCATCAAAATACGGATGTCATCATCGAAAGGCGCGCTGTCCACCAAAGAGTTAACGGCTAAGCAGCCTCGCTGATGACTGTCGCCTTGCTCATCGGAGTACGAATATTCCAACATATGGAATAACACCGCTCGCATGGCTTGACTGGGGTCCTGGTGCTCGCTGATGATGCGTTTTTGATCAGCATACATGCTGTCCAAATATCTTGCCAAAGCTGCCATGAACAATGACTTTTTATCCCCAAAAGTCTGATACAAGCTGCCTTTGTGCATGCCTGTGGCAGTCATGATGTCCACCATTGAGGTGCCATCATAGCCTTTCTCCCAGAACACTTGCATGGCGTTTTCCAGGATAATTTCAGGATCTACTTTTCGGGGTCTTCCAACTGTCATGAGGCGCATTATAGGTATTTATGACCGATCGGTCAATAAAAAAACACGCTTTTTGACCAAACGGTCATAAAGTGATATGAAAAACATGATTAACAGACAAAAAAAGGGCCCGATGAATACCGAGCCCAAGATCGAATTGTAGGGAACAATGAATCTATCAGAATGTTTTACCGAAACCGATACCAAAAACGGTGGGGTTGATATCTACATCAACAGAAGCACGGCCAATGGCGGTATCGAAAGTGGCTTCGGTATCAATTTGAATGTATTTCACATCCACATTAAACGACCAGTCATTCTTCAACTCCCAGTCAATACCAAACTGAGCGGCAGCACCAAAAGAGCTGTCAATGTCCAAATTACTGGCACCCAAAACTGATTGTGCTGCGCCGGTTAACTCATCATTGAAGAACAAGGTGTAGTTGACACCCACGCCCAGGTAAGGTCTGACCTTTCCTTTGGGGTTAAACTGGTATTGCAGGAAAACGGTTGGAGGTAACACATTGGTATCAACCACATCGGTACCATCTGGAACACCGAGGCCCCCCAAGCCCACAGAAGACACACTGTGTTTTGAGCTCAAGTCAGCCAAAAGCTCAACCGCCCAGTTATCGGTCATCATGTATCCCAAAGAAATATCCAATGACATGTTGTCATCAACGTTGACTCCAGTTCCTGCCACACCGGCACCATCAACACGAACCAAAGAACTGTCATCATTGGGTGCAATGTTGATAGCCCGAACGTGTAACAGCCAGTCGCCTTTTTCTACAGCCAAAGCGTTAAAACTCATCAAAGCCAAAGCAGTTGTTAGTACTTTTTTCATAGTAAAGTCTCATTTTTGTTGTGAAAATGGTATTGTAAAAAAAACGTTAAAACACTTGTTTGACTATTGTCAAAAGGGGTTTATTTTTGCATCATATTTTCATCAAAATCGTTGAGTATGAACCCAAACTGAAAGTGTCTGATTGAACAATTGTGTGGTGGCACACAGAACCTCAGTTTGGGTTTGAAATCTGGGTAGTGAACCAGCACAATAAGCCGATCTAAAAAGAAGGATTAAGCATGAACAAAACCACACGAATGATGGCGATATTCGCCTTATCCAGCCTTGGTCAAGCTCAGGCAGAAAAAAGCACCATGATTGTATTTGATACCTCTGGTTCTATGTGGGGTCAAATCAATGGTACCGCAAAAATAGAAACAGCCAAAGCAGCCATCGATACCATCAGTCAGGGCATAGGCAAAAACCAAGCCGTGGGCTTGATGGCCTATGGTCACCGCAAAAAAGGTGACTGTAATGACATCGAAACCCTGGTCTCACCAGTCGCCGGTACAGCAGCACAAATTGTTGCTCAAGTGAACCAATTGGTGCCCAAAGGAAAAACACCCCTCAGTCAGGCGGTTAAATTGGCCGCAGAACAAATGAAATACACGGAACAACAAGCCGAAGTGGTGCTGATTACAGATGGGGTTGAAACCTGTGATATGGACCCGTGTGCCGTGGCAGCAGAGCTGGAACAGTTGGGTGTGGATTTCACCGCTCACGTGGTGGGTTTTGGCTTGAGTGTCGATCAGGGTAAACAAGTGTCTTGCATGGCTGATGCCACGGGTGGTTTATACCTGCCTGCTCAGGATGCAGCCAGTTTAAACGAAGCACTAGAACAAGTGGTGGTAGTTAACGCTGAACCAGAACCAGAAGTTGTGTTGCCAGAAGCAACCGTCGACGGTCCTGATTCAGGGGTGGTGATTGGTGCCAGTTTTTCCACCCAATGGACGGGTCCAAATGGTGAGTTAGATTACATAGATGTGGTTAAAAAAGGAGAGCACAGGGTTTACGGTGAAATCACTTATCAATGGACTCATCAAGGGGCTCCTTCCGAACTGCGTGCGCCAGGAGAAGTGGGTGATTATGAAGTTCGCTATGTTTGGCAAGGCCCCAAACAGAAACATGTTTTGGCGTCAGACAGTATTGAAGTCGTCGACAGTGAAGTTTCATTGGTGGCGCCCGGCGCAGTGGATGCGGGTACTTATTTTTCAGTGTCATGGCAGGGGCCAGGGCGCGAAGGAGACTATATTGATTTAGTACCTGAAGGTAACCAAAGAACCTATGGAGAACTGAGTTACTTTTACACCAAAACAGGATCCACAGGAAAGGTACAAGCTCCTGCTGAAGCCGGCCAATATCAACTGCGATATATCTTGGAAGCACCAGGTGGCCGACAGGTGTTGTATCAAATTCCACTGCAGGTCAGGGCAGCAGCTGCCACCCTGGCCTTCCAGCCTGCGGCCGAAGTCGCTGCCATGGTGCCGGTGTATTGGACCGGGCCCAATAATCCAGAAGGGTACATAGATGTGGTGAAATCAGATTACACCAAAACCTATGGTGAGATCGGTTATTTTTATTTAAAAGACAACCCAGACAGTGGTGAGTTGTTGATGCCGGTTGAACCCGGTGACTACCAGGTCAGGTTCATCATGCAAGGTGCCGATGGGCGCAAAGTGATAACCAGCAGTCCTATCAAAGTGTTGGCGGTACCGGCAACGCTGACTTTTCCTGCCGTTGCAAAAGCGGGCAGCACCATTGAGGTGGTGTGGACCGGACCCAATCGAAGCCAAGACTATATTGATTTGGTCAAAGAAGGATACAACCGAACTTATGGAGAACTCACTTACTTTTATGCCAAAGGACATCCGGAAAAAGGCACATTGACCATGCCGGATGAACCCGGTCAATACAAAGTACGTTATGTGTTACAGGGCAAACAAAGGCTGGTGTTGCTAGAGCAACCCATCACTGTAGAATAATTTTTGATGATGAATTCAGGGGTGGCCAATGAGGGTCACCCCCTAAGTAAAACCGGGTTTAAATTACCAATCACTGCAATCGCGTTCACCCAATTCATCCAATCGTTCGATGATGTCATCCAGAGAGTCCTCGAAATCCTCTCTTTCCATGTCATCCCAAGCCAATTGTAAATCCGCAATCCAGCGGGTAAGGCGGGCATCGTTTTCGACGTCGGCCACCAGCTCCAGAACATCGGTGACATCACCCAGTGCATCATCCAACTCACTGTTGGCACCAATGGTGTCGACATCCACCAATGCTTCAGCCAAGTCATCCAAGTCAGTGGCCAATTCATCTAAATCGTAACAACTGAGTTTGGCATCAGCCACGGAAAACCAACCCATGATGAGAAAAGTAATCAATAATTTTGTCATGATAGAAATCCCCTATATATAATTAAAATCTGCAACAGGATAACACAAAAAATGTGCGGTTTTACCAGGGCCTGTTAATACTATGTAAATAGTGACTGCTGGAGTTACTTTTTCAATCCGACAAGGCAAAAGTCGTGATGTGTGGTTATTCCACATGAACGACTGATAACGCCGTTGGATGGAAAAAGCAACCCAGCCCTACGGGTTAGGGCTGAAATTACCCCACTCGGTGTTGCTCATCACTTGATGGGAATCGCCCAACTGCGCTCTTCGCACCTTGATTGGATTAATTTCAGTCATAACAGTAACCATTTGCATGGTGTTAACAGGCCCTAAATATTCAACCAGCCCTTTTTGGCCTTTTTCGTAATGAATAAAACAACAAGAAAAAACCAGAAAAGGTAAATAACAAAGCACTCAAGGCGGTTAAATAAAGCAGGGGGTGATTGAAGTCTTCACGTTCATCATAATCCATGATGTGCAACATCCACAGAAAATCAAACAAGCGCCAACGACTGGTTCGTTTGGCCACCACATCACCCGTCGCTGCAGAGACGTAAATTCTGGGCTGTTCATCACCAGATAACTGTACTTGCCACAATGGCGCTTGGCGTCCTCGGGCCTCATTGGGTACTTCATTCAATAATACCATGGATGAGATTTGATATTGTGGCAGCAAGTTGGCTTGAATGACAGCTCGAACCTGCTGTTCAGACAGGGGGGAAATTCGTTGTAACGATTGGGCATCAAACAACAGTTTTTGGCTTTCTGTGGTTACTTGTAATACGGTGTTACCTAGCCAAGGCTTGATCTGCAGTCCATGGATCGGTTCAGCAACGACGCGTTCAATGGAAGCAAGGTCAACCCCACTCATTGATACGGGTGTTGCCTTTTGCGGCTTCATCAAGTGATTGCCACGAATTTCATTGATCGGCATCCAGCTCATCATGAAGCCGCTGAAGAACCACAGTAGAATTTGGAGGCCTAGGATCAACCCGAGCCATTTGTGAAATTTTCTGATGAGAAGCTGTGGACGCATGATATAGGGGATTACAAAAGCAGCATTGTATGTCATTAATCCGGAAACCGACAATGCCTGAAAGAGAGATTTATATTTTCTTTGGCATGTATTAAAGTGGTCAGCCTACCAACATCAATTAAAAACAAAGAACATGAAAAAATTGATATCAAGTGGATCAGCATTTGAGGAACGGTTTGCCTATTCAAGAGCTGTTGTTGATGAACCCTATGTTTTTGTCTCTGGAACCACCGGCTATGATTACACTGACATGTCTATCAGTCCTGATGTGGCAGTACAAACCGAGCAGTGTTTCGAAAACATCAAAGCAGCGCTGTCCGCAGCCAACTCAGACTTGAATCAGGTGGTGCGAATTCACTACATCTTGCCCAACAAAGCTGATTTCGACCTGTGTGCGCCCATCATTCGTAAGTACCTTGCTGACAGTCGGCCAGCTGCAACCATGATTGAAGCCGGCTTGTTGGATGATGCAATGAAAATAGAAATAGAAGTCACTGCCAAAACAGTGGACTGAATCTATCCATAAAAAAAGCCCCAAGAAACCTTGAGGCTTTTGTCACCTGAGTATGGATAGACTATGGTGTGGTCTTTTTCTCCGGGACCGGAAACCCTCGGTCACGCATCAATGCATCGATGGAAGCGTCACGGCCACGGAATTTGCGGTAGGCTTCAGCCGGATCCATGGCATTGCGTGGTGCAAACAGGTATTTCACCAATTTTGCAGCCACCTCTTTGTCATAAAATCCACCGGGTGCTTCTTCAAAAGCTTCAGCAGCATCTGAAGTTAATACATCGGCCCACATGTAACCGTAGTATGCAGTGGCATAACCTTCACCAGAAAACACGTGCCCAAAGTGTGGCGTGCGGTGTCGCATAACCAACTCTTTTGGCATGTTCAAAGCGGCCAAAGTTTCGCGTTCAAACTTATCTGGGTCAATGTCTTTGGGGTCAGCCATATGGAACTTCATGTCCATCAAAGCCGATGCCAAATATTCAGTGGTGGCAAAACCCTGGTTAAAGGTGGCGGCTTTTTTGATTTTGGCTATCAATTCTTTGGGTATGACTTCACCGGTTTTGTGGTGTTTCATGTATTTGTTGATCACTTCATCTGTAGACAGCCAACGCTCCAGTAACTGTGATTGAAATTCAGTATAGTCTCTCACACCACCGTTTGAGCTTGGGTATTTCACGTTAGATGACAAGAAGTGTAGAGCATGGCCAAATTCATGGAAAAAGGTGTTGGCATCATCCCAAGAAATCAACACGGCTTCACCGGGTGCTGGCTTGATGAAGTTGGAATTGTTGGATGACAACACGGTGACTTTACCGTCATAAGACTCGTATGTACGGTATTGGCTGGCCCATGCGCCTGAACGTTTTCCTGAACGGGCAAAGGGGTCCAGATACCACAAACCAATGTGATCACCGCTGGTTTTATCTGTGACATCCCAAACTTTTACATCAGGGTGATAAACAGGAACTTTGCCTTCGGGTAATGCAGTGAATTTGAAGTTAAACAGCTCGCCAGCGACAAAGAACATGGCTTCGCGTAAGTTGTCTAGCTGCAGGTATTGTTTGACTTCATTGGAGTCCAAATCGTATTTTTTCTTGCGAACTTTTTCGGCATAATAACGGTAATCCCAAGGCTCAATGGTGAGCTCATGACCCAATTCATCAGCCACGGCTTGCATATCGGCCACTTCTTCTTTAACTCGGCCAATGGCAGCAGGCCACACCGCTTCCATCAACTTCATGGCATTTTCTGGTGTTTTGGCCATGCGGTTTTGCAACCGCCATTCTGGGTAGTTTTTATGGCCCAACAACTCCACACGCTCTCGACGAAGTTTCAAGATTTTGGCGATGTTTTCGTTGTTGTCATACTCATCACCGTTGTCTCCGCGTGAATAGTAGTTGGTCCAGACTTTTTTGCGCAGTTCACGTTCGTCTGAATAGGTCAGAAACGGATCCATAGAAGAGCGCGTGTTCGTGATCGCGTACTGACCATCTTTGCCTTTGTCTTTGGCAGCTTGTGCGGCCGCCTTAACCAGGGACTCGGGCAGTCCGCTGAGTTGGTCCTTGTTCAGGAAAGTCACATAACCTTCTTCATCGTTGAGCACATTGTTGGCAAAATTGGTGTAGAGCGTAGACAGCTCTTTGTTGATCGCGGCATAACGTTTTTTGGAAAACTCATCGAGGTTGGCACCATTCATCGCAAACCCTTCATATGAACTGTTGACCAAACGTTGGGCTTCTGGTTCAAGCGGGTTTTTCAAAGAGTCCTCATAAACTTTTTTAACCCGTTCAAAGAGTTTTTTGTTTTGTGATATTTTCGAACCCATTTCGGAAAATTTAGGAGAGTATTGCATTTGCAATTTGCGCACCTCTGGGCTGGATAAATTACTGCCCCAAATGCCAAAGTATGTGAATGCCCTGCCCAGTTTCTCACCGGCTTTTTCCATGGCTACGATGGTGTTTTCAAAGGTGGCTGGTTCAGGGTTGTTGGCTATTTTTTCATAATCAGCCAAATTTTCAGCAATCGCCACATCGAAGGCCTCTGGAACGTATTTAAGGTCCATTTTATCAAAAGCGGGAACTCCTCCGTAGGGGCCAGTCCACTCAGACAACAGCGGATTGTTATCAGGGTTGCTTTGGGCGGCTGGCTCTTGCGCCTGGACGCTCAAGCACATGGTTATACCCAGTGCCAGACTGGTCAGCCATTGTGTTTTTCTTTGTGATTTCATCATTACCTCAATCAATAGAATTAATTGGGCAAATATATTGAAGGCTTTGGGACCAATGAAACAGTGCCAGAAGTCCCAATCATGATTGCTGGTTAACGCTTTGACGAAATATTCACTGAGCCTTGATTACGATACAGGCTGTCCAATGACTGCTTGAACTGCGGCTTCTTGCCCACACCAGAAGTGGTGTTCTGCTTTCATTGGACTACTTCTTTCAACAATTCAGTGTAATCAAAATTCGAATCGAGCACCTAAACTGATGGTGTTTTGATCAAAATTATTCAAGCCAAATATTTGGCTATACCGCAAATAAAACATTTTGCCGTTGGCCATGATCCAAGTGACTCCTAAGCTGGCCTGGCTGTAGCTGCTTTCAGTAAAATTAGTTTCCACATTGAACAGCTCATCGACAGGCATCCCAATCAAACGCATTTCCATGATGCCATCATCCTGATCTTCGTAATTGTGTTGCCAGCTTAATTGTGGAGAAATCACACCATTGCGGGTGCTGATGGCACGAGATACAGTGAAACCCAAGTTGTATTTAAGGGCCTTGAATTCCTGTTCACCATAAAAGATATTCCACCCACCGGCACCTGTTTCGGTAAACTGATCCAGTTGATTATTGACATACTCTGCAGTGATGTATGGTGACCAGTTCCAGGCACCGCGGTTGAAATTGTAACCGGCACTGGCTGCAATGGTGAATTGATCTGATTGGGTTTCTCCAACGGCTTCAATATCAACCACTTCATCGATTAAATTAAAAAACTCCAGTCGGGTTTGTTTCACATCAGGCCTTGCATAACTGATTCTGGTGTCAATGTAAAAGTTATCTGCCGGGGTGAACAAACCATATAAATTGATGCTGGCTCCTTCAGACTCCATACGCACACCCGCTCCGGTGTTGGATTTCATTTGGTTGTACCCGAGTGCAGCACCCAAAACAAAACGGTTGGAAAAACGGTAATCAAAACCGGCACTGAGGCTGTCAGAATCAAAATCAAAACCATCGTTAACCTCATCGGCATACTCAAAATCTCCCGTGGTCAAACTGCCATTGACAAAGAAGCCCCATGGCGAAACAAAGCTTTCGGCTTGATTGCCATCACCCTGATAAGCCAACATCGAAATCGGTAAGGATTCGCTGCCATTATTCAATTGTAAATCAGCAGCAGAAAAACCACTGACGCCGGCTCGCAATTGCGCCATTCTTTGACCCAGATTTGCCAGCTGAGAAGCCACAAGCTTGGTGGAGTTTCTGGCCTGATGAACCACATTCCTGGGTCGCATCCAGCTCAACACGCGGGTGATGGTTTCAAAATCCCCCAGCTCAGCCTGTTGTAACAAATCATCACATACACCGCCCAATGCTGTGTGTAGGCTGGAGCCCCCACAATAGGCGCCCAAGACTTGAGCGGCTCTGGCAAATCTTGCTCGCCGGCCTTCTGGCATACTGGTTAACATGCCTTGCGCATAACCATCAACATCTGGTAGCGGGCTGACACCAACCACAATTAATTGACCATTGTTACTGATGTTCGGGTCGGCGGTTGATGAACTTGCTTCGGCAGCCAGGATCAGGTCTTCAGGTTCGTCTTGTTCAACCATTTGAATCCTGACGAAAATAACTTTTTCATCCCCAGCAGGAAAATCGCCAATGTTTTGGCAGCGTATTTTTCCTTGTTCAACAGAAATGTCGCATGGTCCGGTTGCGGTGGTGGAAATGTCATTGAACAAACCTTGGGTGATGTCTACATTCAACTTCACACCAGCAGCCGTATCCGGACCCTGGTTGCGAACGGTGATTTGCATTTTTGCCAAGTCACCGGTGATGATCCGGGATTGAAATAACCTCACACCAACACCAACATCAGCATCTTGTGCCAACAAAATATCTGAGAAAAGCACCAAAGTTATGAAAAGGAGTGTACGCATAATTCCCTCTGTTTTTCTTATTATTTTTTATCGAAACACATGATTTGTCAATTACTTAGGCGATTAACTGAAGAACAGATACGAAGGCCGCTTTGATGCATTCTTAGCAAAGCCGTCATATAATAGTTATACAACCAGGTTACACAATGCCCATGCAAGACAAACATCAACTGATCAATTACCGCAACTCTGTACTGAGCAAATATCAGATTTACAACAGCCTGTTTTTAAACCTGCCATTTGATGAGGTCTTCAAGACCGGTGTGTTGTTACCGATTTTGACCCATGCCTGTGAGCAAGGGTATCAAAACCAACAAAGCCCGTTTGAGATCATCACTGGTTTTTTTGCCAAGCAGGAAAATCTCAACCAAGAAGCCGATCAAATCGCTGCTTTGTTTAAATTCATTCAATACATAGAACGACAAATTGTGTTGTTTGATGCCATTGAAGAAGCGGCTTATGTAATCAACCATGACATGGATGGTCAAGGCAGTCTGCCTCATTTGGCAGCCCAGGCTGAGCACATGAATCAAGGGACGACATTGCAAGAAGCCCTGTCTCATTTCAGGGTGCGAGTGGTGTTAACGGCGCACCCAACCCAGTTTTATCCAGGTCCGGTACTTGGTATCATGACAGATTTGAGTGCAGCCATTAAATGTAACGATTTACCAGCCATTGAACAGTTGTTACAACAGCTGGGAAAAACACCATTGTTCAGCAAACAAAAACCCAGTCCTTTTGATGAGGCGATCAGCTTGATTTGGTATTTGGAAAATGTCTTTTATGCCACGGTTAAGAACATCCAGAAGCGGATACAAAATCATGTTTTTGTGGACGCCAAGCTGCCTGATCATGCACTGATAGAGTTGGGATTTTGGCCTGGAGGCGACCGTGATGGCAACCCGTTTGTAGATGCCCAAACCACATTGAAAGTGGCTGATCGATTACATCGCAGCATCCTTAAGTGTTATTACCGCGATGTGCGACAATTGAAAAAAAGACTGACATTTGTAGGGGTTGATAAGCGTGTAGAAAAGTTAGAAAAAACCCTTTATGAAGCGGCGTATCTCAGTCAAGAGAACACCTTGACGACAGCAGATTTGATCGAACAACTACAATTGATTTTCCAAGAAGTGCAAAGCCACCACCATGGTTTGTACTTGGATCAAGTCCAGGATTTGATCAATCAGGTTAAATCGTTTGGTTTACATTTTGCCACCTTGGATGTGCGTCAGGACTCCAGGGTCCATCATCAGGTGATGTGCGAGGTGGCCACCAATACTCAGGCTTTGTCAGGTGACTATGCCAAACTGACCACTGAACAACAAGAGGCAGCATTGCTACAAATCAATGACGCCATAGATGTCACAGCTTTGTCATCAGCGGTGGCACAAGATACATTGAACAGCATTTTGGCGATCGAGAAAATTCAACAACTCAATGGTGAGCAAGGTGCCAACCGTTACATCATCAGTAACTGTCAATCCGCTTTGAATGTACTGGAAGTGTTGGCATTCTTTAAGCTTTCAGGTTGGTCTAAGCCAGTGGTTTCGGTTGATGTGGTCCCCTTGTTTGAAACCATTGATGATTTATTGCAAGCGCCGTTAATCATGTCATCCTTATACCAGAACCAAGAGTACCAACAGCATTTGGCACAACGAAACCACCAACAAACCATCATGTTGGGTTTTTCAGACGGTACCAAAGATGGTGGTTATTTGGCAGCCAATTGGTCTATCTTAGCGGCCAAAGAAACATTGTCTGCGGTGTCAAAAAAACATGGTATCAAAGCGGTGTTCTTTGATGGTCGAGGTGGGCCACCAGCACGTGGTGGTGGTGAAACGCATAAGTTTTATGCATCGCAAAGCCCTGCCATTGCCAACCATGCCATCGAATTGACCATTCAAGGACAAACCATATCGGCTAATTTTGGCAACACCCAGTCTGCTCAATACAATTTGGAACAGCTGTTAAGCGCTGGTTTGTCCAGCCACATCAAACCACAACATTCTGGCTGGGACGATGTCAGTAAAGCCTTGTTAAAACAATTGTCTGATTTAAGTCTGGCCCATTATGAACAGTTCAAACAAAACCCCCAATTCATTCCTTACTTAGAAAAAATCAGCACCCTCAAATACTACGGTAAAACCAACATAGGCAGCCGTCCCACCAAAAGATCACAAGGTGATGGCTTGGTGTTCGAAGACTTAAGGGCCATTCCGTTTGTTGGTGCCTGGAGTCAACTGAAGCAAAATGTCTTGGGTTATTATGGTGTTGGTACCGCCTGCCAAACGCTGATTGATCAACAACAGTTACCGGATTTGCAGACACTGTACCAACAATCCGGCTATTTCAAGGCGTTGTTAGACAACAGCATGATGTCCATTTGTAAATCATTCATGCCGTTGACTGCCTATTTACAAGACGACCCGGAGTTTGGGGCTTTTTGGTTGAACATCAATCAGGAGTTTGAACAGTCCAAAGACCACCTGAAAAACATTGCACAAGTCAAAGACCTGTTACAAAGTCAGCCTTTGCGCAAACAATCGATCCAAGTACGAGAAGCCATCGTGCTGCCGTTGTTGACCATCCAACAATATTGTTTACAAAAAATTGAACGGTTGAAACAACAACCCCATCCGGATCAGCAACTCATCAACACCTATGAAAAACTGGTCGCACGCTCCCTCTATGGCAACATCAACGCATCAAGGAATGCGGTTTAAGAAGGAATGTTCTTGGGGCTTCATTTTGGTTCATGGTCTGACAGGTCTTCATATTTGCTGCGCAAATAAACCGACCTTTACAGACTATTGTCTGAGCAGTTGCTTCGCACTGCATGTCTGTTCCAGACAAAAGTGAAAACGACCACGGCGAACATGATTTGCTACCACGCACGAATAACGCCATTCACATAAGGCTTCTTGACTTCGTCAAATCGCCATATGCTCATTGGCTATTCTCTTCGCCTCTGGTTCGCTATGCTCACCAACCGGCTCGGCGGGTTAAGCTGCTCAGCAGCTTTCCTCAGGTCATAAGAGGGCTGATTCACAAAAGGTGCCTGACTTCGGGTAAGTATTTTTCAAATGAACCGGTATTGAACACCACCACTTGATCATCTGGCCGAATGAATGACTGTTCAACCAGTGGTTTCATCGCAGCCAGACAGGCCGCGCCTTCAGGACAAATCCACCAATGTTTGTTTTGCCAGACTTCACTGAGGTTTTGTGCAATTTCAGCTTCATCAATGGCCAACGAGGTACCACCGCTTTGGCGGATGATGTCCACCACTTTAAAGTGCCCCACACCACCGGCCACATTCAGGCCAACCGCCAGGGTTTCACCAGCGGGGGTTGGGTCAGGCTCAAACAGACCTTGGTCGATGGCATTTTTTACAGGTGGTGTGGCAAGCGATTGCACCGCTATGATTTTAGGGCGCTTGTTGTCGATCATCCCCAGCGCTTCCAATTCATCAAAAGCTTTCCACATACCCAATATACCGGTACCGCCGCCGGTGGGATACAAGATCACATCGGGCAGTTGCCATTGGTCTGAAAGGGCGTTGGGTTCAGCCAACTCAAGCCCCATGGTTTTTTTACCTTCAATGCGCCAGCCAGGTTCCTGAAAAGTCGCCACATTAAAAAACCCTGCCGGTAAGTATTTCTCTTTCATCAACATACCGGCTTCTTTGATGGTGCCTTTGACCATGTCGAGCTTGATCAAGGGGTTGTGAAAAGACAACGCAGCCACGTTACCTTGGATCGGCGCCGGGGTGTCATCGGGCATGATGACCACCGCGCCCAAGTTCATTTTATTGGCGTAATAGGCCAATGAGTCACCGGCATTGCCCTGTGTGGGTACGGCCAGCTGCTTCAAACCAAAAAACCGGGCCATGTTAACCACCACTGACATGCCACGGTCTTTAAAGCTCAAGGTGGGGTTCTGTCCATACCCGGGGCGTCCCTTGCCTTCGTCTTTGATGAACAAATTAAATCCATGCTTTGTTGCCAACTCATGGTCCGAATAATTCAACAATGGAGTAAACCCTTCACCTTGAGATTGGTACCCAGAAGCAATGGGTAATAGACCGGCAAAACGCCACATGTCTTGTCGTTCAGGATGATACCATTGGGTGTTTTTGATGGCTGCAGTGTCATACACTGCTTGAACCGGCCGTTGGTCTTTGGGGCATAGGTTCATCAGCTGGTCTTTGGGGTAGGAGGCTCCGCAAAAGGTGCATTCCAAGTGTGACAGGTGAGGGTTCAGTTGGGTCATCGTTGTGCAAAAACCACAACCATACCGTTTCCACTTTCAACTTGCAATCAGCGACTGGTAATTTCCTTGCGATGAATCCAGCCCAGGGCGGCGCCGGTGCTGACAAACTGGATGATTTGAAAAGCCGTTCCATAAGCCACGAATTGCCACACTGGTTCGATCATGAATTTTGCCGCGGTAGCAAACACCATCACACTGTATACCAGTAAACCCATGATCAAGCTGAACTGGATACCCAGCTTGTAAGGCGAGTCATTTTTGTTTTGGTAAAAATAAGGAAACAAGAAAGCAATGGCCCACCCCTGTAATACAATCGCCAACATGCCAAATCCCATGATGGGGGCCTCTCTGGTGAATGCACCCATTGCATGATAAGTTGTTTCAAATAATACCATGTGCCAAGGATAGGCCACAGCCATGGTTATGGCAAAGAACGAAAACATTGAAAAGATCATGAGTTTCATCATTTCTCCTTTGATTAAATGTTGCTGTCAAGCGGGTTAGGCACACCTTCCCCGGATTCCAAAAAGGGCTTTAAACTGATGGTTAAGAAATACCCCCATTTACTGTTACAGTGACGAAAAAAGTCATCTGTTTCAGGCCAATCATAATGCGAAAAAAGCAAGTCACAGCCTTGTTCTGTAGAGACCACTTCCATGACAAATTCGCCGGTGTTTTGCCAAGGTCCTTGTTCACATTGCCAAACCACTTTTTGATTGGGCACCAATTGTTTGATGCGAAAGTCGACCTGGTGATCGCGGTTGGGGCCAAAGTACACTTGCAACAAGCCCCCCTCTTGTTCATTCGATTGGCTGTGACTCCACCATTGGCTGAGTTGGTCTGCTTGGGTGAGCGCCAGGTACAACGATTCGGCATCGGTGTTGATGTTGACTTTATGTAAGATGTTATTCATGGTGAGCTCCGTTCAGAAAAGCAGGTGCTTGTCGTTCAAATTTCAAAAGGGTTTCATCCCAACCCCAGGCATGTCGCTCAGCCAAGTTTTGGGTGCTGAATTTTTGGTGAAGCAGGGTCAGTCTGGTCCCACCTTCAATGGGCAGAAAATCTAAACTCAACAAGGTTTCTTCTCCGCCACCTTCGGTGGGTGGCTCCCAAGTCCAGGTCATGACCAGGCGAGTGAATCGATTGATGATTTTATAAACACCATTCAACAAATCAGTTTGTTTTTCGGGTCCATTGAATTGCATGTGATAGCTGCCGCCCTCTACCGGATTGGTCATGACGTTACTGACGTTCACATCGTCAGTTGGTCCCATCCAATGCAGTAAGTATTCTGGCTGCAACCAGGCATTGAAAACCTGTTCGGCAGGAAACGCAAAGTCTCGTATTATTTTGACCGCAACAGAGCCATCATCTTCTACCAGGATTGTCATGTCATGTGTCCTCTTGGTTGTTGTGTAAAAAATCATCCAAAGCATCCAGACGTTGGTGCCAGAATTGTTCGTATCGTTTGGCCCAATTCATGATCTCTTTGAGCGCCACAGGTCGCAACCTCAAGTGGTGGCTGCGGCCAATTTTTCGACGGGTAATTAAGCCTCCCCGTTCGAGTATGGCCAAGTGTTTGGTCATCTGTGCCGCTGACAATTCATGATTTTCCGAGACATCAGCAACGGTTTGTTCACCAGTTGTTAACTGGTCCAACAAGGTGCGTCGGATGGGGTGTGACAAAGCAAAGAAAGCGTCGTCAATTTGTTGTTCACGATAATATACCATATGGTGTAATATATATAAAAGTTGATGTGAAGTCAAACACCTCAATGAGGTTTTTTGACCTTGGCTCAGGGTTTTACTCTTGGTCCATGGCTGACAATTCGGTTTTGATTGATTGCTGAGTCATCAGAAAAGATGGGTTTTGGGGGTCGATGTTCAACGCTTGTTGGATGGTTTTATTGGCTTGATTGAGGGTCGTTTTGATTCGGTCTGGAGCGACGTTTTGTGCTTGAACCAGCAGGCTTTGTGCCCAGGCTTGCAGGTAATAGGGGTTGTTTGGACTGAGGTGCATCACCCGTTCGAACAAGCTGTTGACAGCCTGATATTCTTGGCCATCAAGGTAATTTTTCAAGGTCTCTAGATTGGCTTGGCTGAGCAAGATACCGGAGTTGCTGTTGTTGATGGTTAGGGCCTGTTTGATGTGTTGTTCAGCCCTGGCAACATGCACATCAAACGGCAGTTGTGAGCGGCGCAGGTGTTCAGCCAGTAACAAAAGGGTGTTGGCCAAATTAATCAACTGGTGCGGGTCATTTATCAGCTGATTGTCAGCAGGGTTTAAGAAAGCCACCAGCTGTTCACCTTTATTCATGATGTCCCGCCCTTGGTCAAATTCATGACGCAATTCAACCAAATACACCTGAGCCATGTTGTTGACCAAGCCCCATTGTTCATTGATCAACAAATCTGGCGTCACCATAATATCATCATACAAGTTTTGTGCCCGTGTCAAAACGGGTCTGGGATCTTGACCTTGTCTGATCAGTTCATGGGCTTGTTGGCCCAAGACAAACAAAAAGTCACTGACCACATAGGGTCGGTAGGCTGAATCGATGTTCAACAGTTGTTCAAACCAAACCACAGTTTGATTCAACAGCGGCATGGCATCTTGTCCGGTTAACATCAGGTGAGACGCTTCGGTTGCAGCAATCAAGGCCTGGTTCCAGGTGCTGTTGAACAGGTCTTCCAATGAGGTGGCTTGTTGATTCCAGTCTTTGGCCTGTGCCAAAGCCTCACTGGGATCGCGGCCATGAAAAATGGCCCAGCGGGCTTTCATCATATGGATTCTGGCCAATAAAAATTTAGGGTAACGGTTTTGCGGTAAAGTGACCAGTGCCTGATTACAGGCTTCAATGGCTCGGGTTGCGAATTCATCGACTTGGTTGCCACTGCGTTGCACACCGTCAGCCATTAAACCAAAATAGGTATAACACAGGCTTTCATAACCAGGTGGGTAACTGCGTGCCATTTGGGTCGACCGTTGATAGGTTTCAGCCGTCATCAAAGCCAATGATTTGGCGGTTTCCCATTGCCCTTTTTGTTGCGCATTTTGCATCGAAGCAGACAAGATCAAGGCTTTGAGTTTGACCGCATCCTTGTTCCAGTGCTTTTCTTCTAACAGCTCATTGACCACCACCAAGCCAGCATCCAGCGATTCGGTTTGTGACAGGGCGAAAGCTTTGAATAACAAGTCCTCCTCTGCAGATTGTTGTTGTACCAAGTTGATGTACTTTAAGGCTGGCTGCAAGTAGTCTTGTTGTAATACCGGGTCTTGCATGGCTTGTTCGTAGCCATGCTGATCGGAAAAGTCAGAAGCCTTTTCGATGTATAGCTTGGTCCAGGCTTCGGCCAACAATTGGGTTTTTCCTTCTCCTTCAGTCAACAGTTGGATGGCCGGTTCATAATACTCTGCCCGCAACATGATGAGGCCTGTCAACCTTTGTTTGTCTTGTTCAGTTAACACCGGATCGGCCTCAATTTCAGCATACAAAGACTCGCCTTGTTTTAACAGCAACCCGATTTCTTTGGCCACGGGATGGATCGGTAAGACATAAATTTGTTCAGCTTGTATCACCACATTGTTGATTTGATTTTCATAATCACTGACCCGTTGGTTGCGATCTGCTTGGGTACCAAATTGTTGCCATTGCCACAACAGCACCACAACCAGGATCACCATGGCAGTGGAGATGGTCCAACGGGTTTTGCGTTGTTTTCGGCGCTTGGGCGCCAACAAGATGTTTGTAAACTGTTGTGCTGCTGAAGTAGCAGTGGGCCGTTGATCGGGTTCGAGCCGGGTTAAGTCGGTGATGACTGATTGAATCGTTTCAGGCAAGTCATCCGGTTGTAAACGCTTCCCTTGCTGTACGTCGATCAACAATTGATCGGTTTCCATCACTTCATAAGCCGCTTGATGGCTGAAAACTTCTTGGGCAATGATGCCTAAAGCGTACAAATCACTGGCGGTGTTGATGCTTTTTCCCTGTGCTTGTTCGGGACTCATATAACGAATGGTGCCGACCAAAGACCCATGTTGGGTTAAAACACTGTCTGCAGTTGTTGGCTGGTCATGACGTTCTACTTTGGGTTGGGTTAACGATTGGGCAATACCAAAATCCAACACCTTCAACTGGCCTTGTTCGGTGATCATGATGTTGTCAGGTTTCAGATCACGATGAACGATGCCATGTTCATGGGCCACGGCCAAAGCCGTGGCCAGTTCGGCCAGTATTTTGAGTTTTTCTTCTTCATTCAGGGGCACTTGATAAAGCGGTTTGCCTTTGATGTACTCCAGCACCAGGAAATCACCCTCGGCTGTTTCCATATAGTCGTACAGCTGGCAGATCGATGGGTGATTGATTTTCGACAGGATTTGCGCTTCTCGAACAAAACGTTGTTGGGTAGATGGGTTTTTCAAATGTACTGAACGGATGGATTTGACCGCCACTTGCCGCTCTAACTTTTCATCGAAGCCCAAATAAACTGACCCCATGCCACCCTGTCCCAACAGCTTGATGATGCGAATGCGGTTGATCAAAGTGCCAGGCGATATGGGGTCTTCATCAATGTGGGTTGATTTGGGCTCGGTGGTGTTGTTTTCAGCCAGAAAGGCTTGTAACTCGGACTCATCTGCCAGCAGTGTTTCCACTTGGCTGCGGATGTCTGTGTCATTGATTTGTTCCAGCAAAACAGTCCTTTCCTGGGAATTCAGCCCCAGGGCTTGACGAAGTAATGTTTTGGTTTTTTGCCGTTTATTCAATGGCCTGACCCATTGTTATCGATTTGCATGGTGTCAGTCATTATACCTAAAATTGACTGGTTATCTTGAAGTGAAAAAAAGCCCCACAGAAGTGAGGCTTTGGGTCAACGTTTTTTCAGAGAACCTGGTCAGTCAAACTGGTTCATGGTGTTGTCTTCACCTGAAGCTTTCAAGGCGGCATCGCCAGAGAAATATTCTTTGTGGTCATCACCAATGTTAGAACCGGCCATGTCCTGGTGTTTAACACAGGCCAAGCCTTCACGAATTTCTTTGCGCTGAACGCCTGTGACATAAGCCAGCATGCCATGGTCACCATAATAACCTTTGGCCAGTTGATCCGTTGACAAGGCCGCTGTGTGGTAAGTGGGTAAGGTGATCAAGTGATGGAAAATACCAGCCTGTTGTGAACCATCGCGCTGGAATGCTTGAATCATGTCATCGGCCTTTTTGCCCAAAGTGGTGTCATCGTATTTAACATCCATTAATTCTGTGCGTTCATAGGCACTGACGTCTTCGCCAGCTTCAAGCATCAAATCATATGCCTGTTGTCTGAAATTAAGGGTCCAGTTGAAGGAAGGTGAATTGTTATAGACCAACTTGGCGTTTGGAATCACTTTGCGGATACGTTCAACCATGCCGCCTATTTGACCAACATGCGGTGTGGCTGTTTCAATCCACAGCAAATCAGCGCCGTTTTGTAAACTGGTGATTGAATCAAGAACACAGCGATCTTCACCGGTACCTGGTTTGAACTGGAATAAGCCACTGGCCAAGCGTTTTGGTTTAACCAACTTGCCATTTTGTTTGATCACCACATCGCCGTTGTTCAAGTCTTCAGTACTGATTTCATCGCAATCTAAATAGGCGTTGTATTGGTCACCCAAGTCACCAGGTTCATTGGTCACAGCGATTTGTTTGGTCAACCCAGCGCCCAACGAATCTGTTCGGGCGACAATCACACCATCATCGACACCCAACTCAAGAAAGGCATAGCGCACAGCCCGGATTTTAGCCAGGAAGTCTGCATGGGGCACAGTCACTTTACCGTCTTGGTGACCACATTGTTTTTCATCTGAAACCTGGTTTTCGATTTGAATGGCACAAGCGCCCGCTTCAATCATTTTTTTGGCCAATAAGTAGGTGGCTTCTTCGTTACCGAATCCGGCATCAATGTCAGCAATGATCGGCACCACGTGGGTTTGGAAGTTGTCGATGGATTCTTGTGCTCGTTGTGCTTTCACTTCATCACCTGCGGCCTTGGCATCATCCAGGTCTTTGAATAAACCACGCAACTCACGGGCATCTGCCTGTTTAAGGAAGTCATACAACTCTTTGATCAAGGCAGGAACACTGGTTTTTTCGTGCATGGATTGGTCAGGCAAAGGACCGAATTCGGACCGCAATGCGGCAATCATCCAACCAGATAAATACAGATAGCGTTTGTCAGTGGTGCCATGGTGTTTTTTCACCGCAATCATTTTTTGTTGGCCTATGAAGCCGTGCCAGCAACCGAGTGACTGGGTGTAGTTGCTAGAGTCAAGGTCATAATCTTGCATGTCTTTGCGCATGATGGATGCGGTGTACTTGGCAATGTCCAAACCTGTATTGAATCGATTTTGCAGTTTCATTCGAGCGACATATTCAGGGTTAATGGCTGACCAAGGCGATTGGTTTTCTTTGATGAGGCCATCAGCTGATTTCACTTCTGTTTGGTAATTTGACATATCTAAAAGTCCTGGTAGTTTTTTGCGGTTCTGAACCGGTTGTTGTTAAATTAATAATATAAACGAAGTTGATCAAACAAACGTTTGAATAACACGTTGTTGCATGATAAGAGCATTTTCGCGACTTTTAAACCCTTTTTTGGCCAAAATTCAAAAAAAGTTTTTTTTACATGTTTTTGTCCAGTAAATGCCTGAATTAGAGTTTTTAGTCTAAAAAGCTGTTATAAAATAACAAGGTTTCGTCTTAAAACCCCCACCAAACAGGACTCAAAATGACTGATTACAGCAGAAAATCTGACCTACAAGTAGACCGCTTATTGGCTGACTTTATTGAACAAGAAGTGCTGTCGGAGCTTGAGATCAGCCATGATCAATTTTGGCAGTCTTTTGCAGCATTGGTTCATGACTTGGCGCCAATAAACCAACAGCTCCTACAAAAGCGTGAAGGTATGCAAGCGAATTTAGACCAATGGCTTGATGACCACCGAGAACGGTTCGATCAAGCGGCTTATGTTGATCATTTAAAGGCGATTGGTTATTTGGTTGATGAAGGCGAAGATTTCAAAATTGGTACCGAAAACGTTGATGATGAAATAGCCAAACAAGCTGGGCCACAACTGGTAGTACCCACTTCCAATGCGCGCTTTGCCTTGAATGCCACCAACGCCCGTTGGGGCAGTTTATATGATGCCTTGTATGGTACTGATGTGATCAGTGAAGATGGAGGGGCTGAAAAAGCAGGTGCTTATAACCCGGTCAGGGGCCAAAAAGTCATTGATTATGGTCGCGACTTTTTGGATCAGCATTTCCCCTTGTCATCAGGCAGCCACCATCAAGTCACGCAGTATCGAATTGAAGATAACCGGTTGGTTGTTGATGATGAAGGCGGACAAGCTGCAACACTGAAGGATGCGTCATTGTGCGTCGGCTTCAATGGTGATGCATCGGCACCCACACAGGTTTTGCTGAAGCACAATGACTTGCATGTCATCATTGAGGTTGATGCTGAATCAGCCATTGGGAAAGCAGATTTGGCGGGCGTTAAAGACTTGACCCTGGAAGCTGCCGTCACCACCATCCAAGATTTTGAAGATTCAGTGGCTGCGGTTGATGGAGAAGACAAGGTGGGCGTTTATCGCAATTGGCTGGGTTTGATGCGTGGCGACCTCAAAGACACTTTTGAGAAAGGAGGCCAACCCATGACACGCATGGCTGCTGCAGACAAAACATTCCTCTCTCTTAAAGGAGAACCCTTCACCTTACATGGTCGCAGTTTATTGTTCTGTCGCAATGTAGGACATTTAATGACTAGCCCGGCGATCATTGACCAAAGCGGTCATGAAGTTCCTGAAGGCATCATGGATGCCATGGTCAGCGTGTTGATTGCGATGCATGATCTACAACAATTGGGCCCATTAAGAAACACCAGAACAGGAAGTGTCTACATCGTTAAACCCAAAATGCATGGACCTGAGGAAGCAGCCTTCGCTAATACGCTGTTCAACCGGGTTGAAGACGAGCTGGGCTTACCCCGAAATACCGTCAAGATTGGTGTGATGGACGAAGAGCGCCGCACCACAGTCAACCTCAAAGAATGCATTCGTCAAGTGAAGGACCGCATTGTGTTCATCAACACCGGATTCCTTGATCGCACCGGTGATGAGATTCACACCAGCATGCTGTTGGGACCAATGGCGCCCAAAGTCGAGATCAAAGCCATGAAATGGATTGCAGCTTATGAAAACAGGAACGTAGACATTGGTCTTGAATGTGGTTTCACTGGCAAAGCACAAATTGGTAAAGGCATGTGGGCCATGCCTGATGAAATGGCCAAAATGATGACCGTTAAAACCGAGCACCCTGAAGCAGGGGCAAACTGTGCCTGGGTGCCCTCGCCCAATGGCGCCACTTTACATGTCATGCATTACCACCAGATCAACGTGTTTGATGTACAAGATCAGCTTAAAGAACGACCCCGAGCAGACATCAACGACATCCTGACCATTCCAGTCAGTGATGACATCCAAGCATTATCTGCTGAACAGATCCAACATGAACTGGACAACAACGCCCAAGGTATCCTTGGCTATGTGGTGCGTTGGGTTGACCAAGGTGTGGGTTGCTCGAAAGTACCAGACATCAACGATGTGGGCTTGATGGAAGACCGTGCAACATTGCGCATTTCCAGTCAACACATCTGTAATTGGTTGGTCCATGGGGTGTGTACTGCACAACAAGTCAAAGACACGTTTGCCCGCATGGCCAAAGTGGTGGATCAACAAAACGCCCATGATCCGGCTTATCAAACCATGGCCGACACATTAGAAAATAACACCGCTTATCGAGCGGCTTTGGACTTGGTGTTCAAGGGCCAAGAACAGCCATCAGGATACACCGAACCACTACTTCATGCTTATCGACTGAAGCTCAAGGCGAAAGCTTAAAAAATTCAGGTCAAACGGAGCGGCTCTCCACTCCGTTTGTGTCAGCGTGCAAGTAGACACAGCTGAGCTATCACATGTGCCTGAGGCAAACGGTGACTGAACTGAAGTCACCGCTCCATCAGTCCTCTCACCGGAGCGTCGACTTCAGTCGACAGTGGGGTCAACGAAGTTAACTCTTGGGTGGCAGTCGACTTTCTTATCATAAATGCCAAAAAATCTGTGATTGGCATCAGTCAAACCTGCTTTGATCGCATTGTATTTTATGTATCGATATGTGGTCTGAAAATGTTGATCGTCTCGAATGGCTTTGTCAAAGTATGATTTTTGCCACAGCTTTCCTGATAATCCGAGTCGCTTGTTGATGAGGTTGGCCAAACCACCTTTTAACTTTTTCATAATGATGCCTAAGTCCTGTTGTTGCTTGAACAGCAAGTGCACATGGTTGGGCATCACCGAAACACAGTACAAATGATAGAAGTATGGGTCTAGGTTTCGAGAGAATAATTTAACCAAACCAATGATTTCGTCGTTCAATATACAGCCATTGGGTGAGTGGTCAATATACTGGTCTATTGAATACTGTTTGTGTGATTCGTCCAGGTTTGAGTCTTGTAACATAAACAGGAAATTATCCATGCTGGCATGGGTTCTGAAAGTGATGAACCGAATGGCATTAATCTGGTTGTAATGGTGTGAATTTTTTCTCAAGGTTCCCTCCTTAATTAACGTTGACTGAAGTCAACGTTCCAAAACAACTTTTCCTTCGGAGCATTGAACTCTTTCGACTAATTGATTAATGTATTGCAACAGCTTAACTCTTATATAATGAGCTTGTCATTACACGAATACCACCTTGAAGAGTCAAGATAATCAATCAATGTGAGAAATTTTCGATGCAACTCATTATCGATTTTCAGCTGTCTCACCCACCACCACTTGATTGCGACCGTTGTGTTTGGCCTGATACATGGCTTGATCGGCTTGGATGATGGCTTGCTCTAGGCTGCTCTCCACCAGGGCCACGCCGAAACTGCCGGTGATGTGGAGATTGGCGTTGGTGTTGCGACTTTGTTCAGATAATTGCTGGCACAGGTATTCAGCCAGTTTTTTGGCATCGTCGATGTCAGTAACAGGTGACAAGACAGCAAATTCTTCACCACCGGTTCGACCCATTACGGCAGGAGGTTTCAGCAATTGCCGCATCCCATTGGATACATATTGCAACACCTCATCGCCGATCTGGTGACCGTATTGATCATTGATGTTTTTGAAGTGGTCGATGTCAGCAACAATCACAGCCAAGGGTTTGTCACCTTTGCGATGTTGTTGAATCAAGGCATCGGCCTGTTGCTTGAAGCCGCGACGATTGAGCAATCCGGTGAGGTAATCAGTAACAGCCTGCATTTTCATTTTATTGGCCAAATCATCCACTAAGATCAATAAAGTGAATAGGCCCAAGCCAGCGAAAAAGGCAGGCATAAAGAGGAAATTGGTTTGGGAATAAAGTGTCAGGTAGTGTTCATTGCGCTCTGCACCCTGTAACAAAGCCAGTGTCCCACTGGTGAACTGCACAACGGCGTAAAGTAAAAACAACACAACGGCACTTTTTTCTGCCACCCGTAAAGGTCGGCCGGTACGGCTGATTTCAAAGGCAATGGCCATCACCACCAACCCGCCTGATACAGGGATGAATACCATGCGTAGCCCCATATGTGGCATCAAGAAGGTGAACCAAATCACCAACAATTCGATCACAATGAAATAGATAAGGATGGTCGGGGGAAATGGCCGCCTACCTGCTCGCATCCGAAACCCAGCCAATGCCAGCACTTGGGTGAGTAATGAGAATCCATTGACCACCACCCAATACAACCCACGGTTAGGAAACAGGTCATTGGCAGCATTCAATATCCCGTTCACTGCTGCAAAAAAATAAAACAAAGCCCACATCAAAACATAGGTCTTCTTCTCCATGATTTTCCAAGCCAGTAGAAACACCACAGTCATCATTATGCTGATAAGGAATTGACTGATGTTGATTAAATCAATGTTGGTAAGGGTCATTGCTTAATGGGTTTGGTAAGCACACAACCATGATTATATACCAAGTTTTGGGTATCCAGAATTTGAGCCATTGGTTTGTCACACTTTCACATTTTATAAAACTCCAATCAGTTAAAATAAATGGCCTGTATTAACAAATCCATGATCACTTTTTACGGAGTCAGCATGCAACACCCAAGTAATCCAGTACACCCACAAAGCATAGGCGGCATACATAAGAAAGGCATTGGCCTTGGTGAAGAGGCCATGATTCGCATCACTGCTGGTTTGTGTTCAACGGCAGATGTTTGGCAAAAAACACCTCAAGAGATTGTTGAAAAAGCCCAAAGCATTCACGATGAACTGTTCAGATACAAACCAGCAGATGAATAACCAAGGTCAGCACACGGAGGTTGTGTGGCCAGGCCTGGGTAAAGCGCAAAGACCCAGCCTCATTTAACTTTCTCTATCGATGGCTTGTGATAAAGTGAAGGATCGAAATAAGCACAGAAAAAAATGATGAAGTGGTTGATTATATATTTGTTATTTCCCGCCTTGGTTTGGGCAAATTCCTGCCAAGACAATAACGTCAAATTGCAGGTTTTGGGTTCAGGCGGCCCTGAGTTGACTGATGGTCGGGTGTCTTCTTCACATTTGATTTGGGTGGCAGGTAAAGCCAAAGTTTTGGTGGATGCCGGTGGCGGCAGTGCCCAGCAGTTTGAAAAAATTGGTGCAGACTTGAATGATTTGGATGCCATCTTGTTGACTCATTTGCACGTTGATCACAGTGCTGATTTACCTACTCTGATCAAAGCCTTTTATTTCACCGAACGACAGCGTGATTTGATCGTGATGGGGCCGGCAGGCAACCACAAAATGCCAGACACCACAGACTATATAGATCAGCTGTTCAGTCCAGAAGGTGCCTACCGTTACCTCAACAGTTACCTCAATCCAGAAAAAAGCAGTTATTACAAAATCAAAGCGTTCAATGCACCATTGGAACAAGCCAGCATTCATGAAAAGAAAATCAGTGAAACCATCACCGCCAAAAGCATCGCGGTTAATCACGGCCCCATCAGTGCTGTGGCTTGGCGAGTAGAAACAGGAGTGTGTTCAATCACATTTTCTGGCGACATGAGCAACGCATACAAAACGCTGGAGGTGTTGGCCAAAGACACCGATTTATTGGTGGCCAACAACGTCATTCAAGAGGGCTCAACGGGTGTGGGGAGAAGGTTACATATGCCCCCTTCAGAGATTGGTAAAATTGCCCGAAAGGCCAACCCGAAAAAATTGCTGTTGGCACACTTCATGCGCCGCAGTGACCCGGTCAAAGCACAATCAGTTGAGATCATTAACAAGCAATACGCGGGTGATGTGCTGCTGGCAGAAGACCTGATGTTGGTGGAGGTGTCACAATGAGCGAAGTGCAAACACACCACCGCACCTGTAACATCTGTGAGGCCATGTGTGGTATTGAAATCAGACACCAGGGTACAGACATATTATCGATCAGGGCTGATAAGGATGATCCTTTCAGCTTGGGCCATATCTGTCCCAAGGCGGTGGCGATGCAGGATTATTACCACGATCCGGATCGATTAAAAACCCCATTACAGAAAACAGCAGATGGTTGGCAAGCAATCAACTGGGATGATGCCTTTGCCTTAATTGGAGAAAAAGTGCGGGCCATACAGGCGGTCAATGGACCCAACAGTGTGGGTGTTTATTTAGGTAACCCCAACGCACATAATTTAGGCAATGCCATTTTTCTGCCACAGTTTTTCAAAGCTGTGGGCAGCACCAGTCGATACAGTTCTGCGTCAGCGGATCAACTGCCCCATCATGTGGCGGCCAACTACATGTTTGGTGCAGGTATGGCGATTTCGGTGCCTGACATCAACCGCACCCATTTCATGTTGATCATCGGTGCCAACCCCATGGTGTCTAATGGCAGCATGATGACTGGTGCCGGCATGCCCAAACGTCTCAAAGCCATCCAACAGCGTGGTGGCCAGGTGGTGGTGTTGGATCCACGCCGCACCGAAACCGCCAAAGTGGCTGACCGGCATTATTTTGTTAAACCGGAAAGTGATGCATTGCTCTTATTGGCCCTGATTAACCATCTGATCACCACAGACCAAGTGAATCTGCGGCATTTGTCAGACCACATTACAGGCTATGACGATGTGGTCCGTGCTGTTGAGCCATTCAGCCCTGCCCTAGTGGCTGATGCTGTGGGAATGTCTGCTGCAGAGATTGAACAATTGGCTCAAGATTTTTCAACGGCAGAATCAGCGGTTTGTTACAGTCGCATGGGTGCTTCAACACAGTCATTCGGTGGTCTGTGTCAATGGGCCACTGTGGTGTTGAACATCATCAGTGGAAATTTTGATCGGATCGGTGGTGCCATGTTTCCACAACCGGCTTTTGATTTGTTGGCGCGGGTACAACCTGGCAAACCCAACTCCTATGGGCGCTATACTTCGCGGGTCAGAGGACTGCCTTTTTACAACGGTGAATTTCCGGTCGCCACACTGGCCGATGAAATTCAAACACCGGGCGAAGGACAAGTCAAAGCGTTGATTACTGTCGCCGGAAACCCCGTGTTGTCTGCCCCCAATGGTGATCGTTTGGATGAAGCCTTCGCTGAATTGGAGTTCATGGTCTCGGTGGACATTTACCTGAATGAAACCACCCGCCATGCCGATCTCATCTTGCCGGCCACCACAGGTTTGGAGGTGGCGCATTATGATGTGTTTTTTAACAGCTTTGCCGTCAGTAATACAGTGAAGTATTCGACCCCAACTTTTGAAAAAACGGCCGACCAAAAACATGACTGGGAGATTCTTAAAGGCTTGTCGTCCAGCCTGACAGGCCAGCCCGATGATGGCAGTACGCCTGAAATGATCTTGGACATGGCGTTAAAGGCCAGTATTTATCCAGATTTGAGTTTGCAGAAATTGTTGGATAACCCGCACGGCATAGACCTGGGTCCCCTGCAGCCTTGTTTCGAACACCGGATCAAAACCGCCGATGGCCAAATACATTTGGCACCCCAACTGTTCCTAGATGACTTGCCTCGATTGCTTGAACACAACAGCCAATCGAATGACGAGTTCCCGATGCGAATGATCAGCCGTCGCCTGGTGCGCAATCACAATACCTGGACCCACAACGCCCACCGTTTGGTGAAGGGCAAAAACCAAGTCACCGCTCAAATTAACCCCATAGATGCGGCCCCAATAGGGGTTGAAGATGGAGATCAGGTTCAGATCAGCTCAAGCACAGGCCAAGTGACTGTTGAAGCAGAGTTGACCACTGACTTGATGCCAGGGGTGGTGAGCATCCCACAAGGGTGGGGTCGGCGCGACAACACTGGCATGCGGGTTGCGGCAGCACAACCGGGTGTCAGCATCAACAGCTTGACGGATGACAGCCGCATTGATGAGCTTACCGGTAATGCGGCATTCAATGGAACGCCGGTCAAACTGTCGGCCAACAAGCAGCAGGTGTCATAAATGGCCGGCATGAATCAGACCAAGAGTTGTTTTTTGTCGATCCTATTGCTCATAGGGTATTCGGCCATCAACACCGGTCAGACGCAATCGGCAGATGTCGTCGAACAGCTTGATCAAATGGTCGTGGTCGGTGTTCGGCCAGGGCCGGAGTTTTGGAAAGTAACCGACGGTGAACATGTGTTGTGGATCTTAGGAACCCATGCTCCACTGCCCAAGAAAATGGTGTGGGAATCATCCTGGGTTGAAGCAGCAATTAAAGACTCACAGGCTTTGTTACAGCCACCCAGCGCCAAAGCAGAGATTGGTTTTTTTAAACGTTTTTCCATGTTAACGGCGTTCATAGGCGTGCGTAAAAACCCCGATGGAAAACGACTCAAGGAGGTGGTGCCCGAACCCTTGTATACACGTTGGTTGGAACTGAAAAAACTGTACATCGGCAACAGCCGCAAAGTGGAAAAATACCGCCCCTTGTTTGCCGCCTTTAAACTGTTTGAAGAAGCCTTGGATGACAATGACCTGGTGTTTGATGCCGGGGTGGAGAAAAAAGTCCGAAAGTTGGCCCGACGACACAAACTGGAAAAAATCAGGCCTGAAATTTCCCTGGCCATTGAAAACCCCAAAGGAGCCATCAAACGATTTAAAAAATCTGAGATAGATGATTTGGCTTGTTTTGAAGCCACCATTGTGCGCTTAGAAGAGGACTTGCCAGCCATGCGCACCCGCGCCAATGCCTGGGCAAATGGCCATGTAGACCAACTCACTTCGCTGATCAACCCTGAACAAGAATTGGCCTGTGGTGATGCCATTTTGAACTCCGGTGTTGCTGATGAAACCGGCCTGAGGGCCATTCCAGATCGCCTGCGTGATGCCTGGCTTGAGTCAGCTGTACAGGCGCTCAGCACCCATGCTTCAACCTTTGCTTATTTACCCATGAGTAACTTGTTGGGGCGTTATGATTACCTGGCATCTTTACAAGCACTGGGGTATCGCATTGAAGTGCCCAATTGATCAAATATCAATGAAAGTCATCACACAACAGGTCAAATCAAATGTTAATTGGAATAGAGAACTTCTTATGAAAACAATCACCACGTTGATCATCTTGCTGATGGGCACCCCACAGCTGGCATTGAGCGAACATCATGCAAACCAAAAGCATGGTGAGCATGCTCACCATCATGGTCATGAAGCCAAACAACCCACTTTGAATCAAGGTGCCAAATGGATCATGGACACGCACACCAGAGACATGTTTGTTGTCATGAGCCAACGGGTTGATGTGGGCGGCGACCTCAAAACCATGGGGGCAGAGCTTAATGATGACCTGCAAAAATTGATTCAAGGGTGTACCATGAGTGGCACAGCACATGACCAGCTGCATGTGTTTTTGTTGCCGTACATGTCAGCTGTAAATTCACTGGCAGATACCGGGTCTCAAGAGTCTTACCAGGCTGTTAAACAGACATTGGACGAATATCAGGACTATTTTGAATAACCGCCATTAAAAAAACACAGTGAATCTGAGTAATAAAGACAAAATCCGCCGGCTGCTCAAAGGCATAGCAACGGGTGACCCTGAATCTGTCCAGGTCGTTAACGAGGCCAAATACATCCAGCACAACCCACAAACCCATGAAGGCAGCGAGGGTTTGGCTGCTTTGTTTAAACGATTGTCGTTGACCGCGCCTAAAGTCAATGTGGTGCGTGCTTTTGAAGACGGTGATTTTGTCTTTGCCCACACCGAATATGACTTTGCTTCGCGCAACATCGGATTTGAAATATTTCGCTTTGAACAAGGTCGGGCGGTCGAGCATTGGGACAACATCCAACCCAGAAAAGGACCCAATTCATCGGGTCACAGCATGGTGGATGGGGTTACGGAAGCCAGTGACTTTGAGCAGACAACATCGAATCGCAGTCTGGTACAGGCTTTTGTCAACCAAGTGCTGATCCGAAGAGATGTGACGGCCTTAGATACTTACATCAACCAAGATCAATTCATCGAACACAACCCGCAATTGTCGGACGATATATCTGAGTTGCGATCATTGATTGAACATGAAGAAAATCACCCCAGTCTGATCATTTACCAAACCTGCCATCGATTGCTGGCAGAAGGCGATTTTGTGCTGTCAGTTTGTGAAGGCATCTGTAACCACCAACCCGCCTCATTTTTTGATCTTTATCGGGTCGCTGGCGGACAAATCGTTGAGCATTGGGACACCACAGAAACCATCGCACCCAAAGACCAATGGAAAAACAACAACGGTAAATTCAAAGGTTTGTAGTGGGTAATGGCATAAATCTTAGAGTACATTGCCAGAGAACCCCCTTAAAAATTAACCATCAAATCTCTGGGCCAGGCAAATCGGTGGTGTGCCAGCCATTCATCAGGCTTGTCATCGGGGGCCAAATAACCCCACATCGCAATGGCTGATTGCATACCGGCAGCATGGGCGGCATCGACATCGGATTGGGCATCACCGAGGTATAAGGTGTGTGCATGATTCAACCCCATGTGTTCGGCAGCCACTAACAGGGGTTTGGGGTCGGGTTTTCCAACGCCCACATCATCAGCACAGATCAGCACCTGGCTGTTTTTTAGCGCCGTGGTGTGTTGTACGATGGGTTTGGCCAACCAGGAAGGTTTGTTGGTCACGATGCCCCAAGGGGTTTGTTGTTGATCCAGATGGGCAATCAAGTCTCCCACACCATCAAACAATTGACTGTGGGTGTTGAGTTGTTGTTGGTAGAGTACCAGGTACTCTTGTCGAAGTGTTTCTAATTCTTCAGGGTCGGGGTCACTGAAAACCGATTTCACCAGGGCCACGGCTCCCAACGAAATGTATTGGCGAAACTCTGCCACATTCAATTGGTGGTTGATTTGATGGTTGTCAGCCAGCTGAGCCAAGGCATGGATCATGTCAACTGCGGTATCAATCAGGGTCCCGTCTAAGTCAAATAAGATGGCCTGGTATTTATCCATGGTCAAGGTTGTTTTTGGGCGGCCACAAAATAGTTGATGTCTAAATCCTCAGGATCCAGGCTGGCACTTTGGGTGATGGGGTTGTAACGCATGCCACAAATGTCTTTGATTTCCACGGCTTGATCACTCAGCATCGCCACCAATTCAGAGGGTTTGATGAATTGTTCAAAGTGATGTGTGCCTTTGGGGACGATTTTCAACACATGCTCAGCGGCAAAAATACCCAGCATCATGGCTTTGGGGTGTCGATTCAGGGTTGATAAAAACAACCAGCCCCCTGGTTTCAGTGCGGCCAAACAAGCTTCAATGATGCTTTTGGGGTTCGGCACATGTTCCAACATTTCTAAACAACAGATAACATCTTGGCTGCCAGGGTGTTCATGCGCAAAATTTTCAATACTCTGCTGTAGGTAGTCCACTGATAACCGGGATTCAAACAAATGCATTTTGGCGGTTTGTAAAGAAGCCTTTGACAGATCCAATCCCGTGACGTGGGCGCCGGCTTTGGTCAATGCTTCTGACAGGATGCCACCACCACAACCGACATCAAGCACACGTTTATCAGTCAATGACACCTGATCAGTGATGTATTGCAGACGTGTTGGGTTGATTTGGTGCAGGGTTTTGAAGGGGCCTTCAGTGTCCCACCAAAAAGCCGCTTGGCCATCGAATTGTTCGATTTCTTGAGGGTAGTGGTTGGCGTTCATGGGTTCTTCACAACAAAAACTGTATTGTACACATTAAAGCATGAATTTGTTGTTACAGAGAGCAGATTAACAGACACATGTTTGGTTTGTTCTGATGGTTCAAGGTTGAGAGACCAAACTTATTAAACTTAAACACTTGTGACTGACCAGTTTAATCCCATATCTGTTATCATCATTTTTTGAGCCCTGATCTGAAATTCACAAATGAAATCTGTAGCTGATAAATTAGGCATGTTTTTGTCTGGCTTGTGTGCCATTCAATGTGCCATGCTGCCCATCTTATTGAGCGTCAGTGCGGTGGTGCCGAATTGGGCACACTTCGGTCATGGCTGGATTTGGTTGAGTGTGATCGGGGTGATTGCCTTGTGGGCGTTTGCCAGGGGCTGGCAACAACATCAGGACAAAACAGTGATTGCTTATTTTGTCTTGGGTTACAGTAGTTTGGTGGTGGCCACTTTGTTAGAAGGCCAAGTCAGTGTTTTGATGGAGTCCGCTTTGTTTGTGTTGGGCGGCGCTTTGATGGTGCTGGCGCATTGGCGCAACTACCGCTTGATGCAGTGCATCAAAGTGAAATGATCAATGGTACGGCCGGCTTTGTTAGGTTGAAAAAACTTGGGTACGAACTTACAGTTCTTCAAAGTCTTCTTTGGTGACGCCACAATCAGGACACATCCAGGTTTCGGGCACATCGTCCCAACGGGTACCAGGTTCGATGCCATCGTCCGGCCAGCCATCAGCTTCGTCATAGATGAGGCCACAAACAACACAAATATATTTTTTAAACTCAGTTTCCATCGGGTCAAATTGATTAAGAACCCAGCCAATATACGGTCAAACTGAGAAAAATCAACAAAAAAAGTTGAGTGTATTATGGAATCAGCATTAGAAATAAACAATTTAGTCAAAACCTATAAAGACGGCACTCAGGCTCTGAAGGGTGTAGACCTGCAAGTGTCCGCAGGCGAAATTTTTGCCTTGCTGGGCCCCAATGGTGCCGGTAAATCTACCATGATTGGAATCATTTCTTCATTGGTCAATGGTACCTCGGGTGATGTGAAGGTGTTTGGTAAAGACCTGATCAAAGACCGTCAGGCAGTCAAGTCCATGATTGGCTTGGTACCGCAGGAATTCAATTTCAACATGTTTGAAAAACCCATCGACATTGTCGCCAACCAGGCAGGATATTATGGCGTACCCAGGGAAGAGGCCTTGCGCAGAGCTGAGAAATATTTAAAACAACTGCAACTGTGGGAAAAGAAAAACACCGTTTCCCGGGGCTTGTCTGGCGGTATGAAACGACGCTTGATGATTGCCCGGGCGATGGTCAACGAACCGCGCATTTTAATTCTGGATGAGCCAACGGCAGGTGTGGACATTGAAATTCGCCGTTCCATGTGGTCTTTCGTGGAACAGATTGCTGAACAAGGCACCACCATCATCCTCACCACGCATTATCTGGAAGAGGCTGAACAGTTGTGTAAAAACATCGCCATCATTGATCACGGTGAAATTGTTCGCAACACCACCATCAAGGATTTATTGAAAACCTTGGACATCGAGACCTTTATTTTTGATTTGGACAAACACCCAGATGATGATTTGCTTCAGACCTTGGGGGCGGTGCACAAAGATGATTGTTCAATAGAACTTGATGTACCCAAATCAAAAAACCTGAATTCAGTGTTCAAAACCATTGATGACGCTGGCTACAAAGTCAGTTCGATGCGCAACAAAGCCAACCGTTTGGAGGAATTGTTTGTGAAAATGATAGAAAACAAAGGAGCCGTCGCATGAGCACTACCCGCATAGGCATTCAGACCTTGTTGCGCAAAGAAATCACGCGCATCATCCGCATTTGGTCACAAACCCTGTTACCGCCAGCGATCACCATGACCTTGTATTTTGTCATTTTTGGTAATTTGATCGGTTCACGCATCGGCCAGATGGGCGGCTTTGATTACATGTCTTTCATCGTTCCAGGCTTGGTGATGATGGCGGTGATCACCAGTTCCTATGGCAACATGGTGTCCTCGTTTTTTGGTGCCAAGTTCGCCAAGCATGTGGAAGAACTGTTGATTTCACCGATGCCTAATTGGGCCATTTTGGCCGGTTATGTCAGTGGCAGTTTGTTCCGCGGTTTGATGGTGGGTTTGATTGTGACCTTGATTTCATTGTTCTTTACTGAAATCCAGGTGCACAACGTGTGGATCATCTTATCCACGGTGATACTGACCTCAGTGGTGTTTTCATTGGGTGGATTCATCAATGCGGCCTTTGCTAACAAATTCGATGACATTGCCATCATACCGACCTTTGTGTTGACACCTCTGACCTATTTGGGCGGGGTGTTTTACTCGATCACTTTGCTGCCTGATTTCTGGCAAAAAGTGTCATTGATCAACCCGGTGCTCTACATGGTCAACACTTTCAGGTATGGATTCCTGGGTGTTTCTGATATCAATGTGGGACTGGCTTACAGCATCATCATTGCTTTTGTGTTGATTTTGGGCTTCATCTCTTGGTACATACTGCATAAAGGGATAGGTTTACGCAGTTGATTCCATGGTAAGGGCTGCTTGGCAGCCCTTCAGTTAATTGGAAGGCCAATCAGAGGTTGGGTTCGAGAGTGATTGATAAACCATCCAGTTTGATCTCGGCCGGAAGTTGGTGCTGGGTTTTGATGGCGGGTTCTGCCACCAACTTCATCCCACCTTCAAGCCGTTCATAAATTTTCACTGCAATGTGGATCATGTCATCTGATGTGACATGGGTAGAGAATGTCAATTTCATGTCCGTACCCAACTTCAATTCGCTTTCCTGGTTGGCTTTGTTGAGGAGTTGAACATCCGCCAGTACCTGGTTTTTTTCTTTCAGTAATACATTGAGCATGATGCTGTCAGCTGATGCAGGAAGAATAAATAACAAGCCCAATAAACCAGTCATTACCAACGGCACTGCCCACAGTTTTACTGCAGCTTTGGAGTTATCTTCCAATGTTTGTAAGGGCTTTTCAAACACCGCAGCCAGGGACTTGGCTGATTCCAGGGAGGCCTGGCCTTGTTTTTCAATTCGTTGAATGGTCCGAAGACTTAAATCGGTTAATTCGGCCAGTTGTGACTGACTCCAGGCACGTGCCAGTCGCAGTTTTTTGATGGTTTTTCGGTTCAGTTTCATGTCCATAATTTTACCCTCAGTTGTTGAAAATAACAGCATACCAGGGCAATGGGGTTTACGATGTGACAATACTATGACAACCATGTGCCACGGGTATGGCAGATGGGCTTGATTAAGCTTAAAACGACTTAATGCCTAGAAGCAAAGCTGAAAAGCAAAAAGAAAAAAAGAAATTTTGATTAGATTGACTTGAATTCATCAGCGCGAACCCCACATGTCACACCAACCGAAGCGTTATGGATAAAGAGCCCATGGCGCTTCTTCATTTTAAAGAAACTGTATTACTATAATTTTTAAGGAGTTCGATAATGAATATTCGTCCTTTACATGATCGCGTGATTGTTAAGCGCGTTGAAGAGGAGACCACCTCTCCAGGCGGAATCGTGTTACCAGGTTCAGCCACTGAAAAGCCTGTGATTGGTGAAGTGCTTGCTGTGGGTAACGGCAAATTGTTAGACAACGGTGACGTGCGTGCTTTGGAAGTCAAAGTGGGCGACAAAGTGTTGTTTGAAGACAAATTTAATGTCGATGAAGTGAAGCTTGATGGCCAGAAAGTGGTTGTCATGAAAGAAGAAGACATCATCGGAATCATAGGATAAGAACATGAGTGCAAAAGAAGTAAAATTTTCAGAAGACGCGCGTGCCAAAATGGCCCGTGGTGTGAATGTATTGGCCAATGCAGTTAAAGTTACATTGGGTCCTAAAGGCCGCAATGTGGTTTTAGAAAAAAGTTTCGGTGCGCCGACTGTAACCAAAGACGGTGTGTCTGTGGCCAAAGAGATTGAACTGGAAGACAAGTTCGAAAACATGGGTGCACAAATGGTTAAAGAAGTGGCTTCTCAAACCAATGACGTGGCTGGAGACGGCACCACCACAGCGACCATTTTGGCTCAAGCTTTTGTTCGTGAAGGACTGAAGGCGGTGGCAGCGGGTCGCAACCCAATGGACCTGAAACGTGGTATTGACCAAGCTGTTGCGGTGGCTGTAGATGCCATCAAAGGACAAGCCACGCCATGTTCTGATTCAAAAGCAATTGCTCAAGTGGGCACCATTTCTGCCAACTCAGATGCTTCTGTCGGTGAAATCATTGCTGAAGCGATGGAAAAAGTCGGTAAAGAAGGCGTGATCACTGTTGAAGAAGGTTCTGGCTTGAAAAATGAGTTGGACGTGGTTGAAGGCATGCAATTTGACCGTGGCTATTTGTCTCCTTACTTTGTAACCAACCAAGAAACCATGTCTGCAGACTTGGACGATGCGTTCATTTTGTTGCATGACAAAAAGATTTCTAACATCCGTGATTTGCTTCCAGTTTTAGAAGCTGTGGCCAAAACCGGTAAAAAATTATTCATCATCGCTGAAGACATCGAAGGTGAAGCCTTGGCCACTTTGGTGGTTAACAACATGCGTGGCACTGTTAAAGTCTGTGCGGTTAAAGCACCTGGCTTTGGCGATCGCAGAAAAGCCATGTTGGAAGACATCGCTGTATTAACTGGTGGTACTGTAATCTCTGAAGAAGTGGGTCTGCAATTGGATAAAGCTTCATTGGAAGATTTGGGTTCTGCCAAACGCATCCAAGTCAACAAAGACAACACCACCATCATTGATGGTGCTGGTGAAGTGGCTGAAATTGAAGCCCGTGTGAACCAAATTCGCGCGCAAATTGAAGAAGCCACCAGCGATTATGACCGTGAAAAACTGCAAGAGCGTGTGGCGAAGTTGGCTGGCGGTGTGGCAGTGATTAAAGTGGGTGCAGCCACTGAAGTGGAAATGAAAGAAAAGAAAGCCCGCGTTGAAGATGCCTTACACTCTACCCGTGCAGCGGTTGAAGAAGGTGTGGTTCCTGGTGGTGGCGTGGCTTTATTACGCGCCCAAGCAGAAGTGGTCGGCTTAACTGGCATCAACGAAGATCAAAATGTCGGTATTTCAATCGCAGTCACTTCAATGGAAGAGCCATTGCGTCAAATCGTAAACAACTGCGGTGAAGAGTCATCAGTGGTGGTTAATGAGGTGAAAAACGGTTCAGGTAACTTTGGTTACAATGCAGCCACTGGTGAATACGTTGATATGATCAAAGAAGGTGTATTGGATCCAGCCAAAGTGACCCGCTCAGCTTTACAGCATGCAGCGTCAGTTGCTGGTTTGATGATCACCACCGAATGTATGGTTGCTGAAATTCCTAAAGAAGAAGCACCAATGCCTGATATGGGTGGCATGGGTGGTATGGGTGGTATGGGCGGCATGATGTAAGCCAACCTCCCCGAACTCTTAGGTTCATTTTAAAGGCCTTGAAAATTTTTCAGGGCCTTTTTTATTTTTTGTGAGCATCATCACAATAATCTGCTCATAGAAGCGTAAACTGGGTACCAAGGTAGAGATCAAGCTCACACACACCCTTTTCCCCCTTTCTTGATCTCTAGGCCCAAAAAGACCGCCCCACGAGGCGGTCTTTTGCTTTTTGGGGTTAATAAAATCATTCACCGTACTTGCATCCTCAGGATCTGTCCATACAATCATCGCCATGAACAGCAAAACCACCACCCACATTGATGCATCGGGTTTGATTTGTCCCATGCCCTTGATGTTGCTTAAACAAACCATGCAGGATATACCGGCTGGTGCCAAGGTGTGTATTGAAGTCACAGACGTTCATGCAGAGCTTGATTTTGAGATATGGTGTGAACGATTTGGTCATACCTTGGACAAAATTCAAGACAATGACCCAGTCATGCGTTTTTTGGTGACCAAAGGACAGTTAAACGATTAATACCTGCTTGCCAAATCAAATGATATTTAGCAGAATAAATTCATGAAGTATATTTATGGCGTTCTGATCCCGATGGTGATTCAGGCATTGGTGGTTTATGTGGTGATTGAAATGAACACGGGTAACGGTTCATTTGTTGGTTTGGGAGCTTATTTATTGGGTTTACTGGCCATTCCGCTGACTGCCATCATCAATGCCATTTATATCTATGCCAATCCGAAATTCAGTTTACTGAAGGTGACTTTGAGGTGTTTTTTGATTGCGCTGATCACGCCCATCGTGGTGATTTTGATGAGCGTGGTTGGTTAGTCCCAAATGTCGTCCAATGATTTTTCAATTTGTGAATCATACATTTTGATCTTGATCATGATGCCTTGTTTAACGATTGTTTGATCTGTCAAAGTAATCTCACATGCTTCTAACCATTGTTTGTTATTGAGCGCGACCCACATTTTGCCAACAAGCTTGATTTGTTTTGACTTTCTTCTTTGAATTTCATGAAGTAGGAAACCATCGTACCAAGTGCCTTGTTGATGAGTACCTTCAAAAATAGGTTGGGCCAGGTATTCAAAACATCCTTCAAAGAGAGTTGTATCTATAGATTTGTATTCTAATATTGATTGAAAGTCGTTGATAAAATCGATTTTACTGTAAGGCATCTCTCAATAAAGTGGATCCCCGGGTCAAGCCCGAGGATGACGGAAATTTTAGTTTAAAACCGCAGTACGGCTTGAATGCGTTGTTGGACGTCTTCAATGCTGCCTTTACCCAGCACCTCGGTCACAATCTCTTGTTTTTTGTAGTAATCAGCAACAGGTGCAGTTTGTTGCTTATAGATATCCAAACGGTTGCGCACCACTTCTTCGGTGTCGTCGGTGCGGCCTTCTATTTCAGCCCGTTTGGCGATCCGCTCGACCACTTCATCAGGATCCACTTCGATCAACAATGCATGATCCAAAGACATATCAAGCTCTTGTAACAAGTCTTCCAACATTTCTGCCTGGGTGACATTGCGAGGAAAACCGTCCAAGATGAATCCATCGTTGGCATCAGCCTGAGTAACCCGGTCTTTGAGCATTCCCAACACAATTTCGTCTGAAACCAGGTCTCCTTTGTCCATGACTTCTTTGGCTGCTAAACCCAGCGGTGTTTTGGCTGCAATGGCACCACGCAGTAAGTCGCCGGTTGAAATGTGAGGGATGTTGAGTTTTTCTACGATCAGCTTGGCTTGTGTGCCCTTGCCGCTTCCTGGCGCGCCTAATAATACAATTCTCATATGTTGCTCTTCAGTTGATTTGTTTTGCTTAAACAGTTGCTGCAAAAACCTAAAAAATGAATTCATTGGTGATGTCAATAATGCTGTCAGACGTCATGCAATGGCGCACGATTTCAGTTAAAATCGGCTGCCTGAGTACTACGACAGAGTCACTTTGGGTCTTTGAGCTAAAAAACGTGCTACAGTACACGCCCAAAGCATTTTAGTCAATATGAGACCTTTACATAATTCATGGATTGGTCAAAAAATTTGAAAAAATAAAAATTCTACAGCCGAACCCTGAGTTTCAGTGGTGGATTTATACACAAGGTCACAAGCGGATTTTTCAATTTTGATTTTTTCAAAAACCCGGAATCGTTTGTGATCTCGCTAAACAATACAATCAGGAAAGAATATATGTCTAAGAAGAACGCCCTTTATTGTCAATCAGGTGGTGTCACAGCCGTTATCAATGCCACGGCCTGTGGCGTGATTGAGGCGGCCAGAAAAAACCCTGAAGTGGGAACCGTATTTGGAGCCAAAAATGGCATCATTGGCGTGTTGCGTGAAGAGTTGGTAGACACGGCCCAACACAGTGATGCAGACATCGCAGCGTTACGCCACACCCCAGGAGGTGCTTTCGGTTCATGCCGTTATAAATTAAAAGACATGGAAGCGCAACGGGCAGAATACGAACGACTCATTGACGTGTTCAAAGCCCACAACATTGGGTATTTTCTCTACAACGGTGGCGGTGATTCTTCAGACACCGCCTTTAAAGTTTCACAGATGGCCAAGGCCAAAGGTCTGGACGTCACTTGTATTGGCGTGCCCAAAACCATTGATAATGACCTACCAGTGACCGATACCTGCCCTGGTTTTGGCACCACAGCGAAATACATCGCCACCTCAGTGATGGAAGCCAGCCTCGATGTTGAGTCGATGGCTGAAAGTTCAACCAAAGTTTTCATCATGGAAGTGATGGGTCGGCATGCGGGTTGGATTGCAGCGGCTGGTGGCTTGGCTGGAAAAAATCATGACGAACCACCTCAGATTATTTTGTTCCCGGAAATTCCATTTGACCAACAAGCATTTTTAGAACGGGTTAAATGGTCTGTGGAAAACCATGGATACTGCTCGGTGGTGGTCTCTGAAGGGGTACGAAACCCTGAAGGCAAGTTCTTGGCCGATGCGGGAACCACGGATGCCTTTGGTCATGCACAGCTGGGCGGCGTGGCTTCAGTGATTGCTCAAATGGTCAAAGATCAGTTGGGTTATAAATACCATTATGCCATCAGCGATTATCTGCAGCGTTCGGCAAGACATTTGGCTTCGAAAACAGATCTGGAGCAGGCTTATGCGGTGGGTGAGAACGCCATCGAATTGGCAGTAGCAGGCCGCAACTCGGTGATGCCAGTGATCAAGCGCTTGCAAGATGAGCCTTATCAGTGGGAAATCGCCACTGCTGAATTGAAAGATCTGGCCAATGTTGAAAAAATGTTGCCTCGGGATTACATCACCGAAGATGGCTTTGGTATCACTGAAAAATGTCGAAAATACATGCAACCATTGATTGTCGGAGAAGCGTATCCACCCTACAATGACAATGGACTACCCAATTATGTGCGCATATCACAACAATTGGTGGAGAAGAAGCTACCGAAATTTGACATCTGAATGACGACAGACCATAACATTGCAGTGATTGGATTGGGCTATGTGGGCTTACCACTGGCTGTGGCTTTGTCCGAGCATTACCCGGTGGCGGGTTATGACATCAATCAACAACGCATTGATGAACTGCAAGAGCATCAGGATTTGACCCAAGAGGTCAGTACTGAACAGTTACAAGCGGCCAAACAGTTGACTTTCACTGCAGATGCCAACCACCTGGCTGATTGTAACCATTACATCATCACGGTGCCGACCCCTGTAGATGCCAACAACACACCGGATCTTTCGCCGTTGGTTCAAGCCTCTGAATTGGTCGGTTCGTTGTTACAACAAGGTGATACAGTCATTTATGAATCGACGGTCTTTCCTGGTGCAACAGAAGGTGTTTGTGCCAAGATCTTGGCCGCACAGAGTGATTTGGTATTGAATCAAGGCTTCTTTTTGGGTTATTCACCTGAAAGAATCAATCCGGGCGACAAGACCAACACCTTGTCTTCGATCGTTAAAGTGGTGGCGGGTTCTGATGCGGCCACGGCAGAAAAAATCAACGCCATTTATCAAAAGATCATTACAGCGGGCACACATTTGGCGCCGTCAATCAAAGTGGCTGAAGCCGCCAAAGCGATTGAAAACACCCAACGCGACATCAACATCGCATTCATGAACGAATTGTCGATGATGTTTCATGAAATGGACATCGATGTGTTGGATGTGATTGAAGCCGCTGCCACCAAATGGAATTTTTTGAAATTTACCCCCGGTTTGGTGGGCGGTCATTGTATTGGAGTGGATCCCTATTACTTGATCCACAAAGCCCAAGAGAAGGGGTTTTATCCACAGCTCATCACCACGGCCCGACGCCTCAATGAAAACATGAGCAGTTACGTCAGTGAACGCATCTTGAAATTAATGGCGTTAAAACAAAAGCACATTGTGGCATCCAGGATATTAATCATGGGGCTTACATTCAAAGAAAACTGCCCTGATTTGCGCAACACAAGGGTGACTGAAATAGTGACCCAATTACAAAAATACCATGCCCAAATTGATGTCTTTGATCCTTGGGTCGAACCACAATCTGCCTTGGATTTGGAACAACCATTGGTGGATGAACCTGAATCTGGAGCCTATGATTTGGTGGTGTTGGCTGTGGCCCACGATCAATTTTTAGCCACCAACCCCAGGGCTTATTTGAAACCAGATGGGGTGTTGTTTGACCTCAAGGGACTGTTGCCTGAAGATTGGGTTGATGAACGCTTGTGAGCCAGCGAGCGGGTTTAAAATAAACAGCAGTTTTCCTCATACAAATACTGATGGTTGAGGCTTCAATAGATAATGAAATAAGAAAAATTATCCATGTTGATATGGACTGTTTTTATGCGGCCATAGAAGCCAGGGATTTTCCACATTTACAAGGACTGCCCATAGCGGTGGGTGGACAGCCAGATAAGCGAGGAGTGGTCGCCACTTGTTCGTATGAAGCCAGGGCCTTTGGCATCCACTCAGCCATGCCCATGGCCCAGGCCATCAAAAAATGCCCCCAACTGATCATCCAGCCGGTGCGTATGTCTGTCTACCAGGATGAGTCCAAAGGCATCAAAACCATCTTTAAAAATTACACCGATACCATCCAGCCGCTGTCATTGGATGAAGCCTTTCTCGATGTCACGGGTTCAGACATTTGCCACGGCAGTGCCACGCTGATGGCACAAAAAATCAGGCAAGACATATGGCAACAACACCAGTTAACGGCTTCAGCAGGCATCGCGCCCAACAAGTTTTTGGCAAAAATTGCCAGTGATTGGAACAAGCCCAACGGCCAATTTGTCGTCACACCAGATGCGGTGGATGAATTCGTCAAAGACCTACCTGTTAAGAAAATCTATGGTGTGGGTAAAGTAACGGCCAAGAAAATGCACGACATGGGCCTGAATACGTGTTTTGATCTACAGCAGTTATCAAAACAGCAACTACAACAACGTTTCGGTGTTTTTGGTTCGACCTTGTACCATTTATGTCGGGGCATCGATGAGCGTCCGGTACAAACCCACAGTGTGAGAAAATCAGTCAGTGTTGAAGACACATTTCTCAAGGATTTAACTCATTTACCGGCTTGTTTAGCTGAAGCTCAACGCCTGTATGAGGCATTGGTTAAGCGCCATGAACGGGCCATGGATAAGCAAAGCATCAAGATCAAGGCCTTGTATGTAAAACTCAAGTTCGAAAATTTTCAAACCACCACCGCACAACAAATTCACGCTAAACTGGATTTAAGCATTTATCAAAAATTGGTCGAAACGGCCTGGCTAAGACAACAGCGTCCTGTGCGTTTATTGGGTTTGGGCATCCAATATAAAAACAATGACCAACCTGCTCAAATGGATTTGGAGTTTGATTAAAATGGTTTGGGTTTTTAATAGAACAATGTCATTGCGAACGCAGTGTAGCAATCTCGTAAAGCCGGGTAGTTTTTAGGAGGTTGGTTGCCTTAGCCTGCACTCAACTCGTTTGGGTATCGCTTTGCTCCTCGTAATGACTGCATATGATTGGACCTCACTCGCCAGTTTTCCTTGAAACACAAAAAAGGCCGCGGATTGCGGCCTTTAAAGCTTATTTAACTGTGGCCGTTTAAGCCACCATTTGTGTTTTTAGTTTTTTCAAGGCCACCGCTTCCAGTTGTCTGATGCGTTCGGCCGAGACTTCATACTTGGCAGCCAACTCTTGTAAGGTGGCTTTTTTGTCCACCAACCAGCGGCTTTGGATGATGTCCAAAGAACGCTCATCCAGCTTGTCCAAACCTTTGAACAGGGCATGGTGGTTCTTATTCGCTTCGGTTTCCTTGATCAGTTCAGCCTCTGGTGTTGGGCTGTTGTTGGTTAACCAGGCTTGTGGTGAGTAGTTGTTGTCCTCATCGTCATCCAGTGGTAAATCAAAAGAAACGTCTTGGCCATGTAAGCGTGATTCCATTTCAACCACCACTTCAGGGCTGACGTCCAAGTCTTTGGCCACGCGATTGACTTCTTCTTGAGTGAACCAACCCAAGCGTTTTTTGTTTTTTCTTAAATTGAAAAACAGTTTTCTGTGAGCTTTGGTGGTGGCCACTTTAAGGATGCGCCAATTTTTCAATATATACTCATGTATTTCTGCACGGATCCAATGCACAGCAAATGACACCAGGCGAACCTTGTGTACTGAGTCAAAGCGCTTGATGGCTTTCATTAAGCCAATGTTGCCTTCCTGGATCAAGTCGCCAACAGGCAGGCCATAGCCTGAGTAACCTTTGGCCACATACACCACAAAACGCAGGTGAGACATCACCAAAGCGTGAGCGGCATCTAAATCATTGTGATCACGTACTTTATCAGCCAACGAGCGTTCTTCCTCGACCGACAGTACAGGTATTTGGTTGACACTGCTGATGTATGACTCAAGCGAGCCGGTAATCGCAGGTACAGGTAAGTTTTTTATGGTTTCTGTAGTCATTTTTTGGTCTCCAATCTTACATGGCTCAATAGCCCATGTGATGAGATATTAAAGTGCTAATTTTGACCGATTAACACCCGATTAGTTCCGTCCTCCATTGAGCAACGGGAAAGCGATTATAGCATGCCTCCAGATCATGTCAATGGGCCAAAAGTCCCTGCCACCAGAAGTTTCAGTGGTGAATGCTGAGGCAAATGCCATTACATAAACAAAATACATGAATGACTGTCGTATTTCTGTGAAAATAAGGCTTTAATTTGTAGGTTTTAAGATGAAATTATTTGGTGATAAACGCTCGGGAAATTGTTACAAAATACTCTTAACAGCCGCATGGCTTGACATCCCTTTAGAGTGGCAAGCTGTTGACATTATGCATGGTGAAGCCAGAACAGCTGAATTCATGAAAAAGAACCCCAATGGCAAGATCCCGGTTTTACAGTTGGACGATGGCAGCTTCTTGAGTGAATCCAACGCCATCGTGAACTATTTGGCCTATGGTACGGCATTGTTACCATCTGAAAAAGAACATTTCAGTCGCGTTCAACAATGGCAGTTTTTTGAACAATACAGCCATGAACCTTATATTGCTGTGGCCAGATTCATCAATAAATTTCAAGGCATGCCAAGTGCACGCCAAGCTGAATATGCCGCCAAACAACATGGGGGCCATCAAGCCTTGTCTCAGATGGAACAGCAACTGGCAAAACACCCTTATTTAACCGGCGATCAGTTGACGGTGGCAGATATATGCTTGTTTGCCTACACCCATGTGGCTGATGAAGGTGGTTTTGATTTGAGTCAGTATCCGGCCATCAACCAGTGGTTATCCCACATCAAGAACCACCCCAATTACATCCCCATGGTTGGTGGTCAAGACTAAGGGATGTGGTTAAAGTCGCACAAGCAATGAGCCATTTGCAACACTTCGCCAGGTTTGGCGTCTAGCACCATGGCCAGTTCGGCTGCGAAAGGTTGCAGTAATTGCTGTAGTTTCAGGTTGTTGGTGTTGGTTTTGAAATCAATGTGTTCACCCGCCTTGGCCAACATGTCAACAAACAGCTGTTCAGTGAAGCTCAAAGACTCTTCCACCCAGACCAGGTGGTAATCTGTTGTGAGGTTGGCTTTGGTGGCGGCATCTTCGATGGCTTGTTGTAAACCGCCCAGTTGGTCTATCAACCCCAAATCGTAAGCTTGTTTGGCTGTCCACACACGGCCACGTGCGATGCGGTCCACCATTTCAACTTCCAGATTGCGCGCGGCGGCAACCGATCCGATGAATTGTTGGTAACCATACTCAATGTTGCTTTGGATTAAATCGGCAAACTCAGGATCCAAATCTTTGTCTGGATTGAAAGCCCCCACCCATTTGGTGGTGCCAATACCGTCGGTGTGAATGCCCAGCTTGTTGAATAAATCCGGATAAGTCATTAACAAACCATAGATGCCAATTGAGCCGGTAATGGTGGCCTCATCAGCCCATATACTGTCTGCAGTCATTGATATCCAATAACCGCCCGAAGCCGCTACATTGCCCATGGAAACAACCACAGGTTTACCGGCGATCTTCAGGGCATCCACTTCGCGCCTGATTTGTTCAGAAGGATAGACACCACCACCTGGGCTGTTCACTCGCAACACCACGGCTTTGACTGATGGGTCAAGTCGGGCCAGTTCTAACAGGGAGCTGGTGGAAGCACCGCCGATGGTACCAGCAGGTTGTTCGCCACCCATGATCGTGCCTTCAGCCACCACCACAGCCACTTTACTGCTTGTTGAAGTTACAGTAGACAAATGGGTGCTTAAATAGTCTTCGTATCCAATACCGCGAAAATGGTTGTTGTTATCATCAAACGAACTGACTTCGGCAATGCGCTTGTGCATGAAGCTTCTCTTCATGATGCGATCCACCAATCCGGCATCAACCGCCATGTCTGATACCGATCCTTTGTTCGCCATCAGGCGCTGGGCTTGTTGGTCAACGATTTCTTCAATGGCTTCAACAGTCAAGCCGCGTCTGGCGGCAATTCCAGAAAGGTAAGTTTGCCACAAGTCTTTCATGAAATGCAGCCCTGCTTCCTTGGCTTCTTGAGACATGTCGTTGCGCACATAGGGTTCTGCGGCAGATTTATATTCACCCACTTTGAATAAGTGAACATCCACTCCCAGCTTATCCAGGCCATCTTTGAAGTAATTACGGTATGAACCAAAGCCTTGTAAGAATAAAAATCCTTGGGGGTCCATCAGGATTTCATCGGCCAAACTGGCAAAGTAGTACTGACCTTGAGACAAGTTGGTGGCCATGGCGATCACCGGCTTGTTGGATTTAGTTTTGAATTGGTCGATGGCGTATTCAATTTCACGCAAATTGGCCAAACCAGCACCCCACATATAATCAGGGTTTAATACCAAGGCTGTGATTTTATGGTCATCAGTGGCCAGTTCTATGGCCCGCAAAATGTCTCTGACCCGAGTTTCAGGAATGTCGGTGCCACGTAAGTTATCAATGGCCTGGGTTTTTGGATCGCCGCTGTATTGGTCGACCACAAATCCTTTGGGTGCCAGTACCAAGGCGGTCCCTTCTTTGATGGTGATGCTTTGGCCACCGAAGATCAGGTATAAAATAATCAAGAACACCAATAACAACAAAAAATGTCGGGTGAAATTGGCCACCAAAATAAATGGCTTGGTAAAAAAATTAAACACTTGGGCCATACCGAATGGCTTGCTTGTAGGGTGGGTGTCAGTAGTCATAATTCAATCATAATAAGGCCTCAATATAAGCTTCACATGTAACAGAAGTAACGATTTGATGGTGATTGGTTCGATGCACTTGCCACTGTATTCACTTAAGCCCATAATTATAGGCTTATTGAATCGGATTAAAAAGCATGAAACAGTTTAAAACGTTGTGTTCTCTGACTTTCATTGGTTTGCTCATGTTGTCAGCATCAACCCACACCATGGCTGATGTGTCATCTACCTATAACCACCAAAAGGTTTCATGGGATCAACACCAAGCCATGCGATCAGAGACGCCGTATAAAGGCATCACTTGGCGCAATGTGGGTCCGGTGGTACAGGGAGGTCGCGCAGTGGATGTAATCAGGCCGGTTGATCAACCCCATGTGATCTATGTTGGGTATGCTTCAGGCGGTGTTTGGAAGAGCACCAACAATGGCAACACTTTTGTGCCAATTACCGACAACCTTCCCAGCCAAATTGTGGGTTCATTGGTGGTTGACCCCAATGATTCCAATACGCTGTGGTTGGGTACCGGAGAAAACAACTCATCCCGTTCTTCCTATGGCGGTATGGGTGTCTATAAATCTGTTGATGGGGGCGCCAGTTGGCAGTATGTAGGGCTCGGTGACACCGACCGCATTGGTCGGATACTGGTTGACCCCGAAAATTCTGAGCGGGTATATGTGGCTGCATTAGGCCGTCTATATACCGACGGTGGAGATCGCGGGTTGTACCGCACATCCGATGGCGGGAAAAGTTGGGAAACTTTGATCTCTGGTGAAGGTTTTACCGGTTTCATTGATGTGGCCAGGTCGTCCAATGGTGACTTGTATGCATCTGCATGGGATCGATCAAGACGGGCTTGGGATTTTGTCGAAGGTGGAGAAGGCAGTGCCATTTATAAAAGTTCTGACCAAGGGGATACCTGGCAAAAACTCACCAATGGCTTGCCACAAGGTAAGCACACAGGGCGAATGGGCCTGACAACAGCCGTCAGTGAGCCAAACACCTTATACGTTTCAGTCGACAACCAAACACCTTTACCTCAGGATCAGTGGGACATGGGAGACCAAGCGGTTAATGTCAAGCGCTTAAAAAATATGGATAAAGCCACATTTTTAAGTCAAGATGAAAAAGCCATAGAAAGATTTTTGCGTGGCAATAACTTCCCACCAGAGATGACGGCTGAAAAGGTGGTCGAACAAATAAAGAATGATGAAATCACACCACAATCTTTGGTTGAGAAACTGGCAGATGGCAACACCAATCTGTTTAATGTAGACATCAAATCACTTGAAATTTACCGTTCAGATGATGGTGGAGACAGTTTCTATCGGACCCATGACGAAGACTTGCAAGGGGTGGTCTTTTCCTATGGTTACTACTTTGGTCAGGTTAAGGTGGACCCGCAGGATGTAGATACTGTGTATGCCACTGGAGTGCCATTCATTAAATCAACCGATGGCGGTAAAACCTGGGCATCGGCATGGGATTCATCCGTGCATGCGGACATTCAAGCCATTTGGATTGATCCCAACAACAGCAATCACATCATGGTGGGCAATGATGGCGGGGTTGATGAAAGTTATGATGGTGGTCAAACCTGGAGCAAAGTTGATCACCAACCTGTAGGTCAGTTTTATACCATTGCCGTTGATATGGAAAAGCCTTATAACATTTATGGTGGTTTGCAGGACAATGGTACCTTAAAAGGTTCCAGTCAAAATCTGTGGCATAACAACCAATATCGCGGTGACGATTGGGAACGCATTTTTGGTGGTGATGGTATGCATGTGAATGTTGACGATGATGAGAAACTCACGTATGTAGGCTTCCAGTTTGGTAATTCTTTTCGACTGGGGTCTGCCGCACCGAAAAGAATCACACCACCCAATTACGTGGGAGAAGAGTCATTGCGCAAGAACTGGAATACCCCCGTGATGATGTCAACCCACAACAAAGACATTCTCTATTTTGGTGGTCATAAAGTTTACCGAAGCATGAACAATGGTGATGATTGGACTTTGATCAGTGGCGACCTCACGGAATCAGAAAATCGTGGCGATGTGCCGTTTGCGACTTTGACAAGTTTGTCAGAGTCACCGATGAAATTTGGTTTGATCTGGGCTGGTACAGACGATGGTCTGGTTTGGGTCACCAGCAATGGTGGAGAGGACTGGCAAAAGGTCAGTAAAAACTTACCCAACGCCAGGTCTTTGAAAGGCAAATGGGTGAGTCGCATTGTGGCCTCGCCACACCAGGAAAAAAGGGCTTGGCTGGCGTTGAATAATTACCGCAATGACGACATCAAACCCTACTTGTTTAGAACTGATAATTTGGGTAATAAATGGCGTGACATGAGTGCAGGCTTGCCTAATGAAACCATCAATGTGGTTAAGGAAGACCCCAAAAATGACCAAATCGTTTATGTGGGTACAGACAAAGGCATCTATGTGTCTTTGAACCAAGGTCAAGACTGGGACATGTTGGGCAACCAATTACCGACTGTGCCGGTGCATGATTTGATCGTACACCCCAGAGAAAATGAACTGGTCATAGGCACCCATGGGCGCAGTGTTTTTGTCGCTGATGTCAGTCCGGTTCAAGGCATCACCGATGCCATCAAAACCGCAGATTTGCACCTCTACCCAGTGGCAGAGATCAAAGAAAAAGGCAGTTGGGACAGCAAGCCATTTCGCTGGAGTTACACCGACCAAACCCATGACCAAGTCCCGGTTTATGTTTGGTCCAAAGCGGCAGGAGAAGCCACCATCAGCATCACGGACCAAGACGGATCCGAGTATTTCAGGCAAGATTGGAAATTAAATGCAGGCATAAACCAATGGTTGTGGGGCTACAAGGTGGATGCTGACAGTGCCATTGCAGCTGAGGCATCAGCCAATGCCAAAACATCAGTCGAGGACGAAGATCAAATTGAGGGTGTCAGCCAAATAGATGGCAATGAAGAAGTGGTTAATTTTGAACCCTTGAACAAGGCGAAAATGCCCTATGCAGAATCTCAGCGCTTAGGCCACCCTCCTTACATTGAACCAGGCAATTACAAAATGAAGATTGAACAGGGAGATCATGAACACAGCGTTGAGTTTACGGTTAAGTGAAGTGTCAAGTGGTCAAGGATTTACTGACTCAGTGCAACAGCTGCTTGGCCACCTGTCTTTGTTATGAACCAACCATCAAAAACTAACGATCATCTGGACAGGCCGGCATTTTGGTCAAATTTGTCCGGATGGTTTGTTTATGGCTTGTGTTGGTTGCTGGCGCATTTACCCAGGCGTTTGTTGTTGGCCATAGGGCGAGCCATGGGCTGGCTTTTTAAACGGCTGTTTAAATCCAGACGTCGGGTGATTAAAAAAAACATAGCCACCTGTTTTCCTGATTTAACCCAAGATCAGCAACAAGAGTTGATTGAGAAAAATTATCGCGAAACAGGGATGATGGTGAGTCAAACCTTACGCACCTTTTTGAACCGGTCTTCCAAGTTATATGAGCCCTTGACCATTTCCGGGAAAGAGTATCTGGAGGCTGCTTTGGCCAAAGGTCAAGGTGTGTTGCTGGTTTCTGGTCACTTCACAGCGCTGGATGTGGGTGGTCGAGTCATCTGTGAACGATACCCCATTGCTGGCGTCTACCGACCACATAAAAACCCGGTGCAGGAATTCGTGGTGAAGCGTGCACGATTGCATTATGCCGATGCCATGTTCTCTCGTGATGAACTCAAGGGGATCGTCAAGTACCTCAAATCTGGCGGCGTGGTGTGGTATGCCCCTGATCAGAATTACCGCCGCGGACAATCTGTTTTTGTTGATTTTTTTGGTACCCGAGCATCCACCATTACGGCCACCCACCAATTGGCACGCATTTCAGGGTGTCAAGTGATGTTTTATTCCGTCAAAAGGATTGATCAAGCCCCGTTCTATGAACTGAGCCTGTCGGCGCCATTGGCTGATTTTCCCAGCAAAGATGTCAAGGGGGATACCTTGCGCATCAATCAGCAGATAGAAAAGCTGGTGACCCAAGCCCCTGAGCAGTACCTGTGGCTGCATAAGCGATTCAAAACCAGACCAGCAGATGAAGCCAGCTTCTATTGATATTTATGTTCCCCACCCCCACAGTTGTGTTTTAAATACTTAACAGCCGATGAAGATCCCTCACTTAGACCCTGATTACGCCCGTGCCAGACGCAAACAATGGCCCAAAGCATTTCGCATCAGCCTGGTCTTTTTGGCAGTGATTTGGGTTTGCTTTTTGTTGGCTCAGGTGTTGCCATTAACCCAGTTTGGTACAAAACCCCGCAGTTTGGAGGGTTTGTTGGGCATCGTCACCATGCCCTTTATTCACAGCGGTTGGCCGCATTTGATTGACAACAGTTTACCCATGTTCCTGGCCATGGTGGCCCTGTTTGGCAACTACCCCAAAGTGGCCAATCGAGTGGTGTTTTTCAGTGTGGTTTTAACCGGTGCTTTGGTGTGGCTATTTGCTCGTGAAGTGAATCACATTGGATCCAGTGGTTTGTTTTATGCTTTGTTGAGTTACTTGTTTGTCAGCGGTTTTTTGAAAAAAGACACACAATCAGTAGGCATTTCGATTGCCATTGCCTTCATGTATGGGTCGTTGATCTGGGGTATTTTTCCAGGACAAGTGGGCATCTCATGGGAATCTCACATGTTCGGTTTGTTGATGGGTATTTTTTTGGCTTACAACACCAAGGACATCGATCGGCCCATCCTCAAAGACTGGCGTTTGGATGAAGGGCTGGAATCCTTTGATGAGTAACTCTGATATCAATCAATCCAGAATCACTTCTCGCTGGCACAGCCTATACAAAACGGTGTATGTGGAATGGCTTTCAAGCGTTCAATGTTGATGTTTTCACCACAGACCACGCATTCACCATAATTACCTTCTTCAATCCGTTTCAATGCTTTGACAATTTGAGACAGTTCAATCTGCGCGCCTTGGTCCAGCGCAGCCACCACTTCATCGTTTTCTGTTTCGGTTGCTTGCTCGGCAAAATCCTGACTAACAGGGTCTGTGCGATGTAAATGTCTTTGGGTGTTGATTAATAAGGCTTTAAGCCGACTCTGTTCAAGCTCAAGTTTGGTTTTTAACTCATCAATGAGCTTAATTTCCATCAGTGCACTCATCAGTATTGATCCTTCAGGTATCTGATTAAATCGGTGCTGGTCACCATACCTACCAAATGGTTTTCGTTGTCAGTGACTGGTAATGAATGGAACCCGCCATCTGCCAGTAACTCCACTGCATCGCGAATAGATTGGTTGGCGTTCAGCGTGGTCAGTGATTTAGACATGATGTCAGTGGTTTTGAATTGTTGATCTATCATGTCAGCGAAACCTCGTTGATCGAAGCCTTGGAGGTTGAAGTTCAATTGCATCATGTCAGTGAAGCTGACGATTCCCACCAGCTGCTGAGAATCCAGAACGGGTACATGGTGTACACCTGATTGACTCATGATGTGATAAACCTCACTCAACTTCTGCCCCTGTTGTACAGCCTGTACATCGGCGCTCATGATGTGATTGATCGGTTCGTTTTTTCTCATTTTTTATGTCCCACAACTAAAAAATTAAGTCTAGCACTGCAGGATGTGTTGAGAAATTGACCAAAGTCAAATTGTAGTAACTATTTTATTCAGTCAAACTATACTGGCAAGAAAAAGCCAGCACTGGGAGCAGGTGCTGGCTTTTTTGTTAAGCAAAGGTGTGTGTCTTATTTGCTTAACTGTGCCTCCAGTCGCTTGATGGTGTCCATCACCCGTTCTTGGGTGGCGGCATCTAAAGTAGATGCAGGTGCTGATTTCAATAAATCTTGGTCTAACATTTTATTCAAACCAGGCTTGGTGTTTTTGGAGGTTGAAGCAGACTTGGAGGGGCCTGTACCTGTGTCCACAAAGGTTTTACTGGCTGAACGAAAACCGCGGACCGAAAACCCGGTTAGGTTCAGATTGGGTGAGCTACCCACTTCATAAGAGAAAGCCTCGCCATCGAATTGATTGGTACCGGTTTTCAAGTAATAGGCCAAATAGTAATCGTCATCATCCCTGACCACTGCAATCAACTCATCATTAACCGTATCATAAGCAGCCGCAAGGTCATTGTTGTTCAAAGCATAATTGGTGCAGCGGTTGAAAACGGTGCTTTCTGAGCGACAACCCGTGGCTAAATAATCTCCATCAAAAGTTTCGGTTTGCTCAAAGATCAACACATCGGCAAAAAACGGAAAGCCATTGCTGTACTCTGATACATCATAAACCACTTGCCATTCGCCTCGCATTTTTTGCAACTCGTCACCTAAAAAGAAATTAAAGCGCTCAAGAAATTTGGTTTGGCCCAAATATTCAATGGTGGCGGTGGTTTCGGTCAGGAAATTAATTTTGGCTTTGCCTAAGCTGCTGATATAGGTGTTTGAAGGAGTCCAACTACAGCCTAAACAAGGACCGTCTTCACTGATGTAAATGTCGCCTTCAACATAGGAGTTGCCATCCATAAAGCCGGAAGTGGTGTACCAAAATGGGATGCCATTGTCGTCGTAGACATAAAAGACACCAAAAAAGAAGTTGTCCTGGATTTCAAAGTTGAAACCAATGCCCGGTTCATTGGCATTCCAATACAAGCCAGATTCAGGGGTGAAAGACCAACTGGGCAAGCTGACCCACATAAAAGCCATTAAAGTCATTATTTTTTTCATAAAGTTCTCCGCGAGGTGAGTATTGATTGATATATTACGTATCCTGACTGAATTGGAAATGAATATTTAATAAACAGAACATGAACGGATTTAAAAAACCAAATATTATTGACATCAAAACCCCCTGGAGTTTTGATGTTGCATTCCCAGCCAACCCGGTTGGTGAGCACAGCGAATCAGAGCGGTTGCGCGCGAAAACAAAGCCATTCTCGCTGAGGTCGCTTTTATTTTTACTGTCAACAACAAAAAATAAAAAAAGACCCAAGAGAATACAACTATGATAGATATTGGGGCCAATCTAACCCACGACAGCTTTGATAAGGACCGCGATGAAGTCATCAAAAACGCGCGGTTGGCCGGTGTTGAGGCCTTTATCATCACAGGATCAGATGTGCAGTGTTCCCAAAAAGCACAGCAATTGGCACACCATTACAGTGATTGTTGTTATGCCACAGCTGGTATCCACCCACACCATGCCAGTGACTTCGACGGTGAAGCGGAAGCAGCCATCCAATCCTTGTTGAAAGACACCAAGGTGGTGGCAGTGGGTGAAACAGGCTTGGATTACTTTCGCGACATATCACCCAGAGAGTCACAGGTATTTTCTTTCGAACAACACATCAGGTTGGCCATAGCGCATGAAATGCCCATATTTTTACACCAACGCGATGCGCATGTCGACTTTCACCCCATCCTCAAAGAGCACCGAGATCAATTGGGCCATGTGGTGGTGCATTGTTTTACCGACAATGAACAAGCCTTGTTTGATTATTTAGACTTGGATTGTTACATCGGCATAACTGGCTGGATTTGTGATGAGCGGCGTGGACAGCATTTAATTGAATTGGTGAAAAACATCCCTACAGATCGGTTGCTGATTGAAACCGATTCCCCTTATTTGATGCCAAGGAATTTACAGCCTAAACCCAAAACCAGACGCAATGAACCCAAATACCTGCCTCACATTGCAAATTTCATTGCCGAACATACCAACTTCAGTCATGATGAAGTGGTGGCCGTCACCACCGCCAACAGTCGAAGATTTTTTAATATATGAACACCAAAAGATGAAGCCATGAACTTATTTAAAAACCACATTGAACACCTGACTGAAATCACCACAGCTGCACTGGCAGCCACCAACTATGATGGGGTTTGGATTTACTCAGGCCACCCTACCAATAACTTTCTCGATGACATGGCGCCACCGCACAGCATCAATCCACATTTCAAATGGTGGGTGCCAGTACCTCATGTGGTCAGCAGTGTGTTGCACTTCAAACCAGGACACAAGCCCACCGTTTACCTGAATCAACCAGCCGATTTCTGGCACAAAATCATCGACAACTCTGAAGGTAAGTGGGCTCAGTATTTTGATGTGAAGGTGGTCGGACATTATTCAGAACTGCCTGATTTTACCCAAGAAAAAAACCATGCCTGGATCGGTTCCAGCGAATTGCAGCCGCTGCCAGATGCAGACACCAACCCTGAGGCATTGATTAACTATTTACATTTCAGCCGAGTACAAAAAACCGACTATGAAATCCACTGTGTGACCGGAGCCAATCAGTTGGCTCTGAAAGGCCATGAAGCAGCCAAAAAGGCCTTTTATGCCGGTGAATCAGAGTTTGGTATTCACATGGCTTATTTACAGGCCTGTGATCACAATGAACACCAAATGCCTTATGGCAACATTGTGGCCTTGAATGAAAATCCATCGGTGCTGCATTACCAGTATCAGAGCCGTGAACGGATTGCGGCAGCTGATTTGAAGTCGTTTTTGATTGATGCCGGTGCCAACTTCAAAGGCTATGCGGCCGACATCACCCGGACTTATGCGTACCAGTCTGGTGATTTCGCGGACATGGTCAATAGCCTTGATGAGAAACAGCAAAGTTTGTGTCAGCAAGCTGTGGCTGGCCAGGACTATGTTGACTTACATCGTCAGGCCCACTTCAATATATCGCAGGTGTTGAGTGAGTTCAATGTGTTGAACTGCACCCCTGAAGCGGCCGTTGAGCAAGGCTTGAGCCAAACGTTCTTCCCCCACGGGTTGGGCCATTATTTGGGACTCCAGGTTCATGATGTTTCCGGACATGTGATTGATCATCAAGGTACTGTCAAGTCACCACCAGAACAATACCCATTTTTGCGACTGACCGATACTTTGCGGGAAAACGCAATCATCACCATTGAGCCGGGCATCTATTTTATTCCCATGTTGTTGCAAGAGATTGCCGGACATGCTGATGTGAACTGGCAGCAAGTGGATCAATTTTTACCGTATGGTGGGATTCGCATTGAAGACAATGTGGTGGTCAAGAGCGAAGACCCAGTCAATTTGAGTCGATAATTGTGCTCAATAAAAAAGCCTGACTTGATGTCAGGCTTTTTGTATGGTCAATGAAAACTGCTGATCAGCTGTCAGTTTTTTTATCAGCCAGTGCAATCAGGTTTTCCATTTTTAATGCAATAAAATCTGCCAAAATTCGGGCCGTTTCATGTAAGCGGTAATCTACAAACTCTTCATCTTCGTCTTCATCAGGATTTTCGGCAGCGGCTTGTTCGGCCATTAAGGTGTCTTCAGACTTCAGTTCTTCTTTTGAATCAAACACCAAAGTGACCTCACCCAACAGCGGGTTGGGTTCGATGGCAGCCATCATGGCTGCGCGCTTCTCTTTGCGGACTTTCTTTCTGGCTTTGCGTTCTTCGGCTTTGCGCTTTCGCTCCGCCAAAGACAGTGACACCGTCACTTCATCTTTTTCTTTCTCATACAGTTCAATTTCACGTTTCAAAAAGTCAAACTCAAAGTTGACTTCACTTCTTGCTAAATAGCGTTTCTTTAATTGTGAAATTTCATCTGATAAATCGTCAAACATGGTGTAGTCACTGCTTGAAATGCTGTTCCAGGGCAAAGCGTTCTCATAAGTGGATTCGCCATAGTTTTCTAAACCAGGTGAAGCAGGGAAAATGATGTCCGGAATGACCCCGCGGTTTTGAGTGCTGCCACCATTGATGCGGAAAAACTGACCCATGGTCATTTTTAATTGACCCAACTCAAGTTCAGGGTTGTTGATGTATTCATTCAAAGGCATCACATTTTGTACCGTCCCTTTGCCATAGGTTTGACCACCGACGATCAAGGCACGGCCATAATCTTGCATGGCGGCAGCAAAAATCTCTGACGCAGAGGCGGATAACTTATTGACCATTACCACCATGGGTCCTTTCCAGGAAATATTTGGGTTGACATCTCTTTTGATGTCAATTTTGCCCTGGCTGAATTTGGTTTGAACCACGGGCCCTTTGTCAATAAACAGGCCGGTCAATTGCACGGCTTCATACAAAGAACCACCGCCGTTGTTACGCAGGTCAACAATGACACCTTGTACCCCTTCATCTTCAAATTTGCGCAGGATTTTTTTGACATCCTTGGTGGTGCTGCGGTAGTCGCTGTCACCCGCTTGTAAAGCCGCGAAATCTAAATAGAAGGTCGGTAAGTCAATGACACCAATTTTACGGGTATGTTTCCCGTCTTTGACTTTAAATATTTGGTGTTGGGCGGCTTGTTGTTCCAGTTTGACCTTATCACGCACAATATGCACCACATGAGGAATGGTATCAGGGCCATCATCTTCTGCAATCACACGCAATCGCACGGTTGAGCCCTTTTCTCCACGAATCAGTTGTACCACATCTTCGATGCCCCAACCGACCACATCTTCAAAACCACCTTCTGCATCCTGACCCACTGCCAAAACTTTATCACCACTTTTCAAGGTGCCTTCCAGATCAGCCGGGCCACCTTTGACAATGGTTTGAATCGATGTATATTCGCCATCATTGCCCAAAACGGCACCGATGCCCTCCAGCGATAATTTCATGTTGATCTCGAAATTTTCTGAAGTGATGGGCTCCATATAACCCGTATGTGGCTCCACCAGGCTTAAATAGGAATTAATGAAGTACTGGAACACGTCATCGCTTTTCATGTCATCGATGCGTTTGGCCATTAACTTATAACGTTTGCTCAGTGTTTCATTGATTTTTTCTGGCTCTTTCTTCAGTAATTTCAGGCCCAGGTAGTCGTTCTTAACTTTCTTGCGCCACAGTTCATTCAGTTCTTGTTGGTCTATGGCATAAGCTGCTTTTTCACGATCCCACTGAAATTCTTCGGCTTTCTCAAAATCCAAATCCGACTCAAGTACTGACAAGGCGTAGGCCTTTTGGGTGCTCACTCGTTTCTTGAACAGGTTGAAGATGGCATAAGCCGGCTTTAAGTTGCCGGTTTTTAAGCCTTCATCAATAGAAGTCTTCCACCGATCAAAAGCCACCACATCTTCACCAAGAAAATACATCTTGTTGGGGTCCAAGACAGAAATGTATTTGTTCAATATTTCTGCTGAAAATTGATCGTCCAAATCGGTTTCTTTGTAATGTAACTTATCAACCAGCTTGACCACCAAGCGACTTTCATCCTGATGTTTTGGGCTGGGTTTTATCGGTTCAAAATCGGTTTTGGCAAGGCCGGTTTGGCTGACCAAAAGGCTGCCAATCAAAGTAGCCATAACCCATATAATTGTTCTTTGGTTCATCTTTAAATGTCCTGTTCTTCTTATTGTTCAGTGGGTGTTCAACCTTCGGGATTGAACTTTTAACCATTAATACTGCCAGAGGGGTGTAAATAATGATATAGGTCAATCGTCATCAATACAAGCTTCTGTGAACTAAACTGAGACCCAGTTATTGAATATTGGTTGCATATTTTTGTTATAATTGCCGGCTTTGGTTGATCAGATTGATTGATCAAGCCTCATTAAATGCTAATAAATTGGAGATATTGAATGAAAAAATTAGCCATTGCCTTTGGTGTAGTTGGAGCCTTTATGAGCGCTTCTGCATGGGCAGATATGGATTCCGAAAACGGTCAGATTAACTATAAAATTGGATCTGATGTTGGAAAATACTTGAATGATTCAGAGCTTGAGTTTGATAAAGACTCTTTCTTGAAAGGATTAGAAGATGGTTTGGCGGGACGTGAACTGCGATTAACCAACGAGGAGTTGACCAAGATCCGCGGCATCATTCAGCAAAAGCAACAAGAAGTTCAAAAAGCCAAAAGAGAAAAAATGATGGCTGAATTGGAAACCCAAAAAGTTGAGAATGCAGAAAAAGGCGCGGCCTTTTTGAAAGAGAAAGCGGCCCAATCAGGTGTCATGAGCACAGAATCTGGTTTGTTGTATGAAGTGGTTCAACAAGGTGAAGGCGCCAAGCCTGGCTCAGAAACCGCCACTGTGGTGGTTCATTACACCGGCACTTTGATTGACGGCACCAAGTTCGACAGTTCAGTTGATCGTGGTCAACCAGCTACTTTTGCTTTGAATCAAGTGATCAAAGGTTGGACTGAAGGTTTACAATTGATGAATGCGGGTTCAAAATACCGCTTTTACATCCCACCTGAGCTGGCTTATGGTTCAGACGCCAGACCTGGTGGTGCCATTGGCCCCAACAGTACCTTGATTTTTGATGTTGAGTTGATTGAAGTTAAATAAACTCAATTAAAATGAATTCGAAGAAAGCCCCGGTTTGGGGCTTTTTTTGTGCGCTAAAGATTTGTTTAGTCGAAATTAACCGGGTCAATGTCTACAAACCACTGCACCTGCTGTCGGTTATTCGCCGCTTGTTTATCCATCGATGATTTGAGTTGGTGGATGGTTTGGTGTAATGACTTGCGGTTGTTACTGTTCAGGATCAGCTGCATCCGGTACAGTTTTTGCCGCTTTTGCATGGGCGCCGGTAAGGGGCCGAGCACGCTGATGTCATCCTGAATGTTCAGGCCATCTGCCATTTGTTGCAGGAAACGATCCAACACCAATTCATTGCGGTGCTGGCCACGAATGATGGCCATGTGGGTGTAAGGTGGGAACATCATTTCATGGCGCTGTTCCATTTGTTGCTGGGCAAACACTTCATAATTTTGCTTGAATAAAGTCTGAAAAAACTCATGTTCAGGGAATTGGGTTTGGATGATGACTTCACCACTGGTTTTTGCCCGGCCAGCTCGCCCGGAAACCTGAGTCAAAAGTTGGGCCAAATATTCTGTGGCACGAAAGTCTGCCGAAAAGAAACTGTTGTCTACATTGACCACCACCACCAATGACAACAGCGGAAAATCGTGCCCTTTGGACAACATTTGGGTGCCAACAATGACACAAGGGTCTCCAGCCCTGACCACTTCTAAATTACTTTGCCATTGGGCAGGCGTGTTGACCGAGTCGCGATCAAACCTCACCACCGGTACTTGGTTAAAGTGAGCTTGTAAACCTGCAGCAACCTTTTCCGTGCCCACGCCCATGGTTTCCACCTCTTGAGAGCCACAAGCGGGACAAAATTCCGGTATGGTATAGCGCCGTTCGCAATGGTGGCACTTCAACAAACCCAAGTGTTGATGAAAAGTCAGGTAGGCGTCACAGTCATCACATTCAGCCACCCAACTGCATTCATGGCATATCAGTTTGTGAGACCAGCCTCGTCGGTTAAGAAAAACCAACACTTGATTGCCTTCGTTTAAATGGTCCTCGATGGCACTGAGTGTTTGCCTGGTCAACCCTTTGTGGAATTGTTTGGCCTGGGTGTTTTGTAAGGTCATACTGGGCATGGGGCTGCGATTGGTGCGGGTGCGCAGTTTCAACCACTGGTACTTACCATTGATGGCATGGTTCAGGCTTTCAAAACTGGGTGTGGCCGAGCCTAAAACCACAGGAATGGATTCAATTTTGCCACGCAAAACGGCCAGGTCACGGGCTGAATAACGCAAGCCCTCTTGTTGTTTGTAGCTCAAGTCGTGTTCTTCATCGACCAAGATGGCGCCCAGGTTTTTGAACGGTGTAAAGATTCCTGAACGGGTGGCAACCACCACATCCACTAAGCCATTGGCAGCATGTTGCCAGACCCGGCCCCGGGCCCCATCCGACAGTCCGGAATGTAAGATGGCCATTTGACCATTGATGCGTTGACTGATTTCCTGAAACAGTTGAGGAGTTAAGCCGATTTCTGGCACCAAAACCAGTGCCTGTTGTTTTTTCTGTAACAGGCGGTTGATGAATTGGATGTATATTTCAGTTTTGCCTGAACCGGTGATGCCATCTAACAGCGCCACCTGGAATTGGTCTTCATGGGCCTTTAACTGTTCAAGCGCATTGGCTTGATCGGTGGTCAGTTGAAAACCTGGATCTTTGGCCTGGTCGGTTGCTACAAAACAGACTTCTGATGAATCCAACAGGCCTTTATCTTGCAATTGACGACACAACTTGGCAGCGGCGGCATTGATGTGATTCATGGTTTTGCTCTGCAAGGGCCCGTGTCGATGCAGGTATTCAAAAATCTCAAGTTGTTTGGGGGCCGCTTTTAACAACTCTTGTGCTGCTTCAACCGAGGCTGAAACTTGCCACCAGTACTGAATCGGGATGGGTCGGTTGTCAGTTTTCCGGTACCAGGCAGGTAAGGCAGTGAACACCATTTCACCCAGATTGACTTGATAGTATTTGGCTGCTTGCTGCAGTAATTCTATGCTCTTTGCATTCAACAGCGGTTTTAGGTCAAGCACCTCCGAGATGGGCTTCAGGTTTTCAAAAGGGCTGTCATCCACCAAAGCCAAAACCACCCCGACCATGGGTTTGTTTTTACCCAGGGGAACCACCACCCGAGCGCCGACTGGCGGCGTGGGACAATCGTCTGGTAAGCGGTAGTCTAAATGGGCTGCAAATGGCACTTTCAAAGCCACTTGGACCACAGACTTTCTGGCGGAGTTCTGCATGGCCAGAATCATACCATTTTAACTGAACAATAAATACTCAGGATGAGAAAGCAAGAAACCACGAATGCATGTCGTGTCACTTTGTTATAAGGGGATGAGGGAACATGGCGATAATGGTGCCGACACGAGGAGTCGAACCCCGGACCTACTGATTACAAGTCAGTTTAAGTTGTTTATTTCCTCCACTTTTCCAATAATCCCAGTCTTATAATTTATAGAATGTGCAAGGAACAGCCCGGATCTGAGAGTGAATTTGTGCAAAAAGTTACAGTATGATATTTAAATAACTACTTGAAAGCGCCGTTTTCAGAAGTAGTTCGTATGGGCATCCTTTTCAATCAAACAATCCCGATTGAAACGGGCTTTTTTAAGGTTTCGGCTGAGCATTGTCAGTTTTCAAACCCATCAGTGAAAATCACATCGGGGTAGATGTTTTCGAAGGCCCCCACATCGCACAATGCATTGCCATCTGCATCGCCATCGATGGGTCTGGATTTACCCGTTTGATCAGTGCTCAGTAAACATGCGGCAATCGCGTCTAAAGCAGGGCCATTGGCGATCAATGCATGGGTTGGTGTTGCACCGCCGTTGTCTGTTAAGTTGGTGTCAAAAATCTCCGCAACACCAACTGTTGGTATGATGTCATAAACACCCGGAGTCACTCCTGTCAACCCCGCGGCATTGCTTTCTCCAAAGATGTTGTATGCATTAACTGTCACGTAAGATGCACCTGTAGATTCCCATTGATTGGATACCGCTGCCGTATTGCCAGAGATCAAAGATTGAGAAACGGTGATATCCGTATTTCTGTTATAAATACCACCGCCATTGCCACCAGATGAATTCAAAGTGACCGTGACATTATTCAAATTCAATTCTATTCCGTTGCCAAAGCCCTCGCTGGAGATTCCACCACCTCGGCGGACACTGGCTGTGTTGCCAGAAATGGTGCTGTTGGTTATGCCAAGTGTAACTGGACCGTTAAAATCAGTGACATAGACACCACCACCACCAGCAATGGTTGACTGATTGTTATTCCCAGTAATGGTGGTGTTAACGATATCCACATTACCAGCATTTACAGCAACACCAGCTCCATAATAATAGGCTTGTACATTTCCACTGTTATTTGCAATCAGAGAATTACTGAGCGTCAAATTACTAACACGCATGAATATACCACCGCCTGTGTTGCCTGTGATGGTGGTGTTATTGATTTCAACTAACGTTCCTACTTCAGCATTTATACCGCCCCCACGATTACTGAGGCTGTTTCCACCCGTGATTGTTAGGTCATTTAAAATTGAAGTGGTGTTGGTGCCAGTTATGTTGAACACGTTGAATTCAGGCGCCCCTGCATCTCGAGAGACTGTTGAGTCATTACCATTGATTGTGATATTGGAACTTATATAAGGCAACTGAGTGGTTAGTACAAATGGACTAGCACCCGATTCTAAATTCAGGACATCATCCCCCGCTCCAGCTGAACACCCCCCTGTGGCTGTGTCCGTATTGGCGGCAGTGATGGCATCTGCTAAGTTACAAGTGGTGCCATCAACGGCGATGTTGGCCGCTAGTGCCCCCGTACCCATTTCTAGCAGCAAGGCAGAAACCAGGGCCGTTTTTTTTAAGTGAGAACAGTTTTTTATCATCTTTATATTCCTTAGGTTCAGGGCGCATACCTCTTTATTAAGGGTAATGACCATATAGTTGTAAAGACAGGCATTTGTTCTGAATAACACATTGTTATTTTTGAGATCAGTGCCCTGTAAGTATGGGAAACAAGAGTGACGGGGCAAAAAAGAGTTTGAGCAAAACTCCGCCATCCATGCTTTCCAGCTAAAGAGCCATGCAACGGTATAGCGTATAGATTTCGTGCATGGCTCCTTACTGTAAATTATCAAATAACATCACAATAAAGTCCTGATCAAAACCTGATTTAGCGCTGATCTTTTTGTTCGGAAATGTGCATGCTCAAACAGTGTTGGTCATCTTAAGTTGATACGTCCTTGCTAACTAATAGGGGGCAATGCCTTTTACATCTGTTAAAAGTTGACCCTTTTTAACACCTATGAGGTAACTACCCCTACTATGTGAGAAATGGGTACTGTCGGTGTACAAGCCTTTGTGGTTACTGGGCCATTAATCATTGGTTTTTTTATCAACTAACAGCAAAGTTATCAGAGTTTTCTTACAAAGGGGTAATAAAAGCCTCAACAAATTAGAAGGCGCCATTAAAGACCATATCGAAAAAAACAACTCAAGTGAAAAGTAATAGCACCTCATTCGAAAAAATTCACGATGACTGTTGTGATTTTATAGACAGTTGCCATAAATTTAACCGCTTTATACGTTATCAAGCCTTTCAAAAAGAAAAAATTGCTGGGTGTGAACAACACATTTTATTTGTTAAAAGCTGCAAGTATCAGGCTATGGAAAACGAATATGAAGCCAATCATTATGTTTCATATGCAATGTATGATCGCCATCATTGCTAATGTGGATTGAACTAAAGGCTGATAATTTCAATGGAGCTTGGAATCACCTAATTGATGTTCAAGACTATACTGGCATTGCATTAAAAATAACTGACTATGAGGGGGTTCGCAATCTAGAAAAAATTGATTTGTGCCGAAAACTCATTTTTCCAGGCTGGGTTATGTATAACAGTCCTGGCTTTACTGAAACAATAGGTGGTTGTTCTATATGCAAGCAAAAATTTACATCGTGTAACCATATTGAAGGGAAAGTATATAGTGGAAGCCTGTGTTACAGAATAAACAGAAAAATTATTGATATTGATCATTCAGCCTTAGTTGAGTCCCCAAAGGACAAAAGGTGCATCATTACAGAGTTGTCAGATGACGAAGATAATATGATTGATTATTTTAACGTGGGAGAAAACTGGTGAAGCAAATAAAGGAGATGGCAAATCGGTTAAAGCCGTAATTTTGAACCTTGATAATTTAGATTTAGACTGAATTCGTCAAGGTTCTAAATAAGGTTCTATAAATTATAGGAAAAATAATTAAATTACTTAGAGTAAGGGAAAACCACAAGGAAATTCCTTTGGAATCAATGCTTTGAAATGGTGCCGACACGAGGAGTCGAACCCCGGACCTACTGATTACAAGTCAGTTGCTCTACCAACTGAGCTATGTCGGCACGATATGTATGTTATTGGGTCTTTTTTCACTTTGTCTGTGACAAAAGTGAAAGCGACCACTTCGAACATGTCTTTCGATTATGCGCTTCGCCTCTGATTGGCCTACATGGATGTAGGTCTATCGCATTAGCATGGAGCGATAGCGATTCAGCTACGCTCACCAGCCGGCTCTGCGGTGTAAAGTTACTAGCCAGCAACCTTAAAAGTGGCTCTCGTCTAAACGAGGATGCGAAGTATAGACAAATAAAACCCATTGTTCAACATTTTTTTCAGCAAATAAACATGTCCACAAAACCCCATTAACATTCCTTTTAGTCATGAATATTGCGATAATGAAGCTTTGATTCAATATAATCCAACATGACCCCACTGAAATTAACCATGCAAAGCATGGAATCGTTGAATGACAACACCGTTAACATCGCCTTTTCGGTTGAGTCCGAACAGCCGTTTGTGGTGATTGCAGGACAATTCTTGCGCTTGCACTTCACGCAGGATGATGGCATCGAAACTTTTCGCAGCTATTCGATAGCGAGTATTTTTCCAGAAGAGAAAACCACCTTAGATAATATTGATATCGCAGTTTCCTGGGTAGAAGGTGGTTTGGCGACCAATAAACTTTCAAGCATGCAAGTGGGTGATGAGTTGGAAGCAACGGGCCCCTATGGACGGTTTTGTTTGTTACCAGATCGGCATGAACGTTATTTTTTAATCGCCACTGGAACGGGTGTGACACCTTATCGGGCGATGTTGAAAGAAATCGAATTGCGTTTACAGCAAGGGTCAGAATTCTATGTGGTGATGGGTGCACAAGATGCAACAGGCTTGCTGTATGAAGATGATTTTGTCGCACTTGAGCAACAGTATGAGGGATTTCATTATGTGCCTTGTCTGTCCAGAAAACCTCGAGGGACCGCAGGCCCCAATGATCAAAATGGTTATGTACAAAACTATTTAGCCGGCCATGATTTCGATTCGGAAAATGACATCGCCTACTTGTGCGGCAACCCCAACATGGTTGATGATGCCTTTGCTTTGTTGAAAGAGAAAGGCATGCCTGTGCCATTGATCAAACGAGAAAAATACATCAGTCCGGCGACCAAAAAAAAATGATTTAATATTCGGTTTTTTTAAACTTATGGTTTACATGACCATCGGGACATGAAGTAAGAACTTAACTTCCTTTACAATAATTAACGTTAAACAGCATATATTCACATGAAAAAAATCTATATCACGTTGGTGACCTGGTTGCTTGTTGCCGACGTTTCTGCCTTGGAGTTGGAGCCCTGTTTTATCGGGGCAGATGGTTCAGGGGTCAGTACAGCAGCCCATTGTGGTCGATTGGCCGTTCCTGAAGACCGTGCCAACCCGGATAAAATGATCGAGCTCAACATCGCGGTGATCAAATCAGGATCATCAGAAAAACTCAGCGATCCGCTGTTGTTGCTGGCTGGAGGTCCTGGACAAGGTGCCGTTGACACCTTTGCAGGATTGGCTAAACCCATCGGGGCTGCTTTGCCGTTAAGGGATTTGGTGATGGTCGATCAGCGTGGCACAGGTGCATCAAACCCGTTGCGTTGTGAAATCACACCTGAGGACATGGAGGATATGAATGAATTGGACCCGGAAATATTGAAAGCATGGACCAAAGAATGCCACCAAAGTTTGGATGCCAACACCCGCATGTATACCACGACTGAAGCCATCCATGATTTGGAAGCAGTCAGAGCGGCATTGGGGTATACCCATTGGAATTTATACGGTGGATCATACGGTACCAGAAAAGCACTGACCTATATGAAAATGTATCCTGAGGCGATCCGTTCGGTGGTCTTGGATGCCGTGGTGCCACAAGATGAAGCTTTGGGCGTTTCTCATGAAGGGAATTTACAAAGCACCCTCAGTCGGATTTTTGACCTGTGTGGGAAAGATGAATCATGTGCCACAGCATTTGGTGATGCCGAGCAACAAATGTGGAAGTTCCTTGAACAGTTGAAAGCAGAGCCCATTGAATTGAGGCTGTTGAATTCAGGTACAGGTGAGTTTGAGGATGTGGTGATGACCCGTGAGTACGCGGTGTTGGCTTTACGTATGTTTGCCTATTCGCCTGAAACCATGGGTTTGATTCCATTGATGGTGTCGTTGGCCAATCAGGGGCAACCTGAAACCATGGCAGCGCAAGCTCAAATGGTGATGAACAGTTTAAACCAAGGCTTGAATAATGCTTTGGAGTTGTCAGTATCATGTGCTGAAGATGTGCCTTTTATGCCGAAAACATCGAATGTCACTAACTCCTTGTTTGGAGATAATCTGTTTGAATTGATGCATGCCCGCTGTGAACAGTGGGATTATGTTCCTGTCGACGCCTCATTCAAAGAGCCCGTCAGTTCTGACATTCCTACATTGTTGTTGTCAGGTGAATATGATCCAGTGACACCACCAGCATTTGCTGAAAAAACCATGGCAACCTTAAACAATGCCCAACATTTGATTGCCAAAGGTCAGGGCCACATTGTGGGTACCCGTGGTTGTATGCCAAAAATAGTGACTGCGTTCATCAAAGACCCTGAAGCTGAATTGGCAACCGAATGCATGAAAGATTTCAGGGATTTTTCCTTTTTCATCAACATGAATGGGCCGAAAGAATGATTAAAGTTGACCAAATCAGTAAATCCTTTGGCGAAGTCAAAGCCGTCAAAGACGTCAGCCTGGTGGCTGAAGATGGGAAAATCACCGCTTTGCTGGGTGCCAATGGTGCCGGCAAAACCACCTCTATGCGGATGATTTATGCTTTGATAAAACCAGAAACAGGAGTGGTAACAGTGGATGGTATCAACTCAACTGAAAACCCGGTTGCTGCCAGAGCCCGCATGGGTGTTTTGCCAGATGCACGTGGCTTGTATAAACGCTTAACAGCGCGAGAAAACATGACCTACTTTGGGCGACTGCAAGGCATGAGCGAAGCCGACATCAAGCGCCGTGCTGATGAGTTGATTCAACGCTTAGGGATGGAAAAATTTGCCGACCGACAAACCGATGGTTTTTCTCAAGGTCAAAGGGTCAAAGTGGCGATTGCCAGGGCCATCATTCATGACCCGAAAAACATATTATTGGATGAGCCCACCAATGGTTTGGATGTGATGAGTACCCGAGCCATCCGAGCTTTTTTGCGCGAAGAAAAAGCCCGTGGCAAGTGTGTGTTGTTTTCTTCTCATGTGATGCAAGAAGTTTCGGCAGTTTGTGACATCATTACAGTGGTTGATGCGGGTATTATCCGGGCCACTGGCACAGAACAAGAATTGTTGGAATTAACCGGTGAGAAAAACCTGGAGGATGCCTTCGTGAATTTAGTCACCCAACAACCCGCCACTGCAGGAGGTGTCGCATGATCAGCAATGCTTTTAAAGTGGTGTTCCTCAAAGAAGTGAGGGAAAACTTGCGCGACAAAAGAACCATCATGTCTTCATTGGTGATGTCTGCGGTGTTCGGACCGTTATTGATGTTGGGACTGATCCAATTAACCACCAACATGACCAAGGGCAAAGCAGAAGAACAGTTAGAGCTGCCTGTGATCAATGTTGAAGGGGCGCAGAATCTGGAAAAATACCTGTTGTCTCAAGGTGTCAAAATTGTCCCTATGGGTGACAAATCGCCAGAACAAGCGATTAAAGACAAAGACCATGATGTGATTTTAGCCATTGATGAAGGGTATTCAGAGGCTTTCGGCGCAGGAAAAGCAGCCAAAGTTAAACTGTATTTTGATGGATCCGCCAAAGGCACGACCAACATCTCTGTGCGCAAAGCCAGGTCCTTGATCAACGCCTATTCATCCAGCATTGGAGCCATTCGACTCCAGTTGCGAGGGGTGTCTCCCGGTATCATGAAAGCGGTCACTATTGAGAATCATGACCAAGCCTCTTTAGAGTCTAAAGGAGGCCAGATGATGACCTTCTTGCCCTATTTCCTGATCTTGATTTTGTTCTCCGGCAGCATGTATCTGGCGATTGACACCACGGCTGGTGAAAAAGAAAGAAAATCATTGGAGCCGCTGTTTCTCAATCCAGTTAGCCGCACGGACATCCTTTCAGGAAAACTGGCAGCCACCATCACTTTTGGTTTGGTGACACTGGTTTTGGCGATGATTGTGTTCAAATTATCTTTGCCCTTTTATCCTCAGAAAAAACTGGGTCTGAGTTTGGACTTGGGTCTGTATAAAATCCTGATTATGTTTTTGGTGTTGATGCCATTGGCTGTCGTGGCCAGTGCCATCCAAACCATCATTGCCTCGTTCAGCAAATCTTTCAAGGAAGCCCAAACTTATGTGGGGCTCTTGATTTTGGTGCCGATGATACCCAGTATGTTATTGATGTTTTTATCTGTGAAAGAAAAACTGTGGATGATGCTGGTGCCTATTTTGAGCCAGAATTTGATTATCAATCAAATCATACGAGGCGAAGAGCCGGGTATGTCAGCCATTTTGGTCACCATTTTTGGTACGCTGTTCTTTGGTGTGATCCTTGCATGGATCGCTGTGAGGCTGTATAACAAAGAAAGTATGTTATTTTCGGATTGAATATGAAAAAAGCTTGGATATTATTGGGTTTGGCAGTTGCCAGTACTGGCGTATTGGCTGCGGAAGAAAAGAAAATTTATAAGTACACCGATGAAAATGGGGTGACCCACTACAGCGAGACCAAGCCCAATGATAACTATAAGGAAGCAGATCTGCCCAAGCTCTCCATCATTCCTTCTGCGCCAGTCACCACCAGCACAGCCACTGACAGCACCAGCAGTGATGAAGTCATTGATCCTGCTGAAGTCGCCGATTTTGAAATCATTGAGCCGGTTAATGAGCAAAATTTATGGGGTACAGGTGGAAAACTAAAGGTTTCAGTGGGTCCCTTGAATGAACAACAACAATTACGTTACCAGGTACAATTCGTGTTGGATGGCAAAAAACAAAAGCCCAACGACGCCACCACCCAAGAATTCTCCGGCATCTACCGCGGCGAACATAAAGTACAAGCGTTGTTGGTTGATCGACTCAGCAACAAAGTGATGAAAAAATCTAAGACCATCACTTTCTTTATGCACCAAAACTCAAAAAAGTAGACCGCGGTCGGGACCGCAACAACAGAACCCGGCCGGAAAGAAACCGTTGACCATTTAATCAACCGATTGTGTGACACTATTGAAGCCATTGACCGGCTCAATATTGCAAAATTTAAAACCCTAAGAACGTGCTTACATTTGACCCGATTAAAAGCAGCAGAAATGCACAGAATCAGTTAAGATAGCGCTAATTTCAAGACTTCAGAATATGACCCATGAGAACCACGGCTTTTCATTTAGTAACGCGTAAGGAAACACCTCAGGACGCGGAAATCATTTCTCATCAATTGATGGTGCGATCTGGCATGATCAGGAAACTGGGTGCTGGCTTGTATACTTGGGCGCCGTTAGGCTTGCGGGTGTTACAAAAAATAGAAAACATCATCCGTGAAGAGATGAATTCTGCCGGTGCTTTGGAAATGCTGATGCCAGCTGTTCAACCCAAAGAATTGTGGCAGGAAACCGGCCGAATTGAAGATTTTGGCGGTCAATTATTGGCCATTCATGATCGTGCCGAACGGGATTACTTTTTTGGGCCTACACATGAAGAAGTGATCACTGATTTTGTTCGCAATGAGGTCAACTCATACAAACAGTTGCCAATCAACTATTACCAAATCCAAACCAAATTCAGAGATGAAATCAGGCCCCGTTTTGGTGTCATGCGCTCTCGTGAGTTCATCATGAAAGACGCCTATTCGTTCCATTTGTCTCATGAGTCATTGGTTGAAACCTATCAAAAAATGCACCAAGCTTATACCAATATCATCAATAGAATAGGTCTGGACTTCCGTTGTGTTCTGGCTGACTCTGGCGCCATAGGTGGGTCTGGATCACAAGAATTTCATGTAATAGCCGAATCAGGTGAGGATGCCATCATGTATTCTGACACCGGTGATTACGCGGCCAATTTAGAAAAGTGCGAAGCGGTCAGTATGCTGCCAGAACGGGCAGCACCAGTTGCTCAACTTGAGAAGGTGGCGACTCCCGAGCAGAAGACCATTGATGCCGTGTCAGAATTCTTAAAGGTAGACAAAGAACAGACCATCAAAACATTATTGGTTGCTGGTGTGGATGGCCCAGTTGCTTTGGTGCTCAGAGGCGATCACAATTTAAACGAAGTCAAAGCTGGCAATCTGGAGGTGGTTGAATCTCCATTCAGGATGTTGAATGATGATGAAATCAAAGCCGTGGCTGGATGTGATGCAGGTTCAATTGGTGTGAAGGATTTGGATTGCATGGTTGTGGTGGACAAAACCGTTGCCAACATGAGCGATTTTATTTGTGGTGCCAATGAAGACGGCCATCATTTTACCGGAGTCAACTGGGAACGTGATGCCCATTTTGATGCAGTTAAGGACCTCAGGGATGCTCAAGTCGGTGAGCCCAGTCCTGATGGTGTGGGTAGCCTAAAAATGGCTCGTGGTATTGAAGTGGGTCATATCTTTCAGTTAGGTAACAAGTATTCACAAGCCATGAATGCTGTGGTTTTGAATGAACAGGGTAAGTCACAAGCCATGGAAATGGGTTGTTATGGTATGGGTGTGACACGAATGGTGGCGGCGGCCATAGAACAAAACCATGATGACAAGGGCATTATATGGCCAGTTAACATAGCCCCATTCACAGTGGCGATTTTGCCCATGAATTATCAAAAATCTGAACGGGTCAGACAAGCTGCAGATGATCTGTACAATCAATTATTGGCTCAGGGTATAGAAGTGATATTGGATGACCGCAAAGTAAGACCGGGTTTTATGATGTCAGATTTTGAATTACTTGGCATACCTCATCAGGTGATCATCGGTGATCGAGCATTGGATAACAATGAAGTGGAATATCGCAATCGTCAGGACATGCAGTCAAAAAACATCAGTCGTGATACAATCGAGGGCTTCTTATCAGGGCAAATCAAGGCATGAGTAAAAAAGTGAAAAATTCCTTGAAGGATTCTGCCTTATTTTTGAAACATGCCATAAAAAGCCCGTTACAAGTGGGTTACTTCATGCCATCATCGCCTTGGTTGATTGAGCAAATTGCCAAAACGGCTCATTTGCAAGAAGCCCGTCACATCATGGAGCTGGGTCCGGGAACAGGCGGAACCACCAAAGGAATCTTAAAATATATGGCTGATGACGCCAAACTCATCAGTGTAGAGATCAACCAAAAATTCATCGATCACATGATAAAAACCATCGATGATGACCGCTTAATTGTGAGTAATAAAGGGGCCCAAAATTTGCTTGAAATCATGGATGAACATGGATGGGAGTCTGCCGATGTGATCATATCTGGTATTCCATTTACCACTTTGCCAAAAGGGATGGATAAACTGATCATGCAGTCCATTCACGATACATTGAAGCCTGGAGGTATTTTTTTGGCTTACCAATTGAGGGACCATGTAAGCAGGTTGGCAGAGCCTTTGTTCGGAGAATACACCTGCAAAAAAATAGAGTTCAAAAACATCCCCCCGATGCGAATATACACTTGGATGAAATGAGGCATTTAATACCAAACCGCATTGCCATATGAAAACCATTGGTTTATTGGGTGGCATGAGTTGGGAAAGCACCCGCATTTACTACCGTGAATTGAACCAACAGATCAACCAAAACCTGGGTGGTCTTCATTCTGCTCAAATGGTGTTGTTCAATGTTGACTTTGCGCCGATCGAAGCCTTGATGCAAGCGGGTGAATGGGATGAAATTGGTCGTCAACTGGCTGATCACTGTAAAAGCATACAAAGTGCAGGTGCTGATTTTCTGGTCATTGCCACCAATACCATGCATAAATTAGCCCCTCAAATAGAAGCGGCCCTGGATATACCGTTGCTTCACATTGCAGATGTGGTGGGCAAAGAGTTAAAAAACCAAGAAATAAAACAAGTCGGGTTATTGGGTACTGCTTTTACCATGGAAGAAGATTTTTATAAAGATCGATTGGCACAAGGGTATGGCATCCAAACCTGGGTGCCCAATGCAGCAGCACGGCATGAGGTGGATCGGGTGGTTTTTGAAGAACTGTGTCATGGCATCATCAATGAACAATCCAAACAAATCTACTTAGACACCATCAACCAGTTAACCACAGCAGGTGCCCAGGCCATCATTTTGGGTTGTACTGAGATAGGTCTGTTGATCAAACAATCAGACACCCATGTGCCATTGATTGATGCCACCCACAGTCACATCAAGGCAGCGGTAAAAACAGCCCTGGAATAACCAAGCGACCACCCTTAATAAGTGGCTACAGACAGACCTTTGACCTCGGCATTTTTGACCTGTTCTACCGCTCTGACCAAGGTGTTCACTTTGATGTTTTTGGCCGTGATCAATTGGGCTTGAAGGTTTGGAAATTCAGCTTTCAGCTGAGCCATTCTGGCTTCAATGCCATCCAATAAAACAGCATGTCCGTTGATGCTGTATCCTTGAGGATCCAACTTGATGGTTGCGATTTTTGCATTTTCATTGGGCTCTACAGCAGCTGTGGCGCGACTGATGCCAATGCCGGTTTCCTTGACAAATGAAGCGGTGACCACAAAAAAGATCAGCATGATAAATACCACATCCATCATCGGTGTGATGTTAATTTCATCCTGTTGTTGCTGCAAAGTATTTTGTTTTTTCACGCCAAGACTCCTTGATTAATTAAGAATTCGGACCTCTGATAAAGTCAGATGGTTCAATTAAAGTTCAAGCCAAGTCACACTTTGGTTACAATGCCAACATGCAATACATCATCAAAGAATGCGCTGCCTTGTACCATGCCTTTATGGCCATGTTTTGTTTTTATCTGCGCCCAAGTTGGGTGATGGCAGGTGTTAAGAATCACAACAACGCCATTGAGCATGCCATGCTGAATGTGAAAAAGTCGATTGCACTGATGGTGATCATCATCACGGTATTGTCGTTGTTATTTTCAAGCTTTGCCTTTGTTCAGGAGCAGGAAAAACCAGGAGAAATTTTTGCAGTGCTGTTGGTGCACGGGGCCTTGGTTTCGATTTTGGTTGCTGGTGTTGCCTGGTTGGGTTTGCGCAACCACCATCAAGTGGGTTTGATGGTTGGGTGGTTTATTGTGGTTTACTGGATTCCATTGTGGTTGTGGAATATGGTGTTTGAGGTCCATGCCGGTTTTACCGGGGAAAAATACCACAACTTGTTTTTACAACTGGCTCATGCTGAGGCGATGATGGATTGGCATATCTACTTGTTGGTTCTGATCTGGTTACATGCCACCGCCATCGCAGTTTATGGATTGCATCAGATGTTTCAAGTCAATACAAAATACCTGTGGTCTTTGGGCTTGTTGTCTTCGTTACTGTATTTGTTGTCATTCTTGTTGCTACACCACACCCAAAAAGGGGTGGAAATCATTTATTTGATTTTTGGTATGGGCTAGTGAACAAACCTCATGTTCACTTCGACTCCGCTCAGTGAACGGAAATCGCGCTGGCTGAGCCATTCGACATGCTCATGACAAACGGAGCCGAAGCCAAAAGTTTAGATTAGGGATTACCGCTGGCTGAGCGGAGTCGAAGCCTGCTAATCAATGGGATCTTGGTTCATATGATGGCTGTTATTCAAACAAATGGAATAGGCTTTTAGAGCTTCTAAATTATTGTTTATCAAAGCCAGTTTCTTCTTCTTGCTCCATCCTTTTATTTGTCCTTCCCTGTGGTAAGCATCATCGATTCTAAAACAATGTTCAATATATACAAGTTTTACAGGCAGCCTTTTTTGGGTATATTTTGCACCTTGTCCATTCTGATGCTGCCAGATACGTTGCTCAATATCTTTTGTGCTGCCAGTATAAAAACTGCCATCACTGCATTCGAGTATGTAAACGTATCCATTCATAATCAATTCCTTATAGACTCATTTACTTTAACATATCAGAGATACTGAAATTAGTGTTTCACTCAAGTTCACTTCGACTCCGCTCAGTGAACGGGTGTCTTGCAGGCTGAGACATTCAGCCAACTCATAACAAACGGAGTCGAAGCCTAACTGCTCACTGAAATTCGCTTTGTGGTGATTCGCTATGCTCACCTACTGGCTCAGCAGCTTTCTTGCGTCTAAGCGAACGAAATTAATTTCACATATTTGTAACCTTTGGCAGTTACCAAGCCTATAAGTTTTCATATCTAATAGTATTGAATCGGAGCATGATATGAAAAAAACATTAACCAACCTATTTTTAATGGCCACATTGGCCTTGTCAATCAACACCCAGGCCAGCCCATATGATGAGGCCAATTGGTATTTTTCTGTGGATGTTGAGCAAGTACGTACCAAGATAGTCCCTTTGATTCCTCAACACAAAGAGGCACACGCAGATTTTTCCATCAACGAACACCTGCCTCATGAAGTGAAGCAAATCACGGCCTATGGACACAGTGAAGCAGAAGATGATTTATCATTGGTTCTCCATGGTGATTTCAGTCAATTCACCTTGAATGACTTCATCAATAATTTGATGTATTTGGTCGAATCAGACAAAGACATCAATGTGGGTTTGTTTAACACCTATAAACACAATGGGCAAGTGGTCGAAGAATTCAGAGTCAGTGGTGACAACAAAACCAAATCTTTTTTTAGCACCAAGTTGAGCGATGAAACCATTGTGGTGAGTTTCGATGAAGCAGAAGTCAAAAATTGGGCTGCTGACAGTTACAGCACATATGATCTGAACAATTCAGGCATGGTGTCATTGTTGGTCAACATTGAATCTGCCATGGCCCATATGGGTGCAGACTTGAAGAGCAACAGCAGGCCATTCAATTCAGCGGTGTTCCAAAAAGTCACACAGTTCTCAGCCAGTTTGTATGAAGCTGAGCAAAACCTGAGTATTGACGCCGCACTGTCTACAGCAGACGAAGCCACAGCAAAACAGTTGGAGCAAGTGATCAATGGTTTGATTGCCATGAATGCATTATCAAACATGAATGATGACAAACCAGTATTGGCTGCTTTGATGTCTGGACTGTCTATCAGTAACCAGGGAAATGACTTGTTGATCAGCACTGGGTTTCCAATGAGCATGATTCCTGAGGTTGATTTCGATTGAGGATCGGTCTGTGACTGAACAGCAACTGATCAAACAAGCGCAACAAGGTGCCACCAATTGCTTCACGCAGTTGGTGGCTTCTTACCAAGCGCGTCTGTACAGTTATTTGTTGGCCCGTTGCCAGAACAGGTTCGATGCGGATGATGTGCTCCAGGAAACTTTCATCAGCGCCTTTAAGTACCTGAAAACCTATGATGCACAGTGGCAGTTCAGTACTTGGTTGTTCACCATTGCCAGAAGGATTCTCAGTAAACTGAAAACCGTTTATCACACGGCCATTGAGGCTGTTTCTGGTCAAGAGTATATGACGGAAGAAGACCCTTTTGCTGTGGACCAGAACAATATTTGGAACATCATCAAACAAGATGTTTCACCCAAGAACTATGATGTGTTGTGGTTCTTTTATGTCGAACAAGCCAGCATCAAAGAAATCGCACACATCATGAATCAGTCAGAATCTTGGGTGAAAACCAATTTACATCGAAGTAAAATGAAACTCAGCAACAACAGTGAACTCGGGTTGTTGTTGGAGGCGAAATAACATGAATCCAGATTTAGAGAAACAGCTCAAACAAGATGCCAAGGCCATTCAGGACCAGGCAGCGGCTCGACTTCAAGAAAAAGATTTCAGTCAGAACATGGCGACGCTGCTGGCCAACCAACCCACTCAACACCGCAGAGCACCGAAACTTGGGCTGGTGGCTGTTGCAGCGGCCATCTGCCTGACCGTTTTGACATGGCTGACTTGGCAAAACACTGAATTGACAGCCGTCAATGAACCTGAATTGTTGGCACTTGAGACCATGGAGCTTAATTTGGACCAATACCCGAAATCAATGGAACAGAAATTCAATCAGCCTTTGGCCAAAGAGCAACAAGCCATCATTGAAGATCTTAAAGCCTTGAGAGAACAGCTGCTGTCAATATAAGTTTTAGTTTATTCAAAAACGAAGATAAGCTCAGAAATCACTTGAGTTGGTTATATCGTCATACCGGCGAAAGCCGGTATCCAGTGTCTTTTTGATGATCTAATCAGCCCTTTGTTCAATTGTGTAAATTGTGACATAATAAATGTCCTTAATAACAGAAAGGGTGTGATGATGTCAGAAAAGTTGGCTTTGATGGAAGCGTGGATGCAGCGTGTGCGGACGGACCAGGAAGTGGCTGCCATTGATGAGTTGTTTGTGGATGCTGGACGTGCCCGAGGTTTAGACAAACAAACATTGGTGGGTCCTAAAGACTTCAAAGTCTTTCATCATGCCATGAGTGAACTGTTGAAAGATTTTAAAATTTCAATCGATCACCACATAGAACAAGGAGACTGGATTTCTGCATTGATCACCATTGATGCCCGAGCCCGGGCCAACAACCAAGCAGTCAGCTTTTCAGGCAATGTCCACGTGGAAATACGCCAAGGCCAAATCCAACAGGCTTACAATCACATCGATTTTATGGGCTTGTACTGCCAATTGGGTTTGTTGCCCAAGGATTGTTTTGAACAGGGCTTGTCAGGCTGTCAGGTGGTTTGAAAAGGGGAGACCATCACCCTTCCAACTCCTCACTGAGTACCATCCATTCGTTTTCGGCTTCATCCAGTTTCATTTTTAACTCTTTGGACTGGTTCAAACAGAGGGTGAGTTCATGGACATTCTCCGGTTCGTAGATGTCTTCAGATCCCAATTTGGCTGTGACATCGACCAGTTTTTGCGTGTAATCATCGACCATCCTTTCGAGTTTTTTCAAACGATTCTTGGCCGCTTTGTTGGCTTTGTGGTTTTGCTTTTTGCTGATTGACACCACATCAGCTTGCCCTGATTGTGCTTGTTCTTCAGCTTCAGCTGCTTTGATCTGTGCTTTGATGAAACTTTGGTAACCGTCCAAATCGCCATCAAAGGGGTGGATCTGCCCGCGATCGATGTAAACCATTTCATCGATCACTGAATTGAGCATGTGTTTATCATGCGAGACCAGGATCACGGCGCCTTCATAGCTTTGCAAGGCGAAACTGATGGCGTCACGCATGTTCAGGTCCAAGTGGTTGGTCGGCTCATCCAGCAACAACAAGTCAGGGCGCTGATAGACAATCAGGGCCAAAGCCAAGCGTGCTTTTTCTCCGCCAGAAAAGGGCTTGATCGGGGTGTCGGCTTTTTCTCCCTGGAAGCCAAATCCACCGAGGAAGTTTTTCACCGCTTGTTCAGTGGCTGCGGTGCTGTTGATTTTGGCATCCAGCTGCATCACATGTTCTATCGCTGTGGATTGGGGGTCTAACTGTTCTAATTGGTGTTGTGCAAAATAACCAATGTGGAGGTCTTTGGCTGTTTTAAGCTCACCACTTTGCAGTTCCTTTTCTCCAGACATGGCTTTGATCAAGGTTGATTTGCCTGCACCATTGCGGCCTAACAGACCAATGCGAGCACCTGCAGTCACAGAAAAGGTTAAATCTTGAAACACCAGGTGATCGCCATAGCCGATGTCGGCATGCTCCAATTCAACGATCTGGTGTTTGAGATTTTGGCATGGGTAGAATTCAAAATGAAAGGGGTTTTCCACTTGAGCGGCAGCAATGGTGTCCATGCGTTCCAAAGCCTTCAGTCGAGACTGGGCCTGTTTGGCTTTGCTGGCTTTGTAGCGAAAACGGTCCACATAAGATTGCATGTGGGCAATTTGTTTCTGCTGTTTTTCAAACATCGCTTGTTGCAAGGCCAGTTGCTCGGTGCGGATTTTTTCAAAGGCTGAATAATTACCGGTGTACTGCTTGAGTTTTTCATGCTCAATGTGCAAGATGAACTTTATCACCCCATCCAGAAAGTCACGGTCATGTGAAATCAACACCAAGGTCCCTTCGTAGCGTTTCAGCCAATCTTGTAACCACACCACAGCTTCGAGATCCAAGTGGTTGGTGGGCTCATCGAGTAACAACAAATCTGAGGGACACATCAATGCTTGGGCGAGATTCAATCGCATGCGCCAGCCACCTGAAAAGGATTTGACCGAATGCAATTCTTCACCTGCGGCAAAACCCAGGCCATGTAATAAGCGACCGGCTTTGGCATGGGCGGCATAACCACCTATGCGTTCCATCTCTGCATACAACTCACCCAATTGCTCATGGGCTTCATCGGCCGTGGCTTGCTCAATTTGTTGTTCAATGGATCTATACACCACATCACCATCCAGCACATAATCCAGAGCTGATTGATCCAAGGCAGGGGTTTCCTGTTTGACGTGAGCAATCTGCCAGTGTTTCGGTACGCTGCAGTCACCCAGATCGGCTTGCAACTGACCCATGAACAAGGCAAACAGGCTTGATTTTCCGGTGCCATTGGCGCCGGTCAAGCCGACTTTTTGTCCTGGGTGGATGCTTAATGTGGCCTCTTCAAACAAGACTTTATGGCCACGTCGCAAAGAAAGGTTGGTCAATTGAATCATAGCGCGTCATTCTGGCTGAGTCGGCTTCAGAAATCAATCATCTTGGTATGCAAAAAAATAGGTTGCACACAAAACAAACAGTTCTTTGAATACACTTTTGATGAGCTTGTTTAATTGTTGAATGAGTGGTTTGGGTTGTTTCCAGACTAAGTCCACTTCGACTCCGCTCAGTGAACGGGTTTGATGATATGTGGTCTTCCGCTGGCTGAGCGGAGTCGAAGCCGCCTCAATCTGATGTTTGATGGAATAAATAGGTTTACACGTCGACTCCGCTCAGTGAATGGCTTGGTGATTGTAGAGGGCTGACGTATACTTGAACAATCTGTATTTGAGGTGAACAAATGAACCAACCGGATGTATTGGCACTGTTGTTTGTGGTGGTGTCGTTGTTTATTTTGATGGCGGCCTTTTTTTATAAAATCCTGCGCCAAGCTGAACAAATCAATGACAGCTTGCAGGACATCGCAAAATCTCAGCGCATTCTGGCCAACAACCCCAAGGATTTTGAAGAAACCAAACGCATCAACGCTTTGAAAAATCAATCGCCTTTGGAACAATGAATTAAAAAAGCGGCCTCATCTCAAGGGTCAGTTGATGAGGCCGAGCAAAACACTCATTGAGTGCATAAAAAATTGTGATCAAAACTCGGTAGATACAGAGAGCACGGCTCTGGCTTCAGCGATGTCACCGAACTCATCATCGCCATCTGAATCATGTAAAGTCAATCCAACGGAGAGTTTCTCTAAGGCTTTGGCTACGCCAATTGAATAATGGGTGTATGAGCTGTTGAGGTCATCCAAATCGTAATGACCGACAGCCGCATTCCAACTCCAACCATCTGAACCGAGGTCGGAACCACCTGAAACTTCATAATAAATGCCCGTTTCATCTGAGTTGAACACGTCATTGGCATAACCCAGGGTCAATCCCACCAGCTCTTTATACCCGAATGAAACCAAGGCTTCACCGTAATCGTAGTCTACGCCTGAGACAGTGCCCGGATACAGGTACTGTACATAGCTGACATCCCAGCTCCAATCTACATTGATGCTGCCACCATAACCCAGGTACAAGTCCCATTCGACATCGGCACCATCGTCATCACCCGCACCGACGAAATCAACGCCTGAAGCCCAAGTTCCCAGGTAAAACCCAGATTCATGGGCCCAGTCGAAGCCACCTTGTACCGTGGGGTCTTCTTGAGATTGTGAGATGCCACGGAACACATAGTCAGAAACCATTGAAAAATTGGTGCTGACTTCTGCTTGTGTTGTGGCTGAAGCCAGTAACAGCAGGGCCATGGCACTGCATACTTTAGTTGATTGATTTTTGTTCATGACAGAATTTACCTCCTCATATTTAATGGATAAAACATGAACAAAAAAGGTTTAAAAACACAAAATCCAATCCATCAATTGGTAAACAGACTGTCAGCTTTCGCGTGGTTGTTCCAGGTATTGACTTTACAGCTGGATCTTCTCGCTCTTAATCCAATTTGTACATGTCAATGACTTACAGCCCCACTGTATTCTTCATCGCAAAAATTGCTAAGTGTCTATTCTGCGTATATAGAAAATAGTCATAACCATTGAATGATCAGGATTTGGTTGAAATTTGAATGCCAGGTGTCGGTTGTCTCCGATACAAATGCGGAAATTACGTAGCCCTGTTTTGAAAAAAAGTAACAAAATTTGTTACTTCATCAATGCGCACTTGATGGCCGATGCGGCCTGCGGGTCCAAATGATCAGAATGTAACAATGTTTAACCCGGTTTCTTGGCCAGTTGGTGTGCTTTTGTCATAAAATAATTGTATCAACAGGAGCAACACATGAATCTAGAAACAGCAGAAATGATGAACGCAAAAACCCATGCATTTGTTGAGCGTGCTGCCCGCATTGAGCCCAACAATGCCATCCAGGTTTTTGATTCAGAATCACATGAATTGATTGGCACAGTCGTGAATTTCAATAAAGCAGGCATGCAATTGAGGCTCAACAAGGAGATGTATTTGAACCAGATACTCGAAGTCACTTTGGTGGTCGAAAACGGCAAAAGCGAGAAGCAATACATCAAGGTCATTGCTGAACTATTGTGGCTTAAGCAGCATGAACATGAAGATACCGTGGTGGGTGGTTTCTATCTGGCCAGCAAGAATTTCAAATCAAAATTCAGATTAGACCATCTGATTAAGTCCTGCCAATAAGCTTATTTAGGTCCGTTTCTAAGACGGCTTTCGGTTCAATGTTTTCAGTATTTGTTCCCGGGCTTCCAGTAAAATCGAATTCCTGTCCAGATTTTTAACGATGTTTTTGGCCACTGTTTTGGGGCCTTCTTTGCCCCAAGAGTTGCCTTGAACAAAGTAATATTCAGCAATTTGTCCAACCAAATATGTGGCATAGTAAGCCAATGAGCCTTGCGCCGTGGCAGTGAGCGTTGTGGACAAGCCGGCACTGACTGTTTTCATCGCTGAAGAGAGTAAATTAACCCCCCAAACGGCACCCATCAAAACCGCCAGTTGGGCCATGATGGAAGTGGTCAGCTTGGTGGCTTCAACCTTCCCTAATGACAAACCATACAACTTGGATAACTGTCTGATCATCGCCACATCAAGACCAGCCGCAAATAACAAGTCTGCCACCGGAATGGGATTGAATGCCACACCAATGCCTTTGGCCATGCTGTAGGTGCGGATGATTTTTTGCCCCGCCTGTTGGCGTGCTTCAATCACTTTTTTGGCCACATTTTCAGACACTTCTCCAGCAAACAAACTGGCATTCAAGGCGGTGATGGTTTTGCCTTCTTTATCCAGCAATTCCCAAATCAATTGTTTCAATTCATCAATGTGCGCAGGTGGTTTTTCCACCTTTTCCTGACGGCTGCCATCGGCCAATTCTACAATCAGCGTGCGTGGTCTTGGGTCGGCAGATATTGCCACGATTTGGCTGTTGATCCCTTGGGTCTTTTCAGCGATTGACTTTTTAATCCGCTCAATTTCATCATAGGTATATAAATCCGCTTTGTTCAACACCAGGATGATCGGTTTATTCGGTTGGGCAATGATTTCCAGCTGTTGTTTTTGTGACTCGCTGATGTCGCCATCCAGCACAAACAAAATGACATCGGCTTGTTTAGCGGCCTGTTGGGCCATCAACTCACGTTCTTCACCATCAAATTCATCGGTGCCTGGTGTATCAATCAACACCACAGACTGTTGTTCATAAGAGGGCCAGTCCAAATGATTGGTGTGTTTGGTTTCACCGTGCAATGGGCTGACTTTGAAGTGATTTTGGCCACTGATGGCATTGAGCAGTGATGATTTGCCGGTGCTGACTTTACCGAAAGTGACGATGTGAATTTGTTCGTTCTCAAGCTTGTCAATCAAGCGCTTGATGTTCTGGTATTCAGATTGTAACTGATGGCGTACGGTGGTTGGAATTTTGGGGTCATGCAGCAACTGACGCAGACTGCTTAAAGCCTGTTCATTGACCGTTCTGATGGCATCACTGGGCGGTTCTGAATTTTCAGGGCTCCCAGCCCCATCGGCAGCCGCAGCAGGTTGATTGTTAGCGGCTGCTTTTTTCGCGGCTGAGTCTGAGCGCCATTTTTGCCAGATCTTTAGCCAGTTCTTTGGATGAGCCAAGTAAATTTTCCTCAAAAGTCTGTTTGGTTTGTTCGGTGTCAAGTCGTCCTTGGGTGCTGACGCTGGTGAGCACCGCTTTACCCAGTGAATTGAATATCATGCCATAGGCCACAGCATGCATGATGCCGCCAGCTGCGGTTCCAACACCAGGAAAGGCTTTCAGTGCATTGCCGGCCACTGCTAATACCAACGAGGTTGATGTGCGTAATTTACCACCGGCTGATTTCAAAACTTCATCGACCTGCAGTTGATTCACTTGTACATCATACAACTGACACAATTCTCGCACCAATTGGGTACCAATGGTTCCTTGAATCACCAGGTCTGAACCTGGCGCCACAGATGCCAGCGCCCCAACAATGGCGCGTTTGGTGTGGCGGTCTATGGTTTCTGCTGCCACTGTTTGGTTGTGTTCTCTGCTGGCCGCATTGAGCTTCTGTTCGGCCAACATCAGGATGCCGGCATCGCGAAAGCGATGCAAGGCTTCAGGGTTGTCACTGACCACTTGTTCGATGGCATCGATCAGTGGTTTGATGTTGGGTTGCACCGCTTGGGTGCGATGTTGTTGGCTGCCATCGGCTTGTTCGACGACGACCTCTTGAAATCCGCCTGTGTTGATCATCACCACTGGAAAAAGTTGTCGGGTTTTTTGTTCGATGGCCGCTGTGATTTGTTGTAATTGTTCATTGCTATACACATCGACTTTATTCAAAGCCAGCACCATGGGTTTGTGCCATTCATTGAGTTTTTCAAACAGCAACATTTCGCTTCTGGCCAAGTCGGTATTGAGTAAAAACACCACCACATGGGCCCGTTGGCTTTCTTCGAGTGCCAGCTGGGTCAGTTCATCTTGTCCCACCGCATCAAAGCCAGGCAAATCGGTTATTTCCAGTTGCCCATAACTGTGGTGTTGAGCTGCAATGGTGGTACCCTTGACCACATCGGTTTTCACATGGGCATCAGGAATTAAAGATTGAATGAGGCTGGTTTTTCCGGTTGAAGCACTGCCGAACAAACTGATGTGGAACTGCCCGCTGGATCGGCGTTCTCGCAGTTCAAGCATCTCGGCATCAGCAGCCTGAGTGTCCACACCGCGCAGTTGTTCTTGTTGGATGGCTTGTTCCAAGCTTTGTTCATCAAGCACCTGTACTTGTGGTTCGGTTTTGACTTTAGGCCTGGTTAATTTAACAAACAACCAAACGGGTATGCTGGTAACCACCACGATCAGGGCCGCATACATGACCGTCACCCACAGGGGTGCAGATTGGAGGTAATCCCAGATGGCCAATAGCTTCTCAGCCAGAATCAACACCATGACCAGGGCAAACAAGCCCAGGACAGTAAAAATGATGGCCAACAAGGATTTGCTGTTTAACTTCATCAATACATTATAGCGAGATTTATCACTTTAGACTCATACCATTAGTCATCTATTGAATGAGTCTTGCAAAGAGTTGCTGTGCAACCCAGCCCGATCCATAATTTAGCCTTCACTTTGTCCCGTTCCAGAAACCCGTAAAGTTTTGTTATACAAAATTAACTCCTCGTCATCCTGCGGCTTGACCGCAGGATCCAGGCGGACAGTACTTCAGTGATTCAAACTTTTAATAAGCGTCAAAATTATACTACCTGGATTCTGTGGTCAAGTCACAGAATGACGTGCGTTTTTTTAAAATTCATCCAATATGAAAATCCCGATGATAATTTTATTTAATCAAATCAAATCGGTATATCGATTGGTTTATTTTTGCCACCATGGATCTATATGCTCAGGAGATAGGTTTTTCCTCTGAATGCGGTTTTTAAGTTTTTCATGGTCAGCCGAACGTTCTGTGGTGGTTTTTTCAATCCGCAGCAGATAATGGTGAATCTGTAAAGGGTCCAACTGGTGTTTTATCAATAACTCATTAGCCGCCAAATCAGCGTCTTGCTCCATTTGACGGTAAAATTTTTTCATGCGTGATTTGGTAAAGAAAACAGGTGGGTTGTTGACCATTTGTTGTGCTTGTTGGTGATGTTTGAGGGATAAGTGGGCATGTTCATGGGCCAAAACATGAGCCAGTTGGTCGTTGTTGTTGATGTTGCCCAGCAAACCTTCGGTCAAGAGCACCACGCCGTTTGCAAGTGAGTAGGCATTGGCATAATCTGCGGCCAACACCTGACATGACTTGAACTCCACTAATTGCAGTAATTCGATCATCGATTGACATTTGGCTGTCCATTGGGGGTGTTGGCTTATGCCATATTTTTCTAACAACAATCGTTGTTGTTTTTCTGCATCCTGTACCAAGGCAGAGGTGGGGTCATTGCTTTCTTTGGCCAGTGAAAGGGTTGCCAAGAGTAACAAAATACCACTCAAAACGTAATTAAAGTATGAGACGCTCGTGTTTTTGATAAATATTGCTCGCATTGATCTACGACAATGATAATATAAAAGCATGAGGACAGCCATTTGATTTATTGTCACGGCTGTTTATAATAATCCAATTAAATTTCACAGAGGACAACTTATGGCTACCGTTTCAATTGATATTGATGATCAGGTCAAAGCACATTTTAATAAATTCATCGAAGAGCATGGCACCAATATAGATTCAGCAGATGTCAAAGAGGCCATGGAAAAGGTGGCAGAAGTGCGAGCCAACGTGAATGATGGTTATGTGATTGATCAAGTGGGTTGTTTGCAAATGATGCTCAGCATGGTTGAAGACAAAACTTGGGTCATTGAAGACAGCAACAAAGAAAAAATCAATGCCACCATCAAATACTTCATTGATGACAACGACGTGATTCCAGATCACATTCCAGGTATCGGTTATGTGGATGACTGTATCGTCATTGATGGCACCATGGACGCTGTTGAAGAGGAAATGATGGAATACAAAGATTTCTGTCGGGCCAGATTGGTGTATGCCAAGAATGGACCTTTCACCCTGGATGACTGGGCGGGTATCAAAGATCAAGAGGCCGTCAGCCGTGCCAGAAACCGCAGATTCAGAAAAGCCAAACGCAAAAGAGGTTGGTGATCACAGTTTTCAGGCACCAATGCCTGTCAGTAAAACACCCGGCAAGGCTGGGTGTTTTTTTTTTGCCTTGATGAAAAAAACATTGTCTGAAGGATTAATTGTTTGATTTTTCCTGAAAACAACCCATTTATAGGGCTTATCTAAGTACAAATCATACATGAAAGAGTCAATGCATAACTACCGCGGGACCACCATAGTCAGTTACCGCGACGATAAACAAGTTGTGATTGGCGGTGATGGCCAGGTTACCCTGGGCAACACCGTCATGAAATCCAACGCCCGAAAAGTCAGGCGATTGTACCGCAATGAAGTCTTGGCTGGTTTTGCCGGTGCCACGGCAGATGCCTTCACCTTGTTTGAAGTGTTTGAAGCCAAGTTAGAAAAGCATTCCGGGCATTTGGTGCGTTCTGCGGTTGAAATGGCCAAAGAATGGCGCACCGACCGCCGCTTAGGGCGCCTGGAAGCATTGTTGGCAGTTGCTGACCACACCACTTCGTTGATCATTTCTGGTAATGGCGATGTGATCGAGCCGGAACACGGTTTGATTGCCATTGGATCAGGTGGCCCGTTTGCCCAGGCTGCCGCCTTAGCGATGATCAAAAACAGCCAGTTACCGGCTGAGCGTTTGGTTAAGGAAGCCTTGAACATTGCTGCCGACATTTGTATTTACACCAACCGCAACCAGACCATAGAAACATTGGATTTATAAAGGAATTGTTATGTCAAATATGACTCCCCGAGAAATTGTCCAGGAATTGGACAAACACATCATTGGCCAACACAATGCCAAAAGATCAGTGGCCATTGCACTGCGTAACCGTTGGCGGCGCATGCAACTGGATGATGCCATGGCCAAAGAAATCACCCCCAAAAACATTTTGATGATAGGGCCCACTGGAGTGGGTAAAACAGAAATTGCCAGGCGTTTAGCCATATTGGCAGATGCCCCCTTCATCAAAGTGGAAGCCACCAAATTCACCGAGGTGGGTTATGTGGGCAAAGACGTGGAATCAATCATTCGAGACTTGGTTGAGTCCTCGATGAAAAAAGCCCGTGAAACGGCGATGAAACAAGTCAACAAAAAAGCCGAAGACGCCGCAGAACAAAGGGTTCTTGACTATTTATTACCCAAGCGTGAGTCGCCCATTCCTGATGAAACGGTGGATGACAGCAGCACCCGGGCCAAATTCTTAACCCGTTTACGCGAAGGCAAGTTGGACGATAAGGAAATTGAAATTCAGGTCAACATGAACATGGGTGTGGACATCATGGGCCCTCCAGGTATGGAAGAAATGACCGACCAGTTACAAAGCATGTTTGAAAACCTGGGTAAAAAGAAACAACAAACCAAGAAATTAACCATCAAAGCAGCCCTGCCCATCCTGGCTGAACAAGAAGCACAAAAGCTCATCAATGAAGAAGAAATCAGACAACAGGCGCTGACTCAAGCCGAACAAAACGGTATTGTGTTTATTGATGAAATTGATAAAGTGGCCAAAAGTGGTGGGGTCGGTGGTTCAGGCCAAGTGTCTCGTGAAGGGGTACAAAGAGACCTGTTACCGATGATTGAAGGTTCGGTAGTGAACACCAAATATGGCCCGATCAAAACCGATTACATTTTGTTCATCGCATCAGGTGCATTTCACTTGAGTAAACCTTCAGACTTGATTCCGGAATTACAAGGTCGGTTACCCATTAGGGTGGAGTTGCGTGCGCTGACCAGTGAAGACTTTGAGCGCATCCTCACCGAACCTGAGCATTCATTGACTGAGCAGTACCGGGCCTTGATCGGTACTGAAAATGTGGTGCTTAAATTTTCTGAAGATGGCATCAAACGAATCGCAGAAATTTCTTGGTCGGTGAATGAAAAAACGGAAAATATAGGGGCCAGGCGACTGCATACGGTATTAGAAAACATCTTGGATGAAGTGGCCTTTGATGCCCCGGATAAATCAGGACAAGAGTACATCATCGATGCTGAACATGTTAACAGTGCTGTTGGCGAGCTTTCAAAAGATGAAGATTTGAGTCGCTACATATTGTAGTGAATTCTTGTTAAATCGTCTGAATCGAGACATAATACGCGGTTTACACTTATATTTATTGAAGAGGATCACATGAATACACATTTAAAATTACTGTCACTTTTGTTGATTGCACTGATGGGTTTAACAGCCTGTGGTGGTGACGAAAATTCAGCAGAAAAAGAAATTGCCATGATGGATACTGACACACCTGATGGTGCGTTGAAAGCATCTATTGCTGCCATGAAATCTAACGACTTGGCATCGTTGATTAAAAACTCAATGAGTAAAGAGAAATACAACGAGCTGGTTAATGAATTCGAAAAAAATAAAACCGGTAATTTTTCTGAAGCGGATAAAGCCCAGTTTGCGCAAACCATGAGCATGCTGACTGCCGATGGTGCAGAAGACAGCTTGTATGCCATGGCTGAACCTCAATTAGAGCAAGCACGCGCCATGTTACCCATGATGGTCATGATGGGTAAAGATCAAATGATCCAGGGCATCAAACAAAACCCCATGTTACCAGCAGATCAACGTGACACCATGGCCGCTGTGGCCGGTGCCGCGATGGACTGGGTTGGAGAAAACGACGTCCTGAGTGAAGAAAAAACCAAAGCAGCCATTTCGGCTATAGTCAGCACGGCCAAAGCTTTGGACATGACTTCATTGGATGAAGTTGAGAACATGAGTTTTGATCAAGCATTGGCGAAAGGCTCCATTGCCTTTGGTGGTTTGAAAGACGTGTTAGGCGCTTACGGTATTTCAATGGACGACATGTTGGATTCTGTTGAAGTTGGTAACGTTAATGTCAATGGTGACAATGCCACCATGGATGTCAGTTTTGATATTTTTGGTCAAAGCATCAAACAATCCATGAACATGGTTAAGAAAGACGGCGTTTGGGTTGGCGAGCAATAAATCCACACTTCCAAAAGTCAGAAAAAAGGGCCGATTCTCGGCCCTTTTTCCGCTTTGATCAATCAATAATGTTGCTGTTTTGGCGACCTAATCTGCTAAACTCAATACATGTCATTACTCAGTAAGTTACTCTATCTGCGAGTAAAAGTAGAATACAGCCCCAAAAAACTTTCCAGTTTAGGGGTCGATCCTGACATGCCTTTCGTTTATGTTCTTTCCTCAGAGTCAACGGTCTCAAGAAGTATCTTGTGGGAAGAAATCAACCGCGGACACTTACCAAAACCTTTCAAGTTAGACGCTGAGTTTGGCCTCAGCAAAAGTATCTTGGCCTCACAAAAAACCGTTGGGTTCTGGAACCGAAAAACCGATTACAAGGAGTTTGAGAGCCAGCTCACTGATGTCATCAAACAAATTCAAGCAGACGCCTCTAAACAATTACAACTGGTGCCCATTTCAGTCTTTTTAGGGCGCGCACCAGATCGAGACCACGGCATATTTAAAGTCATATTTTCTGAAAAATGGGGCATCACTGGTCGATTCAGGAAATTCATTTCATTCCTGGTACACGGCAAGCACACATTGGTCAGACTCAGCCAACCCATTGTGGTGAATCAAACATTGGATGATTCAGATGACGAAGCTGAAAAAATGTCGCACAAACTGTCGAGGGTTTTGCGGCTGCATAACAACCGGGTCAAAACGGCTGTGGTGGGACGAGATTTATCACACCGCAGAACCATTGCCAAAAACATCATCAAAAGGCCCAGTGTGCAGCATGAAATCAACAGTTATGCAGAGCGGCGGAAAATTCCTGTAGAAAAAGCAAAAAAAGAAGCTGAGAAAATCATCCGTGAAATAGCAGCTGACTATTCGTATTCATCGATAAAGTTCATGAGTGGTATATTCCGTTGGTTCTGGACCAAGGTTTATGATGGGGTGAAGCTGAACTTTTTTGATGAGTTCAGAAACCTCACCATCGAAAAAGAAATCATTTATACCCCATGCCACCGCAGCCACATTGATTATTTGATCTTGTCTTACTCCTTGTATGAACGGGGCATCGTACCTCCACACATTGCAGCAGGCATCAATTTAAACTTACCTTTGGTGGGTCGAATCCTGCGGGGGTCTGGGGCCTTCTTTTTACGCCGTTCTTTTAATTCGGTACTTTACTCGACCATATTTTCTGAATACTTGAGCTCCTTGATAGCCCATGGTGTTTCGATCGAATACTTCATCGAAGGCACCCGATCACGTACTGGCCGTTTGTTACACCCCAAGGCTGGCATGTTGGCAATGACGGTTCGCAGTTACTTGAATGAACGCAGTAAACCCCTGGTGTTTTTGCCTTCTTCATTGAATTATGAAAAATTGATGGAAGGGGCATCCTATAAAAATGAGCTGGGAGGCAAAGGTAAAAAGAAAGAATCAATCGGCGGACTGTTCAAAACCATCAAGTTATTAAAGGAAGACTATGGTCGCTTAACAGTGAATTTTTCTGAACCCATCGAATTGGATGATGTGTTAGACAAGCACAAACCAGACTGGCGAGAGGTCAAACTGGAAATTAAAGAAAAACCCCAGTGGTTCAAAAATGTGGTGTCAGATGCAGGTACGCAAATCCTGACCAAAATCAATGAAGCATCACATGTTAACCCCATTAACCTTTTGGCAGTGACTTTGCTGTCTACCCCGAATCGTGCGGCTTCTGAAGCCAACTTAAGGAACCAGATTGAACTGTATAAAAAGATCATTTTGGATTTACCCTATTCTCAGCGCACCACGGTGACCACTTTATCGGTGGATGAAATCATTGAAAAAGGCATCTTTCTTGGTTTCATCCAGCGCGTTAAACACTCTTTGGGTGATGTCATTCAGGTCAAAGATGAAATGGGTGTGTTGATGACTTATTACCGCAACAACGTTTTGCACTTGTTTGCTGCCAGTTCCTTCATTGCCATGTTTTTTGTCAATGATTTAAAACAACCGCGCAAAGAAGTGTTGCGCATGATGGCCATTGTCTACCCTTTCATAAAAAATGAACTGTTCCTCAAATGGACAACAGAAGAATTTGTTGAGTATGGCAGAAAAACTCTGGGATTGTTGAAAGATTTGGATTTACTGGTATCAACCGGGCGAAATTTAGAGCGGCACAAAGGCGGTTCGCTACAGGCCGCACAACTGCGGGTGCTGGCCAATGCCTTGATGCAAACTTATGAGCGCTTCTTCATTGTGATTGCGCTGTTGAAAAACCGGGGTTCAGGGACCCTAACCAGCAAAGAATTGGAGTCCTTGTGCCATCAAGTGGCCAGCCAACTGTCGTTGTTGTATGAATTCAATTCACCCGACTTTTTTGATAAGAATTTGTTCCGTCAGTTCATATCGGTGTTGAAAGAAGAGCAGATCATCAGGACTGACATTGCCGGAAAGATCATCCATTCAGAGAATTTAGAGCCCATGTATCAGGGCGCAAAGAACATCCTCTCTCGTCGCATAAGGCACAGTATTTTGTATCTGTTGTAACAGACCGTTTTAGCTTGGTTTAATGAGCTACGTCGCTTCATCAGCAGCGTGAATGGTCTGTGATAAAAAGTGATTCATCTGAGCGACATCAAGTGACAGGCGGCCTTGGCAATACAGATGATGACATCAATTAAACCAATCTTTGGCACAAACCATGGTATTAAGCGGCTGGTTTGGGATCAAGAATTTCGATGCAATGCTGAAAAAAGTACATACAATTGGTTACAATGTATAGACTTAGTGTTGTGTGACTCAATTTGTTGGGTCGATGTGTGAACTGTATTTTTGTTTAATTGTGTTGCAGAAGTACCCAAATAATCATTAAAGATGAATGATCTAAAAGCTGACCCAACTGAGATTGATGACATGTTGCATGCTTGGTCTCAGGGTGATGAAAAAGTGGAAAACCAATTGATTCAATTGTTGTATCCACATATCCATCGCATTGCTCATTTTCAAATCAAGTCCAATTCAGCCAGTGCCTTGCAGACCACAGAATTGGTCAATGAAGCCTTCATTCGCATCAGCGACCAAAAATCAGTCAACTGGCAAAACAAAGACCATTTTCTGGCCATTGCAGCCAAAGTCATCAGAAGGGTGGTTGTTGATCATTACCGATCAGAGTTGAGTCAGAAAAGGGGGGGCTTGGAACAACACATCACTTTAGAGAAAGTCACTGATTTGATAGAGAGCCCCAATGCCAATGAGTTTAATTGGGTTGAGTTGGATGAACTGTTACTGGATCTGAGCAAAGTGGATGAGGAAGCGTCCAAGGTGGTTGAATATAAAATTTTTGGTGGCATGACCATTCCAGAGATGGCCCGTGTATTGGACGTTTCAGAATCAACCGTCTCCAGAAACTGGCAGTTTGCTCGCAGTTGGTTGTTGATGCAGTATAAATAATCGAGGAATCTTCAATGGAATTGACCCCAGCTGATTGGCAACAAATCAAAGCCATTTTCAACCAAGTCATCGAACTGCCTACAGCTGAGATTCAAGCGGCCATTGAAAAATTGTGCGCTGCGCAACCACATTTGAAAACAACGGTCCAGGGCATGGTGGATACCCACTTGTCGTCAGTTGATCGAACCATCACTCCACAAAATTCTGCTGCCAGTTCCCTGGTGGATACAACCGCACTTAAAGCCGGTGATACCTTTGGTAAATACCAAATTATCAAACCCTTAGGTTCCGGTGGAATGGGCCAAGTGTATCTGGCTCAAAGGGATGATGAAGTGATCCAAAAAGTGGCCATCAAAGTGCTGAATCACCACACCATGGATGCCCAATCACAGGCCCGTTTTGATACCGAGAGGCGCATTCTGGCCAGCTTAGAACATCCGAACATCGCTCGGTTGATCGACGCCGGCAGTGAAACAGGGCAAGCCTACTACGTGATGGAATACATCGATGGGGAGCCCATTGATCAATATTGTCAACATAAGCAGCTGAGCCTTACTGAGCGTTTGGCTTTGTTTCAAAAAATCTGTGAAGCCGTGGCCTTTGCTCACAGTAACTTGATTGTGCACCGTGATTTGAAACCGGGTAATATCCTGGTGACCGAGCAGGGTGAGGTGAAATTGTTAGACTTTGGTATTGCCAAACCGCTGAAGACCCTGCCAGGTACCGATCAAGTGCATGAAACCATTGTGGGCACCACAGCCTTAACACCGCAATATGCCGCACCCGAACAGATCAACGGCGATCCGATCACCGTCTCTTGTGATGTGTATGTGTTGGGCTTGTTATTGTATCAAATGTTGACTGATCAACATGCCTTTGAGTTGGTGGGTAAGACCTGGGGTGAGATTGAGCAGGTGATCAATCAAGAGTTGCCCACATTACCCAGTCGGTTGCTGAGTAAAGCCAAACTGGTCGCCCCTAACTGGGCCCACAAACTCAAGGGTGATTTGGATGCCATTGTTTCGCATGCCTTAAAGAAAGAACCACATGAACGGTACCTGAGTGTACGAGAGATGGCTGCTGACATCGACCATTACCTGAATCATGAGCCTTTGCAAATCAAACAAAGCCAAACGGCTTACCGTCTGAAAAAGCAATTGCGTAAACACTGGTTACCGGTCAGTGCAATGACGGCCATATTTACTGTGTTGGCCACTTCCTCGGTCATGATATGGCAACAATCGAAGATCATCTCTGAAGAAAGAGACAAGGCCCTCACTGAAAAACAAGTGGCCGAAGAAGTCACCACCTTCCTGGTGGATACCTTCAAGTCGGCAGACCCGACCAGAACTTTGGGCACTCAAGTAACCGCCGCAGATATCCTACAGCAATCTGAACACCTGATCCTCTCCAAGGGTTTGAACCCACAAATCAATAACCGCCTGAAATCTGTGGTGGGTGAAGTGTACTTCAATCTATCCGACTTCTCCGGTGCTGAACGGATGTGGGACAGCATGTATGCCATAAAAGATGAATACCTGATGATGGATCATAGGCTTGATATGGTTGAAGTTAAACACAAAACAGGTCAAATATCTGAATCCTATGAATTGTTGCAAGACATTGATCAACCCAATCTACAAGACTACAAGCAGTATGCCCAATACACCCAAATCAAGTCTCAATTATTGAAATCTAATGAGGACGAAGCCCAGGCACTCGAGCTGGCCAAACAATTGACAGAAAGGGCCATCGAACAACACACCAAGGCTTCACTGGAGTACGTTGACGCCCTTATGTTTTATACATCGATTGATCCAGAATATGGCAATACGGAAAAGAAGCTGGCAGTTTTTGTAGAAATTAGAGACATACTTGAATCTTCTTTCAGTGATGAATCAATCCGGCTTGCCAATATTTATTATGACTTAGCAAAAAATTATAAAAGAGACTTTCAATTTGAACTCTCGAAACAATACATTGAAAAAGCCAGGGTTATCGTAGATGAAGTCTATGGTTCAGAACACCTGAGAGTTGCTTCATTTGAACATTTACTGGGAAACATCGAAAAAGCACTGGGTCAATATGTTAAAGCAATCGAGCACTATAACAAGGCCCTGGAAATTAAAGTCAAATACTTTGGTGAAAACTCTTTACGTCTGTCTGTTCAATACTACAGTTTAGGTTCTGTTACTTCTACACATTTGAAAAAGCACAGTGAATCTTTGTCTTATTTTGAAAAGGCTTTTAAATTAATAAGAGACAACAATGGCAGCCAAAACAATTTGAAAATCATGAGTGTTGAATATGCATTGGCTTTGATTGAAGTGGGCCGAATTGCAGAAGCGACTGAGTTGCTGGAGGATTTGGTTTCATATTTCGAACAAAAAAACCGAAAGGCCAGGAACAATGTCACCATCACCCAATCGATTCTGGCCTATGCCTTGATTAAACAAAACAACTATTCAGAAGCCAAGGCCTTATTGGATGAGTCTGTACCGATTATGCGAATTAATTTGCAAAAATCTGACAAGTTACTTATTTTGGCAGAAAATAATCTGAATCAACTTGAGACCGTCTTTTAATGTTGGTAACATCGCGTAGATTTTTAAAAGGAATGATTATGAAAAAAGTATTTTTAATGTTGTTAATAACTCAGTCAGCCATTGCTCTTGATTGTGAAGAGCAGAACTTTCAAGGAAACTTATCCTGGCTTAACCCGTTTGAACACACCAACACAACCTCAGAGCTAACAGAAGATTTTCGTGGTGGTAACTGTGAGGATCAAGTGTTTGTGGCCAATGTGCCAGAAGGCGGTGAAGTCGATTATGCATATTTCTTGCCTGAACTGGATACCAATGTAAGCGGTTACAACTATTCTTTTGCGATCGATTTTGCAGAAGTGTTGTCATTGATTTCTACAGGTAATCGGGTGACGTTTTTTGAGCTATGGGCCAAAGGCGATCCCGTTGGAGATGGAATTGAAACGGAAGCCAAAAACATGCTGATTCGAATCAAGAAAAAACCACTTTCTAATGGAGATTTTAAATGGAAAGTCCATTTGATGTGGTACAGCTTCCCGGAAAACGGCCCTGTCCAACAATATACTAAAGATCATGTCTGGTTACCCAGTGACATACATCAAGGTTTGTTGTATTTCATGGTCAACACCAACAACAGTGTAAATGGTGGCACACAAACCCGTGTGTCTGTACATTCAGGATTGACCAGGATTGATTCTAATTACGAAGAACAACCGGTTTTGTTGGACATCAGCCCATATGCCAATCAAAAGCCTGACCCGAGTGAATTGAAAGAATTCCATACTTTTGTTTCACCATTCAAGACCAATACTTTGCGGGTATCAGAAGCGCGTTTGGGAATCATAAGCCATGATTCAGGTGTCAATATTGGAGATGGCATCACATTCCATACTCCATATAGGCCACCATCTGGAAAAAATTAAGCAAGGAAAACAAAAAAACCGCCATTAAGGCGGTTTTTTTTTGCCTAAAATTTATTCACCCACCTTCCTGGTTCATTGTTTTCTGGCCCTTTAAATTAATTATTTTTAAAAAAATTAATATTTTTTGACAAGGTTTTCGATTGTTTCGCGAGTATATAAGTAAGACAGTTAATCACTGTCCCCTCTTTTTTATTTTGATATAGGGACATCAAAGGAGTAACACACTCAAGGATGAGTCAAGGATGATTTAACAAAGTAAGGATATGAAGGATTTAATGACTCAAGGATGAGATATGGAATTATTTGCATCACTATGGATTTTTAAGGATTTAGTTGCTCAAGGATGAGCCATGGGATTTGTAGTCTTGGCGCAGATCATTCAAACCGTTTCAAATGATTCCAGATGGTTGTAAACATGCATCACATGGGCCCAAGTGTATTGTTGGTGGTTCAACTCACCATAGGCAAAATGTGGTTTTAAATCACCCTGATAAACCCGAAAATCATTCAAGGCAGTCAACAGGCGACTGAGTGCCAATAATGGATCACTGGCATCTAAGGCGGGTGCCCCTGGAATGGCTTCGGCCAAATTGTGGGCCATCCTGCCTCGATATGAAAACACCGCAAAAGCATGGCGCCCTAGGTATTTTTTGAACCCATCCGATTTGTGAACTGGATAACCGGTCATCGAATATTCAATGCTTTGTGCCAGGTGATTAAACACTTCACTCATGTTCCATTCACCCACCACCTTGGTGCGTTTGAGGTTTAAACCCTGTAGGCGTTTTTGGCAATTCTCAATGGAGAGGTTGGCGACATCTTCACCATTGTGCAACCAATAGCCACCGCCAGCAATCAAGCCGGCAGTGCCTAACAACAAGGATTTTTTCAGTAACTTTCTGCGATTCATTCAGCGGTCAGGTGGTGTGTCTCAGTGCTTATATTAACACGCCTGACCGCCTTGTTAGATCAGTTTTACAGGTATGGAAACAACTCGTCAATCAAGTATTTGGTGTAGTTATGCGCCCCTTGGTAGCGATTCAAGTGGGTGGCATCACTGAACATGGTTGGGTTGATGACGGGTAAATCCTGGTGATTCTTGATCGTCACCCCGGTGGCTTGTTCAATGCGCTTAACTGTGGCTTTCAATCGTTCAGCACCCTCCGGAGAGTGGGTGATCCATTTGGTGTTGCGAGGCAGCATCACCACTTCCACATGATCAGAGAAGGTTTTGAATTGGTTGACTATATCTATGAATGCCACAATCAACTCTTCACTGAAATGCATGTCAATGATGTCGGCTGTGTGGATGCGATTCAAACGTCGATCATCCATGCGAGCCGGATCTCTAAGCAATTCGTAGTATTCATCGAACACTTTCAGGGTTTCAGGCTTTCTTTCAGCAGCGATGGTACCTCCGCCTTGCCAGGCATAAGACCAATTGCTGCTGACGTAATCAGGGTATTCTTCTTCAAAGGCTTTGTTGAGGAGTTCACCCACCTCGCGCAAGCGTTCCTGACTCGCTTCGTCTCTTTCCAGCTCGGTACGTTTTCTGGGTTCGCGCAAAGAACCACCAAAAAAGCTGGTGACCATTTCGGCTGAAATGCTGTTGCGCAGGTATTTGATGTTGAATAATCGGATACCACGGGTGGGGTCTTGCATGAAGATTTTCCACAACTCCTGGTCTTTGCCCAATATGGTCAAGTATGAGTCTTCAAGGATGCGGTTGCGGTTGTAGCGGGTGATGGTGGTTTGAAATGGGTTGAATTCAATCAAAGCCACTTTCAAACGACGATCAGATTGATCAAATGATTCTTTGATGCGGCGGGTCAGGATGTCCTGATAAAAAGGGTTCAGCCCACCAAAACCAAAATTGAATGATTTGACGCTGTTGTTACCGCGATCTTTGGCCCATTGATCAAATTCTCTGGGTGAAAACCCGGCCTGAACCATGGACGAACCAAATGCCATAACCAGATCATGTGGTTCTTCAACGATTTGTGGCAACGACTCTTTGGCCTCTAAAACCCGGCCCAGAAAGTCGGTTGGTGCGGCATCATTGATCCAGGCAAACCACCTGATCAGACCCAGTGCCATGCCCATTCCCAAGATGATAAACAGCAGGGTTTTGCCATAGATGGGGTTGAAGCCACCATCAGCCGTCTGAGTGGCTTTGTCGGAACTCAGCTCATCTTGCACCGCATAAGGATACAAGGGATGCTTGTTACCGGGGTCAGAACTGGAAGTAGATGAAGGCATTGCTGGGTTCTCCAATAAGTAAACAAATGGCTTGAATCAAAATTAACAAGGGCCAGAACAGCCACCATCGGGCCATCCATTGTTGGGTTTTATTGAGCACAAAATAATCGATGAAGTGCATAAAAAACAGGGCGCCGACTGTCAGACCGAAAATGATCAGGGACTTGGAACCAGGTTCAGGTAACCCGGAAAAAGTGTGCATTTGGGTGATGATTTGCCAAGCCGAATCCATGCCTGTGGCGCGGAACAGTACCCAGCCGATCAGGACCAAATAAAAGGTGATGATCCATTTGAGCAATTTATTGAAAAACTGCTGACTTTGGGCAAAGCCGGCAAATGCTGAAGAGTTACCCAATTGGTGGGTGGCGATGATGATCAAACCATGAAATGCGCCCCAAGCCACGAAGGTCCAAGCAGCACCATGCCACAACCCGCCCAATAACATGGTGATCATGACATTGCGAATGCGGTTGTATTTTCCACCCAATGAAATGTACAGGTAGTCGCGCAGCCAGGTCGATAAAGAGATGTGCCAGCGTTGCCAAAATTGCACGGGTGACAGGGCAAAATAAGGCAAGCGGAAGTTCAAAGGTATCTTAAAGCCAATCAACATGGCGATACCAATGGCCATGTCACTGTAGCCAGAGAAATCGCCGTAAATTTGTCCAGCAAAGGCCAGCACCCCAGTCCAGGTTTCAATCAAGCTTACTGCACCGCCATCAAAAGCCATGGCCGCTGGTGCTGCGAGTAAATCTGCAATGGTTTTTTTGAACAAACCAATGGTGATCAGTAAAAAGCCATTGCGTACCATGTCCCAGGTCGGTACCGGGATGCGATGAAACTGTGGCAGAATATGCTTGGCACGCAAGATGGGACCTGCGACCAATTGTGGGAAGAAGGCCAGTGCCGTGGTGAATTCAACCAGGCCTTTGCGGGCTTTCATTTCCCCACGATACACATCGATGGTGTAACTCAAAGATTGGAAGGTATAAAAAGAAATACCCACAGGCAACACCCAGGACAAAGAGCCTAAATCAGCTTGATAACCAAGAACTCCGAGGAAATCTGCCACCGATTGGATGGCAAAATCGGCATACTTGAACAGGGCCAGTATACCCAGGTTCATGGCCACCGATAAGGATAACAAGAGTTTTTTGCGCCGCTGTTCACTGGCATTCTGGATTGCCTGTGCAAGGAAATAGTCGATGACCGCTGAACCCACCAACAGGGGGATAAAACGGTAATTCCAGGTGCCATAAAACACCAGCGAAGAGACCAGAATGAAATAAACCCTTGGTGTTCGGCGTAAAAAGACAAAGCCGTAAAACAGCAAGAAGACGATCAGAAAGACAAAAAATATCGGCGTGTTGAACAACATATTGGGTTCAGGGCTCCTCTATTATTAATTTTATTATCCCCTATTAACGCACCAGAATGGATTTAGTTACTGCAAACCAAAAAAAACCCCGAAAAAATCGGGGTTTTTTTAGATGCAAAGATGATTTGGCTTATTTGAATTTGATTTTCAAGTCCATTTGTAAGCGGTCATAATCGGTTTGGGTGGCTTTGCTTTGGTCCTGCTCTGAACTGATGTAAGTCATGCCCAACGACATGTTTTTACGTAAGCCGTAACCGGCTTTCAGGATGTGACCTTTGGAGTCGGTTTCACCGCCGGCGAAATCTGAATCATTGAACAAGCCATAAACAGCATCGGCTTCTAAGTCCAAGTACGAATAACCGATAGACCAAGAACCGGCGTCCTTGACTTTACCCAAACCAAAGCCCAGAGCAAAACCGGTATCTAAATCTGCTTCGGTATTTTGGTAGTAAGTACCAAATACTGAGAAAGGTTGAGAAGCCAATTTGGTTTGGTATTCAACCAAGCCTTCAACAATGTTGAAGTCATTGGCGATTTGGCCATTGGCATCTAAGGTGTTACCACGGGCTTTGCCATCAAACAAAGGCGTTGAACCTTGTAATTTTTGGTAGTCGTAGTAACCCACACCGGCCGTTAATGTGTTGCCGTCCAAATCGAAAGTTTTGACCATTTGACCACCGAACAACAAGGCATCTGTATCGGCTTTTCTTTCATCCACAGAAAAACCAACCAGGGTACCCATCCAGCCGTCGTTGTCATAACTCAAGGCAAAACCTTCAGGATTCAAATCGCCGTCCCAAAAAACGGGTGTTTTAGATGGGATGTAAAACGGTTTTTTCATTTTACCGCCGGTCAAAGTCAAAGCATCGTTCAATTTGTAATCAAAATAAGCCAAGTCTAACTGGATGCCTTTGGTTGAGAATGCACCGTCTAAAGTTTGGTTGGTTGAAGTGGGGTCTTCGCCACCTGAGGCCAATCTGAAACCCACTTTCAAATCGTCATTGACTTTGGCAGTGGCGCCCAAACGAAAACGAATGCGGTTTCTGGTGCGCACGTCTTTACCGCGCTCATCGATGTATTCGAAGCGGTCACGCAGGTCACCAGAGAAAGTGATGCGATCTGCCCAGTTGTCAGATTTAGCTTCAGCTTTGGCTTCAGCCACTTTTTTAACTTCAGCTTCGTTGTTATTGGTTTTGGTTTCCAATTTTTCAATTTTTTGGGTCAACAGCTTCAACTGTTCTTTCAACATGGCGATTTCATCTTGTGTTGAATCGGCCCATGCCGTTGTGCCCATAGACAGTAACAAAGACGTTACCAATACCTTCTTCTTCATGATAATTACCCACGTAAGATTTCAAAAACGTGAATGTTAGATGACAAATATGACATTTATATGACAAATGTTTCAGTTTGATATCATCTTGATGACGAAACAGTAAAATAGTTGAAAATTACTCATTATTTAGGGGTGCGGTAAGCTATGATTGCGGCAGTTCTATAATACGATCCTATGTAATAAAGATGCAATTCTCTGGTTGGAAACAAGAAAAAATAGCCATTTTGATATTTGTCGCTTTGGCCGCTTTGTCTGGTTTGATTACGGGCTATTGGACATTGTGCTTGTTGTTGTGGTTATTGGTTTATATCACATGGAAGATCATGGAGTTCAAAACATTTTATGATTGGTATATGAAAGGTTCGTCCAGCAGCCACGTGCCTGACAACCATGGCGTGTTTGAAGCCATAACATGTCAAGTCATCAACAACAAGAACCAGACCAAAGAAGCCCAAAAGCGCAATAAATTCCTGTTGAAGCAATTTGTGACCACTGCCCAGGCTTTGCCATTTGCCACCATTTTGTTGAACCAGCGTTTTGAGATTCAATGGTGTAATCACATTGCTCAGGAAATTCTGAGTATCAACGACAATGATGTGAACACCCGAATTGATAACATCATCAGAATTCCTGTTTTTGTGCAATTGCTCACTACCGGTAAAAAGGACCAGGAAATTAAACTGCCGCATGGCAAGCACAACGATAAAAGCATCCAGATCAGGTTAATAAAGATCAACAAGGAGCGTTATCTGATGGTGGCCAGAGACATCAGTGCACAGGAAGCATTGCAGAAATCCCGTAAGGCTTTTGTGGCCAATGCGTCTCACGAACTGCGAACACCTTTGACCGTTATATCAGGTTATTTAGAGATGTTGCAAACATCGAATGATGTCAGTGAGGATTGGTCGTTGGCCATTGACCAGGCCAAGGATCAAGCCAACCGGATGTCAAAAATCATTGATGACATGTTAAAGCTGTCTAAAATTGAACATGACAGGGTCATTGAATCAGACGACCAAGAAATTGCCATGCCTGAGTTGCTCAATGGTTTGTTTAATGACATCAAGAACAGTGCCGATTCACACGACCATGAGTTGTCAGCCGAAATCAACTCTACTTTATCGGTAACCGGCGATGTGTCAGAGATCACCAGCATTTGTTTAAATTTAATGCACAACGCCATCATTCATACGCCAGCAGGCACCCAGGTCGCGATCAAATGGTTTGAGCATAATGGCGAGGCCAATTTTTGGGTGGTTGATAATGGGCCGGGTATCGACCCCAGCCACATACCTCATTTGACTGAGCGTTTTTATCGAGTTGACAATTCAAAAGCCCGCAACCACCAAAGTACTGGATTGGGGTTGGCCATCGTTAAACACATCTGTTTAAAACATGGCGCCAGTTTAGAGATTGACAGCGAGGCCAACTCCGGGTCGACTTTTAAAGTGGTTTTTCCGACTTACAGAACCATCATCAAGGACTGAAATATTCAATTGTTTGTCACGTTACTGTGATTAATCACGTTATAGAATGGGCTTGGAAGGCCTGTTTGAAGGTTTGTTACAAAAATGTCATATAACTGTAACAAAAGCTTAATACAATGCCAGCCATCGTAACACTTGAATGATTATTATATGAAAACTTTGAAGAAAATTACTTTGGTTGCTGGTTTGGTAGCTGCTTCACAAATTCAGGCAGCAGGTCGTGACTACATCAGCGTTGTGGGTTCATCAACTGTATACCCTTTTTCAACGGTTGTTGCCGAAAGGTTTGGTAAGTCTACTTCTTTCAAAACGCCAAAAATTGAATCAACGGGTACTGGCGGTGGCATGAAGTTGTTTTGTAAAGGCAACGGTGTGGATACTCCGGACATCACCAATGCTTCAAGAAGAATCAAAGAGTCTGAGTTAACCATGTGCCATGACAATGGTGTTGCTGAAGTGGTTGAAGTATTGATTGGTTATGACGGTATTGTGGTTGCCAATGAAATTAATTCTCATGACTTCAAATTGACTCGCAAAGATTTGTTCTTGGCTTTGGCCAAAGAAGTGCCAACCGAAAAAGATGGTGAGTTGGTTGCTAACCCATACACCATGTGGAATGAAGTGAATGCTGAATTACCAGCGGTCAAGATTGAAGTATTGGGTCCTCCTCCAACTTCGGGTACCCGTGATGCCTTTGTTGAGTTGGCGATGGAAGGCGGTTGTAAAAAATTCCCGTGGATCAAAGACACCAAAGCAGCTGACAAATCAAAATATAAAACCATTTGTCACAGTATTCGTGAAGACGGTGCTTATGTAGAAGCCGGTGAAAATGACAACCTGATTATTCAAAAATTGCAAAAGAACCCAGACGCTTTGGGTATCTTTGGATTTTCTTTCCTGGATCAAAATGCAGACTTGGTAAAAGGTTCATTGGTTGATGGTGCGGTTCCAGAGTTCGAAACCATTGCAACAGGTGAGTACCCGGTTTCAAGACCCTTGTATTTCTATGTGAAGAAAGCCCATGTTTCTGAAATCCCAGGTATGTCTGAATTCTTGACAGAATTCACCAGCGAAAAAGCCATGGGTGATGAAGGTTATTTAACGGACAAAGGTTTGATTCCTTTGGATGCCGATAAGTACATGAATGTTAAGGAAAACACCCAAAAACTGAACAACCTTGAGTTGTAAAGATAGATTACGTTTCAATAATCTTAAGCCGCAACCGGATGAACTTTCGGTTGCGGTCTTTTTTGTAACTCAATTCGCTTAAGCGAATTTTTTTGATTGTAAACTGAGAGAAGAATATCCAATGAAAATCAGTGCCTTGATCTTTTTGTTGTTGCTGTTTGCGGCCTTCAGTTATTTTATGGCCAGGCAGAAAATAACCACAGCTTATCGGCAACACAAACAAAAGAAAAAGATTTTAACTCTGCCCAAGTACTTTGGTTATGTGGCAGCATTGTGGTCTTTGTTACCGGCTTTGCTGGTGTTGTTTTTTTTGCAGCTGGTGGAAGAACCTTACATCAACAGCGAAATTTCAGCCTATATAGCCACCACAGAAATACAAGCATCTGATGATTTGGATTTGTATTTGAACGACATCAAAAGCGCCGATACTCCAGAAGAAGTCAGTGCCTTGAGTCCTGAAAAACAAATGGTCTATCAGCGCTACCATGAAATTGAGACCACCACCAACCGCACCATATCTGTGGTGGTCCTGGCGTTGGCCATATTGTTGGCAGTATGGGGGATGCGAAAAATAAACACCGACACCCCGGCACGAAAAGTATTCGAGAAAATCATCGAAGGGATCCTGTTATTGGCGGCTTCGATAGCCATCATGACCACAGTCGGAATTGTATTTTCTGTGTTGTTTGAATCAACCCGGTTCTTTGGTGAAGTGCCCATATTGTCATTCATGTTTGGTACTGAGTGGTCACCACAGACTGCCATCCGTGCCGATCAAGTGGGTTCATCAGCAGCTTTTGGTGCAGTGCCCTTGTTTGTTGGCACCATGTTGATTTCATTCATTGCGTTATTGGTTTCTGTACCATTGGGCTTGATGTCTGCGATATATTTATCTGAATATGCCAGCACTTCCATCCGTGCGGTGGCCAAGCCGGTGTTGGAAATTTTAGCCGGTATCCCTACAGTGGTTTATGGCTTCTTTGCCGCCTTAACGGTGGCGCCGATGATTCGTGGGTTTGGTGAATCTTTGGGCTTGTCAGTGGCCTCAGAAAGTGCATTGGCCGCAGGATTGGTGATGGGGATCATGATCATTCCATTCGTTTCGTCACTTTCTGATGATGTTTTATCAGCGGTGCCCCAAAGTTTACGAGAAGGTTCATTGGGGCTGGGCGCCACCCGCTCTGAAACCATCACCAAAGTCCTGATTCCGGCTGCATTGCCAGGGATTGTTGGTGGTGTTTTGTTGGCGGCATCAAGGGCCATTGGGGAAACCATGATTGTGGTGATGGCTGCAGGATTGGCGGCCAACTTGACCGTCAATCCGTTGGAAGCGGTCACCACCGTAACGGTGCAAATTGTGACTTTATTGACAGGTGACCAAGAATTTGACAGCGCCAAGACCTTGGCTGCATTTGCTTTGGGCTTGATGTTGTTTGTCACCACTTTGATTCTGAATGTGATCGCATTACATGTGGTCAGGAAATACCGAGAGCAGTATGAATAACACAGAATTGGTTAAAAATAGCCTGCGCAAGCGCTACATCAAAGAACGCATTTTCAAATCATTGGGGTTGTTCTCAATCGCCACTGCCATTTTGTTTTTGCTGTTTTTGTTGACGGACATTGCGGGCAAAGCGATGCCGGCATTTTCACAAACGAAAATAGAATTGACGGTTGATTTGAATGGCGATGAGTTGGGTTTGGATGCCGACAGTTCAAACCAGGATATGATGGCAGCCGATTTCAGAAAAGTGATCCGAGCGGCTTTGTTGAAACAATTTCCTGAAGTGACCAAGCGTAATGACAAAAGGGCCCTGTATTCCTTGACCAGCATGGGCGCAGAGTTTCAACTCAGAGATATGTTGATAGAAGATCCCGGTTTGTTGGGTCAGACACTGGCTGTTGAATTCATGGCTGATGACGATGTGGATGCTGTGATCAAAGGCTCGATAGATCGCAACTTGCCTGAGTCAGATCGCCGGGTTAAAGACAACAAGTTGGCCTGGATAGAAACCTTGGAAGCCAGCGGCCAAATTTCTACCGGTTTTAACTGGCACTTTTTCTCCAGTGGTGATTCTCGGGAACCAGAAATGGCCGGCATCAAAGGTGCCATCTTGGGTTCATTGTTCACTTTGTTGGTTACTTTGGCATTGTCATTTCCAGTGGCTGTGGCCGCTGCCATCTATCTGGAAGAGTTTGCGCCGAAAAACCGCTTTATTGATTTCATCGAAATCAACATCAATAACCTGGCAGCTGTGCCATCAATCGTTTTCGGTTTGCTGGGTCTGGCGGTGTTTATCAACTTTTTCAGCCTGCCCAGATCAGCACCTTTGGTCGGTGGTATTGTGTTGTCATTGATGACTTTGCCGACCATCATCATTGCCTCGCGGTCAGCGATCAAAGCAGTACCGCCCTCTTTGCGAGAAGCGGCTTTGGGGTTGGGGGCATCGAAAATGCAAACGGTGTTTCACCACGTATTACCGGCTGCTTTGCCAGGTATCTTAACCGGTACCATCATTGGTATGGCACAAGCCCTTGGTGAAACAGCACCCTTATTAATGATTGGTATGGTGGCCTTTATTGTCGATATCCCACAATCTGTTGTTGATCCGTCAACCGTATTACCAATCCAAGTGTTCTTGTGGGCAGATTCACCTGAACGCGGATTTTTAGAAAAAACCTCAGCAGCCATTATGGTCTTGCTGTTCTTTTTGGTCGCGATGAATGCCATAGCCATTTATCTGCGGAAAAAGTTTGAGAAAAAATGGTAAAGTATCATGAATGAAGCCGTATTAAACGAGTTGGCAGAACCAACAATGAATGTCAGATCAAACCCTGAAACAGAAGACTCATTAAACATTGAGTATACAGATACCGTGGGTCAGCCGCTGTGTGAAAACCCCAAATTCAGCACCAAAAACGTTGATGTTTTTTATGCTGACAACCAAGCCATCCATGATGTCACCTTGGACATTGGTGCCAACGAAGTGATCGCACTGATTGGTCCTTCGGGCTGTGGTAAATCAACCTACTTGCGAACCTTGAATCGCATGAATGACACCATTGATATTTGTCGAGTTAAAGGACAGGTGTTGTTGGACAATGAAAACATCTACAGCAAGAAACAAGATCCGGTGTTGTTAAGAGCGCGGGTGGGTATGGTTTTTCAGAAACCCAATCCATTCCCTAAATCAATCTATGACAACGTCGCCTATGGCCCCAGAATTCATGGCCTGACCAGAAACAAAGCAGAACTGGATGACCTGGTTGAAGATTCCTTGATCAAAGCAGGTTTATTTGCTGAAGTCAAAGATCGATTACATGCCCCGGGTACTGGTCTTTCTGGCGGGCAGCAACAGCGTTTGTGCATCGCACGCACCATCGCTGTGCAACCTGAGGTGATTTTGATGGATGAGCCGGCTTCAGCTTTGGACCCGATTGCGACAGCTAAGATTGAAGAGTTGATCAATGAGTTGAAGGAAAATTTCACCATTGTGATTGTGACACACTCCATGCAACAAGCAGCACGGGTTTCACAACGCACGGCATATTTCCATATGGGTCGGTTGATTGAAGTCGGAGACACCGATCAAATCTTCACCAACCCTGCACATGATTTAACTGAAAAATACATCACCGGTCGATTCGGGTAAAGGAGCTGATAATGGAGCAATTTGAATTTGAAACACACACATCCAGTGAGTACAACGCTGAATTGGAAGACATCAGAAACCACCTGTTAAAAATGGGTGGTAAAGCCGAGAGTCAGTTGCGCATGGCTTTAACGGCGATGGTTGAAAACAATAAGGATTTGGCAGAAGAACTGTTGTCTCATGGTGATGACATTGATCAGATGGAAGTGGACTTGGATCAAGAATGTACCCGCATCATCGCGCGCAGGCAGCCAGCAGCCAGTGACTTGCGTTTGATTGTGGCGGTGATGAAAAGCATTACCGACATTGAACGGATAGGAGATGAAACAGAAAAAATGGCACGCCTTTTAAAAAAATTAATGAAGCGTGATTTTCAATCGAAATACTATCAGGAGATCGATCATTTGGGACAAGAAGTGTTGGCCAATTTGTCTGGGTCTTTGAATGCCTTGGCGCGGTTAGATGCGGAAGAAGCTATAAAAATAGCACAAAAAGACCAGGTGATCGATGCCCATTTTGATGAACTGAATGGGCACCTAATCAAACACATGGTTAAAGACCCCAATAAGGTAAAACCTTACTTAAAACTCAGCCAATGCGCACAGTCTTTGGAGCGCATCGGTGATCACGCAAAGAATATATGCGAAAACATCATTTATTTGGTGATTGGTAAAGACGTGCGTCACACCGATATCGACGAAGTTAAAAGCAACTTCTTCGATTAATTCAAACACCTTAAAGCGGCTCAATCAGACTTGATTCGACTGGGTCGCTTGACCAATTCCCCGCCACAATCAGGGCAGACAAAGTTGAAGGTTTGGACATTACATTCATCGCAGAACGTGCATTCGTAACTAAGGAAAGCTGCTGAGCAGCTTGACCCGTCGAGCTGGTTAGGCAAATCATGCAATCATGGCGATTTTGCAAAGCAAAGAAGCCTTGATGTAATGATTGATTAGCCGTGAGCTTTTGTTATAGCGGCCGCTATCGCTCCTAGCTATCGCGGCAGACCTACATCCATGTAGTCACCTCTGATACCGGCATCCTGCCTCCTCAGAGGACTTACTTCCATGTAAGCCAATCAGAGGCGAAGAGAATAGCCAATGAGCATATGGTGATTTGACGAAGTCAAGAAGCCTTATGTGAATGGCGTTATAGCACAGGCAATGAAAGTTGGGCGGTTTTATCGAAGATAAAGAAGCCCGATTTGAATGCCGCAGTGCGTGCGAGGTAGCAAGTCATGTTCGCCTCGGCAGCTACCACATCGATCCCCAGGACGGGGTGAATGCAGAGAATTGTTGGGAACAATTCCTGCCTGCTATCGCTGCATACTTACATCCATGTAAGCAGTCGCTTTCTCTTTTGTCTGAAACAGACATGCAGTGCGAAGCAACTGCTCAGACCATGAGCCAGAATGAAGCCCCAAGAACATTCCTTATATGTAAGCATGTGGTGATTCGGCTGGCAACGGGCTGTCACAGGGTTCACAATTTGGTTTCATTTATAACATCTGGCATTGATTTCAGTGTAATCATGACCATGTTTATGGAATCATTTACCAGCAGCAACATCAGGAGTTAACCATGCAAACGTATTTAGTCACTGGAGCCAATCGAGGCATTGGTTTGGAATTGTGTCGACAAATCAAGGATCAAGGCCATCAGGTGATTGCGGTTTGTCGCTCCAGCAGTCCAGCTTTGGACGGCTTGGGGGTGCGGGTTATTGACCAATGTGATGTGTCGGACCTGTCATCGGTTCAACAGTTGTCAGAGCGCTTGGGCGATGAAAAAATTGATGTTTTGATCAACAATGCCGGTGTGTTGGCTCGCAATGCCCTGGGTGACATTGATTACCAAACGGTGATGCAACAATACCAGGTCAACGCCATCGGTCCTTTGATGGTGACCGAAGCCTTGTTGTCTCATTTAGTTGTTGGTGCGAAAGTGGCCATAGTGACCAGTCGCATGGGCTCGATGGCAGACAATGATTCTGGTGGTCACTACGGTTACCGCATGAGCAAAGCAGCCGTTAACATGGCAGGCACCAGTCTGGCAGTTGACCTCAAGCCCAAAGGGATTGCTGTGGGTTTGTTGCACCCTGGTTATGTGAAGACTGATATGACAGGGCACAATGGCTTTGTAGATACCCAGCATGCTGCCAACGGATTACTTGATAGGATCGCACAATTACGTATAGAAAATACGGGCACTTTCTGGCATGCTGAAGGCGAGCAATTACCCTGGTAGGAATGACATATGAAAATGATAACCGCCATCATCAAACCGTTTAAGCTTGATGATGTAAGAGATGCTTTGGAAGCTGTTGGTGTGCGAGGCATCACGGTCACAGAAGTGAAGGGCTTTGGCCGCCAAAAAGGCCACACAGAACTGTACAGGGGTGCAGAGTATGTGGTCGACTTCTTGCCTAAGTTGAAAATAGAAATTGCCACACCTTCGGATCAAGTGGATGCCATCGTTGAAACTTTGGTAGAAACAGCCAGCAACAACAAGGTGGGCGATGGCAAAATATTCATCCAGGATCTGGAAAAAGTCATCAGAATTCGCACCGGTGAAACAGATCAAGACGCTTTATAAATAATAAGTCTAAGTCGCACCCTGTCGCTCTTCTAATACGTAGGTGACAGGGGTTTGTGCCGGGTCATTCAACAAAAGCCCACACCTGAAGACCACTTCACTGCTTATCTAGAAACCCATAATAGCAATCAAAACAGCCCACAAAGGTCACTCTACAACAGACAAATCAATTGTTTATTGACTTCTGAGCAGGCTCTATATAGCATGTGCGCACCTACCTGCAGGTCCTGACATCAGTCAGGTTAAACGGGAAGTCGGTGCGAAATCATCTATTTCAAAGCCAACACTGCCCCCGCAACGGTAAGTAGTAAACGATCAACGAACACGCCACTGTGATTATCATGGGAAGGCCGTTGATTTTGGATGGTTAAACCCATGCAAGAAGCATGCCGACTTTTTGAATCGCTCAGCGAGACAAAAAGGCGGCTCATTCAAGTATGGGAAGTGGTTACGACTTTCACCACCGGTGAAAGAAGTGGCCACGGAACTATCCTTACTTCGAGTCCGGAGACCGACCTGAGGAGGCTTATTCATGAGCGCTTGGCGCTTGATTTAAACCTTTTTGTTGCTGATATCAATCAACTGTGTGATCAGCATCAAGATCCCTTCATGTTCGGGTGGAACAGGAGTACAAATGAAATTCAAAAAATACCATGTGGCCACTGGTTTGTTGGCCTTGTCTGTTGCAGTTCAAGCACAAGACACCGATTCAGCAGCCCCTTTGGCTGATTTACCCAACCTGATTGTCAGTGGTGGTTTAGCACCCATTGAATCAGACCATTTTGCAGGTTCATTAACCGTGATCACAGCAGCAGAAATTGCTGCTGCACAAGCAACTTATTTATCTGATGTTCTGCGTAAAGTACCTGGTTTTGCAGTCAATCAATCAGGAGGTCCTGGCACCCAAACCCAAGTGCGGGTTCGAGGCTCTGAAGCCAACCACGTGTTGGTACTCATTGATGGTGTACGGGTCAATGACCCCAGTGCGGGAGATGAATTCTTATTCAATTATGCTTTGCTGGATGATGTTGAACGCATCGAAGTGATCCGTGGCCCACAAAGTGCCATTTGGGGCACTGATGCAGTGGGCGCAGTCATCAACATCATCACCAAAACATCCAACAACAATAACTTCAATTTCGATTCAGAACTGGGTTCATTCAACACCAAAAGACTGGCTGTCAATGGTGGGGTGAATCAAGGGCAATGGCGGCTGGACGCCGGTGTTAACTATTTGGACTCATCTGGTAGCAACATCTCAAGACAAGGGCCTGAAGAAGACGGGTTTGAAAACCTGGTTGGGCATGTCAAAGTAGGGGTTGATGTCACCGAGGCTGTTGGACTGGGTTTGTCACTGCGTCACAGTGATGCATTGAATGAATTCGATGGCACTGACTTTGTTGTGACCGGCTTACCAACAGATGCTGATTTGTGGACAGAAAGAACACAAAACAGCGGTCAATTACAGGCTGATTTCAACCACAATGAGCAATGGCAGTCTTCATTGTCATATCAATGGACTGATGTCGATGCAGATAATTTCACCCATGGCTTGGGTGTGACCAGTTCAACCGCTGCAGAAACAGATGAATACAAGTTCAACAGCACATTCTGGTTAGGTGAGCGCAACCAGCATCGCGTTTCTTTTGTGGCAGATCATCGAGCCGTTGACTTTGTTCAACGTGGACAAGCTTCGCCTTTTGGAGACCCCAACCAACAACAAAGTTATCACAGCACTGGCTTGGCCGGCGAATACCAGCAACAAGTCAATGACCGGTTTAACTGGAGCTTGTCAGCTCGCAATGACACTTTTAACAAATTCGAGGACGTCAGCAACTATAAATTGGCAGCCTCGTATCAATTTGATCATGATTTACGCCTGCGTGGTTCATTCGGCACTGGAAGCAAAGCACCGTCATTCATCGAGCGGTTTGGATTTTTTCCAGCCAACTTCATGGGTAACCCAGAGCTGGAGCCAGAAGAATCAGATGCCTTTGAAATTGGTTTGATCAAGTCATGGGAGCAGAACACGCTTGAAGTGGTTTATTTCAGCCAAGACCTGACCAATGAAATCAACGGTTTTGTGTTTGATGCAGCTTCCGGCTTGTTTACGGCAGCCAATCAAGCGGGCGACAGCGAACGACAAGGCCTGGAGTTGAATTACTCTGGCCAAATCAGACCAGATTTGGGCTTCAACTTTAATTACACGTACACCGATGCCACTGAGCCTGGCAGCGATGGTCGTGATGCAGAAGAAGTGCGTCGACCAGAAAACATGGCTCATTTGAGTGTTGATTACCGCTTTGCCGGAGATCGTGCACAACTGTATGCCCAGGTGAATTACCAAAGCGACCAGTTGGACGTGTTTTTTGATCCAGTGACTTTTGTTTCATCGAATGTAAAATTGGATGCTTATACCACATTTGATTTGACCTTCAACTGGCAGTTGTCTGAGGATTACCAAGTGTATTTAAAAGGCCAAAATCTGTTTGATGAAGATTATGAAGAGGTGTTGGGTTATGCCCGTCCCGGTGCGTCTTATTCCATTGGTCTGAGGGGTCGCTTCTGATCAAAAGAGTGAATACGAATCCGATAAAAGCCCGGTTTGATACCGGGTTTTTTATTGTCTTGTTCAGTTCACTTCGACTCCGCTCAGTGAACGGATTACCGCTGGCTGAGCCATTCGACAAACTCATGACAGGCTTAGTCGAAGCCAAGCAAATTAGCTTCACAGACACAGTTTTCCTATTCAGGGTGATGACCCCAACTGATTTGTCATGCCGGCGAAGGCCGGCATCCAGTGTCTTTCAGAAATACGTTTAAAGCTGCAATAAATTCATACATTGCATTGTGAAATAAAGACGCTGGATTGCGGCCTTCGCCGCAATGACGGGATGCAATAAAAAACCCGGACATTGAACCGGGTTTTCTATCATTTAACCGCTCACTGAGCGGAGTCGAAGTGAGCTTTATTCGGTACAGGCTTACTTATCTTCTTCCAAACCAATACCGTCCATACCCATCGACAAGGAGTCGGCATCACCACCTTGTGACAATTTAATGGCCAGTCGCACTTCATTGGCTGAATCAGCATGCCTGAGTGCATCCTCATAAGTGATTTCACCGGCTTGGTACAAGTCAAACATGGCTTGGTCAAAGGTTTGCATGCCCATGTTGGTGGATTTTTTCATCAAATCCTTGAGTTTCTCAATTTTGCCTTTACGGATGTACTCCTGTGCCAAAGGTGAGTTGATCAGAATTTCTACAGCTGCCCGTCTGCCGTTGCCATCGGGTGTTGGAATCAACTGTTGTGCGACCATGGCACGCAGGTTCAAAGACAAATCCATCAACAGTTGTTCTCTGGCATCTTTGGGGAAAAAGTGTAACACCCGATCCAAGGCCTGGTTGGCATTGTTGGCATGTAAAGTGGCCAAACACAAGTGTCCGGTTTCAGCAAAGGTGACCGCCTGTTGCATGGTCTCAGAGGTCCTGATCTCACCGATCATGATCACGTCTGGGGCTTGTCGCAGGGTGTTTTTCAATGCCACTTCAAATGACTCTGTATCCAGGCCAACTTCTCGCTGGGTGATCACACAGCCTTGATGTTCATGTACATATTCTATGGGGTCTTCGATGGTGATGATGTGACCGGTGGTGTTCACATTGCGGTAGCCCACCATCGCAGCCAGTGAGGTGGATTTACCAGTACCGGTACCACCCACAAAAATAATGATGCCACGTTTGGTTAATGACAGTTCTTTTAACACCTCTGGTAATTTCAAAGACTCAAAAGTTGGGATTTTGGTTTCAACCCGACGAATCACCATACCAACAGCGTTTCTTTGGTAAAAGGCACTGACCCTGAAACGACCCACCGATGACACTCCGATGGCGAAGTTACATTCGTGCGTCCGCTCGAATTCTTCTTTCTGATAAGGCGACATGATGCCGGTGACCATATCTCGCGCCTGGGCCTTGGTCAGTGGCTGCTGGGTGATGGGAATCACCCGGCCATGAATTTTAATACTTGGTGCCAAATTGGCTGTGATAAAAAGGTCAGACGCCTTTTTATGTACCATCAATTTTAAATACGAATTAAAGTCCATGGTTATACCTCTGTTGTACGGTTATTCAAATCAGTGAACCAGATCAATCAAAATCTGCCTTCTTCACTGCCCTTGATCTTGCTTGTGCTTTAGAGATCAAGCCTTTTCTCACCAGTTCAATCAAACACTGGTCCAAAGTCTGCATACCAACCGATTGACCGGTTTGGATGGACGAATACATTTGAGCCACTTTGTCTTCTCGAATTAAGTTCCTGATCGCTGGTATACCCACCATGATTTCGTGGGCAGCCACTCGGCCACCACCAACCCTTTTGATCAGGGTTTGTGCCACCACCGCCCGCAATGATTCGGAAAGCATGGATCGCACCATCGGTTTTTCACCGGCAGGAAACACATCAATGATCCGGTCAATGGTTTTGGCCGCTGAGGTGGTGTGCAAGGTACCAAACACCAAGTGACCCGTTTCTGCTGCAGTCAGTGCCAAGCGAATGGTTTCCAGGTCCCGCAACTCACCCACCAGGATGATGTCTGGATCTTCACGCAAGGCGGAGCGTAAGGCGTTTTCAAAACTCTTGGTGTCCCGATGTACCTCACGTTGATTGATCAGACATTTGTTACTTGTGTGTACAAATTCTATCGGGTCCTCAATGGTTAAAATATGACCATGTTCTTTTTTGTTTAAATAATCAATCATGGCTGCCAGGGTGGTGGATTTACCGGAACCGGTCGGACCGGTTACCAGAATCAAGCCTCTGGGCACATCAATGAGTTCTTTGAATATGGCAGGACAGTTCAAATCCTCAAAGGTCAAAATTTCTGTTGGAATGGTCCGGAATACACCGCCACAACCACGGTTTTGATTGAAGGCATTTACCCTGAAACGGGCCAAACCTGGAATTTCAAATGAAAAATCAATCTCAAAGGTCTCTTCGAACTCTTTGCGTTGATAATCATTCATGATGTCGTAAATCATGTCATGCAACTCTTTGTGTTCCAAAGGTGGCAAATTAATTCTTCGTACGTCCCCATCCACACGAATCATGGGTGGTAATCCTGCCGACAAATGCAAATCTGATGCTTTGTTTTTTACGGTAAAGGCTAATAACTCGGCTATATCCACTTGAAAACCCTATCAATTAACTTGTATTGAGTTTAGCTTTGTTAAGTGATAAATTCCAGTTTACTTTTTAAAAAAATGTCTCTGATGATAAAAAAAATAATCCCAATGGTGCTGTTGATTTTGCTTTTGACGGGTTGCCAACAGAACCAAAACCGAGTGACTTTGAAAGGCCAATCATTTTTAGTTGAAGTGGCTGATGACAACAACAGCCGAGCCATGGGCCTGATGTTTAGAGAAAAATTGGCTGATGATGCGGGCATGCTTTTTATTTTTCCAGATGCTTATCGGCGAGCTTTTTGGATGAAAAACACTTTGATACCTTTGGATATTTTGTATTTTGATGAAAACAGAATTTTGGTCAGCATCAGTGAAAAAACACCACCCTGTAAGAACACCACTTCTCGTTGTCCCAATTATCCGAGTACTAAACCAGCCAAATATGTGTTGGAAATCAATGCCGGGTTGAGTGAAAAATATGGTTTTAAACCGGGTGATGAACTGACCATTGAATTGAAAAAATAGCTTTGTCCTACCCTTACTGCCGAAAACCAGTTAAGATGATGTCCGAATTTTCGGTGTGCAGTGGCTAAAAATAACAACAAACTACTGTGACCATTCTGCTAATCATTTTGGGAACCATATGAACATTAAATTAAAACTTGCTGTTTTGCTTTTATCGATTTCTGGTTTTGTACAAGCACAAAGTCTGGATGAAAAAATCAACAATGCTGTCGGCCCTTATTTGGGTAAATTTACCAACTTCATCTTCATGCAGATTCCCTTATTTGGGACCACAGTCCCATGGGTTGTTATCTGGTTGGTGGTGGCAGCTACCTTTTTTACCTTTTATTTTAAATTCATCAACCTGAGATCATTCCGCCATGGTTTTGCTTTGATCCGAGGTAAGTATGACTACTCCAATGCACCGGGTGAGGTGACCCACTTCCAAGCCTTGTCTACGGCACTGTCGGGCACGGTTGGTTTGGGTAACATTGCCGGTGTGGCTGCTGCCGTTGGCATTGGTGGTGCTGGAGCCACTTTTTGGATGATCGTCTGCGGCTTATTAGGCATGTCTACCAAGTTCGTTGAGTGTACCTTAGGGGTGAAATACCGTGATGTGTTACCAAACGGTCATGTGCATGGTGGACCCATGCGTTACCTGACCAAAGGTTTTGCAGAAAAAGGCATGGCTGGATTTGGTAAAGTTTTGGCAGTGGTTTTTGCCATCTGTTGTATCGGTGGTTCATTCGGTGGTGGCAACATGTTCCAGGTCAATCAGGCCTTAGAACAAGTGGTCAGTGTCACGGGTGGTGAAGAATCATTCCTGGCCAACAATGGGTGGGTATTTGGTGTGGTGGTTGCTGCGCTGGTTGGTGTGACCATTATTGGTGGCATCAAAAGCATCGGCAAAGTCACCTCTCGCCTGGTACCGTTCATGGGTATTTTATATGTGGTGGCGGGCTTGATTGTTATTTTGATGAACATTGAACATGTGCCTGCTGCTTTTGGCGCCATTTATGATGGTGCATTTTCAACCCAGTCTGCTTTCGGCGGTTTGGTGGGTGTGTTAATCGTTGGTTTCCAACGGGCTGCGTTCTCGAATGAAGCCGGTATTGGTTCGGCGTCGATTGCGCATTCAGCCGTTAAAACAGATCATCCCGTAACAGAAGGGTTGGTTGCCTTGTATGAGCCATTTATTGATACAGTGATTGTTTGTACCATCACTGCTTTGGTGATTGGTATTGCCGGTTTCATTCCTGAGGCGCCTACTTCAGGTCAAGGCATAGCCCTCACATCTGCGGCCTTTGGTTCAGCCATTTCTTGGTTCCCGTATGTATTAACCGTTGCGGCTGTGTTGTTTGCCTTTTCTACCATGTTGGCTTGGTCATATTATGGCCTCCGTGCTTTTAATTACCTGTTCGGACACGGTAAAGCAGTCGACATGACTTACAACATTTTATTCTTGGCCTTCATCGTTATTGGATCTTCCATGAGCTTGACTGCAGTGATTGGATTTTCTGATGCCATGATTTTTGCCATGTCGATTCCGAATCTAATTGGTTTGTACTTCTTGGCGCCGGTGGTGAAACGTGAGTTGACCAATTACATGGCTAAAATCAAGTCAGGCGAGATCAAGCAAAGCTCATGATTGACAACGGCATCCTGTCATAAAAAAGCCTGACCTTCGGTCGGGCTTTTTTATGGCTGAATATTAGATTTGGAATGTGTAACTAGATAACCATTAAGACAAAGAGGGTAACTATGAAATTAAAAGGATTGCTGATATTTTTACTGTTATTAATGACTCAAATCAGTCATGCTGCTGGGGTAGATCAAGCCATCAATGATTTTTTAACGCCCGTAGCCAATGCCATCGATGCATTTTTTATGACCAGCATACCGATCCCTTTTGTCGGCAGTGCCCCATTTATTGTGGTTTGGTTGGTCGTGGCAGCCACGTTTTTCACACTGTACTTTAAATTCATTAATCTGCGTTCATTTGGCATTGGCATGAAGTTGATCAGGGGCAAATACGACACCAGCCATGCCGTTGGAGAAGTGACCCATTTCCAAGCTTTATCGACAGCAGTCTCTGGCACAGTGGGTTTAGGCAACATTGCCGGTGTGGCGACTGCGGTGAGTATAGGCGGCCCCGGGGCCACCTTTTGGATGATTGTGGCTGGCTTGTTGGGCATGTCTTCTAAATTTGTCGAATGCACCCTGGGGGTTAAATACCGCGATGTGCATGCCGATGGCACGGTGGCAGGTGGTCCCATGAAGTATTTGGCCAAGGGTTTTGCCGAAAAGGGTTTTGGCGGTTTAGGCAAAGGCTTGGCTGTGTTGTTTGCCATCTTGTGTGTTGGTGCCTCATTAGGCGGTGGCAACATGTTTCAGGCCAACCAATCGTATGCTCAACTGCAGAACATCACCGGCGGTGCTGAAGGCATGATGGCTGGCAAAGGCTGGTTGTTTGGCTTGGCATTGGCCACCATCACTGGCATCACCATCATCGGCGGGATCAAAAGCATAGCAAAAGTCACTTCAAAACTGGTGCCCATCATGGGTTTGATTTACTTGATCACCGGCTTGGTGGTGATAGCGATGAATGGCAATCAATTGTTGTGGGCTTTTGGTCAAATCATCAGTGGTGCCTTCAACCCTTCAGCCGCTTTGGGTGGCGTGATTGGGGTGATGGTGGTGGGCTTTCAACGCGCTGCGTTCTCCAATGAAGCTGGTATCGGATCTGCAGCCATTGCCCACTCTGCGGTGAAAACCGATCGCCCAGTGACTGAAGGGTTGGTGGCCTTGTATGAGCCATTCATCGATACCGTTGTGGTGTGTACCATCACAGCCTTGGTGATAGTGATCACCGGTTCACTCGACAGTTCGGCGGGTTTACAAGGCATTCCATTGACTTCCAATGCCTTTGCCAGTGCCGTTTCTTGGTTTCCTTATGTGTTGACCGTGGCTGCCATTTTGTTTGCTTTTTCAACCATGATTTCCTGGTCTTATTACGGTGTCAGGGCATGGACCTACTTATTTGGAGAAAACAAAACCCAGGAAAATGTGTTTAAGGTCATCTTCCTGGTTTTCGTGGTGATTGGTTCCAGTCTGGATCTCAGCGCAGTGATTGGCTTCTCTTTTGCCATGACTTTAGCGATGGCATTCCCCAACATCATCGGTTTGTACTTCCTGGCGCCAGTGGTTAAGTCAGAGCTCCGGGCCTTTATGGATGATGTGAAATCCGGACGATTGAAATTCAGTTCTTAATCAACCCGAATCGAATGAAAAAAGCCTGGTTTATTCCAGGCTTTTTTGTGCTGGTTGAAAAGCCAAAAAATATCAAAGGCTTTGCTTGAGTCTACTTGAAAAATGACCGAAAATCATTAGATAGAAAAGTAGAAAAGAAGAGAAGAAAAATGAAAACAAAAATAGCCATAAACGGATATGGTCGCGTCGGTCGATGCATATTACGAGCCCTTTACGAATACCAAAGAAACCATGAAATAGAGATTGTTGCGATCAATGATCTGGGTGACCATGAAGCCATGCGTTACCTGACCCAACAAGATTCTGCCCATGGGCATTTCAATGCCCAAGTCGAGTTGGATGAAGATCACTTGTTGATCAATGGCGACCGCATCAGGTTATTAGCGGAATCAGATCCGGCTCAATTGCCATGGGGTGAATTAGACATTGATGTGGTTTTGGAATGTACTGGCATCTTTCGCAGCCGTGAATTGGCCGGAAAACACATCGAAGCGGGTGCTAAAAAGGCCATCATATCAGCACCTGCCAATGGCGAAATAGACGCCACAGTGGTTTATGGTGTCAATGATGACGTGCTGACCGCTGAACACCAGGTCATTTCAAATGCTTCATGTACAACCAATTGTTTGTCACCCTTGGCCAAAGCATTGCATGAAAAAATTGGTATAGAGTCTGGATTGATGACCTCCATACATGCTTATACCAACAACCAGGTCTTGTCAGACACTTACCACAAAGACTTGCGCAGAGCCCGAGCGGCCACACTCAGCCAAATCCCGACCAAAACCGGTGCAGCCCTTGCCATCGGTCTGGTGATGCCAGAGTTGAACGGCAAGTTAGATGGTTATGCCATGAGGGTACCCACCATCAATGTTTCGGCCGTGGACTTAACTTTCATTGCTGGCAGAGAAACTTCCGTCGAAGAAGTCAATGAAGTGGTAAAATTGGCAGCTGAACAATCTGCGGTGATGGACTATTGTGATCAGCCTTTGGTATCGATTGATTTCAATCACCACCCTGCTTCATCCATTTACGATGCCACCATGACTCGTATTGTCCAGGGGAAGCTGGTCAAAGTGTTGGCATGGTATGACAATGAGTGGGGTTTTGCCAACCGCATGCTGGATGTTTCACTGGCATTGATGAAGGCAAAATAAACCCGGTATGAATAGGTTAAAAAAATGAAAGTTAAATTAATGGCAGACCAAGACTTAATGAATAAAAAAGTCTTGATCAGACAAGATTTGAATGTTCCGGTAAAAAATGGTGTGGTGACCAGTGACCAACGTATATTGGCTTCCATGCCAACCATCAAACTGGCGTTAGAAAAAGGGGCTGCTGTGATGCTGATGTCACATTTGGGCAGGCCCACAGAAGGCCAGCCAGAATCCAGCTTTTCATTACAACCAGTGGCTGAATACCTGAGTTTGGCTCTGAACCAAAAAGTGCACCTGATCAATGATTGGCAGAGTGGCGTCGGGGTTGAGAAAGGCGAAGTGGTGTTGTTGGAAAACATTCGATTCAATGTCGGTGAAAAAGCCAATGATGATGAGCTGGCAAAAAGTTTGGCCCAATTGTGTGATGTTTTTGTCATGGATGCCTTTGGTACAGCACACCGTGCCCAGGCCTCAACCCATGGGGTGGCCAAGTATGCACCGATTGCTTGTGCCGGCCCCCTGTTGGCACATGAATTACAGTCTTTGGCCAAGGGTTTGGAAAATCCTGCCAGACCGATGTTGGCGATTGTTGGGGGCTCTAAAGTATCCACCAAGTTAACTGTGCTGAAAAGTTTGTTTGAACAAGTGGATCAATTGATTGTGGGTGGCGGCATTGCCAATACGTTCATTGCAGCTGCTGGCCACAGTGTGGGTAAATCGTTGTGTGAGCCAGATTTAATCCCATTGGCTAAAGATTTACTTGAACAAGCCAAACAGGCAGGCAAAGAAATACCCATTCCAGTGGATGTGGTGGTGGCCAATGCCTTCAGTGAAGATGCCCATGCCTTGATCAAAGATGTCAGTGAGGTGGGACCATTTGAGATGATTTTAGACATCGGTCCAAAAACAGCCGTGCAATATGCCGATATGGCCAAAGAAGCTGGAACCGTGGTTTGGAATGGACCGGTTGGGGTGTTTGAATTTGATCAATTTGGTGAAGGAACCCGCACTTTATCGCTTGGAATCGCAGAAAGTACAGGTTTTTCTATGGCTGGAGGCGGAGATACGCTTGCTGCGGTTGATAAATATCAAATAACAGATAAACTATCGTACATTTCTACAGGTGGCGGGGCTTTTCTCGAGTTTTTAGAGGGTAAAAAACTGCCAGCGGTGACCATTTTGGAAGAAATGGCCAAATAAATAGACAAAACATTGAACCAGCGTCGTGGCATCACGCGCAACCCAGAATAATAGATAGGAATTGAACATGACAGATAAACTGAATGAAATGATTGAAACGGCCGCAGCGATGGTTGCACCTGGCCGCGGTATTTTGGCCATAGATGAGAGCACTGGTACCTGCAAAAAACGCTTTGACAGCATTGGCGTTGATTGTACCGAAGAAAATCGTCGGGATTACCGTCACATGCTCTTGAGCGCCAAAGACCTGGGTGAGCACATATCAGGTGCCATTTTGTTTGATGAAACCCTCAGACAATCATCAGCAGATGGTGTGGCATTTACCCAAGTGATGAAAGACAACGGTGTCATTCCAGGCATCAAAGTCGACAAAGGGGCCCATCCTTTGGCTGGTTATGAAGGTGAAAAAATCACCGAAGGTTTGGACGGCTTACGTGATCGATTGAATGAATATTATGAGTTGGGTGCCCGTTTTGCTAAATGGCGAGCAGTGATCACCATAGATGAGGTTAACCCGTCTCAGGCCTGTATCGATGCCAACTGTCATGCCTTGGCTCGTTACGCGGCCTTGTGTCAGGAAGCAGGCTTGGTGCCCATGGTTGAGCCTGAAGTGTTGATGGAAGGTGATCACGACATAGCCACCGCTTATGAAGTCACAGAATTGACATTGAAAACATTGTTTGAACAGCTGTTTGATCAAAACGTGGTATTGGAAGCTTGTATCTTAAAATCAAGCATGGTGATCCCTGGTGGTGACTGCCCGGAACAAGCAGACGTTGATGAAATTGCTGAAGCCACTTTGAGCTGTTTCTTTAACACGGTCCCTGCTTCTTTGGCTGGTATCGTTTTCTTATCAGGTGGACAGTCTGAAATTGAAGCCACGGAAAACCTGGATGCCATGAATCGCATTGGCACATTGCCTTGGCCCTTGAGTTTTTCATATGGTCGCGCATTGCAAGCATCGGCACTGAAAGTTTGGGGTGCCAATCCTCAGGACAACGTCCAGGCAGCCCAAGCTGAATTGTTACACCGAGCTCGTATGAATGGCTTGGCAGCCATGGGCGAATACGAAGCCAAATTAGAACAAGAGTAACTACATGTAATCTGATCGATTGTTTCAGGAAGTAAACAGTTGATCAAAAATTAACCAACAACGCTCATGCTGATTACAGTCATGAGCGTTGTTGTCTCAATGACAATGTTGGGGGCAACATCGTGAGTCTAAGAGAAGACATCAAGCAAGCGGCTTTGGATTACCACAAGCATCCAACGCCTGGCAAAATTAAAATCACCGCCACCAAGGCGCTGACCACACAACAGGATTTGGCTTTGGCCTATTCTCCCGGCGTGGCTGCACCTTCGATGGCCATTGCAGACGACCCTGCAACCGCAGCCGATTATACGTCAAGGGCCAACATGGTGGCTGTGGTCACCAATGGTACGGCAGTTTTGGGTTTGGGTGACATAGGTCCCTTGGCTTCCAAACCAGTGATGGAAGGTAAAGGGGTGTTGTTCAAAAAGTTTGCAGGTATCGATGTGTTTGACATCGAAATTGATGAAAAAGACCCTGATAAGTTGATCGACATCATCGCTTCTTTGGAGCCCACCTTTGGTGGCATCAACTTAGAAGACATCAAGTCCCCTGAGTGTTTTTATGTGGAAGAGAAACTCAAAAACCGCATGAAGGTACCGGTGTTTCATGATGATCAACATGGGACCGCAATCATTTGTGGGGTGGCAGTGATCAATGCCATGCATGTGGTCGGTAAGGACATTTCTCAAGTTAAGCTGGTGACTTCAGGGGCCGGTGCTGCTGGCATGGCCTGTTTAGATCTGCTGGTTGAGTTGGGTATGAAGATGGAAAACATCATCGTTTCAGATTCAGCCGGGGTGCTGTATGAAGGGCGAGAGGATTTGGAGTCTGAACGCAAGCGGTCTTATGCCAAAGGGGTTGAAAAACAGACCCTGACGGAAGCCCTGGTGGATGCAGATATCTTTCTTGGGGTCTCAGTGGCAGGTGTTTTGAAACCGGAGATGATTAAACCGATGGCCAAAGACCCATTGATCATGGCATTGGCCAACCCAATACCAGAGATCATGCCTGATGTGGCTTTGGAGGCCAGACCGGATGCCATCATTGCCACCGGCCGTTCAGATTTCCCCAACCAGGTTAACAATGTGTTGTGTTTCCCTTACATTTTTCGGGGCGCACTGGATGTCGGCGCCAACTGCATCAATGAAGCGATGAAAACTGCTTGTGTACATGCTTTGGCCCAGTTGGCCCGTTTGGAAGTCAGTGAAGTCAGCAGTCAGGCCTATGGCGGTAAGGAGCTGAAGTTTGGCAGGGAATACTTGATTCCACAGCCTTTTGATCCACGTATTTTGATCCATGTCGCACCTGCTGTGGCACAAGCGGCCATGGACAGTGGCGTGGCAACTCGCCAGATTGATGACATGGTTGGCTACGAAAATAAACTCAATGAGTTTGTCTACCAAAGTGGCTTGATGATGCGTCCGGTGTTTGATGCTGCACGCAAAGACCGCAAGCGGGTGGTGCTGGCAGAAGGCGAAGATGAGCGGGTGCTGCGTGCAGTACAAGACATCAACAATGATCAGTTGGCCTTCCCAATTTTGATTGGCAGGCCCGATGTGGTGAGCCAACGCATCAAGAAAATTGGCTTGAATTTAGAGATTGGTCGTGATTTTGAACTGGTTAATCCACAGGAAGACCCACGTTTTAAAGATTACTGGATGTTGTATCACAGCCTCATGGAACGTCAGGGTGTGAGCCCTGAAATAGCCAAAGCCGTGGTTCGGACCCGGACCACCGTGATTGCAGCTTTGATGGTGAAACGTGGTGAAGCCGATGCCATGTTGGCAGGTTTGACCGGTCGTTTTCATAAAGTGTTACAACACATCATTGATGTGATTGGCTTGAAAGACCAAACCACTTCCGGATTGAGTGCGGTGGCCACTGACATGGGCAGCTACTTTGTCACCGACACCAACGTCAACGCCAACCCTTCTGCTGAACAAGTGGCCAACATAGCCATCAGTGCCGCCGAACGTGTCAGGGCTTTTGGAAAAACACCCAGGTTGGCTTTGATGTCGTATTCAAATTTTGGTACCCGCGATGGTAACAGCCCAGAAAAAATGCGTGAAGCTTTAAGAATCATCCGTGAAAAAGCACCTGAGCTGGCCGTTGAGGGTGAGATGGATGCTGAATATGCATTGATGCCAAACATCCGTGCCCATGCTTTTCCTAATGCCGATTATGCACAAGCAGCCAACTTGCTGATCATGCCCAATTTGGATGCCGCCACAATGGCGTTAAACATGATAAGATATTTTTCCCAAGGTGTGACAGTGGGCCCGATGTTGATGGGAACCCAGCTGCCAGCCCATGTGCTGAATCCGTCATCATCAGTCCGTAGGATCGTCAACATGGTGGCCATTGCTGCGGTTGATGCCCAGACCAATGCCCATTCACAAGCACAATTAAAAACCGCAGAATAACCAACGATAAAAGCTATGACTAACATCAAAACAACACCAGATTTAGATCCGACAGAAACTCAAGAATGGTTGGACGCGCTGACTGCAGTGATCAATGAAGAAGGTCCGGAACGGGCCCACTTTTTGATTGAACAATTGATTGATCTGAACCGCCGCTCTGGTGGTCATCTGCCATATCAGGCAACCACAGCGTACCTGAACACCATCCCTTTGGGTGAAGAGAAAAAGTCACCAGGTAACAACGATTTGGAGTGGCGCATCCGAGCCATCATTCGCTGGAACGCCATGGCCATGGTGGTCAGGGCCAATCGCAGACCAGGTGCGTTGGGTGGGCACATTGCATCGTTTGCTTCTGCGGCAACCATTTATGATGTCGGCTTCAATCATTTCTTCCGTGGCGCAGATCATCCTTCAGGTGGTGACTTGCTGTACGTACAAGGTCATTGTGCTCCTGGTTTTTACGCACGGGCTTTTTTAGAAGGCCGTTTGAATGAAAACCAGCTGGATAATTTCAGACGAGAAGTGGATGGTGAAGGTTTGCCCTCCTACCCACACCCTTGGTTGATGCCGGATTTCTGGCAGTTTGCCACCGTATCCATGGGTTTAGGGCCGATTCAGGCGATCTACCAAGCCCGTTTCATGAAGTATTTACAAAACCGCGGTTTGATTGAAAAAACCGATAAAAAAGTCTATTGCTTTTTAGGCGATGGCGAAACGGATGAACCAGAATCATTGGGAGCGATATCCCTGGCTGGCCGTGAAAAACTGGATAACCTGGTGTTTGTGATCAACTGCAACTTACAACGCCTGGATGGACCGGTTCGCGGTAATGGCAAGATCATCCAGGAATTGGAAGGGGTGTTCCGTGGTGCCGGCTGGAACGTGATCAAAGTGATTTGGGGGTCCTACTGGGACAAGCTGTTGGCCAAAGACAAAGACGGTTTGTTGCGCAAGCGCATGGAAGAAGCCGTTGATGGTGATTACCAAAACTACAAGTCCAAAGACGGTGCTTATGTCAGGGAACATTTCTTTGGGAAATACCCGGAATTGAAAGAAATGGTATCCAACATGACCGATGCTGACATCTGGCGATTAAATCGGGGCGGTCATGATCCACATAAGATGTTTGCAGCTTATGCCGAAGCCAACCAAACAGAAGGCTTGCCGACCGTGATCCTGGCGAAAACAGTGAAAGGCTATGGCATGGGTGAATCGGGTCAAGCAGCCAACACCACCCACCAGCAGAAGAAAATGGACACCGAATCCATCCGTCATTTCAGAGATAAATTCCGAGTGCCCATCAAAGATGAACAACTGGAAGAAGTGCCTTACTACAAGCCGGCAGATGATTCAGAAGAAATCAAATACTTGCAACAACGGCGCGAGGAGTTGGGTGGTTATTTGCCGCGTCGAGTGGTGCAACCACAGGCGTTGAAAACACCCGAACTTTCGGCTTTTGCCAGCATCACCAAAGGCACCGGTGAGAGAGAAATCTCCACCACCATGGCGTTTGTCAGATCTTTGGCGCTGTTACTCAGAGACAAAGAAATCAAACAGCGCATTGTACCGATTTTGTGTGATGAGGGCCGTACATTTGGTATGGAGGGCATGTTCCGTCAATTGGGCATATATTCCCACCAAGGCCAACAGTATGAACCTGAGGATTCGGATCAGTTGATGTTTTATAAAGAGTCGGCTGATGGTCAGATACTTCAGGAGGGCATCACCGAAGCAGGCGCCATGTCATCATGGATTGCTGCGGCCACTTCGTATGCCAACTACAACATCCCGATGATTCCATTTTATATTTACTATTCAATGTTTGGACACCAACGCATTGGAGACCTGTGTTGGGCAGCCGGTGACATGCGTGCCAAAGGTTTCTTGTTGGGTGGCACAGCAGGCCGCACCACCTTGAACGGTGAAGGTTTGCAGCACCAGGATGGCCATTCACACCTGATCTCTTCGACTGTTCCCAATTGTGTGTCGTACGATCCCACATATGCCCATGAAGTGGCGGTGATCATTCAAAACGGTTTAGAGCGGATGTATGCCAACAATGAAGATATTTATTTTTACATCACCTTGATGAATGAAAATTATCCACACCCTGAAATGGTGAAAGGACAAGAAACAGGTATCATCAAAGGCATGTATCAATTGAAAACCGGTGGTAAACCAGGGAAAAACAACAAGACGGTTAAAGCCCAACTGATTGGCTCGGGAACCATCTTGCGAGAAGTGGAAGCAGCAGCTGAAATGTTGGCCAAGGACTTCAAAGTCAGTTGCGACATTTGGAGTGCAACCTCATTGACCGAGTTGAAACGAGAAGCCCAATCAGTGAGTCGTTACAACCGCTTGAACCCGGACAAAAAGGCCAAAACCAGTTATGTGGAACAGTGTTTGTCGAAGCAGCCAGGTCCGGTGATTGCAGCCACCGATTACACCATGGATTTTGCTGAACAAATCAGGCCATGGGTAACGGCCAATTACACCACCTTAGGCACCGATGGCTTTGGACGCAGCGACACCAGAGAGCAGTTGCGCAGCTTTTTCGAAGTGGACCGCAACCACATCGCCTTCACCACAGTGGTCGAATTGGTGGCCGCTGGCGACTTACCGAAGACAGCACTGGCGAAAGCCAAAAAAGCCTATGCAATTGATGCCAGCGCGGCTGACCCCAGGACCAAATGAGGAATGAATTGTGAGTGATAGCAAACAAATAAATATACCAGACATTGGCGATTTCAATGAAGTTGAAGTGATTGAAGTTTTGGTCCAGGTGGGCGATGAAGTGGCGGCAGAAGACGCCATCATTTCACTGGAATCAGAAAAAGCCACCATCGAAGTGCCGACCCCAGAAGCCGGAGTCATTGAAGCCCTGTTGGTTAAAGAAGGTGACTTGGTGTCAGAGGGCAGTCCGATGATCCAACTCAAAGTGACGGGCTCTGCTGCGCCAGAGATAAAGGCTGAAAAACCGGCCGATCCCGAACCACAAAAACCGGCTGAACCAACGCCACCGCCTCAGGCTGAAGCGCCACCGAAAGCCGCACCTAAGCCGCCGCCAGTTCCGGTTGAAATTCCCAAAAAAGCCAGTGGTAAGTTGGCCCATGCATCACCGGCAGTACGAAAGTTTGCCAGAGAATTGGGGGTTGAAATCAGTGCAGTGACTGGTACTGGACGCAAAGGTCGAATCACCCGGGAAGATGTCAAACAACACGTCAAAACAGCGATGCAATCAGGTGGTCAAACCGTGGTCACTTCCAATTTTGATGTGCCACCCTTTCCAGCAGTGGACTTCACTGAGTTTGGCGATGTCGACAGCCAGCCATTGAGTCGGATTCAAAAGATTTCCGGCAAGTACCTCCACCGCAACTGGGTCAGAATTCCGCATGTCACACAATACGACGAAGCGGACATCACAGAGTTAGAAGCTTTCCGTCAAGAAAACAAGGCCGATGCCAAAGAGCAAGGCTTCAACCTGACGCCATTGGCGTTCATGGTGAAAGCCATGGCCAAAGCACTGAAAAAATTCCCCAAATTCAACACGTCATTGGATGTTGATGGTGAGAACCTGATTTTCAAAAAATATTATCACATTGGCATTGCTGTAGACACGCCAAACGGCTTGGTGGTTCCGGTGATCCGTGACTGTGACAAAAAAGAGGTGTTTGAAATAGCCAAAGAAATGCGTGATATTTCAATCAAAGCCAGAGAAGGCAAATTAGCCCCCAGCGACATGCAAGGTGGGTGCATCTCCATTTCTTCATTAGGCGGTATCGGTGGGACTGCTTTTACGCCCATCATCAATGCTCCAGAAGTGGCCATACTGGGTGTCTCCAGGTCTTCTCTGAAACCCGTTTGGAATGGCAGTGAATTTGAGCCCCGTTTGATGTTACCTTTGTCATTGAGCTATGACCATCGGGTGATTGATGGTGCTGATGCAGCACGTTTCATTGTTTATTTATCAAGTATCTTGTCAGACATGAAGAAGATGCTGCTGTAGATGAATTGAGTTGATTGATGTTGGAAAAACTGAAAAAATTAATTGAAGAAGCATCCAAACGTGGTGCACGCTCGGTTGATGTAACTCAGTTCAACCACCCACTGGCAGCAGAAGTCGATTGGCATCCCATGAAAGGTGGCGGCAGCAATTTTCAAACCCATCGCCTGGACAGCAGCAACCCGGACCTGTTGGTATTCAGAGCCACCAAGGGCACCTTGTTACTTTGTGGTGTTTTTGTCTTTATCGGGTTGTTGGGATTTGCCATCCCGTTGGCAGTGTTTTTGTTCATTCAGCCTGATGAATGGGTGATTTTCCTGTTCGCGGTATTATTCGGCGGCATTTTTCTGGCAGTGGGGTTATTGATGTATTATTTCGTGACCATTCCCAGGGTGTTTGACACCTTTTATGGCTGTTATTATCGAGCCCGCAAAAGGCCGGAACACACCTTCAGTTTGGGCAACGCAGGCACAGACAAGCATGCCATGACGCACATCAGTGACATCAAGGCTGTTCAAGTCATCAGGGAACGCATCAGCAGTAAGAACGGTTCCTACCACAGTTACGAAATCAACCTGGTACTGAACGATGCCAGCAGAATCAACGTCATCGACCATGGCAAACACCAAGCCGTCATCGAAGATGCAGAAACCCTTGCTTTAAATTTGGGTGTCCCGTTGTGGGATGCCTCCTAAATACAATCAGAAAACATTATGAGCCAAATATCAGACATCAAAATTCCAGACATCGGCGACTTCGATAACGTACCTGTGATCGAAGTGTTGGTGGCTGTTGGTGACACGGTTGAAAAAGACCAGTCTTTAATCACACTAGAAAGTGAAAAAGCCACCATGGAAATTCCCAGCCCTTTTTCAGGCGTGATCAAGTCATTGTCCATCAAAGAAGGTGAAGAAGTGTCCATTGGCCAGGTCATTGGCACCATCGAAGCCGATGAAGCAGCTGCTGCAGACGAACCTGCCAAGGAAGAACCCGTCGAAGAAACAGTGCCCGCAGCCAGTGTTACCGATACCGCGCCAGCAGCCAGTCATGATGAAGTGGTGGACACAGCATATGACACCGAAATGTTGGTCATAGGGGCCGGACCAGGTGGTTATACCGCAGCCTTCCGTGCTGCTGATTTGGGCATGGATGTGACTTTGGTAGAACGGTATGAAACCTTGGGTGGCGTGTGCTTGAATGTGGGTTGTATCCCATCCAAAGCCTTGTTGCACACCGCGGCCATCATCCGAGAAACCGAACAAATGGCCTCTCATGGCGTCACATTTGGAAAACCTGAGATAGATCGAGAACAATTATTGGGTTTCAAAAATTCAGTGGTCAAGAAACTGACCGGTGGTTTGGGTCAAATGTCCAAACAACGCAAAGTCAGTCGCAAGACCGGTGAAGCCAAATTTGTTGATGCCCACACGGTCTCTATTGGTGGTGAAAAACTGAGTTTTAAATACTGCATCATTGCCGCCGGATCTCAGGTGTTCAAGCTGCCTGGCATGCCATGGGAAGATGAGCGGTTGATGGATTCAACCGATGCCCTTGAAATGAAAGAAATCCCAGGTTCTATGTTAATCATTGGTGGCGGCATCATTGGCTTGGAAATGGCAGCGGTCTACTCTGCACTGGGCACTGAAATCACCATCGTTGAAATGATGGACCAAATCATCCCGGGTGCTGATAAAGACCTGGTCAGACCATTGATGCAACACATCAAAAAGCAATACAAAGAAATCAAACTTAAATCGAAAGTCACTGCCTGTGTGGCTGGCAAAGGTGGGCTTGAAGTCGAGTTTGATGGCAGTGATAAAGTCACTTACGATCGCGTGTTGGTGGCCGTTGGCAGGGTACCCAATGGTGGTTTGCTCGATGCCGAGCACGCCGGTGTTGAAGTCACTGACCGAGGTTTCATTCCGGTGGACAAACAAATGCGCACCAATGTGCCGCACATTTTTGCCATCGGTGACATCGTGGGACAGCCGATGTTGGCCCACAAAGCCACCCACGAAGCCAAAGTGGCTGCAGAAGTGGCCCATGGTGAAAAAGTATTCTTTGATGCTTTGGTGATCCCGTCAGTGGCCTACACCGATCCAGAAGTGGCTTGGGTGGGGTTGACAGAGATCGACGCCAAAGAACAGGGCATCACTTATGAAGTGGGTAAATTCCCTTGGGCCGCATCGGGTCGAGCCATCGGTAATGACCGCACTGAAGGTTTCACTAAATTGTTGTTTGACCCAGAGACTGACCGCATTTTGGGTGCTGGAATTGTCGGTACCAATGCCGGCGAGTTGATCAGTGAATTGTGTTTGGCCATTGAAATGGGTTGTGAGGCAGCCGACATTGGGCTCACCATCCACCCACATCCAACCTTGGCAGAATCGGTGGCCATGGCTGCCGAAGCTTTTGAGGGTACCATCACTGATTTATATATGCCCAAGAAGAAGTGAAGACCGAATCAAGTAACAGCGGGACCTGAGGCTAATGACATGGGTGCTTGGTTTTGCTGTTATTTTCTATTGTTTGAATTGAGCCACTTGCTTCAATCTGGCTTTCATTTCTTCCAGTTCGGCCAATAACTGTTCATAGTGTAAGGGGTTGGTGTCTTGCTGAAAGGACATTTTAACGATTTCCCTGCGAATCAATGCGATTTGTTCTTTTATTTTTGAATCGGTTTTAACCGTGCTGGAACGACGGCGTTTTTTCATTGCATTGATGATTGACTGTGTTCTCATTGTAGCTCCTTGATAACTTTTCTCACACCACCCTCCCAACGAAGATTTGATTATTATGTACCATAATATTGATATATGTATAAATTATTGGTGATTAAACGTGAATAATAAATAAAAAATTTCATACTTTTTATGCTTTTTTTGTATAAGTAATTAAGCATGTAAGATGAGAAATGACTCAGATAAGATCCTACAACACCCAAATTTATCAATGCTTGATGCCCCAAAGCATCAGTTGGCCAGACCGGCCAGGTTCATTGAGGTTCAATAATCTGAAAGAGACAAATATTCACGAAAAAAATATTAATATTTGCAACAAAATCATATACTCAAAGAGATTTATAGGAGGAATGGTTTCATGAAATTCCAAATCCAAGTGATTTTGTTATCTATACTGTGCGGCGCATACACCTTAAAAGCAGAACAAAAACAACCACCAGAAAACTCCATTCTTGAAGAACCGATTTCGTGCAAAATGCCGGGCGGTGTGTCATGTGAAGGGCGATGTTACAAAATGCTGCAACATGGCAGTGACTGGAAAGTCGAGCATGTGCAAATCTTTGCCATTCACAACAATAAAGTGATCGCCAAAACCGATCCATTAGATATGGGTAATGCCAACATGGCAGACTTTCGTTCTGACTTGACCAATGCACAAGAATTTACCATCATTGATGCCGCAGATATGATCGATTTGGATCCCACCGATGGATTGACTCCCGATTACGCAGGTGTCTACGAACAAATTGTTCATGGTTTGAGTGAGGTGTTTCCCGAAGTGGAACGAAAACCAGGTCAAAACTCTACGATCATGGTGAATGAAAAACAATGCCCCGATAAGTCTTGTACCTGCGACATGGGTGAATATCCCAAGTTGGATCGTGGAAATAAAATTGAGAAAACCCTTTACTTCAATCGATATGTGCCGGTATTGAGTGAGGCCATGACATACCACATCAGTTGGAAGGTTACATTCAAAGGTTATGACCGGGCTTATTGGGGTGGTCAGTGTCGGTATTATTTCTGATCTACTTTGGGTACAAAGACCGAATTTGTTCTAACGCTTCACAACCACCTTTCAGTCCGCCATTGACCGGCTGACTGTCAAGCAGTGTGATGTCATACAATGCTTCATAATGGGATTTGATTTCATCAGTTGGGATGGCAAATGGAGGGCCGGCTTGTAGGCTTTGGTCATAATCAAAGGTAATCAACAATTGAGGCGCCAGGTGGGTGATGGTGGCTAAATACTGGCAGTAATCCACCCGCATCTCAAACGGCAAAGCCACCAAAGAAGCGCGGTCATAAATGGCACCCACCTGGCCAAGGTGGGTGTCTTGTAACGCAAAAATATCACCAACATAGATGCGTAAGTTGGTGGTCTGATATAAGGTGAACTCCCCCACTTCGGTCACCATCGGTTCAATTTCCATGGCTTGAAAAAATCGCTGGATCGCTTCCTCGCTGAGTTCAATGCCAATCACTTGATAACCTTGTTGCAGCAACCACACCATGTCGATCGATTTGCCACACAGTGGTACAAAAACTTTGGCTCCCGGGTTCAGATTCATTGACGACCAATGGGCCACCAAAAGTGGATTGGCTTCCGCTTGGTCAAAGCCAATCTCGTTGATTTTCCACTTGTCGTACCAGAAATCTGCTTGCATGTTGTCGGGTCTCAATGTAAACCCCAGAGTATCGCATAAATCGGTTTTGGTGGGTATGTGGTGGTGAGAAAAACATCAGATCATGAACTGAGCCATCTCGCGTCAATTCACAGTGAATAATATCAAAATGGAAAAAGCCACCCTCTTTCATTGTGAATATTCAAAGAAACACTTATGATAATAGCAGGGTGTATCTATTAATTAAAAAGGGGAAAACATGAAAATAAAGACCATCATCATTGCGTTGGCAGCCACTTCTGTAAATGCTCAAACGTCATTCTTAGACATCGATAACCATTCAACGAACCATGTTGAATCATCCACAACCGCCTTACCGCAAGTTATTCATGGTGGCAGTATAACGGTCCATGCGGACGTGACCGCCTTTCTCAACGCCGCCAACGGTGTGGATTTGGCCGTCGAGGACTTCACCAACTCCTTAGTTGCGCCCAACCAGGTCTGCAATGCAGGGGTTGGCATCAGTTCGAATCTTGCCTCCCCTTGCTATGATTTGGGGGCAGTGGAGTTGGGTTTTACAGTGAGTGCTATACCCGGCAATGTCGCATTGCTGACCCAAGGGTTTGTCAATGTGCCTTTTGATGTGGTTGGTGCAATCACATTCGTCGAAATCACACAAGTTCAATTCCATCATGATGTCTACCATGTGGCATTTGATGTGACCAACGGAACCTCATTAGAACCTTTTACAGTGAATGTTTTTGATGATCAAGATATCAGTATTGATACCATTATGGTTCCTGCTGTTCAGGCTCCGAATGCCTCGTTTGTCGGGTTTTCATCAACTGTACCCATTGGCAGGTTTACGATTGAAGGTGCAAATGACTCTGGTGAGTTGTTTTCGAATTTAATCTATGACGCGGATTTGATCTATGCAGACGGGTATGATACACCAGCTCCTTGATCGATAAAACACCAGATGGAGACAACGAATTTGTCTCGTATTCACCACTGAGCAAAGGCAAAAAACCACCCATGCGGTGGTTTTTTTGTATGGCGCGCCCATCGAAGCATCAAATAAAGGATATTTCATATCAAATCGTGCTGCAATAGGTTGGAAAGGTGACAACTTTGGAGAACCATCAATGCGTTTTAATGATTCGTGCTCATCTGGATAATAAAGTAACTGAATATGATGGACATACAGTTATTGGTTTTGCTGATGCCGTTGGAGGCAATCAACAAACAGCTCGATTTATTATTGGGGATGAAAAGTTTGAAGCAACCAGAACCAATGATTTTTTCATGCTTAAAGCAAATAGAAAACTATTGAAGTTGATGGCATCAGAACAAACTGCTGAAGTTTATTACGGACAACCTGCAGGATTTAGAATTTCAAATCATTATCTATTAACTGACTTTGAAAGAGGTTTTGCTCTAACCAAAGAAGTCTGCAAGCAATTGAATTGATTTGTGTTTATTGTTGCAAAAATAACATTTGTGCTGCTAGACTAGGCACAAGAAAGGGAATGGTTGCTGTTTACAGCAATGTGAGAATTAAACTTTAAATTTAAAGGGACGTTATCATGAAAAGCCTCAAACCCTTCGTCATCATCCTATTATCAGCATGTTGCACAGTCGGTGCTGGTATCTTACCTGTTACAAATCACTACGACTCTGAAGAAACCAGAAGTATCGATTTAATTTTTGCCACTGGTTTTGAGGCTCCTGTAGCCGCTCCTACACTTTCATCTGAAACGCCGTTCTCTGGAACTTTGCCTACACTGGAAACTGGTCATGAAGAAGTTGGATTCACCGCTGGTGATTTTATGGTGGATCAAACAGGTCAAGCAGCATACACCATTCCAATCTTTGCTGGTGTAGGCTCCGCTGGTGTTTCACCCAAAGTGGCTTTGCAATACTCATCAGCAGGTGGCAATGGACATGTCGGTGTGGGTTGGTCTATTTCTGGTGTGACACTGATCTCACGCTGTAGAGAAACAGCTGAATCAAAAGATGTGGTTGGTGACATTACGCCATCTCCCATAACATATGGGACTGAAGATAAGTTTTGTTTAAATGGAGAAAGGTTGTTTGTTTCTAATGGAGGTTCATATGGTGATGATGGCACAGAGTATCGAACCGAAAAAGAACAGTTTGCCCGAATAACTTCCGTTGGTGGCAGTGGTAACAATCCAGATTATTTCACTGTAGAACGTAAAGACGGTTCGAAAAGTTTTTACGGCAATACCACTGATTCAAACATAACAGTCTTGCACTCTGATCCTGGTATCAACGGCAAAACTTATACATGGGCCATCAACCGTTACCAGGACACCATGAGTAACTACATTGATTACAGCTACAACAAACTTGCTGATGGCGAATTTGTACTGACTGATATTGATTATACCGGTAATGTAACCCAAGCCCTTGCCCCTTATAACAACATCAGTTTCATTTATGAAACGAGGACTGATGAATTTTCCTCATTTCTAGGTGGGGTGGAGTTTGCTACGACTCAAAGACTGGCATCAATTGAGTCAAGAATCGATGGTACATTGGTTCGAGATTACACCCTACTTTATGACTTATCTACCACGACATTCAGATCAATTTTAACTTCAATTCAAGAATGTAGAGGGGCAACCTGTTTTCCTGCAAGTAACTTTACATGGTCTGAACCTAACAAACAAATCAGGGCAACGGATACTGGAGCTTATGTTTCTTTTCCAACAGATGTTAAAAGTTCCAAACTCGGTGATGTGAATGCTGATGGTCGGGCTGACTTGGTTTTTGTGGATGATAACACCGATACATTCAAGGTGGCTTTGGCCAATGGGCAAACAGGGTTCGGCATTGCCACCACCACAACCATTTCTGCACCGGCTGGGACAGAGATAGATAACAAATGGCATTTGATTGATTACAATGCCGATGGCAGAGAAGACTTGATGATACAGGTGGGTACTTCATGGGTGGTACATTTAGCCAGTACTGGCACAGTGGGGTTTTCTAGTGTCTCAACATCAACAGGTTTAACTGGAACAGCTAACAGTGATTTTCAAATCATTGATATGAATGGCGATGGTTTAGCAGACTTGTTGTATCCTGTTGCTGGTTTGTCAGTCAGGTATTTGGAAAGACAAGGAGGCAGTTATGCCTTTTCCAATACCTTGGTTGGTATTGATTTGCCCGGTGATGTCAGTCAAATTCCTGAAATAACCCCACCACTTGACCCCAATGAATATATGATTTATCGATTTCATCAGGATGATGACATCAATGTCATTGCCAATGATGTCAATGGTGATGGCGTGGCTGATTTGATTCTTAGGGTAGATGTTTATTATACAGAAAACCCGCCATTGATCGAAAACTTGGATGAACAAGCTTATCGATTTATATCAGCAGGCGAGGATTTTCATCTACAAGGTGAGCCTATGGAAGTGCTGGACTCATCTCATTGGGTGGCTTTTATAGGCAATGGACTGGCCGGTGGTGATTTGGACTATGAATCTGAACATTACTACATCAAGGAGACATCAACTTTATTGGACGATGCAGATCAAGACATCAAGTTCATCGACATCAATGCTGATGGTTTAACGGATGTATTTGCTAAGAACACATCAAACAATTGGCAATACAGACTAGCAACAGGTAAAGGGTTTACATCTTTCAGCAGCGACGTAGGAGTTGACAATGAAGATCACTTACAGATGTTTGACTACAACTTAGATGGATATACAGATGTTGTTTACCCAGATACCACAGGGAACCAAAATTATTTGGCTAAAATATGGGTGGGTGATGGGTTTTTAGGCACTGCTACATTCATCGGTGCAAGTGCCATTAATGTAAACCAAAACCTGAACTTGTTTATGGACTTGAATGGCGATGGCACCATGGACCATGTCAGAATAGATAATGCAGGTGACCAAAATGTATACCCAAGAGAAGATGTCTATTTGACCACCGATCAAATTACAACTTTTACAGATGGACTTGGGGCATCGACCGATGTGTTGTATCGACCCCTGACTTTTTCAAGCACCTACAAACAAGGCAACCACCAAACCACGGCTTTAAATTATGGTCTTGGTTCACCTGTGCTTGATGTGATGGGTGCAGTCTATGTGGTCAGACAGGTTGATGTCGATTCACCCATTGAGGGAGATGAATCATTTCAGAACACCATGCGTTATCGTTATGAAAATGCCAGGATTCAAACAGGCGGTCGTGGATTTTTAGGTTTTGAAAAAGTCATCACAGCAACCCCTGTTAAAGCTGCCAGTGATAGTGATGCCAAAATACTGGAGTCAACCACGACATACCGGCAGGACTTTCCCTACAACGGGATACCCTCTGGAACCCAGATTAAACAACTGAATGATGATTTTTATGATGCCAGCAATGTGCCTCCTGATTGTGGCGATGATGATACATGTTTCCCACCCCCATGCGAACCTGGCTTGCCTTGTGAAGACATTCCTCGCATAGAAGAAAATATGAATCTGGCAGGTACTGATACCACGTTATCAACCATCAGCATCACACCAAATCAACTCAGTCCCACCAGCAAAAGCACATTTCCATATGTCCAAACGGTTACTTTGGACACCCATTCACCAGAAGATGGCACATTGCTCAAAACCGAGACTCAGAGCACCACGCACGATTCATTTGGCAATCCCTTGGTACACACAGTGACCATCAAAGATGGTAGTGGCACAACATTACAAACCAACACAACGACCAACACATACAGCAACATCACAACCCTAAACTCAGGCGAGTCTCGTTGGTTAATTGGACTGCTTGAAACATCAACAACCGTCAAAACCAGAACAGGTCAGCTCAGCATCACCACTGTCAGTGAGTTTGATTATGACTACACCAATGGTTTGTTGATTGAAGAACGTCAAGACCCCACTGGTGGTGATGAACTGTTCTTGCGTAAACGCTATGAATATGATGGTTTTGGTAACACCACCAAAGTTATCACTTGCTCAGGTGCGACTTTAACTTCGAGTCAGTGTGCAAATAACACACCGACAGCAGCCAATGCAGCAAGTCCATATCACATCCACCGCTATGAACGCACCACCTTTGATTCCAAAGGTCGTTATGTGGATGAAACATACAATACAGAAGAACAAAACCTCACCGATGTTCTGACACGGGATATATACGGCAATCCGCTGACATCCATTGATTTGTTGGGCATAATCACCACCAATGCTTATGATGATTTTGGACGATTGACTTCAACCAGAAATACGCTTGGCACCTGGACACAAACTTCAAGACAATGGTGTACTGGTTTGACAGATACTTATGCTTGCTCCTCAGGTATGGATGCACAAATTCGTGTTAGAAAAATGGATGCAGGTGGATCGTTGAGCTACATCTATATGGACTCATTAGGCAGAGAAGTTGCCACCATCACCCAGAGCTCTAACGCAACCAATGATGGTAGCACATCAGGTGATGACCGTTATGTGGTGAACAAAGTTTGGCATGATCAGTTTGGAAGAAAGATCAAATCAGAGGGGGATCATTTTCTCGGTGCATCAGTAGGAAATATTCCAGTAACCCACACTGAATTTGATCGTTATAATCGCTCAACCAAAATGATCCTGCCTGACACCTCAGATGAAGCCATGAGTTATGCAGGCTTTACCACCCACTTCACCAATGATGCAGGCCAAAGAAGACAGGAAAAACGCAATGCCTTGGATCAGCTCATAGAGGTAAAGGATTTTGACATTGCAGGTGCCAACCCTGAATATAAAAATACACTGACCTATGTTTACGATTCACAAGGTGCTTTGTTAAACCTGACCCGTGATGCCAACAACCTCATCGAGCGATTGATAGAAAACACTTATGATCGTAGGGGTAGAAAAACCTCAAGTGATGATGTGGATACGGGTTTCAGTGAAATCTTCTACAATGCCCTGGGCGAAGTGGTCGAAACCATTGATGCAGAAGATAATAGCATCAAGACCTATTACGACACCCTCGGCAGGGCACACCAGGTTGAAAGCTGGGATGACACTGTTCAATTAACCCGTAACATCAATACTTATAATGCCACCAATGGTTTGCTTGAAACCGAAGCCAAACTCACCTTTGTTGGCTCCATCAGTTACACCCAAAGCCATACTTATGATGGGTTCAAACGCCCTCAGACCACAGACATTTCATTCACCGATGCCGACAATGTCTGTATCGGCTTGACCTGTGATTATCAGGCCAACCTCTATTACGATCAGTTCTCACGCCTGAAATACCAGCAAGACGCATCAGGCAAAGCCACAGAAAACCACTACAATGCCAGGGGCTTTCTGTCACACGTCACCGATGCAGCAGATGGCACCAAGGAATACTACCGCATCAATCAGACCGACAAATGGGGCAATGTCATTTCTGATCGTAAGGCAGGTGATGCCACCTTGAGTGCTATTTACACATTCCACCCTACCCGTGGTTGGCTCAATTCGATTACTGCACCCCATCAGCAATATGTTTATGAGTATGACTCTCTTGGTAATCTGGTCAAAAGATCAGACATAGGAAATAATCAATCCGAATGTTTTAGATATGATCGCTTAAACAGGTTGACTGATACCTATCGATTCAATAACTCAGGTCAAAACTGCAACATCACCACTGGCAATGTAGCGCATCAGGTCACTGGTTACGATGCCAAAGGCAACCTGACCAGTAAGGATGGACAAAGTTATGCCTACCTCACAGGCAACGCATCTGCCATTGGTTCATCACCACATCAGGTTCAATCCAAAGGCGCTCAAATATTTACCTATGATGACCGTGGCAACATGACCCGTTCGACCAATTTCAGAAATGGGCAAGGACAACTGGTTGATCGCAATGTTGCTTATACTGGTTTCAACAAAATTCAGCGCATCTACACAGGGTCAAACAGCAATGACCCCATTGATGAGAGCATATATCGCTACAACAATACAGAAGAACCTTACTCACGTACAGATACCAACTCAGATGATGAAACCACCGTCACCCACTTTATGGGCAATGTGGAGGTTGAATACAATGCCAATGGGCAGATTGCCTTTAAGCGGCATTTGGGTAACTTCGCCGTGATCACCGAAACCAACAACTCAACCCAGGAAACCTATCTGTTTCATGATCATCTGGGATCGGTGGATGTTATCACAGACTCAAGTGGCCATTTTCTCCAAGCCATGAGCTTTTCAGCCTGGGGTGAACGCCGAGTCCCTGCCAATTGGGATGATTTTTCATCCACCTTGTCACGGGATTACTTGTCTGATTACACCACCAAAGGATTCACAGGCCATGAGATGCTTGATGTATTTGGTATCATCAATATGGGAGGCAGGATTTACGATGCAGAACTTGGCAAGATGCTCCAAGCCGACCCCGTGGTACAAGACCCCAATACCTCACAGGGCTTTAACCGTTATGTGTATGTTCATAACAACCCGCTTTCATTCACTGATCCCACAGGGTATTTTTCTCTGAGAAAATTGGTGGCAGCTGTTGTTGCTGTCACATTGAGTTTTATACTACCTGGCCTTGGGTTCAATATATTCTGGACGGCATTTACGGTTGGTTTCACCAGCACCTATATCATCACTGGCAGCTTGAGATCAGCTCTTCGTGCTGGGCTGGTAGCAGGGGCAGTGGCTTTTGTGGGCAGTCAATTTGCAAATACCGGAGGGGCAGACGCAGCCAATTCAGGCTCTAAGGCAGCAGCAGGTGGTGCAGGAGATGTTGCAACAAATACTGCCATATCTGAAACTGCTCCAGTATCCACATCTGCCAGTGGTGGAGCCAGTACTGTAGCTGGTGGTATTAACGCTTTTGATGTAGCTGCGCAAGTGATCAGCAGTCTTGACCCCGAAGCAGGCGCGGTACTCTCATTCTTACGCGGTGGTATCATTGATGCTTCTGGTAAGTTTGTTGGTGCTGGTGGTGTGGTACAAAACCTGGTTTCTCATTACGGTAAATTCAAAGCAACCGAAGAACTTGAACGCTTTGCGAAAAAGAATGGTATGAGTTTAGCAGAACTGAATTTAGCTCTGGTCGCCATGAGTTTTGCAGGGAATAAGTTGATCGGTACGAGGTTTTATGAGGATAACTACACAGATAAAGAAGCTGGTCAAGGGGTTCGAGGGATACTCTCTCGAAACAGTGGAGGAGTTATTGACTCCAGAAAGTATAGTGGTCTGAATAGAACAATAGGGTTGGTATTCGATTTAGTTGATATTGCTTTGGGCTTCCAAGGCTTAATTACAGCATCTGGTTATGATGCCATTGTGAATGGTCAAAGAAACCAAACCATTGGCGGCATCAGCTTGGGATCAATGGATGCCAATAATCTGGTGAGCAGAGGCTATTTCCCAGACGGCGTGTCTAAATCATTTGTTTTTGGCAATGTGTCGCACAGTAATGTCAGGGTTGAGCTAGGGCCTTTGGATATTGTGAATGGTGGTTTCCTGGGTAAATTGTTGAATCCATCGGCGACATTATTAAAACAGCCTGCTGGTTATCCAGGAGCTGGTTGTGCTCTACATGAGTGGAGTGGATGTTATTAAAAAATTGAGAAAAAATTATGAAAGTTTATTTATTTATAGTTGTAAGCATCTTAGTTAGTTCATGTGCTTCAAAATATCCCAAGAGAGTCAATTTGAACGAGTATGAGAAAGGTATAGAAATTACTGATTCAAACATTGTTGAAGAAATTTCCATTCAAAATAAATGTTTTATGTTTGATCAAACTATTCCACTAAATTTACCCTTAATTGAAGAAAGAGATAGTATGGTTCTCTATAGTTATGATAGAAATGATTTATCATTGATCTTTGACACAAAAAATAAATGTAAGTTTGATCAACCAATCTTTATTGAAAAAATTGATTCTATTTTTCATTGGGATGGAATGAAAAGATTGAATATCTATAAAGCAAAAATTTCTGTAAAAGCTCGTTACATTTGTCAGGATTCGTTTAAAACATTTTCCTCCACTCAAGAAATCAAATTAAGAAAACATGGGAAAATTGTAACCCTTGGATTAGTTGGAGAAGAAGAAACTAAAGCCATGATTGCAGCAGTAGTTGTTCTGGCGTTTGATGCTGCAGTATCAGATATTTACAGCCAAATAAATCAGCATTGTCAGTAAGGATTTCAATAAAAAGGTGATTCAGGATAGGCAGTCCATTAAATAACAACCTGCTGGCTATCCAGGAGCTGGTTGTGCTTTACACGAGTGGAGCGGATGCTATTAAATTTGGAGAATTTTTATGAAAAAAATGATTACATTACTGGTGATTTTCATTCTAACCGCATGTGGTAAGCCAATACACATAAAGAGTGAATCAACGAAAATTGTTTTTCACAATTCATGTATAAACTTTGATAAGTCACTTTCAGATAATCAATCGGTTTATTCAAAATACAATAAAGAAAAAGTGTATTACCTTTTTAATCTGTCTGATTTTATTGAACTAAATGACACAGGTGATTGCTTTAATTACAAAGCAGAGATCGAAAGCATAAAAACAATTGGAGAAGCTGTTACAGTAAGAAAAGAAGTGTCGTTGCATAGGTTTTTAATGTATGCCACTGTCAATATCTATTACCAAAATAAAATAATTGAGAAAAAGGAATATTTTTCGCAATCTGACGCAGATTCACATTCTTTTTTGGCATCAGGAGAAAAAAAGTTAAAACAAGATGAAATAGCTATCAAAGTCGTACTGAAAGATTTAATAGAGCAAATTGAGACAGGCTTATCAAACCCTTATAAGGAAAACTATGAAGGTTAAATTATTGTTATTAATAACGATATTAATCTCGTCATGTAAATCTAAGATCTTGAAGAGTGATATGCCTATTGCAACTGGCTCTTATAATCAGTGTATCCAACTTGATCAAGAGTTTAATAAACTGTCAGTTCGAGCAAAAGCCAAACAAGAAAAGATTCTTTACTATTACAACCTAAATGAGTTTTTAAGCCTTCCAAATCGAAAAGTTTGTGACAAACATTCAGCCTTAATAAAAGACATTCAAACTTTTTCGGGCTTTATCACAAAAAGAGCGGCTGTATCAGTTAATAGGTTTCAAATTGAAGCAAAAGTCGATTTTTATGATTCTGCAAGCCTACTCGATGAAAGAGTGTATAAAACAGAAGTTGATTCTGATGAACTTGTTTTTCTGACTTCTGGCAGTAAAAAGCAAAATAACAAAGATTCAGCTGCGTTGACGAAAGGGCTTCAAAATATATTAGATCAAATTAACAACGATTTATCTAATCTAGACGAAAAGTTAAAAAAATAGAATCGCTCTAAAAGATTTACTAGGGCAAATTGATACAGGTTTTGTCAAACCTCTATGAGGAAAACTATGAAGAATAAAATGTTGTTATTTGTAACAATCTTTATCTCATCATGTGCATCAAAATATCCGATGAAGATGGATCTTGAAGATTATAAATATGGTTTGAAAATTACTAATTCTCAAATTTGCACGGATGGATTATTTAAAAGTAAGTGTGTTGAGTTTAGTTCAGAAATACCAGAAGTGCACAATTTGAAGCGAGTGTATGATGGTGAGATCATGTATTTATTTGAAAATAAGTTATTGCTCAAAAACTACAATGTTAACGCGAACTGTCGTGACAAAATAAAACCAATTTTAATAACAAAGTTTAACTCAAGCTATTCATGGGACGGCAGAATGCGGCTCAATTATTATAGTGCAAAAGTATCTGTTGAAGCTGTTAGCGATTGTAATGATTTATCTGAGAAGTTTGTATCAGTACAGGAGCGATCTTTAAAAAAGCATGGAAAAATGATCACTTTAGGTGTCATTGGAGAGAGAAAAACCAAAGCAATGATTTCAGCAGTTATCGTTTTAGCTTTTGATGCTGCTGTGACTGAACTTTATAATCAAATAGAGCAACAATGTTAAATATAAATTCATGAGCAAACAGAATCAAATGCCATTTGACTAAGTACAGATAAAACATGGTGACATTCATAGAATATTTGAGAAAAATATCAACCAGGCCAACGGAACCGGCAGCCTGTGATTATGCTAAAGATTTTGCTCTTGACACATTGTCAGACAACAACCATCCCCGTTATACACAACAGTTGAAAGATTATACTGCTATTGCAAGAGCTAATAACCTAAGGTTTGATTTGTTTGTAAAAAAGGGAGCAACTTTTACAAAACCCTTACAACAAGCTATAGATGATGGCATCATAAATCACATACCGTTTTAAGGTAAAAACATGAATAAAAAAGAATTTGAAAAATTTGAAGCTATGTCAATTGATGACATGCTAAAGTTAAAAGGTACCGAACGCATACCCTTAAGGGAATACAACGCTTATAAAGAAGAACTTAGGCAGGAAAAGCTAATAAAGTACAAGGAATCAATTAAACCTTTATTAGGTGAATTAAATCGAAATAATATTGATGCTAAATCAGTTCAAGAAATAACAGACCAACAACTCAACAAGAATGCAATTGAAATATTACTAAGGCACTTAAACAAAGGTTACACTGTCGATGTAAAAAGAACGATCATTTAAAAAACTAGACTCTAAAAAAGCTCGTGGGATAGCGGGACGGCAGTTAATTGACAAATATAGAAACTCAAATGATGAAATTAGGTACGAAATCGGACATGCCTTAGACTCTGTTGCTACGGAAGAAGACTTAAAAGGCATTTTAGAGTTATTTCATGATAATAAAATCACAGATGCCGGAAAAACTAACTTACCCACAGTTTTAAAAAGGTTAATGGGGAAACAAGCCATTCCACTTTTTATCAAATTAGTATCAGAAAAGAAAAATTTAAATGAAAACAATTTATTCATATTTAATTGTTTAATTGAGTTAGGAAACTTAAAAGCTTTTGAAGGTAGGGAGCTGGCAGAGTTTTATTTAAACCACTCAGATTCTTGGTATCGAAGCCAAACTAAAAAAATACTTAGGAAAATCAACTCAGTTAAACAAATCGTACCTAAGCTACCCAAAGGCATTAAATACATCAAAGACAATAAGATTGCTTACAAGTACGAAACCTCCACTGAATTTGACATGGAAGATGTTCCAGGTTTTTTACATGCATTATGCAACAAAATCGATGCTGATCCAAAAGTCTTAGAAAACTTGATTCTTGACACCGAAGTTGAAGAAACCCGTACCTATGAATTACAGGTAAAACAACTGTTAAGAAGCAGCACATTGTATTTTCAAATTTTCATGGATGATATTGATTTACCTACATTGTATTTTTTCAGTGAATCAAAATCCTTGATCAAGTCGATTTCTAAAGTAATTGATAGTTACTTAGCAACGCTGGAGTAAATATAGAACCTCTAACAAAATTAATTCCAGGCTCTTAACTTATGAAAAAATACAAACCAAAAACTGCAAAAGAAATTATCGAAGATATGCAAAGAGCATCAAATGAAGATAACGTTCAACCTTTAAGTAATGAAGAGATCAAAAAATTTGAGGCAATGTCTATCGATGACATGTTAAAGCTAGAAGGTGAAGAAAGAGTTGCTCTGAGAAATTACAACAAATATAAGCAACAGCTGAGAGAAGAACAGATAAAAACTAATGAAGTTGATTTGCAAAATTTTTATGAAGAAGTACGGGCTACGGGTCTAAATACTGATTACTATAAAGGCATTAAAGAACATCAACTAACTGAGCAAATTATTCAAATCATCTTAAAACACTTGGATATGGGTTACTCTCAAGATGTACAAGAAATACTCGTGAATAAACTCAAATCAAGAAAAGCTCAAGGAATGGCAGGATCAAAACTAATTCAATTATATGAAAATGCTGATAATTCATTCAGGCTCGAAATTGCACAAGTTTTAGAAACGGTCGCCACTGAAAAAGAGCTTGAAAATATTTTATCATTATTCAATAACTCCGATATAAATGATGAAGGAAAAAACTATTTACCTTTGGTAGTTGCCAAAATAATGGGAAAACAAGCGATTCCAATTTTAATTAAAATAATCAATGAAAAGAAAAGTTTAGACGAATCAAATTTATTTGTAATCACTTGTGTTGAAGCCCTTGGAAAACTAAAGGCAGTCGAAGCAAAAGAACTTGTCGAATACTACACAAAACACAAAGAAAGCTGGTATCGCAATCAAGCTAAAAAAGCACTCAGAAAAATCAACTCAGTTAAACAAATCGTGCCGAAATTACCAAAAGGCATTAAATACATCAAAGGCAATAAGGTTGCTTACAAGTATGAGACCTCCACAGAATTTGACATGGAAGATGTTCCTGGCTTTTTACATGCATTGTGCAACAAAATCGATACTGACCCAAAAGCCTTAGAAAACTTGATTCTGGATACCGAAGTTGAAGAAACCCGTACCTATGAACTACAGGTAAAACAATTGTTAAGAAGCAGCACATTGTATTTTCAAATTTTCATGGATGATATTGACACACCTGTTTTGTATTTTTTCAGTGAGTCAAAATCCTTGATCAAATCAATTTCTAAAATAATTGATGATTACTTAGCAACACTGGAGTAAATATGGAACCTCTAATATCAGAAGAATACGAAGAACTTGCAATTGAGTGGCAATATGAATTGATTTTGCTGTTACAACAAACACTAAAAGAAAACAAAATAAAGAAAAAATCAGCTCAAGAAATAGTTGGCGACTTTGTTTTTAAACTTTCAATGTTACACGACCAAGGTGAAATCAACTTCAATGGCAAATCATACAACCCAAGAATTTGTTTTGACGATTTTAATGGAGCATTAGTTGTTAGTGATGAAGAAACAAACTTACATGACTATGCATATGGAAATACAGGTGAAGCATTTGGTGATTAGCCAGTAATGATTGAGAAAGATAAATTCATTGGTAAGCAATAGGTAACTATGAATCAATTTATGGAGGTTAACGTGAAGAATATATTTTTACTTGGATTAATACTGTGTTTCGTAAATATTGGATTTGCGCAGGAAAATGAGCCTTCAGAAGTGATTCCTATTGTCAGTATTTCTCCCGTATATCCATTGAAAGCATTGATTAACAGAACAGAAGGTAATGTCAAAATTTTAATGCACATAAACTCACTGGGATCAGTTGATAGTGTTGAAGTGTTAGATTCAAGCCATCCAGGTTTATTCGATAACACATCCATTGCAGCTGGTTTGAAATTTAAATTCAAGCCAAAGTTCGTTGATGGCCAAGCTGTGAACTCAAAGGCTTCAATCACCATTAATTATGAATTGCCAAAGGGGCAAATTTCAATTTTTGATGAACCATTATTTCAAACCATGAGGAATCAAATAGCTGAAATTCCGTATGATATCTCGCCTGTTGTTATCGCAGACACAGTTAAAATTAAATCAAAAATCAAGCCCAAAAAAGTTACAGATGTGAATTTTTTCTACAGTGACGATCTATTGATCTTAAACAACAAACCCGTTCTTTGGGATGGCCAGGAAAAAGCAATGGAGGAGATTCCTGAATTTGAAAAACATCTGGAGCAACATAATGACCTGGTAAGGGAACAATACGAAACCAGACCTGGAATTTTCAAACAATTTCATCGTATTTTCTCAGCACACTCACATCCACCCGTTTTGTTAACGGCTGTTGATTCAATAGATGAATATAATCATGATGGATTTAAGGAGCATAAGTATAAATTGCTGATAGATAAGTCGGGAAAAATTACAAGCTGGGAGAGTTTGTTGGGTGAAAAATACAATCAAAACCCTTATCTCAGAAAAAGTATAGGTCAATTAATGAACAGCCTTCTGTTTTACCCCGCGATTAAAGATGGTGAAAAAGTTGAGGATGAAATAAGCATTGAATTTAAAACAAAATCTTTTAATCAATTAGAAGTTTTGGCATATGCATACAAAAGAAATGAGCATCATAACTTTAATCACCCTTGGGTGAAAATTGCAACAATGATCAGCAAAAAAGGAAAAATTGAACAACTCAAAGTGCTGGCTTCATCTAATTCTGCTTTTGAACCATTAGCAAAGGAAAAATTAAGCATGTTCAACAATTATAAGAAACAGAAAAATACATGGTTTAGGAACCACATAGTTGAGTTTGAGCTGCAAGGCGAATAACAAAAGCTTTTGTCATACGAGAGGTAATTAATGGAAGAAAAAAGAGATAAAGATAACTTATGGATTGAACTTGGTTCCATAAACCAAAACGCTTCTGTAGTTTTTGACCTGATTAAAAAAAGTTTAAGCATAGGAACCATATTAGCCTTTCTTAGTTTGGTTTTATACGTAAAACAACACAACATTCCATTGCCAATCTCATTATCTTCATTGCCCACACTTTTGCTGGCTATTTTTGGCATTTCATTCTTCATTGTTGTGTATATGTCGCTATTCCTGATAGTACCTACATTTTATCGTGAGGAAAAATCATGGCTGATCATGTTCGAAAACCGGAAACAACTGCCTGAGGAACCTTCATTTTGGCAGAAAATAAACATTAAACGTCATCGTAACAGGAGTGGGTTTTGGGTTTATCTGGCAACAATCGTAATACCTGTTGTTTTTTATGCGATTGCACTATCGAACAAAAGTTACTGGGTATATGTGGTTCTTATTGTTCATTTGTTAATTGTCCTGTTCTTGTCTCTCGAAGAAGAAATGAATGGTCAAAATGTTTTAGAAGCGATACTAAATTTCATGCTTGTTTTCTTATCAGTATTTTGGCTGGTGTCAATTGCGTATGTCATATTAAGAGCATTAAATGAGTTCGGTATTTCAAATAGCACTTCTTCGACCATTCAAATAGTGATCATATCTTTCATGTTTATTGCTTTGCTGGTCATATTATATTTTTTCACAGTACCTGGAGAAAACAGAGAAAGAAAGTCATTCAAAGACTATCTGAAAGTTACGGCCATCATTTCTGCTTTTTTGTGGATGCTTTTGTTAAACCCTCAATTCTTCAAATTTTCTTACGCTGGTTTTGCAATGAATGCAATGAATATCGGTGGTGGTAAGGCGGTCACAGTTTTAATGTTAAATAACCCCAGTAAAGACAATTTGTTTCCTGAGTTGATTGACGAAAGCTCAACAAGACAGTCTGTTAACTTGTTAGTCATGCTTGATGTCGGAAATCATCTCTATGTGAAAATCCAAGACAATCCAGACTGTGGGACTTATGAAATTCCAAAAAGCATTATTTCCAGCAGAAAATTGAATGCTGCATCAAAAGAAAATAAAAAACCAAAGTCAATCAAATGTGAAAAATTTTCTGAAAAGTTGAATGAGTTAAAACAAGAAGAAAATATTTCAAAACAAAATCCAAAAATAGAATAATTTCGCTTTGAAACTCAAAACAATCTTACAAAAAATAGCATTCAATCAATAAAGGAGAAGCTCAATGAAAGAAGACCAAAGCTCATTACAATTCTCTGATAGGGATGAGTTCAGGAGACGGTCAATTGCTATTAAAACTATCAAATTGCTTAAATCAGAAATACCAGTTAGCCCGCTAATAATTGATGGTGACTGGGGTGTGGGTAAAACTGAATTCTGTTACAAGTTGATAAATTTATTGAAGGAACTATCTCCTACTACTGATACAAATGACAATACAACATACCATACAGTATACATTGATGCTTTCAAGGCAGATCATGCAAATGAACCACTAGCAACCATACTTGCTGCAATTTTAAACTCGTTGCCTCAAAGCGGCGATAAAATTGAGTTTCGTGAAAAAGCTATGAATGTTTTGAAATTTGGTACAAGTGTAGTCAGTAGAGCAGCAGTTGGATTTTTGTTGAGACAGGACGCGGCAGGAATACCAGATGAGTTTGATCAGGCATTCAAAGAAATGATTGATAAATCGATTGACTCCGTTCTTAAGAGTCATGAAAAGGCAGAAGAAAAAATCACTGCATTGAAAGCGGTTTTAAAAGAGATTACTGAAACAGATCAGCTAATAATTTTCATAGATGAATTAGATAGATGCCATCCTAACTTTACGATAAAAGTCCTTGAGAATATAAAGCATATATTCGATGTAGAGGGCGTTCAGTTTGTATTGGTTGCCAACTTAAAACAAATTGAGGCTTTTGTTGAACACTCATATGGTAGTGTTAATGCAAAACGATATTTAGACAAATTCATTGGATACAGTTTTAATTTACCCGGTAATGTTTATCAAGAGCAGGAAGTGATAAGCACATCTAAAGTACACTTTCAAAATCTATTATCTGGAAATCAATTACTTCAGAGAACTGATTTGGCAAAATCAGGATATGAAACATTTTTCAACACATTAATTGCAGCTAATCAACTGTCTTTGCGAGAGGTTGAGACATTTATCAGGCATTTGATGATTTATCACACCATGGCAAGTTATGGACTAAAAAGTGATACCAGATTTGGCATAATTATGTTGAGGGTGTTTGGCGTTTTCATTTTTTGTTTTAAACCTGAAATTGTAAAACAATTGAATAATGGAATCATTTACAAAATAGGGTTGAATGAATTAATTGGTAAAAAACCAGAATTTGACTTTACTAAGCGAGTTGTGGGTAATACTCATGCCGATCTTGTATCTATCATTATTTCTTTATACGCACTCAGCAAGGATCAGATAAAAGGGTTTAGTTTGAATCAAGATACAACAAGTTGGAGTGATCAATGGGGTCAGAGTCATTGATTCTTAACGATCAATATAAGGGATGGTCAGTTGTTGGCGTACTCAGAGAGATTATTCCGCACATCCATGTGCTCCACCCCTTAGGGGTCGTCAGCAAGCTGACGGGCTGAAATGATCCAGTCATTTCAGTCGAACTGAGAGAGTTCTCACAATCTGGACACCAGACATAAAAAAACCACCGCGAGGGTGGTTTTTGTATATGGCGCGCCCAGAGAGATTCGAACTCCCGACCAACTGGTTCGAAGCCAGTTACTCTATCCAGCTGAGCTATGGGCGCATTGAAAAGATGAATTGTAACGGGTTTTGATGTTTAGGCAATAGTTTGTTGTGTTTTTTAGTTGATAAGGTTTTTCTCGGTATGGATTAAACACATAAAGGAATGTTCTTGGGGCTTCATTCACTTTTGTTCCTGACAAAAGTGAAAGCGACCACGGCGAACATGACATGCTACCTCGCGCTCTTCGCCTCTGATTCGCAAGGCTCACCAACTGGCTCGGCGGATCAAGCTGTTCAGCAGCTTTCCAATATCGGTTGGCGAGCTTGTGAGTCAGAGATATTTCATTGAATGGTGAGCGTAGCCGGTTTTTGCGAAGCAAAAGAAGGGAGGCGAAACTCGGTGCTCATCGAGCTGAGCCATGGGCGCGGACTGGTGATGAATTTTACTTGGTTTAGGATAATCAGTAGTGATTAATTTCACCAAATGTTCAGGCCTGGATCCACCATATGCCAAGAATGAAAGGAAAGCGCAGCCATGGATTCATATAGGAGAACTAAGTTGTCGGTATACAGGCCTGCAGTCGTGAATCAGGGAACTTAATTGACAAGGCGAATCTCAAAAGAGATGATGTATCGGAAATACATCGATAAAAAACGCAGTTTGCTGCCATACAAAACACAGGTGATTTATGACAAAGTTTGGGAAGTTGTTGGGTATATGGTTGGTTGTAGGTTCAGCCTCCGCACAAGATATTCCAGATGATTTGGTTGATTGGCAAGGATGGGTACAGTACCAACAGGAATTCAGAACATGTCCGTATTTTGCCAACAAAGGCGCTGGATCCAAAGCCAATCACCTTTGTGCCTGGCCGCAACAATTGGTGTTGGATGTGTCCGAAAATCAGGCCGATTTCTATATAACCTGGGAAGTTTTGGCTGACAGTTGGGTGCCATTACCTGGTGACCAAAAGACTTGGCCACAAGCGATTACGATTAACCAGAGCCAGGTACCTGTGCAAAATAAAAGTCATCAGCCCAGGGTGTTTTTAACACCAGGGCGGTATCAGATCCGGGGTACATTCAACTGGCAGTCAAGACCTGAGTCCATAGGCGTGCCTTCTGAAATCGCTGACATCGCCTTGTCCATAGAAGGTGAGCCCGTAAAATTCCCAGTCCGCCAAGACCGTGCATTGTGGTTAGGTGAAGTCACTGATGATGAGCAAATTGAAGCAAACAGCCTGGACATTGAAGTCAATCGCCTGTTCATAGATGGGCATCCCATGGTGGTATTTTTGGCTTTGGATTTACAGGTTTCTGGGGTGGCCAGGAATGAAAACCTGGGCCGCATTTTGACTGATCAGTTTCAAATCACCGATGTTTCGGGTGAATTGAATGCCTATGTAGACCAATCTGGTGACTTGTGGGTACAACTTAAACCAGGCTACAGCGAAATTCTGATCACCATGAATGTGTTGGGTTGGCCTTCGTCATTCACCTTCACTGCTGATGGTGAGAACTGGCCAAAACAAGAGATCTGGGCCTACCAAGACAACAAAAACATCCGTTTAACCCAAGTTGAAGGGGTTACCCCCATCAATCCAGAACAAACTTCATCCAGGTGGTTTGAAGTGCCTAATTACTTGGTCAATGACGGCGATGTGTTCACCATCAATGAGCAAAAAAGAGGTACCTTGAATCAAAGTGAACAGTTGGTTCTGCAAAGACAAGCATGGTTGTCATTTGATGGTCAGACCTTTCGCAGCAAAGACCGCATCAGCGGCGAAAAATTGGGCTCATGGCGCCTCAATGCCGATGACCAGTTGCAATTACTCAGTGCCACCAATGCTGGCGAAACACTGCTGATCACTGAATCTGAAGCTGGGGAACAGGGTGTTGAACTGCGCAAACCTCGCGTTGATTTGACCATTGATGGAGAGTTTGGCGGCAGTTTTCTCAATCAAATCAGTGGTTGGAACAGTCAGTTTGAGTCGGTACAAACCCGATTGTTTTTACCCCATGGTTACATGGCCTTGGCAACTTACAATGTCGACAGCACCCGACATGTTTGGCTGGAACAATGGCGGCTTTGGGATATTTTCATTGTCATGTTACTGACTGTTTTGACTTTCAAAGTGATTGGCTTGAAAGCCTCCGTGTTCGCTTTATTGGCATTGGTGCTGGGTTATCACAGTGTGAACATGCCGCTTTATTCATGGGCCAGTTTGATATTGGCCTTAGGCTTGATGGCTTGGTTGCCGCAAGGTCGGTGGCTGAGGTTGGTGCAAACATACACTCTCTTGAGTGTATTGGCATTGGTGATTTATCTGATTCCATTTTTGGTCAATGAAGCCCGGTTAACGATTCATCCTCAATTGGAAAACAGACACGCCATGGCTGAACCTTCCCTCTCATTTTCTAAAGTGAAAAAAACCGCACCTTTGAATCAAGTTTACCAACAGCGCTACAGCACGGACAATGCTGTTCAAGCAGCTGATGCGATGTTCGCAGAAGAACCCCTGGAAGAACAAGGAAAACTAACGGTGACCGGATCACGAATCAAACGGGCTGATTTATTGAACCGTTACCAAACAGATGCCACCATCCAAGCTGGCAAGGGTACGCCTCAATGGCGGTACAATCCGGTGGTGTTGAATTGGGATGGCCCAATCACTGCGACGCAAAGCTATCAATTGTATTTAATCACCCCTTGGATGCGGGTGCTGTGGCGTTTGTTGTTGATTGGTTTTACGGTGATGTGGCTGATGACTGTACTGAAACACATGTGGACTATGAGAAACAACCAAAAGAAAGTGACTTCCACCAGTCTATTTTGGGTGTTCGGTCTGCTGTTCGCCCAACCCTTGTGGGCCGATGATTTCCCGTCAGATGGGATGCTCAAAGAATTGCAAAACAGGCTGTATCCAGCAGCAGAATGTGGCCACCAGTGTGCCACAGTAGAGTCGGCATCGGTGAGGGTTGAAGGTCATCGGCTGACCATTCAGATGACCTATCATACCCTGGCGGATGTGGTGGTGCCCCTACCCGGATCGGCTGACTGGCAGATTTTGAATGTGAGGGTCAATGAGCAAATTGTGCGTAATCGCTTGCGACACCAAAACTTCACTTGGTTGGCACTGGAGCAAGGGATCAATCAGGTAGAGCTGGTCGGAGACCTGGCCAGTAAAAACGCAGTGTCTGTGAATTTTCCATACCAGCCTGGTCATGTGACCGTGCAGTCACAAGATTGGCAGTTTGCCGGCATAGATGGCAACCACATGACGGGCAAAACCTTACAGTTGATTGCGGCCAAGCGCACTGAAACCACAACCGAAGAGTCGACCCAAAGTACTGACATCAAACCCTATGTGAAACTGCAGCGTTACATCAAATTTGACGATCAGTGGTACGTTGACAACCACGTCACTCGAGTGGCCCCCAAGCATGGTGTGGTCAATGTGGCACTGCCCTTGTTGGACAACGAATTTCCTTTGGAAAAAGTCCAACAGGATGACCAAGGCAGGGTGCTGGTGAGTATGGCGCCGGGAGAACTCCAATTCAGTTGGCGTTCGCGCTTGGAGCGGTTGGATCAATGGCAGATCACGGCCCAACCCAGTGAACAACACATTGAATCATGGCATGTGGTCTCATCGCCGCAATGGCATGTTGATATGGCAGGTGTGCCGCTGGTGGCAACTGAAAACATGACCGATGACTATGATGATTATTTTGAACACATCTATATGCCCAGGCCAGGCGAGTCCCTCAACATTGCTGTATCCAGACCTGCTGCCGTGGCAGGCGAAGCGTTGTCGATTGATGCCATCAACAACACCTATACAGTGGGTAAAAGGACCACCAAAACCATCACCAAAATCAATTACCGCGCCACCCAAGGCGGGCGGTTTGAAGTGAATTTGGACCCGTCTGCCGTAGTGAAAAAAGTCTCCTTTGATGGGGTGGATTCTAATTTAGTCAATGAAAATGGTGTGGTGGCTGTCAGTTATTTGCCTGGTCAGCACAATGTGACCATTGAATGGCACTTCAACCATGATTTGGGCGTCATCAATCACACGCCCTCGATCAACATGAATGCAGCCTACAGCAACTTAAACCAAACCATCCAGGTGCCTCGGGACCGATGGCTGTTGTGGGGTGGATCTGCTGGTGTGGGTCCGGCCTTTTTGTATTGGGGTGAGTTGTTGGTGTTTGTGATCTTGGCATTTTTCTTGGCTCGGATTAAATACTCACCGTTGAAAGCTTGGCAATGGTTGGTGTTGGGTTGTGCCTTTGGGACCTTTTCTTGGCTGGCATTTGCCTGGGTGGCCAGTTGGCTGTTCTTCGTTGGTTGGAAGCAGCAGTTTAACGGTTTTGATTCACGCGCCAAAAGTATTTTGCTGCAATGGTTCAGTTTGATCTTTACGCTGATTGCACTGGGGGTGTTGATCGGTGCTGTGGCCTATGGCCTGCTGTCATATCCTGACATGGGTGTGGCCGGTGTGGGTGCCAGCGCTTCTCGGTTGGAGTGGTATTTAGACGCAGGGGCCAACCAAATACCCAGCATCACCCTGTTCAGCTTGCATTTGTGGTGGTATAAGTTGTTGATTTTGTTGTGGTCCATTTGGGTCAGTTTTGCTTTATTAAGCTGGTTGAAACAACTGTTACAAAGTTTACGTCAAGGTGATTGGTGGCCAAAATTCAAATCAAAAAAGCAACCCCCTGTTAAAGCTGATAACCATGCAGAATGAAGAGCTGGCAGCCGTTGATCGTGTGATTGAACAGTTCTTTCAGGTGTTTGATAACCGCAATGATCAAACACCTGATTTTTCAGTCATGAAACAACTGCTGTTACCATCAGTGGTGATTCATAAGGTTGAAAAAGCGCACATTGAATCAATGAACTTGGTCGATTTTCTTGAACCCAGAATGAAGTTATTGGCATCAGGTTCATTGTCTGGGTTTCATGAATGGGAAACCGACAGTCAGACCACCATCAATGGTCATTTGGCCTCTCGAGTTTCACACTATGCCAAGTCCGGATATCTGGATGGCCAGTTGTATCAGGGATCAGGGGTGAAGCATTTTCAATTGATCAAGAAACCTGGAAGTTGGCATATTGCCAGCATCATCTGGCAGGATGAGTGATTGATTTAAAGATTTCATAATCTGTGTTCGGAAATTTACAATCAGTTGCTTTATAATCATCTGTTTTAAAATTCTTCTGCTCATGAACTTTGAAGACAGTATGGCCTTTGCGGAAAAACTGGATCAGCAAGATCCACTGGCACACATGCGTGCTGAATTTCACATCCCTTTCATCAAAGGCACAGACCAGAATGAAATTTACTTTTGTGGCAACTCGCTGGGCTTACAGCCCAAGTTGACAGCTCAGTATTTGAATGATGAGTTGCATAAATGGCAAACCCTGGGGGTTAAAGGGCACTTTGACTGCGAATTCCCCTGGATGCCTTACCATGAGTTTTTAGCCGCTGAGTCGGCCCAGTTGGTTGGCGCGGAGCCATCAGAAGTGGTGTGTATGAATTCATTGACCGCCAACTTGCATTTTCTGATGGTCAGCTTTTATCGACCGACTGATAAAAAATACAAAGTGTTGCTTGAAGACCATGCGTTTCCATCCGATCATTATGCGGTGGAATCTCAAGTCAAATTTCATGGTCACGATCCCGATGATGCCATGATCCTGTTGAAACCAAGGGCTGGTGAAGAGTGTCTTCATTCAGAAGACATCCTGGCCACCATGGATGCCCATGCCGATGAGTTGGCGTTGATTCTGTTACCAGGTGTGCAGTACTACACTGGTCAGGTTTTTGACATGCAAGCCATCGCGGATGCGGCACAACATCATGACATCACAGTGGGGTTTGATTTGGCCCATGCGGCAGGCAATGTAGTCATGCAGTTACATGATTGGGGCGTGGATTTTGCGGCCTGGTGTACCTATAAATATTTGAATTCTGGTCCGGGTTCAGTGGCTGGTTGTTTTGTTCATGAGAAGCACCACGACAACACTGAATTGCCCAGATTTGCAGGCTGGTGGGGCCATGACAAAGCCACTCGATTTAAAATGGAGAACCACTTCATTCCGATACAAACCGCAGAAGGTTGGCAGTTATCAAACCCGCCGATCTTGTCATTGGCAGCCATCAGGGCCTCACTTGACACATTCAAACAAGCCGGCGGAATTTCTGTACTTCGCGACAAATCGAAGCAATTAACTGCTTATTTACGCTTTTTATTGAACAACCGTTTGGCGGATTGTGTGGAGATCATCACTCCTGATGAAACTTTGAGTGGTTGTCAATTATCAATTTGTGTCAACAGCAACAACAAAACCGGCCAGCAGGTGTTTGATGCCATTGAATTGGCTGGCGTGACCTGTGACTGGCGCGAACCGAATGTCATTCGAGTGGCTCCAGTGCCGTTGTACAATTCATACCAAGACTGTGTTCGTTTTGTAGATATTTTGGAGGCTTCATTGTGAGCGAAAACAACAACGACCAACCCAAGCACATTGTGATCATGGGCGCCGGGCTGGTGGGATCCATGCATGCGATCTATTTGGCACGACGTGGTTATCAAGTCAGTGTTTATGAGCAACTGCCAGACATCCGCAAAGAAGCCATCTCTGCAGGCAGGTCAATCAACCTGGCGCTGGCCAATCGCGGCATCGATGCCTTGGATCGATTGGGCCTGATGGATCAGGTCAATGAATTGTTGATTCCCATGCAAGGGCGCATGTTGCATGACGAACAAGGACAGCTTAAATTTCAAAGCTATGGGCAAAAACCTGAAGAAGTGATTTATTCGGTGTCTCGTGCTGGTTTGGTCAGTATTTTACGCGATGCTGCTGAAGCCACAGGACAGGTTGAATTTTTCTTCAAACATGAATGTGTTGCCATTGATTTTGAGCAACACAACTGTACGGTCAACAGCCAGGTTCAAGGCCAGACTGTGATGGTTGATTATGATTATCTGATTGGTGCCGATGGCGGTGGCAGTCAGGTGCGGGAATCCATGAAAAACCGTCAGGAAACAGAGTTCACTGCAGAATTACTGGACCATTCTTACAAAGAGCTCAATATCCCGCCTGGACCTGATGGCGTTTTTCAATTAGAAAAAGAAGCCCTGCACATTTGGCCTCGTGATGATTACATGATGATTGGCTTGCCCAACCCGGATGGCAGTTTTACCCTCACTTTATTCATGCCCAATGAAGGCCCGGTGAGTTTTGCATCAATCAACGATGAACCGGCATTGCATGCCTTGTTTGATGCACAGTTTGCAGATGCCAAACCCATGATCCCAGAGTTGGTGAATGATTATTTCAACAACCCCACGGGCTATTTGGGTACCATCAGGTGTCATGATTGGCAATTCAGCCGAGCGGTCTTGACGGGTGATGCCGCCCATGCCATCGTCCCCTTTCATGGACAGGGTATGAATGCAGGGTTTGAGGATTGTGTGGCCATGGACAAAGCCCTGGATCTGTATCAGGATGACTGGCAATTGGCCATGTCAGCCTTTGTTGAAAGTCGCATGGCCAACAGCAACGCCATTGCTGACATGGCCTTGGAAAATTATGTTGAAATGCGTGCCACAGTCAATGACCCTAAATTTCATTTAAAAAAAGCCATTGCATTTGAACTGGAGCGGCGCCTACCTGAGTATTTCATCCCACGTTATTCGATGGTGATGTTCCACCTGATACCTTATGCACAGGCTTTTTCTCGGGGCAAAATCCAAGCCAAAATACTGACCGACCTGAGTACAGGTATTGAGGCTGTTGAACAGGTTGATTTTGCTCGGGCCGAGCGTTTGGTTAAACAGAAATTACCGCGTTTCCAGCATGGTTGATGTCCTGCAACAAGGCTTGAAAATAGCCGCTTTATTCGAGAGCATCATCAACTCTTTGCCTACGCCTGTGTTTGTCAAAGACAAAAAGCATCGCTTGATTCTGGTTAATGATGCATTCTGTGAATTGATGGGCCGAAGCAGGGCTGAAATGCTCGGTAAAGTAGATTATAAATTTTTAAATGCAGATGAAGCTGAAATTTGTCGCCAAAAAGACGACGAAGCCTTTGCTTCACTTGAAGCGATTGTCAGCCTTGAAACCATCATTGATTCAAAGGGCAATCAAGTGAACCTGCAAGTCAGAAAAATGGTTTTCCAGGATGACAAGTTAGGCGGTGTGTTGTGTGGTGTGATCACTGACATCACTGAAATAACCCGTTATGAAAAAGAATTGAACGAGGCCAACAACAAACTGAAATTGATTCTGGCTGATCGGACCGAAGAATTACAAAGTGTCAATGAAAAGTTGGTGTGGATGGCCAATGTCGACCCGGTGACTGAGCTGATGAACAAGTCCGCTTTGATCACAGCGGCCACAGAGTTCATTGAAAGGGCAGAACAATCTGACGAAAAGTTTGCCATGATTTTTCTCGATTTGGATGACTTTAAGTTCATCAATGAGAGTTATGGTCATCCAGTAGGCGATGCCTTGATCAAAGCCGTCGGGAATCGTTTGGTCAAGGTGGCCAAAGAAGGTGGTGAGGTCGCGCGAGTTGGCGGTGATGAATTCATGTTGTTGGTTGATTACAAAGACAAGGCCGAAATTGAAAAAGTCACGAAAAACATTTTCCGCATCCTTAAAAAGCCATTCGATTCGAACCAACATCGGGTGTTCATCAATGCCAGTATAGGCATTGCAACGTACCCTGAAGATGGCCGTGATGTGATCACCCTGGCACAACATGCCGATGCCGCCATGTATGTGGCTAAAAAGAACAACCGAGGTGGTCATCAGTTTTACCAAGAAGCCTATACCATGACCATCAAACGCAAACTTGAGATGGATGTTTATTTGCGTGATGCGATCAAGTCCAAAGAATTGGAAGTTCACTTTCAACCGATCTTCAGTGCCGAGCAGCAAAGCCCTATTGGTTATGAAGCCCTGGCACGTTGGAACGACAGGATTTTTGGTTCAGTCAGCCCCAGTGAGTTCATTGCCATTGCCGAAGAATCAGACCTGATTTTGCCGCTGGGGGAACTGGTGATTGATCAAGCCATTCAATTCATCCAACAACAGTGTCAGAGTGGTGAATATGTTTCCATCAATGCTTCACCCAAGCAACTGATGCACCCATCATTCAAGGCTTATTTGATTGATAAGTTGAAAAGCACTTCGACCGCCCCCGCACAATTGGCCATAGAAGTGACGGAGAATGTGATGGTCAACATGAATGACTACATCACCCAGCTAACGCAACAACGTGAATTAAAAGGCCTGCGATTTTTTGTTGATGATTTTGGTACGGGTTACTCCAACTTGTCACAATTGAAAAAAATCCGCTTCAATGCTTTAAAAATAGACCGCAGTTTTGTTAAAGAACTGCCCGACTCAAAAACCGATATTTCATTGATCAAGATCATGGTCCTGATGGCAAAAGAATTGAATTTAGATGTCATCGCAGAGGGGGTGGAAACGCAAGATCAAAAAGACTGTTTGGCCGCTTTGGGTTGTGGTTATTTTCAAGGGTTTTTATTGGGGCGACCTGCCAAGGCCGATACCCTCAGAAACCAGTAGTTCCTGAGGGTTTGGTTTTAAAAGCCACGTTTTGGGAATTACTTGGTGGCTTTTTTAAGCACACCAATGATGAGGAGTAGGACGATGGCGCCAATGGTGGCCATAATGATTGAACCAACAATTCCACCGCCAATCGAAACACCCAATAGGCCAAAAACGTAACCACCAACAAAAGCACCGATAATACCGATGACTATGTTTGGTACCAAACCATAGCCGGAACCTTTCATTAATGTACCTGCCAACCACCCTGCAATTGCACCTACAACCAAGGTAATAATTAAAGCTTCTAAAGTCATTTTACACTCCTATGAATGAATCTAACTGAAACCGCAGATTTTTGCGGATTCTTCACAATTAAATTACCACACATTTTGTTGTCTCATATGTAAACAATTGAAAACACCAACCCGCTAAAAAAGACGTTTGTGGTTGGTTAAGAGTAACCCATCAGATATAATAATTATTTTTATCAAAGACAAGTCCTTATGATCATGTCATTTGATGTCTGGGCAAGTCTGTTGATTCCGATGGGGCATTTGAAAGGGGGCTGGTATGAAACATATCACACATCTGTTGTCAGTCATTCTGCTGGCATTATTCACCACTGTAACACATGCGGTGCCTACTGATTACCTGGTTTTGAGTTGGAATGAACAAGCCGGTTTGGTTGCTGAATACCACCAAATCGTCGATTTGCCAGCCAATCGAAAAATCGAATCACCTCACCGGGATCACCACAATGTACAGCTACTGGGTGCAGATCATGAGTTGGTTGGCGAAGTGTCATTGAAGCATGCCTTATACACCCGGTCGGAACACCATGGTCACCACCACATAGATGGACAGGTGTTTAAAAATGAGACCATTTCATTTGTGATTCGTAGCCAGCAAGGTCTGGTTTCACAAATCAAGTTGCCTGAAACCATGAATACATTCGACCAGGTTCATGATTACAACCAGTTGGTTGCCAATGCCAAAGCGTTGGGGCCACAAACATACACCCAATCTCATCGAGGTGGTACCGATAACCGCATCAATTTATTGTTCATGGGCGATGGTTATACCAGTGGCCAACAAAGTACGTTCAACACCGATGTTGATTCAGTGGTCGCTTATATGTTGACATTTGTTCCTTATCAAAACTATGCGAATTTTGTGAGTTTTGATCGGTTGTTTACAGCCAGTAACCAATCAGGCGGAGACAAACCGGCACCCTGTTTTGCAGCTCCAAGTTTTGTTGATACGGCCTTTGATGCGACTTATTGCACCAGCAACATTCAGCGGTTATTAACCATCAACAGCTCTAAAGTATTGGTGGCCGCTGCGGCCAGCCCGGATTGGGACATCATTTCTGTGATTGTTAATGACAATGAATACGGTGGAGCTGGTGGAGCCATTTCAACGTTTTCGACCAACAGCCTGGCCGATGATATTTTTATCCATGAATACGGCCACAGCTTCACCGGTCTGGCAGATGAATACGACACACCTTTTCCTGGTTTTCCACCCTGTAGTGACATTTCCGGTAATTCACCCTGTGAAGCCAATGTGACCGATCAAACTGTTCGCAACAGCATCAAATGGAATCATTTGATTGCAGGTTCGACACCCATTCCAACACCTGAAACCAGCCAGTACGACACCGTGGTTGGTCTGTTTGAGGGCGCCAGGTATTTGAGCTCAGGCATGTATCGGCCGAAAAATGCCTGTAACATGCAGTTTTTGGGTTTTGGATTTTGTGAGGTATGCCAAGAAGCCTATGTTGATCGGGTCTATGCCGTTCCCTTTGCTGATGGAGGATTGTTGAGTCTGATTGAACCTGACAGCCCGGTTCCTGCCAGTCAAACACCAACCGGTCATGTATCGGTACCAATGAATTTTTCAATCGATACTTTACAGCCTACCCACGATTTACAAGTGACCTGGTTTGTGGCTGGTGTCAATCAGGGTGCCAATAACTCATCTGTGGTCACACAAAGTTTTCAATATACCCCTTCAGCGGTTGGTCAAGTTGAAATCAAAGTCGAAGTCAAAGACAATTCGGCGGTGGTTGATGTCAGCCAACACGGTACTTTGCCTACCTTTGAATACACTTGGCAAGTCGATGTTCAACCTTTGGTGGATTTGATTTTTGCTGATGATTTTGAGTGAATTGAAAAATTTGGTATATGATAGTCAGGGTTAAGTGTATCTGAAAGCATAGATGTTTATACCCCAAAGTTTTGTTGTAACAGATCAGGCAACCATTGACCAGTTTATCTTGAACAATGCCTTTGGGCAGCTCAATTCGCTGCATGAAGGACAAATAATTTGCACCCACCTACCCTTTTTGTATGATGCTGAATTATCCGTATTGACAGGCCACATGGCCAAACAAAATCCACAGCATTTGAGCTTGGAAAATCAGCAGGTTTTGGTCACATTAAGTGGTGCGCATGGTTACATTTCCCCGACTTGGTATACAGTCAACAGTGTCCCAACCTGGAACTACCAAGCGGTGCATATTTATGGTCAATGCCGAGTGTTCAATGACACTGAACGACTGGCTGAAGTGGTCAATGGCCTGGCTGACCAATACGAACAGCATCGAGAAAACCCTTGGGTACCAGAGTACCGGGTAGAGATGTTAAGGGCCATCGTGGGTTTTGAATTGAAGATCACAGAAATTCAATGTAAGTATAAATTGAATCAAAACCGTTCATTGGCTGACATACAAGGCGTGATCAATCATCTGGACCCGGTCAAGGACGCCGATTTACTGGCGGCCATGCAACAAGCCTTGCTGGAAAAACAAGATTAATCCAGTTTCAACTTAAAGCCTTCATGGCTGGCTTTGAAGCCCAAAGACTGGTAGAAGCGAATGGCATCCGGTCTTTGCTTGTCAGAGGTCAGCTGGACCAAGCGACATCCCCTTTGTTTGGCCCGATCAATGGCCCATTCAAACATTTTTTGTCCCAATCCTTGACCGCGACAATCTTTATGAATCCGAACGCCCTCTATCAAACATCGCCAGGAACCCTGGTGGGTCAAATAAGGTATGAAGGTCAACTGCAGCATGCCGATAATTTGTTGCTGGTTTTCTATCACCACCAATTCATTGTTGTCGTCTTTCTCGATCTGAGCAAAGGCTTGTTGATAGGTTTTTGATAAGGGCAAAGACGGGTCTTCGCGTTGAGCGCCCAAAGGGTCGTCGGCCAGCATGTTCACCAAAGTGGTCAAGTCGGGGCGTTCAGCAAAACGAAAAGAGATCACCGGTTCAATTTCTCCTGCAACAATTGCTTGATGCCTGGCCATTCGTGTTTGGCAATACTGAAGACCACAGTGTCTCTGACCCGCCCATCTACCATCACCATGTGATTGCGTAATATGCCTTCCTGTTTCGCACCCAGTCTTTGGATGGCATTCCTTGAAGGCTGGTTCAGGAAATCAGTCAGAAAAGCCACCCGATTGAATGGGCAAGTTTCAAAAGCATGTTGTAGCATCAGTAATTTGGCTTCGGTGTTGATGGCTGTTCTTTGTTTGCTCTTGGCAATGAAGGTGAACCCTATCTCTGTCCTGGCATGAAGCCAATCGGTATTCAAATAACGGGTCGAACCCACCACCAGATTGTTGAGTTGGTCTATGGTGGCAAAGGCCATGGCTGAGCCGAGTTGTTGTTCTTTCAGCGCATGATCTAAAAAGTTTTCAAGTTGATCAGGGTGCGGCACACTGGTCACCATTAACCGCCACAATTGTCCGTCTAAAATGGCTGTTTTAAGGCCGGGCAAGTGATGTTTTTGCAGGGGTTCCAATCGAACATGTTGGCCGCTTAATGTGGTGGGTTCAAAACGCATGGTGTGTTCCTGTGGTGCCCAATGGGATATCTGGTGTAAATTAGAATTTTATCCCATGGGCTGGTTGGCCACAACCAGCAGTAGGCCTTGAATATTTTTGACCAGCAGCGCAAAATGAATGCTTTTAGTTGAACAAGACATGTTTAAGAATGCCTTGGTGAAAACACCATCTCAGTCGATGGTGGCTGGGATCACCCATGCCGGATTGGGTTTACCAGATCACAATCTGGCCTTAGAGCAACACAAGCAATACATAGGGGCTTTGGCACAATGTGGCTTACAGGTCGAAGTGTTGCCGGCAGAAGATTCATTTCCTGATGCGTGTTTTGTTGAAGACCCTGCCATCATTACACCAGCAGGTGCGATCATTACCCACCCTGGTGCGACTTCTCGCCAAGGAGAAACCCTGGCCATTGCAGCCGCACTTGAAACACGATTTACTCCTTTGGCCAAGATTGAAGCGCCTGGTACATTGGATGGCGGAGACGTGATGATGGTTGGAAACCATTACTACATTGGGTTATCCGCCAGGACCAATCAAGCAGGGGCTGAGCAATTGATCGCCTGGTTAGAACAACAACAGTTGACGGGATCGGTGATTTCTTTGCAGGATGTTTTGCATCTGAAAACGGGTGTCAGTTACTTGGAAAATGGTGTTCTATTGGTCAGTGGTGAATTCATTGACAAACCTGAATTCAGATCATTCAGGCGATTGGAGGTACCGCCATCTGAAGTCTATGCGGCGAATTGTATCTGGGTCAATGATCGGGTCATCATGCCAGCTGGATTTCCAGTCACTCAAGGCTTGTTGCAGTCAGCAGGGTTTGAAGTGTTGGCGGTGGATGTTTCTGAATTCCAAAAGTTAGATGGTGGTGTCAGTTGCTTGTCATTGCGCTTTTGATTTCAATTAGAGTAAACTAATCAGTCAGTTATTTCCCAGGTGATTTGATGGTCAAATTTCATGTCTGGGCAATCGATAAAATGAGCTGTTGATGTCATCTTCAACAGCCAACAAACAAGCACAGAAAAATACCAATATGAAACAATTAATCACCACCTGTATTATGATCAGCACATTATTATTGATGGGCTGCCAGCAAACCCCTGCTCCTAAACAGCAGCCAATGACCGGTGAGTCAATCAGCAAGCAATACATCATCACTGATTTACATGTCGATGTGCCCTATCGATTGGAAGAAAATTACGCAGATGTATCACAAGCCACAGAAAGCGGGGATTTTGATTACCCAAGAGCGGTGGCAGGCGGTCTTGATGCCCCATTCATGTCGATCTATGTCCCGGCCAGCATTGAAGCCGAAGGGGGAGACAGCACGGCTGTGGCCAATAAGTTGATAGACTCAGTCGAGCTGATGGTAAAACAATCGCCAGGAAAATTTGCCCATGCCTATTCAACCGCACAAGTGGAAGACAATTTTACCAAAGGACTGATTTCTTTGCCCATGGGTATGGAAAATGGTTCGCCCATAGCCGGTGATTTGAAGAACTTGCAGCATTTTTATGACAGAGGGATTCGCTACATCACCTTGTCACATTCTTTAAGCAACCACATTTCAGATTCTTCTTATGACCAGGCACGTCCGGCCCAGGGCCTGACTGCTTTTGGAAAAAAATTGGTCAAAGCGATGAACGAAACGGGTGTGATGGTCGATGTTTCGCACATTTCAGATCTGGCCTTTTACGATGTGATGAAAATCAGCCAAGTTCCGGTGATCGCCTCGCATTCTTCAGCACGACACTTCACCCCAGGCTTCGAACGCAACATGAATGATGACATGATTCAAGCCATGGCAGCACAAGGCGGTGTGATTTTTATCAACTTTGGTTCTACATTCGTTGCGCAAAAATCACTGGATCATTGGAATACGTTCAAGGCTGCCAGAGAAGCGTTCATCAGTGAGCATGAAGTGGCTGTCGATAGCCCTGAGGTTGAAAAATTCACCGCAGATTACAATGCGGCCAAGCCTTTCCCGTTTGCTGATTTAGACGATGTGTTGGATCATTTTGATCATGTGGTCAAGCTAACAAGTATTGATCATGTCGGCATCGGTTCTGATTATGACGGGGTTGGTGATTCATTACCAACTGGGTTGAAAGATGTGTCCACATATCCCGGCTTGATAGATGGTTTGTTGCAACGCGGTTATACGGAAGCAGACATTGAAAAAATATTGTCAGGTAATTTAATGCGAGTTTGGCGTGAGGTCGAAACCTATGCTGAGCAACATTAAGGAATGCCCTTGGGTCTTCATTCTGGTTCATGGTCTGACAGGTCTTCATATTTGCTGCGCAAATAAACCGACCTTTACAGACTATTGTCTGAGCAGTTGCTTCGCACTGCATGTCTGTTCCAGACAAAAATGAAAGCGACCGCGGTGAGCATAACTTGCTACCTCGGACGAGCTACGGTATTCAAGCAAGGCTTATTACCTTTCAGGTAAACCACCATGCTTTCATTACCTGCGCTGGTCGAACTGATCACCAGTTTTCCGAGTCACACATGTATAACCCTCATTGACATGAAGACGTTAAGCCTTGAGGTAACCTGGAGGCCAGAGCAACTACAGTAGGGTGTTGTTGTCCAAAGGCGTTTTCTAGCTTGATCAAGTCGCATATAGCCGCTTGGGCTTGTTCTGGTTTATCAGCTGCCATGCTGTTAACAAACAACCGTGAGAAAATCAAACGGATGTCGGTATCATCCAATAAATGGTCTCGTATCTTGAATGCAGCCTGTGCGGCTTGCCTGGCCAATTCATCATTGCCAGAAGCCAAGGCCCATTCGGCTTGAACCATCAAAGTCACTGCATACAGTAAGTTGTCTTCACCTAGTTGTGACAGGCGCAAAAATAAGGCGTCATCAATCCAGGTTTGTGCCTGTTCTGGCTGACCAAGAAACACATGCATGCGGGCGATGTTGCTCATGGCATGGGTGATGTTGATGTTGTTCAATTGATTGGCTTGGTATTGGATGTCATACGATTTCATGAACCAGTCCAAGGCCAGTTCATATTCATGCTGATCGATGGCCACCAGACCCAGATTATGCATCATGGTGCCCAGGTCAGGGTGTCCTTCACCCAGTAACTGGGTTTGAATTCGCAGGGCTTCGGTGAACAGGGCTTGGGCTTCAGTGGCTTGGTTTTGTAGGCGTTTGACCAATCCCAAATTGTTCAATACCCGGGTGTACTTGATTGAGTCTGTTAAACCGCTGGCGTCAAATGCCTTCAGTGCAGCATCGTAATGGGTGACCGCATCGTCCAGATGGCCTAACTCATAGTGGGTGGCTCCGAGTCGATTGTGGGCGTCGGCCGTCAGAAAATGATCTTCTCCCAAGTGTGCGCTTCGAGATTTCAGTACTTGATCCAACTGTACCAAGGCTTGATTGAAATCACCTTGGGCATAGGCCAACACACCCAAAGCAGACAAACTTTTCAGGGTGAAATGATGGTCTGGTCCTAAGCGAGCCAAGTTGCTGTTGTAACCTTTTTCATAATGCTCGGCCACTTTTGGAAAATCCCCCAGTTTCCAATAAACATTCCCCAGTAAATGGTTGATGTCAGCACGCAATTGTTGCACTTTGAACAGGTTGTTAGAGGACTCATCGTTGGCCAATGTTTGTTCTGCTTGAGTCAGGGTGCTGATGGCTGCATCAGATTGGCCCAGTTGGTACTGTAAGGTACCTTGCAGCAATGCCAAACGTAATTGTGTTGATGGGTTGATGGATAGGTCGGCGTGTTGCTGTTTGAACTCAGAAATCAATGACAAAGCTGGGTTCAGTTCGCCTTTGCGTAACATCAGTTCAGCTTGGATCAGCAAGGAAGACAGCTGCTCTTGAGGTTGTTTGCTGTAATGGATGGCAGCGGCGTGCTGCAAGAGCTGATCGGCTTGGGTGATGTCACTCATGTTCAGATAAACCGACCCCAAAGTTTCGTATAAACGGGCTTTGGTGGCAGGTTCTTCATTGAATTGATTGTGCAACTGTTCAGTTGAGTAATCCAGCAAATCTTTCACATCTACAATTTCAGACTGGTTCAACAGCGGGTCCGACACTTTGAAAACATCGACCAGGAAATCAGTCACCGCAGTGACTCGCCTTTGTTCCTGCTGGGTGGCCAACAGGGCATTTTCCAATTCATGTGAGCGGTTGAAGAGCATCACCGTCAAGACCACCAAAGAAATCACAAATAGCGATGAAGTCAACACACCAGCTGTGTGGCGCTGGATGAATTTATTCATGCGGTAACTGATGCTATCAGGCTTGGCTGTGATGGGGTGGTGGTTTAAGTAACGGTTGAGGTCGTCAGCCAACTGTTGGGCCGATGCATAACGGCGTTCAGGTTCCTTGTGAATGGCTTTGGCTAAAATGGCATCCAACTCACCTTTTAACTGCTTTTTGAGTTGGCCATGTTGCTGATTAATGACGGCCTCATTCAAGATGTTCTGGCTGGCGACTGGTGGGACTTTTTCAGTGATTTGTCTGCTTGCGTCAGCCAAATCATTGTGTTTGATCCGGTAAGGCAGTTGTCCGGACAGCAAATAATAGAGCAGCATACCCAAGGCATAAACATCACTGGCGGTGGTGATGTTTTGCCCTTTGATTTGTTCAGGGCTGGCATACGCCAAAGTCATCATATAACCTGAAATGGTCGCCTCCTCTTGTGTTTCACTCGGGTTCATGTCCATCAGTTTGGCTAAGCCAAAATCCAGCAGCTTGGCTGTGCCCTGTTGGTCGACCATGATGTTACTTGGTTTGATGTCTCGGTGAATGATGAGTGATTGGTGCAGTGTGGCCACAGCTTCACAAATTTGGACAAATAATTTGATGCGTTGTTTGACGTTAAGTTGATTTTGGTCGCAGTACCTGTCAATGTGAGCACCGTCAATGTATTCAACCACCAGGTAAGGAATGTTATCTGCTGAAACACCACCTTCAAATAAACGCTCAATGTTGGGGTGATTGAGGTTCAATAACATCCTCAATTCATTGTTAAAACTGTCCAAAACCAGGTTCGAATAGCGGCCAGAAGGGGCCATTTTCAAGGCCACAATGTGCTCAAAGCCTTCTTCAGCTTTGCGTGCCAAATAAACATCACCCAAACCACCTGCCCCGAGGGGCTCGATGATTTCATAGCCTCCGATTTCAGTGGGAATGTGTTCATTTTTGGTCACATCAAATTGGGTAATGGGCTCATCCAGCAAAGTGGATGCCGTGTTGTGTGAGGCCAACAGTTCAACCAAAACATCGTGATGCTGCGGATGTTGCTGTTTGATTTCAGACAGCAATTGTTCCTGCCTTTCTGCATCAGCCTCAATGATTTGATCAAACAATTGCCATTGCAAATCCCAGTCTGTGGTGTCTGATTTTGTGTGTTTGTTCTCTTTATCAGTCATTGTCTATGATTATCGCATAATTTTTAGTTTGAGCTGAGTTACAATAACAACATGGATTCGCTTGACCAAACCCGCTCACAAGTTACAGCGCTGTTGACCAGAGACGACATCAGTGATCAGGATAAACAGAATCAGCTGTTGAACCTGATCTATGTCGAATTGCGGCGCATGGCCCAAGCCAAGATGCAATCCGAGCGAGCCAACCACACATTAACCCCAACTGCACTGGTTCATGAAGCCTACCTGCGCCTGGTTAATCAACCGGACCTCAATTGGGATTCTAAACGCCATTTTTTTGCCGCAGTGGCTGAGTCCATGCGCCGCATACTGATTGAATCCGCGCGTGCCAAAGCCAGTTTAAAACGTGGTGCCAATGCGCCCCATACCGGGGATATTGATGTGGCTCTGGAAGACAGCATGGGCGGCGAAATCTTGGCTTTGGATCGTGCTCTGTCACAGCTTGAGGAAAAAGATCCGATGATGGCAGACGTGGTTAAGTTGCGGTATTTTTCCGGTCTCAATGTTGAGCAGACTGCCTTGGCATTAAACACATCATCGCGTACAGTCAACCGCCACTGGACTGCTGCCAGGGCCTGGCTTATCACCCAAATGCAGTGACTTGTTGTTACCACCTGGTCAATGTATGGGTTCATTCGAACCCGCTTTTAAACAAGGGATCCAGGTCAACTGAAGCAAAGTTGTGTGATAACACCGCCCCGGCTTGTTCAAAATAGCCAGCCACATAGAGGGCGTTGTCCTTCATCCACAACGCATTGCCTTGACCTTCGTCGATGCCATCCACCAACCCTTGGTCCATGGCCAACCAATTGTTGCCATTCCAAATTGCCAAACTGTTGGCTGCTTGGCCACCGGCTTGGTTAAAGCGACCAGTCACAATCACGCCATTGCCATAGGGCACGATGTCGCTGATGCCGACAATCGGGCCTGAGTTGGTGACGCCTGCCCCCAAAGCGTCACAACCCGTGCCATCCCACCTGAAAATGTTTTCAGCGAACACAAAATCCACCGTGTTGCATGCACTGCTGAAATCGCCACCCACATACAAGTGATTACCCACTGACTCAGTGGTGTTGATGACACCTTGTAGGGTCCCGGCGAAAGTCTGCCATGTGCCACCATCGTATGCATAAAGGCGACTGGTTCCAGCGGCTAAATTGGCCAGGATCAAGTCGTTTTGATGGGTAGATAAATCAGTGATGATGCCGCCTTGGTTGAAGTTCCCGGCTTCACCGATGTTACTGCCATCCCAGGTCAGGATGGGTCCCATGGCGTTGAAAGTGCCTTGGATGATCAGTTGGTTGTTCCAGACAGTCATGTGACCGTTCAGGGCATTCAGACCAGTGATGACTGGCGACCAGTTGGTGCCATCATATTTGGCTATGTGCTGTACAGGGACGCCATTGGCGGAGTCAAAAAGGCCTGTGGCATACAGTTCACCATCAAATACCTGCAAATGACGTACATGCCCTGAACCTGCGCCACTCCAGGCCAGTTGGCTGATGGCTGTCCAAAGGTTGGTAGAACCCAACTCACCCACAAATGGCGATATTTGATCACCGATGGCGTTGAAATCGCCGCCATGAATGATGCGGTTATTAAATTCACCAATGGTTTGGATGATGTTAGAGATGGGAGCTTGATTGTCGCCTTGCCAATTGCTGCCATCGTAACAAACCTGGGTGTTCCAATACAGTTCAGCATCGGTAGGAACCCCTTGGGTCAACACACAAAACTGGGAACCACCTTGCTGTAAATCTGTAGGTGGGGTGGTGGCTAAATCGCCTAACAAGGCTGCATCTGGTGCGGCTTCCCAGGTGATGCTGTTGTACCAAGCAAGTCCTCTGGCATCAGGATCAAAACTGGTGAAATCCCCGGTGGCATACAAAGGACCCAGGCCAAAAGCCAATTGACCAAAATCGGTATCAATACCATCGGTCATGCCAAACTCTGACCATTCCTCGCCACCAATATTAAAATCTGAAATGCTGCCACCGGGATCCCCTGATACCAGTGAGGCACCACGTGTTGAAACGGTCAATGTGGAACCATTGATAACCACATCAGGATGGGATGCGGCATTGCCATTGTGTGTTCCCCTGACCAAAAACTCAGGCACTGAAGGGTTCCAGGTGATGGTTGAGTTGCCCATTTGAATGACCAGGAAACTGGTGGTGGAAAAGACCGCTTGAACTGTCGAATTGACACCATCACTGGTTTGTTGGTTATCAGTGTACAAAGGCGTCCAGAACAAACCATCGGTTTTCACCACCCGTCGGGCACTGGTACCGCCATCGACTTCGGTGAATGCGCCTCCCAAGTATAAATTCAAGGCATCTGAATCTATCGAATACACCGGCCCATTGGGGCCGTTGCCAATGCCATTGGGTTGATACCAGCCCAATGAATCAGAATAACAGGCAAAATAACTCAACCCGGCCACACCGCCCAAATTGGTGAATTCTCCACCGATACAGGTATCAGGCCCAAACGCTTCAACCGCTTGAATAGGGAATGCACCTCCTGTGATCAAAGGACAATCTTGACCATTGTTGATTGATCCAATATCACCCATTGATTGCCAGGAATTGGCGGTTTTTCTGAACAACACATGACACTCTAAATCACCTGCTTCATTCATATATTCGACGGGTACCGATTGTCTGGCCGCAACAAAACCGTTCAAATCACCGCTGAGGGTAAAGACACTTTGGTTAGGCCCGCCAAAAAACTGGTTGTTGAATTGATAAGCAGCGCACAAATTGTTTGCAGCAAAGCCCAGAAGTAAGGTCAATAACAGTTGCATGGGTTTCATTGTTGTTCTCTTGTATGAATATATGTATTCATGCGAAAACCACATTTGATTTGCGCCATGAATTTGTATTTATTATCTGATCTGGCTATGCAGGCCACTCACCATCAATGACGATGTGCTTTATCAAAGTATTCTGTATAATACCGCTTCCATGAATTTCAGCTGACGCAGCTTCCTGATGAAAATTGTTTCCACCAAAGGCCAAGGGCCGGTTTTAAACGTCTTACATGGGTGGGGCATGAACGCACATTTGTTTGATGACTGGTCAGAAGACTTGTCACAGCATTTTCAAGTAAATTTGATTGATTTGCCTGGTCATGGCTTGAACCACCAGGAACACCTCTCGTTGGATTTACACCAGTTGGCTGCAGAAGCCAATGACGTGCCTGCCGGACTGTGGTTGGGTTGGTCAATGGGGGGGATGTTGGCGCTCAACTTGGCACTGAAAAATCCAGCAAAGGTGGATGCCCTGATCATGTTGTGTGCCACACCTTGCTTTGTCCAACACCCGCATTGGACACATGGAACCGAAGAACAGGTGTTGGCACAATTTGCCAGCAATTTGCAGCAGGATGTGAAGCAAACCATTGAGAAGTTTTTGGCCCTTGAGGTGATGGGTGTCAAAGATGAGCGGTCACAATTGCGGGTGTTGAAACAAAAAGTGTTCGAACGGCCACTGCCAAGTACCCAGGCGTTGAACGTTGGATTGTCGCTGTTAGGGCGAGTCGACTTGAGTGAAGATTTGAAAAAACTAAAAACACCCTCATTATGGATCAGTGGACGCAGAGATCGGCTGGTGTTGCCTGAGGCCATGGAACAAGCTGCCAGTCTGTGTGGTGGTGATTACCACATGCTGCGTGGTTCTGGGCATGCACCTTTCATCAGACAAGCCGATGAATTGACCGAATTGATAACAACCCATACTTTTAACTGACAACTCATGAGTTTAGAACATCATTTGATTCAAGCTGCTTTTGATGCAGCAGCCAAACAATACGAACAGCATGCCATTTTGCAAAAGGAGTCTTTGAACCGTTTGCTTGAGCGCTTGAATGATGACATCAAGGCGGCGCCTGAACAAATCCTGGACTTGGGTTGTGGCACGGGTTGGGCTGTACCAGAGTTGTTGAAGTGCTTCCCGGAAGCTCATATCATTGCGGCAGATTTTGCTCCGGCGATGGTGAATCAAGTGCCCAGCCATCCACAAGTGGATCCACGGGTGACCGATGCCCATGCCATTGATGTCCATGCCCAAAGTTGTGATTTGGTGTTTTCTAACCTGATGCTCCAGTGGTGTGACGAAAGTACGGTGTTACAAGAAATTAAACGGGCGCTGAAACCAGGTGGTTTGATGCACTTGACTACCATGGGAGAACACACCTTACATGAACTGAAAACCGCCTGGCAGGTCATCGATGATCAGCCTCATGTGAATGAATTTGTGCCAGCAGCCAAAGTGGCTGACCTGACACTACAGCTGGGGTTTGCAGACGTGATAGCTGATTCAGAATTCATCACCATGACGTATGCCAATGTGGTGGACATGATGAGAGACTTGAAAAACATCGGCGCACATAATGTGGATAATAACCGCCCTCGTGGTCTGACCTCGCCTAAGGTCATCAAGCAGCTGACACAAAATTTTGAGGAATTTCGCACTGAAGATGGTTTGTATCCGGCCACTTATGAATTGGTGTATTTAAGGGCCCGTAAACCTGGAGAGGACAAAGGGCTACCATTGAAGATCAAATAACACCAGTGACTTACCAGGCGGCGGGCACCACATCTTTGTATTTTTTTTCTTTGGCTGTGAAATGTATGGGCTGGCGTAACTGATAAATAAAGTTCAATCGAGTTTGGTGGGTTTGGATGTAGTTCCTTTGCTCTAAGACCTCCAATAAATCTCCTTGCCATTGGTCTTGGTTGTTTTCGAAGATAAAACAATGCGGTAATAGATGGTGTGGTGCATCGATCAAGAACGGTATCAAAGCCCGGTCTTCAGCCCCTTCAATGTCGCATTTGATCACATCGACCCGAGACAACTTTTGGTCAGATATCAGGTCCAACAAGGGTTTGCAGGGGATTTTGATTGAAGCTTTTTCTGATCCTTGATTCAGTAAGGTGCTGGCACCTAAATTGTCATCATCTAAAAACAACTCAAACTCTCCTTCGGTGTCGCTGACGCCTTGTTGGATGATTTCTATGCGTGGTTGTTCGACCAAACCATTTTTAGTGGCTTGTAAATTGAACCTCAAACGGTCATTCACAGGCGGATTGGGTTCAATTGCTAAAATGGTACCCAGGCGATTCAGTTTGGTGGCAGCGATCGCGGAATAAATGCCGACATTGGCTCCTATGTCTATGAAAACGCCTTCTGGGGGCAGGGCATCAACCATGACTTGGCGCTCAATTTTGTCCCAGCGCCACGGCATGAACACATAACCCCGTTCTGAAACGTTGTCTTTCAAATAACAGCGCAGACGCACTTGGTCGAAAGTTAAATCTAAAGGTAACTGGGTTTGAGACATGACCTGCTTGCGCAAAATCTGAGCCACTTGTTTGCCTATCCAATTCGCTGGTAGCCGGTGACACCAAGCGATTTTCTTGGCAATGCGGTCAGTGGGTTGGAAACCACCAAAAGGTTTGATTTTTTGATTCACAATAAAAAGCGCAGTACCAAATAAGGGATCAAAATGAAAATGATGATCAGCATTTTGTAAGTTGCGATGTAATAAAAATACATTTTCACCAAATCATCTTTGGTCACCCCAAACATGCTTTGGTGAATCTTTAGCACCCAATTGCGACCCAAAGTTATGAACAAAAAGACCAGCAATAACAGGCCAATGTGAATGACTAAATTCCAGCCCAAAAAGGCTTGTAATGTGACCATGTCCATAACTTTGCACCTCGTTGTTTGTGGCCCGCCATGTTTCTGTAGCGGACCTGGTTTATAACTTACGTCCTAACTTTTTTTCTATTTGTTTTTTTTCCCATTGGGTACCAAATGAACCAAATATTTCGAAGGCCACCAAGCCGTGGATAATCAGGCCGGCAAACCAGCCCAGTACCATCCACAACACCTGTGGTTGGCTGAATTTACCGGTCACCAAAAAAGCCACCATGAAGACCACAAACATGAACAGGTGGCCGTAAAATTCTTTGATGCCTTTGACATAGTTGATGGCGGCTTCCTCTTCGGGAGTGACATCCACAGGATTTTCTGTGTTGGATCCAATGGGGTTGAGTTGTTGTTCTTCTTTATGCATGTTTTTTTCTCCTGTTGGTTGTTGAAAAGTAGATAACTCAACTTCAAAAACAGCAGCCAAGGCTTTGGCAGACTCTAGACTGGGTTGACCGCCACGCTCAATGCGTTGAATGGTTCGGACAGACAAATCAGTCAGCTCTGCCACCTGTTCTTGGGACCAACCTCGTTGTAATCTGAGTTTTCGTAAAATCATGGTGTTTCCGATGTTTTCAAAGTACCGCTATTTTCAATACAACAGGCAACCCACAACACGTCACAGAGGTGACATGTCAGGTTGTTGTCAGGATATTATAAGCCTTTGCTTTGGTATTGTGTGGGTATTGTCAGTACAATACCGCCCATGGTGTCGAGTGAATTAAAAACACAACTGGAACAGCATGGCATAGCCACATGTCGATGGCGTGCGGCCATGGATTCTGCCGAGCGGATTGAGAAAATAACCAGTGATCAGGGCGATTATTGGTTAAAAAAAGCGGCGCCTGCCAGGGGTGTGTTTCGCTACCACGCCTTGAATTTTTTCAGTTGGCTGATGCGTATACCTTTGTTGAAGGCCGTGCCACAACCCGGTGGTGATGCAGCCATCAATACCGAAATCAAGCGCATTCAGCAATTAGCATCCCATGGAATATTGGTCCCCGAACTCATCGCCCATGAGAACAGTTGGTTGTTGATCAAAGATGTGGGGTCATCGATCATCCGTGAAATGAAACAACAGGACACCAGCCAAGGCCGGCGCCAGGAATTGTTCACTGCCTGTTTACAAGCCATCAAAGAGTTGCATCTGAAGGGGCAGTATTTGAGTCAAGGTTTTATCCGCAACATGCTGATGGACAAACACAACCAGCAAGTGGCATTCATTGATTTTGAAGATGATCCTTTGTCGGTGATGAATTTGGCTGAAGCCCAAGCCCGTGATGTGCTTTTATTGGTTAATTCGACAGCCCGGTTTTTTGTTGAGGATGCTGGATTTTTTACCGACAGCATCCAACAATTCATCCAAGATCATGATGCTCAAATGGTCATGGCATTGCGCACCACTGCCAACCGCATGCAGTGGATTGCCAAGGTGCCCTTTCAAGGGTTGTTGGGACACGATTACCAGAAACTCAAAGTGGGTATTTTGGCCCTTAAGGGTTTGTGACTGGCTTGGCGGGTTGACCAATTTTTAGGCCAAACAACAAACGCAAAACAGCCGAACGCCTGATCAATTCATAACTCAATGCACAGCCACCAAAGGTCAAGCCGATCACCAGTATGGGTTGGGAAATGGCACCTGAATCTCGAAACACATAGGCGATCACAATGATGAAAGTTTGGTGCAGGATGTAATAAGGATAAACCGCATCATTCAAATACCGCAACCAGCGGTGATTGTGATTCAAGTACTGGTGTGCATAACCCAAGATGGCCAAGATCCAGGCCCAGCGATTGGTAAAGACCAACAGCCTTTCGATGAAATACAACCCATCTTTGGGTGCACCTACTCGGCTTGGGTAGTACAGGTGGTAATAGGTAATCAGCACTGCAAAGGCACCCACCGCTGAGATCAAAAACAGTTTTCTGTGTATTCTGATTTGATGCCAAAAGTGAGCCTCCCAACCGATCAAAAAGCCCACACAAAGGAAACTGAACCCTAAGGCTTTGCGGGTCCCTTCTGAGCCTTCAGGAAAAACAAAAAATTGCAACAGGCTCATGCCAACCACCAAAAGAGTGACTGTTGTGATTAACCGCCATGAGCGAAAAGGTGCGTATAGATAAGCCATCAACTTACACAGTGACAAGGCCCCGTAGCCCAGCAAAAGGTACATAGAAAAAAACCACAGTTCACGGATGTACCACAGGTGATTGACGTCAACATGAGGAAATATGCCTGAAGTATAGTCTACAAAATAGGGGTGCGACAGGTCGAAAAAAGCCTGGTAAAACTGCCCATAAGAGATGTCAGGGAGGTCACCTTTGCTCAACATTTCAATGTACAACTGGGGTGGAACAATGACCCAAATACCAAACAACAGCGGAACCCACAAGCGCAAGGTCCTGAGGCTGATAAACCGCCAAAGCGTCACCTTATCGAGGAAAAACCGGATGGCAATTCCAGAGATTAAAAACAACAAAGGCAGTCGCCATTGATTCAGTAAAATCATCAGGTTTTGCAGCCACTCGGACTGATGTTGTGATTTATAATGGTAACCCCAGTCAGCAACAAACAACATGCCCACATGATAAAAAATAAGCAAGGCAAACACCATGACTCGCAACCAATCCAAGTCATAACGGCGTTCATTCATGGGTGTGTTTGGGTTCATAGACTCAATCCAAAAACTCAATCGTAAAATGAAAAATCCATCAATAACAGCCGCTTGGGATCAGTGTCCCGGATTCTGGGATGAGTGGCGGGAATTGTTTGTACAGTGAAAACTGCCTTTAAAAATTCAATTTGGGTGTTTTGGTCCGTGGTCTTTGTATTGGGCTTCCTGGCAGCCTGGAAAAACAGCCTGACCACATCGGCTGATTTGCTACGTAATGATGTGCCCTTCAAATCCTGGCATCCATATGTCTGGGAATACACGTCTTTTGTGTGTATTTTTATCCTGTATTTTGCCGTGTATAGGCTGGCACACAAGTACCCGTTATTTGTGTCTAAATGGCCGAAAAACTTCATCATTCATGTGTTGGCCTCAGTGTTGTTCTCATTGTTACATGTGCTGTGGATGGTGTGGCTCAGGCAGCTTATCTATCATTGGATGGGCAGTACCTACGATTTTGGCGACTGGATCAATGAATGGCTTTATGAATACCGCAAAGATGTGGTGACTTATTTTGTCTTCATATTGCTGTTGGCTGCTTATAAACATTTCACACAAGTCAAACAACCGACAAAGAACGTGACTGGAAAGAAAAAGTTTCAAGTCAAAAACAAACAAGGTGTGTTCTGGTTGGATCAAGCCGAAATCATCACCATTGAATCAGGGGGTAATTATGTTTATTTTCATACCAACCAACAGGTCATACCGATGCGAGGCACCATGGCAGAAGTGGTAAAATCAATAGACCATGCCGATTTCATGCGAATCCACCGGTCTTACATTGTTAATTTAAAGCACAGCAAAGCCCTGAAAAAAAACAATGCGGATTCCAGTGAATTGGTTTTATTGAACGGTAAGTCCATTCCTGTATCAAAAAAATACCGCAATCAACTGTTAACTCTACTGGAGCAACGCACCAATTAAAAATGTTAGAATGAGTCTATGAAAAAAGTATTTGTCGATGAAATGATATCTTGGGTGGTTCAGGCTAAAAATGTTTTGGAAGCAGCTGACATCCCTTGCTTCATCAGGAATGAGTTTTCCGGAAACCTGGCAGGAGAAGTCCCGTTTACCGAGACCTGGCCTGAATTGTGGATTCATCGTGATGAAGACTGGACAGCAGCCAAATCCTTATTACAACCATTGCGAGCCAGTCGCCTGGCTGAAGATCAAGAGTCAGTTGAACAATCTGATTGGACTTGTGCCAGTTGTGGTGAACACAATGAAGGCAATTTTGCTTTGTGTTGGTCCTGCGGCCAAGTGGTCGAAGCAGCCAGTTAAACACACAGGAAGGCGGCTGGGCAGCTTGAGCCGGAAACCTTAGCCCCAAGAACTTTCCTTACTGCATACTCATCATCAAAAACCCAGAGAAAGCGGCGTTGCTTGATGTCAGTGTGTGGTCGACGTGTTGTTTCATGTCTAAGATCTGTGATTGGTATTTTTGATAAAAATCCCAAGTGGGTTGCGGTTTATAAACCAGGTCTTCTAACTCAAAATGAGCAATCACACCTTTGGCAGTGGTGGGTTTGACAAACACCTCTTGGTTTGGGTAAACGTAATTGGGTAGGATGGAAATCAGTGACCACTTGGCCAGTTTTTGGCTGCGCAGTAAGTCCAGCATTTGCTCAAAACCTTGTTGTTGGTTGCCGTACAGCTGTTCAAAAAAGGCCTCACTCAACCGATCCACATCACCACCAGGTAATGATTTGACAAAGTCGCGAAACTTCGGTTTTTCAAACATCGATACCATGGACGAACGACTGATCATTTTCACCATGTTTGCCACGATGATGTGCGGTTTGTTGAATTCAAGCTCAGCAAACAGGGTTTGGCACTGCTCAATCATTTGTGGCATCTTGTGTTTCTTGCCAATTTTTTGCATTTCAGGGTCATCAAACCCCAAAGGGTACAGTTGTAAAAATTGCGCTTCAGCGGCTTTCAGTTTTTCTAAATTCATAGGGTTATTTTATATTAGATTAAATGTCATTGGTTTCAATTTGGATGTTTCCAACTACCGTCATCCTCGGGCTTCCTTAAAGGACGAATCGATAGAATTTAAAATAATTACAGGCTTAATTGTATCAAATACAAGATAATATACATTCATCACCACCGACACTATCTATAGTCATGACAAAAAAGATTCACTTTGAAACCCGGGCCATTCAGGCCACTGAACCAACAGGGGATGAAACCGGCTCTGTGGCCAATGCCATTTACCCATCGACTACATTCAAACGAGAAGATGATGGCAGCTATGCCAGTGGTTTTATTTACTCCCGCAAACACAATCCCAACAGACAATTGTTGGAATCGGCTTTGGCTCAAATTGAAGGTGGTAGTCGGGCGTTTGCCTTTGCTTCAGGGATGGCCGCGATCAACACCGTTCTTCAATCTCTTCAGGCAGGAGACCATGTCATCGTTCCGGATGATGCTTATTATGAGCTCAGACGTACCATGACTGAATTGTTTGTCAACTGGAACTTGAGTCATACCCAAGTGGACATGACTGATTTGCAGGCTGTCCGGGCAGCGGTTAAACCCAACACCAGATTGATTTGGATTGAATCACCGTCTAATCCATTACTTAAAGTGACAGACATCAAGGCGGTGGCAGATGTGGCACACCGAAATGGTGCCCTGTGCGTGGTTGATAACACCTGGTGTACACCAGTGCTACAGCGACCTTTGGAGTTAGGAGCCGATGCGGTGATGTACTCGACCACCAAATACTTTGGCGGCCACTCAGATTCTCTCAGTGGTGCTTTGGTGGTGGGTGAACAGACACCTGACGAATTTTTAGGGCGTTTAGCCAACATACAGAACCTCAGTGGTGCCGTTCCTTCTGCCTTTGACAGTTGGTTGATCACACGGGGCATCAAAACCATGAAGTTGCGCATCTGTCAACAAGTGGCCAATGCCAAGAAATTAGCGGTCTATTTATCTGATCATCCGAAAGTTAAAAAAGTCCATTTCCCCGATTTACCTGGTCATCCCCAACATGCCATTGCGCAAAAACAAAACCCGGATGGCTGTGGTGCCATGTTATCTGTTGAGATCGGTGATGATCAAACTTCATCAATGGCCGTGATTGCTCAATTAAAGCTGTTCACTGCCGCCACGTCCTTAGGCGGTGTTGAGAGTTTGGTGGAACACCGCAAATCTGTAGAAGGTCCGGCCAGTTCCACGCCTGAGAACTTAATTCGCATTTCAGTTGGCATTGAACATATAGAGGATTTGGTTGCAGATTGGCATCAAGCATTGGCCTAAGACATCAAAGCCATCCTGTGTTCATTGGTATGGTTGACTGAGTTCAGTGATTTTCTTGCGTTCCTGCTTGATTAATTTCAATAATTTCTGACACAAGCCAATTTTTTCTTCGCCCATAAATGAGGCTCGTACCAATTCTCTTTGCAAATACCTGATTTTCTTTTTGATTGTTTTGGCTCGCTGATTGGCCAGATTTCGAGACTTCAATTGTTGTACAAAATGATTTTGCATGGTCCTTTTCCTTTATTTTCAAACACAACCACAGTGTATCTATAGGTACAACAAAAGACTGCCAATATTATGGATGCGTTTTGTAAGAAAACATCGACACAGGAAAAAACCAAAGAATTTTCTTGCAATTTAAAACTTAATGCTACATTATTAGCATCATGCTACAAATTTAACACTATGCAATATTCAGAACCCTACAACCAACTCAGCCGTCGCGAACGCCAAATCATGGACATCGTATTTGCTCGCGGTCAAGCCACCGCGCAAGATGTACTCTCAGAGTTACCAGACCCGCCCAGTTATTCTGCAGTCAGGGCCATGATGTCCCGATTGGTCAATAAAGAATGCCTGACTTATCATCAACAAGGTGCCAAGTACATTTATCAAGCGGTGATGGATACCGGTGAAGCCAAACAAAGTGCATTGAAAAATGTCATGAAAACATTCTTTAATGATTCACCTGCAGCTGCCGTAAGTGCTTTGCTTGGGATGGAAAAAGATGGCTTGAATGAAGAAGAATTGTCACAGATCATGCAACAACTAAAAGCAGCCAAAAAGCGAGGGTCATGATGGACGGGTTAATGATTGTCTACAACCCTTGGCTACAACTGGCAGTCAAGATGGCCCTGGTTTTGCTGTTGTTGATACAACTTAAGCGGTGTCAGTTCAGTGCAGCAACACATGCGTGGATTTGGCGTATAGGCATGATGGTGTTGCTGTTTCTGCCGTGGCTTAACCAACACCTGTTATTTCTCCAGTTACCCATTTTACCGGCTGTTGGCCAATCTCATGAACAGGTCTTGCCGCATCTGGTTGAGCCAGCCGTGTGGCAGAATAATTTTGCAGCGTCTCAACCGACAGAGCCTGTCATGCCAGTTTGGGCATGGTTGGTCTTGTTGGTCAGCTTGGCCTTGGTGGCTCGCATAATCCACCAAATCATCAAACTGTATCAAATCACAGCTGCGGCTGAAAAGATCAACCGACTTGAATGGCATCAAATCGCTGAACGCTGTGCCAATCAACTGAATTTAGCACAATCGCCATCCATTAAAGTGACACCAACATTCAGGTCACCTTGTACCTGGGGTTTGTTCAAGCCAGTGGTTCTGATACCTGAGAACATCCGAAATGATGAAGCTTTTCGTGTGATACTGATGCATGAATTGGCCCACATCAAACGCAAAGATTGGTTTTGGATGATGTTTGCCCACACGTTCACAGCCTTGTTTTGGTTCAATCCCATGCTGTGGTGGGTTAAGAAACAACTCATCAACAGCTTTGAACAAGCTTGTGATGAGCTGGTGTTGCGGCAGCAAGTTCCGCCTTCCCGTTATGTCGAAACATTGTTGTCATTTCATCCAGCATGTCAACAACCCTTGACCCAAGTCACGACTTTGATGGCCCAACCCAGCGCCATGTACCAGCGACTGAATCTAATATTAAACCCCCAACAAAGGAGCCCAATCATGAATTCAAATAAACAAAGCCTGTTGTTGATTTCAGCCAGTTTAACCACTTTGCTGATTACTGCATCTCAACTCACCTCTGCGCATGAAGCAACAGTCATTGAACACAGCGATCCAGTGTCTGAGGTTACTGTACCAACAGCACCCCGGCCTGCCTCACCTGAAATGCCACATTTGCAAGTGCCAGCTGTACCCTCGCTTCATTCTGTAGCTCAACCACCACAACCTGAGATCGTTCCAACACCAGCCATTGACCCCCATATTGATGGCGTGGTTGCACCTCACCCAGTTCAGGCACCGGCGGCCGTTCCTCATGCCGGTCACAGGCATGAAGCAGCAGAAATTGAAGACTTGCATGAAGCCAAAGAAAGAGAAGAAGCCGAAGAAATCGAGCGAATGCGTGAAGCAAAGATGGAAGCGGTTGAAATGGCTTTGAGGGAACAGGAGCAGGCCATGGCCAAACACCAAGATACAGAAGTAGATTTGCAGGAGATGCAAAGGGAACTGGATCACATGACAGAAAAACTCAACCAGGAAAAAGCAGAGATCAAACAACAATTGGCCCAGCTTGATCAACAACGAAGACAACTGCAAGTTCAGCAACAAAAACAAGAGGCGCAAATGCATGCACTTTTAGAAAAAGAAAGGGCACAATTGCGTGATGATGTACAGGCTATGAAAAGGGAGCAAGCCCGACTTGAGCAAGAATCCATCAGAGTAAAAACGTTAAAGTTACTTAAGGTCCAATGAATTTTGCACCAGAATAAGGAATGTCCTTGGGACTTCATTCACTTTTGTTCCTACAAAAGTGAAAGCGGCCGCGGCGGACATGGCTTACTACCTCGGGCTTGCACTCTCTGACTGGCTTACAGGGATGTAGGTCTGTCGCGTGAGCAGGATGCGGAAGCGACCAGCGAGGCTTCACGGCTTATCGATCACTCCATCAAGGCTTCTTGACTTTGTCAAATCGCCATTCTTACATGATCTGCCTAACCGAGTGCGCCGGTCGAGCTGATCATCAGCTCTCCATTGAATTGAAGGCCTGGAAACAGGCCTTTTTTGTGGCAACATAGCCCCACCACAGTCTCCAATCACTGCTAGACTTGAGTTAAAATAATAGACTTTAGTCGACCCATTGAGTGATATAGACATGGAACATAACCCACCACCTTTTTGGCGGAAATTTGGCTTTTTCTTCCGTTACTTGAATCAAGAAAAACTGTATTATCAAATCACCTTGCTCGCTGCTGCCAACTTGTTATTGGCCATTCCTTCACTGGTCTTGTCTTTGTTGATTGCAGCGATGTTGTTTTTGGCCTCCTATAAACTGGCATTTGAAGTGTTGCACACGGTATCCAGCGGGCAAATGGAATATGCCGACAGCCGATCTTATGAAATTGATGACAACATTGGCTTCAAAGCCATTGCTATGGCTGTGGTACAGCTGCTGATATTTATCTTTGTTTATCGCAGTGATCCACCGGTGGGTCTGGCTTTGTTGATTGTCACCATTGTGGTGACGCCAGCTTATTTGATGATGCTCAGCAAGACCCAAAGCGTGGTTGAATCATTCAATCCTGTTAATCTGATGACAGTCATGACTCGCATTGGGACAGAATATATTTTATTGTTGGTGTTTTTTTTGTTGTGTGCGGCTTTCAATTTGGCATTCAGGTACTACACCATTGATCTATTGCCTGGTTTGATTGGCAGTGTCATCACTGCATGGGTTTTGTATTTTTTGTTGGTGTTTACGTTTTTGGTGATTGGGTATGTGATGTATCGTCATGCCGATGAATTGGGCCATGATACGGTGGATGTTGAAGTGGTGGATACCCAAACCACACATCCAGAAGACCCCATCAAGGACAGGGTCTTGCAATTGCTTGAAGACAGCAAACCGCAAGAAGCGATCAACATCATCAATGAACTGAAAAAAGAAGATGGCAGAACAGATTTGGATACCTATTTGGCACAAGCACAATCCTTACTGGTTCATCAGAAACGTCAGCGACCCGTAGATAAGTTTCAAAGTATGGTGGATGACGGCCAACTGAAAGAAGCTGTTGAACTGTATTTATCCTATGCAGATGACGGTCATTTGTTGAAGCCTGATCAGGCCGCAACCATCAGCCAATTGATTCAATATGCGTTTGATAAAAACCAGTTCAATCAGGTCCTGAAATTGTGTCGGGATTTCGATAAGCGTTACCCATTGGAGCATGAACAAATTGTCAGTAATTTCTTTTTGGTGGCAAAAATATATTACCAACACAACAAAATGGATCAAGCGAAAAAATTGTGTCAAACACTGATCAAAAAATACCAGCAAACAGCCAACACCAAAGGCATCAGTTCTTATTTAAAAGGCATTGAGAAGCTCAATAAAATTGATTGATTCAGTTACCCGGGTTGAATCGGTAATGTCCATGGATGCGGTGATCAAATAACATGTCATCCAGTTTTGGACCCCAACCGATGTTGTGGATGATTTTGTAGTTTCCACTGCCAGCTTTCTGATCGCTGACCACACCGATGTGAGGCAGGTTTGATCCATTCAGACGCCAAGTCACCAAATCTCCAGGTTGGTAGTCTGCAGGGTTGTCTGTGATCGGTAATGTGGTGGCATGTCGAGCAAAATATGTCTCTAAATTTGGCACCCTGCGATGATCGATGTTGGAGTCTGGTTTGCTCAGTCCCCAGTGATTGGGGTATTCGCTGAAATCGTTTTTCATGTCTTCATGAACCAGCTTTTGAAGGTCCACGCCTAAGGACCTGTAGGATCTGATGATGACATCAGTGCAGACCCCTTTATTCGGAGACACATCGCCATTGGGGTAATCTATGCGCTGGTAAGCGCCGTCATATATGACCACATGTTTGAGCCTTTCTTTGGCCGCTTCAACCAACGGGTTTGCAGTTGCATAAGACATGGTCAACAGCATGATAATGAATAGTCGCATGGTTAAATGGACCGCAATGTCGAACAATGATTCAAGTTTTTTCTTTGGTTGTTACCCTTGCTGATTGGGTTGAACCAGTAAGCCAGACTTGTTGTTTTATGATGCGCATATAGACACACCGAATATACTCGTCCACTGCAGTCAACCCATTCAATCGAATGATATCGCTTGATTGAATGGGTTAACATGTCAATCCTTCAGTTTTTGTGATAAACCAAAAGGATTCAAGTCATGGTGGTTGGGCAGGCCATCACCGTCCCAGTCGCCATTGGGTTGTACCATCACCAGGGTTTCTTCAAACCATGCAATCACATCATTGATATTCCATACATGATCACGGCTTAAATCCATGCTGCGGTTTAAAAACTGACAAGACTCAACATCACAACTGGGCAAGTTGTCGCCATCAATGGCATAGCGTGCCATTCCGGACAGGACCTGGTTAAGACTGGCAGGGTTAAATCCATCAGCAAAGATCAAATCGTCATCAATCACACCACCAGAAACACTGGGGAATCCAAGGGCCAGTCTTGGGTCTGTTGTACTGAGTACCACTGTAAATAATTCCGGCCCCTCATATACCCCATCCTGTCGGGTCTGGAATTGAATGGAGAAGTCATTGGATTGATCGGAGACAATTCCAGCACCTGATGGAAGACCCGCTGGGAAGTCTTGCGAGTCCACTTGACCAGTGACTTGCCACAAGAAATTCAAGCTTTCAGTGGGTGGCACATCGGTGCTGACAGTGAATTCGGCAGTGCCACCTTCCTGAACGTAATTGACCTCAGAATTGATGATCAACGAGGGTTGGCCATAACCGGTTATTTGGTGGAAATGCAAAAAGTTGAAGTTGTCATCATACACTTCAAAAGCAGTGAATGAACTGGGGCCGGCATTTTCAGGATCCAGTCGCACCGTCACAAAGGTTGACTCATCAGTGTCCAGAGTGGCGTCGGTGATGTTTTGGGTGATGGAAAAATCATTGTTAAACTGAAACAATTGCACATCAGATAAATTCAATGGTGCCAAGCCAATGTTTTTAAGTTCAAATGTTTTTTCAATCATGCCATTTGCCACCGGTGTGTAGCCGAAATCGGTGTTGTCATCTGGATTGGGGGTGTTGTCTGCAAAAATAATTTCAGTACCATTACCCAACACCTGTAACACCGGTGCTTGGGCAACCCCTTCAGCTTCTATCGTGAAGTCATAAGGTGCCTCATCCGGGTCATCATTTTGAATCACCACAGTGGCTGTATCAGTGCCTTCTGAGGAGGGCGTGAATGTCACATCAAAGCCAACGGTTTGACCTTGGCTTAACTGGGTAATTTGAGGTTGGGATGTCACACTAAACTGACCATTGTTGTTTTGTAATTCAATGATGGGTATACCCGTTAGGTTCAAGTCAGTTACACCCACATTGGTGATTTCAAATCTCTGGGTTACTGACTGCCCCATGATTTGTGCAGAACCTAAAAAGGTGAAATCGCCAATCTCTGGTGTGGTGTCACCATCCGTAATTTCCGTGCCATTTCCGGATACCAAAATATCTTGTTCTGATCCAGGACAAGGGTCGGTAATGACCCCTCCGCCCACACCCGAAATGTTACCAGCCAAGTCAAATAAATCATCGTTGTTATCAGCGCTACCTGAGTCTGTGTCGGATGTATTGCCAAAAAAACTCACACCACAACCTGTCACTGAAGGTAAGGTTGTAGGCATGCCTTGTTGATTACCATTGGGGTTGGATAGGGTGTGCATGACAAAGATCCCACCGCCTAAACCTTCAGAATTTTGGCCAGAATCATTTGAGCTCATAGCCAGGTTGTTACTGATGGTAACATCGGCAAAACTGACTTGACCAGATCTGACGAAGACACCACCTCCCAAGCCAGCGGCCAGATGTTGGTAACCACCAAAGCCGGCTGTGCCATTCCGAGCGGTGTAGCTGGTGGCTTTACCTCCACCAGCACCAAACCCTCCATCACCTGGATAATATGTACAATAGCTGCCACCATAACTGGCGCAAGTATAATCGTAGGTGTGGCCACCACCGCCGCCAAAGCCGCCATGACCACCTGCATCATAGAAACCGTAGCCGCCACCGCCGCCAAAGCCACCGTTTTGACCTGCTGAAGGGTTGCGGGCTTGTCCGCCTTGCCCAAACATGGGATCTGGGTTTTGATACAGCCCATAGCCCCCATAAGCGCCAGCGTTGCCAGTTAAAATTGAGCCAAACAGACCGCCACCTCCATTGAGGCCGTATCCAAACATGCCGCCACCACCTTCGCAGAAAATACCTGCATTTAAACATTCGTCTCTAGAGCCACCAACAGCCACAGATTGGCTGATGACGACTGATTCCAAATTGACCTGGCCGTCATAAATAAAGAGACTTCCTCCCAAGCCAGCACCATAGCCGCCTAATCGCGAACTGCCACCTTGGGCCCGTCCGTTTGAAAGGGTCAAATTGTTGATGTTAACCTGGCCTGACCTGATAAATAAGGGCCTGTGTTGGTTGTTACCACTGATGGTTCTGTGGGTGCCATCACTGGCAATCGTGACATCTGAATCCACCAAGCGTTTCATCACTCCAGTGAGGGTCACATCTGATTGGAGTTCGATCAAGTCACTACCTGGGTTGCTGTTGGCCTGTAATATGGCCCAACTCAGTGTGTTTTCTTCTAGTCCTGTTCCATTGTCAGTTGTCTCAGTGACGAAATAGGGAATGGTGTTTAAAAACCCTTCGGCGGAAACGCTGAAATCAAATGGGGCTTCATCCGAATCATTGTTTTGAATCACCACTGTTGCCGAGTCTGGACCTTCGGCCACAGGGGTGAATGTGACCTCAAACGAGGTCATGTCGCCGTTATTGAGAGCTGTACTGAACGGCTGTGAAGTGATGCTGAATTGTCCACTGTTGTTCTGTAATTCAACAACAGGGTTGCCGGTCAGATCAAGCTGGGTGTTGCCGATGTTGGTGATCTCAAAGGTACGACTCAATGGTTGGCCCATGATCAAGGCATTGCCCATAGCTGTAAAATCACCTGTGTCAGGTGTGTTATCTCCATCAGTGATATTCTCACCATTGCCGGTGAGTACAATCTCTCTTTCTGGAATCACACATGGATCTGATAGAGACACTCCATTGTCAGGAACAATTCGATCGGCCAAGTCGAAAAAATCATTGTTGTTGTTGCTGGTCCCCGGACTGCTGGCCGCTGAATTGTTGATAAAACTCACCCCGCAGCCGGTTACATTGGGCAGCTGGGCTGGCATTCCTTGGTCATTGCCATTGGTGTTGCTGGAGGTGTGCATGACAAACAAAGCGCCGCCCAGCGCTTCAACCGCTGGGGTTTGGCGCAGCGTACTGTTGTTTTCAAAAGTGACGTTGTTCAAATCCAGCTCGCCACTCCGGATGAAGATTCCACCCCCCAATCCAGCGCCAAATCGATAAACGCCGCCAAAGCCGGGTGCGCCACCGCCAGGGCCCCCGCCACCGCCAAATCCGCCATCACCTGCACTGTCAAGGTAGCTGTAGCCTCCACCGCCACCAAATCCGCCATGACCACCACCGCCTTGGTAACTGCCCCCGCCCCCGCCGCCAAATCCTGCATTGAGGGCAGGCCCAACGTAAGAGTAATCACTGCCCTGACCAAAGTCACTGCTGATGTTTTGGTAGTTACCATAGCCGCCGTAGCCACCATTGCTGTTCGTCGCATTGGCAAACAGACCGCCCCCACCTCCATAATTTGGGTCGCCAAAAATTCCTCCGCCTCCATAACCAATGCCGCCCCCGTTTCCGCCAATGGATACAGAATCTTGGATGGTAACTTGGTCGAGATTGACTTGACCATCATAAATGAACAAAGCGCCTCCCAATCCGGCACCGGAACCTCCACCACCTGTCGCACCCCCTTCTGCACGGGAGTTGCTGACGATTATGCGTTGCATGGTGACAGCGCCTGATTTAACAAACAGTGGCCGGTATTGATCATTCCCACTGATGGATCGGGTGATGCCATCACTGGATAGGGTCACGTCCGAGTCGATCAAACGTTTCATCACACCAGTCAGGGTGACATCAGTTTGTAACTCGATCAGATCTGGCCCGGGGTTGGTGTTGGCTTGCAAGATGGCCCAACTCAATGACCCTGCTTCTGAACCTGAGCCATTGTCGAATGGTTGGGTGACATTAAAAGTGGCAGCTTGGCTGATAACTGGTGTGGCCAATGCCATTGAAATGGCCATTGTCAGTGCTGACTTGCGATTAGGAATGGTGTTTGGTTTGGCAGAAGGGTTGGTTGATGCAGTCATTTTTTAACTCCTTTTATTATTTTATTGACTTTATTTTTAACCATATATTTAACCACTGTGTCATGACATTCTCAAGTCATTCCACTTGATAAGTTAACATTTAGGCACAAAAAAACCAGCCATTTGAGGCTGGTTTTTTTAAGGCTTTATTTTGGAATCAATCTTTCAGGACAAAAGTGACTTTCATGGCCACTCGGTATTCAGCAATTTGGCCGTCTTCTACCACCACTTTTTGGCTTTCTACCCATGCGCCGCTGACGTTTTTTAAGGTTTTAGCGGCCCGTTCTATACCATTTTCGATGGCATCATCAAAACCCTTTTTAGAACTGGCGATGATTTCAGTTACTTTAGCTACGCTCATAATGGTGACTCCTGTATTTTAATTAATTGGGCTGTAAGGGTAGCAAGCCAGGCTTTAAAGTTCCACCCAATGGCCGATCATGTAACCTTTGTTTTAATTCTTGTTGCAAAAAAAAGCCAACTAAAAAGTTGGCTTTTTCGTTTTAACAATGGTTCGTTTTTACCATCCGCAATCGCGACCTTGATTTTGTTCATCCAACCAAGTTTTCAATGGTGCAAAATAATCAACCACAGCCGTGGCATCCATTTCACGCGAATTAGCCACCACTTCCATGGCATCTTGCCAAGGCCGTTCAGCACCCATGTTCAGCACTTTGATCAACTTCTCACCAGCGGCTTTGTTGTTATAAATTGAACAGCGATGTAAATCACCTTCATAGCCTGCAGCTTTACACAGTTCCCGGTGGAACTGGAATTGTAAAATGTGGGCCAGGAAATATCGCGTGTATGGGGTGTTGCCGGGGATGTGGTATTTGGCGCCTGGATCAAAATGGTCTTCGGTGCGCTCAACAGGTGCTTTCACACCTTGGTATTTGTTACGCAGTTCCCACCATCCGGCATTGTATGTCTCTGGTGAAATCTCACCATTGAATACTTTCCAGCGCCATTGATCAACCATCAAGCCAAATGGCACAAAGGCAATTTTTTCCAAAGCCTTTTTCATCAGCATACCGAGATCATTAGATGAGGCTGGTACTTCATCAATCAGTCCAATGTCTTTAAAATATTGAGGTGTGATAGAAAGTGCAACGGTGTCACCAATGGCTTCATGGAAGCCATCATTGGCTCCGGTGCGGTAGAGGATACTTTTGTCATTATAAGCGCGTTGGTAGAAGTTGTGTCCCAATTCATGGTGGATGGTGACAAAATCTTCATAGTCTTCTTTGATACACATTTTGATGCGGATGTCATCCACGTTGTCTAAATTCCAAGCACTGGCATGGCACTGAACATCCCTGTCTTTGGGCTTCAGGAACAACGAACGTTTCCAGAAAGTATCAGGTAACGGTTCTAAGCCCAAGGAAGTGAAAAAGCCTTCTGCTGTTTTGACCATTTTTTCTGCATCGTAATCATGCTTTTCCAGGAGTGCAGTGACATCAATGGTGGAGCCTGCATCGGCTGGTTTGACCATGTCGTACACACCGGTCCAGTCTTGGGCCCACATGTTGCCCAGTAAATGGGCAGGGATCATGCCATCATCACCCATCACTTCTTCGCCATAATGTTCGGTGAGTTTGGTGCGCACATGGCACTGCAATGAATCGTAAAGGGGTTTGACTTGTGACCACAATCGGTCCAGTTCTACCGGAAAATCACTGGCAGGCATGTCATACCCAGCGCGCCACATGGCGCCAGTGTCATCATAGCCTAATTCTTTGGCACCTTCGTTGGCCAACTCAACCATGCGTTGGTATTTGGGACGCATTTTTGGTGAAACGGTGCGCCAGCCTTGCCAAGCTTTTAATAATTCATTGTGGTCTTTTGACTCGAATATGGTTCTAGAGAGCTGGCCTAAGTTCTGACATTCATCATCGACACAATATTTTCCGGCACCATAAGTGGCATCTAATTCAGCCATGATCTGTGCCAGTTCTGCATTTTTACTGGCGTCATCTGGTGCCGCCAATGTCAGGCTGCCTTTGATGATATTCATTCGGCGTCGCATGTCATCGGACAATGCCAGGTCATCAAATTTCTTGGCTTCGTTGGCAAATTTAACTGATAAGCCAATGATTTTTTCAGTACTCTTGGCATTCAGCCAGACGGTGTCATCTGTGATGAAGTTGGCTTGGACCCAGGCAATTCTAGCCGCATACTCCCAATCTTTGATATATGTTTCTTCCACTTTATCCAAAAAGGCCTGCGCATCCGCAACAGTGACGGTTTCGGTTTCTGGTTTGTTCATGGTTTTGTGTTGACAAGCCATCAGTGACAGTAATAAACACAAGGTCAATAAGTTTTTCATTTGTTAGTTGTTCCGATTAAAAACGTTGTTATTCTACAACAAAGACAAGTGTTTTGTGATACCCAGATGGCAAAATACCCGGGCTGGCCGGGTATGTTAATTCATGCACAATCAATGATGGAGTTTTTTAGCGAGATCGGTTTCGGCGGTTATTGTTGCTATTTGATCTGGCGCTGCTATTAGAGCGGCTGCTCTTGTTAGATTGACTGCTGGACCGGTTGTTGGATGGTTTGCTTCTGCTGTTACTGGGTTTTGATCTGTTGACAGGTTTTGAGCTGGTATGGCTCGATCTGTTGTTTGCCACAGCCGGACGATGTTGCTGTACCCTCCTTAACTCACCTGTTGATCTGCTTTGTGACCGATTCACCGGCTGGGTGTTGGTGTGATAAACCGGTGATTGGCTGTTCATCGGTTTTACCCTTGTGCGGGTGTTTTGTTGTGAAGTATTTCGGCCCGTGTTGAGAGAGTTTGATCTGCCTGAAATTTGCCTGGCCACAGGTGCGGGTTTTTGGTAGCGATTTTGCTGTGGCTCGTAATCTTCTTTGATTCGCTGTTGTAAGCCGTAACTGGTGGATCGGCCTGCCACTTGGTTTCTGGAAGATACATGGTTGTTGGATGATCGGCTGTTCTGTCTGCTGCTTGCAGATTGCTGCCTTTGTCTTGGTACCGATCGAGTGGACCTGATTGTGTTGCCTGAACGATTCGATGGTCTGCTGATGGATCGGTTGCTTCGAGATCGGTCACGGCTGACTGCCCCACTTCGGTTGCTGTTATAGCCTGTTCGGTTGTATCGGCTATTTTGGTTGCTGCCTTTGTAGTTATTCCTGTAGCGGTTGTTATTCAGCCTCCTGGCTTCATTGCGAGCAGAGTAATAACCACGTTGAGTGGGTCTGTGGTGGTTATAAGTGCGATTGCGCCAATGGTTGTACCACCAGTAGTTATCATAGTAAATGCTACTGTAACCTAAACCAAAGCCCCAGGACGCCCAGCCATAATAGCTGCGTCCATAATGATGAGGTGACCAATAACTTGGCGAGCACCAGTTAGACCAGTAAGAGTAGCCACAATTGTAGGCTGAAGAAAAGTAAAAACCCACCCGCGGATAACGATAAGGGCTGTAATAGACATTGCTGTAGGTGATGCCCCATCGATCTGGATAATAGTTGTAGTTGTTGTAATAAACACCATTACCTGTTGTGCTGTATGTTCCTGATCCATACCCATAATAAGGGTCATAATTATCATAGGCATAATAATCATCTTGATAATAAACATCTTCCTCGGCATCGTAGCGATGATTGTGAACGCTACAAGAGGCCAAGAACAGGGTCAAAAATGGTATCAATAATTTCATGTTGGTCACACTGTTTTTCATAACACCACTATACTACAGCCGATTGGCTGAATAAAAGCTGAATCGCATACCCGCCCAATACCCCAACCGAGACCTATTCACTTAGTCCAATTTATTATGAGTTTTTCATATCATCGTTGTTAAAAATGCAGTTAAATAGCGCCTTTATCTCTGTGCCCTTGATGAGGGCTGCTATCAAGGTGTTGTTATGACTGATGAAAGCTGGACCAAAGGCTTGATCTTATCGCTGATCACGGTGTTGTTTTGGAGCACTTTACCCATTGCCCTGAAAATCAGCTTGGCAGCCACCGATGCCATGACCCTGACATGGTTTCGTTTTTTAACCGCAGGCTTGGTAGTTTTTGTCATTTTATTGAGTCGAAACAAACTGTCAGAGTTCAAAAAACTGAATACCAAACAATGGTTGTGGTTGGGTATGGCAGCCATGATGCTGATAGCCAATTATGTCTTTTTTCTGATTGGTATGGACATGACTTCGCCTGCCAATGCCCAGGTTTTTATCCAGATGGCGCCCTTGCTGATGTCTTTGGGCGGGGTGCTGATTTTCAAAGAATCATTCAGCCGCATGCAAATGACTGGTGCCATGAGTATCCTCATTGGGTTGGGTTTGTTTTTCAAAGATCAAATTCAACAGATCATCAACAGTGATTACACGATGGGCATATGGGTGATGTTCATTGCGGCATTGACATGGGCCATTTATGCACTGATTCAGAAGAAACTAGCCAGGGTCTTGTCTTCACAAAGCATATTGTTGTTTATCTATGTCTTTGCTTCAATCGTGCTGTTTTTTTGGAGTGACTTCAGCCAATACCACAACATCACACCCATCCAGTGGTGGGCCATTGCTTATGCCTGTATCAATACGGTGATTGCCTACGGCGCATTTGCCGAAGCATTGAATCATTGGAATGCATCAAGGGTGGGCATGGTGTTGGCACTGACACCAGTCATCACGTTATTCTTTATCAATGCATTTGCTTATCTGTTTCCACATTTGTTGGCATCGGAGACCATTCAAACAGTTGGTTACATGGGTGTGGTGTTGATTGTTATTGGCTCTATGTTGGCAAGCTTAAAGTAGTAACTTCAACACAGTTTCACATTGAAAACTAGCTGAGCAGGTTGACACGCCGAGCCGGTTAGGCCAAACATGTAATCATGGCGGTTTGACGAAGTCAATAAGCCTTGATGAAATGAGTGATAAGCCGTGAGCTATTGTTATAGCGGCCGCTATCGCTCCCTGCTATCGCGGCAGACCTACATCCATGTAGGCCAATCAGAGGCGAAAAGCGCGAAATAGAATGTCATGCTCGCAGTGGTCGCTTTCACTTTTGTCTGGAACAGACATGCAGTGCGAAGCAACTGCTCAGACAATAGTCTGTAAAGGTCGGTTTATTTGCGCAGCAAATATGAAGACCTGTCAGACCATGAACCAGAATGAAGCCCCAAGAGCTTTCCTATTCTGTGCTGTGACCTCTGGCACTGTTAAATCTGAGGTGGATTGTCTATAGTAATTATTCAACGACAACACAGAGGTAAACACCATGTCAGACAAAGACAAAAACGATGGGGTTGAAGACCCGAAAAACGAAACAGTTATCGAAGCAGAAGCGGTTGAAGTTAAAGAACCTGAGCAGGCTGCAAAAAAAGAATCAAAACTAAACAACGACGTATTAACCCGAATTCTGGTTACGCTGTTGTTTGCCTTAATTGGCTGGTTGTCACTGTGGGTGTTTGGTTTTGTGGTGTTGGTACAGTTTGGTTTCTTACTGATCACTGGTACCTTGAATAAGAACTTAAAAGCATTCAATGGTGAATTGGGCAATTATTTATCAGACATCATCAGTTACGTGTCTTTTCAAAAAGAAGAAAAACCTTTTCCTTTTCATGGTTGGCATTATGACAATGATGAAAAACCTGAAAATGGAGAACCAGCCAGTAACTAAAAGCATCTATTAATTTCATTACTCTCTAAATTGATTGCGCCAAGTTGAACTTGGCGTTTTTTTTGCCTATTAATTGATTTCAATGGTGGTTGTTAATTAACAATGCTTGTAAGATGATTGTCATTTTTAAGGTCATGTGACGTCATGAAAACATACGATTTAAAAGGCTATACTTTGGTGTTAGAAAAAATTGTTTTTGTCAGCGCAGTGTTCACTGCCAATCATGACGAAGGCAAACAGTTTAATGTACGCTTGGTGGGAGACATGTTGAAGTTTAAATTTCCTAACCATGCTGATGCGGTGTTGGCCAGGGAGCTGTTGGTCAAGGCCATGAAGGAGGTGTGAAGTGGATTTAAGTTTATCTGGAAAAACAGCCGTGGTGTGCGGCTCAACACAAGGGATGGGTTTGGCCATTGCCCAACAGTTGGCTGCCCAAGGTGCCTCTGTAGTCATGGTTGCCAGACGTGCAGAAAAGTTAAGCGAAGTGGTTGAATCCTTGTCACAAGAGGCCGGGCAAACTCACCACACTGTGGCGGCAGATTTCACCCGCCCTGAGGAGGTGAAATCGGCCATCGAAACACATTTGGCCCAACACCCAGATGTGCATATTTTGGTGAACAACACAGGTGGACCGGCTCCAGGACTGGCCAAAGATGCCGAGGTTTCAGCCTACCAAGCGGCTTTCAATCAACACCTGATTTGTAACCAAGTTTTGGCCCAGGCGTTGGTACCTGCCATGCAACAAGTTGGATATGGCCGGATCATCAATGTGATCTCTACTTCGGTTAAACAGCCTTTGCCTAATCTGGGCGTATCCAATACAGTGAGAGGCGCAGTGGCCAGCTGGGCCAAAACCCTGGCCAATGAATTGGGCCAGTTTAACATCACGGTCAACAATGTTTTACCTGGCGCCACCGAAACGGGCCGGTTGTCTGCGATCTTCGAAAACAAGGCCAAAAAGACCGGCATGACGGTTGAACAAGTCATTGAGCATGAAAAAGCCATCATCCCCATGCGCCGCTTTGGCACACCCCAAGAATTTGCCAATGTGGTCGGGTTTTTGGCTTCACCGGCTGGTGCTTATATCAATGGTGTCAATATTCCGGTTGATGGAGGCAGGACAGCATGTCTGTAGGTTTGGAGCCTTTGCCACAAATTGAGAATTTGATCGATGGCAAGTTGGTACGGCCTATCAGGGGATTATATGACCACAACTATGAACCCGCTACCGGACAGGTTTATAGTTCCACTCCTGCATCAGACAAGCAAGATTTACAAGCCGCAGTTGACGCTGCCCGGAAGGCCTTCCCAAAATGGGCCAATACATCAGCGGAACGCAGGGCCAAGGTGTTGAATGACCTGGCTGATTTGATAGAAGCCAACCAAGATCAACTGGCCGAAGCCGAAGCCATTGATAATGGTAAGCCCATCAGCCTGGCCAAAAATGTAGACATTTATCGGGCGGCTGCCAACATTCGATTCTTCGCCCAAGCCATCACTCAGTTCAGCAGTGAGTCTCACGCCATGGAAAATGTGGCCATCAATTACACCTTGCGTGATCCCTTGGGCGTGGTGGCCTGTATCTCTCCTTGGAATCTGCCTTTGTATTTATTCACATGGAAAATAGCACCTGCTCTGGCAGCTGGTAATTGTGTGATTGCCAAACCATCGGAAGTGACCCCAATGACGGCTTATCTGTTTTCAAAGCTCTGCATAGAAGCGGGTTTACCGGCTGGGGTTTTGAATGTGTTGCACGGTACTGGTGCAGAAATTGGTGCCGCATTGGTGCAACATGAGCAGGTCAAGGCCGTCAGCTTCACCGGTGGTTCTACAACTGGTATAGCCATCAAACAAGCAACCGCAGACCAACACAAAAAGCTGTCTTTAGAACTGGGGGGTAAAAACCCGACCCTGGTTTTTGCTGATTGTGATTTCGATCGAACGGTCAAAGAAGTGGCTAAGGCTGCTTTTGCCAACCAAGGTCAAATATGTTTATGTGGATCCAGGGTGCTGATTGAAGACAGCATTTATGATCGATTCACCAATGCTTTGGTGAACCAGGTTGAGCAGCTAAAGATTGGTGATCCGCTGGATGAGCAGACCCAGTTCGGTGCTTTGGTTTCAGCGGCTCACAGAGACAAAGTGCTCAGTTACATCGAACTGGCGAAAACAGAAGGAGGCCACATCTTAACTGGAGGACAGCCCATTCAAATGAAGGGGCGTTGTGCCGATGGCTATTTTGTCCAGCCGACCATCATTGCAGGTTTGGGTAACCAATGTCGAACCAACCAAGAAGAAATTTTTGGACCAGTTTGTACCGTCCAGCCATTCAGCTCAGAACGTGAAGCTTTGGATTTGGCCAACGATTCAAGTTATGGTTTGGCCACCAGTATCTGGTCACAGGATGTCAGCCGCTGTCATCGGTTGGCTAAAGGGCTGGACTTTGGTATCGTATGGGTTAATTGCTGGCTGTTGCGTGATTTACGAACCCCGTTTGGTGGTATGAAGGCATCCGGTTCGGGCCGCGAAGGCGGCCTGGAAGCCTTGCGTTTTTTCACCGAACCCAAAAATGTTTGTGTCCAATATCAATAACTATTTGTAAGCATTTCGTTAAGTGAAGGTCTATTTAATCAGTCAATGAAAAACAAAGGGACTTTTGGCACATAAAATGACGAGGTGGAATGACTACTATAATCATACGTGCTGAATTTTCCAAAAAGTAATTGACGTACGTAAGACTTAGTAGTATAGTGATTGCATTAAGTCGTTTTTACAAACAAGTTAGAATTTCGGAATTTGTTGAAAACGATGCAAGCTTTGGAGTTACAGAAATTTCCTCCCCTAACGCTTTTTAACTCTCTGATTTCTGTAACTCCACCCTCTTTTTATTTTTATTTTAACCCGAGGGAATGCAGCCTTGTTGACCAAGGTGCACTTGCTTTTCTTTTACTTATGTGACTTTGTTGTATCTCTCAATGTCTTGGGTTATTGAATGATTCAAAATGTTGGGCCTCCTCTTATTATATTTTCAAACCCAATCGGATCACTTAATAACCGTCCTTGCGCTTTTTATTATATACTGAAAACGGCATAATACCTCAACCAGTTTTTTAACTTTTTTTTAACTCATCCATGTTTAACAATTCAGAGCACATTAAAATTCAATTGATAGAAGTTGCAGATGCAGAACCATTGGCAGGAACACTTTTTTTGCGCTCCTTTAATGATGTGATTCCAGATTTCCCCAAACACTTTGTGCTGATGGCAATTGATGAAAATGGGGCCGCTTTGACTTTGGGCTATGTCCATTTCACCAAGCACCTAAACATGTACTTGGGCGGGGGTATGTGTGTCAACACCCGTGCCTTGCGCCATTTACCCAAATACTTGAGGGCACAACTTAACCAGCAAGGAGGTGTGGCATTCACCATGTTGTCAGAATCGGTGAAGCAACTCAATGATTGTGATGCTGTCTTCGGCTATGTGGGTCACAAAGGTGCCTATAAGATTGATTTAGCGGTTGGTTTTGAACAAACAGAGCACCCACATTTGATTGTTTACTGGAAACGTCAATCAGATCTGGACCATCAGCAACAAATCATCAAAGCGGCCTTTGAATTTGGCCCATTTTAGCAATGAAAAGCCATTTATCAGGTCTTGTAATTCTTATCACAACACAACACAGGAAAACCCATGACATATGATTTTGATTTATTGGTAATCGGCGCCGGTTCAGGCGGCGTAAGGGCTGCTCGCATTGCAGCTGGTTACGGTAAGAAAGTGGCCATTTGTGAATCGGATAAAGTGGGCGGCACCTGCGTGATTCGCGGTTGTGTACCGAAAAAATTGTTTGTTTACGCTTCTCAGTACAACAAGTTATTCAAAGCGGCCAAAACTTTTGGCTGGGATGTGCAAAGCCAGTTTAATTGGTCGACACTGTTAGACAATAAAAATGAAGAAATCAATCGACTGAATGGTATTTATTTGAATTTGTTGTCGAATGCCGGTGTAGAACTGATTGAAGGTCATGGGTCTTTTGTCGATGAGCACACGATTGATGTAGGTGGCAAGCATTACACTGCGGACAAGGTATTGATCGCAACAGGTGGAACACCCACTGTACCAGACATGGAAGGAAAAGAATTTATCATCACATCCAATGAAGCTTTGGACTTGGCAGAACTGCCCCAATCAATCACCATCAATGGTGGAGGCTACATTGCGGTCGAATTCGCAGGCATTTTTAATTCACTCGGTGTAGCGGTTAACTTGGTTTATCGTGGGCCTCAAATCTTGCGAGGGTTTGATGGTGAAGTGGCGGTCTTTGCCCAACAATCTTTTATTGAAGCGGGTATCAATGTCATTACCAACACGGAAATCACGGCTGTTGAAAAAACCGCAAATGGCCTGGTCTGTAAAACCAACCACCAAGACATCGAATCAGAAGTGGTCTTTTTTGCCACTGGCCGTAAAGCCAACACCGAATCATTGAACCTGGCAACGGTCAACATAGACACCAAACCCAACGGCCAAGTGGTGGTTGATCGGGACCAAAGAACCACACTTGAACATGTGTTTGCTGTGGGCGATGTTTGTAATGCAGATAACTTGACTCCGGTGGCCATTCGAGAAGGCCACTACCTGGTCAATCGATTGTTCAACGGGGGTGATCAATACCCGGAGTATGATTACATTCCAACAACAGTCTTCTCGCAACCGGAAATTGGCACCTGTGGATTGACAGAAACGGAAGCAAAACACCAGCATCCAAACATCAAATGTTACACCAGCACGTTTCGTGCCATGAAATACGCCATGAGTGATGTGACTGAGAAAACCTTCATGAAAATCGTGGTTGATGAAGACACCGATCAAGTTCTGGGTATGCACGTTGTCGGTGCCGACGGTGGTGAGATGATCCAAGGGTTTGGGGTGGCTCTGAAACAGGGATTAACCAAAACCCAGTTGAACAAAACAATAGGCATTCATCCCACATCAGCAGAAGAGTTTGTCACTTTGTAATTAGCCACATTCACGTCAGAAAATTCCATGATTGTCGGGTCAACAGGGTTCAATCACCTCAATTGAGCCTATGGCATCAACAATGAAGTTAAACACTTCGGTGGTGATTCGGCATTGGTTCAATACGATGTCCATTAAAAAGCCAAAAATGACGCCCAAATAGATCAAATAACCATACCCCATGTAATCATTGTAAATGATGGTGTAAAACCAGTCTTGGCCAAAAACATAAATGCAGGTGGCACTTAAGGTTGCTAAAAATAAAAGCATACCAGGTACAAACAAATGCTGGTTGGCCTGTGGCTTGAAGAACGAGATCAACAGCAACAATAAAAACATCAAAGCGTTGCTGAAGGTAAATATTCTCAAGTCGGTTTTTAAGTTGCTGACAATCTCTACATATTTACCTTTCACCACATTGCTTAAGTTGAATTGCCCCACTTGGAAATTCTGTATGCGTTCTAAATAACTTGCTTTGATGTCTTGAGCCAGTTGTTTCTTCTTCTCACAATCATAACCACACATGGCGGCCATGATGCTGGCAATTTTTTCAGGTAAATTGTTTTCCAAATCTTTTTTTAGTTGGCTTTCTTGAAAACCCAGCCGGTCGGCCAACGATATGGCTCTTTTGCCAAGGTTCGTTTCAGAGACTTGGGCAATTTTTGCTTTGACTTCCTGATTAATCTGGTATTTAACAAAACTTTTGGCCGATTGTTCAACTTGTTCAGGCACCCCGTAAGTGAAACCGAACAAAGTGCCAAATAGCAACAGCCCAATCAGACCGGTTAAGCGCAGTGAAATATTCATGTGTACTCCTTGTATCAATTGACCTGTTAACGAATGATGACAAAGAAAGTTATGTTGGTATGTTGAATGTATGAGGCAGTTCACATTCTGCCACGCTTTATATTCAGTTGGGGTTTAGCTCGGGGTTGAAAGCAATATGTTTTTTAAGTCATCGGTGCTGCACCAGTCGTTGTTACAAATGTACCTGGGCAAGGCCCATTGATCAGACATTTTAGTGACGTGTTTGGGCTCAGTGGTGAAAGCAGCTTTTAAGTGCAACTGGTGACCAAATTGGGGTAAATATTCAAAGCGCAAATATTCACTGTAATCACCATAGGGGTACGCAAAGTACTGTGGTTGGTATTCATCTTCGAGTATTTGCTTCAAGACCCGTTGTGCCTGTTTGATCTGCCGGTCACAACCTTCCAGATCTTTGATGCCGACAAAAGTGTCATCGTCGATGTTGTCGTTGTCAAAAACCCCATGGTTGTGGTCCCAGCTGTGGTTCTCAATGTTCATGATCTCAGACCTTTGGGCTGTCAGCCACCAATCATCTTGCCACCAGTTTTTGCCAACCAAACATGTTTGATCCAAAACATGACGTGCTTCGGGTGACACAATCACAAAGTTACTCATGTGAACAGGACTGCCGGTCTGTTGTTGGTGGTTTTTGAGGATGTTAAAAAAACTGATCTGTTGACCAAAACTGGAGTGTTCGACATCATGAAAATCAAACCAGGTGCCATCATCACAAGTCAGAACGACGGTTTTCTTGATCTGATCATCGGTCACTTGTCCACCATGCCATGCCATTAACTGGTCGATGCTGATGACATCAAAACCTAACTGGTGGATCAGTTTTAAGTCTTCAATCAGCGCAATGTGGTCATTGTTTTGATATTCGTTGCCATTGATGTTGTTGGCATGGTAGGTCAATACGGGTATTTGGGTCATGGTACAAATGGAACCTTCTGCTTTCAGAGCATGCCAGTTTCTAGCTTGGCTTCTTCTGACATCATGGATTGATCCCAAGGTGGGTCAAACACGATTTGACAATCGACCGAATTGACTTCAGGAATCAGTTTGATTTTAGCCGCAGCATCAGAGACCAATACGTCGCCCATTCCACAACCAGGTGCGGTTAAGGTCATGTCAATGCTGACATCATACCCCAGCTGACTGTCAGCATTGGGTTTCACTTCACATTCATAAACCAAACCAAGTTCAACAATACTGACTGGGATTTCTGGATCATACACCGTTCTGAGTTGGTCCCAAACTGCATTCTCTACATCCTGTTGGGTTGCATTTTCAGGTAAAACGGGTGGTGCCAATGGTTCACGACCGAGGGCATCAGCATTGTGACCAAGAATCATGAACATGCTGCCATCCACAAAGATGGTGAAGCTGCCGCCAAGGGCCTGGGTGATGTATCCAACCACGCCGGCGGGTAATTCTATGGTTTCGCCAGTGGGTACGGCAATGGCTTCTACATCGCGGTCTAATTTAAAGGGTTCGCTGGTCAAACTGTACATATTTTTTTGCGACCTTTTGGAGGTCTGAGCTGTCTGTGGTACAAAGGGCAAATTTTACCATGCTAATGAATCAAATGTTCGCTTCTTTCTCAGGAGAGAAAACCGCAACCATTTGATGGGTTTTAATGAGTCTGCTCTGCCACTTTTGATTGGCAACCGCAGTCATGGGAATGAATCAAATGTTCGCTTCTTTCTCAGGAGAGAAAACCGCAACCATTTGATGGGTTTTAATGAGCCTGCTCTGCCGCTTTTGATTGGCAACCGCAGTCATGGGAATGAATCAAATGTTCGCTTCTTTCTCAGGAGAGAAAACCGCAACCATTTGATGGGTTTTAATGAGCCTGCTCTGCCGCTTTTGATTGGCAACCGCAGTCATGGGAATGAATCAAATGTTCGCTTCTTTCCCAGGAGAGAAAACCGCAACCGTTTGAAGCTTACTTTTGACACATTCAATCACAAGGGGATCTTGTATAATCACCGATTCTTTAGCAAAACCTTGAAAATGTTGAAATTGGAATTAAATATACGCCCAGTCAATTTTGCCAGGTATTGAGTACAATAAACACAGGTTATATATGGAACAAAACACAATTGAATTAACAGCCGCATTTCAAAAAATCAGAGAAGCCATTGGCACCCAAATATTGGGTCAACAAAAGTTGGTCGACCGTTTGTTGATGTCACTGTTATCACATGGACATTTGTTGGTGGAAGGCGCACCTGGCTTGGCAAAAACCACTGCCATTAAAGTGTTGTCTGAATGCATTGAAGGGGACTTTCACCGCATTCAATTCACCCCGGATTTATTGCCTGCAGATTTGACTGGTACCGATGTATACCATGCTGAATCTGCCTCATTTGAGTTTCAAAAAGGCCCCTTGTTTCATAACTTGGTGTTGGCTGATGAAGTGAACAGAGCGCCTGCCAAAGTGCAATCGGCCTTGTTAGAGGCGATGGGCGAACAACAGATCACGGTGGGTAAAACCACTTATGATCTGCCAAAGTTGTTTTTGGTGATGGCCACCCAAAATCCGATAGAGCAAGAAGGTACCTACCCTTTACCTGAAGCGCAGCTGGATCGATTTTTGATGCATGTGACCATCGGCTACCCGGAAGCAGAAACTGAATTGGACATTCTTAAATTGGCACAAAAGAAAGACTTGGCTGAATTCGACCAGCAACCGGTACCAGAAGTGTTGTTGACGCAAGAGCAGATATTCACAGCCCAACAACACATTCTCAATTTGTTTGTGGCAGAAAACCTGGAAAAATACATGGTCGAATTGATTTTGGCCACCCGCAACCCTGGAAAATATGATGCCAACCTTGACAGCCAGATTGAATTTGGCGGTTCTCCACGAGCCACCATTGCTTTAGACCGTTGTGCCAGGGCTCATGCCTTTTTGTCTGGCCGTGATCACTTGTTACCAGAAGACATCCATGCAGTGATTCATGATGTTTTGCGTCACCGCATCATACTGTCATTTGAAGCAGAAGCAGAAGGCCTTACCGTAGATCAAGTGATCGATCAATTGCTGGGAATTGTTCCACTGCCTTAAGGGTCTAACTCCACATGACTGCTTCGGTAACTCAGAATCCCAAAACACAGGTAACAGCCAAAACCATGGTGGAAACCCGCCACCATGCCAGGCAATTTAATCTAACCAGCATCAAAAAAGCCACCTCAGCCATATCTGGACTCCATGATTCAAGGTTTCGTGGTCGAGGCATGGATTATCAGGAGTCACGAATTTACCAGGCAGGGGATGACATCCGCAATATGGATTGGCGTGTAACAGCTCGGACCGGCGATGCCCACACCAAATTGTTCCAGGAAGAAAGAGAAAGGCCAATTTATCTGGTGGTAGACACCAACAACAGCTTACATTTTGGTACCAAAACACAATTTAAATCCGTTTTGGCCAGTAAAGTGGCCGCTTTGTTGGGGTGGTCTTCGGTTCAACAAGGTGATCGCATTGGGGTCCTTACGTATGGCATCAATGGCGTACACATCGTCAAAGCCACAGCAGGCAAACGTGGCATGATGGGCATGATGTCACATTTGATCAAAGCTTTTGATCCGGACCATACCAACCAACAAGCCCCCCATGAACAACATGATTTGGATCAGGCGCTGAAGCAATTAAGAACCATCATTCGACCGGGAAGTTTGGTCATAGTGATCAGTGATTTTTATGCTTTGGGTGTGGATGCAAAAAGGCATTTATTACAACTGAGAAAACACAATGATGTACTGGGCGTAAAAATCAGTGACCCCTTTGAAAACCAAATGCCACTTCCGGCTTTGTATGGCGTACAAACCTCCCAACGTCCAAGGGTGCTTGACACCAAACAAAACCGCACGCAACAAAAACTAAAAAACAAACAACTGAATCACATCCAGTCCTTAAAAGACAACATCATCAAAGCCGGGGTACCATTGATTCCGATCCAGACCAACGATCCCTGGGTCAATACCTTGAAAAATGGTTTGAGTAACCCTGCATTGGCATTCAGCCACTGGTTAGGAGGTGTTGTCTGATGCAAGCACCGCCGGTTCAGACTTTGCCACTGCGAGACATCAAATTACCTGTGGAACCAGGGTTTTGGCCATTGGCACCAGGCTGGTGGGTGGTGATTGTGGTGCTGTTGCTTTTGATCATTTGGGCAGTGATTAAAGGCTATCAATACAACCGAAAGAAACGCCGATGGCAGCAAATTGACCAACAGCTATCTACCCTTGAGTTCGGTTTTCAACAATCCAATAACAAGCAAGAATTATTGACTGAAATATCAATGTTCCTGCGTCGGTTTGTTAAGTTTCAACTCAATCAAAATGCGGCCAGTTCTTTGGCTGGAGAGGCCTGGATTACACATTTAGACCAATACCAACCTGGGACATTCGCCAAATTTGAATCGGCTTTGACACATGGTGTGTTTGAGTCAGATTGTGAATACGACCCTCATCAGTTGCTTCAAGTGACCCGCGATTTCATCAAAAAACAAGTGATGCGGCCAACCAAAATAGCTGCCTTGGAGGTGGCCTGATGTACAGTTTGTATTGGCCGTGGATATTTGTATTGTTGCCTTTACCGTTTTTAATTAAATGGTTGCCCAGGGTAAAACAAGCGAGCATCACCACCATTGAAGCGCCATTCTTGAATGATTTGTTTGGTGGTAAAAAAGGATCGAACCATCAACGTGCCAGTTGGTTTAACTGGTTGCCCTGGTTGTTGTTATTGTTGGCTGTGAGTCGACCACAGTGGATTGGTGAGCCAGTGGCCTTGCCGATTGAAGGGCGAGATTTGATGCTCGCCATTGATATTTCCGGCAGTATGGAACAGAAGGACATGCAGATCAATGGCCAAGCCGTAGATCGTTTAACAGCCGTGAAAAAAGTGGCTGGAGAATTCATGGATAGACGGGTGGGAGATCGCATTGGTTTGATTTTGTTTGGTGAGAATGCGTACTTGCAAGCACCGTTGACCTTCGATCGCGAAACAGTGAAAACATTGCTGTATGAAGCGGCCATTGGTTTGGCTGGTAAATCAACAGCCATTGGAGATTCCATTGGTCTGGCCGTTAAAAAAGCCCGAGAAACCCAAGAAAGTAATCGCATTTTGATTGTACTGACTGATGGTCAAAACACCGCAGGGGCCATTGAACCACTGAAGGCAGCAGAATTGGCAAGGGCCGAGGACTTGAAAATTTATACCATCGGTGTAGGTGCTGATGAAATGGTGGTCAACAGCTTTTTTGGTGGTCAAAGACGCATCAACCCTTCTTCAGATCTGGATGAAGCCTCATTGCGACGCATTGCGGCCATCACCGAAGGCAAATACTTCCGAGCCAGAGACACCCATGAATTAGAAGAGATTTATGCCATACTCGATGAATTAGAGCCCTTGGCTGAAGAAGAGCAGTTTTATCGTCCCACCAAAGAACTGTATTTTTGGCCTTTGTTGGGTGTTTTGGTGGCCTTGTTGTTTACTTTACTGATGAGGCGGCTGCAATGATGGTGGATGTGGTTTGGAGTGCTTTTCATTTCATCAGACCTCATGTGTTGTGGTTGTTGATACCTGCGTCAGTGTTGTTGTATATGTGGTTGAATAACACCAGTCGTCAGGATGGATGGCAACAAAGCTGTGAACCCGAGTTGTTACAAGCCATGCAAATCCAGTCAGCCGCTAAAGCAACCCGATGGACTTGGTTGTACTGGCCCATCACTTTGATCACCATTGTGGCATTGGCCGGACCTGCCGTGCGTCAAATGCCGGTTCCGATGGTGAAAAACCAGTCGGCTTTGATCGTGGCATTGGACGTTTCCAAAAGCATGCTGTCAGATGACCTGAAGCCCTCACGATTACAAAGGGCGAAATTCACCATTCAAGACTTGTTAGACAACCGCAAAGACGGTCAAACGGCCTTGGTGGTTTATTCTGGAGATGCTTTTGTGGTCACACCCCTCACGGATGACACGGACACCATTGTTTCATTGTTGGATGTACTCAACCCAAGTATCATGCCGAGTTCGGGGACCAACACCACAGCCGCTTTAGAAAAATCTGCAGAATTGTTGTCACAAGCGGGTGTCAGTAGAGGACAAATATTGTTGGTTACAGACAGTATTGATATGTACAAGACTGAGGATCGCTTGACCAGTGTCAGTGAACAGGGAACCACCATCCATGTCTTGGCAGTCGGGACGGCCGAGGGTGCGCCGATCCCGACCAACCAAGGTTTCCTCAAAGACTTGAGGGGACAAATAGTGATTCCACAAGTGGATTACGTCAGCCTCCAAGCAGCAGCAAAAATTGGCAATGGACGTTTCAATGTGCTGTCCAATGACACCACAGAAGAGCTGCTTTATGAAGTCAATCCAGATGATGATAATCAAGCAGAGGATGAAATGGGGGGTGATAATTTTATTGACGACGGCCCTTTATTGGCCTTGCTGATTGTGCCGATGCTGGCATTGTTGTATCGCCGGGGCATTTTAATGGCGTTGTGTGTCGGGTTGTTGTTGAACAGTGAAAATTCATTGGCGGTGTCTTGGGATGATTTGTGGCTGAATCCGGACCAGCAAGCCTATCGCCAATTGGAAAACGCGCCTGAGCAGGCATACAACCAAGCTGAAAACCTGGATATCAAAGCGGCAGCCGCCTATAAAAAGCAGGACTTCAAAACCGCCACCAAGTTATACCCTGAGCAAGGGGATGATTTGATGGATTATTATAACCGTGGCAATGCGCTGGCACAATCGGGTGATTTGGCCGGCGCGTTACAAAGTTATGAGAAGGCTTTGACCTATGACCCGGCTGATGAAGACACTTTGTACAACAAAAAAGTGGTAGAAGAAGCGATGCAACAACAGCAACAAAATCAGGAGAACCAGGAAAACCAGGAGAACCAGGATTCTGAACAAGACAACCAGGATCAACAGCAAGATCAGCAGAATCAACAAAATCAGGAAAGCTCTGAACAGGAAAAACAAGAACAACAGCAGCAAGCCCAACAGGACCAACAAGCTGAAGCAGAGCAAGAACAACAAGAACAAGAGCAACAAAACCAACAAGAGCAGCAACAAGCTGAACAACAAACCGAAGAACAACAAGAAATAGAGCTAACACCGGATGAAAAAGCATTGGATGCTGAAGAAAAACAAGCCATGGAGCAATGGCTGCGACGAATCAAAGATGATCCAGGTGGATTGATGCGCAGAAAATTTTTATATCAATACCACAAACGCAACCAAGACGGTGAGAGCTATGACCAACAAACCACGGAGGATTGGTAACACCATGTCCCAAATTATGCGCTTCACAATCTTTTCAATGCTGTTATTGTTGCTGGGATCCACCCTGGTTTCTGCAGAGATCAAAGCGACTGTTGACCGACAATCCATCTACTTTGGTGAGTCGTTAACCTTGACCATTACCGCTGATAAAAACACCAACAGCCAACCGGACTTTACCCTGCTCGATGCGGTTTTTCATGTGGGCCAAACCGGTAAATCGTCTTCCACCCAAATCACCAACGGTGAAGTCAAAACTCAAACCACTTGGCAGGTGTTGTTGGTACCGAAAACCCTGGGGTCTCACCTCATACCACCCCTGGAAATCGAGGGCGAGCGTACCAAGACCATCCGGATTGAGGTGAATAAGCCTGACCCCAATGCCCAAGCCAAAGGTGATATTTTCATCGAGCTTGAGACCAGTAAGAACAGTGCTTTTGTGCAAGAAGAAATTTTATTAACAGTGCGATTGTTGTATGCCATCAACCTTAAAAATGGTGCCTTAACTGAGCCCAATGGCGACGGCTTGATCGTTCAACAAATCAACAAAGGCGCCAATTACACCACCCAACGTGATGGCAAGACTTACCAGGTGTTGGAGCGGAAGTATGCCATTTTTGCTGAAAACAGTGGCCCGTTAACTTTGGCACCATTGGTGTTTGAAGGTGAAGTCACTGACAACAGCAGACAATCCTTTGGCTTGTTTCAACGGGGTCGGCCAGTGCGACAAATTTCTGAAATGCTCGAGTTGGAGATCAAACAAATCCCGCAAGCATTTCTCAACAAAGATTGGATTCCAGCCAAACAGGTCACTTTGCAACAAAGCTGGTCACAAAATAAACCGTATCAGGTTGGTGAGCCGATCACGCGCACCATCAACATGACAGTGGCAGGGCTGTCAGAAACACAACTACCCGATTTACAAATACCTGACATTGAAGGTGCAAAAATTTACCAGGACAAAACCGACACCATCACCCGCCAGGATGGCCAACAGTTGATTTCATCTAAAATCATCAAGTATGCCATCATCCCAACAGATCAAGGATCTCTTGAAATACCGGAATTTTCTTTGGAGTGGTTTGACACGGCCAGTCAATCGGCCAAAGTGGCTCGCATTCCAGCCAGCACATTGGCAGTTACAGCAGCTGATTCCAGTACCACGCAGGCTCCCCAAGCCATTGATTTTAACCCTCCCACAATCAAAGCCACTGAGGTGCCCACTGATTTAGAATGGGGGGCTGAAGGTTCTGAATCGCTGGTGCTTTGGAAATCAATGACATTTACGTTTGCAGCCTTGTGGCTGCTGACCGGTTTGTGGATGTGGTTTAAACCCAGAGGAACCGTCACCACAACAGCACAACCCAGCAAACCAGTCAACACGGTGTCTTTACGACATTTGGACCATGCCGAACCTGCTCAAGTTCAAGCGACATTGATCGCTTGGTGGAATCAGGAGCACCTACAAAACACCACGAATTTAGGCCAAATCAGCCAACAATTGGCAGCTGGTGACATGAAAGATGCCATCACCTCACTGCAACGGCAGCTGTACAAAGACGCCAGCAGTGAGTTCAAAGTCAACTGGCAGCAACTGATCAAACAGGGGTTGTATAAACCTGCTGAAACAGCTCAGAAACAACAGCAAGGTTTACCAGAATTGTACGGTTGACGGTTCTTGTTACATAAATAAAAGCCACCAAATAGGGTGTTAACGCTGTCATTGATTTTGCAAACCATCAAGTTCGCGGTAAAATAGCCGCCTTTACAGTTACCGAGAATAACCATGGGAAGAGCCTATCAAAACCGCAAAGAGTCGATGGCCAAAACTTCAGATGCCAACGCAAGGGTCTACAGCAAGTTCAGCAGAGAAATTTACGTCTGTGCCAAATCAGGCGGAGCTGATCCTGATGGCAATTTGGCATTGCGCAGTTTGCTTGATCGAGCCAAAAAAGCCCAGGTACCTGCCCATGTGATAAAAAATGCATTGGACAAGTCTCAAGGTGCTGGCGGTGAAGATTTTGCAGTGGCCAGATACGAAGGTTATGGTCCAGGTGGTTGTATGGTGATTGTTGACTGTTTGACTGACAACCCGAATCGAACTTTTGGTGATGTGCGTTTGTGTTTCACCAAGACTGACAGCAAAATTGGTACCCAAGGTACCGTGATGCATATGTTTGACCATGCGGCCATTTTGGTGTTTGCAGGAGATGATGAAGATGCCGCTCTGGAAGCCCTGATGGACGCTGATGTGGATGTCACTGACATAGAATGCGAAGACGGCAAGTTGACAGTGTTTGCACCACACAATGAATACTTCAAAGCCAAACAAGCTTTGCAGGACGCCTTTGGTGACATTGACTTTGAAGTGGACGAAATTCAATTTGTGCCACAAACCACGGCCCCCATCTCTGCCGATGACATGCCAAATTTCAATAAATTTTTAGAGATGTTGGACGTGTTGGACGATGTCCAAAATGTCTACCACAACGCTGAAATCTAAGCCTGAATCAACGCCTTTCTATTGACCGTGGCCAATTGAGCAAATCGGCTCAAGGTGGCATGCGCTGCATTGCATGGTGCCAGGTGATCCAACATTTGTTCGGGATTGAAGCCCTCTTTGAGCAATGCTTCCCGACGACTTTGGATATAGGATTTCATGATGGGCTGATTCCACTCAGGGTGAAATTGAACGCCCCATATGGTTTCTTCCGCTTTGAACGCATGATTTTCATCCAACGCGCAAGAGCCCAATAAAGTGGCACTTTGAGGCAGCCTTGTGACGCTTTGTAGGTGCGAAGCGAAAGTTGGCATTTGCTTTGGGTGGTTTTTGAACAAGTCATCAGATGACGCTGAGCTGGCTAAGTGGAATTCACTCATGCCCATATTGCGACCTTTGGGGTTATAGTCCACTCTTCCACCCAGTAAATCTGCCAATACTTGGTGACCATAACAAACCCCCAAGGTTGGGATCTTGTGTTTGGCCATGTTGGTCAGCCAATGCTGTGTTGAGAGCAACCAGGAGTCCTGATCGGTGACCATGGCTGCTGATCCTGTGATCACGACACCAATGAATTCATCGGCCAATTGGTTGGCGTCGGGTAAAGGTTGGCCAAGGTGAACATCAACCACCAAAGCCTGGCTTGTTTCAATGCCCAAACCAAAAATAAACCAATCAGCAAAAGAGCCGAATTGTTGTCTGGCCATGGGGACTGGGTCGCCGGTTTGTATGATTAGGAACATAGACGGATTAAATCAACCGTGGGTTTGAAAATCAGGTGGGGCCAAACGCATGGCCTCTTCCAAAGATGTGGTGCCTGCTTTTAACAAGTGAGAAATGGCAATGCGCAATGGCACCATGCCTTGTTCATAGGCTGCAGCCGCGACTTTCTCAGATGGCACATCGTTGCGAATCAAGCGTCGAACATCGTTGTGAATGGGCATCATCTCGAATACCCCTGAACGTCCATGGTAACCGGTGTTCCGACATTCATCACAGCCCTGGGCTTCGAACAATTCTTTGGGAGGTTGAATGTCAAAAGGATGTACCATGGAAACCCATTTTTCGGCATCAACCTTGGTGGGTGTTTTGCAATGTGGGCACAGTAAGCGAATCAGCCTTTGTGCCAATACGCCAGCCAATGTACTGCGTAAAAGGTAATCGGGCACACCCAGATCGAGCAGTCGGTTGATGCTTGACGGGGCGTCATTGGTATGTAAAGTGGACAACACCAAATGACCAGTCAATGAAGCTTGTACAGCCATTTGTGCGGTTTCTAAATCTCGAATCTCACCAATCATGATGATGTCAGGATCCTGGCGCATCAAAGTTCTGACACCATCGGCAAAGTGTAGACCGATTTTTGGGTTCACTTGCATTTGATTCAAAATGGGATCAACCATTTCAATGGGGTCTTCCACGGTGGAAACATTGACCTCTGGAGTGGCCAGTTTTTTCAAAGTTGAATACAGGGTGGTGGTTTTGCCAGAGCCAGTGGGGCCAGTTACCAACACAATGCCGTGAGGTCGGTCAATCAACTGTTTCCAGTTGGCCGCTTCATTGTCATTGAATCCCAAATCACGGTAATCAACCACCACCGCATCGGGATCAAAAATACGCATCACGCATTTTTCACCAAAAGTGGTTGGCATGGTTGAAACCCGCAGTTCAATTTCTCGATGGCCTTTTGACAGGGTTTTAATTCGACCATCTTGTGGTCTTCTTTTTTCCGCCACATCTATGCGTGACAGGATCTTGATGCGGCTGGTCACCGCCGCCATGACCGCTGGTGGTAAGTCATATACTTTGAGTAATTTGCCATCGATCCTGAAACGAATCAGGCAATTTTCACGTTTGGGTTCCAGGTGGATGTCACTGGCACGCTGATCAAAAGCGTATTGCAATAACCAATCGACCAACCCGATAACGTGTTGATCATCGGCATTGAGGTCACCTTTGCCACCCAGTTTAACCAGTTGTTCAAGGTTAAGGATGGGGTCATTGCTTTTCCCTTTGTGTAATTTCTTGGCACTTTGCACCTGACGGTTGACGCCATAAAATTCAAACAACAACCGTTGGATGTCAATGGGGTTGGCATGTACGCGCTTGATGGTTTGGCGATGTATTTTTTGTATGTCGTTGATCCAACTGGTGTTTTTAGGGTCAGCCACAGCAATGGTGATTTCGTTGGAATCAACGCCCACAGGAAGTATCTGATGCTGCCGAGCATAGGCCTGTGAGATGACTTGAGTCACTTGGTTGACATTGATTTTCGTTGGATCTATTTTCATGTAATCCAACTTGTTGGCTTTGGCAACCCATTGGGTCAAAAACTCCATGGTGATCGGCTTGCCGGTTTGTAAGTTGGTTAGCTTGTTATCAATGATTGATATGTATGGGTGAACCGATGCAGAAGTGACGGTTGACTTCTCTAACAATTTAGCAAATTCTTTCTGCGAGATGATTTTTGCTGTCAGCCATTGCTTGGCAGTGATGGCCATGAAATTGTTGGTTATTTTACTGGCTGTTGTCATCGAATAGTCGTTTGAGGTTATCTTTGTTCAATATTGTAGCTGAAGTTCCAGCCAGATAACAGTTATTAGCCAACAGCATCAATACATGAGAACAATGGGATTTGACCGCTTCAAGATCGTGGCAGACCATCATCACGCAATGATCTTGGCTGAATGATTTGAAAATACTCAGGATGTGTTTCCGATACACCAAGTCCAAATGATTTAAGGGTTCATCTAACAACAAGTAATCCGATTGTTGTGCCAGACAAGTGGCAATTTCAACCTTTCGCCGCTCACCTCCAGACAGTTTTAATATGGAGCGGTCAGCCAGATTCGTGATACGACAAGTTGCTAAAGCAGTTTCGGTGATGATTTGGTCTTCATTTCGCCTAGAGCGCCAGGGGTAGCGGCCCATGCCAACAGCTTCTTTGACTGAAAAGGACAAACAGGGCTCTTGGTCTTGCAATAAGAAACTGAGCTTTTGTGCGCGTGTCACTGAGTCCATTTGATCGACGGCATGACCGTCTACAATGATGCTGCCGTCGGACATTGGGGTCATCCCCGCCATGGTCTGTAATAAGGTTGATTTACCCACTCCGTTCTGGCCAACAACTCCCCAAAATTCACCTTTACTAAAGGTGCCCTCAAGGCCGGAAAATATCGAGATTCCATCTTGTTGTAAAGTGAGGTTTGTAATCTTAAGCATCAGACTTTCTGGTTCAACCACAAAAACACAGGCACACCAATCAATGCGGTGAAGATGCCAACAGGCAATTGAATCGGGCTCATGAGCGTTCGTGCCAAAGTGTCAGCCGCCAATAAAAAGCAGCCCCCCACCAATAAACACATCGGCATCAGGTTACGGTGCTGGTAACCTGTGAACAAACGGACCAAATGCGGAATGATCAAGCCCACAAAGCCAATGGTGCCTGCTTGTGCCACGGCCATTGAAGTCAGTAAAGCCGTAATGATGAAAACCAACAAATTAATGCGGTGTGCATTGACCCCGGATTTGATGGCAAACAACTCACCGCGCGCCAATAAATCCAGCGCCCGGTTGTGTTTGTACAAAGCCAGAAAGCACAACAGTAAAATCACAGGCATGAGGCCATTGGGTTGCGAAAAGCTCAAATCTCCCATCAACCAAAACATCATGGATTTTACTTGCTGGCCTGATGCTGTGGCCAAAACAAAGCTGATGAATGCCGCAAACCCGAAGGCCAAAACCACCCCATTAAGGGTGATTTTATCTGGCCTGATCTTGCCTCGATAACTGAGCTTCAATAACAGCATGGTGGCCAATAAACTACCGAGGAAGCCAAACAAAAACAGCACATGTTGAGACAAACTGAGCCGGTTATGATGATCAGTAATTGTACCGATGCGGCGCCGCCTGATACACCAAGTAGATAAGGGTCGGCCAGCGGATTTTTGACCAGATTCTGGATCAGCAAACCAGCCAGCGCCAAACAGCCACCGACCATCAAGGCATTGATGATTCGAGGAAAGCGCAAGTGCCAGACAATGGTGAAAAATTCAGATTCGGTATTGAAGATGGCAGACAAGGGAACCCTGACTGTGCCCACTGATAATGCCAGGATGACCAATACCACCATCAGTACAACCCAAAACCACCACCGGTTCAGCCAATTTCCAGCAGTCATTTTCAAGTAAACGGCGTTATCTACTGACACTCATAGACACCACATCTTTGCGAGATACGGTGATGGTTGCGTCACCGCGCATGTATCTGGATGAAATGGTCAATTGCTTGTCATTGATGTCTAATAAGCGTCCAAAGATGGGCCGGCCTCGCTTGGTTCTGACTTTGATGTTTTGGCCCACTGCCTGAGTCCAATCGCTGATGGTGGTTTCATTGGCACTTTTGCCAATTGAGCGTGTGATGGTTTTTAACAGCTCTTTGGGTTTGTTGGCCTCGGCTTCAAGTCGCGCCGCTTCTTTTTGTTTGGCTTCCATTTCTGCTCGCAAGGTGTCCATGTCAAGTTCCAGAAAATCAATTTCTGCCAACTCTATTTTTTGGTATTCATTTTCACCCAAGGCGGCTTCAATGTTTACTTGACTGTAGTAATCAGTTTGACTCATATCAGCCAATTCGAATATGTATTTAGGTTCAACCAAATCAAATATGGCATTCAACTCAATGTTTTCTGACAAGGCTCGTTGGTATTGGTTGCTGAGAAAATCTGGCATTTCCTTGCCAGCATAAACCCGCAGGTATTTTTGAATTTCTTCTGCACTTTTTAAACGGTAGGCAGCAAAAGAGTCTTTATTGGCTTTGGCACACATGTTGTTGCGTTTCTGGTTAAAGCCTTGATCGATTTGGTAGTAGTACAACGTGTCGATGATCGTGTCATTAAAGGTGATGCGTTCAATGTCACTGGGCCTGGTTAATGTACCGGACCAGGCGATGTACCAACTGTCTGGACTGTCTACATTAAAGTTGAAGTCGATGTGGTAATCATCAACCAGAGAATAGTTGATTTCAATATTAAAGCTGGGTGCCGTTGGGAATATGGCTTGCCATTGTTGGTCACTGAAATTGGGGCCGTTGCCTTCGCCACAACCAAATGCCCCCAGATAATTGGCTGCCATAGGCCAGTAGTTGGCTTTGTTGATGGCCTGTTGCAGGTCATTGCCGCCTCCACCAACCCGGGCATTGTTGATATACAAGGTCATGTGATTGGGCATGTGACTGATCAAATGCTGGGTTCCGGAGAACAACAGTTTTTTCATGTCTGTGTGCACTTGTATAGAATCGATGTTGAAGCTTTGGCGATAGCCTGTTGGTCTGAATGTCACTTTTCGCATGGTGACCTCACCATTTAAAGATGTGGAGACTTCACCTTGTGACCACTCTCCCAAATGACTGAGGTGGGCCATGATGCCCTCCACAAAAAATTTACTGTTGTGCTTGATTCGCCAGTATGGCAAAGCCACCAATGCCACCAAAATGGCCAATACAATGAGTTTATTTCTGTTGTTCATATTTTTCTCTGTTACATCACAGGTTCAGCAAAACCGGCAAAAGCAGATATTATTATCGTTTGAATTTGCTTAGAAGACAAATTGACATTCGGAAAATTGCCAATTGCTTCATAATTTAAATAAAAATCCGGGTGATCTGATGGTACCTCAGGGTGGCCTGGTTTTAATTGGTAACTGGTTGAGTAACGAAATGGCCAAATATCAAAAATGGGTAATTTTCTTGATATGGTGGCAATCACACCGCTGATGTGACTAAAAAATGGAATTTGCTCTTTGGCGGCCACCACCCAGCTGTTTTCATCTTTCATGTCCGTTCGAATATTTTGCGAGAGCAGATGGGCAAAAGCTTCACTCTTAATCACAAACCCTGACTCCGTGTTCAACACATCAGATCTTGGATCAAAATTATGAGATCCTATCATTGAAATATACCCGTCAATCACAAATGATTTGCCGTGCATGCCGATGCGGGTTTTTTCATTGATGGTGTGTGAAGCAAACATGTCATCGATCAAGGCAGGCCGGTCTTTGAATTCATAGATTTGCATCTTCAGTTTTTTCAGGTAAAAACGTTTGTACTTGTATGAAATGGCATACACGTAATACGCGTCTGTTGAGGCCAAAGAATTGGTGGACACAATCAACTCCAGATCTGGGTTGTTCTTACGTAACTTCTTCAAGGTTTTTCGGGCTTTGCGGCTGAAAACCAGATAGGGTGTTTGGATCAGTATGCTGTGTTCTGCCGAGGCAAAAATTTGATGGATTTTCTGGGTTAATTGTTTGTTGGCGTTGCGGGCTTGTTTGTTGAAGGGTTTGTCATGGGTGTCACTGAAGTATTCAACTTGATCAACCTCAATGATGTGTGGAAAGAATTTCCTGGCCACATAATCGGCATCGATTGCTTTGGCCGTTAATTGTAAGGCTTTGTCTGAAAAAGCCTGTTGCCAGTTTATTTTTGATTGCTCGTTTTTTAGAATGCGGGCGCTGACATCACGTAAATACTCCACGGGAACCACATGCGGGCTTTGCCAGAAACTGGCAAATGATTCTGTCATGTCATCAACCACAGTACCAATGGCCATGACATCTCGGTCCTTGTAATTGAAATTTTCATCCCAGTCATAGTAACGGCTTTGATAATTGCGACCGCCAACGATGCCATATTTACTGTCCACAATAAAAGTTTTGTTGTGCATGCGTTTGTTCAAGCGCGCCATACAACATGCCATGGCACTGAAAAACTCAAACGGTGAGGTATGGGCATCTTGGAACACCGGGTTGTACAGTTTGATTTCTAGGTTTTGGTGTAAAGTGGCCAGATCGGTGACCAACCACGAGTTGCCCATTGAGAACAATTGATCAATGATGACTTTGACTTTGACACCTCTTTTTGCTGCAGCCAGCAGTTCACGCAAGATAAAATGCCCGGCTTCATCGTTAACCCAGATGAAAGTCTGGATTTCTATGCTGTGTTGAGCGGCTCTGATCAGGTGTAATCGAGCCAACAATGATTCTTCTCCGTGATCCAACAACATCATGCGGTTGCTGTCTTGTTGAACTGACATCGCATATTGAGATGCAAATGGAGATTTTATGGCGCATCGGGTGCCGTCATCATTGGTGCAAGTGATGGTGCTGTCTTTTTTGACTTCTACCACTTGTTCTACTTGTCTGATGGTTTCTTTGTTGACATAGCAGCCAGTTAAAAACATCATCATAAACAGCAGGGTTGTCACTCTCATGATGTACACCTTCAGCTTATGGAGTTGATCCAAATATGGTTGATGGGGTAGGTGCTGGCCGTGGCACATTTGAATCCAGAAATCTGATTGTTGTTCTTCATGTGAATCAATGTTCCTTGTTGGTTAGTTAATTGCTCGTGGTTCAAAACCGATCGCTTTAAATAGGCCCACAGGTTACCGCCATCCAATTTACACCAAGCTTCTTTTTGGGTCCACAACTGAAAAAATTTGAGTTGTTTATTGTTGGGTTCCAGGCTCTTGAGTAATTCTATTTCATCACCAGAAAAATAGCGACCTGCCAAACGCATAAAATCCCAATCTGGACGGATGAATTCAACATCCACACCCACCTCGCCATGGGTGGAAATCACATAAGCGTACAGGTTATGACAGTTGGTGTGAGAAAAATAAACCGGTTCATCGACATATGGTTTGCCATTTTCATTTTTAAATATTTTGATCGGTTGGGAAGTATTCAGTGTGTTTTGGAGCAACTGCTGTAAAATGGCGTCAGAATGGGGCTTGGCCTCAGACTTGTTTTTATAAGGGTTGTTGTATAACCAAATTGTGAGGTCTTTGTCCATCAAGCATGTCCGATACACTGTTAGAAATTAAGCGCTCATTGCAACATAAAATTACCGCACAAATCAAACAAAAAGGTGTGATTAGTTTTGCGGAATTTATGCAAATGGCCTTGTATGAGCCAGGACTGGGGTATTACAGTGCTGGTTTGAATAAGTTAGGTGCAGGAGGTGATTTTGTCACATCCCCTGAAATGGGTTACTTGTTTGCCCGTTGTCATGCCAGTTTTTTTGCTGAAGTTTTATCGCAATTAGAGCGGCCCACAATGTTTGAACTGGGTGCTGGAACAGGCCGGTTTTGTGTGGATGTGCTAGAGGCCTTGGATCAATTGGACTGTTTGCCTGAGCGGTATTTGATTTTTGAGGTCAGTGCAGACCTGAAGCAGCTACAACAGCAGGCAGTATCCCAGTTGCCAAATCACTTGGGCCGATTGGTCAGTTGGGTAGATGCACCACCCATGGACCCGTTTGAAGGCATCATCTTTGCCAATGAAGTCCTGGATGCTTTGCCTGTTGAGGTGTTTCAATATGACAAAGGTCGATACCAACGGTTGATGCTTGCTGATGAAAAGGGTCAACTGACAGAACAATGGCATGATTTTGAACCTGAAATGTTACAACAGCTGCAACGTATGGATTTGGATTTGGCCAATGGTTATCGATCGGAGTTTATTCCACATTTGAGTGCCTGGTTGGCCTCGGTAGTGACACCATTGAGCAAGGGCATGGTGCTGATGGTTGATTACGGTTTTGGTCGGCGTACCTTTTTCCACCCACAGCGTGATACCGGTACATTAGTCTGTCATCGCAGGCACCAAGCCAATTTCAACCCGTATCAAGACATCGGTTTACAAGACATCACCGCTTTTGTAGATTTCACCGCTGTGGCTGAAGCCATGGATGCTGCTGGTGTTGAAGTGTCTGGTTTCACCACCCAAGCTGATTTCCTGCTGTCCAGTGGCATTGAGAAATGGTTGGATCCGGAGGGTGATTTTGAAACCTATTATGCCTTGGCCAATGAAATGAAAAAATTGGTTTTACCTGATGAAATGGGTGATAAATTCAAAGCCATTGCCGGGCTGAAAAATTTGCAAATGGAGTTGACTGCTTTCCGACACAATCGCCTTAAGGACCTTTGAATACCTGAAATCAAGACTGATGCAGAAAAAAACCAGCTAAAGCAACCCCTGCCTACTTGAATTTGATATGATAGCCCTCATTATCAATGCAACTTATCCATAGTCAATTCCAGTGTTAGATTCCACCAACCAATCCTGTACCTTGCCAGACATTGCCGCTGAAGAAAAAGCCAAGATTGGTGGACAGTTGCAATGGGTCGGCATGAGTGATATCGAAATGCCGCTGAGTCTTTCAGCGGACATTGAGGTGCCTGCCACAGTTGCCAGGGTTCGGGCTGAAGTCTCTTTGGATGATGAAGTCACCAAAGGCATTCACATGTCCCGGTTGTACCTGGCATGTGATCAATTGTTCAGCTCAAATTCCGTTGACTATGATCAGTTACAAAATTTGACTTTGAATTTTTTAGAGTCGCACAAAGACATCAGCCAAAATGCACTGATTGAAGTGGAAGCAGAAGCCTTGTTACGCAGGCCCGCATTGGTCAGTAACAATTCTGGCTGGCGCTCCTACCCCATCAAACTGTCAGTTGTGCAGTGCAAGAAAACGGGTTTGAGTAAATACCTCAGTTTCCAAGTGACCTATTCCAGCACCTGTCCATGTTCTGCTGCATTGGCCAGACAACTGATCCAAGAGAATTTTAAACAAAACTTTGATCAAGAAAATATGGATTATGAGGCCGTGGTGGCTTGGTTGGGATCTGAACAAGGCATCAATGCCACGCCTCACAGCCAAAGAAGTTCTGCGGTGATCAAAATCAAGTTAAGCAATGATCAAATACAGGTGCCGCTTAGAAAGATGATTGACTTGGTTGAAAATTCATTACAGACAGCCGTTCAAGCTGCAGTTAAAAGGGCTGATGAACAAGCATTTGCGCTTCGAAATGGCCAAAATTTGATGTTTTGTGAAGATGCGGCACGCCGAATCAAGCAAACACTGAGCAAAGAACCTGCAGTGACTCAATTCCATTTACGGGTAACTCACCATGAATCATTGCACCCGCATGACGCCACTGCTGAGGCCTACAGCGAATAATCTCAAATTTCTGGCCCTCAACCAAAAAAAAATCAAAATAAGTCTTGATTTTTTTAATTTATACACATTTGGTCATCTGGTGGTCATAAAACAAGAATTTAGTCATAATCGTTAATTTCTAACTTTTGAAAATCCTCATAACTTATTGATATTTAAGGTCAAACTAACTTTGGTTAAAATTTAACCAAAGTGAAACGAATGTCTACACATCAACCCAAAAGGGGTCTAAATTACAGGTTATCAACAAAGTTATCCACAGACGTTGTGGATAACAGACTTGTGATCGATTTTTCTGATTGATGTGCCAAGAATGAGCAAAAATATCATGATGAATCGGTACAGGCCAGATTCCATCAAGGCACAAAATAGACTAAGCGAATGGCTTGTTTTCAGCGATGGCTTGCTTTTGGAAGGCAGGCTTACCACACCCAAAATAATACAGGTCATTAAGACACAAGCAAAATGTTCAATACTGGATGATAAAATACAGAAAAATGAACAATGTTTTTATCAACGAAACTTTTAATAGGCACTGTGAATATCCCTGCGAATCCACTACAATAAAAATCAAACACAAAATAGGAAACGTTAAGAATGAGAAAATTTCTAATAGCAATTGGAATTGCAATGACAATCAACCTATCAGCTTGGGGTTGTCACACACCCACACAATCAGCCAAATTGAATAAAAAATACCCTGATTGGGATTTTGTTGCCATGATGCATCAAGCTCACAGCCAGCCCTATAAAGGATATAAATACAAAGGCAAGCAAGTTTGTATTGATGGTATGGCTGATGTATTTGAGTGTGAAAATATAGATTTGCTTGGCCACCTTGACCTGAGTCAGATTGGTGGCGGCCAAGGATCAGATAGCTGGGGCTGGAAGCATGAAGTCAGTGGTCGGTATTTTGCTTTGGTGGGACGCTCAAATGGGACTTCTTTTGTTGAAATCACAGACCCAGAAAACCCTGTTTATTTAGGAAACCTACCCAGTACAGATAATTTGAGCAGTGCTTGGCGGGACATCAAAACATATCAGGATTATGCCTACATTGTGGCAGATGACATCCGTCACGGGATGCAGGTTTTTAATTTAACACAATTGCTCAATGTGCAAAATGCGCCCGCTACATTCGAACCTGATTACATGTATTGGCAGGGTGGCTTTATATCAGCACACAATATTGTCATCAATGAAGATTCTGGCTATGCTTTTCTGGTTGGTGGTGGAAATAGCTGCAGTGGAGGTTTACATATGGTGAACCTACAAAACCCTTCTCGGCCGGTTTATTCTAGTTGCTACAGTGAAGATGGTTATACCCATGATGCCCAGTGTTTAATATATTCCGGCCCGGATGTTGAACATCGTGGCAAAGAGCTGTGTTTTGCCAGTAATGAGGATACTGTGACCATCGTTGATGTGACTGATAAAAGGTCGCCTCAAATGATCAGTAAAACTGGTTATACAGGACAACAGTATACCCACCAAGGGTGGCTAACAGCCGACCAGAAGTATTTCTTGATTGATGATGAATTGGATGAGTTGGAAAGGGGTAATGGAACGCCTGATTTTACCCGCACCTATGTGATGGACATGACTGATTTGGATGCCCCCACAGTAACTGGATCGCACAATGCCGAAGGTGCGGCCATAGATCATAATCAGTACATTGTTAACGGACACACTTATCAAGCCAACTATACCCGTGGATTGCGGATACTGAAGTTAGGTGACTTGTCTCAAGCTGAGTTAACCGAAGTGGCCTACTTCGACAGTTACCCAGACCCTGATCACACTTCAAATTTTGGTGGTGCATGGAATGTTTATCCATTTTTTGATAATGGCATGGTGATGATTTCTGATGTTAACAGGGGGGTATTCATTGTGAAGCCCAATTTACAGCAAACCACCCAAATCGAAGCCCACCACTCGGGTTTGTGGTACAACGCAGAACAAAACGGTCATGGCTTGAGTGTCGATGTGTTGCCCAACAACCAAATGGTTATTTATTGGTACACTTATGACAGCCAAGGGAATCAAATATGGCTGGTGGGTGCAGGCAGCTATGTTGATAACACCGCCACATTGACAGTGAGTATCACCCGAAACGCCCAATTTCCTCCCAATTACAATCAAGACGATGTAGAAATCATTCCGTGGGGAACTTTTGAATTCATCGTTACTGGATGTAACAGTGCAGAATTTAATTGGGTGCCCAACAGTGACTTGGGATACACAGCTGGCAGCCTTTCCATGATTCGTTTGGCACAAAACGCAGGATTAAGCTGTACTGATTGAACTGAGAACATCACATTTGAATGCCAGGGAAAGGATGAACAGAGTTACTACCGGTGAAAAAGATGAAAATTGAAATAAAACTTCTGACAATTCCTACTGCCTTGTTGTTACTTGGTACCGCATTGGTTAACCACGATGGGCGCCAAACGTCTGATCAAGCTGTCATGATGAAGCCGAAACCATCAATGAAAACCCCTTCAGCGGCTTTTGAGCGACAACAGCATTTTTTGCACAAAAGGCTACCGGTCGGTGTGGATCAATTACCCATGGATCCGTATAGAGGTGCCATACAAGCCATTCAACAAAAAGCGGTATTCAGTACCCGCCAAGGCCGCTTGTTGACTGACCAGGAAAAAACAGCAGCTAAAACCACCCGTAAGCAAGCAAACACAGGATGGGAGTGGCTTGGTCCAGGGAATGTCGGTGGCCGCACCCGAGCTTTGGTGTTTCACCCAGAACAGCATGAGATCATATATGCAGCTGGCGTGTCTGGTGGCATTTGGAAAACCAATGATGGAGGAGACTCATGGTTTGCCATGGCTGATAACATGGCGAACATCAATGTTGGGACTTTGGCCATCGATCCAACCAAACCCAAAACCTTGTATGCAGGGACCGGAGAACTGTACCGCAAAACATTGCGACCCTATTCAAGCATGAGTGGCGCCGGGATTTTTAAAACCACCGATGGTGGCGAAACGTGGTTTCAGTTAAGCAATACGGTGAACGAACAATTCATGTATGTCAGTGACATCATCATCAGTCCCAACGACAACAATGTCATCTACGCAGCCACCAACACCGGCGTGTGGCGCTCACATGATGGTGGTCGCAGTTTCAACCAGACCCTGAACCCCACCACACAACAAGGAGAGAATTTGTTTGAGGGTTGTAATGACTTGAGCATCAGATCCGATAAGACCGATGATTGGTTGTTGGTGTCTTGTGCCTCTCGTTCAACCGATGATCGCTACTATTTACCTGGCTTGTTGCCAGAGGCTTGCTCAGGTCCTTGCGATGCCCGGGTTTATGTCAACACCCAAGCCCAGTCTACGGATGATTGGCAAATGACCTTAACAGAACCAGGGATGGGTCGAACTGAAATGTCGATTCATATGGCCAATCAAGACATCATTTATGCTTCAGCAGCCAATACCGATGGTGGACCTGATTTAGACAATGATGGGGCACCTGATTTACACAATGGCTTACATGCCATATTTCGCTCTACAGATGGTGGTTTGAGCTGGGAAGCACGATTGAGGAACACCAGTCCCACATTGCTGAATACACAACTGTTCTCATATGCAGATGGTGCCCATGGTAGTTTTTGTAATGACAACAACTGGTATTACAGTGCCGGATGGTACAACCAAGCCATTGCTGCCAGCCCAACAGATCCCGATGTGGTGTGGGTGGGCGGTATGGAAATTTATCGCTCGGATGATGGTGGGCAAAACTTTGGCATGGCTTCTGATTGGGATGCACAGTTTTATAACAACCCCGCCTATGATGACGCTTATGTACATGCTGACCAACATGGGTTTATCTTTCATCCAGCTTATGACGGGGTCAATAACAAAACCCTGTATGCCATCAATGATGGCGGTATCTTTCTGACTGATGATGATTCCTTGCCAGTTAAGTACGGGAACACAGCGCCCTGTTTGCCAGCAACCAACGGAGTGCAATGGCGCAGCATCAATAACAATTATGGCATCACGCAATTTTATGCCGGTGCTGTATTTTCTGATGGAAAATCTTATATTGCCGGCGCTCAGGATAACGGCACCCAATTGGGCAGCGATGCCAGTGGCGTGAACAGTTGGACATGGATCAATGGCGGAGATGGTGCGGATTTGGCCATCAATCCAGTTGATGACAACAATTTTTATGTGTCATCGCAAAATGCCAACATTCAACGCACCAATGACGGTGGCAACAGTTATGTCAGCTTGTGGAATTTGGCTGCCAATTCTCCCACAGTAACACCATGGCATAACTTAGGAATAACGCCCAATCGCATATTTATCACCCCTTACGAGATTGATGAAAACCAACCCAATCGTTTATTTTTAGGCGGCGATCGATTGTGGCGAAGTGATGACCAGGGCAACTCATGGCATCAGTCAAGTTACAGTCTTGGCAACACATACAATGACCTGATTTCGGCATTGGCTGTGGCACCGGGTAATTCAGATCGCGTGATTTTTGGTAACAGCAAAATTATTGGAGTCGTTAATAATGCACTGACAACAAATGGCTTGTTTAATGTGTTTTTCAGTGAACCACGCTCTGGCTGGGTTTCTTCAATTGCCTTTGAGCCAGGTAATCCGGTGGTTGCTTATGCCACTTATTCCACATTTGGTGGTAAACACGTGTGGAAAACCACCAATGGAGGTGGTGTTTGGTATGCCATTGATGGCAGTGGCTCCGGACAGCTGCCTGATGTGCCTGTACATAAAATTGTGGTTGACCCGAATAACAGTGACCGCTTGTATATTGGTACAGATTTGGGCGTCTTCGTGAGTACCAATGGCGGTGACAGCTGGGCGGTTGAAAACACTGGATTCAGTCAAGTCATTGTGGAGGATTTGGTCATCAGGGAACCCGCCCAAGGCGGACCTGCGCAGTTGTTTGCCTTTACTTATGGTCGTGGTGTGTGGCGAGTGCCTTTGACCGACCTAGATGCTGCGCCGGATTTTGTCATTAATGACCAAGTCAGTGGTAATTGGTACAACACCGAGCAATCAGGTCATGGTTTGTTACTTGAAGTGATAGAGCTCAATGGTACGCCGTCCATACTGGCCGCCTGGTATACCTACATTGATGGTGAACCGGTGTGGCTGATTGGTGTGGGTACCATCAAAGACAATCGTGTGGACATTGATATGGCAGTCACCGAAGGAACCGGTTTTCCTGTTGCCGATTTCCAAACTGAAGATGTGGTTCGAACATTCTGGGGAACGGTCACTTTGGTGTTAGATTCTGACCGAACAGGTCAGTTGATTTGGTCTTCTGTTTTGTCCGACTACAGCAACGGCAGTATGGAGGTAGAGCGATTGACCCAAATTGCGACAGATAACAATTCTTCTGGTATCCGCTCTTGCCACTCCGGTACTTGGTACAACACAGATCAAGACGGCCATGGTTTTATGGTCCAGGTGATCGATGCAGGTTCAGCACAAAACATGTTGATGGCTTGGTATACCTACAAAGAAGGCCGCCCTTATTGGCTACTGGCCACTGGACCCATCAATGGTAACAGTGCCACCCTAACGGCTGTTGCCGGATCTGATGCCTTATTCCCGCCTGACTTCAATGCGGCTGATGTCTTGTTTGCCAACTGGGGTGAACTTACCTTTACCAAGCTGGATGATAACAATGCAGTGGTTTCTTGGGAAAGCACTTTAGCAGGGTTCCCTGCAGGTGATTTGGATGTGACGAGATTGTCTCAACTCAGCGGTTATGCTTGTGATTGAGTCAAATTTTTAGCAATAAAAAGAGCCAGCATTGCACTGGCTAATCAGGGGTAGAAAATAGGCTGGTCATAGACCAGCCCAACTGAGTTTTATTATCAGAATTCAACTCGTACAGTTATAGATGCATTCCTTCCTGGTTGAGTTAAACGTGGTAAATTGGACGCCGATGCTGGCTGTAACAGCACATCATTCCACTGCCAGTATTTTTTATCAGTTAAATTGAACACGCCCCAGTTTATGCGGATGTTGTCTCTGACATTTAAATAACCGACCCAGTCATAGACACTGAATCCAGGGGTCTGGAATGGAGCAACTGCCGGATCATTGGGGTCTGCTGATTGAATGTCAGAATCATCAATTTTTGTTTTGCGATCATTCAAAGTCATGATCAATTCTGTGCCCCAAAAGCCACTGGGCGCATCATAGCCAATACCTGCCACCAATGATTCAGGTTGAACCGTATTGATCGGTAACCCTGTTGAATTGTCCTCGCCATCTGATTGGGCATAAGCGTATTGCAGGTGCAAACCTTCATAAAAGCCTGACATGTCCAGATAGCCTCTTAACTCGAAGCCATCAATTTCTGCTTCATCCAGATTTCTGGCTTGGAATTCAAGTAAACCGGTGGCTGGATTGAAACCTCTGAATGCCAGAGACTCAATAAAGTCATCATAGGTGCTTCTGTAGGCCGATAATTCAACTTGATGGATGTCGCTCTTGAATCGAATGCCCAATTCTGTGGTTTCAGAGGACTCGGGGTTTAAGTCAGGGTTTGGTAAAGTGGTATAACCACCGGCAAAATTGGTAAACCCTGTGTTGACGGCATCAATTGGAGGTGCTTTAAACCCTTCGGCATATTGACCGAAAATTGACCACTGTTCATTGAAGCGGTAAATGAAGCCTAACTTAGTCGATAGTTCTGATTCGGAGTAGGCTGCAGGTGTGGGTGATCCGGTGTTGCCGGACAAATAGATGTCATCAACTTTGGGTGTTAACTCGAAGTCATCGTACCTTAAGCTGGGGATGACGGATAAATCGCCATCAAGGAAAGTCAATTCATTTTGCACGAAAATACCGACACTTTTGTATTCAGAATTGGGAAAGTCACGCGTCGGGAAGTTGCTGAACTCTGGAAGTTGCTCACCAGTTTCAGTCAATACTGTTTGACCCAACCTCAAAGTCCTGATGTCGGAAAAATCATAATCGATCCCATAAACCCATTGTTGGCCAACAGCTGTATCAATGTCTTTCACAAAATTCACTTTGAAACCTACGTTTTCTTGTTCATAAAACGAATTTCTGGTTCTGGTCTCTCTGACTTGTGAAGCAGACAACCGTTCTTCAAATGTGTCTTGTTCAGAGTCGGAATCTTGGAAGTACACATTGACATGGACTTCATCGAAGGCGCGGGTTGCCGCTGTGCCAAAGTATTCAAAACCAAAACGACTGCGGTCCCTTGAGTCTTCAGCATCCACACTGAGTTTAACTGTGCCGAACACCAATGAGCCTGCTTGGGTCAATACGCTGGTATCGGTATTGGCCCGGTATTTTTCTGCAGTCAACTTGAACTGGTGATCATCACTGGGTTGGAACACCATTTTGCCCAGGAGGTTGATCTCTGTGTTATCAATCGGATTGGCAGACATCCTACCTGCTCCAGTGCTTCGATCGGCGGTGTAGTAAGTTTCTGTTTCACCACCATCGCGATGGGTGGCCACCAGCATGCCCTGAACGCGATCACCACCAGTTGCATAGGTAAAGGTGTTGTCAAACGAGGCATCGACTGAATCTAAGCCGGATTTGATGGAAAAGTATTTGTTGTCATCACCGCCTTGGTAATAGTCACTGGGGTCTTTTGTGATAAAAGTCACCAGGCCACCTATGGCATTGCTGCCATACAAACTAGAAGCCGGGCCTCGAACAATTTCTACCGCTTTCAGGGCGTCTACATCGATGTAATTTCTACGGGCTGATAATGCTGGACCAAAAGAAAATTCATCGGCAATGGGTGCGCCGTCTACCAAAGTCAAGACGCGATCACCACCTATGCCACGAATATTAAACCCTGACAAGCCAAATCGGCCGAGACCAGAAACAGTCACGCCAGGTTCATACCTGACCAAATCTCGTATGTCTTGGTGTAAATATTGTTCGATGTCTTCTGCTGTGATGACTGAAGCTTTGTTACTCAATTCATCCAGGGTTTTGGCGGTGCGGTTGGCAGTGACGGTGACTTTTTCTAAATCCAGTGTTTCGTCTTCTTCAGCATGGGTGATGAAGGTTGTGCAGATAGCAGCTGTTAAAGCCGATAGGGCAAAAATCTTTTTCATGTTTTTTACAGTAATAATTGACTTGGGCGGTAATGTAATTGATAATTGACGCAAATGCAAATCATTCTCATTATTATTTAAAAAAGGTGAATATCAATGAATTTAAAAGTTCAAGTGGTTTTTTTATTGGTGCTACAAACACTCGTCTTGCCTGTGGTCTTGGCTTATGGCGAACAGGATCCCAATGAATGTGACGACTCTCAAGCACAGTATGTGTTCAGTTGGGCATTGTCTAATGTCTGTGATGACAAACCCAGAGGTGGTACATCTAAAGGTGTTGATGTGACTTTTGACAGTGAACCACACTCTGGATGGGTCCATTTAAAGCAAGCTGGATTGTCTCAGTTTGAGCAAGACCGCCGTGCCATATTGGCCATGGCAGGCCCCTACCGCGTTGACTTTAATTTTTTAGAGACAGTCGGTTTCAATGCTGATTACCAACGCGATAAACCCTATCATTCCTGGGGCACAGAATATGTCTATGTGGTGACGGATGAGCCAGAGTTCATCAGTCTGCAACATGTGATGGTGATGTATTTCAAAACAGAAGATGGTGGTGTTTCTGAGCCCATGGTGATGAAACACTGGCGTCAAGATTGGACTTACCAAGATGACACCATTTTAGAATACCAGGGAAATAATTCGTGGAAAAAACGTGCGATACCAAAGGACAAAAAAACGGGCAATTGGTCTCAAGCGGTGTTCCAGGTCGATGATTCGCCCCGGTATGAGTCTTATGGTTTTTGGCAGCACAATCCCAGTTTCTCAACGTGGATCAGTGCGACCACACAAAGACCGTTGCCAAGAAGGGAGTACAGCGTCAGAAGTGATTATCATATTTTAGAAGGGTTTAATCGTCACACCATCAATCGTTTTGGGTGGGTGCAGGAAGAGGAAAATTGGAAAAAGGTGCTCAACGAAGACGGTGGATTGAAAGCCTATTTAGCCAAAGAAGAAGGTGTTGGTCGCTACCGACGCATTGTTGGTACCGACTTCAATCCGGGTAACCAATACATGGACAAAGCAGGGCCTTTCTGGTCTGATGTCAGGCAAGTGTGGTCTGAATTGATCAACAAACATGATGCACTGGCCATCAACAAAAAAGTGGATGGCGTACATTTGTTCATGCCGTTGTTCCAATATGCTGAAAAAGTGGCTGAGAAAGACAGCTATGATTCCGACGCAGGACTGGCCAAAGCCAGGTCAATCATCAACAAACACCTCAGGTAAGCCACATGAAATACATTATTCTCCCTATCTTGATGTTCATGAATTGGACCTTGTCCTTTGCTCAAGAACGAACGATTTCGGCGGGTGGCAGCATCACTGAAATCATGTATGCCTTAGGTTTAGGTCAGGAAATCATTGCAGTCGATTCCAGCAGTTATTTCCCGTATGAAGTCGCAGAAAAACCCAAAGTAGGATATTTCCGTCAATTGTCAGCAGAAGGTGTGTTATCGACCAATCCGACACGATTGGTGGCTTCAAATGGTGCCGGTCCTGATGATGCCTTGTTGCAAATCAGCAATGCGGGTGTCGAAGTCAAAGTTTTCAAACAAGAGGTCTATAACATAGATGTATGGAAGTCGTATTTGAGAGAAGTTGGCGAATATTTCCAAGTCAGTGAACAAGCCGAACAAATCATCGTCAGGGTTGAAGAAAAGCTCAATCAGTTGGTGTCAGATGAAAAGCAGTCCAGAACGGCCATTTTCCTGATGGATGTGGGAGACAGGGGGCCAGTGGCTGCCGGTCAAAATACCGTGCCCAATATGCTGTTTGAGCTCAGCCACATCAGCAACATTGTATCTGAGTACGAAGGCTACAAACCCTACAGCGCCGAAAAGTTAATCCAGGCCAAACCCGACCTCATCGTAATGCCGTCTCATGTGGTCAAGAAAATGGGCGGTGTTGAGGCCATCTGTAAAAACATGACCATTGCCATGACTACGGCAGAAAATGGTTGTGACATTTTGGTGATGGATGCTTTGTTGGCTTTGGGTTTTGGTACCAGGATTGATGAAGCGGTGAAGGTTTTGTCAGATTATGAACGCTGAAGCAAGCTCCCTTAAGCTGAAATCCATGCATCAAAAGGATTCAAACTGGCACTTCAAATGGCGTATGAGCGACCAGATATGGCTGTTGTTGCTGTTGTTGTTGTGCTTTGTACTGGCGGTTTCTGTTGGCCCTGCGTTGGTGGACTTTATGGCCCTGTTTAAAGCATTAGGTGGTTTGGTTCAAGGTTATTCTGAGGCAGACTTCATGATGTCAATTGTCAATAACATCAGAATACCCAGGGCTTTATTGGCCATCTTAATAGGTTTTGCTCTGGCCATCAGTGGTGCATCATTACAAGGCATTTGTCGAAACCCATTGGCTGACCCTGGCTTGTTGGGCATTTCATCTGGAGCCGCTGCCGCTGCGGTCATTGGTATTGTGTTCATGACCCAATGGTCGGTCCCAGATGTGATCAGACCCTACTTATTGCCGAGCCTGGCTTTTATTGGTGCAGCCATCACCGCATTGTTGATCAATAAAATGGCACAGGTCAATGGTCGTTTGGAAATCGTCACCTTGTTGTTGTCTGGGATTGCATTGAATGCCCTATTTGCCGCGGTGATTGGCATGATGAGTTATTTGGCAGACGACCAATCACTGCGGTTAATCACTTATTGGTTGATGGGATCATTGGGGGCGGCAACTTGGCAAAACATCATGATCATCTCACCCATTTTGGCCTTGTCAATATGGGGCATTTACCGCAAACGCAATGAACTGAATTTATTGCTGTTGGGTGAAGCCAATGCCAAATACATGGGTGTTGAAGTGGGTCAGGTTAAAAAACAACTGCTTTGGCTCAACGCCCTCACGGTGGGTGTTGCCGTTTCGGTCAGTGGTATCATCGGATTCATTGGTTTGGTTGTGCCACACATCTTGCGCATCACTTTAGGCAGTGATTATAGACATTTGTTGGTCAATTCCATGCTGTTGGGCGGCTCGGTGATGTTGATTGCTGATTTGGTCGCAAGGATGGTGGCCGCACCTGCAGAGGTTCCCATCGGGATCATCACATCCATCATTGGCGCACCGGTGTTTATCTTGTTGTTGATCAAACAAAAAAAGAAGTTAGCCTTTGGAATTTAACATGAGTCTATCAGTCAAAAACCTTGATCACGTCATCAACAACAAACCCTTGTTGCAGGATGTCAGTTTGCAAATAGATGAGGCCAAAGTGATAGGCATCATTGGGCCCAATGGGGCCGGGAAATCAACCTTGCTTAAGTGTTTGTCCGGTTTGATTGCCACTGAAAACAGCATTCAATTCAATGGCCAGCCTTTGGAATCATTGGATCCCCGAACGCTCTCTAAAATGAGGGCAGCCCTCCCTCAAGAGTCAAACCTGAACTTTCCGTTTCCGGTTAAAGATGTTGTGGGTATGAGTTTCGCATTGTCTTCAGTTGGGATTGAACAGCAAGAACATTTGATCAATCATTGCTTGACCATGGTGTCAGCACAAGGATTGGCAGGGCGTAATTTTCTGAGTTTGTCTGGTGGTGAAAAACAGCGTGTACATTTGGCCAGGGTGTTTGCACAGCTTCTTCATCTTGGGTCAACGCATGGTATGCGTTTTTTGTTTTTAGATGAACCCACTGCGCCTTTGGACATGAAACATCAGTTCCAGTTATTTGGACAAATCAGGGCGCTGGTGAAGGAAAACATTGCCAGCATAGTGGTGATCCACGACATCAATCTAGCCGCCAGTTATTGCGATGAGATTTGGGTCATCCAAGACGGCCGTTTGGTCAGTCAACAAACACCCAAACAAGTGATTTCAAAAGACATGATGAAATCAGTATTCGATGTTGATGTAGAGGTGATGCATTGTGGCAATGATGCTCGACCTGTGATCAACAACCCCAATTATGAGACTATTTAAAACACAACTATGAACAAGAAGAACAAAGCAATCAAAGAAGCCAGAACACTGTTACGCAGTCATGAAAAGGCCATGTTATCCACGCACTCATTCAGCAAGTCTGGATTTCCATTTGGTTCTGTGACCACATACATGACGGATTACCAGGGTCATCCGATCATTTACATCAGTCACTTGGCGCAGCACACCAAAAACATCAAACAAAATTCCAAGATCAGCTTGTTGGTCAGTCAGGAAAATGATCAAGACATCAATGCCGGTGCACGTTTAACTTTATTGGGCAATGCTGAGTTGGTTTCCGATAAGGAAGCACTGGACATTGCTGATAAATTCTTTTTGAAATTTCCCGAAAGTAAATCTTACCAAAGCACCCATGACTTTCAGTTTTATCGTCTCAAAGTAGAACATGTCAGATACATTGGTGGCTTTGGACAAATCTATTGGCTGAATGTGGATGATTTTATCTTACCTGAGCCACAGTGGCTTGCCAGCGAGAAAGCGGCTATTGAGCACATGAATGAAGATCATGTCGATGCCATGAAGGTCATGTGTTCATATTATAAAAATTTTGAAGCCGATCAAATCATCATGACTCACTTGTATCCAGATGGTTGTTTGGTGAGGGCCAATGAAAAAACCAATTATTTTTTACCCTATCCAGAAATGGTAAAAGATTCAAAAGACATTCGCATTCAACTGGTGAAAATGACCCAAGAGTCCAGGGCCTGTTAACACTTAATGAATGCCCTTGGGTCTTCATTCTGGCTCATGGTCTGACAGGTCTTCATATTTGCTGCGCAAATAAACCGACCTTTACAGACTATTGTCTGAGCAGTTGCTTCGCACTGCATGTCTGTTCCAGACAAAAATGAAAGCGACCGCAGTGAGCATAACTTACTACCTCGGGCTTGCTCTCTCTGACTGGCCTACATGGATGTAGGTCTGTCGCGTGAGCAGGATGCGATAGCGACCAGCATGACTTCACGGCTGATCGGCCATTACGAAATTGCTTCTTTGCTTTGCAAAACCGCAATTACTTCATAGCCTGCCTAACCGAGAGCACGCGCTACGGTATTCAAGCAAGGCTTATTACCTTTCAGGTAAACCACCATGCTTTCATTACCTGCGCTGGTCGAACTGATCACCAGTTCTCCAATGAATGTAGCTTGATGCATCAGTAAGGTTTTAGTTTGCTGCTTCTTATTTTGGCCTTTTCAGCTTCTGTCCAATCGTAATTGCCTTCATACAGGCCTTTGGTTTCCCAGTCTCCATAAGTGGGGTTGGGTAATACGATATACAGAGATCCGAATTGTTCGGCCATCTTGTTGGCAATGGCATTGCGGTTGGCGGTTGACTGGTTGTCAAAGGCTTGGTGAAAGTCGGACAAATTGTCACCGAGCAGCATCACTACTTCATAGTCTTGCATGATTTCTAGGCGTCTTGGCTCTTTGCCTGAGCCAGCAGTTTTCAATGACACATGTGAAGGTTTGGCGTTAGGGAAGCCATGTTTTTGTAAGTTGTTGATGGTCTCGGTCAATTGTTCATTGTATCGATTGGAAACATAAAATATGTTGATGCCTTGTTCTGCTGCATACTGATAAAAAGCCAAAGCGCCAGGAACGGGTTCAGCGGTTTCTTTCAGGCCCCATTCTTTCCAGGTATCGCTGGTGTAATTGATGTCTTCCTGAATCAGGCGCGTGGTGTAAGGACTGTTGTCTAAGACGGTCTCATCAATATCTGCAATCAAAGCCATTGGTTTATCGGACTGGTGGTTGGCCAACAACCAGTCAATGCGATTTTTTGCGACATTGTAAGCTTGGTGGCACAAGGCTTTGTATTCGGCGGCATTTTGTATCCACAACGTGGCCATCACCAAATGTTCTTTGATGGGTGGTAAATTGTTTTGAGTCAGGCCATCAGATTGTTGTTTTATGGTCTTTTGTGAACAACCAATGCACAACAAAAATGAGATAATTATTAAGGTATTTTTCATGTCATTGAGTCAAAGTAAATCGAAAACATTTTACTTCAATCAAATGACTTTTATATGAAAAAATGCCAGCAATCAGTGACTCAATTACAGTCAACTAGTTCGTCCTTCAATCATTTCATCATAGGCATCATCGATGGGTTCCCAAAGTTGAACTTTGTTGTTTTCCAGGTCCAAAACATGGACAAACTTGCCATATTCTGTTTCTTCGATTTCATCCAGAATGACCACACCGCTGGCCCTTAAGGTTTTAAGCAGTGACCTTAAATCATCCACCCGATAATTGATCATAAAATTTTGGTCAGAAGGATGGAAATATTCTGTTGTTTGGTTGAACGGTGACCACTGCAGAAACCCTTTTTGTGTTGGGTCTTTGGCTTGTCGCCATTCAAAAGAGGTCCCATATTGGTCCACGTTTAGGCCAAGGTGTTTGGCGTACCACATTTTGACTTTTTCTGGTTCTTTGCACTTAAAAAATATGCCGCCTATACCGGTTACTTTCTTCATATCATGGCTCCTGTTGATGAATGTTTTGGTATTCCATGTGGGTGTTACAGCCACATTGAATCGAATTTTTTTCTGTTGATGCTTCAACGAAATGATGTTTTTGGTAAAGTTTGATGGCTGCTGTTAAGTTGGAGTGTGTTTGCAAAAATAATCGATTCCCTGATTGCGTATTAAATCGAGTGATCAAGGCTTTCAACAAAGCAGTTCCCATTCCCATCTCCTGGTATTTTGGATCGACTGCCATTTTGACGATTTCATAAATGCCATGTTGGTGGTTTCTTAAACCGCCACATCCGACAATTTTGTTGTTTGCAATGGCATAGAACACACACCCGCCTTCATGTAGGATAAGGCCCGGATTGTGCAACAATTCATCATGACCTGAGTGATCAGGAAAATAGGTTTCTCTCCATTGCTTATTCAGCCGCCGGAAATGCTCAAATGAGTGTTTGTGGTGTTCAGTGATTGTATAGGTGGTCATTTTGTATTGGTACGGTATTGTCGTTAAGCAACTCTTTGCTTAACATCATCAGTTTTTGAATCAACTCTTTGATGTGTTTGAGTCGGGTGTTTTCATTCATAAAAACCAACCTCAAGAAAGTGCGGTTATTGAATGCAGTCGTGGTGATGTAAAAAGAGCCCTCTTGGTGCAAAAGATCTCTCAGTCTTAAATGGTTGGCATCAGATAATGAATCAAACCGGAAACATAAAATGTTGCTTTCGGGTGAAATGGCTACTTCAATGCCATGGGTTTTTTGCAATAATTCATAAGCGGTCAAAGCCATCTGGTACTGTGAGTCAATGAATTGTTCCAGCGCCTTTTCGCCTGAATGAGCCAGACTGAAAAACAACTTGGTGGCCAAACTGCCTTTGGTACATTCAATGGTACGGTGCAAGAAGTCGATGCCAGGGTTTTCCTTTTCATGAAACAGGTAACTGGCTTCTTGATGCATGGCTTGATTCAGGTGTTGTTTGTTTCTAACTAATGCGGCTGCACATAAAGAGGGTGTCTGCATCATTTTGTGGGCATCCCATATCAAGGAGTTTGCTGACTGTATGCCCTTCAATTTTATTCGGTGTTTGGATGAAAGCAATGCGCTGGCACCGTGGGCACCATCTATGTGCAGCCATAAATCATTTTGCTGACAAAATGCACCTATTGTCGTCAAGTCATCATAAGTACCTATCGCCGTGTTACATGCATTGGCTACCAGACACACGGGTATTTTTTGATCTTGTCGAATGGTGGTCAAGACGTCATTCAATGTGTCGGTGTTAATCGATCCATTGCGCTTAAGTGGGATGGGGTAAATGCCGGTTTGACCAACGCCCATGATTTCTATGGCTTTGGTGATTGAATAGTGGGCATTTTCGGCCACCATATAGGCTTGATTACCCAGAGAGCCCAGCTCATATATATTGGGTATAGCAAATTTCCTCGCAGCGATCAAACAGAGTAAATTCGCCATTGAGCCGCCGTTGACAAAAACGCCTCCACCTTCATTCAACTGAGAACTGGCGTTGACTTGTTCTGTTTGCCAACCCACCTTTTCTAACATCCAGTTAACCATGAAAAATTCAATCGCTGATGCAGCTGGCCCCATCTCATAAATGGCTGTTACATTATTCATGTGAGCATCGATGAATGCTGACAGAGCAGCAGAATAATGAGGTGCTGCACATTGGTGGCCCAGGTAACCTGGGTTGTGTAAACTGGTTGAATTTTGCAGGTATAGCTGCACAAATTCTTTGAGTTTGGTTCCTGTCAGCCCGCCAAGTTGAATCAACCCATCACAATCTAATTGTGTCAGCAGGTCATTGATGGGTGATAGAGTGATGGTGGGAGACTCTCCACTGATGTTGTTTTGTTGATGATCAGATAACGCCTTGGCAACGATGTTGGTGTCATTGATGAAACCCATGATTTAAATATATTTGTATGATACAAATATATTCTATACGATGCCCAATGATAATTCCATCTAAAATTTGATTGTTAGATGTGATGAGAGACAAAATGTTTTCAGTGTGGGTGGTTGGCAGTTAGAATGGCATGGTTTCATTTCTGGTATGATTGATCTATGCCTAACTCAACAGCAGATAAACAAGTTGAACAATTCCACTTACAGTTGGTGGAGTTCATTAAAAAATACCAATTCCGTGACCGTGAAAATTATTGTTGTCATGGACTGTCAGTGAGTCAATGTTATGTGCTGGAAACGCTTTATTTTCATGGTGCTTTAACGGTTTCCGAACTGGCTCAAAAAATGCATCTGGATATCAGCACCATTACCAGGGTATTTAATCATTTGCAGGAAAAAAAATACGTAAAAAGGACCAAAAGCGAACTCGATAAGCGGGTTTATTATTGTGAGCTGACCCAGATTGGTTCTGATAAATACCAAGAGATTTGGCAGCAGATCAGCCAATCAGAACAGGCAGTTTTAGACCATTTCTCTGATGAACAAAAAGAGCTGGTGATTGAGTTTCTCGAAAAACTTAACGAAGCGCTTAAATCGTCTTCCAGTGGCCTTTGTCAATCTTGATGGCTGCCCGGCAAGGAGGGTATCACTGTTGTTGATGTTGGCTCCATTCATTCATTGCAGCCTTGATGTCTGTGATGAATATTGGGTTGTTTGACATCAATTCAATCATGCGATGGGCCAGAATTCGGGCAGCTTCTTCATCGCTTGGGTAATGGATTCCCATGATTTCTCGAGACTCGCCGACTTCTCTGGCCACAGTCAAAAAATCTAAGCGGTTGTTAGGAAACAACTCACTCCATATAAAGGCTTGAACGTATGCCCAAAGGGTGTGGCCGCTTGGAAAAGAAGGTGAATTGATTTTGGTCATGACATCCAGTTCTGAATTTAGGTGGTATGGTCTGGCCCGATTAAAATGCGCCTTCAAAGTAAATTCAATGATTCGCGCATCACGGGTAACTCCTTGTAACAGTTTTGCCGTTTTTGGACGGTTCTGGTTGTCAAAGGCCTTATCAAACACTTCTGTATACTCCCAGAATAAATGTGAAAAATTCATGCCAGGGCTTGATGAATTGGGGTCAAGGTCAGGCCAATAACCAATGTGAGCAATGTCCATGACCCGGTTTTTTATTTGGTCAGTCCTGGCCCTTTCCAGATCTTTCAGGTAACGAATTTCAGCAGCTGTTTGATCAGAACTGTTGGCAGGTGGTTTAACCAGCCTGATCAATGTTTGTAATTCTGTTTGGGTCAAATAAGCCAGTTCCTGACCGATGAAAGCTGTTCCTGGGCCGTTTTCGTGTGGTGGGAAAATGATGTCGTCAAGGGCAGATCTTTCCGCGCTGGGTCGGTGGTCAAATTGACTGAGATCTCGATAATGCCCAGTCACTGATTCAAGAGGTGCTATTTTATATTGGGCATCCAACACGTCAGGAAATTGTGTAAGGGACAGCAACGTAAGGATGATTTTAAACATAGATATCGGTTTCCATTGGTACAAAGTAGTTGTATTATACAAATAAATAGTTGTATTATACAAATTAATTAATGCTGAGTGGTCAATTGAACATGCTGACCATTATCAAACACCCAATGAAGGGCTGACATGCTTGGAATGGCAAACTGATTGAAAGGTAACGTGATGATAGTATTTAAAGTGAATCAAAAAGAGGTTCAATTCAATGGCGATCCAGACATGCCTGTTTTGTGGGTATTGCGTGATGAACTGGGTTTAACAGGTACCAAGTATGGTTGTGGGATAGGTCAGTGTGGCGCATGTACTGTCCATTTAAATGGTGCATCTATCAGATCATGCACCACATCTGTTTCTGCCATTGCTGGTCAATCCATCACCACCATAGAAGGCCTGGCCAAAGAGGGTGAATTAACCGCCGTACAGCAAGCCTGGATTGAAATGGATGTACCGCAATGTGGTTATTGTCAGGCGGGCCAAATCATGGCGGCAACCCATTTATTAAGCACCCGTTCAAAACCATCTGACAGTGAAATCATTTCAGCCATGAGTAATATTTGCCGGTGTGGCACTTATGACAGGATCAAGTCAGCTATACACCGTGCAACTGAGTTGCTTGCAGAGGAAAAAGCACAATGAATAAAAATGAACATACGATGGATCGCAGGCAGTTTTTCAAAGTAGGGCTTTCTATTTCTGGCGGCTTATTGTTCACGGTCTCAGCCAAAGCAAGGGCTTTGGATGTTGCCAGCCAATCAAATCTTGAAGAAGGGCGTTTTGGGTTTTTCATAGAGGTTAAACCTGATAACCAGATCATTATTGGCAGCCCACACCCGGAAATAGGCCAGGGGTCAAGAACAGTTGCGCCGATGATGGTGGCGGAGGAATTGGATGTCCTGTGGTCACAGGTTAGCGTAAAACAATTACCCTTGGGCTTGGTCAAGACTGAAAAAGGTGTAACCTGGAAACACGGTCCTCAAGGTGCGGTTGGTAGCCAAAGCACACGAGTCAGTTGGCCCTATTTGCGGAAAGCTGGTGCCATTGTCAGGCGCCAGTTCATCACCGCAGCAGCAAAACTTTGGCAAATTAATGTTGAGCAATGTTCTACCCAAGGTGGCCATGTGCTGGGTCCGGAAAAAGACCAAAAAGCAAGTTATGCCTCTTTGATAAAACTGGCAGCCAAACAGTCCATTCCTGCGTCAGATCCGCCGCTCAAGGACCCTAAAAATTTCAAAATATTAGGCAAGCCTCAATCGGTTGTTTCGGCCAAAGAAATTGTTACTGGACAGGTTAAATTTGGTATTGATACCCAGATCAAAGGCATGAAAGTGGCTATGGTTAAGCGATCGCCGCATTTGGATGGAAAAGTAAAATCATACGATGAAAGTAAAACTTTATTGGTGCCCGGTGTTCTTAAAACTGTCAAAATTGATGGGCCAGCCACCAAAGACCCTTACACTGTTATTGCCAGTGGTGTGGCGGTGGTTGCCGAGAATACTTGGGCAGCCATTCGGGGCATTGCTGCATTAGAGGTGGAATGGGAACAAGGTCCTTTCAGCCAGGAATCAACGGCTTCATTCAAACAGCATTTAAAAAATTTACTGAACACCAAAGGGCAGACTGTCCGAAGTGATGGGGATTTTGAAAATGCTTATGATTCGGGTAAATATAAATTCAGTCGTCGTTATGACATCCCGTTTGTGGCCCATGCAACATTGGAACCACAAAACTGTTTTGCGCATGTTAAAGCAGATCAGGCTTTGATCATTGTGCCAACCCAGATGCCCAGTGGCGTGTCACGCATGGCTGCAGAAATCACTGGGCTTGATCGAATGTCAATCCAGGTTGAAATGACACGAGTTGGAGGCGGGTTTGGTCGCCGCATCATCAGCGACTTTGTCGCGGAGGCATGCCTCATTTCACAAGCAACGGGTTGGCCCATCAAGTTGCATTGGTCGAGAGAGGATGACATGAAGCATGATTTTTATCGGCCATCCGGCTTGCATGAAATGCGGGCTGCAGTGAATGATCAAGGTACACTGATTGCTTGGCAACACCGACTGGCTTCAGCGAGTAAATACTACCGCCGTCCCAATGTGCCAGAGTCTGATTATGCCAAATCAGAACTGTACGAAGATGATTATCCGGCTAATGTGATTAAAAATTTCCATATGGAATACCATGCTGCCAAGTCGGGCATGCCACGCGGATCTTGGCGAGCACCTGCACACACAGCCAATGCATTTGCGATTCAAAGTTTCATCGATGAAATGGCTCATGAGCTTAAACAAAACCCTTTAGATTTTCAGATGAAGCTGTTGGGTGAATCGCGTGACATTCCTTATAAGAATCACGGTGGTCCGGTTTTTAACCCTGGTCGCCTGGCGAATTTGTTACATGAGGTGGCAGAAAAGATTGATTTCAAACAACCCAGGCCCCAAGGGCACGGTGTTGGTCTGGCCACCCATTTCACTTTTGGCGGTTATGCAGCGCATGCCATTGAAGTCAGTGTGTCTTCTACAGGAGGGTTGCTCATTCACAAAATCATTGCTGCCATAGACTGCGGGTTCGCGGTTAATCCAAAAGGCGTTGAAGCACAAGTGCAAGGTGGTACCATCGATGCATTGAGTACGGCTTTGAATTTGGAAATCACCGTTAAAAACGGTCAGGTTGAACAAAACAATTTCCATGATTACCCCTTGTTGAGGCAAAATCAAATGCCTGAATCAATGGAGGTGTTCATCATCAATCATGGCGATGAACCGGCAGGTGTTGGAGAAATTCCTGTGCCGCCGGTGGCCCCTGCCTTGACCAATGCCATATTTGCCGCTTGTGGCATCAGGATAAGGCGCTTACCCATCAAAGACCAACTCAAAGACATGATCCAAAAAAATCGATAAGTCCACCATCATAGTTCCATCGACCACTTTTGATTTATACATTGCTCTGATTTTCGGTATGACTGCTGAACTTAAGAAGCCGAATGTAAAGAATTAGGCAACAGTTCTTCAGGTATGTTTTGGTAAGCAACCGGTTTTAAGAACCGGTTGATCGCCATGGTGCCAACTGAGGTGCTGTTGGCGTAGGTGGAAGCAGGGTATGGTCCGCCATGTACCATGGCATCAGACACTTCAACGCCAGTTGGAAAGCCATTGGCAATGATGCGGCCGGCTTTTTGTTCCAGTAATTCAATCAGGCTTTTTGCTGTGGCATGATCGCTTTCCGCGAAGTGTAGCGTGGCCGTTAGTTGGCCTTCCATTTGTTCCGCTATTTCGAACATGTCTGCTTCATCATCAACCCTGACGATCACGGCATAAGGGCCAAACACCTCTTGTTGTAACAGGGGATTGTTCAGCCACTCTTGAACTTCAGTGGTGACCACATGAGGCATGACTTGGCGGTCTTGGTTGTTGGCTTGGAATAGAATTTTGCTGGCATTGTGATTGGTGATTTCATTGATGCTGTTTTGATAAGCAGCTGCCATAGGGCGGGTAAGCATGTTGGCGGGTGTGGCCACATCATTCAGTTTGGATACAGCAGTTTCAACCAGCTGATCGCCATCAGGACCATTGGGAACCACCAGTAGACCTGGTTTGGTACAAAACTGCCCGACACCCAAAGTCAAAGAACTGACCCAGCCATGGGCCACTTCATTGGCTGAGGAGGAGAGGATGCCAGGCAAAACAAACAAAGGATTGATGGAGCCCATTTCACCATAAAACGGAATCGGTTCTGGGCGACTGGTACAAAGATCATACAGGTGCCTACCGCCTTTAAGCGAACCGGTAAATCCTACGGCTTTGATCAATGGGTGGGTCACCAACTGTTGCGCTGCTTCAAAGCCAGAATCTTGAACCAGTGAAAAGACGCCGGAGTCCATGCCACAAGCATCAATGGCTTGGGCAATGGCTTGGGCCACCAGATCTGAAGTGCCAGGGTGGGCAGGGTGTCCTTTCACAATGACAGGGCATCCTGCTGCCAAGGCCGAAGCGGTGTCACCACCGGCCGTGGAAAAAGCCAGCGGGAAGTTGGAGGCGCCAAACACCACCACCGGACCCAAAGGACGCATGGCACTGCGAATTTCCGGTTTGGGAATGGGTGTACGATCTGGCATGGCTGCATCAAACCTCAGGTCTTGATATGTCCCTTGTGCCACATAATCGGCGAACATGTTCAGTTGCTGGGTGGTGCGGGTACATTCACCGTCCAGTCGTGCCAAAGGCAAGCCAGACTCTTCTGCACCCATCGCACAAATGGCTTCACGGTTCTGATTGATTTGTTCCGCAACGGCATTCAACAGCTTGGCCCTTTCTTGGTTGGTGGATTGTCCATAGGTCAGGAATGCATGGTGTGCAGCCTGCACGGCTTGATCGACCAAGTCAGTGGTGGCATTGTGGATTTGTGGCGGTTGAACAGAAAGACACTCTGCTGTGAATGTGCTGTTGCCGGGATGCCATTGTCCATCGATTAAGTGTTGGCCTTTGATCATGGTTTTTTCCTCATATCTGTGTCCGGTTTGGTGCGCTCATTGCGTTGTCGTTTTTTGAAAGCACTCGGTGTTAATCCGGTGGCGGTTTTGAATTGACGGGTAAAAGCACTCTGGTCGTTGTAGCCAACCGCCAGAGCAATGTCCAAGACTGAAAATTCAGAGTTGATCAACAGTTGTGAAGCCTTCGAAATTTTGGTTTTGAGTAACCATTTCCCCGTTGTGATGCCAAATAAAGCCTTCATGCGCCGGTCCAGCTGATAGCAAGATAAGTTGGCCGCATCGGCCATGTCAGCAATCGAAGGATTTTGTTGTAAATGGGTTTCTGCATAATTCATGGCTTTGGAAACATGTTGCAGAAAATGTTCAGACAAATCGGTCCAGTTCAAATCCTGAGAAATCCCAACCAGGCCAGTACACTGGGACTGGTCATTGAGCAATGGCACTTTGGTGGTCAAACACCAGCCCATTTCTTGCGTGGGGTACAGGTGTGATTCCAGCTGTTTTATGATGGCTTGTTGGTTGTTGATCACTTTTCTGTCTTGTTGTTCATAATGTTTTCCCACTTCGGTACCAAATACCTCGGTGGCCTTGCACCCAATTAAATCTGCTTTTTCTTTGGCGCCACAACGCAGCACCAAGGTTTGATTGACCATTAAATATTGCCCGTTGGTGTCTTTAACAAAGAACACGATTTCAGGCACATGATCAAACAGGACTTCGGCCATGTTGAGGCCCCCCAATTGGTGGGTGATGGTGTTAATTATAGTTTCAGAATTTTTCATAATTATGCATATATTAAAGTTATAACTTGGTTTTATGTACAGAATATAAAATCAATAAAAATATTATATAACAACAGTTTAAATGATATTTCATCAGCGATAAAGTGATGGTTAATTTGATAAATACTTAGGTGATAATATGACAGAAAATAGCACGGTTTTTAGCGGCTGTATGCCGGCTTTGATGACGCCTTGTAATGAACAGGGTGAGCCTGATTTTGAACTATTGGTGCAAACAGGCCTTGCATTGATAGAACAAGGCATGTCTGCAGTGGTTTATTGTGGTTCGATGGGTGACTGGCCGCTGTTAACCATAGAGCAGCGCAAAACAGGTGTAGAGGCATTGATCAGGGCAGGCGTTCCTGTGGTGGTTGGTACGGGTGCCCAAAACACCCAACAAGCCGTTGAGTTGGCCAGCCATGCTCAATACGTGGGTGCATTGGGCTTGATGGTCATTCCACGGATTTTATCCAGGGGCTCGGTGCCTGCTGCACAGATCAGCCACTTCTCCCGAATCTTATCAGCTGCTGATCAGTTGCCCAGTGTGATTTATAACAGTCCATATTATGGCTATGAAACCAAAGCAGATTTATTTTTTGTGCTGCGTGAAAAACACAAGAATCTGGTTGGATTTAAAGAGTTTGGGGGTGAGCAAGCATTGACTTATGCCGCTGAAACCATCACTTCTGGAGACTCTGGCTTGTCCTTAATGGTGGGTGTAGATACTCAGGTATTGCATGGCTTTGTGCATTGTAATGCCGGTGGTGCCATCACTGGCGTGGGCAATGCCCTGCCTGAAGAAGTGTTGCACTTCATGGCTTTGTGTCAGGCAGCGGCCCAAGGTGATCACCAGGCCCGGATTCATGCCACTGAGTTGGATGCGGCCCTCAAGGTTTTGGCCTTGTTCGATGAAGGTCCTGATTTGGTTTTGTACTACAAATACCTGATGGTGTTGGCCGGTCATTCAGGTTATGAGCATCACCTCAATGCCGAAGATCGTCTGACAGACCCTCAACGTGCGTTTGTCACTGCAGAGTGGCATCGATTTAAGCAATGGTGGTCATCTTGGCCGGGTAAAGATTACGCCACAGGTGCTTGATGAAAGTCATTGATTCTCACACCGAAGGTGAGCCAACAAGGGTGATCATTGAAGGCGGGCCTGACCTGGGCAGTGGCTCAATGGCGCAACGACTTGAAGTGTTTCAGCAACATTTTGACCACCTCAGAACAGCCGTCATACTGGAGCCCAGAGGTTCAGATGTCCTGGTCGGAGCCATGTTGTGCCCGCCCACTGATGAACGTTGTGCAGCTGGGGTGATTTTCTTTAACAATGCAGGCTATTTGGGTATGTGCGGTCATGGCATCATGGGAGTGGCCGCCACCATGAAACATTTGGGTTTGATCGATACTGGCATGGTTTGCTTTGAAACACCGGTTGGAATAGTGAAAGTTGCGGTCCTGGATGATTCAACCTATCAAGTTGAAAACGTGCCCAGCTACCTGTACCAGTCGAATGTGTCGATCCAGGTTGATGACCATGGTATGGTCTGCGGTGATGTGGCCTGGGGAGGTAACTGGTTTTTTCTTACCCAAGGACTGGACATCAAACTGGATCAACAAAATGTCGATGACTTGTCGAGTTTTGCTGCAGCCATCAAGCAAACTTTGTCATCCCAAGGTATCACAGGACACGACGGTGCAGAAATCGATCACATTGAGTTATTTGGTGATCCTGCCTGTTCAGATGCACACAGCAAGAACTTCGTCTTATGCCCTGGAAATGCCTATGACCGATCCCCTTGTGGAACGGGCACCAGTGCCAAAGTAGCCTGCCTGGCAGCTCATGGGCAGTTACAACCTGGCGAAAAGTGGATCCAGGACAGCATCATCAACAGCCGCTTTGAGGCCACTTACCGCATCAACGATGAAAATCAGGTGGTGCCGTCGATCAGTGGCAGGGCCTATGTCACAGGTAGCAGTATCCTTTTCATGCAAAACAATGATCCGTTTAAATATGGTATAACTCAATGATGCCAAGCATTGACCAAAAGACAACGGATCAAACATCAACAGATGTTTTGGTGGTCGGGGCGGGGATCATTGGTTTGGCCTGCGCCCATTATTTGACCGAGCAGAATCATGCAGTGACCGTGATCGATCAGGGCCAAATAGCCCATGCATGTTCTTATGGTAATTGTGGTTATATATGTCCCAGTCACATCATGCCATTGGCTGTACCGGGAATGATCAGCAAAGGCATGAAGTCGATGTTGACGCCGCGTTCACCGTTTCGCATCAAGCCTCAATGGCGTCCTGCCTTATACACTTGGCTGCTACAGTTGGCCAAGCGTTGTCACCAAAACCATGTGGCACATGCGGGTAAACATTTGCATCAGCTGTTGGATTTATCCAGGCAATCATATGATGAATTGATGGCTGCTGAGTCGATGGACTGTGGATGGCAGACCAAAGGCTTGATGTATGCCTTTAAATCTACAAAGGCCATGCAAGACTTCAAACAAACCAATGACTATTTGGGCGAAACCTATGGTGCTGCAGCCCAATTTTTAAACAGCTCGGAATTACAGGCGTTTGAACCGGTTTTGATCGATGATTTGGCAGGCGCCTTCATCTATGAACAAGATGCCCATTTAAATCCATCGCAGTTTGCCAATAACTGGGCACAGCTGCTCAAAAAGCGAGGCGTTCAATTCATCGAAAACTGCCAGCTACAAACCATCAATAAGCGATCCGGCAACATCCAATCACTGGTCACCAGCCAGGGCGAACTCAAAGCCGATCAATACGTCATTGCAACCGGTGCCTGGAGTTCAAAACTGGCTAAACAATTAGATGTGAAGTTACCGGTGGAACCGGGCAAAGGGTATTCAGTCACCTTGCCCCATGCTCAATCGAATTTGCAAGTTCCGGTACTGTTTCCTGAGAAAAGTGTCGGACTCACACCTTTTAAAGGGGCTTTGCGGGTGGGTTCGATGATGGAGTTTGTCGGGTTCAATGAACGCATTCCACAACATCGCATTGATTTGTTGATCGATTCGGCAGAAGCCTATTTGAAGGATCCATTGTCTACCATCGATGCCGAACCTTGGTATGGCTGGCGTCCCATGACGTATGACAGTTTACCGATCATTGATCGACTGCCCAGTCTTGACAATGTTGTGGTTGCCACTGGTCATAACATGCTTGGCCTCACCCTGGCTCCAGCCACCGGTAAATTGGTGGCAGAACTGATCAGTAAGACAACCACAGAATTGGACCTATCTGCGTATGCTGTCGATCGTTTTTAAATCACTCAAATCGAGACATGTCGATCATTTCAAAATCTTGCATGGTGCTGAATATAGGTAAGTATTTTTCCCACAATTCTTCGGTTGTGCCCTGAATCATCAACACCGCCATGTCCATCTCATTGTTCCAAAATATGGAATACTGAATGCGGTAATTGATCTCTTCCCCCAGTTCTTTAGCCGGTTCGATGGTTTGCAAGCATGTTCTGATAAAAAAATCTTGTTCTTGGGCTTTGCATTCATTCAAGACTTTCACCTGGCCCTTCTTTTGTGACGCAAAATCCTGCATGAACTGTTCAGGCGATTGACCTGTGCCCTCTTCAATGCCACCTATGATTTGGATTTTGACACCGGTTACATAAGGGCCATTATCGAGGTCCTCTTTAGATAGGATCCATATGTAAGATGCGCCACCGTGACGTTCATTGTAGAACCAGTCTTTAGGCATTTGGATCTTGCCACCCAATGGTTCAAGTATTTGGGTTTTGAATTTAGGGCCTGTTAACACTAAATAAATGACGACTGTTATGACTGAAAACATCACTATCAAGGCGCGAATCGCGTGATTTGGCATGCCAATTGAGTGATGAGCAACGCAGGGTGTGGTGTTTTCAACCCTAACCCATCGGGCTGGACCGTATTTTCCACCCACCGGTCTTAGCCAATCGTTCATGTGGAGTGACCACATATCACGATGGGTGGCGTTGTTGGCTGAAAAATACGGTTTCAGCAGTGGCCATTAATTTAGTGTTAACAGGCCCTAGTTTCTGCTTCAGAGTTGAACAAGAAGAAGCATAATAAGGTGCTGATCAGCAGTGTTTTTGTCATTCCTTTGTCCGAATTTATTTGTTATCAATATACCTTTCTTATGCGAATAAAGAAACAAAAGGTTAAAAAAATGTTGACAAACTACATATGTAGTATTAAATTAAACTACAGTTGTAGTAATAACACAGATTTCATGACCAAACAAAACAAACCAATCAAGCTCAGCCAGTCACAAATCGACGTGATGAAGGTGTTGTGGCAGTCTCCAAAGCTGAGTGTCAGTGATGTGCATCAACAGCTTAATCAACACAAACCGCTGGCGTTGACCACCGTTGCGACCATGCTTAAACGCCTACAGGAAAAAGACATTGTGGGGTTTGAAAAAAAGGGTCGCCAATACCTGTATTTTGCACAAGTTTCTGAAACCGAAGTTCGATCATCCATGCTGGGTAATTTATTGAACCATTTGTTTGATGGCGAACCTGAAGCCTTGGTACATCATCTGGTGGATCAGGAAACGGTTTCAGAAGAGGATGTAAAAAAAATCAAAGACCTACTGGATCAGGAGGTGAATCGTGATTAACTGGATCAATGAGTTGGCTGAGCAGTTGGTGCTGTTCTCAATCAACTATTTCATTCATTCAACCCTCTTGATTGGCTTGGTCTTGTTGGCCGTACGATTTCGTTTGTTGGCCTTTGATCGGCTGGGTGAATGGGTGATGAAGTCCGCTTTGTTACTGGGTTTTTTCACGGCTTTGGTACAAACCAATGGGTGGATTCCGCAAGGCTGGTCAGTGTGGCAAGTTCAATGGGCCAGCGGCATTCAAAAAACGGAACCAAAGGCGAAAGAGCAAACCAGTAAAGTACAGAAGCAACCCATGGTAGAAGAGTCTCAAAAGCCTGATGCACAAGTTGCTTTAATGCCGCACGCACCCCCGGTTCAGCCAAAAAACATAAGTGCGCCAAATGAAAAAGCACACATTTCAGGCTCCATCAATGCGACATGGGCCTGGCTGTTGCTGTGGTCAATGTGTATGGGCGCCTTGTTTTATCGACTCGGTAAAACCCACTGGCATTGGCATCAGTTGATGAAACAAAGACAGCCGGTTACTGACCAGGCCATACAGGTGATTTTTAACCAGTTGATTCAGCACAGTGGCCTGTCTTCGGAAGTTAAAATAAGCCAATCTGACGTCTTAACCACGCCCATTGCCATGGGTCAGGAAGTGGTCTGTCCAACGGCGTTTTTACAACACAGTGAAGCCGATCAAATAGAAGCCGCATTGGCCCATGAATTGGCCCACATCAAAAGGCATGATGGCCTGTGGTTAACGATTTCACAGTGGTTTCAGGTGTTGTTGTTTTTTCAACCATTGAACCGCTTGTTGTTACAACACATTCATCAAGCCACTGAACAAAAAGCCGATTTAATGGCTGCTGCATGGACCGACAATCCTCGTGCCTTAGCCGTCACCCTGGTGGATGTGGCAAAAACCCATCAGCAATATCAACCCCAATTTCAAATGGTACCCGCTATGACAACCAAAAAAAGTAAACTCTTGCAGCGTGTTGAAAACATCATGCAGCCCAATCAATACAAAACCAGTCGCTTGTGGACCGTCGGTCTGCTGGCAGCCATCTCCTTTATCGTGGTTTCCGCCCCTGGTGTGGTGGCCCAAACAACAGCCGTACATTTTTTGGCCGGTTCATCTTACCATCACACCGAAACCGACGGTGGTGTCACTGATATTTCACTCAGTTCTTCCCGAGATGATCGCAAACTTAAACTCAAGGCCAAACTGAAAGGCGACATTGAATTCAATGCCGATGAAACGCAGATTGTTTCATTTCCAAAAAACAGCCGTTTTGATTTAACCCACACCGAAGATGGTATCAAACAACGCATACTGATTGAGAGTGCACCTGGCGCCAATGCCGAAAATGCCGAATACACCTATTGGTATGAGGGTGATGAAAAGACCTTTGGCCCTCAAGCGCGTCAATGGTTGTCTGAAGTCATGCCACTGGTCTGGCGAGAAACCGGGCTGCAGGCCAAAGCCCGGGTGGAACGCATTCGTGAAAGTGGTGGTGATGAAGGTGTGCTCAACGAAGTGAGCTTGATTGAGAATGATTTTGTCCGAAAAACCTACCTGTCACACCTGTTCAAAATATCTACATTGAACGACAGTGACTTAAGCCTTACCATGCAATTGGCCGCTGAGATAGGATCAGACTTTGAGCTCAGTTCAGTGCTGTCTAAACTGGTTAAGACTCAAGAGTTGGATTCTGAAGATTTGTGGCTGGATTACTTTGCCAGCACCGAAAGCATCGGTTCAGATTTTGAGATGGCGAAAACCATGCTCAATGTGCTGCCTCAGTTACCCAGCAGTGAAGCGATCAACCAGGCTTATTTTGTAGCCGCTGAAAGCATTGGTTCTGACTTTGAAATGGCCAAAGTACTGATGGCCTATCTTGAACGCAAAGCCGATGAACCAGTAAATGTACAAAACCTATTTTCTTTGGCACAAGACATTGGTTCAGATTTTGAGTTGGCTAAAGTGATGATAGCAGCCAATAAACACATCGATCAAGCCAATGCCAGCGATCAGGTTTTCAACGCCTATCTGGATCTGGCCACCCACATCGGTTCTGATTTTGAAATGAAAAAGGTGTACGCAGATTTGCTCAAACATGACTTACAAACCCATCACTTAGAGCGGATGATTCAAACGGCTGCTGCCCACATTGGCTCTGATTTTGAGTTGGCCAGTCTGTTACTCAGCATCACTGAAAACCAAACCGTTAATGACAGCGTGAAGGCCCACATCAAAACAGCGGCCCGATCCATTGGTAGCAAATACGAGCGCAACCGGGTTCTGGCAGCCATCAGCTGATTTCATCGAGTCATGAACTTGTAAAGCCACTGTCTTCAGTGGCTTTTTTGTGCCTATATTATTTTAAACATCAAATGAGGTCATTCATCCAATTTGATAAATTGTATGAACAAAATTGTCATTTATTATGAAATATTCCTGTCTGATTCTGATAAGCAGGTCTTTGCGTTTAAATGCAGAGGTATTTACCGCCTTACAATGAAGGAAAACAGCTATGAGAACCATACTAATAATTGGGTTAATTTTATCTGGCATAAGTGCTGCACATTCTGCTGAAAGGATGACATCAAAAGCACTTGAAGAAATCATCAATGAACTGTCAGAAGATGTGAAAGTTGAAGGCAATTCAGTGCAGTTTTCATTCCAAGGTGTTTCGATGTTTTTGATTCATGACACCAACGCCGATCGGATGCGATTGGTATCACCCATCATTGAAACCAAAAACTTGCAAGCTGGCATGCTTGAAAAAGCCATGGAAGCCAACTTTCACACTGCATTAGATGCCAGATATGCCATATCAGATGGCATCGTATGGTCGGTGTTTATTCACCCTTTGTCAGATTTGCAGCCATCGTTTTTCAAATCGGCTATTTTGCAGGTTGCTACAGCCAGGGCCACATTTGGTGACCAATACACCAGTGGTGCCTTGTTGTTTGGGGTGGAACAAGACGATGTCATTTAAGTCTGCTTAGGTACTGTTGTCATTTAATCGTGACAGGCTTTGACCTTAACCAGATAAGCAGCCAGGTTTTTGTCGGCTTCATCCTCAAAGGTGTCATCATGACTCATCAAGCTTTGTATCCGATCCAGGCGAAAATTACGGAAATCCTGGCGCAGTTCACACCAGCCAGTCAGTAACCAAACCGGGTTGAAAAACAACAAAGCCAACGGCCTGATTTTGCGGTTGGTATGCTGTTGTCTTTCATCTGAGTAAACCATGTCTATTTTGCATCGATCACGGATACATTCACGTATGTCTGAAAAGTTGACCTTCCAAGGTATTGGCGGGCGGTTATCAACAGCGAAAGTGGTGATTTGCTTCAGTTCGCCTTGCAGGGTTGCGGGTAGTACAGCTTGAATTTTTTCCAGGGCACTCATGGCCTTACCTGCAAACCGCTCATCGGTCCATTGCCGCACCATGCTGACACCCAAAGCAATCGCCTCCAGCTCATCGGCATCAAAGGCAATGGGTGGCAAATAGAATTTCTTATCAATGGTATAGCCAACCCCTGCTTCACCACGTATAGGCACACCTGAATCCATCAGACATTGTATGTCCCGGTACACCGTGCGTTTGCAGATATCGAAGGCTTCGGCCACTTGACTGGCTGTAACAGCCTGTCGCCGTTGTCGCAGAAAGTGGGTGATTTTCATCAATCGATCAGCTCGTCTCATGGTGTTTAATTTGGTTTCTATTTTGTCTAAATCAATATTGCTTTGAATTTGATTCTACCTAAATCGAATAAAAAGCCTCGTCATTACCCGGCTTGACCGGGTAATCCATAGCGCAGCGGGTTCGAACGTAGTTCGAAAATATTGCCGTGATCCCCTATTCCTTTTGGTTGCAATGCACTTGATTATAGCTTGGGATCTGTTATCTCCAACGAAAAGACTTCTGCTGGATCGAATTTATTAATCATCAAGGTGTCTGTCGTAATGTGTGGTTGTTCCACATGAACGACAGAATAACGATGAGGATTAATAAATGCGATCCAGCCCATGGGGTTAAGGCTGTAAACGCCACACTCTGTGTTCCTCAACGCTTGATTGGAATAACCAAACCACACGTATCGCGCCTTGATTGTGGCATTTACAGACTTAACAGAAGTCATTGCATTGGTGCTAACAGATCCTATCAAAACACTGCTGACACCATGCTGTCAGCAGACCTTTTTTACAATGGCATTTTTTTAACAACTCGATAACAGGAGAAATGAAAATGATTGGATATGTCACTTTAGGAACCAACGATTTGCCACGCGCCACAGCTTACTATGATGCGCTTTATCAGTCCATTGGTGTGGGCCGTTCGATGGAAGAAGAAAATTACTTTGTGGCCTGGTCACCCACCATTGAAGCAGCTGGTATGGCCATCACAAACCCTTTTAATAAAGAACCTGCTACAGTTGGAAATGGCACCATGGTGGCGGTGTATTTGGAAACCCCGGAAAAGGTCAAAGCTTTCCATCAGAAAGCCCTGGAATTGGGTGGTACTGACGAAGGCCAACCTGGGTTCCGTCCTGAAGGTGCTGATAAAGGATTCTATGCCGGCTATTTCCGTGACCTGGATGGTAACAAACTCAATGCCTTTTGTATGGTTGAATAAATCCCACCCACAAAACCCCGAATCAAAAACCGGGATTCGGGGTTTTCTTATCAATTAATGACCAGTTCAACCACTTCTTTTTTGGCCGCCACTTGAAGGGTAAGCAGCAGCTGTTCTGAATTGACATCAGTGAGGTAATCAACATCATCACGGACGTTGCCGATGATGTTGAAGGTACCGTCTTCCAGATCATAGGACCACAATTGGTGCTGGTCGTTGATGGCATAGAGGGTGTTGCCATTCATCACAAAGGAATTGTCACGATTGCCCTGTTGATCTAAGGCTGTGATGTGCTCTGGTTCAACCGGACCAGGTTGCCAAAATTGATCCAGTTGATCCTTGTAAATCAAGCGGCCATCTGCACTTTTCAAAGCCCACTTAATGGCTTGGTCATTGATCTTGCGAATCGAAGATTTGATTAAGTCAAACTCAACAAATTGGCTGATGCCATTCATCCGCACTTTCAACAAAGCTTTGTTGGTCTCACTGTCCCACTGGAACAGCTGTAGTACAGCATCAGAGATGGGAAAAGATTGTTGTTTGCCATCCAGATGGACTTGGGTGAGCACGCCACTGGCGTTGACCAACAGGCTTCGGCCATCTTTTGCCCAGTCGATACCACGGATGTAGGTGTCGATGGGGAAATCGGTCAATTGTTGGGCCCCTTCATCACTGCTTACCCATATTTGTTGTTCACCGGATCGTTCTGACCAGAACGCGATCAAGTCGCCACCAGGCTGGAACATCGCATGATCCTCGCCCAGAGTAGAGCGTTCATAAGGGTTGTGTTCTGTTGACTGATCTGAAGGATTTGCTGTGTCATCCAGTGACATCAACATGATGTCACTGTCATAGGGGCCCTTGATCATCAGCAAGCGATGACCCTCAGGGTGGAAAGCCGGTTCAACCATCCGATCAGCAAAAGGCAAGTTGATTTTGGCGACGATTCCATCGTATGACAGGGTGAACATTTGCCGACCTGTGCTGAAGATCAGTTGCTCGTTGTTAGGATCAAAGCTCGGACGGATTAGACGGAACTTGGCTATCTCAGGCGGTCGTTGAATTGGGTGACTGGATAACAGATCGCCACTGGGGCTGAGCATTTCAATGTACTGTAGACCATCATTGTGAATGCGGCTGATTGCGAGCAGGTCTTTTTTGGCTGAATAGGTATAATCGATCAGGCTGCCTTCAGTCGGGTTGTACAAGTCGGTGCTGGCGTTGTCACTGACCGAATAATTGATCAATTTAACACGTTTGGATTGCAGTTGTAACAGGGCAATGTTGTTGTTACTGATCCACAAAGGTTTGATCGCTTTGGATTGTTTACATTGCAGCAGGGTATCGGGTTGTTGTGGATGATGTAGGGCTTGTTCGAAATCCAAAGTAACCAGGTCATAACAATCTTTTTGCACCACTGGTTCATCACAGGCTTCTGTGGCAAAAAACACCAGCCGCTTGCCATCAGGTGAAAAATCATGGCTGCCATAAGACCCCCAATCCGCAGTGAGTTGGATCTCTTGTTGGGTTTCTATGTGCTTGGCCCAGATTTTATTGACGCATTGTTTACCCTTGTAACGGTGGAACACGATGTATTGGCCATCGGGTGAGTAAGTCGCATCAAACTCTTTGTCATCCGTTGCAGTCAGTGAGTTTATGGTGTCAAAAGACAATGATGAAGTGCGAACAGTCATCAATTGATTAAAACCCAAAATACCCAACAGAATGATACCAGCCAGGATGACCGCCAACTTTAATCCCAGATTTGATGATTGTGGCATTTCAGCGGTTTCAGCACCGCTTTTTCGTTCGATATTTTGAGTTGGGCCTGATGCTTGTTCTGAGTCGTTATGACCCTGCCATCTGACATCACACTCTAAACTGTAGCCTTGTTTGGCATGGGTTTTGATGTAGATTTGCCCCTTTCCATCATCACCCAATGCTTTTCTTAATTGGGCGATACTGCGTTGTAAGGTGTTGGGTGAGACGATGGTGTCAGGCCAGACGGCGGCCAATAAATCGTCGTGGCTGACCACCGACCCGTGATTTTCGGCCAAGTAGGTGAGCACCGCCAAGGCCTTGGGAGCCAGGGTTTGGGTCTTTTGGTTTTGGGTGATTTGATTTCTGGATAAATCAATATAAAAACCACCTATCCAATACTGTTTTGACATACCTGAGTTAGCTAAACATGAACCCCAATTGTAACTAAATATCAGGACGGCTAGCCAATCTAAATTCCAGTATCAGTCAGAAATCAGCCAGAAGTCAGCTCGACTTCAGGTATTTTTATAGCTCGATGCCTAAGATGGGCGTTTTTCAAATGAGAAATAAGCCCAATGAAGAAAAATTTATACGCCATGTGGTTGCTATTGGTACCTATGATCGGCACAGCCGGCCCTGGGCAAACAGCCTATACCATGCCCAGAACACAAGTCATCCCTGTCCATGATTCTGCTTCAGACAAACAATATGAATTGTATATCAAATTGCCAGAAAACTATGCTGTTGACAAAAACGTCAGCCATCCTGTGATCTATTTCACTGACGCGGTGTGGCAAATCGAAATGCTGTCCTCGGCTGCTGAATTCATCATGGAGGATGCCATTTTGGTGGGTATTTCTTGGCAAAAGAATTTGGCTGAGGGCACCATCAATGACATTGGTGAGTATGCCAGCCGCTTCAGCGACTATACCATCAAGGCGTCAAGTGACCCAGAAAGGCAAGCCAAATACCAATTTGGCCAGGCCAGCCAACACCTCAAGTTCATTCGCAATGATGTGATTAAATACATCGAAAAAAATTTTCAAACCGACCCAAGTAAGCGGACTTATTTCGGCTACTCATTGGGTGGACTTTTTGGAGCGTATGCTTTGGCAGCCCAGCCGGACACCTTCAACAATTACATCATTGGCAGCCCCACACTGCAAAACAGCAACCCCCTGTTAGAAGCACTGAATCCTGATTCAGCACCACTCACCCAAAATCCAGTCAATGTTTATGTATCCTACGGGACCTTAGAACAGGACAGGAAGGCTCCAATTGATACCTTTACAAACATGATGAAAGCCAAGTATGGCCAAAACATATCGATCAAAACTGATGAGGTGGAAGGCAACCACCAAACCGCCGCTCCACTGACTGGCGTTCGCAGTGTGAGTTGGTTAAGCAGGGTAACTAAAAATGGAGAATCGCAATGAAATTTTTCATGATTCTGCTGGTTTTGGTGGGGTTTTCTGACAGATGTCGCAGTGACGCTCAACGAACATTTCCTGTGCTCAAAGGCCCACTGCTGGGACAGCCGCCGCCTGGCATGGTGGCCGAACCCTTTGCACCAGGCATCATTTCTATCGATGGTTGGGAACTTGAGGGCGTGTTTGCGCCGGGTATGAAAGAATTTTATTTCACCACCAGAAGCGGTGAAGGCATGCCCATTACAGTGATCGGTCTGCGTCAAGAAAACAATGAGTGGAAGAAGTACACATCATTCAAGCGGCGTGGTGAAGTGACATTTTCACCGGATGGCCAGCGCATGCACATGGCCAAAGGCTATAAAGAGCGCATCGGTGACGGTTGGTCCGAACGCAAAAGTTTAGGCCCCCTTTTCGACAGAGATGATTGGGGCATCATGCGATTGACGTCATCAGCCCATGGAACGTATGTGTTTGATGATTATAAAAGCAATGATTTGATCCGCATCTCCACGGTTAAGGGTGGTGTGCGTCAAGCACCCGTGCCCATGGGCGCTGTGGTCAACACAGGAAAATGGACCGCCCACCCTTTCATTGCTCCTGATGAAAGTTACCTGATTTGGGACAGTGAACGTGAAGGTGGTTTTGGCGATTCAGACTTGTACATCAGTTTTCGCCAAAAAGATGGCTCTTGGGGGTCTGCGATTAATATGGGAGAAAGTGTCAATTCGCCAGGCTGGGATGCCTTTGCCACGGTCACCCCGGATGGCAAGTACATTTTATTCAACAGAAAAGCAGACTTGGAATCGGATAACACCGATATCTATTGGGTTGATGCCAAAATCATTGAGACGCTCAGGACACAAGACGCTGGTCTTGCACCCATGGCCACAGACGCTGAAAAGGAGCTTGCCTTTTGGGACCTGCCTTTACTTGAACAAGCCTTCATTGATGCCAGTCCGGATGACAAAAAAGACGGTATACAGATCGGAAAGTTGGGCACAGATGGCGGTAATCAAGAGCTGGTCATGCAGTTGGCTCAAGAGATTGCTGGCGCCAAGCACGGTGGTTACGACAGCCTACTGATTGTCCACAAAGGCAAACTGGTATTTGAATCTTATTATTTGCGCGGGCGTGTTGATCTGCCGCATCCGCAAGCGTCAGCGACCAAAGCTTATACTGGCTTGGCACTTGGCCGTGCCATCCAGTTGGGTTATTTGAGCATGGCCGATTTAGACCAGCCTTTGATCAGTTTTCTCAAGGATTTAGATCCAACGAAATTAGTTGACGGGGCAGAGAAGATCACTTTACATCAGGCGATGACCATGCGTTCCGGTATCCGCATCAGTGAAGAACAACATGAAGCATTAGAGAAAGACACCGACAAACTGAAAGGCCAAGGGCAAATTCAAGCCTACCTCGAACTCAGCGAACCGATCACCGAAGAATCGCAGCGTTTTAAATATCAATTGGACCCAACCTTGGTGATGCAGGTCATTGAAGCTGTCGTTCCGGGAACTGCCCAGGACTTTATTGAAAAAGAGCTTCTCGGTAAAATGGGCATCAGAAATTATGGCTGGCGTGATGATGTCAGTGGCTTGCCCAGGGCAGGTTCATCCTCAAGCATGACATCACGTGATATGGTCAAAATGGGCATTTTGGCCATGAACAAAGGCAGGTGGAATGATGAACAGTTGATTCCTGAAGCCTTTGTGGTCAAAGCCATTGATAGGATCGTTGATACCAGCGATGAAGAGCTCCATTACGGTGGTAAAAATGTTTCAAATCAGGGCTATGGATATTACTGGTGGAGCGCGGATTTACACTTCAGGAATCAAAGATATTTCAGCGCGTCTGCCCAAGGGGGCTATGGTCAGTTAATCACCCTGATTGAGGCATTGGACCTGCTGATTGTGCACACCGGTCATGATAACGATACCGCTTACCTGCAAACAACCGCAGAGCGAATCCTGCCGGCTTTTGTTGAGTGATTGCCGATGTAATGGCTGCAGATTTTTCAACCATCAGCAGCCATTCAAGCATCAGATCAAACCACAACCATTAATGAAGGAATGTTCTTGGGGCTTCATTCACTTTTGTTCCAGACAAAAGTGAAAACGACCACGGCGAACATGACTTGCTACCTCGCGCTCTTCGCCTCTGATTCGCAAAGCTCACCAACCGGCTCGGCGGGTCAAGCTGCTCAGCAGCTTTCCGGTGAAAAGGCCCCTGATCAGCCCGTTAAAACTCTATGATGAATTGACTGAAGCGTTTTTTGATCCAATTGACATGCTTTGCGGTTCCAATAAACAGTTTGAACAGCGTGTTCTTAAACCAGGATTTGGACGAAATCATTCGACGCCCGCGCTCACTCATTTTTATGATTTTTTGGCCTGCTTTGTGCCGAATCTCGGTGTAATTATCCAGGCGCCCTTCTACTAAACAGGCCACCCATTGGGCGGCATCGGCAATGCCCAGGTTCATTCCCCGACCACCCACCGGTGAGTGACAGTGTGCTGCATCACCACCGATGAACACATGGTCTTTGGCATAAGTCTTGGCTTGCCGCACAGCAATATTAAAAGTACCTTCGCGATGGGTATGGGTGATTTCAGATTGCAACGGCAATGCAGCTATGGAATCATGTGTGTTGGAAACCATTCGGTAACGGTTTTTGCCAATAGCGACCACCACCATCATTTGACCTTTTGGGAGTTTAAATAAGCAAAAATCATTGGGGTATGGCCAATTGTTGATATTGACATCAGCAATTGACCATGTGGTTCTCAGGTCGTAACCGATATAGGGAATTTGAGCGGTTTTACGGACTTGACTGTTGATGCCATCGGCACCAAAAATAAAATCGAAATTTTCTTCAAAGACGTTATCAGTCTTGGATTCATTTGTTTGGCGTAAATAAACATGTAAATTGTGGCCATGCTCAGGATCAATAGGCTGATAGTTGATGAATTCAACACCATAGTTCACAGTGCCGCCATATGATTTGAATTTATCAAGCAAGACCTTCTCAGTTCGATCCTGAGGTAAGCCCAGCAAAGTATGAAAGTGGCTGCGTGCAGAATGAAGTTTGACTGAAAGACTGAGTCGATCATGTATAAACACATGGCTGTTTTGGATGGCGATACCCTCTGCAATCAACCTCTTATCAACGCCGCATTGAGAAAGAATTGCTAAACTTTTTGGGGTTATGCCAACCGCGCGACTTAGATTTGATACCCGAGAACGCTTGTCAATTATGGTTGGGATGATGCCTTGTCTGGCCAATTCTACGGCTGCCGTTAAGCCAGTGGGACCAGCGCCAACAATAAGAATTTTTGTGTTGTTTGGTATCATTGTGCCCTTTCCAATTGCGGTTTATTCACCCATTTGACCTTGGTCAGACCGGGCTATCGATTAAAATGAATATTTCCTCGTCCTTTTCGTTCCAGTTCTCAGTTGAATTTTGCTTAGCCTGGGCAGCCAATACTTTGGCATGTTTAAAATTGCCAGCTTGGTGTTCTTTGTAGGCGGTCAGTAAATCCACCTGCCACCAATCCAATTCCAATAACTGCAATTCGTTGTAGGCATCGGTAAACCCTGGTTGGTTGCCACTTTGGATGTTCAATTGGGCAATTTTAATCAGTTTTTTGGCCAGGCTGGCTTGGTAGCCTAACTCATGTTCTAACTTGATGGCATGGCGATAAGCGCTTATCAGCGATTCCATCGAAGTATCATTGTTAACGGACTTACCTTTTTCTCGGTCTGCTTCCAACATGAAGATCTTGAGTCTTTGGATTTTGAGTTGAGATTGAGAATTTTGATTCTGGTTATCTTCAGAATAGTCTGTTATCCAATTCAACAGTGGTTCTGGGTTACCCGTGGTATAGGCGATTTTATGCTTGATCAACTGCATGGACTCACTCAATTCTTTTTCAGAAGATTCGTTTTGTTTTTCCATGTTTTCGAGTTTTTCTAGTGCCAACTCATAAGATCCCTGTTTGTAAAGGAGGTTTATTTCCTGCTTTTTCCAGTTTTGTAACTTCCTTTGTTGATTCAGGGCCTCGGCTTTAACGGTGTTTTCGTTAACCAGTGTCATGGCTTGACTGTATTTACCTTCATTGGAGTATACCTGGGTGCGCATGTAGTGACTGTCCAATCGACCCAAGTCATCATCGACTTTCTCACTGAGTTTGAATGATTCATCAACAATTTCATGGGCTTTTGACCAGCTGCCTTTCAGGTTTTGAACCTTGGCCCTTAAGTTCAACACTTTGGCTGCCTGGCGATTGTGGTTGTTCTCTACATACAAATCATAAGCCTCTTTGAAGATGTCTTCGGCTTTATCAAAATGATTCATTAAGTACTCGAGCTGACCTTTCAGGTAAATGTTGTTGATGTTTGGTGGAAGGTCTAAGCCTTTTCTGGATTCAATGGACTTGGCTAACCAGACCCTGGATTTATCAAAGTCTCTTTTGTCTTTGTAAATCCAGGCAATGTTGCTGGCTATTTTTTCCTGGTAATCTCGGTTGCCACTTTCCTTGGCGATTTCATAGGCTTTCGAATAGTAGGCAATGCCTTGCTTGTGGTCTGATTTCTGCATGTAAGATATGCCAATGGCATTATTGACCCCTGCCTCCAGGTCTTTGTCATTGAGGATTGTCGGGATGTCTTTCAATAGTTGTTCAAGGGATTCAATGGCTTCATCATATTGCCCCAGTTTATTGGAGGTGAGGGCGTATTGATATCGTGGCCAAAATAAATCAGGTTCTTCTTTAATCACCAAACTGAAGTACCCTCTGGCAGCTTTCGCATCGCCTTCAAGCCTGTGAGCCACACCCCGGGCATACAGTTCATTGGTGAAGCTGTTGTCTGAAATGGCTTTGAACTTAGGTATGGCAATGGATGAATTGGGTAGTTTGTTGGTGATTTGATTCACCATCTTTTGCGTGAGTTCAGTCGGGTTGTTTCCCACCAACTCAATGACGTCTTGTTTGCCTTTGGGGTGGTAAACAGAATAACTCAATTTGAATAAATCGTCATCTGCATTTTCCAACATGGAAAAAACCAAATGGGTGGCTTTCAATTGATCTTTTAATGAGCTGATTTGTTCATCAGCCATCTGAAAGTCATCTGCTAACTCCAGGTCTTTGATTTGAGAAGATGCGCTGTTGGAAATGGTGCTGATGCTGTTTTCTGCTTGAATCATTTGCACCGCCAGACTCATTAGACCCAATGACACCCAGCTGAAGTCCTTGTTGTTGGTTTTGTTGATGACAGGCAGCACTGCCAATTTAGAGCTGTCATCAACAACATCCCGGTTTAAATATAGTGAGCCAACACCAATGAAGCTCAACAAGGCCGTCAGGGCCAATACAAACAGTACTTTTTTTCTTTGCCACCATGGGAGAATAGAATGGGTCGCACCAGGCACAACAGCCTTATCAATGACTTCAATATTGGCCACCAGTTTATAGCCATGACCATGAATGGTTTGGATGTAACTTTGTACGTCATTGCCATCATTCAGACATTTCCGGGCTTTCATGATAGCCCTGGTAATCGCTGTTTCAGATACCTCAAGTCCAGGCCACACTGCATCTTGTAACTGATCTTTACTGATGGCTTTATTCGGGTTTTGGATCAGGAAATATATCAGGTCATAAACTTTGGGCTCGACATTCAACTGTTTTCCATCAACTGAAACAGACCTTAAATTGCCATCAATTATGTGATTATGAATTTTATAAATCATTGTATTTAAAGATGTTTTTTATTGGTCATTGAATGGTCATTGAAACGTCATTGAATGGTCAAGTACAAAATTTTAAAAAAAACATAATGGAGCAAGATCAACGGCTTGAATGCGTTGAATTTTAATAATATTAACATAATCGAGGTTTATATCATGAAAAAAATATCTATATTCATTTACGGTTTGACTTGTTACTTGATGTTTCTGGCGGTCTTTATTTATGCCGTTGGCTTTATCGGTAACATCAGAGTGAGCAACTCCATTGACGCCCTGCCAGGGGTACCCTTTATACAAGCACTCTTGATTAATTTAGGGCTGTTGACAGTTTTTGCTGTGCAACACAGCGGCATGGCGAGGAAAGGTTTCAAAAACTGGATCACCAAATACATCCCCAGCTCAGCAGAGCGTTCGACTTACGTTTTGTTGTCGAATGTTGCCATGATCATCATGTTTTATTTTTGGGAGCCCATGGGTGGTGTTGTATGGAGTGCAGACGGTGGTTTTGCCAAATCTGCCATCCTGACTGTTTATATGTTTGGTTGGGCACTGGTTCTGGTATCAACCCTTTTGATCAATCATTTTCACTTGTTTGGCTTACAACAAGTGTGGGCCCAGTTGGTTGGGAAAACATATCAAGACGCTCATTTCGTGACACCTTCTTTGTATAAATACGTTCGACACCCTTTGTATGTGGGTTGGATCGTTGTTGTGTGGGCTGCACCTGTGATGACGGTTGCTCATTTTGTTTTCGCAATGATGTGCACAGCTTACATAGTGGTGGCCATTCAGTTTGAAGAAAAGGATTTAGAAGATGAATTTGGCGATACCTACAGAGCGTATAAAGACCAGGTGCCAATGCTGATCCCTTCGGTAAAGAAAACTGTCAGTGCTGAGATCAAACAATCCTCTTAATGAAACAAGAAAAGTTTGGAATCAATATACTGGTACCCAAAGGAGTCGACCTCCCGAAATGGTGACATCACCGATGATGGCGGTATCAAAAGATTCAGAGTGACTGGTTGGACGTGATTCGGGTTCAGCCAGTTTTTAATTGGGCGTGGTCCAGGGAGTCATAGTCATCACAATTCAGTTCATTGAGCCAATCTGACCAATACTGTAATAACCAGTCAGCATTGTCTTCATTCAAGGTGCCATCCTCGTAAACCTGTATGGTGTGATCGAGCAGGTCATTGCGATAGACCACTGGATAAATCTTTTTGCCTTGTAAGTCAAACCCCAAAACCACTGCAGGATCGGATTTCAAATGGCCATTGACGGAGACCACATGGGCATATTGCATGTACACATCTATGTGATCAGGAGACTTCTTTGGAAACACTTGTTTAATGAATAAACGTTTGCCATGATCGTTCATAAACATGCCTTGTTTAAACTGGTTCCTCAGATCAATAAATCCCCAGTTCATCATATCTACAAATAAATCATTTTCCAAATTTTGGCTCACTTCACACCTCCAACTTTTTATCTTTGCTTTCCGCTTAATACCTTTTGTGTGACTCCTTGGAGAACCCTTAAAATCGACACATGATCAATGATAACTATTTGTTAATTCCTGAACAATACCGTTTCAAAAAACAATGACAACCCAGGTGAAAAACCGGGTTTTTCTACATTGAAGATGCCGTTTTGTGATGGGACCAGTGGTTTTTGAAACCCACTTAAAGTATGACTGCCAAATTTTGGCACAAAATAACTGATTTCAATCTAGCCACCCAGTGCAATCTTGGTGGAAGGATTATCTCCGTACTATATGCCCAAACAGTTCACAGTGTAACGGCACCAGGGTGTAAGCAATTCGGTCGACAATCTCAAACCCCAAGCAATGCCATTAACCTATCCCAATTACCCAGACTTACTGAGATTGATTGGGCTTTCTTTTTAAACTGAATTCAGAATTGAGTTCAATTCAGTTGGAGATTTCCAGTTAAAACCACAGATATAACGCGGCAATTCCCACCGGCTGGTGTTCTCAATTACATTTGTGGCTCCGCAGGTGAAGGCCGCTTCTATGCCATGTTGAAGGCCAGTGGTGGGCAAAAATTCATTGAGCAAATAGTCATTAACATGACCCCATGGGTAAGCAAATAAAGCGGTGCCGTTTGGACCCAACCTTTCATCGATGTAACTTTTGGCTTCAACAATTTGCTTATAGGCTGTTTCATGGTCCTGAACAGAGGTGAAGTTGGCCAGGTTTTCAGGGTAAATGTCTGGGTGTCGATGATCCCAGGAGTGGTTCTCAATTTCAATCAGATCAGAATGGTTGGCTTCATGCCACCAGTCTTCATTCAAGAGGCCGTGACCTTGCAATGAAACATCATCAATTTTCTTTCTGCCCTCGGAAGATGCAATCACAAAAGAAGTCAAACTGGCATGTGGTTGGTTTTCATGGCCAACAGATTCAACAAAGTGCTTTAGAATGTTGTAGAAACTGACTTGTGGACCAAAAGCAAAATAATGACCGTCTTTAAAGTCTAAATCCAATCCGTCATCACAACTCAAACCAATCAGTTTATTACCCAATTGGGACAAGTCCCGGTCACCCATGACCCACTCTGATATCCACTTGAGGGGGATGATTTTAAAACCTTGTTGGTGTATATGATAAAGGTCATTTTCAAAGGCAATGTGATCATTCAACCGATAACTGTTACCAGTGATGTTACTGGCATGGTATGCCAAGATAGGAATTTGTAATTGACTCATCGAAATATGAATGTAAAAGTAAAGTGAATTTTGAAATACAAAACCCCATTCGATTGAGTACTTCTGCCCTCAAATATACTGTTTTTTAGGGTGGATTGCCAGCAGTAATTCCGTTGATAAAAAGGAATGTTCTTGGGGCTCCATTCTGGTTCATGGTCTGACAGGTCTTCATATTTGCTGCGCAAATAAACCGACCTTTACAGACTATTGTCTGAGCAGTTGCTTCGCACTGCATGTCTGTTCCAGACAAAAGTGAAAACGAACACGGCGAACATGACATGCTATCTCGGGCTCTTCGCCTCTGATTGGCCTACATGGATTTAGGTCTGCCGCGATAGCTAGGAACGATAGCGGCCGCAACATCAATAGCTCACGGCTAATCGCTCATTGCATAAAGGTTCCTTTGCTTCGCAAAACCACCTTTATTCCACTCACTGCCTAACCGGCTCGGCGGGTCAAGCTGCTCAGCAGCTTTCCTCGGGCATTTTTTTTGATATTTCCGTGCCAATACACTTTAATGATTGATCCATGCACGCTTGTATTGGCAGGTGTGATGTCATTTCATTTTTCAAAAATTATTGATCGGTTCGAAGCCATTTCCAAAAATAAAGGGATCGAAGCCATCAATGACCTGTATGCACGATGCACTGTTGCCCCCTTGATTCTGAGCCGACCAGGTTCGGTCTATGGTCCAAACAATGCCACTGGTACCGGCGCTGACGATGTCGTTCCGACCTATTTCAAGGTTGGTAGAACAACTGCCTATAGCCAGAGGGCCCCCAGCGCTGTTTTGCGATCGGTTGATGTCGGCCAAACCGGAGACCTCTTCGGTCGTCAACACCCGATTGTAAAGCAGGAATTGATCCATGCGACCGTTGAGGTAGTCTCCATCACCATCAGTAACCTCTCCACTGTCCAAATAGCGGGTATCATCATGCACCCCACCGACGCAGACACCACCGTTGTGTGTGGGTAATGGGAACCCAAAGGTATCGTTGTCCATGGATGCCCCATCAAGAAAGGCTTGAACGGTTCCTCCAGCGCTGTTAAGCACGAGGGTCACATGGTACCAATTGTTGTTAATGATGGTGCCAATACCAGACTGGAGAAGACTGTAATCAACCCCCGGAATGCCAGTAAATCCGGGTGCTATTCCTTGGCCCTTCCAAATGCCAACATTGAGTTCCTGGCTCAGTTGATTGACATAAATTGATAACCCCGTGTTCGCATTGCCTTCTTCATACACCACTATCCGGGCAGGAGGAGCGGATGTATCGACGATGAACCAAAAAGAGATCGAACGATCACCCACAGGTGCGCCGTTGATCTCAGGGTGGTTTTGAACTTCAACACAGCCCTCTGTACTGAGGTCTGCCGCCATGCTTTCAATGCCATTCTGAAAACCCACAGCGCCGAGCTGAAATCCATTGTGAACTGTTGTGCTGGCACTGATGTCTTGTACTTCGAAGCTGCTGTTGTTGAAATCATAATGGATGATGGGGGATTCTGGAGCCCGGTAGGGTTCTGCCGAATCCTCAAAGTTAAGCACCAAATCTTGCGGACAGGCGATCATCGGCGTTGCAGGCAGCAAAGTGACCTCATGGTCTTCGATTTCACCGTCATTTGCATGACCTGATGGCGAAAGCCCACCCGTTGAACTCAGCCTGAAACGGGTGTATGTGATGCCCGCTGTGGCACCACAAGGGATGTTGATATTGATGACGTTGTTGCCGATCGCCATGGCAGAACTGCTGGCGATTTGCTCACCTGCATCGAGCCAGTCACCATCCAGGTCATCACCTAACGCATTGGCATCAGGCAGGCCGTCAGTTTCGGAGTCTCGCAAGATACCCAGTGTGGGGCCTGTTGCTGTGTGCCGAGCTCCGTCGTTGGACAGGGTAGTTGGATAAAATGGGTCTGGCGCATCTCCGAAATCCATGCCAAAACAGACATTCAATATCAAGACAGGACTGAGTAAGCAGAGCGTGATCAGCCGCTTTCGTAAGTGGGCTTGTCTGTTGAAAAGGCCAACTTTTTGAACCCTGTGTTTCAGATTTTTCATCTAAACCCCCATCACTAAACGTTTATCACATGATCAAGTTTAGTTCAGAGAAACCACTCTGCAAAGATCATTTTCACTTTTTAAATAACAACATGGTACTTTGAATCACAGCTTATTCACGGGATGCAAATTGAGTGAATTAATGAAGTTTGGGGTTTTAAAAACTGACTCGATGCACCACTTAGTTAATATAAGTGGTGCATCGATTGAATGAATTTAAAGTCTAAAAACCCAAAGGATAAAAATCAAGTTGGTTGAATATACCGTCACCATCGAAGTCACCATAGGGATCTTCCACAGCAAGCACGGTTTCAAACCAGAGCATCATGTCATCAAAATTTGTCAAACGCATTTGTTGGTCAAAATAGACAACTGTATTGAAGCTGGTGTTGAGTTTTGGTAGTTGATTTGATTTTGAAGCAGAATGATCAGCAATTAATTTCAGGAGGTTATTTGCTTGGTTAACGTTCAAGAAAACCTGTTCAAAACCGTTCTCATAAATCAAATCACTGGCAACGAATACATCGCCATTTACTGTAGAACGGCCATTGATTATTATGCCTGTGTCTGAAGTTGTGAGTAGGTAGTCAGGCCCCATGCCTACAGCCACAGGGTTGAATATATTGTCCAAAACAATTGTGACAAGATCCCCAGGAGTGGCTAAGCCACCATTAAATGTGACGACTGAACTGTCTTGATCACTGAATGTGACCGACCCTGTGATGGATCCTCCGCTGATTTGCCCCAGACTACTGTTGGATTGGTCTTGTCCTCCAGGAGCCGAGAATGTCAATGTATCGCCGCTGGACAAACTGACCGATGGCCTGAATTGAATGGTGTAAGATTCTAATTCACCTGCATTGAAAGACGAAGGAACGACTGAGGCAGGTGCCAATGATCCGATAACTGCCACATCGAAGCTGTCTGCCACTGAGCCATCAATGCTGTCATCTGCCCGGACAGTAACTGTTGTGGTTCCTGTGCCTTGCCCTGTTATGACCAATTCATCATTAACGATGCTTGCCAGTACCACGTTGGTGTCATGCCCGGCATCAATGGAGAAGGCTAATGTGTGACCATCGGCATCATCAAAGGTGAAGTTCAGGTCAGTGTTAACACCGGCACCACTGTTTAAGTCAACCACAATACTGCCAGATTCTTCATCGATGTCTTGGTCAGGAATTGGGTTGGCAACTGTAGGTAGGTTGGTTCCAATATAAACTGAGCCAGCTATGGTTATGATGCCGGTGGTATTACCACCATCTGTGGTAGAGAGTGTGTAATCATCACTTTGACCTGCTGCTGCCGGATTGACGATATCACCCAAAACCATGGTGATGCTGTCACCTGGCCCAGCTGATCCACCGTTAAGCTGAATCACCGTATGACTGGCACTACCTGCTGATCTAATGCCTGACAGTCCGCCAGACAAAGAAACCAGTGTACTGTTGGTGTGGATTTGATTGTTTGCAGCAGAACTTAAGATGATAAAGTCACCATTATTAATCACTGTAGCTGGCTGAAATACAACCGTATAGGTGGAGTTGACAGCTGTTACATTCGAGCTCGGAGTCACAGAGGCCGGTGCCAAAGATCCTACCACAGAGACGTTAAATGTGTCGGTCACCGACCCGTCTATCATGTCATCTGCTCGGACTGTGACTGTGGTGGATCCAGTGCCTTGTCCAGTAATGATCAATTCATCACTGATGACTTGAGCTGTGACCACATTGGTGTCACCTACATTGTCAATTGTGAACGTCAATGGGTGACCATCTCCATCCACGAAAGTGTAATTCAAGTCAGTATTGACACCACCGCCCGAATTGAGATCTACAGTGATGCTGCCTTGCTGTTCTTGAATCGATTGATTGGGTATCGGATTGACCACAGTTGGGGTACTGGTGCTGCCATAAACGGTGCCTGGAACGGTTATGATGCCAGTTGTGCTGCCACCATCAGTGGTTCTCAGGGTGTAATCATCACTTTGACCAGCGGCACCAGGGTTAACGATATTGCCCAGCACCAGAGTCACAGTGTCACCAGGACCGGCAGAACCACCATTCAGCCAAATCACTGTGTGATTGGCGCTGCCTGCTGATTTAAAACCGGATAATCCACCTGATAATGAAACAAAGGTACTGTTGGTATGATCCTGGTTGTTGGCTTGAGAAGTTAAAATAATGAAATCACCGCTGTTAATCACGGTGGCTGGTTGGAACACCACGGTGTAGTTGGTTGTGTCGCCGGCAATGACCGATGCGGGCGTGACTGAAGCAGGCTCTAGAGAACCAATAACGGAAACATTGAATGTATCCGTTATGGTGCCTTCATCACTGTCATCTGCCTCAACGGTAACAAATGTGCTGCCTGTACCTTGTCCAGTGATCACCAGTTCTTCACTGACCACCTGGGCCGTGACTACATTGGTGTCATGGCCGGCAACAATGGAGAAAGTCATTGGATCGCCATCTCCATCGGTGAATGTGTAATTCAGATTGGTGTTAACACCAGCACCAGAATTCAAATCAACTGTGATGGCACCATCCTGTTCTTGAATTGATTGATTTGGGATCTGATTGGCTACCACAGGGCTGTTATTACCCGTGTATAAACTGCCACCAATTGTGGCTGTATCAATTGCTGTGTAACCACTGTCTTCTACATTCATTGTGTAGTTCGGACCAAGCCCAGGACTTGGTGGATTCACGACATTTCCCAAGACGAACGTCACAGTATCGCCCGGCCCCACTGAGCTGGCAGTGACTCGTATAAAGGCACTTACTGTGGTGCAATTTGAACAATTAATGGTGATGTTCGGAGAGGATGATTGAACGACTGCATTGTCTAAGTTGGCACCACCAGAACCTGTGACAAACCTGAGCCAATTGGTACTTGATGTACTGATGCTGGATGCGGCATCAAATTGAACGGTGTAAGTTGTGGTTGCTCCTGCTGTTAAATCTGCTGGCGTTACTGTGAAGTTGGTTAACGGAGCCGCAAAGCTGACAGGATTTATTAGCAAGCACAATATAAATAATTGACCTACTTTTAGTACTAAATTTTTCATTTTCACACTCACCAAATATACGATTCTAAATTTTGCACCAAATCAAATCAATACAATTCATCAAAATATCAGCTTATCACTGATTTCATCCCATTCTCATGTATATGATCGTTGCTTTTACAATGACTCAAATCCATTGCCAAAAATCCAATCTGGATTGTTGGTGAAATGGGCTTTTATGGTCACATTTTCCGAATTCATAACCACATGTGTATGGCGACTCATCAGATCATCAATGACAATTGTCCCGGACTCAATGGTCCATTCAACAAACATGTATTGACTGTCTTTTGCGGCAATCAATGGCATTTTCTGTCCCGGTCCAAGCTGCATGTTATTGTCCAATGGGTACATAACCAATCCCGGGTGGGAAGACTCTATACTGAGTTCAAAAAATTCATTGTAATTTTCTATTGGACCCAATGGAGTTAAGTTTCGACCCTGAAAGGCAGGGTGGTCAATCGGGTATTTAGTGGCCCTGAATAAGGATGTTGCTGGGGCTGATGGTACGTTATCGCCTTGGTTTACAATACCGGAATTGCTGATTGGGTTTTGATATTGCCAAACGATTTCGCCATCACTGGTTACTTCAAACAACAGTCCCTTGTCTCCTTCATCTATGAACGTGTTGCCATTGGGTAATCTTTGTGCTCCAGATATGAAACTTGAAAAGAAATTCTCGGGAGGGGTTTGTTGATAACGCCATTCCAGTGTCAAAGGACCATAGGTGTTACTGGGCAATAAATCATAATTGAATCCATTTAATGGTGGTATAAATTCATCAACAGTGGAGTAATTGCCATTTTGCCCATAATCATTGCCACCGTTATTAAAGAACAAAATATGACCTGCACCTGGTAGCCCTGGTTTGATCCATTGGGCATCGTGGCCACCATAATTCTGCTGTGTCCCATTTTGTCTGTAGGCTGCAGGATTGCCCCAACGATACAGCAAATCACCGCCTTTCCCCGCATTCCCTCCGGAGTGTCCAGCCGCTTGTGCGATGGTGGTGCTGTGATCAATGATCCAAATTTCATTGATAAATCTGGGAAGCAGCATGATTTGATCAAGCTCAGGGTTGTAGTCGATGGCATTGCCATGCAACCAATCATCACCTGAATTTCTCATGTAATTAATGTCCACCAGTTCAGGGTGGTCTGCCACTACACCATAATTATCTTGCAAGGGGTTAAAATCCTGTATCAAATGGTCCCAAACATGCCACTCCCAGACGACATCACCCTGTGGATTGACTTCATGTAACATCATGGGTTTTAAATCACCATCAAGCATGGCAGGATCCCGGCCAGCCGCTATGGCTTCTGCTTGTGTTTTAAATCCCCATATCAGCAGCAACACATTGCCATTGGGCATCACAGCCACATCATGATGAGCCTCGGTGTTGTTGTATTCCCAAACCAAGTCACCATCCCAGTTGTATCTTTTAATGCCTCTTCTGACCAAGATCCAATCGCCATTGTCCTGCAAATACCCAGGATGCTTTGTATTGGAACCATGATCCCATGTGTGAAGGATCAAACCTGCTGTATCCAATAAGTAGGTGATCCCGTTTCTTGAAATCATTGTGTAAGCATTTTCTGAATTTTCTTTGTGTGTTTGCAGACCAACTGTTTGACTCACAGATGTTTCACTGAGAACCATCATCAACATCAGAAGTTTTATCAACGCTTTTGGCATATTCGAGTTATGACATCAATCAATATAACCCTCATTATCGAATGATTTGATCCATATATAAAGTCAATTGTTGATTTTATACACATCAAATGTGTAACAGTCATCGCCCCGCTTTTTGATCAACCCGACCCAGCTTCCTATTCCACAATGATCATTGTCAGTTTTAACTGTTTATGATGGATTAATCCCGATAATTATTGACCAAAGATAAGCTGTTTCATTTTGTATCAACAATGTTTTGATTTGTTTCAAGCAAGGACATTTACTTTTTAGAAACCATAGAATGTCTCTAAACAAGGTAAACAATTGATTGATTAACAAGGAATTCATTATGAAAAATAAACACATCCAAATATTCATGTTATTGATTTTTTCTCATCAATGCATGGCTGCGAATATGTCTTACTCAGGTGAAGGTGAAGTTTTGGTTTTTCCATACTACACAGTCAACAATGGATTGAATACTTTGGTCAAAATCACCAATAATCGCAATGAAGCCAAAGCCATCAAAGTGAATTTTCTGGAAGGCGACAATATGGCATTAACTTTGTCCTATAACGTTTATCTTGATGCGTATGATTCCTGGGATTTGGGACTGGTAGCAACCACTTCTACGATTTCTGGATTCATAGGGCAGCCATCTGTTCTACAGGTATCATCAGACACCTCATGCTCCCCATTTCTGAATAAAAGTGGGCAAGAATTTCTTCCTTATGCATTTCTGACATTTCCATCAACGGGAAATGAAAAAATGGAACGAGTCACACAAGGCATGGTACAAGTCTTTGAAATGGGTGTTCTACCTGAGGATGTGGCCGCTTGGGTAGAACATGATCATGTAGGTGTGCCTGCCAACTGTAGCGGTATCGAGAGGGGTTGGACAGACAATGGGAATTGGGACTTGACTGATTTGATGCCTGCAACAGGAGGGTTGTCAGGCAGTGCCACAGTTGTCAATGTCAGTGAAGGCGCATCGGTTACTTATAAAGCAGATGCCATTGAAAATTTTTACCATCCAGATGAAGTGATTCATACTGAACCCGGTAGTTTTTTGCCAGACCTCAGTTCAGCCATGCCAAAAAGTGTGGTTTTCAATGACGGGCAAATTTACGAGTCCAACTGGAGCACTGGAGAAGACGCGATTTCTGCCTTGTATATGAGCACCTCAATTTCAAATGATTTTCTGTTGGGTTCATTCATAGCGGCTAAAACAGAATGGGTGGTTTCATTTCCAACCAAGGGCTTTTATGTCAATCGAGAAGAACCCAGAGCTCCATTTCAGTCAGTATATGAAAATGAGACAGGTTCATGTTTGACATTTGGTCGAACCTGGGAGTGGGATGTTGCAACCTCCTATGGTGGCGGTTATGGTGGTGAGATTATCAACACCGGTGGTCAGGTTTGCACAGCCCCTCCACGGCCAGATACAACGTCTTTATGCTGGGCATCTAATGTCATGTTTTTCTATAATTGCCAGCCTGGCAATGAAAAGGAGGATGGTTCACAAATTTTAGGCGCTTATAACAATCAATATGGTATTCGGGTCAAACCCTATGAAAAAGGACACAGTGTGATTGATTTTTCCAGAACCAGGGATTTTGATTCAAATGCATTAAAAGACATTGATGATGAACATGCATATTTTGGTTTTCCCGTGACTGGCTTCAGCATCAATAAATTCACCAATGCCAATGCTCAACCAGGGCTGTTGGCTCAATATTCCAACATCAACAAGCACAGTTACTCAAAAGAGATCACTGATAACCAATAAAACATCAACGGTAGTTTGGGTTGGTTGGTTATGTCTTGCTGGATCTTATTCCAAAACCAACTGCTGCCGATATTCACGAGGTGTCATACCAGTGTGTTGTTTGAATGCCCGATTGAAAGGGCCCAGTGAATTGAAACCACAGTCAAAAGCGATGGTGGCCACATGGAGGTGGTTGTAGTTTGGGTTTTTAAATACCCCTATGGCACGTTCAATGCGGTGGTTGTTCACCATGTGATTGAAGTTGCGATACTGCAGGTGGCTGGTGATGCACCGTGTGACTTTGTATTCCTGTGCGCCGATGTGATCGGCCAAGTCAGAAACTTTCAAAGTGGGCATGGTGAGTAAAGCATCATCGTTGATTGCTTGCAGCACTTGATCAGCGAGTTGTTTGGCCGCCTGATCTTGGTTCAGTTCATTGGAGGCATGGGTTGCCAGGATACGCTCACTTTTCAATCGGTATTCAACAGCCAAGCGGCTGCCAATCAGGCCAATCAATGCACAACCAGTCATTAGTGTATTGTTCCATTCAGCCGCAAATGTCTCAGCTTCAGCACCCATCACCCAGAGAATGGCAACAGCAACCGGAATACTGAACATGCTCAGATAGGTGATTCTGAACCGGCGTTCTTGTTTCGAACGTATTTTGCTGAACCCGCTCAGCGCTTCATTCCACACAAAAACAATGGCAGCGATACAGACTGTTGAGGCCACATTGCTGAACACCCGATAGAATTCATTGTTGCCTGCTGAAGGCATCAAGGCTTCAACAGCTTCAATAACAATGATGGCTGGAACCAGCAGGACTGCTTTTGATTGCAAGGCCTGTTTGTCGCGGAACAGGCTGCGACTCAATAACCAAAACCAGGCACAGCCTCCCGAGCCCAAGACCACCATCAGGTCATAGATGAACCCGGAAGTCATTGTCGCATAGCGGATCAGGGTGGCACTCAATATACACAGCGCCAAGCACCACCAAATCAGTTTCAAAGGCTCTGATTGTTTGATGCGATCCAATAATTTCACCAATGACTGCGGCCAGTGAGCGGTAGACTCTTGGTCCGTAACGAATTGTCTGTGCAGAGGGTTCATTCGATGGCTTTGATTTTCTGTAACTAATACTGATTGATTTCCAAATCGGCATGATTAAGCCGTCTAAATTCAGATAATGGGCTGAAGTGTCCGGTAATCATTGACCACTGAATTGAATGATATCACACCCAGCTTGAGACGCCAGTATCTATAGTCATGGGTTTATTAGAGGTGTTTGGTTGCCGCGGAAGACTGAAGTTAATTATTGAGGATATTAATATGACCACACCATCGATATCAACGCCCTGGTGGCAGTCTGATTTATTGGCCAAGAAGGTTCTGAATGGATCAGCAAAATTTTGGTTTGCCACCGTTCTGGTAGGCCAAGCCATTTTTTCTTATTACATTGTTATGCTTTACTACCTGGCAACGTTCAACCAGGACCTTGAACGGTTCAACACCATCATGCCTGGTGGCCACATTGAAGGGGATACTTTCGGAAACGTTGCTGTTGTTCTTCATGTTTTGTTTGCTGCCATCATCACAGTGGGTGGCTTGATGCAACTGATACCCATCATCAGAAGCAAATGGCCTGCTATCCACCGCTGGAATGGCCGCTTATATATCACAACAGCCCTGATCATGAGTTTAAGTGGCATGTTTATGATCATTACGCGCTATGAAAAAATCGTTGGCGGCCTGGTAGGGCATATTGCCATCATGATCAACGGCACCATCATTGTGGTCTGTGCTGTCATGGCCTTTAGGTATGCCCGACAGAGAATGATTGCCCAGCACCGCATTTGGGCCTTGAGGTTGTTTCTGGCAGTCAGTGGGGTGTGGATGTTCCGTGTAGGCATGATGGCCTGGCTGACCTTTCATGGCAAGCCAGTCGGCTTCGATCCAGTCAGTTTTTCAGGACCGTTTTTAACAGCCCTTTACTTCATGGTCTACATCTTGCCTTTACTTATACTGGAAGTCTATCTACGTGCCCAAACGAGCCCATCCGGCCCCAAAAAAATGGCCACTGCAGGCATGGTTACTTTAATCAGCTTGATCATCATGCTCGGCGTGTTTGGTGCCACCATGGGCATGTGGCTACCGCGGATTTGATGTCAATTACAAGGACAGCACCCAAACAAGGCTGGCTTTTTGAGTTGGTTGTACAGGCGTAAGCTGGATCAAGTACTGCCGGTCCTTTATGATAATGTTTAGAAAAATATTAGGCTCAAACCCTTTTATTTTATGTTTCAATATTTCTTGGACGTAGTTTGGGCTTAGCTTGCGAGGCCCTACAGGTTTGAGTTGTTCTTAAATCAAGCGATTCTCATCACATTGATTATGAACGTCTGTACTGATTGATTAACAGGCAGAATTTCAATATCAGGTAGAATTCAGCTGAACGTCATGTGTTTTGATTCTGTCTGGCTTAAGCTGGTGGTTATTAATTGGTACTCTAATCTGGAATCTTATGATCAACTCAAAAATCAAATGCTTAATGGCACTGTCAGTCAGTTTGAGTGGCTGTGTCCAACAAAGTGAGGACATGGCATCAGAAGAAACCCTTAAGACGCAGGATTCAAATCCCGCCATGTCTGTATTGACTGAAGATAAACCTCCGCTTCTAAAGGGTCGCTATTTCGGACAAACACCACCGGGCTTAGCGCCTCAATTGTTTGCGCCCGAAGCTGTTTCAATCAATGGAAGGTTTGAAGGGTCAGTTTCGTTTTCTCCTGATTTAGATGAAATGTATTTTGCAGCCTATTATGAAGGTGAAGACACTGCTATCTATTTCTCAAAGCTCGAAAACAATGAATGGACGCCCCCTATAAAAGCCAATTTTACCCAGGGAAAGAAAAAGACAGAAATGCACCCATTTGTCAGTCCTGATGGCAAAAGGATCTATTTCACCGCATTGGACAGCAGTTTTACTGATGAGAAAATTTGGTATGTTGAACGTTCTGAAAACTCATGGAGTGACGCCAAAAGATTAGAATCACCCGTCAATGAAGATCTGGTATTTGCTCCCAATCAGGCTAAAAACGGAGACCTTTTTTATACCAATATTTCAGGCATACCAAAGATTAAAACCTATTATGCACCCAATAAAAACGGGGAATTCCCACAAGTGCAGGAAGTAGAAATTGATTTTGGCCATCACGCCTTCATCGCACCAGATCAAGACTATTTACTGGTGAGCGGTCGAAGCGAAGGAGACGGCAGAAAAGACAACGACATTTATGTCTTTTTCAAAAGCGCTGATGGATCGTGGACAAAACCAATCAATCTGGGCAGTTCGATCAATTCTGAATTGGATGAAAAAAGCCCGAGAATCACTTTGGATGGTCAATATTTATTTTTTGGCAGAAGTGAAAGAGACACAGAGCCCGGGCTATCCAATATCTACTGGGTAAGTACAGAAGTTATTCAGCAAGTTAGGCCGCCTGACATCAATCAGTGAATCGGTTTGTAGGATGGGCCCTGCGCATCAAAAATTACAAAACTCATCAATCAGGTTTGCTTTCATGGATATTTTTCTTCGATAGATGTATTTTGAATGAACAAATACTTGCGGCCATGATACATCAATTGCGAAGATAAGCGATAGACATTCCATTCAAAATTTCTGAACTCAGGTAGATTCAGTGTAACAACAGTCTCAATCCCCCAAAACACAAATAACAACACCGATACAGGAGATAACACACTATGATTGGGTGCAATGAATTTTATTAACATACATATTGCACCGACCATACCAAGAATAAGGCCGCGATTGATTAACAAGTACAGCAAACCAAAATTTCAAAACATAATACAGGCCCAAAGGTAAATTGTGAGCAGTATTTTGAACGCAGATTTCATGAAAGTTCACAGCTTTAAATGATTAATAATTGTGATTTTAGTAAATTCATAGGTCTTTGAGGCCATTAATTTCAAATCCAAAATTAATTTCCTCAGACCCATTGAATAAATTTATGTGAGAGAAATTAAATAAGAAAAACACATATTACGAAACTGTTTAACCGGAGCGTGAATATGTCGATATTTAGAATTTTCATTTTGCTAATGAGCACCAGCATTTCAGTAAATGCAGACACTGAAATTTGTAAATCTATTGTTGGATATGGCACATTTGACTCTTCTGATACCTATACGGATAGCGAGAGGTTTAAACTTTCTCAACATGTGTTATGTTCATCTTCAACCAGCACTTATGCTTCTGCGAAAAATTCTGAAACTTCACTGGGTATTCCTATTACTGAAACTTTAAGTGCAGCATTTGGTAAAAATGTCGGTGAAAACAATTTCAATGAAGCAAGAAATAAGTTTTGCCAACTTGACTACACGACAGCTTCATCATCATATTATTTGTTTCAAAAAATAAGGTCGGCAAGTTCAAGAATCAGCAGGTCATTCAATGACTGCGTTACGGAAGTGATTAGAAAACAGGGTTTTTTTGGTTATGTAACTCAAAGTCGAGATAAACGTGCATTTTCAATTAATTTGACCTATAGATCAAATGCTGATGTTGATTACAAATTACTGGACATTTCATCTAGGCCTGGCAAACTTGAATGTGACAGGGCTGCACATTTAGCGTCACCAGAACAACCCTTAGAATTAAAAGGGAGCGTCACCTTATTATGTGAACCATCTGACCCTGATCAAACATTTTTAATTGCAATCAATACCGACAAAGGGGATGTAACAGGTCCTGATGGCGAACCTATTGAGCTGGTTGGTAGGTTAGAAACCCTCAGAGACCTGCAATCTAGATTAACTGCTGTAGAGTCTAAGGTAACACCCCGAAATCAAGTCGCATTTTTTAATCATGAGGAATGTCCTCAGGGTTGGAGTCGATATCATAAAGCAGATGGTAGATATGTTCTAGGACAACAAGAAAACGGTGAGTTAGAAGCCGTTGTGGGTTCGCCATTATCAGATAAAGAAAATAGAGTTGTCGGCAAACATCAACATAATTTTGAAGATACAACATTTGCCCATCCCAATGGCTGGAGTGGAGTAAGCCCTGGACCGGATGGAAATGGATTAAGGACAGAATGGAGGCATGATTCCGGCGTGAAAAGAGGGAGGATCGGTACGAAGACCAGCTTCACTGGTAAAGTCGAAGGAACGAATTCTCCATATATACAGCTGCTAGCATGTATTAAGAACTGAAGAAATTATCTATGAATCAAATCAAACGGTACTGACCCCATTGATTTGATACAAAGGTGCAAACTGTTCAATTTTTTGAGCATAATCAATAATGAATCAAGTCAGGAGAAAAAAATGGGAATGCAAATTCGTTCAGGCCGAATAACTATTCATAGAGTTGGAAACGGCCCCAGTGATAAATCGAAAAATGTGACTTTTAATGGAAATCCAAGTGAGGACATGACTGTCATGATGAAGGGTTATGCTTGTCCTCAGGATCAGGCGCCGCGGCAAGTATCGCTTGAAGCTAAAATTTTAGCTGATAATGTTGTTGAAGTGACTGCTACAGCTGATTGGGCAGGAAGTGTTGATAGAGACATTGATATAGACTTTGCTGTAATTGCATATGTGAGATAAGAATGTCACTGTCAAAAGTCTTTTAAAACGGTGATATGATCAGAGTCTTTATCAGGAATTCTTGAATACACTAAAACAGGATGAATTAAAAAATCAAACACTTCATCCGCATTTAATTCGTTTTGAGAAAGCGGGGATGGCTTTAGGTTGGTATTGGATTTAAAATAATAGCCAAACAAACCCAGTGTCTTTCTTGTGATATAACTAAAGCAAAATGAATGAACTGAATTGATAAATCGGCAAGTTTTCAGTGAACAATTTGCTTGAGATAAAGTCAGACCCTTAAATTTCCAATCTAAGGATTCGCTTGAATAAAAACAAAATCAAGGGGTTTTCCATCACCGGTTTGATGCAAATCGGCTGCATCATTGTGGTGGTGTGTTCGGTGTTACCGTTCTTGGCCGAGGTGTTTTGGTATTTCGATTTGTTGTCGAGCTTTCGGTTTCAATATTGGATCTTGTCGATTATATTTTTGGCCGGTTTTGTTTGGATCAAACAACAGATCTATATGTTTATTGCTGCTTTGTGCTTGGTACTCAACGGGTATATTGTGGTGCCGTTGTTTATGGGAGGTCCTGATGAGTTACAGAATAATAATCACAGTATCAAACTGTTTTTTGCCAACGTCTACACCGCCAACCAACAGCATGATGAACTGATTCAACAAGTGCTGACTGAGGATGCCGATGTGGTTTTTTTACAAGAAGTGAATGCCCGGTGGCAAACCGCACTGAACAGCATTAAGACCGAATACCCACACAGCATTGAAGTACCCAGGGAAGACAACTTTGGCATCGCCGTGTACAGCCAAACACCCATCATCAGCCACCAGATCCATGACTGGACCATGTTGGACATCCCCAGCGTTGAGTTTGAAATTCAGCGGAACGGACAAATCATCCACGCCATCACCACTCATCCACCACCACCGATCAATCGCTACTATTACGAGGCTGGCCAGCAACAATTTGAGGCCATCACAACCATCATAAAAAACCAAAGCAACCCAAGCATCGTGATCGGCGACCTCAACACCACCGTGTGGTCCAAACATTACCCCATACTTACCACCGACACCGGTCTCACCAACGCCAGTGCCGGACAAGGCTACCTGCCCACCTGGCCGACCAAATTGCTGCCTATGATGATCCCGATTGACCATTGTCTGGTTTCAGAACATTTTGCTGTGATTGATTTTAATACAGGGGGTGGTATTGGCTCGGACCATTGGCCTTTGATTGTTGAGTTGGGGTTTTGATTAATACCCTCTTGTTCAGATTATATAGAAAACCACTTATCAAACATCAAAGGGAATAGAAAATGAAGGTTAAGATATATCCGAATAAAGCAATGTTGGTTTGCACAATTACTTCATTTTTTTAGATACTTATCAACTGATTTATACTGAACATACCCATGCAAATCTAAAAAGTCACACACTTGACTTAAAATGAATCAATAACTCTAACCCCTTTGATTTCAAGTGTAGAAGTTCAGAGCAGCTCTGAACTTCTACAGCCAATGAGAAGATTACTGAGCCTATTTCCTGCGCCGTAACAATAAAATCAGGATGATAAACAGTAACAGGGCTATGATTATTAACACCCACAGTTGTTTTATGCAGCAGTCATGCGGGTTATTGAGTTCCTTGTCATCGCCATCAAAAATGCCATCGTTATCCGAATCAACATCTTGGAAATTAGGTTTCCCGTCGTTGTCGGTATCAACTACACCTTCTCTGGCATCAGGCACATCATCACCGTCTGCATCATCATCCCGATAGTCAGGTAAACCATCCCCATCGGTATCTATGTTGTCACCGCCTTCGATATGATTAGGAATGCCATCTCCATCGCAATCTGTGCTGTAACAGGGTGGCAATTCATTGACATCCACAAAGAATGCAGTTCGATCGGTACGCTCAAACTCAGCCACATCGCTCAGATCAGCTACCGGCCCATCAAATATGGATTCGCCATCCAGTTTTCTGACATTTTCATCAACAGTGGCTGTCACCACAGCTTCATAAATACCGCGTCCGGCATAGTCATTAAAGCTTGCTGAGACACTGCCGGTAATGAGGTCTGTAGTAAACTTCAAAGGGCTCCTGATGCCATCAGGGCGAAGAACATAGCCTTGGTAGTCAACGTTTTCATCCAATGAGGTGAAATAGCTGGTTTCCAAGGTAATCAATGTAGGCTTGCTGGTATCCGATGTGGTGTTCGGTAGGGCATCCACATATAAATCTGGAGCCGCATTTTCAACATGAGCTTGTACAAAAGACCGCTGCGGTAATTGATTACCTGAAGCAAGATCAATTCGCCAGTTACCGGCTTCAGGGGTTGGTAATCGGACGATTGAGTAATACTTGTCTGTAGTGATGATAGAACTGTCATCACTGGAGTATTCCTGCCCGCTGGGTGAGGTGAGTCTGAAGATTAAATTCCAGGTATCCATGTCATCATTTCGACCAGAAAGAAAAATGTTCAGTCGTTCTGCTGAAGTTTCAACCAAAAAATCAAATGAATCAATAAACGGACTGTTGTTTGAGCCATTTGTGCTGGCAGCTGCTGCGCTGGAAGTTATGGATGCGTTGCCATCAGCAAAGGCAGCTACAGTTTTTTTAGATTTTTCATCCCTCTTAAATGGCTCGACAAAAGATTCCTGACGACTCAGTGTTAAACTTTCACCACGGTACCGAGCAAATAACTCTGCATAGATGGGGGGTAATTCATCGCCGTCAGGCGCATCCAGCATTTCCCCAGCAGTTTCCTGGGCCAAGCCACTGAGCAGCTCACGATCTGCGCCATCACCAACCGGTATGGAAAAAATTTGTACATCAAGATCACGCAGTCTGTCTGCCACCACCTCTGGGTCTTCACCGCGATTATTTTCACCATCAGACAGTAAAAAGGCTGTTCTTGAACGCACGTCAACACCATTTTCTTCAGCGATCAAAGCAGCCCTTTGGAACTCAGTGACTGAGCTTTGTAATGCCGTTCCAATACCTGTGTTACCGCCATGATTTAAGTCATCAACTTTGTCTTTAAAAGGGCCCGCGTCACCGGTTTCTAACAACAGCATAGGTCGCTCTAGTTCAGAGGTTTCATTGAAAGAGATCAGCCCCACATCCACGCCCATGCCGGCCTGCAAATCAATGAAGGCCCTCGCGGCGGCCTTAGCAAAATCCAGGCGGGTTTCTTCGGCATCCTCTCTTATGGGCGCATCCATACTGCCTGATCGATCAATGAACAAGATCACTTGGTCTGAGCCAATGATCTTTTCGTCGAAGGATAATTCTGCACGACAGTTGCCGGGTTGTGCTTCTACAGGCGTACCAGTTGGCACCGTAACAAAAGGGTAATTGGCTTTCAATGTAGCCCAATCTGACTTGTTGTGCAAAGCCGTTTGTTGTGTCAGCTCATAACGCTCTGTAACCGGATCCCAACGAGGTATACAGTTGCCAGCACCATCATCAATACATATTTTGGGATTCTCATGGAAGCCATTCACTTCATCCACATCACCAAACGAGATGGGTACTGAAAGATCATCAGCACCATTGGCAAAGTCTTCCATCTCAAGGGTGAAATCAGCAGGTGATACAGATTCTAATGGAAAACGGTCTTTATCATCCTCGGTATCGTCCAACACAATTCGTGCAGTTCCCAAGCCTCGATAATCGCCAGCAATGCCACCAACAAACTCACCATCATCCATACCAAAGTGGACATCCCATTCATGATCGTCGGCCTTGACCACATAGGCATAAATTTGATGATTGGCAGACAAGCTGTCCATCACATTAAACTTAGTCACCACAACACTGGTTGCTTTTGCCGTTGCAAAACTGGTGTCATCAAAAGTTCCCGCAGCAAGATCTGGATCAACCGTGGCCTTGTATACCAGATCACCATCATCATTGGTGGTCATGCGTCCGCACATGTAATAGGGCAAAACGCCTCGGTTGGTGTCATGGTTTGCATCGACTGAAAGTTCGGTCCAGCTGTCACCATGCATGATTGAGCTGTTACCCGCTTCATCTTTGAGGAATGAAGTATCGGCCGGATCCGCAGTGGTTTTAAAATTTTTACCTATACAGCGGGCTTCTTCAGGATACTCGTCACCAATGCCAAAAGCATGGTGCCCAAGTTCATGCGCAATGATTCGACCGATGACGGCATTTGAATACAAATTTACATGGCGTCCATCAGCCCCCAAGTTGGCGCCGTTAAGATAAAAAGATACACCGCTTCGCCCTGTTTGCGGTAACAGCCAAAAATCCCCTTTGGCTTCACTGACCGCTCCTCCTGTGATTTTGACTTCACCAAAGCGGATCTCGCCGTCAGTTACATCACAAATTTTATCTGCTGCTATGCGGGTTTGCTCTTTTAAGTTATCTATTTGAGCTTGAGTAGGGATGTAACGGTAGTGGATTTCAAAATCCATAATACCAGTTGAGTCATCAATAGAACCTCCACCAGCATAAGATATTTGGCCCATGCACGATATCAGGCTGAGACCCAAAGCCGTACAGATCAGATTTATGTATTTCATTTTCATTCTCCCAATGATTGAACATTATTCAAGGTAATTATTGAGGTTTTGGTACCCTGTGCCGTTTTTTGATGCGGTCAACAGTGAGTGTAGAAGTGCTGAATTTATTGTTTTCAATCATCAAATACAACCCATCGAGTTCTTCAGAAAACCAACCCTTAAAGTCCTTGATCAGTACCATAATGTACTAATTAATAGTTCATAGCTATGGCAAACTTCTTAAAGGCTTGTCAATGATTTCCTACATAAAAAGGGGTGAAAATTGATGGAATGAGGATGCACATCAATGCAAGGGCAGCAGTACCAACCATTACGTGTAAGTCCAGTTTGAATGAAATTTTTGTATTTAGAGTTGTTCTTTATTTCGTTGAAACTCTTTGCCAAAAATACGGTGATTTCTTGAATTTTGATTGAACAAGAATATTAATATCAAAAGACAAAGTTTATTATTTGCCAGATAAGGTGCTATTTATTGATTTTAAAGCTAAAAAATATCATTTATTTCCTCTTATACAGAATGTGATGATGAGAACCTGAATCAACAGCTCTGCCCCCATTGATTCTGCAAGTCCAATATTTGATATGGTTATATTTGATATATCAATTAATATCATATAGAATGCTTTGATATTTAGGTAACCGGCTGAATCATGAACACCAACACAATAAAACCGAACATCAATACACGCACCTTTTATGTATGGAAAACTCCACTGGCATCAATGTTTTCGATGTTGTGGCGGGTACTGTCTATATTGATTATTTTCAGCAATGTCACCCAAGCTGAATCAGATTTCAATGAGCCACAGCTGACCAACATTCGAGAATACCTGAAAGAAAATCAAAAGTATAACGGGGTCGTTTTGATTGCAAAAAACAACAAGATCCTGGTTGAACATGCAAGTGGCTATGCTGACTTGAGTCATGGGGTTCCCAATAGAATTTCTACTAAATTCCAAACCGCATCAATGGCAAAAATGTTCACAGCAGTGGCCATCATGCAACTAGTTGAGGCAGGTAAGCTTAAGCTTGAAGACACTGTTGGAGAATTTTTACCTGATTATCCCAGTGAAATCGTTAAAAGCAAAGTGACTATCCACCAATTACTGACACACAAGTCAGGTCTGAGCGACTATTTCAACGAAAAGTATGACAACCACCCCAAAAACACAATCAGAGAGCTGACAGACTTTTTACCGTTCTTTGAAAATGAACCTCTGAACTTCGTACCTGGTGAAAACGCACAATACAGTAATTCCGGCTATTTGTTGCTCGGTTTAATCATCGAAAAAATCACCAGTCGCAGCTATTATGATCACATCAAACAAAGCATCTTTGTACCAGCGGGGATGAAACATACTGGTTGGCGCAATGATCAGGTGGTTGATGAGTTGGCCCGAACCTATCAATTTTCAATGGACCAAATGGCCTGGATTGAAACAGGCTTAGGAGGTGAGATCGGTAGTTCGGCAGGTGGTGCTTATTCTACGGCACACGATTTCTTGGCATTTGCCAATGCATTAACCACGCATAAAATCATTGCCAAAGAAACTTTGCAATTAATGAGCACCGACCAAAATGGTCGTGGTTACGGTTATGGACTCAGCTTGTATAAAATGGATGAGGAAACATCTTTCGGTCACAGCGGGGGCGCTTCAGGCGTGTCGGCCAATCTGGATGTATTTGTTGATTCCGGTTATGTAGTGGTTACCCTCTCTAACCAAGCAGCCATGAACGGATGGTATGAAATGAGGTCGTTCATCCGCCGTGAACTGGGCGGTCGAACTGCGCACACAGATCGATTTTTTAACACGCAAAAGGTTCTACAGGTGTTTGAGAAAGAAGGGCTGGATGCGGCTCGAAGGCAATTGGATTTATTTGAGAACAAAGTGTCAGTCCACCTTATGCTTCATGAAAGCAACCAGTATCGAAAACAACAGTCCAACCAGGCTGCGCTGAAAATCCTGCAAATGGTTGTTAAAATAGCACCAGATGATGAATCGGTGCATTTGGCAATGGGTGATGTTTATCGTGATTTGGGTCGATATAAGGAAGCGATCAAGAGTTATGACATCAGCCTCAAGCTGTATCCAAATGATGAAGCAACCATCCAGAAACGAAAACTGACGAAACGTATGATCGATGAAAAATAAGAACCTAAGAAATAACGTTGACCAAGCAGAATGGCAGCATGAATATGCCGATTTAGCACCCAGCAAAACTATTTTTTACACCATAGAGCGGACCATCAAACAATACAAGAAATATGCCCAGCATCAGTTTGATGAAAAAATAGGTGACATTACGGTTGATCAGGCTTTGGTGTTGAGCTTCATTGAACAGCGCCCTGATTTAAGCCAAAGCCAGATAGCTGCCTTGGTTTTCAAAGACAATGCATCAATCACACGCATGATTGATTTAATCATCAAAAAAGGCTACTTAAAAAGAGCCATCAACCATCAGGACCGAAGGAAGTTTTTGCTGAAATTAACCCCAAAAGCCCGGGAAACATTGTCCCAACTGAGAAAGATAAGAACCCGAAATCGAGCAACCGCATTGAGTGGCATTTCGGCAGATCAATTGTCGATGGTAACAACCATCCTGGAACAATTAATCAGCAACTGCCAAATTAAGGATTAGTTGGTAGCCAGCTTATTAAAATCAGCGGAATCAGAATCAAAGGGGTCAGAGTCATTGTTTTTTTGCTTTCTTTAATTATCTGATTTTCTGTCCCCATCCCATATTGATTTCTTATTTTGGAATCAGTTTTTTTGGGGTATCTCGTGTTTCAGCAACCAATTTTTCATGTCTTGAATGTGGTTTTCAGCATATTGAGGAAACCCTTTTGCATGATGTCCTCCAATGACCAGGGCATGACCGGCTTTTTCATAAACCTTGATTTGGTAATTGGTGTTTTTAGCCAAATCAAGCGCAGACTGCCATGCTTTGATGGATTTTTCTACCGGTTGTTGATGGTCTTGTGAGCCAAACATCAACAGGATGGGTTGTTTCATTTGACTGATGTCTTGTTCAGGCTCATATGTGGGCACCCATGCCCAATTGACTCTGTTCTCTGGTGAAACAAAGATACGATCAATGCCCAAAACTTTGAACCAGGCTGTGTCCTTGTGGAGTTCCATTTGCTTTTTCAGTTCACTTCTGCCTTCGCCAGTTTCCAGGTATGCCATATATTGATCAACCATCTCAATGCCTGCTTGGCGCCCAAATTCATCTATTCCGGAAAATTGCATATGGGTGTTATAGGAAAATATTTCTTCATCATATGGTGAGACACCGCCACCAGAATTCACCATTGCAAATGCCACAGAATCAGACAGCCTGCTCACGCGACTGATGATCCAACCACCCTGGCTGACACCATACAAACCAATTTTCTTCGGGTCAATTTTTGGGTGCGTTTTGAGCACCTCGATGCCTGCCACAACATCGCCAGATAAATCATCAAGTGAAGATGTGATCCAATGTCCGGTTGATCCTCCGCTGCCCCTTTTATCGTATAACAAACTGGCAACGCCAATTTTCGACAGCTCTGATGCCCAATACATTCCCCACCACCTTGAGGCTGAGCCTGAACCATGAATAAAGATCACTGCAGGGAAGCCATGGTCAGATGTTTTGGGTAATATGAGTGTTCCGGTAATTTTGATTTCACCATTGTGAAACACCAGGTTTTCTTCTGTATAAGACATGGCGGTGTTGGTTGGTTTGAGAGAGAAGTTGATTTTTTCATTTTGCCAATTCAAAACACCCTTGATGGACTCTGCATTGATCGTACCTTGAATGCGCCCGCTGACATCGTGTCCAATAAAACTGAGTACGCCTGAAAAGCTGTTATTGCTGTCATCAAACTCAAACTGCTTTAACGGCAACCGATGACGTCCGGATTGCTCAATGCCCCAACGGATTTTGTGCTTGGCATTGGGATCGTACTCCAGTTCAAATTGGCGAATGTCTCCGGCCAGGTTGATCTCACCCACATATGTGCTGATGGCATGTGCTTGATTCTGGTATATGAACCCAAAAGTCAGGCTCATCATTGTAAATATCAATAAATTTATGTATCTTTTCATGTTCAATAAATCGTTATCATGTATGCTAAACTGTAGTTAAAATACCTAGGATTTATCAAATTAAGAGTGTCCATTTTTTGTCCTTTTTTAATTCCTTATGACCATTAAAATCAATAACAGCCTATCAATCTTGCCGGACTCTAACGAGCTCAAATTTGATCAAAAGGGTCAAAAAAGGGTTGTAAAAATTGAACCGAAAAGCATGCGATTGCTTAAGCATTTAATCGTCAATAAAGGAGAGGTGTGTACCACTGATGAGTTGGTGCAAAAACTTTGGGATGGAAATCACGGTGTTGGCAAACCAGCGTTGCGTAAACACATTTATAAACTTAAAGTTGTACTGAAAAAATTTGGCATTGAAAATGCCATCAGCAGCATTTCAAAAAACGGATACCGATTCAATGTCTTGCCTGAGGCCTCCAATAACCGGCCAATGACTCATAAGAAATTATGGGCCATCCTAGCAGGATTGGTTTTTGTCGCCATTGTGATCAAAATCATTTATCCAGGAATCATTCACAGACTTTTGCACTGATAACAGCGGCCTGGATAATTAAGTCATAAAGGACATAAGGAATGTCCTTGGGACTTCATTCTGGTTCATGGTCTGACAGGTCTTCATATTTGCTGCGCAAATAAACCGACCTTTACAGACTATTGTCTGAGCAGTTGCTTCGCACTGCATGTCTGTTCCTACAAAAGTGAAAGCGGCCGCAGCGGCCATAGCATAGTACCTCGGGCTTACACTCTCTGACTGGCCTACAAGGATGTAGGTCTGTCGCGAGAGCAGGCAGGAATTGTTCCCAACAATTCTCTGCATTCACCCCGTCCTGGGGATCGATGCGGAAGCGACCAGCTTAGCTTTAGCTTCACGGCTTATCGATCATTCCATCAAGGCTTCTTGACTTTGTCAAATCGCCATTCTTACATGATCTGCCTAACCAAGTGCGCCAGTCAAACTGTCCGACAGTTCTCCTGAGGTATACCTCTTTACGGGCAGGTTGTTTCTAACCAACATTCATCATTCAAAAAGGTTGTTTCAAATAGAAAACCCATACATTCATATAATAGGATCAAAATGGCTGATGTTTTTCATTAATATCATTGTTTCAACAACAAACAAAGGAAACGTATGAAACTCATTATGATTAAACAAATCACTGTTGTCTTAATTGGCCTATTTTCCATGAATACATGTTTCGCCGAAGATGATGAGGCCAGAGCATTGGGCTTAAAATTTTTAAACGCAGTGGGTGGTCAAGAGATCTGGTCACAGGCCAAGACATTACATAACAAAGCCGTTAATCATCACCCTGCTGCGCGTCTGCCATACATTCAAGAGCAGTGGTATAGTTTGGAAAAGCCTTCACACCACACTCAATTAAACAATTTTGATATGGATCGCGAGCGTTCATTTACTGAAGATTTTGGTTGGTCAAAAACTGAAACATCACTCAAGCCTTTTAGCGAAGACCGACTAAAAAATGAAATTTCTTCATGGTACAAAACTTTGTACCACAAACTGAAGCTGATCGCCCTGAATGATCAGAGTTTACATTTGGAACGACATGGCATGAAATTAAGTTTCTATAAAAATAAAGATTATTTAGGGTGGGTATTGTTAGCAGAAAATGGTGATTTATTAAAAGCAGGGACCACCCAAAACGAAGAACAATACACCACTTTTGGTGAGATGGTCGAATTTGGCGAAGTGCGTTGGCCGAGAAGTGGTGAAAATGTGGATGGTTGGCGGTTTGAGGTTTTAAACATTGAATTGCTCAATACACCGATGCCAATGGATCAATCCATGCCACAAGAATAAACCAATGGTCCTAAAGGATCAGCAACCGCGAAGAAATGATGGCCTAGAATCACTGGCATCAAGGCATTGTCTGCACCCGCGCTGAAAATCATCTTCAGCGCGGGTGGCTGATTCATAGGTTATGAACGTTTTTGAAATGTGGCAAAGCTTAAATAAAACAGTCCTATAATCGTAAAAAGACCACCCAATGATGTGCCTAACACGATCCTACCCATCAGCATTTTTTGCTCGACAGAACCAGGCAACGGTTTTCCGGTATGACTGACCTGCCAAACTTCCCACAGCAAATAAACTTGACCCAGCAAAAAACCACAGAAACAAAGCCAGCGTTCTTTGCCATCCTTGCGCCGGCGCGATCTGAACCAAAGCACCAGCAGCACCACTTCGATCAGAAAAATGACTGCGGCTGGAATGAGTTCAATCATGGTTTTGACTTGGGTTGGTTAATGAAATCCTGGTAATGAGTATGCATGATTGGTGATCCAGCTTCAATCAGAATTGAAGTCTTTGTATCATTTGTTTCGACTCACAAGTGTTATGAATCAGTAACTCTGACCCATTGATTGCAATTGACTTTGATTAATTCAGCCATTGCTTTATAATTTATAGTCTACTAATGGACTTTCATTCTCAATAAAAAATTCTCATTATGATCAGATTACTTAGGATTGCTGCGTTACTGATTACTTTATTTGCGTTCAATCAAGCTTACGCTGAAAAATCACAATGGCATAAACTATCCAACGATGATTACATCGCTCAGCGTGTTATTTGTCAGCAAGAAATTGAAGCATTTTATCAAGAATTAAGAATTCAGAACCTGACAAAGAACACCACCAAAACGAGTTCAAATGTTAATTTAAAAATTCAAAAATTAACTGACAAAGTTTTAAAGTCTGTAAAAATGGAACAGGCATTGATTGAATTGTATCAAGTAGAAATTACTCTTGACTCATTACAAGAGGATCTGGATAGAATGATCAGGAGAAGTCAAGACACTGAACACTTAAAAGCCTTGTTTCAATTGTTGAATAATGACCCAAATACAATTGCTGAATGTATTTCCAGACCTTATCTTGTTGAGCGAAACATCCGAAAATATTACCAAAGCCATAATCAGGAAAATACATCACTGAAACAAACAATCAATCAAGTCAGGTCATCTTCCAAATCCAGCCTGAATAGTGACAGTCCTGAAAGTGTGATTTATCAGTTTAAATACCACTTAGAAAACAGTCAAACTCAGTCTTTGGAAGCGTTGTTTGATGTGAAAGAACTGCCTGAGGAAGACTTCCACAAAAAACTCACTGTCCTTAATGCGCAATTAAATGATGACATGTTGCCTTTACAAGAAACCACTGATTTCTTTTTTACCGAAAAATTAATTAAGTCAACCAATGAATGGATTGTAGTTGAAATAGAAAGCTGGGGTAAAAAGTTGTTTGATCAATGGTGGCTCTCTACAGAAAAAGCTGTTAATACAATCCGCATTAAAGGGCTTGCTCATAAGCTCAGGTTGAATGACTTCCCTCTCAAAAAGAAATCCAAATTGAATGATTTGAACAATGAATTAGGAGAATGGCAAACTTTCATTCCCGAACCCAGATATGGCCACACTGCCATTTGGACTGGTTCAGAAATGATTATTTGGGGTGGTGTCAGCAGTGGTAGCGATTTGATTTTTCATCAGGACGGTTTTAAATACAACCCGATTACTGACAGTTGGGTGCCAATCAGTTTAGAAAACGCTCCTCAAGGCAGGGTTTATCACAGTGCGATTTGGACAGGTTCACAGATGGTTGTTTGGGGTGGCAATAATTATGATGGTTATTTTCAGGATGGAAAACTATATAACCCTAATGATGATTCATGGTCTGATCTAAACCTTGAAAATGCACCCAGCCCCCGTTCATATCATCAAGCTTTTGCAGCAGGAAGGTACATGATCATTTGGGATGGATTCGCTTTTAATTATGAGCCGGACCACGGCCATATTTATGATTTTGTGACCAACAGTTGGCGGGCAATAAGTCATGAAAATGCACCTTCCCTAAGGGACTTCAGTGCTGCAGTATGGACAGGAACGGAGTTGATTATTTGGGGCGGAAGAGACCGAAGTGGTGAGTCCAATGGCTATCTTGAATCGGGTGCAAAATACAACTTGACACAAGACAGATGGGAATCGATATCAAAGGCAAATGCACCAGCAGCCCGATATCGACATCATGCGGTGTGGACCGGTGACAAAATGCTGATTTGGGGCAGCTCCAGCAGTGCATCCTCGCACCGTTTTGGAGGCGTTTATAATCCAATTACAGACACCTGGACTCAGATGTCAATCGAAAACCAACCACCGACAAGCAGCTACAACACGTTAATATGGACAGGCGATGAAATGATTACATGGGGTGGACATAATGGAAGTTCAAATGAAATATCTGGTGGCGTATACAGCCCTGAGATGAACCAATGGCGATCCGTCACTGCGGCGGGAGCCCCAATTCGAAAAAGTGATCATTCTGCTGTTTGGACAGGTACCGAAATGATAGTTTGGGGTGGTAGTAATTCAAACACAGGTGGTCGTTACAATCCAACTAATAACAGCTGGATTTTGACCAATGAAACACCTGGCTCTCCCGCACATAGAGGCTATAACAGTACCATCTGGACTGGTGCTGAAATGATTGTATGGGGCGGTCAAATTGACTACAACATTGGTGCCGATACAGGTGGGTTATATGATCCAATTACTGATCGATGGTTAGCTATCAATACCATCAATGCGCCTGCTCCACGTTATTTACATACTGCAGTTTGGACGGGTAGTGAGATGATCATTTGGGGAGGAGGTACCTGGGAGAATGGATTAAATACTGGTGGCATTTACAACCCTGTCTCCAATAATTGGACTGAAGTTACTTTAGAAGGAGCTCCTGAAGCCAGAATTAATCACACCAGCGTATGGACCGGTGAAGAAATGATTGTCTGGGGCGGACGATCTGAAGGTATAAACACCAATACTGGCGGCAGGTTTAACCCTTTTTCCAACACTTGGACACCCACTTCAGTGCTAGATGCACCTCAAGGACGACGTTTCCACACAGCCACGTGGACCAACAACGAAATGATTATATGGGGTGGTGAGTATCGTGATAACAGAGCTTTAAACCAGAATTTTATTTATTACCCTGAATCAGACAGTTGGCAACAAATTGAATACCAAGGTGATTTTCCATATCACACTGCCAAGCATACTGCTGTATGGGCTGATGACTCACTCATCACTTGGGGTGGTACCACCAGACAAGGCGCTGTCACTGGATATAAATTTAACCCATCTAATTACATGACAGAAGAAATATTGGCTCCAGATTTTCTGGGTCCAAAAGAATCACATACTGCGGTTTGGACGGGGAACGAAATGATCGTTTGGGGTGGAGATGGAGAAAATGTTCCTGGACGTTTTTCTCTAACAAGAAATGGTGGCAAATATAATCCTGCAAACAATTCATGGGTAGAAACAGATTTAGTTGGGGCTCCGGCAATCACCGCAAACCATAAAGCAGTCTGGACTGGCAAAAACATGCTGGTTTGGAGTGGTGGTACTTTAAGAACTTACTACCCAAATGGTAAGTCAGAATATATGATTGACGAACAAATCAGTGGTAATTGGTACAACCCTGAACAGTCTGGCCATGGGCTACAGCTTGAAATCATTGAACAAAATAACGCACCAGCCATATTGGCAGCCTGGTATACCTATTTAGATGGTAAGCCTGTATGGTTAATTGGTGTTGGCGAAGTCGAAAACAACCATGTAGAAATTGACATGAACATCACTACTGGAACCGGATTTCCCGTTGAAGGATTTAATTCTGAAGATGTGGTTATACATTCCTGGGGCACCATCAAATTGTATTTTGATTCAGCAGCCACAGGACGATTAACTTGGTCTTCAGATTACTTCGAAAACGCTTCAGGCGGGTTTAATATTGAGCGCATAACTCAAATTTTTCCAGACCATTCAGATGCATCTGGTATTCGTTCTTGTCACAGCGGTTCATGGTATGACCAGAATCAAAGTGGGCATGGGCTGATGGTTAATGTGATAGATGATGGCTCTAACCAAAATATTTTGTTGGCTTGGTATACTTATTTGAATGGAGAACAATACTGGCTACTTGGGACCGGTCCCATTACTGGTAACAGTGCTCAAATCACTGCAATCAGTGGTGCCGGAGCAGATTTTCCTCCGAACTTCAACGCTGAAGATTTATCACTGTCTAACTGGGGCGATTTAAGTTTCACATTAGTTGATGATACCCAAGCAACTTTTCAATGGGAAAGTAACATAAGCAATTTTCCATCCGGCTCCATTGATGTGACTCGATTAACCCAATTGATGGGCCATCCTTGTGATTGAATAAATAACTGTGGTTTGAATGATGGATGGGCTTATGCCTATCCAACATGGTTTTTGTTAAACCAGAGCGTTAAACTTCAACACTCTAGACTGATTACTTCGGTTATCATTGACCTTTAACACACGCCACATGCTTTAATGTATGCACGACCACCACCCAATCCTTTTGTGCGTACATCACTGCATCGATGATAGCAGCATATTTGCCACACTCAACGTCTTTGGTGGCATCAATGTGGTCTTGTGATGAAAACACTTTCTTGGTTTTGGTTCGGCTCAAGTCATTATTGCATTTACAAAAAAGCCCGTGATTATCACAGGCTTATTCTTACTCGTTTAAGTTAATCCAATCAATCCCAACTCAGCGCTCCACCGGTTTGGTATTCGGTGACTCTTGTTTCAAAGAAGTTCTTTTCTTTTCTTAGGTTGGATTGTTCATCGAGCCAGGGTAGGGTGCATTCGGCGCCTGGGAAGGGTTCGTCGATGCCGAGTTGTCGTGCTCTGCGGTTGGCGATGTAGCGGAACTGCTCGATGTGGTCTTCGGCGGAGTAGCCGAGGATCGGGCGTCGGAGCAGGTACTTGGCGTAGCCGGCTTCGGCTGCTTCTGACTCGTCCCACATGTGGCGAATCTTGGCCGGGTCGATGGTGATTTTTTCTTCTTCGATGATCTGCTTGCACACGCGGATGCCGAAAGAGGCGTGCATCACTTCATCGCGCATGATGTACTGCAACTGTTCGGCAGTGCCTTTCATCAGGCCACGTCTTTGTAAAGCGAAGATCGGGCTGAAGCCGTTGTAGAACCAGCAGCCTTCGAAGATGGCGCCAAAAAACATGTAGGCCAGTACGAAGTTTTCCATTTCGTCCGGGTCGTTCAGGTCGATGTTGGGCCGCAGGATGCTGTTCAGGCGGCGGTTGGCCACTTGGATTTTTTGGTTGATCTCTGGCACCACGCGGTAGCGGTTGTAAATCTCACCTTGGTCCAGGCCAATGGTTTCGATGCAGTGCTGGTAGGTCCACGTGTGCAAGGCTTCTTCATAGACCTGACGTGCCTGGTAGATTTGTAATTCAGGCGCTGACATTTTTTCCATCACCGCCAGGCCAATGTTGCGCATCGCCAGGATGTCTGAAGTGGTCAAGTATGACAAAACATTCTGGTAGACGTGTTTTTCGTCTTCGGTCAGGGTCTTGTTGTAGTCATGTACGTCCTGGGTCATGTTGATGTCCAGTGGCGTCCAGTGATTTTTGTTGGCGTTCAGGAAGAACTTCCAGGCCCAAGGGTATTTGAACGGGGCCAATTGGTTCACGTCGGTCAGACCGTTGATCACCCGCTTGTCTTCAGCACGCACAGGCTCCACACCGCTCATGGCATTTTCGTAGGTGTTCTCTTTGGTGACGTTGATCGCGGCAGCCGGTTCCTGTTCGGTCTGGTACTTGGCCACGGCTTCTTCAGCCTGAATTTTTGGTGCCTCAACTTCAGCTTTTTCGGCTACAACGGCTGTTTCTTTGATCGGCGCTTTGGCCGGTTCTGTTTTGGCCACTGGTGCTGGTTTTTCTTCTTTGTTGTTACCCAGTCCAAGTGGATCGTCCCAATTCATCATGATATTGTTGCTCTGTTTTTGTTATTGTTGATTACGATGTCTTAGGCTACACACCTCTACATCTACACGTTTTTTTTCAGCTCCACTTTCACAGTCCATGAAAACCGAAGCTTTGATACATCTTTAATACCCCACAACATGCGTTATGGTGCCAACAGGCTCGTCAAATTAGAGTGAAAAAACTTGAAGAGCCCGCAGGACTTGCAAATTGGTATGTTCTTGGGACTTCATTCACTTTTGTTGCCAAAAGTGAAAGCGGCCGCTTCGAACATGTCTTCATTTTTCGCACCTGGCCTCTGATTCGCTGTGCTCACCAACCGGCCAGATGATTTTCAGTTGCTACGCAACTCTATTACTGACAAGCTTCGCAGTCTGGGTCCAAGATGGAGCAGGCTTGCGGGGCTTGTGATCCGGGCTGGGTGGTTACCGGCGCCTGGTTCGAACTGGTATCCACGCTTTTCTCAACGTGGGTGGCGCCAATTGAACGCAGGTAATAAGTGGTTTTCAGGCCACGGACCCAAGCCAATTTATACAGGGAATCCAGTTTCTTACCTGATGGCTCAACCATGTAAAGGTTCAGAGACTGACCTTGATCGATCCATTTTTGGCGACGTGAGGCCGCTTCCACCAACCAACGCGGATCCACTTCAAAAGCGGTGGCGTATTTGGCTTTCAGGTTATCAGGTACCCGGTCGATGGGTTGAACACTGCCATCGAAGTATTTTAAGTCGTTGACCATCACGTCATCCCACATGTCCAGGGCTTTCAAGTCTTCAACCAGGTAAGGGTTGATCACGGTGAACTCACCAGACAGGTTGGATTTAACAAACAGGTTTTGGTAAACCGGCTCTACCGATTGAGACACACCTGAGATGTTAGAGATGGTGGCGGTTGGTGCAATCGCCATGGTGTTGGAGTTTCGCATGCCTTGGGTTTTGACTTTTTCGCGCAGCTCATCCCAGTCCATGGTCATGCTTTGGTCTTGTTCAATGAACTGTCCACGTTCGGTTTTCAGCATTTCAACTGAATCGATCGGTAAGATACCTTGTGACCACAATGAACCGTCATAAGATGGGTAGGTGCCGCGTTCTTCAGCCAGGTCACTGGATGCATTGATGGCGTAGTAAGAAACCGCTTCCATGGTGTTGTCAGCAAATTCAATCGCCGCTTCGGTGGCATAAGCCAAGTCCTGGATGTATAAGGCATCCTGGAAGCCCATCAGGCCCAGTCCGACCGGACGGTGACGCAGGTTAGAGCGTCTGGCTTGTGGCACTGAATAGAAATTGTAGTCAATCACGTTGTCCAGCATGCGCATGGCAGTGGTGATGGTTTTCTTCAGTTTCTTGTGGTCGATGCCTTGTTCATTCACATGGTGTGGCAGGTTCACTGAACCCAGGTTACACACCGCGATTTCTTCATCAGACGTGTTCAAGGTGATTTCGGTACACAGGTTTGACGAGTGCACCACGCCCACATGTCTTTGTGGTGAACGGATGTTGCAAGGATCCTTGAAGGTGATCCATGGGTGTCCGGTTTCGAACAACATGCCCAGCATCTTGCGCCACAATTCATTGGCTTCTACTTTCTTGAAGTTCTTGATTTTGCCTTCGGCGGCCAGTTGTTCATAAGATTCGTACTGCTCTTTGAATTCCTGACCATACAAATCATGCAATTCAGGGGTTTCTTCTGGCGAGAACAAAGTCCAGGTCTCGTCTTTGGCAACACGTTCCATGAACAGGTCCGGAATCCAGTTGGCCGTGTTCATGTCATGCGTTCGGCGGCGATCATCACCGGTGTTCTTACGCAATTCCAAAAACTCTTCCATGTCAATGTGCCAGGTTTCCAGGTAGGCACACATGGCGCCTTTGCGTTTACCACCCTGGTTCACGGCCACTGCCGTGTCATTGGCCACTTTCAAGAACGGTACCACGCCTTGTGATTCACCGTTGGTGCCTTTGATGTGTGAACCCAAACCACGGACGCGGGTCCAGTCGTTGCCCAAGCCGCCGGCATATTTAGACAGCATGGCGTCGTCTTTGATGGCGCTGAAAATGCCGTCCAAATCATCGGGCACGGTGGTCAAGTAGCAGCTGGACAGCTGTGGACGCAAGGTACCTGAGTTGAATAAGGTTGGGGTTGAGCTCATGAAATCAAATGAGCTGAGCAGGTCGTAAAATTCAATCGCTCTGGCTTCGCGGTCAATCTCGTTGATGGCCAAGCCCATGGAAACACGCATGAAGAAAGCCTGGGGCAGTTCAATGCGGGTTTTACCCATGTGAATGAAGTAGCGATCGAACAGGGTTTGTAGTCCCAGGTAAGTGAATTTCTTGTCACGCTCGGGTTTGATGGCTTTGGACAAACGTTCGATGTCATAACGACCCAACTCGGGATCCAACAAATTCAGCTCAATACCGCGTTGTAGGTATTTACCAAAGTAATCGGGGTAAATGTCAGCCATGTCTTTTTGGGTGGCTGTTTTTTGTTCGGCATAAATGAAGCTGAGGGCTTCGGTGCGGATGGCATCCATCAACAACCGTGCCGTAACGTGTGAATAGTTTGGATCTTTTTCAATCAATACCCTTGCAGACATGGTCAATGAGGCATTGACGTCATCTTCGGCCATGCCATCGAACAGATTGCGACGCACGTCTTTGGTGATCAATTCTTTGGTCACGCCTTTCAAGCCACGGGTGGCTTCGGTGATCAGGGTGTCAATGCGTTCGAAATCCAGAGGCTTGCGGTTGCCTTCAGCATCGATCACATGCAAAACTTCTTGTGGTTCAGCCGGAGTGCTTTCTTTCTTCGCCGCTTTGGCTTTGGCACGGGCGCGCTTCTCGTTTTGTTTTTCACGGTACAGCACATAATTACGTGCGGCTTTGTGCTCACCGGCACGCATCATGGACAGTTCGACCTGGTCCTGGATGTCTTCAATGTGAACAGTGCCACCATCATCCATGTGTCTGAACAGCGCGTAATGCACTTGTTCGACTAATTTTTCAACGGTTTCTCTGATGCGTCTTGAGGCCGCTGCTTGCCCGCCTTCAACTGCCAAAAACGCTTTGGTCATGGCCACTTGAATTTTGGATTGATCATAAGAAGTCACCTTTCCATTGCGTCTGATCACTTTAAAGCGTGAATTTTCTGCGGTGGTTTCTTGTTGATCTTTGTTTGGGTGGTTGGGTTCTGTTCCTTGAACTTGGTTGGTTTCGTTCTGCTCTTGATCTGTCTGCTGCATTTGACTCTTTTGGCTTATTAATGGTTACACTACACAGGTCCGTATCTTTGAATTTTTGATACTGATTGGTCCCCGACACTACTCTCTCATCCAGTTGATAATATCTTATTTTTTTGACCGCTGGCAAGGAGAATATTTTTTAAATTTTTCGCCGAACCAAATATCAATAACTTAGGATATTATCTTCACATAAGGAATGATCTTGGGGCTTCTTTTACTTTAGTTTTTTACAAAAGTAAAAGCGTCCCTGCGATCATTTCTTTGGTTTTTTACTCACCTTTCTGGCTCCGCTCCGCTTCACGGCTAATCGGTCATTTCATCAGGTTTATATTGACCTCTGGTCAAACCAACCTGATTACATGACCTGCCTAACCAAGGTGGCTGGTCGAGCTGAAAATCAGCTCTCTTTTCGGTACAAAGTACGGTGGAAATTTTAGCTGGAATTGCGCCGAAAAAATGTGAACGAGTGTTTAATAATGAATGAATTTTTAAGGTTAAAGCAGATCTTAATGCGCCCGAGATTTCAACTTGAAACGGATGGTGTTCAGAACGGCTGCAGCGGTCAAGCCAACAATGATGCCGATCCACAAACCAGGCGCACCCAGACCGCGTTCAAAACACAAATACCAGGACACCACAAAGCCCAACAACCAGAAGGAAAAGATGTTGCTGAGCATGATGAAATTCATGTCTTTGATACCGCGCAAAGCCCCGGCTGATGCCACTTGGATGCCATCGGACAGTTGAAAGACGGCGGCATAAAACAGCAGGTTGATGGCAATGGTGGCCACGGCCATGTCCTTGGTATACAAGGCCACGATTTGTGGTGCAAACAGCACCGTGACTGAGGCCGCAAAAATTTGTGTGATCAGCACCAAGGAGATGCCATAGAAGCCCGCGTTTTTGATGTCGACCGGGTTCTTGCGCCCGACCGCATTACCAACCCGAATGGTGATGCCCATGGACAGCCCCAAAGGCACCATGAACAGCAGGGAAGCAAAGTTCAAAGCAATCTGGTGTGCCGCCACAGTTTCGGTGGCCAATGAGGAGGCCAGCAGGGTGATGATGGCAAAAAATCCGACTTCAGCAAACATCGACATGCCGACTGGAAAACCGAGGCGAAAGAAGCCCCAGATTTCAGGCCAGACGGGTTGGTCAAATCGTTTGAATATTTGATAAGATCCAATGATGCTGTGCTTGTGGGTGATGATGGTATAAGCCAACATTTGGACCATCAAAACGGTGGCAGTGGCATAGCCACAACCTTGGGCGCCCATGGCAGGGAAACCCAACTTGCCAAACATCAAAATGTAATTCAGCGGGATGTTCAACAACAAGCCCAAAAAGCTGACGTACATGGTGGTTTTGGTGATGGACAAGCCATCGGCCAAATAGCGGAAAGCCACGAAAAACGACAGTGGCATCACACCCCATGACAAAGCCTTCAAATAAGCGGTGGCTTCCGGGATCACTTCAGCCTGGGTGTTGAACACCGCAAACAAGGGATCCATAAAACGAATCACCACCGTGAATATCAATCCAAGGATCAGGGCCAACCACAAAGTCTGGCGGAAAAAAGGTGCAATCTTGTCATGTTCATCAGCACCGTCCATGGCTGACACCACCGATGGAATGGCCATCAAAATACCAAACACAAACAAGATGGCAGTCGACCACAAAGAGCTGCCCACAGCGACGGCCGCCAGGGTCACTGAGCCCAAACGCCCTGCCATCACCGTATCAACGAATGTCATGGCCACCACTGTGATCTGACTGATGATCAGTGGCAGTGACAACTTCACGGTTTGGGTGATGTGCCGTTTGAATGGCATGGCTTCCATGATTATTTTCAATGACCTCTTTTAATGTTTCGATTAAACTGTGTGTTTTATTCAGCGGACCAAAAACCATGACAAAGACTGCTTTTGTAACTGGCTCAACAGGATTTTTGGGTAGGCACTTATGCCAACAGTTGTTACAAGCCGATTGGCAAGTAACCGCGATGTGTCGAAGCATACCAGAAAATGCCATCGAAGGGGTTAACTATGTACAGGCAGATTTGTTGAGCAAAGAATCCATGCTCCAGGCCGTACCCGCTGAAGTGGATTGTATTTTTCACACCGCAGCCGACACCAACACCTGGCGCAAAAACAACCCCACACAAACTGAAACCAACATCATGGGCACGCTGAACTTGATCCAAACGGCCATTGAACAGCAGGCCAAAAAATGGGTGCATGTGTCATCCATCACCACATTTGGTGTCGATCATCCGGGCATGGTTGAGCTCACCGAAGCCTCGGAACAACATGGTTTGGACAGTTGGGTGAATTATGTGAAAACCAAGAGCATGGCTGAACAATTGATCAAAGACCATGCGCAAAAACTCAATGCCCTGGTGGTCAATCCAACCCACATCATTGGCCCTGATGACCAACACAACTGGATCCGTTTGTTCAAAATGATGATCAGTGACACTTTACCCACCGTGCCTGTGGGTGCAGGGTCATTTGTCGATGTCAGGGATGTGGCTGCCGGTTGTATCATGGCGGCAGAACAAGGGCAGACTGGTGAGCATTACATCTTCGGCGGTCATAATTTGAACTTTGATCAGTTCATTGATCAGGTGGCAGACGCCTTTGCCATCAAGGTCACCAAACGCCGCAAACCGATGGCCATCATTAAGCTGGTGGCCAAGCTGAAGTCTGCTTTTGGCTATGTCACTGGTAATCCGCCAGACTTAACCCCTGAATCTTTGCAGATCATCTCGCACCACTACAGTTGTAGCAGTCAAAAAGCCAAAGATGATTTGGGTTACAGCATCACCCCATTGGCCAAAACACTGGCCGACATCAAAGCGAACCTGACTCAGCGAGGCATCTTGTGAACCTTAAAGTCCGGCGTTTGGTTTTTGATGCCGATAACACCTTGTTTGATTTCGATCAGGCCGAAGCGGCTGCCTTGGTGAACACTTTACAACACTTTGAGATGCCAACCCCTGATGGTTTGGTGGCTTATTACCGCCAGATGAATGTCGCCATGTGGCAGCAGTTGGATGCCAAAGAAATCACCATCGCCCAATTGAAACAACGACGGGCCGAACGCATTTTCGAGTATGTGGGTGTGGCCAACACCGATCACCACACCTTCAGCTTGCATTATTTGGATGAACTGGCGCAGCATCAATTCTTATTGGATGCGGTGGCAGAGACGTTGTCACATTTATCTCCACATTGTGAAATGGCCATTATCACCAATGGTTTGTCTCGGGTGCAAAAACCACGCTTTGCCAACAGCGAGATTCAGCAGCATTTTGGGGCGTTGGTGATTTCTGAAGAATTGGGGGTAGCCAAACCAGAGCCGGAAATTTTTGCCCATGCTTGTGACTTGATGAATTGGGATGATCCTTCAAAAGTGTTGATGGTCGGTGACAATTACCGCTGTGACATCCAGGGTGCCGCAGACTTTGGTATGCAGACCTGTTGGTTTAACTTGAGGAAACAAGATCACGACTTTCAAGACCACGACCACGAGATTCATCATTTTGGTGAGTTGTTGGGTGTGTTGAAAGTTTGACTGTTTTAAATGTCATTCCGAGAGAGCGAAGCGAACCGAGGGATCTCCTGAATTTTAGTCAGGCTGACATTTCGATGCACACCACCCAACTTCAGGAGATCTTTCGACTGCGCTTCGCTTCGCTCAAGATGACCTTTTAAATGCAATCAACCAGCAGCCGGCCACAGCCAGGCAAAGGTGCCGGCGGTGATGGCGCCATAAAACAGCGCGTCAATCAAAAACCGAATACAATTTGACCAAGGGTGTCCCATCCAGATCGAGAAGGGTATCAGTCCCCAGCCAAAAGCCAGGAAGCCAGTAACCATCACCACCCGAAACACTTCCAAGTAATCGGCGCCAGCGGCCAAAGACAATGTGGCTGCATAGGCAATCAGCACACCGCCCAAAATGAAAAACAGGATTTGTTGCATCAGCAACTTACCCATCGGTGGCATGCCATCATTGAAAACGGCGATCATCGCCACAGGTCCACGATCAAACTTCTTGATCATGTTCTCATCGTTCATGTCTTTCATGTCGATGCAGTACGGCAGGTTATACAAGCCAGGTCCAGGTTTGTTGGCATTCATGGCCTCAGCCACCTGGTCTTCATTTTCGAGTTGTTTGTAATCGGCATTGTGGTGTTTGATCACCATATGAAAAATGGCACTGGCCATCCAGCAAAACAAGCCACTTAAGAGAATAGGCAACCACAGTTGCATCAAAGAAACAGACATCATGACCTCCTCAATTATTGTTTCTTATTAGTATATACCTCTGAATGATTGGTTTCAAAGTTCAAGGTGTTTTGATGGCCGCTTTTTTTGTGGTGATTCATAGGGATGTTCTAAAGGTAATAATAAATGATTGACATATTCTCATATGGGAATATAATGTATCCATGGCTCGACTCAAAACAACACATGATGTCTTCAGTGCAATCGGTGAACCCAAACGCAGGGCGCTGATTGAACAGCTGGTGCTGGAGGAAATGACGGTCAATGATTTGGTGGATGCCATGTCATGGCCCCAACCAATGGTGTCAAAACATTTGGGTGTGTTGAAAGCGGTCAACCTGGTGACCGAGCGCAAAGCCGGTCGATACCGTTATTATCGAGTCCAGCCCAATGAACTGCGCCCGATTCAACAATGGATCCACCAATTTAAAAAATATTGGGGAGGCACTTTGGATCAACTGGACAGTTATTTAACCACCATACAAACCAAGGACCCATCTGATGAAATCAACTGAAACCAAACCTTCCGCCATCACCCGAGAATTCGATGCACCCAGACAGCTGGTGTTCAATGCCTGGACCCAGGTTCATCATCTGAACAACTGGATGTTTCCGATGCCAGGCTGTCGCTGTGAGTTTGTCGAGGCAGACATTGTTGATGGCGGTAGTTCCTTGCACAAAATCACCATGCCCAATGGCCATGAAATGTGGTTGTTCACACAGTATGAAACCGTCCAATCACCCGACAAGTTGGTGTTTTTACAATACATGTCCAACGAACAAGGTGAGATTGTCTATATGCCACACATCCCCAACTGGCCCAAACACATGCTGGCGACTTTGCAGTTCGAAGAAATTGGCGAAGACCGTACCCGCCTGACCTTCCTGTGGGAGCCAAGGGATGCCAGCGAAGCCGAATTGGCTGCCTTTGAAGCCACCAGAGAAGACCACGGTAAAGGCTGGGGCGCCGGTATGGAACAGTTGGCGAATTACTTGGCCGGCTTGGATTGAATCTCATATCTTTAAAGTCATAAAAATATCAGTCGCTGGCTGAGCACTTCGACAGGCTCAGTACAGGCGAGAGTCGAAGCCAATTGGATTTTATAGAATTCACTTCGGCTTCGCTCAGTGAACGATTAGATCTCCATTTTGACAGATAACGTCGACTGAAGTCGACGCTCCTATTTTATTCTTGGAGCGGGGACTTCAGTCCCCGTCATCCCGGACCTCGATCCGGGATCCAGGTAGGTAAAAATCAATTTTCATTTCAGTAAAAAAAACATGACATTTCATAGCTGGATCCAGCGGTCTAGCCGCAGGATGACAAGATGGAATAGCAAGGTAAGTTGGGTTGATCGTAAGAGAAGCCCAACATCAACCCTCAATGGCCTGATGAATTGTAATGTAAATTTGAGTTGGAATTTTATTGGGGCAACTTTTTTAAGGCTTTTCTATTATTTGTGATCTGGTGTTGGGCTTCGTGCCTCAGCACCAACCTACGGGATTCATTTTTTTTTACTTTCCGAATTATTTTGGTTCAGCAAGTGGAATTACTCGCTGCATGATTAAATTGCACTTATTATCCGAATCTAAGAATTAGTTTTTAAAGTTTCTTGTGTTTTATCAAATTCATTTTTTACATCCAAATACCTTTGATAATCACGGTGCTCTTTGAAACTTTCAATAATTGGCAAAATTTTATCAAGATACCTTTTAGACATATCATATTGGCCTTTGTTAAGGTAAATACTAGCAAGTTCTGTTTGAGATGTAGCAGCATTATTCAAAAAACCAGAGCCAGCTTTGGTAAACATTTTTGTGCTGACTTCGAAAGATTCAATAGCCTCATCTATTTTATTTAAAGAGACTCTAGTTAACCCAAGGGCATGATGAACAAAGGCCATATTAAGGGCTTCTTTTTTTTCTGGCGTATCTAGATGTTTAATGATTTCTAAGAAATATTGTTCTGAAGTCTCGTAATCTTCATTACGGCCGTAGGCAAGACCTATGTTGTACAAGTTCATAAAGGTGTTGGGGTGTCCTTCACCAAAATGATTAATTGTCCCATTCAGGGCCACTAAATAGTATTCCATCGCCAGGTCAAAATCACCAAGTTGTGAATAATTGCTGCCAATGGCATTATGCATGTCAGTCACGAAAAGATGATTTTCATCAAGTATTGCTTTTCTTATTTCTAAACCTTCAAAATAGGTTTCATTAGATAATTCATATTGTTTATCATAGCCATAAGCATGTCCTAATTCATTGTAAAGCCTACTTAGCTCCCATTTCTTTCTTTGATCATAAACGTCTACTTCAGATGTTTCCAGGCAATCTGTCGCTATCTTTATGGCTTCTTTGTTTTCAAATTTAATGACCAAAGCGTTTACAAAATTAACACAATTTTGTAGATAATGATCGCTTTCAGGGGAAGAGGTTTCATACAACAATTTATATTTTTCTTCTGCTTCATTGTATTTGCCCATTGAAACATCTAGAAAAGCAGAAGCAGACAATATGTATTCGTTTGTACGCAATGATGCAGGTATCTTGTTATAAACATCGATTGCACTTTCTTGTTTCCGAAGTGACAGTAATGATCTAATTTTTTGGCTGTAATACCTTATTTGTTCTTTTTCAGTAAGCTCAGCATGATTGAGAGACGGATCATCTAACAATTCCAGTGCCTCGAGGTAATTACCAGTATTTATATAAGTACTGGTGATATCTAAAATTAGACCAGCTTTTGTGTTTTCATTGATATTCGATTTGTTCTGAATCAAATTTTGGGCCTGTTTAAGTACATCTTTAGCAGTGACTTCTTTGTCAAAAGATTGTGTTGGGTCGGCATTTTTGAAAGCCAGACTGAATGTTTCGGATAAAACTTGAGCTTTGTTTCTCTCTTGAATGGCATTGTCTTTTTGTAAAGTGATTTCTATGTTTTGAAAAACTGTAAAGACCAACAATGAAATGATTGATATCAGTGAAAGTGAACTTAACATCACAGCAGTTTTGTGTCTGTTGATGAATTTCTTGATGTAATAAGGGTATCCGGACTTATTGGTTCTGATAGGCAAGCCTGCTTGATACCTTTTTAACTCATCACTGAGTTCAGTGACATTATTAAATCGTTCGGACACATCACCTCTGATGGCTTTGGCAACAATCAAGTCTAAATCACCAGTTAACTCTTTACTCAATTTATTTGAATTGACTCTTTTGCTGGGTAATTCAGGTTCAATGTTATTGACTGCACTTTCATATTGAGCTGGTGTTAGTTTCTCATTTGAAAACGGACGTGATTCAGTCAGTAATTCATACAGTACCACACCCAATGAATATACATCTGTGGCCAAGTTAACTGTTTTCCCTGCCAACTGTTCAGGGCTGGCATAAGCAGGCGTCATGGCATGGAGGCCTGTTCGGGTTAATTTTTCTTGCGCATCTAATGCTTTGGAAATACCAAAGTCCAGTAATTTCAAGTCATCTTGTGTAACCAAAATATTGCTGGGTTTAATGTCTCTGTGAATGATTAAGTTGTTATGGGCATATTGCACTGCATCGCATAATTTCAAGAAAATATCGATCCGTTCCTTAACGCTCAATTGATTGTTGTTTGAAAAAGAGATGATGGGCTCACCTTCACAATACTCCATCACCACATAAGGCCTTTCATCAGACGTGAAACTGGCATCAATAAAGGTTGAAATATTGGGATGCTTTAAGCGCGACAGTATTTTTTGTTCATGTAAAAACCTTTGTTTTGATTGTCCTTCTGTTGAATCAGCTTTGAGCAATTTGATGGCCACCTGATTACTGAAGTCTTTATTGGTCGGTTTACATAAAAAGACATCGCCCATACCACCGGAATCGAGTTTTTGAATCACTTGATAGCCTTTAAAGTTGATGTGGTCGATGGTTATACTTGATTCAGCTGGTAATTCTGCCTCAGTGTTTTCAGATAAAACCGCTATTAAATCAGATTCTATTTGATCGCTGTTATAAGTATTTAAGTTGTTATGCGTGGCTAATAACTGGCTCAGTAATTTTTTCAGTTCTGGGTCGTTTGAGCAAGTCTCATCGATGTATTTTTGTTGTTCTGATTCATCCAAAGTGATCAGGTGTTCAAATATTTTTTGCGTGTCTTTGTTCATGTATTTATTCCAGATGGGTATGTAGCCAGGTTCTGGCAAAAGTCCATTTTCTACTCACTGAGCGTTCGCTGAGCTTTAAAGTTGAGGCAGTTTCTGCTATTTCTAGACCAGCAAAATAGCGCAGTAGTACGATATCGTGGGCATCAGGGTCAATTTTCTTCAGTTCTGTCAGTTTCATTTCCAAACCAATCCAATTTAAGGCCAATTGGTCTGGCATGGCAATTTGCACTGAAGTTGAATCGATGTCCAAAGCCAATAAACCCTCACCTCTTTTAATGCTCATTTTCTTTCTGTAACGATCAATCAATAAATTTTTCATGGCATGGGAAAAGGTGATTAAAAAATGGGTCTTGTCATTCCATTTAGATGCTTGGTTTTTAACCAACTTCAAATAGGTTTCATGAACGATTTCTGTGGTTTGTAAAGTGTTTTGGTTGTAGATTCTTTTTTTTCTTTTGGCCATCAACTTAATGGTTTTCATGGTGGCCTCAATCAACTCATTGATTTCATTGTTATGAACGATTTTTCTGGGATTTTGTGAAGTCTTTTCCATATATCAAAATAAGCTGAAACTGCTTGAGTTTATATGATTGATCATACAGCAAGACAAGAAAATTTGAAAATAAATGAAATTAGATGGCGAGCCTAATGAGTGGAGTACGAATTTATAACTAATCAATATAAAAATCATGAAAATTATGAACATCAAAACTTATGCTTGCTTTTTCTTAATCCTTGAATCTATTTTATTGAGTTCTGCTACAGCTGAGACAAGTTACACTGATTTAATAATTGGTAATTGGGATTACTCATATCATAATTGTGAACATACCAAATATGGTTTTACAAGTGCCGGAGAAGCAGAAGATACTGGAATGAACGTAGCTTATCCTAGCAACTGTGGGGTAACCACTAAGATTGAAGATGATGGTTTTCCTCCTGAGGGCGACCCACAGCCAAGGCCAATATCCTGTAGTGGAGGGTATCGAGATTTTCCAGAGTTTGTATATGGTGTTGCCCATAGAAACAATAAACGGATTAAAGTTGAATTTCATCAATGGTCACTTTCAGATCCCACTGATTGTGTTACGGGCACGGGGCCGTTAAATATTAGAAAAAACCGTACTGTCGGCTGCCCTGGTGGTGTGTTGCCTGAGTATGTCACTGCGCAGGGTAAATTCATGTGTAAAAAAGTGCATGATCCTGAAAACGATGGCAATCAATGTGGAACCAATGCAGGTAACCCCATCAACACAGCGACAGGAAATAAGTTTCATGAAGAAAATATAGAGTTAAACTCAGATTTAATTCCTTTTTCGGCTTTTTATAACTCTTCAAGAGCCAAATCGTCCGCATTATATGGTCTGCCTATGGGGCGAGGTTGGACCCATACTTACTCGAAAAAAATGTCTCAAGGTACTTTCTTAGCTGATGGTATTGAAAGTATTTATGCATATCGAGAAACAGGTCGCGGTGTATTCTTCCAAAAGATAAATGGTGTTTGGGTTAACCAATCCTCATCGAGTGAAATTTTAAGTCAAACTGTTGATGGCTGGGTGTTACACACCAATCAAGGTGAGATTGAAAAATACGACATTTGGGGTAAATTGGTTGAAGTCGTTGATAATGGTAGGACAGTTTCTATTACGTATGAAAGTGGTTCAAAGATAGATAAAATCACTGCTGATGATGGCACTTATGTGACCTTTGGATACAGCAATAACAGTTCCCTTGAAATTAAACCACAAACCATAACGGATCATGTTGGTAATGAATGGAGGTTTAATTACACCGATAGAAATATGTTAGAAGAAATTATATATCCAGACAACACCATCAAATCGTTCCACTACGAGACCAGCAGTAGGCTCTTATTAACAGGTATTACCAATCGGCATGATATTAACCAGGTAGGCCAGCGATTTGCCACCTATGGTTATGACAGTGAAGACCGGGCCAATTATGAAAAACACCATGTGACTGATCCGGATGTGCATGTTGAAGAATTAAAAATCGATTATGACTTTTATCCTGGGGAACCTAACAAACGAAAAGTCACCAACTCACGTGGCAAAGTCAGTACCTATGAAGTGGAACAAAACAATGGCATCTGGCAGATCAAAAGCATCACGGGTCCTGGCTGTTCATCGTGCTCTAACGACAACAGTTCATTTGAATACGATCCTGTGACCAATGATTTAATCAGCAAGACGGTTGATGGAGTTACAACCAAGTACTACAACTATGATTCAAAAGGTCAATATGCTTATAAAATCGAAGCCTTTGGTACCACAGATGCGCGCCGAACCGATTACACTTACGATTCACGCTTTATCGGTAAGGTCACATCAATCACTGAACCTTCGGTTTATGGCAGCAATAACAAAGTCACCAACTATGTTTATGATTTGAATGGCCAAATGACTTCCATGACAGTCAATGGCTTCAAGCCTGATGGAACAGCCATCAGCAAAACCACCACCTATGAATACAACGGACCGTTCAATCAAATCAGTCGCATGGATGGCCCAAGGCCCGGTAATGTGGATGAGACCGTGTATCAGTATTATGCTGACACCGCATTGCCGGTGGAAAACCGCAATCGCCTGGAGAAAGTCACAGGACCAGCAGGCATTATTGAACGTGATAACATCCAATGGTCAGCCACTGGCAAGATCAAGTCTGAAGATCGCCCCAACGGCCTTACTTTAATCAATTTCTATGATGCCGATACGGATCGTGTGGATGTGAGCAGTTTGAGTGATAATGCCACTGCCATTATACAAACTCAGTTTACTTATTTACCCACCGGTCATATCCAATCAGTGAAACGAAACTATGGTTCACCTGAAGAAACCACATTAACCCTGACCTACGATGGTGCTTTGCGGGTGACCCGAGTGACCGATCAGTTAGGAAACTATGTTGAATATGAGCTGGATACCGAAGGCAATCAGCTGGGAGAAAGAACCTACGATCTGAATGATGTATTGAAAAAACAAATCATCCAAACATTTGATGATTATGACTTTTTGGCCACCATGCAACAATCGGGAGTGACTACAACTTACGACTATGGCAGCAATGGCACTCTGGATTCTCAAACCAATGGCAATAGCGTCAACACAGAATACAGTTACGATACATTAAAACGGCTGAGTCAGATTAACCAAGATTACCAAGGCACCAATCCACTTACAGCCAACACCACAACCAGTTTCACATATGATGCCGGTGAGCGGGTAAAAACCGTTACCGATGCCAGAGGGAACATCACCACCTATCACTATGATGATTTTGGTAATCTGATTACGTTGGTCAGTCCGGATACGGGCACCACCAGTTATGTTTATGATGAAGCAGGTAACATGACCAGCAAGACCGATGCCAAAGGTGTGACTGTTGGTATGTCTTACGATGGCAGAGGACGCATCACATTTATAGACTATACAGACAATTCATTAGATACCACATATGTCTATGATCAGGGCACAAATGGCATCGGACAGTTGTCTTCGTTTACGGATCAAACAGGTTCTACCACTTTCAGTTATGACGGTTTTGGGAACCAAACCAACAAGATTCAGGTGGTAGGTGGGTTTACCCCATTTACCCATGCTGGTTACAACAACCTGGATCTGGATTATGACTATGATGATTATAACAGAATAGAAAAAATGACATATCCCTCAGGGTTGGAGTTGACTTATGAGTATGATGATCTGAATCAAGTGCAGAAAATCACCACGACCATTGATGGGCAGGCCGAAACAGTGGTTGATCTGGTGACTTACTTACCCTTTGGCCCAGTCAAGTCCATCAACTTTGGTAATGGTAAGAACTACAACGCCAATTACGATGATGGTTACCGTTTGATTGATTATAACTACGGTGTCGATGTGACAGCGGCTTATGCTTATGATAACAACCACAACATCACAACAATCACCCGTGAGCTTACCGCCAACAACGATGGTTTCTCCTACGATGCATTGGATCGATTGACCTATGACTCACATGAGTCAACCACACTGACTTATGATCAGTTGGGTAACCGAACCAGCAAACAAGAAGGCATAAACCCGACAGTCAATTACACCATTGATGCCAACAGTAACAAAATGTTGAATGTGGGTGCAGTCAAACCACGTGGTTATGATGCCAATGGTAACACTTTATCAGCACCTGACATGGGAGACCATGCTTGGTTATACGATCAGGCCAACCGCATGTCAGATTTTGGTACGGGCAGAAATGCAATTGCTGAATACTTTCATAATGGCATTGGTCAGCGGATACGCAAGAAAATCAATGGGACAGACTATTTGTTTGTCTATGATGAGCAGGGTCAGTTGGTTCATGAATCAGCATACATCCCTGGTTCTCATCTGTGGGACCGTGAAACCATCTGGCTGGGTAACCGACCAGTGGCGAGGGTAGAAACCAGCAGTTCGGGTGATCAGAATTTTTACTACATCCAAACCGACCATTTGAACACCCCACGCTGGATCACCAATGATGCCGGTGTACGTATCTGGTCCTGGGAATCTGATGCCTTCGGCACCACCGCACCTGATGAAGATGTGGATGGTGACCAGGTCAATTTCGAATTCAATATGCGCTTCCCTGGACAATACTATGACGCTGAATCAGGCTTGAACTATAATTACTTCAGGGATTATGATCCGGGTACGAGTCGGTATGTGCAGAGTGATCCGATTGGGCAAGTTGCTGGATGGAATACATATACATTTGTTTTAGGAAATCCTGTAAATTATTTCGACCCTAATGGAGCGCAAACGGAAGCTACTCTTGGATCATGTGCTATTGGTGGGCCAATTAATCCAGCATGTGATGCTGCCATTATTATTAATGCTTGTAAATATGTTGGCCTAGGAATTGCAGCAGCATGGGGTTATTTTTCTGATTCTGAAGATAATGAAAATTGTGATGAAGAATGTAAGGCCCAAAACGATAAAAGAAAAAGTTGTGAGGCATTGAAACAAAGTATATTAGCTACATGTGCAGGTTTAAGTCATCGAAAAATGTTTGCATGTTTCCATGCAGCTCAAGACGCGTATGATCAATGTATGAGTGAAGATTAAATGTTATGAAAAGTATAATTGCTGTAAGGAAACTATATTACTCAATTAAGGGGATATCAAATTTAAGCGAATTTACAATCAAAATAAGTATGCCGTATCATGCAAATGAGTTTGATAAAAATGATCAGCCAAGTCAGGATTGTTATGCTTGTGATATATCTATTGAAGGTATAAATGAGCCTGGGTTTACTGTATATGGAATGGATTCTGTTCAAGCAATAAACATTGCTACAAACTTGGAGCCATTCATCAAACGCCTTAGTAAAAAGTATGATATTTACTGGGTAGATCATGAGCCTTATTTTGATGAATAATTTAAAGCAATGAATCTTGTTAGCAAGATAGGTTGGGCTGATCGTCAGAGAAGCCCAACATGTTCTTTAATGATCTGACGGATTGCCAATCAGTTTTGTTTTTGGGAATTCATTGTGCATGATTTTTGGTATCAGATAATTTTGATGTTTCCAATCTGATGTTGGGCTTCGCTGTGCTCAGCGCCAACCTACGTTAAGGATATAAAAAAGGCCGCAGATTGCGGCCTTTTGTTTTGGATGACCCATGAGCGTTTGGAGATTTCTCCGCTCGCTTGACTCGGTCAAGATGACGGTTAATTAGCCTCCATTCAAAGCGATGTTGAATTCCTCTTTGGCGTGTTGGAATTGTGACAGGGCTTTTTCGACGTACATCATCACTTCATCCACGTAGCCGTCGGTTGAGGCTGACCACACGCGGTTGATGTAGCGTTCGCCGGCGGCGAAGCTGGACATGATGTCGGCGTAATGCTGGATGCCGAACAGGTGTTTCATCGATTCCCTGGCTTCGGCGAAATTCATCAAGTCTTCGCGGAATAACTTGTCGATTTCAAAGCGCATCTCATAGGTAGGCACTTTGTCTTTGCGGCCATTGAGGGCTTCCAGGTTGTTCAATAAATTATTCAATGAATCGATCAAAACCTGTTTGTTGTTCTGTAACAAGTCACCGTGTTTGGCGGCTTCGCTGGCTGCTTTTTTATACAGAAATGCGGCAATGAATCCGACCAACATCACGGGTGCAAAGTAAGTCCAGTTCATGGCTCGCTCATCCAGAGAGGCCAGAAAGGCACCTGCCAGGAAGGTCAGGATCACTAAAATAAATGCTATATTTTTCATAATTAAATCTCCTTATCCTGCTTTGGCAATGACGTAAATGGCGTTACCCACACCAACCAAAGCTTCACCCACAATCAAACCAGCGGCAATCGGTATGCCTTTGTTCTCAGACCAGGGTTTGCCTTTGGTGCGATCGACGATTTCACGCAACAAGGTACCGATGGCGTAGGTCAACACGATGTTGAACGGCAGGTAGAAACCCAAGCCAACAGTGATACCCAAGCCGGTTTGTAACAATGACAACAAGCCACCCAAGACGGCACCTGCGATGTATTTTTCAGTGGGCACATCACCACCGGTGATGCCTTCAACCATCGAGGCCAAAGCCTGGCCTTGTGGTGCAGGGAATTCATCGCCGCCCAATCCGAAGGCTTTGTCTAAGGTGAAAATCAAGATGATGACCACGATGGGTCCTAACCAGGCGCCAAAGAATTGACCCAGTTGTTGTTTTCGGGGTGTGGCACCGACCAGGTAACCGGTTTTCATGTCCAGCATCAAATCCGTGGCCTGACTCATCGCCACACAGGTCGCGGCACCAACGGTCACCGCAGCCACGATCGCTGATCCGGTACTCATGCCGCCAAACAGCTGAGTAATCATGATCAATAAGGTCACCGCAATCAAGGTCATGCCGGATAAAGGTGACCAGTTGGTTCGACCGATGGCTTCAGACAAAATGATGCCGGCCATCCAGATCCATAAGGTCCCCAAGACACCCATCATCAAGCCGTGGACCAGGCTGACTTCTTGGGCTGAAGTGATGGCCATAATACACAACAGTATGGCCGCTGCGGCCACTGCGAAATACAGCAATTTAATGGGTAGCTCATCTTTGCTCATGGCCGCTTCGCTCTTGGCCGATGATTGCATCGATTTAACCGCAGATTTAATCAATGGTAAGGCGAAAATCACGCCAACGATGGCGCCGCCGATCAGCATGCCGATACCGGTAGGACGGAACAACATCAAACGCAGTTGGTTCGGGTCAGAAACCACTTCACCAGCGGCGTTGGTGGGAAACATGCCAGTGATGTCCAGTAAGGGTGCAATGATCCAGTAACAAACAAAGCCCCCGATGATGAAAGCCAAACCACCGCGGCCAGCAATGAAAGCCACACCGATGGTCATCAGTGACAGGTACCAGGTACCGTTGAGGTAAGCGGGCAGCCCGAGTTGGTCAAACAAATGCCAATCGTGGATGTTGTAATAAATGGTGACAACGTGAACCAAGCCCGAGACCACCATGGCGCCGAGTAACAAAATGGCTTTGTTGATGCCGGCTCCGGGTGATTTCAAAATGGAAGCCACTGCGACGCCGCCTGGGTAGGTGAGTCGTTCATAGTCGATCATTTGCTTGCGCAGCGGTATGATGAAAGCTATGCCTAAAAAGGCGCCAGCAATGGCACCAAAGGTTAAGACATAAGGGTTGAATTCTGTGGCGTAGCCCAGGATAAAGATCGCCGGTACCGAAAACATCATGCCTGATGAAGCACCGTTGACCGCGGAGGCAACGGTTTGTGCCACATTGTTTTCAATGATGGATCGGCGCCGCATGATGCCACGCAGGATACCAAAACCCAGGATGGCGGCCAGTTCCGAACCTTCGATGGAAAAGCCCAATTTCAGTGAAGCGTAGCCAATTGAAATGGCCAGGATCACCCCCAAGAAATAACCCACAATCACCGCATGTGGCGTCAACTCCGGATACGCGCCACGGGTGATGGGGCCTGTTGCAGTCACCTGCTGATCAGACATATGTTGCTCCCGTTGAATTATTGTAATCAGGGCTTGAGAAGCCCGGTTGGGCGAAAAGTATAACATAAGACGTGCTGTCCTTACCTTCTTTTGCGCTTCGCACAAAAACCGGTTTCGAACAGTCATTGATTGAGTCGAACATGAATGTTCGCCATAAAAAAGTGCCTTGCTTCCCTTCTTTCATGTTGCTCAAGAAAACCTGTATAGAGGAGGTAATGATTGTTTTTTGGCGTTAACTGAGCGGAGTCGAAGTGAACGCCAGATGACCATAAACTCTACTCAGCCAACGTTGACTGAAGTCAACGCTCCAGAACTCTAACCGGAGCATCGACTTGAGTCGATGTCATTGAGCTGTTTAGGTTATTGGCCGTATTGTGAGAAAAAAGTCATCAACTTTTCCACATCCCGTTGCATGCCTGGCAAAGTGGTTTTTTGGAACCAACTGGGAAAGTCCAACCCACAGGCAGCGGGCTGTTGTGAACACATGATGATCATGTAAAAAGAGGTGCTTTCACAGGTGCGGCCACCTTGGTACTGGCAAGCCATCATCATCAAAGCCATGCTGGACATTTGATTGATATAATCTTGATCATTTGAATTGATCACCCCAGCCAGGGGTAAGGTGGTCAATGAACCAAAGCGGGCAATGAACACCGAGTACATCAAGCTCGAACTGTTTCGTTCTTTGATGGCTTGTTTTAGAATCGATGATGACAATTCACTGCGATCCAATGGGGTTAAATTGGGGTTGTTCACTTGTTTCAACAATCGACCCATGCGACTGTTCGGCTCAAAAGCCTGGATCAATTGTTCATGTTCTGGGAAACTCAAATACTCCTGGTATTGTGTTCTCAGTTCAGCGCATTGTTGTTGAAGCTTCTTGGCCAGTTGCTGTTGTGATTGATAAAAGGGGCCTTTACCTACAAACAATCGCTCAACTATGTCTTGATCTCGGCACTGACCAACGAGAAACTCCAATGAATACAGCTCGACATAAGGGTCGTCGCTGAACAGGCGTGAGTCGATTTCTTGCAGAACTTTTTGTTGCCATGGATCGAGTTTTTCAGCCCCATCAGATGGCGTGTTTTTGGTTTCAGGTGCAATGGTTTGCGCTGTTTTTTCAGAAACGTCTGCAACAACATCTGACTGTGTTGAAACCGGTTTCAAGTCACTGTCGAGGTGGTTCGTTGGGTTGGGCTCGAATACTGATGTCGGCCACAGGGTCACCCACAACAACAAGCCGATAGAGGCAAGTAACAACAGCACCCAGATTTTATTGGCCATACAGGCCTCGCAATGTTTCAAGCACCCAAATCACATCTTGCCAATGGTTTTCGCTGAGTCTGTGGTTTTGTAAATAACTGGTCAAATCCAAATCACAACTCCTGGCGTCAATTTCATTATAACTCTGAAAACAGTAGTACTTGATCCATGTGCTGCCGGGCCCACAGTCGGCGCCCAATTCACAAAGATAGAGTTGGGTGGCATATTGAATCACCAAACGAAACAATTCATCATCATGCAAGTCCAATATTTGCATCACCACATCTCCTGGGGAAACGTATTCAACAAAAGGCATTTTGGCCTCATAAAGACCAATGTCCTTATAGGGCGCATGACCAAAATATTTGATGTTCTCGTTTTTTTCCAAAGTCATTTGGGTTTCGTAAAACACATCTGGATCCAAACTGGATAAACGATTGAAAAGCTGATCATTGATGACATTGAAATGGGCAATGGACTGATCTCGTGCATCGGTGTCAACCCAATACAAACCTTTTATTTCATCTTGAATCCGGTCGTACTGCTTAGAAACTTCATTCAATTCCAATTGCAATGATTCGGTATCGGTAGCCAGTTTCAATTCTTCAACAAGTTGATTGATTGTGGTTTTTAATTGACCGGCTTGTCGGTTCAAATCAGCAATGGCATCACTGTTCTTTTGATCGCTACCTTCTGATATGGCAAGGATTTCATTAAACAGTGTTTGCCACTGTGTTTTGAGTTGTAACACTGCTGCTATGGATTGTTCTTTGGTTGTTTTTGGCTTGGTTTCGTTGAGTAAGTTATACAGTTGTTCTTTGGTTTGGTTGAATGCCTTGTCATTGTTGTCCTGCTCAGTGATTTCAGGGGATAAATCCATGATTCTGATGGTTTCTAACAGCAGACTGCAGGATTCCTGGTGCTTGTTTACTGAGCTGATCTGCTGTTGAGTGGGCGTTAATGGCACTTGTTTTTGACCACTTAAACGATTCAGTTTGTTATGTAAAACTTTTATGGGGTCGTCATTGGGGTCTTCGATTAAATGATAAATTTCAGCCTGGCAAGCAACAAACTGCCGATTCATCCGATACACCTCCAAATAAGTGAGTTCTTTTTTCTCAGGAGTCGATTCGTTCTGCTCGGCAATGGCTGTATCGTTGATTGTGTCATCGCTTTGTTGGGTTGTGGCTGGCTTATTGGATGCCGATTCTTCTGTTGAGGCAGGCTCATCGGTCTGCATGGATACCACATTGGGTTGGCTCAATGACCGTTGCTGACCCTGCTTTCTTTCTGACCACCAAAATAGCGCCAATAGCAGTATCATGACTGTCAACAAGAAAACAAAAGACCGCAGGCTTTTCATGAATTGGATTCCAATAAATATTGCTGCATCAATTCTACATCCAGTTGCATGCCCGGTAACGTATTGTTTTGAAACCAGGTGATGAAATCGAAACCACATGAATCCGGTCGGCGTGCACAATAGCCGATCATTAAACCTGACTCAGGCGCACAGCCCAAGCCGTTTTGATATCGACAGGCTATCAAAGTGGTTGCCAGTTCAACCACCTGGTAGGTATATCGCCAGTCTTGACTTTGGATCACATGAGCAAAATCAGTTGGGTCGGTCATGATGTACTCCAGCATTCGGTTGTTTCTCAAGATCAGCGCACTGTTTTCGGTGTTGATTCCCGCTTTGATTAAATATAAATTTTCTTGCCTTCTGGTTTTGGAGTCCAACAGCCTGGATTTGTTTTTAATGCGGTGCCCCAAAGATGTTTGGGGTTCTATTTTGGCGAGCCATTCGCGTTCAGGTATTTCAGTGAGCAGTGTTGGATACTGATGGCGATGACTCAGACAAACTTCTTGTAATCGTTTTTGCCAATCGAGTTGAGGTTGCTGAATTTCACCATAGACTTTAAACAATTCAATCGGTTCAGAGTCTTTATGACAAGCCCACAGCACCTGTCTTAACGCATGCAATTCAATATAAGGATCAGTGCTGAAGCGCATGGGAAGTATCTCCTGAAGAATGGCTTCCAATTGCTTATCAGTAGTGGCCAGCTGCACAGCTTGTGTAGTAGATGGCTTTTCTGGCGTTGTGGGTTCAGCCTTTTGTTGGTTGATTTTATTGGGGGTGGATGATTGCTGCTGTTGTGACAGTTCAGTGTCGGTTGGCAGTAGCCAAAACAGCCAGAGACCAAACAAAGTCATTATCGGGATCGTCAATTTAAGTTTCATACAGATTCCTGATGGCCATCAATATCAATTGCACATCTTGCCACTGGTTGGGACTGAGCAGGTGCTGCTGGTAATAGGTTTGCAGGTCTGAATCACAACTTTTTGGATTCAAGGTCATGAAACCATTGAAACAGTGGTGCTTGATCCACTCGCTGTCAGGGCCACAATCGGCGCCCAGTTCACAAGTGTATAATTGGGTGGCATACGGAATTAAAGAGCGCAGCCATATCGGTTCGTTGAACTCCATGGATTGCAGCAAGATATCTTCAGGTGGCACGTATTCCACGAATAGTCTTTTCGTTTCTCTCAGTTCGTTTTCTTTATGCATATTTAAGCCAAGATCAGTCAAGTTCCTGCTGCGCTCAAGTGTGGTGTGTGCTTCGTAAAACACATCCGGATTATTTGATGTCAGTTGATCATACAAGGTGTTGTTGCTTGCAGAAAATTCACTCAAAGCAGATTTCAATTGTGTTTCATCCACCACCAACAGTTTCTGCATTTCTTTTTCTTTCTGCTCAATTTGCAAGAAAAGCTTGAAAAGTTCTTCGTTGGGTTCATCCTTTTTATCGGTGCCTTGTTGCAGTCGGAGCAATTTAAATTGTTCTGTGCGCAATGATTGTATCTCTTGATTCAACGCTGCGATCAAATCCGGGTTTTGGCTGTCATTCCCGGCCAACACTTGTAACACTGTTTTGAAGGCTTCGTTCCATTGATGGGTCAGCTGCAAAACGTTGGCTATGGCCTGTTCTTGTTCATTTTGTGGTTTCAACTGGCGCAAATGACGTAAAAATCGCTTACTGGTTAAGTGGGGTTCAGATAAAGATGAACCAGGCTTCAACCCTGCATCTGGCAGGTCCATTTTTTGGGCTTGTTGAAAGATGTGAACACACATGATGGCATGGTTGTGTAAGGCAGCAATTTGTACTTCTGATGGGGCGTTGTTGGCTTTGTTGTTGATGCGCCTTGCTCTGTTTTCGAGTTCACTGCGGGCATCATAGACCACTGTGTCATTGATGATGTCATGAAAATCACGACATGTTCGCCACTGTCGATACATGCGGTAAACAGCAAGGAAACTTAAAGCTTGGGTGTTTTCTGTCGATTGATTGGTGTCAATGTTTGAAACCGGTTCTGACTCGACTGAGTCCAGTTGTTTTGGTTGAATGGATTCAGGTTTGGTTTTGCGGCGTGATGTTGGATTCTGAAAGGTAACTAAATTAGGCTGGCTGACGGTAAGGTTATGTTGACTCCGATCTTCGATTGGTTTTCTTTCAGGCCATAAAGAGAATACATGGCTTATCAAAAGACCTGTTAATAAAATCAATGCTGTTTTTATCAACCATCCTTTGGTCATGACTCAGACCCTTATGTCTTATTAAAATTCATGGTATAAATTTTTAGGGTCGAATTTTTGATACACCAGCCCCAAATCTTTCAATGTGTCAGTGGTTTCGACCAACACATCCTTTTTCAGTTCAATTTTTCGGCCCCATCGGGTGTATGATAACCATTCTTCGACGTCTTCAGGCAGTAAATCAAATTGCTTTGAGATGATGTCCACACGATCAGGATCGTTGTATAAGTTTTGGGCTTGCTTGAAGGTTTCCTCAAGCAAGGCTTTTACTTTGTCAGCATGTAACGTTAAGGTCTGGTGGCTGGCCACCACCACAAAACAAGACCATGGTGTTGGGCATTCGCCAATGCGTCTGAACTCGCCATTATCAACGTACGGCTTGGTGGTGAACTTTTCCCAGAAAAACACATCGGCCTGGTCTTCGCGAAAAGCCATTCTGGCGCCATCTAAATTGTTAATGACCCTGAATTGTAGTTTATGAACCGGCCAATTTTTTTGTCTGGCATGGACGTAAGGCATCAGGTGTGAGCCAGAGCCATAACGGCTGATGGCATAGCGGTGGTGGTAGATTTCGTTGACATCGGTGATGTCAGATTCTGCCGGAACATGGATGCCCCAGATGATCGGTGAATCGGTGTAAAAAGACACAATTTTATAATTGGCGCTTCTCGATATGCCTGAAATGGCCCCTTCAGTCAGCAGTATGGCCACATCAAGTTCATCATTCTTGATGGCTTGGATCATACCGCCGGTACCTTCGTAAAAGTCGGTCCATTCCGGTTTGATGCCAGCTGCTTGTAAGGCCCCTGATTTTCGTGCCATGTGCCAGGGTATGTTGTAATGTTCAGGCACGCCGCCGATTCTGAGTCTAACCATGATGTTGAGTTTTGAAAAATGCCCATTGTATCACCCGAAATGTGTGATTTCTGCTGCTCAGTCGGCAAATAATCCAAGACAGCTTACGTCATTAAAGGCTGTGATAAAATGAGGGAATGAAATGGGTCCTTATGATGTTGTGTTTACCATTGCTTGCACAAGCAGAGGTTGAGTTGTTGGTGGTGGGAGATCAAAGTAAGCCGGTTCAGTTTGTGGCGTTACCATTCACTTACCATGGTGATGGATTCAGCCCTGCGGTAACAGTAGAAAATCACATCATCCAGGCTTTGTCGAGCACCGGTTTGTTCAGTATGCCGTTCCGTTATGATGCACCGGAAGATGTGGACAACATGTTGGCCTGGCAGTTGGTTGGTATCCGCTATGTGTTACAAGGAGACTTGTATGAAAATGACCAGACATTGACTTTGCGGCTTACGATTTCTGACTCGCTGGGATTGCAGCCGACCTTCAGCAGTGTCATTTTGAACCCCAACCAATTAGAACTTTCTAGTCAGATCTTTGCTGATCAAGTTTACCGCAGCCTGTTCTATGCCACCTTCACCAACGACAACGAAAAGCAATACTTGGATAACGAAAATCCCACCTTAACCAGGTACCTGAATCAAATGGTACTGGTGTTTAAAAATGCCTGGGTTGAGAATCAAATTTCGGGCACTTGCACCGTAGACATCCAACAAATGCCTGGTGGTTTACCTTTTAAAAGCCAGTTGCAGGAAGACTGCTTCATAGACCAACAACTGGCGTCAGAAGTGATGTTGGCTTTGGCTCAGATTGAAGTGCTGCCCTATCAAAGATACCAGGATGTGTTTGAAAAAGATTTGACCGTTAAATTCATCAGTCCCCGTTGAAGGGGTCAGTGGACCGTATCGGAAGTGGCGTTGCGCTGCAGGTGTAAATCTGTTTCTATCAGGTGTTTATCCATGCCCCAATCACGCAAATGATTGATGGCCCAATCGTTGCTTTGGTCTTGATGGCATTCAAGGCAGGCATTGGGTGACTTTGAGGTGCCCATCCGTTTTGATAACAAGGGATTAGGGATTGATCCCATGTTGTGGCTGCGAACAAAATGCGGCACGCCGGCGACTTGATTGAGTATGTTTTTGGGCATATGACAATCATAGCAATAGGAGCCTTTACTGCCCGCTTTGTGTTTTGTATGTGCGTCTGGATTTTCAGCAATTGGTGCATGGCAACTCATACAAAACTCATTGCTCTGTGAAGTTGGTCTTAACAGTCCTGTAGATGCCGGTTTTTTGTTGTTGTGCGGGTCGTGGCAAGTATAACAGCGCATGTCAGTGGCTTGGTAGTGGCTGGAATCAGCAAAAGACCGAAACAAGGTTCCCAGCCCTTTGGGTCGGCCGTCTTCCCAGACCTCGATGGTTGGGAAGGTTCTGCCAGGTTCCAGGGGTGCTTCGGTAAAATAGGGGGACAAATCATTGAGGTTGCCGTTGGCATCAAACCCTGGTTTGTAGTTGCGGTACAAAGGTTGTCTTTTGCGGAATATGTCTGCCCCGTGGCAACGGGCACACACACTCAAGGCAAAGCCTTGTTGTTGGTTGGCGGCATTGATGATAAAAGGGGCTGTCTTTTGAAACAGGTTTTGGTCGAACCATGATGCCAAGCGGTTGATGGGGTGTCCATTCATGTAGTCCACATGTTTGCTGCCTGGGCCATGGCAAACTTCACAACCCACACCAATTTCTGTCCACTCTACATTGGCTTGGGTGTGTGCCTGATCTTTGCTGTATTCCTGTAAGTTGGTGGTATGGCACCTGGCACAATATAAATTCCAGGCTGAGTTCAGGGGCTTCATTTGCTCCCATAAATCATGCACAGATTGTGGTGATTGTTCTTGTTCATTCCAATAAGCAAAAAAGTCCTGACGTGGTACAGACCATTGGATTGGCAGCCGCCTAAGCACACCACCTTCTTCTTGTGTTAAATAGGTTTGTCGGTATTGATAACCTATCACTTTGGCTATTTTAAATTCAGAATAACTGTCAGTGCCTATGTCGCGAAGGGCCATAAAGAACTCCCCGGCACGCTGGTACATTTTTGCTGCTGGCAATTCATTCTCATCTTCTAAATCCTGTTGCGGGAAATAGTAATCACCATCTGAGAAATCACCCACAACTGAATCACTTGCAGGTAACCTCGCAATGTTGTGGTGTGGTGATTTTTTCCAGGCATCATAATTGATCCAATGGCAGTCGCCACAGACTTCACTGCCGACAAAATCAGCATGAAACACTTCAGGCGCTGGTGTTCTGAACGTATAAATCACTGCCACAGAGGCGGCAGCCAGAATTAGGATGGATAGCAACAGTTTCATTTTCTTTTTTGCCTGATTAACAGAGAATCATCTGCCATGAAGTCGATGATGAAATGGCTGTTTTTCAATGATTCAGTGAGGCTGGATTTATCGCTGACATTATTTTTAAAACCCCAGTGGTTAAATAAATACAGATCAGTGTCCCGCAGGTGTCTGGTTAGGGTGCCTTTGAACTGATCATCAGCTGCAGTTTGTTCATGCCAAACTCGCAAGGCGATCAATTCATCGTCCGTGGTTTTACTCATCAACAGCTGTTCCACCTCACCCCTGTGAACGTATGAAAATAATGGCAGTTCGGCTGCTTCCGGTTCAACCCGCAGTGCTTGGTAAACATTGCCCCAGGTTCTGGGCTGAATGGATTGCCAGCCTGTGGCCTTCAATTGTTGCTCGAGCACAGGCAACTCGGCCACCAGGGTGATGTCCAATTCTTGTTCACCGGTGTTGGCCCATCCGGTGGTTTTTTCACTGGATTGTTCTAGTAGCCAGGCAGGTTTGGTGACCTCGGTGGAACTGGAAAAAAAGACCCAGGTCACCAATGGCGCCAACATGGCCGTTGTGATGAAGGTGATTTTAACCGGCAGTCCGAGGAATTGTTTGCGATTCCGGGTGCGAAATGCGATACCGATCAACATGGACCAAATGCTGCCTGACAGGATCGACAGCACCACCATCGTCAGGTTCATTTGATAGAAAAACAAGGTGGCAAAAGCATGGAGTAATATCAACACACCAGACAGTACATAAGGCCAGCTGCGGAATTTTATTGGATAGGCACCTGCCACCAAAATGGCCCAAAAACAAGACACTGCGGTGAACCAGAAAACATGATGAGAAGCCAAGAACTGCCATTCTTCATGTCCTGCCTTGCTGATCAGCACAGAGAAGACATAGGCAGTCAGCGACAGCAGTAACCAATGGTTCAACACCAGAGTCATGCGGCGGTATAAAAACCACAGGGCGACCGTTAAAGTGATGAGTAACACACTCAGGTCATGACCCAGGAACAACAACCATTTCATCGGCAGGACGGTCCATGGATTATGGAATGCATAAAAGAAGGATTCCGTACTTTGGTTCCAGCGCACCAAGGTGTCGTTGATCGCAGCAAACCATATGGCAGCCACCAAGAAGGCCAGTAACAGCACCGCCAACATCGCCAGTGAGCCTTTTTCCGGTTGTCTGGGATCGACCAACCCTGAAGTTAATTTCCCTAGAGTGGGGTGCCTTTGGGTCCAGGCCAATAAATTACTTAACCAGCGATAGGTTCTTGGCATCAACAGCTGATAGAAGATATTGATGACCCAGTAGGCGACCCAAACCAGTACCACCAAGACCACCACCAGGACGGACATTTTCACAGCCACTTTGGCCATGGTTTCCATGGCCGATCCAAACAACATGCCTGGTAGTAAGTAGAAGGGTGCCCATAAGATGGAAGCCACCGCGCTGATGATGATGTATCGTTTAACGCCCATCCCCATCATGCCGCCAATTGCCGGGATGATGGGCCTGACCGGACCTACAAAACGGCCGATAAAAACACTGATACCACCGTATTTCCTAAAAAAGTCTTGGCCTTTGGCTATTAAATCGGGAAATTTGTAAATTGGCCACATTTTTAACAAGCGTTGCTTGTATTTATGACCGATCCAAAAGCTGATCCCGTCGCCCACAAACCCGCCCATGGAAGCCCAGATCCAGGCGGTGTAAAAGTCCAAAATACCCAGACCAATCAAAGCACCGAGGCTGACCAAAAATGCAGCACCTGGAAAAACGATGCCGACCAGTAAGATAGATTCAGTGAAGGCAAACAGAAATATCAGGATACCTGTCCAGTTGGGGTTGGCTTGAATCCAATCGTAAACGTCTTTGACCCAACCGGTAGGTTCCATGCTTATGCCCTGATTGCAGCCTTCGCTGCTGCGAGGGTTTGTTCAATGATGTCATCCGTGTGTTTTGAACTGACAAACCCGGCTTCGTAAGCTGAGGGAGCCAGGTAAACCCCGGCTTCCAGCATGGCGTGGAAAAATCGCTTAAAGTGATCTTCATCACAATGGCTCAAATCTTCAAATCGATGTACCGCTTGATCTGTGAAGAACAGACCGAACATGCCACCTTGGTGACAGGTTGAAAATGGCACGCCAGCCTCATCGGCCACCGCTTGTAAACCTGTGGTCAGTTGCTTTGTCTGAGCGCCTAACTGTGTATAAAAATCTGGTTCTGAAATGATTTTCATCATTGCTGATCCAGCTGCCATGGCCAACGGATTACCCGATAAAGTGCCTGCTTGATATACCGGACCACTGGGTGCGATGTGACTCATGATGTCGTGACGACCACCAAAAGCACCGACTGGTAAGCCGCCACCGATCACTTTACCAAATGTAGTTAAGTCTGGCTTGATGCCATACAATTCCTGGGCGCCACCTTTGGCCACCCGAAATCCGGTCATCACTTCATCAAAAATCAACACAGAACCATATTCATCACACAATGATCGCATGCCTTCCAAATAACCAGGCAAGGGTTCAATCATGTTCATGTTGCCAGCAATGGGTTCAACAATGATGGCTGCCACTTCATTACCCACTTCGGTCATCACCTGGCTTAAGCTTTCCAGATCATTGAAAGGAACCGTTAAGGTCAAATCAGCCACTGCATCGGGTACACCAGGGGAGCCAGGAATACCTAAGGTCAACACCCCACTGCCCGCTTTGACCAAGAAAGAATCAGCATGACCGTGGTAACAACCTTCAAATTTAATGATTTTATCGCGGCCAGTGAAACCACGCGCCAAGCGGATGGCGCTCATGGTGGCCTCCGTACCTGAGTTAACCATCCTCACCAGCTCAATCGATGGAATCATGGCACAAATTTGCTCGGCCAAAGTGACTTCTGCTTCTGCCGGTGCGCCAAAACTCAGACCTCGATCGACAGCAGCATGAACAGCTGCCAGCACCTGTTCATTGCTGTGTCCTGCTATCATCGGCCCCCAGCTACCGATGTAATCAATATAAGACTTGCCGTTGACATCAATCATGCGTGGTCCTTGGGCTGTGGCAATAAAAAGCGGCTCTCCACCGACGCCTTTGAATGCCCGGACTGGCGAATTAACGCCGCCAGGGATGAATTTTTGTGCTTGGGTAAACAGGTTATGATTGTTGTCCATTTTCAGTATTAATCGTGGTTTAGTGATGTGGCTATTATAATTGTTTTGACATGGTTTTGGCATGACATACAATGGTCATTTTGAATTTAGACGACCATTCAAGCCAAATGACTCTATCGCGCCCACATGCCATCGCTGCCGGCCACCCCAAAACCGCTGAAGCAGCCGCTCAAATCCTGCGTCAAGGCGGCAACGCTTTCGATGCCATTTTGGCTGCCATGATGATGTCATTTGTGTCAGAGCCGTTGTTGGCTTCACCCGGTGGTGGTGGATTTTTATTGGCAGCCGGACCTGAACAACCACCCAAGTTGTTGGATTTTTTTTCTGACACGCCACTGCAACCCATAGATAACATCGATCCGGAGGAATTGGATTTTTTTCCCATTATGGGTGATTTTGGTACCCGCAAACAAGAATTTCACATTGGCCATGCTGCAGCAGCTGTTCCCGGGGTGCCCGCTGGCATTTTCAAAATCCATCAACGGCTGTGTTCATTACCTTTGACGCAAATTGCGCATCCAGCGATCATCGCTGCCGAACAAGGGATACAAGTCAACCACCAGCAGGCTTATGTGTCGATGATTCTGAAACCGATTCTTGAAGCCACCCCTGAAGCCATTGACTTGTTTAGAGGATTCACCACCGGTTCTGTATGGAAGAATATCCAGTTGGCACGATTTCTTGACACCCTGTCAAATGCAGATCATGACTGGTTTTATCAAGGGCAATTGGCTGATGTCATTAGCCGAAAGCCCAATGGCTTGATGAGTCTGGAGGATTTCGCTCAATACCAATGTAAAGTTCGGGATCCTTTGCAGCTGAACATCAACGGACATCAGCTGTATACCAATCCACAACCCAGCAGTGGCGGTCATTTGATTGTTGAACAATTGAAACGACTGAAGTCACGTTATGATGAATTGGCGGTGTTGGAAGCCATGCAACATGCCGATGATTTGAAACGTAACCCCATGGCAGAAGTGTCCAGAGGCACCACCCACATGAGTGTGGCTGACAGTGAAGGTAACCTAGCCAGCTTGACATTATCCAATGGTGAAGGCAATGGTCATGTGGTACCTGGAACCGGCTTCATGATGAATAATTTTTTGGGAGAAGAGGACATCAACCCACAAGGTTTTTTTGCATGGGATTCACACCAAAGGCTGCGGTCCATGATGTCGCCGACCCTCATCATTCATCCCGAACGTCAGTATGCCATGGGCACCGGCGGCTCAAATCGCATCAAATCAGCTTTGTTTCAGGTCATCAATCATTTGGTCAATGGTGAGAAAATTCTGAAACATGCCATCGAATCACCCCGCATGCATTTTGAAAATGGTCATTTGGACATTGAACCAGGCTTTGCTGCTGAGGCTCACAGTGCCATCCTCAAACAATGCCCGATCAACAGTGAATGGCACAACCACAACCTGTATTTTGGTGGAGTCAATGCCGTACAAGCAGGAGCCACCACCACGGCCGTGGCTGATTTCAGGCGCCATGGTTGCGGTATGGTGGTTTAACCAAAGGAATTAAATGTAACCAAAATGCTGTGCTCAGCGTCTAAATAACTTGTATGATTTAGATTTTGGTGGGACTGTGATGAAAGTTTTGTGGCTTATTTTGCTTTTCTTTGTATCTGTTGTTAGTGCTGCGCAGGGTGATTCAGTCATCAAAGTAAAGGTCCAAAAAAATGAATCAGGGGCCTGGCAAATAAATTATCAATTGCCCTATGCGGTTCATCAAGTTTATTTCTATCGGTTGGGGTCCTTACCTCGAGATAAATGGCGTTTGAAAGGCAGCCATTTAAAATGGTCAAAAGGCAAAGACAACCAAGACATCATTGAATCTGTTGATGGCACATTGTTTGATCAATTGTCGGTTGGTTTTGATTCTGATTTTCGCACAACGCCAAAAGACTACGAGTTGAACTTTGCTTTCAGTGACGGCGGATTGTTGTTGTATACCGGACATTTGTTATTGGCCACTGAAGCAGATAAAAAGATGGCTCATGAATTCACCTTCATGCCTCAAAAGAATTCACACATCATTATTGACGGTCAGATGAGTCAGCATGAATATCGATGGAATGATAAAAACTGGCAAGGAACCTATGTCTATTTCGGTGCATTGAAACCCATTCAAAGTGACGGGATGATGGGTGTGATCGATGGAGGGTTGCCTGATTGGGTGAAACAAAAACTGACTTCAAGCTTACCTAAGTTGTTTGAATTCTATACACAAAAGACAGGTTTGGCTCTGGACTTTACCCCTGTGATTTATTTCAGTTTCTCCAGCAGTGAAAGCCCTGGTACTCAGTATTCTGGAGGGACTTTACCCGGATTGATCCAGTTGAATTTAACCGGAGATGATTGGAATCAAGAATCCCCAGAAAATTTACAAGGTTTGTTGCATTTTTTGGCCCATGAAGCGGCGCATTTGTGGAATTCTCAATTGATAAAAAGTGATGAAGAGCGAGAATCCAGTTGGATTCATGAAGGTGGGGCAGATGCCTTTGCAGTCCGGTCATTGGTTTATTTAGGTGTTTGGGATGAAGAGGATGCTGCGAAGGCCCATGAACAATATTTAAATGGCTGTCTGGATTTGTTAAATGGACACCAGGTTACCCATTTTGCAGGGCACCATAATTTTTCAGTGTATTACCAATGTGGTGCCACCATTGCTTGGCTTACTGAATTGGCAGTGCAACAGAAAAATGACCAGTTAGATTTGTTTGATTTTTGGCGTGATTTAATGAGCAGGGTCAAACAATCTGATTTGGTTTTAACACCATCTCAGTATATTAAGAGCCTGTTACTGTTAACAGATAATCAAAGCAATGTGGCTAATTTGATCACCTTATTGAGTGAACCACAAGAACGACCAAACGCCTTCATGCAGCAAGCATTTTCCGCGGTGGGTCTGACGGTCAAAGGGCAGAAAAAGCACCCCATGCAGGCGAAAAAAGCAGCTGAATTGGCCTTCAAGCATTTAATGATGATCGACTGTGGCGGTTACAGTTATCACAAAAGTAAGCACTCATTTACAGTCGGAGCCAACCTGTCTTGTCAGCATTTAAAAAGCGGTATGGAAGTGACCCACATTATGGATTTGGCGATTGGTTCGGAGGGTCATGTGCTCTTTGATCAAGTGAGCATGCGTTGTCAACAAGGTCAAACCGTTGCAGTCAAAACCAAGAACAATGAAACCATTGAGCTACTCTGCCAGCAACCGCCTGCTGAAGTCAGGCCTTGGCTGACGGTAGTTAAACGAAAAAATTAACTGTTTTGCTGACTTTCGGTATGTTGTAGCCACTTCAGTTTTGATGCTTCATGAACAGCTCGGGTCGGTTTGAAATCTTCAGGGGTTTTCAAACTGCCGGTGGTGATGTCCAGATCATCAGGTCGATCGGTGGTGTAAAACACCATGGGTGTGCCACAGTCGGCACAAAATTCACGCCGCCCTTTGGTTGATGAAACCAATGTTTTGGGTTGGCCTCGGGTGTATTTAAATGCCGGTTTTGGCACGACAACCCAGGTAACGAAGGGCGCACCACTGGTCTGTCGGCACATGTGGCAGTGACAGTTGGCCACCAGATAATCGCCGGCGGTGAATTCAAAATTAATTTGGCCACAAAAGCAGCCTCCGAGGACTTTTTGTTCAGCTGGTACCATCACTCACAATGATTGATTGCTGTCTGGTAAGCTTCGATCAAGTTACTGGCGTTGTCAGACATATTGGCCTCATCGAGGCGCATTTGATTGATCTCGCCCAAGCCAATCTTTCCACCAGCAGTCATTTGTTCGACCACGCAAGTGGCTTGTGTATCATCGAAGCCAGCATTGGCCAGCTTGACTTTTTTGATCGCGGCCACTTTGAACTTATTGGGTTTTTCTACTGAGCCATTGGGCGATTCAACCGATGGGTTGGTTTCTGTGGTGTTGCTTTCAGAACAAGCGACCAATGATAAAAATAGGCAAAAAATCACAGTTGTTTTCATATGTTTACAGTCAAATAATTTAAAATGTTAACAAACCCAAGTTTAAACCAGTCGGCAAAAAAATACACATTTAATGTCAAACTGACAACTCTATCAGTGATCTGTTTAAGTCGCTGAGTTAAAATTGAAAGATTAGAAACATTATTTTGTTATGGATAAAGACCAAATAGAAGACTCAGAAGTCAATGAACAAGAGGATGATGCTGTTGAAACCACAGTCACTGAGCCAAACGAACAAGATCAGGCAGAGCCTGCCGTGGTGATTAAAAAGTCTGGTAGTGGCTTCAGTTTATTGCTGTCAGTTGTTGCCTTAGGGATTGCGGGTTATTTGTTTTATCAGAATTGGCAGCAAGACGATTCACCCATCCAGGCTGTTTCGTCACAAGCCGAAATTGAGCAACTGCAACAAGCCAATCAATCGCTAGGTGTGCAGCTGTCAGAAGCCAAAGCAGAAATTCAACAGCTGAAAACCCAATTGAGCGCGGTTCAACAGGGTCTCGCAGAAGTGAAAAATCTGGCCAATCAACAGCCTGGTGCAGCAGATCCTTTTGATAACTCAGCCAATGAGCGCTCATTACAACAACTTGAACAACAACTGGAAGATCAGGTTGAAACCATTCGAGCATTACAGCAACAATTCACCAGCCTGTCTCTGGATTCAGGGGTTCGGGAAATGTCTCCGGAATTACTGAATCAAATTCAAAGCACAGCAACGGTACAAACCCTCTTAACCACCCAAACATTGTTGGACACTGGACAAATTGGTGCAGCGGCTTCAGGCCTGGATCGTTATTTGTCATCTGCCCATGTCAGTGCCGCAATGAACAGGCAGTTACAACAATTGGCCAATCGCATCAGGCAAATTGAGACACCAGATACTGCCAGTTTGAAACAGTCATTACAGAATCTGGTGGAAAAAGTTAAGTCATTGGAATTGCCCACCGTTGAGGCGGCTGATGAGGGTCACTGGTACGACCGGTTTATCAGTGTCAAAAAAATCTCTGATGACAGTGAATTGACATCGTCGGTGCAATTGATGGAATTAAAAATGCAATTGGATAGGCAGTTGTATCAAGCCGGTTTGAATTTAACCATGCAACAGCAAACAGGCTGGCAAGACACTTTAAACCAATCAGCCAATTTGTTGGCACAACAGCTGTCAACAGAACAGGCTTTGGTGGAACAGATTAAATCCTTGGCAGCCCAAAAGGTGGTGGCAGATGTGCCAGCTGATTTAAACATTGATGTTTTGATCAAAGAACTGAAAGGTTTGGACCTATGATCAAAATCATCAAAATATTTTTGTTGGTCACGCTGTTGCTGGCGGCGGCTTGGCTCACACCCCAATTGTTGAAAAACCCGGGTTTGATTCAGGTCGAATTACTGGGATACCAAATCCAGATGACGGCCATTGCTGCCGGTATATTGTTGGCATTGGTTTTTTTAGCCATTTGGTTGGTTTACAGTTTACTCAAAGCACCGAAAAAAGCAGTCAACCATTTGTCAGCCAACCAAAGTCGCAAAAAGTTTGCTCGTGGCTTATTAGCCCTCAGTGAGGGTAAATGGCCTCAAGCTGAAAAACTGTTGCTGGCTTCGGTACAAAAAAGCCCCACCCCAGAGCTCAGTTATATGGCTGCGGCCAGGGCTGCGGTGGCACAACAAGAATTAACCCGTGCAGAAGCCCATTTGGACCAGGCCGAAGCGGTGATTGATAACCCCTTGACTGTGGATTTGACCCGTTGTGAAATCTGGATTAAATCAGGACAAGCCGAACGCGCCATGCCGTTGCTTGAGCTGATTTTAAAAACCTATCCGAATAACCCCAGAGCTGTGCATTTATTGACTGAAGCCACCCAGTTAACCAAGGATTGGAAACGCTTACAAAGCACCATTCCAAAAGCTGAAAAGTTGGCATTGATCAGCCACCAACAAAGCAACCAACTCAAACAGCAAGTGACTTTGGAGCGTTTTGCTGAAGCAGAATCCCAAGAGGAGTTACAACAAATCTGGCAGGATCTGAACAAGAAACAACAAGCCAACTACAGCCATACCTATTGTGAGAACGGCTTGCGACTGGGTGCCTATCAAGACCTCACCAGTTACATTGAAAAAACACAAAAGTCCAAGTTCGATGACCAGCTGGTGGTTTATTGGTCAGCTTTGCCGCACAACCTCAATCACCGGTTGAAAGTGGCAGAAAAGTGGCTGGTACAACACCCGAAAAATGCGGCTGTACTGTTGTGTAATGCCAAGCTGCACGTGGCCAAAAAACAGTGGGATCAGGCAGAAAGTTTACTGTTGCAAGTGTTGGCTATAGACCCCAGTCAAGAAGTGAATCAGCTGTTGGGTTTGATTTACCAAGAACAGGGAGAATCTGACAAAGCCCTGAATCATTTCCGCGAATCGGTGGTGCCCAATAACCAAGCCATCAGTGTGATTGAAAACGACACAGAATAACCAATGCTGATTGTGGCATCAACGAAGTCAGTCAACTATAATCCATGCATGACAGCCTTCAGAACATTTGCCTACTTTATATTGTTATTAAATCTGTTATCAATCGCACCCGTTCACAGCGAGGATCTGGATCCGGTCGATCTATGTGGCATGAATCAGCAAGCAGCCGATTTGGCATTGTTGATCATTGATCATGCTGACCAACAAAGACCGGTTTTACAATGTAACCAATTATTGGCAGAAATAGCCCAACAAAGGGCTGAACAGCTAGCAAACAACTCCGCTGATCCAGAAATCACCCCCAATCAGGTTTTGATAAAAGGTGGTTTCAGGGCAGCTGATTATTATCCTGTATCAGGCAACCAGGTGGAAGCTGTCGTCCGTGACTTGAAAAACGCCACATTGGCAATGGAATTCTTACGAGAAAGCGGTAAACACAACGATCATGTGTTGGGCAAGGGTGAGTTTTTTGCCTTACAAAACCAAATAGGTGTGGGCTTTTATCAAGATGATGATCCGACCAATCACGATCAATGGGTGGTGCTGATAGCCGAGCCTTGGCGTTCACCCAAAGTGGTCTTCAAACAAGAATTTACCATGCCTTTTAAAATGGCCACCGGCTGTGACCAAGATTGGGAAAACGGCAACGATGAATTCTTGAAAAGAAAATGCCGCAGCTTGGGCAAACAAAGAAAAAAAGTCGAAAAAAAGACTCAACTGAAATGTGATGCCAACCACTGTGAGTTGGATGATTGAAGTTGATTGCTTTAATTGATACCTGAGGCAATGACGTTAAATTTTCTCGAGGGGTTGGCCACAGACAATTGACATTTTATTCAGTAACTAACCCATACCATCGATAAGTGAATTGATTGCTTCCTAAAGTTGACTTGATACTTTGAAAACTCTGTATTTGGCCTGTGGTGGCAACGATCGCATGCCATTGGCTTTGTTCCTTGGCATCCAAAGCGATACTCCGGCGGGTTTCTCGATCAGGTATTTGTCTGATAATGCCATCCAATTGGGCAAAAACTTCACCGTTCATAACGGTCAAAAATCCAGCATCAGCCACATGAATGAAATCATCCCTGATTGGCCAAACCACACGGATTGGTCTGCCGTCTAATATGGTTTGGATCAATCGTTGTTTGTCACCAGCGATGGCTTTGCCTTCGGCATTGTGGTGATACAACAGCTGCCAATCAGCAGCAGATTTGCTGGGCAAAGTGGTACAGCTTGTAAGCAAAGTGGCTGAGAGGATCAAAAATAACCAGGATGTTTTCATAACGTGTCTCCTTAAGAATTAATTTTTTTCAATTTGAGCAAACCAGCTGATTTGGACCCGTTGAGGATAACGGCGTATCACTTGTCCTGAACCCCGGTCATACCACACGGCCATGAAGCGCCCCGTGGTTGATAACAACCCTCGCCAAACCACTGCCGGAACATTGAAATCTTGTAGCTCAGTGTCCCAATAACTGGTTTGTGCGATGTGCTCAGGTGTTTGTATAAACACCTCTAGGTCACTGGCATTGGTGACGAACACCGGTTCAATCACATGCTCAACAAAGCTTTTGGGATCATTTTTGCGACTGGTGCGCCACACCACCCGGAGTTTATGGCCATCTCTTATCGCTTGAAACAAGGCAGTCTTGGTACCATCCAATGGTTGACCATTGCGGTCATTTTGATACAACAATTGCCATTCGGCATTGGCCCTGTTGAGGGTCAATACGCCCAGCAAGATGATGGCGATGGGTATAACAATTTTCATGTTTATATGCTCAATGTTGAATACCAACCATATTATCGAATGGGTCAATTTTTACTGTCAGATTTGGGTGGGAAAGCCGTTATGTTTTGGTGATGATTCGGTTAGAATGGTTGATCATGTACCTACCTCGCCTCATAACAGCACAATGACATCAGCAAATCAGGTCATCCAATGTGATCATTTGGTATTGAACCAAGCACTAAAAACAGTGACCTACAAGGACCAGAAGCTAAGCCTCAGTCCTACCTCTTTTGAATTGTTGACCCATTTAATGCTAAAGGCGCCGGCAGTGGTTTCTGTGGATCAATTGTTGGAACAAGTGTGGCAAAAGAAAGTGGTCAGCCGTGATACGGTTAAACAGCAGGTCAAGTCTTTGCGTGATCAGTTGGGCGAGGCGGCGACTTTGATTGAATCAGTCCGTGGCTTTGGGTATCAAATCAAAACAACCACACATACGGTGTCTGGCAAAACTTGGCAGCACAGAAAATGGTGGTTTGTGGGCATGGCAGTGTTGGTGATTATGGCTGCTGTTTTGTATCATTACTTGACACGACCTACCATGACATTGCCATTGGAAACGGCCACATTGCCTTTCAAATTGATCGACTCCAATGATCAGGATTTGGTTGTGATGCTCCAAGAAGAGCTGACCCAGATGCTGGCGCGACAAGCCGATGTACGGGCCATTGCAGTGAGTGCTTTGGAGCATGCAGATGAGCAAAAATACAGCCCCAAAGAGTATGCGCAACACCTCAATGTGGACGTCATGTTTGAAGGTTCTGTCCGCGAGTTGGACGAAGGATATCAGGTTAACATGCGGATGGTTTGGACTCATAACAGTGTTGCAGTGTGGCGTGAACACATTGATGTGGCAGCCAAAGATCGTGAATTATTGGTGGCTGAAACCACCGAAGCTTTGCGCAGCTTCATCATTAAAAAAGTGGCATACATCAAACGAAAAACTCAGTGACCACCTAATCAGCAGGTGCTGTTACAATGAATCAATTTGTAGTGACCATTTTGATCCAATATGCGCGGACAAGTACCACCTGATACCAACCAATCCGAAAACTGGGGCGTGCTGAAAAAGTTGGTGCCTTATCTGGCTGAGTACAAAGGTAGGGTGCTGTTGGCACTGATGTTTTTAGTGGGCGCCAAATTGGCTACCACGGGTATGCCATTCATGATCAAGGGTATGGTTGATCAATTGGGTGGTGAGCCGACAGATACTTCCCAGTGGTTACTGGCGCCGGTGGCATTGGTGTTTGTCTATGGAGGCTTGCGTTTTGCCAATGTTTTGTTTGGTGAGATCAGGGACACCTTGTTTGGCCGAGTCACCGAAAGGGCCATGCGGCGCATAGCACACCAGGTGTTTGTGCACCTGCATCGTTTGGATTTGGATTACCATTTGAACCGCAAAACAGGTGGGGTTGCCAGAGACATAGAGCGTGGTGTGGGTGGCATCAGTTTTTTGTTGCGCTTCATGGTGTTCAGCATCTTACCGGCACTGATAGAAATCCTGTTGGTGGTGGGAATTTTACTGTTCCAATATGGGTGGGCTTTTGGTTTGACCACATTGATTTCGATCATCACATACATCGTTTTTTCGGTGCGCATAACCAATTGGCGCAAAGCCTTTTTGCGGGCCGCCAACACCGCTGATTCAGACAGCAGCAGCCGTGCCATCGATTCATTGTTGAACTATGAAACGGTCAAATATTACACCAATGAAGCTTTTGAAGCCGATCGATATGATGTTAACTTGAAGCGTTTGGAACAAGCAAAAAGAAAAAACAGGTTGTCATTATTTGCTTTGAATGGCGGGCAAGCTTTGATCATCAGTTTGTCGATGACAGCGATGATGTTACTGGCTGTTTTGGGGGTTCAAAATGGTGAAATGAGTGTCGGTGACTTTGTTTTGGTCAATGCCTTCATGATGCAACTGTTCATTCCTTTGGGTTCTTTGGGATTTGTCTACCGGGAAATCAAAACATCCATGATCAACATTGAACATATGTTCAACATCCTTGATATTGACCCCGAGGTCAAAGATCAGCCCGGTGCCAAGTTGCTGCAGATCAATCAGGGTGAAATAGAGTTTAAAGATGTGGCCTTTCACTACCGGGTTGATAGAGGCATCATCAAGGGCATCAGTTTTAAGGTGCCTGCTGGTGAGACACTGGCGGTGGTTGGTGCCAGTGGTTCGGGTAAATCAACATTGGTCAAACTGTTATTTCGGTTCTATGACCCGACTGAAGGACAAATCTTAATCGACGGACAGAACATCAGCGAGGTGACCCAACAATCCTTACGTCAAACGATTGGGATTGTGCCGCAGGATACCGTGTTGTTCAATGACTCCATTCAGGAAAACATCCGTTATGGTCGTCCTGACGCCAGTGATGATGAAGTCCAACAAGCCATCACCATGGCTTATTTGGATGATTTCATTGCCCAACTACCGGATGGAACGACAACCCAGGTGGGAGAACGTGGGTTGAAGCTGTCTGGCGGAGAGAAACAACGGGTGGCCATTGCCAGAACCATCTTGAAAAAGCCTCCCATCATGGTGTTTGATGAAGCCACTTCATCGTTGGACAGTAAGTCGGAACAAATGATACTGAATGCTTTACAACAAATCGCCAAAAACACCACCAATTTGGTGATCGCCCACCGCTTGTCTACTGTGGTACACGCCGATCAAATCATGGTGCTGGATCAAGGTCAAATCATTGAACAAGGCTCCCATGAAGAATTGCTGGCGGCCCAAGGCGCCTATGCTGAACTGTGGGAAGCCCAACAACAGGAACCAGAAAGCTGAACTTGTCATTGCAAACGCAGTGAAGTAATCTCCTGAATCTGGATAGTAGTTATGGGATTGCCGTGGTTGTTCCTGCCCCGCAATGACTTGATTTATACCCTTAAAATGAATAAACAGAAAAAAGTCGCGAAGGTATTCCTTAAATTCGTTGATATGTGCATATATTCATCTGTATATTCCTGTTATGACAGCTAAGAATATAAGCTCTCAATAAAATTTGGATTATCATGAAACTCAGTGAAAAAATAAAATTACTCAGAACATCAGAAAACTTAACCCAACCCGAGTTGGCCGGTAAAACAGGCATTGAACAGTCCTATTTGTCTAAATTAGAAAACGACAAAGGTACCCCATCCTATGAGGTGATTCATAAAATAGCTCAGGCCTTTGACATGTCTGGAATGGATTTAATAAACAGCCTCAGCCAGTCATACATTGATCAGCATTTAACTCACATTCCTGAAGTCGCAGCAGAGTATGCCTCAGTCAAAGAAAAGCAAAATCGCTTACTAAAGCGTCGATTTACGATGGCTTCATTGGTGGTTGTGTTGGGAATTGGTTTGTTCTTTATGGGTGGTCAAGGCATATTCTTTGCAGAATCTGAATACATCTATGAGTCTCCAGGCATCATTGCTGTGGGTGAAACGATCTATCAGTTTGATAAGAATCCCATAAGGGCGCTGAATGAATCACAAGAAGAAGCTGAAGTTCGGATCAAGAATAACCGCCAGCGGCTAAACATGGTGTTTCTTACTTTGCCTCATTATGAGGGCAATGTATTCATTGCAGATGTGGCTGGTGGTCGACGGGTCTATGAGTTCAGAGAGGAAAAAGACCTGGACTCCATGAAAAATGACTTGGTGTCATCACTGGGCATGATGTTAATCGTGGCCGGTGCTTTTATGTTTGCTTTTGGTTTTCAGTTCAGATCTGCATAAGGTAATTTAAAGAAACAAATTGATGTGTGAAGTTGGGAGCAATCAATGGTTTGTTCCCAACTGTATTTATTTCCATAAAGCCATCTTATTGAAGTCAAGTGACTCTTATTAAGGCAACAAAAAGTCTTTCAGTGCAGCAAAATCCGGTTCTATGCTGTAGGACAAATCAGGTTTTTCTGCACATTCAGCAATGGCCCTTGGCAGGGGTAATTCAAGCTTTAAAATGTCCTCTACGGTGCTTTTGAATTTGGCCGGGTGGGCGGTGCCCAAAAAGATGCCAACTTCTTCGGCTTTCAGTTGACCAATGATGCCCTGGTATGCAACGGCTGCATGGGGCTCACTGATGTAGCCTTGTCGATGTAAGTCCTTCAAAGTTTCGGCAGTGGCCGCTTCATCAACCGATAAGCCTGACAGCAGTTCACGGTCAAATTGTCCTGACTCAATCAAGTATTCTATGCGCGGCCAGTTGTTGGGTTTACTGACATCCATGGCATTTGATAAAGTTTCTACCGTTTCATTGGGAGCCCAAACACCGTCTTTGAGGTAACGCGGTACGGTGTCATTGAGGTTGGTAGAAGCGATGAATCGCTTGATCGGTAACCCCATGGTTTTGGCGATGATGCCGGCACACAGGTTACCAAAATTACCGCTGGGAACAGCCACCACAGCTTGCGAACGCTGTGCTGAGGGTAGTTGTGCCAGTGCATCAAAATAGTAACAAACCTGTGCAAACAAGCGACTGACGTTGATCGAATTGGCCGAATTCAATCCCACTTGCTGAACCAGTTCAAGGTCATCAAAACTTTGTTTGACCAGTTTTTGACAGTCATCAAAAGCCCCATCTATCGCAATGGTGCGGATGTTACCAGACAAGGTTGTGAACATTTTTTGTTGCAGCTCACTGATTTTGCCTTTGGGGAACAAAATCACCACTTCAATGTTGTCCAAACCATGAAAAGCATGCGCCACTGCAGCGCCAGTGTCTCCAGAGGTGGCAGTCAGGATGGTGATTTTTTCGTTACCTGTTTCTTGTTGTGTGCTGAAATGTTGTAAGCAATTGGCCATAAAGCGGGCGCCAAAGTCTTTGAATGCCAGTGTCGGGCCATGAAATAATTCCAGACAATGCACCTGACCGTTCACAGCTTTCAACGGTGATGGAAAAGCATACGTCATTTCGATGATTTCCCTGAGGGTGTCATCGTCAATGTTTTCGTGAACAAAAGGCCTCAGGATGAAAAAGTTTCGAGCTTGGGTGGACATGGCCAACAACTCATCAATGTTGTCCAGCTGGGGGATCTTCGCAGGAAAAAACAAGCCTTGTTGGTTGCCTAGGCCCGTTTTGACTGCGGTGGCAAAATCGACAATTTGGTCAGCATCTTTGAGGTTATTCAGTTTCATGGTGGGTTTCCTTAAAGGGTTCGTGTGCCATCGGCATCGGCTTGGCAGATGGCGACAAAACCGTATTCTGTCTGTAAGTAATTTGCTTGTAACCACGCTGCCTGGTGTTGGGCCGACTCAAGATCTCCACAAGCGGAGAACAAGGTAGGTCCAGATCCGGAAATACCTACAGCCAGGCTGTTCATGGCCAGCATCTGGTTTTTGGTTTGATGAAAATTGGGCAGCAATTCAGCTCGATACGGCTCAGCAATTTCGTCTTTCAATAAAGCAAAGGCCAAATCCTGGTCTTGCTGGTAGCAGGCCGCGACAAAACCGGCCAGGTTTTGGCCAAAACGGATCAAGGTAGAACGGTCATACTTGGGTGGCAGCAACACACGGGCAGCCTGTGTACTGACCACCACATCAGGGTAAGCCAACACCCAATAAATGTGTTCAAACAGTGGCAGTGATAACGCCACTTGACTCTGGTCATGTAGCATCAACTGCATACCGCCCAAAAAACAGGGTGCGACATTGTCATAATGCAAAGATCCGCTGATTTTAGCCTCGGCCTGACCCATCAATTTCAGCAGCTGATTGTCATCAAAAGGCCGCCCATAAAATTCATTCAAGGCCACAAAGGCAGCCACCACTGAGCACGCGCTGGAACCCAAGCCGCTGCATACCGGGATGTTCTTTTTCAGCGTTATCTGTATATTCACTGGCTTGATGTTTTGTTTCTGGAGCGCGGTTTCATAGGCCACCAACACATCCCATACAATGTTCGATTCTTTGTCTTTGGGCAAGCGGTCAGCAAAATCTCCTTGTAAGCAAAATGTACTTTCATGGTTGTTCAGTTCAACCTGCACCACATCGCCCAATAAGCGGCCATCAGTCGGCCTCAATGCCAAACCCAAGGAATCAAACCCGACACTGACATTACCAATGGATACCGGGGCAAATACTTCTGTTACTTCATGCATTTCAGTGTTCCTGTTCCCAGGCCAGGGTTCTCAATAAGTCGCCAAACATGCCTGCCGCAGTCACGGCTGCACCGGCGCCGTAACCCCGGATGATGAATGGTTTGGGTTGGTAGTACTGGGTGTTGATGGCCAAGGCATTTTCACCCGCTTCAATTTCATACAAAGGATGGGTTTTATCCACCGGTAATATTTTAACCGCACATTGGTTGTCTTTGATGACCGCCACATAACGCAGTTTCTGTTGTTGACCCTCTGCATCGTCAATCATTTGTTGAAATTCTGCGTCATAATCGGGCAGCTTGGTCATGAACTCATCACCATCGGTGATGGCAGCCAATGCTTCAGGGACCACTGGCTGTAAATCCACATCAGACAATTCCAAAGGCATACCAGCTTCGCGGGCAATCACCAACACTTTTCGGGCCACATCCATGCCGTTCAAATCTTCGGCTGGGTTGGGCTCGGTATAACCCAAATCTCTGGCTTTCTGAGTGGCTTCTGACAAGCTCAAGCCTTGGTGGATTTCGCCAAAGATGTAGGACAAAGATCCTGACAGTATGCCTTCAAATTGCAACAATTCATCACCCGCTCTTAGCAAGCTTTGTAAGTTGTCTATAACGGGTAGTCCGGCACCTACATTGGTTTCATACAGGAATCGCCGTTGTCTTTGTGCAGCCATGTCGTGCAGCTGATGATAATACTCCAGGCTTTCAGTGTTGGCTTTTTTATTGGCAGTCACCACATGAAAGTTGGCGGCTAAATAACTCAGGTAATTCATGGCAATGTCTTGGTTACTGGTGCAGTCGATGATCACCGGGTTGGTCAAGTGTGCTGATCGCACAAACTGTTTCAAGCGATCTAATGACAAACCTTCATCACAAGCCGTCAGTTGAGCTTGCCAATCAGAAAGATCGATGCCTTGGCCTTTGAGTAAACATTGCTTGCTGTTGGCGATGCCTACCAGATTCAATTCAATGTTTTTATCTTGTAACCAAGCTTGTTGTTTTTTGATTTGCTGGATCAATTCTTTACCAACGGTACCACAGCCGATCAGGAAGGCATCAATTCTGGGTTTCTTCAAGAACAGTTGTTGGTGACAAATCACCACGGCATCATCGACCCTTTTTGATCTGACCACGGCTGATATGCTGCGCTCAGAAGAGTCCTGTGCAATGGCGATGATGTTGACCCGGGCGTGTGAAAGGGCGCTGAAAAAACGACTGGCGGTGCCTTTTTGTTGGTGCATGCGATCACCGATCAGGGTGATGATGGCCAAGTTATCACGACAATCAATGGGCTCTAACAAACCATTTTTCAGTTCTAGCCTGAAAGCTGTGTTCAAGTGGCGTATGGCGCGTTGGGCTTCGTTACCAGGGACACAAAAACTGATGCTGTATTCTGATGAGGATTGGCTGATCAGAATCACTGATATATTGGCTTCACTCATGGCTGCAAAAACCCTGGCAGCCATGCCCACCATGCCTTTCATGCCAGGTCCCGAAACGTTGATCATGGCGACATCGGACAGGTTTGAAATGGCTTTGACTGCTTTGTGCTGGTCGGTTTCGGCTGAAATGACAGTGCCGTGGTGGTTGGGTTTGAGGGTGTTCTTGATCACACACTTGATTTGGTGTTTGGCCAGTGGGGTGATGGTTTTGGGATGTAAAACTTTGGCGCCAAAGTAAGACAACTCCATGGCTTCCTGATAGGACATTTGTTCAATCATCTGAGCTTGTTCCACCAAGCGGGGATCGACGCTGTAAATGCCGTCGACATCGGTCCAGATTTCACAAGCAGCTGCTGCTACACAGACCGACAATATGGCCGCAGAGTAATCAGAGCCATTGCGCCCTAGAGTGATCAACTCTCCATCTGGGTTAACACCATAAAATCCGGGCATCACCGATAAGTCAGTCAGTGCCGGGTAATGCTGCTTGAAGGCAGTGGCACTGCGTTCCAGATCAGCGATGGGTTCTTCGGCATCATCCTCGGAGAAGATAAACTGCCTGGGGTCTAATACAGTCACTGGGTTTTTGGTGCGCAACAGGGTAGCCACCAACAAGGTGCTGAATTTTTCACCGGTAGATAGGATTTGGGCCGCAGTGGTTTTTGGACAATGGCCAATCATGGCGCTGCCTTGCGCCCAGGTTCGCAGTTGTTCCAATAAATTGGTGGTTTGTTGTTGGCTCTTGCTGGCATCAAAATCGACCCGGATGGCAGCACAGTCGGTACTGATGGTTAACAGCTTTTGGCTGATCAGATCCAGTTGAGCGGTCAGCTCTTGGTGTTGGTTGATCAGCTCAATCAAAACCACCAAATCATTGGTGATGCCTTGCGGTGCTGAAAACACGGCACACAGGGGTTGCTGTTGTTGTTCTATCAAGTCAACCACATGGTTGAATTTTTCAGCTGTGGCCAGGGAAGAGCCACCAAATTTCATCACTTTCATAGTTTTATCTGTATTGCCGTACTTTGGCGTAAAAAAAAGCCCGTGAGTTGTTTCCAAGTCACGGGCTTTTTCAAAAAGTTCAACGAATCAGCACATGACCTGTTTTTGTCTTGTGGTAATGGTTGTGGTTGTGCCAATTCTGTTTTGCATGGCCCTAATATATTGAGTTTGACATTGAATTACAACCATTGATTTGCAGGAAATCAGAAAACATCAAAAGAAATGCCTAAACTGAAGCTTCTGCCGCGGGTAAAGGTGCGGGTAATTTCTTCACCTTGCAGAAAAACCACTTCATCATCAAGCAGGTTTTGCGCTTTGAAGCTGATTTTCCATCGCCTTGCAAAAGCATGTGAATAAACAAAATCCACTTGATTGAAAGGTTGTTCGTAGATATCTGGCCGTCCACTGGTGCCGGCTTCAGAAATCCGTTCTCCAAATTTGTTGAACAACAGAGAGGCGCTGATGCCGCGGTCTTTGTTGTCATAACCCAACTGCACATTCGCCACATAAGGAGACTGGCCTTGCAAGGGTCGGGTGTTGTTGGTTTGACCAGAAGGACCGTCTGTATTCAATTGAATTTCAGAATCGATGTATGCGTAATTGGCACTGACATAAAAGTTGGCAAAACGATCTCCGAAGAACGAGAAATCTTTATACACTTCGAGCTCAATTCCAGTGTTTTCTGCAGCCAAGGCATTTTGAAAACTGATGATGTTTGATGTGCCCGGGAAAATCGCCACCTCAATGGGGTTTTCAAATTCTTTGTAAAACAGGCTCAATGAAACAAACTCACCAGGAGAAAAATACTTGTCCCAGCGCAAATCATAATGGGTGATTTTACCGACCACCAAATCCGGGTTTCCAATCACATTTCGGTTCAAAACGGGGTCTTTGAACTGTGCAGGCGACAATTCTTTGAAGTCTGGCCTGGTTGCTGTTTCCGAGAAGTTAAAGCGGAATTGGTGCGAATCGTTCATGATCCAGGTTGATGAGAAGGCTGGGAACCAATCGTCATCGGCCAGGCTGGCAGTGATGGGACTTTGGTCAGGATCAAACAATCGGAAAGTGGTCACTGATTGATCAAAAGTTTCGTGCCGTGCACCCAATGTGAACCTCAGATTTTCTTTGTAGGCATAATCAATACCGTAATAGGTGCCTTTGATGTCTAGATTGGCAAAATAGTTATCGGTCGATCGTGTCACTTCAATTAACTGGTAACCAGTGGGGTCGATAAAATCCGGGTTCAAAATACCACTCAATGGATCTGTACGATCGACTTGATTGGCCAAGGGTCCAACATCTTCAAAAACGAAGCGTCTGATGTCAGAATTGCGTTCTTTTTTAACCCAGTTCTGTCCAAACTGAAACAAAAAGTCATGGTGATTACCAAAGGTGATGGGCAGTGACCAATCATGACGGATGTTGCGACTTTCATCGATCAGCTCTCTGAACACCCGAGAGTTGCTGTCATTTCTGGTTGAGAATACAAAATCCCCTTCATCACGTTGGTCGTACCGATAAATCCGGTTATCGGGTTCGTCAAACGTGGCTTCTGAATCGGTGTATTGCCATTTCAGTTGTAAGTCATTGAAGACCGGGTAGCTGTGCTCACCAAATACTTGCAAAGAAGCCAGGTCTCGTTCTGACCAGCGTAATTCCGAAATGCGCCTGGAGTTACCCAAATCTTCATTGAACCCTTCGGCTTGTTCAGAAAAGTCCTGGGTGCTGCGCAATAACATGTAATTGGCAGAAAGTTGGTGTAAGTCATTAAACTCTATCCCAGTGGTCAAAAACCCGCTGGCATTGATGCCTCGGGTTGTGGTGGTTGAAACCTCTTCACTTTCCAACCCCAATTCGCTACCACTTGAAATGTTGTAGCTGCGCCTGAGTTCCGAACGGGTTTGAAAATCATTGCCATATTCAAGTGCCGCGGAGAAACCCAGTGCCATTCCTGAATCTAGATCAAAGCGCATGCCGCCGGCAGCATCAAACCCCATTCCTGGATCGATGTCAGCAAAACGCAGGTCGTAATTGGTGTTCAAAGACTCTCCAAACAATTCCAATTCTTCAGGTGAGAACCCACCATCAAAAAACGGATTATTGGGGCGCAGTTCGGTGTCACCAGCAATGGCATCAGCCAAGACCCTGGGTAAGGCCCTGGAACCGTCATCAAATCCGGTCCAATCACTTCCACCGCCGTTGTATTTCAGTCCCTTTTTACCGGTGGTTTGACTGTTATGACCATAAGAGATGCCAACATTCAAGAAATTTTCATCTGGCACGTTGATGGTTCTCAATACCACCGATCCGCCACCAAACTCTGCCGGTAAATGGGCCGCATAACCTTTTTGTACTTCAATCGATTCAATGATGCTGGTCGGGAATAAATCCAATGGTACGACCCGACGGGTGGGGTCTGGGCTCGGTAAATTGGCCCCATTGAGCAAGGTACTTGAGTAGCGTTCACCCAAGCCACGAATAAAGATGAATTTACCGTCAACCAAGGTTAAGCCAGTCACCCGCTTCAATGCCCCTGCTGCATCTGAATCACCGGATTTGCTGATTTGTTCCATGCTCAAATAGTTGGCCACAGAATTATTCGCTCGGCGCTCTTCCAGCACCGAAGCCAGGGAACCTTCAATGAAGGGCTCAACCACCACAAACTCGGGTAATTCTGCGCCGGCAGGGGTCAATTCGATATTGACTTCATTGGCATCCGGATTGGAGATATCGAGGTTATTTTTGATTTGACTGTTGAACTGAGCATGAAGCACACTGATGTTATAAGACCCAGCATTCACTTCGGTACTGAAACGACCATCGGCATCGGTCACCAAATGTTCCGAGCGTCCCGAAATATACACCTTGGCACCGACTATTGGACGCTGGTTTTCTGCATCTGTGATCACCCCAATGATAGGAACGATGGGCGTATCAACAGCAGTTTCGGTAGCAACAGTGGTGACTGCGGATTTGTCCACGGAGCTTTCAACATCAACCAAAGGGCTGGGATCTCCAGCAATTTTGAAATCCACCAGCAACTGCAACAGTTCGTTTGGCAAGAGGATAACTGGGTACTCATACAATGTTTCCGAACCATTTTTAAATACCAGGGATTTATCGCCAGCAGCAACCAAGACTTTGGCCAACCCACTGGCGTCGGTGCTGCCCAACAACTGATCATCGGTATAGATGTCAATTTGGCTCAATGGGCTGCCTTTAAGAAACACATAGATGTTAATGGTGGCGTCTTCAGCCAGTGCTGCCCAGGTGGTCATCAGCAAACTGATGGCAAGGACCCATTTATTCTTCATTCTGTTCATAAGGTTGACGGTTTTTTAGCTGTTTTATGAATTGGTTAGGTGGTCACTGACAACGCCAATGTTCGGTTTCGCAATCAGCCATGATTTTTCTGACTTCTGCGGCTTTTTGGAACAATTGAGTATCGGTGATGCGAGACAGGTAGTGTTCTGCGCGGTCATATTCACCGACTTTGAACAAAGCATAGGCCATGGCATACTGGATGTTTTCATCACTGTCTATGCGGGTGCGTTTGATGTCCTGTTCCATGCTTGCAGCTTGATCGTAATTGGCTAATTCAATCAATAAACCCAACCGTTGTTTCATCTTATCTTCTTGATTTTCAACCAAACTGTTCAAAGTCAAAGCCATGTGTCGTTGACCTGCTCGGCGGTACAGTTCAGCGGCTTCACTGAGCAAGGCTGGTTCAGTCAGGGCCAATTGGTGCACCAATTGGGCCGCTGAGTGGTAAGACTGATTGCTGATGTAGGTAGCCGCCAACGCTTTAATGATGTCAGTGTTATGAGGGAACTTCAATTTGGCTTGTTCCAAAAACCGCAAGGCCAGGATCAAGTTGCCTGAGACTCGGAGGGCATTACCAATACCGACATAATCACTGGCATCGGCTTGGTGTTGTTCCAGGTATTTCAATCCCAGCTCAGCTGCCGTAGAATTCAACCCCAGTTCGATCAAGTAAAATATTTTGCGGCGCTGAAATGAAGCGTCATCAGGAAAGATCAAACTGGCTTGATCCATCACAGCCATGGCCATGTTGTGTTGTTTAAGTAGCCAATGGGCCTGGCCGCGCATGTGATAAACCGATGGGATTTTCGCCACCGCCTCACCGGCACTGTTCAAAGCATCTAAAGTTAATTGATACTGTTCAAGGCTGAATGCTGATTGGGCTAAATATACATTGATCACAGCATCCACTTCACCCAAATTTTTAGCAGCCAAAAAGGCATCAATGGCTGTTTGGTGAGCACCTTTCCTCACGTGTAGTAGGCCTGTGAGCACTTGAAATCTTTGCGCATCAAAATCTTCAGCGGCTTGATCCACCTGTCCCAAGGCCGATTCAGCTCGATCTAAATTATTGTCTTTCAACATCAAAGAAGCCAATTCCAGAAAATTGACTTCATCGGTATTTTCTTCTGCCAAGACCAGAGGTGTGGTACACACCATCAAAGCCAGCAAGCACATCTTTTTCATGATTTTCTCAAATAGAATGCGGTTAACTCAAATCGAATCGAATGCGTTGTTTGGCCCATGATTTAACGGACTGGCCTTGGTACTGGGCCGGCTCAAAACGCCAACCATTGATGCCTTGCATGGCCACTTCATCAAACACACCATCAGGGTAAGATTCAACGATTTTGACTTGTTCAATTTCACCAGTGATACCAATCAACAATGAAAAGACCACATAGCCTTCAATGCCTTTGGCGCGCGCTCGGGGTGGATACACCATCGGTGCTTGCCAAACTGCTTTGGGTGATTGGTCAACGGTGTCATCGGTCATGATCACGCCACTGCCATTGCCTAAAATGTCGCCATCCAAGCCATTCAATCCATCCATTGAAAAATCAGGTAAGCCCAAATCCAAACCGCCCAAAGAACTGTTTAAACCCAGTAAGGGTGTCGGTGGTGCTGGTCGCGACTTTTTGGGCTTTGGTTTTGGCTTGGGCCGTTTGATTTCTTGTTGTGCTTTGGGCTTTTGTTTTTGAATTTTGATGTTTGAGCCCTCAACACCTTTGGCTTGGTCCATCAGGTTGTCTGAGTCATTGATCAAAATCAAAGTACCCAAAACCAACACGGTGCCAAACACCATGGAACCGAAGGCAGCCAAATTTCTTTTGGTTCTTTCTAATTTTTTCATCAGCCTGCTCCTACTTCTTTTTCTGTGGCCACACCCACATCTGACGCCCCGGCCAGACGGGCTTGATCCACCACTTCTACTAATTTGCCCGAAGGCACGTTTTCATCAGTCACCACCAACACAGATTTCTGTGTTTTGGTTTTCAATAAATCTCTGAGTCGGGATTGAATCACCCAAGCACGAATGCTTTCTCCATCCAGATAAACTTCACCGGCATTGTCGATGTACAACCGAACGGCTTTGGTTGAAGCCGTGCTGGAACTGGATGCCGCTGGTCTTTCCAGATCCAATTTCATGTCCTTGACAAAAGTGGTACTCACCATGAAAAAAATCAGCAAAATGAACACCATGTCAATCAACGGTGATATGTTCAAATCTTGGACGGTTTCTTTACTTTCTCTGTATCTCATAATTGGTTCTCTGTGACTGCTTCAATCAGTCAGTTTCTATGCCTGGAATGGGGCTGCACAAATAGTCTTTGAGCTGTGCCATTTCAATTTCCAGTTGCTTTTGTTTTTTGTCTAGAATGCCATTCACGATCAAACCCGGGATGGACACAGCCAAACCCATTTGGGTGGTGATCAGTGCCTGAGAAATTCCGCCGGCAATACCTCCTGATTGCGAGAACAAGGACATGTCTCCCAAAGAGTCGAAGGTTTCTATCATGCCAGACACTGTACCTAACAAACCCAGCAATGGAGCCACCAATACAATGGTGGTGATCAGGACTTTGTATTTCCTGATTTCGTTGGATTCTTCAGCAAAGGCATCATCTAAATAGCGCCGCAAGTTGGGCAAAGCTTTGGCACGCAGTTTCATGCCTTTGTTAAGCACCCGCACCAAGACACCTTGGTTGCTGGGCAGCTGTCCTTTCATGTAACGATAAACCATCACCCGAGTGCTTCGCACAGAGCCACGGCGCAGAGCCATCATGCGGTAACCCAAGGTCCACCAAAGTACCAAGGTGGCGATGATCAAAGGTGGCATCACATAGCCACCTGAGATGAAATACCCTTGTAGTTGTTGAATCAAATCACTCATCATTCACAAACCAGGGTTATGCAAACACTTTTTTATACACGTTGATGGCACGCAGGGCGGCTTTTTCCATGTCGTCCTTGATGCGTTCAGCCCAACCGGATAGGATGTTGCCAAACAACAATGCCGGGATGGCCACGGCCAGACCGACTTCAGTGGTTACCAAGGCGATAGAAATACCACTGGAAAGCAGCTTGGGATCGCCGGTACCAAATTCAGTGATGATGTCAAAAGTAGAGATCATGCCGGTGACTGTACCGAGCAGCCCCAGTAACGGAGCCACGGTTGCAATCACTATGATCAAGGAGCCAAAACGGTTCAACTGGCCCGATTCATGCAATATAGATTCAGACACAATGTCTTCGATGTGATCACGATCACGGTCGATGTTACGCAAAGCAGAAAGCAGTACACGGGAACTGGAGCTGGACTCTTTGTGGGCCAATTTAATCGCACTTTCTACGTCACGCTGTTCAATTTTTTGTACCACCCCGCCAAGCAACTTTTCGGTACTGGCCGATGCCCGGTTCAAAAAGAACACCCGCATGATGATCAACAACAAAGCAAATGCGCCGAGTCCGGCGATGATCCAGGCAATCAAGCCACCTGAGTTGATCACACTGACCACGGTTTTTTGTTGCTTCTCTTCGATGGCTTTGATGGAAGATTCATACAAGAAAATAGGCAGCAAACCACTGCTTTGGCCATTGAATATACCGGCAGCGGCATCGGGGTCGCTGTCTTGCCAGACTTTGAATTGTTTTTCACCCGCCGGTGCCAATACACCCGATCCGGAGGGGCTGTATCCATAAGAAGCGATGTTGCCAACTTTCAGGATTTCACCTTGAACCGATGTACCATCGGTCAAGAAAAATTGGCTGGGTTGTTTGGTGATGCTGGCATGTTCAGCTATGGTGCTATTGGCTAAATTAACCAGGGTTTGTACCTTGCTCAAATCACCGGGTTCGGCTTCAGCGGTTTGCGGAAATCCTGTGAAACCGAATTCACTCATGGTGGATTGCGCTTGAATGATGGTGGATTCAATCAGTCCCTGGTTGTCTTGGGCTGATTCGGAATTGCGCTGAATGGTAAATATTTCTTCTTCAAGCTGGTTGGCCACAGCTTCTGCATTCAACAATTGATTTTCCAGTGCAGAGATTTGCGATTCTATTTGACGCTTTTCCAGCGCTGCATTTTGTTTGAATTCAGCCAAGCGACTTTGGATGTTGTTCACTTGTGAGGTTAAAAAGGCATATTCCTTTTTATAAGCCAATAACAAGTCCTGTTGGGCTTGGGCAGGATCGGCTTCAGGTAAAGCCGGTTCAGCAACAGCAGCTGTGTTTTCTTGGGCCATCAGGCATTGACAAGAAAACAACCATACGATTAACAATAATTTCTTCATGAGGGGTCTCTGAATTATCCTTTTTGGTTGAGGTTCAAAGGCAATGTGAAAAGGCCTTGTCTGATTTGTTTTTTCAAAGAGTCAAACAATGTGGCCACTGCCTGGCTTTCTGATTCGTCATCCAATAATTTGAAGGACCAACCGTTGTTGTTGACGGCTTGTCCATAACGGTCGTCTCTGGTTTTGAAGTACATCAACACCGTCCCTAATTTGGCCACATCCACCAACACATCTTCACCGTTTAAGTTGATGGTTTGTGAATAGATGGCATTTTCTCTGGCCAGACGCATTTCATCTTCCAAGAAGGCCCACAAACGGTTGATCGCATGTTGTGAAGTGATTTTGCGGCCTTGCAGATCGCGACTGATGTCATCAATGACACTTGATCTTTCTTTGTATTTAAATGGAATGCCTGTTTCAATGCCTTGCTTGATGCCGTTGGCCAATGCCATGACTGCAGGAATCATTTGTTCTGAGTCCAGGCCTAAGTTTTTAATCTTTTCCTGTAAATCCACCACTTCGGCTTGGGCTTGTTTGATTTGCAGTTGTTTGCGGTCGATGTTGGCTTCCAACTCTGTCTTTCTGGTGTTCAGATAAGACATGGACTGGGTGTGTTCAGCCTTAAGAATTTGCATCTCTGCTTGCAAGTCTTCCACTTGACCCCTGAGTTGGATCAGGTTGTTGACAATCTCTTCGGTGTTTTGTTGTGCCAACACGGGTAAAGTTACGGCTGAGCCACCAATAATGAGTGACCATTTGACCCACTGTAAAGCTGAATTCAGTTTAAGTATGCGCGACATGATATTTCTTTTGAAATTTAAGATGCGGCAAATTTTAGGGCCCTAATGTGACAGTATTGTTACCTTTGCGACATATTTTTTTTTATTGCCATATATATAAGGAGTGAATCTGGCCTTGTAACAAAAACTTCATCTTACAGTCACTCAACTGAAACAACCCGGGCGTAGAATTTCGGTTTTTTGAATTCTTATCAGAGGTAATTTAGATGAAATTGGGTAAATTAAAGTCCGCTGTTTTGGGCGGTTTAATGGTTTCAGGTACGGCTGCTGCCATCAATGTAGATGGTTTGTTCGAAGGTAACTGGTACCGTGGTGCAGAAGACAATGGTACAGGTTGGCAATTGGACTATGTAAAAACGGGTCCTGAAGCCGGATTGATGTTCACCACAGGTTTTATTTATGGTGATGACGGTACACCCACATGGGTTGCAGGTAATGCACCTGTGGTTGCCGGTCAATCAGTTTTGGAATTTCAACTGTTTGAAGTGACTGACGGTTCATTCACTGAGGTGCAAAACAGAACCGTGAGCGCATTCGGTTCTATGACTTTTGATGTCAAAAGCTGTACCAGCATCAGCGCCAACATAACGGGTATCAGCAGTCAATTCATCTCAGACACTTCCACCAGTTTTGATTTGGTACCTTTTGATGAAATCGCTGGTACATTGCGTGATTCTTCAGTCTGTCCATACCAAACAGAATTCACAGGTTGTCCTGCTTTTGCTACTGCAACGGCCCAAGATAAAACGTGTGCGATTTCTGGTACTTTGACGGGTGATGTGACATTGACCAACGACACCAACTGGGTCTTGCAAGGTGGTGTTTTTGTTGGTGAAGATGGCGGTACGACAGCAAACTTGACTGTGGAGCCAGGTACTCGGGTATTGGGTGTTACAGGTAACGATTTCTTGGCTGTACAACGAGGTTCTAAAATCTTTGCTGAAGGTACAGTCAATGCACCAGTTGTATTCACTGGTCCTTTCACTGCCAATGACCCGTCTGCCGGTGCAGGTAATTGGGGTGGTTTGGTGATCAATGGCCAAGCGCCGATCAACATCTGTGATGATTCAGTGCCATTCGAGCAATGTGAAGACATTGGTGAAGGTGGTTCAGGTAACTTCGGTGGTAACATTCCTGATGATTCCAGTGGTGTGTTGAAATACGTTCGTGTTCAGTTCGGTGGTTTCAGAATCAACGACGAAGATGAGTTGAATGGCATTGCTTTCCAAGCGGTTGGTTCTGGTACTGTGGTTGATCATGTACAAGTACACGCCAACGAAGATGACGGCATCGAATTCTTCGGCGGTACTGTGAATGCCAAGCATTTGGTTTTGACCGGCATCAAAGATGATTCTTTGGATTGGACCCACGGTTGGAATGGCAGCGTTCAGTACTTGGTGGTGAAACAAGACCCCAATGCAGCCAATGACAAAGAGCGCGGTATCGAAGCGGATAACTTCGAAGACAACAACGATGCCACGCCACGATCACAACCCAGCATTGCCAATGCGACTTTCATTGGCGGACCTTCTGACAACAAAACCACCACAGGAATGGTGTTACGTCGCGGTACGGGTTTTAACATGACCAATGTGATTGTGACTGGTTTTGAAAAATGTTTGGATTTGGATTCAAGCGCCACATTTGCTGCAGCCGGAACACCTGGTTCATTAACCGGCACGGCCACCATGGAAAACACCATCATCAGCTGTGCTTTGAACTTTGAAGAAGAAGACGGTGATGCCTTTACGGTTCAGTCTTTCTTCGAAGCACAAATGGGTAACCAAGTGGCTGATCCTGCTTTGAATGGCATCTACCCAACAGCTGGTACACCAAGTGTTGAGCCTATGGACGGTACTAAATTTGGTGCTTTCTTTGACAAGACCAATTATGCCGGTGCATTCAAATCACAAGCCAATGCATGGACCAATGGCTGGACTGAATTTTTAGATTGATTCAGTGCTGATCAACACAGGACGTGTTAACCCTCTTAGCCTGTGAAGCGTTGCTTCACAGGCTTTTTTTATGGAGTCATTCCGACCGAACAAGGAAGCGGAAACGGCCGGCTGCGCTCAGGATGACAGCACAAGTTGTTTTAAAGCATTACTTCATCATTAATAGCGGTTAAACTGGTTGTATGAATGATTCAATTCCAACCAAACACATCGGCATTGTTGGCTGTTCAGCCGAAGGTGCGGCCTTGTGTTACAAAACCATCTGTACTCAAAGTCCTAAGTTCATGGGACCCCATGCCCATCCTGAGGTCTCCATGCACACCCATTCATTGGCTGACTATGTGGCCAGGCTGGAGGCTGGTGATTTAAAGGGGGTGGGTGACTTGATGTTGTCCTCAGCCAACAAGCTGGCTGCTCAAGGCGCTGATTTCCTGATCTGTCCGGATAACACCATTCACCAGGCCATGGAACATGTCATGGACCACACGCCACTGCCCTGGTTACATATAGCAGCTGTGGTGGCCAACCAAGCAGTTAAACGTGGCTACCAGCAGTTGGGTATTTTGGGTACCCGATGGTTGGTCAACAGCGATGTCTATCCTGAGCACCTCGAAGCACTGGGCATGGGTTGGTTGCGCCCCAAAGATGAACAGATTAAAGACATGAATGACATCATCATGGATGAGTTGGTCTGTGGCATCTTTAATCCCCAATCGGTGGAGGCCTTGCAAAACATCATCGTTGACTTGGGCGAACAAGGCTGTGATGCAGTGATTCTGGGCTGTACTGAACTGCCATTGGTGCTGCATGCAGGGAACAGCCCACTGCCGGCGCTGAATTCCAACAGGCTGTTGGCCGCTGCCGCGATCAAGGAGGCGGTGGGTGAAGGCAATTAAACACTGACATCAGTGGCTGATATTTTTCTTGTCATCCTGCCACTTGATCGCAGGATCCAGGAGGGCGATGTTTCAGTTGATTTTAAATTATCATGCTGGAAAGATCGAAAGTCTGGATCCCCGGGCCACCAAAAGTAGGCCCCTTAAGGAAGCCCGAGGATGACTGGATTATAGTCATTGCGAGGAGCGCAGCGACGCGGCAATCTCCAAAAGCCTTTTCATAGACAAAAGATTGGCACGCCACTTTGTGGCTCGCAATGACAGTAGTTATGCTTGTTCTTGTCTTCAGCTTGGGAATGCACATGAATTCTGATATGGAAACAATGACATGTCGGTATACCAAATAAGCATGCCGAATCTGGCTGGAATGCAAGCTGATTTGAGTTAAAATAAAGGACACACAACACAACAAACCGGAGTACACCCATGTCACAATCCCCTCGCCAAGGTCACTGTCTGTGTGGCCAAGTCAGTTTCACCGCCAACAGCATGCATGATTGGGTCGGCGCTTGTCATTGTAAAATGTGTCGCCAATGGGGTGGTGGGCCGTTTATGGAAGTTAATTGCGGTGCCGACATTGAATACTCAGGCGTCGAACACATCAAAACCTACAGTTCATCCGAATGGGCTGAACGAGGATTTTGTCAGAACTGTGGTTCTCATTTATTTTATCGTTTGAAAGGCAACCAACACCACATGGTACCGGTCGGCTTGTTTGATGACGACAGCAATCTGGTCTTCAAACAGCAGGTTTTCATCGATGAAAAACCCGATTACTACAGTTTTGCCGATAACACCGAAGAAAACCTCACGGGGGCTGAATTGTTTGCCAAGTATGGAGGTGAATGAGGTAAACTTTGTCCACTTTGCAGCATCGAATCCCGGATTGAATCAACCATGACAAAAAATAAAGGAAGTACACGCCTGATTGGTCGGGTATTGACAGTAGCAGCCATGTATATTTACTGTTTTCTGGTCTTTTGGTTGGTGGGTTCTGTCTTCGAAAGGTACACAGAACTATCGCCCATCAGTTTTGCCACCTCGTCGTACTTTTTTGAGCCTTTGGCCATATTTCTCACTGCGGGAATGTTGGCTTTGTTGTTGCGCCGCATCGCCTTGTCTTTGATCCTGGTGACTGGGTTTTATGTGGTCTTCATGTTAATCAATGCCGAGATGTTCAAGGTGTTTGGCTTGTTATTTTCGCCGATTGACATCATCCATGGTGCGCAAGTGTTTTTGGTTCCTGGTTTGTGGCTTGATTATTGGATGGCGTTTCTTTTAATTGGTTTACTGCTGTTTTTGTTGGTTATGATCGTCATCAAAACCAAACCCAATCAGGTGTTACATCGACATCGTTACTTATCAATTTCATTGTTGGTTGTGGCGCTTTTTCTGGTGGGGGTTTGGCGTAATGACATTGCAAAATCAATCTTTAAGACATTTGGTTTAGAGGGCAAAGTACTGCCGATAAACCTTTCACAACGTCATGGTTTTTTGTTCGGTTTTTACTACAAAGTACTGAAACATCAACCCATCAAGCCACCGGCTGGCTATTCAAAAGACACCATCGATCAAATTGCTGCTAAATACACAGCACAAAAAACAGGTGATTCCCAGTTGAAGCCTGATGTGATTATCTTTTTCATTGAAGCGTTCGCAGACCCCAAACAAATGGGTATCGAAACCAGTTATGATCCGATTCCAAATTTCAGAAAATTTGCACAACAAAGCCTTTCTGGCCTGGTGATCTCGCCAGAAATTGGTGGTCGTTCTGCCAATCCGGAATTTGAATTATTGACTGGGTTGAGTATGCGTTTTATGCCTGAAAAATCCATCCCGTATATAGATTATTTAAACAAACCCATGTCCAGTTTGATTCGTGAGTTCAAGCAGCATGGATACACCTCAAGTGCCATTCACGTGGCATCTATGGACTTTTTTAACTACTTAAAAGCCTATCCTTATCTGGGGTTTGATCACTACTACACGCTTTGGCAAAAAGAAGGCATGGTGAAAGACCCCAAAGGTATTTATCCTTCTGAGGCTATGTTGGTAGAAGAAATCATTGCAGTGACAGAAGCCAGTGATGACCCACAATTTATATTTAGTTTTCCTAACTCGACCCATGGACCCTGGGATTATCCAGCCTACGATCATTCAGATTTAGAGGTGTTTGGGACTTACTTCGAAGGTGGCCAGGCACAACTGAGAACGTACATCAATGCCCTTCACCGAGCCGACCAGGCAATTGGTCAACTGATCAACCACTACCAAAACAACAATGAACCAGCGGTGATATTGGTTATGGGTGATCATCAGCCCGGCTTGCCTGAATTCAGACAGTCGATTGCCATGGACTTTTTGGATGCTAATTTTTCGACCGATAACATCAAGAACAGAATACATTTCAAGTGGAAATTTTTGAAACACATGAAACAAAAAGATGACAATGATGAATTGAAATCCTTGGATGTGTATATCAAGAGCCACCAGGTCCCTTATTTTATTTGGAATAATTTTGATAACCAACAAATACCTCAAAACACCAGTATGAATTTGTTGTCTTCCCAGATTTTGACGATCGCTCAATTATCCAAAAGCCCACTGTTTAACCTGTTAACTGAGATTCAAAATAACTTGCAAGAATTCCACAAAGAGTCGATCATCTCGGAACAACACCGCAGTTGGATTCAGGATTACGAGCTGTTGCAATATGACATCATCAGCGGCGAACAGCATTACCAGCAATTCGAGCCTTAATTATTGTTGGTTTTGCTGGTCAATAGCATACCCAAATAAACCACAGTGCCGTTGATCAATAAAATTTCGTAACCGAATTGGTAACCACCCAACCAGGCTGTTCCATAATTGGCCAGTAGCCAGGACAGGATGGGTGCGGTGATGGCGATCCAGGGGATCAAGTGGTCGTTTGGATGACGCTTGGAGAAAATGCCGAAGGCAAACATACCCAACAATGGGCCGTAGGTGTAACTGGCGGCTTTGAGTAGGGCATCAATGGCATTGGTTTGCATCAGGTAATAGAACACCACCACCAAGGTCACCACCAGCAAGGAAAACCCCAAATGAATCAGCTGGCGTTGTCGCGGATCTTGATTTTCGTCCCGATCCAAGATATCGTGGTAAAAAGAGGTGGTCAAAGAAGTCAGTGCTGAATCGGCACTGGAGTAGGCACTGGCCAATAAGCCCAGCACAAATACTATGGCCAGTTCCACAGGGAAGTGGTTCAGAGCGATGGTGGGGAACAGCAAGTCGGCTTTGTCTGGCAGGGCAATTTGGAAGGCATCTGCGTACAGGTACAAACCGGCACCGACCAACAAAAACAAGAAATTCACCGCCACCAAAATCACCACAAATACATACATGTTTTTCTGTGAAGCGCGCAGGTTTTTGCAGGACAGGTTTTTTTGCATCATGTCCTGATCCAGGCCGGTCATCACGATCACAATAAGAATGCCGCTGAGGAATTGTTTGTAAAAATTCTGGCTGTCTGCCCAGCCGTCATTGAAGAAGAAAATTTGGCTGAAGCTGCTGTCCATCATCTGTTGTAAACCACTGCCAACAGAGAAGCACTCACCCAGATTACTGGCCAGAAACAACAGGGCTCCCAGCGCCGCAATGATCATGAAAGTCGTTTGTAAGGTGTCACTCCAGACAATGGTTTTGATCCCGCCTTTGACCGTATAGGCCCAGATCATGGCAATGGATATCAGCGCAGTCAGCCAAAACGGCAAGCCAAAATGCGACAACATAAAGGTGTGCAAAATCAACGCCACCAAGTACAGCCTAAAAGCACACCCGACCAGACGAGACAGCAGGAAAAAAGCAGAGCCGGTCTTGTGCGCATGCCAGCCAAAGCGCTCTTTTAGGTAGGTGTAGATGGTGGTGTAACCACCGCGGTAATACAATGGCAGCAACACTTGGGCGACAACCACATAACCCAGAATGTAACCCAATACCATTTGAAAATAACTGAATTGTGAGCCCCCGACCCAACCGGGTACGGAAATGAACGTCACCCCGGACAAGCTGGCACCAATCATACCGAAAGCCACCACTGGCCAAGGCGATTGTCTGGAGCCAATGAAGTAATCTTGGTTGGAGGCTTTTTTGGCAGTCAAATGAGCGATCAGCATCAAGAAGGCAAAGTACAAACCGGCCACCAAAGCCATTGTCAAGGGTTCTATGCGCATGTCATGATTGTAGCTGAAAAGCAGGAAGCTGTTCCAAACTAAATAGGTTGTTTAGTGGGCTGCCCGGTACTGGCTGGGAGTGATGCCTTTCCAGTTGCTGTAGGCGCGGAAAAACGAGTTGGTTTCCTGGAAGCCCAACAGAAAAGAAATTTCAGCCAATGGCAGTTCTGAGTATCGCAAGTAATGATCAGCCAGGTCTGATCTGACCTGCTGCAATACCGACTGATAGGTTCGGGCTTCTTCACTGAGCTTGCGCTGCAAGGTACGTTTACTCATGGCCAGCCTTTTGGCAATGAGCGCAATGGAAGATTCGCCACAAGGTAAGGCCTCAATCAACACAGCCTTGACCCGGTCACTGATTTTAGCGGCTTGGTCCATATCTTTCAGGCGCTGGTTCAAGTTGGTTTTGAAAAAAGACCACATGGTGGCATTGGAAGTTAAAAAGGGCCGATTCGCATCCGCAGCACTGAAAGTGATGCTGACTTGTGGCGCCCTCATTAAGCGACAACCAAAAAAATGTTCATAAGGCGTCATATCCTCAGGAAGTTCAGACAAAGTGAGGGCTGTTGGTTGGATGTGATATCGGGTTGCCAAACGAGCCAATTGAGTATAGAACGCCAACTCAGTCAATTCAAACGATTGTGGCAAGGATGTTGCAAAGCCATAACAAGAAATCAGTAATTGGGTTTGCTGCTCATTGATTTGCGGTTCTAATACCATGGGGCCAATCAACGGTTTGTATTTACTGATTCGCACCACAGCCTGGTTCAGGTTTTGGCTGCAAATACTGGCAAATATGGCCGGATCAAAACTCTCAATACTCAAGTTATCAGCCAGCAAAAGGGGCAGATTTTTCGGACCAGTTACGTGTTCAATCCCTTGCCAGAAACGAAAATACTCTACGGCAGATAGTTGGGCATGGGCTTGGTTGAACAGGTCAGCAGGTAATCCGGCAGCCACCAAAGCATCTGCCGGATCTATGCCCATGTCGTTCAACAGCACTTTCCAGGAGGGTGAAAAAGTGAAATGAGTGGCTCTTTTCATGGCAAAACTATACCTCAGTAGCCAGGTTCTTTTCCATCATCTGTCGAGACATTTTCAACAGTGTTTGTCTCGGCATCAAAGGAGTGATCCAGTTCAGTAAAAACTTTAAACGACCTTCGTTGAACGCCAACAGTTGGCCTAGTTGCATGGCTTGATAGCCACAGGCTGCCACCGAACGGGCAGATTTGGCTTGTTTCCAAGCATCAACGCCCTCCAAATTACCCGCTTCGACAAACCCGGTGGCCACTGCGCCTGGACACAATGCAGTTACCGTGATGTTTGAATCTTTCAGTTCTTCAGCCAAGGCTTGACTGAATGATGTCACGTAAGCTTTGGTGGCGTAGTAAACCGCTTGTAATGGGCCGGGAATGAAGGAGGCGGTGGATGACACATTGAGAATTTTGCCTTGTTGATTTCGCACCATGGCTGGTAAATATTTGTGGGTTAATTCGGTCAAGGTCACCATGTTCAGGTGCATCATGGCTTGTTGTTTTTCCAAGCTTTGTTCATGAAAAAAACCATGTGAGCCAAAGCCGGCATTGTTGATCAACATCTCAATATTCAACCCCTTCCCTTCAGTGGCTTGAAAGACCCGCTCAGCAGCGCCTGCCACACTGAGGTCTTCGGCAATGACGTGTACATTGATGTCATGTTGAGTTTCTAATTCGGTTTTCAGCGCTTTCAGCTGATCGACTGATCTGGCGACCAATACCATGTCGCCGCCATTTTGTGCGTGGATTCTGGCCAGTTCTTTGCCGATGCCGCCAGAAGCACCGGTGATCAGTGCAGTGTTGTTATTCATGGTTGTGCTCCGTAGTTCGTGTGTTTCAATTATCTGCTTTTCAATGTAAAACACATCATCCAATGGCGCCAGTTGACCATCCATTGGTGCCAAGTGTTGCCACTGGTTAGTCAGCCGGTTGTTGATCACATGCAAAGTGTGCCATTGACTGGCAAAGTGTGCCAATCTGAGTAAACATCTGCTCAAGTGTCACTAAATCGTTTAAAATCATAGGGAAATACACTCAGGGGTTGATGATGCAAATAACTATTAATGGTGTCTCGCATGAGGTTGATGTTGAAGAAGACATGCCTTTGTTGTGGGTGCTTAGAGATGAATTGAATTTAACCGGCACTAAATACGGTTGTGGTATTGCTCAGTGCGGTGCTTGTACCGTCCACATGGATGGACTGGCGGTCCGTTCCTGTCAGCTACGCGCTGGTGAGGCTGCAGGTCGAGAAATTACCACCATCGAGGGTTTAGGTGACCCTGAAACTTTGCATGCAGTGCAAGCGGCTTGGGTGGAACACCAGGTGGCACAATGTGGCTATTGCCAGTCTGGCCAAATCATGTCAGCTGCATCATTTTTGAAATTCAAGCCCAACCCCAGCGATGATGACATTGATTTGGCCATGTCCGCCAACTTGTGTCGTTGTGGGACCTATCCGAGAATCCGCGAGGCGGTGAAAACTGCAGCGGCCAAGTTGCGTGGGGAGGTGTGAGATGGGGGCATTGAAAACCATCACCCGTCGCACCTTTTTGGTGGGCTCCTCAGTCATAGCTGGTGGTGTGGCCTTCGGTACTTTTTTGGCCAATAAGTCGGTCGATAACCCATTGGCAGCTGGTCTGAAAAAAGGTGAAGCGACATTCAATCCTTGGGTCTTGATCAGTGAGGAAAAGATCACTTTGATCGTTCCACATATGGACATGGGTCAAGGTGTGGCCTCAGTGCAAGCAGCCATGATCGCCGAGGAACTGGATTTGGAAATGGACCAGTTTGACATCAGTTTTGGTGTGCCTGATGCGGCCTATTTCAACACAGCCATGGCCTCAGAAACAGTACCTTTTAGATCGACTGATACCAGTTTAACTGCAGAAACCATGCGAGGTTTGATGGGATCAATGGTTAAAATCATGGGTTTTCAGGTTACCGGGGGTTCAACCACCATTCCAGATTCTTTGGATAAATTAAGGGTTGCTGGTGCCACAGCTCGAGAAACACTTAAGTTGGCCGCTTCAATCCAAACGGATGTTGCCATTGAGGAACTGACAACAAGCGCTGGTGCCGTGGTGTTGCCAGATGGGCAGCGCATACCGTATACCCAATTGGCTGGTCTCGCCGCTGAAATAACACCCGTTCACCATGACACCTTGAGAGATCCGAAAGATTGGCGTCTGTTGGGCCAGCCGATGCAACGATTGGATGTGATCAGTAAGTCCACCGGGACATTAGATTATGGGATTGACCTGTCTCTTAAGGACATGTTATTTGCTGCCGTTAGCATCAACCCAAGAAAAGGGGCTCAATTGAATTCATATGATGACAGTCAAGCCAAAATCATGCGCGGTGTCAAACAGACACTGAAAGTGACCAACGGCGTTGCCGTGGTGGCTGATAATTCATGGCGTGCTTTCAAAGCGGCTGAAGCCATTCAATGCGAATGGGCAGAGGCACCTTACCCAGCTGAACAGGCAGCTCATTGGCAGGCCGTCGCTGATTCATTCACCGAAGAGCGGCTGGATAAAGTGTGGCTAGATGAGGGAGATGCGTCAGAGGCGCTGCAATCTGGTGCTCAAGTCGATGTTGAGTACAAAGCACCCTATGTGGCTCACCAACCGTTGGAACCATTGAATGCAGTGATTAAATACACAGAACAACAGGTTGATGTGTGGGTGGCGCACCAAATTCCACGCTTTGTGTTACAAAAAGTCGCCGCCATCACTGGTGTCGATGAATCCAGGGTTCACATTCATCAACAGTATGCTGGTGGTAGTTTTGGTCATCGATTGGAATTTGAAAATGTCATTTTGGCCGCTGAAATTGGTCAGCAAATGCCAGGCCAAACCATTAAATTAACCTTTTCCAGAGAGCAGGATTTTGCGCAAGACTTCACCCGGCAAATCGGCATGGCCAGAGGACAAGGTCAAGTTGCCGATGGAAAAGTGATGGCCATGGACTTGCAAGTGGCCACCGTATCTTCTTCCAGTTCACAAGGTAAGCGCATGGACATGCCCATGCCTGGGCCCGACAAACAAATCACCGAAGGGGCCTGGAACTTGCCGTATGCGATACCCAATTTCAAAGTCAGTGCCTATCGAGTTCCCGAATTGGCGCCCACTTCGTCATGGCGTTCAGTGGGTGCATCCACAGCCGGTTTTTTTGCAGACAGTGTGTTGGATGAATTGATCCATGCTGCGGGCGCAGATCCGCTGGCCGAACGCATCCGTTTATGTAACGATGAAGTGGCCAAGCAAGTGTTGATTGAGGCCGGTAAACTTGCTGGCTGGGATCAGCCTTTGGGTCCTAACCAAGGTCGGGGCATTGCTTTGGTTCAATCCTTTGGGGTGCCTGTGGCTGAAGTGGTTGAGGTCACCAACACAGACCGCGGAATCAGAATCGATCAAGTCACTGTGGTGGCTGACGTGGGTCAAGTGATTGATCCAATTAACTTCGATAACCTGGTCAAAGGTGGTGTGGTCTGGGGTTTGGGTCATGCCATGAATTGTGAAATCACCTATGCCGATGGTCGAGCACAGCAACACAATTACCACCAACATGAAGGCATGCGCATGCACCAATGCCCCAAAATTGTGGTCAAAGGCTTGGAAAATGCCAAACAAGTCAGGGGCATCGGTGAGCCGCCTGTACCTCCGGCGGCCCCTGCCTTGGCCAATGCCATTTTTGCGGCAACAGGTCAGCGGATCCGTGAAATGCCGTTCAACCATCACATCGATTTTGTTTAAGGAGGCTGCCATGATGAAATCTATCATTCTGATGTTGGTTTTGGGTATTGGATGCAGTTTGGCTGCAGAACTTGAGTTGCCAGAGGCGCCTGCCGAGGGCAGTGTCAGTCGAGAGCAAGGATTGGTCAGTTGGCAAAGGATTTATGCAGTGGCTTCACATCCCAGGTGTGCCAACTGCCATGTGGGCGACAGCCCCTATCCTATGTGGTCGGGTCCCAGTTATGGGAAAACCCAACGCCATGGTATGAACATCAACGCGGGAACCAGTCGCATCGGGGCTGAATCTTTGTTGTGCAGTACCTGCCACACCAGCAGCACAAGTGAGGCCGCACATGGAGCACCCGGTGTTCAATCACCCTGGCGTTTGGCACCTGTTGAAGCGGCCTGGTTTGGCAAAAGTTCGGATGAAATCTGTCAACAGCTCAGAGACCCCGAAAGCAATGGCAATCGAACCTATGAAGACATTGCTGCCCATTTGGGTCATGATGTGATCTTGCATTGGGCTTGGCACCCAGGAGGAGATCGGGAACCTGCGCCTTATTCATTGAAAGAGCATGTGACTGATATCCTGTCATGGGGCGTGGCTGGTTTGCCATGTCCTGGTGACGATCCAGTCGAATCTTTAACCTTACAGGAGCAAGCCGATGAATCATAACGAAGCATTTCATTCTTCAGCCTTGTGCATGGTGGCTTGCTCGGTGTTGCAAATCACTTTGTTGTTGGTGGCAGGTCTACATAACAGCACATACTTGATGGCGGCCTTTGGTCTGTTGGGTTTGGTGACTGCCAAAGGTTTGTATTTAGGTTGGCGCTGGTTGGCTTTTCTGGCTTTTATACCAGTGATGGGAGTGGCCATTTGGGCCATGGCCGTGGCCATGCAAACTTCTGGCATGGTGATGTTCTGGTATGCTGGCATAGCCCTGTTTGATGGACTGTGTTGGTTGTTGTTGTTCAGGGCTTTGTGGCGCCATCCAGCAGGTTGATGCTCAGGCATGCTAGAATGACCTTGAGCTACCAAGGTTTGAAAACTGGATGATGAGTCGATTGTGTTTTTTGTTACTGGCATCGATTTTGATGCTCAGCTGCGCGGCCAACAAACAGGCCCAGAATAAGCCTCTGAATGAAGCCTCCAAAATGTTGACATTGCCAGAACGATTCGGCTCGTACGGACACAATGACGATGTGACTGTTATTTTAACTTTTTCTGGTGGTGGCACACGGGCTGCGGCATTTGCCTATGGTGTGATGAAAGGGTTGCGGGCCACGCCTGTACAACTGAACAGCCAACACCAGGTTGAACTTTTGGCTTTGGTGGATGTGATTTCATCGGTGTCCGGTGGCAGTTTCACTTCAGCTTATTATGGTTTGTTCGGTGACAAATTGTTCACCGATTTTGAGTCGGATTTTTTGAAAACTAGTTTACAAAGTCGTTTAGCCAGACGTTTTTTTATCAACCCGATCAATTGGTTTCGCTTCATGTCGGGAGGGTTCAGTCGCAGTGATTTGACCACCCAGTATTACCAAAAACATATTTTTAAAGACAAAACATTCGCTGATATGCGTGTTGATGGTCCAGGTATTTTGATCAATGCCACCGATGTGGCCACAGGGACTGGTTTCACGTTCACTGATGATCATTTTCGCTGGTTGTGTTCAGATTTGGCCACGTTCCCAGTGGGAAAAGCCGTGACTGCTTCATCAGCGGTACCGGTCTTGTTTTCGCCAGTGATGTTGGAAAATTATGACGGGTGTGATCCGTTTGTCTATCAGGACAAGGCGGTGCATGACGATGTCAGATACAAGCACCAGGCTCTGAAGATCAGAAGTTTCCGCAATAAGCAGACGCATCCATACCTACATCTGGTTGATGGTGGTGTGGCTGATAATTTAGGCGTCAGGGCTTTGTTGAATCAAATCTATATTCAGGACGATAACTTTTGGAAAGCACTCAAGGCTTATCGCTTGACCAACACCAAAAAAGTTTTGTTTGTGGTGGTCAATGCAGCGGCCACATTAAATCCAGAGTTATCAAAGTCAGCCAAAACACCCAGTGCAGCCCAAACGTTAGATGCAGCCACCACCATCCAATCGCAAAACTACAATGCCGACACTTTGGATTTATTGGAACTGAGTGTGCCAAGGTGGGAACAAGAAGTGCAGCAAGGGCGTTGTGCGGAGTTTTTCAGCGCAGATTGTGATGATTTCAAAATTTACACCACGGAATTGAATTTCAGTCATGTGGGTGAACCTGGTTCTTCGGAACTGGCAGCGATTGAAACTGCTTTGCAACTGCCCACCGCAGAAGTGGATCAATTGGTTGAGGCCGGCGAGTCATTGGTGCTTGAATCGGTTGTCATCAAACAGTTCGTTGCAGACATTGAAGATTGATGTTGTTACAGTATCACCAGACAACACCGAAGTTGCTTGGTGTGCAGCTGATTGAAATGTTGCTGGCAAGAGCCCTGAGGAATGCTAAACTGACCACCTTACTTATTGACCCAGTTAAACATGTCAGATAAATCACAATTTCAATTACTCAAGCAACGTCGCTTTTTACCCTTCTTTTTAACCCAGTTTTTTGGTGCTTTCAATGACAATGTCTTTAAGAATGCTTTGGTCATCATGATTGCATTTCGGGTGGCTGAAGATCAAGTTGATATCCTGACCAACCTGGCATTTGGCTTATTTATCCTGCCATTCTTTTTATTTTCAGCCTTTGCTGGCCAGGTGGCTGATAAGTTTGAAAAATCGATTTTGATCAGACGGGTCAAAATGGTAGAGATTTCTATCATGTTATTGGCATCGGTGGGCTTTTATTTGAACAGTGTTCCGTTGTTGATTTTCGTGTTGTTCTTGATGGGGTCACAGTCGACTTTATTTGGACCAGTTAAATACGGGTATTTACCGGAAAAATTAAGTAATCATGAATTGATGGGTGGAAATGGTTTGGTCGAAGCGAGTACCTTCATCTCAATCCTGTTAGGCACGATTTTGGGTGGAATTTTGATTGCTTTGGATTCTTTCATCCCGATTTCTGCGGCGGTGGTGACCTTCGCGACTTTGGGTTATTTATCAGCACGAAACATCCCATTGTGTGTAGCCGCTGAGCCCACCATAAAACTGGATTGGAACCTGTGGCGTGCCACGGCCAAAAACCTGCGCATTTTGCCAGAAAAAAGGGTGGTGTTCTTGTCCGTGCTGGGCATTTCCTGGTTTTGGTTTTTTGGTTCGGTGTTTCTGGCCCAAATGCCCAATTTTTCCCGCACCGTTCTCAGTGGTAATGAACATGTGGTGACGTTGTTGTTGACCATGTTCTCAATTGGTATTGGCTTGGGTTCCCTGTTGTGTGAAAAACTCTCTGGCCGGCGGGTAGAAATTGGCTTGGTGCCGGTGGGAGCTGTTGGCCTGGCTTGGTTTGGTTTTGATTTGTATTGGGTCAGCCACCAGTGGCCTGTTTCAGAATTAAGCGACTTGGGTATCAATGCAGTGATGGCAGTACCCGGCGCCTACAGGGTTTGTATTGATCTGGCCATGATTGGCGTATTTGGCGGCTTATACATTGTCCCTTTGTATTCCTTGGTTCAGGAGCGCTCGGATGCCACCCAAGTGTCACGCATCATCGCGGGTAACAACATCATCAACGCCATGTTTATGGTGGTCGCTGCGATACTTGGCATGGTGGTGTTGGGTGTGTTGGGATGGAGCATTCCAGAATTATTCATGATCACTGTGGTGCTGCATGTCATAGTGTGTTTGTACATTTTTACCATTGTGCCGGAATTTATCCTGCGCTTGATCGCTTGGTTGTTGGTTTCAATGGTCTATCGAGTGAAGTACAAAGGCCTGGAAAAAATACCGGCAGAAGGCCCGGTTGTGTTGGTATGTAACCATGTCAGCTTCGTTGATCCTGCCATCATCATGGGTCGGGTCAGGAGGCCTTCTCGCTTTGTGATGTACCACAAGATTTACAACACCTTTGGCATGAGATTCTTGTTCAAAGCCGCTAAAACCATTCCCATAGCCAGTGCCAAAGAAGACCCTGAAATGATGGAAGCGGCGTTTGCTTCGGTCCGAGAAGCCTTGGCCGATGGTGATGTGGTGTGTATTTTTCCAGAAGGTGGTTTAACCCCGGATGGTCAAATTGGACAATTCAAGAAAGGCATTGAACGCATCATCAATGAAACACCAGTGCCGGTGGTACCGATGGCTCTGAATAACTTATGGGGTAGCATGATGTCTCGTTATGACAAAAAGGTCATTGACCGCAGGCCTAGAAAGTTCATGGCCAAGGTCGAAATGCTGGTCGGAGATCCGGTGCCCCCAGAACAAGTAACAGCAGATTATTTACAAGAATTGGTGATTGGGCTTAAAAATCAAGCCCAAATTGCCAATCCTTTGTTAGCAACCCCTGCGGGTGAAGAAAACACCGATTCGAAAGCCTGATCTAAATCAGCGATGATGTCATCAATGTGTTCCAAACCGACTGATAATCGGATTAAAGTGGGGCTGATTAAATGGGCCAACAATTCTTCTTCGGTATAAGTTGAGTGGGTCATGGAAGCCGGGTGTTGAATCAAGGTCTCGGCATCACCGAGACTGACTGCGCACAAAATCATTTTCAGGCTGTTTACAAATTTTGCCGACTGTTCACGAGTTGCGTGTAATTCAAAGGCGATCATGCCGCCTGACAAATGCATTTGTTGCTGCGCCAGTGCTTGTTGGGGAAAGTTTTTTAAGCCGGGGTAAAACGTGCGTTTGACATGGTGTGATTGGTCCAGGTATTCGGCCACTTGTTGGGCATTTTCGCAGTGGCGTTCCATTCGCACATGTAAGGTTTTGATGCCCCGCAACAACAAGGCCACATCGAATCCAGAAATCACAGCACCGGTCATGTCTTTCAGACCAAACAGGCGAATGTGGTCAATGTCTTCTTGCGTACCAGCCACAAACCCTGCGATCAAATCGCCATGCCCACTGAGGTATTTGGTCGCTGAATGCACCACCAAATCAGCACCTAAGGCCAATGGGTTTTGCAGGTAGGGTGTGCAATAAGTGTTGTCAATCATCAGTTTACAATCGTGTTGTTTTGTAACATCAGCCAAAGCCTTGATATCAACCAGTCGCATGTTGGGGTTACTGGGGGTTTCCGAGTAGACCAATTTGGTTTTTGAGGACATGTTATCCACCAGATTTTTAGGGTCCGATAAATTCAAGTAAGTAATCTTGATACCAAATGACTTCAGGCCATGTTCGAGAAAACTGAAGGTACAGCCGTATAAACTTAAATCAGCAATGATTTCATCGCCTGGTTTCACCAACGCCCACATGGTGGCGGTGATGGCACCCATACCTGATGCGGTAGCCAGCGCTGCTTCTGCTTGCTCCAGTTGTGCCAGCCTGTGTTCCAGTACTTGTTGTGAAGGTGATCCAAGCCGGGCATAGATGAATCGATCATTCTCCCCCTGGAAGGCAGCACCGCCTTGTTCAACTGTATCAAAAGCATAAGTGGAACTGACGTGAATGGGTGGGGTCAGGGCTCCTTGGTTGGATTTTGGATCATAGCCTGCATGGATGGCTTGGGTGGCAAAATGTTTTTCATGAGAAGTTTTCATAACCTTAGATTCAATTGTTATTGCTGATGCATTCATTTTAGGTTGTGGCCAACCTTCAACCAAGTTAGAATACGTAACATTTTCATTACAACAGCCGTCAAAAAAACGATAAACCATTGATTGTAAATAATAAATATAATGTACGGAAATTCTTACACAGATGAAGCTAGCCATCACAACAGAAAATAAACTGGGAATCACTGACGATGTTTTGTCGTTGTTGAGGAGTCACCAGGCCGATCTGATTAAAGTCGAAGTAGAAGATGGCAAAATCTATTTGCATACCCAGGACTTGGACAAACCAATCCAGGGCACCATAGCCAGTCAGCTGATGAAAATTCCTGGCATCAAATGGGTCAATCAGATTGAAGTCTTGCCTGGTGTAGAAACCCAGAACATGTTGGAGTCATTGATGCAAGTGATGCCAGATCCGGTTTTGGGCGTGAATAACAAAGGTCAAATTTCATATGCCAACGACAAAGCCATGTCGTTATTCAAACCGCACACCGATAACCACAAAATGCCGCTGCAAATGAAGCAGGTTTTTGTTTCTGAAGGTTGGCAAGAAAAAGTCAATGCAGCAGCCAATTCTCATTTGCCTGTCAACATCAAAACCATCGCAGGTACCATGTTACTGGAAGTGCAAGGTATTCAAGATGGTCAAGGACTCATGAACGGTGCCATGTTGTTGTTCAGGGATTACGATAAAATCAGAGCCAGCAGTTTTGTGATGCAAGGTGAAGAGATCGATGGTTTAGAACGTTTGGTGTACCAGTCAGATTCCTTTGGTGCGGTCTTACAGAAAGCAAAAACACTGGCCAATGTCGATGCGCCATTGAACATCGTTGGTGAAACGGGCACCGGAAAGACACTGTTGGCGCATGCTTGTCATAGCTTGAGCCAAAGAGACAATGAACTGTTTACAGTGGTTGATTGCCAAGCCATGAAAAGTGATGAAATGGAAAGTTTGCTATTTGGTGTCACCAACAAGCCGGGTATTTTAGATTTGAACCAATCAGGTACGTTGTTTTTCTCCCACATCGAGTTCATGGCCCAACACATTCAGCAGAAAGTTCTCAATTATTTCAAACAACACCAACAAAATCATTGCATCAGGGTGATGGCTTCATCGGCACAGAAATTGGAAAACCACCAACAAGCCGGGAAGTTGCTGCCGGAATTGGTGCTGTTGTTGGATGTGCTGCGAGTTGATGTTCCTCCGCTGCGAGATCGACCTGAAGACATAGAGCCTTTGATGCAACATTTCTTACATCAGTTCAATCAACAGCTCGGACAAAACATGGCTTTTTCATTGGATGCTGTGGCTAAGATGAAACGTTATTATTGGCCAGGTAATGCCAGCCAACTGCGTCATGCCATCTACAAGGCGATGATGTTGGCCACTGATGGTACCATCCAATCCAGTGATTTAGACCTGGAAGGTGCGATGAGTCTAGAAGCCGATTTAGAAGGCATGACACTGAACCAAGCCGTCAGCGAATTTGAAAAACACTTTTTACAACACTGGTATCAAAAATTTCCATCGACCAGAAAACTCGCCAGGCAGTTGGGTGTGTCTCACACCACCATTGCCCAAAAAATAAACAAATATAAATTGAACGAAACAAACTGAGAAACTTATGAAAATCATAGCAGCCCATGGCGGCGAACTTGTTAATTTAATACCCAGCCCTGAAGCCAAAGACAGGCGTCAAAAAATGGCCAACGAACTGCCAGATTGGGACCTGACAGAACGTCAGATTTGTGACATTGAGCTGTTGCTTAATGGGGCATTCTCGCCATTACAAGGTTTCATGAAACAAGCCGATTATGCAGCGGTTTTGGCTGACATGCGGCTGGCTGACGGCACCTTGTGGCCCATGCCCATTACCTTGGATGTGGATGAAAAAACCATGCTGGCTGCCAAAGAAGCTGGGCAGTTAACCCTGCGCGATTTAGAAGGCGTGGTGTTGGCGATACTGAAAATTGAAGATGCATGGCAAGTGGATAAAGCGGCCGAGGCACAAGCGGTCTATGGCACCACCGATGAAAAGCACCCTGCGGTTAATTATTTAATGAATCAAGCCGGTGAATATTACTTGGGTGGTGAATTATTGGGGTTGCAGTTACCGACTCATTATGACTACAAACAACACCGCCACACCCCACAGGAAATCAGGGCCAAATTCAAAAAGCTCAGTTGGTCTAGGGTGGTGGCATTTCAAACCAGAAACCCCATGCACCGTGCCCATCAGGAACTGACTTTCAGGGCAGCCCAACGGGTGGAAGCCAATTTATTGATTCATCCTGTGGTGGGCTTAACCAAACCTGGAGACATTGATCATTTTACCCGCGTGCGTTGTTATGAAAATGTGATGGATCGTTACCCTGAGCGCACCACTGCCTTGTCACTGTTGCCCTTGGCGATGCGTATGGGCGGACCACGTGAAGCTTTGTGGCATGCGATCATTCGCAAAAACTACGGTTGTACACACCTGATTGTCGGACGTGATCATGCCGGACCTGGCGATGATTCCAATGGACAACCATTCTATGACCCATATGCTGCACAGGAATTGTTGAAAAAGCATGAGGAAGAACTGGGTATTGCCATGGTTGAGTTTGAAATGATGGTCTATTCACAAGACAAAGCCCAGTACATCCCAGTTTCTGAAATTCAGAAAGATGAAAACATCCTGAATATTTCAGGAACAGAGTTGCGCCGCAGGCTGCAATTGGGGTTAGAAATACCAGAATGGTTTTCCTACCCTGAAGTGGTGGCTGAACTGCGCAAAAGCTATCCACCCAGAAACAAACAAGGCTTTACGGTTTTCTTCACCGGTTTATCGGGTTCAGGCAAATCCACCATAGCCAATGCCCTTCGGGTTAAACTGATGGAAATGATCAACCGTCCAGTGACCCTGTTGGATGGTGATGTGGTGCGCAAACACTTGTCCAGTGAGTTGGGGTTTTCCAGAGAACATCGCAACATCAATGTGCAAAGAATTGGCTATGTGGCCAGCGAAATCACCAAAAATGGTGGGGTCGCTATTTGTGCGCCCATTGCACCTTATGAACGCATGCGCTCTGAAGTCAGAGAACGGATTGAGCCATTGGGTGGCTTTCTTGAGATTCATGTTTCTACACCATTAGAAGAGTGTGAGAAGCGTGATCGCAAAGGCTTGTATGCTTTGGCCAGAAAAGGTGTGATCAAAGAATTCACTGGTATCAGTGATCCCTATGATGTGCCGAAAAACCCAGAGATGGACATCAACACCTTGAACTTTACCCCTGATCAGGCCACCCAACGCATTGTGTTGAAGTTAGAGGCCATGGGCTTGATTACTTGAGGTTGAGACTTGATGGCAGGCGATGATACACAAAAACCGACGGCTTTTTTGATCGATTCGTCGGTTTTTGTTTTTCGCAGTTATTACTCCATGTCACCAGATCTGGTGGATGTTCATGGCAACTCGAATCATGCGGTGTATGGTTTCGCCCGATTTCTGTGTCGTTTTATCAAGCAAACCCAGCCAAAGCTGATTGCCACAGCCTTTGATGAGGCTTTGACCACTTCATTTCGTAATGAAATTTATCCCCCATACAAAGCCAACCGTGATCCTGCTCCTGCAGATTTAATAGCCCAGTTTAAACAGTGTCAGAAACTCGCCTCTTTGCTGGGTGTCTCGGTATTTGCTGATGACAGTTACGAAGCCGACGATTTGATAGGCACTTTGCACCAAACTTATGCTGAACGTGGACATCAAATATGCGTGGTCAGTGCGGATAAAGACCTGGCGCAATTGATCCGAGCCAATGATTGGTGGTGGGATTATGGCAAGTCTAAACCATTGGGTTTTGATGCCCTGACTGAAAAGTTTGGTGTGCGCCCTGATCAGGTCTGTGATTATTTGGCATTGGCTGGAGATCAAGTGGACAACATCCCAGGGATCAAAGGCATTGGACCCAAGACTGCCTGTATTTTATTGAATCATTTCAATGACTTGGACTCCTTATTCGAGCGTTATCGGGAAATTGAATTTCTCAGTTTCAGGGGTGCAAAATCCTGCCAGGCCAAGATCAAAAACCACCATGAAGATGCCCGATTGTCTAAATTATTGTCAAAAATTGTACTTGATGCACCGCTTGAAAATGATGATATAATGAAATCGAGAGTAAGCCATGAGCCACTGATTTCATTCATCGAGGAAATGAGATTTGGGCCAATGATGCGAAGAGATTTATTGGAAGCTGCAGCTGTATGACAACTGAACAAAAAAAGATTCTGGTGGTTGATGATGAACCTGATATTTTACAATTGTTAGAAATATCACTGAGCCGCATGGGATTTATGGTTTACAAAGCAGAGAGTTTAGGTGCTGCCAAGTACCAACTGTCGAAAACCACATTTCACCTGTGTTTGTCTGATTTTAAACTGCCCGATGGTAATGGCAGCGAGTTGGTTGAGCATGTTCATGAGCATTATCCCAACACGCCGATTGCGGTCATCACCGCTTTTGGAACCATCAATCATGCTGTTGAAACCTTGAAAAAAGGTGCTTATGATTTCATCACCAAACCCATCAGCTTAGATACCTTGCGCCAGTTGGTCATCACCGGTTTACAACAACACGAACAAGTGGATGAACAGCAAGAAATGGCGACCATAGATATCCAGACACCTTATTTTGAAGAACTGGATAGTTTGATCAATAAATATGCCCACAGCCAAGTGCCTGTTATTGTCTACGGCGACCGTGGCAGTTGGAAAGAGAAAATTGCCACCCTGATCCATGAGAACAGTGCACTGCGAAATCAAGAGATGACATTTGTTAACTGCTCTGACCCTGAGGAAAGCTTAACACCGGACAGTCAGGGCACGTTGATTTTTCAAAATCTAGAGCAGTTGAAACCAGAACAACAGACCGTTTTGATTAAGTTCATTAAGGCGCTTGGTGAAGAGCAGCGTGTCATCGTTACCACCAACTGGAGTGAAGAAGAATTCAAACATTCACTCGGGATCAAAAAAGCTTTGTTGCGGGCGATTTCGGTGGGTGAAATTGAAACCAAGTCCCTGTTAGAACTCAAAGATGACTTGAGTGATATATGTAAAGCCCGTTTGGAACAACTGGCAGAAAAATGGAATAAGCTGCCTTGTAAAATTCACCCCACAGCCTTGGCCAAACTGAAGAAATATGATTTTCCAGGGAACATGAAAGAATTGGATCTGGTGTTGTCAAAAGCAGCCGTTAACTGCCAGAATCAGTTGATCAGAGATGAAGACATCCAATTAGAAAACACCGGATTCCAGCCTCAGCTGAACAAAGAAATGAACCTGGAAAAGTACATCGAAGACATCGAAATCCGCGAAATCACCAATGCCCTGGCCAAAACCAACAACAACAAAACCAAAGCCGCCGATCTGCTCGGCATCAGTTTTCGCGCCTTGCGCTATAAAATCAAAAAACTGGGAATTGATTGATCCAGATAACAATCACAAACTCACACGATCAAAAGTTTTACATTGATACGCCATGCTTTGGTTCGGCTTTCATGGACGTAAGCCTTAGAATCGAGACTGGATCAGAGATCGAGACCACAGCATCCAGACAGTTGTTTTGTCCGTTTTGTAAGACTTATAATCTATTTAAATGCCACCCACCTTGATCCTGCGATCAAGTCGCAGGATGACATCACTTTTTGAATAACTACAGTGTGATTAAAGGCTTCAAATGCATCAAGATGATAATAATTGCCAGCTCTGCGGCTCTGAACACAACATCACGTTTCACCACTTGATCCCCAAAACCTGTCATAAGAACAAATGGTTCAGGAAAAACTTCACCCGGGAAGACATGCGCACCCGCGGCATTGATGTGTGTAGGCGCTGTCATTCCTTTATCCACAAACAATACAGCGAAAAATATTTGGGTCGGCATTTGAATTCCTTGGAGCTGTTGTTGGCCGATGAAAAACTTCAGCCTTTCATCGAATGGGCCAAGATACACCAATAATTTGGTTCAACCCAGCTTAGGGAGATCCCTCGGCTGTGCTCGGGATGACAGCTATCAGTCATTTCGACCGAGTGTAGCGAGTGGAGAAATCTCTTTTCGTGAAGAAGATATTTTTTTCATCAAATCATTCCTTGTTTCAGGAGATCCCTCGACGAAGCTCGGGATGACAAATAGATTGGCTTCGACTGTAGCCTGTGCTGAGCCTGACGAAGTGCTCAGCCAGCGATGATTCGTTCACTGAGCGGAGTCGAAGTGAATGGTCATACAAATTTAACTAAAGTCAGGAATTTAATACATTCGGATTAGGGAAAACATTGTGAAATTCAACCTCTGAGGTGGTGCCACTAATCAGTAAATTTGATGGGGATTGAATGGTTATTGACTTTTTTTGAGGCGGTCTGAGGAGGGTCTCAACCTGAGACAGGGTCAATCCATTGTTCTGCGGTCCTTTATTTACATGCGTCGCCTGAACGGTGACTTCTTGGGAAAATGATTCATCAAGAAATTCATCTGATCAGCGATGATATTTTTGTTTTGCAGAAAAATGTATTCAGCGTAATTCGGGGCAAACGGAATCGCCAGTAAACGCATGTTGGCTTGTAAAGGTGTACGATCGGCTTTGTGGTTATTACACCGTTTACACGATGTAACCACATTGGTCCACACGTCTTTGCCGCCCTGTGACACCGGAGTGACGTGGTCTCTTGAGAGTTGGTGGCGGTGGAAAACTTGTCCACAATACAAACATAAATTTTGATCACGCTTGAACAGGGTTTGGTTGTTCAGTGGTGGAATGTACTGTGCCAGTTGTTTGTGGATGTGGTTGTTGTAGCCTTTGGTGCCGATGATGGCAGGGATGTCGTAGTAACTTTGTTTGCCGGAAAGGGCATTGATGCCGCCGTGGAGGCGGGTGAGGGTGGCGCCGAATTCGTACTGCACCATATCTAATGCCATTAACTTGGCGACTTGTTCACAATTTAGCCATTCAAGTGGCATACCCGATGCATCAGTTCTGAGGGTTTGATGCGACCCAAGGTAGTGACGTTTAATCAATTTTCTCCTGAGTGGTTTATCCAATTACAAACCAGCTGAGAAAAAAATGCAAGTTTTTATGTTCGCTGTCATACAAAATTCACCACTGTTTCACAGAATTTTAATGTTCTGATTCATCAGATGTTGTTTTTGGTCATTGCGAGCCTTGCGCAGCATTCTCATAACACCTGATCAAATTCATGAGATTGCCACGTCACTGCGTTCCTCGCAATGGCAAGACTTAACTGGCATTCGGATTTATTACTACCCCACCAACATACCAGCCATGGTGGCTGAGAACAGTGAGGCCAGAGTGCCACCGAGTAAAGCTTTCATCCCAAATGAAGACAGCACTTTGCGTTGACCCGGGGCCAATGAACCGATGCCACCGACTTGGATGCCGATGGAGGCAAAATTGGCAAAACCACACAGCATGTAAGTGGCCATCAGGATGGATTTGTCATACATCAGATGCACTTCTTGTGCAGTGTCTTTCAAGGTTGCCAGATTTTCATAGCCGACAAATTCAGAAGCAATGATCTTCACACCCAATAACTGGCCCAATTTGGTGATGTCTTCGGTGGCCACACCGATCAACCACATTAAGGGCGCAAATAAATGACCCAGGATAAACTCCAATGACAAGGTGTTGTAAGAGGTGTTGGCAGCAATCAGTTGATTGAAATTGTCACTGACTTCAGCAAAGTTGTAATAGTTGGTACCAATGCTCATCACGATCATGTACAAGGCAAAGGTTAAGGTGGTGCCGAGAATGCCGGCTTTCCATCGAGCCAGGTCAGGGCTGGATTTCATCCAGGCAAAAGTTACAGCGATCGAACCTGCGATCAAGCCCAATAAGGCTGTGGTGTTGAGGATTGATCCCAGAAAATTAAAGATGAAATTCACCAAAGCAATGAAGGAGAAAAACACCAACAGCATGGCACCTACATTCATGGCTAACTTCAAACCTTCGGTGGTTCCGTTGGCCAGAGCATCCAGGAAATTGGTTCCAACAGCTTCGTTGGACACTTCGATGTTTGATTCAATTTTTTCGGTTTGAGGATAGAGGATTTTGGCAACCACTATTGCGCCAGGCGCCGCCATCACTGAGGCTGCCAACAAGTGTTTTGCATAAAACAATTGTAACGCTTTGTCTTCGCCACCAAGAAATCCAACATAGGCTGCCAACACGCCGCCAGCCACAGTTGCCATGCCACCGATCATCACCAACAGGATTTCCGATTTATTCATCGATTCTAAATATTTTTTGATCATCAAGGGTGCTTCGGTTTGACCCAAAAAGATGTTACCGGCGACCGATAAACTTTCGGCCCCTGATATTTTCAGGGCTTTGGTCAACATCCAAGCCAGTCCTTTGACAATTTTCTGAATGATGCCTAAATAAAACAACACCGATGTCAGGGCTGAGAAAAAGATGATGGTTGGTAAAATCATGACTGCGAAATTGATTAAGGGTGATTCAATTTCCCCGGTGCCAAATGAGCTGAATAAGAAGCCAGTACCTGCTTTGGTGAAGTCCATGATGTTGATGAAAATTGAGCCTACCCATTTGAAGCCATTCTGGACAGAATCTATGTAGATTACACCTATTGCGAGAGTTAACTGGATGGATAAGCCAATACCAACCACCTTCCAACTGATGCCTTTGCGGTTGCTACTGAATGCATAGGCAATGGCAATCAAGGTCAATAAGCCAACGGCACCTCTGGCCATTGATTCAAGTGAAAATCCTGCTGTTGGAATGATGTCCATGAACGACCCTCTTTATTTTTATTTAACCCGACGATTATATAGGAATGGCTTTGGGTCTTCATTCATTTTGTTCTAAAGAAAAAAATGAAAGCGACCACATCAGCCATGGCATTGAATGAGATTCCTTCTGATCAGCTACGCTGACCAACCAGGAATTCGTATGGGAATGGTCTTGGGACTTCATTCATTTTGTTCTAAAGAAAAAAATGAAAGCGACCACATCAGCCATGGCATTGAATGAGATTCCCTCTGATCAGCTACGCTGACCAACCAGGAATTCATATGGGAATGGTCTTGGGTCTTCATTCATTTTGTTCTAAAGAAAAAAATGAAAGCGACCACATCAGCCATGGCATTGAATGAGATTCCCTCTGATCAGCTACGCTGACCAACCAGGAATTCATATGGGAATGGTCTTGGGTCTTCATTCATTTTGTTCTAAAGAAAAAAATGAAAGCGACCACATCAGCCATGGCATTGAATGAGATTCCTTCTGATCAGCTACGCTGACCAACCAGGAATTCGTATGGGAATGGTCTTGGGACTTCACTGAATTTGTTTCTGACAGATTTCAGTATTTCCCACGTCCATGTGGGGCCATACTTTGTTTCCGCATCGCCAGCAGAACAGTCATCACTCATTGGAGCGTGGACTTCGGTCCACGACATGGTCAGGCGACAAGCCGCAGCCATCATGAGATGATAGGATGCCATTTGTTGAATTAGACCATTGAGCGGTTGGGTGTTGTTGCAGTTCAAACCGAATCCAACGCCGACTGAAGTCGGCGCTCCAGGGTTGTTCAGAGCATGGGCTTCAGTCCACGATGTGGCCAAGCGTAACCATCATTCCACCTGATTTCGATCCTTACACGAATATCTTTGGTTGTGATTCACTTACAGAACAATCATCCGTTCACTGAGCACTTCGGCAGGCTCAGCACAGGCGGGAGTCGAAGTGGACGATGGTTAGTTTTTAATCAACTGCTTAACCCGATTGGCCCCTTGCCAATACACCAAATCAGCCATTTCGGTGGTGTCCCACAGTACCATTTCGGCGACTTTACCCACTTCGATAGAGCCTTTGTCATCGTCAATGCCAAGCGCTTTGGCGGCGTTGATGGTGACGCCCAAAATGGCCTCTTCAACGGTTAGGCCAAATAAGGTACAGCCCATGTGCAGGCATTGCAGCAAGTTGGTGGTGGGGGCTGTACCTGGGTTGCAATCGGTGGCAATGGCCATATCAACGCCGTGTTTTCTGAACGCTTCAATGGGTGGTTTTTGGGTTTCATTCAGGGCATAAAAGGCATAGGGTAACAGTGTCGCTACGGTGCCATTGCCCGCCATTTTTCGGATGCTGTTGATTGAGGTGTATTCAACATGGTCTGCAGACAGACCGCCATAATCGGCCACCAAACCAGCTCCGCCCAAGTCGCTGAGTTGATCTGCATGTAATTTCACCGGCAATCCCCAGCGGGCTGCAGCTGCAAACACCCGGTCAGTTTGTGCATGCGAGAATCCGATGCCTTCACAAAAAGCATCGACCGCATCGGCCAGTTGGTTTTTTGCCACATGAGGGATGATCTTTTGGCAAATCATGTCGATGTATCCATCAGCATCATTGGCATATTCGGGAGGTAATGCATGGGCAGCCAGCAAAGTGGTTTTGACGGTAATACCCGTTTGTTCACCAGCTGCTTTGGCTGCTGCCAGCATTTTTAGCTCATTGTCAAAATCCAAGCCATAACCCGATTTGATTTCAACCGTCATGACACCTTGAGATTTCAGGTGCTCTAGCCGCTCGACCGTGTCTTCAATCAGGGATTCCAAATGCGCCGCCCGGGTGGCTTTTACCGTGGATAGGATGCCACCACCGGCCCGGGCAATGTCCTCATAACTGGCGCCAGTCAAGCGCATGGCAAATTCATTGGCTCTGGAACCGCCAAACACCAAGTGGGTGTGACAATCAATCAAACCAGGGGTGACCACCTGGCCACTGGCGTCAATTTCTTGCGCGCTGCTGTATCCTGTAAGCTGTGAAGTGGGGCCCATTTCGATGATCCGACCACCCTCACAGGCCACCGTGGCATCTTCTATCAGGCCAAAAGGGCGGCCATTATCAGCGCAGGTGATGAGTCGGGCATGGTGAATCAGTAAATCACAGTTTTTTTTCATTGTGTTCACAGGCCGATTGGCCTACAGTTCTGGTTTGAGTCATTATCTAAAAATTAGTCCTTGATGAACAGTTATTTTTTCAAATCAGCTTTATTACCTGATGGCTGGCAAACCAATGTTCGGGTCGTTGTAGAACAGGGTTGTTTTGTCACCATTGAATGTGACACCAAAAGCCAGGCACAGGACACTCAGCTGGGCGTGGTCATGCCTGCCATGCCCAATGTCCATTCACATGTGTTTCAAAGGGCCATGGCTGGACACAGCGAATACAAGAGCCAACAGAGTCAAGACAGTTTTTGGTCTTGGCGTGAACTGATGTACCAGTTGGCCAATGAAATGGATCATGAAAGTTTGTATCAAGTGGCGAAAAACTGTTATCAGGAGATGCTTGATGCCGGCTATGCTTCGGTCTGTGAGTTCCATTATGTTCATCGCAGTAAAGACAACCCGAATGACTTCATCAGCCATTCAGAATTGTTGTTAAAAGCCGCGGCTGAGGTTGGTTTGCCCATCACCTTATTGCCGGTGCTATATGCATTCTCTGCGGTTGGTGATCAGCCATTGAATCCACTACAAAAACGCTTTGAACTGTCTGTTGATGAATATGTCAGCCTGTTCAATCATTTAGCGACTCAATTGGGTGAAGATCAAAACCTGGGCATCTGCTTTCATTCCATCAGAGCGGTTAATCAGCAACAAATGCAGGCCGTGATTGATGCTTTACCTGATGATGTGCCCATTCATTTACACATTGCTGAACAACAGGCTGAAATTGATCAATCATTGGCATTTCATGGGCTCAGGCCGGTTGAGTGGTTGTACCAACACTTCAAGGTAGACCAACGCTGGAGTCTGGTACATGCCACCCACCTGAATGATCGTGAGGTTGAGTTGATTGCCAACAGCGGTGCCGTGGTGGTGATATGTCCATTAACTGAAGCCAACTTGGGTGATGGCATTTTTCCCATGCCTGCATATATGGGACTGAATGGCAATTGGGCCATAGGTTCTGACAGTCATGCCGAAATCAAACCTCAACAAGAACTGAAAATGTTGGAATACAGCCAAAGGCTAAAGCACCAACAGCGCAATGTGTGTTGTACTCCTGAACATCCACATGTGGGTACCTGGCTATGGTTACAAGCCATCAAAGGTGGTAACCAAGCCAGTGGTGTTCGCCTGGCCGGAATAGAGAAAGGTGCCAAAGCACGGGTGGTCGAATTGACTTACGCAGCATCGCAAGATAAGCCTGAGAATGTCTTAGATGGCTGGGTCTTTTCAGATCGAGTGACAAGTAAATCGAAGCAATTGTAAGTTTGTGTTGAGAGATATTTATCTGGCATAAACATGCATCATGATAGAATGCTGTAGCATGAGCTCGGTTAACAAAAAATCAGACAACATCGTATTGGTTGGCCCCATGGGTGCCGGCAAAACCACGGTGGGAAAACAAATGGCCTACTTGTTAGGTAAGACCTTTGTAGATGTTGATCATGAGTTAGAAAGTCGCACTGGTGTGTCGATCAATCTGATTTTCGAAATAGAACAAGAAGCGGGTTTCAGGGCTCGGGAAACCGCCATGTTGGCAGAGTTGTTGGAGCGTAACAATTGTGTGATTGCCACCGGAGGTGGCATCGTAGTGACTGACGAAAATCGCAAAATTTTACAAGACACTGAAAGTTTAGTGATTTACCTCAAAACCGAAGTTAAACACCAATTGAAAAGGCTCAAGCGTGACAAACAAAGACCTTTGCTTCAAGGAACTGGGCGGCGAGAACGCTTACTGAATTTAGCCCGTGTTCGCAATCCACTGTATGAGTCAGTCGCTGATGTGTCTTTTTCCAGTGGTCGCACCAGTTCATATGGCATGGCCAAAAAAATCGCCATCTATTTGACCCAACCCAAGCAGAAAAAAAACAAAAGAAACTCATGACTGAAATGACGCAAGTTAACATTTCGCTGCCAGGAGGCAGTTATCCCATCATCATTCATCCAGATCAATTTGCTTTGGATACAGTTGCTGCGCTGACCAAAAATCGCAAAGTATTGATTGTGACCAATGAAACAGTGGCGCCATTGTATCTGGCTGAAGTAGAACAGCTGTTTAACAACCAACCTGTGTTCAGTTGTGTGTTGGCCGATGGAGAAGCCCATAAGAATGTAGACAGTTGGCAGACCATCCTCAATACTTTGGCAAAACACCAATTCAACCGCTCGGATTTGTTGGTATCTTTGGGTGGCGGGGTGATTTGTGACATGACAGGTTTTGCTGCTGCCAGTTGGATGCGTGGCATTGAGTTTATCCAAATGCCGACCACTTTGTTGTCACAGATTGATGCTTCTGTCGGTGGTAAAACAGGAATCAACCACCCTCAAGGTAAAAACCTGATTGGCGCTTTTCATCAGCCGCAAGCAGTCATCATCAATGTCAACACCCTCAAGACCTTACCGGCCCGAGAATTCAATGCAGGTATTGGTGAGGCGATCAAATATGGTGGCATTGATCAAGTAGATTTCTTTCACTGGCTGACAGATCAGGTTGTTGCGATCAAAGCCCAGGACCCAGCTGTTTTGTTGCAGTTGATTGCTCAATGTTGCCAATTCAAAGCGGACATTGTAGAGAAAGATGAAAAAGAACAGGGTGTCAGGGCCTTATTGAATCTGGGACATACATTTGGTCATGCCATCGAAACGGCAACCAATTACCACTACCTACATGGCGAAGCAGTGGCTTTGGGTATGGTGATGGCTGCTGAATTATCGGCTCAATTGGGTCACGGCAGTCACGATATACGAAAAATGCTGGAAAACTTGTTGCAAGCCTATGACTTGCCGATTATGCTGGGTTCAGAAATCACTGCAGAGCACTTATTGAATTTGATGAAATCAGATAAAAAAGTAATCAATGACCAACACAGACTGATTCTGATGAGAGGACTGGGGGCTGCATTTATTGCAGAGGGCATCAAAGATTCTGACATCGTGAGTGCCATACAATCTTGTCTTTTAACGGGTAAGAATTACAGATGACAGGAGATAAGCGGCCAAAGGTAAGCAATCCATTGATGATGGTTTTACTGATGTCTTCGCCATGGGCTGTGGCACAAAATGGTGAGGATGTTGATGATGAAAAACCACCAGCTGAAACTGAAATAATTTGTTATGCTGCCAAGAACAAGTGGGTCTGTGCACCAGCGGATGAAAAAGAAAAAGCCCATGAGAAAGCCATGCGATTGGCTGAGCAGTCATCCGTAAAAAGTTCTGACTTGACTCAAAGTGATGTCGACATCAGGCCCTTAGACAGCAGCAACAATTTAAATCAACAAGTTCAGGAGTCACCTGCACAACCTGTAAGAGATCTCAACTCATTAGCGGCCTCCATCAGGGACTTCACACCTCGAGAAGATGTTGTACAGACTGAACAGGCATCACCACAACCAGCAGAACCTGCTGCCGTTGTTAATTCCCCAAGTGAGCAATCAAGCGTAAAAGGTGTTGTCACAGAGACAGATACCAATGCTTTACCTGATCCTGTGGTTGACGAAACCATTGCAGAGCAACAAGAACAACCTCAACAGCCAGCTGAATTTAGACCGTCAACAAGTAATAATTTCAGTGAATGGCAACGCAATAACCCCAATCAATGGTCATTCCAGGTGGTGGGAACCTCTAACCGCCATCATTTGAACCAATTCATCATTGACCAGGGCCTTGATAAGGGTCCCTATGCGGTCGTCAAAACCCAAGTCAATGGTGCCGATTGGTGGGTGGTTTTGTCAGGTTTGTATGACAGTCGTGAACAAGCATTGAGTCAAAGGAGCAACTTGCCATCAGAATTGGCTGGTAATGCCTGGGTCAGACAAATCAACACCATCATCGGCCAAGCCGACTAAAAAACTGCAATGGATTTTTGTGGTTGGGGTCTTTTGAAGACTTCTTTATCTGACGTGTCTCATGAAAAAAATTCACTTATTGGTATTGCTCTGCTTATCTTGCTTGACTCAAGCCAAGTCGGAGCCTATCTGGTCATTGACTGATATAGACAACCAGAACCATGAATTTCCACAACAAGCCATTGATAACAAACAGGTTACCGTGTTGTTTTTTTGGGCGACCTGGTGTCCATACTGCAAACAGCTGATGCCACATGTACAAAGTGCTTTGATTCAATACCAACAAGAATTAAATTTAAAGGTGTATGCTTTGAACATCAATGAAGATGGTGAGCCTGCTGAATACTTAAGAAAAAACGGCTTAAACTTTTTATTGTTTCCTCAAGCAGAATCAGTGGCTAAGTTGTATGAAGTGTATGGCACACCTGCCGTGTTGATTTTTGATCAGGCAGGTCAACAGGTGTTTGACTTGCGATCAGTGAAAACCAAACATTTGGTCAAACAAGGCGCATCACATGGCGCCAAAAGTGTGCGGCTGGCGCCTTATTGGGCGGTCGAGATCAGGAAGGCCTTGCAGCAAATATTGGATGATGCCTAAAATAGGCCCATGAAACCAAGATTTGAAATTGAGACCAGCTGTTTATTGGTGATAGACGTACAAGGCCGCTTGGCGGAGATGATGTACCAAAAACAAAAACTGTTTAAACACATCTCTACCATGATCAAAGCCGCACAAATACTCGAAATACCGGTTTTTTGGTTTGAACAGTATCCACAAGGCCTGGGCCCCACCAAGCCAGAGATCAAGGCGCTGTTGAATGATTCCAATTACCATGAAAAAATTACTTTCAGTGCATGTGGGAGTGAGAGTTTCAGTGCGCAATTGGCGTCCACCAACAGCCGACAGTGTGTCGTCACAGGTATAGAAACCCATGTTTGTGTCTACCAAACAGTGTTGGATTTGTTGGCAGCCGGTTTTGCGGTAAAGGTCAACCAACAAGCGGTGTCATCCAGGGCCAAAAGCAACAAAAAGTTGGCATTGCACAACATGCAACTGGCCGGTGCCGAATTGACCAGTACCGAAATGATCTTGTTTGAATTGATGCAGACAGCAAAACACCCTAAATTCAAACTGATCTCCGGGTTGCTGAAATAAGTCAATGTAGGTATCCCAATCATTGATTATTGCTGCATAGACGGTATTTTTAGCTATAATGTGTGGCTAACTTAAAACCCATACACACATGCAACTCAACCAAGACTTCATGCTATTGAACCGAAAAGGTCAGTCAATGGTGTCGCAAATTTCAGGCGTGCTGCCTCCGTTGGCGTTGCATGAGCCTGACGTGTTGTTGTTGTCGTATTTCCTCGATAGCGGAGAGTTCGACGATGCAAGTCAGCGTTTTCTGCAACATTCATGGATTAAAACCTGGTTGCCGCATTTGCAAATTCAGGGTGTACAGCAGCGCCTGCAGCAGTTTCAGCAAGCCGGGTTATTCAACGCCGCTCACGCACCGAACGAAGGGCTGCAGTTACAACCATTGGAATTGATGGAAGCGAATGAGGTCAGTTTGCCTGAGTCACTGAGTCTCAGCAGCAATGCGGCCATTTCATTCCACCCGGATGGTTTTTTTGCCTGTTCAAAAATAGATTTGATGCCACGCAAGATACCAACAGCCTGGGTCATCATGATGTTGGCATTTGCTGATGGTAAAGCCAAACAAGACGTCATTCAGGAAAAGGGCTTTATTTTGGAGGATGATGCCGAGTCGGTGTTACAAACATTGTTTAAACACGGTTTTTTAATCCCCCAAAAACAGCAAGGCCAAGGGGCGGAGGAGCAGACCCAATTTGCTGAAGTCAAAGCCACCTCAGATTTGAAAACCTGGCAACAAATTGAGCCAGATGGGCGCATTCCTGTGTATTTTGTGCCCCACATGGAAAATCATTTTCCGCTGGCTCTGGGCATCATTTACAGCGCCCTGCAGAATCACAACGGTGGTGAGTTATTAAGTAAATTTCAACTCATACCCATCACTTTTTTGAATCCCAATGACTTGTTGAATGGTCCTTACCGAAAATTCAAAACCGGGGTGTGGCTGTTTTCCAACTACATGTGGTCAATGGATGTGAACATCCAGGTCAGCCAAGCGATCAAAGGCCATGATGGCAGAAATTTAACCATTCACGGAGGTCCCAGTACGCCAGAATACCAACAGGCCAGCGCCGATTTTATGGCAGCACACCCTTCTGTGGACATATCGGTTCATGGCGAAGGTGAAGTGTCGGTCACTGAAATTTTTACGCAAATCGTTAAAAGCAGTGAAGGCGAGGTGACCTATCAGCAAGATGCTTTGGCTGAAGTCACTGGCATCACTTTCAGAGACAAAATCCTGGGCGGATTGATCCGCACCCCCAAACGGACCCGCATGGCAGCACCCGATGAAGTGCCATCACCGTATTTGTCGGGGCTGTTTGATGTGTATGCTGGACGGGTAGAAGCAGCCATCATAGAATCCAATCGCGGCTGCCCCTTTGGTTGTACCTTTTGTGACTGGGGTTCGGCCACCAATCAAAAAGTCAGGAAGTTTGATTTGGATCGGGTGAAGGAAGAAATTGAGTGGATTGGCAAGAATAAAGTACGGGTGATTTGGATCGCCGATGCCAACTTTGGTTTGTATGACCGTGACATCGAATTGTCCCAATTTATTGTGGATACCAAAGAAAAATATGGTTATCCGCAAGAAGTGGTGGTTAATTACACGAAAAACTCCACTTGGCGTCTGGTTGAAATCATCAAAGTGTTCACTGCTGGTGGCATCATCAGTCAAGGCATCATCTCTATCCAAACCACCGATGAAAAAACCTTAGAGGTCATCAACCGCAAAAACATCAAAACGGAGAAATATGACGAACTGACCAAAGTGTTTTATGACCTGAAATTACCTTTGTCTACCGATTTGATGATTGGTTTACCCGGGATCACTGTGGATGCTTTCAACAATGACCTGCAAAGGTATATAGACATGGATGTGTCAGTCAAGGCCTACCCCACACAATTACTTCCCAACAGCCCCATGGCTGATCCGGAATACATCGAAAAATACCAAATCAAGGTTGATGCCCAGGACTTTGTGATTTCATCATTCAGTTTTACTGAGCAAGACCTGCAATGGATGAAAGGTATGTATCAAATCTATACCATGGCCGATGGTTACTCCTTGTTGCGTTATGTGATCCGGTATCTGCAGTGGGAGCATGACATCAGGGCGGTTGATTTTTTACAGGATTTACTGCGTTTTGTACAACAACAGCCCCAACGGTTCCAGCAAATTTCATGGGCTGTGCAGTTTTTTAACCAGGACAAAAGCATGCCGGGTGGTTGGACCACGTTTTTTCAACAAGTGGGACAATACATTGATGAAACCTATGGCATCAGCGATGATTCGGGATTAGAAACCATTCTCAAGGTTAATCAGCTGTGTATGCCAGATGACACCTTGAGCTATCCGTTACAGGTTGATTTGGCTCATGATTTCACCGCTTATTTCGCTGCCAGAGCCAGTCAAGCAGCCCACAAAGACAAACCATTGGGTGATTATCCACCGGCAAAATTTCATGTGTCTGACCCCAATTCGATGGTGAGCATCGATATGGATTACCTACAATACGATTCACACCAATATTTTTGGGAGCTGCATTCTGATGTGGCCAGGCCCAAATCAATTTCTGAATTCGTCGAATCCTGACTTTCGGCACTGCCTTTTTTTTGTCATTTTTGCTATTTTAATATTGAGTTCATGGTATTCATGAACGATGAATGGTGAAGGAGATGATTGAAGCATTTGTAGGCATATTGATATTGTTGGTATTACTCAAAATCATGTTTTGGGTTTTTGTGGTGTTGTTCAGCCCCATCATTTTGGTGTTAGGTATCATTATGTCGATCGGTATGTTTGTGCTGTTCTTTGTTGGCGGCGCTTTTTTGCTGGTGTTTAAGATCCTTTTATTGCCCCTCCTGCTGTTGTTATTGTTGCCGTTTTGTTGGGTATCTTAACTCTTGAAGAAGTAGACGTCCATGTCATGATTCCTTCCTGCAATGGATCCATCCATTGTTGAACTCCGTGTTTAATGATCAATTTTAAATTCAACCGTTTGGGTCACTTGATAGGGCACTGCTTTACCATCCACCACTTTGGGGTGGAATTGCCATTTCTTAACGGCTTTGATGGTGGCTGCATTAAAAACCCTGGCTGGTTTGGCTTTTAATACCGAAACAGAACCGACGCGACCAAACTCGTTGACGTTGATCAAGACCTTAACCCAGCCCTGTGTTTTTTTCATTTGCTCATTAGGCGGGTACATGGGAGCCATGCCAGATTTCAGGCCACCGTTTTGGTCCCCGCTTAATCCTGTGCCACCAGCCAAGCCAGGAAAATCAATTTCTGTAAGGATGTTGAAATCTTTCCCCTGGGTGTTGGGCATGGGTAGGTTAATGCCTGGATCGGTGGGCGTGTCCAAGTTCATGCTGGGCATGGCCGGTGCTTGAGACACGGCCTGTTGTTCTGGTTTGATGATGGTTTTGTTTGGTTTAATTTCTGCTTCCTTGTAATCTTTGACAAATGAAAAATTGATGCTGTTGTCTTCGGATTTAAGCTGTTGTTTTTGACCGCTTAACAAACTCAACATGCCAAAAAATAAGCAGGCCGTGATGGCCAAACCCAACAATCCAGATATTGAAAATCGTAAGAATACTTTCATGTCACTTCTCCTTGGTTTTTTGTTGTTATTGTAAAAAGTATGACTTTTGGCCTATAAGGATGGTTCAATAAAAATAACTGAAAATTTTGTAAATAAGCACAAAACCCTTGTGTTTAATGGGTTTAAGGCGGAGAAAAAAATGATTATTATTGGCTGATTTTGAATTCGAATCGATGGAAATATTCATCATCAAGCTCTTGTCCAGAGATTTTATCCAGTTGAACTTTCCATCCGCTGACAGCCACCACAACCGAATGTTCAAACACTCGGAGCGACCAGCATTTGAACCTGTTTGATCACGATCAGCTTCTGGTGCCATCGTGAAAAACGCCAATCCTTGAGCGATGATAGATACGTGTTAGCTCAGGATTCTGAATCCAATCAGAGTAAGCATCCATACGCTTACATTTGTTACAATTGTTGGATCAAATTCCGAGTAAATAATTTTGGCTGACATCCTTATATTCAACAAACCGTTTCAGGTGCTGTCTCAATTCACCGACACTGACGGCAGGCGGCATTTGGGTCATTACATCGATCAGCCAGGGTATTATGCGGCTGGTCGACTGGACTATGATTCTGAAGGCTTGATGGTGTTAACCAACCATGGCCCTACGCAGCACACAATCACCAGCGAACAAGTTGAAAAAACATATTTGGTACAAGTTGAAGGTCGGGCACAAGCCAGGCATTTGAATCAACTGAGGAACGGTGTTAAAGTCAAAGATTACACGGCACGGGTGTTAACAATTGAAATTTTGGCTAAAAAGCCGGCTTGGTTGTGGCCTAGAAACCCACCGATAAGGCACAGGAAAAACAGCCCAACCACTTGGCTGATGTTGGTCATTAATCAGGGCAAAAATCGACAAGTCAGGCGCATGTGTGCAGCGGTTGGTTTGCCTGTTTTGCGTTTGGTTAGGACCCAAATTGGCAGTGTAAAACTGGCTGATTTAGCGCCCGGTGCCTATAAAATATCGGTATTCAGAGCAAAACATTGAAATTAAGCGTAACATTTTGGCTCATTGGCCGTTTTACCCACATAATTCAATGAAACGAGGTTTAACATGAAATACATTTTGGTTCTCTTATTGGCGGTGGCTTTTACGGTTCAAGCCGGCGTGTTTGGTAGTGAAAAAGTGGCGGCAGGCACCAATTCCCCTGAAAAAGATTACGATTCGGTCAATGGCAGTATCACCGTGGGTGATAAATCCCATGTGGATAATTTAGATACAGTCAATGGTTCTATCAAAGTGGGCGAGCGCGCCATTGTAGGTAAAGTAGAAACGGTCAATGGCAGCATCAAATTCAAAGATGGTGTCACGGCAGACCATGCTGAAACGGTCAATGGTTCAATCACTTTAGGGTCCGATTGTTTGATCAAAGGTCATGCAGAAACAGTCAATGGCTCAGTCAGTGCGGGTTCGGGATGTGTGATTGAAGACCGCATGGAAACCGTGAACGGAAAAATCACTGCCATAGGCACTGAAGTCGATGGCAATGTTGAAACCGTCAATGGCAACATCAAGTTAGATGAAGGTACCGTGGTCGATGGCGATGTGGTGATTGAAAAGTCTTCTGGTTGGTTCAACAGCAACAAAAAAGTACCCGAAGTTTATATCGGTGATGATGTGGTGGTGAAAGGTGACTTGATTTTCAAAAAGAAAGTTAAGTTATACATTGCTGACAGTGCTCAGGTGGGCGAAATCATCGGTGACGACATCGTTGACATGTAACAACTCACTGTTATCAACAGCATCCAAGGCTTGCCATAATACAGCAAGCCTTTTTTGTGCCACCGGATGAATCAAATTGGGGGCCAGGTCCTGTAATGGCTTCAACACGTATTTTCGTTTCAGGATTTCACGCCTCGGAATCTGCACTAAGGCATCATCGATGATCAGGTCATCACACAACAAGAGATCAATGTCTAAGGTTCGGTTTGAATACCTTGGTTTGTGCCGGTCTCGTCCATGGAAGTCTTCCAGGTTTTGTAGCCATAACTTGAGTTCATGAGGTTGGAATACCGTTTCAATCTTGACCACTAAATTATAGAAATCATGCCCTTTGAAGCCGTATGAAGGTGACTGGTATGTGGGTGAAATATGGGTGTTGGAAAATGAATGGGTGATAAATGCCAGGCATGAGTTGATGTTTTTAATTCGGTTGATGTTGCTACCAATGCCCAAGAAGTAGTTGTGTTTTTTATAGGCAGTCATGAGAAATATGGCTGGATATTGGGCCAAGCTGATTTTTGGGTGGCAACCAGGATCATATAAACCACCGCCAAGGTGGCCGCAACATAACTGAGCCATTGGGCCATTGCGGTTTTTTTCATCGCCAGCATACCAAAAATAATATAAACCAGTAAGGCCAGCAATTTGTATAACAGCCAGTCCACTTGTAGTGGCGAGAGTCCTATCCATACCGCCATGGTGATGCCGGAAATCAGCAACAAAGTATCCATACAATGTGGCAGTATTTTCATGGCTTTCGGTGTATTGCGCTTCTTGACCTGATAGATCCAATACCGATACTGAAACAATGTGATGCTGGTTATGACCAAAATGACATGGAAATGTTTTACAATGGGATACATAATAATGAGATTGAGTAGGCTGACACCATTGGATTATTTTTTAAATGACATTGTAACAGTTAATCAATCCACTGCACCTTAAAGAGAGAGAATTCTAGAATGAAAAAGATTTTTATCATCATCTTGATGCTGATGTCATTGGCTTGTGCGGCACAAACCACCCGGGTACTGATAGTTGGAGACAGTTGGGCGGAGCAACAATGGGAAGATGGTGTTCACGATGCCGTTTTTGCCGTCAATGGTTATCCCCAATACATCAGTGAAGGAGACACTGTTGCCATCAGTGGTTCTACGGCTGCAGAATGGGTGGCCCCTTCAGAGTTGCAGAAAATTACCGATGCGCTGAATGCCAATCCAGATATAGATACCGTACAACTGACTTTAGGCGGTAATGATGTATTGGATCAATGGGACACATCTATGACACCCATGCAAGTGACGGATTTACAAAATCAAATCACCGCAGATTTACAGTTGGTGGTGGACCACATTTTGAGCCATGACATAAAAATAGAAGTCATATTAAGTTTTTATGATTATGCCAATTTTGTTGATTCGTTGACCGGGCCTGGTAGTTTTTTCTGTGTCAATTTACACAACAGTCTGGGGCAACCAACGCCGCTGGAGTTGAATAACATTGGAGCCTCGTTTGAACAGGCGTTTACCTCAGTAGCCACCAACAACCCCAGGGTTTCTCATGTCAGTCATTTTGGCTTGATGCAAAATCTATATGGGTTTCCTGACCAAAATATTCAGCCAGGAGATCTACAGCCGCCTGGTGACATGACACTACCGAGCCCGGTAGAATCCATGCGTTTGAATTTTGGCATCGTCACTGATTGTTTTCATTTGACCGCTGAGGGTTATGATGTGTTGGTACAAAATACCTATGAGAATTATTTCCAATACCGGTTTGATACCATCTATAAATCATCTTTCGAGTAACAAACAAACGGTTTGAACGGCTACCCCCTCTCGGCGGCCTGTGAACCCCAGGCGTTCAGTGGTGGTGGCTTTGACGCTGACTTGATTCAGTTCAACCTTAAGCAACTCAGCCAGTCTTGATCTGATGGCTGGGATGTGTGGCTGCATTTTGGGCTGCTCGGCAATGATCGTGCAATCGATGTTGCCGATTAGGTAACCTTGTTGTTGAACCAATTGTTGGCAATGATTCAGGAAGACAGTGCTGTCACAGTCTTGCCATTGTGGATCAGAAGGTGGAAAGTGTTGTCCAATGTCACCCAGGGCACAAGCACCCAAAAGGGCATCACAAATGGCATGGATCAATACATCACCGTCTGAGTGAGCCACAAACCCATGTTCATAGGGTATCTTCACGTTACCCAGGGTCAGGAATGAACCTGGACCAAAAGCGTGAACATCAAAACCGGTTCCAATCCGCATCAAAGCCTCCCTTGTTGTTCTAAAATCGTTTTGGCCAACATCAAATCATCGTATTGGGTGATTTTAATGTTGGTGTTTTTGCCAGTGACCATGATGGGGTTTTGACCTTGTGCCTCAATCGCAGAAGATTCATCGGTGATGCTGTCAGCTTCAAAAACAGTTAAGGCTTTGAGCAAGTCGCCGCACTTAAACATTTGTGGAGTCAGTGCTGCATACAATTGACTGCGGTCAATGGTTTTTTTAACCGTCTCTCCATTCATTGATGTTTTGATGGTGTCACTCATGGGTTTAACCAATAAGCCACCCTTGTGTTGTTCAATGCAGGCTGCCATGAGGTCGTTGATTTCAGCGGTGGTCACACATGGTCTGGCTGCATCATGGACCATAACCCAGTCATTGGCCCAATTTGGGTATTGTGCCTGTAATGACCTGATGCCATTGCGTACTGAGTCATGTCTTTGTGTGCCGCCATTGACTGTGCTGATGGCATGTTTACTCTGAATTTCAGCCAATTGTTGCCAGTGTCGGTCTTCCGGGTGTAGCACCACAGTGATACCAGCCACCAGGGCGCCTGCTACCTGGATGTCGTCAAATGCTTGAATGCTGTGAGCCAGCACCGGTAATGAGCCTATGAGTTCATACTGCTTGGGGGTGCTCTGTTTGAAATGATCACTTTGGGTTTGTTGAAAACGGCTACCAATGCCGGCAGCGGCAATGATGATATGAATGGTTTGCGTTATATCAGTTGTCATCGCTTTCTGGTTGGTTGATCACTTGTATGAAAGTTTCGTCTTCTTTGATCATGCCCAATTCGGCACGAGCCCGTTCTTCAATGGCATCTAAACCAGTTTTTAAACTGTTGACTTCAGCAGCCAGTTGTTCGTTGCGAAGCTTGAGGGACTCAATTTCTGCTTGTTGTTGGTTCAAGAGTATTTGTTTCTCTTTGAGTTCTTTGCGACCACCATCACCAAACTGCTGTTGAAACAAAGCCCACAGAATCAGGACAGCCAGTATGATATTCAGCCATTTCACCGCATAAAACTCAATTAATAGACGCACAGCATTGTAACATTTTGATGGTATGATAGTTAATAGTTATGGCCCTCATGGAATGTTGCGTTGCTGGCTGTTGAACCACACAGACTGACGATATCTATCAATGCCTGGTTCGCAATTGTGGTACATCATGACAAAATAAAATGAGCTATATTAAGCAGAACATTCATCGAAAGACACCAGATATCAATTCAATTTATGGAACCAAACAATGATAAAGATTGAAGCATTGACCAAGAATTACGGCCAAATCACGGCTGCCGAGGACATCAACTTTGCGGTAAATACAGGAGAAATATTTGGCCTATTAGGCCCCAATGGGGCTGGTAAATCAACCACCATTAATTGTATTTCCGGTTTGTTGCAACCCACCGAAGGCTCAGTTTATATCAACGACTATTCAGTCCTTGGGGAGGCCATTAAGGCCAAAGCCTCTTTGGGCTTGGTGCCACAGGATTTGGCTTTGTATGAAGACCTGAATGGTCAGGAAAATCTAAACTTTTGGGGTCAGGCTTATGGCTTATCTGGCAACCAATTGCAGCAGCGCATCAAAACGGTGCTGCAGCAAGTGGGTTTGGAATCACGTGCCAAAGATTTGGTTAACACCTATTCTGGCGGCATGAAACGGCGGTTGAATTTCGCTTGTGCCATCTTGCATGAACCCAAAGCCCTGCTGTTGGACGAGCCAACTGTAGGGGTAGATCCGCAATCCAGAGAGCATTTATTGGTGGCTGTTGAAAATTTGAAAGCACAGGGGACTGCGGTGCTGTATACCACCCATTATATGGAGGAGGCTGAAAGGGTCTGTGATAGCATTGGCATCATTGACCATGGAAAAATCATTGCTGTAGGTACCGTTGATGAATTGCGAAGCCAAATGGGTGAAAAGGACTTGATCACATTGCAAGGTGAATTCAATCAGGCCAACCAATCAATGCTGGAGAATGTGGTTGAGGGATTTGAATTGATTGAATGGCACGATCAAACCATACGTTTTATGGCAGACCAGGCAGCTGCTCAATTATCCAACATCTTGGCTCAGTTTGACGCCGGGCAAGTTAAGCAAACAGCGGTACAACAAGCCAATTTGGAAAGCCTCTTTATTAAGCTGACTGGACGCGAGCTGAGGGACTGAACATGAGCGCTAACAACATGCCCATAACCGTAGCCAACATCCGCGTAAAGCGCGTTATTAGAGAAAAATGGGGACTGATTTCATGGTTGGCCATACCCATCATTATCGTGTTTTTGATGAGCTTGATTGCAGGGACTGGCAGTGGAAAACTCACGGGTCGCTTATTAATCACTGATCATGACCAATCTGTTGTTTCACAATTTCTGGCCGGCGGGTTTACCCAGGGACCGTTGGCAGAAATTTTTACTTTAGAACAAGTGAAAGAAACAGAAGGTCGTGCCATGATGGATGCAGGAGAAGCCAGTGCCTGGATTTCAATCGAAGCAGGGTTTGGTGAAGCCTTTCTTGAAAACAAAAGCACCCAATTAACATTGGTGAAAAATCCTGCCCAGACCATATTGCCACAAATGGTCGAGACCTCAATGAAACTATTGGTCGATGCGGCGACTTACATGCAGATTGTGTTTGAAAAAGAGTTGGCCGTACTAAAACCTATGTTGGAGACCCAGAAATTTAACGATGCCGATTTGGTGGTTTTGACTTTAGGGATTAAACAACAAATCGAACGTTTAGAAGAAACCATCTTCCCACCGCAGTTGAAATTGGTTGAACAAGTGGTCGAGTCGGTTCAGGAAGAAGACAAGCAAACCATCACTTTTGGTTTGTTGATGTTTCCAGGGGCTATTTTTATGGCATTGATCTTTTCTGCCAATTCATTGGCAGTGTCCATTTGGGATGATGCCAACAATGGAGTTATACCCCGTTTGTCTTCCACGCCTGCTGCCCTCAATGCCTATTTCAATGGTCAGGTGACTGGTGCTTTGTGGGTGTTTATCCTGATTGTGGTGGTATTGGCGATGTTGGGTGGTTGGTATTTTGCATTACCGCTGGCAAAAATTCCCTTGATGGTGGTCTGGCTGGTTTTTTCCGGGGTGGTCATTTATTTGCTGTTTGCCGTCATTGCCTTATTGATGCCCACATCCAAAGTGGCCAACATCACCATCAATGCCACCACCTTCCCAATGTTGATGCTCGGTGGTAGTTTCTTTCCTATGGAAAGTATGCCACCCTGGTTGGCCGGCATGGGACAATTCCTGCCCAATGGGTTTTTATTGAAAGGTTTGAAGGATTGGATGTTGCGACAAGAACCCGTTTTGGATGCAATGCTGCTACCTGCTTTGTTGGCGCTGGGCATGGTGTTGGTATTTTGGTTGTTGAATCGCATCTTGATCAAACAATTGATTTACAAGGTATAAGGAGTCTGAGATGAAAAAAATATGGTTGATCGCCCACAAAGATTTCATTTACACCTTGAAAGACAAGACGGTGTTGGTTTGGTTGTTTGTCATGCCCTTGGTGTTTTTTGCCTTCATTGGCACCACCACCCAAGGGTTCAGTGGTGGCTCAGGCAGCAAAAGCACGCTGGCTGTCTGGTATGAAGGAGATCAAGAAGATCCGGTGTTTATCCAACTGCAACACCGGCTTGAAGTTGAAGATTACCTGTTGCGGGTATTCAGCCCTGAACAGACTTTGTACAATGAAAAATGGAAGTTTGAAGATTACAGTCGCCAGTTGTGGGTTCCTGACAATTTAAAAGCGCAGATGGCTGCTGGAGAACAATTGGAGCTTAAATACCTGATTGATGCCGATGGCATGGGTGGTGATTTTCATGAGTTCAAGCTCAGCAAAGCAATTTATCAAACCTTGGGTGATTTGTTGATCCTGAGAAAAATTGATGCCAATAATTGGCAACAACTGGATTTTACCCAAGCCAATGAACAGCCAAGAATGATCGACTTGGTCATTGATGATGCCGGCCAACAAAAAGAAATACCTACCGGTTTCAAGCAAGCCGTTCCTGGTATTTTGGTGATGTTCATCATGATGATTGCTTTAACCAGTGGTGCATTGTCCTTGTTTTTAGAGCGTAAAACCGGTGTTTTAAAAAGGTTATCAGCAGCACCCATCAGCCAACAACAATTGATTTTTGGCAAGTGGTTGGGTAAATGGATGCTGGCCACATGTCAATTGATTTACGGCATGATCATGGGTTCATTGTTGTTCAGTATCCATTGGGGAGAGCATTGGTTGATGATATTTATTTTGTTGATGGCCTGGGCTGCTGCCTGTGCCGGCTTCTCAATTTTCATGGGTTCAGTGGCAAAAAATGAAGGCCAAATCAATGGCATACCGGTTATTGTGTCTATGCTGCTGGCTGCATTGGGTGGTTGTTGGTGGCCCATCGAAGTGGCGCCGGAATGGATGCAAAAATTAGCGATGTTTTTACCCACTGGATGGGTCATGGATGCCTTGCACAAGTTGATGTATTTCGGTGGCACATTGGCAGATGTGGTGAACCACCAAGTGGCTTTATATGCATTGGCGCTGTTGGCACTTTACCTGGCGTTTACAAAATTTAACCATGAAGTGAAATAACCATCAGATAATTTACGGTATACTAATTGCTTTTCATTTTCAGGTTTTTGGTATGCGTTGGAAAGGTCATAGAAGAAGTACTCGAGTTGAAGACCGCCGAGGTAAAGGTGGTGTGGTTCGAGGAGGTGCGAAATTATCGGGTGGCATGATCATCATTGCGCTGATATTTGCAGTGATCACTGGGCAAAACCCACTGTCTTTGTTAGGTAATATCATGCAGCAAGGTGGTGGCAGCAGCCAACAACAAGTACAGATCCCCAAACAACAATCTGCGGCTGAAAAAGAACAAGCAGATTTTTCTAATGTGATCTTTGCTTCAACCGAGGACATGTGGACCCAAATTTACCGCCAAGCTGGCCAACAGTATCAACCCCCATCTATGGTGTTGTTCGACGGCCAGGTGCAGTCCAGGTGTGGTATCAATTCAGAAGCAGTGGGACCTTTTTACTGCCCAGGTGACAGCAAAGTCTATTTGTCTTTGGGTTTTTTCAGACAATTGGAGCGGATGGGAGCGCCAGGTGACTTTGCTCGGGCTTATGTGATTGGGCATGAGGTGGGCCACCACATCCAAAACATCACAGGCACTGAAAGACAAGTGAGACAGTGGCAAAGAGAGGCCAATTCAAAAGCTGAAGTGAATCAACTGTCAGTGATGATGGAGTTACAGGCCGATTGTTTGGCTGGTGTGTGGGCACACCATGCCAACAAGAAACAAAACATGCTTGAACCTGGCGATGTCGAAGAAGGGTTAAGGGCCGCAGCCTCCATTGGTGATGACACCATTCAATCCAGAGCGGGTCGTCGGGTCAATGTGGAAGCCTTTACCCACGGTTCATCGGAACAACGGGTTAAGTGGCTGAAACGTGGATTACAAACCGGTGATAAAGATGCCTGTAACCCTTTCAGAGATGGGGTCTGAACGTCTGAATTGACATACAAATAAAAAAAGCCACCTGATGAGGTGGCCTTTTTTTGGTTTAGATCAAAGTTTATTTTTTCACTTTTTTGAATTTTAAGGTGAATCGGTCGGTGTTGCCGGTCACAGATTTTCTACCCACTTCGTACTCCAATTCATCATCAGCACGGTAGTGCAAGTCAGAAAAATCAACCAACTCAAACCCAGCTGCTTGAATTTCCAAGATGGCTTTGACTGGATCAAAACGTCTGCGGTTTTCACTGTTTTCACCTTCCATGTGACGCCTGGTGTGATCAACCACACCATAGATACCACCCATTTTCAGTGCATCCCAAGCCACATCGTTCATGGCTTGGCGCCCATCTTCAGCAAAGTTATGGTAGTTTCTGAAGGTCAACACCATGTCGGCTTTTTTGACGCCCAAATCACCATTTTCTAAAGAATAAAATCGAGCACCTTCTTTGCGATAGATGTTTGAATCTGGCGCACCAATTTTAACGTGTGATAATGACTCGTTTTCTTCAATCAGTTTACTGGCTCGTGAAGTGCCTAAGGCCACGATCAATTCACCGTCATCTTTCAAAACGGGTGCCAGAATTTTTGTATACCAGCCACCGCCAGGTAGCAGCTCAACCACTTTCATGTCGTGTTCAAGGCCCAAAAAGGCCAAGGTCTGAACGGGTCTGCGGTTGCGATCACGGTCGGTTTCTGCTTCGGTGCGCAGTTCTGATTCCATCGCCATTTTAATTAAATCTTCAGTCGATTTCTTGTGGTCATCTGCTTGTGCTGTGAATGCCAAGCCAGCGATCAACGCTGCAGTGAATAATTTTTTCATGGTGTCTCCCAACAGTTTAAAAAGGCACTGATTCTACCATCAAATTGTGGATTATTTGTGAAAAGTTAGGACTTCTGGTGTTCGCAATCAGCTATTCAGATTATTCTTCAGACTGAATGGTGTCGGGGCCTTTGCCGGCGGTTTTTTCGTACTGACCTTTGCTGACTTTGCGGTATTGGGTGAAACCTTGCTTGGCGATGTTCTTTTCGCTCAAAGTGCTGTTGGGTGAGGCAGTGGTTTGGCCCTTGAGGTTTACTGCTTTGATCACTTTTTTGATGGGGCTGCCACAGTAAGTGCAGTGGGTGAATACCGGATCAGATAATTTTTGCATCACATCAAAACCACCCAAGCAATAGGTACAGTGTTGGTCTTCATGTTTGTTTTCGTAAGTATACAGCGGCATATTTCAATGATTCAGGTATAAAAAAAGCACCCATGACAGTAACAATGGGTGCTTTACGCTTATTTACAAGTGATCAGTGAATACCTCTCATGCCTTTTTTCAATAAAGGTGAAACAATCAGCATGACCAAGCCAAATCCGACGCCCAAGTACAGCAAGGTGCTCCACAGTTCGTTGTACTTATCCAGTTGTTGGGTGACCGTTAATGTGTTCAGCTCTTCGGTATCAAGGGCTGCAATCTTAGCCAGTAACACCGCCACCACTTCTGACAAGGAGGTCGCCAGGAACCAAACACCCATGACCAAACTGACCACACTTTTGATCGACAATTTGGTTACTGCAGATAAGCCCACAGGAGACAAACTCAATTCCCCTGTGGTGTGTAATAAGTAGGCAAACATCAACCACACCCAAGCCACTTTCCCGGCTTCATCGGGTGTCATGGCTCCGATCAACAAGGCACCGAAACCCAGGCCGACTTGAATCAAACCCAGAGAGAATTTGACCGGTGTTGATGGGTCTAAATTCATCTTGCCCAATTTCACCCACAAGGCAGCAAATACAGGTGCCAGGGTGAAAATAAATAAAGCATTCAAAGATCCGTATTGACCTGCGGTGGGTTCAAAGATCAAAGGCCGTGTTTGGCCATCTGCCAGTCCTGCCAATTCTGTGATCCCGAAATAAATGGCATAGCCGCCTAACAGGAACAGGGTGATTGCAATGATGTTGATACTGGCTGCCGAAGCACTGGCGTCAATTTGTGAAACGACGTTTGATTTATCACGTTTATAGAAAAATCCAATCAGCACAAAAGCCAGCGCAATGGCCACTGTAACCGCTGCCAACAACAAAAAGAAAATGCCAACATAGGACAAATGGCCGAGCCATTCAGTGCCACCTTGATACATGCTGAATGCCAGGTACAGTATGACCGCAATCACTGCCACCATGATAGATGCTTTCAATGAATCAATCAGCGGTATGTTATGCAATTTGCGGTAGTTATTTGAGGCGATGAAACCCCAAAAAGCCAAGGCCAGAGTCACTGCTCCGGTCACATAAAATTGCCAAGCATCTCCTGAGGTTAAGTTGGCGTCGACAATCTTCCGATCAATCACGCGGTCTGCAAACAAGGTCATGGAACCGGCCGATTGTTCAAACAAGGCCCAAAAAACAATCGTTGAAATGATCAATAACAGCAGCACCACCATTCTGGAGTAATCTTCAGAGCTGGTTTTGATGAAACCATAAATGCTGAAGCCGATGACCATGCCCAACAGCACATAAGACATCCACACCATGTTGTGAGCCAAAGTATTGAATAATGGTATGGTACCGAATACCGAGTCAGGGAAATGATCGGTGGTGAATCCGAATACGGTCAACAAGCCAAAGACCACAATCACAGCAGCAAAAATTTTCGCCAGACCCTTGTTTTGGTCATCATTTTTGTAGTACATGGCGTAGAAAATCAGTCCAACAACGGCTGCCAACAAGAATAAGTTTTGGGTGAAGAAAACAATGGATATCTTTTGAACCAGGAACCACACAATGCCCAAGCCCAGAACTGAAAACAAATAGATGGCCCATTCTTTGTTCAAAGGGCCTAAGAATGACTCTTTCAACACCTCAGGGTTGTTCGGTTCTGCATGACCATACAAGTATTTTTGGCCCCAAAGAAACGTCACCAGTCCAATCAACATACCCAAACCTGCGGCACCAAAACCATAACTCCAACCATAGGTTTCACCCAGCCAAGCACAAATCAAGGTGGCCACAAAAGAGCCAATGTTGATGCCTTGGTAGAAGATGGTGAATCCGGAATCACGGCGTGGGTCATTATCAGGATAAAGTTTGCCTACGATGGTTGAAATGTTGGGTTTTAAAAACCCCACGCCCACTACGATCAGGGCCAGTGCCAGATAGAATACATTGATGGCGAAATCATCACGCACCACTTCACCGCCAACCATTGACGCCTGGGTGCCTTCTACGGCCATCAATAAGTGACCCAGTACCAATAAAATGCCACCAAAAATCACGGCTTTACGCATCCCCAGGTAGCGATCGGCCAACAATCCACCTAACAAAGGTAAGGCATAAACCAAACCTGCATAAGACCCAACAATACTCAAACCATTGGTGTCGCTGAATAAGTGGTACTTGGTTAAGTACAACAACAGCAGAAATTTCATCCCATAGAATGAGAAGCGCTCCCACAGCTCTGTTGCAAAACAAACGTACAATCCTATGGGGTGTCCCCAGAGTGTATCGTCATCATATGTTTCAGCTTCACTCGTTTGAGTATTCATAAATTATCCTCTAATAAGTTTTAATTATTGTTCTGTTGCCGAGATTTTTATGTATTCCCGAAATGGCATGTGTTTTTTGGACATTTGGTGGCTGAGTACAGATAAAAGACAGGCCTTTTACACACCACACTACGACCAAAGCAGTAGATGATAACACAAAAAATCTGAATTCTAACTGACTGGTTTATGAGATTTTAACAATTTAGACCGGTTAACAGGCGCTAGGCATTTTGGTACCAGATGCATTACATTGTCGGCCAGCTTAGATAATCATTGTGTATTTTGTGATAAAGCTGCTAGAATTCTGGAATCAAATTTGACCACCACAGACTCAATAACATGGAAAAACAAAAGCAATTAGCCAACAAAACCATTTTTCTCACCGGTGCCTGCGGAGGCTTGGGTTCAGCATTGGCTTTGCGTTTGTCACAACAGCATGCCAACCTCATCATCAGTGATAAGAACCCCAAGGCCCTGGATAAATTGTGTGACGAATTGGTTAAGCGTGACTTACCCGAGCCAGTCGTCTATCCAATGAACCTGGTCGGAGCCACGCCCAACGATTACATGCAGTTAAGCAAAGTGATCAAAGACAATTTCGGTCAGTTGGATGGTTTGATTCATACCGCTGCGGAGTTTGGCAGTTTAACGCCGTTTTTGTTGTATGAAGCTTCAAGATGGTTGAAAGAAATGCAGGTGAATGTCAACTCACCGATTTTCTTGACCCAGGCTTTGTTGCCATTAATCCTCAAAAGTAAAGGTACCGTGATCTTCACTTCTGATGACCAACAAACATTGGCCAAAGCCTATTGGGGGCAATATGGTGTGGGTAAAGCCGCCATTGAGCAGTTTTCCAAAATCTTGGCACAAGAATGTGAGAACCAAGGTGTCAAAGTCTTGACCATTACCCCGCCGCCCATGCACACACCATTGCGTGCCAAAGCCTGGCCTGCTGAAAATCCAGACAAATTGGCCAAGCCACTGGATGTGGCTGATTTGTATCTTGAAGCCTTAAGCCCCATTCAGGCATAAAAAAACCCTGCCGAAGCAGGGTTTTCTTGGCTGTGAAAATGGTGTCTTATCTATAAAAGTTAGATGCATAAATCACATCGCTGGCCACATCCGGAGAAATGTATCCGATTCTCATCGAACAAATTTCAGCCGTATTGCCACTGACTTCAAGTCTTGCCATTGTTAAGCCATCATACAAAAGCGTGTGGTCGAAAAAGACCCCGTCAGATGTATGATCTGCAATACTGTCATCATTGACTGTCACAAAGGCAAGGGTCGAAAATGAGCCATCTAAAGACTGGTAAATTTGAGCCGTTTGCGAATCTGTTGAACTGGTTGGGTTGGTATTCAGTGTCAAAGACACCAGTTTTGAACCAACCGGTAAGTCCACCATGTCATCAAACGCCACGTAAGTACTCGGTGCCGTTGCTTTCATACACCCACCGCCAGAATAGCTGTAATTAACTGACTGGGTTTGGGCCTTCATGCCACTGGCAGCCAGATTTTTGTATCTGATGGACGTCCCGCCAGGTCCTGCAGATCCATCGATCAAAGCTTTGCTGTTGAAAGCTGCCTGAGTGGCCATTTCCTCATCAGACAGGTTGTTATCAGCCAGTGCGGTGATCGATAAAGCGATGCCTATGGCCAGTGTTGCACCTTTTAATTCAGTAATTTTCATAATTTTTCTCCTGATCAATTACTTACTTAAGGTGCTTCCATAGCAACCCTTACTCCACACATTTTTTGAGCGAACCCAGCCTCACTGTTGAAAAATCTGAAGCTGTAGGCGGTAGTGGCGTTATTAACCACAACATCGCCACCTGGTAGGTCTTGATAAAAACTACCAAAGCCGGTGTCACCCGTGGACTGAAGTGTATCCAAAGTTGTGAATCCACCTGCACCATCATAAGTAATCATGGCTGCTGATGTGCTTGAAGCAGATGCATCATCCCAGAAATACCTGAATCCTTTGATGGTATGGCCATCCGGTAATTGTAGGCTCACATCCAGGCTACCCGTTGCACTGTTGTAAACACAACCTGCGCTTGAATAAGTTTTTCCTGCCGTTTGTGATATGGGTGCTGCTGTTGATGCAGAAAAATATAAATAATAAAGAGCACCTGGGACGAATCCTTTTTCGTTGCTGCGCCCGTCTGTCGAGAAAGGTACGTTCTCACCATTGAAAAGGTCGTTTATATGATTAACTGGCTTGCTTGTATCAAATTCTTGTGCAGATGCCAGTCCGGATGTCGCTAAAAGTCCTATAGCGATGGATTTAAATAATAATTTTTTCATTTTTTCACCTCGTTTATTCTGTCGTTTTTATTTTGTTTATCTATAAAAGTTAGATGCATAAATCACATCGCTGGCCACATCCGGAGAAATGTATCCGATTCTCATCGAACAAATTTCAGCCGTATTGCCACTGACTTCAAGTCTTGCCATTGTTAAGCCATCATACAAAAGCGTGTGGTCGAAAAAGACCCCGTCAGATGTATGATCTGCAATACTGTCATCATTGACTGTCACAAAGGCAAGGGTCGAAAATGAGCCATCTAAAGACTGGTAAATTTGAGCCGTTTGCGAATCTGTTGAACTGGTTGGGTTGGTATTCAGTGTCAAAGACACCAGTTTTGAACCAACCGGTAAGTCCACCATGTCATCAAACGCCACGTAAGTACTCGGTGCCGTTGCTTTCATACACCCACCGCCAGAATAGCTGTAATTAACTGACTGGGTTTGGGCCTTCATGCCACTGGCAGCCAGATTTTTGTATCTGATGGACGTCCCGCCAGGTCCTGCAGATCCATCGATCAAAGCTTTGCTGTTGAAAGCTGCCTGAGTGGCCATTTCCTCATCAGACAGGTTGTTATCAGCCAGTGCGGTGATCGATAAAGCGATGCCTATGGCCAGTGTTGCACCTTTTAATTCAGTAATTTTCATAATTTTTCTCCTGATCAATTGCTAAATTAAGGTGAAGCGATAAATAACCTAACAGCACACATCTCTTGTGTGTTGCCTGCACCACCATCAAATCTGATGACGTATGCCCCAGTGGAATTGTCGATCACATGATCACCACCGGTTAGTGCTGTATAAAAGCTACCAAACCCTGTGTCACCTGTTGAGGTGATGTTAAGTAAATTGGTAGTCCCCCCCAATCCGTCGAATTTCCAAAGTCTGGCGGTGCTCGAGCCGGCATCGGTGTCATTCCAATAATAGCGGAACCCCAACAGGGTGTGGCCATCTGGTAATTGTAAATTGATGTCCAAGTCGCCATCTTGCAGGTTGTTACTGGTGTACATACACCCACCACCACCATAAGTGTAGTCAACGGTAGAATAATTGGCCGAACTGCCAGATGCAGCGATTAATACACGGTAATTTCCCGTACCAAATCCTTTTTCAATCATCATGTCTTCGGCATTTGGGTTGTGGTTGATTGCATTCATGCCGTCCAGCGATTGATGTTTTACACCTGCTGGAGAGTTGTTTTCAAATTGCGCTTCATTGGCAAAACCGTTGAATGATATGACGGCAGCTGCCACTGAGCATAATATTTTACTTTTCATTTTTTCACCTCGTTAAATTTGTCCTAAATTATTTTAGATTTCCCTAAAACCTGATCCAGATTGCTTCCCCTGATCAGGATTAGTTCATTCCATTTTACGCCTCAGGGAGTTAATTGCAAAAATAAAACCGTGATATTCATCACAAAAACAAATATATGTCCATGTGAATTTGTAAATAATTGTAATTTTTTTGATGGAATCGACATTTTTTTCCAATCATGCTGAACTCCAAAAATGGTTGAGATTGATTTCACCGGGGTCTTTGTCTTGCAGTTAGTCGATGGTTTTTGTATGATTCACACATCACTTTATGGATCGTCACCAAAACCGTGTCTGCGCTTGAATTAAGAATCATCATATTTATTATTGGCCTGTTTGTACTGGCCATGATTTACTATTTTGGTACCAGAAAACCAACCCACACACGTTCAGATATTAAGGAAGATGATTTGTTCCAAATTGAACCGGAGATCAGTTTGGATGAACAGGCAGAAGAGATAGCCGAAACTGGAACAATGACATCAGACAGGAGGATTGTCACTTTGTTTCTGCATGCCAAAGACGGCCTACAGTTTGACTGGCATCAGATCAAGGATTCAGCGGCAAAAGCCGGCTTGGAGTATGGAGATGATCACCTGTTTTATCGCTATCGTCGGGTGGGTTCTGTCAAAAAAGCCTTGTTTTTGGTGGCCAATATGCTCAAACCAGGGGTTTTTGACCCGGACTTGAGGACCACTGGCCTGGTCTTTATCATGACTTTACCGGGTGAAATGAATGCCCTGGATCTATGGGATACGATGTTTCCAGTGGCCAAGCGCATGGCAGAATTGTTAGATGGTTCTTTAACTGATGAGAACCACAGCGCTTTTTCCAGACAAAGGATTGCTTCTATGCGTGAAGAAATGAGGACTTTCGAAAGCGCCGACTCATGAACAAAGTCATCACCCGGGCTGAGTATGAAAAGCTCATTTTGCAGTTAAATGAACATGCTTATCACTACTATGTCATGGACGAACCGCAGATTGCAGATGCGGAGTACGATCAACTTTATCAGCAGCTGTTACAACTTGAAGCACAACACCCCAGTTGGGTCAATCAAGAATCACCCACACAACGAGTTGCTGATCAACCGTTAACTAAATTTGATCAAGTCACACATGCCTTACCCATGCTTTCTTTGGGTAATGTGTTCAGTACTGAAGAGCTGGCTGAGTTTGTCCAGCGCATCAGTGGCTTGTTGGCCAAGGCCAATCAGTCATTTGATGAAATAGAGTTTTCAGCAGAGCCCAAACTGGATGGCCTGGCGGTCAGCATTCGTTATGAAAATGGACAATTGGTACAAGCCGCGACTCGCGGTGATGGTACCACCGGTGAAGACATCACAGCCAACATCAAAACCATTCAATCCATACCTTTGACTTTGCGTGGTGACCGTGTGCCCAAAGTATTTGAAGTGCGCGGTGAAGTGGTGATGCCAAGAGATGGTTTCAGCCAATACAATGCGTGGGCTTTGGAACATGATGAAAAAGTGTTTGCCAATCCGCGCAATGGCGCTGCCGGATCTTTGCGGCAACTGGATCCCAAAAAAACCGCCCAAAGACCACTGGCCTTTTATGCCTACTCAGTGGGAGAGTTTGATCCAGCATTCCAACACAGTACGCACAGTGATGTTTTGCAGTGGATCAAATCTTTGGGGCTGCCCGTTAATCATTTGAATCAAGTGGTTAAAGGAGCACAAGGTTGTGAATCCTTTTATCATTCAATTGGGACCCAACGTGATGGTTTGAATTTTGATATAGATGGCGTGGTTTATAAAGTCAATGATTTGGCCTGGCAAGAAATATTGGGTTTTGTGACCAAAGCACCACGCTGGGCAACTGCCCATAAATTTCCAGCCGAAGAAGCCACCACACAAATTGAGAACATTGATGTTCAGGTCGGCCGAACCGGAAGCATCACTCCGGTGGCCAGACTGAAACCCGTCAATGTAGGCGGGGTCACAGTCACCAATGCAACCTTGCACAATGAAGATGAAATCAGGCGCAAAGATGTTCGGGTGGGTGACACGGTTTTTGTCCGCAGGGCAGGTGACGTGATACCAGAGGTGGTGAAAGTGGTGCTCGCCAAAAGGCCCAAAAATACTGAGCCATTTATGATGCCAACACATTGTCCGGTTTGTGACAGTGCTTTGTTCAGGATTGAAGGAGAGGCCGTGTTGCGTTGTCCGGCTGGGTTGACCTGTGATGCGCAGTTAAAAGAGTCGATCAAGCATTTTGCTTCAAGAAAAGGCATGGACATAGAAGGGTTGGGCGATAAATTGGTTGAACAGTTGGTGGATACCGGGTTGATACATTCACCCGCAGATTTGTACCATTTAACAGCTGCACAAGCCGCTGGTTTGGAGCGCATGGCTGAAAAGTCAGCCATGAATTTACTGGCTGGTATTGAAGCGTCCAAGCAAACCACTTTGGCCCGGTTTATTTATTCATTGGGCATTCGTGAAGTGGGTGAGGCCACGGCTCTGACCTTAGCCAACCATCTGTTCACGCTGCCTGCCATCATGGAAGCTGACAGTGAGGTGTTGGTTGCTTTGCCTGATGTGGGTGATGTGGTGGCCAGTCGCATTCGTCAATACTTCAAAAATGAAGACAATGTGTCCGTCATCCAGGCATTACAAGAAGCAGGCATCACTTGGCCTGAAGTGGAGGATCAATCCACAAAGGACCAACCCCTACAGGGTGAAATTGTGGTGTTAACCGGTGCTTTGTCGCAAATGACCCGATCTGAAGCCAAACAGAAGTTGATGGACTTGGGGGCCAAGGTGACAGGTTCTGTGTCAGCCAAAACCACCTTGTTGGTGGCGGGCGAAAAAGCCGGCTCAAAACTCACCAAAGCACAACAACTGGGTGTAAAAATAGTGGATGAGGCTTGGTTGTTGGTTCTATAACGCAGCTTCAAAACCGGTGGCAAACAAGACATCGACAAAAACTCCATTGTCACAAATCAAACCATTGGTTTCACTGTTGAAATAGATCCTGTTGTGATAAGTGTCATATCTGAAGTCTACCAAACCAATGAATTGATTGTTGGTAAATAAAGCAAAAGGTGTGGTGTCGATGGGTGGGTCACCATTTTCCTGTTGGCAGTTAAACATGTCACTTTGTATGATGATGTTTTGATTGGCCAAATCAATCATCACATCGCCAGTCAGGGTATAAGCATATCGATCCAGTATAGGTGTTGGATCTTGTGCTTTTGCGGGGCTCATCAAGCCATTCAGTGATAACAAGCTCATCGTCAGTCCCATAGGGAGGGCGCAGTTTTTCAATAGTCTCATCAGTTCTCATTTCGGTTAGACTGGTCCAATGATACCAACTTGATTGTTCAGAATTTAGAAAATAAAAGTTAATGTCCCAGTGATTTTTTGATAATGTTGAGTCGGTCACATCTTTGGGGCTGTGCTGTTTTAGTGTGTTTCAGGGATCGTGAAAACTGCAAAAAATTGTCAGTTAAAAGCCGGTTCCCAAGCGCAAATAGAACCGGGCTTCACCATCATGACTGTAACCTGTTCCCAAAAACATCACTGTGTCTTGTACATCAAATGAGATCCCTGCTGACATGCCATAAATCATGTCTTCTATGTTGATGTTGCGTTGCCAGACGTTGCCCCAGTGGGTTTTGATGGTTAAATCTGGAATACCGATGATGGGTAAATCGATTGATGACAAGGGTGTGTACCAACCCAGTTCAAATAAAAATGCATTTAAGCCCAGCAATGAATGGGTGGGGTAACCTGCAAAGTCATCGATGCCACCATAAGCTTTGAATATTTCTTCTTCATTGACCAAATCGGTGAAATCAAATTTCAACCTCAGGTGGGCTGCTGATTTTTCAAACATGGGAAAACGTCTCAGGCCTTCAAAGCTGATGTATTGAACCCGATCAAAGATACCCAGTTCTGCTTTGATGTCATATCCATTTCTGGCACCCACTGCTTTTTCCAATGAGTCAAAACCATAATTGACTTTCAGTCCCAAGGTGCGGTTGATGGCCGTTTCAAAGTCAATGTCATTGATGACTGGGACCACGCTTTCGTCTTTGTACCAAATGCCGGCTCGGAGCTCACTGTTGATGTTGGGATTGAATCCCAGGTTGATACCAAAGCCAAATTTTTTGTGGTCATATTCACCGGTGGCATCTATGCCCTCATAAAAGCGCCGGGTGTCTTTGATGGTGTCAATATTGGCAGTGGCGAAAAAACGATTATCAAAATCCAGCGGTTGGTACAATTCCGATTGCCAGCCCAGCAGGGCACCAATACTCAGGTCATTAACCCAGCGGCCGCCTTTGCGGTTGATGTTGTAGCGGTGATGCCTAACCAGCAACGAAATGCGGGTGTTCGAGTCAAAGTCATCTTGCACTTTTATGCCGAATTTAAGGTAGTCTGGTCCCCAGCGTTTTTCCTGAACTTTGAAAACAATCCCTTTGGTTTCGTTGTCGTCTTCATCAACGTGATAAGTCATGACCTGAATGTCTTCCTCTTTGGAAACCGTTTGATCGACAAAATCTTGCACCACTTGTGCTTTAAACTCTTGACCAATCAATTCGTCAGCCCGTGACATTAAACGCTCAGTTGAGGTTCTCTTGTTACCAGTAAATTCAACAAAACTGATGCGGCTGGGAATTTCCCGGGGTAAAAAGTTTCGACTTTCTAAATGGGTGATGTAGTCCTTTTTAGGGATGCTGTAGGGCATCAGTTTGGCCGATAAGGCATAGGTCGTCAGGTAGCCATCATTGATCATATCCGCTGCCCGATCAAACATGGATGCATCAATGCCTTGCAATTCGGGTTGGATCACTATGTCAGCCATCTTCAAAGATCGCTTGGTGTTCTGAACCAATGCCACATCTATACTTTGATAGGTGACGGCCAAAACAGAGGATTGTTCATTGACACTGGCCAGGGGTGATGAAATGTTCACAGCAATGACAATGTCTGCACCCATGTCTTTAACCACATCCACGGGTAGGTTGTTCAGCATGCCACCATCTGACAGCATCCTGCCTTGGTGTTTGACTGGGCCAAACACCAAGGGTACAGCCATAGAAGCCCTCATGGCCATGGCCAAATCACCGTGATCAATGATATAAGGTTCGCCTTCATTGAGGTCAGTAGTGACAGCCCTGAAAGGGATGGGAAATTCATTGAAATCCTGCTCATTAAAGGAACCAACCAAGCGTTGTAATTCAAGCATCACTTTGTGGTCACCGACCAATCCCGTACCAGATTTGGCTCCTTCTTTGGAGATGCCAATTTCCAAATCGGCAAAATAATCTTTTTCTTCTTGTTTTTGGCGGTAATCTTTGAGCTGTCTTTTGGCAGAGGGTTTCAAGGCATCGTCCCAATCAACTGACTGGATGGCCCATTCCAAGTCTTCAGGGCTCATACCGGTGGCATACAGACCACCAACAATACTGCCCATTGAAGTTCCGGCAATGTAGTCAATGGGTATGTTCTTTTCTTCCAGGGCTTTCAATACACCCACATGGGCCATGCCTCTGGCCCCGCCACCAGAAAGTGCCAATCCAATTTTAGCCCGCTCTTTAGCCACTGCCAGCGACGAGCTGAGCAGTAACAGGCACAAGGCCAGCCAATTTTTGTTCATTCTTATATGCATTTCTGGTTGTTACAAGAAAATGATTTTGTGATTATCTAACACCCAATAAAATTTTATACAATGTTTTTAAATAAAACCATCACACATCAGGTGAATTGTGAACTAATTCCATAAATACAGCATTCATTCGATGATTATTCTTGGTTAGGTCTGGGTTCGATGCGCATGGCGTGTTCAAATTCACCGCCTTCATTATAGCCTTTGATGATGACCATTTCTCCCAGAGTGTGAGAGAACAGCAGCTGGCGGTATTGGTCAAATGAGTTCACTGCGTTACCCTCTAGATGGGTGATCACATCCCTGGATTTGATACCTGATTTGTAGGCAGCACTGTCGCGCATCACATTTGAAACCATGATGCCTTCCGCAGGTTTTGGAATGCCATATACAGCATGTCCATAAGGTTTAATGAATTGGATACCCAGCCAACCCCTGAGTACTTTTCCATGTTTGATTAAAGCATTGATGACTTGGACAGTGGTGTTTGATGGGGTGACAAAATTGATACCTTCAACACCAAATTGGGTGTAGCCGACGGTGCTGATGCCGACCACCTGACCCAATGGGTTGATCAGTGGACCGCCTGAATTGCCCTGGTTGATGGCCGCATCTGTTTGAATAAATCGTTCAGTGTCTATTGGGTTTTCAGTTAATCCTTGTCTACCTGTGGCACTGACTATGCCCAGTGATGCACTTTGGTTCAGGCCGAATGGATTTCCAATGGCTAACACCACATCGCCGGTATTAACCAATTCACTGTCAGCAAATTCTGCCGGGGTGAGGTTTTGTGCATTGATTTTAATCACTGCCAAGTCAGTCAGCGGATCTGCGCCCACATAACTGGCTTCATAGGCCTGGTTGTCCCACAGGTAGACAGTGACCCGTGTCGCCCCATCAATCACGTGTTTATTGGTGGCTATGTGTCCCGTGGAAGATACAATGACTCCGGAACCCAAATAGCTTTTGGTCAAGTAAGGTGCCCTGGGTGAAATACCAGACGAATTGGGCATGACCCGTTCATTACTCTCGGTGTATATACTGACCACTGAACGGGTAATTTTATTGATGGCAGGCGCATATGAGAACAGCAGTTGAGGTTGTTCTACTTGTTGTTTGGGCAGTTGGATTCTACCCGCTATGAGCAAATACAAAAATCCGACAGCCAAGCCGATGATCACATATTTAAAGACAAAGTGAATATGTGCTTTCATGAGTCATTGTTTCTGGTTACAAACCTTCATTGTATATAAAAACACACAGTGATGTAGAGGTCGATAGTCATAAATCTTGATTCATAAGGCGCCTTTGTGCTGGCTGATAAGTATCAAGGCAACCAAATCTGTTCCACCCAAAACAATTGCTTGAAAATACTGATTAAATTTAAGCTTGGCTATGAAAAAACATTAAAATCTTGTAAAATTGCGCCGATTTATTAATAGATTCACCTTGTTGACATGATCTGTTGACAAGATTTTATTCATTAGGGGTTAATTCAATGACTGATAATGTCAATAAAAGTCGTCGCACTTTATTGCTCAGTACCGGCGCAGTAGGCGTCGTTGGAGCTGGGTTTGCGGCTGTTCCTTTCCTGAAATCATGGCTGCCGTCTGAGCGCGCCAAAGCGGCCGGTGGACCGGTAAAAGCTGATATTTCAAAAGTAGAACCAGGTCAAATGCTCAATGTTTTGTGGCGTGGTCAACCGGTGTTTTTGGTCAACCGAACTGAGAAACAAACAGCTGTTTTGGAGTCATTAAACGATAAACTGAAGGATCCAGAGTCAGCAGAAAGCATACAACCTGAGTACATTGATAACATTTATCGAGCCAGGAAAGATAATTTCTTGGTTGTGGTTGGTATTTGTACGCATTTAGGGTGTTCACCAAAGTACTACCCTGATTTGGTGCCCCAAACTTTTGATGCAGAATGGAAAGGGGGCTTCTTCTGTCCATGTCACAATTCTCGATTCGATATTTCAGGACGTGTTTTTGCCGGATCACCTGCCAGCCGTAACCTGGATATACCGCCCTACACATTCTTAGATGAAAACACCATTGAAATTGGTAACGATGGGGAGCAAGCATAATGGGAAAAATAGCAAGTTCGAGCAGTAAATCTGCCTCTGGTTTCATGGGTTGGCTGAATGCCAGATTGCCAGTCACGCAGTTCTACAAAGACCATTTGTCTGAATACTACGCGCCGAAGAATTTTAACTTTTGGTATTTCTTTGGTTCTCTGGCCTTACTGGTCTTGGTGAATCAAATATTGACTGGTATTTGGTTGACCATGCATTACAAGCCAGATGCTGAGAAAGCTTTTGGCATGGTTGAATACATCATGCGAGATGTACCATGGGGTTGGTTGATCCGTTACCTGCACACCACCGGGGCTTCTGCCTTTTTCATAGTGATTTACTTTCACATGTTCAGGGGGCTATTGTATGGTTCATACAAGAAACCAAGAGAATTGGTGTGGATTTTCGGTATGGTGATTTATCTGGCCCTGATGGCAGAAGCCTTCCTGGGTTATGTGTTGCCATGGGGTAACATGTCTTACTGGGGTGCCAAAGTGATCACCCAGTTGTTTGGTGCAGTCCCGCTTGTTGGTGATGCATTGGTTGAATGGGTAAGGGGCGATTACTTGATCTCAGATGCCACATTGAACCGTTTCTTTGCCTTACATGTGGTGGCCTTGCCATTGGCCATTGTGGCCTTGGTGGTGTTACACATTGCCGCATTGCATACTGTGGGTTCAAACAACCCTGAAGGCATTGAAATCAAAGAACACAAAGATGAAAACGGCAAGCCTTTAGATGGCATTCCATTCCACCCATATTACACGGTGAAAGACATCTTTGGTGTGGGTATGTTCTTGCTGGTGTTCTTGTTCATTGTTTTTGTCAAACCTGACATGGGTGGACTGTTCTTGGAACATGACAACTATGTGCCTGCTGATCCAGCAGTGACTCCGCTGCACATCAAACCGGTGTGGTACTTCACGCCATTTTATGCCATGTTGCGTGCAGTACCGGACATGCAAATGGGTGCTTTGATCATGTTGTTGGCCATCGTGGTGTTGTTCTTCTTGCCTTGGTTGGATCGTTCACCCGTTAAATCAATTCGATACAGACGCTGGCCTTTCAAGTTGATGTTGGGCTTATTCACCATTACCTTTGTTGTATTGGGTTGGTTAGGTATGCAAGCAGGTAGTGTCACCTTGACCAGGATTGCTCAAATATTGACCGGTTTTTACTTCTTCTACTTCATTTGGCTGTTTTTATACAGTCGAAATGAAAAGTACCATGAAGTGCCAGATAGAATAGAGGACCACTGATGAAAAAAGTATATGTAATGATATTGGGTTTGTTGATGTTTTCAGGCTTGGCCAACGCGGCAGGTGATGCTTATATCGGCGAGCACGTACAAACCAACATCCGTTCGACCGATTCTTTAAGAAGTGGCGCCAAAACCTACATGAACTATTGTATGGGTTGTCACTCTATGGCTTATCAGCGCTACAATCGAGTGGCTGAGGACTTGGGTTTGACTGAAGATGAAATGATGAATGGCTTGGTACTCACTGATGCCAAATTCACCGACAAAATGACCATTGCCATGGACCCAGCCGATGCAACGAAATGGTTTGGCAAAGCACCACCTGATTTGACGGTCATAGCCAAAGCGCGTGGTTTGGATTGGTTGTACAACTTTTTGATCAATTATTATGTTGACCCAACCAGACCTACCGGCTGGAACAACCTGACTTTTGAAAATGCATCCATGCCTCATATTTTATGGGAGTTCCAAGGTATTCGTAAAGCAAATTTCGAAGTCCACACCGATGAAGAAGGCAATGAGCACAAAGAGTTCAAAGGCTTTGAACAGGTTCAACCCGGTTCTATGAGCGAACAAGAATACAAAGACATGGTCACTGACTTGGTTAACTTCTTGGATTATTCATCTGAGCCGGCTCAGTTGATCAGAATGGCCTATGCACCTTGGGTACTGCTGTTTGTGGTGATATTCACATTTTTGGCATACCTGCTTAAAGTGAATTATTTCAGAGACATTCACTGAAGGCACAAGTTTGAGCGCCTTAACAAAAAGGTCAAAATTTGATAAAATGAAGGGTTTTTGCAGAATTGCTTTGCAAAAACCCTTTTTAACATTGAAATAAAGGAGAAAAATAGGTGTCTATTATTGAACGTGGACGATCAGTTATTACCATCTACTCAGAAACAGAAGCATTTGATTCTCATCGAATTCGATTCCTTTTGGCCACCAAGAGTATCAATTGTAAAATCATTTCAGTGGACCGCAATGACCCCCCGGAAGACCTGTTGGCGAACAATCCAAAGTTAGAAGTCCCAACTTTGGTTGATCGAGACATGCATTTATATGGAGTCAATGTCATCACTGAATACCTGGATGAGCGGTACCCACATCCTCCTTTGATGCCACCAGATCCGATGACCCGAGCTCGACTTCGGTTCACGGTTTACAGATTAGAAAACGGTTGGTTCCAATACGTTGAAAAAATAGAGAATGCAGTTGGAGAAGCAAAACAACAAGCCGTTGCAGACTTAACTTCTGAACTGGTCGCTGCTGAATCATTATTCAGTCAAAATCCATACTTCATGAATGCAGACATGACCTTGGTGGACACCAATTTAGTGCCATTCTTGTGGCGTTTAGAACATTATGGTTTGGACTGGGAAGCACTGCCCAAATCATTGCGAAACTATGCGCACAGAATGTTTCAAAGTAAAGCATTCAAGAAGAGCATCACCGAATCAGAACGTGAGTACAGGTTTGATTTTTGATCAAGACATGACTTCGGTTAAGCCGTATTTTATTCAGGCCTTGCATGAATGGATCACTGACAATGGTTTAACACCACTGGCTGTGGTTGATGCATCTTATCCCGGAATTCGCGTACCTGATGATGCGATAGAGGACGGTAAGGTCGTGCTTAACATTTCATTCGATGCCACACAAAATTTGCAAATGGATGAAGAGCTGCTGACCTTCAATGCCCGTTTTTCTGGTGTGTCACATGCCATCATTGTGCCGATGGAGGCGGTATCAGCCATTTATGCCAGAGAAAACGGTAAAGGTATGATGTTTGATGTTGAGAATGATGCTTTGGACGAAGGAAACGATTCATCTGTTGGTGAAGACAGTAACAAGTCCAGTAAAGGCAAATCACACTTGAAATTGGTGGATTGATCATGGGGGTTAATGTAGCAGCAAACATACAATCTGATCCGGTGGTTGATCCTGCTCCAGTGAGCGATGTGACCTTGGCCATCAATAACCTGTCTTCATATTTGCCAGACTCTTGGCAGCCTTACTGGGAACAAATCCAAGCCATCCCATTGTTGGGGTTTGCTTTGATCGTGGCGCTTGGCTACGTGGTGGCGAAAATTGGGTTGATGGTGTTCACCAAAAGCCTGTCACAAATTGCCAAGCGAACCAAAAGCGATGTCGATGATCAACTCATTGCAGTGTTGCGTAAGCCATTCTTTTTAACCATCTTCTTTTTCTTTTTGGGGGTGGCGGTCAAGACCATAGGGTTATCAAAAGGCTTTGAAAGCAACCTGATCAGAATTTTGGCCAGTATTCTGGTACTCAGTTGGATGATGCGTGGCTTTAAAGTGCTGCACATTTTGTTGTCCACCCTGTCCAGGTTCAAAGAACGGTTTGAAATCGTGCAACCGAAAACCATTCCGCTGTTTGAGTTGATTGGCAAAATATTGTTGATCGGCTTGGGCTCATACATTTTATTGATCATCTGGGGCATCAACCCAACCGCTTGGCTGGCCTCTGCCGGGGTGATTGGTATCGCTGTTGGTTTTGCGGCCAAAGACACCTTGGCCAATTTATTCTCAGGGTTCTTTATCATTGCTGATACACCTTATAAAGTGGGAGATTTTGTCAATCTGGACTCAGGTGAACGTGGCATGGTGACTCATGTGGGTATGCGCTCCACTCGACTGTTAACCCGTGATGACATTGAAATTACCATACCCAATAATGTCATAGGTAATGCGAAAATCATCAATGAAAGCTCAGGGCGTTGGGAAAAAAGTCGCATTCGAGTCAAAGTCGGCGCTGCTTATGGATCTGATGTTGAGCAAGTATGTGAAGTGCTTCAGCAAGTCGCTGCGGATCACCAGGAATTGGTGAAAGATCCAGCACCCAGAGTCAGGATGCGTGCCTTTGGCCCATCTTCTTTGGATTTTGAGTTATTGGCATGGATACCCGAACCGGTATTGCGTGGACGCATCAGACATGAGTTACATATGCAGGTTTATGATGCATTCAATGCGGCTGGCATTGAAATCCCCTATGCCAAACAAGATGTTTACATCAAAGAGATGCCTACAAGTCCAGCCAAAAGCTGAATGCTGAACTGTGCAGGTCGATCTAGATAAACTGATAACGCAATTGCCTGGTCATGTGCTGGCCAAAGACCAACATCGCTTAAAGAACCAACTCAACAAAGCCAAAAAGCAACCCAAATTCTTGAGCCAAGCACTGGAGGCGTTAACACAATCGCAACAAACTTGTGAGCTGCGAAGAGAACAAGCACCCAAAGTCGAATTGGCCCCCGAACTGCCCATCAGTCAGCAGGCTGAAACAATAAAAAAAACCATCCAGGCTCATCAAGTGACCATCATCGCCGGAGAAACAGGCTCTGGAAAAACAACCCAAATCCCGAAGATATGTTTACAGGCAGGATTGGGTGTGGCTGGTCAAATTGCCTGCACACAACCGCGACGGATTGCCGCCAAGTCAGTGGCCCAGCGAGTGGCTGATGAAATCAATGTACCGTTGGGACAAGCGGTTGGTTATCAGGTGCGTTTCGATGAAAAGTTCAGTCCGGATGGTTATGTTCGATTCATGACTGATGGAATTTTGTTGCAACAAACCTTGCGAGACAAGTTCCTCAATGACTACGACACCATTATCATTGATGAAGCCCATGAGCGCAGTTTAAACATTGATTTTTTACTGGGTTTTATCAAGCAATTGATCAGCCAAAGATCTGATTTGAAAGTGATCATCACTTCAGCAACCATTGATACCGACAAATTTTCAAAACACTTCAATAATGCACCGATCATCAATGTCAGTGGTCGTTCTTATCCAGTCACGGCTCACTATCGACCTTTAGAAGAAAACAATCTGGAGTTGAACCAAGGCATCATCCGTGCCATTGATGAAATTTATGCCATGAGTGGTGAAGGTGACGTGTTGGTGTTTTTGCCAGGTGAGAGAGAAATCAATGATGCGGCAGATCAATTACAACGCAAGCATTTGCCCAACACAGAAATACTTAAATTGTACGCCCGCTTAACCGCTACAGATCAGATGCGAATATTTAAACCAGGCAACAAGCGGCGAGTGATTTTGTCCACCAATGTGGCAGAAACTTCATTGACGGTGCCACGTATTCACTATGTCATAGATTCGGGCCTGGCACGCATCAGTCGGTATTCAGCCCGCAGTAAAATTCAAGGCTTGCAGATTGAAGCGATTGCACAAGACAGTGCCAATCAGCGCATGGGTCGCTGTGGTCGGATTGCAGATGGCCATTGTTTCAGGTTATATGCCGAACAGGATTTTGAAAGTCGACCTGAACACACCGACGCTGAGATTTTGCGCACTTCATTGGCCTCAGTGATTTTACAAACCCATGTGTTGAACTTGGGTCACCTGACCGAGTTTCCATTCATTGATCAACCTGATTTTAAAATGATCAATGATGGCTATCAGTTGTTGATAGAACTCGAAGCATTGGATGAAGGTCAACAACTGACCAAAACTGGGCGGATGATGGCTCATTTGCCCATTGATGTTCAGCTTGGCAGGATTTTGATCAAAGCCAATGGTTTGGGTTGTTTAAAAGACCTGCTGGTCATTGTTGCGGGTTTGTCGATTCAGGACCCCAGAGAACGGCCTTTGGAGTGGTCACAGGCGGCAGATAAGGCGCACCAGAAATACAACCATGAGAAATCAGACTTTATGGCCTTGCTGAAGCTGTGGAATCACCTGAATAAACAGCGCAGCAAGCTAAAAAATAAAGGCTTTAAACAATGGTGCCGTGATAATTTTATATCGATCAAACGCTATATGGAGTGGCGTGATGTGAACCGCCAGTTAGCTGCATTGGTCAAACGCCAAAAAATGATCATCACCGATCAACAAGCCAATTATGAACAAATCCATAAGGCCTTGTTGTCAGGTTTCATTTCACACGTTGGTATGCAGCAATCGGATCGGGAATATTTGGGGACCAGGAATAAAAAATTCCTGATTTTTCCGGGCTCAGGCTTGTACGGGACCCACCCCAAATGGATCTTGGCGGGACAAATTGTTCATACCAGCCAGGTGTTTGCTCGGATGGTGGCCGATTTGGATGTCATGTGGATCAACGATGTGGGGCGGCATTTGATCAAAAAATCGCATTACGATCCATTTTGGTCGAAAAAACACGGTACTGTGATGGGTTATCAGCGCAGTGTGATGTTGGGTTTGGTGTTGAGTGAGAAGCACCAAATTCACTATGGCCCTAAAGACCCCAAAACATCACGTCATTTGTTCATCAGCCAAGCACTGGTGGAACAGCACATGAACACCCGCATGGCATTTTTCCATCACAACGCCAAATCAATCGCCGCCATTCAAGCTGAAGAAGACCGGCATCGCAAAAAGGATTTATTGATCGATCCAGGTACTTTATACGACTTATACGATGCAATTATTCCTGCCGATATTTATTCTGAAGTACAACTCAGAAAATGGGTAGCCAAACAGGGTGACCATGCACTGAAATTCAGTGATGATGATTTGTATATGCGACAAGCACCCAAGGATCGTGCTGAACTGTTTCCAGAAGAAATGACCATTCGTAACCTGACTTTGAAATTAAGTTATGAATTTCAACCTGGCAGTGAAACAGATGGTGTTACAGCACATATTCAGTTGCCCTGGTTGAATGCTTTGAATGCCAATGATTTTGAATATTTAGTGCCGGGCTTGTTACCTGAAAAATTAGAAATGTTGATCAAAGGTTTGCCGAAAAGCATTCGTCGCGGGTTGTTTCCCATCAAAGAATATGCCGAAGTGCTCAGTGATTCTTTGGACCACAGTGTCGAGTTTTATCAACAAGTTGTGCAATGGGTGTTTCGCAAAAACGGTTTACAAACTCAGCTTGAAGATTGGCAATCCACAGTCTTGGATGATCACCTGAAGTTTCGTTATGTGGTTTATGACAACAACAAAAAAGTGTTGAAAAGTGGTCGGGACTTCAACGCCTTGTTGGATGATTTCAGTCGCAAGGCCAACCGGAGCTTTCAGAAAACGGCATCGAAAGCAAAAAAAGTGGATGGCGCCAGAGATTGGGTGTTTGGTGAATTGTCTCAGGAAACGCAGTTGGACAATGGTTTGCTTGCTTATCAGGCCATCGTCGATCAAGGCGATCAGGTTGGATTAAGGCTATTCGAGAATGTCCATCAGGCTGAATTGAGACACATTCAGGGAATTAAGCGCTTGCTCAGCATCAAATACCCAAAAATCATCAAACAGGCTCAAAAAGTACAAATTAATTTGAAAGCAGAAATGGCTTGGAACGCATTGGGCAGTGATCACAAGTTGATTGATGAGTTGATTGATTCATTGTTGGAAAAGCACATCACTGCTTTTGAATGGATTGGTAACCAGCAGCAGTTCGATCAATTGGCCGATGATTTGAATAAAAATTTGTACAAAATCACCTATGAATGGTCCCAAAAGTTGGCACCAGTGATTCAACAGTGGTATGCCATTTGGCAACAGGTTGAAAAAAAAAGCGAACTGTTGACAGCAGCCAGTTACAACGACATGCAATACCAATTGGATTATCTGGTCTATGCTGATTTTGTCCACCATGTGAGGATGGCTGATTTGGAAAATTACAGCCGTTATTTCAATGGTCTGGCCATGCGATTGGAAACAGCCTTACATTCACCGCCTAAAGAAGCTGAGAAACTCAAAGAATTGAGCCAGATCAGTAAGCCATTTTATGACTATTGTGACCAAATGGATGAATTCACCTCTGACCATCAAGATTTCTTGATGTTGCTGGAAGAATTGCGGGTTTCTTTGTTTGCGCAAAGTTTAGGCACCAAACAGAAAGTATCGGTGAAGCGGCTAAAGCAGGCGTTTAAATCATTGTAGAAATTTCTCATTCTTGCCACCGTCATCTTCGGACTTGACCCGGAGATCCAGTTGATGCAGCCAATAGCCGCAGGCACAAGGATATGACTTTTATTTGATGACTATCTGAGTTCTCACTTTGTGCTGTCTATATTTTGTTACCCACGGATTGGGCTTCGACTCCGCTCAGCCAACGGTAAGTAATACGTTCACTGAGCGGAGTCGCAGTGAACATGATTCATGCTGTGTTTCATCATAGGATAGATTTCAGTGCCTCAATCAACGCATCCACCTCATCTTGGGTGTTGTAATGCGCCAAACTGATTCTGACCACGCCGTGTTTGTTTCTTAGACCCAGATTATCAATCAATTCAACGGCGTAAAAATCACCAAACCGTATGCCAATGTTGAATTGATCTACGTGTTCGACAATGGCATGGGAGTTTAATGATTCATGCACAATTGACAAGGTGGCCACGCGTTGTGTGGGATCACTGTCGGCAATACCTGTGATCTTAATCTCGGGAACAGATGACAGATAATCCAAAAGTTTTTGCAATAACAGCGCCTCATGGTTGGCAACTTTTGCATAGGCGCAGGCAAGGTTATCACGGTTGATCTCGGCGTTGGTGATTCCGGACCCCAATTCACTTAGATACTGCACCACCGCACCCATGGCGTAACACAGCTCATAGTTGACATTGCCAGGTTGAAATTTATAGGGGATGCTCTGGATAAAAGAATGGTTGATGCCGGGCAATGATTTGAGTAATTCGAGTTTGCCAAACATCACAGCTTGGTGAGGTCCAAAAGTTTTGTAAGTGCTGAAATAGTAGTAATCCACATCCCATTCTTGTACATCAATCAACCGATGTGGGGCATAAGCCACACCATCAACGCAAACTTGGGCGCCATGCTCATGGACCAACTGAGTCCATTGTTTAATTGGGTTGATGGTGCCTAAAATGTTGGAAACATGGGTGAAGCACACCAAACGTGTTTTATTGGTCATCAAGACCAATAAATCATCGACATGTAACTCTAAACTATGGGGTCGGATGTGCCAGGTTTTGATGACAATGCCTTGTTGCTGTAATGCCAACCAAGCAGAGCGGTTGGTTTCATGGTCCACGTCGGTGATGATGATTTCATCGCCGGCTTGCCAGCCTTGTGCCAAACATAAACTCAGAATCCGCACCAAAGCGGTGCTGCTGGGACCCACAATCACTTCCTCAAGGTGCTCGGCATTGACATAGGTTTGGATCGCTTGGGTGGCTTGTTCCAGTTTTTTGGCTGCGGTGGCCGAAGTGGCATAACTGGCGCCCAGTTGCACATCATAGTGGGTCAGGTATTCGGTGATGGCATCCATCGCATGACACACGGTCTGTGAACCGCCGGCATTGTCCATAAATATCATGTCACTGTGCTGCAAAGCAGGAAATTGTTGTCTGACCCAATTGATGTCCATGATGGTGTCCACTGAAAAAGCATCCATTCTAATGGGCTTGTAAGACTGTAGCAAGATTTGAATGGGTGGTCGACTTCCGTCGACCCTTGCTACAGCAGTGCCTTGGTTTTTCAACAACATCACCCATATGATTGTTTGTTTGCAGTGGTGTGGTTTTTTTCAAGCCCTAGACTTTTGGGACATGATGAACGAAGTGGATAAGCGTAAGATGTTTGAGTCGTTATCATATGAGTACCCAACCATGAAAATCATCAGTTTAATTACCATCACATTGGGCCTCATGGCCTGTTCGTCTCCAGCCACCATCAAGAGAACCCATGTGGCCTCTTTTGAAAAACAAATCGGTTACACCCAGGTGGTACAGCATGGCGATCATTTGTATATTTCTGGCATTTCTGCGGCTGGGCCAGACATGGAACAAGCGGTGGACAAAGTCTACACCAACTTGCAATACATCCTACAACAACACGGCTCTTCCATGGGTTTGGTGGTCAAAGAGTTGTTGTTTACAACCGATATGGCAGCGATGAAAGCGCAAATAGCCACACGTAAAAAATACTACCCAGAAGGTCAGTACCCGGCTGCCAGTTGGTTTGAGGTCAAAGGTTTGTTCTTGCCTGAGCTGATTTTAGAAGTTGAAGTTGAGGCGATTGTGGCAGAGCAGAGTAGGTAGCCAAACCTGTTGTCTTTGGGTTTGAAATATTATTCACACCTGTCGATATAAAACGATAAAATAGATATCAAATACAAGATTAACACATGAGATGAAGTGTGATTCAACATGGTTTTGTTTGCTTATTCTTGGATCTACTCAGATTCATGCGGATCAATTGGGGTCTGATGTTCTTGATGATTCAATATGCCCAGTTGATAAGGCTGCTGATTCTGCCCAAAAAGAGGATGACCGCAAGGCCATCGAACGATTGCTGCGAAACTGGAAAACTGCTGTACTACAAGAAGACCTTACGACATTAGCTGCGATGGTTACTGAACAGGCAGAATTCTGGACCCATGAAGCCGCACCATTGATAGGTCGTGATGCCTTAGTGGCAGCCTTTGAACCATTTTTGGCAGAATACAGCATGCAACAGGATTATCAATGTAAGGAGTTGATCATTACTGGTGAATGGGCATTTATTCGTGGGCTTGAAGTGAACAAATTGACACAAAAAACCACCGGTGAAATCCGCATCAGTAAGCAACGCGCCTTTTCGGTGTTACAAAAGGATGGTCAAGGGCAGTGGCGTTTTGCTCGCGGCATGACCCACAGGCTACCCGAAGATTAAATAGAGGAAATTATGAAAGAACCCAGAGATTATTTAGAAATGTCATTCCGCTCCATTGAATGTTTCAGCAATGATGGTAAGTTGGATGCAGATGAACTAGGAAAAATTTTAGACATTGCAGAAAAAGATGGGGTGATTGATCACAATGAAATTCGCGTTTTGAATAACATCATATCCAGAATCAAACCTGATGAAGTGGATGCTGCCATGCAAGCCAAACTCAATGAGATTATGGCCAAAATTCAGGCACAAGCGAATAAGTCCTGAGTTAATCAGAATACAGATATTTAAGATTTAATGAAAGCCAAGATGTGGTTTTTGGTCTTGTACTCAATGAACAAGCGGAGGCCTTTATGAAATTAAAAACATTGATCGTTCTATTGATTACCCATACTGTGGTGGGTGCGTTTGGTTTTGCTGCTGGTATATATGCCTTGCCGATTCTGACAGCGCCTCAAGCACCAGAGGCCACGGAGATCCGCAACATGTCAGCGGCTGCGAGATACACGGCTGAATTTAAAAAAGATTTACAGGACAGCGATTTCCTGCATCAAGGCGAAGGTCAAGTGACTGTGGGTGATCAGTACATTACGTTCATGGGTCGTATTTCCCCTGGGCCGGATTATAAATTGTACCTTTCCCCAGAGTTTGTTGAGACAGAGGCAGATTTTAAGCGATTGAAAAACACCATGGTACAAGTGGGCGATATCAAAACCTTTGAAAACTTCGTGGTTGATGTGGATGCAAACATAGACATTACTCAATACAACACTGTGATCGTCTGGTGTGAATCGTTTAACCAGTTCATTACGGCAGCCCAGTATCTAGGACCTGTTAACAGGCCCTAGAGTAAAGATGGAGCAAGCCGTTAAAAATAAAATGGCAAGCTACCCGGTTGAAGTGGCCCCATTGTTGTTGCAAATCAGGGAACAAATTTTTCTCGCTGCAGAGGAGCAAGGTCTCAAACTTCTTGAATCTTTGAAATGGGGTGAGCCCAGCTACGGAGTCAAAGGTGGTAGTGCCGTCAGGTTTGATTGGAAAGTGAAACATCCTGATCAGTATGCAGTTTACTTCAACTGTCAGACCACTTTAGTCGAGACATTCAAGGAAATTTATCCTGATTTATTTACCTTTGAAGGCAACCGGGCCATGGTTTTTCAAACCTCAGATAAAGTTTCATGGCCAGCATTCAGGCATTGTGTTGCCTTGTCATTGCGTTATCATAAAATTAAGCACTTGCCTATGTTGGGTGCTTAGAATCGAAAATCTACCTTGAATCTAAGTCTTGAATTGGGTATAACCATGGTTGAATTTTTTCGGAGGACACCATGACAGAAACCACCAAGCCGGGGGCTGTAGCCCGCTTTCTCAACGCCGTAGAACGTGTGGGTAACAAACTACCCGATCCGGCCATCATTTTCTTATTTGCCTTGTTGCTGATTTGGGTGCTGTCCTGGATGTTATCAGGCGTAGATTTCAGTGCCATCGACCCACGAACCGATGGGCCCATTATCATCAACAATTTGTTGACAGGTGATGCCTTGGCCAATTTCCTGTCAACCATGGTGACGACATTCACCGGCTTTGCACCTTTGGGCGTGGTCCTGGTAGCCATGATGGGTGTCGGGGTGGCTGAACACTCCGGCTACATCAATACCGCGATTAAACTGATGCTGCGCAGAACGCCAAAAGCATTGTTGACACCGACCATCATATTGGTAGCCATTGTCAGTCACACGGCGACAGATGCCGGCTATGTATTGGTGATTCCTCTGGCAGGTGTGATTTATTATGCCATGGGTAGGCACCCATTGGCCGGTATTGCCGCTGCATTCGCAGGGGTCAGTGGCGGTTTCAGTGCTAATTTTGTGCCCTCAGGAATTGATCCTTTGCTACAAAGTTTCACCCAAAGTGCAGCACAAATCATCCAGCCTGATATGGCGGTTAATCCATTGAACAACTGGTTCTTCACATCTGTTTCCAGTTTGTTTATTATTTTGGTGGGTTGGTACATCACGGACAAGATCATTGAGCCACGCTTAAAGGACACCAAGATGGATGGTGACACGGAAGATTTGCCCAAATTGGATGAAATTTCAAGTACTGAAAGAAAATCTTTTTACATCGCTTCTACCGTGATGTTGGTGGGTATTGCATTGTTGGTTTGGGCCGCCTGGTCGCCTGATTCTCCTTTGAGGTATGAAGGTGAGTTGGCTGTTTTTCAAGCACCCATGATGCAATCGATTGTGCCATTGATTTTCTTGCTATTCTGGATTCCTGGTGCCGTTTATGGTTTTGTTTCCGGGACCTTTAAAAACACCAAAGACATGATCGATGCCATGACCAAAGCCATGTCTGGTATGTCCTATTATCTGGTGATGGTGTTCTTCTGTGCCTTGTTTGTGGCGGCCTTTGCTCAATCAAATCTGGGTGCCTTGATGGCCATTGAAGGCGCACAATTTTTGAAATCCCTGGCATTGCCAAGTGGCGTGACCATCGTTGGGATCATATTCTTAACAGCTTTTGTGAACCTATTTGTGGGTTCCGCTTCAGGCAAATGGGCCTTATTAGCGCCCATCTTTGTACCGATGCTGATGCAATTAGGCATTTCGCCTGATTTAACTCAAGCGGCCTATCGTGTGGGCGATTCCAGCTCCAACATCATCACCCCGTTGATGCCATATTTTCCATTGGTGGTGGTGTATTGTCAGAAATATGTTAAAGACACCGGGGTCGGCACGTTGATCGCCCTGATGATTCCATTCTCCATTGCATTTTTGATTGGTTGGACCTTGTTCCTGTTGGCTTATTGGGGCTTGGGTATGCCCTTAGGGTTACAAGCCAGCTATGTTTATCCAGCTGGATAAGGCGCGTTCATTGGACAGCCTGATGATTCATCAGGCTGTCTGATTCTCCGAGAAAATGTAAGGACATATTTAATCACTAATTCGCCACCTCAAGGACTTAAATACGTTTTAAGATGCAGTCAACTTATCAATACATGACGACTGCTGATGAACAAGCACCTGAAAACATTCCTGTATGAATTTTGGATCTTTGGTCTGAAACAAGCCTATGCCTGCTTATTCGGTGGCTTTCTGCTGTTGGTCATCATCATCACTAAATACTGGTACCCGATTGAAGGGCTACATCGTTATGATTTTATTTTTTTATCAGCCATAGTCTTCCAGTTTTTTTTATTGGTAACCAAACTGGAAACCATCCGTGAGTCGGTGGTCATTGTGGTGTTTCATGCGGTGGCCACAGTGATGGAATTGTTCAAAACTTCTGATGCCATAGGTTCCTGGTCTTACCCTGAAGCCTATGTGTTCGGTATAGGCAATGTACCCTTGTTTACCGGCTTCATGTACAGTGCTGTGGGTAGTTACATGGCCCGAGTGTGGCGGATATTTGAGTTCAGATATGACCATTACCCAGCCAGAAAATATACAGTGATTTTGGTCACTTTGATTTACCTCAATTTTTTTACCCACCACTTCATATGGGACATTCGCTGGCTGTTGTTGACAGCGACTTTTGTGATGTTTTATCGGACCACCATTTATTTTAAAATCATTGATACATATAGACACATGCCGCTGCTGCTGGGTTGGACTTTGGTGGCTTTGTTTATCTGGCTGGCGGAAAATATTGGAACCTTTACCAACACCTGGATCTATCCTAATCAGGCTGCCGGTTGGCAAATGGTTTCTTTGTCAAAACTGGTTTCTTGGTTCTTATTGATGTTACTTAGCTTTGTTCTGGTTTCATTGATCAAGCAAATGCACATCAATCAATCAAATTAAATCAGGTCCTAGCCACAAAGTGAAGAATAGATACTGCCCCCACTGATTGACACATCAACTGCACAGGCATAGAATCATTGATGTTGGATACACAAATGGTGGATGTTATGCGCAAGTGGGCTTGGTTATTATTAACAGGTTGTTTTTTCAATGCTTCGGCAGCAGTGTATGGAATCGACACAGAAAACTTTGAAGAGGTTTATGGTCAATATTCTACCAATGACAACATCAGTGGTGTGGTGGTCACAACATCGAACATAACCCCTAATGCCGGTCTGGTTGATGTCACCCCTATTTTGGTCTCTTACAGTTTTTCAGATGGTGTGCAAACCTTGGATCAAACCAATTCAACCATTTTGTTTTTCACTCTGGCCGTAAATGGCAGCAATCAAGTCACTGAGTCAGGAATCACCATCTGGAAAGCGCCAGTAACCACCATGATAGGTGGGGTGGTTGAAGGCATGGACATCTATTTTAATGTACAGTCACACACCATTCAGGGTTTCAAAGATGGTGTATGTCAAAATACCAGTGGACCTGGCGGAACTTGTGGAGAGTCACATGGGGCCAGCACCAATTCAGGCGTATATTCTTTCTATGACCCGATATTTTCCAATGGTTTTGATTTCTGAATGCCTCAAAACATCATCATACCGACATTTGTATGCCACGATTCCCTGACACAATTGAGCTTTGAATCAATGAGGGTATGATGCCATGTACATCAAGATAACAGCAGGCCTATTACTTCTGTTAGTGACTTATTTGTTGTATGACAATCACCAACAAAAACGCCAGTGGCTAGAAGAACGGAATCAACTGCACGAGTCTTTACAACAGTTACAAAAGTCAGTCAGCACTCAGGATGCTGAACAAGTAAATCAACAACAAGCTTTGATTGAAGCCGCGGAAAATCAAGCCCAAATCCTTGAACAACAATTGCAAGCGACTGAGCAGCAAAGTGATTTATTAGATCAACGCCTGGCAGAATCCAAACGTCAGTCTGAAGCGATTGAACAGCGCATGGAAGAATCAAAGCAACAATCCACAGTGATTGAAGGACAAATAGAAACACTGGATGCTGTGGTTGAAGATTTGGCAGCGAAACAACAGCAAGAACAACAGATGAAAGCTCAATATGAAGTGCTACAAAAACAAGCATTGCATGCCAGTTATCGGGCGTCCGGACTACAAACTGGAGTGATGATCAAAACCTATGTGGCTGAATATTATATGATGGAAGGACGTTTTCCAGATTCAAACACCAAGTTAAGGTTACCCAGACCTGAGTCTTATGCCAATGACACAGTGAAATCAATAGCTGTTTCTAAAGGCGGTCGCATCACCATTGAATACACAGCTAAATCAGGTGTTGATGGTGGCAAGATCGTATTGATTCCCAGAGAGAGAAACCACCAATTGGTGTGGCAATGTACTTCACGAGACTTTGAAGACATCCAATCAACCATGCCGGGCTGTTTTTTTGGTGGCTAATGTCTTAGAAACAAATGTAATAAAAAGAATAAATCATTTAATTTGTCATTAAATTGAAATGACACCAGAGAACAATTCAATTAATTAAATCATTGTTCTTTGTCATGAATCAAATCAAAAGTTATTTGTTTGAAATCCTCATCGTTGCCTTTTTGATCTTCGGTGCCATTGTCTTTTATTTTAAATTTTTTACAGAGAATCATCCCGATGATGAAGCCGTTGATCAGCAAGAGGTCTTTCAAACTGAAACCCAAACACCAGTTGTCGAGAAAACCGCCACGCGCCTCGCCCCTCCAGATTTGTTAACTGCCCAAGCAGAAGTCATTTTACGTATGGATGGATCAAACACCATTGGTGACAAATTGGCACCTGCATTGGCTGCAGCCTATATCAGACAGCTGGGTTCAGAGGTCACCATCAGCAAGCCTTTAACCACCGAAAATGAAATGCAGGTCATTGGATTTTTGCCAGATCAGAACAAAGTGGTGGCCATAGAAATCAAGGCTCATGGATCAAGTACGGGATTCAAATCCTTGATTGCCAACAAAACCGATGTGGCGATGTCTTCAAGGCGGATTAAACACAGTGAGAATTTAGATTTGTTGATCAAATATGGTGACATGACCAATTCGGAAAGCGAACATGTGATTGCATTGGATGGCCTGGCCATCATCACCCATCCCGGCAACCCAATAAAAACTATCACAGTGGATCAATTGTCAAAGGTCTTTGCGGGTGAAATAACCAACTGGTCCGAATTAGGAGGAAAAGATTTACCCATGTCATTGTATGCCAGGGATGACCAATCTGGAACCTATGATACTTTTAAATCTCTGGTATTAAAAAAATACAACAAACAGCTGGCACCAGCCAGCCGATATGAATCCAATGAGTTGTTGGCGAAATCAGTGGCTCTTGACGAATCAGCAATTGGTTTTACCGGTTTGGCCTATGCCTCAAAAGACATGATTCTAAAAGTATCTGCTGATGTGGGGATTGCCGCCATCGAGCCCAAACAGTTTTCAATCAGTTCAGAAGATTATGCCCTCAGTCGGCGTTTGTTTTTGTATGCCAATAAAGAACGTTCTGAAAACAGTCATGTGTCGGGGTTGATAGATTTTGCTGTTTCGGGCACAGGACAACAATTGGTTGAGCAAGTCAGTTTTATACCACAAAAAATCACCAGCACGCTGCCCTATATTGATCATGAATTTCCAATAAAATATCAGCAAATTGCATTGAACGGAGTTCGGCTCTCCACCACCTTTAGGATGCGATCTGACCGAGCAGAAATTGACAACAAGTCTGCTCAAGACATCAATCACCTGGTGACTTACCTGAATCAAACACCGCACAAGAAAATCACTTTAATCGGTTTTTCGGCGGGTGAATCTCAGAATGAAAAAGCCGACCAAACACGGGCTTTCATCCGCAGTAAGTTGTTGGCTTATGAGTTGAAACAAAGGGGGATCAGAAATGTGGAAATAATCGCTTTGGGCAATCAGTTGCCCATCGACAGCAATGACAGTGAAGTGGGGCGTTATCGGAACAACCGCACAGAAATCTGGGTAACTAAAGAAGATGTGAAATCTTGAGTGCAGAGGTCACTGCCAGATCAGACAGAAACCTCTGCTTAGAGGTGTCAGTCAGTTACTTTATTCGGTTTCTGGATTGTCTTTGTTGATGAACAAGACACCGGTGATGATGCCATGTATCACTGCGGCTAGAAACATCAAACCCAACAAGGCCACCAATCCACGCCAGGTTAAACTGCCTATGCTGCTGTTTTTCTCCAGTTGCTTGAGTTTGCCGGACAGTTCTGGATTGGATTTGGCATAGGCCACCGGGATGGTGGTTTCATCAACGTATTTATCGGCGTTGTTTTCACTGGTGGTGAAAGACTTCTCATACAGTTGTCCGCCAGCTTCATAAGAATAAGTGAACTCATAAACATTTTTGGACCGGCCTTTGCGACCACTTTCAACAGTCACATCAGTCAACATCAAATCCGCATCAATCACTTGGGCATCATTCAAGATGGTGGTCGCTTCCTGATAATTTTTAATCATCGAGTAGCCAAAAAATCCAACGGTTCCAATGAATCCGATGATACATAAGTATTTGCTGATTACAGAGATGACTTGGTGGGTGCTGTCTTTGACTTTAATTTTTAACATGGTATTGCTCCTGTGGCCACTGAGGCCGATTTTCTACATTTAATAATTAATCATTTGTGGCTTTTTTGATTGATGATTCAATCACCTGATCGCTGATGGACAATATTTTGATTGACCCTTCTCTCACCCCGTAGACAGTAATTCCTTCAGCAATTTCAGTGATGTGGGTGCCCATCATGGTCATGTTAACTGTACTTCTTGAGTAAATGGCCACTTCGTTATTCTGTTTGTTATGGTCCACTTTGATGAGGTCTTCAACAACATCAATCTCATCTGCCAATTGCAATGACATCAACGCCAATTCTTTGAATTCATCCAGTTCTATTCGTTGTAATTCATTGCCTGGTGCTGGGTCTAAATCAACAAAAATTTTGGTGTCTTTGTGTAAGTACTTTTCATACACTGTGAAATCCCGATCTTTGATGGCATCGATGAATGATTCATGGATGGCGATGACATCTTTTGTGTTGATTTCTGCAGCATGACTCTGGCTCCATTGGGTGATCATTAAGCCCATCAAGCCGATCACTGGTAAATGATTTTTCATGGTTCTTTCCTTTTGGTTATGGGTTGTGTTTACACTGACCAACAGCCATGAAAGTATGCTGTCGTGATCAGATTATGGGCATTTTACGAAGAGGTATTAACCGTGTCGTGGTGATGTTGTCCAGTGCTTGATGTGTAGACTTGACGTTTTGTCAACTGTGGTGGTTTTGGCACTCTTGTGCTAACAGGGCCTTGGCTTCCTGTACGCTGTGTTGTTGAGTAAATAATGGCACTGAAAAACAGTAATGATCGTTGTTTTTTTCCAAGATGTGGGCCAAACGCAGTCGCTGCAATGCTTGTTTCAGTTGTTCAGCATCGATTGGGACTTGAGCTTGTTGTAAATGCTGCAAGATCAGTGTCAAGTCAATTTGTTGATGGATAAATGTCAGATACACAACCATGCGGTCCAATGCAGAGGCATCAGGATCTCTGGTCAATTGGGACCAGCCTTGTAAGGCATCAAACATGGTCTGACTTTGTAAGGCTTCATCAATCATTGTCTGATCGATTGGCTGCGCTTTTTGGGCCAGTTGTTCGACCAAAGACTCACCAATCAGGTTGAGTAAATTGGCCCGATGGCCGGTTTGGTTCAACGCATATTCAATCACTTCCTGGTTGCTGTAATGCTGTTTCAGAACAGTCATGGGTTCTGTTAATAAGCGCTTGGCTGGCATGGCTTGAAGAGCGCCTACAGTGATGACTTCAGCAAAATTTCTGATCGGTGACTGGTAATCCAAAACAGCACTGGCATACAAATCCCAGAAACCGGCAAACACCATTTGACCCAACCCTTGTTCAGCACACGCGCGAACCTCTGCCAACAAAGGAAAATCATGGGTCACTTCAGTCGCGATGAATCGATCTGTTTCATCCAGCAGCAAGACCAACTCAATACCAGGATTGAGTTGATGGTATTGGTTGAGCAAGTCTGTCAAATCAGCATATTCAGTGATCTTTAAGTGGTACGCCAACCTGGCCATTAATCGATCATCAGACATGGAAATGTAAAAACAGTGGTGTCTGGCTGAATGTTTCAGCAGTCGTTCATAAGCTTTGAGAATCGATGTCTTACCCAATTGTCGACCACCGACCAACAAGAAGCACGATTGGGTGTTGTTTTTCAGTTGATCTAAAATGTGCTCGCGTCCATAGAAGTGGCTGGATTTTAAAATCCCGCCCTTGCCCTGATAAGGAGACAATTGGTTGATCGGCAGGAATGAGACCATCAAATCAATCCATGTTTGGCTGGCATATTTGGCCACCAGTAACTGAGTCATTTGCTGTTGGTTGGGCAGTAGAACGGGCTGTTGGAACCGAGACCGATGAACTTGTAATTGTTGGCTCAATGCCGGGTCTTCTGCCCAAATCAGCACTGCTTGATGGTCTATGTTGGCTTGCTTGAGGTGGCTTTTGATGCGATTGATGCTGATGCCCTTGTCAGCCATGTAGAGATACAAATTATCCATGTTCAATACAAACTCAGGGTCGAGTTGAACATGAAACAGTTGGGGTTTGACATTTTTAATCTGTTGGGTAGGCCACACCCTTTTGAACCAATTGATCTTTTGTTTCGCAGGCAATGACCGAAAAGTAGCAACCTTCTGCCAGGACCGGCTGTTCAAATCATTGGCCTGCAGGATGTTGGGTTGTAAACCTGATAACCGGGTTAACAGAGACAGCTTTCTGAGATCCACCAATCTTTGGGTGGCTAAGGAGAATTCACGACCTCGCAATAATCTGATGGTTGGGTGATAAAACACCACCCCAATCACAATGCCCAGCAGGGCAATGATGGCAATGATGTGCATGGTCTTTTCCGATGGTAAAGAACGTTGGGTTGTGCTTCGCAATGAACCGCCACATTCGATGGGTTTGTAGGCATCAGGAATGGTCGTTTTATCAGGCACGCAGTGCCAACCAGTGCCATATTTCAAAACAATTTGTGAGCCTTGTAATTCGTTACTTTTGATGCGCTTACCGGGTGTGCTGGTGATTTGAAATTCAATCGAAAGATCCAGTTCTTGGTAACGGGGTTTACCAAAGTTGTAGATCAGTTCGTTGAGCGATTGTGGCCATTGGTTGGTTTGATTTTGGTGATGGGTGACGAGGTTTCTGATGCTTTTCAATTCAGTGAACCATTGTAAGGTTTCTAATTCGGCTTCATCAGGTAACAAGCTGCCTCGGGACAACAGTACTTGCATCACATAAGGCAAAGTCAAAACGCTGAGCACAATGATCAGTAAGATTCTTTGGATCGATGTATCGCCTTTCAAAGTGATTGTTCTGCCAACAAATTAATGCCCACCTGTCGGATGGTATCTGAATGCCATACCAGCTGATTGTCTTGATTCTTACCAATTAAATTCAACCAAAACAATTGGCGCAGCACCGGGTCTTGGATGTAAGGTCGATAAGGTCCCAGACCGTCAGCAGTTAATTTTTCTTGCAATGGGGCTTTACCGGACTGTCGGATGACTTGATTGAAATCACTGAACAGCACATCACTGTTCATCACCATTTGTATGAGTGCTTCATGATCGTGCCCTTCTTGAATGGCGGCAAATAAGGAAGAGGCCATTGATGGGTGATTTCCTATCAGTTCATACATCACTTGATGGTGATCAAATGAATGATTGATGATTGTTTGAACGGCCAGCCATTGAGCCAAATCAAAAGTCATCATGTAAGCACTGGCAATGTTCAATAAAGATAAATCGCCTTGTGCGTATTTCAAAGCCGAGAGTTGTTCGCCGCCACACAGAACCAAATGAATTCGTCCGACGTGCATTTCGCATAAATTCCTTAAAACGCCGGATAACAGGTTGCGACATGTTTGGTTACCTTGTTCAAAACGGGTGATGATCAAATTGATTTCAGTGGCCTGTAATAGATCATTAAGAGCAAATTCAAAGCTCAATTCATCATGCACCTGCATCAATCCCATTTGCTGGCCAATGAAGTGAAAAAAATCAGCGACTGTGATGTTGTTTGAATAAGGTAATTGGACGTGCAGGGTCTGGCGATCAGGGTATTTGGTTTGAGCCGCCTCAACGATCAGTTGTTTTTGTGGAGGTTGGTCCAGGTGGTCCTGAGTCAATACCATCAATATGGGGTATGGTTGAGCCTGTTCCAGCTGGATGAACAAGTGGTCTTGGGACTGGTTGGTGGATTGATACAGGGCATATTCGTGATCAAAACCGACGGATGCCAACAACTCATTGCATTCCGCTTCACTTAATCGCAGGTAATTTGAGCAAGCAACCACCTTGTCGCGGTGTTTCTTGCTTGGTTTGGAATACCCCCTGCGCCAATTGTTTACGGCTTCTCGACTCATCCCGATTTCCAAAGCAACTGCCGAAGCGCTGGCTCGGATCCTGCGCATGTGTTGATCCAATAAATCTGGAAAATCAGCTTGCATCACTGCTGTTATCTTGAGTGCGGTTGAGGAAGGCCAATATGGCTTCGGATACAAGCTTGGCTTGGCCCATATGTAAATGATGATCGCCTGGAATTTGATCAAACCGGGTTGGGTCCAGTGCAGCTAAGCGGGCATCAACCATGGGGTATTGCAAGGCGTATGTTTTGGGCTCTGCAATGATCAGTTGAGCGGGTACTTGGGTGGCGGCCAAAAACTCCTGAATTTGTTCTTCAGCCATCCTGAAAAAGCTGCGTAACCGCAAACGCTTATCGGTTCGCCAGTGATAGCCTTGGGTGGTTTGACACAAACCGCGTTCAACCATGGGTCTGATGATTTCTGTATCAATCGGTGTCGCTTCTTGTCTGGCTTTGATGGCTTTATCGATGTCTGAATAAAAGCGTTTATGCTCTAGACTGTGCTTACCCCAAAGTTTCAATGCCTCTCGCAATGATTCTGCTGCTTTGCCTGGTTGAAAGGGCGGCACAGGTCCTAAGTTTTCAATCAATACCAACTGTTTGACATGTTCGGGAAAAGCCGCCGCATACATGACGGCTATGGCTGCACCCATGGAATGACACAGTAAGGTGGTCGGCTGCTCCATTTGTTGCAACACGGCCTGCAAGTCCATCACGTAATCTATGAAGCCGTAATTGTGTCCTGGAGCACGGTGGTCTGAGTGACCGTGGCCAGGAAAGTCGATCGCTGTGATTTCCATGTCATGGGCTGCCAACAAAGGTGCCAGGTGCCAAAAACTGGCGGCGTTGTCTAACCATCCATGCAGGGCCAGAACTGATTCGGTGTTGCCTTTACCCCATTGTAAGCCGGCTATGTTGCCATAACGGGTTTCAAAAATGATGTCTTTGGGTAAATCAATGCCAGTCATATAATTACAGTCTTTCAGATGAGTGTTAATAGTATCAGTATAGCCAACAACAAGCGGTAGTGCATGAACCAAATAAAATCAATGCGTTCTATGTATTTCATGAACCAATGAATGCACATCCAAGCCGAGAAAAAACTCAAAGAAACTATGGTGATCACGCCCATCAGATCATAAGTTTGTGGTGCTTCAATCAGTTTCATCGCGCCGTAAGCACTGGTCATCAAGATGGCAGGAATGGCCAGTAGAAATGAAAATTTGGCGGCCTGTGATTTATTCAATCCCAAGGCCATACCAGCTGTCATGGTTACGCCTGATCGTGAAGCACCCGGAATCAAAGCCAGGCATTGTGCCAAGCCAATCAGGACGGCCGCTTTCATGTCCATAGATCGGTTTTTACTGTATCTTTGACTGAACCACAACAGCACACCAAACAGTGCTGAAGCAGCAGCAATGATCCAGGTTTCACGAAGGTGCTCTTCAATCACCCCGGCCAGCAAGATGCCGGTCAAGGCGATGGGTATGCTGGCTACCAACAGTTGTTGGAACAAAGGCCAGTCTTGACCCGATAACAGTTTGGTGATCTCTTTGCGGTAATAAATCATCACGGCCAACAAAGAACCAAAATGAGCCGCGATGTCCATCACCAGACCTTGGTCTTGCCAGCTGGCAAATTTGGATGCCAGAATCAAATGTGCTGAAGATGAAATGGGCAGGAATTCAGTCAGCCCTTGAACCAAGGACAACACCACCCATTGCAGCACATCTAACAGCATAGACTAGGAACTGGCGTTGAGTTGTTTTTGATAATTTTTCCAATGCATGAATGGAAACATCAAACGATCCAACGGCGTAACTTGGGCCATGGCGAATGGCTTCACATATTCTCCAAAGGTCTTGTGGATGTTTTTCAAAGCCAGGTCATCTCCGGCCTGCCAGGCATCCATATCAACCAATGCCACATTGGGGTTCATGGCAATCATTTGGTTGGCCACTTTTGAAAAATGTGAATAATGGACCTGATGGCTGCCAAAGACTTGGTTGTGTAGTCTCAAATCAGCAATGTTTCTGCTCAACACCAAAACATGTGCTTGTGGGAAAATGCGCTTGATGATGGCTGCGTTGATGGGCGAAAACGGCAGGAAGTCGACCACCATTTCAGCATCATTTTGCAGTGCAAAATTCAATTGTTTGATGTATTTTTTGCGCCACAAATGCATTTGACCTTCATTCAAATCATTCAGCATCTTCACTGTCCACTGCTGAGAAAATACATCCCCCCTGGCTTTGTTGGTGAAGCGGTCAATTAATGGTGTGACTTTATTTTGCAGCAGCCAATTAAGAAAATCATGGTGTCCGGTGGCAGGGTCGGTAAAAACAAACCTGAATACCGAACTTGCTGGTGGAGAAGGTAAAGCCTGTATGGCTTTTTCATCCTCGCTGCTCAACATTTCAATGGTTTGCGGCTTGGGGTGTTCCAATTTGACAAAATGTTCCCAGGCCTGGTCATAGTCATGTTTCTCATCAAGCAGTAAGCCGGCGTACAAATGCATCAACTGATTGAAAGAGGGGGTTTGTTTATCGTTGTCAATTGAGTCAATCAGGGCCAGCGCATCATCAACTTTGCCTAATTGTGAGAGGGTGTTAAGTTTCAGCTTAACCGCTGTGTTGTGATCAGGTTTGGCGGCCAGCACTTCATCCAATTGTTTGATCACGGCCGGATAGTCGGTCGCAGAATAGTGGCATTCGGCCTGCATCAATTGAGCCTCTTGGAAGAATTGATCGTTGGGGTTGATTTTTTGGTAGGTTTTGATCGCAGCAGGGTAGTTGGCATTGATTTGGTGAATTTGGCCTAACATCAACAAGGCCCGGCTGTTTTCGCCCCGTTTCAACACTTCATTCAAAATCCCCATGGCAGTGTTGGGTTGTAAATTGCCCACACTGGTTTGCGCCAGGGTTAACAGCCAACTGGGGTAAGCCAAACCAGATTGGCAGATTGGAGTCAGGTACCTGATGGCTTCCTGGTGGTTGTTGGTACTGGCATACCATTTACCCAATGCAGCCATTAATTCAGGAATTTGTATCCGTTGGTTCAGCATTTCAGTGATCAGTTGTGTGGCTTTTTCTGGGTCGCTGCGCAGTAAACTTGAACTCAAATAGGCTTTGGCCACATGGTTGTTCGGGTCGTCTTCCAACAATTTTTTGAAATACAATTCAGCAAAACCTTCTTCGCCCTGCTCTAACTTTAAAATGCCCATGTGCAGTTTGATATTGGGGTCATTGGGGTATTGTAATTCTGATTGTTGAAGTAAATCCTCAGCACCGTTGTAGTCACCTTCTATCAACAGCAATTTGGCCAGTTTGGTGATGGCCGGGACGCCATTGCTGTGGACTTTCAATGCCATTTTGTAGTTGTTCTTGGCTTTGTTGGATTCATTTTTAATGGCGTATATGTCACCCACGGCCAAATATGAAAAAAACAGGTTTGGGTTCTCTTTGATTGATCGCTTGAATGCTTTCATGGCGTCATCCAACTGGCCATTGGCCATCAACATCTGGCCTTTGAATTGTTGGTAGCGATCTGAGTTGGGTGACAGGTTCACTGCTTCTTTGGCATGTTTCAAAGCCAATTCAAGGTCATTGATGCGGCTGCAGGCATGGGCCATACCGAAATGGGCCTCATCGTTGTTAGGTTCTGCGGTTAATATGTCATGATAACCTTTGATGGCAGCTTCAAACTGCCCAGCTTGATGTAGTTTTTTTATCTCTTCTATTTGGCTCATTGCTTTATCTCTTGAATGATGTGGTCTTCAATCCATGACCTCATGCTCAATCCTTGAATAAAACCGCAATGCCCGCCATGGGCAGTGGTCAACAGTTTGATCTGAGGTAAGCGGTCAATTGTACTAAAATCTTCGAATGGAATCACGGGGTCATCCCATGCGGTGATGACATGAGTTGGGTGGGTGATGGCTCTGATCACATCTGGAGTGATCGAATAGCCATTGAAATAATCATCAGTACTGGTGTACTCAGTATGTGCCACAATCAGCATCTGGGTCAATCGCTCCAGATTCTCTTCAGCTTGCCATTGGTGGTCAGCAAAAATGTGGGGAAATAAGTTGTTCTTGATGTGTAAGGATCGTTTCCACTTACGAAGAAAGTATTTGTTATATAACTTGGAGCCATGAATGGCTTGCATGCTGTTCTTGGGAATGATAGGCGGCGAAACAGCAAAAACATGTTTAAAATCGAGTTTGGCCTGTTGTGCCCTGGCAGCGACCCTGAGAGCAAAATTGCCACCCAATGAAAAGCCACATAGGATGAATTTTTTATCTGGGAATTGTTTTTGGATGTCTTGAACTGCATGAACCACTTCTTCGATGCGACACGAATGGAACAAATCTTCATTCATGTGATGCGAATCACCATGGTCACGCAGGTTCAGTCGATAAATGTCTAAACCTTCGCGGTACAATGAATCAGCCAGCAATTGAATGTAGGTTGAGTCAGAGCTGCCTTCCCAGCCATGTAACAAAATAGCGACAGTATCTGATGGATTGGGGTTTTGTGTGTAATAGCCCAACAAAGTGGCGTGTGGGTTCTGTAGGGTTTGTTCTACCTGGTTTTCATTCACAGGATTGCCCTTACGTAATCGCAACAAACGAACTTTTGAACTGGCCAGGATGGATTGGAGGTGCTTGTTTTTAGGCCTGATTGGGGGCTGACATATAATCATTCTTCAACAACTCCTGTTCAATGTAAGATCTGGATTGTAATGTCACAGCTCGTGCACCTGAGTCAAAATCAGTAACCAACTCACCACAGTGAATCTCAACCACAGAATTGGGTAAACTCAAGATGCGCCAAACATGGGTTAAGAAAAATTCATCATTTAAAAACCCTACCTGGTCATTGCGACTGCCGTCTTTATTTAAGAATTTTATGGCAACCGGTAAAATGGGTGTTTCAGTTTCAACCGCTGCATGGATCAGTTGGCGATGAAATGTCCTTAGATGACTGCCATCAGTCACAGTGCCTTCTGGAAATACAGCCACAGAACGACCACTGTTCAATCGTTTTTTTATCTGAGTCAAAACCCCTTTGCGGGACTCAGCACTGCCACGTTTAAGGAACAAGGTGTCGCCGACCATGGTCACCCAGCCTATGATGGGCCAGTACTTAATTTCGCTTTTGGCCACAAAACCTGCCAACATCAATGAATGAATGATGGGAATGTCTAACCAGGAGACATGATTGGCCACCAGCAAGACCGGTGAAGCGGGTTTTTGGCCATGGACATAAACTTTTAGACCACAAATAAAACACAACAACCTGGACCAATAAACCAGGATGAATTCATTGGTGTCATGATTGCGAAACAGTTTTGCCAGTAAGATGCCAAAAATCACAAACGGCAACACAAAGACCAAAGACAATACAAAGGCCATGATCCGCAACAGGAATCTGATGATGTGTAAGATTGTATCCAAAAGCATAGTTCGGGAAATGACTAAGCCGCACATTATAAGAGAATTCGACGTTTTTTGCATGTAACCTGCAGAATTTAGGCATATAGATACACCAGCGCAGGTGGCTTTTAAAACTTAAAAATATGCATATATTAAAAGCCAGGTGCAGGTAAAATGACTGTCAATTTAGACATCAATATAATGTAATGACCATTGGAATTGGTGGCAGCGATGCCCAAACAGAATTGGCCAAATTAACCAACATGACGGGCTCTGTTAAGCCCATAAGCTTGGTTGAGTATCAAGACAGGATTAACCGGGCAACCGCTCGTTTGAATGACAAAGGTTGGGATGCTTTGTATATCCATGCTGGCACCAACCTCAGCTACTTCACCGGCACCCATTGGCATCCCAGCGAAAGACTGGTCGGGGCATTGTTAACTGCCACCGGTGAATTGGTTTATATCTCACCTCATTTTGAAATGGGTACCTTGCAAGGTTTCATGCAACTGACTGGACCCGTGTTGGGCTGGCAGGAACATGAAAGCCCTTTTGAGCTGCTGGCTGAACAAATCAAAGCTTATGGGATCAACACCCTGGCGTTGGATGAATCCTTACCATTCAATATGTACGCTCAATTGAAGGGGGCCAGCCCAGACACTCAATTTCAAAATGGACAAGCGGTCAGTCAATACTGCCGCAGTCGAAAATCTGTTCAGGAATTGAGTTTATTACAAACTGCCAAAACCATGACTTTGCAGGTGCACAAAGCGGCGGCTCGTATACTCAGAGACGGGATCAGTACTCAAGAAGTCACTGATTTTATCAACCAAGCCCACCAAGCAGTTGGAGCCCCAAAAGGATCCTATTTTTGCATTGTTTTGTTTGGCGAAGACACCGCTTATCCGCATGGTGTTAAAAACCCAAAATCCTTGGAGCACGGTGACATGGTATTGATTGATACCGGCTGCATGGTTGAACATTACATTTCAGACATCACCCGCAGCTATGTATATGGCGAGCCGACGGAACGACACCGTGAGATATGGTTGGCCGAAAAAAACGCCCAAGCCAAGGCTTTTGCGGCAGCTCGGTTGGGCCAACCCTGTGAAAAGGCAGACTTGGCAGCTCGACAATTCCTGGCTTCTCAAGGATTTGGTCCTGAATACCAAACCCCAGGATTGCCCCACCGCACCGGTCACGGCATCGGCATGGACATCCATGAAGGGCCTTATTTGGTCAAGGGCGACCAAACACCTTTGGATGTGGGCATGTGTTTTTCCAATGAGCCGATGTTGTGTGTGCCTGGTGAGTTTGGTGTGCGTTTGGAAGACCACTTCTACATGACCAGCACGGGTCCTAAGTGGTTCACTGAACCATCGCATTCCATCGATGATCCATTTGGCTATGAAGTCAGCCATGGCTGAAGCAAAACCGGTATACTAGGCTCATGAAAATTCATATATTAGGCATCTGCGGAACCTTTATGGGTGGGATCGCGGCCATTGCCAGGCAGTTGGGCCATCAGGTTTCAGGTTCTGATCAAAATGTGTATCCGCCGATGAGTGACCAATTGGCCCAATTGGGCATCGACATCCACCCAGGTTATGATGCCGAGCCTTTAACATCAGAGGATCTGGACCAAGTGATCGTGGGCAACGTCATGACACGTGGTATGCCAGCCGTAGAGTACACCTTGGAACACAGCACTCCATACAGCTCAGGGCCGCAATGGTTGGGTGAACAGGTGTTGCGAGACAAGCAAGTTTTTGCCGTTGCCGGCACCCATGGCAAGACCACCACCGCTTCCATGTTGGCCTGGATTCTGGAAGACAATGAGGTGAACCCAGGTTTTTTGATTGGTGGTGTGTGTCATCACTTCCCACAATCAGCGCGGGTGACTGAGAGCCGAGCCTTTGTCATTGAAGCGGATGAATACGATTCAGCCTTTTTTGATAAACGTTCTAAATTCGTACATTACCACAGTGATGTGGTGATTTTGAACAACCTGGAATTTGATCATGCCGATATATTCAAAGACCTCGATGCCATCAAAACCCAGTTCCATCATTTGATCAGAACCATTCCCGCCAATGGCCAGATGGTGGTCAATGGAGACGATGAGAACCTGCAAGAAGTCCTGGCCATGGGTTGTTGGACACCGGTGGTCAGTTTTGGGCGTGATGATTCTGCTGATTATTGGGTGGTCACTGATCCAAATGATCCGCGAAAATTCAGCATCCATGATGCCACTGGCGAGTTGGCAGTGATCGATTGGGCCATCACTGGTACTCACAACCAACTCAATGCTTTGGCGGCCATGCTGGCAGCCGGAAAGGCCGGTGTTTCAATCGCAGATGCTGCTGCATCGATGAGCCGTTTTCAAAATGTAAAAAGGCGCATGGAGTTGATTGGTGAAGTCAATGACATCCACATTTACGATGATTTCGCCCACCACCCCACGGCCATCGAAACCACCTTGGCGGGTCTTAAGGCCGTCACCCATGGCCGCACCATTGCTGTGTTGGAACCTCGCAGCAACTCGATGCGTGCCGGCGCTCACGCGGCAGCTTTGCCAAAAGCTTTGTCTGGTTGTGATCATGCCTATGTGATGATCTATCCTGATCTGGATTGGGACCCCAACATCAAAGCCCAACTGGCTGACCAATGCGAGGTGATGACCTCAGTCGATGAATTACTGACGCACCTGCAGCAAGACCTCCAACCTGGCGATCAAGTGGTGATGATGAGCAACGGCGGCTTTGAGAATGCGCCGAGGAGGCTGTTTGAGTTGATGAATGAATAGGAAAATCCTTCAAGTAATTTCCTGGATTGAAATCGTCATTTGTATTTTGATGTTTGCATATTCATTCTTTATATTGGTTGAAATTGAATTACTTGGCAGACTTGATAGACATGGTTATGGTTTGATGTTTGCCTTATACCTTCAAGCATTTGGTGGACTGTTTGGCTTTGCTGGTATGGTCCTACAAAAGAAAAAATGGTATTCAATGCTTCCTCAAGTAGTGCTGATATTACACGCCTGGTATTTCATACAATTCATTTAATCCAAATAACGTCGTCATACCGGCTTGCGCCGGTATGACGATAATAAGTGTTGATCAGTATATAAACTATCCTAAAGCATGATCAGTCGAATAAAACGGATTTTCTGTAAGAGAATTTATATGCAAGTCAGAGATTTTTCATAGCATGAAGTCAACGCTCCAAAAAAACCATACGGAGCGTCGACTTCAGTCGACCTTGGACTCTAGGGCTATTGAGGTTTCAAACTCATAGATTTAACCATCAAATCAGCTTAGGGAGATCCCTCGGCTGTGCTCGGGATGACATGGGGTTTCGTCTTGTGAGATCCCTCGCCTACATGGATGTAGGCGTGCCTTGAGAGCAGGAGGTGGTAACGGCCGGCATCGGTCGGGATGGCGGGCCCGGTCAGTGACCGCCACTTTTGCGATACTCAAACTCTTCCAGTTTTTCATTCCAGAACAAATCATAGATGTCCCATTTCTGGCCGGCTGATCGTTCTTCTTCGAGCTTTTGGGCAATGATGACCCGTTCACCGTCGGTGCGGATGGTGATCATGCCGTAGCGGGCCACATTGGAGTCGCGAAATTCTTCCATTTCCTGTTGGATGGCATCTTTATCGGCTTGGGTGGAGGCCGCTTGTTTTTTGGCATCCAGGGCTTTGAGTTTCTCATAGGATTTAATGGGGTAGGAAAACTCTTGTGAGCTGCGCGCCAATTCGGTGGAAAAGATCAATGGTCGATGCCCACGACTGGCTTTACCGAAGGCGCCCAGGGCATCGGGCCTAGGATGTGAGTGCGATTCTTCATCGCCACTGGAAATCACTGTCGCTATGGGGTTGATGGCTTTGAGGAATGAATCAAGCACATCACTGGCACCGTGGTGGCAGGCTTTGGCAATGTCACATTGAAACACACCACGGGTTTTGCTGATGATCAGGTCCAATAATTTCTTGTGCTCATCGAGTCTTTGTTCCATGGCTTTTCGTTCATCGATGGTGAGGTTGTCACTGATCAAATCTTCTCTGATTTCTCTGATCTCATCCTCCAAATCGCTCATTTTGGTGTCAATGCCAGAATAGTATTGGGCGATGTAATCTTGTGATTTGGCATTCAAATCTCCACCTAACAGCACTTTCAACTTACCAAACCTCAATTTGAAAATCACTGAATGCCCGTTCTTGGTTTCGCCTTCATTGCCTAATTTAATCAAGCAGTCTTTGGTTTCTCCGTTGAACGTGACGTCTTCGGTGATGGGTCCGAGGACTTCCATTTGCAGGTCATTGTTTTGGTTGTACTTATCGAAAAATTTCAACGATTGATCAATGAATTTAAATTTGACGTTGGGGTTGTTGTTGCGAGCACCGCGGAGGGTAGATAGATAGAACTTTTGCGAATTCGGATGGGCATCCAGTAAGTCAATCATGTCTTGGTGGGTTCGAACAGTGTCCCACAAATGGTAGGTTTTCTTGCGCGGTTCAGGGGGTACTTTGCGGCCCAGATCATACATGAAGGTACTTTGGCTGGCGCCAGCCAACGGCCGTTCCACGATGCCATTGTGACTGATGGTTTTGAAATTGAGTTTGGGGTGACAGAACAGGTTGTGGAAACCGAAATAGTGGTCCAAATCCGGGTGTGTGATCACCGCGTGCTGAATGTCAAAGGGCGGTTCGGCATCGTCACGGCAACGCAGGTTGTAGCGCCAGCTGATGAAACGTGTCATGTTGTCACCTCCTTTACCCGTGAACCCTTCTCCTTCGCCGGCATCGATCAGAATCACTTCATCATCCGGAGTGACTACATGGCAGCCATCGCCCTGACCAATGTCGACAAAGTTGATTTCTAACAGCCGTTGATCACTGAACCAGTCTTTCTTGAGCCACCCTTCATCGCCACGGCATTTGACCTTGGCCCAGTCGCCATTGGTCTCCCCCAGGTACCTGAGGTAATCACCCAGGATCAAGTGGTTGGCGGCATTTTTGCTGGTTTTATCCTGGGGTTGGATGCGCAACACCACATCCCTTTGATTGATGAAATAGGCTTTGTTGGTGCTCAGGCTCATGATCAAACTCCTCTCAGTTATCACAAGAAGATATCATTCAGGTGGTTGGTTATCAATCATTACACCTGTTTTTTGTTATTAATTGAACAAGGTTAAGCGGTTGGCTGATTATATTAAGGCAAAAAAACCCCAGCTTGAAGCTGGGTTTTCTTGTCATGTTGATACTGGTCAGAAGCGTGGTTTTTCTTCGGCTTCTTCGTAGTTTTTAACTGAGTCGAGGATTTCTTGTTTGGCTTCTTCAACACCACCCCAGCCTTCAATCTTAACCCACTTGCCTTTTTCCAGGTCTTTATAGTGCTCAAAAAAGTGAGCGATTTTGTCCAGAGTTTCGGCATTCACATCGCGAACATCGCTGACGTGGCGGTATAAGCCGCTGACTTTGTTGACCGGTACGGCGATGATTTTCGCATCTTCGCCACTTTCATCGGTCATTTTCAACACACCAACAGGGCGACATTTGATCACTGAACCTGGTAACAAAGGAACAGGCATGATCACACAGACGTCCACAGGGTCACCATCACCACATAAGGTGTGAGGTACAAAACCGTAGTTACATGGGTATCTGAATGCGGTGTTTAACACGCGATCAACCAAAATCATGCCAGAGTCTTTGTCGACTTCGTACTTAATGGCTTCGCCATTGCGTGGAATTTCTATCAATACATTGATGTCATGAGGCACATCATTACCTACAGGGATATGTTTTACAGACATGATTTATCCTATCCGATGTTCAAAAGCCGCGTATTATAACGGTCTGCAGAGCAATGTACATGTTTTTCAAGGCTTATTTTCAATGATGTTCATTATTCCTATTCCTGATACATTTAATCTGCTTTGTACTCAGAGACTTCATTGGTGATTTTAAATCTTTTTGAATGCATAAGATACATTGGGTGGAAAGGTAAAAAATATGTTTTAAATACATAAGTTTATCAGATTTTCAGAAGTTCGATTTTCGAATGAATTTGACTTGAAAAATTCATACCTTGACGCCACATATAAGGCACACCTTACTCACCTCTGGAGCACATTGATGTTTGAGTTGTTTGATGCGGTTTTGGCCGCCCGTTTGCAGTTCGCTTTCACCATTGCTTTTCACATCATTTTCCCTGCTATTTCGATTGGCCTGGTCTGGTATCTAATGGTCTTACAGGGTTTGTGGTTAAAGACTCAAAGAGACATCTATCGGAGGATTTGGCGTTATTGGATCAAGATTTTTGCTGTGGTTTTTGGTATGGGTGTCGTTTCCGGGATTGTCATGAGTTACCAGATTGGGACAAACTGGAGCGTCTTTTCTGATAAGACCGGGCCTATATTGGGACCACTGATGGGTTACGAAGTCCTAACGGCTTTTTTCTTAGAAGCCGGTTTTTTGGGTGTGATGTTATTCGGCTCAAACCGAGTTGGCCGAAAACTGCATTTCTTTGCCACTGTCATGGTGGCAGTAGGTACCATGATCTCAGGATTTTGGATCCTATCGGTAAATTCTTGGATGCAAACACCTGCTGGCTATGCGATCAACGATGTGGGTCAATTCATTGCAGTGGACTGGTGGCAAGTGGTGTTTAATCCATCTTTTCCTTATCGTTTTGTCCACATGATGTTGGCGGCATTTCTGACCACAGCTTTTTTGGTTGGCGGTGTGTCAGCTTGGCACTTGTTGAAGGACAGGACCAATTCTGCGGCGAAACTGATGTTTTCAATGGCCATGTGGATGGCATTGATTGTGGCCCCCATCCAAATTGTGGCAGGCGACTTACATGGGCTCAACACCCTGAAACACCAGCCGATGAAAATTGCGGCCATGGAAGGTCATTTTGAAAGTCAAAATGGCGCACCATTGATCTTATTCGGTTGGCCAGATGCTGAAGAAAAAACAATCCATGGAAAAGTGGCCGTACCCAAATTAGGTAGTTTGATATTGACCCATGATCCGGATGGATATTTACCGGGTTTGGATGCTTTTCCGGAAGAAGATTGGCCCAATGTGCCCTTGGTGTTTTGGTCATTCAGGGTGATGGTGGCCATAGGTTTTGCCATGGCTTTGGTTGGGTTGTGGTCTTTGATAGCCCGCATCAGAAGTAAGCTCTATGATTCTACATGGTTGCAGCGGGTGGCCGTTTTGATGGCGCCCAGTGGATCATTGGCCATATTGGCTGGCTGGATCACCACAGAGGTGGGCCGACAACCCTACACAGTCTATGGACTATTGAGAACCATTGATTCAGTTTCGCCATTGGATGCACCGGCTGTGAATGCATCTTTGTTGGTTTTTGTGGTGGTTTATTTTGTGGTTTTTGGTGCTGGAATTTATTATTTGTTCAAACTCTTTCAACGTACACCGAGCCTCAATGAACGGGACATCAAGCTGGGCCTGCCTCGAAAAGCGGCTGGTATCACGCCAATTCAAGGTTTGATTGAAGAGGAGAAGTGAAATGGATTATGTGTTGATTTGGGCTGGTTTGATGGCATTTGCTGTGTTTGCATATGTGGTGTTGGATGGATTTGATTTGGGCATAGGTGTGTTGTTTCCATTCATTAAACAACAGGAACATAAAGCCACTGCAATGAATTCAATTGCCCCATTTTGGGATGGCAATGAAACCTGGTTGGTACTCGGGGGCGGTGGGCTTTATGCGACTTTTCCATTGGCATTTGCCATCATCATGCCGGCATTGTATGTGCCATTGATCTTGATGTTGTTGGCTTTGATATTCAGAGGTGTGGCTTTTGAATTCAGGTGGCGAGCTGAGACGGAAGCAGGAAAGAGGCGCTGGGATTTGGGTTTTACCTTGGGTTCATTGGTGGCCGCATTAACTCAGGGCATCGCTCTAGGAGCTCTGGTCCAAGGCGTGGTTGTGGCGGAACGGGCCTATGCCGGTGGTTGGTGGGATTGGTTGACCCCATTCAGTATGATGACAGGGGTTGCCGTGATTATTGGCTATGCGCTATTGGGAGCCTGTTGGTTAATCTACAAGACCGAAGATGATTTACAGCAATACAGTCAAAAAGTGGCTTTTATCTTGGCCATGGCTTTGGGACTGATGATAGTGGTGGTAAGCATCTGGATGGTTTTTAAGCAAGCCTCTTATATGAATCGTTGGTTTGAGTACCCAAACTATTGGTACTTATCACCCGTGCCTATCATCACATTAGGCCTGGGTCTGTGGTTACTCAGAGCGATCAAAACAGGACGAGAGTTGGCTCCATTTTTACTGTCCATTGGATTATTTGCGTTGAGCTTTTTTGGGTTATGTATCAGTTTCTACCCACAGATAGTACCGCCTTCGATTGATATTTGGGAGGCTGCTTCACCTGATTCGAGTTTGAAATTTTTATTGGTTGGAGCAGGGGTGTTGATTCCCACCATCATTGCTTATACGGCCTATTCTTATTGGGTCTTCCGCGGTAAAGTGAGCAACGAAGACAGTTACCATTGATTCCATGATGAAATTAAGTGATAAACAAAAGCAGTGGTTGTGGTTTGGTCTATTGTGGTTGGGTGGTGTGGTGGTGTTGTTGACGATCAGTTCAGTCATTAAATGGGTGCTGTGAAATACCAAGCACTTCGAATCAGAGGCGAAGAGAATAGCCAATGAGCATATGGTGGTTTGACCAAGTCAAGTGGCCTTATGTGAATGCCGCAGTGCGTGCGAGGGTGAAATTCTTGCGGCCCCAAGAACAACCCTTCTTAAGTGTTATATATTCGTTATATCCATAGGAATTACAGTTTTTAAGGCCATTTCTGTTACAAATTGATACATTATTGCAACGTTTTGTGCTTTTCTTTGATTTATTGATTTCAGTATAATCAACATTTCTTAAGTAAATTGGATTTAATAAAAGATGAAAAAAATAATCTTATTGGCCCTAGGAATGACGGCTTTGAATGTAAACGCCCAAGACAATTTTAAAGGCTGTTTTTTTGGCCTGCAAGCCAGTTTTGTGGATGGTGACCATCAATGGGAAACACTGTTTTTCCAAGATGACCCCATAAACGCCAGCGCCGGATCGGCCAGTGGTGATGACACTTCCATAGGCGCACAGTTGGGTTGTAACTTTTATGAAGATCAAGAGTGGGTCTTGGGTGCGAAATTGGTTGCCACCGATCACACCATCAATGCCAGACACCTGTATATTGGTGGCACCGGACTTGATAACTTTGTTTCTTACCAAACTGATGATGTGATTTCACTGATTGGTAAAGTCGGTTTCAAATTGTCTGATAAAAGCATGGTCTACGGAAACCTGGGTTACACACAGGCATCCAGCCTCTATAATGATGACGATCCATCGCCTCCGGTTTTGGCTTTCCAAAAGAGTACCAGCCGCGATGGTTACACATTGGGTCTTGGTTATGAGTACCGAATCAGCCAAACTTACTCATGGTTTGCTGAATACAATTACACAGACTTTGGTAAGAAAAGTGTGTTGCTGATCGATAATGCGGAATTTATGGTTGATGATTACCGTGCTCGCATTGATCAGGATTTGGCCCAATTCAGTGTGGGTATAAACATCCACTTCTGATGGTATCAGCGGGTGCGATCAAAGCCTCTGAAACTGATGGCCTCAGCCAAATGCTTTTGTTGTACCCGTTCACTGCCTGACAAATCAGCAATGGTGCGACTCACTTTAATGATGCGGTGATAGGCACGTGCTGATAATCGCAATTGGTCGACAACTTGCGATAAAAAATCCAGCAGTTCTCCATTTAATGGAATGAACTTTTCAATTTCCTTGCCTTCAAGTTGGGCATTGCTTTTTCCCTGATTCCTTTGCAATTGAATGTGACGGCTGTTAACCACTTGTTGTTTGATGGATTGGCTGTTGCTTCCTGCTGGGTTTTTCGTGCGCAATACTTGATGTGGTATGCGTGGCACTTCCACTTGTAAATCGATGCGGTCAAGCAGTGGCCCCGAGATGCGGTTGCGGTAGTTTTGGATTTGGCCCACAGAACAGGCGCAAGAACGGTCCGGATCGCCAAAATACCCACAGGGGCAAGGGTTCAAGCTGGCCAACAACTGGAATCGCGCTGGAAATTCGGCGGTTCTGGCTGCCCTTGATATGATGATTCGACCTGATTCCAAAGGTTCTCGCAACACTTCCAACACATGCCTGGAAAACTCAGGTAATTCATCCAGAAATAACACGCCGTTCTGGGCCAAAGAAATTTCGCCAGGCATGGGATTCGAACCGCCACCGACCAAAGCAGGTGCCGATGCCGTGTGGTGTGGCGCCCTAAAAGGCGGTTGGCTCCAACAAGCAGGGTCGAATCCTTGGGCACTGATCGATGCCACCGAAGCCGTTTCCAAAGCTTCGGCTTCTGTCAGATCAGGCAAAATGCCCGGCAGGCGACTGGCCAACATGGTTTTTCCGGTGCCAGGTGGCCCATAAAACAGCAGGTTGTGTTTTCCAGCTGCGGCAATCACCAAAGCCCGTTTGGCTTGTTCCTGACCTTTGACATCGATCAGGTCAGGGCAGTTGTACGGGCTGGTTTGTTGCTTGATGGCCGCCCTGGGCAATTCATCCACCGCATCCAGCCAGGCGCACACTTCCAACAAATTATTGGCCAGCATGCAATCACAAGACTGGACCAGCGCGGCTTCAACACCATTATCAACCGGACATACCAGGCTGCGGCCGGTTTCAGCCACCGCACTGACCACCGGCAAAATACCTCGAATGGGCCTGAGGTCACCACCCAGTGCCAGCTCACCGACCAACTCTACATCCAACAATTGATCCCGTTGTAACTGCCCAGATGCAGCCAATACCCCAACGGCAATGGGTAGGTCATAACGGCCACCTTGCTTGGGGATGTCGGCTGGGGACAGGTTGATGGTGATGCGGTGCATGGGAAATTCATAACCTGAATTCATGATGGCTGCCCGCACCCGGTCTTTGGATTCCTTGACAGCAGTTTCCGGCATGCCAACAATGTTCAATGCGGGTAAGCCCCGAGAAATGTGTACTTCCACCCGAACCTGAGGTGCTTGCACCCCAAATTCAGCCCTGGATAACACCACTGCCAGTTTGGTCATAATTCATTCCGTTGAACAAAATGACAGTGTAGGTGTGGTGTTATCAAAATGCTATGATGAATTTCTTACCTGTGTGTCAGAGAAAATTGACTGTTATTGGTTTATTGAGTATCAATTGTCATTTTGTTAGTTATGCTTTGATTTTTCTGTGACGTAATATCCAGTCAATAAATCACGATCAAAAAAAGTCATTGACACTTATGTCCCTTGATTTCAGTCAGGCGAGTCATGTTGATTTCCCCACTTTCAAATTGATTGGTGTCATTAGGCAAGTATTCAACAGTCATATTATTTGGGTCAATATAGGATAAAGATAGCGTCCCCCATTCACTGCTTATCAAATCATCTTGATTCAATGTCCACCCATCAATAGCCGTCGGATCAAAAAAGGAGGCACCAGAAAGTTGGTTTAATGTTACTAACGAATGGTTGTCGTTGTTTAATATGCCAGAGCCGACTAACCAGAATTGTTGTCCTTCATGATAAACAAACCAAGCCACATTGATTTGATCTTGGCCATTGTTATTAGTGATATGAATAAACAGGCCGTGACCCGATTGATCAGGATCATAAAATGATCCGCTGAAGCAACCTTTTGATGAATCAGAAACTTCTGACAAACGAGTAAGATTTATGGATCCTGTACCATATTCAGAAGCATCTGCTGACCAATCCATTCTCATTGAATGTGGGGTTTCAAAATCTAAAGTAACTTGTCCCCATTCATTTAAGTCTACTTCATTGGCATTGAAATGAGGTGGAAAGTCAGTGCCATCTGTTATGTGTAAGTCAATGATAACAGGTTCGTTTTCGATGATTGCTCCAACCCCACCCATCCAAACAGGTTCTGACTCATGATGAGTAAACCAATACATGTTCAGACGATCATTTTGATTCGTGTTTTCATCCAGCCGTTCCAAAAAAATACCATGTCCGGGTGTATCTGGATCGTACCATGAACCTGAATGATTCGATGATATGACTAAGTTGATATTGTCTTGATTGTTTCGAGTGTAGATGTCATCTGTAGGCGTGTTGAGTGTGATACTTGCTATAGCATCCAAACCACCTCCAGAGCCATTGATTTCAAATTGAAAAGTAAACATCAACTCATCACCTACTCTTAAATCTAAAAACTCAATTAAATCGCCAGTCCCATTGTTTTCAGGGCAGGTTGCAGAACCTTCCGATACCTCACATACCCATGATAAATTGCTGAAATTATCAGAGAATTCCGTTGCTACTGCGATATGACTTTCATCTTGATAACCAATATTTTTTGTGTACAGTTTTAGTTGGTTAAGTTCAGCGTTTACATCATGTGAGCCAAATTCGATTGCAACATCAGAACCACAGTTGAATCCACTGTCAGTAATATCCCAGTTGTAAGTGTTGCGGATTATGTTTCTGGCAATTGCGGCTTGGCAGTAATAAGAATTTCCAGCACCAAATGTAACATCGCTTTGTAATGACTGATGTCTGAAACTCATCAAGACTTGATCATACAGGCGCGGCGGCAGTGCAATTCCTGTAAACATTTCTCTCATATTAACCGTATTGCTGATTTGCCAATTAGTAATATTTGGTGTAGCTGATTCGGCATCAGAGAACATCCTGAACATGCTATTGACAGAAGACACATCCCAATCACTCACATCAGGATTAGCAGATTCGGCTCCAGAGAACATTTCACCCATGCCTGTTACTGAAGACACATCCCAATCACTGACATCAGGATCGGCATTAGTATGTGCAAACATAAAACCCATATTGGTTACAGAAGATACATCCCATTTGCTCACATCTAGGTTGGTAGAGTCAGTGCCATAAAACATTCCAGTCATATAATTTACGGAAGAAACGTCCCAATTAGTTACATCAGGGGCTGCATATTCAGCTTCCTCGAACATTGCATACATTGATTTTACTGATGACACATCCCAATCACTGACATCAGGGTCGGCATTAGTATGTGCGAACATCAAAGACATGTCTGTTACAGAAGACACATCCCATTTACTCACATCAGGGTTTGCAGATTGAGCTTTCCAGAACATAGCATCCATGTTTGTTACTGATGACACATCCCATTTACTCACATCAGGATTTGCATTTGACCATGCAAACATCCATGACATATCAATAACGGATGATACATCCCAGTTACTCACATCAGGGTTTGCTGATTTAGCAAATGCGAACATACTGCTCATGTCAGTTATTGAAGATACATTCCAGAATTTAACATTTGGATCTGCTAAATTAGCAAGTAAAAACATTTCTGTTAAATCAGTAGTTTGAGTTAAGTTGGGTTTATCAGTTGCCAATATGACCATATTTAGAGCATTTCGAAAAGCCCTTTGCATACTCTTCCATTGTCCAGTACCCCACTGGTCTAAAGAAATTATTTTTATTGCGTTTTTTATACTAGCGTATTCGGAAATTGTTTCAGCGCAAAAACAAAAATGAGGAAACCCAGTACCATCGCCAACATTGTCCTTTATCCTGATGGTATAAATCCCAGGCCCCCCAAAACTTTCATACTGGCATGTAAAGTCCGTGGTTTGATTTTCAGCTTCATTTATGCCGTCATTGTTACAATCTACATTAAAATTGTATTGGTAGCTTGGGTTGGTGTAGATTGAAAACTGTGAAGAGCCATCATCATTAATGCCAGTATTTACAGTAATGACAAAATCATCCATCGAAGCCGCATTGCTGTTTGAAAATAAGAAAATTGTTATTATTGGTAATAAAAATTTCATGGTGTTCATCCATTTGTTCCTAAAAAATTCCTTGTACGCGTATTACCAAATATTAGTTAAAAAAAATTCTATATACCTGACGAACTCCTGATTTATTCCTTACAGTTAATACCATTACTATCAGAGAATGAAACTTCTATGAATACTTAATCTGTGAAAAATTTAATAGACCACAAGATCAACTTGTTGTGGTTGATTCAATCTGTTGCAACAAGTTTAATTAATGTACCCTATATTATTCAATGCGGGTAAGCCCCGAGAAATGTGTACTTCCACCCGAACCTGCGGTGCTTGCACCCCAAATTCAGCCCTGGATAACACCACCGCCAGTTTGGTCATGATTATATTGTCAGATAAAGTTGTCAGTGTATTGTTTACCTGACATTTTGACAGCAGTTGTTTTCTGACCATGGTGTAAGAAAATGTGATTTATGCCATGGTTTAGACCAAACTGTTGTCCTTAAATTTTCAGTTGCTGACCGAATAGTTCATAAATATGTCGCCATTTTGCGCTTTCCTGTCCTTTTTTGATCTAACTCTTGACGGTTGATCGCTTATAAACTGAAAAGCACTGGCAGTACCACGAAAGTATGCTGCTGGGAGCGTTGTCAATTGATATTGACCATTTTTATTATTAACTACAATGAGGAAGATCCATGAAAAAAATATTATTGATGTGTTACATCTTATTCGCTATTGGTTCAGCTGCAGCTCAGCAGAATAACAGCTACACGGCATTTGATGAGTTTCTGTCCAATAAAGCACCTCAGCAAACTACTCTGATAACAAGCAGTAACATCACGACCACCAATAGCATCGCCACCTGTGAGACAGGTTGCTTTAACTCCTATGTAGGTTGCTTGGATATTGCAGGAAATGACCAATTTAAAAGGGAGGCCTGCCGCAATATTTTCAATCGCTGCTTAAACCATTGTAATTGTCCACATGACTAAGTAAGCCAGTGAGAAAACACCAGATAAGGAGCTGGGCATATCCAAACAAAAAAGTTTTTTGTTTTTTTGATCATACAGTTGAATGATTCAATCGCTTTTATGACCCATCAGGTTGATGTGGCTGGCGGTGTGTTTGGGGTGGGTCTTTGACAGCAACATCGGGACAGTCGGAGCTTGCACAAACAAGGTGAACAGCACCACACCAAAAGCCATCGATTGGATGGTCCACCAGGCGTCCAGTTCGATGGGTAGCGACAGGGCCAATGCCACAGTCACAGCGCCTCGGGTACCACCCCAAAACAGGATTTTCTTGGTCGGTTCATTGACCGGATTCTTGCTGCCCAAAGTGAATAAGGGCAACAAGCCAAATATGGCAATGGCGCGGGTGATCAAAACGGCTCCAATGGCGATCAGCATCGCCAGCCAACGTTCTTGGAACATGCTGGCGGTGATGGTGACACCCAATAAGATAAAAATCATCGAATTGGCAAAAAAACTGATCACTTCCCACCAATAATGGATAAAGGTGCGGTCTTCTGCCGGGATGAATTTTTCATGGGCTTTGTTCATGATCAAACCTGAGGCCAACACAGCCATCATCCCAGAAACGCCGATGAAATCTTCAGCAATCAGAAAAGACCCATATGCCACTGAAACCAACAACACATTTTCTAAAATCCTGGTCACAATCAGGTAACTGAGAAAGGCGCCAATCGCACCACAGATGGCGCCAAATATAAGTCCACCAAAAAACATTTTTAAAAAATTGAGCACCTGATCACTCAGCATCACAGTATGACCGTCCATGCCCACTTGTTCGGTGGCCAATGCCAGGTTTAATAAAGTGATGAACAACACCACAGCGATGGCATCGTTGAACAAGCTTTCACCTTCGATCAAGGTGGTGACTTCGGTTGGGGCTTTGATCCTTTTTAAATGACTGACCACGGCCATGGGGTCGGTGGCCACCAGCAAAGCACCGGCCACCAGGGCGGTGTAGATCGGGAAACCGGTGCTGTGTCCAATGCCCCAGTAAATCAACAAAGCAGCTATCCCGGCGGAGATGAACATGATGGGCATGGCCAGCATCAAAATCGGCAGCAGGCATCGGATCAGGGCTTTCTGATTGATTCGGTAAGCTGACTCAAAAATGATGATCGGTAGGAATACATAAAAGACCAGTAGGTTGAAATTACTGGCTCTGATACCGGTGTCATATCCAAGAATCACCACCAGTTCTGAACCCAAATAGCCGACCACAATTAAGAAAGCCACAAATGGAAGTCTGAATAAACGGGCCAAAGGTTCAGCCAGTAAGCTGGCGATGATCAGAATCACCAGAGAAAAAACCACATTCTGTATCAGCAAATCATTTTCCATAAAGTCCCCCCTTAACTGAACTATTCACTGCAATCAACACAGCGTGTGATGGTTGGGTCGAACTGCAGTCGAGCGTATTGAATTTCACAATCACAGACAAAGCAGTCACCATAATCACCCTGTTTGATGCGCAACAAGGCACCTTCAATTTGTTTGAGTTTGAGCAAGCGTCGCCGTTCAGCTTCTTGCGCCATTTGCTGACCTTGCAAGGCATCCATGCGGCTCAAACGACCCACCCTGTTTTGGTCCAGTTCAACCGTATCCAGCGCATCTTGATTGCTGCTGGCACGCTGTTCAGTTATTGATTTTAGTTCCAATAACTGCTGTTTGAAAGCCTGAAGTTGCTTTTCATTCATGGATCCAATGCCAACAGTAATTGTTTGAAAGCGGGTGAACCAGGATGAATCCAGTCGAAATGTCCTGCATCTTTCAGAATTTCAACTTTGACATCATGCAGTTTAGACTGGATGGTGGGCACAATCCGATCGGCATCACCTTGCAACAACAAAACCTGTTTAGGCAGTCGGCGGTAAATCAGGTTGGCTTGTTGGTAGGCCGTACTCTGTTCGTTTGGCATACCGCGCATAAATTGAGGCGTGGCCATTTGGCAGCTGTTCTCACCCAATGCATAGCGGCTGATGTCAGTGATTGCAGCCAGACCAATCACTTGCTTAAACTTGATTTCTGGTAAGTCACTGGCCGCTAACAAGGCCAAATGACCACCTGCTGAATGGCCCATTAAGATCACGGATTCTGTATTGATGCCGTGATTATTCAATTGTTCTATAGACAACAAGGCTTGTTTGATGTCGTTGAAACTGCCTGGCCAACCACCGCCCGCATCACCGGTTCTGCGGTATTCCAGTGACCATACGGGGTGCCCTTGTTGGGACAAGGCCGTGGCCATTGGGAATGAATGATCGACCCCGAAAGCATTCAGCCAACAACCTCCGTGAACCAAGATGATCAGCGGTTTGCTGTTGGTCAGGTCTGTTTGCCACAACCACCCAAATTGTAAAGGGTCTTCGCCATAGGTAATTTTTTCATCGGGCTGGTCAACGGCCAATTGAGTGACAGCGCTGAAACTGACTTGTGCAGGTGCTGAATCATAATCAATGGTTTTTGCATCTACTTCGTAGATGATAACAACAACCAAAAACAATGTGAAAAGTGTGGTGTATCGCATAGTGATAGTCGGTTAAACAGTCAATCACTATATCAAACATCAGGCTGTGAAACTACAGCCTGGTGCGCAACTGATGGCAGGTTTGAGGTTATTCCACTGTGATGACAGGGTCAGTGATGGGCTGGTCTTGCATAAACAACAGCATGTTTTTGATCACCAATGGTGAAGATTTGAATAAATTATGTCCGGCATTGACCACTTTAATGGCTGTGCGCTGACTCAAGCCAGAGGTCGCTTCCAGCTGGCTTTCAATATACGTTCTGCCATCTAAAGTCCCAGAGAGTAACAAGGTGGGGACATCGCTGATCGGCTTGCTGCGAAAAGCTTCACCCAAATCCAGTTGGTGTTTTTTCGCCAGGTCAGTGAAGTAGTAACTGAAATTCAGATAGCCACCCAACAGTGAAGTTTTGGCTTGGTTTTCAATTTCAATGAATCGTTTGAGGCTGATCCCGGAGGCCAAATCCATGGCCGTACTCATGGGGCTGAAACTGATCGGCTTTTCTGGATTCATGTATTTTTCCAAAATGTTTTGTACTGGCGCATGGAAGCCTGCTTGTAAAGCGAAATACAACGGCAACACCTGTTGCGCTCGAGATGGATCAGATATCATGGCGGAAGTCATCTGTTGCATGTCTCTGGCTTGCAAATAATAACTGACAGTCTGTTGTTGTTTGTTTTTCCACTGAAACAACACCGGCTTTTCATCCAGTTGCTGGTGGACGGTTCGCATGATGGTTTTGATGTCGGTGTCTTGTTGGGTCTTGTTGTTGATGTAATTTTGTAGGCGGTCAAAATAAGCATCGGTCCTGGCTGGGTATTTTATGGTTTGGGCCAACCCTTCAGCACTGGCGATGATCACTTTGTGCAGTATTTCAGGTTGTTTTTTAAGGGTGGCCAAGGCCAGGTGGCTGCCATAAGAAATGCCCCACAGGCTGATTTTTTTAACCCCAAGGTGTCGTCTCAAAGCATCCAGGTCTTTGACGCTCTCTTGGGTGTTGTAGGCAGCCAGATCCACTCCTTGGTCACCCCAAAAATCCATACATTCGCCCAAAGCCTGGCGATTCAATTCAATGAATTCAGCATCATCGATGGCACGATCTTGTGGAATGACCTGCTTGGATTCACAGCGTGGCAAATCATTCGATTGCCCGGTACCCCGTTGGTCCAGAGCAATCACATCTGCCACAGCGCGCATGGCCATAAACAATTCAAACCGGCGGTGCTTGGCGGTGGCTATACCAGAGCCACCAGGGCCGCCAGCAAGATAAACAATCGGTGGCCCAGGGTGGTTACTGGTGCTGGGGAACCTCACATACTTCAGTTTCAATTGACGGCTGTTGGCAGCCTGGCGGTTTTCAGTGACCGAAAAATGACCTTCGAATGCCTCAACGGTTTGTCCTTTACTGGTACCGTCTTCAGAGGCAAAGACAATGGCCCCTTCATTGGCAATTGAAGCCGCTGAGGTGTTGAAAGGAATCAAAGAACAGGCCATCAATAAGGTTATTTGGCAGATTTTCATGTGTAATACCCGTGTTTAAAATAACCACTGTAACAAAGCCAAATGCCACCTGACTCAGTGTTTCGGTCAACGGTCAGGTATTTTCGGTCAACGGGCTTGGCGAGGTTTTAAAAACACGATAGTATGTTCGGATGAATGATTCATGGCATTTTAAAATCCTGATCTTGCTGATCTTACTGTGCTCATGCGCAGCAGCTGTGGCCATCAGTTTGAACCAAACCGGTATGGCACGAGTCTGTGTGGTGGATGGTACAGTGATCACTGCCACCACCCAACCGGATTTTTTGTCGGCCAACTGCCATGACCTGAACATTGACCAACTGGACCCGCAAGGTCGACTGTTATGGGTGGCCGTGGATTTGGATGTGGAAATGGACACCTTGCATTCAATGCAACCGCTGGGTTTGTTCATTTCTGGTAAAACCAGCGCACAGGTGTATTTCAATGGACAAATCTTAGGCAACAATGGCCAGCCGGCCCGCATGGCAGAGAATGAGGTGGCAGGACAAATTGATGCCGTGATACATCTACCCATTGATCTTTTGCAACCGGTCGATAATCAACTGCAATTGCTGTTGTCCGCACACCATGGATTCATTCGCCTGGCCCACCCCATTCACAGCATATCATTGGGAACCTATCAGCGCCCGACCAACGGCATCTTGCGCTATTACTGGCCTTCACTGTTGCCTTTTGGGGTGTTGTTATTGGGATTTTTCTATTTAACTTTAATGGCCTGGCTGAATCGCATGCCGCGACATGTGTTTTTGTTGCCATTAATGGCTGTGTTGGCTGCCGCCCAACTGTTTGTGGAAGTCATCAGAGGTATACATGCATATTCCTACCCATGGCACGACTTGCGCCTGATGGCCATCTTGCTGTTTTCCTTGGGTTTCGGGCTCAGCTTATTGGCTTATGTACTCCAAACAATGCCCATCAAGAAACGAATGATTCATTGGTTGGTGACAGCCGTTGTGTTGATGGGTGTCATTTGGGTGATCCCAGGTTTTGATTCAAAAAGCTTGTTGGCCATCATGTTGTCAGTAGCGGTGGCCATGGCCTATTCAAGCAGAGCCTGGTACTTGGGTCAACCCCAAGCCAGGTTTGTGTTGTTTTTGTTGTTGGGTTTTATTTTGATGATCTTTTTGAGTGCGTATAGTTTTATCGATACGGTCTATTACTATTTCGTTGCTTTGTTGATTTTCTTGTTGATGGCCCAACAAGCCAAACAGGCCGCGTTAGACAAAAAATTGCAGTTGAAATACCAAGCCAGGGCTGATCAGTTGCAACAGATTATTGAACAAAAAACCATGCAGGACAGCACTGAAAAAATTGAGATTCGCAGTGCCGGCAAGACCGAGTGGCAACTGATCAGAGATTTGGCTTATTGCAAAGGTGCGGGTGATTATGTTGAATTATTTGACGTCAACGGCGACGTGAAATTGTTTCATGGCAGCATCACAGAATTGTCATTGCGTCTGCCAACCACGTTTCTAAAAACCCACCGATCTTATCTGGTCAACACCACTTTAATCAACTCACTTGAGCGCAACCCATCCGGGGCGGGTCAATTGGTGCTTTCTCAGGGTGCTGTTGTGCCCGTCAGTAAGCGCATCCTGCCGCAAGTCAGAGAAAAGCTCAGCTGACAGCGGGGCTTCTGGTTATAATGATGGGATGTTGGATTCGGTATTACACAAGACAGCATTGATGCTGCCTGGCGGTGGCGCTCGTGGTGCTTATCAGGTCGGGGTCATCAAGGCCATTATGGAATTCATGCCAGAAGGATTTCATTTCCCCATCGTCAATGGCACCTCTGCGGGTGCAATCAATGCGGTGGTGATGGCCTCTCATGCCAAAAATCAGCGCCATGGGATCGCCCGTTTACATCATTTTTGGTCAACCATCCATTGTCCGGATGTTTACCGAACCGATGCCAGACAAATTTTCAAAACCATGGCCAAAGTGATCGGATCGGTGTTGTTGGGTCGGTTTGGTGTCAAACCACCCAATTCCTTGCTAGACAATGCACCGTTGGCAGAATTACTGCGGCGTGAATTGCGGCTGCCACAAATTCAAGAAGCGATTGATGAAGGTGTATTAGATGGGTTATCGATCACCGCCTCTTCATACGACACTGCCATAGCCAAATGTTTTTTCCAGGCCAACGAAGCGGCAATTCCCTGGCACCGCACGCGTCGAGTGGGCTTGCGCGAGGACATCACTGTTGAACACATCATGGCATCAACTGCCTTACCATTTTTGTTTCCTGCTCAACTGATAGGTAATGAATACTACGGTGATGGTGGTTTGCGTATGACAGCACCCTTGTCACCGGCTGTTCACTTAGGTGCTGATCGTATATTGGTCATTGGTACCCGAGATGAAAGCCCAATCAACGTGCCTGACGAGCCAGGGGAATATCCGAGTATGGGTGAATTGGGTGGTTATATGTTAGACACCATTTTTATGGACACCATGATGGCTGACTTGTCACGATTGAAACGCATCAACCGTACATTAGATATGATACCGGAAAAAAATCGCAAGCAAGTTCATTTGCGACCCATCCAAACCCTGATTATCAAACCCAGTGTGGATGTCAGGGACATCACTGCAGCCCATGCTGATTGTATACCCAGCCCGGTCAAGACTTTATTGAAAATGATTGGGGGTTGGGGAAAAGACTGGCGCATGCCTTCATATTTGCTTTTTGAACCCAGTTACACCAAGGCTTTGATCGACCTGGGCCACCAAGATGCCATGAACCAAGCCAGTGAAATCAAAGCATTTTTACAGCCGATTGAGCAGCCCCAGGTTGAAGCCTGATCAAGGCAACGGGATGTACTCTTCTTCGTCACCAGGCACTTTAGGGAACCGTTGCGCCTGCCAGTCATCTTTGGCTTGTTCAATGCGTTGTGGACGAGATGAGACAAAATTCCAATCAATGTAGCGTTTGCCGATGTGTGCACCACCCACCAGCGCAATGCGGGTGTCATCTCCTAAAGCAGTGATTTTGGCTTCACCAGGGTTCATGACAACCATGTGGTAAGTCTCAATGAGGTTACCTGACAATCGAACTTGACCTTTGGCTATGTAGAGTCCACGTTCTTCAGTTTCAGGTAATATCAGTGATTGTCCTTGTTGTAAAGTCGCTTCAATATAAAGGGTCTCAGCGAACACTTTGACAGGAGAAGTGATGCCATATGCTGAACCCATCAACACCCTGACAGGAATGTCATCGATCCGTGTTCCAGGTATGTCTGCTCGGTCATAATGGTAAAAAGCAGGCTCTGTTTCTTCGTCGGCTTCAGGCAGTGCTAACCACAATTGCAAGCCGTGCAAGCGATGGTCTTGGTTTCTGATTTCGTCCCGTTCACGTTCAGAATGTACAATGCCCTTACCAGCCACCATCAAGTTGATGTCTCCAGGAACAATGGATGCCAAGGAACCCAACGAGTCCCGATGCAGGATCTCACCTTCAAATAAATAAGTGACGGTCGCCAGGTTTATGTGCGGATGGGGTCTGACATCAATGCCTTTGCCGGCTGGGAAATTTGCCGGACCCATGTGGTCGAAAAAGATCCAGGGACCAATGGTTTTTTGTTGGGCGATGGGCAATACCCGTCGCACTGAAAAGCCTCCCAGGTCTTTCAGTCTGGGTTCTATGATACGTTTGATGAGGTCATTATTCATGAGAAATAGCCGCTGTTTTGAACAAAAAATTTTAACATGAACAGGCCAAAAAATGACTTGAAAGTGGTATTTCACCCACATGGGTGATGCAGCTTAATTCGTTTGTGGTTAGTATATGGACCTGTTCAATATTTTATGGAGGTCAATATGACAGCTCAAAAAACCATGCCACTGGGGGCGTTTTCAGTCAGTCTGGCGGTCAAAGACATCGCCACTTCTAAAGCATTTTATGGACACCTCGGTTTCGAAGTGATTGGTGGTGAACAAGATCAAAACTGGTTAATTCTGCGCAATGGTGACCACACCATCGGTTTGTTTCAAGGCATGTTCGATAGCAACATCTTGACCTTCAATCCGGGTTGGGACAGCAAATGTAACAATGTGGATGATTTCACCGATGTCAGAGCCATACATCAGCACCTGGTTGATGCCGGAGTCACTATCAAAGATTCAAATATTGATGAAGCCACCGGTCCTGGACACATCAGTTTGGTGGATCCGGATGGCAATGCGATTCTCATAGACCAGCATCGTTAGTATCTTTCTTCCCTTCTTTCCCTGCTGAAAAACCGGCTGCGAAAGATGCATCAGATGAGTCTGCTCTGAATTGCTGCGCAATCCAACCGCATCCATGGGTGTATCTTTCTTCCCTTCTTTTCCTGCGGAAAAACCGGCTGCGAAAGATGTATTAGATGAGTTAGTAAGAAATCACCCACAGTTTGTTAGAGACAACGCTATTTTGATGTGTGTTAACTGCGTTGGTATGTTGAAAAACTGTGAGTGATGTCATTCGGTTTAAACCACAATGATAGCTCAGCTACTTATTTCAATTCATGGCGCTTGAATAAATACATTTTTGACATCGCTGCGGTTATTGCTGTAATTGTTGTCGGCTACACCATCAATTTGGGCGTAATTATATAAATTATCACCAGGTACACCAACGGCCGCAAACACCATGGTACAAGTAAATACCTCACCTGCATCCATCGATGGGAGATTCAGTTCACGATAACGCCAGCCCACATAAACATTGAATTGAGTCATGCCACAATTGTCAGTCACCAACTGTAAATTGGGGTTGTAGGCATCAGTCATGCGTACATTGGTGGCGGTTTCACTGCCCAAATTTTGCGCCTCAATTTCAAAGATGACTTGTTGTCCCTGGGTGATGGGTTCTGGTGTCAGCAAGCGCTTGTCGATGGATAAGTCAGTGGGTGTCGGAGGGAAGAGTTGATTGGTAAAAATATATCGACCATTTTCTGCTGCTGCCAATATGTCTATCCTGGAGTCGTCTATCGTCCTGTTGAGCGTTCCAGATTCAAAACCTGTCGCAAAAATTAAATCCGGCAAATTGATATGTGCCACGATATCCGTCAAACCTGGGGTGCCAGCAGGCAGGTTGGAGTCTTCAGTCCAGTTTTGCCCATCGTAGATCCATACCACCCCTTCATTACCACCCATGCCATCGTCTTTGAATCCAATGGCAATGATGTTGCGGTTACTGGTGCCGCTGAGCCAGGTGAGGGTTTGGCCGAAAGGCACATTGGCATTCATGTTGGACCATTCAGCACCATCAAAATGCCAAAATTCATTGCCACTCCTGATGGCAAACAGCTCTTCAGGCTCAATGGAGCCTGGCAGGCAGGCCAGAGGTGGTGCCCAAATGGCTGTTAAAAACAAAGGCACAGCTTCGGTATGTAAAGGTTGTCCGTTACTTAAATCACCTAAGAAGTTATCCACATGTTGAATGTCACCGCTGGCCATCAACATTTTGATGTCGTTGCTGTTACCGCAAGCAGTGAGCATGGGTTGTGAATACGCGCGACAAAAGGGCTGGTTGGTTTCATCAGGTAAATAGGGGCATATCACATTGAACTGGCCCAAGGATTCAAACAGCACCACGTCTTGTTCGGGTGAAATCCAAGCGCCGGTATAAATGGTGTCGGTGTTGCCAGTTTGAATGGGGTCCCATTGGATGCCATCCCACAACAATACAATGTCCTCTCCGGCAGCTACAGCCATATTGGGGGAAGCAACATAGACATCATATAACTCCTCGGTGGTGCCTGAAGGTATCAGTGTGCCGCTGTCACCGTCTTTGAAATGGACAATGGTGCCATTCTCACCCACCGCGATAATAAAATTACCATCAGCCGATGCGATACCATTGAATACTTCTGAAGTGGGTGAGGTTCCCAGATTCCAAATTGAAGGTCCGGCCCATGCAACGCTTATAACTAACAGTAAAAAAAACAGGCCAAATTTATGTGTCATGTTGGTTCTCGTCCAGTGTATATACATACATGCGTAATCTAACAAGAGATTGCGCCAAAGATTTTTTCATTTCAAGGTTAGTTTTATCTCGACTCTGCTCACTTCGACTCCGCTCACTTCGACTCCGCTCAGTGTGCGGTTAGGGCATTTTGATAAATAGACGGTTAAACCTTGCGCAAGGTGAGGTTAATCCGATGGGGTCCCAAGACAGGGTGTGGTTGGCTGCGGTTGGTTTTCACCCCATGGTAGATCAAACGCGCCGTGCGACCCCAAACCAACACATCGCCGTCATACAGTTCTATGTCTTGCGGTTTGTTGTTTCTGGCATCACCATAAATTTGAAAACGGGCACTCATGCCAAGGGAAACAGACACGATGGGTTGGGACAGATCGGGTTCGTTTTTGTCTTGATGAGCGGTTAACTCTTGACCCATTTTGTAATGGTTAATCAAGCAGGCATTGGGTTCGAACCCCGGAAAATCTGCCAAGTTGGCAGCTTGTTTGGCCAAAGACTTGAATGAAGCTGGCATTTCAGGCCAAGGTTGGTCAGATGTCGGGTCTGATGCTGAATAACGGTATCCACTGGCTTCGCTGATCCAACCCACATCACCACAGTTGGTCATGGAAATGTTCAGTCGTTTACCACCTGGTGTGTACATGAACCTGAAAGGGGCGGCGGACACTGTTTTTTTGATGTCGTCCAATAAAGATTCCAAGGATGTGAATTTTCTCAGTAAGAAAAGATCTGGGTAGATTTCATCGATCGATTGGCTGGTATTATAAAATAGATCAGACACTGTCAAATTTTGATTTCTTGTGAAGCCTTTCAAAGTACTTTTTGAACTCATGGATGATTTTATCTTTGCTGGTTGCGTTTTCTGCACTCAGTGAAGATATTTTATTCATGCACTCGACAGTAAATGTGATTTGATTTTCTGTGAATTTAGCAGCGGATATTTCAAGAATTTTTGGGACAAGGGGTGATATTTCATCTTCATCTTTCAAGAAAAATGCACTTGAGGTAAACAGACCTGAAGCGTCTTCTTTGCTGTGGCCAAATTCTTTTTCAAACATATCAAGTATTTGATTTTTTTCTTCAATTGAAATGAGGCCATCAGCTTTGGCGACAGAGACAATCAACAATGCCGCGACTTTTTGTGGGTCGTCAATGGTGAATAATGGTTTGGTGTGGTAACGTCTCAACCACTTGTGTTTGCGATACCATGCAAACGGATTAAAGCTATCGAGGGTAATGCCTGCATCGCCCAAGCGGCGCATGAGAATTAAGATGGTGATGATGGCTCCAGCCAGTGCCAATACTATGTGCATGTGATATCCTTATTGTCTGATCCTGAATATCATAGTTCACCAGCGTTGAAAGTAAATGATTTATTCAGAAAAATAACAACCAAGCACAGAGGTTAGTCACTTATGTCAGAACCCGAAGAGATTATTCACCAAACTGAAAAACCCAGTGGTGAACGTTTGAACTTTATCATTGCGGTGTGTGCCATTTTGATTTCAGCCGCTTCTTTCTATGCCACTTATTTGCAAGCCGATGCCGCCAACAAGCAAGTCAAAGCCATGACCTTGCCGATGTTGCAATATGGACATGGCAATGCCATGGGAGACGATGAAAGGGTGATCAATTTTTCCTTGAAAAATGCCGGCATTGGGCCTGCTTTGATACGCTCTGTTGAATTCAGTTATCGAAATAAATCCTACCCCAATATTTTCAGGTTGTTACATGATTGTTGTGAATCGGTGGTCAAGAAATTTTATACCCAAGAAAAGCAGGCCGCTGGCGAATTACCCTGGTTCATTACCAGTCCTTTGACCAACACCATCATTGCCGGTCAAGATGTGCATGTGTTTCTGAAATTCAAATATGCTGAAGACACCAGTGAGTTGTGGGAGTTGTTGAATGACATCCGTTTTGATTTTGGCTTTGAGGCCTGTTATTGTTCCATGTTAGACCAGTGTTATGTGGTGGATGAGCAAGCTGTTCAACAAGAAGTTAAAAGCTGTCAGTAATTTTTTCACTCAAAATGCAACCTTTTTGGTTGGCAGGGGTATAGTGGGGTATGTACAGCTTGAAAACAGACAGTGCCAACCATGCCGCAACTAACCAGCCAACATAAAACCGAACCCCGAGTGGTGGATCTCGAAGAGCGTACCTGGCTGGCTGCTCATTTGCGGGGTGATCAACAGGCTTTTGTTAAACTGATGCAAGCCTACCGCAAACCACTCTACTCATTTTTGGTCCGTCACGGCTTGGAGTCACAACAAAGAGACGATGTGTTTCAGGAGATTTTTCTAAAAATCCACAAAGCCGCTCATACCTACCAACCCAATCGACCCTTGGGTCCCTGGATTTTCACCATTGCAGTCAACACATTGCGAGATTTCCAACGAAAAAAGCAACTGAAGGGCTATGCAATAGAAGATGCCGAGACGATTGAAGACGAGCAGCCCACACCTGAAAAATCAGCACAATTGGACGAGACCATCAACTGGTTGGAACAGGCTGTAATCAAGCTGCCACAAGCCCAAGCGGAAGCCTTTACATTGTCTGTTGTTAAGGGCATGAAAATCAAAGAAGTGGGGGCCGCATTGGGGCTGCCCATCAACACCATCAAATCACAACTCAGACGTGCTCGACAAACTTTATTGTCGGCTTTTCAGGCCCAACAAAATGCGCCTGAAACCCAAGTGCGTCCATCAGGAGTCAACCATGAATAAATGCGATCACATCAGACAGCAGCTGCTCGATCTGGATGTGTCGATGACCATCCAGGATCCAGCTCTGGAACAACACCTTAAGCAATGCAGTGCATGTGCGGCTTATTATGAAGACTTATTGAGCCTACAACAGCAAGTGGACCAACTGCCCGAACACGATGTCAGTGATGACGTGTTTGCCAGGACTTTGGCTGCGGTCCAACAAGAAGCCAACAACAACCAACCGGTCAACCGCAAAAGAATCAACCAACAATGGGCCTCAGGCCTGGCCGCCTCTTTTGTGCTGGTGGCTGTGGTCGGTTTGTTGTACGACGGCACCATTTCTGAATTCCAGGGTGACTTCGGTGAAGTCACGGTTGCCACTGAACAGGCCAAACCCGAGGCATCGAAAGAAACCCCATGGATAGACCCTGAAGGTGAGGCCGTCGATGACATCACCGTAGAGTTGGTGGACATTGATGAAGTGAACATCGAACGAAACAGACGGGTTCAAAGCATGAATGTGGCAGCACCTAGTGAGTCAGCTTCAGTAGGTGAAACACTGAAGCAACTGCAAGGGACTGAGCCCGGTGCTTTTGTTACCCCCGAACCTGCGACTGAAGCCATACCACATTTGGCTGCGCCACCCATGCCGGATCTGTTGCGTGAATCCCCGGATATGGACATGTTAACTCGAACCGAGCCGAAACTTGGTGCCATGATAGAAGAAGCCGAATCCAGTCAGGAAGCAGCCTGGTTTGAAGACAAAGCCAAAGCGGCTGAAAAGAAGAAGGAGTCTAAGCCTGATGCAGTTGATTTGGATGAATCCGTTATATCTGGAAATGAATTCTCAAGTCCGATTTCAAAAGACCAAATACATGTTAACAGATCTTTAGAAGAGTTGGGTGTAGATCGAGTTGGAAAAGTTTCACCTCAAGTTGATTCTAAAAGAGAAACAGAATTTCGTGCACAAAGAGAAGAGCAAGCCAAGCTGAAAGCAGACAGCATGCCAGCAGATGGTTTGGTCAGTAACAACGCCCCCGCACCGCGGCGTCAAAGCCTGGACGAAGCCAACAAAGGCTACCTGCGCAAAGACAACCGTCAAGCGAACTTGGCAGGGGCAGGTCGGGATGATGAGCAAGACGATGTGGTGACAGAGCGCATCAGAGTCACTGGTTCCAGGATCAAACGATCTGATGTCGAAATGACCGAAGAATCTGCTGCGGTAGAACAGGCGCCGCTGTCAATCAGACAAAGGGATGCTCAAACCTACCTGGACCAGCTGGCCAACACCGAAGGTCTGAGTTTCAAAGCCGCCACTGGTTATTGGGCCAACACCTACATTCCTGGTGATTCGAACATGCGTTGGCTGCAAGCGCAATTGGCACAATCAAGTTCGCTTGAACTGCCTGCAGTCAGACAAAACGCACAGCCTTTTGATGCACCCAGTAACTCGGCCCTGGCCTTGTATGTGAACAGTGATCGCAACAGTCTGGAGGCCACTGGCCCCACCCGCATGCGGCTACAAGTGGGTCTGCAAGCAGGCAAACAAAAAGGGGGCCACCGTTCAGCCTTGAATTTGGCCTTGGTCTTGGACCTGGGTGAGCAACCCGTCCAAGACGAACTGAAAGCACTGCTGGATGCCTTGTTGAAAAACAAAAGATCTTCTGACCAAGTGTCGGTGTTCTTCACCGGCGCAGGTGGGGGGCAGTTGATCCAAGCCAGTGATTTCAGGCATGGCCCCATTCAAGTGATGTTGAATAATTTGTTCACCAAACCAGTTGAAGTTGAACAAACCCACGTCAGCCTGGAGCAGAGCATCCAAGCGGCCACCCAATGGCTGAAAACCCAGGACGACCCCAATGCCGTGTTGGGTTCCAGTGCAGTTTGGTTGGTTTCTGCCAACAGCAATGCCTTGGTAACCAAACCATTGGAACATGCGGTGCATCGCCATGCCACCGAAGGCATCACCTTCAGTACCTTGGCCATGGGTGACGCTTTCCAACGCGATCCTTTGGAACGATTGGCCTTACAAGGACAAGGGCATAGCCGGGTGATGACCGGTGTCAATGATGCCGAGCGGGTGATTCAGGCCGAAATGATGGCAGCATCCCGGGCCGTAGCCAGGGCCTTGCGCTTACAAATCCGTTTGGCTGAAGGCGTGCAACTGGTCGATGTGCTGGGTTCTTATTCCCTGGATGATGCCCAGGCACAACAAGTCAGGGAGGCCGAACAAAGTCTGGATCAACGCATGGCCAAAAACCTCGGCATCCAAGCTGATCGGGGAGAAGACGAAGACGGCATCCAAATGGTGATCCCCAGCTTCTTTGCAGGCGACACTCATGTGGTGCTGTTGGATGTGTTGGTCAATCACAGCGGTAGCCGCCAGGCTGTACCGGTTGTGGAAGTGAATGCCAAGTACAAAGACCTGATCTACTTGCGCAACGCCAGCAGCAGCAAAACCCTGGATTTGGCCATGGGATCCAATCAACTTTCACCCTTGGAGCTGAATGTGATGAAAAATGTATTGGCCCACCGCTTCGCCACAACCATGAAACAAGCAGCAAGCTTGTTGCATGAGAACAAACACGATGAGGCGATACAGGAGTTGTCAAACATGTTGCGCTTGTTACAAGCCATGCGGACACAGATTCCAGCATGGAAAGAAGACCGGGAAATCATGCAAGATGAACAGGTGATCAAACAATATGCGAAATTGTTGACCACACAGTCCAGTATCAACCCTGAGCAATACCAATTGATTGTGACGTCGATGAATGTCAACAGTTGGCGGCGATTATTGACCCACAGCCCATGATCGGCTGACCTAACCAAACCCGGAACACCATTTGTTAAACCCTATTTTGTAACCACTGGGCGCCCTTGCGCCTGAAGAATGAGGACAAGACCATGAAAAATTTATGCTTAATCCTGTTGTTGATGCTGACCAATTTGGCCTCAGCCAAAACCATTAACCCAGCCAACGGAACTCTAACAACCACTGACTTGACTGTTCCTGGAGGGGATGTCAGGGTTCCCTTGGCCAACTACATCAAGCTGATTGAAGATGCCAGGAAACCCGAAGATTCGGCGCCGGTGGCTTATGCCATCGGGCAGTCAGCAGCCACAGTGGTGTTAACCGAACAGGAAGATCGCACCACAGCTGAAGTCCAAATCAGTGCCAGCATTGAGGTGTTCGAGGACCAGTGGACGCTGATTCCCGTTTTACCCTATGGGGCTGCGATTTCATCGGTGATGATTGACGGGCAGGCCATTCAATTGGTACAAGATGCTGAATGGATGTCATGGAGTACCCAACAATCAGGTATTTCACGTTTGGTGATCAACTACACCATCGATGCCCAACGATCTGACCAAGGTTTTGTATTACCGGTGCCCATACCACGGGCTTCATCCACCGAGTTGACCGTGCATTTCAATGGCCAAGAATTAGACATGGCCGTTATCCCGTCATCTGATCAGCTGATGGTCAGCCAAAATGACACCAACACCCTGACTGCTGACATACCCACCACATCGGCATTCTTGATTACTTGGCGGGTTCCCACCAAACGACCCTATGTGGTCAGTCGCGCCAAGTACTCAGGTGAATTGATCGATCAAGCCTTTACCTTTGCAGCCAATTATCAGGTGGAACTGTTTACTGGCGAATCGGTGGAATTGCCCATCATGCCGGATTCGGTGATCCTCAATGAGGTGTTGATCGATCAACAACCCGCGACGGTGCTGTTAGATGAAGGTTACTTTAAAGTCATGATCCAGGGCCGTGGCCAACACCAATTGGATGTCACATTTCAAACCCCGGTGGTGCAACAACAAGGGCCGCCTGCGGTGTCATTCCCGATCCCACAAGTGGCCATTTCAGAATTTGAACTGAAGCTGCCTGGTAAGAAGGACATCACTTTTTCTCCCAAGAGTCAGGTGCTGACCCAGAGCGATGATGACTTCACCACCGGCCAGGCATTCATTCCCTTGTCTGAAGCGGTCAACATTTCATGGATTGACGCCATTCCCAAAGACATCCTCGAAAAAGTCAGGGCCAATGCCAACATCTACCATGCCATTTCAGCCGAAGAAGGGGTGTTGTATGGCCGTGGTTTGATTGATTATGAAATCACGCAAGGTGAAACATCCATGCTGTCTTTTGAGCTGCCGGTGGCGGCACAGGTGAATCGCATCAAGGCTCAAACGGCAGGTATTTCTGACTGGACTGAAGAAGCAGGGGAGGTTGTAAAAACCATCAACGTGTATCTGGACCGCAAAGTCAAATCCCAGTTTCAATTACACGTCGAATATGAGCAACTGTTAGGCCAGTCAACGGATCCAGAAGCGGCACAAGCGATCAAAGTGCCCATCATTCGGGCCAATAACATGCACCGACAACGTGGCATTGTGGCTTTGTTGGTGGGTAATGAATTGACTTTAAAACCGATCAAGGAGCAAGGCGTATCCCGAGTGGGAGAAAACCAGCTGCCGGCATTTTTCCGCAACCAAATCAGCCAAACCATTGCCCACACCTTTAAATACACCAGTGCGCAGCCTTTGTTGACTGTCAACACCATGGCACCGATCCGCAAGCAAGGCAAATACGATGCCCAAGTAGATACCTTGGTTTCATTGGGGGAAGTGACCATGCGTGGCAGCGCTGGGATTCAAATTGATGTGAAATCAGGGAGTTTGGTTGATCTGAATTTATCCATCCCGAAAGGTGTCAATGTGCTGAATGTGACCGGACCTTCATTGCGAAACCACCAAGTCGAAGGTCAGGAAGACGGTCAAACCATTGAAGTGGAATTCACCCAGGAAATGACCGGACAATTTCAATTGGAAGTTAACTACGAATACATCCTCAGTGACAGCCAGTCCGAACTGGCAGTACCCACGATTCAAGTCTCAGGTGCGGAAGTTCAACATGGGCGCATTGCCGTTGAAGCTTTGACAGCGGTAGAAATCCAAGCTGCCAAAACGACCCAGTTGTCGACTTTGGAAATCAATGAATTGCCACAGCAGCTGGTGTTGAAAACCACCAACCCCATTTTGTTGGCCTTCAAATACGTCAATGCCGACTCTCCCCATCAACTGAGTTTGAAGATGACCCGCCACCAAGAATTGGCCACCCAAGTCGCTGCGATTGAAACGGCTGATTACCAAACATTGGTCACCGATGACGGTCTGGCTGTTACCACGGCGAGGTTTGATGTGCGCAATTCCAGGTTGCAGTTTTTGCGTTTGAGTTTACCGGCAGAAGCCGAAGTGTGGTCGGTGTTTGTTGATGGTCAAGCGGAAAAACCTGCCAACGCCAAAAACCAATCTGATTTGAGCCAGGATATTCTGATCAAGATGCTCAATTCAGCCACTGGCTTTCCGGTTGAAGTGGTGTATGCAGTGCCGATTGCAAAAATGGGTTTGTTTGGCACGCTCAAAGCCCAACTGCCTATACCAGACATGGTGGTGACACACAGTTTTTGGGATGTGTATTTACCTCAAGGTCCCAATTACCAGGCAGTCGACACCAACATGAATGTGATCAGCGCCAAGCGCATGGTCAACCCACATAAAATGGGTATGAATGATCGCTCCAATGACTTGAATGGATCAATTCAAATGGGTAAACCCCTGCGCATGACCGTGCCCAAGCAAGGTATTTTGTATCGATTTGAAAAACTCTATGCCAACCAGTCAGACGCAGTGGCTGGATTCGCCATCCGTTATGCCTCAGAACAAGGCAACCTGGTGGGCTTGATGATCAGCCTGATCAGTGTGGTTATGATTTGGTTGGTGATATTTGCATTCAAAACCTCAGCCATGAAGCCTCGGGTTTTGTTGCCAATATTCACCACAGGATTGTTGGGATTGATCTTTTCATTGTCGTATTTTAAAGCCAGCCCTGTGATGCCCTTGAGCGCCGCCTTGGTTGGAGGGGCGGCTTATTTATTGTGGCTGCTGGTGCCCAAGTTTAAACGCAATCAAGGCATAGATTAATAGACCGTTCTGACTGCAAACCACCCAGTTTTATTCTGGGTGGTTTCATTTTGTTTTGGTGGCCTTAACAGCGTACACCACGGGTACTTTTTGGCCTTCGTGAAGGATTGAAAATTGACCTGGATGACTTTCTTGCATGTTTGGGAAGCAGTTATAGGGGCTGTAATCATATTCATGATAAGCTTCAATCTGCATTCCAGCCTCGATCAAAGCATTCAACACATCACTGATGGGATGTGACCAAACCGCAAACTCATGCTGTGATCCATCAGCGTTTTCGGTGTATGTGTCCTCCATCGACAAATCTGGATCCGGGTTGTGGAAATAACTGTAGCCACTGATTAAATCCATGACTGGATGGAATTCCGCCATAAAAAATGAGCCTCCAGTATTTAAACTGCTGGCCACCACTTGAGCCCATTGAGTTAAATCCGGTAACCAGCAGATGGCACCGTATGAAGTGAAAACGACATCAAATTGTTGTTGATTGATCAGGCCAAATTGATAAACATCAGCCGCAACGAACTTTGCATTCAAGCCAGTTTTGGTTTGCAAGTCATTGGCTTTGGTGATGGCGACATCAGAAATGTCCACACCCGTGACATTGGCCCCCAATCTGGCCCAAGATAAAGAGTCTAAGCCGAAATGGCACTGTAAATGCAGCAAGGTTTTACCGGCAACATCTGTCAGGCCGCTTAACTCAATGTCATTCAATGAAGTGTTGCCAGCAAGAAAGCCAGGCACATCATAAAATTTTGAATTGAAATGGGTTTCGACCCGTTGATTCCATGATTCTCTGTTGGTTTTCAGATGTGACATGATTGATGCGATTCAGACAAAAAGGGTATTTTAACCCAACGACCCATCACTCAAAATCATCGGCAAAAATCAAGTCGTTGATGTTATTGAATGCAGTGGTACATTCTGATTGCGATTGGGGCGGTGATTGGGCAAATCGAATGAAGTCAAAATCAGCTCGTGTCCCGTTATTTCCGTTACTCCAAGTGTGGCCCATGATACCAACCTGAACCTCAGCAGGCATGGCCGGGTGGTTGAAATGCATGGGGTTGGCTTGGCCAATGCCTGCCGGTGTGATTTCTGGGGTCACTGATCCTGAGTTGCGCCATGTGGTTGTTTCGGTACCATCGACATCGAATTGGTTGTAATAAGTTTCTTGTCGCCATGCATTGATGGCGTCGGCCCAATAATAGAAATAAAAATCATCCCCCACCCGACAGGCCAGAAGATACTCTTCCAATCCCACTTGTTCGGTCAAGTAAAGGTTCGAAACTGAGCTGACGGTTTTTTTCATTTCACGGGCATAGGTCACGCCATCAGCGCCTTGCCCGCCCATGTTATACATCAACCAGTTTTCATCGTTGTTGTGCGTACCGCTGGCGTCTCTGATCACAAAGCCACCGGCATTGAAACCCAAATCAGGTGGCATGTCGATGTTGTTGGTTTGTGTGACCCTCAAATTGATGACAGCAGCAAAATTGCCGGTGACCAACTGATACACCAATGGCCCGTATTCATCCTCAAACCAGGCATTCATGGCAAACACTTCAGGAATCACGGTTAACAATCCACCATTGATTTCGACAGTTGTGGCTCGTTCATCCATCACGCTGCTGCCCAAAACCGACCAACCACTGGTGTTGTTGTTGAGTAAGTCAACAGCACCATCAAATTCGTCCGAGAATGGTGTCGGGTTTCCGGTAGATGCAATAACCGTTGGAGAACTGAGCAGCAGCGTCAAAATAAACAACCCGATATGTGCAAACATTTGTTTGTTTAGCTCTTCCATGACATTTAATTTAATACCAATGGCTGCAGATTACGAGTGATGTGGGCTTGAAGAACCAGATTATGTCAAATTTTGAGCACTGGCTAACATTTTTCTGAGGAAATCTTGTTGTTTCAAGTTACCGTGCATGTGTTTTGTGATTAAGTTCTCTGTTGACGTCTGGGTGCAACATTACAATGGAACATGGTTTTTAGCATGGTGTGTCAATGAATATTTTCAAACAGCCGAACTGTCTGACAGTTCTCCAAAGCAATACGGCATGACGCTGGAACAATACCAGCAACCGGATTAAGCCATTATGGAAAAAAACGCCTGCCTTTTTGCAGTTATGTTTGTGGTTTTAATGTCGCAAGCTGGTGGTATTAACGTATCACCCCTGCCATTAAGTCATTATCAAAACCCCACATCCGCAGCTTCCTTGTCATCAGTGGCCAATTTATCAGGCATCACTTACAACTGGATAGCTGATCAATACATAACTGTGCATCAAAACCAATATTGCCGCTATGACAGCCAATTGACTGAGCAGTTTTGCGGCTCATTGGCCTGTGGAGACTGTGAAGGCATTACATTCATAGGAGCCAATGGTAACTTCTATGAATATGCGTTGGTTGAAGAAGGAGGGGCTGAAGGTTCAGTGATTATTGTGCAATCGCCGATGAATACACACAACATCCGTTTGGATCAAGTCGACACCCAAACCCTGACATACGCCAACACGGCAGGCGGTGACTCGGGAGAAGGGGTGGCCTATGATCCTTTCAATCAGGTCTTTTATGTTTGTATCGAAGACCCGCAAATGCAGGTGTTGCAATTCAACAGGCCAGCGAACAGCGAAGATGTGACCTTTGCTGATGGCTCTTTGGTGGTCTCGGAAACTTTGTCTTTCAATCAGCTCAGCGGTCTTTTGGGCGCCGGTGCTGATTTGTCCAGTTGTTATTTCGATGAGGGGACTGGTCGATTGTTGTTGATGTCTCATTTGGCACACAGGATCATTGATGTGGACCTTTCCGGGCAGCAGTATGCGCAATTGATTTTGCCGCAGAATCAGGTGGAGGGTTTCACTTTCAATGCTGATTTTAACCAGTTGATCACTGTTTCAGAACCCAATAACCATCAAATTTATTATGGCTCCGATGTGATTTTTGCGACTGGTTTTGATTGATGATATTTATGAGGACTTAACCAAGCATATGCTAAGCTGTTGATACTATTTCAGTGGCATGTTGCTTAACACTTAGGAGTTTAGATGGAAAAACTGGTTAAACATCAAATTGAAAATAACATTGCCTGGATCATGATGGATGACGGCAAGAACAACCTGATTTCACCGAAAATGATTGCCCATTTGAATCAGGCTTTGGATCAGGCTGAAGAGGCTGGTGCTGTGGTTGTACTGACTGGCCGTGCCGAAGTGTTCAGTGCCGGATTTGATTTAAATATATTGAAAACTGGTGCCAAAAACACCCTAGACATGTTGATTGGTGGTTTCACTTTATCAAAGCGCTTGTTGTCATTTCCTACCCCTGTCATCATTGCCAACAATGGTCATGCAATCGCCATGGGGTCATTCTTGTTGCTGTCCGGTGATTATCGCATTGGGGTTGAAGGCGAATTCAAGATTGTGGCCAACGAGGTTCAGTTGGGTTTAACCATGCCACATTCTGCCATTGAGATCTGTCGCCAAAGGTTGAATACATCACATCATGATAGGGCTGTTTTGCTTTCTGAATTATGTGACCCAAATACGGCTGTTGAAGCAGGTTTCTTGGATCAGGTGGTGGCCAAAGAAGAGCTCAATGCCACTGCTCAACATTGGGCCAAACACTTTGTTTCATTGGATATGGATGCCCACCGAGGCAGTAAACTCAGATCCAGGAAGTCAATGTTAAGAGCGCTGGGCCGAGCCATACATAAAGATCGGTTTGATTTCATAAAACAAGGCTTGGTCCGAGCCGTGAAGAAAAAGAAATCTAAGAAAGGGTGATAGACACAATTTATTGTAGGTAATCAGAAAAAACCAGTTCCAGTTCATGTGGGTCTAATTGGCGGTAGAAGAAATCTATGCCGACCACCAGGGAGTATAAGATGAGGCCATGCTTTTTAACTTCAACAGGGTCATCATAAATATCACTGAGTAACTTGATCAAGTACTCGTATCGCTGTTCATAGACCGAAGTGACAAAAGTCTTGACCTCATCATCTTGGGTGGACCAGGCATTGATTTCAATTTCCAAACGGTTGCCATCGATGCAACCTTGAATGATTTGGCGACCCAGCAATGAAAGCTTTTCCTGACTGGTTTTGCCAGATTCTGCTTGCTCAATAAACCCTTGTGTGAATCTGAGTTTCCAATAGTTTAAAACCTGCATTTCATAATCTCGTTTGGATGTAAACCAGTGATAGAAACTGCCTTTGGTGACCTTCAACTGTTGGCACAGCTCATTGATTTTCAGCGCACGCCAGCCCACTGTATCCAATGTTTGGATGCCCATTTTTAGCCAGGCCAGCTGGCTGTTGTTGTCGTTTGTCATGATTCTCTGGTCCTGTTATTGGTTTCAATTCGCTGTTTTTCTTTGCAGTGATTCTGATCAAAATACCTTGCAGCATACCTCAAGGTATGTTACATTATCAGTCCAACATACCACAAGGTATGTTTTTTTAATCAGGAGAAAGTAATGCAAATTGATGATCGCTTGTTTAATGAAAAAATCAGGCCTTTGTTCTCACAAGCCATGTTCTGTTCTGTGTCTACAGTCAATGCCGCAGGCCAGCCTCATGTGTCGCCAATCGGCAGTGTTGTTTTAAAAGATAAAAATTCAGGGTGGTTTTTTCAGAAATTCACCAAGCAAATTCCTGCCAATGCTGACCACTGTGAATATGCAACTATTATGGCGGTTGATGCAGGTAGGTGGTTTTGGCTGAAAGCTTTGCTTAGGGGGCAATTTATATCACCACCAGCTATGCGCCTGGTGGTGAAGTTGGGACAGTTAAGAGAAGCTTCTGAAGCAGAAGCACTGAAATTTAAACGTCGAGTCAGTGTTTTTAAGTACACCAAGGGGCATGCCATGATGTGGCGTGATATGGCCAACATTCGAGAATTTGAAATCGTTGATTATAAGCCGGTTTACATCGGTCAGATGACTGGTCAACAGTTTAAATAATAAACATCAATTAGGGGTATTTTCATGTCAGCACAACTGTTAATCATCATTGGATCTGTGGTGATCGGAGTTTTGGGTTTGGTTCATTTCATCTATGTTATATCCACCAACAAGTTCAATGCTTACGACGGTAAAGTCACCACAGCCATGCAACAAACCACACCTGTCTTAACCAAAGAGACCACCATGTGGAGAGCCTGGGTGGGGTTTAATTACAGCCATTCAATCGGGGTGTTGTGGATACCACTGATTTTCATACCATTGGCCATCAATCACATATCGGTGTTACAAAATAGCATGTTCTTGGCATTGTTGTTACCAATGATGGCCTTGGCTTATGCCGTTTTGGCCAAATTGTATTGGTTTAAAATCCCATTGCTGGGTTCTTTGGTATCACTGCTGTGTTTTGTAGTGGCCTTTTACCAAATGCACATGTGATCAAGGCAATTTGCAGAGTTCGGTGATCATGTTATGATATTTGTTTAAGTAAACCATCCAATTGGGCTGGCCTAAATTGGATGTCAACTTGTTGACTTGAGTAGAATATCATGCAAGCTGTTCAAATAGGTGCCAAATGACGTTGGCACAAATGTTGCTGATTATTGGCTGTGCCATCTTTGGCGTCATTGCTGCGTGGCACTTTATTTATGTTTTTGCCACCCATAAATTTGATGCCATCGACAAAGAAGTGGTTAAGTCAATGCAAAATGCTGTGCCTCAAATCAGCAAAAACACCAACTTGTGGAAAGCATGGATCGGTTTCAACTACAGTCATGCCTTGGGGGTGATTTGGGTGCCTTTTATTTACGTGCCATTGATCATTGGCCATTTCGAGGTGTTACAGTTGAACATTTGGTTGGTGGCACTGCTGCCCTTCATGGCACTGTGTTATGCCATCCTCGCTAAAAAATACTGGTTTTCATTACCGCTCATTGGTGCAATCATTTCATTCATGTGTTTTTCGGTGGCTTTGTATCTGATTCATTTCAGTTGAAATCGGAGAGCTGTCGGACAGTTCGACCGGCGCACTCGGTTGGCGAAGCCCTCCTGAGTCAGAGAGTGCAGGCCCGAAGTAGTAAGCCATGTCCGCCGAGGCCGCTTTCGCTTTTGTCAGGAACAAAAGTGAATGAAGTCCCAAGGACATTCACTATTTTGACCATAAAAAAAGCACCTTTACCGGTGCTTTTTTTATCGATTGTTGGTTTTGATTATCCACACTTGGAAGAGCCGCAACTGTTGCAAGTCAAACAGCCTTCTTGGTAAACCAGGTCAGTGGATTGACAATTATCACAGGTGCCTTTGCCGACTTTGGTGCCATCTTCAATGTACTTTTTCAAAGCCCGGGTAACACCATTCTTCCAGGTATTGATCGACTCACTGTCTAATTGTAAGCTGTTGATCAACTCCACCACTTTTTCAATGGGCATGCCATGTCTGAGGGTACTGGAAATCAGCTTGGCATAATTCCAGTATTCAGGATTGAATTTGTGTGACAGCCCTTCGATGGTGGTTTTGTAACCACGCTTATTGGTGAATTGAAAGTCATAGCGCGAAGAACCATCTTCCATAAAACTCTTGATGATCAAGCCTGTCTGTACTGAACGAGGTAGAAAGATGCCGTCTTCATCGTCGGCCAAACCGGTGAAAATTTCATACGGTTTGCCATTGATGGTGCCGACAAAGGCAATCCATTTTTCTTTGTTGTTGTGAAACCTCACCACCTCGGCATCCAGTACTTCGGGTCTGATGGTGGGAAAGTCGACCAGTTCTTCAGATTTCTCTTCATTTGAAACCAAGACCCCCGATCGTGAGCCATCGCGATAAACCGTGACGCCTTTGCAGCCGACTCGCCAGGCCTCTAAATAAAGCCTGCCGACCAGATTTTCAGTGACATCTTCAGGTAAGTTGATGGTGACACTGATGCTGTGATCCACCCACTTTTGCACCGCACCTTGCATGCGCACCTTGCTCAGCCAATCCACATCATTGGAAGTGGCTTTGTGGTAAGGTGATTTTTTTATCAATGCCTTGAGTTCTTTTTCACTGTAATTCTTTTCAGTGTCATGGTTGTTGGTTTCCATCCACTGTTTAAAGCGGTGATGAAAAACAGTGTATTCTTCCCATGAATCGCCCACTTCATCGACAAAATCAACCCGTGCACCTTTGTCGTTGGGGTTCACTTTCCGGCGTCTTTTGTATACCGGTAAGAATACCGGTTCAATTCCTGAAGTGGTTTGGGTCATCAAACTGGTGGTGCCAGTGGGCGCAATGGTCAATAAGGCAATGTTGCGTCGACCATGTTTGACCATGGCTTCATACAAGCTGGCATCTGCTTCTTTCAGTCGTTGAATGAATGGGTTGTCTTGTTCGCGTGCACTGTCATAGATACTGAAGGGGCCTCGTTCTTTGGCCATTTCTACCGAAGCGCGGTATGTTTCAACGGCAATGATTTTATGAATCTCTTCCGAAAACTCATTGCCTACCTGACTGCCATAACGAATGCCCAGTGCGGCAAGCATGTCACCTTCAGCGGTGATGCCAATGCCGGTTCGTCGACCTTCTTCGGCTTTTTTGCGGATGTTGAGCCACAAGTTTTTCTCGGTGCGTTTGACTTCATCACCTTCTGGATCGGCATCGATTTTGGCCAGAATTTGGTCTATTTTCTCCAGTTCGAGATCGATGATGTCATCCATCAAGCGCTGGGCTTTGGCCACATGATCTTTGAACAATGTATGGTTGAAAGCTGCATCTTCAGTAAAGGGTTTGTCTACATAGGAAAATAAATTGATCGCCAATAAACGGCAAGAATCATAAGGGCACAGTGGGATTTCACCACATGGGTTGGTAGAAACTGTTTTATAGCCCAAATCCGCATAACAATCCGGAACCGATTCTCTGCTGATGGTGTCCCAGAATAAAATGCCTGGTTCAGCTGATTGCCACGCATTGTGAATGATTTTCTTCCACAGTTTTTTGGCTTTGATACTCTGGGTGAATTGCGGGTTGTCACTGAAAATAGGGTATTTCTGTACGTATTCTTTGTTGTTGGTCACAGCTTGCATGAATGCATCGTCGATGCGAACCGAAACATTGGCTCCAGTGACTTTACCTTGTTCCATTTTGGCATCAATGAAGTCTTCCGCATCCGGGTGGTTGATTGATACTGACAGCATCAAAGCACCCCGTCGACCGTCTTGCGCCACCTCTCTGGTCGAGTTGGAATAGCGTTCCATAAAAGGTACGATTCCGGTGGACGTCAATGCCGAATTCTTTACCGCTGATCCTCGAGGACGGACATGAGATAAATCATGGCCAACACCGCCTCGGCGTTTCATCAGTTGAACCTGCTCTTGGTCAATCTTCATGATGCCACCATAGGAGTCTGAAGCGCCTTCATTACCTATCACAAAACAATTCGACAGCGAGGCAATTTGATGAGGATTGCCAATACCGGTCATGGGTCCGCCTTGTGGAACCAAATATTTAAAGTTTTGAATCAGTGCAAAAACATCTGCTTGAGACAGTGGGTTGGGGTATTTTTTTTCTATCCGCGCAATTTCTGCTGCCAATCGTTGGTGCATGTCATCAGGTGTTTGTTCATAGACATGACCCTCTGAATCTTTAAGCGCATATTTATTGACCCAGACCCTGGCAGCTAAGTCATCCCCTTTGAAGTATTCCAAAGCCGTTTGGTAGGCTTCATCTTGGGTGAATACTTGACCAATACCTGATATTTGTGTTGCTTGCATGTGTTGTCCCCGATGACCGTGATGCTAAAAAATATGAAACAACAAAGAAAATGTTTATTTCGATTGTCAAAAAAATAAATATCAGCTTTATTGAAAATTTATTTTATCTCAATGGTTTATCCGGTATTGGTTGCACGCATGAGATATTTTTTAATCAATGAAAAGTATATATATCAATACTTTAGCAAATAAACATGTGAATTTGGTTGTTGTTTTTTCTTGGTAAGCAAATATAGCACATTATTTGGTTAAAGCTACACTTTTTGGAAACTTTTTAAAAAATATTTTCAAAAAGTTTCCCGAAAAAATAATTTCGCCATTTATTTCCTGATTCAAATGTTCAGTTATGTATTTATTGTGTGCCAGCAGAGGCATTGAAGCCAACTGGCTGCTGATGGAGGAGTGAGGGGTGTTTAATCAGTGGTACAGCAACCAGGCTGTTCTGATGGGTGTGAATTCAGTGGCTGCATTGATCAAGGCATCTGCGGTTAATTGGGGCACTCCAATGACGTGGGTTTTTACCGTAAATTTTTTCATCACATGTTTTAACAAGATGGCAAAATCACCATCGCCTGATAACAACACTATTTGATCCAAGCTGGCTGCTGCTTCCATGATGTCAATGGTGATGCCGACATCCCAATCTCCTTTTGCTGAACCATCACTGCGTTGTATGTAAGGCTTGAGTTTGACTTCAAAGCCAATGTGCCTGAGGGCACTTTGGAATTTTTTCTGATCATCCATGTTCCGATTGATGGCATAGGCATTGGCTGTGGTGATGTCACCTTGTTGGGACAAGTGCTGCCAAAAGGCTCGGTAGTTGAAAGCCCGACCATAAACATCACGGGTGGTGTAATAGATGTTTTGCACATCAACAAAAACACCGATCTTCATTATTTTCTGTGGCCGCCTGTTCGGTTACGGGCAGATCGTGATTGAGCTGACCTGCTGTTGCCTGAACCCTGGCCACTGGGTCTGCCGTGTTTTTTGTTATTTTTCTTTCCTTGGTACCCACTTCTTGAATGGCGTTCTTCAGTCGCTGGTTTGCCAGAGCCGTTGCGTTTCTTGAATCGCTTCTTGTGGTTATTTTTGCCTTTGGCCGATGATTTTTTGTTGCCACGATCTTCTTCATCTTTTTGCCATGGGTTGTGGGCTTTTTTGCCTTGGCCTTCTTTGGCCATTTGGCTCCTTGCAAAAGCCGCTTGATTTTCTTCTTCTGAACGGTTGGCCCACTTTGCTTTGACAGATGCTTTAACAAATGGTCTTGTTTTGGGCTTTTTGGGTTTTTTCTTGCGCAGCCCTTGTGGTTCTAGAGATGCATTGTGGTTGCCATTGTGGCCATGATTGGGGGATCTGCGGTTTTTAGCCTTGGCGGCAGGTTTGTATGCCTTGGGTCTTTTGGGTTTGCTGGCATATTGACCACGCATGGCTTGTTTGGACTCAGGTACATCATGAATGGGTTCAAAGTCATCAACAAATTCACGTTTCAAAGGGTGGCCCAATAATTTTTCAATATCGAATAATTGAACAAACTCATCGGCGCTGACCAACGAAACGGCTTCACCTTCAGCACCAGCACGGCCAGTGCGGCCGATGCGATGCACATAATCTTCCGGTACATTCGGTAAATCAAAATTCACCACATGTGGCAATAAGTCAATGTCAATGCCGCGAGCAGCTATGTCGGTTGCCACCAACACACGCACTTTGCCTTGTTTGAATTCGGCCAAGGCACGGGTTCTGGCACCTTGACTTTTGTTGCCATGGATGGCCAAAGATGTGACGCCAAATTTATTCAGATAATCTGACAGTTTGTTGGAGCCATGTTTGGTGCGACAAAATACCAATACTTGTTGCCATTGGCCATCAGCCACCAAATGTAACAGCAATTCCTTTTTGCGTTTTTTGTCAACCGGGTGCATTTTTTGTGCCACTTTTTCAGCAGTGGTTTGTTTCGGAGAAACTGAAATTTCCACCGGGTGCTTGGTGATGGTTTTTGCCAGTTGTCGGATCTCTGTTGAGAAAGTGGCTGAAAACATCAGGTTTTGTCGTTTGTTGGGTAACAAGTGAATGATGCGTTTGATGTCGTGAATGAAGCCCATGTCTAGCATGCGGTCTGCTTCGTCAAGTACCAACACTTCCAGGTCATCAAAGCGCACCGCATTTTGATTGTATAAGTCCAACAACCGACCTGGAGTGGCCACCAAGACATCGACGCCGCGGCGTAATTTTTGCATTTGTGGATTGATTTTAACGCCACCAAAAACCACCGCTGAACGTAAATTCATGTGTTTGCCGTAAGTTTTAACACTGGCTTCTACTTGAGCGGCCAGTTCACGAGTGGGTGTCAGGATCAAAGCACGGGCACTGTTGAATTTTGCGCTTCTGCCTTTGCTCAGGTTTTCCAGGATGGGTAGAGTGAAGCCAGCAGTTTTACCCGTGCCGGTTTGGGCGGCTGCCATCACGTCCTTGCCAGATAAAACTGCGGGAATGGCTTGTGCCTGAATGGGTGAAGGGGTGTCATAGCCCTGGTCAGCCACAGCTTGTTGCAGCGACTTGGACAAACCGAGTTCGGTGAATTTCATGGTATTCTCTGATTTTGTTTGGGGCTGGTTTTAAAGCCCCAAAAGACAAGGCTTTTCTTTGGCCATGTCTGCACGTTTTTTTATGTTGTGCGACAAATATCAGGAAAACTTCATTGGATTGCTGTTTCGCGCACGCTGTGGGTATAAGACCCTAAATCATCCGCTGCATCAGCGGGACGCGTACTTTACCCGAAGTCAGAGAGATAAACCACCCATTATCTGCATTATATTGTCAAAATCAGTGCTTTATTCGAAATCATCTTCAAAAATCACGTCATCCAACACATCACCACAAGCAGCACCTGAGGCCTTGATGGCGATGTCATCTACATGCCAACCATCTTGGGTAACAAAACCATCGGATTCTAAGCGGAAACGGATTCTGAGATTTTGGGTACCTCCAGGTAAGGCCAGCTGATGTGTTGCTTGTTGCCAGTTAGGTTGGTTGTCACATCGGTTGATTTCTTGCCAAGTGCCATTGTCAAATTGGGCTTCTAAATAGCCAAAGTCAAAAGTGGCTTCGGTGTCACACAGGCTCATGTAGCTGACTTCCACAGCATCGGCATCAGATATTTCGATGACCGGTGAGGTCAGGCTGATGTTGATGTTGTTGCTGTATTCGCCACCGGGACTGTCAGTCCAGGCATGTGTGGGGCTGGTGCTTTGATCGGTACTGATGGCCCATGGACTTTCTGCTTGCCAGCCTGTGTTGCCTGACTCGACATCGTCATTCAGTAGATCGCAAAACGGTTGTAGGCTGATGTCTTGAGTGGTTTGTGTATTGGCAGCCAGATTCAATCCTGACAAAGTAAAGTCAGCGAATTCATCGGCTGAAACCAACAAGTCCGCTGTCCCGGGTTGGACAAACTGTACATAGCTGCCGTTGGCACTGGACAAAGCTTGGGATTGGTTGATGGTTAATAAGGCATTCTCGATGGTTTCTCCTGTGAGTGCATTGCGTACAGTACCGGACAGTTGAGCCACATCTTGGGGTTCAACCACATCGATAAACTGGGCAAATGTGCCACCGCCTTGGGCGTTGTCACTGGCTTGCACATAGAGCAGGTTTTTGCCTGGTGCTAAGCCGTTGGTGTTGATCAGGCCGCTGAATGCTTCGCGGCTTTCATTAAAAGCCCCATCAACCGGACTCAAGGACTGGCCGCTGACTGCATGGATGGGTAATTCATTGATGTAGGCAGTAACACTTTGTATGGAGTCGGTAGACTGGGCGCCGTTGGTCTGGTTGTAACGGTCATCATCAGCCACACCAGTGACTTGAATGCTGGTGTCTGATGTGATGACATTGGGTATGACCAACAAGTCTTCAACGTCAGGTCCTAGTGACTGTGTATAAGGTGCCTGGGTCACTCTGGCTAAATACAGCAGGGCTTGTAAGTTATCTGGAAAGATGCGATCTTCAAATGTGGCACAATCCTGAAAGAATGCAGTGCCCAGTTCGAATGCCAATGAAGCCATGCCTAACTCTCCATAAGTGGCATCAATAGACCCGCCACCGGTCAGAACCAGGTCATTCACCGGTTGAGGGCGGTAATTGTTGAAGAACGCTGTGCGCTTGCCGAGTGCTTGTAGCTGATTGTCATTGGGGGTGTTGTTGTTGGTATAACCCCAAGGCCACAATACCAGCTGACTGAAACTGTGGATGTCAACGAATATGCCGGGTGTGTCTGCTGGTGCAGGGTCATTGGCACCAGGCCCTCGGTTGTCATCAAATATGGTTCTGAGGTAATCCATTTGGGCCATGATTTCTGGTTCAGAGCCACTGCTGGGTCCGATGAATACTTCACTGCATGCAGAAGTAGAACCACCAATGCCCCATTCATATGGATAGTTTCGGTTCAAGTCTACACCCCGATCATTGGAGTTTGCACAAAAATTATTGTTGGCGTTTTTCCGCCACAGGATGCCAGTTTGAGCCCGGTGACGACCATCCGGGTTGGTGATCAAAGACAAATGAATTTCATGGTTATCAATGATCCATGTGACATCAGCATCAGTACCGTAATTATCCAACAGGTATTCGGCGAATCGTGTGTTCAATTCCGCTGTGGTGTATTCTCTGGCATGAATAGAGGAGGCCATGAAAAGCACCGGTTTATCACCGTTGGTGTTTTGATTGGTTATTTTGATGATCTTTAAATCATCGCCTTGGGCACCGTTTTGAATTTTTTCCCAGCTGTCGCCAATGTCAACAATTTCAGCCAGATCAGGGTGGTCAAGAACCATTTGATCCATGCGTTGAAAAGTTTCAGCCACCGTTCCATAGCATGAAAAGCCTGGTATGCCACCACCTTGTTTGGCTTGGTTAATTTGGCGTAAATCGGCTTCGTATTGCTTCATCAACTGTAGGTCTGGGCGCATCGGCATGCCCAATTGGTTGATGGCTTGCATGCTGGTTGAGTCAGTGACATAAACCACAGCAAATTTTTGGCTTGGGTTGATGGTCCACACATCGCTGTTGTCAGACAACGTTTGTAGTTGACTGGTTTCATCAAAATAGATCCTCAGGATGACTGGATACTGTAGTTTATCTATACTGCTCAATGGTTTGGTGTCGATGGCCCATAGGCTTGGGGCACACATGAGTGACAGCAACACGGTCAGTAAAACTGATTTTTTCATGGTAAAGATCTCAGGGTGGGTTAGGGGTTGATTTGATCCAACTGTTTTTCCAGGGCTTCAAGCTTGGCCCTGGTTTTGGCCAGAACAGCCTTTTGTACTTCAAATTCTTCACGGGTGACCAAGTCGGCTTTTTGTAAAGTTGCTGTCAGGATGGATCTCATGTTTCGGGTGAAATCCTGGCGCATGGTTTTGAGGTCTTCAGGGATGAATTGCTCAACTTTATTAACAATGTCTTCAACAACTTCTGCTTTGATCATGGGGGGTTCATCTTGTGGTTTGCTTTATTTTAACATCAATCAGCAGTTATAAAAAACACACCAGTTAAAACAGGTATAATACGCAGCATGAAAAACCCTTTTAATATCCCTGATCCGGAATTTGCGGATCAAGTAAAACAATATAAAAACCCCATCCCCTCAAGAACAGCCCTGATTCAATTTCTAGAACAAGAAAAAAAGTTACTCAAATTAGAAAGTATCGCCATAAAAATCGGTATTCAGAATGATGAACAATTTGAAGGTCTGCGCATTCGTTTGCGTTCTATGGTTCGTGATGGTCAGCTCTTGGTAAATCGCCGAGGCGGTTATGGGGTCAGAAAAAAATTAGAACTGACCCAAGGTCGCATCAGTGCCCACAGTGATGGTTTTGGTTTTCTGATATCAGATGAGTTGGAAGAAGATGCCTTCATCACACCGAAACAAATGCGCATGGTGATGGATGGTGATGTGGTTTTGGCAGATGTCCAACCTGCCCACAAAGGCAATGGCAAACACGATGCTTTCATCGTTGAAGTCTTACAAAGGGCGCACGCCACAGTGGCCGGTCGTTTGGTTGACGAAGAAGGATTGGCTTATGTGAAAGCCGACAATTCCAGAATCAGTGACATCATGATTCCAAAAGAGGCCATGGGCAGTGCCAAGCACAATGACTATGTCACCGTCAGCATTAAGAAATACCCTGATAAACACCGACCGGCTTTTGGTGAAGTGATTGCCATTTTGGGCCAGCAGTTAAATCATGAACTGTCCATGCAATTAACCATCGTTTCAGAAGGGCTGCCACATGAGTGGCCAGAAGCCGTGGAAGAACACCGGGCACAGATTCCCAAAACGGTTGATGAAGCCAATTTGGGTCCGCATAAAGACATCCGGCATTTACCCTTGGTAACCATTGATGGTGCCGACGCCAGGGATTTTGATGATGCGGTTTATGCCGAACCCACAGCCACCGGGTATAAATTGTTGGTGGCCATTGCTGATGTGTCAACGTACGTCAAACCGGATAACCCACTGGATAAAGAGGCCTATAACCGTGGTACATCGGTTTATTTCCCTGGTAGGGTGATACCCATGTTGCCGTTAGAATTGTCAAACGGTATTTGTTCACTGAATCCCAATGTCGACCGACTGAGTATGGTGTGCGAAATGCACATCAATGGTACCGGTGAAATCCAGTCCTATGAATTTTACCGGGGGTTGATGCATTCTCATGCACGCATCACCTATGATGAGGCTTGGGCCTATCTTTCGGGTGGCCAAAATGCCAAAGAGTGGCCATCACCTGTGCGGGAATCGTTGGATCACCAATACCACTTATTCAAAATATTGCAGCAAGAAAAACACGTCAGAGGTGGTATCGAATTCAATTCAACAGATGTCTTTATCCACATTGGCGAAGATGGCATGGTGGATGACATCCAACCATACAGCCGCAATGATGCACATAAGTTGATCGAAAATTTCATGATCTCAGCCAATGTGTGTGCGGCTAAATTCATTGAGAAACATGGGGTGCCGGCTTCTTTCAGGTGCCATAATCCGCCACCAGAAAGTAAGGTCAGGGACTTAACCACTTTTTTGAAAGGCTTGGGTGTGACACCCACATTCATGGACAACCCGACACCCAAAGATTTGGCCAAATTGTTGAGCCAAATTCAACATCGGGAAGACAAGAGCCTGATTGAGCAGGTGGTACTGCGTTCTCAATCTTTGGCCAGCTATGAAGCTGGTAATGCCGGACATTTTGGTTTGGCGTTAACACATTACGCACATTTCACTTCACCCATCAGGCGTTATCCTGATTTGATGGTGCATCGAGCCATTGATCACATTGTTTACCACAAAGGTAAGCCATACCGTTATACCGATGGGCAAGCTGAAGAAATGAACAAACAATGTTCAATGACTGAACGGCGGGCAGAAACAGCGTCACGTGAAGTGGATGCCCGGTTGAAATGTTTGTTCATGCAACAGTTTATTGGTGATGAGATGGTTGGTACCGTTTCAGGCGTTACCCGTTTCGGTTTATTTGTGCAATTGGAGCAATACCAGGTTGATGGTTTGATCCATGTCACTTCATTGCCTAATGATTACTACCACCATGATGGCATCAAACACCAATTAACCGGAGAGCGTGGCGGTAACCGTTTTCGTTTAACCGATCAATTGATGGTTAAAATTGCGGCCGTTGATTTAGATGACCGCCGCATTGATTTTGATTATGTAGGAAAAATCAATGCCAAAGGTGAGCTGAAAAGGGCAGTATCATCCGAGCAGGTACATGCTGAACAAAAAGGGAAAAAATCAAAACAGCGCAATAAGTCTGGTAAAAGTAAAAGGCGCCGCAAGGGTAAAAAATGAATGACCCACAAGACAACTTGATTTTTGGTATCCATGCAGTGGAAATGGCGCTCAAAGCCGGAGACCAAGTCAAGACTGTGTGGTTACAAAAAGACGCCCAAAACAAGCGACTGCTGAAGTTACAAGGTGCAATAGAAAAAAACCGCCTGCCCATGCAACGGGTCAGCCTACAAGAGCTTGATCGCATGTGTGGTGACCGTCACCAAGGCGTTGTGGCCAGTATTCATGCCGCAAAGCTGAAATCAGAAAAAGAATTGAAGCAGGCATTGGCAGAATGGCAAAACCCATTGATATTGGTGTTGGATTGTATCGAGGACCCGAGGAACTTAGGCGCTTGTTTGCGCAGCGCAGATGCCGCCGGAGTGACTGCCGTGGTGTTCAGTAAAGACAAGTCAGCATCCATCACTCCCATCACCCACAAAACAGCCGCCGGTGCAGTGGAACACTTGGCGCTGTTTCAGGTGACCAATTTGGTGCGTGCAATTGAGGCGATCAAAGCAGCTGGTGTTTGGGTTTACGGCACAGCATTGGATGCAGACAGCCAAGACATTTACCAAACCGATCTGACTGGTGCTGTGGCCATCGTGATGGGTAACGAGGGTAAAGGTTTGCGTCACCTGGTTAAACAATCCTGCGATCACTTGATCCACCTACCTATGGCCGGTGAGGTGCAAAGCCTGAATGTTTCTGTGGCAACAGGCATCACTTTATTCGAAGTGTTGCGTCAAAGGTCAGCTAATTCATAGGAAAGCTGCTCAGCAGCTTTCCTAGAAATCGTAACAACAGTGAATCAGGTAACAGTTAAATAACGCTTTTTGCAGTACAATTCCAAGCCTGTGAACACAAAATAAGGATTGATCATGCTAAAAATATTCACGTTGTTGGTTTTGCTCACTGTCGTGACAGCATTATCAGCTGACGTTTATTTCATCGATTTTGAGTCAGAAGAGGGTTTTGTAACCGGTCCCTTGGTCGACCAAAATGGTTGGTCCAATTTCCCCAACATTCCAGAACAACCCACGGTGGATACCAATCAGCCATCTTCTGGGTCACAACATGCTCGCATCAGTCGAGACAGCCAAGTGGTACCAGGAACACAAAGTGGTGCATTCAGTCCTACATTCAATACAGCAGTATCTGACCTGTCTCCTTCGGTATATGTTGATCTGTATTTCAGCGATTTGAATGGGGCAGCCTATGATTTGTTGGCTCAATCGGTGGTTCAGAACCTGATCACTTGGCGCCTGCGATTCACCAATACCGGTGATTTGTTGGTATTTGATTCACCAGGTGGTGTCAATGGTTTTTATGACACTGGTTTCGATTATCCCACCGGTGAATATATCACCCTGTATGTGGCAACCAGGACCCAAACCAATGAAATCGATTATTTCATCAATGGTCAGTTGATTTATTCTGCTCTGGGCGGTGTGCCTTTTGGTCAAACGGTAGAACAAATCGTTGTGATATCCAACAACAACCACACCGATGACAATGAATTCATGGCATTTGATCAACTGATTGTTAACACCGCCAATGGAGATTTTATTTTTGTTGATGGGTTTGAGCAACCCCCTGAAAAATGAGGTACATATATGTCTACAGATAAACCCAACCAAGATCGACGTTCGTTTGTTCGCATGGGATTGGCGGGCGGTGCCATTACTGCCATCACGCCCAATGTTTTGGCTGCCAATGCCATCACCCCGGATGAAATTGAAGGCCCGTTTTACCCGATAACCCCGCAAAAAGACCAGGATTTTGATTTAACTCAAGTAACAGGTAAAGACGAAAAGGCTTTAGGCGAAGTGGTGACCATCCAAGGTCAAGTTCTCGACATAGACGGCAATCCAGTGGAAGGTGCCACTGTGGACATTTGGCAAGCCAATGCAGCTGGGCGTTACCGTCACCCGCACGACGCCAACCCGGCACCCTTAGACGCAAACTTTCAAGGCTGGGCCATCGTGCAAAGTGGTGAACAAGGTGGATTTAAGTTCAAAACCATCATTCCCGGACCATACCCTGTCTCAGATTCCTGGACCCGCCCACCACACATCCACTTTAAAGTCAGCAAATCAGGCTATGATGAAGTGACCACCCAAATGTATTTTCCGGATCATGAATTGAACCAAGTGGATCGTCTGTTACAGAGTAAAACCAAAGATGAACAAAAGATGATGGTGGCCCAATCAGTCAAAGGTGATAAGTCCAACTTACTGTATAACATCGTTATGCAGGCAGTGTAATGATGAAACTGATCGTCTGTGGACTTTTTTTGATGCTCATGGCTTGTGCCACAAATCAAGGGCCCATTGAGTCTTGCGAAGGTTGCCAAAGTGAAGATCTGAAGGCCTTTGAACAGTTACATGAAGCTGAATTTACAGCCGCCATGCAAGCCACCCTGGACCAAATTTTTAAAGATAAATCCCAAGGCATCAGTGACCCTGATAAACTCAAAGCCATGCAGGTGTTGGCGAAAACAGATGCCGCTAAAAGTTATGCCTTCACACAAGTTTATGGGGTATCAGCTCAATATTGTGGCCCAGAAGTGGCTGCCGCATTATCAACTTATGAATCCCGTGCCAGTAACATCATTGCCTTGGGGCGCTATTATTACCAGCATGGAATTGAAGCCCAATTAGGTGACCAGGATTTCAGTCAGTCCGGAGCAGATTTGACTGCCGGCTTGTTAACAATGACTGAAGAATTGGATCAAGAGCACCAAGTCGCCAATCAACAACAGTTGGATAAAAAATGTAGAGAAGCGCAGATGGCGCTTAGTTCTCTAACGGTTTTGTATGGTCACTGAGTCATTGTCTCTTCAACCGGGTTAAAAACCTTTAATGGTCGAAGGGGTCACTTGATTGATGGAAGTTTTTTTGTGGCCAACAAGGTTGCTTATCACAATGAAAACAGGCTGCCCCGATTGATGTCAGTCACACCGGAACAGCCTGTTAAATCAGGAATAACTCAACCTATTGGATGAGTCATCTATCAATTATTGAAATCCATTCGCAAAAATAACATCATGCACAAACGCGCCGCCAGAAAATGTATCTGCCACGGTAAAGGGTGTGGTGATGGGGGTTCCATAGGTAAGAGTACTGAGGTCAAGAGGCACTATATCTTGAGCCTCATCAGCAATTAAATACGCCACACCATAACCTAGAGCCAAGCCATCAACATCTGTATAACCTGCTGGGTAGGCTACCAAGTTGGTGATGGTGCCATCCAGATCAATTTGTTGTACTTGTGCTGCAGTGTCATCGACTGCATAGATGATTCCTGTAGATGGGTCTGCATCAATACCGCTCACATTACCAGAAGGTATGGAGGCAATAAACGTGGCTTCAAAGGTACCAAGATCAATGCTGTATAAACCAGAAACATTGTCGTCATCAAATTGATGAACACCGTATAAAACGCCTCTTGAAATAGCAAGACCATCAATCCTTAGTTCGAATGTATTGGCTGTGATCGTCCCTAATGAACTGGTCGCCCCGGTATCTACATCTATGGCCAACAAATCCGCACCATCCGTGGTGCCACCACTGGTGGTATAAAGAACCCTGTTTCCCGCAGGGTCATACGTGGATCCCCAAAATGGCACGCCTGTCAACAGCGAAACATTGGTGCCAGTTTGTGATTCTACAATGAAAGTATCATTGGCAACACCACCGCCAAAACCACCTGTTCCAATCACCAGATCTTCCGTCATGAGTGTTGGTCCACCCAGTAAGTTTGCATCGCCTGAATCAGCAACAGCACTGACATTCATGGCAATGCCCATGATCAAGATTGTCCTTTTTTTCATAATTTACACCTCTTTTCTTTTTAACTAGTCTGATTGATTGTAATGGATGAAACTGTTAACAGATATAATTAGTTGCTTTTTGGGTATACTTAATTAACAAAAAGTCCGGTCATTTAAAATGGCAATGCAAATTTGCAAAAAACTGTAAAATAATGTCACAAAATGTGACGCTTTTCACAAAAAAAGCAGTTTTGAAAGTTTCTCAGCTGATCAAAAGAACTCTATAGGCTGATATTTGTCAGTTATCAGCTGATTTCAAGTTTGGTATTTTTCCAGCATCTAAAGGTCGTTTAAATGATATAAAGAGAATTATTGGTTGAGATCATAAAGTTATGGGCAATGAACTATCTTCGAAAGATCATGCATCTTTCATCCACCGCTGTTACCAATTGGCCAAGGATGCAGTCAATGTAGGTAACCACCCTTTTGGAGCCATTTTGGTGGTTGATGGTCAGGCGGTTTTGCAGAGCCAAAACCAAGTGGTCAGCTCTGGTGATAACACCCGACATGCTGAACTTGAGTTGCTTCGCTCTGCTGCCAAAGTGTTGACACAAGAAGATTTAAATAGAGCCACTTTATATACATCCACCGAACCCTGTGCGATGTGTGCTGGAGCCATTTATTGGAGTGGGGTTGCTGAGGTGATTTACGGTTGTTCTGCTGTTGGATTGGGCCAACTGACTGGTGGAAGCCTGGTCATCCCTTGTCGAGATGTGTTGCAAAAAGGACACCGGGCCGTGACTGTGATCGGGCCGTTACTAGAGGCAGAAGGCCTGGCGATTCACCAGTCTTTCTGGTGATTGGACTGATCTGTTAGCATAAACTTTTCTTCACCATTGATCATTTCACCGGTGGCTTGCCAACCCATATGTTGATAAAAACCATAAGCCCTTAATTTTGTATCTGGGGTCGTCAGTAACCAAAGCTTTGGGTGTCCATACTCGAACAAAGCGGATTGCAATTGGTTCATCAACCGAGCTGCAATTCCCTGGCCTTCGTGCTCAGGCCGTAACGCCAAAACCTGTACTTCTGCGGTGGCTTGGTTGCCGATACAAAAACCGATGAAATGAAGCCCCAAGAACATTCCTTAAACCCACCTTGCAGGCCCAGGAGTTGTTTAATTTTGGGGGGACTGACCTGGGTGGTCTGCAAGGTGAAGTAAGTGGTCTTGGATCAAGCCAATGACCAAAGGCTTTTGTTGGTGGGTAATTCAGGTGAATAGATTTCATACAACAGCCCAAATACCCAGCCGCTGACAGCAAAGCCCAACAGTTGTATGCCAGTTAATGCCAACAATGAGTCTGCCAAAAATGGATAGAAACTGTGGTCTATTTGCCACATCATGTTGAATAAGACAATCAAAGTGAACAACAATCCAGTGATCAGGCCGAAACGGAAACCATCTGATAAGGCTGATTTTTGCTTGATGTATAAGAAGGCAGCAAAACTCAGGGCAAAACCTTCCAGTGACCAACTCAGTAAGTTGTTCATTGAAATCAATTCAGTGCTGATGAACCAATTGAAGCCAGCAAATGTGGTGAAACCTGCTTGCGAAGACATCATGATTTCTACCAACAAGGAAACCATAACAAATGACAAAGTTGAATATATATAGTACTTTTTCATGGCGATTCTCTATTACTTGCAATATGAAAGTAATTCCAGTTTACTTAAATACTTGCAAAATGCAAGCTTTTTGTTTAGAATTTGTGCATGACGAAAAACAAGACTTATAAAATGACTGTTTGCCCAATGACCTATGTGTTAGAAATATTTGGTGACAAATGGAGTTTCCTGGTCATCAGAGACATGCTATTCAAAGGCTGTTGTCGCTATAAACAATTCATTGAAAGCGAAGAAGGTGTGGCCACCAACATTCTGGCCAACCGCCTGAAAAAACTGACCCAGCATGGTTTGATCACACAATGCAAAGACCCAGAAAACGGCCGCCAGAAACTGTACCACTTGACTGAAAAAGGATTGGATTTAATCCCCTCTGTGTTACAACTGATTAAATGGAGTGGTCACCATGACCCTGATACTTTGTTGTCAGACAAGATCATGCATTATTTGGATGAAAAGTTTGATGAAGCGGTTGAAATCGTTAAGAATGAGTATTTGAATGCTTGCCATGTGGAACATTTAAAAACAGCCAGTTGATACAGATGTCAGCACCAAAGCACAATAAAAAATAATCGATTTATTCATTATATTATCGTTAATATTCAGTCATTTAGCCGTTAAAAACAGGGCCAAAAAACCGTTCTGTGATGGCTGTCATAAAATTCCTTCATCAGCGCATGCTACCTTGGGCATCCCTTTAATCTAGGAAATTAAATATGAAGAAAACGACCATCATAATCATGCTGATGATGACCACAGTGGGATTCTCTATGGATGCCAGTCAATTGAAAGAAGCCGCATTGAAAGCTTGTGCCTCACAAGTTGACAGCGTGCCTGAAAACATGCGAGAAAAGACCAAGAAAGTCTGTGAGTGTAATGTTAACAATACCGATTATGCAGCTGTATTGGCCGCTCAAAAATCTGGTGACTCTGAAAAAGTGCAACAAGACGCTTTAAAAGTCGCTGAAGCTTGCGCCAAAAAAGCCATGTAAAAAGACTTATCAGGTCACTCCAAACGAAGGTGTGCAGCATGGTGCTGCTCACCTTTTTTAAATCAAATGAACTGTATTTTTACTGTTTTTCCGGTAGGTTCCAGGTGACATACCAAGTTCGTTGCGGAACACTTTAGCCAGAGCAGAGTCAGATTGGTAACCGACTTTGTAAGCCACTTCCATAACATTTAGGTCGGTCGTGATTAACAAATGACAAGCTTTATGGATACGCCACCGGTTCAGGTAAGTCATGGGAGCAACACCCACAATTTTGGTGAACTTTTTAGTCAGGTTGGCCCTGCTGGTGCCTACTTCTATAGCCAACTCTTCTAATCTATGGTCTTGCTCAGGGGATTCATGAAAACGAGTCAAAGCCTGGAATACAAATTTATTCTTGGCGGCTTTTAACAAGACATTGTTTCTTTTATTCTTTCGAAGCCAATGCCTCATCAGCTCGATAAATAACAATTCAACTTGTCGATTTAGAAACAGTTCAGAACCCATGGACTTTTCAATGGCTTCCATATTCATTTTGATAACCAGCGCTCGAAGCCATTCAAGGTGTTTATTCGATGCGGATGCCACTTGGATACAATCAGGCAGGCCGTTAAATAATGGAAATTGTGTTGGGTTATTGAAGCTGAAGTGGCCAGACAAGAGGATCGATACCACAGAATCCATATCAGGCATGGCCATCATCGGTTTTTGATACAGAGTGATGATGTCTGACATTGAAACTCGTCTACAGTTTTTATCTAAACCAATCCAATGGGCGTGACCATTCGGCAAGGCGATGATGTCGCCAGCCTTCATTTTGATGATTTTGTTTTGATAGGACAATTGTGCAGCACCCCTGATTAAAATATGAAAAGTGCCATGGATTGAAGCATCAATATCCAGGCCCCAACGGTCATCAAAGGCATGGCAATAATACACCCCGCCGGTTAATTGGCTTTGCTGTAGTAAATCACTCAAAATATCCATGTTTCCTCTTTGTTTCTGAAATGAGCAGACTGGACAAGACTTAAAGTTAATTGGAGTCTTTTGTATCGTTTCATTTCGATAAAATTCCAAATCATTATAACCACACTATTCAGCCAGAATAAAAACTGAAGTGTACGATCAAAAGAAAAGCAGAGGATTGAATGACATGAAAAAAGACCAGCATCAGATTCTGATTCTGACCGGAGTGGCAGGCTTGATGGGTGCAGTTTTGGTTGGTATGGGCGAGTTTCTTTTGCACTTTGATGCCTTGGCCAGGTATTCACCTGACCTGGGTTATTCGTTCATGATAGACGTGTCAGAAGATCGGTTAAGCCAAGGACACTTTTTGGCCGTATTAGGTTTGCCATTGTATTTGTTGGGCTGCTGGCACATTTATTTAATGCTGAAACCGGCCAATCATAGAATAGCTCTGATCACTCTGTTGGTCGGTGCCTATGGTTTTGTGATTGGAGGGGTGTGGATAGGATCACGGGCTCAAATAGGCAGCATTTACCACTTATTGGTTTCGGGCGTAGATGTCGAGACTTTAATTCCATTGTATGAAATGCGTTATGAAAATTTACTGACCATCACTCGCATCACCACACTGCTGTTGTCATTGTCTTTTTTGCATTTGGTATTAACTGGTCGATCATATTACCGGAAATGGGCGGGTTTGTTTAACCCTATCTTGTGGATCATTCTGTGCTTTTTGATATTTCTAGTGATCCCTTCTGTAGGAAAGTACTTAATGCCCATAGCCTTAAATGTGGCATTTTTAGTGTTTTTTGTTATGTCAATGTGGCATGTAAAACAAATCAAAGTAAGAGAGGAGAGGACTGAATGAAAAAGATTTTAAAGTTTATGTTGAAAGCGATTCCAATCTTGATCATTTTGATGGTGGTGATGGTTTCTGTAAAAATGATTAATGACAGAGGTATAGACTATGATGTGGCTTTGGGAGGCACCGAGATCCCAACATTCAATGAAGAGATCATAGATTTTGAAAACACATTGGATGACAGTACCTCTTTGCCATTCACCGCAGGAGCGGTGATAGATGTCGATAATGACGGTGTGGAAGAGCTGTTTATTGGGGGTGGACCTGGACAAAATGATGCCATTATGGCTTATAGGGGTGGCGAATTCGTTAACATCACAAAATCAGCAAAGTATATCAAACCGCCTTTGAATGATGCGACGTTCGCGGCCTCAGTCATTGATGTGGATAACAATGGCTATGCGGATTTGATCGTTTCAAGAACCAATGGAATATGGCTGTATAAAAACAGTAGCGGGCAATTTTCATCGACCCAATTAGACATTCCTTTGAATGACAAAACCAGCCCTATGTCCGTGGCCATTGCTGACATCAATCGAGATGGGCACTTTGATATGTATGTGGCTGGTTACATCAAAAAGGAATTGGTCGAGGGTCAAAACATCTTCAACAAAGAAGGTTATGGTGGGACCAGTTTGATGCTGCTGAACAATGGTGACAATACCTTTACTGACATTACTCGGTCATCAGGGCTTTATTATGTCCACAACACTTTTATGGGTGTTTTTGCTGATTTGGACAATGATGGGTTGGAAGATTTAACTGTAGCGCATGACACGGGCCATGTAAAAACCTGGAAAAATTTAGGTAACAATCAATTCAAAGACATGCCCAATCCAAACTCTCAAGTCTACTCCTATCCGATGGGGATAGCAGTCAGTGATCTTGGCAATGATGGTGATTTGGACATGTTCTTTTCAAATGTGGGTTCTACACCACCTCGATTCATGGTCAAAGGTGATTTACGAGATGACCAAACGCCTAATTTTGATTGGATTCTGTTTGAAAACAAAGGAGGTTTTGATTTTGAAGATGTAGCAGATAAATACAAGTTGGCTGATTATGAATTCTCCTGGGGCGCAGTGTTTGAGGATTTTAACCTGGATGGTCGTGATGATCTGGTGGTTTCTGAAAACTACATTGGTCTGCCACCTCATAAAATACCTTTTTTACGCTTACCAGGTCGCTTTTTGGTACAAACTGCTGGTGGTGAGTTTGCCGCTGTTGGCGCAGAAGCTGGTATTGAGAATAAACAATACAGCATCGCACCAGTGACTGCAGATTTTAATCAAGATGGTTACCCGGATTTGGTCCACATCAATCTGGCAGGCAAATCAAAAGCATTCATTTCCAGAGGAGGTGATGCCAATTACTTAAAAGTGAAATTGCCAAACAACATTGGTTCAATCGCAGCGAATGTTTCGGTGCAGAGAACAGATGGTACCACTGTGAACCAGACATTTTTATCGGGTGAAGGCTTATGTTCAGACCAATCTCACACCTTGATATTTGGTTTGGGTCAGTCTCAGGCGGCTGAAGTTACGGTGCAATACATCAATGGTATGAGTGATTCAATGAATGGCCCTTTCCAGAATGAAACATTGGTATTCCAAACTCCGGTGATCGAAGAGTTGAAGTCAACCGATGAACCTGAAAATGAGTCGGTATTCAAAGACGATCAAGCAGTATCTGGCTGATTTAAATTGTACCGGTATCAGTTGTGTTGAATTTACTGCTATCTATTTTGGCTTCCTTGATGCTGCTATTGGGCGTGGTTTCTTTGTTGACGCCAGTTCCTGGTGGGACGGTGATGATTGCTGGTGGTTTAACCACTTTAATCTGTACCAGTCCAAAGGCTCAATTTTGTATTCAGTACATGAGAAGTAGGCTGAGTTGGTTCAATCGAGTTGTTTTTTGGATTGAAAGCAAAGTAGGAAAACGCGTTCAAATAATGGGTGATGCCCTGAAGAAAACACGTCCAGAAGGCAGTGAGCATAAATCCACAGATGCATGAATCATTCAGAAAAAAACCACTCACAAGATATCACATTGTGTTGATGTTGTTATCAAGTTTAGGCTTTATCAGCGCAATTCAACTGACTTTTCAGCATGTACAAGAAGGCAATGCATGTCCTGAATTTTGGGTGCTGCCATTATGTTATCTGGTAGCTCTGGCTTATGGGTTGATGATGGTTTCAGTAATCACCAGAAGTAATGGGTTGTTTTATTCAGGGTGGTTACCGATTTTCATACTGGCTCTGGCAGGCTCATTGGCTACACTGTTCGGCCACGATGTGTGCCCAAAAACTTCAAATGGTTGGCCAAAATGTTACCTTTCATTGATCTTATCTACTTTAATCTTACTGACCTTTCGTTTACGAAAATATAACAAGATGCCTGAACCTAGCCACTGAACAGGCATCTGATCGCTGAAAATCAATCCTCATTTACAACATAAATAGAACTTGATCAGTGAACGCTGTGGTTCCAACTTGCTGGCACCCCGTTTGCATGATGTCAGCGGTTCTGAATCCGGCAGCTAATGTGGCATCAATGGCTCGTTCGATTGCTGTGGCTTCATGGATTAGGCCAAATGAATGTCTGAGCATCATCGCTGCTGACAGCAATTGGGCCATGGGATTGGCCACATCTTGACCCGTTAATTCAGGTGCAGAACCACCTGAAGGCTCATACAACCCGAACCCTTGGTCATTGAAGCTGGCTGATGGCATCATGCCCAAAGAGCCAGGCAGTGCGCTGGCGGCATCTGACAAAATGTCACCGAACAGGTTGCTGGTGGCAATCAAATCGAACTGTCCCGGTTTGATGATCAGTTGCATGGCACAGTTATCCACCAACATGTGAGTCAAACGCACTTCAGGGTATTCAGTAGCTACCTGATTAAAGACATGGCGCCACAGTTTTGAGGTGTCCAACACATTGGCTTTATCGACCGACACCAGTTGTCCTTTGCGTTTACCTGCTGTTTGAAAGGCCTGATGAGCCAGTTTGGTGATTAATGGCTCACCGTAAGTGGCGGTGTCTTCAGCCACTTGAAAGCCATTGTGGCTGAACGTGCGTTTTGCACCAAAATAAATATCACCCAACAGTTCCCGGATGATCAGTATTTCATCACAGTTTTCGAGCCGCTCATTTTTCAGGGGAGAGATGTCCCTGAGGGCCGGATAAAATTTGGCAGGCCGGTAATTGGCAGACAGTTGCAAGTGGTTGCGCAGTGCCAGGATTGAATTCACCTCGCAGTTTTTCCATTGAGGTTCCTCGGCCTGATCTATGGGCCCACCGACTGAGCCAAATAACACCGCCTCACTGCGATCAATCAATGACTTGGTTACATCTGGAAAGTGGTTTTCATGTTTCAGATATGCGGCACCTCCGATCAGGCCAGTTTCAACGCTGATTTGTGGAGCCACTTGATGTAACACCCGCAATGTTTGTTCCATCACCTCCGGACCAATGCCATCCCCGGGCAGTACGGCTATGTGGTAACTGCTCATGAGGGTATGCTCCGATGTTCATAACCATTCAAGTCAATGAAAAGCTTGTTGTTAACGGCTTGTTGGTGGCGTGTATGTATGGCTGTCTTGTGACCCATCAGGTAATCCAACTCACTGTGTCCCTGGGTGATGCAATGTTGAAAAAAAGGATTCATCTCAAAGTTGAAACTCAACTGTTCTGCACTGACTTTGGTATCTACCAAATCAATGGAAACATGTAGGTCAGTGGATTGACAGGCCGCAGCCAATTCAAGGCATCGATCCATGTTCTGAGTGATCAACACCAGGCCGTTTTTGCGGGCATTGTTACTGAATATATCTGCAAATGAAGGTGCAATGATGGCCGCAAATCCCAGTTCTTGTATGGCCCATACCGCATGTTCACGGGAAGACCCACAACCAAAATTATCACCAGTGACCAGCACTTTGGCCTGTTGATACTTGTCTTGATTGAGGACAAAGTCGGGATCGGCTTGTTTCAATCGAGCGAAAGCATGCTGACCATAGCCACTTTTAGAAGTTTGGGTTAAATGCTGTGCCGGAATGATGATGTCGGTATCGATGTCGTTGATCATCATCGGTGCACACAATCCTTGAATGGTTTTGATGCCTTGATTTTGCTGATGGCTCATGAGGCCTCCTGTTGTTTAACGGGTTGGTGGTATTCACTGGTGATGAAACCGGCTATGGCACTGTAGGCCACTGTGGCAGGTGATGCCAAATGGGTGATGCTGCCAGTACCCTGACGGCCGATAAAATTGCGATTGGTGGAACTGATACAGCGTGCACCGGCTGGTACTTTGTCATCATTCATGCCCAAACACATGGAACAGCCAGGCATGCGAAATTCTGCGCCGGCGTCATTAAATACCTGATCCAAGCCTTCTTTGATGGCTTGTTGCATCACTTGTTCAGAGCCTGGTACCACATACATGGTCACATGTTCAGCGACTTGGTGGCCTGTCAGGATGTCGGCAACCACTCGCAAGTCTTCAATGCGACCATTGGTGCAGGAACCTACAAATGCCCAATCGACGGGTGTGCCCAATAAGGGCTGTTGACCCTGGAGTTTGACGTATGAAAAAGCATCTTGATTATTGGCATCAGTTTTAGGGGTTTGCTGATCGATGTGAATGCTTTGTTCTGGATTGGTACCCCAGCTGACCATCGGTTTCAAATGGCTGATGTCTATTTCAATGACTTGATCATAAGTGCATTCAACATCGCTCTTCAGGCTTTGCCAGTGAGCAACTGCCTCAGACCAGGCAGCACCTTTGGGTGCATAAGGTCGGCCTTTGATGTACTCGAAGGTGGTTTCATCAGGCTCAATCAAACCTGCTATGGCGCCGCATTCAATACTCATGTTACACAAAGTCATGCGTTGTTCCATGGACAGTGCTTTTATGGCTTCGCCGGTGTATTCAATCACATGACCTGTGGCACCACCAATGCCAATTTTTGCAATTAAATACATGATCATGTCTTTGGCATAGGTACCTGCAGGTCGCTGTCCATTGAAATGAACTTGCATCACTTTGGGTTTTTTCATCAAAACGGCACCGGCGGCAAAAACATGTGCCAAAGTGGAGGTGCCAATACCAAAGGCCAGTGCCCCAAAGGCACCGTGAGTGGCGGTATGTGAATCGCCACAAACCAGAGTCATGCCAGGTTGGGTGATGCCCAATTCAGGTCCAATGACATGCACAATGCCTTGGTGTTGACTGTCTAAATCACAAATGGGAATGAGGTGTTTCCGACAGTTATCACGCAACAGTTGCATTTGTTCTTTGGCGGTTTCATCAAACACTTCATGGCGGTTGTGGCGCGTAGGTATGCTGTGATCAATGGTGGCTAAGAATTGTTTGGGGTTGTGTACTGACAACCCTTGTTGTTCAATCATTGCAAATGCTTGAGCAGAAGTCACTTCATGCAGCAGGGCAAAGTCGATGGCCAGCACATCAGGAAAACCTGGTTGTTGATGCACCACATGCTGGTGCCAAATTTTTTCTACCAAATTGTTTTTCATCTTGGGTTTCATGTCAATCCCTCATACCGACAGCCACATAAGCCTCTTCTTCCTGTTCGCTGGCATGGTGTTGTTCAATCAAGGATTGATTGTAAGCATCCACCAACGCTTTCAATGCCGCCGATTCGATGTCGTGATCATGGGCTTTACCCTGGTAATATTCACCGCCGACTTCAATGCTGATGGTGGCGTGGGCTTCAGCATGACGGCCAGGTTCTTTGGATTCACTGCGATACGATTGTATCTTGAACGGCGCAAATCGTTCTGTTAAAAACCGGTGTAAAGCGGTGGTGGCTGTGTCACTGTCCTTACACACAAAGTCAATGGTTTCAGGTTCCTCATAAACTTGGGCCTGCATGGAAAAATGTTTGCCATCCTCACGACTTTCAAAGCTGATGTTTTCAACTTTGATGGGTGCTCGATAATCAAAATAAGCCATCATGAATTCGGCATCAGTCAACCCTTTGCGGCGGTTGCGATGGAAGTCTTTGATGTGCTGCATGATTTTCTGTCGTTCTCGATCTTCGCACACGTATCCATGCTTGCGAATGATCGACTGGGCATGGTTGCTGCCGCTTAATGGCCCAAACACAAATGACAGACTTTGTCCCACTTCACTGGGTTTAAAGGGCTGATAGATGTGTGCATTTTTCAAAATGGCATTGGTGTGCCCGCCGGAAGAATGTTTGGCGGCGTTGTCGCCACTGATGGGCCAATGGGCTTGTCTGGACAACATGTGTTGGCCAACGAAATCAGAAATTTTTCTGATTTGTTGACTGCGACACTGGGTGCGGTAGCTTTCGCCAGAACGGCTTTCGCCGAAGGTTTTAATGTACATGATGCATTGTTCCAAAGCCGCATTACCAGCCCGTTCACCAATGCCGTTGAAACAGCCTTCTACTTGTGTGGCCGGGCCTTCAAACACGGCCCGCATGCTGTTGTCCAAAGCCAAGCCAAAGTCATTGTGACAATGCACCGACCAAGTGATTTCTCGGCTGGGGAATCGGGCTTTCATGATTTCAGCATGCTGGTTCATGTGATTCACAAAGTAATCATCACCCTGTAAATAACAGGCCCGACCGATGGTGTCAGGGCAATTGATGGTCGAAGCACCTGCGGCTATGGCAGCACTGATCAACTCGGTGGTGAAATCAAAGTTTTCTGCCATTTGTGAGTAGGCTTCAGGGCTGAATTCAACTTCCAGGCCGGCTTTAATGCCCATTTGAACCATGCGCTGTACATCTTTTAAAATTTGTTGCTGGTCTTGTGCATAGCTGCCTAAGGAGGCTTGCATCAAGGCCGGGGCCACGGGCAAATAGACATGCAAGATGGCGCGTCCTGATGGAATCAGCGGGTCCAATGCTTTGATGGTTTGTTTGACCTGGTCTTCTCTCAATTGGCTCAAAGCCGCCACTTTTGGACTGTGTGCTTGTTGGGCATACATCTTGGCAATCTGATTGACAATTTTAAAGTCTTCAGCACTGGCGCTGGGAAACCCTGCTTCTAAAATATCGACATTGATGCGGCTGGCTAATTGGGCGTATTCAATGTTTTTGGTGTAACTCATACCAGCGCCTGGGCATTGCTGCCCATCTCTCAATGTGGTATCAAAAATTTTAACTTGTTTCATTATTCTTTACTCTTGGTTGACTGCAGTGACACAAAACGCAGATACAAAAAGGCTGTATCCAAAGTGTAAACTTCGAATGCTTCACGTCAGTTTAATAAATTATTTTTTGGTATTTGTTCTGATGATCAGAACGGGCCTAAGTGATTGATTCGAAATTAGATTCTAATCAGAATGAGGAGGCTGAGGAGGGCAATGAGGGCGGTACTTGATTGGGTGGTGACAGGGAATGTGCGAACAGAAGTTCGATGGTACTTGGTGCTGTTATCTGGCCGTTTCATGGCAAGCTCCTGGGTGTTAAATTAAGCATAAAAATATTGTTGGCTGTGCATAAAAACCAACGCCTTTTTCTAAGCTAACACAGAGTTGTGAAAAATGAAAAGCTTTTTTTATAGATCAAAAATGCATAAGAAAATTTCTTAAATTAATCGTTGACATTCAATTTTTCTTGTACCAACATACGCCGAAACGAACAAACTTTTACCAATTTTAAAAACATAAAACTGAAAAATCCAAACATGAATTTAATTGCCAACATCAACCTCATCAACGTCGTCGTAGTCATTCTCGTGATTATCGGCCCACGTGTGTGGTGAGTTCGGCAAACAATTGGTAACCCCAAAAAAGCCCTTCTCACCAAGAAGGGCTTTTTTTTTACTTTAATTTTTATTAAGCAAAAAAACGACAATTGAAAAAGAGCGAAACCATGTACTACGATAACAACACAATCATTTACTTGAATGGGCAATGGCAATTGGCCAAGGACACCAGAACTGGCTTATACCAACAATCATTTCATTATGGCAATGGCGTGTTCGAAGGCATTCGTGCTTACGCCACTGACCAGGGTACCAAAATTCTGCGGGCCCATGAACACTATGAGCGCTTGCTGTATTCAGCCCGCACCATGCACATCGATGTGGGCTTGAGTGTCGATGAGTTGATCGAATTGAGTTACCAGTTGTTGGAGAAAAATGGTTTGCAAGATGCCTACATCAGGCCACTGATTTACACCGATGAGAAACTGGGTTTACAGGCTGAAAGCCGGTCGAATGTGTTCTTGTGTGCTTGGGACTGGAGTCAGTACTTTGCCGCCGGTCAATTAAACATGAAGGTTTCGCCATATTGTCGACCAGATCCCAGATCCTGTCATGTGGATGCCAAGGTTTCTGGACATTATGTGAATTCAATCTTGGCCATGAAAGATGCCCAGTTGCATGGATATGACGATGGTTTGTTGTTGGATCAGCACGGATTTGTGGCTGAAGCCAGTGGTGCCAATTTCTTTCTGCAAAAGGATGGTGTGTTATTCACGCCGCCCAAAGGCAACATTTTGCCAGGCATCACCCGCTCAATCGTGATGGAATTGGCTGCAGCCAATGGCATCGAAGTCCAGGAAAAACTGTTCAAACCGGATGCCATTTTCGGTGCAGAAGGGGCCTTCCTGACAGGTACAGCCGTTGAAGTGCAAGCCATTGGTTCGGTCAACAAACAATCATTCAGCTTGCCTTGGGAAGACACCTTCGGTGCCCTGTTGCAACAACAGTTCCACCAAAAAGTACGAGCGCAAAAAGTTAATTTCAAAAAAGTAAAGGCAGCCTGATGAAAGCATTGAACCCCTATTCAAAAGCAGTGACCCAGGATGATTCACAACCGGCTGCCAAAGCCATGTTGCATGCCATTGGTCTGACTGCTGAGCAATTGAATCAGCCCTTCGTGGGAATAGCTTCAACGGGTTATGAGGGCAACCCTTGTAACATGCACCTCAATGATTTGGCCAAGAACATCAAACAGGCCATCAGTGCCTATCCGTTGAATGGCTTGATTTTCAATACCATTGGTATCTCCGATGGCATCTCCATGGGTACCAGTGGCATGCATTATTCTTTGCCATCCCGTGATTTGATCGCTGACTCCATGGAAACTGTGGTTGCCGGTATGCACTACGATGCTGTGGTGACTGTGGTGGGGTGTGATAAGAACATGCCCGGTGCCATGATGGCGATGTTGCGGCTGAATCGGCCGGCACTGTTGGTTTATGGTGGCACCATTGCAGCCGGTTGTCATGCCGGTAAAAAACTTGATGTGGTGTCTGCTTTTGAAGCCTGGGGAGAAAAAGTCAGCGGTCAGATTGAAGAAGATGATTATCAGCAGGTGATTCAAAAAGCCTGTCCGGGGGCCGGCGCCTGTGGCGGCATGTACACGGCCAACACCATGGCATCGGCCATTGAAGCCATGGGCATGAGTTTGCCATATTCTTCTTCCAATCCCGCCATCAGCCAAGACAAATTGGATGAAATGGCGCAAGTGGCTGAAGCCATGCATGGTTTGATCCAAAATGACCTGAAGCCCCGAGACATCGTCACCAAATCATCACTGAGCAATGCATTCAAGCTGGTTACTGTATTGGGTGGTTCGACCAATGCGGTGCTGCATTTTCTGGCCATAGCCGATGCCGCCGGTATCGATATGGGCTTGGATGATTTTCAGTCCATCAGCGATGCCACCCCCTTTTTGGCTGACCTCAAGCCAAGTGGCCGATACCTGATGGAAGATTTGCATCGCGTCGGAGGGGTTCCGGCGGTGATGAAATACATGCTGGAGCTGGGCTGGTTGGATGGCAGCTGCATGACAGTCACTGGAAAAACCCTGTCGGAAAATTTGGAAAACATCAAAGCCTTGGATGCCAGTCAAGATGTGCTGCGCATGCAAGACCAGCCGATCAAAACCACAGGACACATCCAAATTCTCAAGGGGAATCTGGCGGAGCAAGGTTCAGTGGCTAAGATCACCGGCAAAGAAGGTGAGTATTTTCAAGGGCCTGCGGTTACTTTCGACAGTGAACAAGCGGTCAACGAAGGCATTGCTCAAGGTCAAGTGAAAGCAGGTGATGTGGTGGTGATCCGCTATGTGGGCCCCAAAGGGGGTCCGGGAATGCCAGAAATGCTGAAGCCCACCTCTGCCATCATTGGTGCCGGTTTGGGTAATTCGGTGGCCTTGATCACCGATGGCCGGTTTTCTGGTGGCACCCATGGTTTTGTGGTTGGACATGTCACTCCGGAAGCCCAGGTGGGTGGTAATTTGGCATTGGTTAAGGATGGTGACTTGATCACCATTGATGCCCAAAATAACCTGATGAAATTACATGTCAGTGAAGCTGACCTGACTGCCAGAAGGGTGCAATGGCAAGCACCAGCACTCAAGCACAGTAGGGGCACTTTGGGTAAATATGCCCGCACAGTTTCATCCGCTTCTACCGGCTGTTTGACTGATCTGCCGCCAGAAAGATCGGAGACAGGATCCCGCTTAAATCACACAGCAGAACAACCAGTCAATCGCATTGAAATGAACCTGATTGCGGAAGATGTGGCTGCCAATTTTCAAGCCAAAGGAGCGACTTCATGAAAACCGCCTCAATGATTTCAGAAACTTTGACCGTTGATCAACAACCGACTGCTGCATCGAACAGCCAAAGGGTCACTGGCTCAGAAGCCATCATCATGAGTTTACTGGCTGAGGGCGTGAGTAAAGTGTTTGGTTATCCGGGTGGTGCCATCATGCCCACTTATGATGCTTTGATGGATTTTGAAACCCGGTTGGAACATATTCTGGTGCGACACGAACAAGGTGCGGTGCACGCCGCTCAGGGTTATGCCCGAGCTTCAGGTGATGTGGGCGTTTGTATCGCCACCTCAGGACCGGGTGCCACCAACTTGATCACCGGGATAGCTGACGCTTATTTGGACTCAACACCTTTGGTGTGTATCACCGGACAGGTATTTGCGCATTTATTGGGAACCGATGCATTTCAAGAGATCGACATCCTGGACATCTCCATGCCCGTGACCAAATGGAATTACAAAGTGACTGAAGCTGCTGAAATACCAGTTGCTTTGGCCAAAGCTTTTTATGTGGCCCGCAGTGGCCGACCCGGACCGGTGCTGATCGACATCACCAAAAATGCCCAGGTAGATTCTTTGGATTTCATTTATCAGGCCTGTGAACAGCTGAGCAGCTATGACCCGAATCCAACACCTAACCAGCTGGCTTTGGCTCAGGCTGCCAGTTTGATCAATGGAGCCAAGAAACCGTTGGTTTTGTTTGGTCAAGGGGTGATTCTGGGTCAGGCTGAACAGGAGTTCTTGGCCTTTGCTGAACGAAGTGGCGCGCCTTTGGCATCGACTGTGCTTGGTTTGTCAGCCATCCCATCAGACCATCCTCAATACGTGGGCATGTTGGGTATGCATGGTAATTATGCCGCCAACAAATTAACCAATGAATGCGATGTGTTGATTGCTGTAGGTATGCGTTTTGATGACCGGGTCACCAGCAATCTGGAGCATTATGCCAAACAGGCGCAAGTGGTCCATTTTGAAATCGATCCCAGTGAAATCAATAAAAACGTACCTGCCAGCGTGGCGGTGTTGGGTGATGTGAAACAAACATTGCCAGCTTTGATGAAACATTTGCAACACAACCAGCACAGTGCCTGGCTGGCCGAATTCAGCAAATTGCATCAAGTTGAACAACGTTTGATTATTGATAAAGATTTGCAGCCCGCGGGTGAAGAAATCAACATGGCTGAAGTGGTTGACTGTTTGAACCAACAAACAGAAGATCCCATCATCGTTACTGATGTCGGCCAACACCAGATGGTGGCCTGTCGATATACCAACTTCAAGCAGACCCGCAGCCTGATCACTTCAGGTGGCTTGGGTACTATGGGCTTTTGTTTGCCGGCTGCCATAGGTGCCAAGTTCGCTTGTCCTGAACGCCAAGTGGTGGGTATTGTGGGTGATGGCGGTGTGCAAATGACCATCCAGGAATTGGGCGTGATGATGCAACATCAATTGCCAGTGAAAGTGATCATCCTCAACAATCAATTTTTGGGCATGGTCAGGCAGTGGCAGGAATTGTATTTTGACAAACGCTATGCTTCGACAGAACTGGCCAACCCTGATTTTGGGGTGTTGGCCGATGGTTATGGCATAGCCAACCAATGTGTGACGGCGCGCGGCGAATTACCTGCAGCCATCAAAACCATGATGGCGCATCCGGGTGCCTATGTCTTAGAGGTGCGGGTGGCTCAACAAGACAATGTGTTTCCCATCATCACCCCTGGCGCATCAGTGGCAGACATGTGTTTGGGCGAGGATCAATCTGAAACGACAGGAGGGCCGGCGGATGATTAAAACCTATGACTTTGCCATCTATTCCAACGATCAGGCAGGGATATTGAACCGCATCACAGCGGTGTTCTCCAGAGTCAACCTCAACATCGATGCCTTGTCAGTTTGTGAATCAGCAGAACCGGGCATCTTCAGACACAGTGTACAGGTGCGCTGCGATCACAAGACAGCCGCCCGTTTGAGCAAGCAGTTGGAACGACAGATTGAAGTGGTCAGGGCTGAGTACCGCCCTGAGGATGACATGATTCAACAAGAAGTGGCTTTGTACAAGATCGCTTCAAAATCCATGCTGGAACAAACCCTGACTGAGCAGATCATTCACCGTCACCATGCTCGGGTATTGAGCATGAACAGCGAATACACCGTGATAGAAAAAACCGGCAGTCGCCCCGAGAGTCAAGCCTTGTTTGATGATTTATCGGTGGTTGGGATTTTGGAATTTGTCCGTTCAGGTCCGGTCAGCATCAGCAAACCCATGACGGCCAGCGCAGCAGCAGCTGACATGTCAGTCTTTAAACAACACGCCACTTGTGACGCCGAAAGCGGCACACAGGTGTCACTCAATGATTAATTTAAAAAACGAAAACTAAGAGGAAATATTATGGCTAAATTAAATTTTGGTGGAACCTGGGAAGAAGTGGTGACTCGTGATGAGTATCCATTGGAACAGGCACAATCTTATTTACAAGACAAAACCATTGCGGTTCTCGGGTATGGTGTCCAAGGGCCGGGCCAGGCCTTGAATCTGCGTGACAATGGTTTCAACGTCATTGTGGGTCAGCGCAAAGGTTCAGGCTCATGGGACAAAGCATTGGCCGACGGTTGGGTTGAAGGCGAGAATCTGTTCGAACTGGATGCTGCCACCCAACAAGCTGACGTGGTGATGTACCTGTTGTCAGACGCGGGACAGATTGCCGCCTGGCCATCGGTCAAAGACAACCTCAATGCCGGTGACACTTTGTACTTTTCTCATGGCTTCGGTGTCACCTTCAATGAACAAACCGGCATTGTGCCTCCTGATGATGTGGATGTGGTGCTGGTTGCTCCAAAAGGTTCTGGCCGTTCTTTGCGCACCTTGTTCCAACAAGGCAAAGGTTTGAATTCAAGTTATGCCATTTTCCAGGATGTGACCGGCCAGGCCAAAGAAACGGCCACGGCACTGGGCATAGGCGTGGGATCCGGCTACCTGTTTGAAACCGATTTCAAAAAAGAAGTGTACTCAGACCTCACCGGTGAACGTGGAATCTTGATGGGTGCCATTGCAGGGTTATTTGAAGCGCAGTACAACGTGCTGAGAAAACACGGTCATTCACCGTCTGAAGCCTTCAATGAGACGGTGGAAGAGTTGACCCAATCTTTGATGCCTTTGGTGGCTGATAATGGCATGGATTGGATGTATGCCAACACTTCGACCACGGCACAACGGGGTGCTTTGGATTGGCGCCACAAGTTCCGTGATGCCAATACGCCCTTGTTTGAAGAACTGTACAACAGTGTTTCCAGCGGGGAAGAAGCCAGGGTGGTGATCGAGGCCAACCAAAAGGCCGATTACCGGGAAAAACTGGATCTGGAGTTGGAAGCTTTGCGCAATTCTGAATTGTGGCAAACTGGCCAGCAAGTCAGAAAACTCAGACCAGAGAATGGTTGAATTTTAGGATAGATGATGACTGCTGCTGCAAAAAACTTTGAAGACTTACCACCAGTAGATGTGGCAGCGGCCTTACATCGCCTCCAAGGTGTGGTGAATCAAACCCCCTTGCTGCCCAACCTCACTTACAGTCAGTCTATGGGTGCTGAAGTGCTGTTGAAACGCGAAGACTTGCAGGCCGTCAGGTCCTATAAAATCCGGGGTGCTTACAACAAGATAGCAGCTTTGTTGGAACAGCGCCCCGGTTTGAATCATGTGGTTTGTGCCAGTGCGGGAAACCATGCCCAAGGGGTGGCTTACACCTGTCGCCAGCTGGGGGTTAAAGCAGCGGTTTATATGCCGGTGACCACACCACAGCAGAAAATTGAACAAGTCAAGATGTTTGGTGGGCAACAGGTTGACTTGGTACTGGTGGGTGATACATTTGATGAAGCCCAACAACAGGCTTATGCATTCAGTGAGCAACAAAACTACCCATTCATTCACCCTTTTGATGACCCTGAAATCATTGCCGGTCAAGCCACCATAGGCAGTGAAATCATTGAACAATCGGAGGCGCCTATTGACTATGTGTTTGTACCGATTGGTGGTGGTGGATTGGCCTCAGGTTTGTTGACAGTGTTCAAACAGCAGTCTCCCGACACCCGTGTTATTGGCGTTGAACCAGCGGGTGCAGCATCCATGGCTGCGGCCATGAAAGTGGGCCATAACACCAAGTTAACCCACATCGATCGTTTTGTTGATGGCGCTGCGGTACAACAAGTGGGTCAGCACACCTTTGAGATTTGTCGTGATTTGCTGGATGATGTGATCAGTGTGCCTGATGGCTTGATCTGTCAAACCATTCTGAATCTGTACAACAAAGACGCCATTGTGGTGGAACCAGCTGGTGCCCTGTCATTGGCCGGTTTGCACAGTTATCAAGAAAAAATTCGAGGCAAACGGGTGGTTTGTGTACTCAGTGGCAGCAACAACGACATCACCCGGATCGAAGAAATCAGAGAGCGGGCATTGCTGTTCAATGGTCTAAAACATTATTTCTTGGTGTGCTTTCCACAACGGGCAGGCGCGCTTAAGGAGTTTGTTGCTGATGTACTGGGTCCGGCCGATGACATCACTTATTTTCAATACCAAAAGAAACACAATCGCGAACACGGCCCGGCCGTGGTGGGCATCGAATTGAAACGCAACGAAGATTTCGATCCTTTACTCAACCGCATGAAATCCGGAGGCTTTTACAATGACTACCTCAACAACCAACCTGAACTGTTTTCGATGTTGTTGTGATGCATAGGATCGCCAAAAGGAATGAAGAAAATTAACATGATGCATTGCCTATCAATCAATATCCGTCATACCGGCGCAGGCCGGTATCCAGTGTCTTCGTGACGTGCTTAAAGATCAAAATGCATTGGGTCATTGACTTCAGCCAACGTATGTATGAATTGTAGTTATTGTGTCAACGATGTGATTGATGTGCAGCCTTTAAAAATGATGTGTGAAAAAGGGTCGACTGAAGTCGACCACCCAAAAGTTTATTAAGTTGGGTATTAACATTTGGAGCGTTGATTTCAGACAATGTCCAACCATGGGCCAACCATGAAACCTGGCTGATGACTAACTTCTAATCCAGAGGCACTTATTTCAGAAGCTGGCTTTCTGTTCGTCGTGATCAATGGCCATTCTATCTGACTGTGCTTGACCAGATATTGCTGTTGTTTTATAAGGTAAGTTTATCAATACAGCCAAAATTTGAAATTCATGAAACGACTATTTGCAGCTTTCTTGGTGATCGTATCCATAGTAAACGGCTATGCTGAATCCCAATATGTTCAAAGTAAGTTGTTACCCGAAGGTGGTGCTGCAGGCGATTATTTCGGTTTTGATGTGGCTTTATATGAAGGCACGGCTCTGGTGGGTTCATTTAAATCAGATCACCAGGCTGGAAAAGATGTGGGCTCAGCCTATGTTTTTACTCACACCAATCAAGGTTGGGCCCAGCAAGCCAAACTCATGGCCAGTGATGGTGTGGCCGACGATACTTTTGGTGGAAAAGTAGCTATACATGGAAACAGGGCTGTTATTGGAGCCATCGGTCATGATGCAAAAGGTGAGGATTCTGGCGCAGTCTATGTGTTCAAGCGTTCAGGTTTAAAGTGGGACGAACAAGCCAAATTAATGGCTGAAGATGGCAGTGCAGGTGACGCTTTTGGACAAAGCATTGCAATTTCAGGCGACACCATAGCCATTGGGGCTCCTCACGATGATGATCATGGAACAAGCTCGGGTGCCGTATATATTTTTAAACGGACGGATCATTCTTGGGTTCAGCAAAGTAAACTGGTGGCACCGGATGGTGCCCAAGGTGACGTGTTTGGTATCAGTGTGGCACTTGATGATGATACCCTTTTGATTGGCGCAGATTTGCATGATGAAAAAGCGACTGATGCAGGGGCTGCTTATGTCTTTGTCCGTGATGGAAATGCATGGCAGCTGCAAGCCAAGCTCATGGCAGATGATGGGGCTGAAACAGATATCTTTGGTGTAAGGGTTGCTTTATCAGGTGATTGGGCATTGATATCCGCTCGCCGTGATGATGATGACAGCATGGGAGTGGATTCAGGCTCTGCTTACATTTTTACTCGTCTTGGTACTCAATGGAAACAACAAGCAAAGCTGACTGCCAAGGATGGTGCGACAGATGACCGGTTTGGTCGTGGAGTGGCTATTTGGGGTGACAAAGCAGTGATCAGTGCCATGCATCAGGATGACATGGGTCCAAATTCTGGTGCTGTCTATGTTTACACTCATGAAGGTGAAACCTGGGATGAACAGGCTAAATTAACCGCAGCAGACGGAGCGACAGGAGATGTGTTTGGTTGGAGTGTCGCGATGGATAAACACACGATGCTGGTCGGGGCTGTCCGTCATGACGAGCAAGGAAAAGAGTCGGGTGCTGCCTATGTCATTGAGATCGGGGTCAAATAAAAATTAATCAATACTCCCCAGTCATCTTGGCCAAAATCTTGCGGGCTTCTTTGAGTTGTTTCATCAGGGTAGGGATTTTTCTGCGGTCACCACCAAATGAGGCTTCAGACAATTCATGCTCCATGTCATCAATGGTTTGTTGTAAAAATTTGATGTTGGGGTCTTCTGTTACTTGCATGTTGGCCGCTGACATATTGTATCGTCAAAAATCTAAAGGGCCGTATAGTAGCCGAATCTGTAATGAAAATCTGCAAAATTGTGGTTTTTATTTGGACATGCCATGCTGAAACAGCATCGCCTCAGATGAGATCATGGGTGCAAAATGCCAAACACAGCGACCGGGAAATGCGTTAATCAAAGTCGCTGTATTTTCATGGCAGTTTGTCTATTGCCTCACAAACGCCTCAGGTATGTCATTGTTTGTTTTTGTTCTGCTCAAGGCGCTGTTTCAATTGATTGGGGGTTTGGTATCCGCGGATCAATGTGCCGTCATCCAGCACGATATAAGGTGTGCCATTGACACCCGCGCTCAGTGCCAATTTGTATTGGGTTTCAATAGGGTTCGGGCACATCAGCGGTTTTAACTCAACGCCGCTTTTGGCCAGGCTTATGGCTTGTTGTTGGTCATCTGCACACCACACATTAACGGCTTTCTGGTGTGAAGCTGAGCCAATGCCTGCTCTGGGGAAAAACAAATAAGACACGCCGATTCCAGCGTCATTGAAGGCGCTGACATTTTCATGGAATTTTCTGCATACGCCACAATCAATGTCAGTAAAAACTGTGATTTGATCAGTCATTTGTTCAGGCAAAAAATCAATGCTTGTGTGGTTTTTTTTGAATTCGCTCATCAATTCTTGACGCAAACTGGAACGTGTCAATTCAGTCAGGTTCTGTTTGTTTTTGATGTCCATTAAGTTGCCTTCAAACAAGAATTGGCCATCTTCACTCAAGTAAACAATCTGTTGTTGTGAACCCGTCGTGATCACCACCTCTTTGATGTCTTTAAATGGACTGTCAGAAACGCTTTTTACACTGATTTTTTGGTTGGACAATTGTTGGATGGCAGCCCCATATTTTTCCAGTTCAGCTTTGTTCTGAATGTTGTCGCTTTGTGCGGCAATGGACTGGGTGGTGCCCAAAACCAAAATGGTACTGAGCCATAGTTTTTTGTTGTTTATCATGTGACCTCTCTTTTTGTTTCAGCTAATTGGCATCGACTTATGATTTCTATTTCGATGCTGGTTTTTGATTCAGACTCTATACATATAAATATGTTCAAATTGATTTCATTTTTTTAATTTTGGTCGCATAAAGCCAAGAACATCCCGTGGTGAGTTGTAAATGGTTCGCATTTGAGTGAAAATGTTGGGTTTTTTGTGATCCTTAATAGGAGAATATTTTGACCACAGCTGCCCAACCTCCCAAGCAAAACCCCAATCAATCATCAGAACAACCCAGTGGCTGGTTTGCCAAGTTCCTTGCCACCGTAGAGTGGTTAGGCAATTTATTGCCGCATCCCATCACATTGTTTGCTTTGTTTTGTTTGTTCATTGTGTTATTCAGTGGCTTTGCTGAATGGTTGGGCATGAGTGTGCCGGACCCACGTCCGGAAGGTTCATCCAAGCGTGAGCTTGATGGCCTGATTGAGGTCAATTCGTTGATGTCGGCCGAGGGTTTGCGGTGGATCGTACAAAACCTGGTTACCAATTTCACTGGTTTCACACCGTTGGGCACAGTGCTGGTGGCGCTGCTCGGTGTTTCTGTTGCAGAACATTCTGGCATGTTATCAGCCTTGATGCGTTCGCTGGTCATCGGTGCATCGAAACGCATGGTGACAGTCATGATTGTGTTTGCTGGTGTGGTATCAAACACTGCATCGGAACTCGGTTATGTGGTACTGATCCCAATGGCTGCGTTGATATTTCACTCTTTGGGTCGGCATCCATTGGCAGGTTTGGCTGCGGCCTTTGCGGGTGTGTCTGCCGGTTACAGTGCCAATTTATTGATTGGCACAGTTGACCCGTTGTTGTCGGGCATCACCCAAGAAGCGGCACAAATGCTGGATCCCAGTTATCTGGTGGGTGCTGAGGTTAATTGGTATTTCATGATGGTCAGTACATTTCTGATTGTGATCATGGGTGCTTTTGTGACCGAGAAGATCGTTGAACCCAGACTGGGTCCCTACAACAGTGATGAGGCCAGTATCGAACTGGGCAAACAGTCGGTTGATGAAGTCACTGCCGCTGAAAAGAAAGGTTTGCGTATGGCCGGCCTGACGTTCCTAATTATTTGTGGGATTTTGGCTTTGACTGTGGTGCCAGAATGGGGTGTACTGCGCCATCCTGAAACCGGTGCAGTGAAGAACTCACCATTCCTCAAAGGTATCGTGGTCTATATTTTTATCACCTTTGCCATCCCGGGTTTTGTGTATGGCAAGGTGGCTGGCACCATGAAAAACGATCGCGATGTGATTGATGCCATGAGTAAAGGCATGAGCAGTATGGGCATGTATATTGTGCTGGTGTTTTTTGCTTCTCAGTTTGTCGCCTTCTTCAAATGGACCAATCTGGGTACTGTGATGGCGGTTAAAGGCGCAGCCATGCTTCAAATGATGGGTTTGGATGGTCCGATGATATTTGTGTTCTTCATCATGGTTTGTGGCATGGTGAACTTGTCCCTGGGCAGTGCCTCAGCTCAGTGGGCGGTGACTGCACCGATTTTTGTACCGATGTTGATGCTGATTGGTTATGCACCAGAAACCATTCAGGCCGCTTACCGCATTGGTGATTCTGTGACCAATGTCATCACGCCGATGATGAGTTATTTTGGTTTGATTCTGGCGGTGGCCACACAATATAAAAGGAACTTGGGCATAGGAACCTTGATTGCCACGATGTTGCCCTACAGTATGATTTTCTTTGTCGGTTGGACCTTGTTGTTCTACCTGTGGGTGTTTGTCCTTGGATTCCCTGTTGGACCGGGTGCAGCCACATACTACAACCCTTAAAGGAAAGCTGCTGAGCAGCTTGACCCGCCGAGCCGATTAGGCAGCGCAGGTGATGAAAGGTTGGCGGTTTTATCGAAGATGAAGAAGCCTACCTAGAATGCTGTAGCGCGTGAATGGAATCATGGTGGTTTGACGAAGTGAATGAAGCCCCAAGAACATTCCTTGATTAAACGGCTTTAAGGGTGCTTTCTGGTGATGCTCAGACCTACAGTCTGGGCATTTTCCACGGCATTGGGTTTGTACAAATTCAGTTTCACCTTTTTAACCGGAAACTTCTGAAACAGCAATTGGGTGATTTGTTCGGCCAAAGTTTCGATCAGTTCAAAGCGACTGTTGCTGATAAACTCAGTGACTTCTGCGCAGACTTTGAAATAATCCAGTGCGTCTTTGATGTCATCGGTTTTTGATGCCAGCAAGCAATCATATTTCAAGTCCAGGTCAATAAACAACGGCTGCTTTTGAGCCTTTTCCCAATCATGGATGCCAATGATGGCATCCACATGCAATTGCCTGATGAGTATTTTGTCTGGCATGTGAGTGGTTGACTCAGAGAGTCAGTTGACTATTTTGGGTAAGCCGCTGAGTAACAACCAACGCTTGGTTTCATCGTCATATTCCCAGGTTTGTCGATCGATCACCACTTTTTCCCTTTTGGTGTGTACATTGTAAAGTTTAATCTGTACGTCCTGATTGATGCGGTTCTCATGATCGCCAGGTAGGATGGGGGAGGCCACATAGGAACTGACTCCAAATTGTTTCAACCGTTCAATGTCGGTGTTAGAAGGTTTGTTCGCTGTTTCCATATCAGGGCTGAAGAAGGTCATCGCCGTATTAAAATCTGCCCATCTCATCACTTTGGCATATTGGTATAAGGTGTGGTCTAGTGATTGTTTTTTACTCATCTTGCCGCCACAAGCTGACAACAAGACACAGACTAAAATGATGATGGTGATTTTTTTCATGCTGCTATCCTATTTGACGAAAACAATGGTACTAAGAGTATGACATATCGGGCATTAAAAAAAAATTAAAATAATCAAGCTATGGTCTTTTAGCTGTTATTGTTTCAAGATGACGTAACTGGCATGCATGTCACTGCATCGTTCTCCGGCTTGATTCATGATCTGGCTGTGTACCTTGATTTTGGTGGCACGGTTTTTACTTTGAATGTTTTCAGCGATTTCCAGCCAGTCCAGTGGCTCGCTGAGGCTGGCCTTGATTTTCATGTCATCTCTTTGTGCCTGGTGCCAATTCAATTTCGAATGGTGTATGACCACATCATTGGATACCTGGACGCCTTCCAGGTTCATCTTGATCAACGACCAACCACAAATGGTCATCAGGGCTGCGCTGCTGCCACCAAAAACAGTGGCTTTGTCATTGATGTTGGGTGACAGGGGTGCTGATGCCAGGATTCTGTCACTGTCCAAATCAAGCAATTGCATTTGCATGTGGCTGACCAAGGGAATATTTGCATATAAAAATGCCTGGAATTGTTGCAGCTGCGACATGTGAATGGAGTCCAAAAATTTGGGTGTAATTGGTATGTTGTTCAAGTAAAGTCAGATTTACTTAACAGGATTCCTGAGTTTTGATGGTAGCAGGATGTCAAAAATGCCGCCCATGCGAGATTCTTTTTTTGCGGTCACTTCAGTGTCTTCAGTTTGAACAGGTTCGTCATTTTCTTCACCGCCTTCTTCTTGCTGCTCATCAGGTTGTTCGGTATTTCGGCTGTTTTGAAGCCTGAGTCTGGCTTCGGCAACGGTCATGGTCGCTGGTTTGTTGATTTCTTCTTCAATCACAACCGCATTGATTTTTGGCTTCAGTAAATCAACTTGGCACGAAACATCGCCAGCTTGGGCAAAGCCGCCTAATAACAGCAAAAGGATTGTGAAAATTCCAACTTTCATGATTAATTAATAAAATAGGGTACTGAACTTTTAGGATTTTTCTATAAAATGGTCAATAAATCAACTAAAACGATGAATAATTAACCAATAACAAGGCATTATTTGCACATGAATCCACAAAATAACCATAATTTCAGACCCTGGCTGGCTGACTTTTCCGATCCGATGCGTATTTTTACCATCATCGTGGTGGCTGAAATGATGGTGCTTGTTTACTCTTTGAGTTTCCTCACCTTTGAGTTTGATTACCTCAATAGGTTGGCTGTTTTGAGTTTGTTGGCCCAGTTGATCGCCATCAGTGTCATTATCCTGTTAACCGCATTGGGGCAGTTTTTTAATCGGCTCAAAGTGCTTCCAGGCGTCATTTTATTGTTACTGATGACCTTGTTACTGGCAGCAACTTATACTATGTTGTTGAGCTGGATTGATCAGGCATTGCAATTTGATCTGATTGATAACAACAAACTGACAACTTTAAAAATCAGCGTGGCCACCGGTATGACCTTGCTGGCCTTGTTGCGTTATTTTTATGTGCAGGATCAATGGTCAGGTCAGGTTGAAGCCTTGGCCAAAGCACAGATGAATGCACTGCAAGCCAGAATCAAGCCGCACTTTTTATACAATTCACTGAACTCAATTGCTTCATTGATTCCCATTGATCACCACGCTGCTGAGAAAGCCGTGCTGAACTTATCCGGGCTGTTCAGAAAAGCCTTCTCAAATCCAGATCAGAGCATGACCACACTTGAGAAGGAGTTAGAGTGGATCCGTGAGTACTTGGCGATCGAACAATTGCGGTTGATGGATCGTTTGGATTATGAAATTGAAGTTGAAGAGGGTTTGATTGAACAAAAGGTTCCCTTATTATCGATCCAACCGCTGGTTGAAAATGCTGTGATTCATGGCATTCAGCATTTAACACAAGGTGGATTGATTCACTTGAAGGTGGAAAAAACCAAGCCAGGTTTTCGAGTAACCGTCACCAATCCTTATCGTGAGGAACGCGTTCAGTCTGGATCACAAACAGGTTTGGACAGCATCCGTCAACGATTGGCTTTGACTTATGGTGACAAAGCAAACATGCAGGTCAAGGCAGAAGATGTGTTCACTGCCCAGTGGGAGGTAAAACTATGAATATATTGATAGTCGATGATGAACCATTGGCCAGGATGCGCTTAAAATCAATGCTCAACCACCTTGAGTTTGATCAAGTGATTGAGGCCAGTCATGGGGCCGAAGGGGTGGCCATGGTCAGTAAACATTTGCCGGACCTGGTGTTTATGGACATTGAAATGCCGGAATTGGATGGCATTGAAGCCGCGGCCATCATCAAGCAACAACACCCGAGTATCCCAATCGTGTTTTCAACAGCCCATGATGAATTTGCCTTGAAAGCCTTTGATCTGTCCGCTGCCGATTATTTGTTGAAACCGTTGTCATTGGATCGGTTGAAACAGGCGATAGAAAAAGTTGGCTTCAGTTGTACTCATGATAAAATACGGGTCAAACGTGGCAACGATGTGATCATGGTGAGTATCAATGACATCATTTGTTTGATGGCTGAAGATAAATACGTGACAGCTCATTTAAGTGACCAAACCATTTTATTGGATCAGAGTTTGGCAGAGATTGAAAATTCACATCCCATGTTTCTTAGGATTCATCGCAATGCCTTGATCAACACCCAATACTTGAAGGGTATTCACCTCAGTTCTGGGCAGTCACCGATGGCATTGCTGGAAAATGTCAGCATTCAACCGGTCATCAGCCGACGGCAGTTACCCACAGTTAAGAAGTTACTCAAGGAATTATGAAAAAAACCATCACCATCGCTACCCGTGAATCGGCCTTGGCCTTGTGGCAAAGTAAATATGTGGCTGCCATCATCGAAGCCAAAACCCCGTTCAAGACCCAATTGTTACCGATGACAACAGAAGGTGATCAACGTTTGGAAGTGACTTTAAATAAAATCGGTGGCAAAGGCCTGTTTTTAAAGGAACTTGAACAGGCCATGTTGGCAGGTCAAGCCGACATTGCGGTACATTCCATGAAGGATGTACCCGCTGATCTGCCTGCAGAATTTCAGATATGTGCGGTGTTTCCCAGGGCTGATGAAAGTGATGCCTTTGTTTCCAACCATTACCAACAGCTGGCTGACTTGCCATCTGGTGCTGTGGTAGGCACTTCAAGTTTGCGTCGCCAATCCCAGTTGTTGTCAATAAGGCCTGATCTGGACATTCAACCGTTGCGTGGCAATGTAAACAGCCGGCTGCAAAAATTGGATGATGGACAATACGATGCCATCATTTTGGCCTCAGCTGGTTTAATCAGATTGGGTTTTGATGATCGCATCAAAAGTCGATTGACGGCACCTGATTGGTTGCCAGCGGTTTCACAAGGCGCGGTGGGCATTGAGTGTCTGGCGAATAACACTGAATTGGCACAAGTGCTGGCTGCTTTATCAGACCAGCAAACATGGCAATGTGTCCAGGCAGAAAGGGCTTTGAATTCAAAGCTGAATGGTTCATGTTCGGTAGCCATAGGCGCACTGGCCACCTACCACCTTGATGACACCATAGCTCTGAAGGCTGCTGTTTTTTCACCCGATGGAAGCCAGGCTGTGACCGCCAAACAACAAGGCTATGATCCACAAAAGCTGGGTGATTATGTGGCCGATGAACTGTTGAGCCAAGGGGCCGCAGAAATATTGGCTTTGGCAGAGTGAGCCCAGATGACCACAGTCATCCTCACACGCCCCCAAACCAGCCTTGAACAAACCGCTGCGGTATACCAACAAGCAGGGTTTGATGTGTTTTTGGCGCCATGTTTTGCCATTCAAACCAATCCATCGGTGCAAGGTAAATGGCTTCAAAGCCACGCTGATGTGTGGGTGATTCTCAGTGTGAATGCCCTCGAACATGCGTTGTTGATAGCCCCAGATTGGCAGCCTGAAACAAACACACCAGTGATTGCAGTCGGACCGGCCGTAGTAAAAGCCTGGCAACAACATTTTAACCACCCCATTGCTTCACACCCTCAAATGAATTCAGAAGGGGTGATTGAGTTGATACAACAGTTAAAGCCTGATTCAATCAAGATTTTAACTGCCAGCAGTGGACGGGATTTGATCAAAAAGTATTGCATGCAACAGCGCATCAGTTACAGCCAAATCAATACTTATGAACGGGTACCTTTGTCCCTGGAGAATTCAGCACTGAATGCCTTGTTAAAAAACATGGATGCTGTGGTTTTGACTGCCACCAGTGTTGGCATTTTGCAGCATTTTATGGGTCAAATAGACACTCTAAATGCGGCCCAAATTTTGGATTTGCCATTGGTGGTAGCGTCTGATCGAATCAAGGAAGCAGCCCAAGAGCTGGGCTTTACCGACATCCATGTGGCCGCAAACCCCAGTGATGGGGCCATGTGTGAGGCAGTTGAATCCGTTTAAAATTGCTGTTGCCACCTCATGATTTGCTTCTACCTCCGAGAATCAAATATCATGATGGCTGAATGATGATTCAGAAAGACACTGGATCCCGGCCTTCGCCGGGAATTCGGTGGTTGGTTATTTCTGGTTACATTGGTTAAGTTGTTCTTTTTAACAACTGCTCATCAAAACACAAAATCTGCCGGGTTGGCTCGTTGCCATTCGGTTTGGGTGATGATGTAATCGTCGTTAATCAATTCAAAGGTCACGATGAATTTAACCATGTCACCACGGAAAGAAGGCAAGTCGTTTAAGCTGATGTCGGTGCCAGCCATGGCCGCCACCACTTCAACTTCGGCTTGCTGGTCGCCGTTGTTCAGCCATTCAACTCGCTTGACCATTTGGTGTACATGCACTGTTTTGTTCTTCATCAATCTGATGCGCAATATACGTTCGGCATCTTTTTTACCCCAGCCGCGTTTCTGACTGACAAAGTCATCACTGACATGAGTGAAAAATTCATCAACACCTTTGGCTTCAATGGCCGTTTCCATGGCAGTGAGGGTGTTCATCAACTTGGTTTTTTTGTCTAACTGTGGTTCGTTAGAACAGCCGATAAGCAGCGATGTAAGCATCAAGAAGGCAATTAAACTTTGAGGTTTTGGCATGGTGTTTAACATTAAAAACAGATTTCAAAATGTGGGTATTCATTATATCATGTAAGAGAGGGTACAAAGTGTGCTGGCATTTATTTGTCATAATTTACAGTTTGTAGGGGTCAGTATTTAAAGCCAAAGGCTCGGAAAGGGTTTTGGTTCAACTCAAAGAGGAGAGGCAGATGAGAAGATGTATTTGGATGGCCCTGGGACTGGTATTTTGTGGTGTTTCTTGGTCACAAACTGAAACGGTCAATCAAGATGATGATTCACCGCCAGGCGCTGATGCTGAAACTTTGGCCGAATTGACCCAGCCTGCGGCAGATGCCACCAGCGTGAAAGTCATTGTGCAGAAAAAACAAACCATTGAAGAATACCGCCAGCGTGGCGAATTGGTTTTGGTCAAAGTCATTCCTAATGACGGTGTGCCTTATTTTATCGATCCATTAGAACGCGATAAGTTGAAAGGCTCAGGTAAAGATTTGATCAACTCAGGTGTGAAACCAGTGCGTTGGGTATTGAAGGAGTTTTGAATTAAATGACAGTGAGACAAAAGTTTGTGTTGGCATTGATTGTGGTGCCAGCTTTGGTGGTGTTGTGGGCCCAGTATTGGCCCATGGCATGGTGGTTTTTCGTGTTGATTGGACCTTTGGCTGTATTGGGATTGTATGACATGTTTCAGACCAAAAGAGCCATTTTACGCTTATATCCCATATTGGGACACTTTCGTTATTTGTTGGAATCGTTTCGGGTTGAAATTCAACAGTATTTCATCGAATCAGATTTGAATGGTACGCCGGTACCCAGGGAATTTCGATCCTTGGTATACCAACGGGCCAAAGGGCAAAAAGACACGCGTCCATTTGGTACCATCATGGATGTCAACCAAGACGGTTATGAATGGATCAACCATTCCGTCTCACCCACCCACATTGAAGCACATGATTTACATGTGAAATTTGGTGGCTCGGAATGTCAACAACCCTATATGGCCAAGCCCATGAACATCTCTGCCATGAGTTATGGTTCCTTAAGCAAAAATGCCATCGAAGCCTTGAATTTGGGTGCCAAGAAAGGTGGTTTCGCTCACAACACCGGTGAAGGTGGTATCAGCCCTTATCACAAGAAACATGGCGGTGACCTGATCTTTCAATTCGGGACTGGTTATTTCGGCTGCCGTGATAAAGATGGCAACTTTGATCCGGACTTGTTCAAAGAAAAAGCCGCTTTGGAACAAGTCAAAATGATTGAAATTAAGTTGTCACAAGGTGCCAAGCCCGGTCATGGTGGCATCTTGCCTGCGGTCAAATTGACTGAAGAAATTGCTGAAATCAGGCATGTTTCGATGGGCAAAGACGTGCTTTCACCGCCCAACCATTCGGCCTTTGATTCACCGGTCGGGTTGATGCAATTTGTTAAACAATTGCGTGAATTGTCAGATGGTAAACCGATTGGTTTTAAAATGTGTTTGGGTAAACGCAGCGAGTTTCTGGCCATTTGTAAAGCCATGGTGGAAACCGGTATCAAACCTGACTTCATCACCATTGATGGCAGTGAAGGCGGCACTGGTGCGGCACCCATCGAATTCACCAATTCAGTGGGGACACCGCTTAAAGATGCATTGATCACCGTTAACAATGCGCTCATTGGAGTGGGCTTGCGTGATGAAATCAGGGTCATTGCTGCGGGTAAAATCTTTTCAGCTTTCCATTTGATCAAGGCTTTGGCTTTGGGAGCTGATACGGTCAATTCAGCTCGTGGCATGATGTTTGCCTTGGGTTGTATCCAGTCCCGTGCCTGTAACACCGATCATTGTCCGACTGGCATTGCCACCCAGGATCCTGCCAGGGTGGTGGGTTTGGTGGTCAGCGATAAAAGCCAAAGAGTCGCCAGGTATCATGGACAAATGATGAAAAATTTGGCCGAGTTACTGGGTGCGGCGGGTGCCAAATCAATAGGCGAATTAAAGCCGGCTCACATCATGCATCGCTTACAAGGGACCATCATCAAATCGTATGAAGAGATGTTCCCGACCATTGCCAAAGGGGCTTTGTTGGATGACTCAAACAGGCCAGATTCTTGGTCGGCAGATTGGCAGATGGCTGAAGCTGATCAATGGTGACTGAGAGCCGCTGAATAACCACAGGTGCAATCTTGCCATGAATGAGCTATCATTCATGGCATCAAAAATTTCAGAACAACATGACTTTAACCAAAAAAATCATCATCTTTATGGTGGCCGGTGCCATTTTGGGCCTGGTCCTCAACCTCTCAGATTTAAGTGCCCATGCGGCGATAGATAAATACCTCATCAATGGATTGTTTTATACCATTGGCCAGTTATTCATCTTGTCCTTGAAGATGATGGTGGTGCCCTTGGTGTTTGTGTCCTTGTTCTGTGGCACCACAGCATTACGCGATCCGGCCATGCTGGGTTCAATAGGTGGTCGGACGCTGGCCTTCTATTTATTGACCACTGCCATTGCATTGGGCATTGCTTTGGGTTTTGCCTTGTTGATAGGGGTAGGCAGTGGGGCAGAGATTCCCACAGACATCAATTATGTTCCGAAGGAAAGTAAAACATTCATACAAGTCATCTTAAGCATCATTGATAACCCCATCAAAGCCATGGCAGAAGGTAATCTGTTGGCCGTCATTGTGTTTGCCATCTTACTTGGCTTAAGCGCGACTATGGCTGGCAAAGCCGGTGAACAAGTGATTGATTTCTTCAAGGCGTTCAATGAAGTGATCATGAAGCTGGTGATGTTGATCATGCATTTCGCACCTTATGCCGTGTTTGCCATTTTGGCCAAAGTCTTCGCCGAACTTGGATTGGATGCGATCAAAACCTTGTCTGGTTATTTCTTTACCGTACTGGGTTTATTGATCTTCCATGCCTTGGTGATTTATCCAGTCTTGCTAAAACTGTTGTCTGGCTTGAATCCACTGACGTTCTTGAAAAAAATGGAAGGGGCTGTGTCATTTGCCTTTGGTACTTCCAGTTCCAATGCCACCATTCCAGTCACACTCAGAACCAACACGGAACGGTTGGGTGTTGATAAATCAGTGGCGTCATTCACCATCCCATTTGGTGCCACCATCAACATGGATGGCACCGCCATCATGCAAGGTGTGGCCACCGTATTCATTGCCAATGCTTATGGTGTAGACCTCACCACCACGCAAATCATGATGGTGGTGTTGATGGCCACCATGGCTTCAATTGGTTCTGCAGGCGTACCTTCTGCTGGCTTGGTGATGTTACAAGGCGTGTTGTTACAGGTGGGCTTACCCATTGAGGGTATCGGCATCATATTAGGTATCGATCGCTTATTAGACATGACCCGCACTGCAGTGAATATCACAGGCGATTCTGCAGTGACTTGTATTGTGGCCAAATCCCAGGGCCAACTAGACCAAACCGTTTTTGATGATCCTAAAGCAGGGGTGATCAAGGAATAGGTCTGTATGATTTAAATGAATTGAAAGGCTCCCAAGGAGCCTTTTTTTATGTCCAAAATAAAAAATCAAATTCATTTGGCGCAATGTCCATTGTTTCTGCGTATGCCCCAGTAATTAATATTGAGGGTATACCCATGAAAACAACTAAAATATTTATTTTATCATTGACGGTTATTTTCAGCACTTCAGCTTGGTCAGGTCTTTATTGGGTTGGCAATTCAGTCAACTGCAACGGGGGCAATGTCTTTGGCACATTAGACCAAGCACTGCTTGTGGCGGCCTTGAACGGTGATTCGCAAGATGAGATTCGATTGACCAACACCGTCAATTATACAGGCAACAGCAATGGCAGTTACGTGCTGCAGGACTGGTCTTCATCAGGTGCTGGTGAATTGACCTTGGTCGGTGGTTATCCGGATTGTTTTGGAGCGGTCAGCGGCAGAACAACCATCGGTGACACCAACAATGAAATTTTTGAGGTCAATACTTTGAACGAAAGCAGTTCTGTGGTGACTTTCAGGAACATTCAAATGTCCTTGACCAGTGCCACCCGTGCCTTGGTATTGAATGGTGGTGCTGTGGTCACCTTGGACAATGTTTTAGTGAGCAGCAACCAATCAGGCATAGTGGTTTCAGGTGGCAGCTACTTGGATGTCTTATCCAATTCATTGATTCAGTTCAATGGCAACACCAACAATATCCTGGGTGGAGGCATTTATTGCACCGGGAATAATTCGACCGTGATTTTACGTGGAAGATTACATCGCAATCAGGGATTAAAGGGAGGTAATTTGCACATCAGAAGTGGTTGTTACTTAGAAATTAAAGATGGAGTCAGGATAGAAGGCCGGGGCACCTTGTCAGGTATGGATGCAGAAGAAGGCGCCGGTTTATATGTTGATAATGGCGGCGAAGTGTTCGCAGATGGCCGAGCCAACCGGGTCATTTTTGATGGCAACGTGGCAGAAAATGGTGGCGCCATTTACATCAATGGTAGCGGTTTTGTACTGTTACAAAACACCCACATCAATGCGCCACAAGCCGATCAGGGTGCAGCCATTTACGCCAATGGAGGCGGCACGGCAACGCCCCAATTAATCATGGACCAAACCAACGATTGCAATTTGCTGTTCCGTTGTTCAGAGGTTCAGGGTGCGCGTTATGAACGTTCCGTGGTTAATGTGAATGATTCGATGGTTCAATTAAACAGAACTGTCATTGAACAAAGCGAATACATCGCTCCCACCCCAGTGGCTGTTGGCATGATCACCAGTAACGGTGGATCCAGGGTCAGAATGAATCGGGTTGGAATGATCAGAAACAGCGCCAATGCGATGTTGCGCTCTGATAACAACAACGATGAATTTGAAGTCAGTCACATGACCATGGCTGATAACCACATACCAGATTCAAATACCGGTTCTTACGTATCGGTCTTGCTGACGGGGTTCATAGACATTCAAAACTCAGTGCTCACTGATTCATCGGGTTTTGATGACCGATCTGGCGGTTCGGCCATCATCACCGGCCAATGTAACCTGATTGACAACAGCCATGCTTGGCCTACCGGGATTTACGACATGGGCACGCCTCAACTGATCAACCCAGCTGCTGGAGATGCCAGACAACTGGCCAGTTCTCCTGGCGTGGATATGTGTTTGCAAGATTCATTCAGTTGGACAACTGAAGTCGATATTGAAAATCAAGATGCACCGGTCAATGAGAACACCAATCCACAAGGCTTACCTGGTGATCCTGGTGGTTTGTATGATGCTGGTTTTGACGAAGTGTATGACAGCATTGGTGAAGATGAGTTTTTATTGACCATACAAAAAGAAGGCTCTGGTGAAGGGGCAGTGGTCAGTATTCCGGGTGGTATCTCATGTGGAGTTGACTGCTCAGAAGTGTATTTCAATGGCACCATCGTGACCTTAATTGCCACGCCATTGTCAGGCAGTGATTTCATCGGTTGGTTGAACTGTCCCTTGGTGAACCAGGACGATGAATGTTTAACCAATGTGCAATCAAGCCACACGATAAGAGCGGTTTTCGAGTCAGATGACCTCATTTTTAGTGATGATTTTGAGTAATCAACAGATCTCAGAATGATGGTTGGATTAAAAATTAATCGGCATTGTGAGCAACTCAAGGGCTGTGGTAATATGATTGAACACCAACCCCTGAGATTGATGATGGGTTCTGTCACCAATGTATTGAACAATGAATCTTTACAAGCCGCATTACAAGATAAAAAGTTGCAGGCCTTGTTGTATCAGGAACTCAAAATCATTGCCCATGCCAAACTCAGAAAGCATGTCAATAACAAAGACCTGGATACCACATCTTTGGTGCACGAAGCTTACCTTAAACTCAGTGTCAATTCGGACGAAAAAAAATGGAGTAACCGCAGGCACTTTTATTCAACGGCAGCTTTGTCAATGCGGCACATATTGGTTGATATGGCCAGGCGCCAAATGTCTGACAAGAGGGGGGCAGCAAACCAACAGGTAACTTATGAGGAACAATCCACAAAAACAGCCCAGGATTGTTTTCAAGTGGTGGCCTTGAACGAAGCTTTGGAACAACTGAAAGATGTGGATCCTAATTTGGTCGAAGTGGTGCATTTGCGGTATTTTGTGGGGATGACAGTCAGTGAGACCGCAGAAATTTTGGGGGTCTCAAAAAGGACACTTGATCGAACATGGCAAAAAGCCAAAGCCATATTGGCGGCGTTGATCGATGAATGAGTTGTTAAAAAAATTATCTCCAGTGGTGTGGACCCAGGTTCTGAATCTATTTGATGTTTTGTGTGATTTACCGCAGGAGGCACAAGAAACGCAGATGGCAGAGGCAGATTTGTCAGATGAAGCTCGGTTGGTCTTACAAAAAATGTTGGCAAACGAATCTGGCACCAACATTTTGAATACTTCGATCGATCCATTGGTGGAGTCACTGTTGGGAGAACAGGTGCTGAATCACAGCAATCCGAGTGACATAGTTGGTCGAAAATTCGGGGCATGGAAAGTGACCAAACCCTTGGCAAGTGGCGGCATGGGGCAAGTGTTTATCGCGCGCAGGGCTGATGGTGAATATGAAAAGGAAGTGGCGTTAAAGATCATCAAGTCTGGCCAGTTTTCAGAACTCAGCAAACAAAAGTTCACAGAAGAAATGCGAACTTTGGCTCAATTCGAGCACCCCAACATTGCTCGTTTGATTGATGGTGGAACCAATGATGATGACATTTCATACTTTGTTATGGAGTTGGTGGCTGGAAGCCCAATTTGTACCTATGCTGAAAAACATAAATTGTCATTGCATGAACGCATCAAACTTGTGCAACAAACCATCAATGCAGTTGGGTATGCCCACCAGAATTTGGTTATTCATGGAGACATCAAACCTGCCAATATCTTGGTCAATGAAGCGGGACAGATTAAATTGGTGGATTTTGGTGTAGCCCGCCCCTTACATGTCAGTTCTGCTGACATTTATTTACCGCAGTTCACTCCTGGCTATTCATCTCCGGAGCAAACCAAAGGTGATTTGCTCAGCACAGCCAGTGATGTATTTGGATTGTGTGCTGTTTTGTATGAGCTGTGTACAGGATCTGTGCCCAGGAAAAGTGAATCAATAACCACTTTGGTTGATTATCACCAACAACTGAACAATCCAATTGAAAAAGTCTATCAGCGTTTCAAAGCACAATGCAAAAGTGGTCATGGCATAGCTCTGATGAATGGCCTGGATCCGAAAGTTATAGACAGGGCTTTGTCAAAAGAGTTGGGCACCATCATCGATAAAGGTTTACAAGTGGATGTCAGTGCCCGGTATAAAAATACCACTGAATTGAATAATGATTTACAGCTGTTCTTAGCAGGTTCGGCGGTTCCCAATCACGCCAATCATTTTTGGTACAGATTCAGTAAAACATGGCAAAAAAATAAAATACCAATCACCATTTCATCTGCAGCTGTGTTTGGCATAGTTGCCTCTGCGGTGTTTGCTTTTAACCAAGCGGCCATTGCTGAGCAAGAGGCCGAAAAAGCCAATTGGTCGAATCAATTTTTACTCAGTATTTTCACAGCGGCAGATCCGGTTAAGAATCAGCAACAACCCATCAGTGTCAATGAATTAACTGGGTTGGCAGCTGAGAAGATTTTGGCAGAAAAGGGTGATGTGTTATTAAAAACCGAAACATTGGGGCTGTTAAGCCAAATCCAGTATCGTTTAGGTCAAGTGAAGTCTGCCGAACAACTCACCAATGAACAAATAAAATTATTGAATCAACAACCCAAAGAGACACATAGATTAGCAGCTGCTCACATCCATGCGGGTAATAACATGGAAGCACAGGATAATTTGGAAGGGGCTGTTCATCATTTCAGGCAGGCGATGGAATTGGCACCATTGACAGATGATGTTAACGAACAATCAGCGAGGGCAGCCATGTCTCTTATGAACAGCTTAATTCGTTTGAATCAAACAGCAGAGGCTGCACAAATCATGCTCACTTTAAGCTCATATGAACCTGACATAGCCAAGTTGTTTTCTGCCCATTCGTTGCTGGCGTCACTCTATGCTTTGAAAGGCAAACTGGCCTTGGTTGAACCTGATTTCAAGCAAGCATTGGATGACATAGCTGTGGCGAAATCACATGCCCTACAAGTGACTGATGAACCCCTGTTATACCCTCAAATTTTAGGGATAGAATCCGATGCATTCTTCAACAGTGGGGAAGCACTGAAAGCGATTGAAATTGATCGGGAGTTGGTTGCTTATTTCAGTGAAAAATTTGGTAAGAACCATCCTGAGACTATCGACAACTTAGGTCGTTTGGCTGTATCAGTGGCTTCATTGGGAGACATGAGAGAAGGGATCAGGATCAACCAACAAATCATTGACAACCTATATGGTACAGAAATCAAAGGGCATCAAATGCCAGCAGCTTATTTGAACATGGGCATGTCTTACCGTGCTTTGAACGAACATGAAAAAGCCATCGAGAACTTTAAAAAGGCGCAAAGTTTATGGCCTGCTTTGGAGCCAAGAATTCCGTTTTATGAAGCATCTACAGATGTGGGAATGGCCCGATCATTGTTGGCATTGAAAAAATATGAAGCATCCAAAAGGTTCTTTGAAATGGCCCTGGATGGTATAAAGCATGAAATGGGTGTAAACCATCCTATGTTTGCTCGATTCCAAATCATGTATGTACCTTTGTTGATCGAAGTGGGTGAATATGATGAAGCTGAGTCAATCATTGCAAAAGCACATCAGTTGATGGTTGATACCTATGGGCTGGGCTCAAAGCGTACTGCAGTGGCTAAACTGCGCTGGGCACAGTTGAATGCCGCAACAGGAAATTCATTGGTGGCTACTCAACAAGCTGCTGATGTGTTGGACATTTTGGATGTACCGGAATTGAAAAACCGATACCAGTCAGAGATTGCCTTGGCCGAGGAAATTTCACAGTTGAAAACACAGTAGGACAGTTCCTTGATGAATTTTGGGAATGGCAGGATTTTTTAGAATAACAACAATAACGGTATTGACAATCATTCTCATTAGCAATTATAATTGAGCCAAGCAATGAGAAAAATCTATTATGTACGTTTGTATTTGTCACGGTGTGACTGAAAAAGACATTCAAAAAGCCGCCAAAGCAGGCGCCAGTAGTATGCAAGACATCAAGCAAATGACGGGTTGTGCCACGGGTTGTGGTACCTGTGCTGATTCAGCATTAGAGGTGTTACAAGCCCAAAATCAAAAAGTAACCCCTGATTTTTTGAAAATTTTACAACCATCGGTTGATTGTCAAGTTCCAGCATAAGAATTGAATTTTGAATTGCTCAAAAAAAGGCTCCATCAGGAGCCTTTTTTTTGTGATTCTGAATCTGCAATTACTTCTTGTGCTCAATCACCACATCGGTATAGATGCCACCACGGACATTAAACTTCATGGTGATTTTCATCCATTTGGGATCAACAGCAGCCACCAAATCATCCAAAATTTCATTGGTGACGGCTTCATGGAAGGCGCCGCGTTCGCGGAAAGTCCACATATAAAGTTTCAATGCTTTCAGCTCTACACACTTTTCATCAGGTTGGTATTCCAGCTTGATGGTGGCAAAATCTGGTTGTCCTGTTTTTGGGCACAAACAAGTGAATTCAGGAATGTCGATAATGATGGTATAATCCCGTTCCTGATTGGGGTTAACAAATGTTTCGAGCTCTTTTGTAGGGTGAGTAGACATGTTATATTCTCTGTAATTATCTGGGGCGGAACAATACCCAAAAAAGGGATATTTATCAAGCAAAATACACTATAGATGAAGTTATCGAAGATAAAAATTGCTGGATTCAAGTCATTTGTGGATCCAACTGAAGTGCTGATGCCCAGTAATCTGATCGGTGTGGTTGGACCCAACGGCTGTGGTAAATCAAACATCATCGATGCGGTGCGTTGGGTGATGGGTGAAACGTCAGCGAAAATGCTGCGTGGTGCTTCCATGACTGATGTGATTTTTTCCGGTTCATCTACCCGAAAGCCAGTGAGCTTAGCTACGGTTGAATTGATATTCGACAATTCCGACGGATTGCTCAAAGGTGAATATGCCAGCTACAATGAAATTTCTGTCAAACGTCAAGTCAATCGAGATGCCCAGTCGATGTACTTCTTGAATGGCAGTAAATGCCGCAAGAAAGACATAGTGGATTTGTTTTTGGGTACCGGATTGGGTCCCCGGAGTTACTCAATCATTGAACAGGGCATGATTTCTAACATTGTGGAGTCCAAACCTGAAGACCTTCGAGGCTATATTGAAGAAGCAGCCGGGGTATCAAAATACCGTGAACGTCGTCGTGAAACTGAGCGCCGCATCAAACGCACCAAAGAAAACCTGGAACGCTTGGATGATTTGCGAACTGAGGTGGGTAAACACATCCAGCACCTGCAAAGGCAAGCCAAGAATGCAGAAAAATACACCCAGTTGAAGGACCAGTTTAAACTGATCAAAGCCGAAGTGTTGGCGCTGCGTTGGCAGCAATGGCACAGCCAGGCTGAGCAAGGTAAAGGTCAGGTCACACAACTAAAAACCGCTGTAGAAAAAGCCAAGTCTGGTCAGACTGATGGTGAAAAGAACATTGAACAGCATAGGGTGGCACACCAAACCTTGACGGATGAGAACAACAAATTGCAGGAGCAATTGTATAAGGTCAATGCTGAAATCGGTAAAATCGAACAAGCCATTGCCCATTCAAAATCACTCTCAGAACGTCATCAGAAAGACCTGGCCAACACCGAAGAAAACCTGAAAAATTCACAAGCTCGGCTAACCAGTGATGAACAGCAACTGACTGAACAACAAAACCTCTATAAACAAGGGAAGCCCAAAGAAGAAGAATTGGCTTTACAGTTAGAACAAGCGCAGGAACTGAATCAGCACAGCGAAGAACAGCAAGAAAAATGGCGCAGCCAGTGGGATGACAATAACCACAGTATTGCTGACCACATGCGCACAGTCGATGTGGAAAAAACCCGGATCACCTCACTTGAATCGCACATGATGCGTCAAGCAGAGCGGTTGAAATCTGTTGAGCCCAGTGATAACAATGAATTGGTTAACAAGCTCCAGGAGGAGTTGCTTGGTTTGCAAAAACAGGTTGAAACCCAGCAAACCAAACATGAAACTTTCGAGCAATCATTGGCTGGGCAAAAAGAACAGGTCAACATCAATGCCGAACGCAGTCAGCAATTGCGCCACCAAATTGATCAGGTTCAACAACAACTGCATCAAGCCAAAGGCCGACGTGGTTCCTTATTGGCGTTACAACAAGCTGCCCAATCAAAAGACAAAGCTGAGTTGAAAAAGTGGATCAGTAACAACAGTCAACTCAATCAACAACGTCTGGCAGAAATGTTAGAAGTTGAAGCAGGTTGGGAGCAAGCGGTTGAAACCGTGTTACAAGAACGCCTTCAAGCCTGGGTATCCAATAACCAAGACTTATACAGTGTCACAGAAGGTTGGACTTTCGGTGGCATGACCACGGTACATGCCAACCAAGGAGGCATCAAAGCCCAAGCCGGTACGTTGGCAGAATGTGTCAAAGGTCCGGATGCGGTCATTGAGTGGTTCAACCAAATCAAGGTTTGTGCAGATGTGGCTGCAGCGAAAAATGTGGCGAGAAATTTGGCAGGTGGTGAATCCGTGGTGACCCAAAGTGGTGAATGGTTTGGACAAAACTGGGTGCACATCAACCGAGGCGAACAAACTGAAGGATTTTTGTTGCGCCAAAAAGAACTTAAATCTCTGGAACAACATATCGAAGTTGATGAAACCAAGCTGGAGACTTTACAAACAGAACTGGAAGAGACTAAAGCAGCGCGGTTGACCTTGAATACAGGTGTAGAACAGTTGCAGTTAGATGTCAACATGTCACATCGTAAGTTGTCTGAGTTGAATGGCCTGACCATGAACAAACAACAGCTGATCGACAGAGAACAACAACAAAGTCAGGAAAAAGCGGTAGAGACTGAGCAGATCAGGGCACAAATGGCAGACGATGAAACTCAAATCAAGACGTCGCGTGCTGCTCTTGAAACGGCCATGAATGAACTGGCAAAATTTGAGCAGAAGAAAATTGAGTTGATGGACCAACAACAATCATTTCAGCAACAATACCACCAAACCAAAGCCCAGCTTAACGACATTTCCAATCAGTTTTATCAGCACAAAATGGGCCTGTCTGGGACCATGAATAAAATTGAGTCTCTACAGAACAACATCGAGAGAACGCAAGAAGCAGTCCAGATACTGGTCGCCAGAAAAGATGAATTGTTGCAACAGTTGAGTGTAGACCTGGATCCCATCGAAGGACACAAACAGGCTTTGAATGATTTGATCAGCCAACGCCTGGAAACAGAGAAACAGCGTGATGCCATGCGCCAGGAAGTCAGCAGTTCGCAATCAAAATTGGATGAGTTGGAACGTTTGAGGCACCAGCACCAACAACAAATTGATGAAGCCAGAAATGCTTTGGAATCCGCTAAATTGGCTTTCCAGTCAAATGAGTTAAGGGCCAATGGATTTGCTGAGCAACTGACTGATCAAGGGCATGATGCAGAACAGCTTTTGGCCACTTTGGGTGATTTGAGTGAACAAACCTTGCCTGACTTGATTGACCGCAAAGAAGATCAAACTGAACGTTTGCATCGCAGCATTGTTCGTTTGGAGCCGGTTAACCTGGCTGCCATTGAGGAGTTTGAAGAAGAGTCTAAACGCAAGCAGTATCTGGATGAGCAAAATGACGATCTGGAACAGGCGCTAGAGACTTTAGAGCAAGCCATCGCCCGCATCGACAAGGACACCAGAACCTTGTTCAAGGAAACCTTTGAAGCAGTGAACACCAACATCAAACAACTGTTCCCACGGTTATTTGGTGGTGGCCATGCCTATTTAGAATTAACCGGTAATGATTTGTTGACCACTGGCGTTTCCATCATGGCCAGACCACCAGGTAAACGTGTGTCCAGCATTCAACTACTCTCTGGCGGTGAAAAAGCGTTAACAGCGGTGTCATTGGTGTTTGCCATCTTTAATTTGAACCCAGCTCCATTTTGTATGTTGGACGAAGTAGATGCACCTCTGGATGATGCCAATGTGGGTCGGTTTTCCAAGATGGTGGCGGAAATGTCTGAGAAAGTTCAGTTCTTATTCGTGTCGCACAACAAAGTGACGATGGAAATTGCCCATCAGTTGATGGGGGTCACCATGCGAGAGCCCGGGGTATCCCGGTTGGTGAGTGTGGATCTGGCTGAAGCAGCTCAGATGGCCAACGAGTAAGCATCACACAAAATGCAACGGTGTGCCCTGTGCCAAGTACATACAAAAAACAGTTTGTGTGAAGGTTGTCAGACACTGGTTCAAGTCCCTGAGAACCCCTGCCAAATTTGTGCCAAACCACTCCTTCAAACGGACCATGTTTGCGGAGAATGTCGCAATGATGAACCGGCTTTCAGTCAAACCATTTGTGCTGCCATATACCAACCACCTGTCAGTGTCTGGGTCCAGCAACTTAAATTTGGTGGTCGGTTGGATCGTGCCAGAATCATGGCAGAAGCTTTGTGCAATCACTTGAATGGGATCGAGCCTTCGGTACCCATCTTACCTGTTCCGCTACACAAAAAGCGATTGCTCTCGCGTGGATACAACCAAGCCTATGAAGTGGCAAAAATCATGGCCGCAAACCAAGGCCGACGAATTTTAGACCGTCATTTGATCAGAACCAAACACACAGCCATGCAAGCTGAGTTGCATGAAAAGCAACGCAGCGCCAATGTCAGGGCGGCTTTTAAAGTTAATCAACCGATTGACGCACCTGTGGTGATGGTGTTGGATGATGTGATGACCACGGGTCAAACCATGCGTTCAGTGGCCAGCTGTTTAAAAAGGGCTGGTGTTGAAGAAGTGATTGCTGTGGTGTTTGCCCGTTCAGCTGGAATCTAGAATCAATATTCCCAATACGCAGGTATCAACAAGATAAACAAGGTGAAGAGCTCCAAACGACCAAATATCATGGCTACAGTTAATATGGATTTACCACCGTCAGAGATGTTGGCATAATTGGCGCCGGCATCACCCAAAGCAGGGCCCAGGTTGGTCAGGCAGGCCAGTGTGGTTGAAAAGGCCGTAGTGATGTTTTCACCAAAACCAGCCAGCAATAAGGTGAATACACACCACAAGAACAAGAACTGAACAAAGAATGCCGAGACTGAATCCAACACCCGGTAATTGACTGTTTTACCATTGATTTTAACCAGGTACTTGCCATGAGGGTGAATCAAGCGATGTAACTCGCGCATGCTCATTTTAAACAGTAAAATCATGCGGATGACCTTGAAACCACCAGCGGTGGAACCAGCGCAACCACCTATGGTGCTGAACAGAATCAGTAACAATGGCAGAGCACCTGGCCACAAATGAAATGATTCAGTGGTGAAGCCCGTAGTGGTACCGACTGACACTGCCTGGAAAGTACCTTGACGGATGGACTCATACAATGAATCCGAGGTTCCTGAAACATACAATTGAAAAGAGGTGATGGCAGAGGCCACCGCCAGAAAGCCAAGAAACACACGCACTTCAGTATCGATCAAGTAAGTTCGGATTGAAGCTGATTTCCAAGCCAGGAAATGGGAGGCAAAGTTGATGCCTGCAATGACCATGAAAATCACTGCGATCACTTCAATCAAAGAATTGCTGAAATGACCCATGGAATCATTGTAGGTTGAGAAGCCGCCGATTGAAATCGTGGAAAATGCATGGCAAATGGCATCAAACATGTTCATCCCTGCCATGTAATAACTCATGGTACACATGACTGTGATACCGAGGTAAATGTACCACAATGCTTTGGCCGTTTCGGTGATGCGCGGGGTGAGTTTTTGGTCTTTCATGGGGCCGGGTGTTTCGGCCCGAAAGATCTGCATACCACCAATGCGCAGCATGGGCAGAACAGCCACTGCCAATACAATGATGCCCATTCCACCGAACCATTGTAATTGCTGGCGATAGTATTTTATGGAGTGTGGCAATTCATCGATGTTGGTTAAAATCGTGGCCCCGGTGGTGGTCAAACCTGATATGGATTCAAAAATGGCATCAGTCACCGACAAGTTCATGTGGTTTGACAGAAACAGTGGTAAAGCGCCGGCCAATCCAACAATCAACCAGGAAGCCCCAACCACCAAAAATCCGCTGCGAATTTTCAATTCAGCGTCAATCTTCCGGTACATGAAGAATGGGATGGCGCCTATCAATGCCAATGTGGCAAAGCCTTCAATAAACGGCAAGATGTCACCATCCTGATAGATGAAACCCACCAATGCAGGTGGCAGCATCATGAAACTGGACACCAGTAACAACAAACCAATAATTTTTGCGATCAGGCGAGGATTCATAACAGTGTATTCATGACATCACAGGAACGAGGCGTCCACTTCAAACAAACGCTTCAGATCGTTGATGTTGCGTTTGTCAGTCACAAACATGATCAAGTGGTCTTTGCTTTCAATGACCACATTGCGGTGTGCCATCATCACTTTCTCCTGGCGGATGATGCCACCAATGTTACAACCGGGAGGCAGGTTGATGTCCTGAATCATTTTGCCGACCACTTTTGAAGAGGTGCTGTCACCTGTGACTTCAACTTCGATGGCTTCAGCCTCTCCTGAGCGTAAGGTATGTACCCTGGCGGTGTAGTCACCGCGAACATGAGCCAAAATACCACCCATGGTGATGTGTTGAGGTGAGATGGCGATGTCAATGGTGTCTTTTTCGATCAATTGGGCGTAATTTTGTTTGTTGATCAGGGTCAATACTTTTTTAGCACCCATTTTTTTGGCCATCAATGCAGATAACAAGTTGGCTTGATCGTCATTGGTCAGGGCGCAGAAAATGTCGGTATGGTTGATGTTTTCTTCATTCAACAATTCTTCTGACGTACAGTCACCTCGAATCACCAATGCTTTGGTTAACTCTTCAGCAATGAACCTGGACCGGGTCTTGTTGTACTCAATGATTTTGACTGAGTGTTGGCGTTCCAGTGCTTTTGCCAAATTAAAGCCAATGTTACCGCCACCGGCCAAAATGATTTTATAACTGCTTTTATCACTTTTGTGCCAGGCTTCCATGATTTTGTTGATGTGTTTGCGAGCTGCCAATAAAAACACCACGTCACCGGTCTTGAGTACCGCATCACCGTCCGGGAAAACTGACTTGTTGTCTCTGAAAATCGCTGCCACTCGGGCATCAACCCCTTCAGGTAACAGGTGATCAAACTCTCGCAGTTGTTGATCAACCAATGGTCCATCTTTTCTGACTTTTATGGTGACCAACTGGGCCAGCCCTTGGGCAAAATCCATCACTTGAAGGGCGCCTGCATATTCAATCAAGCCTTGAATATGACGGGTGACCAACTGTTCTGGTGAGATGTGAAAATCGATGGGTACATGCTCATGCTCAAACATTTCAGGGTGTGACGCATATTCGGCTTCACGGATGCGAGCGATCTTCGTTGGGGTGTTAAAGATGCTGTAACAAACCTGACAAGCAACCATGTTGACCTCGTCGGAATTGGTCAGTGCCACGACCATGTCAGCATCGTTGGCACCGGCCCTGATCAATACCGATGGGTGAGAAGCATAGCCATGAACCGTTCTGATGTCGAACTTGTTTTGCATGTCACTCAAACGTTCTGAATCGGTATCTACCACCGTCACATCATTGTTTTCATGTGACAAGTGTTCAGCGATTGATGCCCCCACTTGTCCTGCACCGAGGATAATGATTTTCATGATTGATCCGCGTTCTTGGGGTTGATGTTAAGGGCGCGAAGTTTGCGGTACAAATTGGTGCGTTCCATGCCTGAAATTTTGGCCAAGTCACCCACTTTGCCATCCACTTTACGTAAATGATACAGCAGGTAATCGCGTTCAAACTCTTCTCTGGCTTCCCTGAGTTCTAAATCATAACGGGTGCTTTGTGAAGAGTTGCTTTCCTCTTGTTGTGCTTGACGCATCAGTTCAGCCACTTCCTCCAGTTGAATCTCAGCCTCACCCGGTTGCAGTTGTAATTGCCTGACCAGATTTTTCAATTCACGTAAATTACCCGGCCAATTGTAGTTGCGCAAATGGTTTTGGGCGGCAAATGACATTTTCCGATAGGGTGTTTGTTCTTGGTCTGGTAAAAAATTAATGTAAAAGTTTAGCAACTCCGGGACATCTTCTGCACGCTCGCTCAAGGCACAAACCGGAACAGTGAATTCAGCCACAAACTCATACAGTTCACGATCAAATTCGTCATTGCTGACCATCAGCTTGATGTCTTGTTGAGTGGTCGATAACAATTGTACCGGGTTATTCTGGTGTGGCAATTGCCATTGTTTGATGTGAATCAGTAATTTGGTTTGTAAAGAAGCGGTCAAACAATCAATGTTGGTCAATATGATTGAACCGGTTTGGTGGTGTTTGATGAGCAATTGGTGGTGTTGTTCCAGCAACTCATCGATGTTGGCATCGGTTAAAGTCAGGCTGTCGATGATCACAACCGCCTGGTTATCGTGATGGCGGTGGTGATGCAACAACAAAGCCATTGTTAATTTGCCCGTGCCGCTGTCGCCTACGAATAAGGTGTTGGTGGTGGTTTTACTTAATTTTTCTATGCAGCTGCGCATTTCATTGGCCGCAGCTGAGCTGCCAATGGGTTCCAGTACTTGCCATTCTTGCTTGATGTCATTCAGGCCTTGATCTGTATGACTGGATGACAATGTTTGTTCAATGGTTTGTAATAATTTGGCCAATGAGATGGGTTTTTCAACAAAGTCTCTGGCTCCCATTTTAGTGGCTTCAATGGCTGTTTCAATGGTACCGTGACCTGACATCATCACCACTGAAAATGGCATGTTCTGGTTTTGATTCCAGGTTTTTAATAAACTGATGCCGTCAATGTCAGGCATCCATATGTCTAACAACACCAGATCTGGAGAAATTTGCTGTAATTGTTGATTGGCTGCCTGGCCACCATCTGCAGTGGAGACCTGATAGCCTTCATCGGTCAAAATTTCAGAAATCAAGTTGCGGATGTCCGGTTCATCATCAACGATTAATATATGTGTTTGGCTCATTTAATGGATCCTGGTTGTTGCGGCAACTTTGCAGTCTGGGCATGTGTTTTCAATGCTTTGATTTTACACGATTTTTTCTGTTCAACCTCTTCAATCTTTAAAACATTTTGAATTGGGATATGTAAAGATTTGACGTCGTTGAACTCGGTTTTTAACCGCTCTTCAACGGGGTCAATGACCACGCCTGAATTGACTTCAAAAACCAAGTCAGACAGGGAGATGAAACCGAGCAGTTCATTGCTGTTGATGGCTTTGGCATACAATTCATACACTTCACTGTTGGTGATGTAATTGATGCGGTATAAGGTTTTGCTCTTCATGTCCTGCTGAAAATGGGTGCATTGTTGTTATTTTACAAACCAAGCCAGTAAAAAACCAGTTGTAAAACCCATGATGTGACTGATCCATGCGATGTCATATGAGGGGTTGGGTTGGAATTGTAGGATGATTTGAACGATCAGCCACAGAATAATGACCACTGCGATGGGCATGGATGTTTTTTGAAAGTATAAACCTATGGGCAAGATGAAATTGATTTTTTTATCTGGAAACATCACCAGCCACAAACCGATTAAGCCAGAAACTGCACCACTGGCCCCGATCAATAAATTGTCCTGATCTTGCATGAAATAACTGGCAAATACATTGCCTACAATACCCGAGAATAAAAACACCAATAAAAACTTTTGCCAACCGATAACGCGTTCAATGGCAAATGACAATAACAGGAATACGGAATTGTTGATCACCCAATGCAAGATGTTTCCATGTAAAAACTGGGCGGTGATTAAGCGAAAGACTTCAGTGGGTTGGTGTTGGATGAGGTTCCAATATTCTTTGGTCTTGATGGCGTATTGATCCATCAATTGATTCTGAAATTGGCTGTATTCTGACAAAACCAAAAAAAACAGAAAGACCAATGAGAACACCAATGAAACATAGGGAAAGTGGTTGGGCTTTAAATTTGAAAAATTGATCACTTAGGCACTAAAAATCGGATGTTTTCAAACTCAAGTACCACGCCTTCTTCAACAATCTCTTTCACCTTAACAATTTCTTCGATCACATCACCAGTCACAAATTTTATGCCGTTCATGATGACCATGCGGTTATTTGGATCCGGGTCGAATATGTGGATGTTCAGCTTGACAGGAGGGATGTTCTTGCGGATCTCAAAGTCAATCTGGTGAATCAACAAGTAATCTTGTTTCAGCTTGGGTTCCAATGATTTGCGATCTTCTATTTTTTTCATTTCAGCCTTTTTCTTATCTGGGATCGCCTGGTTGTCTGAAATGAGCGTGATGGAGTCTTTTTGATTGTCTGTGGTTTCTTTGGTGGCAGCCTGATCTTTCGTGGGTGGTTGATTCGCTGTCAAAGTTTGTTTTTTATCTTCGGCTTTGCTGACAGATTTGGCCTTAACTTCATTGGCTTTTGGTGGCGTTAACTTGTTGTTTGGCTTTTTGTTGGTAGCCTTTGGGTTGGCTTGTTGTTTGGGTTGCGTATTGACTGTTTGATTATTTTCATGAGAAGTGTCTGTCAATTCACTGTTGGATCCATCTCCCAGCCAATGTTTGGCTTTGGCGATGACACTGTGATGCCAACCTCTTTGCCAGGCAAACACAGCGGCTGCAATCAACAATAAAAAGACCACCAACAACCAGAATCCTTTGCGACTCTTGGCAGGCGGTTCATTGTTGAATTTGATTTGATTGACATTGGCGCCAGAAGTTGTGGTGCGGTTTTTGTCAGATTTTTTCAGTGCATCAATGATTGAAGACATAGTATTAGTGTTTTTGGTTACTCAATTAATTTAGGTCCATGATAAGCGTGTATTGATAACGCCATTTGTGTTTCTTTACCAATGATTCCGTCAGCCAATAAGCCATTATTTCGCTGAAAATCAGTGACCCAATTTGTTAATTCAGTGGCTTGAATATTGGGGTTGTTATCTATCACCTGGGCCATGTTCAGTGCCCACGCATTGGTGGCATCGCCGATTGTATCATTAATCAACTCAACAGCCATGGGCCATAAAATGAAATAACTGCCAAACCAGCGTTGATTGATGTCTTGTTCACTGATGGCTTGTTCGCCTTGGGTGGTGGAAATGATCAATTGTTCAGCGGAAATTTGTTTGAGCAAAGCCAGTTCGCCATTGTTCAGTGCCAGCAGGACAGGTACATTGTGTTGTTTGATTTGATTGATGTTTCCCTGTTTGCGTAAACAGGCCATACCAATCAGTGAAATGTCCGGACAGGTTGCTTGATTCCAAACCGCGCTGCTGTCTTCCCCCCACAATGCCAACAGTTGTTGCCAACTGACAGCCGTGCTGGGTAACTGTAAAAGTTCCGTGGGTGCTTGGAGACTGTTCAATGTTGTTTCGGCAGGGATGGGTAGAGAAGAAGCGTTGTTGGTTGGTTCATCGTTAGGCCATTGCCACCAGAGTAAGCCCATTAAGACAATAGGTACAATGGCGGCAATCCAATATTTATGGTTGGCTTTATTTTGATCAGGATACACTTCAGCAATGGCTTGTTTGACGTGTTTCAATTTGACCGACTTTTCCTCGGCTGCGAAAGCGACCAGTAAAGCCCGATCACACAGCACATTGATGACTCTTGGCACACCTTTGGTTTGTTGGTAAATGCGATTGATGGCGTTGTTGGAGAACAAGTCTTCCGCACCACAACTGACGGCTATGCGGTGCTTGATATAGTGTTTGGTTTCGGCTCTTGACAAGGGTTGTAAGTGAAACCTTGAAGTGATTCTCTGAGCCAACTGCCGCAGGTCTTTGCGTTGCATCAGTTGTTTTAACTCAGGCTGTCCGATCAAGATGATCTGTAATAGTTTTTGTTGGTCGGTTTCTAGGTTGGTTAACAGGCGCAATTGTTCCAGGGTATCACGAGGGATGTTCTGTGCCTCATCGATGATAACCAGATTGTTTTTGCCTTCAGACCACCACTGCAACAATTGTTCATTGAGCTTTTCCACCATGGTATTGAGTTTGCCTTTCATACCACGGGTTGAAATTTTAAACTCTTTGAAGATATTTTCTAGCAGTTCAAGTGGTGTGATGTTGGGATTCAGGATCAAGGCCGCTTGTGTGTCTTCAGGCAGTTTCTGCAAGAACAGCCGACTGATGGTGGTTTTACCGGTTCCCACTTCACCTGTGAGTTGTACAAAGCCCGCTCCTCCACCTCTGGTGACCCCATATATCAGGTGTGCCAATGATTCCTGGTGTTTTTCACTCAAGTACACAAACTCCGGATCTGGGGTGATCGAGAAGGGTGCTTGTTGTAATTCAAAATACTCTAAATACATGGGCTATCAGGCACATTGAGTGAAAAAAGGTTCAATTGTAATCGCCTTTGACCAGGGATACAAAACCCTTATTAAGGAATGCCTTTGGGCTTTTATTTAATTTCTCAATGGTATTGAATTAAGCAATGGCCTTTACAGCGGTGGTATCATAGGCGCTATTCAACAAGATGCTGACTGGGAAATGGGTGGTTTCATATTTGGATCTGATCCAGAATTTTTAACTGAACAAGTGGTACTCAAACGTGTGGAGTTGTTTTTTGGCAATTCGGCGGGTAATGCTGCCGTTGCCATAATCACTGCTGTTGTGGTTGCTTTCATCCTGTTGGTTGCTGAAGTGGGGTGGGCGGCTTTATTGATTTGGTTGGCATTGGTGCTGGTGTTTGTTGGGGTGGTGTTGATGATTGAAGTGAAATTTGATGAAGAAGATCTCAACCCTGACAATGCTGAAAAGTGGTTGTTGGTTCGAATGGTCGGAGGCAGTTTGATTTCTCTGATGTTTGGTCTGGCTGTTTTCCTGCTTCCAAAGGATGCTGAGGCCCACTATGTGATGTATCTGGTGTTGATCCTGATCACCATTGTGTCTTTGTGTGCCACTGGATTTGCCGTGATGCCCAGTTATACCTTGTTAATCAGCCTGGTCACTATTTTTCCGATGCTGTTGTTCTTGTTGTTTCAAGCCACACCCTTTTATCTGGGTTTGTCATTCAGCATGATGATTGTTTGGGGGATATTGATTAACAAGTCACGTATGGTTTCAAAAACCGCCATCAAAGCACTGGTCATCAACGAAAAGCTCAAAACTGAAATTTCAAATCACAAAAAGACCCAACAAAAATTAGATCATATGGTCAACCATGATTTTCTCACCGGATTACCTAACCGCAAGTATTTGTTGGAGCGATTGGCAGCTTTGCTCAATCAACAATACACCGCATTTGCCGTGTTGTTTCTTGATTTGGACGGTTTCAAGAAAATCAACGATGAAAGGGGCCATGCCAATGGTGATTGGGTGTTACAACATGTGGCCCGGTTGCTTAAAGAGGTTTTAGCTAAAGACCAAATGGTGGCCAGAATAGGTGGTGATGAATTCATTGTTTTAACCGCCATTGAACACAATATCAACCGAGACGAAACGGTGAAAAAATTGTCAGAAAGAATCAAGCATCAAATTTCTCAACCTCTGGAATTGCCTGATGGACAACGCGCTGGTATCGGGGTATCAATCGGTGTCATTCATGCCGATGACTCTTACCCGTCAGCAGAGGCGATCATTCAAGCGGCTGATATGGCCATGTACCAAAACAAAAAAGCCAAGAAATCATGAATGATTCTTTACCAGTTGTGGTCAGTAAGCTGAAAAAAGAACATATAAGCGGTGTGTTAAAACTCTATCAAGGTGTGGCCGCATTAACCGGAGGCATCGCGAGGCAAGCACATGAAGTCACTGAAGGGTATGTAAGCCAATTTATCAAACATACGATCGATCGAGGCATGGGCTTGGTGGCTGTGTTGAATTATCGAATTGTGGGTGAAGTGCATGCTTATGCCCCTGAGCCAGGTTGCTTTTCTCATGTCATGTCAGACTTAACCATCGCGGTCGATCCTCGCTGCCAAGGTCAAGGGGTGGGTCGATTGCTTTTTGAAAAACTGCTCCAGGAAATTGAGATGAACATGCCACATGTGCTTAGGGTTGAATTAATCGTTCGAGAATCAAACCACAAAGCCATTGCCTTTTACCAATCCCTTGGTTTCGAAAAAGAAGGCCAATTAAACACGCGGATAAAAAATAAAGACGGCAGTTATGAAGCCGATATCCCTATGGCTTGGTTAAGAAATTAACAATTCATTACATGTTTTCAGTTGGCAAGCGAAACTTGTCAGAGAAAACTCTTAAATATCTTGCGTGCGAAGCCGGTTTTGGCATTGATGCCAAAGAAGGGAAGCGACGCTTCAATACATGTTTTCAGTTGGCAAGCGAAGCTTGTCAGAGAAAACTCTTAAATATCTTGCGTGCGAAGCCGGTTTTGGCATTGATGCCAAAGAAGGGAAGCGACGCTTCATTCTATTCGTCATCAGACAACTCCAACAAGTCGGCATTGCCTCCGACAGCTGAAATGTTGTTGGTGATGGTTTTTTCAGTGAGGAACTGCCGGAGGTAACCGGGTCCGCCTGCTTTTGGTCCGGTGCCAGATAAGCCCATGCCTCCGAAAGGTTGAACCCCTACCACGGCGCCAATCATGTTGCGGTTGATATAACAGTTACCTGCCTGAATTCTTGAAACCACATATTCAATGGTGTCATCGATGCGTGAATGGATGCCTGTGGTCAGTCCATAACCGGTACCATTGATGGCGTCAATGACCTGGTCCAGTTCATTGGCTTGGTATCTGATGACATGCAAGAATGGACCGAAGATTTCTTGCTCCAGTACACCTATGTCGCTGATTTCGACGGCCTGAGGTGCAAAATAATGCCCATTGATTTCAGGAACACCGAGTGTTTTGAGGGGCGTGCCTTCTTGTTGCATGCGGGTTCTGTGATTTTGTAATAGGCTCAATGCTTTTTGATCAATCACCGGTCCCAAATCGGTGGAGAACAGCTGTGGATTGCCAATGGACAATTCATCCATGGCCCCTTTCAACATATGGATGACTTTATCAGCCACATCAGCTTGTATGTACAACACACGTAATGCAGAACAACGTTGTCCGGCGCTGAGAAAGGCTGAATTGATCACATCCTTAACCAGTTGCTCTGGTAAGCATGAAGAGTCGGCAATCATACAATTTTGCCCACCGGTTTCCGCAATCAAAGTGGCAATGGAAGCGTTTTTGCGGTTGGCTAAATTGAGGTTGATGATTTGAGCAGTTTGGGTTGAGCCTGTGAACACCACGCCAGCAATTTCATTGTATTGGCACAGTTGGTTGCCTATTTGACTGCCTGAACCCAAAACCAGCTGGAACACTTGTTCTGGAATGCCTGCCTGGTGCATCAATTGGGCTGTGAAATGGCCAATCAAACTGGTTTGTTCAGCCGGTTTCGCAATCACACAGTTACCTGTCACCAATGCGGCAACAATCTGCCCGGTATAGATGGCTAACGGAAAGTTCCATGGGCTGATACAAACAAACACGCCTTTGCCTTGGTGATACAAGTAGTTGCTTTCACCGGTGGGCCCAGGCATTTTTTCACCTTGTCCACACAACTGGATGGCTTGGTCTGCGTAATAACGGCAAAAATCCACGGCTTCGCGCAATTCCGCGATACAATCACCCATGGTTTTTCCGGCCTCATTTTGTAACAAGTTAATCAAGGCATGGCTGTTCCTTTCCATTAAATCAGCCAATTTCAATAGACATTCAGCTTTGGTTGCAACAGCGGTGTCACGCCATTGCGGGAAAGCAGCACTGGCGTTCTTCACAGCCGAATCGATGTCATCGGGTTGTGCTCGGTTGTAACTACCGATCATCACATCCAGATTGGCCGGTGAATGTACCTCAACCAACTCACCAATGGCTTCGGTACCAGGTACCAGACTGGTTGCGTGATGTTTTAAAGCGGATTCTGCTTTGACATGTTTTTGTAAATCTTCGATACATTTTAAATCGCCTAAATTGAAACCAGCCGAATTGATGCGACTGGTGCCATAAATGTCTCTGGGTAAAGGCAACATGGGGTGCTTGTGTACAGTGTGTTTACGTACCTTTTCAATGGGATCTTGGGTGATGGCATCAATGTCCAGGGTCAGGTCAGTCAAGCGGTTAACAAAAGAGGTGTTGGCACCATTTTCCAGCAAGCGCCTGACCAAGTAAGGAAGCAGGTCTTCGTGTGAACCCACTGGTGCATAAATTCTACATGGGCGGTTCAATCCTTCTGGGCTGATGGTTTGGGCGTGTAAGGCCTGGCCCATGCCATGCAACCTTTGAAATTCATACCCACCTGTTTCACCGGCCAATACTTTAATGGCCGCTACCGTGTTGGCATTGTGGGTGGCAAACTGCGGATAAAACCTGGAACGGTTGTTCAGCAGAAATCTGGCACAAGCCAGGTATGACACATCGGTGTTGACTTTACGGGTAAACACAGGGTAATTGTCTAGCCCTTGTTCTTGTGCACGCTTGATTTCGGTGTCCCAGTAAGCGCCTTTTACCAAGCGAATGGGGATCAGGCGTTTGTGTTGGTCATATTGATCAGCCAGCCACTCCAACACCTTCAAAGCCCTTTTTTGATAGGCCTGAACCACCAACCCAAATCCTTGGTAGTCCTCTAAGTGCTGATAAACTGCCTCGAAAATTTTCAGTGATATTTCCAGGCGGTCGGCTTCTTCAGCATCGATGGTGACAGCCACATTGAGTTGTTTGGCATGGTTGGCAATTTCCAATACTTTAGGCGCCAATTCTTTGATCACTCGGTTGACATTGCCCACTTCGTATCTTGGGTGTAAGGCAGATAGTTTGATCGAGATACTTGAAGCATCATTGATGTGGCGTTTTTTATTGGCATCGGCAATACTGGCAATCGAATTCATGTATGCCATGAAATAACGTTCGGCATCGTCTTGAGTCAACGCAGCTTCACCCAACATGTCATAGGAATAACGGTAATCTCTGAAACCTTTTTTGCCAGAACGCTTGATGGCTTCTTTGATGTTGCGGCCCATCACGAATTGTTTGCCCATCACCTGCATGGCACGGTGGATGCCTTTTCTGATCACCGGTTCCCCCGTTTTATTGATGAACTTGTCAAGCGCTCGAGCCATGCCACCTTTGCTTTCATCGATGTCGATGATCTTACCGGTTAGCATCAGGCCCCAAGTGGAGGCATTGACGAACAGAGATTCACTGTTACCTAGATGAGATTTCCAGTCAGCTTCGAGGATTTTGTCCTTGATTAATTTATCGGCTGTGGATTTGTCTGGAATGCGTAACAGGGCCTCTGCCAGGCACATCAACAGGATGCCTTCTTTAGAAGACAAGTCATATTCTTTCATGAAGGCATCGACACCATCCATGTCATCAATTTGTGCCCGAACATTTTTCACCAATTGTGTGGCCAATTGTTTTATTTCTTGTCGTTTCCCGGCACCTGGATTAGCAAAATCCAGCAGTTGATTCACCCATGCTTCTTCGTCCATTAAGTAGTGCGCTGAGAATGGTAAGGCTTGATGTGTCATGATCGAGGTTCCAACAAAATTATTAAGGCTGCGTGGATTATAAAGGAATGTTCTTGGGACTTCATTCACTTTTATCTCCGAAAAAAGTGAAAGCGGCCGCTGCGAACATGGCTTATTATTTCGCACACTTCGCCTCTGATTCGCTAAGCTCACCAACCGGCTTGGCGAGCTTAGTTAGTTTGCAAGTTTTTAATTAAATTATTGCAAAGCATAAGAGGCATTAAGGATGCTATATAATGGTATTAGATTTACTATGAACTGAATATGCGGGCAAAACTTGAATCAACGGCTACCTTGTTGGCCAGAGTTAAAAAAGGCGATGATTTGGCCCGTGAACAATTGTGCAACACTTATTTGCCCATGCTGAGGCGTTGGGCGCATGGTCGACTACCGGCTTATGCCCGTGATTTGGCTGAGACCGATGACATGGTACAAAATACATTGATCAAAGCAATGAACAAATTGGACTCATTCAGTTCGATCAGAGAAGGGGCTTTCCTGGCCTATTTAAGAAAAATTCTGCTGAATAACATCCGCATGGAAATCCGTCGATTCAGCAACCAAAGGGACTTGCTCAAACAACAACATCAAGAAAGTGATGACCTCACAGCCACTTCTGCTTTAGAAAAAGCGATCGGGTCTGAAGTGATTGAAAAATATGAGAATGCGTTGATGAAGATTTCCGAGCAAGCAAGGGAAGCGGTGATATTGCGTGTTGAATTGGGCTATTCATACCCTGAAATTGCTGCTGCTATTGAATGTTCTTCAGCCAATGCAGCCAGAATGATTGTGGCACGATCCTTGTATAAACTTGCAGAGAACATGAAGTGAATGACCCCGGTGACAAATGGCAGGCATTGCTGAATCAAATGGCTTCAGATGAGCCGGTCGATTGGGACACACAAGACATTCATAACGAGTCTGAAAATGAAATCTTGCAGCAGCTGAAGCGCATCCATGACATCCAGCAAGTGTTTGCGTCTCATCATCAGGTTTATCAGCAGCCATCACAAAATGCTGTGGTGGCCCTGTTTGAATGGGGTCACCTCCAGGTCATTGAACAATTGGGCGAAGGTGGGTATGGAGATGTCTACCGGGCATTTGATCCGGTGTTAAACAGGGATGTGGCACTGAAACTGTTAAAACCTGATCAACTGGCTGGCTTTCACAGTAAACTGTTTATTGAAGAAGCCCAACGCATCGCCCAAGTTCGAAACCGGCATGTGCTGGCGATTCATGGTGCTGGCGTACATGATGGGCAGGTGGGTTTCTGGTCTGATTTGATTTTAGGAAAAACTTTAGAGGGTCACACCCGTGTCGAATTAGAAGAATTATTGAGTGCAGGTGTCGCATTGAGCCAAGCTTTAAAGGCTGTTCACGAGGCAGGTTTGGTTCATGGTGATGTCAAAGCAGCCAATGTGATGTTGGATCAGAATGATCAATATGTGTTGATGGATTTTGGTGCAGGTTTGGAAAGTGGTTCCAATCACCCCAGTAATCACTCAGTAGGTTCCCCCATGCTGATGGCACCAGAATTGTTTGCTGATTCGCCCAAAAGTCCAGCCAGTGACATTTATGCCATGGGTTGTTTGCTGTTTAAAATGGCCAGTGGTCAATATCCGGTCAAAGGTGAAAATATACTCGACATTGCCCAGGCACACCAGAATTCAGCTTATTTATCACTGCGAAGCTTCAGGCCAGATATGCCAACATCAATGCTGAGGTTGATTCAGGCCATGATCAACCCGCATCCACAATCCAGGCCAACAGCCAGTGTGATCATTAAGGCGCTTGAGTTGGTTAGGGAAGAGCCGGTGCAGCGAAAAAAACGGCGCATGGTGATGGGCATCATAGGCTCATTGTTGTTCGGCCTGGTGTTGGCCAGTTCGGGTTTGTATTTTGCCAATGTTGAACGGCAGAAAGCTGTTCAGGAACAGCAAAAAGCAGAAGCAGTCAATGAATTCTTGCAAGAGATTTTGGGTTCAACCTTTGATGTTGGCAAAGGTCGAGAGGTCAGGGTTGCTGATATGCTGGATTTGGCAGCCAAGAATTCTACAGACCGTTTTGCTGCTCAGCCTCTGGCGCTGGCAGCCATCAGTGAGGCCATCGGCAAGTCATACCAAAACCTGAAATTAATGGTCCAAAGTAACCAACAATTCAAAAAAGGATTGTCACTTCTTGAAAATGATCCTGATGCCAATTTAAGAGATGTGTTGCGAATGAAATTACAAGTGGCAAGGACCGAAAAGATATTAGGCCGCAATGAAGCCGGTCAAAAATTATTACAACAAATCATTGATGTCACAGACCCCGAGCCACAATTCATGGATTTGAATTTGCATGCGAAAGTGGATGCAGCTGATGCTGAAAGGCGATCAGGGGCATACAACAAAGCAGAAGTGATGTTGAATCAATTATTGGATCAAATACCCCGGCAGACGAAATATCAAAACACAAAATTCTTGGCCTTGATGGCATTGACAGTTACCCATATCGAACAAACCAAGTTTCATGAAGCCGAACAAGTTGCGCGTGCAGCTCTGGCCACACTGGGTTCTACAGACAGTCCCAAACCCACCAATGTTCTGGCTGCGAATAACAATTTGGCATTGGTGCTGAATCACTTGGGACGGTGGTCAGATGCTGAGGAAATCCTGGTACAGTCTATGCAGCTGGCAGAGCAATATTTTGGCAAGGATAATCATGGTTATTTGATTATGTTGATTAACTTAGGCGGGAACTTACAACGTCAAGGAAAGCTTGATGAGGCTTTGGTTTATCAAGAGCGTGCTGCTGAATTGGTTACTCAGTTAGAGGGTGCTGAAAGTGAAGATGCGATAAAAACCCATATCAATTTAGCCAATACTTACGTTTCATTGGGGCGAATGATTGAAGGTGAGGATCTGATGAGAACAGCTTACCAGAATGCAAACGAAAAGATGGGCAATGACCACATTGAAACCTTGAAACTGGCCTATAACCTGGGTGAATTGTTGAACAACACCAGTCGATACGAAGAATCCCTTTTAATCAGCGATGAAAGCCTTCCCGTTGCACTGGAGGGTTTGGGTGAGCGGCATTTAATCACCTTGTTGTTGCAAGACAACATTGCAGTCAGCCACATGGGTTTGAATCAAGTGACATTGGGGTTGCCAGTCTGGGAAAACGCATTGGCTGGGTTGGTCGCCCAATTTGGACGCAACAACCCGTATTTCATTTTGGTTAAAGGTCATCAGGTTGATGGCCTGATTCAGGCTGGTCAAGATCAATCTGCGGTTTTGGCGCAAAAAGCATTGATTCAAGCGCAAATTGATTTTTTGGGCCAGGATCATGCAGAAGTCGCAAGAGCTGAAACCAAGCTGCAACAGATGCTCGAAGCCATTGATGGCCAAGAGCACCTGCTAGATTAAGGGAACTTATTCAAACCCATTTGCGAATATAGGCGGTTCTGGCTCAGTCTCAACCGCTCCAATGTCGACTTTCCCATCTTGTTTTCTGGGGTTGCCAAAGATATCTACTGTGCCTTCAAACCATGCCAGATTAAAAGGTGTTGGAAATGGAACAATATTGGGAGGGTCATACCCTTGGTTAACCAAGGGTGATCCATATGAAGGTGTGTAGTTTAATATGCCTGGATTGAACTCGGGATCTGCAGAAAAATTACCTATGAGGCTGCTTGAGCTTGCGCCGAAAACCAGGTCAACATTGTTATAATGCAAGTATACCTGTCCTGAGCCGGTGACTCTAAAATCCTCACTGCCGTTGTCATACAGCACGTTATTTCCCACGTAAGCATTTGATGTCGAGGTGGTGAAAATTCTTAAACCACCGCGGTTGTTGGCCGCATCTCCGGAATTGGTAACCATGGTGTTGTTGGTGAAGTAAATGCCTGCTGACAAGTCCTGGTTGATGACGACAGTATTTGAACCGTTGGTTGTGCTGTTTACAACGAATATATTGTTGCGTATGTGATTCCGTAACCCTGCACTGAGAAAGGAAATTGCACTGGCTTCTTCAGCCGTATTGTTGATGAATGCAGATCTTTCAATAACCACTTTCCCGGTGTGATTGTTCGTGTTGGTTGGCCAGAATCGCAAACCTCCGCCATTTGATAGGTTTGAAGTCCCACCGTTAATGAAGGCCAAACTGCTGATGGTGATGTCTGAAGAGCCGCCTGAACGGATGTTCATGATCCGGTTGCTGCTGTCACCGTCCAAAACTGTATTGAATGGGTTGCCAGAAAGTTGTTGACCACATGGATTGCCAAAAAACTCAGTCCAGCCACCTGAAATTTCTAGATCCCAGCCGACACTTTCAGTGTAGCTGAACTCACTACCTGGGGTGGTGTAAGAGCCTTCTGCAATTTTAATCAAATCGTGTTGGTTGTTGTTTGCAGCCGAATTCAAGGCCGCTTGTAATCCAGCACTGCTTGTGACACAAAATTCTGCCGCGAAAATCGGTAGCGAAATCAATAATAATAAAATCGTTAGTAAGTAGTCATTTTTCATGGTCTGTTTCCTCATATAAATGTTCACAAAGCACCGTCAAATATCTGGTGCTTCGTTATTGAGATGATTGAGCTGTGTAAAACAACACAACTTTTTTTATTTTTTTCGGAACTGAACCATTGGGCAAAGGACGGGTGGCATCAATTCATTGCCTAATTCAAGATTATTGGGTCCATTGCTAACAAAAAAATAACACTAGTTGCAGATATTTGGCATATCACATGGTAGAATTGCCGCGTCTGACCTGTGCGACATTTAGTCGCATCCATTGAACATTTAAACTTTCAATGAAAACATGGGTTTATGATTGGCCTGAGTCATAGAAATGACGAGCTTTTGTGAGGTGTTATGTGTGGCATGCATCGAACAATAATCATTGCCACACGTTCAAGGTCTTGGTTTTCAAAAATTCATTAGGGTAAAATTTATGAAAAAAGCACAAATGAAATTCATGATGCTGATTGCTGGATTGTTGGTTTCGTCCATGTCAGCAGCAGAATATGGATTGAATTTAAGAAAAGGCGTCACGGAATTCAGTGAAACCGCCTATGGGATGCATACATTCACACTGTGGATTTGTATCGTGATTGGTATCGTGGTGTTCGGGGCAATGATTGTTTCAATCTTTACCCACCGAAAATCCAAAGGGTACAAGCCAGAACAATTCAGCCACAGCACCACAGCTGAAGTGATCTGGACCATCATTCCGATTTTGATTTTGGTGGTGATTGCGATTCCAGCAACCCGCGCCTTGATCCAAATGGAAAACCCAACCGATGATGATGGCAAGCGCATGCAGTTTGACATGACGGTTAAAATCACCGGCTACCAGTGGAAGTGGAAATACGACTACATGGAAGAAGGCATCAGCTTTTTAAGTACCCTGTCTAAAGACAGTAACCTGGCCAGACAAAAAGGCTCAGGCGTTGATCCCAACACCGTCGAAAACTACCTGTTGGATGTAGACAACCCATTGGTGATTCCAGTAGACACCAACATCCGCTTTTTGTTAACGGCTGATGATGTGATTCATGCCTGGTGGGTTCCTGACTTTGGTTGGAAAAGAGATGCCATACCTGGGTATGTTAACGAAGCCTGGACCAATGTGAAAACCCCTGGTACCTACCGCGGTCAATGTGCTGAGTTATGCGGCAAAGACCATGGGTTCATGCCGATTGTGGTTGAAGTCTTGAGCAAAGAAGATTATGCCCAATGGGTTGCTGATCAAAAAGGCGAGCAAGCCGAAGAGGCTGAACTGGTTGAAACTGAATGGACCATGGACCAATTGATGGCCAAAGGTGAAGAAGTTTACAACAGCCAATGTGCAGTTTGTCACCAAGCCAATGGATCTGGCATGGCTCCGGCCTTTCCGGCTCTGGCTGGCAGTGAACTGGTGGTCGGACCTGCTGCTGATCAAATCGAATTGGTTTTGAATGGTAAGCCAGGAACTGCCATGCAAGCTTTTGGTGGTTTGTTGTCAGAAACTGACATCGCTGCAGCCATTACTTACACACGAAATTCTTTTGGCAATTCAGTCGGCGACGTTGTTCAGCCAGCCACTGTCAAAAGCATGAAACAATAATTTAGGGGATTTATTATGAGTCACGATATCACACATGATGAAGTATCTCACGACCACCATGACCACAAACCCAAAGGCTTTGTGAAAAGATGGTTGATGACCACCAACCACAAAGACATTGGTACTTTGTATTTGATCTTTGCTTTTGCCATGTTTATTTTGGGTGGCGCCATGGCGATGATCATTCGATTGGAATTGTTTCAACCAGGTCTGCAATTTGTAGAACCTGACTTCTTTAACCAAATGACCACCATGCATGCCTTGATCATGGTATTTGGTGCGGTCATGCCAGCTTTTGTAGGTTTGGCCAACTGGATGATTCCAATGATGATTGGTGCGCCTGATATGGCCTTGCCAAGAATGAATAACTGGTCATTTTGGATCCTGCCTTTTGCTTTTACTTTGTTGTCATCAACCTTATTTATGGAAGGTGGTGCGCCAGCAGGTGGTTGGACCATGTATCCTCCTTTGGTGCTTCAAGGTGGTCACAACGTGGCATACTTGGTATTTGCAGTGCATCTGATGGGTATCTCGTCCATCATGGGTGCGATCAATGTGATTGCCACCATCATGAACATGCGTGCCCCTAATGTGGGTTACTTGAACATGCCATTGTTTGTCTGGACGTGGTTGATCACTGCATTCCTGTTGATTGCTGTGATGCCTGTGTTGGCCGGAGCGGTGACCATGTTACTGACTGACCGTTATTTTGACACCAGCTTCTTTAATGCCGCTGGTGGGGGTGATCCGGTGTTGTTCCAACACATATTCTGGTTCTTTGGACACCCTGAAGTTTACATCATGATTCTGCCGGCCTTTGGTGTGGTATCTGAAATCATACCTACCTTCGCTCGTAAGCCATTGTTTGGTTATGTATCGATGGTTTATGCCACAGCTGCCATTGCCTTCTTGTCATTCATCGTATGGGCGCATCACATGTTCTCAGTCGGGATGCCGTTGGGTGGTGAGTTGTACTTCATGTATGCCACCATGATGATTGCGGTGCCAACAGGGGTGAAAATCTTCAACTGGGTGGCGACCATGTGGAAAGGTTCAATGACCTTTGAGACGCCCATGTTGTTCTCACTGGCGTTTGTGATTCTGTTCACCATTGGTGGTTTTTCTGGTGTGATGATGGCCTTGGCTCCAGTTGATTTGCAATACCATGACACTTACTTCATTGTGGCGCATTTCCATTATGTACTGGTAACAGGCGCCGTTTATGCCATCATTGCCGGCGCTTACTACTGGTTGCCAAAATGGTCTGGCCACATGTACAACGAACGGTTGGGTAAAATTCACTTCTGGTGGTCAACCATTTCAGTCAATGTCTTGTTCTTCCCACAACATTTCTTGGGCTTGGCAGGTATGCCACGTCGTATTCCGGATTACTCCACCCAATTTGCAGAATTCAACATGTGGTCATCGATCGGCGGGTTTGCCTTTGGTCTGGCACAAGTCTTCTTCATCTACATTGTGTGGAAAACCGTTAAAGGTGGTGAAAAAGCGACTGATGAAGTTTGGGAAGGTGCCAAAGGTTTGGAGTGGACTGTTCCTTCTCCAGCGCCATACCACACGTTCGAAGAATTTGGTCCAGTAGACCTGGATAAGATGGCTCATGGTAAAGTTCACTGATTGAACGATGAACCAGGACGATAAACAAATCCAAGCACAGCGCAAAGCCGCCAGAAAGACAGCCTTGATATTGGCAGTGGTGGCTTTGGGGTTCTTTTCTTGGGCAGTCTATATAGTGGTGACTCATGCAACGTGATCAAGCGAACAGTCGGGTATTGAGGAAAGGCCTGTTGGTGTCCGCCATTATGGTTGGCTTCGGTTTTGCATTGGTGCCTTTGTATGACGTGATTTGTGAAGTCACTGGTTTGAATGGTAAAACAGGGGTCATTGCCACTGAAGACGTGACCAACCAAACTGCCAACCACACCGTGACGGTACAGTTTGATGGCACGGTCAACAGTGATTTGCCCTGGTCATTCAAACCACAACAATTTTCCATGGAAGTGGTGCCTGGTAAACTGTACTCAACAGAGTACATTGCACAAAACATTGCTGAAATCGATGTCACTGGTCAAGCGGTTCCCAGCGTGGCACCCAACGAAGCATCTCTTTATTTCAGTAAAACAGAGTGCTTTTGTTTTACCGAGCAGTTGCTGACACCTGGTGAAAAGAAAAATATGCCGGTGACTTTTATCGTCAGTTCGGACATACCGAAAGACATTGAGGTGTTGACTTTGTCATACACCTTTTTTAACAAAAATCGCATGACCGCAGAACAACAGGCTGCTGGTGATGCCATACATGAAAAAATTTAAATATTAGGGGCAATTAGCATGTCAGAAGTTAGTAAAGATCAATATTACGTGCCACATCTGGCCAAATGGCCAATTGTTGGTTCCATTGGTTTAACCGTAACCGTATTGGGTGCCATCAATCAATTGAACAGTGAGAATCCGGGAACGCCTTGGGTTTTGTATCTGGGAATTGCCATCATTTTATGGATGATGTTTGGTTGGTTTGGTGAAGTCATCAAAGAAAGCGAAGACAAACTGTACAACACCCAGGTTGATACCTCATTTCGCATGGGTATGATTTGGTTCATTTTTTCAGAAGTGATGTTTTTTGCCTGCTTCTTTGGCGCCTTGTTTTATGCACGTAACTTTTCAGTGCCCTGGTTGGGTGGTGAAGGTACTGGTTTATCGACCAACGAAGTCCTCTATCCAGGTTATGAAGGGGTCTGGCCAACCAATGGTCCTGGAGAATTGAATGGCCGATTTGAGCTGATCGACCCTTATCATTTACCCTTGATCAACACCTTGTTGTTATTGGCCAGTTCGGTCACCATCACCATTGCACACCATGCTTTAAGGGCCAATAACCGCAGCCAAACGATCATTTGGTTGATTGCGACAGTGATCTTGGGCGCCGTCTTTTTGTTCTATCAAGCAGAAGAGTATGTTGAAGCTTATAAACACCTGAACTTGAAACTATCTTCAGGTATTTATGGATCCACCTTCTTTATGTTGACCGGTTTCCACGGCATGCATGTGACATTAGGTGCCATCATGATCGCGGTGATCACCATTCGGGTGATTCGAGGTCACTTCCGTCCAGAAAGTCACTTCGGTTTTGAAGCCGTGGCATGGTACTGGCACTTTGTTGATGTGGTTTGGTTGGGACTGTTTATATTTGTCTACATCATCTGAATCGATAAAACATAATTCTGACGTTGAAAACCCATCACTTTGATGGGTTTTTTACGTTTAATCCATTAAAATAACGCCACTTAAACGAAGCGATACCCACTTATGAAATACCTCATTGTTGTCATGCTACTGTTCATCCTGTTCAGCCTCGGCTCTGCCATGTTTTATTTGGTGAAAGGTAAGGGTCAAAGTCAAAATACTGTGCGGTTTTTAACTGTTCGAGTGGCCTTGAGCGTCTTGTTGTTTCTGTTCATCATTTTGGCCGCAAAAATGGGTTGGATTGAACCCAACCAGCCAGTGTTTCTCAAACCTTGAGCAATGAAAACCTTCCCCTGGATATTCAGCACTTTGTGGCTGACGATTTTGTTGGTGATGTTGTGGGCTGGATTCTGGCAATTGGGTCGAGCTGAAGAAAAAAGAATCATCAATGAACGTTTATCTGTGGGTGAGGTTCAAGAGCCTGAAACTGAACAACAATGGATGGCTCAACTGGCATTTGAGCGAGTTAAGTTCTCGGGACATTACAGCAACACACATTTTTTACTGGATAACCAAATCATGGATGGGCAGGTCGGTTTTTTCGTGTATACCACATTCAAAACCACAGCCGGTCTGTGGCTGTTGGTTAATCGTGGTTGGCATGATCAGGAACAAACAGATTTTGATGTGATCGATGAATTCGATTCACTGGAGGGCCTGGTGGCTGATTGGCCAAGGCCAGGGGTCAAATTGGGCGAGCAATTGATACTGAATCAGGACATCCAACATGTCACCTATTTAGACCAAACGGCCACCTTGAAGACCTTAAAACAAAGACTTTGTGAGCAAAACACGGGTGTTGGCTGTATAATCCTCCCCTTGGTATTGAAGCTGGACCCGGGAATGCCTCATGGCTATAAACGGGAATGGCAACTTCCCAGAATGACCGTAGCCAAACACCAAGCCTATGCCGCTCAATGGTTCACCATGTCATTGGTGTTGTGCTTGGTCTATGGGATCTTTATGAAAAAACATTTTGCCAAAGAAAAAGATGCAAGCAAAAACTAAAAACAGATTAACCATCATCTTCACTGCCCTGTTGTTTGTTGCACCCGTGGTGGTGGCCTATTTACTCAGTTCAGGATTGATTGATTACCAGCCGGATAAGACCAAAAACAACGGACATTTTGTTTCTCCATTGGTTAAATTGGCAGATTACAGCGACGCACAGTGGGTCACTGCCTTGGATGGTCATTGGACCTTGATTCGTCGTGTACCGATCACTTGTGATGAACAGTGCTTAGAACTGGAAAATGATTTACACAAATACCGGTTAAGCTTAGGTCACCGCTCGGAAAAAATGAATTTAATGCTGATGGCAGATGATTACTCAAACTATGATAATGATCGATTCCCTCATGTTCAAAAAGTCTCGATAAATGGCAATGAGTCCTTGCGATCGGTATTTGATGGCTTGTCCGAAGTGTCACTGACACAAGGACAAGGCTTGTACGTGGTGGCACCGGAAGGTTTTTTGATGATGGCCTTTACCCCGGAAAACACATCAACACAAATCATCAGGGATTTGTCCTTATTGGTTAAAAGAAAAGGCGATTGATATGAAATACAGACATTTGGCTTGGTTTGCCGTTGGGTTAACCTTATTTGTGGTGATATTAGGTGCGTATGTGCGTTTGTCTGATGCCGGCCTGGGTTGTCCTGATTGGCCAGGATGTTATGGACATTTGGCCTGGCCTAATGAGGCGCATGAAATTGAAAAAGCCAACCAGACTTTCACAGAACGGGCTGTTGAAGTGGGCAAAGCCTGGAAGGAAATGGCCCATCGATACGTTGCTGGTATTTTGTCCTTAACGGTTTTGGCTTTGTTCATCTGGGCATTTCGCAGACGCAAGATTGAATCTTACGCCTTACCCTTGGTGATTTGTTTTGTGATTTTATTTCAAGCGGCTTTGGGGATGTGGACTGTGACACTGAAATTACACCCCAGTATTGTCATGAGCCATTTGCTTGGTGGCTTAACCACCTTGGCATTATTGACATGGTTGGCCTGTACCAGAACACCTGGGATCACGCCATACCGGTATGCCGGTCATGTCAAACAATGGATGGTAGTGGTTGGCCTTTTATTACTGGTCTTTCAAATCGCCTTAGGGGGGTGGACCAGTGCCAACTATGCAGCACTGGCTTGTGTCGGCTTCCCTCAGTGTAACGGTGTATGGATCCCCGAAATGGATTTTGTACAAGGCTTTGATTTGTTCAAGAAGTACGGCCCAAATTATGAGTTTGGGGTCAAAGACGGCCCCGCCAGAATGGCCATTCAAATGGCCCACCGGATTGGTTTTGTGGTCTTGACCATTTATTTTTCTTGGTTGATCTTTAAGCTAACCCGCAACCGGGAATTGATGCCTTTGGGATTGAGCCTGTTGCTGTTGTTGGTGATTCAAATTGCTTTGGGCATCATCAATGTGACATACTCTTTACCCTTGGTTGTTGCCACCTTGCACAATGGCGTGGCGGCTTTGTTGTTGGTTAACGTCGTACTGTTGTTATACAAAACCAGATCGAATTGATAAAACAGATGAGTCATTTTAAACAATACCTTGAGTTGACCAAACCCAAAGTGGTGCTGCTGATTTTGTTCACCGCATTTGTTGGAATGTTGCTGTCTATGCGCAATTTTCCTGAATCTGAATGGGTTTTGGTCATTTGGGGTCTGATAGGTATTGGGCTGTCCTCAGGTGCCGCAGCAGCCATCAATCATTGGGCTGACCAAAAAGCCGACGCCATCATGCTCAGAACGCAACATCGACCCTTGCCCAGTGGTGAATTACAAGCCGGAAAGGTGTTGCTATTTGCCACAGTGCTGACCCTCATTGGCATGGCCGTATTGGTGTATTTCGTGAATGTGTTGACCGCCGTTCTGACATTTTTGTCGTTGATTGGGTATGCCTTCGTTTACACCTTCTTTTTAAAGCGAGCAACGCCACAGAACATTGTCATTGGCGGAGCGGCTGGCGCCACGCCCCCGGTATTGGGTTGGTCAACCATGACTGGGCATGTCACGGCAGACGCTTTGATCCTGTTTGGTATTATTTTTGCCTGGACACCGCCCCATTTTTGGGCCTTGGCCATCTACCGCAAAGAAGACTATGCCAAAGCAGCCATACCCATGTTGCCAGTGACTCATGGTGTTGAATTTACCCAATTACACATTTTGCTATACACCGTCATTTTGGTGATAGTGACCATCTTTCCATTCCTGACTGGCATGAGCGGATTGATTTATTTAACCGGTGCTTTGTTGTTGGGCGGTAAATTTTTGTGGATGGCCTTTGAACTCAAACGCACCCAATCACCACTGTTGGCCTGGCAGACATTTAAATATTCCATTTGGTATTTGATGTTGTTGTTTGCCTTTCTGTTGGTTGATCACTATGTGCATTGGGGTGATGTCATGCCACGCATGTTTTTGGAACCTGTGATTTGATTCAGCTGATAGATTCACACATACATTTGGACGATGCGCGTTTTGATTATGATCGAAATCAATTAATCAAAATGGCGCAATTGGCAGGTGTCAGTCGATTTGTTGTCCCTGCTGTCACTGTTAATCAATTTCCTGCAGTTTTAAATTTAGCCAAAGAACATGATGCCGTGTTGTATGCATTAGGTTTACACCCATATTACATCAAAGAGCACAATGCCACTGACTTGGAATTTCTGGCAAATTCATTGCAGGGTTCTGGTGCTGTGGCTGTGGGTGAATGTGGGCTTGATTATTATCTCAAGGATTTAGATAGAGATAAGCAGAAGCTAATCTTCGAAGCACAACTTGTCTTGGCCAAGCATTTTAATCTGCCTTTAATTTTACATGTCAGGGGGGCCATTGATGACGTGTTTCAGTTGTTGAAAAAACATGATTACTTCAAAGCAGTGATGCACAGTTTCAATGGTTCGGTTGAACAAGCCAAACAAATCACTGATGCAGGTGTCTGTTTGGGTTTTGGGCCTGCCGTCTGTAACCCCAAAGCCAAAAAACTGCAGTCTATGGTCCAAGCTGTTCCAGTGACCAGCATCTTGCTGGAAACCGATGGACCTGATCAACCCTTTCATGACCGTTATGGTAAACGCAATTTACCCATTGATTTACTGCGTGTAAATCAAGAAGTGGCCGCCATCAAAGACATTGGCCCCATGTTTTTGGCGCAACAAACAGCGGCCAATACCCAGAAATTATTCAACTTATGAAAGAACGATTTGGTGGTATAGAACGGTTATTTGGTACAGCCCAGGCACAACGGTTGGCATCAGCTCATGTGGCCATTGTGGGTGTCGGTGGTGTGGGTTGTTGGGCGGCCGAAATGTTGGCACGTGTCGGTGTGGGCACCATCACTTTGATTGATGCCGATGAATTGTGTGTGACCAACATCAATCGCCAGATTCATGCTTTAGACAGTACGGTGGGCCAATCTAAAGTTGTCACCATGGCCAAACGGATACATGACATCAATCCAGCTTGTCAGGTCCATGCACAAGAAGCATTTTTTATGGCCAGCAATGCCGATGAATTGTTACTTGAGTTTGATTACTTGATTGATGCGATTGACTCAGTAAAGCACAAAGTATTGTTGTTGGCTGAGTGTCTGAAGAAAAAAATACCTGTTGTCACTTGCGGTGGTGCGGGCGGCAAAACTGATCCTGCCTGCATTCAACAAGCTGACTTGGCCCAAACTGCGGGTGATCGCTTGCTGAAAAAAGTGCGTTATGAACTGCGCAAGCACCATGGACTGAAAGACAAAAAGAAATTTAAAATCAAGGCCGTTTATTCAGACCAGGCAATGATCCTGCCATTTTGTGATACAGCTGACCAACAATCATTCAAGCTCGATTGTGATTCGGGTTACGGCACCAGCCCCATGGTGATCAGCAGCTTTGGTATTCGTGCTGCGGATGTGGTGATTAAACAACTGATCAAATTCTGAGTTTTTCATATTTCCCATGACAAAAAAATAGCCACTTGATGCATGCAGCACCAAGCGGCCATTCCACACCCTGATAAAACAGTTTTTTAAGGAATCCTTAATACTTGACCGGGGTAAATTTTGTCGGGGTCAGACAGCATTGGTTTGTTGGCTTCAAAAATCTTGGGGTATTCCATGGCATTGCCATAAAATTCTTTGGCAATTTTGCCTAAAGTGTCACCAGATTGAACCGTATAAGTTCTTGATTCCCAAGCTTCTTCACCGGCTTTTCCTTCCTCGGCGGCTGCCACTTCAGCTTCGGCTTTTTCAGCTTCAGCCACATCTGCAGGAGGGGCGCCCAAGATTAAATTGTCTTGAACCCTGGCAACACCAGCAATGTTTCCAGCAGTCAATACTGATTTTTCTTTTTGTTCCTGATTGGGGACATATCCAGAAAGGGTCACCACGCCAGTTGCAAATTTGGTTTTCATGTTGGTGATGTCTACACCCGCATTTTCAATGTGCTTGATGATAGGTAGTGTCACATCCTTTTCTTCTTCATCACTGCCAAATACTTTAGATCCAGCATCTGCCAAAAAGTCAAAAAATCCCATAATATTGCCTCGTTGTTAGTATTTAATTGTATACAGGATAGCAATCAATTTTCATGCCGTCAATTTGTTGTTAGGTGATTTTACAATCTGTGACATCAACAAAGATTGTCACATCTCCAAATTATCTGTCATTATCAGCGAAAGACAGCAAATATTTTAATTTTTTTAGAACAATAAGTAATAAATTCAACATTTTGGCTTCGTTTCGTCGATAATAAATCAGGTTCATTCAAATAATAACGAGTAGGGGTACTATGAAGAAATTACTGTGTGTGGGTCTGTTTGTTGCCTCTGGTGCGCAAGCGGGTGGTCCATTGTGTGTTCCGGATATCACCACTTCCTTTCAGGATACAGACAATCAAGCTTTCAGCATCAGTTCTGATTTATTTGGCAACAGCCGATTGTACAGGCAGTGTACCAACATGTCAGATCAGACTTTTGTCAATACACTGAATAATTGTGGCACTTTACCCAATCCCATTGATGGTTTGGGCTTGAATCCAAGTGACCGGTTCTTATATGGCTTGATGCCTACTGATTCAATGGGTATAGGCACCCATCTGGAATTAACCATGCCATTTCCTTCACCAGGTCAACCTGGGGATATGATGGTGGCTGATGATGTCAATGTGTTTAGAATAGGCAATGATGGTGGCTACCAAAACATTGGTTCAATACAACCACCAGCGGAAGACCTTGTTTTACCTCCAGACAATGAGCAAGTCATTCCAATCGTACACACGGCCTCTTCGTTTGATCAATCAGGCAACATGTATTTATTGGGTTATAAAACCAACTATCAATCCAGTGCTGATGTGATGGCGGGCACTGGAGAGGTGTTATACCAGGTGCCCCGGATCATGATTGGGCAAGTAACCAGTGCTGATTTGACTGCAGCCAACGGCGGTGTGATTCCTGCTGCATGGTCAGAAGCTGATACCACCACAGATGCCACTTGTGCTGCTGTGATGAATCAATTCAGAGACCGCACCAACACCTTTTCACAATGTGTTGTAGCGGATTTTATTGCCAATGGTAACGCGGATCAGGCAGTCACAGATTGCTTGGGCAGTACGGGCATGTTGGATTATGGCATCAATGATTTCGCCGTCAGTCCGGTCAATGGTAATTACTATGCTTTGGATACCATGTCATTTGATACCACTGATGTGCTGATCGAAGTGGACTCAAATACCATGCAAGCCAGTTGTACCAACTACCCTGATCCAGGCAGTTCAACCGGTGTTCTGACCAGTTTGATGTTCAGTGAACAAAATAAACTGGTGGCCATTTTTGCCAGTGAAAACACGGGTCGCTGGATTAATGTCAGTGATGGAACCATCACAACTTTGCCTGACAGCATTGATCCTTATCCATTTGGTGATGGCAGTAGTTTGCCTTTCGCAATACCGCGTTCCCAGAATCGTGGAGGGGGCCCGGCAGGTCCCATTATTTTCAAATCCGGTTTTGAAGGAGATTTAATCTTCGCCACTGGATTTGAAGGTCCAGTTATTCCACCTACCTGTCCTTCCTTCTGACAGGAATCAGAGCCTAGACAAAGAAGCCGTTGCAGCAATGCAACGGCTTTTTTTTCAATGGACAGAACGGGTCCTGCATTTTTTGGTCAGAACTTGCCATAAATCATCATTTACGTGGCAGCTGAAGGACCTTTTTGCTTGATTAAATGGCCTTCAAGTTAACCATTTGAGGACGACATGAAATCAACCAGCAGAAAATCAATCCGATGGGAATTGGAACAATTGGCTCAAAAAAGACAAAATCAAAAGGATGACAGTGAACAAGCAGAAGTCACCAAGCCGCCCAGCAAGTATCAGAAACTGGGTTTGAATTGGAAGGATGTGGTGATCTTTTCCTTGGCCATGTTTTATACCACTTTGTACCACATCAACGTTCAGGCCCAAACGTTACCAGTTGATTCAGCTCGTGAAGTGGTCAATTTCGATGACATCAGCAGTGGCATGATGATGGAATTCAATAAAAGCACTGGTGAATACCACAGTTTGAAATTGGTGCAGACTGATTATGATGTTGATGTGTTTGGATTACTCGCCACCATCAAACTCAAGCAAACCTTTTACAACGATCAGGACAATTGGGTGACTGAAGGTGTTTATGCGTTTCCGATGGCCGACAAGTCAGCCGTTTATCAATTGAAGATGACCATTGGGGAGCGGGTTATCGAAGGTGAAATTCACGAAAAAAAACAAGCCGAAAGGATTTACCGGCAAGCCAAAGCAGAAGGGTTAACGGCCACCATGGTGAAACAATACCGCCCCAATATATTCACCTCAGACATTGCCAACATTGGGCCACAGGAAATGATCAGTGTCGAGATCACCTACCAAATGACCTTGAAATATTTGCAACAGTATTACGAGTTGCGCTTACCCATGGCCATCAAACCCAGATACATTCCACCTGCAGTGAATGCCAATTTGCCAGTCACTCAAGGCGTAAGCGATGAAATGTATCGCAGCATCAAAGTCAATTTAGACGCAGGTTTTGAATTGGATGAATTGCGCTCATTGCATCACAATGTGGCCATCGACCAGGATTTCGATTTGCACAACATCACTTTGCAAGATCAACAATTGTATGACACCAATGACTTCGTCTTGCGTTGGTATCCTCAATTGGAAAAAACTCCCAAGGCAGCCTATTTTTCAGAGCAGAAAGATGGATTTGAATATTCGCTGCTGATGGTGTTGCCTCCCAATGTCACAGAAAAATCAAAACAGCCCAGGAACATGACCTACGTCATGGACACTTCCGGGTCAATGCATGGCATGGCACTGGAACAGTCCAAAGATGCCTTGTTGTATGCTTTGTCTACCTTGGACAGTGGCTCTTATTTCAACGTGATTGATTTTGATTCCACCGCCAAAGCGTTATTCCCGGCTTCCAGACCAGGAACGCCTGATAACATCAACATGGCACTGGATTTTGTTGACGGGTTCAGTTCAGACGGCGGTACCAACATGGCACCTGCATTACAAATCGCCATGCAAAGAGAGAACATCAAATCGGGATTCTTGAACCAAATCATTTTCATGACTGATGGTTCGGTTGGCAATGAAGCCATGATATTTGATCAGATCGCTCAGGATATTGGTGATGCTCGATTGTTCACCATAGCCATAGGACCTGCACCCAATAATTTCTTTATGAGTAAAGCTGCGATGTTTGGCAAGGGCACATACACCCACATCGCCGGATTGGATCAGGTCAATGAATCGATGAGCCACTTGTTTGACCAATTATCGCGTCCTGCATTGACCGATATGGCAGTTACTTGGAACACCTCTGATGTGGTACAAAGCCCCAGTGTGATACCTGATTTATACATGGATCAACCTTTGGTGATTACCAGCAAGACGCCCATCAACAAAGCATTGGGATCACCTGCCTTCGTGGTCAGTGGTCTCAGTGAAGGTGGAAACCAGCAAAAAGCCTGGTCAGAACAATTCAAGCTGAAAGACGATGATCGCACCACTGGCATTGCCCGCTTGTGGGCCCGCAACAAAGTTGAGGAAATGACCGATGATTTGATGTTGGGTGGTGATCATGGATTGCTGAAAGACAGCATCATTGCTTTGGCATTGAAACACCATTTAATCACTGAGTTCACAGCCTTGGTGGCGGTGGACAGGAATCCGGATGCCAGCCGAATGGCCCGAGCGAAAGCGGCACAACAAGTGCCCTATCCTCAGGGATCATTGGGTTGGCGCTGGAACTTATTGATTGGCATGCTGTTGCTGAGTATGGCCTTGTTCATGAGCCGTCGGTTCGCTTGATCAGGCATGTCATAGAAACGCTGAATGATGGAGCACATGATGATCAATTCTAACTCTCAAGATTATACCTTCGGATCCAAAACCTCTGCTTCTTTCCGGGCCCGTCAAAAGTCCAAGAAGTTCTCATGGATCAAGATCATCATCGCTGCATTGTTAACCGTGGGCAGCTGGCAGGTAGGTTCCTCCGTCTATCTGCTGGCCAAGGCCCATTTGGCCCAATACTTGATTGCCGATGCGTGGGAGCAAACGCTGAAAGATGGCCAGCCGCACAAGCCTTGGGATTGGGCTGACACCCATCCGGTGGCCAAACTCACGTTCCCGTCATTGAATGAAACCAGCTATGTGTTGGAGGGCGCCAGTGGGCGTAACATGGCTTTCGGTCCTGCACGATCCATCACCTCAGGCATGCCAGGTCAGGCACTGAGTACCCTGATCAGTGCGCACAATGATTCACATTTTGGGTTTCTCGCCAAAGCCAAACTCAATGACCTGATCCATATCGATACGCAAGTTGGTGATTTTGTTTATCGCATCATTGACTTGAAGGTTGTTGACTCCAGTAAACAACAGGTGAGGATCAACACCGAAGATGAGTTGATCCTCACCACCTGCTACCCATTCAACGCCCTGCAAACCGGTGGTAAGCTGCGTTATCAGGTGACAGCAGAGCGAATGTGAAAAATCCTTGGCAAATATTGCAGTTATGCGGACTTTAATGGTCAAGCTGATGCTGATGATGTCTTATGACTTATTGGCTTGCGAAGAAGTGGTGATTCCTATCAAGGTTCAAAATTACATCACTGTTCAAGGATTGCCTTTTGTCGCCACTGAACTAGATTTCCCTGAAGGTTATGGGCATGAGTCATCCAAATGTCAATTACAGGCAGATTTCAATGGCGATGGGGTCATTGACTACATGGCTTTTCTGTTCGATACTCGAAAAGGAAAAATATCACCGATTCTTTTTATTTCAGCAAACAGTGGTTATCAACATCACCTGATCAGACAAACATTTTTTGGTCCAAAACAAATATGGGGAAGGTTATACCTCCTTGAGGCAGGTAAACACTGGCATTGGAATGAACAGATTACCCTGTCTCATCCGGGAATTGGTTTTCAGCTGTTTGAGAAGCCATGCTGTAGGTATTATTGGCACAACGGGCGTTTAATTCAGTTAGAAAATGATGGTTAAAGAAACGATCAAGGTATTCTAAACAGTTTGTGCTGTAGTTCTTCGCCTTGTAAAGTTTGATTGACAAGTAACTGTCATCCTGAGCTTAGCCGAAGGATCTCGTGCGTTTCATGTGGTGAGTTTTATATTTACGATGATATTCCGAGTTGCTGGTGCATCATTGATCAAGCAGCTGCATAACGTTGACTGAAGTCAACGCTCCGAATGATCCGGCAAATCTTATCAAAATTGACTTCCATGCTTATGACGGGAATCGCAGTGCATTGATCATACGATATAATCAATGACAGTTAGACTGGAGTGGAGTTGGTTATGCCGAAGCAAAAATTATTCAAACATGATGGGAAGTTAAGGGAAAAGCTTGGGTTTTTATTGAGCAGGAAGTCATCTTACCGGTTCATTTCTATGATCGCTTGCTCATTATTGTTCAGTTCCGCTGTTTTGCTTGCAGAGGAACGTAGCAATGCTGTTATTTATTTACATGCTGGACAGGTTCTCGATGTTAAAACCGGAAACTACCAGTCAGATGTACTGATTTCGATTGAAAATGGCTTGATCAAAAGCATCGATCAAGCTGCAGGAAAAAGCAAGCAACATGAATGGGTCGATTTGACAGCATACACCCTGTTACCTGGATTAATGGATGTACACACCCACCTCACAGACAACACCTATATGGGGTCTGAGTTTGATCATTGGGCACTACCAGCCGCCAGCTTTGGCATTGTTGGTGTTGAAAATGCGAAAAAGACGCTGGAGGCTGGCTTCACCACAGTAAGAGATGTTTCTGGTCCCTATTATGCAGATGTGGCATTGCGTGATGCCATCAACGCAGGGTGGATCCCAGGGCCCACGATGTATGTCAGTGGGCAAATGATAACCATGACAGGAGGACATGGTGATTGGGGCAACTGGATGGTTGCAGAACATCAGGTTGAGACGAGTGCTGAAGTGGTGGCAGATGGCGTTGATGAAGTACGCAAAGCGGTTCGTAAACACATTTTGCATGGGGTTGATTTGATCAAACTATCAGCCACTGGAGGCTTCTATACCAGTGGATCCATGCCTGGAGCCGCCACGTATTCTCAAGCAGAAATACAAGCGGCTGTTGATGAAGCCGCCAAGCGTGGCATGGCAGTAGCAGCCCATGCCCATGGTGAAGCCGGCATCCTGAATGCAGTGGCAGCCGGAGTGAAGTCCATTGAGCACAATACTTTGATGGGGGATGCCGCCCTCAAACAATTGAAAAAACAGGGTGTGTTTGTGGTGATGGACCTGCTTGCGGCCCATTTTGATTTGGTTGAAACCAATAAGGATTTCACAGACAAGGATATGGAGCAAGGCAACCAAGGGATGTATGAAGATTATGCCGATCGATTCAATCGGGCTTATCAAGCGGGCATTCGCATGGCTTTTGGATCTGATGCCGGTATATATCCCCATGGGCGCAACGCCGAACAATTTAAGTTAATGGTTGATGCAGGTATGGAACCCATAGATGCGATACGTTCAGCCACCATTTGGGCCGCTGAATTGATCGGCATAGAAAAACAAGTGGGACAATTACAAGCTGGGATGAAAGCGGATTTGATTGCTGTTAAAGGCGACCCGATCAAAAACATCAATTTACTGACAGACATAAAAGTCATTATGCAAGCAGGGAAGTGGGTGAAACACCCATGAATATCATTTGGAGTAACTTGATGCGTTGACTGAAGTCAACGACCCAATTTCTCAGTTTTATTGGGTGGTCGACTTCAGTCGACCCATGAGTCAGATGAATTAAAGTCATGGATTCAAAAGCCTCATCTCAATAGAACATTGACTTGATGAACAACATAATTTGAAGCCATGAAATGTAACATCTGTGGAGCACCGATTCCATTGTTTCCACTTGCAACAGATTGACTGCTTGCCTTAACATCAAGGCATTGGGAACAACAGAGGTTTCAACATGGCCGAATACATTGATGGGTTCGTTTTGCCCATACCAAAACAGCACTTGAGCAATTACCAAAGGATCGCCAGTGACATTGCTGCCATATGGGTTGAACATGGGGCATTGGATTATCGGGAATTCGTCGGTGATGACATGACCTTGGTTGGCACAAGATCTTTTGTTGATGCCACAGGGGCATCAGCCGATGAAGTGGTGGTGTTTGGATACGTGACCTTTGCATCGCGTGAAGCCCGAGACCAGGCCAATGAAAAAGTCGCTGCTGACCCAAGGATGGAAACATTGATGGCATCTGTTGACGTGGGTTTTGACCCTGAACGGATGGCCTATGGCGGGTTTAAGCCTTTGGTTGGACATTCTGATTGAATGGCATGTGTGTATCAAATTGGCTCCTCATTCAAACTGATTATAGTTGGTGAGTTCGATGATTGAAACAGTGCTGATTTTAAACACCATTTGGTTTTCGATGGCATTCAATGTGTTTTCTTTGCGCAATCACATCTTTGCCAAAATCCTGGTGCCCAAAGAACACCGAGACTCACCGGTGTTTTTTGTACTGGCAGAATCCGGTAAATTTCTTGGTGGTTTTAATCTGGCTTTTGCAATCTGTAATTTGCTGTTGTTGTTGAATCTGGACACCTTTCCAACCAATCAACAAAGGGCGATTTTGTTGTTGGTATTTGCTGTGGCCCATGGCACCCAGTTCTTTTATAACTTGCCGGTTGCCTTAGAAAACAGAAAAGGTGGTGGCGTTTGGCAGGTGTTGAAAGGCACCCTGTTGTTTATCTTTGTCACTGATTTTGTGATGATGGTGCTGAACTTGGGTTTGGCCGTTTGGTATTTCAGTTCATATTAAGCTGATGTAATCCGGTTAAACCAAATGAACTGAAGTATCGGAAAAAATGAAAACAATATTGATTTACATGTTCGCCTGGGTTGGTATGGTCATACTGGCGATTATCAATGGCATCATTCGGGAAAAAATATATGCCCAGTACATGTCAGAATTGGCTGCTCACCAATTATCTACATTGATAGCCATTATCCTGTTTGGTATCTATATATATTTCTTAACGGGTATTTTCAATATTCAATCTGTTAAACAAGCCTTATTGATCGGTGGAATTTGGTTAACCATGACGGTCATTTTTGAATTTGTTTTTGGCCATTTTGTGGCAGGACATTCTTGGTCGCGGCTATTTATGGACTATAACTTATTCAGAGGACGGGTATGGATACTGGTGTTGGTCTGGATATTGGTTGCACCTTATGTCTGCTATCGCATAAGAAGCTAAAACAAGAAAATTCTTATTCGGTAACAGACAAAATTTCACCCTAGACCCATCAGAGCTCCCTGAGGCAGGTCATTTATTTGTTGCGCCTATTAAGCCCAAAGGTGGTTAAATACGTCACAAGACATTGTGGTGGTTACAGTAGGGCAGCGCCTGGTTCTCTGCTGGCATGGTTTTTTGCTGATTGAGGGGTAAACTGTCCAGCAGATCTTGTAAGTGTTCTTGAGACCAAAACCGCCCTCTGGCCATCACCCCCATGGGTTTTTTGATTGTCTCCAATGAGCTTAAGGGATTTTCTGTAGTCAGGATCATGTCAGCTCTGTTGCCAATTTCTATGGTGCCAAATTTAACCGGTTCATCCAATGTGTCGGCAATGAATTGACCGGCATTGCGGGTGGTGATGGCGAAAACTTCATCCACTGGAATGCCCGCTTCGTTCAATAATCGCAGTTCCTCATGTACACCATAGCCAGCCATCACCCCCGGAAATCCTGTGGCATCGGTGCCACTGAGTAAAGGCACACCCGAATCATACAGTGCTTTGGTCATCTTCATGAAGAAATCAAACAAATCCAGTAAATTTTCACGATCGGCCACTTGTATGTAGGGTTGATTGAAGTAGTTTTGCCAAATTTGCTTAACCGATTGGGGCGTGTATTGGTTACCCTCGCGGTTGATGTATTCATTGTATGTTGCGACGTGGTTATTTGAAATCATCACATAAGATTCAAACACCGCGAGGGTCGGTGATAAATAAGCACCATGTTCGAGGAAAATTTCTGAAATTTCGGGGAATTTACTTTCATCCCTGACTCCATTCAGGTGAGTCACATAGGGCTCTTGAATATGGACAGCCAGTTTTTGTCCCTGAGACAGGGACCGAAACATGAGTTGTGTTCGTGGTAAATGGCCGATGATGGGTAAATTCAACCGTTCACTTTCAACAAAAAACTGGTTGATGGTTTGTACCGTGAGTTGCCAATATACTTTAATGAAATCATACGAACCAGCATGCAATAACTCGGCATACAGTGTGGCTTCTTCTGCCGATGCAACCGTGTGATCCGGCCCGGCTCCATCTCTGGTACCATAAGCCACTTGTCCGGTATAAAAAGTGGGGCCAATCAATTCACCTTGCTCGAATTTATCGGCCAATTCTGGCACGCTGATTGAAAAAGTGCTGCCCGCATTGAGTGCAGTAGTGATGCCGTTGGCAATCATTAATAAACCAGCTTGTTCAGCCGCCTCCCTGCCTCCAGTGGTGATGTGTAGGTGCATCTCGGACATACCCGGAGCCAGGTGCAAACCTCGGCCATCAATTGTTGTGCCAATGAATTCAGAAGCAAATTGCGGGTCTTGATTGATGTCTGTAATAAGACCATTTTCAAAGACCACATTGCGGTGTTCCCATATTGGGAATCCAGGTGTCATGGGAACCACAGACACATCGATAACAGCTGTAAGCGTACTTTGATCAATGGTTTCTGGTAGTGGCAGGATGCCTGGTTCGAGTTCGCTTAACGGGAACAAAGGCGCATCACTTCTTTGCCATGAAGTGTCTGTGTCGTTCGGATAAGTCAGTTGTAAACTGGCGGATCCTGTTCTTTGGTGATCTATGAAATCTAAATTGACATCCAGATGACCAATTGGACTGACTTGTAAGTCTGTGGGTGTACAAGTGCGACAATACCCAATCACATTATTCATGATTAAAGTGCTGTCACCAGAAGTACTCAACCCCGAGCCGATGGACCACCTGGGATAGCCGGATTGGTCATAATAATAAACCAAAGCAGCTGCAGTTTGGGCGCCTTCATAGCCTTGGTAATCCAATGAAAAACCCCAGCCAGTATCTGCTTCTCCGCTGTAATAATGACCGGTAAAGTCCATTTGTCTGACATTGATTTGTGCCAGGACGTTGACCATACACCACGCACCTTCCTGTCCATTGATGCGCCAGGTGAAGAGGGCATGATGTGCTGCTTCAAGGCTTTCACAGGCTGCATGTGGTTGATCGAAAGTCAATTCGAATTCACCGGCTTTGCCGACCAATTGGATTGGGTTTATTGCTGCGGGGTCGTGATTAAATGAATTGAAATCGCCCGTTAAGGTGGCGACTTCATCATCTGATTGCCAGTTTGCGACACCAAGGAACCAGGTTGGGTTGTTGTCCTCATCATAGGTATAAAAAATGACTGTATAAACTTGTCCTGCTTTTTGTAAGTCAATGCCATGGCCATTGTGGTTGGGCGAAAACCATTGGCCTGTTGCAGGCACCCTTGCATTAATCTGATAACTTAGCATGACACCAATCAGTAGCAACAATAAATTTTTCATGGTTCGAACCTCAAGTCATTCTTTGACCATCCTACTAAAGAATGTCTAGATTCTGCCAGTAATTTCCGCTTATCAGCTCAATTAAGGTTGATATTGCTTGGTTTTCCTTGAGTATGTGCAATCTCAAGGTAAAATAGCAGGTTGCTTTGAATATATTTAGACCCATGAAGTACGACCAAGAATTTGATGTGATTGTAGTTGGCGGTGGCCATGCCGGAACCGAGGCGGCCTTGGCGGCTGCACGTGTCGGTGCCAAAACACTGTTGCTGACTCACAATGTAGACACCATTGGCCAAATGAGCTGTAACCCAGCCATTGGCGGCATTGGAAAAGGACACTTGGTCAAAGAAATTGATGCTTTGGGCGGGGTGATGGCTGAGGCCACTGATCATGCCGGCATCCAATGGCGTACGCTGAACTCAAGGAAGGGTGCTGCAGTGCGTGCCACCCGAGCACAATGTGATCGTGCTTTATACCGGGGGTTTATTCGGTCGGTGGTGGAAAACCAGGAAAACCTGTACATGTTCCAACAGGGTGTTGAAGATTTGATCATTGAGAATGATCAGGTCAAAGGCTGTGTGACCCAAATGGGTTTGATCTATATGGCCAAAACAGTGGTGCTGACAGTGGGTACTTTTTTGGCCGGTAAAATACACATCGGTATGTCCAATTATTCTGGCGGTCGGGCAGGTGATCCACCCGCCACGGTACTGGCGCAAAAATTACGGGCCTTGCCTTTCGAAGTGGACAGATTGAAAACAGGCACACCGCCCCGCATCGATGGTAAAACGGTGGATTTTTCCGTGATGGAAGAACAGCCAGGTGATACGCCGCGCCCGGTTTTCTCATACATGGGTTCCTTGGACGACCACCCCGATCAGGTCAGTTGTTACATCACCCACACCAATTTACAAACCCATGAGCACATCCGCTCAGGTTTGGACCGTTCGCCCATGTATTCGGGTGTTATTGAAGGCAAAGGACCGCGGTATTGTCCATCGATCGAAGACAAGATCATGCGCTTTGCGGATAAAGACTCACACCAGATATTTGTTGAACCAGAAGGCTTGGGAACGCATGAGCTGTATCCCAATGGTATCTCAACTTCATTGCCGTTTGATGTACAGATCAAGTTGGTGCGATCGATCAAAGGCTTTGAAAATGCCCACATCACCCGCCCGGGTTATGCCATCGAATACGATTTCTTCGACCCGCGCGGATTGAAAGCCTCACTGGAAACCAAATATGTCGAGAACCTGTATTTCGCGGGTCAAATCAATGGCACCACAGGCTATGAAGAAGCTGGTGCTCAAGGGTTGATTGCGGGCATGAATGCCGCCCTGAGCGTGGCAGGAAAACCTGCCTGGACGCCGGCGAGGAATGAAGCCTATATGGGTGTTCTGATCGATGATTTGATCACCCAAGGCACCAATGAACCTTACCGCATGTTCACTTCGCGGGCCGAGTACCGCTTGATGCTGCGCGAAGACAACGCCGATTTTCGCCTGACCGAAAAAGGCCGTGAATTGGGTTTGGTTGGCGCCGATCGCTGGACTGCATTCAGTGAAAAAAGAACCCATGTTGAAGGGTCATTAGAACACCTCAAAACCATGTTTCTAAGTCCCAACAACGCCTTGGGTAAAAAGTTCATGACCCAAACGGGCATCGTGTTGAGCAAAGAAACCAGTGCTTATGATTTGTTACGCCGACCTGAAGTCAACATCAGCATGCTCAATGAATTGGATGAGATCACACTGCCTTCACAGGCTGAAAAGGTGTTGGAACAGGTTGAGATTCAAACCATGTACGCCGGATACCTGGATCGCCAACAGCAAGAAATTGACAAAGCCAAAGCCCATGAAAACAAGCCTTTGCCATTAGACTTGGATTACAGTGTGATCAAAGGCCTCAGTGGTGAGTTGACCGAAAAACTCAACCAAATCAAACCCGAAACCATCGGCCAAGCCGCTCGCATCCAGGGCATGACCCCAGCTGCAGTTTCACTGCTGTTGGTGTATTTGAAGAAAGCGGGCTGAATATAAACAGGTAATACCCCATCTTCCGTCATCCTCAGGCCGCCAAAAGTAGGTCCCTTTAGGAAGTCCGAGGATCACAATGTTTTCGGAGCGGGGACTTCGGTCAACGTTGGATTGGCCTGCTAAGCTTGTGTATATTGGTGCCTGGTATAATTGCCAACTTGTCATTTGTTTATCGTACGCCAAGACGCTGGATCCCGGCCTGCGCCGGGAATTCGATTCTATGGAGCGTGGGCTTCAGTCCACGTTAGGATGGTCATTATCAGCTTCAGGAGATTCTTCGGCTCGTTACACTCGCTCAGAATGACTGGTCATTGTCATCCCGAGCGCAGCCGAGGGATCTCCCAGCCAATTGGTTATCTCCGGGATTGAAGTGTGCGCCAGCCTCAGGAGATTCTTCGACTCGTTGCACTCGCTCAGAATGACTGTTATTTCAGGCTCTGTTCAATGGTTCTGAACCCACGTTCACAACCCGCCAAATACCCTGAACCAAACAAATTGTAGTGGTTCAACAGGTGATACAGGTTGTATATCACTTTCTTCAGAGGGTAGTGTTCACTGAGTGGTTGGGTGCTTTGGTAGCCTTGGTAAAAGGCGGCAGGGAAGCCGCCGAACAATTCAGTCATGGCCACATCGGCTTCGGCATCGCCGCAATACACCGCTGGATCGATCAGCCATGCATCCTGGTTGTCGAACAAGACATTGCCATTCCACAGGTCGCCATGCAGCAGACTGGCGTGGTTGCAATGCTTGTTCAGGAAGGCAACCAGTTTGGTTTTGCAGTCATGCCATGCTTTTGCGAAATTGGATTGGATGTTCGGATCTCGGATCAACTGTATTTGATAACCCAAACGGTGTTGCCAGAAAAAACGCCCCCAGTCATCTGACCACACATTCTGTTGTGGGTTGAGGCCAATGTAGTTGTTGGCAGACCATCCGAATGACTTTTGTTGCACCGTGTGAAATCTGGCCAATGAAGCACCCAGGTCAAACCATTGTTGTTTGGCGCCCGCCAGTTGGTTGATGTGTTCAGTTTCTAAAACCTGTTCATCGACCTGAAAAACGGCTGGAATTTTGATCTTGATGTCATTGGATTCCAAGACTTGTTTGAGGCTGTTCAATCCTTCGGCCTCTTTGATCAGTGCGTCTTGGTAACCCGTGTTGTTGCTTTTGTGGAAATGTCCCATATATTTTTGATCATTCAGGTATTTCTTCACATGAATTATGCCCTGTATTCTGGTATAACTGTTGGCCTTTGATACCCTCAATTAACATGAAATTCACTTGTCTACTACTTACATTAATTATGACCATCCAAACAGAACATAGCAATGCCGGGACGCTGACTTTAGAGCGTATTTTTGCCAGCCCTGATTTATCCGGCCCCAGCTTAAGGGCATTGAAGATGTCTCCAGATGGCTCGAGGGTGACTTTTTTGCAAGGTAAGGCAGAAAACAAAGACCAGTATGATTTGTGGGAATACCACATTGCTGATGAACAAAAACGTTTGTTGGTCGACTCCAATGATTTGTTGGAAGGCGAAGAAGTCTTGTCAGCGGAAGAAAAGGCCCGCCGCGAACGCCAACGCCTGGCTGATGTCAAAGGCATCATTGATTATGCCTGGTCTGAGGACGGCGACTCCTTGTTGTTCCCTTTGAATGGTGATTTGTATGTGTATCAGTTATCCAACAAGAACACCAAACAATTAACGGCATCCGAGTCTTTTGAAACCGATGCCAAATTTTCACCCAAAGCCAATCATGTGTCATTCATCCGTGATCAAGATGTGTTTGTGGTCAACACCAGAACCGGCGAAGAGCAACAGTTAACCACCGACGGTGAAGGGTTGATTAAAAATGGCATGGCTGAATTTGTGGCCCAGGAAGAAATGGATCGAGATACGGGTTATTGGTGGTCGCCTGATGAAAAGTACATCGCCTATCTGCAGGTTGATGAAGCGCCGGTGGCAGTGACCAAGCGTTATGAAATCAATGCCGATGACATTGAAGTGATTGAACAGCGGTATCCGTACACCGGTGAGGCCAATGTCACCATCAAATTGGGTTTGGTCGAAGTTGCCTCCGGCAAAACACAGTGGGTGGACTTGGGCAAGAATCCAGACATTTATATCGCCAGGGTGGGGTGGTTACCCGATTCAAAACAAGTCAGTTATCAGATCCAAAGCAGGAACCAACAGACTTTGGCCTTGAAATTTGCTGACCTCAAAGGCAGCAGCAAAACGGTCGTGAAAGAAACCAGTGATACTTGGATTAATCTGCATCATGACCTTAAATTCCTTAAGGAAGGTGGGTTTATTTGGGCCTCGGAACGCAGTGGATTCAAGCACCTGTACTTGTATGGTGCAGAAGGCCAATTAAGTCGACAACTCACCGATGGCGATTGGGTGGTTGATGACGTGGTCGGTATTGATGAAGACAATCAATGGGTTTATTTCACGGGCAGCTTGACCTCACCCTTGGAAAAACACCTGTACCGTTTGAATTATCAGCAAGGCGGTTCGCCTGAAAAAATTTCAAAACGTGAAGGCTTTCATGCCATCACCATGGATGGGTCTGCCAGTCACTACATTGACCAATGGTCAGATCGCAATCACCCGCCACAAACTTCATTGCACAAAGCCACCGGAGAACGGGTGGTGTGGTTGAATGAAAACAAAGTGGACAGAGACCACCCCTATTACCCCTATGCAAAGAATCATCTGGACAACGAGTTTGGTACCTTAACAGCTGAAGACGGGCACACTTTGCATTACCGCATGATCAAACCCAGGGACTTTGATCCGAAACAAAAATACCCGGTCTTTCAATATGTCTATGGTGGACCTCATGTACAGTATGTAACCAAATCATGGGGCCGATGGATTGAGCAGTACATGGCCCAACAAGGCTTTGTGGTGTTTGTGATCGATAACCGGGGCAGTGATCGCCGCGGTATGAAATTTGAATCGGCTTTGTACAAAAAAATGGGTACGCCCGAGTTGGCAGACCAGTTGGTGGGTACCAACCATGTGAAATCTTTACCTTTTGTGGATGCCGATAAAGTGGGTATCTTTGGTTGGAGTTATGGTGGTTTTATGACCTTGAAGGCGTTGACCAACGCGCCGGATGATTACGCTTTGGGCGTATCGGTGGCACCGGTGACAGACTTTGCTCTGTATGACACCCACTACACAGAACGTTACATGTCGACACCGCAATTGAACCCGGATGGCTATCGAACCACAGCCACTTTTGATAACGCCAAAAACATCAACAAACCATTGTTGTTGATTCATGGTATGGCCGATGACAACGTGTTGTTTTTGAACTCAACCAAGATGATCAAAGTCCTGCAAGATGAAGGCATTTTGTTTGACACCATGATTTACCCAGGTGGCAAGCATGGCATCAGTGGCAGCAAACCGCAGTTCCATGTTTACAGCACCATCGCTGATTATTTCATCAAACACCTGAAGCCCTAACAACCAGTAGAGATGCGCATGAGAAACTATCAAAAATTTTATATCAATGGCCAATGGGTGACGCCAGAAAACCGCGAGCAATTGGCAGTGATCAACCCGGCCACAGAACAAGTCGCTGGTCACATATCAATGGGTACGGCAGCCGATGTGGATGCGGCTGTTAAAGCAGCCCAAGCCGCTTTTACAGGCTTTTCCCAAACTTCCAAGGAACAGCGTTTGGACTTGTTGCAATCAGTGGCTGCAGAATACAAAAAAAGATCGGCTGACATCGCTGCTGCCATCACCGAAGAAATGGGCGCGCCGCAGTGGCTCAGTGGCTCCAATCAAGCGGCTTCTGGCTACCTGCATTTCAAATCAGCCATAGATGTTCTGAATAATTTTGAGTTTGAATTCAAACAAGAGTCGTCCTTGATCCGCAAAGAGCCTATCGGTGTTTGTGGCTTCATCACGCCTTGGAATTGGCCCGTGAACCAGATTGGCTGTAAATTGGCCCCGGCACTGGCGACCGGATGTACCGTGGTTTGGAAGCCCTCAGAAGTGGCACCATTTTCTGGGTATCTACTGATGGAAGTGTTACACGCTGCCGGTGTCCCCAGCGGCGTGATCAACATGATCAATGGCGATGGTCCTGTGGTTGGATCGGCCATTTCATCACACCCGGGTATTCAAATGGTTTCATTCACCGGTTCAACCAGGGCCGGTATTGCAGTGGCACAAGATGCCGCACCATCAATCAAACGCGTGACCCAAGAGTTGGGCGGGAAATCTGCCAACATCATCCTGGATGATTTGTCGAGCGAAGCCTTTGGTAAGGCTGTGGCGGGAGGTGTTAAAACCATGTGTGTTAATTCGGGTCAGAACTGTAACGCACCATCGCGCATGATGGTGCCTGCATCACGCTTGGCTGAAGCCGAAGCAATCGTTAAAAACACCATGCAAAAAATCAAAGTGGGAGATCCCCATGAGGAATCCACTTTTGCCGGACCCGTGGTGTCACAATTACAATGGGATCGGATCCAAACTTTGATACAACAAGGCATTGATGAAGGTGCTGAAATATTGGTCGGGGGCGTTGGCAAACCTGAAGGCTTGGAAACTGGCTATTATGTTCAACCGACGGCTTTCACCCGTGTCAATAATGACATGCAAATCGCCCGCCATGAAATTTTCGGTCCGGTGTTGTGTCTCATGCCCTATGAAACAGAACGACAGGCCATAGCGATGGCCAATGACAATGACTATGGTTTATCCGGTTATGTTTCAGGAGCTGATAATGACCGGGTTAACCATGTTGCCAATCAACTGCGAGCTGGCATGATCCACATCAATGGGGCACAAATGGACCGCACGGCCCCATTTGGAGGTTACAAACAGTCTGGCAATGGTCGTGAACGGGGTCCACAAGGCTTCGAAGAATTTTTAGAAACCAAAGCCCTGCTGGGTGCTGGTTAAAGAGTTAAGGAAATACCATGAAATTGGCACAAGTCATACTCAGTAACATGCCCAATGGGCGCAGCCCGCTCAGTTGGGTGGTGTTTATTTTGATCCTGTTGGTGATGATCCCCATTTTGCTTTTGATGATCATTTTGATTCCCATCATCCTGATTTTCAACATGATCAAACTGCGCTTTTTCCCCAACAAAAACCCCAAGACGTTCATCACCCCCTTTGGCTTTGCGGCTTATTCTCAAGTTAACCGCAGTGTGGTTAATTACCCTTGGCATGACATAGAAAAAGTCGAAGTCTGGAACGAGGATGGTGGTACTTTTCCGGTACTGTTTTTGAAGACTGGAGAACCTGTTAAGCTCAAAGATGTGCCAGTTGATCAATTAAAAACATTGTGCGCCCAACACAACATCACTTTCCATGAGGAAGTGGTCATTGTGCAAGACGTGGATTGATTTTTTGTAAATTTCATCTGTTTTTCAGGATTTAAAGCAGTGGTGCTGGCATCATGGTCTTAATTCATACCTGAGTCAAAAATGAGTCAAGCCAAAGAAATGATTGAAATCAAGGCCGGTGAAAAACTCGAATTGTTCAGCCGCAGTTTCAGCAGCGTGCCCATGACTTATGAATTCATGGTTGAGCCAGCAAAGCGTTCAACACAGCTTGGGAAGCTAGAGGTTCAAACCAAGAAAAGTTTGGGTAAAAAATCCGTGCAAATAACCCGGTTGGAAAAGTTCAATTCAGTCAAAGCAACCATGTGGGATACATTCGTGTCGATTTATGTCATTGCAGAAAGCGATTTGAGGGTGACGATACCGAAGCGAAAGATGAGTCGTTTACCTGTGCTGATTGGCTTGGTAATGGTTACATTGGCTTTGGCAGCCTCGGTCATTATTCGGCAATCACAATAGCACCATCAAAAATCAATAAGTCTGACTCATTCAAAACCATCGTAAAAAATCAAATCGAACTCACAAATTTCAAGTGGCAAACTGCTGTCAAACTGATTTTGTAGTTCATCAATGGGCTCGAATATTTGGTTGCTGTCCTCAACCCAAACATTCAGATCCAGTGGTAAATTGCCCAATGAGCTGTCTTTATCACAGGGTCTGGCAACTCGTATAAATGCCGATGCGGAACTGATGCCAAAAGGTTCACAGCGCTCGTCTGCGCCGACCCGTTTAGCAGCTTGTAAGGAGGCCATCAATCGTTCGGCCAAGGATCCCTGTGCTGTCAAAAATGCGGTTTCCATATCAGTGACCACATCTTCGGAAATCAGGATGTTGCCCGCGATGGCATAATTGGGCCCAGTAACATGGATAAACTCCGTGAAACAGGCAGGACCGGTGAAGCCGGCACTTCTTGGGCTGCCATCATTTAAATCCACTGCGATGTATTGTCGTGCACTGGGGTCGTTGTTGGCATCATTGTTGAACAACCAATCCATGATTTGTTGTGGACTGTCGCCGGCAATCATGCGATTTCTGGCATTGTTCTGATTGTTCGGGAGGTAGAACGATTGGGTATGTATCACACCGGTTTCAAGTACAATGTCGCTGATCACAATGGCACCATCCTCAGCACCAATACAGGTCGCACCTGCACTGCCTATCTGACCCGTAACCGGGTCAACGGTAACGATAGAAAAAGTGGCATTCACTTGGGTAAATATCAGTATTGATGCCAACCAGGCAATGGCGTATTTAATGATTTTCATGGTTATTTACGGGATGGTCAATCTTATAATTATAACCAACAGCAGTGGTCATGTAAAAACCGACTGAAATTAGCAACCTTGATGTTTACCAATTAAAAACCATCAACAAAGATCAAGTCATTTGAGCTCTGGCTGGTGACAGTTAAGAAAGGCTGCTCCGTGACACCATCCAAACTGATGTTATCTATCATCCAAACGGCTTCAGTTGGTGTATAGTCAGTGAATGCATTGATATAAAAACGGATTTTAAACTGGGTGTTGCCGTCAAGGTCCGGAATAGACAGGGGTTCAAAACCCAGTGTTGGGTAATTCAGGTCGTCGCCAAGAAAAATGGCAGGGTTGTTGTTTTGGGTGCTCATGGTAAGCCAGTTTTCATCATCGAAACTGTATTCAACATTAAGCTGTTGCCCGGTATCGCCTAATAGGTAAGTGTGGTTAATGCTTAAATTGACTTCTGGATTCAACGGATCCAAAGTCAGCCAGGGGCTGGTCAGGGTTTTTTCAAAGCCACCGAAAACTTCGCCAATCTGTAACACCACGTTTGTATTTCCGGCCAGCTCTCGACGTTCATAATGTGGATTGATGAAAGGATATTGATACAGGGTTTCTTCAGCCCATAAATTCATGGCTGCTTCGTAGTCCAATGTTTCTGTCGCAGCATCAGATGAAGCCTGGTTGAAATGTGTTTTGAAACTCAAAACAGTATCACCGCCGCCAGAAGTGTTGCCATTGTCAGTTGACAAGGCGGTCACCAGGGTAAACTCAGTATCATCGAATTGCCTGTTATGCAGTAATTTGATGGGTAACAGTACTTCGATTTCTCCACCGGGAGGCACATCAAAAAACTCATTGGCAGCAGCAGGGAAGCTGTAATCGGCACTGCTGATTAATTCGATTGAACTGAATTCGATGGTTTTGAAGCCGGTATTTTTTAGGGTCAGATTGAGATTTCCGGTTTCGAATTCGTCAAGAATTCCATCATTGTCAAATGAAACCAGATCATCAGTCAAGTTAGCAGAAACCACGGTCATTTCAAGGTCGTCATTGGCAAAGTGCTCAACCACATTCGCATGTGTTTTTGAAAAACGGTCTGGTGAAATGGCACCAGATCCCATACCCCGATCTGCAAAAGCCTGGCGACAGGTCTGCCAATCTGTCGGGTCTGATTGGTTGATGGCCAGTAATAAACCATTTCTGGCTTCGGTATAAGTTGGATCAGGAGGTGTGGCAGCCATACCGCCGACGATGTAGGCGGCAAGTTGACTCTTGTTCTCAGCGAAAGTGCGATCAGTGCGATCTGCCAGGATATTTCTGAAGCAATCCCAGGTGCTGGCGGCCCATATCTCACCGGCAGAATGGTATTCAGAATTGAATTTTGAGCGGCCCTTCCAGTCAAAATAAGGGTGGGTGTTTGGCAGTTCTTGCAAGTGCTCGATGTGGCGAAATGTCAGGGGATTAGATGCGCCAAAAGGCCACCTTCTGATACCATAAAAATGCGCATCTGGCGGGGTGCCATTGGGGTCAAAATATGCAATGTAGTTGAGGCTGTAATCGGTATTAAAATACCCTCCAACCGTATAAACACTGTCAAAACCTGCAGCGGTGGGGGCGTTGAAGTCAGCAGCATCTAATGTCATGAATATGCCCACTAAGTCAGCCCAGCCCTCGTTCAAGCTGCTGCCCTGATTGCCCGATGGCAAGCTTGGGCCTTGTACCAACCTTTTGTACATATAGTGTGACCATTCATGGGCAAATATTGAATAATCAAAGCTGGCATCTTTGTTGGTTGAACTGGAACTGTTTCGACCTAAGCACATCACCGGTTGAACCCCGTCCTCTGGGGTGAATACAAAGGTAGATAAACAATTCCCATGGATGATCATGCGGTCGTTTTCTATGCCGCCGCGGCCATAGTTATCCTCTTGTGCGTTGCCAGCAACTTCTGTAAAACCAGCGTCATAGAATATATCACGCATGACGTTTGCCATGTAGAAACCTTGTACCAGTTTGGCATTGATTTGTGGGTCATCGGGTGAAGGGTTTGATGGTACTGGGTCGCTGAATAGCTGATAAAAATCGTCGGCGGAGATGGCCGGGTTATAAGTATAATCGAAGGTTGAACCAGCACCCAATTGTGCCCGGAAATCACCATCAATTGGCTGAAAGCCCGGCCCGTAAGCCAAACCATCAGAGAAATTGTTGTCGTAAGTGCCATCAGGTAACAACAATGAATTAAAAAATATGTCGACATTATTACCCACTGTTTCTGTGGCGCCAGCTGGTAACCAGGGATCATCCACAGTAACGGAAATTTCCTCTACATTGACGATGACTTGATCGGCAAATACGCTGGGTTGTGTATCGTCAGGGATGCCTGTGGGGTGTGGTTGGGTAGACCCATATACGCTGTCAGCTGGTAAACCATTGTTATCTGCATAGACTTTGTAGTTGTAAGCAACAGCGTGAGTTAACGATGTTTTCTGTAGTAGCTGTCCGTCCTCGGCAGCATGAATAAAGGCATACAACAGGGGCTGTTGATCCTGGCTTATGATGGTTTGGCTGATCAATGCCGGAATCAATTGATTGTTGTCTTTATACCAAATACGGTTCTTGGTTGCCGTGTGCTGTTGTTGCCCGGCTTTGGTATGGGTGGCTTGGAACCAGCGATCATTGTCTAACGGCAATGAAACAGGTTCTTTATCTACCATGACCATTGAGGTTTCTGTGATCAGTGGTTGACCTGTAGCATTCAACACCACCATCGCCCAATCCCCCATAACCGGATAACCATTGAGCAAGTGCTGAAACTTAAAAACTTCAATTCCGCCAGGAGTTTTTACCTGTGAATACAGTTTCCAGCTGGTTAACGGTTGCAATGTTCCGGTTTCATGTTTCAGTAATTGAGCGGCGATTTCAAGTCGGTCAGTCAATGGAGACATCGGGAATTGTGTGTGATTGAATGCTTTTTTACTGTGCTGATGCTTGGTTTGGATGTTGAGCGATTCACTGTGAACTGTGGTCATAGACAGCAACACAACAGCCAACATCAAAGTCTTAAAAGTCATATGCATTTTCTGATTCTCAATAAATAGATGATAAAAATATTATGGTCCTGTCAAAGGCTATGACCCACAACAACCATGCAATGAAGACATTATTTTATACAATATCTATGATGCAAAAGTTAATCAACTGTTATTTGTTGATGACGTTGTACCAACCACAGGTGTTATACTGCCATCAATATGGTTGCTCAGAATAACTATGACTCAGTACAATAATCCAGCCAATAATGATGTGATCCAAACCTTGCGCACCGCACATCAGAATCAGACGCAGTTGAATTTGATGGCTGATCAAAAGGCCAATATTTTGATTGGTACCTTGGCATTGATGTTTACCGTGGTACTCACCCGAGTCATCACTCTGATAGAAACAGAAAGTTCATTGCTCATCGTGCTGGCTGTGTTTATGGCCATGGAATTGGTGCCCATGGTGTTGACAGTCATGGTGCTGATTCCGAAAAACATCAGTGGTCAAAAACAACCCGATATTGAGCACATCAACAACCCTTTGTTCTTTGGGTTTTTTACCCAGTTTTCACAGCAACAATACAATGATTACATGCAACGAACCTTGGTTGATAACGAGGCAGCCAGAGACATGTTGATCAACGACATATATCAAATTGGGTTGATCCTCAGGCGGAAATATCGGCTGTTAAGGATGGCTTATTTTTTCGCCTTGTTGGGGGTGTTGGTGCCAGTGTTGTTGTGGGCCACAACGATGCTTTAACTCGATTAACCACACCAAACACCCTTGATTCCCATCCGCGACCACAACCCGTCTAGTCAAACACCCTATGTAACGTGGACATTGATGGCCATCAACGTCTTGGTCTTTATCAGCTATATGCCAATTTTAGATGACCCACATGCCTTGTCTGGCTTCTTTGCCAATTGGGCCATGGTACCTGGGGAAGTGGTTCAAGGAGAACAGCTACATACTGCCTTCACTTCCATGTTTTTACATGCAGGTTACATGCACTTGGCAGGCAACATGCTGTTCTTGTGGATTTTTGGTGACAATGTTGAAGATGCGATGGGGCACGGCAAATTTCTGCTTTTTTATCTGTTCAGTGGTTTGGGGGCTGACCTGTTCCATGTCTTGTTCAACGTTGAATCTATGATCCCAACTGTGGGTGCCTCTGGTGCCATTGCGGGAGTCATGGGGGCTTACATGCTGTTATACCCCAAAGCCAAAGTAGACTATTTAATCTTCCTGGTGGTCTTTATCCACATCATCACGCTGCCAGCTTTTGTGATTCTGGGTGGTTGGATGGCCATGCAATTGTTTTCAGGGGTATCCACGACTGTGGCGGGTTCCGGCGTGGCTTATTGGGCCCACATTGGTGGTTTTGTTGTCGGTTTGCTGTTGTCATTGCCCGTGTGGCTCAAACTGGGTGGTAAGCATTTTTGGCGCAGAACGCATTACCATCCACCGCACAATCCGACCTTCAGAAAACGCAGATAAAAGGTATAATAGCAACATCATATTGGATAGAATTTTATGCAATACCTGTTAACTTATCTGACTGCATTGTGGGACTTGGTGTTGGAAGCCGCCCCGTGGTTACTGTTGGGTTTATTGATTGGTGGTTTGTTCAAAAGTTTGATGCCTCAAGCCTTTTTACAACGCCACTTAACCAAGCCAGGGATGGGATCCATTTTCAAAGCGGCAGTGATGGGGGTGCCATTGCCTTTGTGTTCCTGTGGAGTCATACCTGCAGCCATGGGATTGCGCCAAGCAGGAGCTTCAAAACCTGCCACCACTTCGTTTCTTGTGTCAACGCCAGAAACCGGTGTGGATTCAATCAGCATCACATACGCCATGATGGGGCCGTTCATGGCAATCATACGCCCCCTTGCAGCTTTAGTCTCTGCAATGGTGACTGGTCTGTTGGTATATTGGTTTGTGCCTGAAAGTCCCCATGTGGAAAAACAAAAACTAAGTGCTTGCTGTGGCGGTGAAGCTGAGCCAGTCAAGACAGCAGAAATCAGGCAGGGCATCATGACAGAGGCAGTCAGTGGGGTTAAATATGCTTTCACAGATTTGTACCAAAGTATTTTGAAATGGTTGGTCATTGGCTTGTTGTTTGCTGCCGCCATTCAGGCATTTGTGCCAGAAGATTGGTTGTTGAAGTGGGGTGACAGCTGGCTGGCCATGTTGGTGATGCTGTTTGTCGGTATACCCATGTATGTCTGTGCCACAGGATCAACCCCTATCGCTGCAGGGTTTTTGATGGCTGGCATTTCTCCTGGAGCGGTTTTGGTCTATTTGTTGGCAGGTCCAGCCACCAACATGGCCACCTTAGGTGTGGTCCAACAACAAATGGGACAACGCACCATGTGGCTATATCTGTCAGGCATCATCAGCAGTGCTTTGTTGATTGGTGTGGTGGTCAACCTGATGGCAGATCAGGTGACTTTTTTAACCAGTCATGACATGGATCATGCCATGCTGCCGAATGTGATTCACCTTGGCAGTGCTTTGTTGTTATTGGTTTTGGCTTTTCTGCCATTGATGACAAAAAGAGAAAATAGTGAAGACGATCAGCCTGAAAAAGACAGTTGTTGTGGTTGACGAAGCATTAACAATGAAAGAGAACTGACATTCTTTGTTTGGTTCTTGCAATAAAGCCGGGATTTCATCAAAACCATTTCCATAAATGAAAAAAAAGGATGCTTTTTGGGTCAGCTGAATAAATCTGATGGAAACAACAGACATAATCAGTTAGCATGATACTGTGTGTGTATTTGACCAATAGCCTATGAAGCCCAACTGTATCTTAGTCAAGCATCTGTGCTTACTCCTAGCTGTGTTGTTGTTTTGCTCTGTATCCGTTAATTCGCAACAAGGTGCCGATCCCATAGCGGAACAAATTGAGCAGTGTAATGCTTTGGAAGACAACAAGCCCAATGAAGCGATCGCTTTGGCAGAACAGTTGCTGGAATCCATGACGGCTCTAAATACCACGCCTCAGTATGGCCAAATTCTTGGTTGTTTGGGTTGGGCCATGGCCGTCATTGATTCGACAGAAGAAGCCAGAAAGCGTGCTTTTCAGTTGGAAAAATTGGCTTTGAATTTACCCGAGTCCATACAAAGCATTAAATTACTGCGTCGAGCAGGTGGTATCTATCACCGTGTGGGTGACCGCATCAGTGCAACCGAGAATTATGATGCCGCCATGGCAGATGCGACAGCCATGTCATTGAAAGAAGAGCAGATTCCACTGTTGGTTAACCTCGGTGTGCTTAACTCTGAAATCAGAGAACATGAACAAGCCATTAAAACTTATTATCAGGCTTTGGAGCTGATGGATGAAACCAATGACTACAGATACCAACCGCCCGTCCTGTTTAATTTAGCCACCACCTTGAATGGACAACAACGATTCACAGAAGGCTTGAAAGTGTTCCAACAGGTTGAAAGTATGATCAACGAGCACTGGCCAAACAATCGAGTGGCACAAGTCTATTCTGGTTTGGCCGCTGCACATACCGGACTGGGAGCGTATGATACTGCAAAGGACTATGCGCAACGGGCGATAAACATTTACCTTGAAGCTGAAAATGCGTTCAATGATTACCACAACATTTTAAGTACATTGGCTGCCATACTGTCCAAGCAAGGCGACAATGAATTGGCATTACAATACGCCAATCAAGTCAAAGATTACTATACCGATCCCAAAAACAAGCAAGCCATTTTAGCCAGTACCAATCCCTTGCACAGCCTGGCTGTGACTTATGAACGCCTGGGCCTGCTATCGACGGCCATTGAGATGCATAAACTGGCCAGAAAAACCGATGAAGAGGTGCAAGATACCTTCAATCAGCAGGTGATGTCGCAAATGCAAGTTCGACTGGATGCCAGTCAACAACGAGAAGAGTTGGCTTTGTTAAAAAGCAATCGAGCGAATGATCTCATCAGGATTCAAGAAGCAGAGCATGACCGCAGATTGGTCATTATTTTGTCCGGGGTCATCCTCACTGCATTACTGGCTTTTTTGTGGTGGCAACATCGTACCAAGAAAATCCTTACCTGGATGGCAATGACCGACAGTTTGACACAGCTTGGTAATCGCCGTGCCATCAAAGAGTGGTCTGCAAGCCACAGTTTGCCCAAGCCGCCAAAATCAAGACTGATGTGGCTGATTGATTTGGATGAATTCAAAAGTGTGAATGATGAATTTGACCATGACTTTGGGGATTATGCTTTGCAGGAAATTGCCAAAACATTATCGTCATTGGTCAACAAAGACCGTTTTGTTGGTCGGTGGGGTGGTGAAGAGTTTATGTTAATCACAGATGACATTTGTGATGAAGAAAAAGATAATTTTTCATCTTTGCTGTTACAATCTATCAAAGCCACGGTCATAGAACAGGGTAGCGCGAAAACCCAATTGACTGCATCAGTCGGTCTCAGCCACGTCGTCAATGAGACCACATCAAGTTGGCAAAAAGCCATGTACCAGGCTGATAAAGCCTTGTATACAGCAAAAAGCAGAGGCCGTAATTGTGTGGTCATAGCCACCGATCATTGAGCCATTCTCAGGTTTTAACTAGACAGACCAAATCGGCCTTTAGCCATGAAACAAAAAACCAGTATTTCTTATGGTGAGCTGATCACCTTAATGGCAATGATGACCTCCTTGGGGGCATTGACCATTGATTTACAGTTGCCGGCGATGCCTTTGATTGTTGAGTCTTTTGGTGTTGTGGTCAGTAATCAACAGCAATGGATCATCACGGCTTATATGCTGGGGTTTGCTGTAGCTCAGATTTTTTATGGGCCACTTTCTGACAGTTTGGGTCGCAAACCCATCCTGTTGTTTGGTGTTGGTATTTATGTCTTGGCATCAGTGGCCTGTTTGTTTGCGGAAAGTTATTGGGTGTTTTTGTTGGCCAGGTCATTTCAGGGCATTGGGGCAGCCGCTGCCAGGATCATGGTCAATGCCATCACACGAGACCACTTCTCTGGTAATGAAATGGCCAGAGTGACTTCCTTGGTGATGGTGATTTTTATCATGGTGCCTGTGTTTGCACCATCGTTGGGATCCTTGTTGTTGTGGCTGGGGCCATGGCATGGCATTTTGTATACCTATGTGGTTTTCGGGCTAATCATCATGGTATGGAGTTCGTGGCGTTTGCCAGAATCGTTGGCTGAAAAAAACCGCAAGCCGCTGATGTTTAAAACCCATTTTGATGCCTTTAAATGGGTGGTCAAACAACCGGTATCAATGGCATTTGCCTGTATCAGCGGGGTGATATTCAGCGGCTTTATGGCCTATTTGAACAGTGCTCAACAACTCTTCAGTCAACTGTATGACAAAGGAGATGCATTTCCGATCATATTTGGCGTCATTGCCTTGTTCTTTGGTCTGGCGGCGTTCCTCAATGCCAAAGTGGTGATGAGATTCGGTGCCATGCAAGTCACCTTTTGGGCTTTGTTATGGATGCTGTTGGCCAATACATTGGGTTTGTTGTTGGTCTATGCTTTTGATGGTTTGCCACCGATGTGGATGTTGATTCTGAACTTAGGGGTCATCAACATCTGTATTGGTATGGTGTTTGGTAACGTCATGGCCATTGCCATGTTACCTTTGGGAGCGCATGCTGGAATGGGAGCTTCGGTGATAGGTGTGGTCTCGGCTCTGATAGCAGCCACATTAGGAATCATCATATCTCAACAATTGGAAGCAACGGTTACGCCCATCATGTTGGGTTTTTTCATCACATCCTTACTGGCAATGGTCTTGTTTCTGATGTTCAGAAAACAAGTGGATATGGATGAAAAAATAACCAATCCTTAAGCATTCATCATGGATTTGAGTAATGACTTTTTACTGATGGTCAGCATTTTTGTGGCTTCTTTTTCTTGCAGCGGATAGCACAGGTAGTAACCTTGGAATCCATCCACATCGAATTGTGACACTTGTTCGTATTGAGCACCACTTTCAATCCCCTCAATGATGACCTTTTTATTTAACTCGTGGCACAAAGGCACCAAAGCCTTGAGGATTTCGTGGTTGATATCATGGCTTTTTTCATCGGAAACAAAAGAGCGGTCAAATTTAATCACATCTGAAGGGAAAGAGCGCAGGTAATTCAATGATGAGTACCCCGTACCAAAGTCATCGATGGCAATCTTAATGCCTAATTTTCTTAATTTTTGCAAGGTATCCATACCGCTTTCGATGTTGTGCATGGCAGTGTTCTCGGTAATCTCAGCGGTGATGTGTTGGGTGGTGACTTTGTGCTTCAGTGAACATTGTTTGATGTATTCTACGATGCCTCCATGTTGTATGGTATCGGCAGATAAATTGATGGTTATTTTGGCTGAGTCAGGGTTTATGGCGCGCCATTTTTTTATTTGAATGAATGCTTGTTCTGTGACCCAGTAGTCCAATTCTGTCATTAACCCCAGCTGTTGCACCAAATACAAGAATGTGGCCGGTGACAAGAGCCCTCTTTGAGGATGTTTCCAACGAATCAAGGCCTCAAAACACATGATGTTTCTTTTATCTGACCATATGGGTTGATAATAAACTTCGAATTGATTTTGTTTAAAAGCAGTGCGCAGCTCGTTTTCAAAGCTGATGTCGGTATTAGACGGCGACTTCAGCTCGTTACTGAAGTTCTGGCTTTGTTTTCCGCCATTCATTTTGGCCGCTTGTAATGCCAAATTGGCTTGCCTGAAAATGGTTTCGTGATCTAAATCTGTGGTGATGGCGGTTGCCCCCGCACTCATGTCAACGTGGATGGTCTGGCTGTTCAGTTTGAATGGACGTGATAAATTTTTCCTCAGTGTTTCAATTTTATTCAATTGTGAATGGCCATAACCGTTCAGCAACAAGACAAACACATCACCAAACATGCGGCCATAAAACGGTTGACCGGTCGATAATACGTCCAGTCTCTTACTCATGGCTATCAACAATTGATCTCCTTTGTTGATGCCTTCTCCATCATTGATGCGACCCATTTTATCGATATCGAACAAGACCATTGTCATGTGCTCTTTGGGCCTGGCAATTTTCACCCACTGGCTTAAATATTTCTTCAAAGCTTGTTGGTTGGGTAATCCAGTCAAGCCATCCGTTAAATTGATGTGTTGGAGTTTTTCTTCTGCTTTCTTGCCCCGCATGCGTTCAGCTTCCAACAACCATATGATGAGTCCAACACCAATCATGGGATATAAAATCAACTCAAACATGCCATGATAGGGAATTAAGCTGGTTAAAAGACGACTGCCATTAAGAAAGTGATTTTCAAAGGTCAGCCAACCCAAAAAGGACATCTCAAAACCATAAACAAAAAAGCCTATGGTCACCACTTTCTTGCCTATCAATGGATTGGGGTCATTGCGTAAGATGTATATGGCTGTGCCTAAACAGGCCAGCCCCGCCGTGAAATAGCGCAAACCAACACGGGTGAAATAACGCAAAGTGGATTCTTCCACCGACCAGTTTTTAAACAAAGTGATGCCCAAGGCAATCAACATACAAACAATCAAAATCCTGACAAAGGTCTTTTGATTGATTTCAGTCCCATTGACCAATGAGACGGTGCCAATCATCAAAAATGCAATCTGCATGTAACCGGCCGTTGAAAGCAGGAATAAGTTGGTCAGTCGTATCAATGATGATGGGTCAAACTGATTCAATATCAACCAAATTCCAAGTGCTGAACCAGCCAGGAATAAGGTCAATGAATAAAAACTATATGACCAATAAAACAGGTATTTGCGCTGGTATATTTTGGCAAAATAGTAGAGCAACCAACCAATCAATAGTGCGCTGATTGTTTGAAATATTAAAGTGGCTAACATTGAGTTATACAACTTTGGTTCCCAGCATAAACAAACCCCTTATTAAAGCCCAGCCTGACAACCACTGTCAACCTGACAATGACGCAAAATGTAAACAATGATAACAGTAAATCAATCACAGTTGCTCCACATGGTTGTTGCTGTCTACATCAAACTCTGCATGCTCACAGTTCAGGGCGATGACCTGCTTGGCATGCCTTTCGATGATCTCACGAGCGCCCTGGGATCCTGTCAGCGAGGTCAGTTCATTGAAATGATGTTTGGGGAAAACAGTCGGGACCCCATTGATTCCAGCGTAAGCTGTGGTGATGATGTGGTTGTTATGCCGTTTAGCAGCCGTGATCATATTGATGTAATGTGATTGTGGTATGCGTGGTTGGTCACACAAGGCAATCAGGATGCCATCGGCATTTTTTTTGGCTGCCGCAATACCAAAAGACAATGAGTTGCCCATGCCCAGTTGCCAATTCTTATTGACCAAACAGGTTGCTGTTTTCAGTTCCTTCTGTATGTTTTCATGGTTGAAACCCAAGATCACATACAATTGATTGACCAAGGGTTGGATCAGTTGTTCGGTATGTCGTATCAGGCTGTTGCCTTGAAAATTGACCAATTGCTTGTCATGGCCCAAGCGACTGGATTGTCCAGCGGCCAGAATGATGCCATTGATCCTCATGATTGGTTGAAGAACTCTTGCAGTTGAGCCACGATGGAAACCGCTATATGTTCTGGCATGTGGCCACCAATATTTAGCCCGATGGGTGCATGTAAACGGTCTGACAAGGCATCAATCTCCAGTTGAGTCCTTGCCAACACCTTATCGCGCCTTTGCGGTGGGCCCAGCATCCCTATCCAAGGCGTGGTGGTCTGGTAGAAATGTTGAAGGTACTCAGTGTCCCTTTTCAGGTTGTGAGTCATTATGATGGCTGCGTCAAATGTCAGATGACTTGTATCAGTCGATTTGAGCAGGTTTTCTGCCTTGATCAAATGTGTCCCTTTGGGGTGTATATCAGCATTCAATCGTCCTGGCCGATGATCTACCAGATAAACATGCCACTGCAAAATGTGCATCATTTCAAGCAAAGGTGTGACATCGATGCCAGCGCCACAAACAACCACTTTGGGTGGTGGCAAGTAATGCAGGATTTGGTTTTGTTGTAGGTCATCGCGCTGAACTCTGGTTTTTGATTCAATGACATGTTGCTGCTGCTTTAGCCAAAAACTGCCGATTGGAGAACCATTGTTTGCATCTGAATTGATGAACAATTGGGTTGCTGTGGCTTGGTCTGGTCGAGGGTCTAAAGCACTGAAGGGTAAATAGTCTCCGTCAATCAGTTGTAAAACCACCCGCAATGTGCCATCACAGCCTGCACCCAAACCAAATATAGACTCATCGCTCATGTCATACTCAAGTGAGATGGGTTGGTGGTTGTTAAAGACAGCCTCAGCATGTTCTGCCAAATCAGCTTCCAGGCAGCCACCGCTGAGTAGGCCATGGGTGGTCCGATCTGCTTCAATCAACATCATGGCGCCAGCTTTTTTATAACTCGACCCTGTGGTTTTAACCAAAGTCCCTAATACCAGCGGTTGTCCCGCTGATTTTTTTTGTAAAAAAATGTCCCACAAGGAACTGATTTGTTCAAGCATATGATTTTAGGTTTATAAAGCGTGATTTCAGTGTTAAATGGTAACCCGTGAAAAATTGGCAATGGTCATTATTATAAACACCTTGGAGCCAAAATTGGGTGATTGGTGCTAGGGCCTGTTAATACTAAATAAATGGCCACTGCTGAAACCGTATTTTTCAGCCAACAACGCCACCCATCGTGATATGTGGTTACTCCACATGAACGATTGGCTAAGGCCGGTGGGTGGAAAATCCGGTCCAGCCCGATGGGTTAAGGCTGAAAACACCACACCCTGCGTTGCTCATCACTCAATTGGCATGCCAAATCACGCGATTCGCGCCTTGATAGTGATGTTTTCAGTCATAACAATCGTCATTTATTTAGTGTTAACAGGCCCTAATACATGACTATAGTTACATCAATCTGGTTGAACCACTTACTATAATTATAAAACTTCAAATCAGGTGTAGCTATGATTCATTTCAAAGTAAACGGGCAGTCGGTTCAATTTGAGGGCGATCCCCAAACACCCTTGTTGTGGGTCATTCGAGATGAGTTACAAATGACCGGCACTAAATTTGGCTGTGGTATAGGACAATGTGGTGCATGCTCGGTGCACTTGGATGGGCAGTTGATCCGGTCTTGTGTGACAGCCGTTGGCGGGATCAAAGATAAAGCTGTAACCACTATTGAAGGGCTTGCCGAAGGTGAAAAACTGACACCAGTCCAACAAGCCTGGATAGAACATGATGTGCCACAATGTGGATATTGTCAATCAGGACAAATCATGGCCGCCACAGATTTGCTGAGCAAGAACCCCAATCCAACAGACACAGACATCAAGGCCGCGATGACAAACTTGTGCCGCTGTGGCACTTATGTGAGGGTTTCCCAAGCCATCCATCATGCAGCCAAAATCATGCAAGAGCGAGGTGAATCATGAAAAAATCATTTTCAGGGTTGACTCGAAGACAGTTCCTCATTACAGGTATGACCGCTTCAGGTGGGTTGTTGTTTGGTGTCCCGGCATTCGCAAGTGGGTCTAAAGGTGCTGATAACAAATTGGGATTTTTCATTGAGGTCAAGGCCAACAATCAAGTTGTCATAGGCAGTAACCAACCGGAAATCGGGCAAGGCGTGCGAACGGTGTTACCCATGATGGTGGCAGAAGAGTTGGATTTGAGTTGGTCCCAAGTTGAAGTCAGACAAATGCCTTTAGGAATTTTGAAAACTAACGATGGTTTTACTTGGAAATATGGTGGCCAAGGCGTCGGTGGCAGCACTGGCACCAGTGGCAACTGGATGTTCATGCGGGAAGTGGGCGCCCAGGCCAGGCAGCAGTTCATAGCTGCAGCAGCCAAGTTGTGGCAAATCGAACCAGCACAGTGCCGCACAGAAACCGGTCATGTTTATGGTCCAGATACAGCACAAAAATCCAGCTATGCTGATTTGATATCACTGGCGTCTAAACAACCCGTGTCAGATGAGAAGATTAAGCTGAAAGACCCTAAAAACTTTCGCATTTTGGGCAAACCGCAAAACGCCCTTTCAGTCAGAGATGTTGTCAAAGGTGAGGCCAAATACGGTATTGATACATTTGTTGAAGGCATGAAAGTGGCCATGATTAAAAGATCGCCTGAATTGGATGGGCGTGTGAAGTCATATGATGACAGTAAATGTCTTGAGGTGCCAGGTGTGATCAGGACTTTGCGGGTGGATGGTCCCGCTTCAGGAGCGCCATATAACATTTTGGCCAGCGGTGTGGCGGTTGTGGCAGAAAACACATGGGCAGCGATGCAAGGAGTGGCAGCTCTGGAGGTTGAGTGGGAACCAGGCCCGTTCCAACAAGAATCAACAGAGTCATTTCGAGCTCATTTACAAGCGTTGCTTAAAACCACTGGTCAAACCATTCGCAATGATGGAGATTTTCCAAGCGCGTATAAACAATCCGCCACACGAATCAGTCATCAATACGAGGTTCCTTTCGTGTCTCATGCACCATTGGAACCGCAAAATTGTTTTGCCCATGTTCAAGATAACCAGGCACACATCATTGTTCCTACGCAAATGCCCAGTGGGGCATCCCGTGCGGCAGCAGCAGAAACAGGCATTGATCGGTTGATGATCAAAGTTGAGATGACGCGAGTGGGCGGCGGTTTTGGTCGCCGTTTAACCAATGATTATGTGGCAGAAGCCTGCATTATTTCTAAGGCTACTGGCCTGCCAATTAAGTTGCAGTGGTCTCGGGAAGATGACATCAAACATGATTTTTATCGACCTTCTGGCATTCATGAAATGCATGCAGGGCTCAATAAAAATGGACAACTGGTGGCTTGGCAACACCGGTTGGCATCAGCCAGCAAGTATTATCGCCGGGCCAATGTGCCAGAAACTGATTATGCCAACGCCGAATTATATAAAGATGATTATCCTGCCAACATCATTAAGGATTACCATGTTGAATACCACTCTGCTAAATCTGGTATGCCCAGGGGGTCATGGCGTGCACCGGCACACACGGCCAACGGCTTCGTGATTCAAAGTTTTATTGATGAATTGGCCCATGAAACCAAACAGAATCCGTTGGATTTTCAATTGAGTTTACTTGGTGAATCCAGAGACATTCCCTATGAAAATCATGGTGGGCCCGTTTTTAATCCGGGCCGTTTATCTACCTTGTTGAAATTGGTGGCAGAAAAAATTAATTTCAATCAACCAAGACCCCAGGGACGTGGTGTTGGTATTGCCACTCATTTTACTTTTGGAGGTTATGCAGCCCACGCATGTGAGGTCAGTGTGTCGGCCACAGGAGGGTTGACCATTCACCGCATTATAGGGGCCATTGATTGTGGGTTTGCAGTTAATCCCAGAGGCGTCGAAGCTCAGATGCAAGGAGGGACCATCGATGCTTTGAGCACGGCATTGAATCTGGAAATTACTGTCAAAAATGGCAAAGTGGTTCAGAGTAATTTTCATGATTACCCTTTGTTGCGCCAACAGGATATGCCTGAACAATTGGAAGTACACATTGTTAATTACGGCGATGAGCCAGCGGGTGTGGGTGAAATTCCATTACCACCAGTGGCTCCGGCATTAACCAACGCTATTTTTGCTGCCAGTGGCGTACGCATCAGGCGACTGCCAATCAAAGACCAGCTTAAAGAAATGTTGAACAGCTGATCAACAAAGCCGATATTAAATGTAATCAATTAGCTGGTTGCTGAATGACCACACTGTTAATGATCCGATAAACCTGATGCACTTCTAGCAAGCGATCGAGTCTTGAACTCAATCATTGCATCGCACTGCCGTTATATTTCACAATCAAATCGATTTGAGCGGTTGCAATGTTGTGGTACCCCGGTCTGGCCTTGTGATAAATCTGTCTGGCAAAGTTGTGTAAGTCTTCATGATCCATCATGGCTTCATAAAGGGGTTTGATTAATTTCACACGACCTATGCCATTCAGGTATTCAATCAGTCTTGGGTAGGCTGCCTGGTATTGGTTGTTGATACTGATCAACAGCCAATCATGGGCGATTTCACTGTTCTGTCTTTGGGTAAAGCCGAATGTTTGGTCAAGGCTTTGCAGTTGCTGCTGTGACAACTGATCTGGTAATGCCCGTAAAAAATGTAACCATTCTTGGGTGGTCCATTGTTGGCTGTTGATTTGATCGGTCTCTATGACGCCTTGTTGCCAAGCCTTCACCACGGTATCAATTTTCGCAAACCTTTCGGTGGTTGGTGGCGTGAAGAATTCAGGGATGCCAGGTTCAAACAACCAGGCTTTCACTTGGCTCATGGTGATTTTATCAGATTGATCCTGCAACAAATGTTGGCTGAAAAAGTCTAAAAAGTCTGTGGTACTGATGCTTTGAAAAGCAAAGTGATTGAAATACTTGTTGAGGAATTCATCGAATGCATTTCTGCCCACTTGTTGTTCCATCCATTCCAGAAAGAATCGGCCTTTGTCATATGTGACTGAGGTGAAATGGTCATCTGGATCTTCGCTTGGTGTCAACCCCACCAACATTTGCTGTTGTTCGCTCATGTCTTGCATTGATGCCACCAGTGCTTGGTATGACAAAGCACCTTCCATGACCATGCGCTCACGTCCGTGCACCGCTTCGGTGATCCTGGATTCGATGTACGTGGTGAATCCTTCGTTCAGCCAGGCATCCTGCCACAAGGCATTGGTGACCAAATTTCCTGACCAGGAGTGCGCCAATTCATGAGCAATCAGAGAATCAAGTGATCGGTCACCGGCAATGATGGTTGGGGTGATGTGAGACAATTTGGGATTTTCCATACCGCCAAAAGGAAAACTGGGTGGCAACACCAACAAATCATATTGACCCCAACGGTATGGGCCATACAAGGCTTCTGTGGCTGTGATCATGTCTTCGGTGGCCGCAAATTCATAGGCAGCAGCAGCCAAAACCTCTTGTTCTGCATACACGGTCACATGCTCACTGATGGGATTGAACTCCAAATCGCCAACAGCGATGGCAATCAAGTAAGCCGGAATGGCTTGGTCCATGGTGAAATGATGAACGCCATCTGTGGTGGCTTGGTTGTTGTTGTCGGCACTCAATACAGCCCTGGCTTCTGGTTTGGTCCTGATGGTGGCGTTGTATGTCACCCTGACTGAAGGCGTGTCTTGTAGCGGTATCCAACTCCTGGCGTGAATGGCTTGTGATTGGGAAAACATGAATGGTTGCTGCTGCCCACTGGTTTGCTCAGGTGATAGCCACTGTAAGCCGGATGCTTGAGGCATGGTTTGGTAAACAATTTTTATGGGTGCATGGTCTTGAGGCAGGTCCACGGTCAGTTCAGTGCCAAGTCCTGTGGCACTTTGCCCTTTGCGCCACAACAATTTTCGGTTTTTATTGTTGTTCATGACTTCCACTCGTTTGATTTTCAAATCTCTGGTGTCAAGTTTCAGTTGCTTGGCGTTTTCATCCAAAACATCATAGTGTAAAACAACAAATCCATCTAAAATTTGCTGTTTAAAATGCACTTCTAAATCCAGTTCAAGGTGTTTGACTTTGACTGCGTTGGGCATCGCAAATGAGTGGGGGTCTGGTCGGGATTGCGATTGTTGCTCAACTATTTTGTTGGGTTTGGTGTTGGCATAGTCTTGATTGGCACAGCTGCAGAGGAAAACAAATGAAAGTAGGATCAGTCTCATAACACTTAAAATTTTCAAAACGTTATATTAACTGAATACAGCTGAAATTCAACCGTTCTTAAGGGTGTTTTCTGTGTGCTTGATGAATGGCGGAGCGGACGGGACTCGAACCCGCGACCCCCGGCGTGACAGGCCGGTATTCTAACCAACTGAACTACCGCTCCGAATAGGTGGTTCAACTCAATGAATCGAGAGCGCGCATTCTAATATAAAAAAATATTTTTGGGTAGTTTTTTGTTCATCAAATTAAATATATGCAGCCTGCACAGAAAGAACTTTAAATGGTAGAATATGCGCCCAATTATAAGCCACCCTTTGAATTTCACTGATAGCTGAGTGCTGGAGAAGTAATGACTGAAGAAAATAGACCGTTACCAACTGAATTTTTTGCAGATTGGAAAGAAAGAGAAGCCTTGGCTGAAGGCATGATTCCTTTGATTGGCCGCATGTACCGTCGCCGCAATGTTTCTTTGTATATGTATGGCAAACGCATGATCAATCAATCAGTGACTGATTTGATGAAAGCCCACCGTTTTGTTCGTCAAGTTGAGGCCAGTGAACTCAGCGAGTATGAAACGTTTCCTTTTATCAAAGCGATTTCTGAGTTGCCATTGGGCCCAGCCCACATTGATGTGGGTAAAATGGTCTATCGTTATTTCAAAACCAACAGTTACGATGACATTGAACAATCAGATGTTGATGCCTATGTGAAACAAGAATTGTCACACTTGATTGATTCTGATGCCAAACCTTTGGAAAAACCCCAGGATGTCGTTCTTTATGGCTTCGGTCGAATCGGGCGTCTGATTGCCCGCTTGTTGGTTGATAAAACTGGTGGCGGTGATGTACTGGTACTTAAAGCCATTGTGATTCGAAAAAGCAAGGCAGACAATGACCTGGAAAAACGTGCAGCTTTGTTGCGAAAAGATTCTGTGCACGGTAAATTCAACGGCACCATCCGTGTGTTGCATGAGCAGAATAAATTGGTCATCAACGGTAATGAAGTGCAGATCATTTATGCCAATTCGCCACAGGACATTGATTACACTGAGCACGGTATCAACAATGCGTTGATTGTTGATAACACTGGCGTATGGAAAGATGAAGCTGGTTTACGTGGTCACTTGAGGCCAGGTGCATCTAAGGTGTTGTTAACAGCACCGGCCAAAGGTGACATTCCAAACATCGTATACGGCATCAATCATGACTTGATCACAGAAGATAAAGATGTGATTTGTGCGGCATCATGCACCACCAATGCCATCGTGCCAGTGCTCAAGTGCTTGAATGAGGAGTACGGCATCAGCCATGGTCATATTGAAACAGTGCATGCATATACCAATGATCAGAATTTGATTGATAACTACCACAACAAGGATCGACGTGGACGCAGTGCTGCTTTGAACATGGTACTTACATCCACTGGTGCGGCCAAAGCTGTGGCCAAAGTATTGCCTGAGTTGGCTGGTAAATTAACAGGGAATGCCATTCGAGTGCCCACCCCAAATGTCTCAATGGCGATATTGAACATTCAATTGGGTAAGGACACTGACTTGGCTGAGCTTAATGAATTCTTGCGTCGCAAGTCACTGCACTCCAGATTGCAACAACAAATTGGTTACACCATTTCAACTGAAGCGGTCTCAACTGACTTTGTTGGTTCCAGACAAGCTTGTGTGATTGATTCACAAGCGACCATTGTAGAAGGCAATCATGTGGTGTTGTATTGTTGGTATGACAATGAATTTGGTTATTCATGTCAAGTGGTTCGTTGTTTAGAAAAATTTGCTGGTGTCCGTTGGCCAACTTACCCAAACAGCTGATCAGGTTACTTATCCAAGCATGAAATCAAAAGGCAGCCATCAGCTGCCTTTTTTAATTAAGAGGGTGACACTTTTTGGCACATGTGTTCAATCAGAACAGGTGTAAAAAAACACCGCTTGAAAGGTCATTGCGAAAATGTTTAAGACATTCTTGACAGCATACTGTAAATTTAAAGATTGTTGACAAATCCCAGCTTGCTTAAATGCATGATTCGGTTTATTTTAAATCCATCATTAATTTATACAGGAAAAAATATGTCAGGAATTTTAGATTTAATTAAAGGCAGTTTGGGTCAACAAGCGGTTGAGCAAGTTTCTCGTCAAGTGGGCGGTAATTCGCAAGCCACACAAAGGGCCATCGCAGCAGCTGTACCTATGTTGTTGTCAGCATTACAAAAGAATGCCCAATCAGAACAAGGTGCACAATCATTGGCCAATGCCCTAGACAAAGGACATGATGGCAGCATCCTGGGTAACCTGGGATCCTTGTTGGGTGGTGCTCAAAACCAATCTATGGGTGAAAAAATACTGGGACATGTCTTAGGGCAGCGTCAAAACAATGTCTCCAATCAGTTGGGGAAAGCCACCGGTTTAGGTAGCGGCGATGTCACCAAAATTTTGGCCAATTTGGCCCCTGTGGTGTTGGGTGCTGTGGGTAAAGCCAAGCGGGATAATAATCTGGGTGTTTCAGGCTTGCAGGATTTGTTGAGTAATGAGCGCAAAACCATCAAGAAGCAACAACCCAACTTGGGCTTTTTAGAAAAAGCGTTGGATGGTGATGGAGACGGTGATGTCGATTTGTCAGACATACTGAAACAAGGCTCTGGCTTACTCAGCGGCTTTTTCAAACGATAATTTTCAATTTTCATTCGATGTGTCACAACCGGAAGTCCTTTCTGGTTGTGATATTTCTTGCAAATCCAAGAGCTATCTTGTACTTTATTTATTAGGGTTGTGTGTAAGTATGTTGTCTAGTTGATGTACATTTTGACCGAGCAGACAACGGGTCAAAGGATGCAAAAACAGATGATGTAAAAATAAAAAAAGCTGGGATCATGAATAAAAATAAGATATTAAGTGAATGTATTGTCATCTTCGATAAGCATCTTCAGGTGAACTTGAAAGAGGCCATGGGCTTAACTTTGAAGAAGTTATTTCATCTGGCAGAAAATGCCACTTCCAATCAAGATGAACAGGAGCTGTTCAATCAATACCGGCAATTAAAAAATGGTGCCAAAGCCTTTTCCCAGGTGATGCGCACCAAAATCAAATCGATGCCAGAATTCATTTCAGCAGAAGTCAATAAATCAGACAAGAAAATGTCTTTGTCATTGGTTGAAGACGAAGAGTTGTCAATCTCATTGTCGCTGACACAATTGGACTCAACTTTAGAGGTGGTGAGTCATGGCGAGCTTTATACCTTGGAAAAACGCATGAATGTGATTTTTGGCAATGAGCAGATTGACAAAACCAACATGCCATTTTCTCCAGCTTCAATCGTTTGGTTGTTCAGTCATGCTTTCAAATCGATTGAGTTTGCGGTGCAGGTCAAAACCATGATCATTGATTTTGTCACCAAAGAATTCAGCCGCAACATCAACCAAGCCTACCATGAAATAAACCAAGTGTTTATTGATGCAGGCATCTTGCCCAACATCCAACCAGAAGTCAGTAAGCCACAAAGAAGTCAAGCTGCACCCAAACCTGTAGGTGCTCCTGATGAAAGTGCAGTGGAAGCTGATCAAGCACAACAGGATCCTGGAGTTCCAGGAGATGCGGGTGGCTTTGCTCCTGGCCCGGCAGGTCAGGCTGGTGGTGCTGGCGGTGCTGCGGCTCATCCACAGGGCGGCCAACAAGCAGGCATCGCAGCGGGTGATTACCAGCCTCAAACCAGGCAGTTCGATCCCCAAACCAAACAACTGGTGGAGTCTATATTTGATCTGTTGTCTCCGCCAAGAGGATCTGCCGTGCAAAGTGCTCAAGCTGGACAGAACGCGCAAGGCAACCCGGCACAGAGTATTGCCGATAACGATTTTGATCAGGCTTTGGCACAAATTTCCCAGGAATCTGGTGTGGTGGCCACCAGTAAAAATATCCACAACTTAAAGGAAATGTTGGCTGATCAGGTGAAAAACAACACCGGAAATTACTACCCAGAGTTGTCACCCAAACAAAACAAGACCTTGGATTTAATGGGTATGGTCTATGATGAGATCGAGCAAGATGAAAGCATCGATTCACACATCAGATCTTCCTTCAATGCCATCAATGTGCCTTTGCTTCGCATGGCAGTCAACGATGAAAACTTCTTCACTGATGCCGCCCATCCTGCACGTAAGTTCATGGAGTTGTTGGTGGAGTCATCGCAAAAATGGCATGGTACCAATGTCATCAAAAAAATCCACCAGTACAGTGATTCAGCCGCTAAATCTTTTGATGGGTCCACCCATTCATTCGTTAATGCGCTTAAAGAATTGTCTCAATACCTCGAGGTTACTGAGAACCGTGCACAAAAAGCCGAACAAAAATGGATCAGTGCTGCGCAGGGCAAAGAAAAAATGGAGGTCACCAAATCGCAAGTTGAAGCGCATTTGGAAAAAATACTGGAAGGGTGTGATGTCAAATTCATTAAAGACATCATTCACCACGTATGGAAAGATTCTTTGACCTTAACTTTACTGCGTGAAGGTAAAGAATCTGAGCAGTGGGAAAAGAAAACCCAATCCGCCAAGATCATTTCGCAAATTGGCAATAAAAAAGAATTCATGAAGCTCAGTGGACCGGATAAATTAGCGGCCATGCATCATTTAGACCAAACCATGGATGAATTGGGTTTTTCAAAACGTGACCGAATCTCAACCAAAGACAACATCCACACCTGTTTGGGTTGGCAAGAGAGCGATGAGGAGGATAAGGAAGCCAAACCACCTGTTCTGAAAAAGGTGTTGTCTATTGATGAAGCAGTGAAAAGTCAAGAAGTTGAAACTGCCAACAAAAAAATTGAAGAAATCAGAGAGCTGAATGACGAAGAAAGGTTGATCATGGAAAAAGTGATTAACATGCCATATGGATCCTTGTTTGACTTTGTGGTGAATCAACAAAAGGATATGTTAAGAAGGAAGCTCAGTTGGGTTAGTACCATGAGTGAAACTGTGTTGTTTGTTGACTTGGTAGGCAGACACCCACATAAAATGAAATTGCCAAGACTGGCCATTGATATTCAACGGAAGAACATAATAAAAGTGGATTTACCTGAAGGGGGGTATTTCAGAAATGCGTTGAGTAAAATCATGAACAGGTTAAAGAAAATGGCCGCTTAACCAGGTAAATCACAGGACAAAATCATGTATGAGAAAAGAGAAAACATCCGAGTAAATCCCCCAGAAGGATCTTTGGTTGTTAATCAATTGAATCAAGCAAAAGTGGGGAGAATTGTTGATATATCAGCCAGTGGATTTTTGCTTGCTGGACGAGAGATCATCAAGCCTGGGATGATTTTTCAGTTGGAGCTCATCATTGCCGACAAAGAAAAAATCCACATCAACGTGGGTGCTGAATGTATTTGGGCTGACTTACAAACCAGTGGTTTGATATTTGGTGGTTTTCAAATCATTGATATTTCAAATGAAGATCAAACCACCTTGAATCAATTTATTGAACAGTTAGCAGCGAATTAATCTGTTCAACATCAGCTTGTTCTAAAATACCTGCCGCTCGTTTCAGGCGCAAAATATTCAGTAAGTACTCATGCTTGGCGCTGGAGTAATCACGTTGTGCCTGGTATAAGGTACGTTGCGAATTCAGCACTTCTACAATGTTTCTGGTTCCCACTTCAAAGCCGGCAGCAGTCGCTTCTTCAGCGCTCTTGGCAGAGACAACGGCCAATTGACGGGCTTGAACAGAGCTCCAGCCCGACTCAACATTGTGTAAAGCATTGCGGATGTTCCTGACTGTTGAGAAAGTGGTTTGGTCTAAGTTTTCCATGCTGGCTTTGTAGCGAAGCCTGGCTTGACGAGTCAAGGAAGAGGTTCTGCCGCCAGAAAAAATAGGGACATTGACATTCAATGATATGGAATTGGAGTCTCTGGAACTGTCAGGAAACTCCCTGAGTTCTACAGAGCCATCCGGCTGTGGTTGTAAGAAGCTGCTGCCCTTGGAGTTTTCACTTGATAAGCTGGCGGACAAGCCCACAGTCGGATAGTGACCTGCCTGTTGTTGCTTGATGGCGTATTCGGCCAGTTCTGCGTCGATTTTGGCAATGCCTAAATCAGGGTTGTTGGCCAAAGCCAATTGTTCCCATGTAGCCAGTTCGGTATCTCTCAACTCGACTGCTTCGATGTTGTCCGGTAAGGCATTCAATTGTGCATAATAGGCTTGGGTGATTTCAAACAAGGCTTCCTTCTTGTCATCCAGGGTGTTTTTGGCACTGATGACACTGGCACGAGCGCCGTCATATTGTGCCCTGGCTTCATGCACATCTGTGATGGCAGCCAAGCCCACTTCATATCGTTGCTCAGCTTGTTCTAACTGTCTTTGAATGGCTTTTTCTTCTGACTCAGCAAACTTGACCGCGTCTATGTTAGTCAGTACATCAAAATAGCTGACCGATAAACGGATCAGGAATTCTTGTTGAGCCACATCATATTGGGCCAGGCCTTTGGCTTTTTCCAAATCAGCTTCACGCAAGGACAAGAAGTTCTTGTGATCATAAACCGTTTGGTTCAAACTGATTGTCCAGCCATCTGATTCAGATTTATCTGGGTCAGAGCTGGTGCCATCGCTGTAATCTGTTTTTGAGTCAGACTCAGACTTTGACCAAGACCCATCTACTTGTGGCAAAAAATTAGCCATCGCTTGTTTGCGGGTCTCTAATGAGGCCTCTTGGGTATACTGAGCTGCCCTCAGTTGCGGGTCATTGTCCAATGCGGCATTCATGATGTCCAGCAAGTCTTCTGCTGAAGCAGGGCCAGCAACCAATGCGCCTAATAAAATGATTTTTTTCATAAGATCCTAGAGTTTAAATGTTTGTTGTTGATCCGGTTGCACCAATTTGGCTACAACCGTGTCAAAATGAGATGTATATTCACCTGTGGAATCATAGACCCTGGCTTCCATGATGGGTTCCTGACCAATGATGGCAAAAACTTTGCCATCTTTTTTCAACCAATCAAATACATGACTTGGTATATCCTCCAACGCGCCGGTAATGACCACCCGGTCATATTTTTGCACTGGCTTAAATGTAAAAAAGTCATCCGTTTCACAGGTGACGTTTTCAATGTGATTCTCTTTGAGTTTTTGCTTGGCTGCGGCGGTAAAGTCATCATACAGCTCAACCGAATGCACATGGCTGACCAATTGACTGATCAATGCAGTCACATAGGCACTGCCAGTGCCTATTTCCAAAACCAAATGCGATGCCTCAAGATCAAGTGCTTGTAGCATACGTCCTTCAATCACTGGTTTCATCATGCTTTGATCGTGACCAATGGGCAGCGCCAAATCAGCAAAGGCCAACTTCCGTTGAGGAACTTGAACAAATTCTTCCCTTTGTACATTCAGCATGGCATTCAAAATGTCTTTATTGATCACATCCCATGAGCGTACTTGCTGGGTGACCATGTTGTGTCTCGCTTTATCAAAATTCATGTAATAATTCGCCTTTTTTGTTATGATGTGGCTGTCTGATCCCTGTGTTTGTCAGCCTCAGTGCTGTGTATTATTAGCTTACTGATTATTAGTGCCATATCATGGGTTAAAAGTCACATTTTATGATACTTTCACCAATGAACGAAGCCAATTTAATAAAGTTACAAACAAATAAGCTGATTGAGGGGATGTCCATCCTGGAAATGGCAAGCACCCATGCCTCAAAGATCATGGACTATTTGCTGTTGTTACAAAAGTGGAACAAAACATATAACCTGACAGCCATTGATCGCTTAGAACAAATGCTCACTCACCATGCTTTGGATGCACTGGCGGTGGTTAACCACTATCAGGGGCATCGTGTGATAGATGTAGGTACAGGTGGCGGCATTCCCGGTTTTATCTTGGCCATTATGTGTCCTGATAAACAATTGGTTTTGTTGGATGCGGTGGGTAAAAAAGCCCGCTTCATGCGCCAAGTTAAGCGTGAATTAGGCTTGCAAAATGTTGAAATTGTTCATGCCAGAGTGGAAAATTATTTTCCTGATGAAAAATTTGATGTGGTAACATCACGTGCTTTTTCAGAAACGAATCAATTTTTAACCATGACGGCCCACTTGGGTCATGAGAATTGTCAGTTCTTGGCCATGAAAGGCCCCAAACCGGAGCCTCTGGATGCTGAAATGCCCTTTAAGCAAACGGCGGTGTGGGAAATTGAAGTGCCATTTATGACTGAACAACGCAAGTTGTACCAATTCATCAAGCGGTAAAAAACAGATGCATGTATTGAGATGACTATGAACAAACACAAAATCATAGCAGTGGCTAATCAAAAAGGTGGCGTGGGTAAGACCACCACCACGGTCAATTTAGCCGTGGGCTTGTCGCAGCTCGGTAAAAAAGTCCTGTTAATTGATCTGGATCCGCAAGGCAATGCCACCATGGCTTGTGGTGCAGACTCAAGAGATTTGTCCTTGTCAGCCTGTGAACTGTTGATGGATGAATGTCAAGCCACAGATGCCATCATGGAGTTTGATTTATTGCATGTCATCGGGTCAAACACCGATTTAACGGCAGCTGAGCTGCAGCTGATGGAATATGAAGAGCCACAAACCATTCTCAAACAACAACTGGAGCCTGTGGTTCAAGACTACGACTTTGTGTTGATTGATTGTCCACCTTCATTGAGTATCCTAACCATCAATGCCTTGGCAGCAGCACACAGCGTCTTGATTCCCATGCAATGTGAGTATTATGCCTTAGAAGGCTTAACCTCGTTGTTAGACACCATTGATCGGGTCAAACAAAATGTGAACCCCCAGCTTGAGATTGAAGGCTTGTTGCGAACCATGTTTGATGGCCGCAATAATTTGGCCAATGATGTGGCGGCACAGATCAGCGAACACTTTGGCTCAAAAGTCTTCATGACAGTGGTGCCCAGGAATGTAAAAGTGGCTGAAGCCCCCAGTTTTGGACAGTCAGCCATAGAATACGATCATTTGTCACGAGGGGCTGTGGCTTACAAAGGCTTGGCCAGTGAATTGTTGCGGAGGAATCATGCCTAAAAAACTCACCAAGAAAAAAGCCAGCAAAAAACCAGCCAGAAAGACAGGTCTGGGCCGCGGCCTGGATGCCTTGTTAGGCAGTCGTGACCAGGTAGCCTCTGATGCTGCGCAAGAGGGAGGTGCCAGCAGTGAATTGCAGACTTTGGGTATCGAACAACTGCAACCAGGTCAGTACCAGCCTCGCAGCATCATGGACCAAACCAAGCTACAAGAATTGGCTGATTCAATAGAAGCACAAGGCATCGTTCAACCCATCGTGGTCAGAAAGCTGACCGCCAACAAGTATGAAATCATAGCCGGTGAACGTCGATGGCGGGCTGCGCAGTTAGCCAAGCTGTCTGAAGTGCCGGTGTTGGTCAAACAGGTGGATGATCAACAAACCATTGCCATGGCTTTGATTGAAAACATCCAGCGAGAGGACCTCAATCCATTAGAAGAGGCCTTGGCATTACAACGTTTGATTGATGAATTTGACATCACCCATGCCCAGGCTGCGGAAGCTGTGGGCCGTTCTCGGGTGGCCGTCAGTAATTTATTGCGCCTGTTGGATTTATCGAAACAAGTCAAGGCCATGCTCAATGATGGTTTGTTAGAAATGGGCCATGCCCGTTGTTTACTGGCTCTGGATGACAAACAGCAGTTGCCAGCAGCCCAACAAGTCATAGCCAAGAAAATGTCTGTAAGGCAGGCTGAAGCCTTGGTCAAAGCCTTGAAAAACCCGGCACCTAAAGCCAAAGCCAAAACCATTGAGAAGAGTGCAGACATCAAGCACTTGGAACAAAACCTCACCGAGAAATTATGTGCTCAAGTGGAAATTCAACACAGCAGCAAAGGCAACGGTAAATTGGTCATTCATTACCACGGTTCTGATGAATTGGACGGGATCTTGAAACGCATCAAATAGCGTATGATCTTGGGGCTTTTTTCATTTATTGTCTGTCACAATAAATGAAAGCGTCCGCGGCGATCATGCCTCTGTTTCATGTGTTTCCTTTCTGGCCGGCCTACATGGATGTAGGTCTGTCGTGTGAGCATGGAGCGGAAGCGGCCAGCTACGCTGCGCCAATCAAGGAAACAGGTCGAGCTGGCAATCAACACTCCTTAGATTAAAATTTGTTTCAAAATAGCCGCATCTTTATGGCTTTTTCTTGATTTTCTAGGCATGAGCGGTTAAGGTTTGCCACCAATTTTTGACTTGAATAAAAATTAACATGAGCACAACGAACCAAGCCTTGGCCGATTGGGTCAAACAAGTTGCAGAACTGACTCAACCTGACCAAATTTATTGGTGTGACGGCACCGAAGCCGAAGAACAAAAATTCAACCAAATGCTGCTGGCAGATGGCACCTATAAAAAACTCAATGAAGACACCCACCCCAATTGTTTTTTACACTTGTCAGACCCACAAGATGTGGCTCGAGTTGAGCACCTGACATTCATCTGTACAGAAAAAGAAACCGATGCAGGTCCCAACAACCATTGGATGGCCCCTGCAGATGCGCATGCCAAGATGGATGATTTGTTTGCTGGTTGTATGCAAGGTCGGACCATGTACGTGATCCCATATTGTATGGGCCCGATTGATTCGCCGATTGCCCGTTGTGGTGTCGAGATCACTGACAGTGCTTATGTGGTACAAAATATGCGACTGATGACCCGCATGGGTCAAAGCGCTTTGGCCCGCATCGAACGTGAGGGTGGATTTGTCAAAGGCTTACACTCAACCGGTGAATTGGATCCCGATCGTCGTTTTATCATGCACTTCCCTGAGGAGTTGAGTATCCAAAGCTATGGCTCTGGCTATGGTGGTAACGCATTGCTGGGCAAAAAGTGCCATGCCTTAAGAATCGCTTCATACCAAGCCAAAACCGAAGGCTGGTTGGCTGAGCACATGTTGATTTTGGGAATCAAAACCCCAGCCGGAAAACAACACCACATAGCGGCAGCCTTCCCATCGGCTTGTGGTAAAACCAACTTGGCAATGTTGATTCCGCCGGAAGGCTATGTCAAAGACGGTTGGGAAATCAGTACGGTCGGGGATGACATTTGTTGGATGCGTCCAGGTGAAGACGGCCGATTGTGGGCGATCAACCCGGAAGCAGGCTTCTTCGGTGTGGCACCAGGCACCGCCAAAGAGACCAACCCCAATGCCCTGAAGATGTTGTATCAAGACACCATTTTTACCAATGTGGCTGAAACTGAAGACGGCCAGCCATGGTGGGAAGGTTTGGATGATCGCACGCCGAAAACCGATTGGCAAGGTCGACCTTATGATCCAGCCAATGGCCCTGCGGCTCACCCGAACTCAAGATTTACTGTATCGGCCAAGCGCTGCCCCAGCTACTCGCCAGAGTCAGAGGCCGCTGCTGGTGTGCCGATTGATGCGATCGTATTTGGTGGTCGACGTGCCAGTTTGATCCCACTGGTGGCTGAAGCCCGCAGTTGGGACCATGGGGTGTTGATGGGTGCCACTGTGGCCTCTGAAACCACCGCAGCAGCCACTGGTGAAGTGGGTGTGGTGCGTCGTGATCCCATGGCGATGAAACCATTCTGTGGTTACCATTTTGGTGATTATTGGGGGCATTGGGTCGGTATGAAAGACAAAGCCAACCAGCTACCTAAAGTGTTCACAGTCAATTGGTTCAGAAAAGACGAGCAAGGTAAATTCATGTGGCCTGGTTTTGGTGAGAACATGCGCGTGCTGGAATGGATCATTGCCCGTTGCCAGGATCAAGTCGGTGCCCATGAGACCGCCATCGGTCATTTGCCGGCAGCCAGTGATTTGAATACGCAGGATTTGAATATGGACATGCAAGTGTTGGATCAGCTGCTAACAGTTGATGCCGCTGGATGGCAACAAGAGGCAGACTCTGTGGCAGATTTCCTTTCTGCATTCGGTGATCGAGTGCCGCAAGCGTTGTTTGACGAATTGATGACTTTACAATCGAAATTGTCATGAGTTAATAAATTACTTTATGATTTGTTAAGAAGGTCTTGATTCATCGAGGCCTTTTTTTTGCACCAAAAAAGCTGAAACAACGATCTTGCTCAAACCCTTGAAAAATATGACATTTGCAACTCAATTGTCATATTTTTACTGCTAAAATGACTGGCTAAATTAAGAGTTGAGAGAGTAAAAATATGAGGATCTTATCCATGTTGGTGCTGGTTTTTACCAGCATAATTTCACAAGCGGGCAATTCCATAGTTATCAATGAGTTTCAAGCCGATCCTGCCGGAGACATCACCGGCGATGCCAATGGTGATGGCGTGAGGGATGCGACTGAAGATGAGTTCATTGAACTTTATAACGACACAGGCTCGGCTTTGGATGTGTCTGGGTGGACTTTGTCAGATGCGGCACTGGTTAGGCATACATTTCCGGCATCAAGCGTGATCCCTGCTGGTTGTTCTTTGGTGGTTTTTGGTGGTGGAACACCTACTGGCACCTTCGGTGATGCAGTGGTGCAAACGGCTTCTACAGGAGGCCTTGGATTAACCAATGGTGGTGATACCATAACTGTCAACGACGGTTTAGTTGATCAGGCCTCGCACATTTATGGCAGTGAAGGTGGCAACAATCAATCAGTGACCAGAGATCCTGACATCACTGGTACTTTCACTGAACACAGCACAGCCACTGGTTCAGGTGGCAGTTTATTTTCTCCTGGTACCGGCATTGACGGCACCAGTTTCGGTGGCTGTTCAGGAGGTGGTGATACAGCGCCAGCTGTGACATCCACTGATCCTGCTGACAGTGCAACCAATGTCGCAGTTGATACACAGATAACGATCAACTTTGATGAGTCAGTTGATGCCACCATTGATGCGGTTACTTTGACTTGTGATGCGATGACACAAACCTTCACAGGCTTACCTGCATCGGGCAATTCAGTGGTCATTACTCCGGATGCAGACCTGCCATTTGATGGCAGCTGTGACGTTGTTGTGGTGGCAGCTGAGGTGACTGATCAGGACGGCATGCCAGATAACATGACAGCCGATGTTAACTTCAGTTTTAACGTTGAATCAGCCACCCAGCCAGTCATCATCAACGAGTTTCAAGCCGATCCTGCCAGTGGCTTGTCAGGTGACGCCAATGGCGATGGAGTCCGTGATGGATCAGATGACGAGTTTGTTGAAATTTACAACAATTCTGGTGCAGATTTAGATGTTTCAGGCTGGACTTTATCAGATGCTGTACAGGTCAGGCATACATTTCCTGCCGCAACAGTCATACCCTCAGACTGTAGTGTGGTCGTCTTTGGTGGTGGTACACCCACTGGTTTATTTGGCAATTCTGTGGTGCAAATTGCCAGTGGTGGCTTTATTGGCTTGAACAATGGTGGAGACACGATCACTATCAATGACGGAGTCAGTGATGTGGCCACACACACTTACGGAGCAGAGGGTGGTAACAATCAGTCATTGAATCTGGAACCGGACATCACAGGTGTCGCATACGTTGAACACAGCTTAGCTGCCGGCAGTGGAGGTACCTTGTTTTCACCAGGTACATTGACGGATGGAAGTTCCTTTGGTGGTTGCTTGGGCATGGGTGACTTGCCACCCAGTGTGAATACAACCACACCAGCAGATAATGATTCAGGGGTGGCTTTAGACACGGACATCACCATCAATTTTTCTGAAGCTGTTGACGCAAGTGCTGGTGCAGCCACGTTGACCTGTGATGCCGCTCCAATCACTTTTACTGGTTTACCAGTGTCCAACGCCACACAAGTGGTCTTGAACCCGGATGCGGACTTGCCTAATGGCACCACCTGTACCCTGACTTTATTGGCTGCAGAGGTCACCGATTTGGATGGTTCAGTAGATCAACTTGATGGCAACGGTGATGGCACAGGCGGTGATAATTTCGTGATGCAATTTGGCGCTGGATTCCCTGAGGTAGAAATTTTTGAAATCCAAGGCAATGGATTGGCTTCTCCTTATGCTGGTCAGGCAGTCACTACTTTGGATAACATCGTTACGGCGTTAGACACCAATGGTTTTTATATGCAAACCCCTGATGGGCGTAATGATGTAGACCCATTAACTTCAAGTGGGATTTTTGTGTTTACTGGTGGCGCACCAATGGTGGCAGTGGGAGATCAGGTTGATGTCACTGGAGACATTGTAGAGTTCTTTGACCTCACAGAATTTGCCAACCCTGGCAGCCTTGTGGTGACCGTTGATTCTTCAGGAAATCCATTACCTGAGGTAATCGTTTTGGATGACACTTTCCCGTCAACGGACCCAACCATGTTCCCTTGTGGCAGTGAGTCACTGGGTTTTGAGTGTTATGAAGGCATGCATTTTAATATGCCACAAGCCTTTGTCAGTGCAGCATCGGCTGGGTTCTTTGGGAATGACCGTGATGATGCAGTGATCAAAGCGGGCTCTTCCAGGGCATTCAGGGAACCAGGCATTGATTTCCCCGGCTTACCAAATTTACCTGTATTTGATGGTAATCCTGAGTTGATTGAAATGAGTGTGGAAGCTTTGGGCTTGCCATTCCAAGCATTGTCAGCAGGGACCGAGTTTTCGGCCCAAGGCGTTCTGAGTTACGGTTTTGGTGATTATGAGTTGCAACCTTCGGTGCTCACAATCATCAATGAAAATGTGATTCCAGGTGCGGTACGTGATGCCTTGCCTACGGAATTCACCATTGGCTCTGCCAATTTATTCAGGTTGTTCAATGACATCAATGACCCTGAGCCTGAAGATGATGACCAAATTGCTGACCCGGCGGAATACGCTGCCAGGTTACAAAAACTGGGTAATTACTTTGTCAATGACATGAAGTCTCCAACCATCATTGGCTTGCAAGAAATTGAGCGAATCACTGTACTGTTTGATTTGATCAATGCCATCACCACAGCAGGTGGTCCAACCTATACCGCCGAATTGATTGCAGGCAATGATCAAGGTGGCATCAATGTGGCCTATTTGTACCGCGCCGATTTATTGAGTAATGTCACGATCACTCAATTGGGTGCGGCTGACATCAATACTTTTGATGGTTCATTACTGCACGACCGCCCGCCCTTGCGCTTACAAGCCGATGTGACATTACCGGGAGGTACATTGCCAATCAATGTGTTGACAGTGCACCAGCGATCCAGAAGCAGTATCGATGATGCCGTCGATGGAGATCGGGTGCGCAGTAAACGACTACAACAGGCCAATTCAGTGGCTTTAATGGCCCGTTCAATCATCGACGAAGATCCTGATGTGTCTTTGTATGTGATTGGTGACTTCAATGCATTTGAATTTACTGATGGCTATGTCGATGTGATTGGTCAAATCACCGGTACGGCAGTTGATGCGGATAATTTGTTGTGGTCAGAGCCTGAATTTTCTGCCGATCCATTAACCCAAGGCATTCAGACCTTGCCTGCAGATCAGCAGTATTCGTTCATTTTCAGAGGTTCTGCACAGTCATTAGACAACGTCATCATGAACGATGCCGGTTTGATGAATCTGAATGAAATGCAGTTTGTGCGTGGACAAGCAGATGCCAATGTGAATTTTGAAGACGATGACACCACGTCATTGCGATCGACTGATCATGATGGTTTTGTGTTGTTTGTAACTTTCGATTTTGATCTCATCTTCAAAGATGGTTTTGATTAAATCCAGACTGATTGAAATCCCAGTAAAAAGCCCACTTTTAAGGTGGGCTTTTTTTATATCAATCCAACCCTGATCATTTCATGACTTTCCTGGACATCAAAATGGCATGTTCTTTGATGTTCTTTCCTGTTGGGTCTTGGTATTGGTAGTAATTCTTTCTCAAGCCCACCTCTTTGAAACCGAACTTTTGATACAGGTTCAGCGCAGCTTGATTACTGGCGCGTACTTCAAGCCACATTTGTTTGGCGTGGTTGATCCGACTGATTAACAACAAACGATGTAATAACTGGCTGCCCAAACCCATTTTCTTGAATGCCGGATTGACGCCAATGTTCAGTAAATTGGTTTCTTGATAACCAACCATCATCACTGCATAGCACATGATGTCATCAGTTTGCCTGGGATCAATGCCCTTGATGCATTGGTAACCTGCCTTGATGCAGTCTCTCATGACTTTTTCAGACCAAGGGTTGGGGTAAATTTGATTTTCAATGGGCATGATTTGAGGTAAATCATTGTCCTTAAATTGGGCAAATTCAAGTTGGGCTTTTAAAGTCATTGATTCATCTGAGGTATCGATCCAATGAATTTGATTATACATGTTTCAAGTATGTGCCCTACAGCCTTGATAAACAACTGCAGCGAGCACTGAAAAATGGGTGGAATGGTGGTCAATATATGAACAATCGGTTACCATACCCCGTTTGGCCATGTATGGCATGATTTGCAGGTGTTTCGTCGACCTGTTTAGAATGATGTTTTAGAGTTCGGATGATCCATTTATTAAGAAATGTTCACGTATATGCACCGGCAGATTTAGGTGTCTGTCATGTGTTGGTTGCGGCTGGAAAGGTTGTTTACATGGGTCCAAGCTTGCCAGAAATTGCTGCAGACTTATTGGCCACAGATACCGACTATCAAGGCGCTCGTTTGATTCCGGGTTTGATTGATGGGCATGCCCACATCACTGGTGGAGGCGGGGAAGATGGGTTTGCCAGTAAAGTGCCAGCCGTTCATTTGAGTGACTACACCCGTGCTGGTGTGACCACAGTGGTGGGCTTGTTGGGAACCGATGACTTAACCCGCAGCACGTCTTCTTTGTTGGCACAAGTCTATGCGTTGCGAGAAGCCGGCATCAGTGCCTTCTGTTATACCGGAGGATATCATGTGCCATTGACCACCTTAACGGGTTCAGCCAAGAGTGACATTGTTCACATTGAACCCATCTTGGGCGTGGGCGAATTGGCCATCTCGGATCACCGTTCCAGCCAGCCCACTTTCGATGAAGTGGCACGGATAGCCGGCGATGCCCATGTGGCAGGTTTGATGACCCGCAAAGCTGGGGTGGTTCATTTTCATTTGGGTGATGGCCGTCGAGGATTGGATTTGATCAATGCATTATTGGATCAAACTGAAATTCCTGCCAGGGTGTTGAACCCAACCCACTGTAACCGCAACAAAGCCCTGTTTGAACAAGCTTGCGAACTGAGCCGCCGAGGTAGTTACATTGATGTCACCGCTTTCCCAGTGGCTGATGATGAAGATGCCTGGACTGCAGCAGATGCTTTCAAGTTGTTCCAAGCAGCTGGTTGTCCTATGGACCGATTCACCATTTCATCTGATGGTGGTGGCTGTTTGCCACATTTCAACGAGCAAGGTGAAATGTTGCACATGGATATTGGTCGCTGTGAAGCCTTGAGCCAGACCTTACAAACTTTGTTGGCTGAGGGTCTGCCAGCGCATCAAGTGTTGCCAGCGTTCACTCAAAATGTGGCAGAACTGTTGCGTCTCAAAAGCAAAGGTCAAATCGAAGTCGGGTTTGATGCTGACTTGGTGGTTCTGGATCAACAGCACAACATACAAGACGTCATGGCCATGGGCCAATGGCATCAAAAAGATCACCAAACTTTGATATTTGGTGGATTCGAACACAACAATAATTAAGGAATCATTATGCCCTCACCCAATATTGATCAAGTCGAACGCGGTTTTGTTATACCCATCGGTGGTGCTGAAGAAAAAGTCAACGAACCGATAATTTTAGAAAAATTTTGTCAACTGTCAGGAGGAGCAGATGGCAAAATTCTGGTGATACCAACCGCTTCGGAACTCGAAGACACTGGTCCCCGATATGTTGAAATCTTTGAAAACATGGGAGCCAAGTCTAAATTCATTGCTGTGGATGAAAGAGAAGATTGTTTCAAAGAAGAAATCCAGGATTCTTTATCAAAAGCCACGGGTATTTTTATCACAGGCGGTAATCAGTTACGCTTGTCGACCATTTTGGGTGGCACACCTGTGGCCAAAATGATTCGCTCTATGAATGCTGCTGGGGTGCATGTGGCCGGTACTTCGGCCGGAGCTGCGATCATGTCAGAACACATGATCGCCGGCGGGCGTACCGGGCCTACGCCGACAGAAGACGGTGCCACCATGGCTCCGGGGCTGGGATTGACCAACAAAGTGATCATCGATCAACATTTCAGGCAAAGAGACCGCATCGGCCGCTTGATGACCGCGTTGTCATACAACCCGTTTGTTTCAGGCATTGGTATAGATGAAGACACCGCAGCTTTCATTGGTCCGGATGGTGTTTTTGAGGTGGTGGGTTCGGGTGCCATCACTGTGGTGGATCCTGCAGAACTGTCACACTCTTCCATGCATGATGCCAGGCACCGTGACTGCATCACCTTGATTGGAATGAAACTACATGTATTGGCCACCGGTGCCAGGTATAACATTGATACGCGAGAAGCTTTCGAATAAATCTTTGCATTGTGCTGTATAGCCTACTTAGCAAAACATTCAATTTGTGATATAAATAACCATTCCGGTTGGGCTTGTGGCAGTGACCGTGTGCAAGTCATATAAATAAGAATAACTAATAGAGGAAATCATGAGAATATTAACCACCAATGTTTATGTCGGGCCAAATTTGTACGCTCACTTTCCAGTCATCAGACAGCAATTGGATTTGGGGATATTGGAGCAGTGGCCGTCGGCAAAACTGGGTGAAGATTTCATCAATAACTACCTGGTAGCCTTACCGGGTTTGCAAGAACATGGCTGTTCCTATGGCGAACCAGGTGGGTTCATTCGGCGCTTGAAAGAAGACGAAGGCACTTGGATGGGTCATGTGTTAGAGCACACGGTGATCGAACTGCAGTGCATGGCAGGCTCTGACGTCACATTTGGCAAAACCCGTTCCATTGAAGGTCAACCTGGGTGTTACAACATGGTTTTCGAATACAAACAACGAGATGTGGGACTGGCTGCTGCCAAGTTGGGTCGACAGCTGTTGTTCAGCTTGATGCCGGCAGAAGTACAGGCCCAACTGAAAGACTTCATTGAAGATGATTTTGATTTCAACGAAGAGTTGACTGATTTCATCCGCTTTGCCCAACGCAAAGAGCTGGGTCCATCCACCGCTTCCATCGTGCGTGCTGCAGAAGAACGCAATATACCTTGGTTGCGATTGAATGAATACTCATTGGTGCAATTTGGTCATGGTAAATACCAACAAAGGATTCAGGCCACCATCACCAGTAAGACCACCAACATAGCCGTGGAAATTTCTTGTGACAAAGAAGACACCCATAATTTACTGCGTGATTTGGGCTTGCCATTACCCAGTCAGGATTTGGTTTATTCTGAACGGCAGGCGGTGCGGGCTGCCAAACGCATGGGTTATCCAGTGGTGGTCAAGCCTCTGAATGCCAACCACGGCCGGGGTATCACCATTGACATCAGCACCGATGAAGAAGTGGAGGCGGCGTTTCGTTTTGCCCGTGAAAAAGGCACTTCAAGAGGTGTATTGATTGAGTCATTGATCTTGGGCTTTGATCACCGCATGTTGGTGGTCAATGGCGAATTGGTGGCGGTTGCTAAACGCGTTCCAGGCCATGTTGTCGGTGATGGGAAAAGCACCATTGCTGAATTGGTTGAAGTGGTGAACCAAGACCCCAGACGTGGTGTGGGTCACGAAAAAGTTTTGACCATGTTGGAATTGGATCGACAAGCTGAGAAGTTGATGGATGCAGCAGGTTATACCACTGATTCGGTGCTCGACAAAGATCAGGTCTTCTTTCTGCGTTCAACAGCCAATTTGTCAACCGGCGGTACTGCGATAGATTTAACCGATGAAGTGCATCCTGATAACCGTGCCATGGCGGTACGTGCCGTGATGGCAGTCGGATTGGATGTGGGTGGAGTGGATTTCTTGACCCAGGACATCAGCCAATCTTACAAAGAAATCGGTGGCGCCATTGTTGAAGTCAATGCTGCACCCGGTTTTCGCATGCACGTGGCGCCGTCAGAAGGACAACCACGAGATGTGGCTGGAAAAGTGATGGACATGTTGTTCCCACCCAGTACACCCAGCCGCATACCGATTGCGGCAATCACCGGAACCAACGGCAAGACCACCACTTCCAGGATGCTGTCACATATTTTAAAAATTGCAGGTCACACCGTCGGCTCAACTTCAACCGATGGGGTCTATATTGATGGCCATTTGTCGGTCAAAGGTGACATGACAGGTCCCATGGCCGCCAACATTGTGCTGCGTGATCCTACGGTTGATGTGGCGGTGATGGAAACGGCCCGAGGTGGTATCTTGCGGGCAGGTTTGGGTTATAACTACGCCAATGTTTCGGCATGTTTGAACATCGATTCAGATCATTTGGGTTTGAAAGGCATCGATACCCTGGAGCAATTGGCAGAAATCAAACGTGTGGTGGTTGAAGTGGCCGAGGACACGGCCGTGCTGAATGCCGATGACCCTTTTTGTTTACAAATGGCCGATTACACCCAGGCCAAAAAATTGTGTTATGTGACCATGAATCCGGGACATAATTTGGTCAAAGAGCACATCAAACAAGGTGGCACCGCAGTGGTGTTAGAGCAAGGCATCAATGGAGACATGATCACCATTTATGACAACCACAGCCACATTCCTTTGCTGTGGACCCACTTGATTCCGGCCACCATTGAAGGCAAAGCGGTTCATAATGTACAAAATGCCATGTTTGCCAGTGCGATGTCTTTTGCGATGGACATTGAGCTGGAACAAATCAGACACGGCTTGCGCACTTTTGATACTTCTTTCTTCCAGGCACCAGGTCGCATGAATCAATATGACGAGCACCCCTTTAAGGTGATTCTTGATTATGGACACAATGCCGCAGCCATCAGTATGGTGTGTCAAACCATTGATCGCTTTGAGATCAGTGGCCGCAAGATATGTACCTTGGCTGCGCCGGGAGACCGCCGAGATGAAGACATTTTTGCCATCGCTGATGAGGCAGCGGGACATTTTGACCATTACATTTTAAAAGCCGATGACAACCGCCGTGGCAGGGATCAAAAAGAAGTGCCCTTGATGTTGCGCAAACAGTTGATGGAAAAAGGTGTTCAGGACAACCAAATTGAAGTCATTGCTGATGAAACCGAAGCGGTTGACGCCGCCTTGAAAATGGCCCGAGAAGGTGATTTGTTGCTGATATTCGGCGATGACATCACCCGATGTTGGAAACAAATCATCAACTTCAATGCGGACTTTGAAAGTCAGACCAGTTCAAGCACTGGCCCTGTGGTTTCCAATGTGATTCAGACTAAACAGGATTTGGATATGGGTGATTTTGAAGTGATCAAGGACGATCGTGGTGTGCGTTTGGCCAGACAAGAAGACAATGACTGAACAACAACTGCTGCTGGAAGATTCCAGGCGATTAACGGGGCCTAATATGTTTGGCCCGGATGCGGGAGCCATCATCGATGTTTTGATCGATGGTTTTGACAAACAAACCGTAATTAACTGTTGGCAACAAGAATTAAGAAGGTTACTTACATTGCTTGGATGGCAGTCGGAACGTGACTTTCATCGTCAGTATGCAGCTGGAGCCTCTTTAGGATTTACCGCACCGATTGATGTTTTGTACGCCGCCACAGAAGTGAATGAAGTGGCCTGGCAACGCACGGTCAATCATTTCAACAATGAACCTCAGGAACCCTTGGAGCCGCAAGTTGAAAAACTGCTTGTGATGGTGAAAGAAGAGGCCAATCCAGCTTTATTGGCTTTGCAAGCAGCCGCCAAAACCCATGATGTGCGTTTTCTCAGTGACGATGACCATGTTTCCATTGGCTATGGTGCAGGTTGCCAAGTGTTCCCTGTCAACAACATTCCTGATGCCAGTCACATCGACTGGACAAGCATCGCTTCAGTGCCATTGGCTTTGGTCACTGGCACCAACGGCAAATCAACAACAGTTCGATTGGCAGCCCACGTGATCAAAACTGCTGGTATCAAGTGTGGCATCACATCGACTGATTACATCCGCATTGATGAACAGATATTAGACACTGGTGATTACTCTGGTCCAGGTGGTGCCAGGACTCTGTTACGTCACCCTGAGACAGAAATGGCATTGTTGGAAGTGGCTCGTGGCGGGATGCTCAGACGTGGCCTGGGTGTGAATCAAGCCCTGTGCGCTGCCATCACCAATGTGGCAGCTGACCACTTAGGGGATTATGGTATAGACACGGTCGATGACATGATCGAAGCCAAATTTGTGGTGCGACAAGCATTGAATAACCATCAGGATTTAATCTTGAATGCCGATGATCAAGGGGTGGTCAAAATGGCAGCGACGCTGCCCAACCAACTGGTTTGGTTCAGTTGGGATGTCGACAACCCAGTGGTTCTGCAGCATATTTCCAAGGGTGGTAAAGCCACTTATGTGGAGGATGGAGTGATTCATTATCATGACCCAGCCGCTGATCAGCCGACCATTAAGATCATTGCGGTGGAAGACATTCCGATCACCATGTCAGGGGCAGCCAAACACAACGTTCACAATGCACTGGCGGTGGTGGCTATGATGTTTGCCATGGGCATTGAGGTTGGAGTGATCCAATCCGGTTTGAAGACATTCGCTTCCAGTCCTGAAAACAATCCTGGCCGTGGTAATTTATTCACTTACAATGATTTCAAGGTGCTGGTTGATTTTGCTCATAATGAGCACGGTTTGGCAGCCATGGCGACCACTTTAAAAAACATGCCGGCCAACAGGAGGTTGTTGCTCATTGGCCAAGCTGGTGACCGTGATGATGCCTTGATCAAAGGCTTGGTGAAATCTGGCCTGATGGCAGATCCTGATTGCCTGGTGATTTGTGAGTTGAGAGATTACCTGCGTGGCAGAAAACCCGGTGAAGTACCGGTATTGATTGAACAGTTTGCACTTGAACTGGGCATGAAAAAGAGTCAGATCATTCAGGCAGATTCGCCTTTGGAAGGAACCAAGAAGGCCTTGGATTGGGCCAGAAGTGGTGATGTGTTACTGATTTTATCCCTGACTCAACGCGATGAAGTGATCCAATTACTGCAAAAAAATCAATAACATATAAAAATAAGGTAAAATTTCTCTAAAGTTTGGGTATTCGTTTTACTTAAGCTGCCGCATTCCTTTACAATAAAATCAGATTTTTGTTAACTCCGAATGGTAATCAGGATTTCACATGGTTGAATCAGTACCCAATGAAGCCACAGAAAAAGACATCTCGGCACTGACTGACGCTTTGAATGACGAGCGCATGAATGCCGTGTCGCGCATTGTTAATGGCATCCCGGGTGCAGAGGTGGCTTTGTTCTTGGAATCCCTACCAGGAGACAAGCGACGAGCGGTGTGGGAATTGGTTGATGAAGCCACCCAAGGTGAAGTCTTGGTTTCACTGCATGATGAGGTTCGTGACAACCTGATCGAAAGTATGGATACTGAACAGCTGGTGGAGGCCACTCGAGACCTTGATCTTGACGACATGGCTGACATCATTGTCGATTTACCTGAAGAAGCATCCAACCAACTCGTGTTATCGATGGACAAAGCTTCCAGGGAATTGCTCAAGCGTGTGCTGTCTTATGATGAGGATTCTGCTGGTGGTTTAATGAATCCCGATGTGCTGACGGTTCGTTCAGATGTCAGTATTGAAGTGGTGATGCGTTACATGCAATTTCGTGATGCCATCCCGGAACCGATTGGCGATTTGTTTGTGGTGGGTCGTAAAGGTCATTACAAAGGGCGTGTACCTTTGGAACTGATGCTCACCAGCGATCCAAAAACACCGATCAAAGACATCATAGATGAAGACGCTCCTGCGATCCTGGATAAAACACCAGCCAGTGAAGTGGCACAGGACTTTGAACACAATGACTGGATTTCAGCACCTGTGGTCGATGACAAGAACATTTTGATTGGACGCATCACCATTGATGACATCGTTGATGTGATCAGGGACGAAGCCGAGCGTTCGGTGATGCGTATGGCTGGATTGAATGAAGAAGGTGACATGTTTGCACCCATTCTGACATCATCAAAACGCCGAGCCATTTGGTTAGGTATTAATTTACTGACTGTGTTATTGGCGGCCTTTGCGATTGGCTTTTTCGAGGACACTTTACAACAAGTAACGGCATTGGCCATATTGATGCCAGTGGTGGCGTCCATGGGTGGCATCGCCGGATCACAAACCCTGACCCTGATGATTCGTGGTATGGCCACCGGCCAAGTGGGCAGTGGTAACATCAAAGATTTACTCAGTCGAGAGTTCATGATTGGGGTGATCAACAGTTTTCTGTGGGCGGCTGTATTGGCCGGGTTGACGGCTTTGTGGTTCAAGAATTGGGACATCAGTATTGTGATTGCGATGGCTTTGGCAGTGAACCTGGTGGCTGGCGCTTTGGCAGGTGTGGTGATTCCCGTAATTCTCAGACGCATGAGTATTGATCCAGCCATTGCAGGTGGTGTGGTCCTGACCACGGTCACTGACATTGTCGGTTATGTGTCTTTCTTGGCCTTTGGAACCTGGTTGCTGATCAATTGATTGACAGCTGTCATTGTTCAGTTGAAAACAACTTTTTCCCGGATGTATGAGGGTTTGATCTCGTTGATGTCTTTAGCCATCTGAGAGAAGTTATGTTCTGCCATTGTTAGCAAAGTGGTGGCCTCAGGCAATACATCGGCCATAATTGTTGCCTCCGAGTGGGCCGTCACCATTGACTTAAAGGCACTGCCAGCACACACGTCGAAGTCTGAAGTGTCAATGGCCTCAGGTGCCGCCAGTGCATCTTCAGATAAGCGGTTAATCACGCCGTCTTTGATTTGAAAAGTCGCCCAATAGACTTCACCCATCCTGGCATCATTGGCAACCAACAATTTGCAGGTATCATGTGTTGTTGTTAAGAAGATATGCTGAGCCATGTTTTCTAAAGTAGAGACCGCCATCACCGGCACTTCCCAAGCCAGCGCCAGGCCTTGCACAATAGACATGGCGATGCGCACGCCAGTAAAAGCACCCGGGCCTTGACCAAAGACAATGCCATCAAGTTGTGACTTTTTGAGGTTTTGTTCAGCCAGTAACTCATCTAAGTACCCCAATACCAACTCAGCATGTTTTTGTGGCGCCACGACAGATCGATGGGTGATTTGGTCCGCGTGTAAAAGGGCCACTGAGCAGTTTTCGGTGGCGGTTTCTATGGCAATCAAATTCATGACTTTGTCTGTTCGCTTCGGTGTTAGAATATGATTTTTATTATAAATGAAAGCCATGAAATATGTGATTTTTGTCTGTCTGTGTTGGACCAGTTCGGTTTGGTCTGAAGCGTATTATTTGAACCTCAAAGGCAAGCCTGTTCAGGGTGCTTTGTTGATTGGAAAAACCAACCCGGGCTCATTGGTTAAAATAAACCAACAACCTGTGGCTGTGACCGCAGAGGGTTATTTTATATTTGGCTTTGGGCGTTTTGACGATAAAGACAAGGTTTTGGACATCACCCACCAAGGCACCACTTATAAAACCACGGTGCCGGTAAAAGCCCGATCATTTCCCACCGAACGCATAGACGGACTGCCTCCATCCAAAGTGAACCCGCCGGCAGATCGTTTGGCCCGCATTGCCAAAGAAACGGCTCAAGTCAAAGCCGCTCGTGCTGTGTGGACGGAACAGGAGGCTTTCCTCGAATCATTTATCTGGCCTGCAGAGGGTCGAGTCAGTGGTGTTTATGGTTCCAGGCGCATCCTCAATGGAGAACCGAAACGACCGCACTACGGCATGGACATCGCCAATGTCACCGGTACGCCAGTCATGGCACCGGCCAGTGGTGTTGTCACCATGGCAGTCACGGATCACTACTATACCGGAGGAACCATCATCATTGACCATGGTTATGGTTTGAACACCACGTACTTACATTTGTCTCAAGTCAATGTGGAAGAAGGACAGGTGTTGGAACAAGGGCAGAAGATTGGTGAAATCGGCGCCACAGGTCGTGCCACAGGACCACATTTGGATTGGCGACTGAACATTGGTACATCTTTGCGTCTGGATCCTCAATTGATCATTCCTGAAAAGCCATAACTGACTGAGTCCAAAATCAGCTTGAGGCAATGACTAAAAAAAAGAAACGTACTTTTTTTGCCAGGATAAGGCGTTGGATTTTGTTGCTTTCCTTGCTGTGGTTCGTCGTGACTTTAACTGCAGTATTGGCATTGCGTTGGTTTAACCCGCCCACCACAGCATTCATGGTTCAACACCGTTATCAGACTGCCAATGAACACATGGAGGTACAGTACGTATGGCGTGATATGGCGATTATCTCACCTCACTTGTCGATGTCAGTGATCGCTTCTGAGGATCAAAAGTTTGCTGACCACTGGGGCTTTGATGTGGCCGCGATTCAACAAGTGATTGAGGAGAGCAAAGCCGGTAAAAAAATGCGAGGGGCCAGCACCATCAGTCAGCAGTTGGCCAAGAACCTGTTCTTATGGTCCGGGCGAAGCTGGGTTCGTAAAGGACTTGAAGTTTATTTCACTGCTGCCATCGAGACTCTGATTCCAAAACGTCGAATTTTAGAATTGTATTTGAATGTGGTTGAATTTGGTGATGGTGTTTATGGGGCTGAAGCGGCCGCACAAAGTATCTTTGGCGTGCCTGCTGAGGCATTGAATGCCTACCAATCGGCTTTGTTGGCTGCTCGTTTGCCAGCGCCAAAATCTTATGTCATCCAACCACCTTCTGATTACATGCGACAACGGGCGCAATGGATTCAAAGGCAAATCAAACAATTAGGCGGTCAGGCCTACCTGGATCGCTTGTGACACGTATCAGGCATTCCATGAGATCATTATCTGCATTTTAAGCATATCTTTGTACAGGTCATGCTTTATTTTTTAAACAACCCGCTCAAAAATAAGGTTTGTTCCTTGCGCAGATAAATCAATACCAATGCCAAAACCAAGTATATGATGGCAAACATCGGTGAGCCAATTCCTGTGCTCATGTGGGTGTAGGTGGCCCCGGCCATCAATACCACAATAAAGAACCCACCATAAGCTGCTAATTTTGGAACCAGAACCAACATGCCAGATATCAGTTCTAGAACCCCAATCAATAAAGCGAAGTCCGCAGAATAGCCCCATGCTTCAAACCTTTTGACCATCCCTGTGCCAGGTGGAATTTTATGGTATCCGGCAAATAGAAAGCTTAATGCCAACAATGCGGAGATGATCCAGCCTATGACGTTTTTATATGTATTATGCATCAGAAAATCTTATATACTCATCAGTTGATACTAATTTACTATATTACGAATCGTAATGTCAAACCAATTAACACATTTGAATTACTTGCTGCTTGGCCTGATCAATAACAAACCCCAATCACGATATGACCTGTGCCAGGTGATACAACATACCCCCATGTCTTTGTTAAGCCATTCACCAGGTTCGATTTATCCTGCCATCAATAAATTAGCAAAGTTGGGATACATTGAAGCGATTGAACAATCCAAACATGTCAGAAACAAAAAAGTATTCAAAATCCATGAGTCAGGCAGGCAAGTTTTAATTGCATGGATGATGGGTGACATTGAAAGCAGTCAGTTAATCAATAGCCCATCGATCATATTGGTGAAGTTGTCGTTTTTAGATTTATTGAGCAAAGGGCAACAAGCTCTGCTATTGAGTAACCTCAAAAAACAGTTGGATGCCGAGATCAGCCACCTCAGCGAATACCACAATGCAGCAAAGCCTGCATTACTGAAAGGTGGTTCAATGGCTTTTGATTTGGCACTTGACATGTTAAAGGTGCAATCTAAATACCTGCACAACACAGACAAAATTAAAAATCCTAAGACCACATGATTTGTTCACTGCAAAATAACAGTCATTCGACGTAACTTTATTAAACTGCCTGCAACAGTCAATCCTTCCGCTGCATAGCGCACCCAAAAACTCGTAGTCTTTGCTATGTTATGGGAAGTTCCAATCAAATAAGGTGATCAATGAAAAAGTGGAGTGTTGTCGCTAAACAACTCAAAATAATATCAACTGGTCTGAAACACAGCTGGCTGTTGTGGGTGTTCTGCAGTGGCTTGGTTCATGCTCAGGAAAGCCAGGAATTGGTGGTATCAACCATTGCTGAAGTTCGGGCCAATGGTGATATTTACGTGGCTGATAATGGAGATGTTTATATCACTGATTTTGGTAACCCGAGTTTTGCCAATGGTTCCACCGTAGTGAAAATTACCGCTGAGGGCAATGCTTCGGTTTTTTCTTCTGGCTTATCAGCTGCGCCATCAGGAGTGACCATGGATTCCAATGGTAATTTATATGTGGCCACGTTTTCTGGAGGAGATGTGTACAGAATTGCACCCAACGGTAACCAAACCATCATCAACAGTGGATTATCTGGGCCCGTGGGGTTAACGGTTGATACCAGTGATAATTTATACGTGGTTGAATGCAGTGCCAATCGGTTAAGCCAACTGGTCAATGGCAGCAGGCAAACCATCGCGACCTTACCTGGCATCACTTGTGCCAATGGGCTCATCATCGGCCATGACAATGCTTTTTACGTGTTGATGTGGCAAAACGGACAGATCTTTCGGGTTGATAATGCCGGCAACAGTTCATTGTTCGCAGACATACCAGGTGCTGGATCTCATTTGGAGTACCTGGATGGATTTTATTATGTCAGTGGTCGGACAACCAATAAAGTGTATCGCATCGATGTGAATGGACAGATAGAAACCTATGCCGGGACAGGCGTTGATGGCAACGAAGATGGGCCTGCAGATGTGGCCACCATTTCGCGGCCCAATGGCTTGGGTTTGGATCACAACACCGGTGCAGTGTATGCCACCGGTTCATCAGATTTTAATTTGAACCAAATTCCAATCAGAAAAATAGCCTTAGAAACATCAGGCAATCCAAATGATTTTGAAATCAATTATGGTCTGGCAGGTTCATGGTTTGACCCCAGTCAGGACGGTCAAGGTGTGGTGTTTGATTTTGCGGTGGGTACAGATCGGTTTGATGCGGTGATGTATTGGTTTACCTACAACGATGAGCCGGCAGACCCGGAAACGGAACTGACAGGCTTTGGCTCAACCCAAAGCCGTTGGTTCACAGCCATTGGCCCTGTCCAGGGTGCCACTGTAGAAATGTCAGTGATTCGTACAGCCAGTGGTGTTTTTAATGATCCCACAGCCGTATCCGCAGCGGTGGTTGGTACCGCTGAAGTGGAATTTTTCAGTTGCTTTGAAGCCTTGTTGACGTTTGAGTTTACTGAGCCTGAAGTGCAATCGGGAACCATTGCTTTGCAACGGATTACACCTGATATTTGGTGTGAAGCATTGCTGAGTGAATGAAGGAGACCAGAAGATGAAAATCAAAAAAAGAGGTTGGGTTTTAATGGTCATGATGGGCTTTCTGGTGTCTGCAAACGCGGCAACAGTCAGAACGGTTGCAACTGGTTTTAATGGCAGCGGCGATTTGTTGGTGGCAGCCAACGGTGATGTACTCAATGCCAACTTTGGATTAAGGCTCAACAATGCCAATGGCTCCACCATAGTCAGAATCACACCGAATGGACAGGTCAGTCAATTTGCATCGGGTTTTCAAGGTGCATCAGGCATGGCGATAGACAGTGCCGGTAACATCATTCAAGCCAACATCAGAGGTAACTTCATCAGCCGTGTAACACCTTCGGGAACGGTCACTACCATTGCCAGCCAGGGTTTCACTGCCCCGGTGGGTGTGGCTGTGAATTCTGCTGGACAGATTTTTGTGGCCAATTGTGGAAACAACACCATCAGTAGAATCGACAATGGAGTGGGCGTGACATTTTCCAGCGGCCCGCTGTTCCAGTGTCCCAATGGATTGGTTGCTGATGCTGATGATAACTTGTATACCGTCAATTTCAACAATGGTTCCGTGATTAAAATGGATCCACAAGGCAATGCCAGTTTGTTTGCCAATTCCGGCGGTGGCAATGGTCACATCGTTTATGGCAATGACCGGCTGTATTTCACCAGTCATGGTCAACGTCAGGTGTTTGAACTGAGCCTGGATGGCGAATTGAAGGTGTTGGCTGGTTCTGGGGCTCAAGGGCATTTGGACGGTGAAGCATTGAGTGCCACATTTACGGCTTTGAATGGCATTGGGCTCAGTCCAGATGGCAGGACACTTTATGTCAATGAAACAGTGGCTGTTGGGCCACCGGCGTTGGTCAACTTGAATCCCAACACATTGCGTGCCATCGATTTAGATGTTGATGAACCCACATTCAACATCAACCCGGGATTAATGGGGTCCTGGTATGACCCCAATCAGGATGGACAGGGTATGGTGTTAGATTTTGCCTTAGGTGATGATCGGTTTGATGCGGTGATGTTTTGGTTCACCTACAATGATCAACCTGCCGATGCAGCTACGGAAATTTTGGGGTTTGGTTCCACCCAAAGCCGCTGGTTTATTGGTGTAGGACCAGTAGAAGGTGGATCAGTCACCATGCCCATTATCAGGTCCTCAGGTGGGGTGTTCTATGATCCGGCCACCGTTGATTCAGTAGCTGTTGGGACGGTGGTATTGACCTTTTCCAGTTGTTTTGCCGCCACTTTGGATTATGTGTTTACTGAACCAGAGGAAAAGGCTGGTCAAATCGATTTACAGCGCATCACTCCGGACATCAACTGTGAATTGTTGGACACTCAATAAGTTATTTTGCTTTTGTCAAAGATGAATATTTATCCTGTCAGCCACTTTCCTGACTGAAAAAGTCATTGATCATTTTCAGTTTGCTTTGAGCCACAGCAATCTCATCTCCGGATTTCATGGTGATCAAACCTGATCCTTGGGTTTTGTATTCTTCTACACCATCCATGTTGACAATGGCACTGCGGTGTACCCGTAAAAATGAACCGGGCAAGATGGATTCTAAGTATTTCAGCGTGGCCCGCATGGAATAGACGGCGTCACTGTTGCGGCTGTGGATGTTGACACAATAATCATCCGCTTCAATCCAATCAATGTCTTCGATTGATATGATTTTGAATTTGTTGCCCACTTTTATCTTCAAAACAGATGTGTTCTGATCTTGGTTGACCTTGTTCTTAAAAAACAAATTCAAATCATCACGATTCAACTGATTGAGCTTAAGCACCTGAATGATGAGCTCGTTATTTTTGTGGTATAAATAAAATACCAGAGACAAAAAGATATAACCAAAGGTGTAGATGGGGGTTTTTTGAAAGGCGTAAAAAACCATGAACTCTTGCCACATACGCAATGAACCAATCGGGTTGCCACCCAGTGGTATTTCAACCGCACACATGGTGAGTAAAACCATGAACAGCAACAACGTGATCAATGCGATGCTCTGGGCGATGTGTTTGATTGAGATCCATTCGACTTGAGCCAATCTTTTCAGATAGAACCACAACGGTATGGCATAAATGATCCAAATGATCCACTTTCTGGTGTGGCCCAATAGCAAAGGCGTGAAATAGGCATCTTCAGAAATCTGAAAGCGGCGGATGTAATACAGTTGTTGTGCTGCTTCGAAGACCACCACTGAAACCAATATTAATAAGGTGAAAGAAACGATGAAGAAATTGTTGAGGTTGTTTTTATTTTGCATCATTTTACTTGGGTCATAGCAATTGTTGTGAATCAGCGTTGGTTGAACAATTCAACTGTAGCACTGAAACCATAAGAGGTGTGACTGATTTCTGCCAGGGTGGCCAAAGTCCCAACCGCTGTTTTGACAATTTGGGTCATGAACTCGGTGTCCAATGTCGATAAACGGTCTGATGCTTGGTGGTAATGCGGGGTGCGAAAATTAGCGCCATCAGTCAGGAACAAAGCATCAACACCCAAATCCCAAAATGGGGCATGGTCACTGCGCCTGAAATTACGGTCTCCATCGTCAGTGACAGGAGTGATTTTTAACCCGGGTACATGGGTTGCACCGATGAGGTTGAAAGTGTCACTCATCAAGTCAGCAAAGTTGCTTTTGATGTTATAGATGGAGGTGTCGGCATTGGGGAAGTTGACGCATTCTGGCTCTCCTGAACAGGTGTAGCCAATCATTTCAAAATTAATCAAGCCTTTGATGTTTTCATTCGCATCGATGTTGGCGGCATAGTGGCGACTGCCCCGTAAACCCAACTCTTCTTTGTCAAAGCCGATGAATTTGATGTTCTTTTGGCTGTTGAATTGTGACAAAACACGCATGGCTTCTAACATGCCTGCTGTTCCCGTGGCATTGTCATCAGCGCCTGGAGTGCCGCCAACCGTGTCATAATGCCCGTCAATGATGTAGACATCTTCAGTACTTTCTTGAGCTGCTAAGGTGCCAATGAGGTTGATGCCTTGTGAACCCAAATAGGTAAATGTTTGTTCTTCAACGGTTATGGGTTGTGCAGCCATTTCTGTCCTGATGTGGTTTCTGGTTACAGTCAGGCCGGCAGGACCAAATTGATGGTGACGAATGCCTTCTATGGCTTGGATGTCAGCAATCAGACGTTCCTCACTCACAGCGTCTATGATTTCTTGTAAAGTGGCGTATTGGCGGTCATCAGCCACCACTTTGATTTTTACTGAGCCCAGGTTGAGTGCTTGAAAGGCGGTGTCATCGGTGTAATTCCATTTCACGGTTTTATTCATCCCGCCAAGTACTGGATAACCCACATGGCCAGTTAAATAAGCTTGAGGGATTTCATACAATTGACCCTCACTGCCAACAGCAAAGAATGTCAGTTCCAACAAATCATTTTCTGAGTCGATCAAGTCAAAACTGATCTCAACGTATTCGTCATGACCAATCGCCTCAACTTGAGAAACCTGAGGAGGGTAATTGAAAGTGGCTTGTTGTGGCGGCGTGAAGTCAATAAGATCAGAGCAATTCACATCAGGTGTGACGCGAGACAATTCGATGGATCCACTGAGATTGAACTCATCCAACTGGTATTCAAACAGTGCAGATGTACAGCTGTTAAATAACAAGCTGGCAATGCCTACAGGTATGTTCTGTACAGCAGTGGTGGTATTGAATTGGCCGTTGGTGGTTCTAAAAATCGTCAGTTCAGCCAAAGAGCCGCTGTAGGGACCTAGTAAGGTCAGCCAATATGAGTTTGCTGGTTCTGTGTTGTCAGGTATGTAAGTAAACCAGCCGGCAAAAAGGGTGTTGTTGGTTGGTACCACATCAATAAACACCCCTTGGCCAGGGGTGTCGTTGTTGTGCCAAATACCAGCTAATCCGGGATTGATAGGGATGGATGCCTGACATTTTAAGGCCAGCATCATGCTGCAAATAAATAAAATTCTCATGTTGTGTGGAGTCATTGTATTGATGACAAAATACCCAATTGCGGGTATATATGCAAAACCACTGCAGTTAAATTCAACTTTCTTGCAGTTAAATGGAGTGAGAATTTCACCACTTAACTAAAGTTGAACATCCATTCATGTAATATACCCATTAATAACTTGTCTTATTCAACAGAATTAAAGGATTAATATGCTTAACTCAAGTCGATCAAATGTCATTTGGATTGTAATAAACACTTTTTTAGCTGCCACAACCCAAGCCACCACTCACTGGAATCAGCTAAACGAAACCAGCTATGTGGACAGTTTGGTTGATTGTCAAACTCAACTTAAAAAGTTGCAATGGCAAAACACAATGTGGCCTAAACAAAATGGAAAAAAACCACACTTTGATGAAGTTTTTGATGAGCAGGAACTGCACCATCAAACCCTATTGAGTTTAAAGAAACAACATGTTCTGGCTGATGTTTTCGGCATTGAAATCAATTCAGTCTTGATGCAAGCTGATATTGACCGGATGTCTCGCAACACCAAAGATGCCGATGCTTTGAAGCAAATCTACCAAACGCTTGATAATCACCCTGAGACAGTTGCTTTGTGTTTGTCGAGGCCTTATTTGGTGAGCTCGCTACTTAATGAAAGCTATTACAGCAATGAAGAGATACATCATGATTTAAAAAACAGAGCCACCGATGAGTTGTATGAATATTTAGACACATCAATGGGATTATCTGCTGATGTGGTTACCCGTGAAGTTACCTATTTGTTAAGCAGTGATCAAGCAAAACACAAAAGTAAATATGACCTTGGCGCAACAATTGAGCTGGGCCCTGCAGACTTCAAGCGAATGTTTGAGAAGCTGAATGAGCGGCCATTGTTGGAAGAAAGTCAGTCAGGATTCAGCTACACAAAGTTAACCCAAAAGACTGATAAGGCCATTCACAGCCAATCGTTAATTTGGCCAAAGCAATCCCTGGAAAGTTGGATGGCACGGTTAAACCTGCAAGATTTTCCCATTGCCTTACCCAGTTTTAAGTCAAGTTTGGTATTGACTGCAATTGACAGCAAAGCCACAAAAAAAGCCGACTATTCATCGATCAGCAACCGTTGGGAACCACCCAAACAACCCACTGCTAGGTATGCGCACTCAGCCCTATGGACGGGCTCTGAAATGATCATTTGGGGTGGTTTTGATTACGAGCTGAACAATACCGGCGGTATATACAGCCCAGCCAGCGACTCTTGGGAAATGATCACCATGGAGAATGCGCCAACGGGACGGTTTTTACACAGTGCTGTGTGGACAGGCACTGAAATGTTGATATGGGGAGGAATCAGTAATCAAGTCAACAACACAGGAAAACGTTATAACCCTTTGCACAAGACATGGCGCGAAATGTCAGCAGTCAATGCGCCTGAAGTACGTAACCAACACACCACCGTTTGGACTGGAAATGAAATGATCGTCTGGGGAGGGCGACTTCCTGAAAACGGGTCTGAGTCCGCCAACACGGGTGGAATTTATGATCCTGTGAGTGACACATGGAAGACAACATCGCTAAGCTACAGTCCTCTTCCCAGACATTTCCACACCGCAGTGTGGACGGGAGAAGACATGATTGTGTGGGGTGGCATGAGTCGGGTTAATGGGGTGGTCACCAGTTACCTTGATTCAGGCGCTCGTTACAACCCCAGCACAGATTCCTGGGTTGAAATTGCCAACAACCCGATCACCTCCAGAAATAACCATGGTGCCATATGGGCAGATGATGTTATGATGGTTTATGGCGGGGGAGGTCCTGGATTCGACACACGGTTACACATCTATGATCCTTTGGATGACACCTGGCAAATAAGTGAGGAAATCAATGAACCGTATTCCAGAAAAAATTATTCGATGATTTGGACCGGTGAAGAACTGATTCTGTGGGGTGGTGCCATATGTTTTGATATCCCCAATAACCCAGGCTGTAACTACACCATATTGAATTCGGGCTTAAGGTATAACCCAGTTTCAGATGATTGGAATGGAATTTCTACTGTCCAGGCACCGGGCAGACGTGAGGATCATACGGCGGTGTGGACTGGTGTAGAAATGGTTGTTTGGGGTGGTCAAGTTGATACATTTCCGCTACACCATGACGATGGTGGTCGATACAACCCATCAGAAGACAGTTGGACACCTATCACCGCGAACACAGTAACTGCGATAGAAGCAAGAAGCAGTCATTCAGCCGTATGGACGGGTAATGATCTGTTGGTTTGGGGTGGTCGTGGTAAAGGCACTTCTTACCTGGATACGGGTGGGCTTTACTCACTGGCAACAGATCGCTGGGTTTCAATAACCAACAATCAAGCACCATCAGGTAGGTATGAGCACACCACCATATGGACCGGGTCTGAAATGATCGTGTGGGGCGGATCGCAATGGAATACTTATGAAGACACAGGGGGGCGTTATGACCCACTAAACAACATTTGGTTACCCACGTCATTAAACAATGTTCCCACTGCCAGAAGGTTTCACACCGCTGTTTGGAACGGCGAACACATGCTTGTCTGGGGCGGCTCTTCAGCGCAAGGTGCACTCAACACCGGCAGTTCCTATGACCCAACTTTGGATCAATGGCAAGCCATCAACAGCCTGGATGCACCGGCCGGGAGGTTTTATCACGGTGCCGTCTGGACCGACAATGAAATGGTGGTCTGGGGTGGCAGCTTATCGGGTGTCATAAGCAACGAGGGCGGTCGTTATGACCCGACCACAGACAGTTGGCGCAGCATGAACACAGCAGGAGCGCCAGAAGCGAGAAGGCATCACCAATTAATTTGGTTTGACGGTGAAGTGATGGTTTGGGGAGGGCTCAATCAGGATTCATTAAACACAGGAGCCAAGTACAACACAATGACTGACGAATGGACAACCATGACAACGGCAAATGCGCCAACAGCAAGAAACTACAATTCCAATATTTGGACCGGGAAAGAAATGGTCATTTGGGGTGGTTTAACCAATGGCAATTCCGACACCGGTGGCAGTTACAACCCGAGTACAGATCGCTGGCTGCCCACTGACCTTGAATGGGTGCCCCAAGCCAGGACCTTTCATTCAGCCACATGGACGGGGTCTGAAATGATTGTCTGGGGTGGTTGGATTGGCACTCGCAATTTAGATACGATGGGCATTTATTACCCCTTTGTCGAAGGGATTTTTGTCGACAGATTTGAACCGCAATGACCTTCTAAGCAATGATTGTCTTGAGGCTTTCGTTTAGTGACTGATTCAGTTGGGTGGTTTTATATGAAACCGTTTGTTGTGCGCTTTGTAGTTGCCATGATTCGCATCAATCTTTAATCTTTTGAATAAATCATCAACAGCCTTTTGACTGCACTGAAGAGTGTCTTTTGCGACCGCATAAATAGCAGCTTCCAAATCAGTATCGCCAGAGGTGACTTCCCAGTCATTGAATTGACCTGAACCATCTCTTTGCTGCATGTTAAAAGTGGTGTAATGCAAGACAAACATACCAGGTCTTTTGTCAAAATCTTCATTCAGTGACAATTTTGTGTTTTGTAATTTGTTGTATGCCAGTTTTGCTTGAGGACAAGCCTGGAAGTTTGTTTTTACAATGCAAGTGGCATATGGCAACGACCAAGCCAGAAATAAAGTCTCAGGATTGTTCTTAGTTTCACCGAATGTTTGTCCTGAAAGCCCAGTATCTAGTCTGGCAATGAATGAAGGACCGTTGTTTGAATCGGGTTTCATGCCAACCGTAAAACTTCTGTACGATAAATTTGTGTCGTAGTCAAAATAAAACACGTCCCAATAAATATCCCTGCCAATACACCCTTCATTGAACCCGTGCCAAAAAGAATCGTGGCGTGCTTCATTGATACCCGTGTCTTCCTGGGCGTTTGCAGAAACGGAAGTCAATAGAATAGCTAATAGACCAGTAAGATATGAATTAATTGGTTTTGTTCTCATTTAGTTTTTAATCAGTTTTAAGAAATGTTCTTGTGACAAACCTTTAAAATCAAACAGCTCTGGATCACACATATGAGAAGGGGTGATGTGACACATCGCTTTGGCAATGTTGTCTACCCGCCCGGGGTTGATCTGGTCCCATTGCTGTAACATGTGCTTGATGGCCTGACGTTGCAGGTTTTCTTGGGAACCACACAGGTTACAAGGGATGATCGGGTAGGCTTTGTACTCGGCATAGCTGATGAGGTCTTTTTCCCTGATGTAGGCCATGGGCCTGATGACCACATGTTGGCCGTCATCACTGAGCAGCTTGGGTGGCATGGTTTTCATCTTGGCACCGAAAAACATGTTCAAAAACAAGGTTTCGACCATGTCATCCTGGTGGTGGCCCAAAGCGATCTTGTTGCAGTTCAGTTCATCGGCCACACGATATAGGATGCCGCGCCGCAATCTGGAACACAATCCACAGGTGGTTTTGCCTTCAGGAATGATTTCTTTGACGATCGAATAGGTGTCTTCTTCAATGATTTTATGTTCGATGTTTTGGGTTGCCAGGTAGTCAGGCAGAACATGTTCAGGAAACCCAGGTTGTTTCTGGTCCAAGTTAACTGCCAGCAAATCAAACTTAAAAGGGGCTTTTTTCTGAATCAATTGCAACAGCGATAACATCGCGTAGGAATCTTTGCCACCAGACAAACAAACCATGATGCGATCACCGGCTTCCAACAAGCCAAAATCACCAGAGGCTTTGGCCATTTGACGCCTGAGCTTATGCTCAAGTTGGTTGATTTTGCTGTTGTCTTTAAGCATATTAACGATTTACCGAGGAATGTGGTGAACGATAGGGTAAAGTTTTCTAACAATCAATCATTATTTCAAAAATACATCACAAAAGTATCATGATTGGAGTGACTTCATCTCAACTGAAGGAATGTTCTTGGGGCTCCATTCTGGAGAGTGGTCAGAAATGCCTTCTTTTTTGTTGCACAAAAAAACCAGCATCCTCTAACTCTTATTTGACCTCAAGTTCGTGTTTCATGTCTGAGTGTGGTGTTTGGTGTCTTCCATCCATAAATCTGGAGTCATGTGTCTTAATCCTGATTGACTTTGTAATCCACTTTGGCATGAAATAATTACCAGTGAATGGTGAGTATTTAAATAATTGTATTGAAATTATTCATTGTTTTGGTCATGATTATTAGATACAAATGGTACGATTCATACTAAATAAGACGAGATATGGGCCGAAAGTGTCGCAAGAAGAATGAAAAAAACAGAGCAAAATATTCAAGATTAATGGGTACATTTTTTACAATGATTGCTTGGGTCTTGACGGAAAACCTCATGCGGTTTTAGACACTTTTGAATATTCGTCTTGGTTAGTGTTGGCTTTTTTGAGAGGTGATGATTATGTATAAAATCACAAACATTAAATGGGGTCTGGCCTTGCTTATCTGGGCTTTACCTGCACTATCAAACTTAACCAGTGATCCTTGTATTGGTTCAGAGTTGGATTGTCGTGCTGACACCATGATCAAAACTGATCCAGTCCCGTTATTGAATCAGACCTGGAGTGGTGCTTATTTCGATCCAGATAATTCAGGCCAAGGAATTTTTATTGAATTTTTAGATGATAACAGGATACTTGCAGCCTGGTTTTTATATGACAATGAAGGGAAACAATATTGGCTAACAGGGCTGGGTGGTGTTCAGCAAAACACCATTGAATTAACAGCATACTTAACAGAAGGAGGCTTTTTCCCAAGTATGCCGCCGCCACAGTCGGTAGTCATTCAGGAATGGGGCCGGGTCACATTGACGTTTGAAGATTGTAATGATGGAACATTAAGTTGGTTCCCGGAAATAGAAGGGTTTGATGCCGGCTCACACCCGATTACTCGATTGACTTCAATTGCTACATTAAATTGTACTCAAGAATTGCTCAAGAACAGCGAAGACCTGAACCAGATGACTTCAGAACTGATTGATTTACACCCAGAGCCATTCAATCAGATTCAGCAAGATGAGTTTGAGTCCAGAACTTTCATGCTTGCCAATCAGCTGAATGCTTTGCCTGACGAATTGATTGATGTGGCCTTCTCGGAGCTTGTGGCCTTAATTGGAGATTCTCATACCAATGTATTGATTGATGACAGCAAACGTTTTCCCTTGGTGCTCAGTCGCATTGATACAGGATTGATTGTCAGTCAGTCGACAGGAGAATACCGGTCGCTTTTAGGCAGCAGGATTCAATCCATTAACGGGGTTGATCTTGAAGTTATAGAACAGCAATTGGGGCGGGTTATTTCACATGAAAATTCAGCCTGGTTGCAGTACCGTTCAATGAGTTACATGCTCATCCCCAAAGTCCTTGAATATTTGAATGTCATAAGTGATTCCACTGAAGCGAGTTTCGAAGTTATCGATCGGTTTGGAGTTGCAACTGATCATGTGGTTAAATCGGTGGACTCTGGTCAAATGACTGAATTGTTTTCAGTGTATTCTGAATTGAATATCCCTGTACCTCTGTATTTACAAAATGAAGCAAACTACTGGTTTACATACCTTCAAAATTCTGACATTCTCTATTTTGCCTATAACCAAGCTGTAGAATCATCAAATGACCCCTTTAATGATTTTCTGAATCGGTTATCAAACACAGCTTTCAATCTGCAACCCAATAAAATTGTAGTCGACTTGCGCAGTAATACAGGAGGCAACTCGGCTCTGTTAAGCAATTGGATTTCTACTTTTGCGGCATCCAATTCTCCTTTTAATGATCCAAACCGGTTGTTTGTCATTATTAGCCAAGGAACTTTTTCATCGGGCTTGTTGAATGCCATACAGTTTGACCAAACAACCCAAGCTCAGTTGGTTGGTCTGCCTACTGGGGGCAAACCGAATCATTTTGGAGAAGTCAGGAATTTCAGATTAAACAATTCAACGACAATGGTGCAATATTCGACGCGAAGGTTTGAGACAGTCAGTGGGGATCCTGACCACTTAGTGCCTGATGTTGTTTTAACTGCCCCAACATACAATGATTTCATGAATGGTGTTGACCCCTTTTTTGATTATATTGAAGCATTATGAGATTGTTAGATGAGCCATTAAGCAGTGCCTTTCATGTTGCGGCCATTCTGTGTCTGAGTTTGTGGTCAAGTTTTAGATTTTTTTGTTGTCTTTAAGCATATTGATGATTTACCGAGAAATGTGGTGAGCGATAGGGTAAAATTTTCTAACAATCAATCATTATTTCAGAAATTACATGACATTAAGTCAAAGTGAAATTGTTCATCGCATGACAGAACTAGAAAACGAGCACCGGGAGCTCGATGAGATCATTGGGGTGTTGATCAATTCAGGTGAGGTGGATGAGTTGAAAATTAAACGCCTGAAAAAACGCAAGTTATTGATCAAAGACATGTTGATTTGTTATGAAAATATGTTGATCCCAGATATTGATGCTTGAGCTTTTGCCCTTACATCTGATATCAGTTAACCGTAATTTCAGCCTATATGACGACATTTAAATCTTATTGTCAAATCGCCTTTCTGGCAACGACTCTTGTGTTGGTAAACCATGCATTGGCTTATCAGTTGGATGAGGTCAGTGCAGAAACACCTGAATTCATTAAATATGTGAACGAGCCTGGCAACAAAGCTTTACAGGTGTCAGTGGTGCGATACAAGCCAAGGGCGGGTGGTCCACAAACCGTTGATTTGGTGGGTGCAGTTCATGTGGGTGATAAGCAGTATTACCAAGACTTGAATGCCTTGTTCAAAACTTACGACAAGGTGTTGTATGAGTTGGTGGCCCCTGAAGGTACTTACATTCCCAAAGGTGGGGTGGAAAGTAAAAACATGTTATCCAGTATTCAGACCGGGTTGAAAGATGTTTTGGGTTTGTCTTACCAAATGGAGGAAGTTGATTATACGGCCAAACATTTTGTACATGCCGATTTCACTCCTGAAGAATTCAAGCAAAGTATGGAAGACAAAGGCGAATCACTGTTCAGTATGGCATTTAATTTGTGGCGTGCCAGTTTGTCACAACAACTCAGTGGCCAATCCACCGCAAGCGATTTTGATTTGATCATGGCTTTGATGTCCTCAGACCGCCAGAATGCACTGAAAGACTTGATGGCCAAAGAATTGGCCAACTCAGATGGTGTGATGAAAGCCCTTGAAGGGCCAGAAGGATCTACCTTGGTGGCTGAAAGAAATAAAAAGGCATTGTACGTTTTGAGGAAAGAAATGGCGAAAGACGCACAATCTTTCGCCATTTTTTATGGGGCTGCCCACTTGGCAGATTTTCACCAACGTCTGATCAATGACTTTGACATGGTGCCCGTTTCAACCCGTTGGGTTGATGCCTGGAAGATCAAGTGAAGTCAGTCAAGGCCACTGGCAAATATGGGGTCATAATTGACATCATAAATCGGTGGTAGGTCCAAGCCGTTGACCACACCTAACGGCGTGTAATCACTGTAGTTGGGGAAAATATAACCCAAGAACCTGTTTTGTTGGCGCTTGATCAACACTTCACTGACCACATCACGATAGTCTACGGTCACATCAACATCGTCACCTTCAAACAATTGTTGTGGCGATAAGCCGGGGAAGCTGCCGTAAAAGCCGCCATTGACATCGTCACCAATGACAAACATCGGGTTGCCATAGCCATGGTCGGTACTGATGTCACTGTTCTCATAAGCCCTGCGACCAAACTCTGACTGAACAACGATGGTGAATCTGCCGTTGTGTGAGGCAGTCAGGTCTTGATACAAGGCATAAAGCCCATCGGATAAATTGCCGGCTAAGTCAGCAAATTGACCACTGGTGCCTGTGCCTTGACCGGTGTGCGTGTCCCAACCACCTGTTGGTACATAGGCCACTTCTAGATCAACATCATTCTTGAACAATTGGGCCACCGTCCTCAACTGTTCGCCGAAAAAGCTTTCAGGGTAAACTGCGTTATTGCCCGGCACGTAATTGCCCCAATCGATCGCTTGGATGATGGCTGAGGCGTTCAAGGTTTGATTCGCCACCAATTGTTCTAAAGTGGTTGGGTTGTTACTGACTTGAGTCAGGATATCTTGCATGGTGTCTTCCCATGCCCAATGGCCATCGGATAAGCTGAACTCCTGAGGGTTGGCCATCACCAAAGCTGTGGGGTCACCCAGAACGGCATCGGTGTTGTTATAGGAGGGCACTATCGATGGCATCACGGCATCATCAGGTGTATGAAGGGATGAGTTAAAGTAGCGGGTTAACCAACCTGAGCCTAACGATGTACTGCTTTGTGAACCCAATTCCATAAATCGGGTCGCCTCAAAATGTGACCGGTTGGCTTCTACCAAGCCTGTGGCATGGATGATGGCCATTTTGTCGTCATTGAACAGGTTTGCCAGACCGGTTGCGGATGGGTGCATGCCAAAACTGTTTTGACCATTCAGTGGCAACGACATTGAATTGGGTATGTGTAGATTTGGTCGTAAAACGTCCCGGTATTGGGTGTAATCTGGGCCTGAGCGTGGTGGCACCATATTCAATCCGTCCATGCCGCCATTCAGGAAGACGTAGACCAATAAGTCGCGACCAGAGCCACCCGAACCACCTTTCAACAGGGTGTTGGCGAAGCCAAGTTGTAGGCCTCCCAATCCTGCGACACTGACCAATCCGGTACCTTTGAGGAAATTTCTTCTGTTGATTTTTTTCATGTTAGTCTCCTTATCGGTAGCTGAAATCAGCTGTCAGAAAGATGGTTGATACCACGGCAAACAAACGTTCGGTGTTATACCCGGGCCAGTTATTTTGATAGATATCTATTGGCGTATCACGATCGGTACCAACAGGATTGGTGTTGTCATCATATGACATGAATTCAGCCAACTTGTCCTGGACGACTGTTTCAGGTGGAAAACCCAAAGCCTTCTCATACCAAAAATTGACGATGTTATTGGCTGTGCGGTCATTGGCGTTTGGAATGCCACTGGCTGTTATGTTTAAGATGTTGTTGAAAGGGTCGTCATTATTATTACCATCTCTGAATTGGCTGATCCATTGAATGAATTTCCAGGTCGACATGTTACTGGATGCGCCCAACCAATGAGACTTGAAGTCAGGATAACCATCAGGAGAGGTCCAGCCAAATGGTGGCTGACCAGAGTCTTGAAACCCCCAATGATGCCAGCTGGAGTATTCATTGGTGGGGTTGAAATCGAAACCATACTCAATCTGTCTCATGGCAGCAATGGTGCGTTCAAAAGGACGTTTGATTTTCTCGCCCCAGGTGTTTAAAAACGCTGTAGATTTCAGTAACACCTCCATGGCCTGTTTGATTTGATCACTGGCTTGCCAGTTTTGGTGTAAGGCATCTGCAACCTGAGTTACGATGTTTGCAGGCGGTTCATCTGCAATGAATCTTTTGCATAACTTGGTGGCCAAAAATTCAGCGGTGGCCGGGTGCTCAGCCAACATGTCTAAAATGTCATTGAGGTCTTTTTCTTCGTCGTTGGAGTCATAAAAAAAGTCAGTACCCATCACCCGCTTGACTCCTTGGTCATGCCAGTCAGGTCTGAATAAAAACAGCCCGGTAGGAGCCAGGCTGATATTGACGGGTGGGTTATATAAGTAATCGTAATCTTCCCAACTGGCACCAAAAAAAGACCAACCAGTCAAGGCCCGCGCCAATTCAACCACATCTGCTTCCACATAACCGACGCGTCTGCCTTGGCCATCAGTAGGCACATCTTGCCATGGCATGTGGCCATAATAATTTTTGGCGCTGATGGTGTGAAGTTCAAGCAGTTCCCTGGCGAAGTTTTCATTCGGTGCGGATTGTTCATTGACGCCGTTACCCAAGTAAGAAAGCATGCAGTTAGATCGGGTGACTTCATACAGCATGTCTCGGAAGTTACCCAGGGCATTGGGCCTGATGACGTCACGGTCATAATGCACGAACATCGGTTGAACATTGTCTCCATCCAGGTATACGTTGAAATGGTTGTGCCAAAAATCAGCCATCATTTCAAACAACTGACGTTTGCTGTTGATGCCCCTGATGAATGCAGCGTAACTGGTTTCTCTGCCAGGTAAGATGTGTATATCCCACGGGATGTCGCCTCCATCCGGGAGGTGGTTGTGTTCCTGGAACAACTGTTGTTGGGTTTTGTTCAAAGTGGCAAACCCTTGGGTTAGCATCGTGTCGACAGCGCTGTCATCTATGCTGGCAGGATCCAGCTGTTCATCAATATAGGCCAGGACTCGATCCATTTCAGTGGCACCTGGTAGTGAATTGATGTGATTGGTGTCAGCATCACTGGGCCCGAAAGCCATCTTGCTCATGATTCGGTGGGTCAGGTTGGGTGTTGGCAAAGTGCCTTTGAGTTGTGGTTGATGGGTGGATAATGACAACCCCTTGGCTGCAGTTTTTTGCCTACTGTGATCCGTTTTGATCGGTGAATATGATTTGGGCGCTTTTTTTATTTGGCTTGCATCGTAATACTTTTTGGCGAATATGTTCATGGTTTTTCTACGCTTTTAGACGTTATTAAATTTAGAACCAACGAACATGAGATTGTGAGAATCAGTTCACACAACAGGTTTAAATCTCTGGTCAATCTTGCATCCTTAGCGTAAATTTAACTTAATTTGTTAAATTTCCACTAGAATCAAGCCAGATAAATTGAGTATTGACCAAACATGTCACCTGTAATCATCAATCGTCTAATTTGGGTCATTTTGAGTACGCTGTTGCTGATTGGCACTTCAATGGCCAGAACCCATGTCGTCACCGTGAGAGACAACTCATTCAGTCCTGCAACGGTGGTGATTGAGGCTGGCGATACGGTGCGATGGGTGAATGAAGGACCTGGTGCCCACAATGTTTATGCAGTGGGAAAGTTTCGTTGTGCCAATGGCTGTGAAGCTAATGGTGGGAATGGTAATCCATCTTCAGATCTTTGGGTGGCTGAAGTGACATTCAGGGTGCCTGAGACCATTCCTTATGAATGCCAACCACATGTTCAGTTTGGTATGGTCGGAACGGTGGTGGTGCAAACGCCCAGTACCGGGACCACCCATCAAATATCAGCACAAGTGGATAACACCTATGTTCCTGATGATTTGACCATAACAGCTGGTGATGTGGTTTATTTCAATAATCAGGGAGGTGAACACAATTTCCGCACCGATGATGACGCTTTGATTTGTGCCGATGGTTGTGAAGGCGATGGGCAAAATACAGACACCGATCCAACCGGCTTTCCCTGGGAATTTTATGTTCGATTCAACGAGGTAGGTGAGGTTCCTTACCATTGTGCCAACCCTGCACATACCAGCCAAACAGGAATTTTGAGGATCCTTACAGATGTCATATTTGCGGAAACTTTTGACACATCAACGCCTTAGATCAGGACACAAACTTCACTGAAACCAGTCCTCAATAGAAACAGTAAACGAGAAAATACCTGGCTAAAACCATCGACGGAGTGGGTTTGTAGGTAAAAAGTGGTTGCTATTTTTTGCATATTGTATACAATACACAATATGCAAAAATCAATTATTAAACATCAATCCATGCGCAGCGCCGTCAGAAGTGCTTTGCGGGATGAAATAGCTCAAGGTGGTTTAAGGCCTGGTGAAAAGCTTGAAGAGGAAAAGCTGTCTGCTCTGCTGGGAGTGAGCAGAACACCGATTCGTGAGGCATTGTTTGGTTTGGAGCGTGAAGGCTTGGTGGACTTTGTTCCGAACAAAGGTTGTCATGTTGCAGTGGTCAATGCCCAAAAAGTACGTGAATTGTACCCTATGATAGGTGCGCTTGAAGCCCTGTCTATCAGAACAACACGTGGTTTCAGTGATGAAACTTTAGCAACCTTGGCGAGCTTAACTGAGTCAATGACTGACAGTGATCCCAAGGTCAGAGGTGAAGCCGACCGAAAATGGCACGAAGTTTTGATTGAAAACAGCGACAATGAGGTCTTAATTGAAACGACGAAAAACCTTCGACTCAGGGCCATGCAGTTTGATGATTTTAGCGGACGTGGCGTTGCAGAACCCAGACAGGCAGTTCAAGATCATCGCGATATAGTTCAGTTGTTGGTTGAAAAAGAGTATGACAAGGCTGCCGACTTGTCAGAAAAACACTGGCAATGGGGAATCGGTGTGGTTAGTGAATGGCTGGCTCAAAAGGAGCTAAATGATGTTTAGCCAAGGACCTGGAAAATTGAAACTGGCATGGCGACAGGATCTGCCAATGCTGTTGCGTTTTGGGTTTGTCATCATGGTCTTCATCTTGTTTCTGGCCCCTGCAGCGCGTTCTGAAACTGTTGATGGTGCGTATCAGGGGGCAGACATCAGCCAATGGAGTTATTTCTTTGAGGAAGCTGATTTGTTGGCTTATCAATCAAGTTTGTTGGATGTCCATAAACCGCAAACCATGTTGATTGTCGATGCCAACTTGGTGAATGTTGTCACCGGTCAGGTCGAGACCGGTGTGGATTTGTTGATTGAACATGGTTTGATCAAATCCATGGGCCAAGAACTGAATCGAATTGATGCAAAAAACACCAGCCTTATCGATGCCAGCGATTTATATCTGGTGCCAGGTTTGGTTGACATGCACGTCCACAACCTGACATCAGCCAGCGTGGCATTGTTGAATGTGGTCAATGGAGTGACTTCGGTCAGAGATATGGATGGTTTTCCCTGGATGTTGGCGATGCGTGACCAAATCAACAACGATCAATTGTTGGCCCCAACCATGTATGTATCAGGAACCATTCTGAATCAAAAGCCTATTGGCTGGTATGCCCATGTGGTTAACAGTGAAGCAGAGGCGCGTAATGCTGTGAAGCAGCAAGCGAAACTTGGGTATGACTTCATCAAAGTACACAACTTTATGGAGGATGGGATGCTGGCGGCAATTTTTTCAGAGGCGAAAAACCAAAGCCTGGATGTGGTAGGGCACATACCACACAACACCAGCGTTTCCAGGGCTATGACTTTAGGGTATCGAACCACAGAACACCTAAAGAGCTATCTGTTGGACAGCACATTGCAATTGACTGAAGAAGATTATGTATCGGCAACCCAAGGGCAAGATGTTTGGAACACACCGACTTTGTACACTTATAAGGATTCTCTTTATGGCCCGCAGGCATCGAAAGCGTTACAAGCCCCTGAAATGAAGTATGTGTCACCAAGAGAGAAAAAAAACTGGTTAAAACGGGTCAATTTGAAGCAAGATAAGTTGTTGGACTTGAGGTTGGCTTCACTTCAGCTGCGACAAGAGATCATCAGGAAGCTGCTCCCAATAAACGCCCAATTTCTGGCTGGAACTGATACCGGTGGAGGTTATATGTTCAATGTGCCAGGTTTTGCTTTACACGATGAATTGGGTTACCTGAATGCGGCAGGTTTGTCTCATGTTGACACACTACGAACGGCCACCATCAACGGTGCTGAGGCGATGCGAAGGGAAAATGAGCTGGGGCAAATATCAGTAGGGTCGAGGGCAGACTTGTTATTACTGACGGCCAACCCATTGGTTGATGTCAGTAACAGCAGAACCATCCAAACGGTTGTATTACGAGGTCGCTTGTTGAGTCGGAGTGATCTGGATCAGATACTAAACCACCTTACGATGATTTTCAAACAGACAGATGTCTTTATTGGCTCAGGTCAAGTCACTAAAGATCAGGTTGATGGCTTGATTCTGAAACTGAAAAACATGTACCAAACAGGCACCATCATTCCAGACTATTATCTGGATGGACTGAGTATCGCAATGAAGAAAATTGGCCGCACGGAAAACAGTCAGACCATTAAAAAATTGAAGACATTATATGTGGGTCATCAAGAAGCTGATGAGCAAACAGCTCCAAAGTAAAAACTAGGGCCTGTTAACACTATATGAATGGCAACTGCTGAAACCGTATTTTTCAGCCAACAACGCCACCCATCGTGATATGTGGTCATTCCACATGAACGATTGGCTAAGGCCGATGGGTGGAAAATACGGTCCAGCCCGATGGGTTAAGGCTGAAAACACCACACCCTGCGTTGCTCATCACTCAATTGGCATACCAAATCACGCGATTAGCGCCTTGATTGTGATGTTTTCAGTCATAACGGTCGTCATTCATATAGTGTTAACAGGCCCTAGTCAATATGATGGATAAAATTAACTAGTAATGGATCCAACTGACAGTAAAATAGTCATAAACACAAACAGAACAATTATGACTAAATTTACTGGTTCGGATACTTATGTAGCCACCTCAGACTTGCAATTGGCCGTCAACGCAGCAGTGACTTTGCAAAGACCTTTGTTGATCAAAGGTGAACCTGGCACAGGAAAAACCATGTTAGCTGAGGAAGTGGCGGCTACCATGGGTAAAAAACTCATCAGTTGGCACATCAAATCAACCACCAAGGCCCAACAAGGTTTGTATGAATATGACGCCGTATCCCGATTGCGGGATTCTCAGTTGGGCGATGCCAAAGTGCACGACATCAAAAACTACATCCGTCAGGGTAAACTTTGGGAAGCCTTCACAGCAGATGAACAGGTGGTGTTATTGATTGATGAAATTGACAAAGCCGACATTGAGTTTCCCAATGACTTGTTGGTGGAGCTGGATAAGATGGAGTTTTCGGTGTATGAAACCGGAGAAACCATTCAGGCCAAACAGCGACCAATCATCATCATCACCAGCAACAATGAAAAAGAGCTACCGGATGCTTTTTTGCGCCGCTGCTTTTTCCACTACATCAATTTCCCTGATAAAAAGACCATGCAGGCCATCATCAAAGTGCACCATCCAGAGTTGAAAAAAGGCATGCTCAATGCGGCTTTGGAAGTGTTCTTTGAGGTGCGAGAAGTGCCTGGTTTGAAAAAGAAGCCTTCAACTTCTGAATTGATCGATTGGATCAAACTGTTGGTGGCCGATGACATCCCCATTGAAGCCTTGCAAAACAAGAGCATCAAAGAAGCCATTCCACCTTTGTATGGTGCCTTGCTGAAGAATGAACAGGATGTTCACATGTTACAGAAACTGGCCTTCATGATGCGCCGTCAAAGTTAGTACTGTATGCTGATAGATTTTTTTTATACCTTAAAAAAGGCCCAATTACCGGTCACTGTAAAAGAGCTGCTGGTGTTATTACAGGCGCTGGAAAAACAGGTGGTCTTTGCCTCAATCGATGATTTCTATCAGTTGGCAAAAATATGTATGATCAAGGATGAAAAATATTTTGATCGCTTTGATTTGGCATTTGGTCATTACTTTCATGATCTGGAAATGATTGAAGATTTTGAGTCATTCCTGATTCCACATGACTGGTTAAAGCCTGACTGGATCAAGCAATTAAGTGATGAAGAAAAAGCCCAAATAGAAGCATTGGGAGGGTTTGAAAAATTGATGGAAACCCTGAAAAAACGCTTGGAAGAACAACAAAAGAAGCACCAGGGTGGTAACAAGTGGATTGGCACAGGAGGTACATCACCCTTTGGTCATGGTGGCTATAACCCGGAAGGTGTAAGGATTGGTGGAGAAGGTCAGCACAACCGTGCCACCAAAGTGTGGGAAAAGCGCCAGTTCAAGAATTTGGATGGCAGTGCTGAGTTGAACACCCGATCGATGAAGATGGCTTTGCGCAAATTGCGTAAATTTGCCCGAACGGGTGCGGCGGATGAATTGGATTTAACCAGTACGATTAAATCGACAGCAGACAATGCGGGCTTGCTCGATTTGAAAATGCGTCCTGAACGCCACAATGCGGTGAAGCTGCTGGTGTTTTTTGATGTGGGTGGCTCAATGGATTACCACGTGCAACGTTGTGAAGAATTGTTTTCTGCCGTCCGTGCTGAATTCAAGCACTTGGAATATTTCTATTTCCATAACTGTATTTATGAGAAATTATGGCAAGACAATGCACGTCGCTGGCAAGAAAACATCAGTACCTGGGATGTGTTGCATACGTTTGCTCATGATTACCATGTGATGGTCGTCGGTGATGCTGCGATGTCACCTTATGAAATCACCGAACCTTTTGGCAGTGTGGAGCACATGAATGAAGAATCGGCGGTGGTCTGGATGCAAAGACTGACACAACAGTGGGAAAAACTGGTGTGGTTGAATCCAGTGCCAGAAGAATATTGGGGCTACACCCATTCAACCCAAATGATTCAAAAAATGGTCAACCAAAATATGTTTCCTTTGAGTTTGAATGGTCTACAGGATGCCATTGATGCCTTGGCCAAGTGATGTATTGATTGACATATAACGTTACCCCACCTTCATGCGTTAAATATTCCCAAATCATAATCTCTGGTCGAATTATTTTAAAGCCTTACCCTGGTAAATCTTGATATGGTGGGACAATCTGATTCAACTTGGCTGATAAAAAAGGTGATTCACCTCAAACTCATGGCATTATTTTTGATCCGGTTTATTTTAATCAATATGAAAACATTAAAGGAATGTTCTTGGGGCTCCATTCACTTTTGTTCCAGACAAAAGTGAAAACGACCACGGCGAACATGACTTTCTACATCGCGCTCTTCGCCTCTGATTCGCTATGCTCACCAACCGGCTCGGCGGATCAAGCTGCTCAGCAGCTTTCCTAAGAAAAATGAGTTAGGTGTTATAGAAGTCTGGGAATGAAAATCTTAGTGTTTTAATGTCAATACAGGAGCACACACATGGGTAAACTATTTATATTGATCATCCTTATGCAGGCGCCAATTTGTCTCTTGGCCTCAGATCAAGAACCATCAATCAAAGATTTGGATTGGTTGATTGGCAGTTGGGACTATGCAGACCAAGCTGTTAAAAGTGATTACACCGATACCGGACAACGAGAGTGTCGCTATACTTTAATGCAACAATACATCGTGTGTGAATCCAAAGGTGTGACGCACACAGGCAAAGAACGAAACTATTTGTTTTATATTAATTACAACAAACGCAATGAACGGTTTGAAATGGTCGCCTTATTCAATGATTACTCAGGAAAAAACCTATACATCCTCGATGTCAGCAAAGACGGGTACGTGATCAATTTGAAAAACCATGAATGGAACAACACCGGTTTGAAGCAGTTGTCTGAAGCAGAAATTACCTATGATGGAGAAAGCGAGTGGAAATGGCAAATTCGTTTTGGAGACATCGACCCTGAAACGGGTGTGGTGCCCGTTTCATTCATCGACACGGCCACGCGAAGACGATCAAACTAGGGCCTGTTAACACTAAATAAATGGCGACTGTTATGACTGAAAACATCACTATCAAGGCGCGAATCGCGTGATTTGGCATGCCAATTGAGTGATGAGCAATGCAGGGTGTGGTGTTTTCAGCCTTAACCCATAGGGCTGGACCGTATTTTCCACCCACCGGCCTTAGCCAATCGTTCATGTGGAGTGACCACATATCACGATGGGTGGTGGTGTTGGCTGAAAAATACGGTTTCAGCAGTGGCCATTTATTTAGTGTTAACAGGCCCTAAGTTGTTTTTACTTTTTAACAAAGCTTTTATTTCATCCAGTTCGCGTTGAATCTGATCCAATTGGCTCATTTCTTCTTCTTGTTGGTCTAACATTTTTTGTCGATCATGTGCCGCATTTTCTTTTTCTAAGACATTCACCACAATGCCGATCACCATATTGAGGAATGCAAATGCAGTGAAGAATATGAATGACAAATAAAATGACCAACTCAGCGGATATGTGCCCATGGTTTCATACATCACATCAGTCCAATCTTCAAAAGTCATGACCCTGAATAAGGTCAACATACTGGTGGCTATGTCACCCCACAGAACGGGATTGATTTCGTTGAAAAAGAAACTGCCCACAGCGCCATAGATGTAGAAAATAATAAACAGCAACAACATCACATAGGATAACTGTGGCATGGCTTTGATCAGGGAATTGATCAATATTCGCAGTTCCGGGACAATCGAGATCATCCTCAGCACCCTAAAGACACGCACCAACCGCCCTACCAGGGCCATTTCAGAGTCTTCAATTGGAATCAGGCTGACCACCACAATGAGGGTGTCGAAAACATTCCAACCACTTTTGAAAAAATTCTTTTTATCATCACTGGCGATATAACGGATGGTGATTTCAACCAGAAAAAAAATGGTGACTGCTAAATCAGCATAAGTCAAAAATATGACAAAGGGTTTGGGTAAGTGATAGGTCTTGGCGCCGATCAACAAAGCAGACAGGATGATGACAGTCACTACGGACCATTCAAAAATTTTATTCTCGTGAATCTTCTTAAGGGTGTTTTTCATGCTGTCTGATATGGAAATTAAAACTCTGATCTTTATATGGGTTAAACGCTGATAGTCAACGGATTTTTTAGAGAATAAAAAAAGGCCAACCACCAAGGTTGGCCTTTTAAGGGTTGTTGTGATTATCAATGGCTGTGGTTTTGATCACCATGATGATTGCCTTTTGATAAGTCGTTATAGACCTGGGTGGTCATCCTTTCAGTGGTGATGAATCCCCAGTTCCAATCTTCGTGGTACTTTTCCAGAGGATTGGCTTTGAGAATTTCTTCCAAGGATTTACCTGCCTTAATCTGTTCGCCAATCAATGCTTTGGCATCGATCAACATATCAACGGCTGCTTGCAGTTCTTTTTTATTGGATAAGGGGCCGTGACCCGGAATGATTTTGGTGTCATCATCAGACATGCTGATCATGGTCATTTGCGCATGGATATAACCATCAACAGATCCACCTGAGCCCAAATCAATATATGGGAACAGACCATTGAAAAATGTGTCGCCAGCATGGATGACATTGGCACCTTTGAAATGTATCAATGTATCACCGTCGGTGTGTGCCTTGGGTACATGGATGGCTCTGGCTTCCAGGCCGTTGAAATGAAAGCTCATTTGTTTGGAGTAAGTGAGTACAGGCAGCGCTGCTTTGGGTGCTTCAACCATGCCTTCAGGACCCTGGATACCTTTGGTTATCAACTGGTTCCTGAGGTTTTCATGGGCCACAATGTGGGTGCCTGCTTCGCCTAAGGCGGCATTGTTGCCGATGTGATCACCATGAACGTGGGTGTTGATTAAGAAATTGATGGGCTTGTCAGTCAGCGACTTGATCGCTTGGTTCATGATGTCTAAAAATGGTGGCATGGAGTCATCAATCAACACCACCCCATCATCACCAATCAACAGGCCCAGGTTGCCGCCAGTGAATCCACCTTCACCGGCCAACATATAGATCCCTGTGCCCACTTCGGTACTGGCAAAGCTGACTTTCGGTTCATCTTTAGCCGTGGCAAAACCAGTCACCAAAGTGGCCAATAAAATGTATCTTTTTTTCATTGATGTATCCTCTTTGTTTTGAATAAACACTATAATCATCTTATGTCGTAATACAGTGAAGTTCAATCATGAATATCAGAAAAGCCCACAGCGCCGATCAGGAACAACTCAGCCAGTTATTTGATGGGTATCGTCAGTTTTATAAACAAGAGGCAGACTTATCTGCTGCAAAACAATTCATAGACAGTCGCTTGAAAAACCAAGATTCTGTGATTTTTGTTGCAGAAGCCAAAGGTCAGTTGTTGGGCTTTACCCAGCTTTACCCCAGTTTTTCATCAGTCAGCATGCAAAGGCTGTGGGTTTTGAATGATTTGTTTGTTGCTGCCGGTGCCAGGAAAATGGGTGTGGCCAAAGGTTTGATGGAACAAGCCAGAGAGTTTGCAGAGCAGACTGAATCCAAGGGTTTGTTGTTGGAAACAGACTTGGATAACCATGCGGCACAAAAATTATATGAACAATTGGGTTACGAAAAACAACAAGACACTTACCACTACTTTTTAGCCAATCAAAAAACATGAATCAATCCATAGAAAAACTCAAAGCCGGTAATGCGCGATTTGTCGCAGGTCAAACAACACTTGATGCCTCGGCGAATGCAGCCAAACGTCAAGTACTTACTGAAGGACAACAGCCTTTTGCCATCATCTTAGCCTGTTCTGATTCACGGGTGCCCACAGAACTGATCTTTGATCAATCCTTGGGTGACCTGTTCATCATCAGGGTGGCCGGCAATGTGGCCACGCCGACCCAGATTGGCAGTGTGGAATATGCAGTGGCGGTACTCGGATCACCGTTGGTGGTGGTGTTGGGGCATTCCAATTGCGGTGCGGTTGCAGCCACGTTAGACGCCTTACAAAACCCGGGAACCAGTGTTTCGCCACATGTTGATGCCATCATTGAACAGATAACGCCAGCGATAGAGCCTTTGACAGAACCCAATTTATCAGATGCTGTCACCGCCAATGTGCATCAGACTGTATCGCAGTTATTGGCTGATTCTCAGATCGTAGAAGACAAAGTGGCCACTGGTGACTTACAGGTGGTTGGTGCTTGCTATGACCTCAAATCTGGTGAAGTTGAATTTTACGAATGAAGGAATATTCTTGGGGCTTCTTTCACTTTTGTTCAAAACAAAAGTGAAAGCGACCACTGCGAACATGACTTAATTCCTCGCGCTCTTCGCCTCTGATTCGCTGTGCTCACCAACCGGCTCGGCGGGTCAAGCTGCTCTGCAGCTATCCTTTGAAATACTGTCCGATTTGTTCAAAAGGACCGGTCACCTCATAAGTGATGCCCTTTTTGCCCCAAAATGAAGGGCCGCGTTGGGAGCTGAAATACATGCGTTTGCCATCGGAAGTGAAACTGACACCAGTGATCTCGGATTTATTTTGATTCTCAATGTGCAGCAGCGGCACGGCCTGTCCTGATTCACTCAGTACTATAATTTGCATGTTGCCACCATCCTCGCAGACATAGATGTAGCCATTGTTATCGACAGTGACGTTGTCGACGCCAGACAATACTGGGAATTCGGTGGTTTTGAAGTCATAAATCACTTTGATGCTTTGATTATCTAAATTGAGGGACCAAATGCGGTTGTCGCCTTTGGTCGAAAAATAGACATAACCAGCGTGGTACCAAATGCCTTCACCGCCATTGAATACAGTGGCTTGTTTGATTTGATAACGGGTTTCTTGCTCTGGTTTCTTGGGGTTGGGATTGGGGACATCATGCCAAATTAATTTGGCTTCACCAGTCATGGGGTCACCTGTCATTTGTGCCACTTGCAGCTGACCTTTCTCATAGCTTGGGTAGTTGGGTAAAACGGTCCGATAAAAACACCCATTTTTTTCATCCTCAGTAAGATAAATCGCTCGCCCGATGGGGTCGACAGCACAGGCTTCATGTTCGAATGAACCCAGACAATGGATGGGCTTGGCTGGATGATTGCCATAGGGGTCACATTCCCAAACCAGTCCGTAGGGAATTTCTTCGGCTGATAACCAAGTGTTCCATGGTGTTTTGCCGCCGGCGCAGTTGTATAAGGTGTTGTCCAAGATGCGATAGGTGTCGATCACATCACCTTGGGCATTGAATTTCAAAACACCCACGCCACCGGTTTTGCTTTCCTCATTGGAAACATAAATCCAACCATTTTTATTTTCACGACTGAAATCGTCATACACTGCACCACCATCAGGTTTTTCATGCCACAAGTAGTTGTCGCCTTTGACTGCCGGAACACCCGCAGAAGCCACCACCCTGGCTTTGAATCCCTTGGGTAAACGGATGCCCAAGTCGTCAGCCGGCAACAAATGCAACATGCTGTTGTCCTGGTTTTTAGCAGCAGCGCTGGCTAATTTTGGGAAAGTCAGGGTTAAGGCTGATATTTTCAGTATGTTGTTGATGAATTTTCTGCGGTTTGGCATGTATTTTGGGTGTGTGAATTAATTAATCAGCAGGCTATTTTAGCGCTTGTGCATGACAATGAAATGATTTTCACAGGAAATTTTGCAAAATTTCATCACTCATCAAAAAACCCTGTTCAGTCAATTTCATCCCTGCATCGTTCATGTCATACCATTCATCCGGAATGTGTTGCTGGAAGGTGGCTTTGAGGGTTTCAGCTGACAAACCGGTGACAGCTGTGTATTTGTCCCAGTTGAAGGCTTGTTTGATGCGCAATTGATTGAGCAGGAATTCAAAAGGTAAAGTGGTTTCATCCAGCCAGCGTGTTTCAACGATGCGTTTGTTGGTATCGGCCGTGTTCAAATAAGTGTCGGGGCGTTTGTGTTTGATTTGGCGGCGTATTTGAGCGCTGTGGCCCAAAGTGATTTTACTGTGGGCGCCAGCACCGATGCCCAGGTAATCACCAAATTGCCAATAATTGAGGTTGTGTTCGCTTTGGTGTCCGGCTTGGGCATAGGCTGAAACCTCATATTGATCAAAACCATGACTGGACAGTATGTCCTGGCCTTGAAGAAACATGTCGTGTTGTAATTCCAGGTCGGGCAAATGTTCAGGTGTTTTGGCTGCAAACAAGGTGTTGGGTTCAATGGTCAATTGGTAGTAGGAAACATGTGTGGGTTCCAGTTCCAGTAACTTCATCAAGTCATCTTTGGCTGCCGCTAAAGACTGTTGTGGTAACCCGAACATCATATCCAGATTGAAGTTTTCATAACCCGATTGCTTGGCTAATTGGACGGCATTGCGGGCTTGTTCACTGTTATGGATGCGGCCCAAACGTTTTAATTGTAGGTTGTCCAATGATTGGATACCAAAAGACAAACGGTTAATCCCGGCATCCAGATAGCCATTGAAATGATCAAATTCCTGGCTGCCTGGGTTGACCTCCATGGTGATTTCAGCATCAGGTCGTAAAGGCAACAAGGCCCTGACTTGTTGCATCAGCTGCTGCATGGCAGAAGCAGAAAACAAGCTTGGGGTGCCGCCACCCATAAACACGGTGTTAACGGTGCGTCCCCAAACATCAGGCAGGTCTTGTTCCAAGTCTTTGAGCAAAGCCGCCACATAGGCACCTTCATCCAAGGTGTTTTTCAATGCATGCGAATTGAAGTCACAATAAGGGCATTTCTTCACACACCAGGGAAAATGAATATAAAGACTGAGTTTGGGAGGAATCAACACGTTACCAACCCATGGCTTTTAGTTGTGGTTTGAGTGCATCAATGGCTTGTGCTCGGTGAGAAATGTTTTGTTTGACCGGCTTGGGCAATTCTGCAGACGTACAGCGATGACTAGAGACATAAAAAACAGGATCATAGCCAAAGCCATTTTGTCCGGCAGCATCCAGGCTGATTTCACCATGCCACAAGCCTTTGGCTATCAAAGGATCAGGGTCCAAATGATGTCGCATCATCACCAAACAACAATAAAAGTGAGCCCTTCGTTGTTCAATACCCTTTAAGTTTTTCAACAACAGTTCCAGGTTGTCTTTGTCAGTGGCTCCTTCACCGGCGTAGCGCGCAGAGTAAACCCCTGGCTGGCCAGCCAGTGCGGGCACAATCAGTCCTGAGTCATCCGCAATGGCGGGCATGTTGCTGATTTGACTGGCATGCCGAGCCTTGATGATGGCATTTTCAACAAATGTGGTACCGGTTTCAGCCACCTCATATTCTGGGATCTTGGGTTGGGGTAGAATTTCAATGTTAAGGTCAGCAAACGCCGACTCAAACTCCCTTAATTTGCCAGCATTGCCACTGGCCAACATGACTTGTGTTGTTTGGGTCATGTTATTCAGCCAGGGCTTGCTGTTGGGCTGCGACCAACTCCTGGATGCCTTGTTCAGCCAAATCCAACAATTGATTCAATTCCTCTCGCCTGAAGGCATGGCCTTCAGCCGTGCCTTGAACTTCAATGAAATGACCACCATCGTTCATCACCACATTCATGTCGGTTTCAGCGTTGGAATCTTCGGGGTAGTCCAGGTCCAACACCGGCTCATTGTTGTAAATACCAACCGAGACGGCTGCCACAGCACCGTGGATGGGGTTCTTTTTCAACGTGCCATCTTTCATCAGCGTATCCACAGCATCACACAAGGCCACATAAGCGCCGGTGATGGACGCCGTGCGGGTGCCGCCATCGGCTTGGATGACATCGCAATCGATGGTGATGACCCGTTCACCCAAAGCCTTCAAATCAACCACAGCACGCAGAGATCGAGCGATCAGGCGTTGAATTTCTAAGGTGCGGCCACCTTGTTTACCACGTGATGCTTCACGGCCCATGCGTGAATTGGTGGAGCGGGGCAACATGCCATATTCAGCAGTCACCCATCCCTGACCCTTACCACGCAGCCAGCCGGGTACCCGATCTTCAACACTGGCGTTACACAATACTTGGGTGTTGCCGCAACTGATCAGGACTGAGCCTTCGGCGTGCATGGTGTAGTTGCGTTGAATGGTGACAGCCCGGAGTTCGTTGTTTGCTCTGTTTGATGGTCTCATGTGTAGATTTATTTAAAAAACGCTATTTTATCACTAAGCAATGTGCATGGGGCTTCAATAGAAGGTGAAGATAATTTAACTTAACATTCTGAAACAGGCTTCGACTCCGCTTGTGCTGAGCACAGTCGAAGTACTCAGCCAACGAGAGGCCGTTCACTGAGCGGAGTCGAAGTGAGCGTAGCCGAAGTGAACAGCTCAGTACAGTTCTGCCATCAAAAGCTGGAACTATTGAGTGTCTCTTTTGCCAGCTCACTCATAGAACCCAAGCTGAATGATGGTCAGAGTTTTTTGTGAACCATTACTGATATTGGATTTTAATCTGAGTAGTTCGGTGCAAATCCTGGGCTGGTTTGCTAAAATCATTGTTTTATCATTAGAAGAGGGTTTGTCATGAATTCATTAATGCCATGGATTTTTATTATTACACTCATTGTTCTCGGTTTGATTGCGGCTGCCCAAAAAGTCGGCGAATTGATTCCGGCCAGTAAAGGACTGACGGATGCACTCAAGCAGACTGAAGGTTGGATTGGCCTGGTGGCCATCTTCCTGGCACTTTATTGGTTGATTTTTGTGGTGTTGCGCTACATTGGAGTGATGCTACAACATGCCTTGCTCAGCTGGATCATCTCTGTGCTGGGTGTATTGGTGATGTTGGGTCTGGGTCTCCTGTTTGCGCAAGGACAACTCAAAGATTGGACCAAATCCAACGAAAAAATCACCGGCATGATCGACAGTGCGGTGGCCTTTTTAGAGCCCAAAAGAGAAGCTTTGGGTTTGGTGGCATTGATTTTGGCTTTGGTGTTTTTAGGTAAAACCATCTGATCAAATAACGCAGCTAAAAAGTAAAAAAACCCGCTACAAAGCGGGTTTTTTTGTGGGTTGGCTGTGTTGATTTCATTGCCAGTTCTCAATCACATCTTTGAAATGACTGAGAAAATCATTGGTTTGGTAGGCATCCAAAGCACGGTGGTCAATGGTCAGGCTGACATAACACATGGGTTTGATCACCATCATGTCTTGGCCATTGTGGGTTTCAACCACCACCCGTTTTTCCATTTTGCCCAAGCCCAAGATGGCCGATTGTGGCTGGTTGATGATGATGGGCGTGGCCACCAGCGATCCTGAGACACCGTGGTTGGAGATGGTGAAGGTGCCACCTTGAACGTCTTTTTGGCTGAGTTGGTTGTTGCGGGCTTTTTCAGTGAGGGTGGTCAGTTGCTCGGCAATTTGTTGTAAATTCAGATTTTGGCATTGGTGGATCACCGGTACGATCAAGCCGTCATCGCCCAATGCGGTCCCAAAGCCCAAATTGACATGCTTAAACACTTCCAAACCATCTTCATGGAATTGGCTGTTGACTTTGGGTTGGTGTTTGATGGCTTGTATTGCAGCCGCCACAAAATAGGCTGTGAAGGTCAGTTTCACGCCTTGATTGGCAAAGGTTTGCTTGTGTGCTTTGCGGTGGTTGATGATGGCGGTCATGTCCAAATCAAATACAGAAGTCACATGCGGTGCGGTTTGCACGCTGTGTTGCATGTGTTCAGCAATGATTCTGCGCATTTGGGTGTGCGGAATGACCTCGCTGCCGGCAGAAGTGTGAACCACCGGGTCACTGATGGCCGGTACTGTGGTGGGTGATTTGGCCAAATAGGCTTTCACATCTCTGGAGGTGATGCGTTGGTTTTTTCCGGTACCGGTGATTTGACTTAGATCCAACTGGTGTTGTTGGTGTAAACGCCGAACTGCTGGGCTTATGAAGGTAGAAGGAGGATCGGGTAACCCAGCAGTCGGGTCTTCTTGAGGTAAAACTTCTGTGCCATTTATTGGAGTTTCTTCTGACCTGTTTTCTCGTTCATTCGGGGGGTTGGACACGGTCGTTTCACAGATAGTTCCCAAAATTTTATTTTCTTCTGCCGGTTCGCCTTCTAAAACCATTTTTTCTTGCAGCACACCTGAGGCCGGTGCAATCACTTCCATCATCACTTTATCGGTTTCCAGCTCAATGATGGGCTCATCTTTGACCACGGTTTCTCCGGTGCGCTTCAGCCATTGGGCCACGGTGGCCTTGGTGCCTTCGGTTTGGTCTGCGGTTAATTTGATTTCGACCAAAGTATTTTCTTGTCCACTCATGCTTGGTCTAACTCCATGATGCGTTGGGCGATGCTGTCCGGATTGGGTAAAGCGTGTTCCATCAATCTGGGATCGTGCGGGTTACCAATATCAGCGGTGGCCAACCTTTCAATCGGTGCATCCAAGTAAAAGAACGCTTCTTTGGCCAACACAGCAGCAATCTCGGCACCAAATCCGGCTGACAGGTTATCTTCATGTACAATCAAGCAGCGGCCGGTTCTTTTTACCGATTCAAGCACCATGTCCTTATCCCAGGGTCGCAGGGTTCTCAGGTCAATCAAGTCTGCGGCTACACCGGTTTTTTCAATCGCTGTTTGACACATGTGCACCATGCCACCCCAGCTGACCACAGTCAGACGATCACCACTGAATAACTTTTTGCCCTGGCCAAATGGAATGATGTATTGGTCGCCAGGGTAGGGTCTGCGAGCCCAGATATGATCGAGCATCTTGCGGTGCTCAAAAAAGATACTGGGGTTGTTGTTACGCAAGGCATAACGCAATAAGCCAACCGCGTCTTCTGCATTGGAAGGCATCGCCACTTGCCAGCCGATGGCGTGTACCCATTTGACTTCGGCACACTGTGAGTGCCAGGGGTCACCACAACCGAAGTAACCACCCGCCATCCGGACCACCATCGGTGCTGCAAAGCGGTTGTTGGTGCGCCAGCGCATGGAACCGGTTTCATTCAATTGTTCTTCTGCGGGGTCGGCGTACTTTCTGAATTGGATTTCTGGTACCGGTAACAAGCCTGCCAATGACAAGCCAATTGAACGACCAATGATGCCTTCTTCAGATAAACTGGTGTCAAACACTTTGGCTTCGCCGTGTTTTTCTTGCAGGCCCAGGGTTACGGCATGCACCCCACCTTTGGCACCCACATCCTCACCAAACACCATCATTTTGTCATTGTGGGTTAACTCGTAATCCAGGGTTTTGCGAATGGCGGTCACCATGTTGATGCGGCCTGGTTCGGCAATGACTTCCGAGGAAGATGGTGGAAAGATTGGGCTGTCTAAATGGATCCCGCCTTGTGCCTGTAATATCGGGTTGCCTTGTTCATCTTGTTCGGCAAAAGCATGTAATTCGATACCCGCTGGATCGGCATGTTCTTGCTGATCTACTTTTTGGTAGGCGGCATAGACATGGTCTTTGGCCTCATGTTCGAGTTGATCCCATTCTGCTTCATCCATGTGTCCATTGGTAAGTAAGAATTTTTTGAGTTTGGGTAAGGGGTCGTGCTGTTTCTCGAAAGCAATGCGATCGGCACTTTTGTAGCTTTGCGTGTCTTGAGCTGAATGGCCGTTCAATCGTGGGACAGTTAATCTGAGCAATACAGGCTTGCGTTCGGTCCTGATGATGTCGTTGGCTTGAGCAATCAATTCAGCGGCTTCTTCAGGGTTGGATCCGTCACCAGAGAGCAGGGTGATGCCTTTGAATGAGGCCAGGTTCTTAACGATGTTGCCGCCAGGTGTTTGGAAATGGGAGGGTACAGAAATGCCATATCCATTGTCTTCAATGTAGAACATCATCGGCAATTCCAAAGTGGTGGCCATGGTTAAAGCCGACCAAAAGCCGTTGGTTGCCACCGAGCCATCACCTCCCAGTACCAAGCCCATGGCATCATCCCATGCTGAATTCTTTAAAGTTTCGCTGTGGTATTCAACGGCTTGCGCCCAGCCTGCCACTGGTGTGTATTGAGCACCCACGCCACCTGACATGGGCAGTATGCAAGCGCCGTCATCATTGGGTTGGTTGAACACCACGCCGATGTCACGTCCATTAGAAAATCCACCTTGCTTCATCATGGTCGCTTGTAAGAACTGTTCCACTGAGATGCCCATTGACAGCAGCAATGGCCTGGAACGGTAATAACCAGAAACGGCATCTTTTTTGCGGTTCATGATTTGGCCCAGCATGATTTGTGCCATGTCATGACCGCGTGCCGAGAATTGATACAACACCTTTTTCTGCTTCACCAAATCAAATTCTTCCAAGTCATCCAGGGCTCTGGAAGTCAATAAATCCTTGGCTAATTTTTGCCAATCAAAAGGGCTGTCGGCCTCTGGTTGTTGTGGATGTTCTGCTTGGTTTTTAAATAACTGCATGCGGCTCTCAGAATTTTGGGATGCACATTATCTCTGATTTTGATTAAAATGTGTTTTCGATATTTGCTGCAAAAAACCATTCAAAGCAATTAAATATATTGAAATTATTAAATCAGGCAATTATATTGTTGTTCATGGATTCATATGACAAAAAGATTTTAAAAGCCCTACAACTTGATGGCCGCATCACCAACAAAGATCTGGCTGAACAAGTGTCGCTGTCACAAGCACCTTGTTGGCGGCGGGTAGACGCCTTAGAAAAGCAAGGTTTGATTAAAGGCTACACCGCCATCGTTGATCAGGACATGTTGGGATTGAACATCACCGCCTTTGCCCAAATTTCTTTGGATAACCACCACCCGGAAACTGTCGAGCGATTTGATCAAGGCATTCAACAATGGCCAGAAATTCTCGAATGTCATGCCACCAGCGGTGAATCAGATTATTTGTTAAAAATTGTGGCTCGCGACATGAATGATTACAACCAACTGATCTATGAAAAAATCCTGCGGCTGCCTTCCATCCGCTCCATCAACACCAGTTTCTCCATGCAACAAAAGAAACGCACCTCGCATTTACCGATTGGGGATTTGGCATGATGCCATGGGAAGTCGACTTCAGTCGGCGATGGGTGAGTTATTAAGTTAAGCCATCCATGAAATGTTAAAATCAATTGTTAAAGGAATGTCCTTGTGAGACCCAAGCCATGATCATCCTCACCCTCACCCCGGCTTTGGACTGGATGGCTCATTACGGCACGCTTTATACATTCAGCCGCTGAATGAGATTTTCTCTAATTGGGGAATTTCAATCAATGGCAACCATACCAACAATCAAAACACCCCAACAACCGGCACATTACCCATTTAATGGTCGCAAGGGATGGGTGCATGTTTTAGAATATATGAGAGGGTGGTCTTGAATTGTTCTTTGGTCCATGCCTGTGATTGTGCAGAAATCACGTCATGCTGGAAGGTATTGGGGTATTTGGTGTCGATCGAAGGCAGTCAAGACAGGTCGATCAATTAACGCTCACATCATTTCAAAGAGAAGGTGAAATGAGTGGCAGCCATGTGAGTGATCCTGGTTTACTTATGAAACAAATAACACAAAACATCATGATGTTGGCAATGGTTTTGATTGCCGATATCGTCAGTGCACAACAAGACATCGACATCAATCAAATTTTGGCCCCTGCCAGTTGTGTGTCCGATGTTGGCCCACAATCAGTGACTGTTCAACTGATTAACAACGGAGTGACCAATCTCAATGGCTTGCCAGTCACTTTGGAGTTTTCAATCGATGGTGGGGCAAATTTCTCCTTCCCAGAAGTTTTTATCCCCACCACCCTGAATACCACGGGCAACACAGAATCATATACATTCTCTGAACTTGCCAATTTAAATTTCGGTCAGGCGTATGCGGTGGTGGTGAGAATCAACCCACAAGTCCCAGGGGACAATGATCTGATTGATCTATTGAACACAACGGTTACCGTGGTCAACACGGACTTTGCTGTTTCGGCCACTACCGTTGCTGTGGGTGCCCAGGTGAATTTCACAGACACCACCATGCCTTTGATGAATGCATGGTCCTGGGACTTCGGAGATGGCAACACATCAAACGCACAATCCCCCAGTCATACATACACCGACCCCGGAGATTATACCGTCACGCTTGATACAAGTAACGGAAGTTGTTCTGGGACCAACACACAACAGATTTCAGTTGAGCCGTTGGTTCCGGTGCCGGTGCCTGCCATGCAGGTACTTACGGGTGAAGCCACGCTCACCTGCCCCCAAGACAATGCCTTGGCCTTACTGGGTTCTGAGGTGGGATTTGATTATTATCTACGCAATGATGGCGATTTGTCAGTGGTTGACGGTCCGGTGACCGGCACGGGCAGTGCCTTGGGGTTTCAAACCGGTGTGATCGGAGAAACCGCGGATTTTCATGTATTCGCGGCCAACCCCGGTTTTGCTTTGGATTTTGACGGGGTGGATGATGATGTGGTGATTCCCCACAGCAATGATTTTAATTTTTCTGATGGTTTAACCATCGAGGCCTGGATTCAGCCAGATGACATCACGGTGGGTTTTCAGGAGATTTTCCGCAAAGAAAACAATGGTTCTGATCGAATGTTGTTGGGCTTCCAAGACAATGGCACCATCCTCTCCTTTGGCATCGAAACGTCTGATGACGGGTACACGGAACTGGATGTGCCAATCAATGCCGCTGATTACAATGGCCAATGGGTGCACATCGTGGCGACGTTTGATGACCCAACCAATGCCATGCGTTTGTACCGCAATGGGGTTGAACTTGGCAACAAAGCCAGCAATGGTGCTATGCAAACAGCAACCAGCCCTTCCAACGGCCACATCGGGTCAAATTCGGGTGCCACGGAATTTTTTGATGGCCAAATCGCGGCCCTGCGGATCTGGAACACAGCGCCATCCACGCAAACAGAAGTGGATGACTTGTTGCGTACTGGCCAGGCCAATCTGTTCACGGGCCAAGAATCCGGTTTGGTGGCTTACCATGCTTTTTATGAAGGGGCAGGGACTGTGTTGACTGATGTAGCCAATAACAACCACGGCATCATCAATGACGCATTGTGGACTACAGGCATGGATGGTGGTGTGGGTGCAGTTGTCAGTAATGCGGTCAGCATCACCCAGGTAGGCACATGCGAGCAGGTGCAATATACATTGGCCAAAGCCACTGGTTTGCAAAGCCTTATCATCAACAACGCCACTTCGGCCGAAGCCATCAGTCAGTACTTCAATGCGCCTCAACCAATCACAGTGTATGGTGCGGAGTTTTATGCCTTCAAAACGGCACCCGCAGGACCACCGGTTAATTTGCAGCTGTCACTGTATTTGGCGGATACTGAATTTTTACCTACTGGCACGCCATTGGCCACAACCAATCTGTCCGTGGCCCATGGTTTGGGTGGTGGAACGTTGGATGAGATTCGAGTGACTGGTGTGTTTAGCTCCTCGATCACCGTCAGTCAGCCCTATGTCATTGTGGTGGTCAATCCCAGTGCCACCGATGTGAGTCTTGTGCTCAATGATTACACGGCGATACCGCCGGATGGCGGGGGCGAATTCCTGGCGGGTGCCAATATTTCTGGTAACTGGTTACGCGGCTCTGACGTGAGCATTGGTGGTATGCCATTGGATGCGGATGCGCTCTTTGAGCCGTTGGTCAGTTATGATTTGATCACGGATTTCATCATGACGCCAGCCCAGGACGATGGCAGCCATATGGTCAGTTTGACCAACAACAGCAGTCCCATACTTTCAGACCGCATGTACAATCAGGTGGCATTCTTAAATGCCATCGACCAGTCTCATGAATATGACATGGGTGACGGTACGGTTTTGGCTGGACCCGATGCCAGCCACACCTACCGTTGTGGCAATACTTACCAAATCACCAAGACCGATACTTTGTTTGGATGGCAGGTGGACGTCACTGACTCCGAAACCAAGTCATGGGGCAATGGAGCGCCATTTGACAGTACTGTTTATGTGGATCTATCCGCATCGGGCACACAAACCGGTTGCGATTGGCCCAATGCTTTTAACAGCATCCAACCCGCAGTGGATGTGTCTTTGTCTGATGGTGCGATATTGGTTGCAGAGGGCAGCTATATGATCACCGATGAGATCACGATTAATGAACCACTGAATATCCGTGGCGGTTTTCCAGCTGGTGGTGGCACACAAAACATTGATAACCACCCCACCATCATCGATGCTTTTGAGAGCATCACGGCCAACAGACAACGGGTGATTAACGCCACACATGCAGCGGACAATCTTTATCTGGAAGGTTTGACTTTACAAAACGGTTTCGATTTTTCAGATGGTGAGGGTGGCGGGATTCGGACCACTGGGGATTTAAGGCTGCTTCGGGTGATCATACGAGACAACAACGCATCCAACAATGCTGGTGATGCATTTGGTGGCGCGATCTATACGCAAACTGGGCACATCATGGTGGCCAACAGTCAAGTCATTGACAACACAGTGTTTGGGTCAAGTAATGCATCGGGTGGTATTTATTCTGTAAGCGGCAACGTCACCTTGGTTGAATCCACACTCAGTGGTAATGAAGTCCTTGCGTCAACGAGTTTCGCCAACGGAGGTGGTATCGTCACTTCAAGCGGAGACATCACCTTGGTTAACAGTACAGTTAATAACAACCGCAGCAGGTCAGAATCCTTTATTGCAGAAGGAGGTGGGCTGTTTAGTAATGATGGCGTGATCTATGTGGTCAATAGCTTGATTTATGCCAATCAAGCGGCTACTGATTCACTTTCATCATCCGGCGCATCAGGCGGTGGTGTGAGAAACAACAATGGATCTGTTCATTTGATCAACAGTGCGGTTGTTAACAATACAGCTTTGTCTTTCTCATCCTCATCTTCTGGTGGCGGTGTGGCTGCGACAGATATTAACATGCAAAACAGCCTGTTATGGGATAACCTCATAAGCAATGATGGAGGTGTGAATTTTGTGCCCAGTGAATTCTCGGCGAATGTGTTGACCACCAGTCACAGCCTCATCAAAAGTGTGGACCTGACCGCTGAAAATGGATTGGATGCTTCAGATCCTGGATTTGATCCCCTGTTCAGTGATGAAATGAATGGTGATTATAACTTACAGCTTGGTTCGCCCTTGATCGATGCAGGCGATATTAATCATTTACCTGCTGATGATTTTGATGTCGATGGTGATGCAGATTTGACCGAACGCATTCCTCTGGACTTGGCTGGCATGACTCGTGAACTGGGCATGGATGTGGATATCGGTCCTTTTGAATTTCAGACCGAATACCTGGTGGGTGGTCAGTTAACGGGACTTCTGTTTGGCAATGAAATCACCTTACAGAACAACGCTGGTGATGACTTGAACCTCATGGACAATGGTGCTTTTGTGTTTTCCTCTCCGGTAGCTGTTGGTGATGATTATGACGTGACCGTATTGGATCAACCGAACAACCCCATCCAACCCTGTGTGGTCAGCAATGAAAGTGGCACCATCAGCAACCAAGACATCACCGATGTCATGGTGGTTTGTGAGGTTGGTAATGATCTGATCTTTCGTGACGGGTTTTGATCGCGTAGTCATTGTATCCAATTTGGGTCATGACGATGACAGAAGTCAGTGCTCCGAAAGATTTTGACAACGCAGGCTAACCTATGGAGCGCCGACTTCAGTCGGCGTTGGGTGCGTAACAAGAATTGACCTAATGAATGACAGGATGCCATGTTGTGACTTGATTACTACATCCATGCAGTTGTTTTTCGGTGGTTGAAGGAGTCTCACTTCTTTAAGTTCAAAATACCTGAATCCTGCGGTCAAGCCGCAGGATGACGAAAACCAATTAGAATAGATTGTACATTCTACAAACATTAATTGAGATCAGTTGATCAAATTGGGCCCACTTCAGGTGGTTTGATCTCGCCTCCCTTGTGCTGCATGATGAATGGTACAGACTTCAATAACAAGCCTTTATTCACCTGCACGGCAAAATGCAAATGCGGTCCACTGGTGAAACCGGTGTTGCCAGACAGGGCGATTTTTTGTTGGGTTTCTACCCTTTGTCCTGGCGCCACCACCACCGATTCCAATTGCAAGTGGGCATAAATGGCCATAGACCCATCATCATGCAGGATGCGGATGTAGTTGCCGCGTTGTTTGTTGTTCTCTGAGACGCCACCATCGTAAAAATCATTGGCAATGTCCATCACCACGCCACCTCGGGCAGCCAGCACATCGCTGCCTTCCGGCATCACAATGTCAATGGCATATTGATTCTGGTCACCTATGTGGGTAAATTCTCCATTGAAAGCCTGGCTGATGTAAAATTGTTTGCTGGCATCAAATGGCAGTCGATACACGTGACTGTCGTTGTGGGAGGCATTGGGATCGCCTAAAGTTGATGACACGTTGTATTGAAAAGACCAGGACATGTATTTGTTTTTTGGTGTTATGGTGCTCAGATACATTTCACTGTTGGCCGGTACCACATAGGTGGCAGGCCACTTGGGTTTGGCAACCACGTTGTTCTGTTGGAGGAACTCAATACTGATTTCAACCGGGCCATGATAAGGGTTGATGGCATAAAAAACAGGTGCTTTTTTGGTCCCGCGATTAACGACCTTGACTTCATACTCACTGTCCTCAGGCCTGACTTGCCAGCTTTCATACTCGACGTCCTCTTTCGGTGGTTGGTCTGAATAATGGGTGATGCCATTCTCATCAACGTGTTTGTAATACTTTTTTGCCAAAGTCTCAGGACAAAATATCAACAAAAAAAGCAAGGTCAGACTGGTCAAAAATGTTAGCTGCATCACAGAAATTTAGCAAACTTGACGTGATTTGGCAAGCCTGATAAATAATGCTTGTTTGCTTCAAATAATTGTCATAATATGTATTTATTGTGTGCGATAAAGCAGTGAAAATTGAGTTCACTGATGACTTATTGATTATAGATATGAGGCACCCAAAACATGTTAGAACATTCCATTGCTAAGCAGACCATAGCCAGTATTCGTGATAAGAAACTCAAACTAAACCCCAACACCGAACTGACTGAACGGATTAAATTATTACAAAGGGAAATGGTCAAATTGTCATTTCAGAAAAATCGCAAAGACGACATCAACTTAATTGTTGCGGAAATCAATCGCTTGCGTCGGGTAGGCAAAAAAGCCTGACCCCGGAATTAAACTTTCATCCATAAAAGCCGGTTATTGGTAGAGGGGGCAGCTACTGATAGCCGGTTTTTGCAGCCATAAAAGAACTGATACTTAAAATGGTGCCCAGGAGAGGACTTGAACCTCCACGGGGTTGCCCCCACCAGCACCTGAAGCTGGCGTGTCTACCAATTTCACCACCTGGGCCCATCGACTGAATGAATCAATCTTCAGGAGCGGGTATTCTACTTGATTCAACGACGGAAAAAAAGCCTTAAGGGCTCTCATGCGGCCAAAGATTCATCATCGCGTTGATCATGCGTTGTGCTGGTTCGATCCAAATGGGATTGGTTTGTTCCGGGTAATGATTGGATAAATCTAATCCGGTTTCGTGTTCCAGAATCAACCAATCGAGGATGGGGTGGCCTTGGCCGGCGAATTCCCAATCTATGATCATGGGATTGGGGTTATGACCAAGTAAATTACTGGGGTTCAAATCAGAATGATACAAGGTGTTGTTGGCTTGCCAGAACCCTTGAAAATCGAGTTTTTCAATGGTATCCAGCAGTGCCAATGCCGTTTTAACCGGAATTTTTTTGATGGTTTTTAAATACAGTTTGAGGCGGTGGTCCAAGCGACTGGGTAAGTACTGATAGGGTATTTGATGAAATTGATCCAAACGACATTTTAATCCAGAGAGTTTTTTTGGATCCTTGAAATCCTTCACAGTCCAGGCTGGCTGGTCGATGTATTCTGTAATCAGGTGGCCCTCTTGTGGATTGTTATCGATCACTTTAGGCCCGATACCCAAAGACTCGATGTGCTCCAGAATTTTCTGTTCTTCTTGACGATCGATGCCCAGTGCCGCTCGGTTGATGCGTACCAGCCAAATCCCGGCATCGGTGGTGACTTTGAATATGTGGTTGCTGGATCCAGAGTTGATGGCTTGCCAGTCGCGTATTCCTGCATGTTGCAAAACAGCAATGTGTTGTAATCGATTAAGCCAATGATCGCTGGAGGGCATAATGTCGTTGCCAATTAAAATAGCCAATAACAGTTAGGATAACATACAAAGCGAACAGGGCAGCTGTCATGCTCAACTCTTTTTGGTAAAAAATGTACACGGATGTGATGTTGATGACCAGCCAATAATGCCAGTTCTCCAGCACCTTGTGTGCCACCATCACCGTTGCCAATACAGCGTAGCAGGTGGTAAAGGCGTCCAAATAGGGCATAGACGCTCCCCAATGACTGGTGGTGTAACCCAGCAAAGGCACTGCCAAGGCAGTCAACAAAATCACAACCAGGTGTTTTCGCCAAGGCCAGCTGACGATCTGTCGCTCTTGGTTGCCGTTACCATGACGCCATTGGTACCAACCATAGAGCGCCATGACCAAATAATACACATTCAACAGGGACTCTGAAAGCAATGACACACTGTGAAACAGATAGATATAAATGGCGGTGCTGATAAAAGCAAACAACCAGCACCAAATATTTTCTTTGATGGCCAACACCAAATACAAAATGGCAGACACCACGGCGACCTTTTCCAGATCAGAGGTTGCCTGCCAGGCTGTCAGGATTTGTTGCCAGGTGTCAGACATCTGGTGACAAGTCCCCATTAAGTACTTTTATCACAAAAGCTGCTTTGGGGTTTTCGCGATGGGTGCGTTGCATTTCTTTGTTGACGATGCCCAAGACTTCCGAGTAATCACCATAGACCTGAGTGCTCATGGTGTTTTCTACCACTTTCAGTTCACTGTACGTGTTGAGGCGATCAATAAAATCTTGAATGGGTGGTATGTAATTACTGTCCAATGGATACAATGATATTTCTACAGAGACCTGCATGTTGTACTCCTAAAAGTTAAAACGGGCAGTGACCCCAAAATGTTGTGGGTCACCCAGGTGTTGGTACAGTGTATCAGCATAATCAGGTGGCTCCAATCCAAAGAAGAAACCACGCACCGCATAGGTTTCATCCAGCACATTGCGGCCCCAGGCATGAACCGACCAAGTGTCTGCCTGATATCCCACTTTTAAATTGAGAATTTCACGGCTGTTGGCTTGTTGGTCATGTGAGTCGGAAAAGTAAAAGCCGTCTGAGCCATTGAAGTCTGCACGGGCAAACCAGCCACTGTCACCGGCATAGGTCAAACCCAAATTAAAAGTGTAATCAGGCGCATGGGCTTGGGCCCGCCCGGTGAAATCATCATCCACCGTCACGTAATCTGAAAACTCGGCATCCAACAGCCCCAGCGAGCCATGGAATGCCCAATTGCGGTTGACTTGGTACTGCCAATCAGCTTCCAGTCCTTGGTTCTTGCCCTCAGCCGCGTTGCCGGTGAAAAACACAAAAGTCAGCGGGTCTGTAGGATCTTCTTGTACTGAGGTACTGACTTGCATGTCTTTTCTTTCTGAATAAAAAGCACTGACATTCAAACTCAAGCGATAATCCATCAGCAAAGCCTTCATACCCACCTCAAAATTGACCAGGTATTCAGGGTCATAGGCACGGCGATTTTCTGGTAGCGAAGGGCTCAGGTTGAAACCACCGGCTTTGTAACCGCGAGAAATGGTGGCGTAAATATTTTGTTGCTCGTTTAAACTGTGGTTGATAGAGATCTGGCCGCCAACCATGTGATCATCAGGTGATAGATCCAACCCGCCATTGTCTTGATAATCGGCACTGCGGTTTTCAAACCGCAAGCCAGTGGTCAGTACGGTTTGTTGCGTCAGTTGGGTGTCTAATTGCGCAAACACCGCCAGGGTGTCGGCATCAAACTGACTGTCAAAATCTCGGAATACCTCATCGTTGAAAAAATCATCGATCACGTTGTCTTCTGACAAACGAGAGAAATAGATGCCGGCCAACCAGGCGGTTGAGCCATTAAAGATTTCTGCACCAGGTTTCGAAACCAAGCGAAACTCCTGGGTGAAATTGGTCCGCTCTCGGTCATTGTTTGAAGTGAAATCATAGGGAGCAAACTCACCCCAGTAAACATCATTGCCCCAATCACCATCAAAAAAGTACTGGATCTCAGAGTCAGTGTAACTGCTGATGCTGATCAAATCAAACCCAGCTGCACCGGTTAATGTATTGCGCCAGCTGAATCCCACCGATTTCTGGTCATCGATACCCAAGTCATCTGAGTGGGTGGTGAAGGTGTTTTCAGGGTTCCATTTGTCAAAACCGTTGTTGATGTCCACCACCATTAAAGTGAAATCAGTTTGCCAACTTTCTGTGGCAGCAAAATTGATCTTACCGCGCCACATCAACTCATCCAATTGGTCGGTGTCATTGCGGTTGAAAAAGTCATTGCGTCTGAAACCATGGCTGTTGTATTGGTGCAGTGAAAAACGGTAAGCGGCTTTTTCTGAATCACCAACGGCACCTGTGGCGCTGAAACCTGCCGCATAGGTACCATGATCACCCACAGTGGTTTCCAATTGATAAGCCGGGTTGAAACTGGGGTCCTGACTGCGCACGTAGATTAAACCGGCCAGTGCATTGGCACCGTATCGCGTGCCTTGTGGGCCACGCAGCACCTCAACTTGCGCCAGATCGAACAGAGTCGCTGCGCCTCCGATGCCGGTGAAGTCGATGTCATCAATGATGAAACCCACCGATGGGTTAGGCGCGCCCTCGTATTGAGAACGCTCACCGATACCACGGATTTGAAAATACCGTGGTCGACTGGTGGATCCGGCCCAATTTAAATTGGGAACCAGCCCCATCACGTCTTGAAAATGTTGGGTGCCTGCTTGTTGGATGGTTTCCTCATCCAGTACGGATACAGAAGTGGCGATTTCTCGAACTGAAGTGTCTTCACGCAAATCCGCGGTGACAGTCAGGTCTTCCAGTTGGGTGGTGTCTTCTGAGGTGATGTCCTGTGCCCAGGAAGTCATGGACAATGACAGTAAAATGGCTGTCGTGGTGTTTTTTAAGTTCATAAAGGATCTCTTATCAAATGTTTAATCAGAGACCCGGTTCAGGCGTGTTGAATTGTTTGACCCATTCCTACGCCGGTATTAACCGGATCAGGTTCAAAGGGTTTGTCATTGAAACGTTGACATCTCAGGCGCATCAAGCACGCCACCCCTCGGATGCGCGGCATTTTAGCACAGTCATATCGGCAATAGAAATGCCTTTGGAATAAAGGGCCTGTTAACAATATATGAATGGCAACTGCTGAAACTGTATTTTTCAGCCAACAACCCCATCCATCGTGATATGTGGTCATTCCACATGAACGATTGGGTAAGGCCGGTGGGTGGAAAATACGGTCCAGCCCAATGGGTTAAGGCTGAAAACACCACACCCTGCGTTGCTCATCACTCAATTGGCATACCAAATCACGCGATTAGCGCCTTGATTGTGACGTTTTCAGTCATAACAGCCGTCATTCATATAGTGCTAACAGGCCCTAGTTGATACTTGTGTATGGGTTAAAAACTAACCACATTGACCATGCCCTTAACCGATGTTTGGTATTTGACTTGCCATTGGGTTGATTGAGTGTCGCATTGGTTACATTGGTAAAGATGACTGTAGAGACTGACATCAACTGGTTCTATGATTTGGCCATTGACTGAAACTGATTGAATTTTTAACTGCATTTTGAAGCCCAACAACTGAGTGACAATCAGGTGTTGGCCACCTGTTATTTGGGTTTGGATGAAACGGTCTTGCCACTGGCCGTCGTGAGCAACTGATTTTTCATAGTCATGTGCATAGCTTTCTTGCCAACTGCTTTGTTGGTCACTGATGGCTACAGGATGATAAAAATAAGTGCCGCCAATTTGGTCAACAGGCGGGGTGGTGATCCAGGGGGTAAAAAAAGCGGGAACGCCTATGAGGTGTTGGGTATCTGGATTGGGGCCATAATGAAGGCCGGTTCCACATACTGATAAATGTTCTATGCCACTGTGGGTATAGATCAAAGCCGCATAGGGGCCATGAATGGCCACAGGTTGTTTGGCGCAAGTCAGTTCCCCGTGATCATTGGCCAGCCAGGCAGGAAACTCAAAACTGTTGGCAGACAAATCATGGTTGTTGGTTTTTAAGTCATAAAGGGTGTTGGAGGGTACCTTGATGTCACCCCTGTATAAGGGTGGCAGTAAGCTGACGTTGACGCCAATAAACACCGCCAATACCCAGCACAAAATCAACCGACTGATGCCCGCTCGTTGCCAATGGCTCAACACCATATATAAGCCAAAAGCGACCACCAAAGCAAACGACAGGCTTAAACCATAAGTCATGTACCATGGTGTGCGTTCTCGAATCAGTAGAATGCCAATCGATGACAAGATAAAAAAGGCCCAACTGTGTAAGTACCAGCGTTTGATCTGATCATTGGCACTTTGCCAAATCAACCAAGGCAAGGTGATCGCAGCTGTCTGCATCATTAATTGAATGATGATCACAATGACAACCCAGTATTTGGGGAGGTTGATGGTCAGTATACCCATGGGGCCAGAGAACAGGAGGCCATACCACAGGGCAGGTAAATCCATGAGGTTAAAACCGCCAGATTGTTGATCAAAATAACTGCCCATACCACTGCTCAAATCACTTGATGTGGTCATTTCCTGATACAACATGGGAACAACGATCAACACCAAACCCGTCAGGAAAGACAGTGTTTTGATCACTTTATTGGTGTTGGATAACCAGGGAAACAGGGCAAAAAAGCCGATCAAAACTGCGGTGGGGTGACTGTGAAATGCCAAACCAGTACACAGGCCAAATAGCAACCAATGCCCAAGGGATTGTAACTTCGTTTTGACCGTCACATAGAGCATCAACAACATGCAAGTTTCAACCACACTGGTGTGGGTAAAAGTTACGGTTTGCATATAGGTTAAAGAAACCAACAGCAAAACCATGACCATCAATTGACCCAACAATTTGTCTTTGATGTGGCAGCCGATTCTAAATGCCAACAAAAACTTGAGGCTGTTCAAAAACGCCACCAGTATCGCCATACCCAACCAGGAATCTGTGAGCAGCAGTGGCAAAGCCATCACATAATACCACCACGGACCGATGTGAAAACTGAAGGCCAGCAAAGGCCCCAATAACGGTAACTCAGAATCATTGATGATGCGGTGTGCAATGATGAAATCGCGGGTAGAGTCGAAGTTGGTGAGGCTCCAGGGGCTGACCAAAACCAACACCATGGCCGGCAATAACCAGATCCAATGGGTGGCAAAGAAAGTCAGCCCGATCCGAAATGCTTGACTCATTATTTACGGTCTCTGACGGCCAACAACTGGGCCACGATACTGATGGCAATTTCAGCTGGAATGTCATCTCCGATTGGCATGCCAATCGGACAATGAATGCTTTCTGCTGATTTGGGGTCGACACCCATTTGTATGAGTTGTTTTTTCAGCAGCACTGCTTTTGAGTCACTGCCAATCACACCGACATAAGGTGGCTTGCGATCTTGTAGTAACTGGGCCAGGATTTTGGCATCTTCGCAATGGCCTTGGGTGACTGAAATAAAGTAACAATCTGGAGGCAGGTTTTTGAGGTTTTCAGCAGTGGCTGATCTATTGATCTTATGCAGTGCGGGACTGTCGGGCAGTTGATCCATCCATTGTTTACGCTCGTCATAACAATGCACCCGACAACTTATAGTGAGCAGCAGCGGGATCAAGGCCTGGGCCACATGGCCGGCACCAAAAACAGCAATGTGCCACTGATCGTGGTGATAAGCTTCAAAATACAATTGCACCACACCGCCACAAGTCATCCCCACATCGGTTTGTAAATTGAGGGTCATGGTTTGGGTGGTCGTGCCACTTTGGGCCAGCATTTGTTTGGCCTGTTCAATGGCAAACAACTCGAGTTTGCCACCACCAATGGTGCCTTCTAGTGGGCTGTCGGTACAGTTCGCTGTGACCAACATCTTGGCTCCAGGTTCCTGTGGTGCGCTGCCTTGCATGTCGACAATCACCACCGAAACAAAATTGATGTGTTGCTGGATCAAATCCTGGATGCTTTGGTGGTGCAACAAATGGCGACTCATGATGGATTGCTTAGCATTGATAAAATGACTTCATTGGTGGCTGGGATAGACAATGATTCGGTGTCTGTCACACCGGCTTCACGCAACGCATTTTTGATGGCGCACCAAACACTCAGGCCCAACAACAAGGGAGGTTCACCCACGGCTTTGCTGCCGCGAATGTTCATCACATTGCTGTGGTTTTCAATGAAATCAATGTTGAATAGGCGCGGCATGTCGTGAATGCTGGGGATTTTATAGGTGGTGGGTGAGTGTGACAACAGCTTACCTTGCTCATCGTAATGCAGGTTCTCGGCAGTGACCCAGCCGGCACCCTGGACAAATCCACCGGCGGTTTGTCCATGGTCGATGCCGTCATTGATCAAACGGCCCAAATCCATCAGTATGTCGGTGCGCAGAATCTTGGTTTCACCGGTGTAGCAGTCAATGCTGACTTCCGAAGCGGCCACGCCATTGGTGTAGTAAAGGAAGGGTCGGCCTTTGCCTGTTTTTTTATCAAAATAAATTTCAGGGGTTCTGTAGTGACCATAATCACTGAGGCTGATGCGATTCAAGTAAGCCGTTTTGACCAGGTCTTTGAATTCAAATGTTTGACTTGGGTTGTCTGTATTGATCAATTGACCAGCCATGAATTTAACGGCCTTGGTGTCGATGTCATCACGCAGTGTCAATTCAGCGGCATCACCAGGAACAAAGCCTTGCCACATTTGTATGGCGATGTTGGCCAGGCGATCGGTGATTTTTTGACATGCGATGTTAGCCGCTGCACCGTTGATGTCGCTGCCACTGGAAGCGGCTGTGGCTGATGTATTGGCGTTTTTTTCTGTGGAAGTGGGCATCATCCGCACATCCACCTCATCGACACCCAAAGCTTCACTGACAATTTTACGGATTTTACTGTTAACCCCTTGGCCCATTTCGGTGGCGCCGGTTGATACCTGAACGGTGCCATCGACATGAACATTGACCAGGGCGTTGCCTTGGTTCAAAAAGCGGGTGGTGAAAGAGATGCCAAATTTAACTGCAGTCAGGGCCAAGCCTTTTTTCAAACCAGTGGATTGTTGATTGAATGTCTGGATGGCTTGCCGACGCTGGCGGTACTTGGCAGATTGCTCCAATTGAGCAAACAATTCTGGCAGCATGTTGTTGTCAACGGTTTGACCATAGGGTGTTTGACTGTCATTGCCACGGTAACAATTGTTCAGTCTGACATCCAATGAGTCCATATTCAAATGTGCAGCAATCTCTTCCATGATGTGTTCAATCACAGCCGCACCTTGTGGGCCGCCAAACCCACGAAATGCAGTGTGCGGATGGGTGTGGGTGCGACAAATCGTTCCTTTGATGTTGGCATTCGGGATCAGGTAGGCGTTGTCGACATGAAACATGGCGCGTTGGATGATCGCCGGGGTCAGGTCAATGTAGGCGCCTCCATCGGCATAAAAGTGCACATTCAGTGCCTGAATGCGGCCATCATCATCGAAGGCCACTTGGTAATCGTTGCAAAACGGATGGCGTTTGCCGGTGGCGATCATGTCATCATCTTTACTCAGTATCAATCGGGCCGGACGTTTGGTTTTGTGGGCCACCAAAGCCGCCAACGCGGCATAATGTGCCGATTGCGATTCTTTACCACCAAAACCGCCTCCCATGCGCTTAACGGTACTGATCACTTGGTGGTGCTTTAAGTCCAGGGCTTTGGCCACCACATGCTGTACCTCTGTGGGGTGTTGTGCCGAGACATGCACATGAATGCAATCATTTTCCTCAGGATAAGCAATGGCTGCTTGGGATTCTAGATAAAATTGTTCCTGCCCACCGTTACTGAATTGACCCGTCAACAGGTGTTCAGCTTGGGTAAACTCGGTCCGGGGGTCACCGGTTTTTATTTGATAAGCCTCACCCATATAGTGCCGCTCAGAACGGGCTGTACGGATGTCCAAAACAGCATCTTTGGCTTCGATGTCAATTTGAATGATTGCTTGCGCGGCTTGTGCTGCTGTAGCCGTTTCGGCAGCCACAACCAATATCGGCTCACCCACATAATGAACACTGTTTTCTGCCAGCAAGGGTTGGTCCTGGACGATTGAACCCCAGCGGTTGTGGGCCAAATCTTGATATGAATAGATGCCATGAACACCTTCAATCTGTAAAGCCTGAGAGGTATCTATGCGCTTGATGTCACCATGCGCCACACCTGAATACACCACGGCAACCGTTAACTCACCGGCATGTTTTGGCCGATCGTCAATGAACTCAGATGTGCCTGTGACATGACTGGTTGCAGAATCATGGGGCAAATCTTTAAATGACATGGCTGGCTTCCACTGCGACTTCATTGGCCGTCAGTTCGTCGATGTATTTGCGGTACAGGTTGGCCACCAATTGCTTCCTGAAGACATCACTGCCGCGGACATCTGACATTGGCTTTATCGCTGCCGCCAATTTTTGTGCCACTTGTTGGCAAGCAGCTGTATCGGTGATTTCTGTAAGGTGGTGCCCAATCAACTGTTGTTCTATGGCTTTGATTCTGAGTGCTGTAGCGGCCACCCCCCCCAAAGCAATGGCTGCCCGTTGCACAACCTTTTGTTGGTCAAAGGTCAGCATGATGGCAGATGACACACAACTGATGTCTAAATCTCGGCGTTGTGATACTTTATACAGCTTCAATACACTGCCTTTGGGTTTGTGTGGAATCTCTATGTGGGTGATCAACTCGCCTTCAGCCAAATTGAATTGTTTGTAGCCGGTATAAAAGTCATTGATGTTGAGTGATCTTTGCTGATTTGGTCCTTGGATGATGAGCTTGGCATCAAGTGCCAGCAAGAACGGTAAGTTATCACCGATGGGAGAACCATTGGCAACATTGCCCACCAGTGTCGCGTTGTTTTTGATTTGTGGTGAAGCAAAGATGTGCATGAAATCAGCCCATTCTGGCTGGTCGCACTTCAGTGCTTGTTCCAAAGCTGCCAGACTGACCCTGGCACCCACCAAAACTGATTCGGCCTGATGTTGAATCTGATGCAGGTCACCAATCAAGTTCAAACTGACCACCCGTTGTGTTTGCCAATGGCCTTTGTTGTGCTGAACCCCCAAATCAGTGGCCGCTGCAAACACACGACAGTTTTTGGTGGACATCACATTGGCCGCTTCCTTGGCTGTGGCCGGGCTGATAAAACAATGCCCCTCGTGGTTGATGACCACCGATTTTGCGCCATGTTGCAACAAATCTTCATGCACAGTTGGCAGATGATATCTTTGTTTAATGGATGGCTCATCAGTGGCATTGATGTGGGTCATGGCGTTGATGATTGACAGGTAACCGGTACATCGACACAAGTTTCCGGTGAGGTAATTTTTGGCCTTTTGTGGGTTGATGTTGTTCTCAGTGCCTTCTTGTTCCAACATGCAGGCTGCAGCCATCACAAATCCGGGCGTACAGAATCCACATTGGGTGGCTTGGGCCTCCACCATCGCTGCTTGCACGGGGTGTAATTGATTGGGTTCAGCAGGTAAACCCTCAATGGTGATGATGTGAGCACAATCCAGACCATGCATGAACTGGATGCATGCGTTGATGACTTGATATTGCACTTCCGCTTCCAGGGCATTGGGTTTGACGGCTCCGACCATCACACTGCATGCCCCACAATCACCTTCAGCACAGACCACTTTGGTGCCGGTCAGTTGTCGCTCGTAGCGCAAATAATCGGACAAGGTCATGAAAACTTGGGCCCCACGCAATTCTCGGCGTTGGCCATTGAGGTATATCAGGATGTAATCTCTTTGCTCAGCCATCATCGGTCATTTGTTCAGTGCGTTTTTTAACAATTTTAACAAAGGATTTGCTGCGCACTTCTGCCAATGTCAGACCCGTCTTTTCGATCTCGTCCTCGGTGATGGCGCCACAATTCAAGGCCCGCAAAAAGTAATTCAATAGACCCTGACCAGTGGCTGCGTCATCAAATACATCGCCGACCAATGTGGCTTGAGCGGCTTTGTCGATGAAATTTTTGAGCCTGACCGATGCCTGTTCCAAACTGGATAAGAAAAACGCATAATTGGCCGCATAGCGGATTGGTATCTGCCCAGGGTGTAAATCCCAGCCCTGGTAATAGCCCATTTCCAACGAATGGGTGATGTGATCAAAGCTCAGCTTCCAGGCATCGTGTACCGTTTTTTCATCCCCTATGGGCATGATGCTGGTGGCACCATTCGACAGCCAGACACCCGTCCCGGCGAAGGCCAGTTTCATCATTTGCAGGGCAAAATCGCAGCTGGGGTGATCCATGGTCTGTAAGGCTGCAGTGATGTCAAAACTGGCGGTGTAATCATAGGTGCCAAAGTGAGCGCCACGACAGCGTCCTGCCGTGGCCTGATAAATCAAGGGCAGGTGACACATGCCATCTTTTGACAGCAAAGCCTGGGTATTTTCCACCATAATTTCAATCTGGATGGTGCCGTTTTCTAATCCCAGATTGGCTTCTATGTGATCCAATAATTGAACCAAAGCAGTGACTTGTTCAGGGATCAGCACTTTGGGTAAAGTGACCACAAAATCATCAGGAACCTGACCATCAAAAGCGCGAACCAAAGTACTGATGAAGAGGTCCAAAGTTCGTGCGCTGCGGTGCTTCAGTTCTTCATTGAAAGGTTTTATGCGGATACCCATGAAAGGGGCGGCAATGCCTTGTTGATAAGCCAAAGCCAGTTGTTCTGCGGCATACCGAGCTGTGGCATCTTCTTCGTCATCGGGTCGGTTGCCATAACCATCTTCAAAATCGATGCGGAAATCTTCCACTGCACACTTTTGTAAACGTTGTATAACCCGTTGATGAATCTGCTGCCACAGGTCTTGGTCTCCACCCAGTTGCAAAGCATGGGCAAAAACCGTCGAATTGGGTGCATATTGTTGAAATGATTTGAGCGCCAATTCGCCAATTTTTTGGGTTGATCCTGCTTTGTAAAGTTGGGCGCCCCCATATAAAGTGTGGGTGGGTTGTAAAGCTTCACGGTCACCTGGAAAATGTTGCTGGTATTTTTCGTTGGCCTGTGACAACGAGGCAAAAATGGGGTCCAATTGATTGGGGTCAATACTGCTGGTCATTAGCTGCCTCGGTAGGTTGAATAACTGAATGGACTGAGCAACAAGGGTACATGGTAATGTGCTTGGCAATCAGTGACCCGGAATGCAATGGTGATGTGTGGGAAAAAGCCATTTCCTTGGTGGTATTCATGCACTTGAAAGGTGATTTGAAAATCGCCATTTTGCAGGTGTTGATCGAATTGTTCATAGGGCCAATCCATGATCCGTCCATCTTCATCGGTGGTCCCTTCAGCCACCAAAAGTGGACCGGCAGGCGACAGCCGCTCCAGTTTAACTCCGATGCCTGCAGCGGGTAGGCCGGAGGCCGTGTCCAACACATGTGTGGTGATTGGGCTCATATCAATCCTCTTTGATTCTTAGTATCAATTATACCGTTTCTTATTGAGTGGGTTCAGCTGTTCAATAATTTTTCTAACCGTAAATGTGTGATCTTATTTTGTTCTTCAGCTGCTATTGATAATTCAGTTGAATGATCATTATCCAGTCTTTGCAGCAACAAGGTCAACATTTGATCGGCGGTTTTGCCAGTGGCACAGACGATGAATATGAAACCAAATTTTTTCAGGTAATCCCGGTTGGCTTGTTGTAATGATTGCAGTGTTGACTCACTGGCGCTGTTACTGCCGCTTTGTTCTTGACCAGCCCATTGTGCGGTGTCGGCAAATTTCTTTTTCAATGCCTCCAAATCACCAATCATGGGATGATGGGTGAAAGCTTCCAAGTAGTCCTCTTCATCCAACTCAGTCCAAATGGTGTCACTGATTTCGTGTAGCAGATCAATGCTGGCAAAAGGCTGAAAATGAGCCATGGCCTGGACCCAATGACTGGCACCACAACAATGGCTGAGATGTTCGATCAACTCAGCTTGTGGTAATTGGTTCAGTTCGGTTAACGTCATGCTATGTATTGGCTTAAACAGGGTTTTTTATGATGCGACCATTGATGCGCAATCTGGAAATGCCACCATCAGGAAAAATATTGAATCGAAGATGAGTGACTGTGTCGTGGTGAACCAAGTTCTGGTCGAAATAATGTTGTTGGTGTGCTGACAGTTGAGTTTCTGGTAACAAGGGCTGCCAGTCCAATTGTTGCAATTCTTCGTCTGTAGCAGTTGGTGCAAAAATCGATTCAATTGAACAACGATCAGGGTAGTTGCCTTTAAAATGATGGGTGTCTACTTCAATCATCTCAACCACACCAGCATGACCCAATTTTAAAATTGACCAGTCATGACCTGGCCCTCGACGCCTTTTGGTCTCCCAGCCATCGCCCATATTGATGCCGCGACCTGGCATGATGAGGTTGTCTTTGGAGCTGAAAAACATGTCATTGCAACTGATCACGCGACCGCCATTTTCTACAGCCACCAAGTCAATCATTTGATCGGTGCTCACTTGCGACCAATCGGGTTTGACCTCGCCATATACTTTCAAGCGCGCTACCCCGCCATCTGGGTATATGTGTAATCTTAAGTGGGTCCATTCCGCCTCAGATGCAATTTCATATAAATTTTGGGAGCCAGGGTCTAACGGCGACTTGGGTAATATTTCAATCCAGTCTTTTTCATTCGGAGAGCCTGTCACACAGGCAGCCTCAAGAGAGGCATGCGGTGGATGGTTACCTAAAAAGTGATTGGTGTCTATATCGACACCATGAATGACCCCCCGCAGGCCGAGTTTTAATGTACACCAATCATGGCCAGGTTCTCGTTTGCGCCGACTTTCCCATCCGTCCATCCATTTTCCATGGTCGGTGTATTTATCTTCAATGAAGATGCCACGACCAGGTTTGATCAAATTTTCTTTCTCTGCAAAAAAATCATCAGTGGTATCCAGCACCAAACCGCCTACACGAGCAGCTGCCAGATCAATTAAGTGAGTGAATGTTTTCATAACAATGTCATGCCCTTGGGTTGTTGATGTTCGAAATGCTTGGCATCAGAATGGTCAAAGATCAATTCACCTGACAGGTAAACTTGTGTCGAAGATATGGCAATCATGATCAGTCCTGTTCCATCTTTTCGGCTGCTTTGCTGGCCAGCCAGTGGCCCAATTGTGCCCGTTCCTGATCGGTCATTTGGGTGAAATTACCCAGTGGCATGATTTTGCTGTTGATGACTTGGGCTTTGATCATCAAGTCATTGGCCAACACTTGGTCAATCGTTTCAAGCACCAGATTTTTGGGTGGGGTGGCGAACAGTTCACTGCTGGGTTGAGTGGCATGGCAATTGGTACAATGGATGTTGATGATGGTCATGGCTTCTTGGTCGGTGAGCCCAACTTGTGTTTGGCCTTTGTTTGGTGTCACATCAGCTGGTTTGGTGTAGTAAACCAAAAATGCCATCAAAATCAAAGCCATAGGCAATAACCACAGGTTTTTTTGGCCTTTCCCTTTCAGATTAAACCAATGCCTGACCAACATCCCAACCAATACCAACAGGGCCAAAATCAACCAACTGTGTGAATGCCCGAAAGTGCTGGGAAAGTGGTGGCTGATCATGATGAACAACACCGGCAAGGTCATGTAGTTGTTGTGGATGGAACGTTGTAGGGCCTTTTTGCCCAAGCCTGGATCAACTTGCGTACCATCGATGGCCGCCTTGACCATGGCTTTTTGCGATGGGATGATGTTGAAAAACACATTGGCCACCATCAGTGTTCCTAACATGGCTCCTACATGAATGTATGCTGCCCGGGCACTGAGGAATTGAGTCAAACCGTAAGTCAGTGACACCAACAAGACAAAGCCAACCAAGGCAAATAATTGTTGTTGTTTGATCAGGGGTGACTTGCACAACAGGTCATAAATGATCCAGCCAAGTAACAAAGTACCCAAACCGATACCAATGGCTTGTGAGGCGGTGAGGTCGGAAATCACCGGATCCAACAGGTAAATCTGAGCGTTGTAATAATACACAATCAACAACAAGGCCATACCAGAAAGCCAAGTGAAGTAAGCTTCCCATTTGAACCAGTGCAAATCTTCAGGAATGGTTTGTGGCGAATGTTTGTATTTTTCTAAATAGTAAAAGCCACCGCCATGAACCGCCCATAAGTTTCCGGCCAACTCCTCACGCAGATTCTCGGTACGGTTTAAATTATTCTCTAAAAAGATAAAATAAAAAGAAGCACCGATCCAAGCGATTCCGGTGATGATGTGTATCCATCGCACTGATAAGTTCAACCATTCAATGACATGTGCTTCCAATGTAGTTCATCCTGTTTTTGCCTGGATCTAAGATTATAAAGATTGTGAAGATTTTTGTATACAGCCCATCTGCAGAGAAAATGGACACCCAAACACAATGTCATTCAATCCTAGGAGAGCTGATGATCAGCTCGATCGCCGCACTCGGTTGGCGAAGCCTCGCTGAGTCAGAGAGTGCAAGCCCGAGGTATCAAGCCATGGCTACCGTGGCCGCTTTCACTTTTGTAGGAACAAAAGTGAATGAAGTCCCAAGGACATTCATTTATACGAAAAAAGATCGAAATGCTTGCAAGTTCGGTGCTAAAAGCAGAATATGATTGATTGTTGATGCTTTGCATCCAAAACCTGGCCAGTTGTGCTCATACATAATGATTGACCATTTTTATACCGCTGTTGTCAACCTGTAACAGTGGTGATGCGTTGGAACATTTAAACGTGGGCAAACAAACGGAAATCAGTTGGCTAACAATCGGAGAAATGTATGAAGATAATTTTGTTGTGGACCATGGTGTTGTTGACAGCCTCAACCCATGCCGTTGATTTGCATACAGGCCTGAACGGGCCATGGCACCAACCGGAAAACCCCGGACAAGGTCTGGTACTGCACATCATCCCGGAAAACAACCAGATTTTTATTGCTTGGTTTACTTATGCGGAAGCCGGTGGTCAACAAATGTGGTTAACTGCTGACGGGAATTTGGATGCCCAGCCGATTGAGCTCACCATCTATGAGTCAACCAATGGAAAACTCAACAGCAACGATCCTTTGCCAGAACTCAATATTTGGGGGACTGGCAGCATAGAATTCACCAGCTGCCAGTCTGCTTCGTTTTCTTTCAATAAGAACGGAGGTCAGTCTGCCACGATTGCCTTGAGTCGCATCACGGCCCCCATCAACTGCAGTGAGGTCTGACAATGAAAAAATACCACCTGATCTTACTGATGATGACCGGTTCTTTGTTGGCAGAGACCCATCAAGTTACAGTGTTTGACAATCGCTTTTCACCGGAGGTGCTGTCAGTACAATCGGGTGACAGCATCCAATGGGTGGTGGCAGCGGGGACACATCAAATTGTGGCCATCGAGAATGAACAAGCGATTGCGTTTTCTTCACCGGTTTTGACACCCAACAGCCAGTTTACTGCCGTGGTCACTGGCACTGGTGGTGAGGTGTTTTACAGCAGTTCAGCAGATCCCAACATGCAAGGCGCCTTGGTGGTTCAATCTGCCGCCAATGACTTTGTCATAGATGAGCGGGTCAATGCCACCTATCACAACCCGACCACACCCGGGCAAGGGTTCTTGTTTGAGTATGTACCGGCCAATGATTTGTTGATTGCCTATTGGTTCACTTATAACAAAGCCGGCGACGCTCAACAGTGGTTCATTGCTACAGGTTCACCAGAAGGTCACCGAGCCACACTGGTGGTGAATGAACCCATGGGCGGTCAATTCAATGACCCCCAGGCCATTACCAGCCACATCTGGGGTGAGTTAACCATCGAATTTGACAGCTGTTATCAAGCCACGGCTCATTTCAATGCGGCTGGAGAAAAGCATTCAGGAACGGTTCCAATTGAGCGTTTGTACTTAGCACAGCCTTGTCAGCAGGAGGCCACACAATGATAAAAGCAACGATGATGCAAGCCAAAATGACACAGCAGCAACAAATCAAAAACATTTCACACATGCTGGCCAAAACCGGCATGGGCAAATTACCTGCCATGTCCAATGACAACCACAAATCTTTGCAATTGGGAGAACAGCCAGATTTAATGGTCCATTTCTTGAATCGCACCAGTTATGGGTTTTCAGCCAATGAACTGGCTTTGGCTCAGGGTATGGGGTTGGAAGATTATCTTGAGTACCAGTTGGCCTGGGATGATATGGACACCAGTGCAGTAGACCAATTGTTGAACCAGGTGCTGCCTTCATTGCAAATGTCATATGCAGAAGTGATAGAGCGTTCGCGGACTGACAATGAATTCAATCCTGGTTTCGAGCTCATCGCAGGGACTTTAATTCGGGCTGCCTATAACCCCACACAACTGTATGAAACCATGGTTGAGTTCTGGACCAACCATTTTAATGTGAATCTGTTCGATGGCCCCATTCAGGTGTTGAAAGGTATCGATGATCGAGACAACATTCGCCCTCATGCTTTGGGCCGATTCAGAGACTTGTTGCATGCCAATGCCAAAAGCCCTGTGATGTTGTTTTATCTGGATGGATTTTCCAACACGGCTGAAGGACCCAATGAAAATTATGCCCGAGAGTTGATGGAGCTTCATACATTGGGCGTTGATGGTGGCTACACTGAAGAGGACGTTAAAGAAGTGGCCCGCTGTTTTACTGGCTGGACCATCACTGAACAAGCTGAAGACCTGTTTTATTTCTTTGCCCTGAACCATGACACCGGCAGTAAGACCGTTTTGGGTCAAGCAATACCGGCCGGAGGCGGTATTGAAGACGGTGAAGCGGTGCTGGACATGTTGGCCAGCCATCCGGCCACAGCTTCATTCATTGCCAAAAAAATGTGTAAACGATTTATCAGCGATGTGCCACCGCAAGCGGCCATTGATGCAGTTGCAGCGACCTTTGTGACCACCGATGGTGACATCAAGGCGTGCCTAAGAACCCTGTTCAAGCATGCAGAGTTTGCCAAGGCTGCGGGTCAAAAATTCAAGCGTCCCATTGAGTATGTGCTCTCCATGTTCAGGTCATTACAGCCGGTCAATACCAACCGCTCATTTGAGTTCTTGTATCGCCAGGTTCGTAACCTGGGTCAAACGCCGTTTGCCTATCCGGCGCCAACCGGTTACAGCGATGAAGCCAGTTCATGGCTGAACACCAATGCCTTGTTAGATCGTTGGAATTTGGGGTTTGCCATTGGCTTTGGTGATTTAGGTTTGGGACGCAATGTGGACGATGACAACACCAATTACGATGGCCCGGTGGCTGCCGATTTTTTACAAATCCCGGTTCTGCAAATGTTGGGCTCAGCGCGCACAGCGGCTGCCATCACTGACCGCATGATAGAGCAAATCTTGCATTTTAGAATCAACCAGAATGACCGCGATGCTTTGATTAACCTGGCAGCCAATGGTGGCTCAGTAACCATGCCTTTGCCCTTGGATCAGGCTCTGGCCAGTGCCCGTGCGGTGTTAGCGGCGCTGTTGGCATCTCGCTATTTTCAACAACGCTGATCAGGAGAACGTGATGAAAAGAAGAACATTTTTAAAAGCCTCCGGACTGGCAGCAGTGCCCTTGATTACACCCCGTTTGGTGTTCGGCCAAAACCAACAATCATCCGCTCAAGATGTGTTGGTTTGTGTCTACCAGAGAGGGGCGGCCGATGGACTGAATTTGGTGGTGCCTTATGGTGATGCCAATTATTATGTCAATCGGCCCAACATAGCCATTGCGCAACCAGGACAATCAGGTGGTGCGATCAATTTGGATGGATTCTTTGGCCTGAATCCCAACATGGTATCATTAAAACCCATTTATGATGCCGGTGACTTGGCCATCGTTCATGCCGTGGGGTCACCGGACCCGTCACGTTCGCATTTTGAAGCCCAGGATTTCATGGAGTTTGGAACGCCGGGTGTCAACACCACACCTGATGGGTGGTTGAACCGATACCTGTCGACTTTATCTGCCCCTGCATCCACCTTTCAGGGTGTGGGTTTCGGCCAGGTGCAACTGGCGCTGCAAGGTGATTATCCTGTGGTTGGGATGAATTCCATTGAGGGCTACAACTTGAACACCCACCCTGCTGATGAGGACCCTTTGCGAGCTGCCATCACAGACTTATTCAATCAATCGGCTGACATTGACACCGCATCCAATAACATCCTGGCTTCGGTGGATGAGTTGAAGGCTGCGGATCCGGGCTCAATTGCGGTTGATAACGGTGCCGAATACCCACCTTCACCATTTGGCAGTGACATGCAACAAGTCGCGCAACTGATCAAATCAGGCATCGGTTTACAAGTGGCCTGCGTTGATGTGGGTGGCTGGGATCACCACGATCAGCTTGAAGCTGCTTTGACGCCGCTGTCGAATGATTTTGCCAACACCATGGCAGCTTTTTATACAGATTTAGGTGCCAACATGGCTGGCGTCACCGTAATCACCATGACTGAATTTGGCAGGCGCGTGGCTGAGAATGCATCATTGGGAACCGATCATGGTCATGGCTCGGTGATGTTCGCCATGGGTGGTGGGGTCAATGGTGGGCAGGTCATTACTGACTGGCCAGGCTTGGCGAACCAGAATTTGTACAACGGAGATTTGGCGATCACCACCGATTACCGCACGGTGCTTTCAGATGCTTTGATCAATCGATTGTCTGCCACTGACTTAACAACAGTATTCCCGGGCTTTAACGGACCACAAAGTGCAGGGGTGTTTAATTCCAACAGTTAAAACATTCTGGTCGAGTGTGTCGAGAGTCATGTGACATACAGCCGTCATGCAGTGGTAAAATAACGCACATCTTTATTTCCATTGATTGGTCCGCTACATGTACGGTGAACAAACTGGTTTCGATTTCCTCCCTGTCGCAGTTTTAGTAGGCGGGTTCAATGGTGTATTTTTGCCTTGCTGTTGCGGTTGATGATGTGGCCAGTGCCATGAAGATAGAGTATGAACTGCGATTAACTGGTAAAATAAAGGACACGGCTTTTTATCGATCTGATGCAATGCGGGCACTGATTAAATCAAATCAGCCACCCGTTATTAACCATTAGGAAACAGCATGAACGCAAACCAAAAGAGACAAGTGGTGATCATCGGTGCAGGCTTTGGTGGTTTAAATGCAGCCAAAGCGCTGAAAAAGGCGGATGTGCAAGTGACCATCATTGATCAATACAATTACCATTTGTTTCAACCCTTACTCTACCAGGTGGCTACGGCAGGTTTATCCCCTGCTGACATCTCAGTTCCTGTCAGACAGGTGCTGAGTCGACAAAAGAATTGTCAGGTTTTGATGGGTAAGGTCACCGCTGTGGATTTGAGTCAACAGGTGGTCCAAACAAAAACCAAGAAGATTCCTTTCGATTATCTGGTTGTGGCTACTGGAGCCAGACATTCTTATTTTGGCCATGATGACTGGCAGACTCACGCACCTGGGCTGAAGGACTTAGATGATGCCACCACCATCAGGAAAAAAATCTTGCTGGCATTTGAGCAGGCAGAATTGTGCCAGGATGCCATTGAAAGAAAAAGGTTGATGACTTTTTGTGTGATTGGTGGAGGCCCTACTGGGGTTGAGATGGCAGGTGCCATTGCAGAGTTGGCCAACAAGACATTGACAGAAGATTTTCGCCACATTGACCCCAGCACGGCTCAGGTTATTTTGCTGGAGGCAGGTGATCGCCTACTGGCAGCATTTCCCCCAAAGCTGTCTGAAAAAGCATTGTCACAATTGCAAAAATTGGGTGTTGAGGTCAGGTTGAATTTTATGGTAACGGACTGTGATGTTCATGGTGTCAAAGCCGCTGATACAGAGATTTCAGCCAATAACATCATCTGGGCCGCTGGTGTAAAAGCTTCCGCTGCCAGTCAATGGTTGGGGGTTGAATCAGACAGGGCAGGCAGGGTGTTGGTTGAACCAGACTTGAGTTTAACGGACCACCCCAATGTATTTGTCATTGGTGACACTGCACAGGTGTTGGACGCCAATGAGGTAGCTGTTCCAGGGGTGGCGCCGGCAGCCAAACAGATGGGTAAGTACGTGAGTAAAGTCATCAAAAAGACACTGGACAAGAAAACCAAGCCAAAACCGTTTAAGTACAAAAATTACGGCAACATGGCCACCATTGGCCGCAAAGCAGCGGTTGCTGATCTGGGTTTTATAAAGCTGAGTGGTTTAATGGCCTGGTTGTTGTGGGGTGGGGCTCATGTGTTCTTTTTGATTGGTTTCAAAAACCGCCTGAGTGTGATGATGAACTGGGCTTGGCATTATTTTTCCTTTAAACGTGGGGCCAGGATCATTACTGGTAATGAGGATAAAAGTTCAGAATAAAATTGATTTGTTAAGTGGTTGGAAGGTGATCTTACCTGTTCTAAGGTACTAGAAATTCCAGTAAAGCGACTTGCGTCAAATTTGAAACCAGATAATATGGACTCAAAACAACCTGTCAAAATCGAAGACGACTAAAGTACGAGGAGAAATGACCACATGAAAACTGCTGATCTGGTTGATGACTTCAATGATGAAGTTGAATTTTGTCACCTGCCGTTTATTAAATTTGGCCAACGAACATCCTTTTCTGGGCCAATTCAAACGGTCAAGTCCTTTGAAGACAACGTGCTGTTGAAGGCCGAGTTGAGCCAACCAGGCGAAGGTCGGGTGTTGGTGGTTGATGGTGGTGGTTCAACGCGCTTGGCCATTTTGGGAGACATCATTGCAGGCATTTTGATGGACAATAATTGGGCCGGCATCATCATCAACGGTGCAATCCGTGATTGCGAAGAAGTGGATGCCATGGATGTGGCGGTTCGCTGTCTGGGCACGTCTCCAAAGAAGAGTGCCAAAACCGGTGAAGGCACCGTCGGCATTCCCGTTCATTTTGGTGGAGTGTGGTTCAAGCCAGGTGATTGGGTTTATGCCGATGCCGATGGTGTGTTGGTGGCCAAAAGAGAGCTGCTATGATTTTCAATAAAAAACACTTCCTGAGTTCTTGGCTTCAATAAGAATCGATCATGATCTTAATCAACACAGTCGGGGCATAAGTGATCAATAAACCAAAGATAAACCGATTGTGACCATAACAGGTTTCACAGACCAAATGTACGTTTCTATTTACCATTAAAATGACATGAGAAATTTTAAAAGAATCAGATTTGATAAGAACAAATCAAGCCGTTCATGGGCTTGGGTGATTGTAGAAAGTGGTGTTATGAAAGTTGGGTCTGTAAAGCTGTCAATGATCGAGAAAACTTTTCTGTGAGCATATCGCAAAAATCCAGATAAATTTATCATTTTGTTGAATCAATCTGTCATGAAGTCATCATTTATTATGCTAGAATAATTCATTAACTTTACAATCATAGTCAGGGGGCATAAATGTCAAATAAAAAATCTTTACCCTTAAACCGTCTGTATGTTGGATTGATGGTTGGGTTGATGGGTGGCGGTGCGCAAGCCGCAACTTTTAATGTAGATACCGTGCTGGATACGGTCGACGCCAACCCGGGTGATGGCACAGCAGCTGATGCAGCCGGCCGTGTTTCATTGCGGGCTGCCATCGAAGAATCGGTTGCATTGGGTGGTAGTCATACAATCAACTTTGCTGCGGCTCTGGTGGCCAATGGTGATGTGACCATTACACTTTCGGAAGTGAATGATGGGTTAAACAATGGTGAATATGGACCAACGGCTTTCATCATAGGCAACAACACCAGCATCGATATCAATGGTCCATCTGGCGACAATGGCGTCACAGTAGAACGGACTGCAACATCAAACACAGCTTTCCGTCTGATCCATGTGCAACCAGGATCGACTTTGAACGTTTCTAATTTGGCCTTGGGCAATGGTTCTGCAGTGGGCGGTCGCTCAGGGTCACGCACGGCTGGTGCCGGCGGTGGTGCCGGTATGGGAGGTGGTATCCTCAATCAAGGTACCGTTGACTTAGAAGGCGTAACCTTATTTGGCAACAGTGCAACCGGTGGTGCTGGCGGTAACGGCGGCAGTGCCAGTGATGGTGGCTCTGGTGGCGGCGGCGCAGGTGGCGCGGGCGGCCAGTCTTCAAACAACACAGGTGGAACCGGTGGTGGACCCAATGGCGGTGGTGTCAATGGTGGTGCAGGCGGTGATGGTGGCGGTGGCGGCGGTGGTCGCGGTCGATCGGGTGCAGGAACTGGAAGTGGTGCTGCTGGTGGAACTGGTGGCCTATTCGGTGGTGCTGGAGGCGGAGGCGGTGCTTTGTGTACCGGTGGTGGCTCAGGCACATGTACCGGTGGTAATGGTGGCGCTGGCGGATTTGGCGGCGGTGGCGGCGGTGGCGGCAGCGTGGTTTCTTTCAATTACACCCGCATCGTGGGTGTTGGTGGATCAGGTGGTTTCGGCGGTGGATCTGGTACCAACGGCCGCGCCAACCGCAATTCTTTCCAACCCAGTGGTGATGGCGGCGGTGGTGCGGCATTCGGTGGTGCCATTTTTAACTATGGCGGAACTTTAAATGTAAGGAATTCAACCATCTCAGGCAGTACTTCGACCGGTGGCAGCAGTGGTGGTTTGACCCCTTACGGTCAGCCAGGTGGTCCACTGGCAGATGGTGGCGGCGGTGATGGCCTGGGTGGAGCCATATTCAGCATGAACAATGGTGGTACCACGGCATCAATAGACTTGCGTCATGTGACAGTGACAGACAGTGCAGTGGCTGGTGGAGGCAGTACCACAACCTCAGGCAGCGGAGATGGGGCCATCTACATTTTAGGTAATGGTGGTAATTCAACGGCTGTATTGAACAACACCATAGTGGCCAACACCACCGGTGGTGATGATGTGTTGGTTAATACCATTTCAGGTGGAACCGCAACAGCCAATGGTGTGGGGAACTTGATTGAAAGTCAAACTGGTTTTACCGGTACCATTGCGGTCTCGTCTGATCCCGATTTGGTCGGATTGACTGACAATCGTGGACCCACACCAACCCATGCATTGAGCGATACCAGTCCAGCCATCGACGCCGGTGATGCCGGTCAAATCGGTGGTCTGAGTACCGATCAACGTGGTGGCATCTTCAGCCGTGTGGTTGATGGTGACCTCAATGGCTCAGCCCTGGTTGATATTGGCGCTTATGAGTTGATTCAAATAGATTATGGCGATGCGCCTGATTTCGCCACAGGTACAGGTGATGTTGAAGTGTTGTTGGAAAACGGTGATGATGATTTCAGGATCAGTTTTGCTGGTACCAATGGAGACACTGCTCGCAGTGCTAACAATTCCCGAGTGGCCTATAACGCCACTGATGATGAGTATTTGGTTGTTTGGGTCGCCGATGATGTGAATGACAATGAATTTGAGATTTGGGGACAACGCATTGATGGCGATACTCGACAATTGATCGGCAATCAATTTGCCATCATGGATGCTGACACCGATCGAGATGCCTTCAACCCAGATGTGGCTTGGTCATCTGTCACCAATGAATATCTGGTGGTGTGGCAAGGTGATCAAGTGGCAGCCATCGACAATAAATTTGAGATTTTTGGCCGCTTTGTCTCCAACACAGGGACTTTACTGGATTCACAACTGCGGGTCAGCACCATGGGTTCTGATGGTGACACAGGATCTCGAGCAGCTGATCCAGGGGTTTCATACAGTGCCACCAGCAATGAATTTTTGGTGGTTTGGGCCGGCGATCTGAATACCGGGGATGATGGTCTCTTGGACAATGAAAACGAAATTTTTGCCCAACGATACAATGCCGCCACTTTTGGCGCCTTGGGTAATCGCATGCAAATCAGTGCGATGGGTGGTGCCAATGGTTCCAGCATCAATTTCAGGGCCAATAACCCCCAGCTGGAGTGGAACAGTGCCACCGATCAGTTTTTGGTGGTGTGGGATGCAGATGATGATGCCAACGGCAGCGTTGACAACGAAAATGAAATCTTTGGCCGCAGGGTCGATGGCGGTGGCGGGGCAGTCGGTGCAACCCAAACCCGATTAACCACTTTCGGAGGTGTTGGTTCGACCCTGTCCAGGGCATCAAACCCCGACTTGGCTTACAACGCTGGAAACAACCAGTTTCTCGTTACTTACCATGGTGATGATGCTTTGGTCAGTGATGGCGAGAATGAAGTTTTTGGCCAATTGGTAACCGCCAGTACGGGGCTGCCTACTGGTGCCTATTTCCAGATCAGTGATGTGGGATTGGCCGGTTCAACCAGTTTCATTGGTACCAACTCAGCTGTGGCCTTCAATCCGGTGACCAACAATTACATTGTGGCGTTCCAGGGTGATGAGGTTGTTGATAATGAAAATGAAATTTGGGTGCGGCGGGTCGATAACCTGGGCACCGTGATTGATACTGATGAAGTGCGCTTAACCAATTTTGGGCCTGATGGAGCGACAACCTTTGGTGCTTTCACTGCAGCCGTTGCCTACAACAGCACCAACAGTGACACATTGGTGACTTTCCATGGCGATGATGACACGGCACCTTTGGTAGATGGTGAAAACGAGGTCTTTGGACAGATTGTGACGGACACCATGCTGGTTGATTACCAAACCCGTGGTGCTGACGATGGTCCTGCCCATGTTCGGGTGGCGGGCATGCGCCTGGGTGCCTTGACAGATAACGATCCAGATGGCTTACCTTCAGTCGATGCCGATGGCGATGACAACAACAACCTGGATGATGAAGATGCCATAGCAGCAGCGATTGAGTTTGCGGCTTCAGCACCGGTTCTGTCGGTCAATGTCACCAACACATCTGGTGGTGCTGCCACCTTATACGGTTGGATCGATTACGACGGTGATGGGGTGTTTGAGAATGCCACTGAACGTGGAACAGTGGCAGTACCAGATGGCACCACTGCAGCTGATGTCAACTTGACACTTCCTGCACCTCCAGGCGGTGCAGCCTTGTTAACCATGGCACGGTTCAGGTTGAGCTCCGATGTGGCAGCAGCAGACCCAACTGGCCTGGCGGTCAGCGGAGAAGTTGAAGACTACATAGCAATCAACAACATTGATACCACACCTGATGCATTCACTTTTACAGATCAAACTGATGTGGCTTTGAGTGCGACCATTGATTCTGATCCGGTCGACATCACTGGCATCAATTCACCCACTCCAATCACTGTCATCGGAGGTAGCTATTCAATCAATGGCGGACCCTTGGAGACGGCGCCAGGAACGGTGAACAATGGTGATATGGTGCGAGCTCACCACACATCATCTGCAGCCTTCAGTACAGCTGTAGACACAGTTGTGACTGTTGGGGGTGTTGATGACACATTCACATCGACTACGGAAGTTGAAGATGCCACACCTGATGCGTTCAGTTTCACAGACCAGACCGATGTGGCTTTGAATACATTACAAACCTCGAATACGATCAATGTCAGTGGAATCAACACATCTGTTGCGATTACAGTGACTGATGGCAGTTATTCGGTGAATGGTGGTCCATTTGTCTCGACTCCAGGCTCAGTGGTCGATGGTGATACAGTGGCTGTACAGCATACTTCATCGTCATCATTCAACACCACGGTGGATACAGAGCTTACCATTGGCGGCGTCAGTGATACCTTTTCTTCTACGACTCTGCTCGAAGATGCCACACCTGATGCGTTCAGTTTCACAGACCAGACCGATGTGGCCTTGAATACATTACAAACCTCGAATACGATCAATGTCAGTGGAATCAACACATCTGTTGCGATTACTGTGACTGATGGCAGTTATTCGGTGAATGGTGGTCCATTTGTCTCGACTCCAGGTACAGTGGTCGATGGTGATACAGTGGCTGTACAGCATACTTCATCGTCATCATTCAACACCACGGTGGATACAGAGCTTACCATTGGCGGTGTCAGTGATACCTTTTCTTCCACGACTCTGCTTGAAGATGCCACACCTGATGCGTTCAGTTTCACTGATACAACAGATGTGTCTCCGGACTCGTTACAAACCTCCAACACCATCACAGTTACGGGAATCAATACAATGGTTGCCATCTCTGTCACTGGTGGTAGTTACTCAATCAATGGAGGGCCTTTTGTTTCCACTCCAGGTACAGTGGTCGATGGCGATGAAGTCAGGGCACAACACACCTCAGCATCTACCATCCTTACCCCGGTAGATACCGAAGTGACCATTGGTGGGGTTTCAGACACCTTTACCTCAACCACATTATCTGATGTCATTTTTGCAAATGGTTTCGAATAAGTATGGCAGCAAACCCAACCCTTCACTGGTCCGAAGGGTTGGGTTGTGTCTGTGAGGTTGGCAAACTATCCAAAGTCAGGTCTGTGCGATGTCACTTCCTTTAAGAGGGGTTAAGTTTTGCCAGGGTTAAAATGGTTGATTTTTTCGGCAGGTAAGCTGAAGCCATTTCTGGCTGTCGGTTCATCCGGTTCCAGAATGTCTGGCCACCGTTGGCCAGGCAACCATTGCAAATCAAATATTTCATCAAGACCATTTGCAAAAACTATCCAACCAATGATTTGACCAGTAACCAAATCCACAACCCACACGCCGCACTCAGGTGGTTTGTCTTGATCCAGAATGGGTAAACCGCCAAACCATGCTTTCTCTCTCACTCGAGAACATCCAACAAATGCATAGCGATCTATCATCGCCAAACCTCGTGTGAAGCCGGGAAATTTAGCAACTGTTTCGCGCTGTCCGTTTTGTGGGTTGACTTGACACAATTCACCACGTCCAGAATCAAGTACCCACAAATTGTTGCCATGCCATCTTGGTGAATGTGGCATGCATAAACCGTCAGTGGCCACTTCACCACTGGCCACATCTATGACCACACCGCCTTGCAGTTTATGCGCTCGCCAACCACCAGGTTGATCACTGATGCCCAAGGCAGTGACCCATGCAGGCTTACCATCACGCATGGCCATCCCGTTGAGGTGACAAGCGTCTTCAGCACTCAAGTCTTTGATAAACTTAGGGTGCCAACGAGGTTTGAAGCTGTGATCCTCATCCAGGGTGGCCAAACAAGAAAATCGGGTGTTGACCAGCCACAGTTCATTGTCTGACCAACCCAGCTCATGAATCCGAATGTCTCCGGTCATGTGCTGTTTGAAGGGTACATAAACCGCATCGCAATTGGGCTGTAGTGCGGCGCCAAGGTCGGGTTGTGATCGAAAAATCCAGATGGCATTTTGTACCCCCAAAGCCATATGATTGTCATCATAAGCCAGCCCCATCGGGCCAGTATAGTCTTTGAAATGGGTGTTCAGATCATGACCATCAGAACGCATCAAGACCACCCGATTACTGGCGTAGGTGGTGGCTACCAAAGTGCCATTCAGATGCGCAATCAAACCAGGCAAACTATCAGTATATTGACTGTCAAATGACATCTGTGCCTGCTCGACCTGGTTTGATTTGGGTGTTTGGTGTCCCCTGGATGTGTTCTTGGTTTCATCCACATCCACAGCCGGATCAACCAACCAATGCTGCAACCACAACTCGATCGCAGAATTCCTTAAAGTTCTATTTGCTCCACAATTCGTTGCGATCTGAGCCAAACGTTTTTGTAATTCAATGAAAGTGTTGTGACCGGATGGGTTGGTCCCATACTGAGCCCACGCAGCTCGCCAGTCATGCATGACGGGTTTGAATGCTGTGGCTATTGATTCAACCACATTGGGGTCATGTTCGGTGGTTAATAAACCCAAAAATTCATTCATAATGACTTGCTGCTCATATGGGCTCATGACCTGAGGCCTGTTGTGAGATTCGAACAACAAATCAGTCTTTTCGATGGATAAGGGTGTCTGATCAAGTGATTCAATCGTTGGAGATGGAAATTTTGAGATCAAATCATATAAATGAGCACTGCCCACAGTATCAAAAACCAAGTGAATGCGTTCTCCACCTTCTTCATTGAGAACACGGTGTAATTCGGTGGTGTCAAACACCCAGGCTTCACCTGCCGACATATGTACAGCGTCATCACCACACTCAAAACGTACACTCGGATTGGTGATGATGGGCACATGAAGTCGCATGCGTCCTTGCCAGTAGTAGTCAAGGTCTGTGTGGCTGGGAACTTGGGCATCGCCTTCGATGCGCATCAAGCGAGAACGGCCCAATGGTGTTTTAAAGTAAGCCATCACGGCTTTGATGTATGGCAATTGATCCAGCCATTGTGTTGCTTGCATGGATCCATATGTGCGGTCATCATTGGCATCACCATGACGGGCTATCAGGGAAACCGCTGAATTGCCCGCAAACCCTTGAGGGTGACTTCGCCAGGCTTCATTGGGAAGTGCTGAAATATCCTGCTGTAACTTTGATTGATCAAACAGACATGGTAATTGGATAAATGTTGATTCAAGCCTCAAGTCATACCTCATACTTTATTTGTTAGAGGGGTTATCATAGGCAATACAGCCCTAAAAAACCAGCCAGAAGAACTGATCACTCTTTCAATACTGATTGAGAATCAAAACAGTACTTTATTTTGAAGTCAAAAGATTACCCAACACCACCATACCTGCTGAATTGACGGAAGTTTTGCAAAAATTTCAATGAGAAGTGGTGACATTGAAGCAAGCCATCAACCAGGTTAATCAATGATTAACTACCAATTTAAAGTTGTTAGAAATGGCCAATGCCCAGATACTCTATAAAAAACCGGAAGCAAATTCAATTCAAGCCGCAGAGGCGCTCTAGACAAAACTTATTAGATTTAAAAATTCAATTGAACGGTAATCCATTAATTACAAAAAAATAGAATAAGGTGCTTCATCAATAAAGCCGAGCACTGATCGGAATTCTAAGGCGTTCAGAAACTGATGATGAATGGGTTTTTATGAATTGTTAATGAAGTTGAATGATTATTAACCTTTACAAAGCATTATCGACCAATACTTTGGCAGCTTGTTTTGCATCAATTGCTGCATTCGGATTTTCTGAAACCTGGGCTGTAACAATAGAACCCTCTAAGAGAATTGCCAAAGTATTTGCCAAGGTTTCTGGGTCTTTTACCCCAGCATCTTTAGCTAACAACACAATAAATTGGCGCATCTGTTTTTTAAACTCTTTACAAACACTCCGTATGGGGGAAGCTGATTCGGAATACTCGCCAATTGCATTAATGAACATGCAACCGTAAAACTTATGATCAGAAAACCATACATGTGCTGCATCAAAAATTCCTAAAAGCCTATCGTAAGGTGTTTCAAAATTGTTTTTGACACCATTCATGAATTCATTTCTGAAAAGGCCATCATGGTGATGTAAGGCCGCCAGTATCAACTCATCTTTAGAATGAAAATGGTGGTACATGGTTTTTTTTGTAACACCAGCATCTCTTGCAATCCAGTCGATGCCTACTCCATGAAATCCATGTTCGTTAAATAACTTAATGGCTGTGTCGATGAGTTGTTGCCTCTTTATTGACATTTAATATACCGATATGTTTACTTTTTCTCATCATACACTCTTTCATATATTGATGCAAATCACCTTTATTTTAATAAATCAAAAAAATTAATGCTTGACAGTGTATACCGATCTGTATACTATATGCTTCAACGTATACAGATCGGTATACTTTTAGTTATTAACCAGGAGAAACAACATGCAAAACATTCAACCAGTCAATAAAGATCAATCAGGCCAAGCGAAAGATGTGCTCGACTCGATAAAAGCACAAATGGGCGTGGTCCCAAACATTTTTTCCACAATGGCCAATTCAGTACAGGCTTTAGAGGGGTATCTTGCGTTCAGCGGATCATTGTCATCAGGCCACTTGAGTCCATCATTAAGAGAACAAATAGCATTAACGGTGGGTGGGGTAAATAATTGTGATTACTGTGCATCCGCGCACTCTTTTATTGCCAAAAAAACTGGCCTTGATGAACAAGAAATCCAGTTAAACCTAACAGGTCAATCTCAAAATCAAAAAACAGCTGCCATTCTTCAATATGTCAAAGAAATAGTTGTTAATAAAGGTGTTTTGAATCCTTCAGCAACGGAGTCGTTGCGTCAAATCGGAGTTACCGATGCAGAATTGGTAGAAATCATTGCTCACGTTGGCTTGAATATCTTCACCAACTACTTCAATCATTTGGCCGGGACAGAAATTGATTTTCCTGTCGTTAATACCATAGCCGCCTAATATCACTTTTTAATTTTATTAACTTAAATACAACCAGAGAAAAAACATGAAAAACATTAAAACACTACAACTAATTGGCACTTTATTAATTATGTTTACTTTAAATGCATCCGCAGATTTTGTTAGCAACAGTACAGTTGGGGCTGGAGGCTATGATTTGGTTTCATACCAAACCGACAAGAAGCCCATACCTGGAAATGGTAATTTTGTGGCCAGTATAGATCAAGTTAACTATATCTTCGCCAATCAAGATAACTTAGATACCTTTAATAAAAATCCCGAAAAGTATTTGCCTCAATATGGTGGTTTCTGTGCATTTGGCGCATCAGTTGGAAAGAAATTCATTGGTGATCCTAATGTATGGGAAGTGGTTGATGGAAAACTATACTTTAATTTAGATAACGGTATCAAATCAACATGGGTTAAAGACATCCCGGGAAACATCAAAAAAGCTGATAAGCACTGGAAGAAAATTAAAAACAAACCCGCATCAAGTTTATAAATCAATCCAATGAGCAACAAAGTGAAGATGTCCTTCATTTTGTTGCTTTTACCAATCAAAAAAAAATGGAGGGCATAATGTCTGTAAAAAATAAAGTTTTATCGAATACGCTAAGTACAGTTGCACAATTGAATGCTGGGGCTCAATGGTTACCGGCACTGTTTTTAAGATTGATATTATTTTGGGAGTTTTGGGAATCAGGAATGACTAAATTAAATGGCAGTAATTGGTTTGGCTCAATCAAAGACAGTTTTCCATTTCCATTCAACATAATTCCGACAGATGTGTCATGGTTTATGGCAACCTGGGGTGAAATCATTTTTTCAATATTGATTCTGGTTGGCATCTTTACACGCCTTGCAGCAATGTCCTTACTTGTAATTACAGCAGTTGCCACTGCTGCTGTTCATTGGCCAACTGACTGGTCATCACTATCAAACCTCTGGCAAGGGTATGCAATTTCAGATAAAGGATATGGAAACTTTAAACTGCCTTTATTGTATATTTTAATGTTATTTCCATTGGTATTTTCCGGAGCCGGAAAACTCAGTATTGATGAACTGATATCAAAGAAAATAGGGGTTTTGGTACCAAACAAACAAGCTTTTAATTTATTAGCAATCGGGCTGGGGTTGATAGTTGTCGGGTTGCCACTGTCATTTTTAATGCCAGTGTTTGCCATTTTACTGATACTTTCAGGATTTGCTTTGGCTTTGCTATACAAATTAAGAACCAAGTCGAATTGATAGTTGGTTCTAACGAATCAAAAAAGCCAACACAATACTTTTTTGATTCGTTTACAAAGGAATGTTCTTGGGGCTTCATTCTGGTTCATGGTCTGACAGGTCTTCATATTTGCTGCGCAAATAAACCGACCTTTACAGACTATTGTCTGAGCAGTTGCTTCGCACTGCATGTCTGTTCCAGACAAAAGTGAAAGCGACTGCTTACATGGATGTAAGTATGCAGCGATAGCAGGCAGGAATTGTTCCCAACAATTCTCTGCATTCACCCCGTCCTGGGGATCGATGCGGTAGCTGCCGAGGCGAACATGACATGCTTCCTCGCGCTCTGCGCCTCTGATTGGCCTACATGGATGTAGGTCTGCCGCGATAGCAAGGAGCGATAGCGGCCGCAGCATCAAAAGCTCACGGCTAATCAATCATTACATCAAGGCTTATTGACTTCGTCAAACCGCCATGATTGCATGATTTGCCTAACCGGCTCGGCGGGTCAAGCTGCTCAGCAGCTTTCCTTGGTGAGTTCAAAATGATCAGCAATAAAATTGTGGCTTCTTGGCTTTAAATCATTCCATTCATTCAATCAAAAGAAGAAGCTGTAGAATAGATGCAGAAGGCCAAATAACACAGATATTCAATTTCTATTAAATACCTCAAAACATTGTCAGTACAATTTAACTGTGCAAAAACAGCAACCGCTTCAACTTAACTTTGGAATTGACATTAGATGTTAATTCCAAAGTTATTTTGTACTGGATGCTGTTTGTACAGTGGTAATTTGTACTAAGGATTAGTTGGGCAAGCTGTTCTCAATAAAACCTATTGAAAATCCATAGTTTTTCAAACTGTTTAACTCATCCCTGACTTCATCAAAGCAAAACAGAATATCCGTATCTCCAATTTGTAGAGAATCAAAAAAATGTATTTCAATTTCTTTATTATTCATTTCTAACAGCTCAGTAAATAGATACTCATAAAACTCTAATAAAGCTTGAACAGCAATTTTGGCTGTATCTGAAGACCAAAACATGCTGTGTTTTGGAATGTTTAATGCAGGCCATTTATCTGGCATCATTGAAAAAGGTAGTGATAAAAATTCTCCATCTTCGGTGAGTGGAGAAATAGTGCTTTCAATTTTTTTGATTTTTGGATGAACAAAGTCATTTCTCAGTTTTATTAACTCTATAACTTTTTGTGTTTCACTTTTTCCTCTATCAATGTTTTTTTTGTTTTCAATCCTTAAATAAGTTTCAAGTTTCCCAATTGCTGGTAATTTATCTAATTCCTGTAGAAATTTTTTTGGAAGTTCTAAGCTAGTTAATAGTGAGTTAGCACAGGATTCAATTGAAAGCACTGATGCGATAATTGAAGCTCTGGCGTATCTGTTGTTTGAATAAGAATCTTTCTCTTTTACTGCCTGTCGTAATTGAAAACTGGCATCACATAATAGCATCAAAAAACCTTTAGCTTGAAAAACTGCCGGAATTTGTGTCATTCAATGCTACTCATGATAATTCCTTCATGTCTAATCAAAGATAAGACGAACAGGCTGATATTTTGATAAAAGTTGTGCATGCTCAATGGCTGCAAACTTGACAATTCCAACGACTGAATCGATTTTAAAATGACGATCTGACAATTCAGTAGGAATCACATTTGTGCAAGAATAATGCCATGAAAATAGGCCTTGTCCATTTCGCCATTCTTTTTCAGCCATTTGATAAAGTGCATCGACGCAATAAAATGGTGGCCATTCTTCTCTAGGGTAATGTGTTCTAGATGATTTTACTTTGGGGAACAATGAACAGCACAATAATAAAGCAAAGACTTTAAAATTGTTATTCCTCAGAATCCATAAATAACCCAAAGTTTCTAACTCACCTTTTCTGAATTCCTCTGGATATATAGGGCCCCTAGTTGATGGCCAAGTTTTGATGTGGTCCCTAAATTTTTTGATTTGAATAGAAAGCTCATTTTTAAACCACCATGAATAGGCAGGTGACCTGCCCACCAATGAAGGGTCCGATAAATTGATGTCGGTAAACATGTTTTGTGAGTTGATGCCAAAGTCATCCAGGGTTCCTTTCCAATACCTAAATAGATCAGATAGCGAATACCCGTTGATGAACTCTTCTATTTCAATCTGATTCTTTCTTTCATATTCTTCCATAAATATCGAATTCAATTATTAACTCTTGAGCTTAGTTATACCAAAAACCAAGAATGTGAAAAATAATATCAACAACCCAAAGTGATTAGATGTAGGGACAGGAACAGGGGCAACTCCAAAAGTTACTGGAAATATGTTGTTTGATGAATTAGGGTCTGTATCATCAATGTGGCCATTTACATTCCACTGATATGTTCTTGTTCCTAGTGGAAAGTTGATTGAGTAAATCCCATGACATGTAATTGATGAATTAGGTTGAATGACTGGACTTCTGAATACAAAAACAAATCCTGGCGGATCGCCAGGCCTTGGGTCTACTGCTATTAAACCAAATCCACATTCTTGGGTGACATTGGGGTCCAATCCATAGTTCATTTCTGTGCCATCAGCTGCAAGTTCAACGAACCCGCTAAAGACTGTTATTGGTGTTGATAAAGTTGAATTGGTTCCGGCTGCTTCTGGACCATTATTGGTAACAACTATTCTGAAAGTACCATTTTGTTGGTAAACAATTCCAGAATCTTCCCCATCAAACTCCATTGATAAGCTCAGATCAGCAACTTCTGCATTTACTGAGCTTATCAATAGTAATGTTAATAGAACAAAATATTTCTTTAAGAAATTGTTAATCAATGCGTTCACTCAAATCCACTTTCGAAAATTAAATCAGGTCGTGTTCTGTAGTTTGCCATTGTAGGAGTCAATGAGTCAATTGTAGACGTATTATCTGCACTACCCGATACACCAGTTACTACGCCATTTACAGTTACTAGAGGGTTTGAGAAATTCAAACGCCTTGAAGTAACGTTGGTAACTGACATAATTGACCTGAAAGTAGAGTTTGAATACCCAAATGCTTCTGGGTATCCATTACTTACTACAGCATTTCTCCATGTTGACGTAAGTTCTGTGAAAATATGATTTGCACCCATTAAATGTCCAAATTCATGTGTATAAGCATCGGTAAACAAAACGCATTCTTGAACTGTGATGTTGTAAGTGAAATCTTCAAAATCTACACCAGTATCACAATTTGAATCGGGTCTTAAATCACTGCATGTTGGAAAAGTCTAAACCCATGAGACTCCACATGGCGTAAATACAGTTGCACTAGGAGCCATGATAGCAGTGACCACATCTGCGCCTACTTGAGTTCTTAAAGTTTGAACAGAAGTTATAGCTGTAAGGTTTTCTAAATCTATTGCAAATGCATCATCTGGTACAGGGTTCACAGTAGAGCCGTGGTAGACAAATCCATTTAATTTTGCTGTATGAAACTTTGTTGCTCTTGTGTTTGCTTCACTGTTTGTAAAAGCTTCATTTGCATGGTCAATAGCAGTTACCATTAATGCATCGATATCGGCAGTATCATTTAAATCTCCTGGGTTTCCCCCTGCTTCAATTCTTGCGTCTTCTGTCCAAATGATGAGGACATCTAAATTTGTGGAACTACCTCTGGTTAGATCATCAGTTAATGACTTTCCTGAATTATCATAAGACTTTAAATGACTGATTGATGTATTGTCGATTGTAGGCCCTTCAAGAATACTGCTTCGATTAGTTGGAGTAGGAATAGGTGTGCCAGCAGCACCATCAAGCGGTCTGAATGCCTGTAGATTGTAATCAGCCAATGCATAGTCTGTGCCATTGACTTTGGAAATTCCATAACGTTTATCGTTACTGGTGATGATGCCGTATAAAACACCCCTGGTTACAGTAAGTAAAACATCCCACTGGTCGTTACCACCACTCCATTTGTAACTCATGTCATCGATTGGGAATCCGGGAATTATAGTAATGGGTGTGCCTGGTGGATCATCTTCATCATCAGGAAACTGATAACCACGACGGTATCGAAAGTCACTCATTGTGACAGTAATCAATGCTGAATTTGGTAATGTGATGTCTAAAGTTTCGGGTGCTTCAGCGAGTGCATCAAAATTTACTTCGACATCATTGAAGGAATTAACCGTTGGTCTTGGGGATATTGTCCCGCTATTGGGGATTATAGAATCGAATAAATCATCTGCATAAACAGAAGAGAAGTTCGCAGAAACTAGTAAAGTTAAAATTAGGAATCGTTTACTCATTATTTCACCTTAAGTCCTTTGTTAAAAGCGCACTTAAATGATGGAATTTGATCAATTTAAATGCTCATAAATGTAGTAATGAAAAGTCGCCATACAGCAACAGAATTCGATTTGCAACTTGACTCGAAAAGAAGAGTTGTTGAAAAAATATATTAATATAAAGGTTTAACTGTTTGCAAATAAAGAAAAATATTTTATACATCATGTTTTTGTACAGTGATATTTTGGATTGTATCAATAAAAATATATACTAAGTTGTAATTTATATGTAACGTATAATATTGTTAGGAATTAATTTGTTATGCATTTGTGTCTGTTCGGAAAATACCAAAAAATTACAGAAACTTAACAGGGTTGCTGCCAAGTGTTAAATCGATTGGTGATGCTGGATTTGAATCTACACTTGAAAGGGATGTGCTGATATATTTTGAATTTAAGTCAAATGTTAGCAAATTTGAGGTTCAACCTGTTCAAATTGAATGGAACGATGACCAGAATAGGAAAAGGATTTATACGCCGGATGTACTGAATGTCGTATACCCACTCAACCCTCCATATGCGCCCATAATCGGGAAAGTAGGAGAGTTTGAGTAGTTCTGCGCTCATCAGTCCAAGATAGCGCTGTACAGTACAAAATAGCGATGTACAGTACAAATTACCATTGTTCAGTCCAATTTATCTTTGGAATCCACATTAGACTCCGGCTTGGTGGGCTTGAACATCGGCGTGATATGAAGAACGCACCAGTGGTCCTGCGGCAATGTGTTTGAAGCCCAAGGAATAACCATATTCTTCGATGGCTTTGAATTCATCCGGGGTCCAGTAATTCAACACAGGGTGATGACCTTGGGTGGGTTGCAGGTATTGTCCAATGGTGATCATTTCTACATCATGATCAGCCAAATGTTGTAAAGTTTCCTGAACCTGTTCATAAGTTTCACCCAAGCCTACCATGATACCTGATTTGGTGGGGATCTCAGGGTGCTGCGCTTTGAATTTTTTCAATAAATCCAGCGACCATTGGTAATCAGCACCTGGTCTGACGGTTTTGTATAAGGCATATGCCGTCTCTAAGTTGTGGTTGAACACATCAGGCGGGCTTTGGGCCAAAATTTCCAGGGCTTTGTCCATGCGGCCTTTGCCACGGAAGTCAGGAGTCAGGATTTCAATCTGGATGTCAGGGTTTTTATCACGAACCGCGGCAATGCAATCGACAAAATGCTGTGCGCCGCCATCTTTCAAATCATCGCGATCAACAGAAGTGATGACCACATAACTGAGGCCCATATCAGCGATGGTTTGGGCCAGGTTTTCAGCCTCTTTGGTGTCTGGAGGTAAAGGGCGGCCATGGGCCACATCGCAGAATGAGCATCGGCGGGTACACACTTCGCCCAAGATCATGAAAGTGGCGGTCCCTTTGCCAAAGCATTCGTGTATATTTGGGCATGAGGCTTCTTCACATACAGTGACCAAAGAATTGGTGCGTAATTTGCTTTTTAGTTTTTGCACCGCATTGCCAGTTGGAATGCGCACTCTTATCCAATCAGGTTTGCGTAAACGGGGTGCATCCGTGTCAAAGCCTGCTCGGCTGCGATCGGTTTTCTTGGCGCCCAATTCTTTGGCACCGGCCACTTTAGGTCCGTTGGACTTTGGGCCAGCTGTTTTTGATGATTGGATGTTCAGGGGTATCTTGTTATTCATGTTGTTCTGTGCGTCTTACGCTGCATGCTCGGTGGATGCAGTGAAATTTAAATGCTGGCAAAAGGCCGTAATCAACTGTTGTTCTACCGTGTTGATTTCAACACCAGGTGCCAAGTCCGCCAATTGTATGACTTCCAAGCCTGAAAAGCCACAAGGATTGATTCTTTGGAAAGGTTCTAAGTCCATTTTGATGTTAAATGCCAATCCATGGAAAGAACACGCTTTGCGAATCCTCAAACCCAAGGAGGCAATTTTCGCACCGTCTACATAGACACCCGGGGCGTTGTCTTTACGAGCAGCTGACACGCCATATTGTGCCACCGTATCAATGATGGCTTGTTCGATACCATGAACCAATGACTTCACCCCAATGCCATGGCGTCGCAGGTTGATCAGCGGGTAGGCAACAATCTGTCCAGGACCGTGGTAGGTGACTTGTCCGCCTCGGTCCACTTGAATAACGGGTATGTCACCAGCGGCCAATACATGTTCAGCTTTACCAGCCAACCCTTGGGTAAATACAGGTGGGTGTTCGACCAGCCACAATTCATCGGTGGTGTTGGCGTCACGTTCGTCAGTGAATTTTTGCATGGCACGCCAAACCGGTTCATAAGCCTGGTGACCCAGGTGCTTGATGCGAATGGGGTGGTTCACAGGGTCCACAACACATCCTTATTTTTTCTTAAGTCTTCATAGATACCAATCAAATGGTCTTTTGACTGGGCATAAACCAACACAGTGACCGATTTATACTTGCCTGTCGAACTGGTTTTGGTGTGAACTGAATTGCTGGAAACTTCAGGGGCATGTTCTCGCACTGTAGCCATGATGGTTTCAACAAATTCATCGGTGTTGGGTCCCATTGCCTTGACTGGGTATTCACAAGGAAACTCAAAACCTTTGCCTTCAAGTTCGTCCAGATTTTGCATCAGTCATCGTCTCCAAATGATTTGAACCACAAACCGATGCCATCCATACTGCGAGACCACCAGCCAGCTTGCTCGGCAGTTTGAAGAGCCACCAAGGGTTTGATTGCTACCGGTTCACCGTTGAGTGTGACATTCAATGTACCCAGCTGAGTACCTTGCTGGATGGGTGCGGTCAGTAAACCTGGAATGTCGGCATTGGCTTCTAATTGTTCATAGCTGCCTTTGGGAATGGTGATGAACAAATCATTGGCCAGACCCAATGGAATTTCTTCTTCCTCTCCCTTCCATATTTCCTGCGAGACGCGCTGTTCGCCAGCCCGATAGAGTTTATGTGTTTCATAAAACCTGAAACCGTAATTGATCAGTTTTTGTGTTTCATCTGCCCGGGCTTTTTCTGACTCGGTGCCCATGATGACATTGATCAAACGCATGCCATTGCGAACTGCTGAGGTGGCCAGACAATAACCGGCAGCTTCAGTGTGGCCAGTTTTGAAGCCGTCTACAGTGGGGTCGCGGTACAACAAAGTGTTGCGATTGTGTTGTTTGATTTTATTGAAAGTGAATTCTTTTTCAGCGTAGAAATGATAAAGATCAGGGAAATCTGCGATCAATGCACGGCCCAACAAAGCCACATCGCTGGCCGTGACCAAATGACCTTCTGCAGGTAATCCGGTGGCGTTGTAAAAAGCCGAATTCTGCATGCCTAACTGCTTGGCATGCTGGTTCATCATGCTGGCAAACACTTCTTCACTGCCGGCGATGTGTTCTGCCAAGGCCACACAGGCATCATTACCTGACTGAATGATCATGCCTCGAATCAAATCTTCCACTTTGACCTGTTTATCCACTTCTATGAACATTTTTGAGCCGCCAGTGCGCCATGCTTTTTCACTGACAGTGATCATTTCATCCAATGATAAATTGCCAGATTTGATTTCTGAGAACACCACATAAGCAGTCATCATTTTGGTGATGCTCGCTGGTTCTACTTGTAAATCTGGATTGTTGGAAGCCAAAACACGCCCACTGTGGTAATCCATCAGGATATAGCTGCTGGCATTGACTTGAGGTGGTTGAGGTGTGGTGTTGGTTTGTGCTGAAACCCAATGGGTCAAAAACAATAGGCAGCACAGTAAAATGGGGTGGTTTTTATTTTGCATGGATTTTACTCTGTAATCACTTTGGCATCAGGGATGCCATTGGCGGTTATTTTGTTGATCAACTGGTTAACCAAGGTCTCAGATTGTACGGGACCAATTCTGACTCTATGCAGGGCACCAGATTGGGTTGATAATATGGTGACAAAGGTTTCAATTCCAAGTAGTTGACTGGCTTTTTTTGCCAAATTATAAGCGGCATTCTTATCAGCAAAAGCACCCAATTGAAGATAGGTCAGGCCTTGTTTGATCGGGTTTTTTTGCAAATCTTTGGGAGAATTCACCACTCGGATTTTTACTTCTGCAATGCCTTCGTGAACAAAATCCAGTGCCTTGGCTGCTGCATAAGACAAATCGATGATGCGGTCACCCACGAAAGGACCCCGGTCATTGACCCTGACAACCACCTGCTTATTGTTCTTTAAATTAGTCACTTCAACGTAGCTTGGTAAGGGCAGGGTTTTGTGCGCAGCAGTCAGTTTATACATGTCAAATACTTCTTGATTGGAAGTGGGACGACCGTGAAATTTTTTGCCATACCATGAGGCTTTGCCTGTTTCGGTGTACCCCGCTGGATTGTTGTTGACTCTATACACCTTGCCATAGACGCGATATGGGCTGTGATTGCCATATTTACTTAAGGGTTCAGATTTTGGCACCCAAGGTTTGATCTTACTGGTATCGATGTCTTTGTACCGATCTTTTCTACCGCAACCTGTTACCAACAAGCTGGAGATCAAAATCAATGTCATTAATCGCAACATCGGCCTGATCATCGCGTGTACTCTTGGGCCACTGTGGTGCCATCTTTCATGGCCTTGATGGCTTGTGAAAGTTGGTAAACGGCATTCACATACATGTGTGAATGGTTGTATCTTGAGATCACATAAAAGTTATTGAACCCTTGCCAGTAGGCTTGCTCTCCTTCGGCCAAGTCTAATTTCAGAACGGTGAATTTTTGCTTGCGTTTGTGGTCCTCAAGATGTGGCTTCAGTTGGTTATATTTAACTTCTAAATTGGGTTTTTCTATGGCTTTCAAAACTTCGCCACCTGGTTGCCATTTGTGTTTTTTCAGATAATTAGCAACACTGGCAATGGCATCTTGGGGATTGTTCAACAGATCAATCCGTTTGTCTGACTCGTAATCCACTGCATAATGGCGATAACTGGAAGGCATGAATTGCCCAAAACCCATCGCCCCTGCATAGGATCCTTTGGCTGCTAAAGGGTCGACGTGATTTTCTTGAGCTAACAATAAAAAGTGTTTCAATTCACTGGTGAAAAATTTGGAGCGTTTGGGGTAATCAAATGCCAAAGTGTATAAGGCATCAAGTACCTTGTGGTTGCCCATGATGCGCCCGTAAAAAGTTTCAACGCCAATGATGGCTACTATAACTTCTGAAGGAACACCTGTTTCTGTGGAGACCTGATCCAACACTGCTTGGTGTTTTTGCCAGAACTCAACCCCTTCACGGGTGCGCTTTTCAGTCATAAAAATCTTTCTGTACTCAAACCATTTTAGGGTTTTTTCAGCTGGTTTGTTCATGGCATCGATGATGCTTTGTTGGTGGTTGGCTTGAGAAATAATCTGCCGAACCCATTGGGGGTCAAGGCCGTTATCTTTGGCTGTTGTTTGGATGAATTCATCAACTTGTCGGAGGTCAACTTTTGCCACAGCCAAAGTTGAAATCAGTGTGAACATCAGGGTGAAACTTAAAAAGAGAGTCGTTTTCATTGTTGTATTAATTTTTTATGTGAGTGAACAGAAGTTATGATACCAAATGATGCCATTAATGTAAGTACTGATGTACCTCCATAACTGACCAGCGGCAGTGGTACACCCACCACCGGCAACACACCTGATATCATGCCAGCATTGATGGTAATGTAGACAAAGAAAATCAAAGTAAGTGCCCCACAAACCAAACGATTGTAGGTGTTTTTTGCTTGTTGGGCGATGAAGAAGCATCGCATGATGATCATGAAGTACAACAAGAACAGCATCAATACCCCAAAAAAGCCAAATTCTTCAGACAACACCGAGAGGATAAAGTCAGTAGAATGTTCTGGTAAAAAGTCCAGCTGGGTTTGGCTGCCCATCGTCCAGCCCTTACCCCAAAAGCCTCCAGAGCCAATGGCAATCTTAGACTGAATGATGTTCCAGCCATGGTTCAACGGATCTGCTTCAGGGTTTAAAAACATCAACACGCGTTGTTTTTGGTACTCATGGAGGAATTGCCATAAGACGGGTAATGACAAGCCTACCAATAGACCGGCACCCATAATCAATCGCCAGGAAATGCCAGCCAGGAAAATCACAAATAAGCCACTGGCAGCCACCAAAATTGAGGTGCCTAAATCAGGTTGTTTATAAATCAACCCCGTACACACTCCAATCACGACCGCTGCAGCCAGTAAATGTTTCCAATTGGGAGGCAAGGGTGTGTGCCGAAAGATCCAGGCAACCATCATGGGCAGAGAAATCTTGCACAGTTCCGATGGTTGAATGCTGATGCCTAAGTCCAGCCAACGTTGCGCGCCTTTCACCGTGATGCCAAAAAAGAAGACCGCCACCAACAACATCACTGAGCCTAAATAAACCAAAGGCGAAAATTGTTCAAACCGTTCAGGTCTGATCTGGGTAATGAAATACAGGCCAAACAAACCCAAACCAATTCGAATCGCTTGCCGTTCAACCAGGACCATGCCCCCGGCACTGTACAAAACCACCAACCCAAAACCCAAAACCAACAGCAGCAATGTCATTAAAAAAGGGTCTGGAATGTATGTGAAAAATCGTTTTTTCATCAGGTCCCTTCGCTGGTTCTCTTTAGCATGTAAGCATCGATGATGCTGCGGGCAATCGGGGCGGCTGCTTTGGTACCGCTGGCGCCATGCTCAGCCACCACCACCACGGCTATTTCAGGTTGTTCCGCTGGCGCAAAAGCAATGAACAAAGCGTGATTTCTTAGGTGTTTTGGTAATTCTTCGTCTTTTTTGTAGATGTCTTCTTCGCTTTTACCAAACACCTGGGAAGTGCCACTTTTACCTGCAATCAAATAATCTGGTGATTGAATGGAACGGGCTGTACCATTGACGGCGTTAACCACATCCGTCATGCCTTGGTGAACGGTACTCCAATGGTTTTCACTGATCACAAAGGGCAAAGTGTTGGGTGTGGTTGCTTTTTGTACCAAATGCAACGGGTTGATCTGTCCTTTCGATGCCAGTACTGACAAGGCTTGGGCCATTTGTACTGGGGTGATCACAAAATACCCTTGGCCAATACCTGTGATCACCGTTTCCCCTGGAAACCATATCATGTTGCGATTGGCTTGTTTCCATTCTCTGGACGGCAGTATACCTTTTTTCTCGCCGGCAATATCGATGCCGGTGATGTGCCCGAATTTAAATGGTGCCAAAAACCCGTGGATGTTATCGATACCCAATCGATAAGCCAAATCATAGAAGAATACGTTGACTGACTCAGCCAATGAATCCACCACATCAACTTCACCGTGGCCGCCTTGTTTCCAGTCATGGTAGCGCCGCTCTTGTTTGGGGAGTTGGAAGTAACCATTTGATACCAGTGTCGTATCTGGTGTGATCAATCGGTGATATAAGCCAGCCAAGGCAATGTAAGGCTTGATTGTGGAACCTGGCTCATAACCACCCTTGATACTGCGATCAAACAAGGGTTTTTCAGGTGAGTTGGCCAATAAATCAAAATTTTGTTGACTGATGCCATAAATGAACTGATTGGTGTCATAGCCCGGTTTAGAAACCATGGCCAAGATTTCGCCATTTTGGGGGTTAACGGCTATCGCTGCGCCAGTTTCATCGCCAAACGCTTGATACGCTGCCAGCTGAAGGCTCATGTCTATGGTTAAGGTTAGGTTGGTTCCGTTGGTTGGGGGCGATTGAATTTCTTGTTTCAGCTGTTTGCCCTTGGCATTGATTTCGGTGATCAATTGGCCGGGTATGCCATGTAAACTGTTTTCATAATACTTTTCAATCCCTGCTTTGCCAAAATAATCGTCCTGGGCATATATGTCAGGGTCTTGGCGGTTGAATTCGAATTGACTGATTTTACCGACATAGCCTAATAAATGAGATAACTCGTAAGGGTATAAGTATTTTCTGTTCAAATAGGGTTTGATTGAAAACCCGGGGTAGTGGTGTTTTTGTACGGCAAACTGGGCGACCTCAATCTCCGAGAGTTTGGCTTTTACCGTCAGTGGTTTAAAGACTGGATTGTATTTTAGTTGTTCCTTGAGCTTTTCCAGGTGTTCATCATCAAAACCGATAATGGATCGAATGCTTTGTAATTTTTGTTGCAAGTCTTTGGTCTTTTCAGGCGTGACTTCTAATCGGTAAGTGGTGATGTTTTCCGCCAATAAAACGCCATTTCGATCATAAATTAATCCGCGTGTAGGGTTGATTCGACTGAACTTAATTTTGTTTTGATCTGCTTGACTGCTGTAATCTTGATGCTTAATCACTTGCAGGTAAAAATACCGGCTTAACAACAGCAAAAAAATCAAACTGACAATCACCACAGAAACGATGACTCTTTCGGTGAAAATTCTTCTTTCTTTGAACGGTTGTTTGAGTTGCTGGTCCATCATGTCAGGAACTGCGCATGTTTGTTTGTATTCGATCCATCAGGTATTTCAACCAAGGCCAAACCAATGCGGCGGTAATCAACGGCAACAAATCACTTAGCTCCGGTTGGTATCGATAACTGAGCCAATCTATAACCGCCCTGATAACAATGTCATTGAATAGCCACACCAGAACCATCATCAACAACTGCCAAAAAGAGGTCATCCGTAATTGTTTGGCGGATTTTGTGACCAAGAATGACAAGGCCACCAAAGACATGCCATGCTTGCCTAGCAGGCTGCCCATCAAGATGTCTACCAAAAGACCATAGGCAAAGGCCACATACATGACACGACTGTTGGCAGCATACAAAGACCAGTAGGCAATTAACAAAGCCACCCAATGGGGTTGGAACAAAGCCAACTGATCAGGCAAGGGTAACAAGCTCAACAATATGGCACCCAAGATAGACAGGTGCATCAACATTGTATTGTGGTTGTTGATCTTATTATTCATCAGCTGGGTCTGAAGGATCATTGGGCCAGATCAAGAACACTTCTGTCAGGCGATCCAGTTGGGCAAATGGTTTGGCATTGGCTGTTTTAAAGGTGCGATCAGGGCTGACGTCCAGTTCTTGAATCTCAGCCAACTTCAAGCCTCGTGGAAAGCGGTTGCCGAATCCTGATGTCACCAAAATATCTCCCGTTTTGATGTCGGCACTGGTGGGAATTTCAGTCAACACGATTGCCTCACCATTGCCATAAGCGATGGTGCGCATACCTGTCCGCAGTATTTCGATGGGTATCGCGTGGGTTTGGTCGGTGATCAAAATAACATGGGCAAAATTATGACCCAGTACATCAATTTGGCCAATCACACCATCCAAATTCAGCACGGCTTGACCAACAAACAGATCATCCTGGCTGCCTTGGTCAATCACCACATGTTGTGTTTTCTGTGTTTGGCTGATGTTAGAGACAAATGCCACGCTGGTGGTCAAAGGTGAAGTCTGAGTGGCCGCCAACATGGTCCGCAACCTTTCATTCTCGGCCACCAAAGATACGTTTTGTTGTACTTTTAGCTCAGCATCCAACAGTTGTTCTTTGAGTTCGTTATTTTCCTGGATCAAATTGGCCTGTCTGGAAACCGCAATTTCAGCTATTTGATAAATTTCCTGGGGCCATTCGATGAGTTTGATCAATGGAATGGCTGCCAGTGACAAAGTGTTCCTGATGGGTTGGGCCAGTTGATTATTTTTATCAGAAATCATCAACAGCATGCAGATGAATTCCAGTATTAAAAATTTAAACAGTGGAGATTGGGTTATTTTCTGGTTGCTTTTCAGGTTGTCCATTGAAAATAAAACGTGGTTGTTTTCATGTTCAAATTACCTGAATGGCGCAAAAAAATCTGAACCCTCTTGGTCGATGATTTCCAGTGCTTTACCGCCACCACGAGCCACACAAGTCAATGGGTCTTCGGCCACAAACACAGGCAAGCCCGTTTCTTCCATCAGTAACTTGTCCAAATCTTTCAACAAAGCACCACCACCGGTCAACACAATGCCTTGTTCTGCGACATCGGCACACAATTCAGGCGGGGTTTGTTCCAAAGCAGTTTTAACGGCTGCCACGATTCCTGACAATGGTTCATGTAAAGCTTCAAGCGCTTCATTATTGGTCATGATGAATTTACGTGGTACGCCTTCCGCCAAATTTCTTCCTGAAACTTCCAGTGAAATTTCCTCTGCAGCTGGGTAAGCACAACCGATTTCATGTTTGATGCGTTCTGCAGTCGATTCACCAATGAGGGTGCCGTAACTGCGACGTACATAAGAGATGATGGAGTCATCAAATTTATCACCACCAATTTTCACAGAAGCAGAATAAACGATGCCATTCAGTGACAACACGGCCACTTCAGACGTACCACCACCAATATCCAGCACCATGCTGCCACGCGCCTCGTGAATCGGGATGCCTGCTCCAATGGCCGCTGCCATGGGTTCTTCGATCAAAAACACTTCTGCAGCACCGGCTCCAGAGGCCGATTCTTCAATCGCACGGCGTTCCACCTGAGTGGAACCACATGGCACACAAATCAATACCCGGCAAGATGGTTTCAGCCATCGGTTGGAGTGGACTTTACGAATGAAATGCTGCAGCATCGCCGAGGTCATGTCAAAGTCAGCAATCACACCATCTTTCAGTGGTCTGATGGTTTGGATGTTGCCTGGTGTGCGGCCTAACATCATTTTGGCATCAGCACCGACAGAAGCAATGTTGATTTGACCACCTCTGTTTTGATCCATCCTGACCGCAACCACTGAAGGTTCATTCAAAACGATGCCATGATCGCGCATATAAATGAGGGTGTTGGCGGTACCTAAGTCTATCGATAAGTCGTTGGAAAACAGGCTTCTGAATTTTTTAAACATGTGATAATAGTGGTTACATCTGATTGGTAAAAAATGGCATAATATCTCGCGGCCTTGCGAATGTGAAGACCAATCTGCGAATTATATATGAATCCTACTACCTAAATGTCAATTAATCGTAAAGAATTAGAAGAAATTGCTGCCTTGGCGCAGCTGAATATACCTGATGATCAAGTCAGTGAGATCACTGCTTCATTGAATCAAGTGATGGACATGATTGAGCACGTCAATGACGCCAATACAACGGCCATTAAACCCATGGCTCATCCCAATGATGCATGGCAAATGACCCGTCAAGATACAGTCACTGATTCCTCTCATAAACAGGCTTTGTTGGCATTGGCTGCGCATGCCGATGATGACCACTATTTGGTTCCTAAGGTGATTGAATGATCAACCTCAGTATACGCGAAATGTCAGCCATGCTGGCTGCCAAGCAAATCAGTGTGCAAGAATTGTGTGGTTTGTATTATGACCGCGCCAAAGCATTCAACCCAAACATCCACGCATTGATTACGCTCAACCCTGAATTAAACGCAGCCGAAGTGATGCAAGCGCAGTCTTTGGTCTCATCAAATGAATCCATGTTGGCAGGTATTCCATTGGTCCACAAAGATTTATTTTGTACCGAGGGTGTAAAAACCACCTGTGGGTCCAAGATGCTCAGTGAGTTCATCCCACCATACAACGCCACTGTGGTACAAAAACTGTCTGATCAAGGCATGGTGTCTTTAGGTAAAGCCAATATGGATGAATTTGCCATGGGATCTTCCAATGAGCATTCTGCTTTTGGTGCAGCGATCAATCCTTGGGCACAGGACCGTGTTCCAGGAGGTTCTTCCGGTGGTTCGGCAGCAGCAGTGGCCGCCAGAATGACGCCCATAGCCACGGGTACAGATACCGGTGGATCAATCAGGCAACCCGCAGCCTTTTGCGGCATCACTGGCATCAAGCCCAGTTATGGCAGGGTCTCTCGTTACGGCATGGTGGCCTTTGCTTCTTCATTGGACCAGGGTGGTGTGATGGCACCGAGGGCTGATGATTGTGGCTTGGTGTTGTCTGCCATGTCAGGACATGATGTAATGGACTCAACATCTGCACAACAACCCCAATTTTCTTGGCAGAAACCATCTACGCCAGAATTATCAGGTTTGAAAGTGGGCGTGGTCAGTGCCTGGATAGATGCTTTGCAAGACGAAGGCATCAAAAAGGTCACATTGGATGCCATGGCACATTTTAAAAGCCAAGGCGCTGAAATCGTAGACATTGAATTACCTCATGCTGACCTGGCTGTATCTGCGTATTATATTTTAGCCCCTGCTGAATGTTCATCCAATTTGTCTCGTTTTGATGGCGTGCGATTTGGCCATCAAACAAAACAAATTGGCGATTTAGAATCACTATACCGACACAGTCGTTCTGAAGGGTTCGGTGAAGAGGTACAAAAACGCATCATGATTGGTGCCTGGGCTTTGTCTTCTGGCTATTACGATGCTTATTATTTGAAAGCACAGAAAGTCAGACGCCTGATCAGTGATGATTTTAAAAAAGCATTTGCCGATGTTGATTTGATGGCTTGTCCAGTGACACCAGAGGTGGCATTTAAACATGGCGAAAAAACAGACGGTGTCAGCATGTATCAAGCCGATCAGTTCACCATCCCGGCTTCATTGGCTGGGTTGCCTTGCTTATCTATGCCGATTGGTTTCAGTGGCGGTTTACCCGTGGGCCTGCAGTTGATTGGCCGGTATTTCGATGAACAGGGCATTTTGTCTGTGGCAGATAAATACCAACAACAAACAACACATCATTTGCAGGTGCCGGAGGCGTTCTTATGAGCCAGCAACAATGGGAAATGGTGATTGGTCTGGAAATTCATGTGCGCTTAGACACCAACAGCAAGTTGTTTTCCGGGATGAAAGCCAGTTATGGTGCGGCGCCCAACTCTCAAGTCAGTTTCTTGGATGCAGGCTTGCCTGGAACCTTACCTGTCATCAATCAAAAAGCATTGGAATATGCCATTCGGTTTGGTTTGTCGGTTGATGCCGAAATTCCTGAAGTGACGGTATTTGCCAGGAAAAATTACTTTTATCCGGATTTGCCCAAAGGGTATCAAATCAGTCAAATGGACGACCCCATAGTCGGCAAGGGCCACATCGTGATCAAGACTGAAAATGGAGACAAAACCATTGAGATTACCCGCGCCCATTTGGAAGAAGATGCGGGTAAATCTATCCATGATAAGTACGACCAATACTCTGCAATTGATTTGAATCGAGCCGGAACGCCATTGATTGAAGTGGTATCTGAGCCACAGATGTCAAATGCCAAAGAAGCGGTGGCTTACATGCGAGAAATTTATACCCGAGTGACGCACTTGGGTATCTGTGATGGTAACTTACAAGAGGGGTCATTCCGTTGTGATGCCAATGTTTCAGTGCGCCCGGTGGGTCAAAATGAATTGGGCACCCGAGCGGAGATTAAAAACCTGAATTCATTCAGGTTTATTGAAAAGGCCATCAACCATGAGGCCAAACGACAGATTAAAATTCTTGAATCGGGTGGATCTGTGGTTCAAGAAACACGATTGTATGATGCCGATAAGGACCAGACACGCTCAATGCGCAGCAAAGAGAATGCCAATGATTACCGGTATTTTCCAGACCCTGATCAACTGCCCATCAGTATTCCGCGGGAAATGGTGGAAACGCAAAAAGCCCATTTGCCTGAATTTCCTGAAGCAAAAATCAAACGCTATGTTGAGACCATGGGGATCAAGGCTGATGATGCCGAAATCATTGCAAACGACATGCAAATGTCACAATACTTTGAACAAAGTGATGCCCAATCAAAAGCCGCTGCCGATTTGAATGCCAAGTTTTTACTGGGCGAATTCAGCGCCTTGCTCAATACCCAAAGTGCTTCCATCACCAACAGCCCAATTGATGCCAAGGCTTATGCCGGCCTGTTGGATCAGGTGGCTGATGGCAGCATATCGAGAAAGGTGGCCAAGCAAGTACTTGAAGACATGTGGGACAGCGGTGAATCGGCTGCTGACATCATCAGCAACCAAGGTTTGGCACAAATATCTGATGCATCGGCCTTAACCGAATTGGTTAAACAAGTGATTGATGCCAACCCGGATCAAGTGGCCAGTTACCGGGGCGGCAATGATAAGATGTTCAATTATTTTGTTGGCCAAATCATGAAACAAACCAAAGGACAGGCCAATCCAGTGCAAACCAAACAATTATTAGAGGAATTTTTACAAGAAACTCCAGAGTGATTTGAGGGTTTCTGCTGAAGTTGTTACGGGCTTGATCAAGGCGCCTCGTAGAAGTGAATGGCAAGTCCTTCACGAGACAAGCAACGATGAGACAGACCGTAACAACTTCAGCCCTTGGGTCGATTGATTTTCACGCAGGTATATTTTATAAAGAACATGACTGCTACATGGTAAGATAGGCGCTTTTTCTGTTTGACAGAAATTCTAACTAATTATTCTGAGGTTTCTTTTAATGAGTAGAGCGTTAATTTGTGGGTCATTGGCCTTCGACAACATCATGGTATTCGAAGATGAATTTGCCAATCATATTTTGCCAGACCAAATACACAAACTGAATATATCCTTTATGGTGCCCACATTGAGTCGGGTGTTTGGTGGTGTGGCAGGCAACATCGCTTATAATTTAAAGATGATTGGTGGCACTCCTGTACCCATGGGTGTTGTGGGTGGAGATTTCGATGTTTACGGACAAAGGTTACAAAGTTTAGGCGTTTCATTAGAAGCCATCAAAATAAAAGAAAGCTACTTTACTCCACAAGCTTATATCACCACCGATATGAAGAACAACCAAATCACCGCTTTCCACCCGGGCGCCATGAACTGTTCTCATGAAAATCATGTCAAAGATTATGATGACATTGCTATTGGAATCGTTGGCCCAGATGGCAGAGATGGCATGATTCAGCATGCCACCGAATTTGCCGATTCAGGTATTCCGTTTATTTTTGATCCAGGTCAGGCCATGCCTTTGTTCGATGGCGATGACTTGAAGCAGTTCATTGAGCAAGCCACTTGGATGGCAGTGAATGATTATGAGTATGAGTTGGTGCATGATCGAACCGGTATGGATGCCCGTGAAATTGCCAAGCACCTGGATGCTTTGATCGTAACCCGTGGTGAAAAAGGCTCGGAAATATATGCCGATGGCACCATGTATCACATCCCTGTGGTTAAGGCAGAAAAAGTGGTTGATCCCACAGGTTGTGGAGATGCTTACCGTGCAGGCCTGTTGTATGGCTTGACCAATGGTTTGGATTTTCAAACCACTGGTCGCATTGCTTCTTTATTGGGGAGCATAAAAATTGCCACTGCTGGCACTCAAAACCATTACATTTCTAAGAAAGATTTTCGTCAAAAATTCCTGGATGAGTTTGGTTACGGGTTTTAAACCATGAAGTTTCTGCCCTGTTTGGTGTCACTGAGCAGGGTGGGTTCCGTTTACCGGGTCAGTCAGACCAATTTCAAATGATCCATTTTCTTCCCGGAAAAAATCAACTCTTTTTTAGGGGCTTTGATACAGTAGTTATTTTTGCCGTGGTGTTTAACGTGATACAAGGCTTTATCAGCCATGTTCATCATGGCTTTCACATTGACTTGAGAATCGCTTTCCTTAAAGGCCACACCAATTGAAGAACCTAAATCCAGGCTGTTGTTTCTGCGTTTGATTTCAACACCAATTTCATTGATGTCACTGATGATGCTGCCACACACTTCTTCGATGTGCCTGGTGGTGGTGTCATGCAGTAAAAGAACAAATTCATCACCGCCTAATCTGGCTGCGATGTCCAAGGGACGCCGACAATGTCGTTGTAAGACTTCGCTCACTTTGACCAACACGGTATCACCATACTTATGACCTTTTTCATCATTGATGGCTTTGAAGTTGTCCAAGTCAACCAGCAGAAAAGCCAGCGGTGTTTTGTCCCTGATTGATTGTTTATAAATTTTTACAGATTGAACATAAAAATAACGGCGATTGAATAACTTGGTCAGATAGTCAGAGTTGGCTTGGTGATCGATCACTTTGATCAAGCTGTAATTGGCATTCAGTATCTTGGTGAACACATGGTTCATGAATATACAACAACTGGCAAAAACCAAATAAAAGAACACCAATGAGGCAATTTCCCCACCGTTCATGCCTGTTTTGTAATAAGTGAATGCCGCAATGGCAATGATGGTTAAAGAACTGAATATGGCTTTGCTGATGGGCAGTGCTAATAACAAACCGGAATATATCAATACGATGGTCAAACCAATCCTGGGGAAAAACATGGCGTTATTGGCACCTATTTCGATGATCCTTGAATGGCCAATGCCCACCGCAATGATCACAACAAAAGCAACCCAATCAAACTGTTGGACGCTGACGTTTAATTTTTTTTGGTTATAGAAAATGCCCAGAACGACAACCATGGGTATCACCATAAAGATAAATCTGGCAATCATGGCTTGTTCTAGAGAGGCACCTGTGTAACGGTAGTAATCAACAACACAAAACAGCACCAAATATATGGCACCCAAATTGAGCGCCCATTTTTTGATCACATGCATTTGTTCTGCATAGTAATCATGACTGTTGTCATCACTTAACATCACACACCGCTTTTTCACACGGTTATTATGATAGCATGAATTGGGCCTTTGGGGGATGTATACCCTGTTTACTGAATGGTTGAGCGACGATCTGGAGGTGCCATTCAAGTGTTGTGTGGTAATGCACATTATTTTCTGTTTGCTTTAAACTGCTTGCTCAAGTTTCATTTTTTTGAAACAATAGACTCAGTTTAAAAATTTTATGTCATCATGATTGATCGAGATGGTTTTAGGCCCAATGTGGGCATCATCTTGCTCGACAATGAAGGTCAAGTGTTTTGGGCCAAGCGAACCAGAGGAAATGGTTGGCAATTTCCGCAAGGGGGTATAAATAACGACGAATCCCCGGAAGAGGCCATGTTCAGGGAATTATACGAAGAAGTGGGTTTAAAACCCCACCACGTGGACGTTTTGGGTTCGACTCCCGGCTGGTTAAAATACCAGTTACCCAAAAAATTCCACAAACGTGATTCTGACCCGTCATTTGTTGGGCAAAAGCAAGTGTATTACTTGTTGAGGTTATTAGAAGACGAATCGAAAGTTGATTTCAATAAAACCAGTAAGCCTGAGTTTGAAGCCTTTCGATGGGTTAATTTCTGGTACCCGGCTGAAAATGTTATACACTTTAAGAAAAACGTCTATAAGCGCGCACTCAAACATTTAGAGTTCTTAGCCAAGGCATGAGTATTGCGGTCATCATCACCGACCGCAACACAGATCACTTGTGTCAAAGCATAAGTCGGCTGCTGCCTGAAGTTGACATCCAACAATGGCCTGACATCAACCACCCTGAACAAGTTAAATTAGCAGTCCTTTGGAATCACCCTGAGGGCATCACTGACCCCATGAAAGAATTGAAAATGGTGGTTTCAATGGGTGCCGGTATGGATCATATAGAAGCCGATTCCCGTTTACCTGTAAACATTCGTACTGGTCGCATTGTTACCCTGGCTTTACAACAAAACATGGCCCAATATGTGTTACAACACATCCTCAATGACCACCGCCACCAACATGCATATCTACTGCAACAACAATCTCAAGTTTGGCAAGTTCTCGAGTCGGATGACGCCATGCCAACAGTTGGGGTTTTGGGGCTGGGGCAATTGGGTACCTTTGTGGCCGACCGCTGTGCAGATTTGGGTTTCAGGACCATGGCCTGGACCCATAGACAAGAGCATCCTCTACATCCATGTTTTCATGGCAGTGCAGGGCTCAAACACGTTTGTCAAAACAGTCAGTATTTGATTGTCCTGTTGCCACTTAACGAACAGACCCATCACATCATCAATGCGACTTCCATATCTTGGTGCCGGCCAGAGGTCATGCTGATGAATGTAGGTCGCGGGAAACATGTTGATGAAGCGGCATTGCTGGCAGGCTTGGACTCGGGGCGGCTCAGGCATGCCGTGTTGGATGTTTTCGAGCAAGAACCCTTGCCCAAGGATCATCCTTTTTGGCAACACCCAAAGATCACTGTGACTCCTCACAGTTCTTCACGTTCTGATATAGAGCAAACAGCCGGGCAAATTGCAGATAAGTACCTTCAGTTGATCGGTCAAGCCAATGGATAACATGTAACACTGGACGGTCAGTACGAAATTGTTTTCTGTGCTTTATATTCTGGCGCCACTTGTTGATAATAAGTGACATGAAGACCGGGTTTTTAAAACAGTTTTTTATGTATGGGATGATGCTGTGCACATGGATGGCACAAGCAGATTTGGATTTCAATACAGTTTGTTTTCAGCCTGGAATCAATTCCCCTGTTTTGGAATGCAATGCATTGGTGAACCTCTACAACATCACCGATGGAGACAATTGGACCAACAACACCAATTGGGGCAACGCCGATGTTGATAGTTGGTTTGGTGTATCTGCCTTTGGCGCCGTTGAAAAGAATGTTTGGTTCCTGGACCTAAGAAATAATAATTTGAATGGGATTATTCCCAGTACAATGAAAGACTTGACTCAGTTGGTCTCGCTGAACTTATCCGGCAACAGCCTGTTCAGTTTTATCCCGGAAGGGCTTGGGAACTTGGCTGGCCTGGAGTTTTTGATCCTGGGAGACAATCAGTTGTCTGGAGATGTGCCCGAAGATTGGGTGAATTTACTGGATTTGAAAATTCTACAACTACAAAACAACCAATTATCCGGTCAAGTCATGTCACAAGTGACTGGTATGTCAAACCTGACTGACCTGTGGTTGGATGGCAATCAATTCAATGAACCTATACCAGTCAGTGTTTCTCAAATGGCATCGCTGGAATACTTTTCAGCCATTGATGCTGGACTAACCGGAGCCATTCCAGCTTCAATCACTGATCTCAATCAGCTTGAATTCCTCTTTTTGGCTAACAATGATTTGATCGGCAGGATCCCTGAGTGCATCGGTGGCATGAGTTCTTTGAAACAATTGGATTTAAGCCGCAATTTTCTGATCGGCCGCCTACCTGCTTCCTTAGGGGCATTAACGGAATTTGATTTCATTTCCCTCAACCACAATGGTCTGAGCGGACCCATTCCTGATGAGTGGTCTCAAATGACCTTGCTGATTGGATTTTATGTCAATAACAACCGTTTAACAGGGGCGGTACCGGCAGGATTCGGTAACCTGAGTCAGATGAATGAATTTTTTCTGAATGGAAATTATTTTTCATCACCGGTGATTCCACCTCAAATCGCCGCTTGGTTTCAACAGATACCATTTTCAAACTTGGTTCCCCAAGGCGTTTCTGATGAAATTTTTTATTCAGATTTTGGCGTGAGTTGTGATTAAGTCAACGCCGCGGAAATTGACTTAACAGTGATTCAATGGGTGACTCAGGTGTCCAGGTATTGGAGTGGTTTTTCCACAAGATTTGTCCACTGCCTTTGTGCACCAAAAAAGCACTGGCATGTCTTTTATAAGAAGCATCAATGTGAACCGAAGCATAATCAGATTGGCTGGCAATGGCTCCTGATACCAATAAACCACTGAGTTGTTTGATGGCACCTGGTGCTGACAAGTCCACATGTATATAGAGGATGCCTGTGTCCTCAGGTAGATTTAAACTTTCAAAATGATAGGGCATTTGCATGCCACGGTGCGACAACTCATCGGTTTCATGATGGCGTCTTTGGGCGATGTACTTCACCATCAGGATCAGAAATTCCTGGTGTAGCGGCATGTGTTCTTCCGGGATGTTTTCTTGCGCCATGATAAATGGCGGGTACAGCAGTTCTGGCTGTAATGTTTCATCGATGTAATGTTCTACAGCGAATTCATTGTTCATCAATAAACCACTGGACAACAGATAACTTGAAATGGGCGGATAGCCAGCCTCTTGGGTGACTGCAACAATGTCGTTCAGCAGTTTATTCAGAATTTTTTGATGAAAATAACTGTCGAAATCCCAATACTGGCCAATGTCATCTCTGAGGTTCAGGTAATCGATGACCACCACCATCTCATCAATGGGGTGGTTTTGTGCATCAGGATGTTGATACAAGGTGGTACCTTTCGGTTGGCAGGCTGTCAGCCCAACACACATAACAGGTAACAGTAATAACAGCAGTTTATAATTTTTCATGCTTAAGAACTTAACCAACTTTCATCACCAAGTCCACATCAAACCCAGCCCTGGATACAGCGATGGCAAAAACTGAATCAAATTTCACAAAACCACCCTGCGGTGGTTCAGTCTCCAGTCAGCTTTGACCTAATGTCTTGTTTCAGATGCACTGAATTACAGGCCACCATGTTTATATACCTTGCCTCCTTTCATCACAAAATCAACAGATAACAAGACTTTGATGTCTTCAATAGGCGATGATTGGGTGGCAATGATGTCAGCCTGTTTGCCAACCTCAAGGGTGCCCAGTTGGTTACTCATACCAATTAAATCAGCGGCATTGATCGTGGCACTGACTAAAATTTGATCGTTCGGCATACCCGCTTCACTCATTAATACCGCTTCTTCAGCATTGGTACCGTGCGGTGAGATTCCACTGTCAGTACCGAAAGCGATTTTCACCCCGCCTTCATAGGATTTGATGAAGTTGCCTTGCATGTCAGCACCGACTTTGATGGCTTTGGCCGCTACCGGGGGTGGCAACATGTCGGTGGTCTTGGCCAGTCTGACCACGGTTTCTCCGGCCAACAAAGTCGGTACCAGATAAGCGCCCGTTTGATTGAATAGCTTAATGGCCTCCTTGCCAGTATAAGTACCATGCTCAATGCTGTGAACGCCAGCTTTTAAAGCAGCGATGATGCCATCTTCTTGGTGGGCATGAGAAGCCACTTTCTTACCCATGCGTTTGGCGGCCAGAACCACTTCCTTCAATTCATCCATTTCCATTTGCTGACCGGTTCCAGTGGCCCGATCGGTCATCACACCACCTGTTGAAGTGATTTTAATCAGATCAGCGCCATATTTGATGGCATCTCTGGCAGCACGTCGACAGTCGTAAGGACCGTCACAAATGGAACGATCGGTGTAAAATTCCATCAATTCTGGTTTGATACCACTGACATCAGCATGTCCACCGGTGATGCCCACACCGCCAGCAGCAATGATCCGGGGACCATCAACCCAACCACGGTTGATGGCGTCTCGATAGGCATACATGTATTGCGAATCAGAGCCTACATCACGAACCGTGGTGAAACCAGCCAGCAATGTTTTTTTACCATGGTGAACTGTGCGCATACCAACGAGCTGGCTGGACATTTTCAATGCATCCCTGTCATTGTCGGGTCCCAATTGACCTTGCAAGTGCACATGCATGTCCATCAAGCCCGGCATCACAAATGAGTCACGTAAATCAATGATTTTAATGTCCTCAGATGGGTCATAGGTGGTAAATCCATCACTCACATCTGTGATCACACCATCGGTGATGGTGATGGTTTGTTCTTTGAGTGGTGCTTCCCCCGGGATCGCCAGCAGTTCACCTGCATAAATAACCTGGGTTTCTGCAGTTATTTGAGAGTTGATTAACAGCAGAAGAATGGCCATGGTGTTGTGGATGTATTTCATAGGTTATTTGCTCAGATGATTGAATAATTCATGATGATAGCAGAACTGTTGATGTGACTGGTATAAAATAAACCGAATTGCCACGCTAGTGGTCACCACTGTTTTAATCACATCTGGATTACTTATGAACAACACTTTAAAAGTTGGTTTGATCCAAATCGCGCCAATTTGGTTAGACCGCATCAGAACCACAGAGAAAATCATTGATTATTTGCACCAGGCCGGTGGACAAGACTGTCAGTTGGTGGCCTTGGGAGAAGGCTTGTTGCCGGGTTATCCTTTTTGGGTGGAACTGACCCATGGGGCAAGATTCAATGCCCAGGATCAAAAAGAATTTCATGCCCATTATTGTGAGCAAGCCGTGCAAATTGAACGGGGTGACCTGGATGACATTTGTGCGGTGCTGAAACAACATCAGATGGCATGTTATTTAGGCATCATCGAAAGACCTTTGGATCGTGGGGGACACAGCTTGTATTGTTCGATCGTCTATATCAATGAACAGGGTGTCATCAAATCTGTACACCGTAAATTGCAACCCACTTATGAAGAGCGATTGACTTGGTCACCCGGAGATGGCCATGGTCTGCAAACCCATTCATTGGGTGCTTTTACAGTGGGAGGATTGAACTGTTGGGAAAACTGGATGCCTCTGGCTCGCACCGCTTTGTATGCTCAAGGTGAAGATTTACATGTGGCCAACTGGCCTGGCAGTATTCGCAACACCCATGACATCACTCCCATGATGGCCAAAGAAGGCCGTTCATTTGTGATTTCAGTCAGTGGTTTGATGCGACCTCAAGATTTCCCAGACTCCAGCCCTTATCATGATGTGTTGATGAAAAACAGCCCGGAAAAATTCTTGTCTGACGGCGGCTCATGTTTGTGTGCGCCAGATGGGTCTTTTGTGATTGAACCTCAAGTGGGTGAGGAAGGATTGTATGCGGCAACCATTGATCACAGCAAGGTGTTTGAGGAACGACAGAATTTTGATCCTGTGGGTCATTATTCAAGGCCGGATGTGTTACAACTTGTGGTGGATAAAACACGACTGAGTAACATCAAGTTAAAATAATTGAACAGCCGCTCACTTACCTGAGCGGCTGCATCAATAAAGCGATTAAAAACTAAAACGGTAACCCACTTTAGCACCAGGTTCGCCATCAAAGCTATCCAACCCCAAAGTCATGGCATGTTGATCATTGAATTTAAACAAGCCTTTCAATTCAGCCTCCCAGAAATTATCATTCAAGTCATCGACATGGGTGTAGCCGAATTTAGAAATCAGTTCAAACCGTTGGTTGAATGCTGTTCTGGTTCCCGCATACAAACCCAATGTGTTGTTGTTTAAATTATTTATCTCAAACCTGCCGGCCTTAAATTCTGTATAAAAGTCAGTTTTTCCAGAGCCATTGGTATGGAAGCCCAATGACAATCCATATCGATTGAAGTCAAAATTCCTGAGGTCTCTGTTGTCAGTAAAGGCACCTATGTAAAAGCGATCTGACAGCTCAAAAGCACCATCCAGATAAAAGCCATCGGCATGAGCACTGTTGTCAAAATCAGTGTAGCCGTAGCCTATTTCAAAAAAGTTGTAATTGATGTCATCATTGGCTTGAGCGTATAAGTTGGTGCCCAATAAACTGGTTAACAGTAGTTTTCTCATTTTAAATTCTCCTGATTAGTTGTTGTTTTTATTCCGCAACGCTGAAGTTGGGATGAGGCGGATTATAGGAATTTAAAAATGAACAATGTCTGAATCAAATGGGCGAATTTTTGCTGTGTCTTTGAACCAAGTGATGAAAGTAGAGTGAGGATGCCAAAGCATGAAAATTTCATTAAATATTTGTTTCTTTTTACCTCAAGTCCACACATGAATCTAATGATTGAATGCGTAATCAGTGTTAACCGTTTAGATATTTTCTAGCTTCAATTTTATTTTTTGTAAGGTGTTTTGTAAGTGTGTGATTAACTTTTCTTGGTTCACATCATGGCGGCTGTATCGGGCATTGACGTAAAGGTCAACAAAGTGATTCACTTGGGCTGCGGTTTGGGGGTACTGATCGATGAATTTTTGAGAGAAATGCTCAATACCCAGTAAATGCTGTCCGTACAGATCAGGTGTTTTCTTGGCCAGTTTGGCAAACTGTAAATACAATTTTTGTAAAGCATGAAAGTGTTTGCGTTTCATAAACCACAACGGAATGATGACTAAGATGCCAGTAACCAGCAGGATTGAGATCATCATCAAGGCCAGGTATTTGCCATCACGATATTCGATGCCAATGGCGCGGAACAAGGCTTCTTGTTTGCTGACATTGAAGTCACGCACCCATTGGTTCCACTGATAGCGGTATTTATCCAGGGATTCTTTGGTGTTTTTCAGCCATTCGAAATCAATCCAATGGCGTTTTTCATTCATGATGTTTCGAGCGCCACGTTCAACCCTCTCAGGTGCCACTACAGAAGTTGGATCCACCCGTTGCCAATAGCCAATAGAACCTTCTGATTCAATATAAACTTCGGTCCAAGCATGGGCATCGGATTGTTTTACCAATAAATAACCATCATTATCCACACCGCCCTGGTAACCTGTAACCACACGTGCAGGTACCCCTGCCATGCGCATCATGATGACATAGGTTGAGGCAAAATGTTCGCAGAAGCCGCGCTTGCTGTTGAAGATGAATTCATCGATCACCTCGCCTTCAAGGGGTGGAGGGGTGTATGAATAAAAAAAGTCATTTTGGTTGAAATATTGCAAGCCTCGATTGATGATTTCTATGGGGTTATTGGCCTCTTGCTGCCAGGTTTTCATCATGGCTAAAGTTTGTTGATTTTGGCCTTCCGGATAGGCTAACAATAAATTCTTATCGTCTTCACTTAATTGCTGGTAAAAGCGATCCAGCATCACCGATTTCAGTTCATAATGCCTGAGCTGGTTTATTTTGGTGGGAGAATACAACAGCGAGTCAGGTAACAACAAAGCTTTATCAACTGCAGCAGCCACATAATCTAGGCCAAACATGTAGTTTTGGCCAGTGCTTTCCAATTCAACTTGATAAGCAATGGCCTGTTCAGAAGGGTATTGGCGAATGGTTTCTCGCAATGAGCGGTGTTTTTTTCGGCTCCAGGTGCGGCCATCAAAATTCCATAAAACCGGGCCACGCCAATAGAGTCTGTTGTTTGGAGGCGTTACTTGGTCTTCGAAAGTGACCCTGAAAGCAGGTGAGTCATCCATGAACAGTTCAATGATGGAACCGGGGCTCATGGTGTCACTGACGCCTGTTTTACCCTCGCCAAATATATCTGGTGAACCCCAAATGGGTGAACCCAATCGTGGAAACACCAGAAAAAAAAGTATGGCAAAAGGAATGGCTAAAGACAGGGAAGAGGCCGTTGATTTCAATTGCTTGCGATCAAACCAGCGATCAGACTGTTGGTAATTCAATACCGATAAAGCATGCGTGGTGATGTAAGCAGACCCCAATAAATAAAATATCAGTAATAAATCCTGTGAATATAAAAACCGGGTCATGGTGACAAAATAACAAAGCATGACCACCAATAATGCATCTCGCATCGAATACGTTTCCAATAATTTCAGCACCGACATGGTGATCAAAATGGTTACGCTGATTTCTCTGGACAAGCCAAAACCTTGACTGTAAACAATCATCATCAAGGCAACCAATGCAATCAATATGAGGATGATGTTGTAGGCTTTTCTTACTTGGTAAATCTGGGCATAAAAGCGATAGCTGACCACAATGATGGTCATGGGCAAAAACCACAGTGGCAATCTATACAGCTGTGGTAACACCGCCAGCATCACGGCAAAAACAATCCAGAACAATTGTTTCAGGCTCAATTGGGAGCGAATTCGAGCTATGCTTCACCTCCTGATTGGTACAATGCCAATGCTTTTAAACAATGGTGCAGATGTCTTTCTCCTATGGACATGCCAGAATCAAACCCCGGCAACATAACTTGGTATTCAGCTTGTTGTTGTTCAGCCGCCAACACCCAGGCAGTCATGCGAGAGAGTTTGGCTTCCAAGTGGCTCATTGACAGTTGGGAAAAGTCAAAACGAAGGTACTTGCCTTGAGTCTGGTTAAATTCCTTGACCCAGGTTTGGTCACTTTGTGCCGATTTTTTCCAAGCAATGTCCCTGATGGGGTCACCTTGCTGATAGTGCCTGATGCCACTGAGTTCTTCACCTTTGATCAACGTGGTTTGTTCGCCATCCTGGCCACCATGGCTGGGGAAATCAGGACAAGGTTCTTCAGGCTTGGGATAAACCAGAACCGATTCATTGGGTGTGCAGTAAACCCATACAGTGAATAGACCCAATGGGAAACGCGTCATGAGTTTGATCCTTTCTACCGCTTGCCATCCTCTGGTGGTACTTTTGACCAGCAATTTAAGTTCGGCGCTTTCTTGGGAGATGTTGTTGACATCGGTGCTCAGGTGATTCTCGGTTCTGATTTGCCATTTCTCGTGGTCTGCACCCATTTGTAAGTGCAAAGTGATGTCTTCACCCAAAAACACGGGTTCTGCTTTGACTTGTTCCAGACGTAAATTGCGTAAGTTGAAAAATGATTTATACAGGGCTACTTGGGCCAAACCGAACAATAAAAACACCAACATCAAACTCATGTTGTTGTTGAAATTGAGACCCGCCAACATCATCAAAAACCAAATGACAGAAAAGAACAGTCCTGGTTTGCTGGGCAGCACATATATTCTGCGCCAATCAAAAATAACCGGCAGTTTCTCTTTGCCACGGCGGTTGAAGAAGTTATTCAGTTTGTCTTTAAATAACTGCGGTATCATCAAGAATGGTGTGGATCAATTCGCGGGCATGTCGTCCATCAAGCATCATCAGACGGTGCCGACATACAGGATAGAAAGCTTGTTGAATGTCTGCTGGTGTGATGAAATCCCGGTTGGCCATGTAGGCGAAACTTTGTGCCAACCTGAACATGGACAATCCAGCTCTGGGCGATAACCCATGGTGTATTTCGCCATGAATTCGGGTTTTGTGAATCAGCAGTTGTAAGTAATCCAACACTTCTTCGCTGGCATGAACTTGCCTGGCATCATGTTGCCATTTAAGCAGTTGGTCAGGCGAACTCAAGGCTTCAATAGGTTGTTTAAACGCGTTCAGGTAAGCGGCCCCATAAAGCTCCCGCTCACTTTGTTGTTCAGGATAACCCAATGACAAACTGACTAAAAATCGATCCAGTTGTGATTGAGGCAATGCATAGGTGCCTGCTTCATCTATGGGGTTTTGGGTGGCCATGACAAAAAACACTTCATCCAAAGCATAAGTTCTTCCATCAATACTGACCTGATTTTCTGCCATGGCTTCTAACAAAGCGCTTTGGGTTTTGGGCGTGGCTCGGTTGAGCTCATCTGCCAATAAGAATTGAGTAAAAATGGGTCCTTTGTGATAACTGAATGTTTGGGTGGTGGCATCGTAAATACTGACACCTAAGACATCGCTGGGCATCATGTCAGAAGTCAACTGAATCCTTTTAAAGTCCATATCAAAAACTTGTGATATGGCTGTTGCTAAGGTTGTTTTCCCCAGCCCTGGTAGATCTTCTAGTAACACGTGTCCACCAGCAATCAGTGCTGCAATGACTGTTTTGATTGATTCTTGTTTATCAAGGATTTTTTGCCCAACTGCATCGATGACTGCTTCAATGGCTTGCGCATCACTTTGATCGGTTTTAATTTGCCTGTTGGCAGTTGAAGGGTGTTCTGGTATGTTGGATGACATATGTTTGATTTCTTTTCCTGTCCTTTTATTTAATATATTACCACTTACCGAGGTGGTAATCTTGTGAAAATGACAACTTAATGTGGGTGACCGCTACTCAATTGAAGTTTATGTTCAAAGCTTTGGGCAGGCTGCACCTGACCACCTAAATAACGTCTAGAGCTTGAAATAGGGCTGATCCTCTAGATTTTAACAGGCATCGATTGAACAACTGGCTTAAAAGCGAAGTGCAAATAAACACTCTGAACGAGGTGCAGATTGTTGTAGAAATGGTGATAATGACCGGTTTATTATCGATGGATTCGGATTCCTCTTGTGCTTGTTGCAAGCCAAGCAATTGTGAACAGAATTTGTGTATCATACTGTTGCCAACATCCTTTAACAGAAGCCTGCTATGTACTTGATTGGCTAAAAAAATCAATTTGATTTGAATTTTTTTCTTGCAATGTTTTCAGAAGTGCAGTAAATTTTGCACCCAATTAGGTGGTGGTAAGAACGAGTCATACCAAACACATGACTTGTAACAAAACCTAAACCAAAAAAGGACATTTTGCAATCTAGAAGACAGAGGACAGTTTGATGATTATCCGAGAAATCAATCAACCCATCGCAGCACTGGTGCATTTGAAAATCATTTGCACACCCGATACCGATCCCAATACCGATCTATTATTTCAGCTGCTATGAGGGCGCGTAATACCTTTTTTGCAGCTGCAATTTTAATTGTGGCTCTACCCGTATTGGCTGAACAAGCCATTTTGCAGTGTGATTTCAAATCCATTGATTTGGTGCAACCAGAGCAAAAGATTGAGTGGCATCGTGATCCTGAGAAATACATTTCTCCGTATCTGCTACAGCACAAAATCAGTCAAAATAAACCTCAATTGATGGTGGTCGATATTCGCAATGTAGATGCCTATCAACACAATCATATCGATCAATCATTCAATTTACCCCATTCGAAATTATTGACCATACCATTTTTCAAAGAACGAGAAGTGGTGCTGGTTGGGCAAGGCCAGTCTTATCGACATCTGGAAGACCTGCACAAGAAACTGCTGAAACGCGGATTTAACAACGTCAAAATTCTCGATGGAGGGGTTGACTACTGGAAGTCAGTAATCGAAGGTGAATCTTTGTATTCAAAATTAGATGACCTGTTTTTACTGAACAATGCCATGGGTGGTGATACCGGTTTTTGGCAAATTGTTGACAGCTCCAACAACCCCCATATGGATCGATACTTTGACAGTGTGATCGCCTTGGATGGCCTTGCTATATTGCAGTCTCCACAATCATTTACCCAACAAATCACTGAAGCCAAAGGATTGATAAAGAACGTTTTACTGGTCATTCCAGATCATCTTGATGCACGCGAGGTTGTAAAAAAATGGCGCACCAAACTTAAGGCCAATGTCTATGCCGTTGGTGCCAGCAAAGTGCAATCAGCCTTACAAGTGCATGAACACAATCGGCGCATTGTGCAATACCAAAAACGTCGCACCGACGGAGCCAGAATGTCATGTTCATGAAGAAGCGCATGATTCTGTGGGTTGCTGCCATGACCTTGTTGGTCATTGGGCTGTGGTGGCTGTTCATCAAACAGGCAACCATCGTCCAGGAATGGAACATCGACCGCACCATCCGATACGCATTTTTGTTGGAAAATAAGCAGTCAACAGCATCTGAAAACATTGAATTTTACGTGTTTGCACCTGTGTCTTTGACCAGCACGCAGCAAGTTACAAAGGTGACCAGCAACGATCCATTCACACGCCAGCAGGATGCTTATGGCAATGTGATTCTGCAGTTCAACATTGAACGACTGGCACCGTATGGCAAAAAGGAAGTTGTGATCACAACCCAACTGAAGCTGTCAGAAACAGCCCTGGGTGCTGACTCTGCACAGCCCTTATTTCTGACTTCACAGCCGCAAATCGAGTTGGAAAATGAACACGTTATTGAGGTTGCACAACAGTTTGAATACTTGGGTGATGAAGCCACCGAACAGGTACATAACTGGTTGGTAGAAAATATTGAATACACAGGCTATGGCTCGAAAGACAAAGGGGCCGCCTTTGCTGCCAAGAACCTGTCTGGTGACTGCACAGAGTACGCCTATTTAAATACTGCCATCAACCGCATATTGGGCATTCCAGCCCGTGCAGTCAATGGCTATGTTGTGAAGCAAGACTCCATTCTCGATCCGACCGAATTCCATACGTGGAGTGAGGTTTGGCTTGACGGTGGCTGGCAAGTGGTGGACCCACAAAAAAACATCTACCGCAAACAGCAACACCAATACATCGCCATGAACATCGTGGCCGATACGGCTGAGCACAGCCAATTTAAAAAATTCTGGGTTTCTGACCCAGCACTGAAAGTAACCATGAAATAATTACGATTAAACAGGCATTTGTTATGAATTTAAAAAAGGAATTTTGGGTATTTACAGCATTTTTAATGCTTTTTGCGCAGGAAGTATGTTCAGTCACTTTAACAACTGAAACGGTGATTGGTGACGGAGATACCACTTATGATGGCCAAGAATTGATCATTGATGGAACCATCGTGACCATCGATGGTGTACATGCTTTTCCATCAGTTCAATTGCTCAACGGGGCGGTTTTGACCCACAGCGAAGGTTATCAAGGCACCCACATCACCGTGACTGATTTGTCAGTCAGTGCTGATTCATCGATTGATGTGAGTGGTAAAGCAGCAGATCATGATGTCAATATAGTGGGCTCACTTTCTGGAGCCAGTCACGGTGGTTCGGGGATGTTGTGGGACGATCACCCAAGTCGTTTTACCAACCCGGTTTATGGTGATCTGCGCAATCCGGTTGATTTGGGTACCAGTGGTTATTACAACCGCGGTGGTGGTGCGATTCGGTTAACGGTTACCGGCGTATTGGATTTGTCCGGTTCGATTCGGGCCGATGCCCAATCGGTCAACAGGCGCGGCGGCAGTGGTGGTTCGGTGTGGCTTGAAGTGAATGAGCTCAGTGGTGCTGGTACGATCAGTGCCAATGGTACTTACACCGACTACGGGTCTGGTGGCGGTGGCCGGGTTGCGGTTTACTATGACACCTTGAATGGATTTGATTTGACCTCGCAGGTGATGGCTTATGGTGGCTTCCAGGCTGGTCTTGAAGGTGGCGGTGCCGGAACTGTTTATTTGAAAGACAATGCCCAACCTTTGGGTGAAATCATCATTGCCAATGAGGCTGATTGGATTATGGGTGCTGCCACTCCGTTGAACCAACCAGCTTCAGGTGACTTGGATGAACCCATCCAGATCAGTCATGCCTTTGTGGATATTCAGTCAGATGTCAATCAGCTGAGCCGTGTTTCAGTGGTGGATGGTTTGGTCGAACAAAACCATGATTTGGTGCTGGATGAACTGGTGATGAGTGCAGTCAGCCAGTGGCTACAACTGGGCCAACTGACGGTCAACACGACCTTTGACATCAACCAGTCGATGGTTTCACACCAAAATATTTTCAATATACCAGATTCTTCCACACACGTGATTGAGGACGGTGTGCACATTGTTTTGGGTGTGGATCACCCGACCTGGACCAATTTATCGGTCACCGGTGGAGCCCAGTTGACCATCGATGCCAGTCAGTCTGGCCTGGTAGATTTGACCCTTGATGGTGCAGTGGTAACGATGAATGTCGCCCAGAACTTATCTACCCTCAATTTACTCAACGGTGCAGTTTTGACCCACAGCGAAGGTTATCAAGGCACCCACATCACCGTGACTGATTTGTCAGTCAGTGCTGATTCATCGATTGATGTGAGTGGTAAAGCAGCAGATCATGATACCAATATAATGGGCTCACTTTCTGGAGCCAGTCACGGTGGTTCGGGGATGTTGTGGGACGATAATCCAAGTCGTTTTACCAACCCGGTTTATGGTGATCTGCGCAATCCGGTTGATCTGGGTACCAGTGGTTATTACAACCGCGGTGGTGGTGCGATCCGGTTAACGGTTACCGGCGTATTGGATTTATCCGGTTCGATTCGGGCCGATGCCCAATCGGTCAACAGGCGCGGTGGCAGTGGTGGTTCGGTGTGGCTTGAAGTGAATGAGCTCAGTGGTGCTGGTACGATCAGTGCCAATGGTACTTACACCGACTACGGGTCTGGTGGCGGTGGCCGGGTTGCGGTTTACTATGACACCTTGAATGGATTTGATTTGACCTCGCAGGTGATGGCTTATGGTGGCTTCCAGGCTGGTCTTGAAGGTGGCGGTGCCGGAACTGTTTATTTGAAAGACAATGCCCAACCTTTGGGTGAAATCATCATTGCCAATGAGGCTGATTGGATTATGGGTGCTGCCACTCCGTTGAACCAACCAGCTTCAGGTGACTTGGATGAACCCATCCAGATCAGTCATGCCTTTGTGGATATTCAGTCAGATGTCAATCAGCTGAGCCGTGTTTCAGTGGTGGATGGTTTGGTCGAACAAAACCATGATTTGGTGCTGGATGAACTGGTGATGAGTGCAGTCAGCCAGTGGCTACAACTGGGCCAACTGACGGTCAACACGACCTTTGACATCAACCAGTCGATGGTTTCACACCAAAATATTTTCAATATACCAGATTCTTCCACACACGTGATTGAGGACGGTGTGCACATTGTTTTGGGTGTGGATCACCCGACCTGGACCAATTTATCGGTCACCGGTGGAGCCCAGTTGACCATCGATGCCAGTCAGTCTGGCCTGGTAGATTTGACCCTTGATGGTGCAGTGGTAACGATGAATGTCGCCCAGAACTTATCTACCCTCAATTTACTCAACGGTGCAGTTTTGACCCACAGCGAAGGTTATCAAGGCACCCACATCACCGTGACTGATTTGTCAGTCAGTGCTGATTCATCGATTGATGTGAGTGGTAAAGCAGCAGATCATGATACCAATATAATGGGCTCACTTTCTGGAGCCAGTCACGGTGGTTCGGGGATGTTGTGGGACGATAATCCAAGTCGTTTTACCAACCCGGTTTATGGTGATCTGCGCAATCCGGTTGATCTGGGTACCAGTGGTTATTACAACCGCGGTGGTGGTGCGATCCGGTTAACGGTTACCGGCGTATTGGATTTATCCGGTTCGATTCGGGCCGATGCCCAATCGGTCAACAGGCGCGGTGGCAGTGGTGGTTCGGTGTGGCTTGAAGTGAATGAGCTCAGTGGTGCTGGTACGATCAGTGCCAATGGTACTTACACCGACTACGGGTCTGGTGGCGGTGGCCGGGTTGCGGTTTACTATGACACCTTGAATGGATTTGATTTGACCTCGCAGGTGATGGCTTATGGTGGCTTCCAGGCTGGTCTTGAAGGTGGCGGTGCCGGAACTGTTTATTTGAAAGACAATGCCCAACCTTTGGGTGAAATCATCATTGCCAATGAGGCTGATTGGATTGTGGGTGCAACAACTGCCATTGGTGAGGTCGGTCGAAACACCAATGGTGAATATCTGACAGTTCTCAATGCTTCTGTCATGTTTGAGCCAGGCACCAATGTGCAGGTAAAAAACATAACTATTTATGATTCTGTTATTGAGCAAAATACCGCTTTCACCAGTGAGATGATCGCTGGTGAACAGTTTTCATGGATTCAAGGTGATGTGTTGAATCTGAGTGTCCAAGATTTGATTGTTGATAACTGGACCTACATCCCATCTTATGTGCAACAGTGGAATAAAATTGCATTAATCAATAACGGCCAGGTTATTCAGCAACCGGCTGAAGACTTAACTGACAGGGTTCATTTGAATGCCAATCAGGTTTTGATTGACAGTGAATCGGGCATCAATCTTAAAGGAGCAGGGATGCTTAAAAGCAATGAACTGTCCGGAACCGCAGCAGGGTCACATGGAGGACTGGGCGGCGTACAAGCTACCAGTGGTGGTACGACCAATGCGATATATGGTGATGAACAAATGCCTACATTGGTCGGTGTTGGTGGCAGTGGAGGCAATACCAGAGGTGGTGGTGCACTGAAGATCGATGCCAAATACATGCACCATGAAGGTTCATTGGAGGCTGATGGCAGTGATATTGACTATAATGGCAGTGGCAGTGGTGGATCTATTTGGTTAGAAGTCCAAGCACTGAGCGGTGATGGAACATTCCAGGCCAATGGCGGCTCATCCGATGGTTGGGGCTGGGGTGGTGGTGGAGGTCGCGTGGCCATCCACTATGGAGTCAATCAAGGCAGTAATTTAAACACCAGGGTTGAGGCTTTTGGGGGTGAGGTCTCTTCAACGGCCCAAGGGTCGCAAAGCGGTGAATTTGGCAGCGTTATCTTAGAATCTGTCGATTTACCTTTACAAATTGTGCATACAGATCAGGCACATTTGAACAACGCAGCCAACCGAATCAGATTGCGCTTTAACCAGGCGATAGATGTCCTTAATTTAGAGACTTCAGACTTTTTGATCTCTCACAACAGTGATTCGATCCAGGTGCAAACCATTGAATTGGTTGGCTCAGGAGTGGTGGATTTGGTGTTAAGTAAATCCATGGATCAAGAAGGTGATTACCAAATGGATGTCGTGGCCGATGTTTTGGACCAGGATTCCGATGGGGTACCAGGTGAACCCGTGGATGACCAATACACTCATGTGATTGAATATGACATCACGCCACCAGACTCTCCTACACTCTGGGCGGTAGCAGTAGAACCGGCCAGCAATTTGGTGGCCTCAGAGTTACAAGTTTTGCGTGGTACCCGTCCTGCCAATACGGCCATCAGCATCAATGGACAAGTGGTCACTGGTTATTCAGATAATGAATGGTCGGCACTGATCAATTTGCCTGCAGGTACAACCACTTGGGATGTGGCGGCAGTTGATCGAGCAGGCAATGTATCTGACAGTGTCAGAATCACTTATTTTTATGCAGCAGGACGGCCTGCAGTTGTCTCAGCCACTCCATTTGATTTGCAGTGTGTTTCACAAAGTCCAAATGTGGTCAGTTTGTCGCTGTATGATCATTTGGGCAATGGATTCAACTTGGCTCAATCAACATTTGACCTCTCTTTAGATGGCAATCCTGTCAACGGCACAACAGAGATCGTTGGAGATTTTTATAACTTTACCCCAACATCCACTTTGCTTGATGGAAATTACACCATCAGTGCTGCCGTTCAAGATACACAAGGCAATGACAGCGATCTTTTTGGATCGACTTTCGTGGTTGACACCATCAATCCGGTCCAATTGAGTGTGAATGCGGTGATTTCTCCCACATCAGTCAGTTCCCAATTGATTTCAGGCACCAAAGAATTAGGCACCGCTGTATTTTTGGATGGCCAACAAGTTGTTGCTGCAGACAATGAAACCACATGGCAAACTGAAGTGAGCTTGTCCGAAGGGGTCAATACTTTCCAGTTCACTGCCGTTGATTGTGCGGGCAACACCAGTATATCTACAGCGGTTGAAATTGTCTTCAACAACCAAACACCAGAACCAGTGTCAATCAGTGTGGTGGTTGATGGCAACGGACGCACGGCCTTGCTGGATTGGCAATCATACGATGAATTAGCCAATGGGGGAAACATTGATTTTTATACGGTGTATTCATCTACAACAGGGTCATTTGACAACATCTCACAAGGTACAGAAGTCGCTACCATTCCAGCAGGTACAAAAACTTATCAAGTGACAGAAATCCTTCCGCCACAAACCATCCATTATGCCGTGGTGGCCACTGATATACTTGGCTTGTATGATCCAAGTGTGACTTCAGTAGAGGCATTGTTTGTTGATGTGGAGCCACCTGAAATGCCTGGCAGCATTGTGGTCGACCAATCGACAGAATCCAGTGTAGATATATATTGGAGTCATTCCATCAACTCGGCTGGAGACATGACCGATTACCGGGTGTTTCTGAATGACGTTGCGATTGGTGATGTGGATTCATCAATCAGCTCGTTTTCCATAACGAACCTGGATCGTGCCACGAGCTATTTGGTTGAAGTGTCTGCCGTTGATGGTTTTGATAACGTGTCAGATCGTCGGAGTCAAACGGCTGTGACATGGCCTAATCATCCAACAGTGGTCAGTACAGAACCACATGATGGTCGTGTAACATTGACATGGGAACATGCAGTACCAGCTGATGTGGTCAATCAATATCGTGTATACCATGCCATCGGTACCATCGACCCGGAAGTGCACACTGGAATCAACTATGGCAGTGGAGCCAGTCAAGCACCTTTGTCATTAGATATTGACGGTTTGACCAATGGTCAGAGTTACCAATTTGCCGTGATAGCAATCAATCGACATGGCGATTTTGATCCCGTATTCACGTCGGTATCTGAAACCCCATTGGCCGATGCTGACGGGCCAAGCATTGATGCTGTGACCATCAGTGGTGCCCCTGCTGTGGATGCAATGGTTGTGAGAAACAGTGGTTTGATCGTGGTTGATGCCAGTGATGATTCAGGTGTTTCTTCGATTCGATTTGAAACGTCATCAGGAGGCATGAGTGTCACAGACAGCAATGCCATCGACGGGTTTCAAGCGATGTGGAATTTGGCCGATGAAGTTGATGGATTGGTGACACTGAACATCGTGGCAGAAGATGTTTTTGGTAACCAAAGTACCGCCAATTATCAAATCAATGTCGCCCTGGATGCACCACCTCCCCCCACTATCAATGAACCTCTGGATGGTGCACAAGTGGGTGAATTGGAAGTATCCGTTGTGGGACAGTCAGTGGCCGGCGCCACCGTAGAACTGGAAGTGGTTGGCGTGGGTTCAATCACTGGCATACCCGTAGACTCAAACGGTCAATTCCAAAGATTTGTCAGCTTACAGGATGGTAACAACACCTTGCGTGCCAGAACAGTGATTAGCCGACCAGCCAATGGCACAACTGTTGGACCATACACTGTTTTTAATGTCACAGTTAACCAAGACATTCCAAGTGCCCCGTCTGGGCTGAGCGCTCAGGCAAAACCCATGGGTGTCATTCAATTGACCTGGAATGCAGACAACGATGGCAGCACTGTGGGTTATCATATATATCGATCCACCTCTGCCAATGGAGTTAAAACGTTGCAAACTGCTGGGAACCCAGTGGTGACCACTTTCTATAATGATTTGACACCAGGTGATGGTCAGTATTTTTATTGGATATCCGGAGTTAACGCCTTGGATGGGTCAGGCATTGAGGGCCCCTTATCTGGAATGGCCAGTGCCGTATCTGATCAAACGGCACCAGTTGTTCAAAGTCTGGTATTTGACAAAACACAGCCTTTTGTAACAGGACTGGTGGGTGTAACTCTGACCATGTCTGAGCCTTTGGCAGAAGTACCATTCCTCAGTTTTATACCATCTGCAGCGGGCACTTCTCCCATCATTGTTGATTTCCAACCATCGTCTACAGCTGAATTTACTGGCACGATAGAGTTTGGAGGGGAAAGTTTTCAATCTTCTGCAACAGCCGTCTTGTCAGCCTATGACCGTGCAGGTAATTTGGGTACCAACACCGGACCCATCACTGACATCAGTATCGACACCCAAGGACCTGAAGTGATGACATTGGAGATGTCACCGAATTCACCCATTGATTATGATGGTAGTCCAGAGCTGTCGGTTTCATTCACACTGAGTGAAGCAACAATGGATATGCCTTTGGTCTGGTATCAATTATCAGGTAATAACCGAGCAGAAATTCAGATAGATTCTGTGATTTTCAATGCAGGGGTTTACAGTGCTGTATTGAATAATGTGCCTAGTGACGCGGGTGTCTCACCCGAGACTTTGAGTTTTCGAATTCATGCAAAAGATATTGCAGGTAATGTCAACAATGGCATCGCCATCAACAACCAGTTTCAAATTTATCGTGAGGACTTGCCACCATTGGAAGCCCCCCAAGGTTTGGCGGCCACATCCTTGCCAGATGGTCAAGTACGCTTGACTTGGTTTCCGGTGTTGAATGCTGCTGAATATGAGCTGTATCGCAAACCAGTGGGCCCTGGGAACCTGGTATACCTCGATCGCACAGGACCAACCGTAACGGATTATGTTGACAGCCCTGCTGATGGCGAATACGTTTATGCCGTGGCCAGTGTGCGCAGTGAAAACAGCGATGAAGCGGTCAGTGGCACCAGCTTGACAGTGGTGGCAATAGCCGACAGTGTGGCTCCAACGGCGCCTCAAATGTTGACATTGTCAGAAACCGGTAGCGGCATTCAGGCACAATGGGAACCGAACGACCCAGCCGATGCAGTGGCACATTACCGCTTATATCGCAATGGTAATCCTCAACCCACATTAAACAACATCAACCCCGACAACTTGGTGAATGATCTGGTGACTGTGGTTGATGGTCAGCCGATTTCGGGTGCCAGCACCTACCTGGTGACTGCTGTTGATGCGGTGGGCAATGAATCTGCTGTTTCCAATGAGGCATCAATCAATCCCTCGTTATTACCGGTACAAAACTTCAACATCTCGGTGAGTGATACCTCGTCTCCAAGTTTGAACTGGTCACACAACATAGCCACTGAGTTCGATGTGTATCAAATCGACAATGGCAATGCGGTGAAGTTGAACACCTCAGGCACAATCTCAGGAACCACCACCTATACTGACGACTCCTATGCTGGTTCAGGCCGCACATATGCGGTGGTCGCCATCAATGGAGGAGAGTCTCTGCCCAATACCCTCAAATTACCCGATTTGACTGCCGATCTGATGGTCGAACAAAGCCTCAAGCGTGGGTTGATGAACCAACTGTTCATGGAAATCACCAACCACGAAGCCGAGGCCATTGACCATGTGACCATGACTTTGATGGTAGAGGGTGAAACGTATCACTCCAATGAAGTTTCGATAGCTGGTTTTGGCAGTGCGGAAGTTTCTCTGAACATCCCAGGAAACATGCCGGTAGGAACCGAAGAGGTTTTGGTTGACATGACCATTCACCATCGTCCAACCGATGGCTCGTCAGCCAACATCGAAAGTCAATTGGCCATACCGGTTGAAGAAGGTGGCTTGATCATCAGCATCACCACCAACAATTTTGTCAGGGGCACCACTGGTGAAGTTCAATTGCTGATTCAAAACCCAGGCGAACAAAGTGTTGATTTGATCACCGCAAAGGGTACTGGTTCACTTGACAGTGGCGATGTGCATTTGCGACTGGAAGATGACGATGGCAACACCTTGGCTTTGGCGGGTTTCAGACAAGTGTTGGGTAACAACGTATTCACGTTCCCCACTGGAGTGACTGTGGCTCGCATCCCGGCTGGCACCAGTTATTTGTCATCGTCACAGCCGATCAACATCCCAGCCAATGCAGGGGATCATGTGGTGGTGGTAGCCAGCATTGAAAAAATGTACTTTGACCAAAATTCAGGTCAAGCCATCATCCTGCAGGGTGTTGAAACACGCCAACCCACGGTATTGGCTGAAACGTCATACGCGGGTGAATTGTTGGGTGTCAGTGAACCGCTGATAGTTCAAGGTGAAACCACCAGCATCAGTGGTCAAGCAGTGTCACGAAACAATGGTCAGCCAGTGGCTGATGTGCCCCTGAATTTATCATTGCGTAATGAAGGCTTTGAGCAAAACATTGATGTGTTCACTGATGCCTTTGGTCAGTTCTCATACACCCACACAGCCGGTAGTACCGATGCCGGTACATATCAAGTGTCGGTGACTCACCCAGACATTTTGGATCGTCCGATGGATGGTAGCTTCCAAGTGGGACGGATCTATGCGGATTTTCAAGATGAAAATGTCAGAATCCCTTACAACGTTGACACTGAACATTTGTTGTATTTGAAAGCCCCCCGTGGCTTGGAGTATCAAAATGTTAGGGTAGAGCTGGTTTCCTCCGATGTGCCTGCACAAGCCATCACCTTGCCTGCAGCCCTGCCGTTGTTAAACCACCCAATGAATTGGCAAGCCGTACCGGTGTTATTGAATGTGTCTAATGGGGGTGTCAGCCAAGGTCAATTGACAGTGAGGATTATCTCAGATAATTACGGTACCTTGGAGTTGGGTCGTGCCACATTGAACTTTGAAGCTGCAAATGGCATGCCGGCATTGGAAGTTGAACCCCATTTGTTAGACCTGCGCAGCAATCCGGGAGTGGCGGTGACTGATACTTTTGAGATGACCAACAATGGTTTTGCTGATGCTGAAGAATTGTCTCTGAGGATTGTTGAACTGGATCAGCAGGGACAGGTGGTTGATGTTGCCCCCAGTTGGATCTACCTCATGTCCAACGCAACGATCCCTGTTTTGGGAATCTATCAGAGTGTGGAAGTCAACGTAGGCATGACGCCACCCAGCAACATTTGTGATCAAATACCTGATCCCTGTGAAATACTCTCGGGTTACGTCATTGAGATCACTGGCGACAACATAGATCCATTTTATGTGCCATTGACAGCTATGGTTACCACCAATGATATGGGCACTGTGGCTTTTCAAACCGCCAATGTATATACCGGACTGGATCCATTAGAATACCCAGACCCCATAGGTTTGGCCAATGTGCGGATCAGATTAACCAGCGAAATAGATTCCAATCGAGTTTATGAGTGGGTCACAGATGCCTCAGGCGCGGTGCAAACTGAGCCAATCAATATTGGGCGATACCGTTATCAGGTCACCAGCTCTAACTATGAAGATTTAAATGGTCGCATGCGGGTCTTACCGGATCCACAGTCTGGTCCTCCTGGTAACAGTGAATTCTTCTTTTTACAACGAAACCTGATCACCATCGATTGGTCAGTGACAGAAATCACCATTGAAGATCGCTATGAAGTGGTTATGAATGCGACCTTTGAAACCAATGTACCGGCGCCTGTGGTGATGATCAGCCCCACAGTCACCAATTTGCCTGACATGTATCCCGGAGATGTGTATACCGGTTTACTGGAAATCAAAAACTTGGGCTTGATCAGGGCCCACGATCTGGCCTTGAACTTTCCCAATGAAGATGAATATTTCATTTACGAGATTTTGGGAGAAGTTCCAGAGAGCATCGAAGCCAATGAAACCCACTATTTACCCTTTAAGTTGATCAATAAACGATCTTTGGTTCCCGGTGCTGATGGCAATGCGGGCGGTGGTGGTTGTTCTGGCTACACCAATCAAATCAATGGCGCTTACAAATTCCAGTGCCCAAGCGGCGAGATTGACGGGACCGCATCACCCAGTTACGTGTCATATGTGGCGGGTGATGACTGTGGTGAGCCTGGCATTAAGCTGCCCAAACCACCTCGCAACAGTCGTGACGGTGGACCACTTGATTTCCGATGTTGGCAAGCAGATGCGGCACTGTGGTGTGGCGGACCTGGTGCCAATGAGGAATCTTCCCCTTGTGCGCCTGAATGTGAAGGTGATCAATGTTGTAACGTTTCTGGTGCCGGTGGCGGCGGTGGCGGCGGAGGCGGCGGAGGCGGAGGCGGCGGAGGCCCTGGAGGTGGCGGCGGAGGCGGCGGTCCTGGAGGCGGTGGCCCCGGTAGCGGCAACTGACTGGTACCAAAGAAAACATGTTCTGAATAAATATGGATTGAATATAAAACTGCAATGAAGGTGGCAATAAGACCACAGTGGTCCCCACCCACATTGCAAATAGAAACAAGTTATTAAGGAAAAATTGCTATGAATAAAATCGCAAAGACACTGTTGATCGTCATTTTGTTGATGGTTCAAATTAATGGACACACCAGGGTTGAACCCACCTCAGGGCATTACTATGAAGTGGTTGAAGACATTTCCGTCAAAGTACCTGGCGGACATGTCAGTTGGAGTCGTTTGTATGAACAAGGACAATGGAAATTCAACCCTGCCTGGGATACTTTGGTGTTTGAGATCAATCCCACCGATCTTACGGTGTTGCGCATCATCCGGGGTGGCGACAGTTATGAGAAATTGGATTCAGCAGGCACCATTTTTAAATTTGGCCCCAGAATGAAACTGCGCAAAAAAAGTGACCACAGTGGCTGGACCTGGACCGATCGTGATGGCAATTTCATGCATTACAATAACGACGGACGTGCCAACAGCATGGGTCACATCACAGGTTATGCAGCCACTTTCCTTTATGAAACCGCCATGGTTAATTCAACCCAGGTAGAAAGATTGGTAGGGGTCAGGAATGCCAAAAACTTACAAGTCTTGACCTTTGGCTATCACACTGAACATGGGCAACTGCAATCGGTCAGTGATTACGAAGGTCGACAAGTCATATACCAATGGCAAGTGGTAGACGAATCGGCCACACCCAAACGATATAAACTGGCCGCAGTGACTGATTTGAGGGGTTTCAACTGGACTTACGATTACAGCAACACCCCTAATGATGATGGATATGTAAACCTCACCCAGATCACTGATCCGGAATTGAAAATCAAGACCATTGAGTATGGTGGTTCCGGGCGGGTGAAATCGATCACCAATGTGTTGGGGCACAAGGCTCATTATGTGTTTGATTACCTCAAAGGCAAAAAAGAATACTATTTAAAAACCACCTTTCCAGGTGGTCGGGTGACTGAGAGTTGGTTCAAGCGGGATGGTGAACTGGCACGACATGACATCAATGGCTTCACAGTCAGATCCATCACCCAAGATTTGCGGGCATTCATCGAAACAGATGCCTATGGCAAACAGATCCGACGGGATTTTGATGAATTCAGGAATATCAAAAAAATCACCTTTCCTGACGGTACGTTTGAAGAATATACCTTTGATGTATCCAATTCCAATTTGCTGACCATGCGTGATCGCAATGGTGTCTTGACCACCTACTCTTATGTCAACAACAATTTGTTTGAGGTGGTTGAAGCAGTGGGAGAACCAGCTGAACGCATTCATCGCTTGACTCATGATGCCTATGGTCAAGTGACCGAAGTCAGATCTTTGGCAGATGCCCAGACGGCCGAGTCAGTGAAGACTTATGAATACGATGACCATGGCAACATGAACAAAGCAACCGATGGCAGACTGAATGAACGGTTCTTCACCCATGATGCTCGCGGCAATGTCAAAACATACACAGATGCCAGGACCAAACTGTGGACGTTTGAGTACGATGATGCCGGCAACATGACCTTGAAGCAGACCCCCAACCAGTTTGAAACCAAGTATAAATACAACAAGCTTGGGCACTTGCTTGAGGTGGAACATCCAGATCAGTCAAAACGATTTTATGAAAGTGATCCATTGGGTCGTGGAATAAAGGTTACTGATGAAATGGGTGGTGAGCTGATCACCGAGTATTCATCGGCAGGTAGCCTCAGCAAGGCAATTTCTGAGGAGGGTAATGAAACAACCTATACCTACGATGATTTTGGTCGTATGACGGCCATGATCACAGCAAGTGGCTTGATCACCACATATTCTTATCAACCATTGGTGGATGCACCGATGAATTCGGGAGCGTTTTATCAACCCACCCGGGTGGTTTTCCCCACTTACAGTATGGATTTGCGGTATGACCTGCAAAATCGCATCATCCAGGAAACACGAACCTATGAACAAGCTGGTGAGACCAAAATCGATGTCATGAACATCGAATACGATGCCGTAGGTAACATCATTGAAACTTCCGGCAATGCAGAACGGACCATCACATTTGAATACGACGCGCTCAACAGAAGGACCCATCGTTATCATGAAGGGGTTTTACAGCAACAGTATCGGTATGATGACCGGGATAACATGATTGAATTTTATGATGCCAAATTGAACCGACATCGGTTTGAATATGATTTGGCGAACAATCTGAAAGATGTGATTCGTCCCATGAATGAAGCGTTTCATTTTATTTATGATGAAAACAATTATGTGACATTCAAAGAAGATGCCATGGGCAATCGCATTGAATATTTATACGATGACGACAGTCGACAGGTCGGAACCCGCTCCTTTCGCTCCATTGATGGGCAACAACAATTGGTCAATACCATAACTTATACCCTCAACAACCGTGGAGCTATTGAACGATATGAAGACGGCACTTTGGTGGGCACAGCGACCTATGACTTTAAGCTGAACAAGTTGAGTGAAACTCTGACCGTACATGGCCACTCATTCAACCACAGCTATGAATATTTCAAAGATGGCTTGACCAAAAGCTTCACCGGAGTGGATGGCATCAAGTACCCATTTTCTTATGATGATGCGCGTTTGGCCAAAGTGGTGATTCCCAACCAGGGCGACATCGTTTATTCTGATTTTAAGGTCAATAAGCCACAACAGGTGACCATGCCTGGTGGGGTGGTGAAACAGATGACTTATGATGGTCTGCAACGGACCATGAGCATCACGGCCACTGACGCCCAAGCCAATCCCATTCAGGAGCATGTCTATGGCTACAATGACTATGGTTTCATGACCAGCAAAGAGACCCAACAAGGAAACCATGTTTTTGGATATGACAACCTGGACCAGCTGATCAGTGCCACACACCCATCCCTACCAACCGAAGGGTACCAGTATGATGCGGTAGGAAACCGCACCACTTCACTGACCACCAACGATGCCATTTGGCAATACAATGCCAACAACCAACTGGTGGATGCCATCACCCAATCCTATGTCTATGATGACAATGGCAACATGACACAAGTCACTGATGCCGGTTTAGGCGTTTTGAATAACTACGTTTATGACGAAGCCATGCGTTTAACCCAAATTCAAGACGGTGGCGGAACAGCTACCCATGAATACCATTACGACCCGTTCGGTAGACGTATTTTTAAAAAGGATCTGGCCAACAATGAAACCACCTATTTCCACTATGGCAAAGAAGGTTTGATTCATGAGCGTCTTGCCGATGGTTCAACAGTTAATTATTTACATGAGCCGCATCAATTAGAAGGGGCCAAACCGATCTTAAAGAAATCAGCTGAAGGTTATTTCTATTACCTGAATGATCATCTGGGCACACCGCACAAAATCATCGACAGTCAAGGTGTGGTGCAACTGGCCCGTGAATTCTCTGCTTTTGGTGAATCACATGATTGGCAAGCCGTCAACGGGCACACCGATCCATTGATGATGCCGGGCCAATATGCAGATCCCGAGTCGTTTACCTACCATAACTTCAATCGGGATTATGCTCCTGGTTTGGGCCGATATATTCAGCGTGATCCATTGGGTGTTTATGCCGATGCCAATGAGTATGTCTACGTCAGTAATGCGCCACTAAGATACACCGATCCAACTGGTTTGCTTAAATTCGATGGGGGTATTTGTTTGGGGCTGGGTGCCAGGACATGTGGCAAATTGAAATTTGAATTTTCCTGGACTTGTGTCAAAGTAAAAATTTGCCTGTCCTTTAGAATTGGAACAGACATCACCGATGCCGATGACGACCGGCCCAAATTCAAAGGGTCTGCCGGAATAGGACCTTACAAAAGGAGTAAAGGTGGGACCAATCGATTTGACAACAAAGAACGATTTTTTCCAGGTCCACCCCCACCACCCAGTTCTTGTGCTTCAGCCAGTTTTGGTTGCGAAATCCATGTCCCATTTTTCCATGCTGGAGCGGGTCTTAGTTCTAGCAGTGGATATTATGGCAATGCCGGTGCCACATTGGATAACTTAGATGATGTGAAATTAGGGTGCAAGCTTGAAGGTTGTATCGAATTGTACAACAGTTGCGACAAATGTCCCAAAACGAACCCTTGCGCTGGTGGTGGCGGTGGTGGCGGAGGCGGCGGCAACGGAGGCGGCTGGTGAGCCATTTGATCAGGAACGAAGAATACATTCAGACAATTCAATAAAGGATGAATATGATGAAAAAAATGATGTTGGCAATGGTGTTGTTGATGGCACCCATGATGGCCCTGGCAGAATTGATCTGCGCGGTGGTGAAAATTGAAATCAGACAAGAGGTGACTTTTGAGCGTCAGGCGTTCGAAGCGAAAATGGTGATCACCAACGGTTTGGAAGCGCTGGATTTGAGTGAACTGGGCATCAATGTGGTGTTTAGGGATGTCGATGGCAATCCGGTCACTGCTTCTTATAACCACGCACAGGGTACGGATGATGTGAAGTTTTTCATCACCGTTGACTACCTTGATGGACTGGAAGATTCTAATGGCCAACCATTGGCCATAGATGATTTGGAAGACGTGCCCAAATTGACTGATGGTATGGCCGTATTACCGGCTGGTGAAACGGCTGAAATACGATGGTTAATCATTCCAAGAAAAGTAGCTGTACCTGCAGGCAATAAAATTGGTGAAACTTATGGTGTTGGTGCAACGGTTAATTACAAATTTGGTGAAGAAAGCCAAACCATTGAAGTGGCCCCAGACTACATCGAAGTGCGACCTACGCCTTTTCTGAAGCTGGATTATTTCCTGCCGGCTGATGTGTTTGCTGATGATCCCAACACACCACCACCGATCATAGAACCGGCAGAACCATTCGACCTGGGGTTGCGCGTCAAAAACATCGGCGATGGTGAGGCCACCAATCTGAAAATTGAATCGGCCCAACCCACCATCACCGAAAATAATCAGGGTCTGTTGATTGACTTTACATTGTTAGGTACATCAGTGAATGACCAACCCGTTGTGCCTTCCTTGCTGGCTGACATTGGGACGTTGCCATCTGAGGAAAGTGCCATGGTCAGTTGGCAGATGACGACTTCATTGACTGGCCAGTTTGTAGATTTTAGCGCAGATTATGTTCATTCCGATGATTTAGGGGGTGAGTTAACTTCCCTGATTGACGGCCAACCCCAAACTCATACCCTATTACACAAAGTCAAAGTGGCCGAAGCCGACCGTGATGGGGTAACTGATTTTCTGGCCTTCTCAGGAGACACTTTATATGTCTATGAATCCAATGGTATGGATGTTCGGGTAGATAATTTGGAAATACTGGGGGAGGGTGCAGTTGTAGACAACGGCGTCAGCAATGACAGACGCTTTGTGACAGTGACAGTGACTCCGGAAATAGACGGTGATCCAGTATTTGTTCACTGGCCTGATGATTATGCAGGCATCCCGCAAATGATCACCGCGATTCGTGATGATAATAAAGTGTTGCCAACTGAAAATATTTGGCAATACAAAGTGGAGGGCGATCCGGGCGTTTTCACTTATTTCATCGGTTTGTTTGATACTTATGAAAGTTACAGCCACAATGGAAACACGGTTACTTACACAGTGATATTTGATGGGTTGGAACCCAATGCCAGACCCGAAGTGGCGGTGACCAGTCCGCAAACTGGGTATGTGAATCAAGCCATGAGTTTCGATATTCTGGTCACCGATGACGACAGCCAGGATGTGTTGACCCTGACGCCATTGAGTCTGCCTGTAGGCGCAAGCTTAACCGCCACCGGATCGGGTACATGGCAGTTTAATTGGACCCCCGATGCTGAGGGCACTTTTAATGCCTCGTTCAGGGCCAGTGACGGCACCGTTGATGAGGATGTCAATGTGCAATTGATCATCTCCCAACTAGACCCGGATGACACCGATGGTGATGGATTACTGGATGCCTGGGAAATGGAGCATTTTGGCGATTTGGATGAAGATGGCACGGGTGATTTTGATCAGGACAGTGCCACAGATAAACAAGAACATGATCATGGTGGTAATCCTACGGTTGAAGACCGGCCCCAAGCGGTGGTGATTGAGAGCCCATTGGCAGGTGCTCAAGTGGCGGTGGAGCCCACTGAATTCATGATTGTCAATTCAGTGGGTGCGGTGGACGCAGCCATGGTCTATGAATTCGAGATGTATGAGAACAGTTTACAGAACCTGTTCTTCAGCGAAACCATTGACGAATCTGAATTAAGCACCACCGTGTGGGCACACGGTCAAATTTTGACTGAAGATGTTCGTTATATTTGGCGGGTAAGGGCGTTTGACGGTGTCACCTACAGTAACTGGTCATACGATGAGTTCTTCTTCAGTGCCACGAACAACGCGCCTGAATATTGTGGGTTGGAGTATCCTGAGGCTGGCTTGTCAGTCAATGACAACGTCGTTGAGTTGTCTGTGAATCAAGGCCTGGACGCCGAAGGCGATGCCTTGCAATATCGTTTTGAAGTGTTTGAAGATGCTGCAAAAACAATCATGTTGGCTGATTCCGGTTGGTTACAAGCCAGCTCAGGTCAGCTGCGCAGCTGGCAGCCTTATAATGAATATGAAGTTTTTGTTGATTATTTCTGGACCGCCAAAGTAACCGATGGTAACAACGAAGTGTTGTGTGCGGACAGTCAATTCACCAGCGGAGTTAACGTTTCACCGCAAACCGGTTACCAATTGAATGCCCCGGTCAACCAAGCGTTGACCGGAGTAGATGTGGATTTGATTGTGGATGCGCCACTGGATGTGTTTATCGATATTGAAATTGATGTGCAACCAGATTTCACATCACCTGGTATTCAACAATTCACTCAAGTAACTGATGTCTCGGGACAAGTCATTTGGTCAGTGACTGGTTTGACTGATGACACAGTCTATTATTGGCGAGCACGGGGCAATAAGATCCCTGAATTCCGCTACGGTCGTTGGCAATACGGCCAATTCACCACCCAGAAATTAGGCGGTGCGCCTTTGATTAAAACGGTTAACCCGGCCGACCAAAGCTGGGTTTCCACAGTCACACCAGAGTTGAAGGTCGCTATTGATCAATACACCGGTTTTGCCGAGACTTTCCAAGTGGACATCTATGAAGATGCCGATGCCACGGTGTTGTTCTCATCACAAGTGGTCGATCAGCCCGTGGCGTTGAGTCCGGCGATGACCGATCGCAACCAATACTATTGGCAAGCCAAAGCTTTGAATGGTGACGGTTCTGAAACACCCTTTTCTCCGTTACAGTCAGTTTTTGTGATTGATGATCTGGTGGATGATGTGCCTGCTTTTGAGTTTGTTTCCTTACAACAAGCCACCAGCACAGCGGCCAGTAATTTCCGCATTGAATGGTTGGCCAGTGATGCCGACTCGGATGCCAACATCGATTTGTACTATGATCTGGACAACAGTGGTTCCGATGGTGTGCTGATTGTGGCCGGATTGTCTGAAAACAGTGATGACTCTTATGATTGGGACATCAGTGCCTTGGCTGGAAATGCGGTATATTTGTATGCCGTAATCTCAGATGGCTCCTCATCGGTGGTCAGTTACAGCACAGAGACTTTGCAAATCAATGCCTCGGTGATTGAAGTTCTGGCTGTTGATAATGCGGTCAGCGAAGCTGGCGACCAGGCCACGGTCAATGTCACACTGGTACAACAGCCTGAAGATTATGTGATCATACCTGTGACGGTCAGTGACGACAGTGAAATTTCAACAGATGTGAGTCAATTGTTGTTTGATTTGAATAACTGGTCGCTACCACAAGCCATCACGGTAACCGGTGTGGATGACACCTTGGTGGATGGTGATCAGGTGGCCGCTTTGCAATTTGGTCCGATACAATCAGCCGATGCCCAGTTCGCTGCCACACAAATTGCCGATCTTGAAGTGACCAATGTCGATGATGACATCCCGGGTGTACTGTTCACCGCTTTGGCTGGTTCTACCACTTCTGAAACAGGTGATGTGATCAGTTTTGAAGTCACATTGTTGACAGAACCGTCTGACAATGTGATTTTGGATTTATCCAGTTCGATTGAAACCGAAGGACAGGTCAGTCCTGCCCAGTTGACTTTCACTTCAACGGATTGGAACACGCCACAAGTCATTAATGTGATCGGTCAAGATGATGCGGTGGTTGATGGTGATGTGACCTATGACATCAATACGGCAGTCAGCAGTGTTGACGTTAATTATGATGGTTTGGTGGTTGATGCGCTGAGCCTGACCAACACGGATGATGACCAAGCCGGAGTCTCTGTGACTGCGATTGGTGGCACAACAACCACTGAAGCCGGCGGTACCGCACAGTTTGAAGTTACTTTAACCAGTGAACCGCTGCATGCAGTGAATGTCTCTTTGCTCAGTTCTGATGAAGAAGAAGGCACTGTAGATGTCAGCTTGATGGTGTTCGATGCGATCAATTGGAATCAAGCACAGGTGGTAACAATCACCGGACAAGATGATCCTTTGGTGGATGGTGACCAAGCTTATTTATTGAGCTTCACCAGCAGCAGTACCGATGTCAATTACGAAGGCATTGTCATTGCAGATGTTAATTTGACCAATGAAGACAATGACAGCACAGGGTTAATCATCACTCCACAAGGGGCTTTGCAAACCAGTGAAGCCGGTGGTTCGGTTGATGTGACCATCAGTTTGACGGCTGAACCTACCGCTGACGTGACGGTGACTTTCAACAGCTCTGATGCATCAGAAGCCTTGGTGGCACCGACTGGATTGGTCTTTACCACAGTCAACTGGAGTACCGAACAAACCATCACCTTAACGGGTCAAGACGATGCTTTGATTGATGGTGATCAAAACTATCAAGTCAGCATCACAATCAGCAGCGCAGATGCCAGCTACGATGGCTTGGCAATTCCAGCCATTGATGCCACCAACACCGATGATGATGTGGCAGGTGTGACGGTCTTACCTGTGAATGGTCTGACCACCTCCGAGCAAGGTGGTACTGCCAAATTTGGTGTGGTTTTGAATTCAGAACCAGAGGCCGATGTGACCATCGCTTTCAACAGCAGTGATGTCTCAGAAGGCACAGTTGACAGCGGTGTTACTTTCACTGCTGCCAATTGGAATGTGGCCCAAGATGTGCTGATCACTGGTGTGGACGATGGCGTGGTTGATGGCGATGTTGATTACACAATCAATGGCGCTGTCAGTAGTACAGATGGTCATTATGACGGGCTTGCAATGGCTGTGGTCAGTGTGACCAACATCGATGATGATGTGGCTGCTGTAATCATGAACAATCTGAGTGGCTTTGAAACCGATGAAGCGGGACAATTACAAGCGCAATTTGATGTGTCTTTGTCAGTTGAGCCGACGGCTGATGTGATTTTGGATTTCAATGTTTCAGACGCCACCGAAGCACAAATCGCAGTCAGTCAGTTGACTTTCACGCCATCCGATTGGTCACAAAGTCAATCACTGACAGTGGTTGGGCTGGATGATGAAATCACTGATTATGACGTGAATTATGATCTGACATATGTCATCAACAGTACTGATGTAGCCTACGCAGCAGTGGTTCCTGAAGTGACTAATCTGGTTAATTTGGATGATGATGTACCACAACAAATTGAGGTGTACTACCTGAGTGAAAATGTGGCGAAAGCACAAGTTTTATGTAACATGGCGGCAGCACAAGTGTCCGAACCAGATCAGGTTTGTGTTCACTCTGATGCCGGTGCTGAACATCCACACTGGTCTTATGATGGCTTCTTGCGTTGGCCGGAAGTGAATGGAATTGACCACCAAGCTACATACTACTATGGTATCAGTTGCCCGGTCGGTTCTTATTTGAATACAGACAAAGGTTGTGTCAACGAAGACGACCAGGGTCCCCAAACCATGTCACCCATGGGTGAGGGTGGCGGTACCGTGATCGCCAAAGCGATCAATGTGGCCACTGGTAACCACCATCACCATGAACCCTTGCTCAAACTGGGCCATGGTTTGAAATTTGGTGTGACTTATAACTCACACACAGAGGTGGATGCCTTTGGAGAGCCTGTCCATGGTGACACAGGCATGCGTTGGACCCATGATTACAACCGCAGCGTGTCAGGTATTTATTTGGATGAATCTGGTGTTGAGTGGGTGAATGTGACCCGTCCTGACGGTCGTATCTATCAATACTACAGGTTGCAATTTAATTGGGTGGCCACCAATCATGTGAAAAGCGGTTTGGAACAAACCAGCAAAGGATGGACATTTTATGCCAAGAATGGTGACAAAGAATATTATGATTCACAGGGTCGTTTGAATGAAATTCGATTGAACACTGGAGAAAGAATCCGAGTCACTCACAACAGTGATCACATTCGTGTTACTGACGAGTATGGTTTGTACATCAACATTTTCTTTGATGTGATTGATTCGGTTATTAGGATCAACAGTGTGACCGACAGCAGCAGTCGTGGTTGGACATTTACTTATACTCAGGACAACATAACTCATATCAATTATCCGTCCAGTCTCAGGTTGAATCGCAAGATCTTCCATTATGAAAATAGTAAGCATCCTGGCTTATTGACCGGCATCACTGACCAACGGGGCATTCGTTACAGTACCTTCGTTCATGATGGTCAGGGACGCTTGATTTCCAGTGAGTTGGCCAATGGGGTTAATCGAATTTCGATCTCTTATACATCTGATATCAACAGAACGCTGACAAATTCATTGGATGCTGTGAGCAGCCTTGAAGTTGAGAAATCAGGTGACTTGTGGCGCTTGAAGAGTTTCAGTGGTCCGGGATGTTCTGGCTGTGAACTGGGTAATGAATCATTCGATTATGACGCTCAAAACAATTTAATCAGCCACACCAACGAAGGCACCACAACCACCTACGGGGGTTATGACACCAAGGGCCAATTTGCTTATCGCATAGAGGCCGATGAACCTGGTGTAGGTGCTCATGAACGCCGCACTGATTATACTTATGATTCTCGATTCTACGGCAAAGTTGCCAGTATCTCTGAGCCGTCGGTTTTCAATGGTCAAAACAAAGTGACTTCTTATGTTTATGACAACTATGGTCAAGTCACGTCTGTCAGCAGCAGCGGTTTCAGACCAGATGGCACTGCCATCAGCCGATCAGTCGCTCATACCTATGCAGGACCTTTCAATCAAATCAGCTTGGATGATGGTCCCAGACCAGGTGCCATTGATCAGACAGACTACGTATACTATGCCAAAGACAATCCTGTGGTAACCAGGCAGAATCGCCTGAAACGGGTGACTGGTCCTGGTGGATTGGTTGAACGAGATCAGATTCGCTGGTCAGCGTCAGGAAAAGTAACCGAAGAGCAAAGGCCCAATGGTGTGACCATTGAGTACACTTATGAACCAAGTACAGATAGGCTGTTGTCCTCATCTGAATACATGGCTGTTGGCACCGAAACTCGGGTGACCCAATATGGCTATCTGCATACCGGACACCTCAGTTCTGTGACTGAGAATTATGGCACAGCGAAAGCAACAAGGTTGAGTCTGACTTATGACGATGCATTGCGGTTGATACAGATCACTGATGAGGCCGACAACCGCATTGAGTACACATTGGACAGTGAAGGAAACCTGTTGTCAGAACAATCCTTTGGTAAGGGTGTTTCGATACCCAGTCGAGTGATCAACCAATCGTTTGATGCATATGGATACTTGGCCAGTAGACAACAATCCGGTGTTTCTGTGACTTACGATTACAGCAGCAATGGAGACTTGAACAGCTACACCAACGGTAAAGGGGTGACGACTGATTACAGTTATGACAGCCTCAATCGTTTGACCCAAAAAACTCAAGATTATTTGGGTACTGTCCCTGCAACGGCCAACACCATGACTCAATTCAGTCATGATGTGGCTGACCGGGTGAAGACCACCACCGATGCCAGGGGCAATGTGACCACCCACCATTACGATGATTTTGGTAATCTGATCACCTTGATCAGTCCTGACAGTGGAACCAGTCATCAAACTTATGATGCGGCAGGCAATAAAGTCAGTAAGACAGATGCCAATGGTCATCTGGTTGAAAGGGTTTATGACGGCAGAAATCGTTTGACTTTGGTGGAATATGCTGACAGCAGCCTGGACAATTATTTCTTCTATGACCAAGGTGCAGGAGGGCTTGGCCAACTGACCGGCTTCATTGATCAAAGTGGACAGACTGCATTCACTTATGATGCCTTTGGAAATTTGTTGAGTAAAGCGCAAGAGGTCAGTGGGTTTGATGCCACCAGCTATGCAGCTTTCAATGATCTGACGATCAGTTACAGTTATGATTCTTATGACCGTCTGGCAAGCATGTCATATCCATCAGGTATGACGTTGGCTTACGAATACGATGACCTGAATCAAGTTAAACGAATCACCACCACCAGTCCAACTGGAATCACTGATTCCTTAATCACAGGTGTCAGTTATCTGCCGTTTGGACCGATCGAATCGATTAATTTTGGTAATGGACAGCATTACAACGCATTGTATGACAATGGTTATCGAATGACTGGATACAATTATGGTGTCGATGTGACGGCTTCATTCAATCATGACAACAACCACAACATCACTTATGTCACCAGAGAAATCTCGACCAATAACGATTGGTTCAGCTATGATCGATTGGATCGATTGACCAGTGAAAATTATTTGAATACGACTTATTCATATGACAAGGCAGGCAATCGAATCATGCGTGAAGCAGGGGGTAACCCATCGGCCAAAGCCAATGGGGGTTCCAACGGTGGTTTGAATGGCAATAAGTCTGAAACCATCATCACCAATTACACCATTGACCCCAACAGCAATCGTTTGATGTCGATTAACTTTGGTGCAAACCGGGTATATGATGCCAATGGCAACACCTTGCAAACCCATCACACTGGAGACAAACAGTGGATTTACAATCAAGCCAATCGCATGAGTACCCACACCCAGGGTGTTATCACCAGGGCCGTGTATCGATACAATGCCTTGGGTGAGCGGGTCCACAAGACCCACAACAAAACCAATGGTGCATTGGCTGGAGAATTCCTGTTTTTGTATGATGAGCAAGGTCGTTTGGTTCATGTATCAAAATACAAGAATGGCCAGCACATTTGGGATCGAGAGAATGTGTATTTAGGCGATCGATTGATTGCTCAAATTCGCAAGTTTTATTCAAGTAAAGGCATGACTCATGATGACATTTACTACATCCAAACGGATCATTTGCATGCACCACGTTGGATCACCAACGATGCTGGAGTAAGGATCTGGTCATTGGAGTCTGATGCATTTGGTACCACCAGTCCTGAAAAAGATGTTGATGGTGATGGCAGCAATTTTCATTTTTACTTGCGATCATCAGGGCAATATGATGACGGAGAGTCGGGCATGCACCACAATTACTGGCGCGATTATGACCCTGAAATTGGCCGTTATTTGCAGAGCAATCCGGTTGGTACTGATGCAGGTTTGAACCCTTATGAATTCAGTATGAGTTCGCCCATCATGCAAATCCAGAGATTGGGTCAGGGTTTGGATCAATCGACATCTTGCACAGAGGTGATTGATGCTCTTGGTGGACTCTGTCAATATATTCAGTTCCCCGAAATGTTAACTCCTGATCAAAGTTGGGGACCTGTTTTAAATGACAATCAAACCAACAGGTGATGCCTAAAATCATTCATCAGGGCGTTGGTGAGCCAAACAGTGGTTGTACACATCAACGCCCATTGAATGATTGATGATCGGGAAAATGATCAGTCCAGTGTTTCCACACGAATCAAATTGGTGGTGCCAGAGTGTCCAAAAGGTACACCAGCAGTGATCACAAACTGGTCACCAGTTTGGGCCATTTTTTGATCAATGATGACTTGGTTGGCAATCTTAACCATTTCATCCGTGCTGGTGGCATCATCACTTAAGACCGGGTTGATGCCCCATGACACAGTTAGCTGGTTGCATGATTTGATAGAGGGTGAAATGGCAATCACGTCGGTGTGAATGCGATTTCTGGCAACCCGCAATGCGGTGGCACCTGAGCTGGAAAAGCAACACAACACTTCAGCAGCCAGTGTGGTGGCAATGTTGCACGCTGCGAATGACACGGCATCCGGGGTGTTTTTTTCTGCTTTGAATTTCCGCTCACGCATGCGTTTTCTGTAGTCATTGTCAGATTCAACTGTGGTGGCTATGCGATCCATGGTCTCAACTGCTTTTATCGGATATGATCCCGTGGCGGTTTCTGCAGAAAGCATCACTGCATCGGTACCATCAAAAATGGCATTGGCCACATCGTTGGCTTCAGCCCTGGTTGGAATGGCATTTTCAGTCATGGTTTCCAGCATTTGGGTGGCAGTGATCACCGGTTTGCCTTTCTCTCTGGCTTTTCTGATCAGTCGTTTCTGTAACATCGGCACTTTCTCGGGTGACAACTCTACCCCTAAGTCGCCTCGTGCTACCATGATGCCATCTGCAGTACGCAAAATCTCTTTGTAATTACGAATGGCGCCAGGCTTTTCAATTTTAGCCATCAGCTTTGCCTTTGAGTTATTCAATTCAAGGTGTTGTCTGGCAATCAATAAATCATTTTGGTTGCGAACAAAACTCAAAGCAACCCAATCAACATCCAGTTGAGCGCCAGTGGCAATGTCAGCAATGTCTTTATCAGTCACCGCCGCAATACTCAAATCGGCATCAGGTACATTGATGCCTTTTTTGTCACTTAAAGTCCCACCTCGTGCGATGGTGGTGTGGATGATCTGCTTATCAACAGCCGATACTTTTAAGATCAATTTGCCATCATCTAACAACAACGAATCCCCCACATTAACATCAGCATACAACTGGGGGTAACTGATACCAACGCCTTGCTGATCACCCAATTTATTTTTATCTGGGTACAAGGTAAAAGATTCACCGTCGGCCAACTCAATCGAACCACCGGTGAATTTGCCCACTCTGATCTTTGGCCCTTGTAAATCCTGTAAAATGCCAACCAATACACCGAGTTTGGCTGCGACTTCCCTGATGTTATTCACATTTTCCTGGTGGTCTTTGATTGAACCATGCGAAAAATTCAGGCGGAACACATTCACACCAGCATGAATCAATGCTTCTATTTGAGTGGGAGATTGGCTGGCTGGGCCCAGGGTGGCAACGATCTTGGTTTTTCTTTTCATGCTCTTGTTATAAAGATTTTGAGGCAGGTTTGTGATCTGCCTATGATAGACTTTTTTGATAAAATATTCATGTCAGAATTGTTATAATCTTGATTTTTAAACACAGGAATCATCATGGCGCTCATTAATTGTCCGGCTTGTAGAACCAAAATATCTTCAGTGGCCAAGGTCTGTCCCAGTTGTGGATTCAGTCGTGATCCTGAGGCCAAAATTGATCCTGAAGAACTGAAGTTGTTCCAAAAACGACTGTTCAGAGAGCGGATGTATAAACTGAGGATGTTCAGTTATGTGGCCATGACCATCACCATGATTGGTGCATTGCCTATGCTATGGGATTACATCAAAGGCATTGAAAATGCTGAGCCCATCATCATCCTTAAACATTGGGGGATTTACGCTGTGGCAGTTGGGTTCTTTTTGTATGTGGTGATTCGGGTGTTCATGACTGTTGTCAGAAGGCAATACCGGGCCAACTTGCCCAAAGAGGGGACTCGGTCTTCTCCAGTCCAGTGACCGCATTCGAATTTGGTGATCAAAACTCTTTTGCCATCACAAACTGTTCCACCTGATCCAGGATATTCATTGTAGCAGCATCTGTGGTTTGATTGCGCAATGATTCAATGTTTTCAAACCACAGATTAAACCCTTCTCCAAAACGATGCTCCAGTCTTTTCAAGGCATCAATCTGCCACAAGGTGCGTTGTTCATCTGACAATGATTGATAGAAATTTCTGGCTTTGTAACGCTGGATCAAAGTGGCCGCTCTTGGGTCTTTGAAATTGCCTGTTTGCCATGGAATTTCACTGGCGGCTAAGTTCCTGATTGACTCAAATTCAGCCCGTTCTTTGAAACTGAAAAAGCCGGCATAAATCATTTCATCCACGTCATCTGCGGGCGAATCAAAGGGCTGATCAAACACAGCAGCGGCTTTCTTCTCGGTGCCAGCTACTTGCTTGATTTGAGCGAGGTGATTTTGGCACCGCTGGTAATCCAAGCCGATACGCTTCAAATCCACACCTTTGAGTGCTGAGATGGGCGATACAAAGGGGGCCTTGTTCAGGTGGATGGTTTTCAGGTGAACCCGCTGAACGCCAGCGGGCAAATCAGCTTGGGGTGTATACAGTCGATCTTGAATCTCCGCCACTTCCAAGGACAAAAAGTCTGTGGGGTCGTGGTGTAAGTCATAACAGATCACGCCATTTTTGTTGTTGGGGTGGATGGCCAGTGGCAGCATCAAGCTCAGGCATCCCCTTTCAGCGGGTATTTTGTTTGAAACATGAACAATCGGTTGTTGTAATTGCCAATTCAACAAACTGCGAACGCTGTCTTTGTTGCGTAAATTCAGGGCAAAATCAAACAAACGGGGTTGGTTTTTTTGGATCAGTTTGGCCATTTGAATGGTGGCTTCGACGTCTGAAAGTGCATCATGAGCTGCCTCATGTACTAAACCGTTGGCTTGGGCCAAGTCTTCCAGCCTGAAGCTTGGCTTACCTGGTTCGTGCATGGGCCACTCAATGTTATCAGGTCGCAGTGCATAAGTGGCTCTGACCAGATCGATCAGGTCCCAGCGACTGTTGCCGTTCAAGTACTCTCTTTGGTAAGGGTCGTATAAATTTCGGTATAACAAAGAACGGACGCATTCATCATCAAAGCGGATGCTGTTGTAGCCCACGCCACAACTGTTGTGTTGGCTGAATATATCATGAACTTTCGCTGCAAATTCATGCTCAGCCATGCCTTTTTCTTCACACAGTTGTGGCGTGATACCGGTCACTAAACAACTGCCGGGGTCAGGTAAATAATCGAAGGTTGGCTGACAATAAAACATGTCAGGTTCACTGACTGGATTCAAGTGCTCGTCAGTGCGAATGCCGGCAAACTGGGCAATGCGATCGTAGCGGGTGTTGGTGCCAAAGGTTTCTAAGTCGTACCAATAAAATGTTTTCACTGTTTTATGAGGCTGAGTAAAGCTACATTATAAAGCCTTGAATATACTTGAATTCTATAATTTTGAATATTCCCAAGTGTGGCTTGTTCGATGTACTTTAAGCCCCTTTTCCTTCAGCAATCTATCCAGGAGCTCAAAGGCATTAACATGCTTAACTTTGACCGTGACTTTAATTCCATCCAGCAACCCAAGGTTAAGCATTGTTTCTTCTTGTGGAGTCATTTCAGCCACTAAATGAACGATTGCATTCAGCGGATAGTCTTTGAAGTTCATGCTGATGGTTGATTCACTGTCCTCTCCTGGTGTTTTACCAGCAACCATTACAGGAATGACCAGCATCATTAAGCATATGAAGGTGATTATTTTTTTCCTTTTGAAGAAAAAACCGTTATGTCCTGCAATCATATATACCTCTGGTTATTGGATTGAACTGTCAGCTGAATTAGTTTTTACCAAAGTTGAATAAAAGTTTGACCAACACAGCTGCACCTGCCATCAACAACACCGCAAACATTATTTGCGGTTCTGGATGGGCGGTGGGGATGATGTTGCCGACAGCTGATTTCCAGGGCCAGACTTTGAATAAAGTGCCGAGCATCAGGCCTGCCAAAGAATAAAGTGTGGCTTTATGATAACGAGCCAGCAGCCATTTTAACAGCCGTGAAAACAACATCAGTCCAATGATGCAACCACCTGCAAAAATAAGTAAAGTTAACCATTCCCTGTTTTCAACAGCAGCCAATACAGTTTGGTATTTCCCGAGTAAAATTAAAATCAGTGAACCAGAAATGCCTGGCAATATCATGGCACTGATGGCGATCATACCAGCTATCAATATTCCCCAAGAACCCTCAGGTAACACGGCCATACTCTGGGTGCTGAGGAAATATCCCAAGAACACGCCGAAAACCAGTAAAAACCAATGAACCAATTGCGTAGATCGGTGTTTATTCAGCAGCAGAACGGCGGAGGCTATGATCAGGCCAAAGAAAAACGACCAGGTCAGCACTGGATGGTGGTGCAGCAAAGACTTAATCACACCCGCAAACACAAAAACAGCTGTCAACAACCCAGCAAACATGCTCAACAAAAACCAACCATCAATTTGTGTCCAAAGGCTTTTAATCTGACCTTTGAACAACAGTTTCAAGCTGTTGATATTGGCTGCTGCAATGGCATTGATCAAGCGTTGATAGATGCCGGTGATCAAGGCGATGGTTCCACCCGATACACCAGGGACCAAGTCAGCAATGCCCATCAGCATGCCTTTGAGGTATGTCATCAAATATTTCATCCAGTATTTACTCCAGTTAGCTGCGGGCCAGGTCTTTGGGTAACAAAGCTTCTATGCTTTGCATCAATTCAATTTGATCAATCAGGTCATTCACATAATCCAAGCGATCGGTTTCGATCACCAACAATTTACTTTTGTCATATTGGGCGATCCAGTTTTGGTATAAGGATTCTAACCTTTTTAAATAGCTCAATGGCATGTCTTGTTCCATTTTTCTGCCCCGCAGTTTGATCCGTTTTCTGGTTGTGCGGATTGAACATTTGAGGTAGATCATCAGATCAGGTGGTTTGATCGCTTGTTGTATGCTTTCATAAAAGCTCAAATAAGTGGCCCAATCACGTTTGTTGATTTTGCGAATTTGGTGCAGCGCGGTGGCAAAGATTTCAACATCTTCAAAAATGGTGCGGTCTTGAATCACCACGCCTGGCGTTTGTTCGAGTTGTTGATGGATTTTGAATTTTGAACTGAGAAAATAGAGTTGAGAATGAAAAGCCCAGCGTTTCATGTCTTGATAAAAATCATCCAGATAGGGGTTGTTGTCATTGGGTTCATAAAAGGGCGTGATTTGGTAAGTGCTGGTAAGAAACTCCACCAATGAGGTTTTGCCTGCACCTATGTTTCCCGCTATTCCGATGATTTTTTGTTCGCCCATAACGGTATTGTAGGCGCAAAACTGGGTTAAGATAAAACCAAATGTATGTGATTTTAAAAACTATGCTGTTTGGTGTGCTATTTGTGAGTAGTTTGACTCATGCTGAAAATCAATGGCGTAAAAAAATTGATCGCAAGGGGATTAAAGTGTATCAACAACACCAACACCCCAAATACAAGCAATGGCACACCAAAGGCGTGATGACGGTACAAGGATCGGCAGCATCGGTATTGGCTTTATTGAGGGATCTATCGGTTTGTTCGCAATGGGTTCATGGGTGTATTTCAGCCGAAAGAACGCATCAGGAATTGATTCACATGGTTTTCAAGGGACCGTTGTGGTTCAGGGACAGGGACGTGGTATTCAGTGCAGCCGCAGAGGAACAGGCGGACACCGGATCTTGGCAGATTTTGATCACCAACCGGCCTCATCAATTGCCAGCTCATGATCACTTGAGGGTTCAAAACATGGAAGCCTCCTGGCAGATCATTCCCGTCAATGATCAACAAATCGACATTATTTATCAATATTACATGGACCCGGAAATAGGTTTTAAATCAGGGGTCAATAAATACAACCGTGATGCCATGTATCTAACCCTAAAGCAGATGCGCCTGATGTTACAAAAAGAAGCGTACAAGCAAGCTCAATAACATGCCTGCCAGCTTTATTTTTGTATCAGGTCTTGACCAGCCCATGCTTTGAAGCGGGCTTGTTGTTTGCGGCTCGGTTTTTCTTGGGGTTCGATGGTGAATTCAGGGTGTGGTTCAGCGATGGGTTTCAAGTTGGATTCCTTCAATAAACCAGCACTGAAATAATGTATTTCCACAACGTCTTCAATGGCCAATTGTTCGATTCGTTGCTCAATGTCCTGGCTGGTAACTCGTATGCCATCGATGGCCACCAGTTGATCACCAGCGGTAAGTCCAGCCAACCAGGCAGGTCCACCACTGTCAACGGTGTTAATCACAGGCGCATCATGGTTGAGCGACAATGAAGCGCCAATCCAGCTTTTCTTGGGGGAATCATCATCTTCTTTATGGGTCATTTGTAAACCATAAAATGCCAACAAGTCATCAAAGTCAATCGCTTGTGTCCCTTCAATATATTGGTCCCAGAATGGCGTCATGTCAGTGCCGGTGATCTCAGATAACAACCGCAACACATCGGCTTTGGAATAGCCTTTGGTGATGTTGTTGTGCTGTTGGTATAAGCGTTTTTGTAACTCGTCTAATCCAAAACGATTGTCTGTTATTTGGCGGATTTCCTGATCCATGCGCCAGGCAGCCATTGACCCTTCTAAATAAATGCTGACCGAGGCGTTGTGAGCTTGTTGTGAGTCATCTTTTATCCAGGTGTCAAAACTGGTTTGCGCCAGTGATTCAACGTGGCGACCCGGTTTATTCAAATGCTTATTGATGTCACTGGCCAGTTTTTCAAAATACTCTTCAGCTTCATAGATCCCAGCTCGCATCAAGAAGAGGTCATCGTAATAACTGGTGATGCCTTCAGCCATCCAGAACAAGTCAGAATAATTCTCTACTGAATAATCATAAGGAGCGATCCCAGCAGGCCGGTATGCTTTGACATTCCAGGTGTGGACAAATTCATGTGCGGTGGTTGCGAGAATTTTCAAGTAAGATTTACGAGGTTTGAATTTAAACCGATCATTTTGGATGATGGTCGAGTTGACATGTTCAGTGGCGCCTCGTAAGCCATCACCCACATGATACATATAAACATAACGTTCAAATGGAAACTCCTGCCAGATCTTCTCACCTTCATGATGTAGCAATGTGACTTGTTCTTTGAGGTCGTTGATGTCATGGTTGCCTTGGCCCCAAACCACAATTTCATAGGTCTTTCCATCAACCTCAAACGAGGTGAATTCATGGATGCCGGTTTCTATTGGGGAGTCGACCAATTGATCATAATTGTTGGCATAAAAAGAGTGATCATCATTGATCTTTTCCATACCTGATCGACTTTGCCAATCATCGGGTACTTTAAGATTTACAATCAGTGGGACATCACGGTAAGACGGTGAAAACATAAAGACTCCACTGGCATCTAAATAGGCATGGCTGTCATCAATGTGAGCCACCCGGGCTTTGAGTAAGTTGGCGTAAACCTGATATGTGATGGTGACATCACCAGGTTGGTTCAGCCACAATTTCCAGGTATTCTTATCGACTTTGTTCCAGTTGATGGGCTGATCATTGTTATGTTGAGCCTTGAATTGGCTGATGTTTTTACTCAAATTCAAGATTTCATAGCGCCCGGAACGCCACACCGGCAGTTTGACTTCAAGTGTTTTGGTGCCCACTTGGGGAAAAGTGACTGAAACCTCGGCCAAATGGTGTTTGGCGTCAATGACGGAAAAGGTATAAGTGATGGGTTCAGGGTTTTGTGCCTTTGCTGAAAATGAGCAACACAATAAAATCAGCCAATATTTTTTCATCGGGATAACTGGGTCAAAAACCGATGATTGTAACCAATGACAAGCAAAAATAGGTGAATTTTCAGGATTTACTTCTGGTAGATGATTCTGGGGTCTTGGTAGTCTTTGGCTTCAAAAAACTCGATGTCTGATGTGTTGATACTGAGTTTCAGAATGCCTCCATCATTGTCAGTGGTCATGATTGTGAGGGATTCAATACCATCTTCAGTGCCTATATCAATCGGCAACACCCGGTCAAAAAAGGCTTGTTCTCCGGTTTCGGCATGGCAGATGAGGTTAAGACGTCTGCGTTGTATGATGGCGGCTTCTAACATGTCTTGTGCGCCACAACTGATGGGTTTGTTCATGGCCAGTATTTTATCATAAGGAATGTTCTTGGGGCTTGATTCCTTTATCTAGTAAAATATGCCATTGCTGAATCAACTGAATAGTTTAATGCCCTCTGAATCTGAATTGATCAACACCATTTGTGAAGGGATCGCAAAGGATGGTTATGTGGTGGTGGAAAAGGCGTTTGGAGGTCCATTCATTAAACCGCTGTTGACCCAGTTGGCTCAATTGCAACCCGGCCAATTTAAAAGTGCCGGAGTTGGACGGCACCAAGACTTTCAAACCAACCAACAAATCCGTGGCGATGAAATCATGTGGGTGAACGATGATCAAACAGCATGTCTGGATTATTTAAATTGGACAGAGTCATTGCGCCTGGCTCTGAATCATCGGTTTTTTCTTGGGCTGTTTGAATACGAGTGTATGTTTGCACATTACTCAGAAGGGGCTTATTACCAAAAACATTTGGATGCCTTTCGTGGTCAAAAAGTGAACGGCCCGAACCGCAAAGTCAGCACCATTTTGTACCTGAATCAGGAGTGGGGTGAAGTAGATGGTGGAGAACTGTTGCTGTACCAACCTGATGAAGTTCAGCCATTTAAGAGAATTTTGCCGCAACTGGGGACTTTTGTGGTGTTCCTGAGTGAAGAATTTCCGCATGAAGTCTTACCGGCAAAGAAGTCACGACACAGCCTAACAGGGTGGTTCAGGAACAATGGCTGAGGCCCGTATTTTATGATGCAATTTTTATCTCATGTATTTGCGATAGGTTCAGCACAAGGAATGGTACTGGCGATGGCATTGCTGCGCAAACGCATCAATGTGCGCAGTAACCGGGTACTGGCTTTGTGGATGGTGTTGTTGGCGCTTGATTTGTCCATGCGGGTGATTCACTACCACAATCCGCAAACGCCTTTATTGCCGCTGTATGTATTGATCCAGTTCTTTCCGTTTTTGCACGGTAGTTTCTTTTACTTATACGTGCGGACACTGACTCAGGATCTGCCTTTCAAATGGACAGACCTGATTCATCTGGCCGGCTTCATTTATATGGCAGGGGTGAACATCACCTGGATCATCAACCCTTGGGAAAATGGTCCAGGTTTTTTTGGTTTGTTTGAGTTGACGCTGTATGTGTACAGCATCAGTTATGTGGTCGCAGGTTTGGTGACCATCAAACGTTATCGGCATATTTTAGAGGAACAGTGTTCTAACACCGATGGCATTACTTTGTTGTGGGTTGATGTGATGGCTTATTTTCAGGTTTTGATCTGGTTCATTGCAGTGACCCAATGGTTGGTACCTATCCAAGGATACAATGTAGGCATCATTTATTTGGCTGTCGCTTGTTGGATCAGTGTGATGGGTTACCTGGCTCTGGCACAACAAAAGGTTGCGGGCGTTGAACCTATCAGATCACCTCAGTCACCCAATAGGATAACAGAGGATCAGCGATTTCCAGAGGTCATTGATAAGCTGGAAGAATTGATGCATGAACAACAGTTGTTTTTGGAGCCCAGTTTAACCATCGGACAATTGGCTCAAAAATCGGGTTATCCGGTTTATCTGGTGTCTTTGGCGATCAACCACACTTACCAATTGTCATTCAGGGAATACATCAACCAATTGCGCATCGATGTGGCTCTAGACATGTTGAGACAACCCGGTGAAAAACGCAACATCTTGGATGTGGCTTATGCCAGTGGGTTCACCTCAAAATCAACTTTCAACAGTGCTTTCAAGAAATTACAAAATATGACACCCAGTGAATTCAGGTCAAAGCAAGAGATTTATGGTGCTGTCGTTGGCCCAAACGCTGGCGATAAATAATGATTTCACAAATCAGTAAATTAAGGGTCCAACACAACCAGGCAGTGGGTACGTAAACCGTTAAGAATGGCCAGTGCATCACGCCCAATCCGATACCAAGGAACAGTCGCAAAGTAATCCCGGCTGCCGTCAAAGCCACACTGCGGTAAATCCATTGTTTGTGTCTGGTTATGTCGCCTTTGATGGCATATGAAAATGCCATTGCGGTGGTGTACAACCACAAAACGGCCAGACAGAAAAAACCACTTTTGGCCACCCAGCCGCCAGTGGCCCCTAAGGCCATCAAAAGCCCGGAAATGCCGCCCAGTAGGACACAAATCACATACAACAACCCCAAAGTCCGGTGTATGTTTTTTACTTGTTTACGCAGTTTTTGACTCAGTTGAAAAGGTGTGAGGGCCAGTGCCAAACCAGCCGCGTAAAAATGAAATGGCACCACCCAGCCACTGTAAGCCAGTTTAAGTTTGAAACTGTTGTCGGGATGAATGGGTTCCAGTAAATAGGTGAAAGCATAATAAGCCACCCCAAAACACAGGATGGTGAAGGTGATAAAAGTGAGGACATTAATCAAAGTACGCATCATCATTCGGTCAATTGAAAAGAACCACATGATTGCACTTTGAAGGGTGAAAATCGTCTGATTTGGCTGTTCCGTACCTTTTATTGATGTAAGCCTTGTTGATTTTGCCTAACCGAGCGCTCGTGCTGCGGTGTCCAATTAAGGCTTCTGGCTTGTCAGGTAAACCGCCATCCTTTCATCGCCCAAATTGCATTGATCAGTTTTGTAATGCCGTGAGTTGGTGTTGTAAATCAGTCAAGTGCTGGGTCCAAAAACTGTGACTGTCAAACCAGGGGAATGCAGGGGGAAAAGCGGGGTCATCCCAGCGTCTGGCCAACCATGCGGTGTGGTGTATCATGCGCAATGTCCGCAAAGATTCAATCATCAATAATTCACTGAAAGGAAAATCCCTGAATTCATTGTAAGCACCGATGATTTTTTGTAATTGTGTTTCTTGTTCATGAGGTTCTCCTGACAACAGCATCCATATGTCCTGAATGGCTGGTGCAGAACGTGCATCATCAAAATCAACTAAATTGGGTATTTCATCACGCAACAGGATGTTACCAATGTGCAAATCACCATGAACCCTGATGTTGTGTGCACCGGTTAATTTTTCTTCGATGATGGGTAGGATCTGTTGAGCCAGGTTTCGGTAGGAGGATTGGTGTTCAATGGGGATAAAATGTTCAGCCACATAATTCATGCATTCACGGCCAAAAGTGGTGCTGTTCAAGATCGGGCGGTGAGAAAAAGGTTGTTGTGCACCCACATTGTGCAACCTGGCCAAAGTACGACCCATGATGGCCAAATTATCCTGATGATCCAGCTCAGGCGCATGACCACCTTTCCTGGGAAACAAGCTGAACATGAAATCAGCAAAATGATAGATGCTGTGACCCTGTTCGTTGCGCAGGGGGGTGACCACAGGGATGTCATGGTTTTCAGCAGTAAAACTGAAGTCGTGCTCTTCTTGTATTTGTTTGGCTGTCCACCGGTTGGGTCGATAAAATTTTGCGATTATGGGGGTGGTGTCTGCCAAGCCAATTTGATAAACCCGGTTTTCAAAACTGTTCAGTGCAGATACACGACCATCAATGGCAAAGCCTTGCTCTTCCATGGCATCAAGTATTAAATCTGGAGTCAGTCGATCAAATGGGTGGGTTATCTCTGAATTCATGCGCGCATTGTAACAAAGTCACCAGGGGCTGCTGTTATAATTTATTCAATCTTACACGCCACTGTTTACTGCAATGTTCCAATCATTGATCGACAAGTCATGACAATCAGCTGGATAACCATCGCTTACTATGCCTATTGGGTGTTGTTGATTTATGTCACATTGCAAATCATTCAACAATACACCATCAGCTCCAGGGCTTCGGCTTGGCTGTTCACTGTTTATTTATTTCCGGTAGTCGGGCTGTTTTTATATTTTGTGTTTGGTATACAGCGCCGAAAACGCAAAATTTATCAACAGAAATTAACCTCAACTCAACATACATTAGAGGCGTATCAGGCCAGGTTTGATGATGATTCGACTCGGGTCATGCGACAACACAAAGAAAACTTGAAGCAATTTCATGGCCTGACAAAAATGATCTATCAAGACAGTTGTAGTCGTTTGACGGTCAGGAATAAATTGACGCTGTTGGAAAATGGTGAACAAAAATTTCCCCAACTATTCAGTGACCTTGAAGCAGCCAAACACACCATACATTTGGAGTATTACATCTTCAGGTTTGATGACATTGGTAGTCAGTTGTGTCAATTGCTGATCAAAAAAGCCAAAGAAGGTGTGGCCGTTAGGTTGATTTATGATGACTATGGCAGTTTAGGTTTGAACCACTTGGTACTGATGCGCATGCGTTCTCATGGCATTGAGGCTTTCCCGTTTGCTGAGATCAGGTGGTTTGCTTTTACTGAAAGACTGAATTACCGCAACCACCGGAAAATAGTGGTGGTTGACGGCAAAGTGGCTTATGTAGGAGGTATTAATATTGGTGATGAATACAACAACCCAGCTGTCGACCCGGACAAAGTGTATTGGCGTGATTCACATTTAAGGATTGAAGGCCAAAGCGCAGCCTATTTACAGAACATCTTTTTAACGGATTGGAATTTCTGTGCCGACCAATCAGTTGAAATTGAAGATGAATTGCCAACCGCATTTGAAAACTTGGACAAGAATGACTACAAAATGATGCAAGTGGTGGCCAGCGGGCCAGATTCTCCACAGCCCTCTATTTTGTTTTCAATTTTACAGGCCATTCACACGGCCAAAACCGAAATATTGATCACCACACCTTACTTTATACCCAATCCGGCATTGATCAAGGCATTAAAAATAGCGGTGCTTCGGGGCGTCTCAGTGAGGTTGCTGGTGCCGAATCAATCAGACAGCAAAATTGTCAATGCAGCCGCCCAATCCTTTTATTATGAAATGATGCAAGTTGGTGTGAAAGTATATAAATACAGCCGTGGATTCATTCATACCAAGACCATGGTGGTTGATGATTTTTTGAGTATTATGGGCACAGCCAATTTCGATGAACGCAGTTTTGAGTTGAATTTTGAGGTCAATGTGTTGGTTTATGATGAGCCATTCGCACAGCAATTGAAAGATTCGTTTGTCGCAGATTTGAGTGATGCCAAATTGTTAAGCGTCAACTCATGGGAAAAGCGTTCGGTGATTAAAATTTTTATCGAAAAGATGGCACGATTGATCTCTCCCATCTTGTGAAACATATCAATAACATTTTGAAAGAGGAATACACATGTCAGAAATAATGGTTAATTACCAATGGTCGGTGCTGGTTCTGGGCCTGACCGCAGCCTTGTCACTGGTGCAGTTACTGGTGTTTGATCTGATGGCCATCAAACTCAAGCACCCGCCAGGTTATCCCATTGAGAGCAGTCACAAAAATGTATTGTTCAGGTTGTCCAGAGCCCATGCCAACACCAATGAAACCATGGGTGTGATGATTTTGTTGTTTCTTTTCGCATCACTCAGTGCAGCCGACCCCATTTGGGTGAATCGATTGATGCTGGGTTATTTTGTCACCCGAGTGATGCACATGATTTGTTATTACATGGCTTGGTCAGCCATGCGAGGACTGGTTTTTGGTGTCAGTGTGCTGATACTCTTGAGTTTATTTGTGCTCGGATTGATGGCCTATATGGCCTAGAGTTGTAGACCGATATAGACCTCTAGCACATGTCATTTCATGCCTGATTTGATACCCTAAATTATGGAGTGGTCAAGTAGGCCATGGGTATGTTTGAAGGAGAATGACATGACTGATAAAGGATCGAACAAAACGGTTATCACTGAAATGAGCACCAGTGAGCGTTTTTTGCGTGCTTTTGGCCCTCTGGGCGGCGGGCTGTTGCTTGATTTTGCTGATTTGGCTACTTTCGGCGCACTGGGGTTCTATATTGGACCATTGATTGGTGGCCTGATGGGCTGGTGGCTGGCATCTGTCTATCGCTTTGGCACACTGGGTCAGTGTGTCCTGATATTGATCACTGCCGTGTATTGCACATTGCCTTCAACCGCTTTGGTGCCTTTGGCAACCATTGTGTTTGCCTTGATTAAATTTGCGGACAAAAAGCGTGTCAGTGAATGATGCCTTCATTGGTGTTCAGCGAATGGCTTGTTTGTCAGCTAGTTTTAGTTTGTCATTGATGATCGGCACCAAAGCAGCTGTGAACTTGGCGGCATCTTCTGAGTGCAAGTGTGACCATTCCGGTAATCTGTATCCTTGTAAGGTATCGTGGTCCTCGAAATGTACACCCACTGACTGGGTGTCAGTCAGTAGACGATTCCAATAGTCAGCCCGTGGTTGGAGTCGGGCCTCTCTGGGGCGGTAATCACCATTGGAAGGCAAGCGGATGAACACCACTTCTCCACCCCTGGCTCGAATCGCATTAACGTCTTTGATGACCCCGGTCATGTACTGATCTAAATCAAAGGGTGCGGGTCCGCGTTTATCTCCTGCTTGCATAAAACCACGCCAAGTCATTTGTGCTTTGTGTTGATATTCAGGATCGTCTTCGACTTTCCAAAACATTTTGGTGTTGCGGTCCTTGTCCGCATTGGAGAGTTTCCAGACCCCCATTCTGGGATCTCTGACACCCTCTCGGTTGCTCAGCTTGATCCTTTCGATCAATGTGAATAATGGCCAGTTTTCTAAATCGTAAAAAGCCAAGTGTGGCTCAATAACCATACTCAGTTGCTGACTGATCCATTGGGTTGGACTCTCGTTCTGGTAATACTCTGGTGCATCACCTGATAAACCATAGCCTTGGCGGAAAAAGCTGCCAGGGGTGATGCCCACATAAAGTAAACCTTTGAAGTCTTCATCTTTGGCCAAATCTGCCAGAATCGGTCTCGGGTTGGTCCCAACCAAAGCCAATTGAATGGGGCGGGTACCGGTCATGGCCTCATAGGTGTCTAAATCAAAATCAAACAGGATCCGACTGGCACCGATGATGGCAACAGTGTTTTCATCACTTTTGTCAATGCGTCTTCTTTGAATGGCCCACAGACCATTGTTGTCGATATATGAGTCTGCTTCATACCCCCAGATGACGCGGGCATTGTATTCCCATGCCATGATGCCAACGACCATCAGACTCAGGGCCAACAGCAGGGCTGGTCGCCACTTGACCGTTGGTATGGGTCGATGCTCATGAAAATAATAATCTTTGTCTTGTCGATCAGAATTGGAAGTAGATGAAGGCATCGCCGCTCCCCTGTGTGATGATGATTAAAAACAGCATCAGGCCCCACAGGGTACCCAATACCGGCCAAGATGTTTTTGCTACTACGGATTCCAAAGAGGTGTTTCTCATTCGCCAATGAACCAGTAACATGGACAAGGTGACCAAGGTCACCATGATGATGTGTACAGTGGCCAAAACAGGTTTGCCATCTGGATTGAGTCCAAACATGGATTTAATCAGACCAAATGCCTGAGGAAACGATTGTGCTCTGAAAAATACCCAGGTTATGTTGATCATCAGATAAGTCAATATGCCAAGACCCAATTGAATGAGTCTCTTTTTCAGCCAGGCCGGGTTGCCAAACAACAACTTGAACTTTCGCTCGATGGCCAAATAGAGGCCGTGCAGCCCTCCCCAAACAACAAAAGTCCAACTGGCCCCATGCCACAAACCACCGATCAACATGGTCAACATCAAATTGATGTTGGTGCGTATGGCGCCTTTTCGGTTACCACCCAGTGGAATGTATAAATAATCTCTGAGCCATGATGACAATGATATGTGCCAGCGTCGCCAAAAGTCAGAAAAGCCAATGGCAGCATATGGATAATTGAAATTGCTGGGTAAAGAGAATCCCAGGGTAAGCCCGACACCAATGGCCGTGGTTGAATATCCTGCAAAGTCCGAAAATATTTGGCCGGCAAAAGCAAAGGTGCCTAACCACGCATCCAACCATGAAACCGCTCCTCGTGCACCGTACACACCGTCCGATATGGAAGCCAGAATCCCATCGGCAATGACCACTTTTTGGAACAAACCCAAAGTGATCAAACCCAAACCCCAAATCAGCATATTGCGACTGGCTTTGCGTGGTTTCTCGAACTGAGGTAATAAATGCGTGGGTCTGACAATAGGGCCTGCCACCAGTTGCGGAAAAAAGGTAACAAACAAGGCAAAATCCAGAAAACTTTTGGTGGGTGCAGCGCGTTTAAAGTACACATCCAGGGAATATGCCATGGTTTGGAAGGTATAAAAAGAAATGCCGACGGGTAAAATGATACTCCACTCTGGTACCGTATAATCAATGCCGAACACCGACATCAAGGCTTGCCAATTCTCCAACAGGAAATCGCCATATTTGAAAAAGCCCAAAATGCCGAGATTGACCATGATGCTGACCATCAACAACAATCGACGTTTGCTTTGTTGGCTTGTGGTATGTATTTTGTGCGCCACATGCCAATCGATCACTGTGGACAACCACACCAAGATGATGAAAGGTGGGTTCCAAGCCGCATAAAATAAATAGCTGGCAATCAGTAAATTGGTTTTTTTGGTGCGCCAGGAAAATGGCAGGTTGTGAACAATCAACACAACAGCAAAGAAGACGATAAACGTCAACGAGTTAAATAGCATAGCCCCCCTCAATGGTAACTTGTAGTCCTTACATGAACATCAGTATATCACAGTATCAAATCACGGCATGAATAGCGGGTGTTGGAATCCAGGCACAAAAAAGGCCCTGATGCTTGTGCACCAGAGCCTGACTGGAGAATCAATAGATTCGAATTACTTCATGATGTCTAACATCAATTGATTCATTTTATGCACATATTCAGCCGGGTTTTTCAATTGTCCGCCTTCAGCCAATAAAGCTTGTTCATACAACAATTCTGACCATTTTTTGAAATGGTCTTCATTGTCAATGTGCTCTATGTGCTGCACCAATGGGTGGTCCAAATTGATTTCCAATGCCGGTAATTGGCCGGGCATGGCTTGTCCAGCCTGTTCCATCAGTTTTTGCATGTGAATGGCCATGGCATGTTCATCCATCACCAGGCAGCTGGCAGAGTCAACCAATCGGGTTGATGCAGAAACTTCGCTGACATGCCCTTCAAGTTGTTTTTGAATTTTTTCTAAGAAAGATTTGTCGGCTTCTGATGGCTCTGTATCTTTTTTATCTTCTTGACCCAGATCCAATTTGCCCTTGGCAACAGATTGGAATTTCTTACCATCATATTCTTGAACATGGCCCATCATCCACTCATCAATGCGGCTGTGCATCAACAACACTTCAACCCCTTCTTTCTTAAACAACTCTAAATGGGGCGAATTCTTAACCGATTCGTATGACTCACCGGTGATGTAGTAAATTTTATCCTGTTTGTCTTTGCAGCGGCTGATGTAGTCATCCAAAGAAACACTTTCAGTGGCATCATCATTTTCAGTGGAGGCAAAACGCAACAGTTTGAGTACGGCATCGCGGTTATTGAAATCCTCAACCACACCTTCTTTTAGGGTGTCCCCAAACTCTTGCCAAAAGTTGGCGTACACTTCAGTGTCCAAAGCTTTCTTTTTCAACATGCCTAAAACACGCTTAACCAGGCCTGATTTAATTTTTTGCAACAAGGGGTTGTCTTGTAACAATTCACGAGACACGTTTAATGGCAGGTCATTAGAATCAACCACACCTTTAACAAAGCGAAGGTAGTTGGGCATCAATTCCTTCGCGGCATCCATGATGAAAACCCGTTTAATGAATAATTTCAAACCTTCTCGATCATCCGGGTTTTGAAACATGTTAAACGGTGATTTACTTGGTACATACAATAAATTGCTGTAACTTTGAGTCCCTTCAATGTGGTTGTGAGACCAAAAAGCCGCTTCATTGAAATCATTGGAGATTTGTTGGTAAAACGCTTGGTAATCTTCGTCTTTGATGTCGCCGGGAGCCTTCTTCCACAACGCAGTGGCATCATTGACCACTTCGTATTCAGGAGTTTTGGCTGGAATCTCATTGCCCTCATCATCTTTCTCAGGGTATGTCACTTCTAACATTTGAATGGGGAAGGCCACATGCTCTGAGTATTTTTTAATCAGGTTACGCAGTCTGAAGTTATCGGCAAACTCATGTTCTTCTTCACGCAGGTGCAAGGTGATTTCTGTACCTTGAGATTCCTTGGTGATGTTTTCTAAAGTGTAGGCATTTTTACCATCAGATTTCCAGGCAACTGCTTGATCAGCGGCTTCGCCCGCTTTTAAGGTTTTGATTTCCACTTCATCTGCCACAATGAATGAAGCGTAAAAGCCAACCCCAAATTGGCCAATCAAGTTGGCATCGTCACGGTCTTTTTTGGCGATTGACTCCAGGTATTTTTTGGTACCTGAGTTGGCAATGGTACCAATGTTGTTGATCACTTCGTCTCGCGTCATGCCTATGCCGTTGTCACTGATGGTAACGGTTTTGGTCTCTGCATCAAAGTCCACTTTGATGTGCAGGTTATCGGCACTTAAATCTGGGTTTTTGATGGCTTCAAAACGCAACTTGTCACAGGCGTCAGAAGCATTTGAAATCAATTCCCTGAGGAATATTTCTTTGTTTGAGTACAGTGAGTGAATGACCAAGTCCAGAACTTGATTCACTTCAGCTTGAAATTCAAATTTTTCAGCAGTATCAGTCATTTTTTTCAGGTTAGGTATTTAAGATGTCAGCAAGATAGGGTTGGCCGACCAGATTTCAAGTATTTATTGTGCTGAGATGGCATTGATGATGGGCTTATCCCAGCATCTTCAGTTAAAATAGGCGCCTTATTCATCAGAGCGACACCCATGAGCATCAATTGGTTTCCTGGCCACATGCACAAGGCCCAAAAAGAAATCCGCGAACTGATTCCAGAAGTGGATTTGGTGATTGAGGTGTTGGATGCTCGATTACCTTACAGTTCACAAAACCCCTTGTTGCAAAAATTAAGGGGTCAGACACCCTGTATCAAATTGTTGAATAAGTCAGATTTGGCTGATCCCGAACTGAATCAGGAATGGGTGCATGAACTGCAACAAGATGACACAGTAAAAGCGTATGTGGTGAACACTTCAGACCACTCTTTGATCAAGCAAATACCGCAGTGGTGTCTGGACTGGTTTCCACAAAGAGAAGTCAATAAAAAGCCAATCCAAGTGATGATTATGGGCATTCCAAATGTGGGTAAATCAACACTGATTAACATCATGGCTGAACGCACCATTGCCAAAACAGGGAATGAGGCAGCGGTGACCAAAAGGCAACAGCGGATTAAGCTACCGGGTAATGTTATATTACATGACACGCCCGGTGTCTTGTGGCCTCGTTTTGATAATCAAAACAGCGCCTATCGATTGGCCGTTACTGGTGGCATCAAGGACAACATAGTAGAAGCCGAAGACAAAGCATTTTTCCTGGCTGAATACATCATGGTAGCCTATAAAAAGGCCGTTGCTGAGCGTTACAACATGGATCAGATCCCGGATGAGCCCTATGAATTGTTGGTCAAAATTGGACAGAGCAGAGGTGCACTCAAATCCGGTGGGCATGTAGACCTGACCCGTATTTCCAATTTATTTTTGAACGAATTCAGAACCGGTGTGGTGGGGCGAATCACCCTGGAAACACCTGCGATGATGAAGCAGGAACTGGCAGAAGTAGAACTTAAGTTGGCAGCAAAAGCGGCTAAAAAGGCAGCCCGCAAAGCAAACTTCAAAGGCAAGTCATGATTTATCAACCACCGATGGAACCCTATCTGGATGTGGTTTATCAGGATGAAGATGTGTTGGTGTTGAACAAGCCTTCTGGCTTGTTATCGGTTCCAGGCAGACAGCAGCAACACAAAGATTCATTGCAATGTCGTGCGCAGGAACAATTTCCACAGGCCACAACCGTGCATCGCTTAGATATGGAAACTTCAGGTTTGATTGTTATGGCGTTGAATAAATCAACCCATGCTCACTTAGGTCGCCAGTTTGAACATCGCTTGATCAAGAAAAAGTACCGTGCACGGGTGTTTGGACACTTGATTGAAAAGGCGGGAAAAATTGAGGAACCCTTGATTTGCGATTGGCCCAACCGGCCCAGGCAAATGGTTGATCACCAACATGGCAAGCCAGCATTAACGCATTGGCAAGTGATTGCCAATGAAGACCAAACCACGTTGGTTGAATTGACACCGATAACCGGAAGGTCACACCAACTGCGGGTTCACATGATGTCCATTGGACATCCCATAGTCGGAGATCCCTTGTATTCGCAAGGCGCCGCTTTGAATTGTGCAAACCGGTTGGCCTTGCAGAGCCAGTTTATTTCGTTTCAAACAGTTGCAGACGGGCCGATCAAACAATTTCAATTGCCACCGGAGTTCTGAAACAGGGTTTTTATTTGCCATTTCTGCGTTGTTTGTTTTTTCTGTTTCGCTGTTGTTGTTTCTTCATCTGGCGCTGTCTGAATTGACGCTTTTGCTCAGGGGTTAACTGTTGGTATTTCTGGCGCAGTTTCTTTCTTTGTTCTGGCGATAAGTTTTTAAACCGCTGGTGAAGACGCCACAAGTTGGCCCTTTGCTGGGGGGATAAACTTTGAAATGTTCGGTATCTTTGGCGAATCTTTTTGCGTTGTTCCGGTGACAGTTCTTTCCATTTGTTCAGTCGGTTCAGTACCAATCCTTTTTCTTGTTTGTTTAAGTTCTGCCAACGGCTGGCCCCTTTGGCCAGTTGTTGCCGCTTTTGTTCAGGCATGTCTGACCAGCCACCTTCGAAGGGAGCTAATGTTTGTTGTTGAGCAGAATTCAACTCATCCCATTCAATGGCAAACACCTGCCATGTAAACAATAGATTAATGATTATCAGGATCTTCTTCATCGCCTTGCGCCTTGTTGTTATCCAGTTGTTGATTGAATTGTGAGTCTTGGGCAAAGACCTCTGGGTCCACCCACTCATCTTTTTCTACCCCATCCCATTCAGCTAAAAACAGCAGCAGTTCCATGTCTGGTTGTTCTTCATCGCTTTTATGATTGGTTGATTGTTTGGTTGTCATGATTGAATCTGTTTGTATACTTGCGGGTTTTGTGGCAGCTTCTGCAGGTTCATTCATAAGTAATAAATACAACAGCCAACTCATATGTCCGATTCCTGCCAATTGCCTTCATCCAGCCAGGTCAAGAATTCCAGGTCTTGGTAAAATTCAGTATCTGCCTCATTGGTGAGCAATTCCAAGTCTTCAAATAACTGCACATCTGGGCCATTAACGGGTAATTGATCAGGGCCATTAACCACCAAGGCGAATGTCAAAAGTACCGCAGCGGCCATGCCAGCCAACGACCATGTGAAGGTTTTCATGAAACGGCTTTCGGGTTGATTCAAGGCAGCATGTCTGGCTTCGTTGAGTTTGACTTGGGTACTCACATCTATGGCATCAGTGAGGGCATCCATGGATTGTTTGATTTGATCTTCTATCGGTTCTTTATTCATCCGCATCTCCAATCATTGATTTGATTTTTTGGGTGGCTCTAAATAAATGGGTTTTAACACTGCCCGTACTGATTTGCATCACTTCTGCAGTTTCATTAACAGTCATTTGTTGCCAATGCCTGTACATAACCACCTGTTGTTGTTTACTGGGTAAGTTTTTGATGATATTAATCATTTCGTTGCCTTGTTCAAGGGTGTTTAGCACAGCCAACGGACTTGGGGCTTCACTGGCTTGTTCTGCTGCCAGATCGTCTTTGTCCTGATGGCTGAAAAAATTTTGCAACCAACTTTTTTGCCGCCGATGATGGTCATTGATCTTATTTTGCAAGATGCGATAAAACAATGGCCGCCAGCTGTCTTGAGGTTTATGGCTGTAACTTTTAACAAAAGCCATCATCGCATCCTGGATCACATCCAAAGCATCTGATTCTTGCTGCACACTGACCAAAGCAATGGCATAGGCCTGTTTCTGTTGTTCTCGCAAGAACACGTCCAACAATTGGTTCAGGGTTCTGGTTTCCATGTTTGTGGTGTTTTGCTTGAGCTCAGTACCTTGGTATTCATTGTATAAGCATATATTGGCAGTGGCTGTCATGTTCAGTAATTGTTGTTCAGTTAATCATACAACGGATCATGGCCAGGGTGGTTGACAGCATACAATGAAAATAAAAATTTTAATTCTTTGTCAACCTCACCAAAGTTGGCTCGTTGGAATGGATACCTGCAGGAGACTGCAGTGAAATTACATATCTGTTATCAATTTAATCAACAATCCAGGAGAATATAATGAAATTAAATACTATAAAAAGCACACTGGTCATCTGTTCCAGTTTGTTCCTTGCCACGGCTTCAATGGCAGGTTTCGACATCACGCGCATGACCACAGTGGTGGATGATTTATCTGGTTCATATACAGTGTCAAAAAACGGTCGTTTGGATGACATGCAATTCAGTGGTGCTTCATTAACTGAGTTCAATCAATTTCATCCAGGCTCTGGTGAAAATGAAGCCACCATCAATGGTGTGATTTCCAAAGACACCAGTCGTGGTAACGGGCAATTAACAACCACTTCTGATGGTGCGTTTACATTAGAGTCGAAGGAAGGTTTATGGGATGTGTCTTTCAGTGGTTTGCTGATTCAAGCCAGCGATTCAGGTGTTGAAATGTCAGGTACAGTAGAGGTCAATGGCGAAGCATTCGATGCAGCTGATTTGCCAGATAATGTGGGCAAATTATTGCGCCGTGTTTTTTGGCTGACCCGCAGGTGATTATTATTGTCAAAAAATGACAAGCTCTGAAAAAGGGCGCCCGTTGGGTGCCTTTTTTCTTTCAATACCATAAAAACCTGTTGTTGTGGATTAAATTTCAAACTCAATTGCGCTAGAATCTATAGGTGTGTGTTACATGTGGGCCAACTTATCGTGGGAAAATTTAAAAAATATTTAATCTTATTATTGATGGTTGCCGAGCCTGGCATGGCAGTGGCTGGCGGTACTGGTTTTATTGAGAAATCTGTGGAGGTCGGCTTGAGTTATCAACACAGAAATACACCAGCTCATTTCGGGAATTTGCCTATAGTTTTGGGGGGTGGAATGGCCATTGGTGATGTCAATGGTGATCAATGGGAAGACATATTTGTCAGTACAGGTGCTTTGGTTGATGTCAACGGGGTTAATTTAACGCCTAACAAGCTGTTGATTTCAGACGGTCAAGGTAATTTTGTCGATCAAGCCGTGGCATTCAATTTAAATCCTCAAGACATGTATTCATCAGGTCCACTGATTGCTGACATTGACGGTGACGGGTTGAGGGACTTGATCATCGGAGGTGTGAGCCCTGAGGGGTTGGTTAACACAGGTTGGGTGCGGTTATATAAGAACAATGCAAACACTGGCTTTGTAGACATATCAGCGGGTTCAGGCTTGCCTCATACAGACAATTACAGCACGTCTGCTGCTGATTTTGATGGTGACGGTGATCTTGATTTGGCCATTTCTCATTGGGGTTATACTGATGATCAATTGTTGTGGGAAAATAATGGTGCGGGCGTTTTCAGTGATGTCACCAACCAATGGCTGACTGTTGTGAACCCATTTTCTTTTACCATCAGTTTTAACCACCTCAACAACGATCAAAATATTGACATGATGGTGGCCAGTGACTATGGATATTCTAATTACTACAAGAGTACTGGTCAGTCTATGATCACTCAAGATCCATCGGTGTTAACCGATGAACATGGCATGGGCGCTTCTGTGGGTGATTTTGATAATGACGGTGATATGGATTGGTTTGTGACATCTATATATTTAGATCCCGGTGGTAGGACAGGCAATCGCTTGTACCAAAACGATGGTCATGGCAACTTCACTGACATCAGCGAGTCTGCCGGGGTTCGAGATGGTGGCTGGGGTTGGGGCAGTTGTTTTGCTGATTTTAACAACGATGGTCTATTGGATATTTACCATGTCAATGGTTACCCAGACCCTGATTTCATCACTGACAGAGCCAGATTGTTTATCAATGCCGGAAATGGCACTTTTGTTGACCGTGCCCAAGAATACAATGTGGATGATGATGGCATGGGCAGGGCGGTGTTGTGTTTCGATCAGAACCGGGATGGAAAAATTGATATATTGATTAATAACAATGATCAGATGTCTGCTTTTTATCAAAACAACATCGTCACAACCAATCATTATTTAATGGTCAAATTGCAAGGTGGTATAGATAATATTGATGCAGTTGGTGCGAAAATAGAAGCAACCATCAATGGCAACACCACCTTAACCAGATCAGTGAGTCTGGGGAATAATTATTTATCTACTGAACCAACTACCCAACATTTTGGTCTTGGGTCTGCCAATGTCATTGATTTATTGAAAGTGACTTGGCCTGACGGAACAGTCAACAAATATCAAAACGTGTTGGCGGACCAATTTCTGACATTGACACAGGTGGATGAAATTTTTATCCATGGTTTTGAATAGACCCGGACTGTAGTGGTTACATTAAGGGAAAAATTCATGGACCCAATACAAAGGAAAGCTGCTCAGCAGCTTTCCTTTGTATCATCTTATATGTATTGGCTTCTCTGGACCAAACAGCCATTTTTGTACCGAAGTACGCCTGGTTTTTGGCGGGTTTTATCAAGTTCACTCAATTCTAAAGACATTGTTTTGAATTTCAGATCCAATATCTGAATTGCGCCTGATGATGTCTGATAATCGTGTGCTTCTGATCCGATCTGCTTGTCTTCGATCCATTTGGTTCTCAAAATAAAACCGGTCACCATCTCTCAAAGCTGTGAACTGTTCAACCAATACTGTTTGGATCAATTCGCCCACCAGTGCACCACGAACAAGGTCTTCTGACAATCCGCCTACCCACAAATCAATGTCATCCACTGATTTATACACCGATGCCAATGCAGCTTGTTTCTCAGGATCTGAAGTCACGTCTGCAAATGATTGTTTGCGCTCTAAGCCATAAGCTTCTCGCACATCATTGTAGGCTGGCAAGCCATGATCCCTGCCTCGTTGAATATTCAATGAAGCCAAATCGAAACCACCTGAACCAGGTGCGCCAAATAGAAAGTTACGGACATCATCGATGATGAAATTATCGACTTGCTGGCACACTTGTGTGGCCAGCCCCCTTAATAGGGGTTCAATGCCGCCTTCAGTGGCTAAGCGATAAGGTGAAAAGAACGCATTTCTTAATGGCAAATGTCCAGCTGTAATTTCATTGCCTTGCGCATTGATTCTTAACAGTTGAGGACTGAGTGCGCTGTGGCCATAACGGAACACTGCTCCAGAAAATAAATTGGCAATACCTGCATGAATGCGATCGTTATAACGTCTATAAGGTTGCAGCGCATTGCGCCCAAGTAAAGTGGGCAAGTATTCATAGTAAGTGATCACTTGCATTTCGGCCCCTACGATGGCCCGTGCTTCTTCATAAATTCTGTCACCTGACCAATCAGGGTTCTCGGCTTTGAGGCGATTGGCATGCCAATTGTGTTCACGCATAAATAAAGTGTGCATCACCGTTAAGCCGATTTGCTCATTGGCCCTGACATCACCTGCCAGAAACAGATTAGGGCTGTCGCCTCCTGCATTAGGAAAAGCATTCACATTGAAGGGTAATAGGTTGCCGGCTGAAGTTTTCAATTGGCCTGTACCATCTAAAGTTCGCAGTTCATTGGCACGCTCAGAATCTGAGCCATACACATTGGAAGCATCAATCCAGGCTGTGATTTCGTTGATTTGTTGCCTGGGATTATCTGTTGCTGTGCCTGTTGATGTGTCATAGATAGAGCGGTTCATTGAAATGGTCACAGTTCCTGTGTTGTTCGGATCAAAATAGACATCACCCGCTGGCACACTGATGTCAATAGGTTCTGCAGGATCGACACCGTCAGTCAGATCAATGTCATGATCAAGGAATTGTCCCCATTGCCACACAAAATCAGTGGCACCTTTGTTGTTCGGCATCGATTCGGTCTGGGCGCTGACGGCATTGCTGATCAGCCTGGCACTGTTTCTTGTATTGCCAGCCAATTCGGCTATGCCATCTGCATAACCATTTTCTACCAGCCTGACCAATTGGGTGTGTGCTTTTCCCATGTCGTCAATGGTTGGGTGATTACCACTGCCATCGATGGAACGAAACCGGTCATCAAGTGGTGGTTGGTTCTGTGGAGGCCGAGGACCTCGTTCTATCCGCCTGGCAGGGGATACTACATTTTCATTGTCGTTGGGGTTGTTGTTTGGGCCACCCTGGTTGGGTGGTCGGTTTTGTGCTTGAGCGATTGTTGTCATCATCATGATGCCAATCAGAGTATGCATTGTTTTCATTATTTTCTCCTTAGTTCATTCAGAAAGTGATTGTGAACCTTCAACCTGGTACCAAGTCCTCACGCTGTTAAAGTTAAGGTTCAAATGTGAATGAATTGAGGAAGAAATTTGAATCTAATGTTAAGACACAGTTAATTCTTATTTAATTAACGTTTGCTTAATATAAGCTTGTGATGTGGTTCAAGTTTTTAACGGGGTTCTTACATCACCTGCGCTGGTCGAACTGTCTAACAGTTCTTCAAAGGTAACTACACTATTTTCACCCACTGACGTTATAATTTATTATTTTCATCACCTTCAACATGAAAATAGCAGGTATTTCAGGCAGTTTAAGAAAGCACTCCATGCACAAAGGCATCTTACGTGCAGTGGCATCCCATTTAAACAACAAAGGTATTGAATACATTGAGGTGGACATCAGTGGCTTTCCGCTGTATGACCAAGACCTCAATGCACAAGGTATACCTGATGTGGTTCAGCAGGCACATGAGTTGTTGGCAAGAGCTGATGCGATTGTTTTGGCTTCTCCCGAATACAACTATTCCGTTTCCGGCGTGTTGAAAAATGCCATAGACTGGTTTTCCAGAGTGGACAACCAGGCGTTTAATGGTAAAGCGGTGTCCATCATGGGTGCCAGTCCTGGACTGGGCACCGCCCGGAGCCAATACCACTTGCGACAAATTTTGGTTTTTATGAATGCCTTTGTGGTAAACAAGCCAGAAGTGATGATAGGTCGGGCATCTGATAAATTCAACGATCAGGGAGATTTGATTGATGAAAGAACGACGGCTTTTATTGATAAAGCATTGGATTCGCTGCAGCTGCTGAGTCAACAATTGAAAGCATGATGCAGCATATATTCAGTCCGTTTGAGTTGGGCTCATTGAAACTCAAAAACCGTGTGGTGATGGCTCCGATGACTCGCAGCTCATCTCCAGGGCATGTACCCAACCAAAAGAACATTGATTATTACCAAAGACGAGCTGCCAATGATGTGGGACTGATCATCACCGAAGGCACATGCGTGGGGCACCAAGCCGCCAATGGATATCCGGATGTTCCTTTCTTTTATGGTGAAGATGCTTTGGCCGGCTGGCACAAAGTGGTTCAGGCGGTCCATTCCGAGGGTGGTAAAATCATGCCCCAATTGTGGCATGTCGGCGGGGTCAGGAAAGATTGTCTGCAACCTGATGACTCGGTGCCTGCTTACAGCCCTTCTGGCTTGTTGTCACCCAACAAACCGAATGGTGAGTCCATGTCCCAAACTGATGTTGATGCGATCATTGAAGCTTTTGTATTGGCCGCTGAGCAGGCCCAGCAGCTGGGCTTTGATGGGGTGGAGATTCACGGTGCTCACGGCTATTTGTTGGATCAGTTTTTTTGGGATAAAACGAATTTAAGAACCGACAAGTATGCTGGCGGAATCAGAGAGCGAACCCGGTTTGCAGTGGAAATGATCACCGCCATGCGCACAGCTGTTGGCACTGATTTTCCAATCATGTTGCGCTATTCACAATGGAAGTTGCAGAATTACCATGCAAAACTGGCGCATAACCCGACAGAACTGGATGCTTTCTTAAGCCCGTTGGCTGCTGCAGGGGTCGATGTGTTTCATTGTTCAACCCGTCGTTTTTGGGAGCCTGAGTTTCCCGGTTCAGAATTGAACCTCGCTGGGTGGACCAAAAAAATCACTGGGAAACCCACCATCACAGTGGGCAGTGTGGGTTTGGATGGCGGGTTTGTGGATGAAGCCAAACGCGGTATGAATACCCACTCAAACATAGCCACAGATCAATTCAAAATGATTGAACAGGCATTGGCAGCGGGCCACTATGATTTGGTGGCCGTGGGCCGGTGTTTACTGCAAGACCCTCATTGGGTACAAAAACTGCAGGCCGATGATTGGGATTCTATGCTGCCCTATACAGCAGAGTCTTTGAAATCTTTGTATTGAGCCATTAAACTGAGCAGCGAATATGATGACATTTTTAAAACAATTGGCTGACCATTTAACCACTGATTTTTTAGGTGGGCCCAAACCCTGGAAACTATCCTGGGTCATCAACTTCCAGAAAGCAACCACTTTTGTGGTGGTCATTCTGATGATGGTCTATTACCAAAATGATTCAATGGCGGCTTATTTGTATTTGGCTCTACACGGTGGTTATGGTTTTGTTTGGTTGTTGAAAGATTTGAGTTTTCCCGATGCCAATTGGCAGAAAAAGGTCACAATAGGAGCCGGCCTGATGGCATTCTTTGGGGTGCTTTTTTGGTATTGGGTGATTGCTTGGTTATTGATCAAACAACCCCAAACGCCTGATTACCCATTCAGTGATGCTTGGTGGTTTTCGATGTGCGTTTTTATGTGCTTACTGGGTTGTGTGATCATGATTGCTGCCGATGCCCAGAAACATTACATTTTAAAATATAAAGCCGGTTTGATCAATGATGGTCTGTACAAATACATACGCCACCCAAATTATTTGGGTGAGATGATGATCTATGGATCCTTTGCGCTATTGGCTTGGCACTGGCTGGCAGCCTTGATATTGGCGCTGGTGTGGTTGTTGGTTTTTGTACCTAATATGATTGCCAAAGAACAAAGCTTGTCTCGTTACCCGGAATGGCAAGCCTACAAAAAAAGCAGCGGTTGGGTGTTGCCATTCCTTTGAAGTTTTTTAATCTCCAATTGGCACGATGATGCCTATAGTGAATTGGCCATCGCCAAAACCATCCTGTCCTGGTAAGTCAGAATCATTGGTGTCCAAACGCGATCTGGCTTCAGCCCTGATGCGAACACCATTGCCGGTAAAGTACCAGGAACCACCAATGGCCAAGTTAACGATCAAGTCTGAATCTTGTGTATCAGGAAATCGGGAGTCTGAATAAATACCACCCACCCCCACCAAGAAGTATGGTTTCCAAAGCGGGTCGTGATTGGTGTACAACACATTTAATCCTGCGGCATAGTGTTTGAGATCAAAATCAATGTCAAAATCATACTCATCTCGCATCACTTCGAATTCTAACGCCCAGTTTTCATTGAAGTGTTTGCCGACCCTCAAATCCAAAACTTGGGCTTCGTTCAGACGCACATCATCATCAGGCACCACAATGCCAATGTTGGTGTTCCAATACCAGCGGTAGTCAACACCATCGTACAAGTGTTCATCTTCTGATTGATTGTCATTGGCGATGCCACAAAACGGTATCCAAAGGGTGAAATAAATAAGCAACATTTTTTTCATTTGCGCATTCTATCACGGGATTGATTTAGGCTCCCACTTGATGTCTTGGAATGCGCCATTAATGCGCGTCCCCTTTTGGCTGATTTAACGATAAATGCGCCCATTAAACGTTAAACTTAAAATCGGTTTCAATCTTGCTTGATTTTCAACTTATGCTTGTGTAGTATCCTTAGGCTAAATGAATTGTGTGTAATTAACATGATTATAAGGGGCACCCAAATCATTAGGCTTTGTAATTTATACAATATATTTATATTTAATTAATTCAATGAAAAAAAGGAGAGGACAAATTTATGTCTAAATCAAAAATAAATCCATTGATTACTGCTTCAGTGATGTCAGCCGTCTGTTTGGCTGGAGTATCACAAACAGATGTCGTACAGGCTGCAAATACAGTCTCTGTTGGTGCATCGTTAACAGAAGAAGTTAATCAAAATGGATCATTTATCCCGGCACCCAATGCTTTGGGCCAACGCAGGTATATCATAACGCTCGAAGAGGCAGCTTTAGCTAACTACAATGGTGTTGGCCAATTTGCTCCTATTCCTCGTGGCGAAGGCAACCGTTTGCTTTCTAAAAGCCCCGCTGCTGTGGCATACGTAGAGCACCTGAAACAAGTTCAAACCAATTTCCTCAGCTCAGTCAGTGGAACATTGGGAAGAGATGTTGATTCAATTTTTACCTATCAATACGCGCTGAACGGCGTGGTGATTGAAATGACTGCTGCTGAAGCGGCAGAAATCAGGTCAATAGGTGGCATTAAAAACGTTGAGTTGGATCGAGAGTATTCCATGAGTACTGACCAGGGCCCACAATTGATTGGTGCCGATAACGTTTGGACAGGTACCGCACCTGCCAGTGGTATGGCTTTTGGTGAAGGTGTTGTTATTGGTGTCTTAGACTCAGGTGCCAACTTTGATCACCCATCTTTTGCAGATGTTGGTGACGATGCATACGACCACACCAATCCCTTGGGATCTGGTTTTTACTTGGGTGTGTGTGATCCCACTAATATGGATCAATTTGACCCTGCATACACTTGTAATGACAAAATCATAGGTGGTTATGACTTCGTTTTTGACATCACCCCACCTGGTGGTACGGACATTCCTGGGCCAGAAGATGAAAATGGCCATGGTACACATACCGCTTCTACTGCGGGTGGTAACTTAGTTACTGACGCAGAATTCAGTGGCATCACAGGTATTGGTATCAGTGGTGTGGCCCGTCATGCAAATTTAGTTATCTTTGATGTCTGCTATAACCCGGCACCAGGTGCTGGCGGTGGTTGTTTTGGTTCTGCAGCAGCAGAATCGATTGACCAAATGCTGGCAGACGGTATAGTCAATGCCATCAACTACTCCATCTCAGGTGGTAATTCGCCTTGGGGCGAAGCGGCTTCTTTGGCCTTTTTGAGCGCCACTGATTCAGGCATCTTCGTTGCGACCTCTGGTGGTAATGCAGGACCTGGGCCAGGTACAGCTGGCCATGTAGAGCCTTGGACCACAAGTTCAGCGGCATCTACACACATCAGAAGATTCAGCAATGCTTTAACGGTAACTGGCCCTGTACCTCCTGCACCATCATTGGTTGATGCGCTGGCAATTCAAGGTACTGGTCCCGCAATGGCAGTTGATATGGTGGGTACCATCAATTATTCTGGCATTGTAGAGCCAGCCAATATTGAAGGATGTAACGCTTATACCGACCCCAATGCCTTTCTTGGTGTGATTGCCTTGATCTCAAGGGGCGGGTGTTCTTTTGCAGATAAGCTTACCAATGCCACAGCGGCAGGTGCGACAGGTGTTGTTGTCCACAACAACCGTCCTGGTGACCCCATCGTGATGGGTGGTTTGGAAACCAGTACGTTGCCTTCAGTCATGGTCAGTGAAGACATTGGTACTGAGTTGGCTGCTTACATCACTGCCAACCCCACAGCCACTGTTTCAGTTGCAGCAGCAACAAGCATCAGTTTAGCCGGACAAGCAGATTCTTTGGCCGGTTTCAGTTCACGTGGACCGAGTCCGTTTGAAGTGAATAAGCCTGACATTGCAGCTCCTGGTGTGAGTATTTTAGCCGGTTTTGCTGACAGTGATCCTTCCACTGGCACACCAGCTGAGTACGGTGCCATTTCAGGTACCTCTATGGCGTCTCCACACACTGCAGGTTCTGCTGCATTGTTGAAAGAGTTACACCCAACCTGGACAGCGCCAGAAATCAGATCTGCTCTGATGATGACAGCAGTCACTGCTGGTATGACCAAAGAAGACCAGCAAACTGTCGCCGATCCATTTGATCGAGGTTCTGGACGTGTTCAAGTTGATGCGGCTTCATCAGTAGGCTTGGTTTTGAATGAAACCGCTTTCCGATACCTACAGGCAGATCCTGCCAATGGTGGTGATCCTAAGACATTGAACATTGCCAGTTATAAGAATGACTCCTGTGTAGGTACTTGTACTTTCCAACGTAAATTCAGAAGCGTAGCGGCTGGCCCAGTTGAATACAATGCCAGTTTGTCTGGCATGACAGGTACAGTTAATCCTGCCAACTTTACCGCCAACCCTGGTCAAGTGGTTACAATCGATGTTGAAATCGATGGTGCAGCATTGCCAGCCGGTGCGGTGAGCTTTGGTGAACTGTTGGTTGTTCCAGCGCCGGATTCTGTTGAGTTCACATCAGCACCTGCTGCAGCCATTGCCGATGGTGCTTATGATGGAACCAATGCCACAATGGCTTGTGACATCATTTCAGTTTCAGGTTTATCTGGTTCAGAAGTTGCAGTGGAAGTGGATGCCGGTTTAACGCATACATGGTTAGGAGACTTGACTGTTAAATTGACCAACCCAGATGCTTTGGTATTGGGCTTACAAAGTTTGTCCGGTGAAGTAGAAGTGGCTGATGATGGAACAGGTAGTTCAGGGGAGTCTTCAAACTTGATAGGTAGCTCACCGATTACTTATGCTGATGGCGCCGCGGTGTCCGCAGAAGACATGGGAGCAGCACTTGCAGGCTCTGATGATGTGGTTTGTCAGGATGATGGTGTTTGTGAATTCTCACCTGCGCCAGGTTCGATTGCTTCACCGCCAGCAACTTTGGCAGATGTGTTCACGACCAATGATGGCGATTGGACCATTTGTGCTGGTGACAGCGTAAGTTTTGATGCTGGTACATTGGATACTTGGGGCTTGAGATTTGTTACTCCTTCAGCCTTGTCAGATCTACACTTGCCATTGGTTGTCACTGGTTTCCCAGAGCAGCCAGACATCGATGTGACACCTACTACTTTAAGCGCAACACTTGATGCCGACATGACCACAGACTTGAATTTGAACATCGCCAACTCTCCAGTTGCCGGTGCTGATTTGAACTGGACTATTGGTACTGGTAACTTCAGTGTGACTTTTGCCGAGCAAGTAGATGGCACGGGTGCCATCACTAACGGCATCGTCAGTGGCTTCTTCTTACAAGATGATGGTGGAAATGGTGCCGGAGCCTACAGTGCAGATGACTTTGTACTGACAGGTGATTCATCGATTTCAACCATGTTCTTCGAAGGTTTTGCCAATGGTGCTTCATTGGATACGTCTGCAACTGCTATTCAACTACATGTATATGCAGACCTGGCAGGTGTTCCAGCGGGTCATCCTGAAGATGGCATGAATGCAGAGTTGTTTGCTTTGGATATCCCGGTTGCTGATCCTAGCCTGGACCTGACTGATAACAACATCCTCATCGATGTGACAGCAGCTAATGGCGGTTCTCCTTTGGACTTGCCAGCAGGAACTTATTGGGTAACTGTATTTCCAACGCAAGACATCCCAAGCAATGCTGGTACCAGATGGGCTTGGTTTGCTGCTGGTCCGGATGTGGCCGGAGCGACTGCTCAACTGGTTTCACCCATTTCGTTTAATGTAGCTGATTGGACTGGAATCCCTGGCTTGACAGCTGAGCCTAATTTCGAGCAGCTGAGGTACAACATAGCTGGAACCAGCCAATGTGGTGCAACTTGGATGACCACATCATCTTCTGGTGGTGCTGTAGCTCCGGGTGATGACACTGATGTCACTGTGACTTTAGACTCAACCGGATTGGCTCCAGGTGTATATGAAGCTGGTCTGTGTATCGAAAGCGATGATCCTGATGAGGCGCAAGTGGTTGTTACAGTTACATTAACTGTACAAGGATTGCCTGACTTGATCTTTGCGGACGGTTTCGACACACCTGCTCCGTAACTGTAAGGAAAAACCATTAAATTGGTCAAAGGCGTGGTGGAAACACCGCGCCTTTTTTGATGCTGGAATAATCGGTTAGTTGGAGTCAGAGACAGTGCCCAAACAATGAAATCACTCCAAGAGACAGGCACTTAAGCAATGTTGTGGTAATGGGTCTGATGAAGTGTCTTGTACAGATGCTCAAGCCACAGCCTGGTTACCACCCCTGTCATTAACAATGGCTTTGATATGAGTATCTATTGCCTAGATAAAATGTGGGTTTCTTTTTTGTGACAGTTTTGAAATAAAGGGCCCAGTACCCTTTTGATCGAATTGAACCCCGGAGAACGGTCCGATAGTCCGACCAGCGCAGGTAATGAAAGCATGGTGGTTTGCCAAAAATAAAAAAGTTACTCAGCTTTGCATGAATACCGCAGCGAGAGTACTTAGCCAGCTAGGTCATGAAGAAGAGGCGGTTTGACGAAGTCAAGAAACCTTTATGCAATGAATGGATACCCATAGACATTACTTAATAGACAGCCAGGGTCAGGATTTTATTTGCTTAATTTTACGTATGTATAAGTAACTGATACAGGGGTGGACCAATGGCATTAAAAAATACACCACACCAGAGAGTCCTGGATTTTTGGACAGTGCAAGCACTGATATTGAGATCAGGGCAATCAACGTAGATGCTAGGTGGTGGGCGATGGATTGTTTGGTGACGGCTATTTCAATCTCATCCAATTCGATGTCATTTCTCTTAAGAAAAGCATTGATGTGCATCAGCAGCAAAGTGCCGAACAGGCCAATGGTGGCTGCACCATAAAAGTACATCATGAACATGCGTTGCTCCAAGCTGGTAATCATCAGGGAGCTGTGTTCAGGAATGGTGAATAAAGTGGATGTGGGTTCTCCAATGATTAAGTACCACAAAAACGTACTGAGCAATTTCAAGGGATAAGCCAAAGTCATGACCAAAAATAAAAACACCGCATTCAAGAACAATGTGAAACCATCTGCCAAACCATAACGCCTGAAGTAAATGTAGTGTTCCAACCAGGCATACATGATCATGGCGAAGCTGAGGAAGAAAGCGGGTAAATCCCTGATCATCAACCACATGTCATAAAAGCCTTCAGTGGCTGAGCCAGAAACAATCAATAAAGTGATGGTGATGGCAAAAATACCATCTGCAAAAGCCTCTATTCGGGACACTTCGCCACCACGCCAACGGAAGTCATTGTCAGCGGATGGTGTCTTATGAAACAAGTGGTCTCGAACCATGGTTCTTATGTTAACTCTTTAAGGTTTTTAATTTTTCCCAAACGGGTCTCTTCATTTGTTCATTGGCTAACAAGTCTGCCAGAGCACTTAAATTCATGATTTGGCGACTGTCAGGTAGGTTGATGTCATTAAAAATGATGGTTTTGATTGGATGGTGGTAGGTGACTGCACCGTCTCCTATAGCGATGTTGTCGTATTGGCATTCATGGCCAATCGCCTGTAACATCTTCACCAGTAGTCGAAATTCACTTTTGTCAAGCTTGTCTGCTGCCTGTTTGACAGGTGGTGCTTTTGGTGGTTGTTCTTGAACGGCTTCAAGATCAGCCAAAATTTCACTGCTGTTATGAGTACAGTGTTTGGACTGTAATTTCAATAAGCCCAATTCATTGATGAGTCGGTCAGTTAACATCTGCCAGTTCAGCTCCCAGTTGATTCAAGATGGTGTTCAATGCCATGGTTATGGCCTGTGTAAATGCTTTAAATCCATCGTTTTCTATGCTTTCAGTAGCCAGCATTTGTTGGTTGAAAATCAATTGATTGTTGGTGTCGTAAAGATAAAATTCTAAATGGACTTTAGCCATGCTTTGATTCTTTTCGAAGGCCAGTATGCGCGATTCCAAAATGTGGTAATGGTCATCTTGAGGCACCTGACTGCTGACTTGTTGCCAATGATTGGCAGCCCAAGTTTGCAATACATCCTGCAGCAGGATTTTGGGTGACTCTATCCAGTAATTGTGGCTGAGTTGCACCAGTGAACCGTCAGCTTGGGTGGCGACCATGGGACGTCCACCCAAAATGCTTAATGCCATGGGACGTTTGACCACCAATGTCGAGGGTTTGGTAGTTATTGCCTGGTTCGTGATATCAGTCGGGGCATCCAGACGATAATATTGCTTGACTTGTGCTTGTTGATTGCTACAAGCATTAACCATCAACAAAATAAAGGTAATCAGAACAGTGGTTAATATAGGTTTCATAAGTCATCATCCTCAACGGCTGCGTCTGAAGAAAAAATCAAACTGGACGGATCTTTTCTGATGAGATTGGTGGCTTCATTCAAGTTCATGCTGGCACTTTCGATTTCATTGGTGATGCTGTCTAATTTGTTCGATAAGGCAAACATGCTGCGGGCCGCCGTTTTTAAAATTTCAGCCATTTCTGAATCATCAGCTGAAATCAGCCCCCTGGCATCTGCCACCAAACTGTTGACGTTGGCCAGTCCTTCATCCAGGGTCTTGATGGACAGTTGCATCTCAGAAGTTAACTTGGCGAGGTTGGCGATGAACTCATCAATGTTTTCGGTGTTCTCATTGCTGAGAATTTTATTGGCCGATTGCATCAACTGATTCAACTCAGTGGTTGACGTGTTGATGTTATCCATGATGCCAGGTAAGCCCTGGTCAATTTGTGCCGTGATGCTGTCAAGTCGTTCATGCAGCATGGTTAACATCGGTTTAATTTGTTCTTCAGATATTTCTGTGATGTCATCAGAAACACCGGCCAATTGAGCAAACAAATCCGCTGGTGGTAATCCGGGAATGGTTTCACCGGGCTGGAAATGGACCGTAGACTCACCACCTTTGATGTTGATTGACATGTCTGCCAGCAAACCCGCTGAGTTGATCTGCGCCGAAGAATCAGTCGGTATCTTCCATTCCTTTAATACCGAGAAGGTCACCTTGAAGTCGAGCTTGGTTTGTTTGTATTCTGGCATGATGGATTCAACCTGACCGATGCGGTAACCTTCGAAATAGACTGGTGTGCCATAACCTAAACCAGTCACATTGGCGTAGTAGCTGTGGTATTCCACCGCATCTGCTTCTTTACCAGTCATTTTGATCAGCACCCATAAAGTGAATACTGAGATAAATAGGGTGAATAAACCGACCCAAAAGTAATTGCTGATGTGTCTTTTCATGTGAGTGTGTAATTTTCCTGTGTGAGTCGTCTGAGGTATTCAGATGGGTTTAACTTGTCATGCCTTGAGCGGCGTTGTAACAAGTCCATCACGCGCTTGTTATCTGATCTTTGAATTTCTTCTACTGTCCCAGTGATCAAGTTTTTACCTTTGTCCAGAACGGTTATTTTATCAGCAATCTTAAATGCACTGTCAAGTTCATGGGTTACCACAACCATGGTCATGCCTAAAGTGTCGCGCAAAGACAATATAAGATCGTCAATTTCAGAAGCCACCACTGGGTCCAGCCCCGCTGACGGTTCATCAAAAAACAGCAGTTTAGGATCCATGACAATAGACCTGGCAAGCGCAGCCCTTTTGATCATGCCGCCTGACAACTGTGATGGCATCAGTTTATGGAAGCCGCCCAAGTTAACCACCTCAAGCTTCATGCGAGAAATGATGCGAATGGTGTTTTCATCTAAGTCTGTGAACTCTCTCAAAGGCAATGCCACGTTTTCTCCAACCGTCATAGAAGAGAACAGGGCACCGCTCTGGAAGGACACACCGATGTTTTGTTTCAGTTTTAAATGGTCGTTAAAACTGATTTTATGGATGTCTTGGCCGAGCAGTTCTATCTGGCCTTCTGTGGGTTCGTACAAACCCAAAATGTGCCACAATAATGTCGACTTGCCAGACCCACTGCCGCCCATAATGACTCTGATTTCACCTTTTTTGACATCAAGGTCAAGGCCATCAAGGATTTTGCGCATGCCATAGTGGGTGACGAGTTGTTTGACTGAAATGACCGTTTCTTGCTTGTTTTCTGCTGTATTCATGGCACTGTTATTGAGTTAAGAAGTAACTGGCAATCATGTCAGCCAGTACAATGAATGAGATGGAAATTACCACCGCGCTTGTGGTGGCTTTACCCACGCCTTCTGCACCACCTGTGACATAAAAACCTGTGGTGGCACCAACCAATACAATGATCACACCGAAAACTACGCTTTTAATCAGGCCTTGCATGACATCGCCCACAATCAAGACATTAAAAGATTCAAGCATGTAAGCACTGATACTCATGTCGAGTTTTTGTACACTGAAAATGGCGCCGCCAAAGATGGCCATCACATCAGCGCACACAATCAACAATGGCATTGATATCATCAGTCCCAATAAGGGTGGTAAAACCAAATATCGAACCGGAACAATCCCGATTACTTTCAAGGCATCGACTTCTTGTGACACAACCTGAGAGCCGATCCGAGCGGCTATGGCAGCACCAGAGCGCCCGGCAACAATGACTCCGGTGATCAGTGGTGAGAATTCTCGGGTAACAGATTTTGCAATAGCCAGTAATACTTGCGATTCTGCTCCAAAATCTGACAAAGCATACAACAGCTGGATTGAAAGCATCATTCCCACCACAAAAGACAAGGCCATCACTATGGGCAAGGCATCAAATCCATTGACCCGTATTTGCTCAACAATTTGTCGAAGTCGCACTTTCTGTTTATAACGACGTCCTATGATCAACCAATAAAAACTATCCCAAAACAAACGAATGGCAAAGCCGACACGTTCGATGGCTTGGTAGGACCACATACCGATGGTTTCAATTTTTTCGATCAGAAATTTACTCAATGTCAAACACCTGATCCAGTCGGGCCAACTCCAGGATACTGCGAACTTGTGTGCTGGGTTCAGTCAGGCAGAATGAGCGGCCATTGCTGTTGGCAAATTGCAGCCCTTCAACCATCGCAGCGATGCCGGATGAGTCTATGTATTCAACAGCTGACAAATTGACTTTTACAGCTGGTGTCGTTTTCAAAGCTCCCAAGATTGTTTTTCTCACCTCAGCAGAGTTGGATAAGTCAACTTCACCACGAACATAAATGGTGGTTAAGGTGTCTGATTTTTTGAATTCAATAAAATCTGCTGTCATTGGTTAAGCCTCACGCTGATAATTGTTACGGGTTCAGTAGGAACATCTTTGGCATTTAACTGGTTGTCATAACCGGTTTTAACTTGTGCGATTTTGTCAACCACATCCATGCCGGAAACCACATAACCAAATACGGCATAGCCCCATGATTTCCTGTTGGGGTCAAGGTTTTCATTGTCACTGAGGTTGATGAAAAAACTGGCCTTTGCTGAGTGTGGGTCGTCATATCTGGCCATTGAAAGGGTGCCTCGATCATTGGTCAACCCATTGCCTGATTCATTGAATAGGGTTCCACATCCTTTGGTTGTTGATAGGTCGGTTTTAAAAGCTCCAGTCTGGATTACATAATCTGGCACCACGCGATGAACCAGGTTGTCATCATAGATACCTGTTTTCACGTGGTGTAAAAAGTGGTTAACAGTCAAGGGTGCACGGCCTCTATCCAATTCAATAATGACTTTACCTATAGTGGTTTCAATGGTTAATTCAGGAAAAGATGCATCAGGGTATATCTCATCGGTCGGGCATGCCGCTTGTAACTTGTGGGTGAAGCCACACAAAACCAGTGCAATGATTAGGGTCAGGTTGAGTTTCATGGTGTTATTTTTTTGTACGCTGCTAATTATTTTACCCAAGCTGGGTAATTATTGATAGAGCAGACCAAAATTATGTTTTCTGCATTTAGGCATACAGAATTTAGGGTGTTTAAAGTACGGAGTTACAAGGTGACATGTTCAGGTCATGCCACCTTTTGATGAACAAGAAGATCACATCGCCTGCAATTTTTCCAGCTGTTCTTGAAGTTCTCTCAGGGCTTGTTGATTGGCTTGCAGCTTATCTTTTTCAGCATCGACCAAATGAGTTGGCGCTTTGCTGACAAATTTTTCATTGTTCAGCTTGCCAGATGAGCGTTTGATTTCCTGATTGATTTTGTCCATTTGCTTGGTGATTCGATTGGTCTCCTCAACCTTATCAATGATACCAGCCAATGGGATCAATATTTTCATTTCCCCCATCAAAGCTGTGGCTGAAGCAGGTTCTTCATCGCCAGCGTGTAAAACTTCTATGGCCTCTAACCGGGCCATGGTTTGTAACAATGGCTGATGGCTGGCTAAATACTCCAAATCTTTTGGGCTGGCTTGGGACAACAATACAGATAAGGACTTGGATGGCGGGATGTTCATTTCTCCCCTGATCTGTCTGATGCCTAAAGTGAAATCTTTGATCCATTGAATGGTTTGTTCAGCAGCCTGAGATGTCAATGATTCATCGAATTCTGGAAAAGTGCTGATCATGATGGACTCATCTGAAATTGAAAGCTTTTGTTTGACTTCTTGCCAAATTTCTTCGGTCACAAAAGGCATGATGGGATGTAATAAACGCAAAGCCTGATCCAAGACATAAAGCAAGGTGCCTTGAACTTGCGCCTTGTGTTCGGTCTTTAATAAGGGCTTGGCCAATTCCAGGAACCAATCACAGTACTCATTCCAAAAGAAGTCATAAATACATTGGCTGGCCAAGTCCAGTCGGTAGCGATCCATATGCTGGCGGTAATCGCTGATGCATTTTTGTAACCTTGAAACAATCCACTTTTCTGCTGTTGATGCCTTGTCCAGACCGAATGCCGTGTTTTCAAAATCTTCAGTATTCATAAACACAAATCGTGAGGCATTGAAAATTTTGTTGCAGAAGTTTCGGTAACCTTCAACCCGGCCCATGTCAAAATTCACGTCACGACCGGTGCTGGCCAATGAAGCAAATGTAAAGCGCATGGCATCACAACCATAGGGCTTGATGCCATCGGGGAATTCATCTTCAGTGGCCTTTTTGATTTTGGCTATTTTGGCAGGTTGATCTTGCATCAGCCCTTGGGTACGTTTGGCTAACAAGTCATCCAAACTGATGCCATCAATCAAGTCTATAGGGTCCAGGACATTGCCTTTAGATTTGGACATTTTCTGCCCATGAGAGTCACGCACCAAACCATGGATGTAGACCTCTTTAAATGGTATGTTGTCCATGAACTTGATACCCATCATGATCATCCTGGCCACCCAAAAGAAAATGATGTCGAACCCAGTGACCAGAACGTTGGTTGGGTAATAGGTTTGTAACTCTTCAGAGTTTTCTGGCCAATCTAAGGTGGCAAAGGGCCACAAGGCCGATGAAAACCAGGTGTCCAATACATCTTGGTCTTGGCGCAACTTGATGTCATCGTCCAGACCATGTTTCTCACGCACAGCCGCTTTAGACAATCCAACATAGAAGTTGTCTTGTTCATCATACCAGGCTGGAATGCGGTGACCCCACCACAACTGGCGCGAGATGCACCAGTCTTGAATGTCATTCATCCAGGCATAATAAGTGTTCTTCCAGTTATCAGGAACAAACTTGATGTCACCTTTATCAACTGCTTCGATGGCAGGTTTGGCCAATGTTTTGGCATCCACATACCATTGATTGGTTAGCATGGGTTCAATCACATCTCCAGAACGGTCACCGCGGGGCACCATCAGCACATGTGGTTTGGTTTCTACCAACAAGCCCAGCGCCTCCATCTGACTGACCACTGCTTTTCTGGCTTCATATCTGGGCAAGCCGTGAAAAACTTCAGGGGCGTTTTTATTGATTGTGGCATTAAAATTCAGCACATTGATCATTGGCAGGCTATGGCGCTTACCCACTTCATAATCATTGAAATCATGAGCAGGGGTGATTTTGACACAGCCCGTGCCTTTTTCAGGGTCAGCGTGTTCATCGCCTACAATCGGAATCAAGCGATCACAAATGGGCAGCAAGACCTGTTTGCCGATCAAGTGCTTAAACCGGTCGTCTGCTGGGTTGACGGCCACTGCGGTGTCACCCAGTAAAGTTTCTGGTCGAGTGGTGGCTATGGTCAGGTATTCTTCAGTGGCCTGTCCATTGTCATCTGCAACGGGGTAATTGAAGTGCCACATAAAGCCATTTTCTTCAATCGACTCAACCTCTAAATCACTGAGTGCTGTATTTAAAGTAGGGTCCCAATTGACCAATCTTTGACCACGATAGATGAGCCCTTCATCATACAAGTCGACGAAAACTTTTAACACGGCATCGGACAAGCCTTCATCCATGGTGAATCTTTGGCGTGACCAATCAGGCGATGCGCCCATGCGGCGCAATTGATTGGTTATTGTGTTGCCTGATTGTTCTTTCCATTCCCACACTTTTTCCACAAAGGCCTCACGCCCCAACTCAGCGCGAGAAGTGCCTTGGGCATTGAGCTGCCGTTCAACCACCATTTGTGTGGCAATGCCTGCATGGTCAGTACCTGGTTGCCACAGGGTGTTTTTTCCTTGCATGCGGTGATAACGTATCAGGGTATCCATGATGGTGTCCTGAAAAGCATGTCCCATGTGCAATGTACCTGTTACATTCGGTGGTGGGATCATGATGCAATAAGACTCATCACCTTCGGGATTGGCTTTGAAGTATCCATTCTTTTCCCAGTTTTGGTACCACTTGGTTTCAATCTGGGTTGGGTCGTATTTTTCTATCATGGTCAATTGCTATGTTAGTACTTACTTTTCACTTTCACTGATTAAATATTGAGTCAACATGGCTACAGGGCGGCCAGTGGCTCCTTCTTTTTTGTTGTTCCAGGCCGTTCCTGCAATGTCAACATGCGCCCATTTTTGTCCATCAGTAAAGCGTGACAAGAAGCATCCTGCAGTGATCGTTCCGGCAGGAAAGCCGCCAATGTTTTGCATGTCAGCAAAAGTGGTGTCGATTTGCTTTTGGTACTCATCCCAAAGTGGCAATTCCCAAACACGGTCATGAGACTGTAGGCCGGCTGTTTTTAAGTCATCATACAGGCCTTCAGTTTTGGTCATCACGGCAGATGCTTGGTGTCCCAACGCAACCACACAAGCACCAGTCAGCGTGGCAAAATCAAGCACCACTGACGGATTGAACTCCTGTGCATAAGTTAAGGTGTCACACAAGATCATTCGACCTTCGGCATCGGTGTTCAACACTTCTATGGTTTTACCTGAGTAAGAGGTGATGACATCGCCAGGACGATAGGCTTTGCCATCAGGCATGTTTTCTACTGCAGCCACAAAGGTCATTAAATTGATCGGCAAACCCAGCTCAACAGCCGCAACGAATCCGCCAATGACGGTGGCCGCACCACACATGTCATATTTCATTTCGTCCATATTAAGGCCTGGTTTCAATGAAATGCCGCCGGTGTCAAAAGTGATGCCTTTGCCGACCAATGCAATCGGTGCCTGATCTTTGTCAGCACCATTGTATTTAAGTACCACCATTTTGGGTTTATTGTGGCTGCCTTGACCAACAGCCAGCAAGGCACCCATGCCCATTTTTTTCATTTGCTTGTGGTTCAGCACATTGATTTCGCAATCTTTGTGCTTCTCTGCAATCCTGGTGGCATACTCAGCTATGTATTTAGGATTGCATATATTCGGTGGGTTGTTGCCCAGGTGACGTGCAGCATGGACACCACTTGCCATGGCTTTGGCTTGCTTTAAGGCAGGCTTTTGCTCTTTGCTGACAGCCACTTCCATCAGTTTTAATCCATGCTTGTTGTCCTTTTTAAATGACTTGGTGTCTTCGTAACGGTATTCAGCATGAGCGGCAGCCAAGGTCACCAGTTTGATGGCTTGGTCAGCATCTATATGGGTAAATTCACAGGTGGCCAAGTAATTACCAACAGATTTTGCTCTGGACTTGGCCAGCGAACCAAAGGCTTTGTGTGTGTTCTCATACAAGGCAGTTGCGGTCAATTTATCCGCTTTACCCAAGCCCAAAACATTGACAACTTGACCGTCATCCTTATATAAGGTCAAAATCTGACCGCTTTGACCAGTAAAATCTTCGTTTGCCAATCGATTGGCAAACTGAGCTTTTATGTCGTCACCCAGTAGGTCGATTTGAGGGTTGTTTTTTTGATCGTTGTAATGGCCTACAATGATGTGATCTGCTTGTGTCTCATGCACAGCTTGATGAGTGGCTTTAATTTTCATGCCCTTGGCTCCGGAATTGAACGAACTGGCCATTTTAATCAACCTGAGAAACATAAACCAGTGCTAATTATGATTAGCGCTACATTAAAATGAATGTCCTTGGACTTCATTCTGGTTCATGGTCTGACAGGTCTTCATATTTGCTGCGCAAATAAACCGACCTTTACCGACTATTGTCTGAGCAGTTGCTTCGCACTGCATGTCTGTTCCAACAAAAGTGAAAGCTGAGGTGACTCGGCTGACATGGCTTACTACTTCGGACGAGCTACGGTATTTAAGTAAGGCTTATTACCTTTCAGGTTAAACACCATGCTTTCATTACCTGCGCTGGTCGAACTGTCCGACAGTTCTCCCATGTTGGGTTTGTAGGCAGCTGTTAAATTTAGCCAACAATTAGTTAATGTCTATCTGCTAAAATGTGCGCCAAGAATTTAATGGACAAAGAATGAATATTTTAGCCAACTACCTCAGAAAACAAACGATCAAAACTTCAATGGTGGTCTTGTTGCTGTTATTTCTGTTGATGGTGGGTACCTTGTTCACTTCAACCCTGCGTGCGATTGCCAGAGGGATATTGCCACCTGAGCTGTTATTCATTGAATTAAGTTTGCGATCCGTTGATGTGTTGACGATTCTGATCCCTTTGTCATTCTATCTGGGTGTTTTGGTTTCATTAAGTCAGCTTTATCGCAACCAAGAAGCCGTCATGATGCATGCCATGGGCTGGTCAAGCAAGGATGTCTTGCGTGCTTTGGCACCTTTGATGTGGGTGGTGTTCGTCTTAATGCTGTTGATTTCTATGGTGGTATCGCCTCAGGCAGCCAGGCTTTCTAAAGAATTAACCACCCAAGCCAATGAAAACATTTCCTTAATGGGCCTGACTGAAGGTAAGTTTCAAAAGTTTTTTTCCGATGAAGGGGTGATTTTTGTAGAAAAAATAGATGCCGAAACACAGCGGGTAGAAAATATTTTTGCCAACATTTATCATCCGGACAGGATTGATACAGTGACGGCAGAATACGGCTACCAATTTGAAGAAAATGAACAAAAATATGTGGCCTTATTTAACGGTTATCGAAATGAAGGCAAGCCTGGCACCAATGCTTATCAAATGATGAAGTTTGATCGGAATGACATCAAGTTGCCTGATTTGGATCAGCAGATTGCAGATTTGGATGAGAAGTCTAAGCCTACTTTGGAGTTGATGCAATCTGATGATTTAAAAGATCAAGCGCAATTTCACTGGCGTTTAAGTCCGGCTTTTTCCATGTTGGCGCTGTTTATTTTAGCCATCGCTTTGGCAAAAACTTCTCATCGAGAAGCCAAATTCATCAATTTGGTGGTTGGGATTTTAGCCTATACATTTATGGTCAACTTATTAACCATTGGACATTCATTATTAGAGCAAGGTCAACTGCCAATCAATTTGGGCTTATGGTGGGTATATTTGTTGTTGGCCGGGTATGGGATTTGGCGATTACAGAAAATAGACGGACCTAAAATGGCTGCCGGTGTCACCGGGGTGAATGCATGATGTCCATATTAACCAGGTACATATTCAAAACCTTTTCAATGGGTTTGCTGATGGCTGTGATGCTGTTGTTGGCCATTGATGTGTTGTTCAACTTAATCAAAGAGTTGAATGACATCACCAGCGTTTATACATTGGGCGATGTTTTTTTCTTTGTGATGTTGACCATTCCCAGTAAAATTTATGAGTTGTTTCCGGTCAGTGTTGTGGTGGCAGTGGTGGTCTCATTGGGAGCATTGGCCAATGGTTCGGAACTGGTGGTCATGATGACCTCTGGTGTCAGTAAGTTGAAAATAGCATTGATTATTTTATTCAGTGTGAGCAGTTGGTTGGTGTTGGTTGTGTTGATGGGAGAGTACATCAGCCCAGCTGGCGATCAAATGGCCCAACAGTTTCGCAATGAACAAATATCACAAGGTAAAGCCACTTCAGCTTCCAATGCCATCTGGTTACGTGATGGTGATGTGATTTTCAGAACCAATCAAATGAGGAAGACCCAACCGGCCGGGTCTTACGAGTTGGTAGATGTGACCGTATTTGAATTGCAAGATAAGAAACTGGTTCAGGTTTCTGAGGCTGCATCGGCGGTATTTGCTGATCAACAATGGACTTTAAGTGGTTTGAAAGTTTCGGTTTTCAATGAGCAGGGGGTAGCCACCAAAGAATTGGAACAGCTGCAATGGGCTTCCAGAATCAAACCTGAAATTCTTAACATCAGTACCACAAGGCCAAAGTACTTAAGTATCAGAGACATCAAAAAGTTTGAACAGTTCAATGCCAGAACAGGTTCGCTGCAATCTTCTTATCAAATTGCCAGGTGGTCGAAGCTGGCTTTTCCGTTGCTGGTGATGACCACGGCCTTGTGTGGCATCATGGTTTTATTTGGTCAAGTCAGGTCTGGTGGTTTTGCCCAACGTTTGGTGACCGGTATTGTGATTGGCATTGTGGTTTACTTGATCAACAAAACACTGCTGAATTTTGGTGAGGTCTATCATGTCAATCCAATTTTGATTACAGTGATTCCATCATTGTTGTTGTTCAGTATCTTGTTGTTGATGTTGTCTGGCAAATTACGCCGTTAGTCAGGTTTTTGGTCTCATTCGTCAGATAAGCTGAAGACTTTGCGTTGGCATGCCATGTCCATCCATGTCATTTCACGGGTATTCAGAGACCTGATCCAAAGGCCGGCACCCAATAGAACTGTTGATGCCAAGCCTACGAAGAAACGCGTTGAGACTTGAGGCCATGTCAAATTGGGGTAATCTTCAATGCCAATTTTCCAGGCTCGCATGCCCAGGGTTTGGCCACCTTTTTTCCAAGAATATGTGAAATATAAAAACACTTCTGAGAATAATAAGAGTTGTAACCAAAGGGTTCTTGGCTGGACTTCCTCCCCGTGCCGAATTAAAACCAAGAAAAGTGACGTAATGAGAAAAATGCCCAAAATAGGAAATATGTCGTAGATCAGGGCAGCCACATGTTTCCAAAGTTTACTTTTTTTCATTTTTACTATTTGATCCCTAAAGCATTGAGGTGCATGGATTTTAAAGAATTTAGCTGTTGATTGGTAACAAAAAAAATCTTAAATTTATGTAATTATTACTTTAAATTTTTAAAAAAGGCAGTTATTCTTGTTCACCACTAAGTCGAGTGGGGACTCTTTTTAGACTGAATTATGTGCGTAATTTTAGTCATAATGGTTTGGTTCACACGTTTTCTTAAACACAATTTATTGGAAGGGAAGGTATGTTGATATCTCAAATTTCTAAAGTCAGTTTCACCAAAGGTTTGGTGGTTTTGGCTTTAATGGTAACTTCGATGGCAGGTTTTGCCCAGTTACAAACGGCTGTTCAAGTGGTGACAAACACCAACAATGCAGCAGAAAATTCACAAAAAAACATTGATCGCCTCAGCGATCAAACCGAAGAATTATTGGTTCAATACCGGACCGTTCTCTCTGAGATTGAAAGTTTGACCGTTTATAACCAACAGCTAGAGGCTGTGGTTAATGATCAGAATTCACAAATTCAGTCTATGAATGCTCAAATGACTGAATTGGAATCAACCAACAGAGCTGTAGTACCTATGGTTATCGAGATGGTTGATATGTTGAGAAAAATTGTTGAAGCAGATGTGCCATTCAGAATAAATGAAAGGCTTAATCGTGTGACTCAATTGGAAAATATGTTGAATGCTTCTAATGTAACGACTTCTGAGAAATACAGAAAAGTAACTGAAGCCTATCAAATCGAACTGGATTATGGTCGTTCGGTATCTACATATCAAGCGAATATCGATGGTGGTGTGAACGTTAACTTTTTACAAATTGGTCGTACGGCATTGTTGTACCAAACACTTGATGAGAAAAAATCAGGTTGGTATAACACCCAAACCAGACGATTTGAAGAGTTGCCTGATCGTTACAACTCCGCCATCAAAGATGGCATCAGAATTGCTGCCAAACAAGCAGCGCCCAACTTAGTTGGATTACCTATTTTGTTTCAAGTTTCAGGCGGAGAATAAGACATGAAAAAATACATCATTACATTATTGACCCTTGGCTTGATGTCCACTTACACCCAAGCACAAGACATGTCATTGGATCAACTGCTTAAAGTTGTACAACGAGCAGCCACTGAAAGTTCACAAGCCAATCAACAACGGGAAGCTGACTTTAAACGACAACGTGATCAACAAAGCCGACTGTTGTCCGAAGCAAGGGCCCAATTGGCAGCATTAGAGCGCAGAACCGAAGAGCTGAAAACTGCTTTCGATGAAAATGAGTTGACTCTGGCTGACCTGGAAACCACCCTGGCAGAAAGGGCTGGTAATTTAGGTGAAATGGCTGGAACAGTTAAAGTTTTGGCGGGTGATTTGAGAAGTGCACTTGAAGAGTCAATGACTTCTGCAGAAATAGATGGCCGTGTTGAGTTTTTAACTCAGCTGGCGTCTCAAACCAAATTGCCTAACATCCAAGAATTACGCCAACTTTGGGTTGAAATACAAAGAGAAATCATTGAAGAAGGTAAAATTTCAAGATTCACCACCAGCATCCGTGATGAAAGGGGTGAGGTCGAAGACAATGTTTCTGTCACCCGAGTAGGTACTTTCAACGCTTTCGATTCAAATGGTAACTTCTTGGTTTGGAAATCAGCAGCCGATGCCGGTACTGGAACCGGCCGTGGTGAGTTACAAAGACTACAAAAGCAGCCTGCTGCACAATATGCCAGCATGGCCAAGAGTTTTGTCGGAACATCACAAGGTGAATTGGCTCAAGTGCCAGTTGACTATACCCGTGGCACCATTCTACAACTGGTGGTACAAACACCGAGTATTCAAGATAAAATCAAACAAGGTGGCCCAGTGGGTTATGTTATTTTGGCTTTAGGCGCTTTTGGATTGATCATTGCCGTGATTAAGTTCTTCATGCTATTTTCATCCGGCGGAAAAATGAAAGCACAATTGAAGAAAAAACAACCTAACCAAAACAATGCGTTGGGACGCATCATGTCTGTATACACTGAGAATCCTGACTCTGATATTGAAACCATGGAGCTTAAGCTCGATGAAGCGATCCTCAGAGAAACTGGACCATTGGAATCAGGACTGTCTTTCATCAAAGTGTTGTATGTCATCGCTCCATTGATGGGTCTTTTAGGTACGGTTGTTGGTATGATTCAAACGTTCCAAATGATTACGCTGATGGGTACGGGTGATCCTAAATCTATGGCTGGTGGTATTTCGATGGCACTGGTAACCACTGTTCTTGGTTTGGTTGTTGCCATTCCTTTGACAGTACTTCATTCAGTATTGCAATCAATGGCCAGGAAACAGACTCAAGTGCTTGAAGAGCAGAGTGCTGGTATCGTAGCCAAGATGGCGGAGCAATAAGAATGTATTGGCTCAAAGAGCGATGGTATGACATTTTAGCTTTTGTCGAGATGGGTGGCCCAGTACTCTGGGCCATCATGATCTTACTGTTTGTCATGTGGTTGATGATTCTTGAGCGTAGTTGGTATTACTTTGTGACCTATCCCAAATTAAGGAATAAAATCATTTCTGATTGGGATAACAGAGACGATACCACCACTTGGTATGCCAAAAGAATCAAAGAAGCCAAAGTTTCAGAAGCATCGATTGAATTGCGATCCGGTCTGGGATTTTTAGAGGCCTTGGTAGCCATCAGTCCCTTGTTTGGATTGTTCGGTACGGTCTATGGCATGCTTCAGGTGTTTGACATCATGGCGATTGCTGGTACCAGTAATGCCAGGGCAATGGCTGGAGGTGTTTCCAAAGCAACCATCCCAACCATGGCCGGCATGGTGGCCGCACTCTCGGGTGTATTCTTCACTACATTTTTCAAGCACAAAGCCATTGTTGAAGCTGAGAAATTAGAAGACCGCATGCAATCACATTAAAGATTTTGAACTAAATAGTAATCTATAGAGTCAGAAGCAAAGAACCAGAGAAAAAATATGAAAAAAAGACACTTTCATGAAGACGAAGCAGAAATCAACATCACGCCCATGTTGGACGTGGTATTTATCATGTTGATTTTTTTCATTGTGACCACTTCATTTGTCAAAGAAACAGGCGTTGATATTTCTCGACCCAGTAGTTCACAAGCCAAACAAGTGAAGAAAGGAAATATATTGGTTGCCATCAAAGAAGATGGGGTCATTTGGATTAACAAACAAGAAGTTGACTTAAGAGCAGTGCGGTCTCGTGTTGAGAAAATGCATGCTGAAAACCCTGAAGCCAGCGCTGTTATTATTGCAGACAGAGGTTCTAGAACTGGTGATTTGGTAGAAGTTATGGACCAAATTAAATCAGCAGGAGTTGCCAGCATTTCAATCGCTGCTGAAAAAGGTCAGGGGTAAAAGTATATGAGTTTACCACGTTATATTTTGGTGGCGTTTATTGCAGCAGCAATCACCGTTGTGTTGTATCTTGTGATGCACACTTTGGTGAGTCAGGCTGCAGACAATGCCAGAGGTGATGACGATTTACCAGCCATCGATTTCACCAAAGTGAAATTGGATGAAGAGGTGCGTCAACGTTCAAGAAGAATTCCAAAGAAACCGCCACCTCCTAAAGAGCCACCACCACCACCAAAAATGAATGTTCAACAAAATCAACAAGTGGTGAACAACATGCCTACGCCTAACATCCCTAATTTAGATTTGGGTGTGGGTGGAGACGGCCCATTCTTGGGTGCTGTTGGCCAGGTTAACATGAGTGAAGAAGGTGGTGTTATACCCATCGTTCGTATTGCGCCGCAATATCCACGAAAAGCATTGATGGCAAAAATTGAAGGTTGGGTGAAAGTTAAGTTCACCATTACCGCTACAGGAACAGTATCTAACCCTGAAGTGGTTGATGCCAAGCCACGCAGGATTTTTGATCGTGAAGCCATACGCGCCATATTGAAATTTAAATTCAAGCCAAAAGTTGTGAATGGCCAAGGTGTTGAACAAGTGGCTACACAAACCATTGAGTTTGATTTGCCGGATGACTAACAGAGGACAATTAACATGAAAAAATTAATCGCTTTACTTTTCTGTTTGACCACATTTGTTGTAAGTGCAGGATCATTAAAAACTGATAACCCCATCAGAAAACCTGCTGGTCAAGTCGGTGTTATGACTGAAGCACAGCAAAAGAAGATCACACGTTACAGTGAAATGTTGGCTGATGAAAAATATGCTGAGTCCAAATCCGGTTTAACTGCCATGCTTCAAAAATCGGGTGTCAATGGCTATGTCCAAGCGGTCATATACCAATTGTTGGGTCACATTGATTCATTACAAGGAAACTACGCATCTTCAGCGGTGAACTTTAAAAAGTCCATTGACATCAATTCCATGCCTAACACCACACATTTTCAAATGATGTTGCAAAGGGCTCAGTTACTGATGTTGGGTGAGGATCATCGTGGTGGACTGAAAGCCATGGATGAGTATTTTGCAGTGGTTGATGAAATACCTGATACGGCTTTTGCCGTCAAGGCCAATGCCCATGCGCAGCTTGAAGAATTTAGGCAGGGCAAAGATGCCATCAAACAAGCCATTCAACTGGCAGACAAGCCCAAAGAATCATGGTATCAATTGTTGTTGGCATTCCATTCTTCACTGTCAGAGTACCGTGAAATGTCTGATGTGTTGCAGACTTTAATCACCATAGCACCCAATAAGAAGACTTATTGGATGCAATTGTCTTCTGTTTACTTCACACTGAAAGAAGATGAAAAATCACTGGCCGTGCTTGAACTGGCAAACAGAAAAAACCTGTTAGAAAAAGAAAGTGATTATATGCAGTTGTTTAAAATGTACTCTTATAACGACATTCCTTATAAAGCCGCTGAATCACTTCAAGCTTCTTTGGATGGAGGTAAAGTAGAATCCAATTTTAAAAACTGGAAGCAAGCTGGAGCTGTTTGGTATGAAGCCAGAGAGTTAGAAAAAGCACTCAGTGCATATGACAAAGCCAGCGAATTTGCTACCGATGGTGACATGGATTTGACCAGATCGTATCTATATTTGGATATGGAGAATTGGTCCAAGGCTGTTGAGTCGATCACATCTGCTCTGCAAAAGGGCGGATTGGACAACAACAAAACTGGTAATGCCTGGTTGATGTTGGGTATGAGTCAAGCCAGCTTGAAAAATTATGCACGTGCCAGAACAGCTTTCAACAACGCAGTTAAATATGAAAAAGCCAGAAGCAATGCACAACAATGGCTTTCACATTTAACCACTCTGGAAGAAAAAGCACAGCGAGAAAGTAGTAGTAGCAGCTGATGCTGTTCAATGAAATTGACGCCATCCTGGATCAATTTTTAACGCATTTAAAACTGGAAAAAGGATTTTCCAGTCATTCCATCTCTAGTTACCAAACAGATATAAAGCAATTCGCTGAACACTTGAAAATCAATAACTTTGATTTTATCCAGGTAAGTAGTCAAGTGTCTCATGATTACATCAAGCACCTCAATCAGCAACAACTTAAAGCCAAATCTGTAGCAAGAAAAATATCTTCATTGCGACAGTTTTATCTGTATTTACAGCGCACACATCAAGTGAAGGAAAATCCCTTTGCTGCAGTTATGCTTCCTAAGTTGCCTCAATCCATTCCAAAACCGTTGACCGAAAATCAGGTGGATAAGCTTTTACAGCAACCCAACGTTGATACACCCTTGGGTTTGAGAGATAAAACCATGTTAGAACTGATGTATGCCACAGGGATGCGGGTATCAGAATTGGTAGGTTTAAATGTCAATCAGTTGAATCTGAATCAAGGCGTGGTTCGTGTTTTGGGCAAAGGAGGTAAGGAGAGGCTGATACCGTTTGGTGAAGATTGTATGGATTGGTTGAATGTGTATTTACAGCACCATGCAAAAATAATACAACAACATGCAGGGCATATGTTCATCAACCAAAAGGGGTCAAAAATGAGCCGCCAAGCTTTTTGGTATCGAATTAGAAAACATGCTCAAGATGCAGGCATAGTTCCTACGCCATCACCTCATGTTTTGCGGCATTCATTTGCCACACATTTACTGAATCATTCGGCAGATCTACGGGTTGTTCAGATGCTGTTAGGTCACAGTGACTTATCCACCACACAAATATATACCCTGGTAGCCAAGGAAAAACTGAAGCAGATTCACACAGAACATCACCCCAGAGGATGATATTAATTTATCAGCAGCCATAAAATCTCAAATATGGATGGATTTTTCACAGTGTTTAGATAGAATGGGCTATCTTTTTAGAACAAACATGTTCTTTAGCTGTCTTAACAGACAAATTATGAAGGAAAAAAAATGAAAATTATTACCACATTAGCCATACTTGTTATGGCCACCACTGTAGTTGCCGATGAGGAAATCAAGAAATATCAACTCGCTCTGAGCAAGGTGACTGCCTCTACTGTCAAAGTTGTATCAGTTGAAGATACACCCATTAACGGCATCAAAGAAGTTATGGTTGATGCAGGTCGTGGCAGTGAAATTCTATACATCAGTGAAGATGGCAAATACATTGTCAATGGCACATTGTTCGACATTGAAAATCGTGTTGATTTAACCGATCAAAAAAAATCGGTCATTCGCAAGGGTTTGATGGGCAAGATGGGTGATTCTCAGAGAATTAATTTTTACCCTGAAAAAATGGAACATAAGATCACTGTTTTTACCGATATTGATTGTGGTTACTGTCGTAAGCTTCATGCAGAAATCGAACAATACAATGAGTTAGGTATTGGTATCTCATATTTGTTTTTCCCCAGAGCGGGTTTACAATCGGGGTCATTCAATAAAGCGGTGAATGTCTGGTGTGCAGCAGATCAGCAACAAGCCATGACCAAGGCTAAAGCCGGTGAAGCGGTTGCAGCCAAACAATGTGATAACCCGATTTCAGATCATTACAAAGCCGGACTGTCTGCTGGCGTATCTGGTACCCCTGCTATGGTCTTGGATAATGGCACGATGATGCCAGGTTATCTACCACCACAACAGTTAAAACAAAGATTGGATGCTGCAAACAGCAAATAATCTAATCATTCACTGAATACAAAGCCGATGATGGGGTTGTGATGACCACGTTATCGGCTTTTTGGGTTTAATCTTGTTTTTTTATTATGCTGTGAAGCTATGACAAGGCTTCATCATGTAAAATACACGTTTTTTTAACTGCCGCCATCATGACCTTTCAACTTCTCACCTTCGTTGGAACCCAAGTTTATTCGCCATTCAGGCTCAAAAAAATCAATCAGGAATTGTTTAAAGCCAACAGCGATCAGCGAGTGTTGTCAGCCGCTTACTTTTATGTGGTTGAAATCAATGGTGATTTGCCACCGCAGCAAATCCAACAATTAGAGCAATTGTTGTCAGCAAAGCATTACCGGGAAGATTTGTCAGACAATCAGCTATTGGTTATGCCAAGACCAGGCACCATTTCTCCGTGGTCAACCAAGGCATCGGACATTTGTCAGCATTGTGGTTTGGATTCATTAACACGCGTCGAGGCTGGCAGGTTGGTTACTGTGAATACAGCCTGTGAAAAAGGCAATGCCATGATTCATGATCGCATGACTGAAGGTTTTTACCCAACCTTAAATTCATTGCAATCTTTGTTCGACCACCACAAACCCAATGCCGTGACTTATGTTGATATCCAAACTGAAGGTAAATCAGCATTGGAGAAATTAAATAGATCTTTGGGCTTGGCTTTGTCAGATGACGAAATCGAATATCTTTATGAGCAATACACTGCGGCTGATAAATTGCCCACTGATGTTGAATTGATGATGTTTGCCCAAGCCAATTCAGAGCACTGTAGACACAAGATATTCAATGCAGATTGGCGGATTGACGGTGAACAGCAGGACAAGTCACTGTTCAAGATGATCAAGAATACCGAAGCGAAAGCTTCCATTCCTGCATTGTCAGCCTACAAAGACAATGCTGCGGTTTTTTCGGGTGGTAAAGGCCTTCGAATGACCACTGATCACAATCACCAATACCATGCGGACCCTCAAGAAATTGATGTGCTGATTAAGGTTGAAACGCACAACCACCCGACAGGTATCGAACCCTTTGCTGGTGCTGCTACGGGTTCAGGTGGGGAAATCCGTGATGAAGCTGCCACTGGACAAGGAGCCAGGCCGAAAGCCGGTTTGTGTGGATTTTCAGTCAGTCATTTGCATATCCCCGAGTATCAACAAAATTGGGAAAGCAATTCACCTGGTACACCAACCAGGATGGCCACTGCATTTGAAATCATGCAAAAAGGACCCATTGGTGCGGCTGCGTTCAACAATGAATTTGGCCGACCCAACATTTGTGGGTACTTCAGGAATTTTGAAATAACATGTGATGAACCCAACGCATGGCGAGGTTACCACAAACCCATCATGCTGGCCGGTGGCTTGGGCAACATCAATCACATCCATACCCGTAAACAAGATACTCAGGCCGGTGACTTTGTCATCGTTTTAGGTGGTCCAGCGATGCTGATTGGATTGGGCGGTGGTGCGGCCAGTTCCATCAGCAGTGCCGATGGACAAGAAGAATTGGATTTTGCTTCAGTACAACGTGGTAACCCTGAAATGCAACGCCGCTGCCAAGAAGTGATCGACCGGTGTTGGTATAAACAAGCAGAAAGTCCAATCAGGTCTATCCACGATGTCGGAGCGGGTGGGTTGTCCAATGCCATACCAGAAATTTTAGATGATGCCGCATTGGGTGGAGAAATCGAACTCAGGAAGTTGCAAATAGATCACGTGTCGATGTCTCCCATGGAGATTTGGTGTAATGAATCTCAAGAACGTTATGTATTGTCGATCAAACCAGAGAAGTTGTCAGAGTTTGAGGCCATCTGTAAGCGTGAGCGGTGCCCCTATGCAGTGATGGGTCAAGCCACAGCTGAGCAGACTTTGCGGGTTAATGATGCCCACTTTCAGAACAGCCCGGTTGACATACCCATGGATTTGTTATTTGGCAATACGCCCAAAACAGCCATTGATATCAAGTCAACCGCACCCAAAACCCATGCGTTTACGCCAACTGGTTTAAACTTGCGGCAGCAAGTTGAGCAGGTCCTGTCATTTCCTGCGGTGGCCAGTAAAAAATATTTGATCACCATCGGTGATCGTACCGTATCCGGATTGATTCACCGTGATCAAATGGTTGGACCTTGGCAAGTACCCGTTGCAGATTGTGGCATCACTCTGCGGGATTATGAATCACTGGCTGGTGAGGCCATGGCAGTGGGCGAACGAACACCACTGGCTTTATTGAACCCTGCAGCCTCTGCAAGGATGGCTGTCAGTGAAGCCATCACCAATTTAATCGGGGTTGGTATTGATCGCTTAGGTGATATCAAAATATCGGCAAACTGGATGGCAGCCAGTTCTGCCCCTGGTGAATTTCAGGCGCTTCATGAGGCAGTTCATGCTGTGGGTATGGAATTGTGTCCGGACTTAGATATTGGGATACCGGTGGGTAAGGACTCCATGTCAATGCAAACACATTGGCGCGATGGCAGTGAACAAAAAAGTGTGACAGCGCCCATGTCATTGATCATTTCTGCATTTGCCCCTGTGCAAGATGTCACCAAACACAAAACCCCTCAACTGTCAGGCACAGTGGGCAATGAGTTGTGGTTGATTGATCTGTCAGCTGGCAAGAATCGTTTAGGTGGATCGGTGCTTTACCAAACACAAGGACAAATGGGCCAGCACAGCCCTGACTTAGATGACCCTGGTCAATTGGCGCAATTGTTTGAATTGATGCACAAGGCGTTGGCTAATGGCTGGGTGGAAGCTTGTCATGATCGTTCTGATGGTGGTTTGGTGACCACTGTGGCCGAAATGAGTTTTGCTGGTCATTGTGGTGTTCATTTGGATGTTTCAGGATTGTCTGATGATACAACCGCTTGTTTGTTTGCCGAAGAACCTGGCCTGGTGATTGAAGTTAAACCAGAAAACAAAGCCGCTCTGGATCAGTTGATGAATACCTATGGTCTGGATGCCATCACACACCCCATTGGCATAATTACCGATCAAGACAGTTTTCAAATCACACATGTTGATGGCGGTTGTGAATGGGCCAGGAGCGAATTGGAATCGATTTGGTCAGCAACCAGTTATCAAATGGCCAAAAATAGAGATAACCCGGCTGTGGCAGATCAGGAATATGAGCTTGTTAAAGCAGACAACCCTGGCATCAATCCACAGGTGAACTTCGATTATCAGAATAACCTGATCTCACAATTTAAAAATGACCCAAAACCGAAATTGGCCGTGTTGCGGGAGCAGGGCGTCAATGGTCAGAATGAAATGGCAGCTGCCTTTATGCGCGCTGGTTTTGATTGTGTGGATGTGCACATGCAAGATTTAATTGATCAACAAGTCAACCTGATGGACTTCAATGGCTTGGTGGCTTGTGGTGGTTTCTCTTATGGAGATGTGCTGGGTGCCGGTTTGGGTTGGGCGAAAACCATTCTGTTTAACGCCACTTTGCGTGCTCAGTTCACTGAGTTTTTTGCCGATGAGAAAAAATTTGCGTTGGGTGTTTGTAATGGCTGTCAGATGTTGTCTGGTTTGCGTTCGATCATCCCTGAAACAAGCCATTGGCCAGATTTTTTGCGCAATGAAAGTGAACAATTTGAAGCGCGTTTTTCACAACTGAAAATCAACGACAGCAACAACATGTTTTTCAAAGGCATGTCCGGCGCTCATATTCCTGTGGCCATAGCCCATGGTGAAGGGCGGGCACATTTTGCTGCCCACGGAGCTGATCATTCGCAAATGGCGGCACAGTATATAGACAACGATGGTAATCCCACCATGACATATCCTTTTAATCCAAATGGATCTGATCAGTCATTGGCGGCAGTCAGTGGAGCCGGTGGTCGTGTGCTGGCCATGATGCCTCATCCGGAAAGGGTCTTTCGCACCGCTCAAATGTCCTTTGCGCCAACAGATTGGGGTGAGAATTCACCTTGGATGAGGATGTTCTATAATGCCAGGTTGTTTGTTGGTTAAAGTGTTGCCATGAAATCGCCAATTAAGACCCTGTTGATCAGTGCATTGTTGTATTTACCTTTGTGCTTTTTTTTGTGGTTTATGGCGGCACCAGTTTTGGTGTTACCCATCAAATGGTTGTCTGCATGGGTGATGCAACTATGGCAGCCTGATTTATTTAATGGCATCATTCAGCAAAACTTTATGTTTCAAGTACAAACATTGGTTTTTCCTGAATCACTGCCACACCAGGGGAGCCAACTGGCCGTCATAGAAGTAACGGTTAACCCCATGAAGTATGGTTATGGCTTACCCTTACTTGCAGGTTTGGTTTTGTCTGTGCCTGCTCTGAAGAGTTACAACAAGGCGATACAAATCTCATTGGGTTATGTGCTGATTTGTCTGGTTCAAGCCAATGGCGTATTTTGGGACACATGTAAGTCTTTGTTGTTCTCAGGTGGTGGAGATGCTTTTCAAGCCATCAATCAAACAGGAATCAGTCACAATCTGGTGGCAGCCATGTATCAACTGTCCTATTTGATCATCCCGGCAGTGGTGCCCATCATGGCCTGGGTTTTATTGAATAGAAGTTTTATTGAGGAAATAACTCAGTACAATAGTAAACAAAACAGTCAGTAAACATAAGAAACTTTAAAGTTCATGTACTGTCTGAGTGAAACAAGCAATGGTATGTGTACCAAGCAACAATTGAAAAAATGAAAATTTATGTCTGAAAAGGTAATTGAAGAACCACAAACTGAGCCAGTAAAGCCGCTCACTTTTGAACAACAACTGAGTCAATACTTGGTTGACCAAGGGCGTTTGAAAGAAGAAGACTTGCAACGCGGATTGCGATTGAATAAAGAAAGCTTTGGCGTTTCTTTGGTGCCATTGTTGGTCAGGTTGGGTCTGGCTTCTGAGCGTGATGTGGCCATGTCAATCAATGAATTGATGGATCTGCCCATCCTCAGTGATAAAGATTTGCCAGAAAGTACATCTGTTGATGTGGAGTTTCCAATCAGATACATGCGTGAGAACCAATTTGTACCAATTGATGAAGATGAGGAAAAGTTGACTGTGGTGATGGTTTATCCTTATGAAGAGTACTTAACCAAAGCCATTAATATGGTTGCTGAAAAGGACTTGGAAATCAAGATAGGCTTACCATCGGATGTGGAAAATGCCATAGAGCGATATTATGGCGGTGGTAAATCTGCCATGGGTCAGTTGGTTGAAGGCCTGTCAGATGAAGGCGGTGAAGTAGAAGATGTTGAACACCTGAAAGACTTGGCCAGTGAGGCGCCGGTGATTCGATTGGTGAACATGATTATGCAGCGAGCTGTAGAATCTCGAGCGTCCGACATTCACATAGAACCTTTTGAGAACCGATTGAAAGTTCGTTACCGCCTGGATGGCGTGTTACATGAAGTTGAATCGCCGCCAGCGAGATCAACTGCAGCGGTAATTTCGCGTATCAAGATCATGGCTAAGCTGAACATTGCTGAACGTCGGTTACCGCAAGATGGACGTATCATGCTGCGGGTTCAGGGTAAAGAGTTGGATCTCAGGGTGTCGACTGTCCCTACTTCATATGGTGAGTCAGTGGTGATGCGTATCTTGGACCGGGAAAGTATTGTTTTTGATTTTGATAAGTTGGGTTTTCGCGACCACACCTTGAATCCGTTTTTAAAAGTGCTGGAAATGCCGCATGGGATTCTGTTGGTGACTGGGCCAACCGGTAGTGGTAAAACCACCACCTTGTACACTGCATTGCAGCGGCTTAACACCGAAGATCGCAAAATCATTACGGTTGAAGATCCGGTAGAGTATCAGTTGACAGGTATCAATCAAATTCAAGCCAAAGCTTCCATCGGCCTGGATTTCTCGTCTGCCTTGAGGGCCATTGTAAGACAAGATCCGGACATCATCATGATTGGTGAGATGCGTGATTTAGAAACGGCCAAAATCGCCATTCAATCAGCCTTAACTGGGCACTTGGTATTGTCAACCATTCACACCAACTCAGCTGCCGGCGGTATCACCCGGATGGTTGATATGGGTGTTGAAGACTATTTATTAACTTCAACGGTCAATGGGTTGTTGGCCCAACGACTGGTGCGCCGCCTGGATAAGAACAGCATGGAACGGTATCAGGTGATGCCAGAAATGGTTGACGAGTTGAACTTACAGCGTTTTTCAGATGACAAAGAAATATTCTTTTATCGTCCCAGGCCATCAGAAGAAAATCCGACAGGGTATTCTGGCAGGATGTCGATTCTGGAATGCTTGACCATGTCTGAGGAACTCAGGCGCATGGTGATGAAAGGTGCAACGGCAGGTGAGTTGCAACAACAAGCACAAGCAGAAGGCATGTTAACGATGTATGAAGATGGTTTGTTGAAATGTTTGGCTGGTGACACCAGCTTTGAAGAAGTAATCAGGGTATCACACGAATAATGGCACAGTTTATCTACAAAGCAATCACCCCAACCGGTGAACAGTTAGAAGGTCATTTAGAAGCGGCCTCGCAAGCCGAAGTGATTGCTAAAATTCAAGAAGCCGGCAACATGCCGGTATCCGCCAAAGAGCTTAAGCCTGGATTTTCACTGGAAAACTTGTTGGCCAGGCGCAGTAAGATCTCCCAAAAACAAGTCGGGTTTTTCACTGAACAGCTATCAACTTTGTTGAATTCAGGTATGCCACTGGATCGTTCTTTGTCGGTGATGATTGATCTGACCGATGATGAAAAAGTCAGGAACATGGTTGAGCAGGTGCGTGATAAAGTCCGTGGTGGTGGATCTTTGTCAGATGCGCTGGAAGACCAACATGGGGTGTTTTCAACGATGTACACCAACATGGTCCGGGCTGGCGAGATGGGTGGCACCTTAGAAGTGTCATTACAGCGCTTGAGTGATTATTTGAAAAGCTCTAAAGAACTCAGGGATTCGGTGGTTTCAGCCATGATTTATCCAGCCATCTTAATGGTGTTGGCAGTGGGTTCTTTGTTCATCTTGCTGGCCAAAGTGGTGCCTAAGTTCAAGCCTTTGTTCGAAGATGCCAACATTGAATTGCCATTGATCACCCAAATAGTCTTTGCGGCCGCTGCTGTGGTGCAAAGTTTTTGGTGGGTTTTGTTGCTGCTGATCATCGTCGTGGTGGTGTTGTTTAAGCAAAAACTCAAAGAACCCGAATTTCGGTATAACTGGGACCAACGCATGCTTAATTTACCCCTGTTCGGCGAATTGATTACGCGTGTTGAAACTGCTAAATTCACCCGTACACTGGGTACACTGGCTGACAGCGGTGTGCCATTGTTAACGGGTTTATCGGTGGCAAAAAAAGTGATCAACAACACGGTCATCTTAAAGGCCATCACGGAGGCCACAGAAAAAGTCAAACATGGGGCACCGCTGTCAGATGCGTTGTCCGAAGAAGAAGCCTTTCCAAAACTGGCACAACAATTATTGAGCGTAGGTGAGGAAACAGGCAATTTAGATGAGATGCTGGTGAGGGCATCAGATACTTATGATGGTGAAGTCAAAAATACCATTGAACGCATGCTGTCGGTATTGGTGCCCGTATTGGTACTGATTTTGGCAGGCTTTATTTTTACCATTGTGTTTGCCATCCTGATGCCGATGATGAACATGAGTGAATTAGTAGGATAATATTTATGATGAACAATAAGAGAAAACAGCAAGGTTTCAGCTTGATTGAGGTGCTGGTGGTGATGACCATATTGGCCGTGATATTTGGTCTGGTGGTTTCCAATGTAACCGGAGGTCAAGACAAAGCGAAATACAAAGAAGCCAAGATTATGGTGCAAAAATTATCGCAATCAGTCAGCGAATTTTATTTAGACACAGGCAACATGCCCGACAGTTTAAGTGAGTTGTACAACGACAATGGTGATTCCATGTGGATGGGCCCTTACGTCAAAGAAAAGGATTTGAAAGATCCTTGGGGCGAGCCATACCACTTTTCTGCCAACAGCCAACATGGTCAATCGTTTGATATCTATTCATACGGTAAAGACAAGAGTCCAGGCGGCGAGAAATTGGCTGCAGACATCGGTAATTGGCAGTAAGTAACAGGCATCACAGTGCGTCGATCTGGTTTTACATTGATAGAAGTTTTGGTGGTGTTGGTGATGCTGGCCGTGTTGGCTGGCACCGTTGCCTTCAACATGTCAGGCTCTCTGAAAGCCAGCAAGATCAGAGGCGCCAGTAAAGATCTGGTGGCGGCTTTGCGCTACACCCGTTCACAGGCGGTGGTTAAACACAAAGAACAACGCTTGATGATCAATGTCAGTGATAAATCTTACCAAGCACCTGGTCGACCCAAGGTTATGTTGCCAGAAGGCATGGAGCTGAAGGTTTATGCGGCTGCATCAGAAGTCCCAGCTGATGATCAAGCGGGGTTTCGTTTTTTTTCTGATGGCAGTTCAACCGGTGGTCGAGTGACTTTGATTTATGATGAGCGTTTTTGGCGCATCAATGTGGCTTGGTTAACTGGTGAAATCAGGTTGTTCAAAGACACCGAGATATGATGCGCAGATCAAACATAAAGCCACCACTGGCCAACCAGGGTTTTACCTTGATTGAAGTCATTGCATCGTTCACGATATTGGCCATGACTTTTATGGTGGTGTTGGAAATTTTATCCAATTCCAGTACCAACACCATTAAATCTTCAGAGCGTTCTAAAATTGCCTTGTTGGCCCAAAGTAAAATGGATGAAGTGGGATTGATCATACCCGTTGAAGAAGGTTCTGTTTCTGGAAGCTTTGAAGAAGATGTGGACTGGGATGTGGTGATCCAGCCTTATGATGTGCCATACGAAGGCAATGTGGAAATGGATTTTGCTCCAGTGGAATTGTTTAAAGTTAAATTGACATTGAGTTGGTTTGACGGGCATGACAATCGCCGCAGTGTCGACTTTTTCACCCTCAAGGCCATGACCCCAGATTACTCTGAAGCACAAGGATTGGGCAAATGAAACGCAACGCTGGTTTTACTTTAATAGAAGTGATTGTGGTGTTTACACTGTTGGCCATGATCATGGCCATGATCTTTTCAGGTATAGACTCAGGTCGCAGAACGGCTGAAAAAGGTGAGCAGCGGATCACTGCCATCAATGAAATGCGAGTCATTCAGGGCATCATTCGACACCAAATATCCAGGGCCATGGGTATTGGCGTGGCTTTCTCAGATGAAGGTGAACTGCTGAAATTTATGGGTGATGAAAATTCGATCACCTTTGTGGCACAAATGCCAGGTTACCTTGGTTCTGGCGGCCCTCACATACAAAAGCTTGAATTGGTTAATGCCGATGGCGGCAAACTGTTACAGTTTACCCACGGGCTGGTCAGTAATTATGACGACGAGGATGAGCAATCCGCCTTTGATACAGCAGAGCCCATTGTGTTGTTAGAAAACATAAGAGATGGCGCATTTGCCTTCATCGAAGTGGATGAAGAAGGCTTGCCAACAGAGTGGGTCAATGAACTGGAAAACCCAATGGCTATGCCATTGATGGTGCAGCTTGATTTGGAAATGCAGCGGTCCGCAAAAGAGCGTTGGCCGCTGCTTCAGGTGGCTGTACAGGTTGATGGTTCAAGTACATCAAGCCGACGCAGAAACAGTACCTTAAACATGTTGCAGAATAACCGCAGAACAGCTGGAGATACTCAATGAACAAGCAGCATGGCATTGCATTGGTCCTGGTCTTGTGGGTGGCTTTGTTGATGAGTGTCATTGCGGGTAGTTTTGCTTTGTCCGCCAGGACAGAAAGTTTACAGTCACGTATTTTGTTCAATGAAACCCAAGCCAGGTTTTTGGCAGAAGCCGGATTAAACAGAACAGTGTACGAGCTCAGAAACCCTGATCCTGAAACAAGGTGGATTGCTGATGGCCGGGTGCACAAGTTCGAATTGGAAGGGGCCCAAATTGAAATTCAGGTGACTGACGAATCAGGTAAAATTGATTTGAACCAAGCTGGAGAGGAACTTTTGATTGGTTTGTTTGCCTCAGTAGGCATCGATTATGATGAAGCGATTGGATTGGTTGATAAAATTCTTGATTGGAAAGATGCCGATGAAGAAATTCGATTAGCCGGTGCCGAAGATGGGGATTATTTTGCAGCTGGTTATCAACATGGTGCGAAGGATGCGCCTTTTGATACTGTGCCTGAATTGATCCAAGTGATGGACATCAGTTACGAGCTTTATAAAAAAATCGAACCGGCTTTGACAGTTTATTCTGGCAGGAAAAACATCAACCTGGCATTCGCTCCTAAAGAAGTGTTGATGTCGATTGATGGCATAACGGCAGACATGGCCGATAACTACTTAACAGAAAGACACAACATCGATGATGTCAATATGGAGTTGCCGCTTCTGGCTGAAGGATATTCTGGTCAGTTCAGGGGAGGCGGAACAACTTTCAGCATCATCAGCAAGGCGACATTACCAAACAAACAATTTGCCCAAATTGATGCCACCATCAGAATGGGTGGTAATTTACAAGGACGACCCTATCGGGTGGTACGTTGGAGAGATAACGAGCACAAATGACAACTTATATAGAAAAATTTACTGAACCCATGGTGCAGTGGTATCACGAATCAAGCATCCATGCATTTATGGTTTGGTGGACAAGTGAACTCAAGGCCATGGTTCCCAATGAATACCAAGCCACATTGTTTCCCAGATCATTGGCTCTGTTTTTAACCGATACTCAGGGTAAAGATGAAGACGTCAAAATTTGGCAACAGGAAGGTGGTGCCATGAACACACTGACTTTTGATGATTCTGTTGAAGGAAAAGAATGGTGGCATCAGTTGAATCACCATTTAGCCACCGCTGAATTGGCCACCGAAGTCACTTGTTTATTGGATGAGTCTAAAGTATTGGTTCGCAATGTTGCCATGCCTGTGGCTATAGTTAATGACATTGAATCTGTGTTGACATTTGAATTGGATAAGTACATACCGTTCAAAGCAGAAGATGTGGTGTTCGCTTACATCAAAGGAGAAATGGTTGAAGGCAGTGAGAAATTCCCCATAACCATCTGCGCCATTAAGAAGCAGGATTTACATGCATTGGTTGCTTTGTTTGAAGCCAAAGGGGTTCAATTGTCTGGTATTGATGTCAATATGGGTAGCCAAGAAGCACCTCAAGCCTTGGGTATCAATATACTGCCTAAGGAAGTCCGCAAGAAAAAAGATTGGACCAGTATAAAATGGAATGCCGGTTTGACTGTGGTCGCCTTGGTGTTGTTGTGGTTTGTGATGTACTCGTCTTTGGATAATAAGAAAGTCAAGATTGAGTCATTGGAATCCCAGGTCACTGAATTACGAAAAGATGCCAGAAGGGCCAAGCTGATTGAAAACCAGTTGAATGAGTCCATTCAAGCAGCCAATTTCTTAGGCAACCTCAAAAAGAACACCCCAAGTCGCTTGTTGATGTTCAATGAACTGACCCGAAAAATTCCGATGAATACTTACTTGACTCGAATCATGATAGATAAAGAACGGTTAGAAGTGGTAGGACAGTCAGACAATGCAAATGCTTTGATTCCTATTTTAAATCAATCAACCATGTGGCATGAACCTGAAATTATTGGCAACGTGACCCAGGACCCACGAACCAACAAAGAAAAGTTCACCATCAGGTCTGATTTTAAAGACAACAATGAAGAGGAGACAGGCAATGAATCTTGATCCCAGGGTCAGTCGGTGGTCTGCCATTTTGGTTTTGTTGTTGGTGTTGACGACAGTATACTTTTTGTTTTTTCATTGGTTTTTTGTGGCTCATGCAGATTTGAATGAAGAAATCACTTCATTGAATGAGTCGCGACAGCAGTACATCAATGAAGCGGCCAAAACTCCGGATTTGCGAAAACTATTGGATGATGTCAAAAAAGCAGTGGGCTCAAACAATGAGTTTTTACAAGCGGATTCAAAAAACTTAGGCAATGCTGAGATCACTTCAATTTTTAAGAACATCGTGAATCAACAAACCGATGAAACCGCCAAATGTCAAATTGTCAGCCAATCACCCACCCAAGACAGAGAGCCTGAGCAATTTGAAAAAATTACTTTGCGTGTTAGAATGCGCTGCCAATATGAAATCTTTGTCAAAATTGTTGAGTTGATAGAAGAGAACACCCCTTCTTTGTTTGTCAGCGATTTGCGGGTTGAATCTCGCAATGTTAATCGCTATCGCAAAAACGCCGCTCAAGCAGCCCCAGAAAATTTAGAGATTCGATTTGATTTGTATGCGTATTTAAAAAATCCAATTGAAAAAGACGATGAAAAATAATTTATTCACCAATACATTGCTGGTTTTGATTGGCATTTTGCTGTTGTTGGCTGCCATGCAGATGTTTGGTTGGGGGCGTGGAACTGCGTCACTTGAAGCAGAAGTTTTTGATGCTTCAACATTGAATAAGCTGGATGTTGAAGATGTCGAAACTGCCGTGATTGATGACAAGGCCATTGTGCAAATTACAGATGCACCTTTGTTCAGTATGGATCGCACCCCTTATGTGGCTCCGCCAGAGGATCTTGAAGTGGAAGAAAAAGAACCTGAGATAGAAGCTGAACCTTTGAAAGCCAAAGTGACCAGTATCATCATCACGGAGGAAAACAGTTATGCCATGGTTTTTGATGAATTAAGTCGAGAGCGCATTACTTTAAAACAAGGCATGCCTTTGCCTGGAGATCAAGGATTGTGGGTGGTTGGTGACATCAAACCAAGGGCAGTTACATTTGTTGCAGAAGGAGAGGAGCCTGTTGAGTTGGAACTTGAAGTCTTCAGTGGCCAGCTGGGCAAAGCGACAAGGAATGCAGCCAAAAATAAGGGCAGAAACAACAAAGGTAAAAACAATGGAAAGAATAAGAACAAGTCTGACTCAAATAAGCAAAAAGCACAAAAAAACAGTGCTGAGGAAATCAGAAAGAAAATAGCTGAGCGCAGGGCGCAAATGAGGGCAAATGCCGCGAAAGGAAATAAACAATGATAAAAAAACGTAACAACTTAATGGTTTTAAGCTTGCTGGCAATCACCGTCAGTGGTTGTGTGACTCAACCTAAAGACCTCAGTAGAGAACTGGACAATTCTGACTATTTAGAAGGTGTGGAATCAACCATTTACTCAGGTGAAGTGTTCAACAGTGGGGAAGAGTCTGTCAAGCGTGACACCAAAGAGGACTTGTATCCAGGAACCGGCGAATTCATCAATTACGATGCAGCCACCCGATCAAGGCCCACTGTTTCAGAGCAAGGAGCTGTGACTTTTAACTTTGAAGGGGAATCATTACAGGCTGTTGTGCATTTTATTTTAGGGGAGGTCTTGAAAGAAAATTATGTGATCGCTCCTGGGGTTAACGGGAAAGTAACCTTTGCCACTGCCAAGCCGGTTTCCAAGAAACAAATCATCCCTATTTTGGAAATGATGTTGAGTTGGAACAATGCTGCATTGGTGATGGTTGAAGATCGTTATCATGTGCTGCCAGAAAAACAAGCGATTAAAGGCTTGTTGACACCCAAGTTAAACCGCGTCACTCAAGGTGGCGGCTATCAAGTTTTGGCCGTGCCTATGACTTATGTGTCACCCACTGAGATGGAAAAGATTTTGGAGCCATATGCCAAAGATGGCGCAGTGGTCAAAGCGGACAATGCCAGAAATATTTTGTTTTTATCTGGAACCAACAGCGAATTAACCAACTACTTAGATACCATTGAAATATTTGATGTGGATTGGTTGGCAGGCATGTCTACCGGAATCTTTTACCTGAAGCAAGTTGAGTCAGCGGATATTTTGGTTGAGTTAGAAGCCTTGTTTGGCGAAGGGGCAGACAATCCCTTGGCTGGTATGTTTCGGTTTTTGCCATTAGAACGCTTGAACGCAGTGATGGTCATCACGCCTCAAGAAGATTATTTACATCAGGCCAAAAAATGGATAGAACGGTTGGATCGTGCTGATGCAGACGGGGCGTCTAATTTATATGTCTACAGTGTGAAAAACATCAAAGCGGACGATTTGGCTGCTTATCTGAATGATGTGTTTGGAGGCAGCAGTGGCTCCAGTTCATCTCGAAAAGCCAGTGGCGGCTCCGTGGCGCCAGGTGCTCAAGGCAAAGAAGTCAGTTCAAGTGGCGCGAAAAGCACCAACACCAATCGGCGCAGGGCCACCAATACAGCTGGCTCGGGCATCAACGACATTTTCATTTCTGCCATTGAAGACTCTAATCAACTGTTGATCAAGGCCGGGGTTGTTGATTATGAAAAAATCTTATCAGCGATTCAACGGTTAGATATTGAGCCACTACAGGTCTTGGTTGAACTGAAAATCATCGAAGTGACTTTGGATGATTCGATTTCATATGGCATGGATTTGTTGTTTGGTGATGGTTCCAGTGAGATAGATGGTGGCGACAGCGTGAATCCTGAACCCAAAGATGTGCCTTATAATTTCAGCACCTCAGGAGCCAGAATCAATGGGAGTTTGGTGTCGTACAGTTTCTTGGGTACCGATGCTGAAGCAAGGTTAACGGCTTTGGAGAAAGAAGGCCGGGTTTCCTTGTTGTCAAGTCCTTCCATGTTGGTTTTGAATAACAAGAATGCCACCATTAATGTAGGTGACCAAATACCCATCACCAATGTAGGCTCCATTAACAACGGTGGAAATGTCAACAATGGCACCATATCCAGCACCCGTTTTATCCAGACTGGTGTTCAGGTTGACATCACTCCAAGGGTCAACCCAGGTGGATTGGTCTATATGGAAATCAGTCAAGACGTGAGTGCTCCCGGGACACCTACTGAAGGTACCACCACTCCGCCGATTTCGACCCGTGCTTTGAATACTGAAATTGCTGTACAAAGTGGCAACACCATTGTGATGGGTGGCTTGATCAGAGAAGCAGAAACGCTGTCTCGATCTGGTTTCCCATTGTTAAGCAGGATTCCCGTCCTGGGGAATGCTTTTGGGTCGAAGAGTAAATCATCAAACCGCACTGAGTTGATGCTGTTGATCACGCCAACTGTGGTTGAAAACCCTGAGCAAGCCAGATTGGTGACCAGAGAATATGCCAAAAAATTCCGTGGCTTACAGCCCATAAAGGTAAATAAAATTGAAACAGAAGAAAATGATGAATAAAAAGAATAGAAGTTTTATGAAATGGACCGCTTTGCTATCGGTGATGATGCTGGTTGGTTGCCAACAAACTGAAGACCTTCAGTCTAGTGTAGAATCGAGGTGGCTTGCCATCATTGAACAAGATTTTGAAAGTGCCTATGAATATTTTTCTCCTGGACACAAGGAAACTGAAACCGCAGAAGCGTTTTCATTGAGGATGCTGACGGCACAGATGAATATGAAATGGACCAAAGGCGAATTCGTCAGTGCAAACTGTGTAGAGGAAACGATTTGTGAGGTCAAAATAAAACTTGATTATGAGTACAGTTTTTCCAAGAGAAGCCTGGGCGGTGTGGCTGTCAACACTGAGGTTTCAGAGAATTGGATTCAGGTGGAAGGAAAGTGGTATTTTGTGCCAAAGGGTGAGTGAAAATAACGGTATTTGCAAGTACATTTTTAATCAAAAAATAATAAAAAGTGCTTGTTTCTGAAACACAGATAAATTATCATTCACTTTGCTATCTTGTATAGCTTCGTTCATATGAGCGGGGATATTTTAAAATAGCCCTGATATTTTTATTAAATTTGGAGTTAGAAATGAAAAAAAATAAACTAACTATGGCTGTTGTTGCTGGTATCGCGGGTGTCGCGGGCATGGCAAATGCACAACAGTTTGTTAACCCAGAAGGTACTGGTGAAGTACTGATTTACCCTTATTACTCAGTTAATAACGGTTTGAACACTTTGTACTCAGTTGTTAACACGACTGCTGACACCAAAGCTGTTAAAGTACGTTTCTTGGAAGGTGAAAACTCTTTAGAGGTTCTTGACTTTAACGTTTACTTGTCAGCTTTTGACGTTTGGACTGGTGCTTTGGTTCCTACCAACTCAACTCAAGCTGGTCACGTTGGTGAGCCTTCTGCTGCTCACGTTACAACTGACACTTCTTGTGCTCCTTTCTTGATTAAAGGTGGCCAAGAGTTCTTGCCATTCACAATCGATGCTGACCTTGATCCTACTAACATGAGCATGCGTCGTGCTACTGATGGTCACTTCGAAATCATCGAAATGGCTACTTTCAATGGTGGTACTGTTACTGCTGCTGATCACGGTGGATCTGGTGTTCCAGCTTCTTGTGGCACCATCGAAGGCGATTGGTCTGACAATGGTCTTTATGACACATTGGCTGATGAAGATTTAGTAACTGGCGGTTTGTTCGGTTCTGCTTCTATCGTAAATGTAGCTGAAGGTTTGGCCATGACTTATGATGCGATTGCAGTTGATGAGTTTTGGGAGTTAGGTCTGGGTACTCACTCTGAGCCAGGCAGCTTGTTCCCATCGTTAGCACAAGGTATTGAAAGCTCTACAGTTTTCTTTGAAGGTGCTGCACAAACTTCTACTTACGCTACAGGTGCTGAGTCTATTTCTTCATTGTTCACCAGACAATCTGTTTACAATGAGTACGCTTTAGATTCATTGGTTGCTGGTAAATCTGAGTGGGTTATTTCTTTCCCAACTAAGCGTTTCCACGTTGACGTAGCTCCTGCTGCTGCAATTCCTCCATTCAATGATGTTTGGGATGGTGTTAACTCTTGTCACGAGTTTGAATTAACTATTTGGGACAGAGAAGAGCAATTGGAAATCTTGACAGTTGGCGGTGTATCTCCACGTCCTCCTGCTGGTGCAAACCCAAGCTTGTGTAAAGAAGTCAACGTTGTTGAGTTCATGTTACCTGGCGGTGCTGCTGGTGCAGAATCATCAATCATGGGTTCTGACAACTTAGTAACTGTTACCACTCCAAGTGGTGCTGCTACTGAGAATGGTTGGGCTAACATGTCTTTCAGTGATTTGGCATTTGTTACAGCTCCTACTGCAGGTCCTGCTTACTTGGGCTTACCTGTAACTGGTTTCTCAGCACAGCAATTTACCAATGGTAATGCTGGTGCTGGCTTACTGGCTCAGTACGCTGGTCTGTTCGTACACAAAGGTAATGTTGTTTCTCAATAATACCTGAGTACATGAAAATAAAAAGGACAAGATCTGATCTTGTCCTTTTTTTTTGAATAAAAAATTAACACAACATCTTGTATAATCCGAAGTTTATAGATGAAATGAGAAAACCCATGAAAAACGCGTTAATATTAGTTTTCGTTTTGTTCATTCAGTCCGCTGCGGCTGAAAAATTGGTATTTACCAACAACAACGAAGAAGTAGAAATCACCGAAAATGTAGAAATTGATTTTGTAACTGGTGATGTGTCAGTTACCACAGTTGGTGAGCATTTTATTGTCAGTGGTAATCAAAACACCCCCGTAATTCTGGGATTCTATCCAAGTGATTATGACATCACCACAGGTAGTTCAATCACCGTCAGTTGGAGTGTTGCCTATGCAGCCAGTTGTACGGCTGATACCACCAGCGGTGTTGCAACTTGGAATGGAGCAAAAACAGCTGCAGATGGCAGTTATTCTCAATCAGTGACAGTGACTACCTTGCCTGCCACTTTGGAATTGTCATGCCAAAATGCTGCAGCGCAAACCACAACAAAATCATTTTTATTGACCGAACAATCAGGCGGTGGCGGCGGGTCACCCTCTATCACCCTCTTTACAGTTAACTCACAATCTACAAATGCTATTGTTGGACCTTCTACCAGTGCAACAGTGGCATGGAATTCCACCAATACCACTGGTTGTACAGCCAGTGCCTCTCCTGCTGTTGTAGGTTGGTCAGGTGCAAAAGGCACGTCTGGATCGTCCCCAGTCACAATCAATCAAAATACAACCCTGACCCTGAATTGTAATGGTGCAATCAGTACAGTGGGTGTTACCTATACTTTAGATGAAAGTTGTAGCTCAGTGGTGTTGCCACCGAATTTAGACATGGTTCAAGGTACTTATACTGAATTCAATCAAGGACAACCATTTGGTGAAAATAACAACGTTAATTTTGAATTAGACATTCAAAACAGCAAATTTTACGCCCTGTCAGGTTTTTCATTAGAGGCTGACAATCCGCCGTTTAACAACAGAAGAAAAATCACTTTACAAGATGCACCAACTCAAAGACAAATCAGTCAAAGTACCATGTCAATCAGTGAGTGTCCAGGAGACTTCACCCAATCAGCAGTTTGTGTGATTCCTCTTTCAGCGGCCAATTCTACTGCAAGGTTTTCAACGGTGGTTACAGACGATCCGGGTACTTTCTGTATCTTAGAAGCAGGCAAGTCATATTATGTGAATTATGTCAATTCGCCTAATCCGTTAGCCACACCACCTTCATGTGAAATCAGTAGCAACTTTGCATGTACCATTTTCTATAACGAAGGGGTGCAATCTGGCCTATGAAATTATTGATCTTATTGATCTCTTCCTTGTTTAACCAGGATGCTTACCTGGTTAAACAAGGTGGCATTGAAGTGCCGTTGTCTGATTTAGATGCTTATGTATATCTGTTGAAAAAAGACAAGAGGGGTGGGTTTGCCGTTCAACAGCAACAAATAGAAAAAAATGTTTTCACTTTATTGAACATCAACATTGTTTACCAACACATTCTGAATTCTGATCTTAAAGATTTGGATCGTTTTAAGGATGTCATTAAAACAGTCAATGAAGATGAATGGATACCGGAAACTGTCTTCTTAGAGATGCTAGATCTAGAATCTAAAACCATGGAACAATCGGTCAGGTCTTATGTCATAAAACGAGAATATTACAAGACTTTGTTGGCATACCTTGAGGAAACCACCACTGAAGAAATGTTGAAAAACTCGATCAAAGAGTATTTCATGGTGAATAAAGCTAAATTCATTAAGCCAGCCAAAAGAGATTTGTCTGTCATCATGTTAGATGAGGTTGATACAAATGATTCAGACGCAATACTGAATGAACTTAAATCTTCTGACCAGGCATCATTCCAAATCAAAGCATCTGAAATCTCAACTGATCCCAGTAAAAGTATCAATGAAGGACATTGGGGTGAATTCAGGGAGAATCAATTTAATTATGCATTTAAGGAAAAAGTGTTCAATGCCCCATTGGGCGTGATTCCAGAGGTATTAACCGACAAAGGTACCCGTTATATCATCAGGGTTAACAAGATTGTACCGTCAGAACCTGGCAAATTAGCAGATGCCAAAACTGAAATATACCAACAACTCAAGAAAAAAGCTGTGAAAAGAAAATTTCAAAGTATCATCAATGCGAAAGTACAGCATGAAATTGAGGTAAACCCTGAACTGATCGCACATATATTCGAAAGATATAAAGTATTCATCGAAGAATAAATGTTTAAATTCTTTTTGAAGAAAGAGATCAAGGATCGCTATCTTGGAAATTCTTCGGCGTTGGTTTGGATCATTGTTCATCCTCTGATCACATTACTGATTTATAATTTTGTATTTGGCATCCTGTTTAAAGCACGGGTGCCAAATCTACCTGATAATGCATTCATTACTTATTTGGCCATTGGCCTTTGGCCGTGGATGGCATTTTCTGAATCAGTACTCAATTCAATCACTGCTGTGGTCAATCGAAAAGACTTGTTAGGAAAAGTTAAAATGGACTTGCGCCATGTTGTATTGGCAGGAACAACGGCCAATTTTATTCTGCATGGCATCGGATTTATTGCTATTTTGATTCTATTGATGTTGATGGGCAGATTGGCACCTTCACTGGACTTGTTTTTATTGTTGATTCCATTGGTCATTCTGTATGTATTGGCAGTCGCTTTGAGTTTATTGTTTTCAGCTTTTTATGTGTTTTATCGCGACTTAAAACAAATCATATCGGCATTGTTGCCCTTGGTGTTTTTTTGTACACCCATCATTTATTCCTGGACCATAGTTCCTGATTCAGCCAAGCCCTATTTTATGTTGAACCCAATATTGCCCATTGTAAATTTCATCCATGATGTGGTATTCAATTTGAATCCATTGAATTGGTCTTCGTCATTTTATATTGCTTTGGCTGCATTGGTCTTGTTGTTTTTAAGTAATCGATTCTTTCAAAAATTAGCCCCTAGATTTGATGACTTTGCCTGATGCAATTGATAGAAATAAAAAATTTAAATAAATTTTATCCGCATGTTGCAACCAACAAGCAGCGTGTCAGGGGCATGTTAAACATCTTGTTGAATCGTTCAGATGAACATGGTGCACATGTCTTAAAAGACATCAATTTAGCCGTAGATCAAGGGGAATCTTTGGCCATCATAGGTAAGAATGGGGCAGGTAAGAGTACCCTCCTAAAAATATTGTCTAATGTGATTCAACCCACCTCAGGTCACTTCAAAGTGAATGGTGGTATTGGCGCCTTGTTGGAGCTGGGTTCAGGATTTGATCCTGAGTATACAGGTTTGGAAAATTTGAAAATGGCATCTGCCCTGGCTGGATTGACAGGTAAAGATGCTGAGCAGAAAATTCATAACATGATTGAATTTGCTGCCATTGGTGATTACATCAATGAACCGGTTAAAAACTATTCTTCAGGCATGGTTGTCAGGCTGGGTTTTTCCGTCATCACCCAAACCAAACCGGATTTGTTGATTACCGATGAGGTCTTGGCAGTTGGCGATGAAAGTTTTCAATTGAAATGTTTGAAATGGATTGATGACTATTTGAGCGAAGGTGGAACATTGCTGTTGGTTTCTCACAGTATTTATCATGTTCAAAAATTGTGTACAAAAGCCGTGTGGTTAGAGCATGGGGCGATCAAGGAATATGGTGATGTGTTTAAGGTTACACAAGCTTATCAAGCTTCCATCACTGACCCGAATGTTATGCCTTCAGGTGCATCTGTCAACCGCACCACATACCACATTCATGAGGCCAGCATTTGCCAAAACGGACAACCCTGCAGCGAAGTTGCCTTTGGCAGCGACATCACTCTAACGGTTAAGGTATTTTCTCCTGATGATGAAATACCTGGGATTTGTATCGGTATCGTAACCCATGATGGTAAAGCCGTTTACGGTACCTACTCAGAACTTAACCACACAACGCCGCAGAAAGATAATGACGGCATGCTGGTCTATGAAGTAGAAATGCCTCAGTTGAAACTTTTACCCGGTTCTTATCAATTTAAATTTCACGCCATGACCCCGGAAAATATTCAAATGATTGATACCTATGAAAAAGATTTACGGGTAACTGGTAAGACCAGAGAATTGGGTACCAGTCAGTTAGAAATGCATTGGAAGTAATTTGGATATTCAAGTCGTAGTTCCTATCTATAACGCGTTTGAAGCAACACGTAACCTGATCAAGACATTATTGCGGCACAACAACCATGATGATGTGGTGTTGATCAATGATGCATCCACTGACAGCAGAATTCAATCATTGTTTGACAACTTGCCAAGCAATTGGAGGGTGTTAGACAACCCACAAAATTTAGGTTTCGTAAAAACAGCCAACTTGGGACTTCAACTGAATGCCGGAAACAGTGTTTTACTCAATTCCGATACATTGGTCAGTGAAGGTTGGCTGGATCGGTTTCGTGAAGTGATTAAAAATGTGAGCAATTTGGGTACCGCCACACCTTGGTCGAACAATGCAGAAATATGTTCGCTGCCAAAAACATTACACAATAACACCATCCCTGAACAACTGGATGTGTTGTCTGTTCAATTGGCAGAAAACCATCAGCCACAGTATCCTGAATTGCCAACAGCCGTTGGTTTTTGTATGTTGATCACTGCTGCTGCCAAAGCACAAGCGGGGTACTTTGATGAGCAAAGGTTTGGTTTAGGCTATGGTGAAGAAAATGACTATTCTTTGCGGGTTAAGTCTGTAGGTTTACGCAATGTTTTGGTGGATGACTGTTATGTCGCACATGTAGGAAACCAGTCATTCAAAGAGCGGTCACTCAAACCCAGTCAGGATACCATGGATCGCCTGTTAGAAAAACATCCGGAATATTTACATCTGGTGCAAAAATTCATCGAAAATGACCCGTTAAAGCAGTTAAGACAATCAATCGTTGATAAAATAGCTGCTTTTTGAATCAGGTGATGCATGTCTGAAGAAGGCTTGTTATTTACGGGAGAACGATTCCTGCCCAATTGCGAAAGAGAAATATGGTATGAGCATTACCATCGCTATACCATGGCTCAAAGTTGGGTCAAAGACAAAGATGTTTTGGATGCCGCATGTGGAGAAGGATATGGCAGTCATGTGTTGGCGCAAAAAGCCAAATCAGTGACCGGTGTAGATATTTCAGACCAAACCATCAACCATGCCAGTCAGACCTATCGCAAAAGCAATTTAAAATATGTTGCTTGTGATGTCTTAAAATTGGACTTTCCTACAAACAGCTTTGATGTGGTGGTTTCATTTGAAACCCTTGAGCATTTGGCTGAACATGACGAGTTGGTTAAAGAGTTTAAAAGGGTGCTCAAGCCTGATGGTGTGTTATTGATTTCCACACCTGATAAACAAGAGTATTCAGACAAAACGGGTTTTAACAACGAATACCATGTTAAGGAACTGTACAAAAATGAGTTTGCGGAATTGATTGATCAATCTTTTGAGCATTCAGCCTGGTTTGGGCAAAAACTGATGTTTTCATCGGCTATATGGCAGTTAGATGGGCCCATCCATAAGGTTCAATATGACTGTATGAAACAAGACAACAGTTTGAGTGACCGACCTGAATTTAACCCTGTCTACTTTATTGTGGCTGCCAGTGATCAGCCCATTGATCCCGAGATCAAGAAAGATTTTTATCACTTCTCTGAACAATCTGAACAAATTTATGGCCATTATAACGCGGTCATTCGGGCCCACATCAAAGCTGAAAAAGATTGTGAGGCATTAATAGATAAACAACGTACTTGGTTGAAACATCCCATCATCGGCCGCTGTATCAAGTGGTTTGGAAAGGAGTAACAATGGAATTTGAATTTAATTTTGGCGAACAGAAGATCAGTACACCTGCACCTGTGGATCCGACCTTATATGCGTCAGTAGCAGGCACTGTACAACAACTGTCAAAAGAGGAACTGGTTTTCATGGACCATGGGACTGGTGTCAATCATGTGATGACCATGCAAGTACTACAAGCCATGGGTCTGACACAACAATTCAAACCCATGCATGAGCATATTCAGTTGATTGAAGCCAACATACCTGAGTTAAAAGGTCAGTCTGCAGCCATCGAAAAGGTTCTGGGCTTTCTGCAAAATAAAGGATTGTTGATCAGTGATCAACAATGGCTTGATCAAGTGAAAGACAAACATGCGCCCAAGCGAGACATCCAACACGCAGGTATGGTGATCAGGACTTGTCAAAGACCGGATAATTTACAACGGTTGCTGGATTCATGTAGCCAGTATTTCCAGAACCATGGTGGCAATGACACCATTTTGGTTTTTGATGATTCTTCAGACATCAAATCACAAGAAGCCAATCAAAAGATTTGTCAGGATGCCAAGTGCAATGTCAAATACCATGGTCAGTCATGGCAAAATCAATTCATTGCGATGTTGAAAAATGAATTCACTGAACATCACAAAGAAATTGATTGGTTGTTAAGCGAACAAGCTGGCTTTACCGGAGGCCGGGTATGGAATTTTGCCTTGTTGGCATTGGCAGGTAAAAAGTTCACATTCTTCGATGATGATTATTTGATTCAACCACGTAAATCAGCACATTATGACCCTTTGAATGTTGATTTGGCTGATGATGCCACATTGGATGTGGGGTTTGGTTTGAACATCAGGGACATCAAGGACAAGAGTCAAAAGATAGAAACAAATGTACTGCAAGAGATGGTTGATGCATGTGGTATTCACTTTGGACAATGGTTGGCTGAGGGCGAAGATAAGACCACTTCCAATTTATATGGATGGCGTTTGATGGATTTAAATCGTTTAAGTGAAGATTCGATCATCAAATCTACTGGCAATGGTACATGGGGCAGCCCAAGAGCGGAAAGTAATTATTGGCTGTACTTGCTCAAAGGAGAACAGCGTGAAGCTTTTTGGCAGGACAGGGAAACTTATTTAGATAACATTGAAGCGTCACATTTATTACACTACTCTCCCCATTATCAAGCCTTGGCTTTTTCTAATTTCGCACCATCGGGTCTTGATAACAGTACTTTGACACCATTTGTGATGCCTATCAATAAAAATGAGGATCATTTTTTCAATTGCATGATGATGGGTTGTTACCCCAATCAGGTTTCACTGCATTTTCCGTTGATGATGGGGCACATCCAAACCAGTAAACGTGAAAGAAGTGGTTTTAATCACATTGCAAGAAGGCCCAACTTCAATAACTTCGTGGCGGATTATGTTTTTTCAATTTTGGGCAACATTTATACCTTGGATGTGAATGCACGTTTTGAAAACATCAAGGCAGCCATAGATGACTTGCGTACCTGTGAAGACCAGGCTTTGGCCAATCGTTTGAATGAGTACATGACCAAAACCCGTTCAAATCTGGTGTTGTCATTACAAAATATCCTTGATGAAGTACCTGATGCGCCGATTTACTGGCAAGCCGATGTGCGTGAAATCATTCAAGCCAATGGTAAGGCCGTTAAATCTGCACAAGCACCTGTTCTGACAGACTGGGATGAGACCATGGATACAGCATCATGTGTAGCCAAAGCGCGTCATGACTTGAAAGAAGTGGTGGAAGCCATGGAAGTGTGGCCTAAACTGTGGGCATTTTGTTTGGGACAATGAACCCCATACCTGCTATCGATGTTATTTTGGTGAACCACAACTCGGGTGAGGCCTTGGGCCAATGCCTGAAGACCCTTCAGAAAGGCGGTTCTGAAGGTTTGAATATTTCGGTGGTTGACAATGCTTCGGTGGATGACTCGATGGCAGATTTACCGTCGGACTTGCCGCTCTCAATCATCAAAAATGCTGAGAATCTAGGTTTTGCCAAGGCCTGTAATCAGGGTGCAAAGCAAGGGAAGGCTGAGTTCATCGCGGTAATCAATCCTGATTGTTTTGTGACTGTTCAACAACTGCAGAAGTTGTCTGAAAATTTAAAAAATGATGCCAAGGCTGCCCTGATAGGCTGTCGAGTGTTGAATGAAGACGGTGGTTTGCAAGCCGCGTCCAGGCGCCGGCTACCGACTTTCTGGCGGGTCGTGTTTCATGTGACCGGACTGAGTCGATGGTCTTGGTTTCAAGGCATTAACATCAATGATACGGGACAATTTGCAGGGATAATAAAAGTGACTGCAGTCAATGGTGCCTGTTTATTGGTGAAAAGAACCGCTTTTGAACAGATAAAAGGGTTTGATGAAAGCTATCCTTTGCACTTTGAAGATTTGGACTTGTTCGTCAGGTTGCAAAAAGACGGGGGGCATGTCTTATATGACCCTTCGGTTGAAGTGGTACACCTCAAAGGCCAATCAAAACAATTGCCCAAACAGATCAAAGTTTGGAAAAAGCAAGGGATGCTTAGGTATTTTAAGCAACATCGGCCAAGTTGGGAGGCTGCATTGGTTAAATTCATCCTTGCTTTATCATGAATTCATAAACCAGTTTTTTGTTGATGCCAAATTGATCAGCGACGACCTTGGCCGCCACTTTGGGGGGCAAATGTTGCTTTAAGTTGTTGGCCAATTTTATTTGATTGGCGGTTAACTGTTCAGTGGTTTCTTTAGATTCGCCCTGAACGGCCAATACAAATTCACCTTTTTGTTGGTTTTTATCCTCATTGATGAGGCATTGTAGTTCTTGTGCTGTTCCTCTGAACACCTGTTCAAATTTTTTCGTTAATTCTCGGCCCATGGCCACTTCTGCTTGGGGACCGAATACAGTCACAATTTGATCAACAGTATTAACAATCCGGTGTGAGGATTCATAGAAAGCATGGGTGGTGTTCAGCGGTAACCAGCTTTCCAGAACATGCAGCCGTTGTTGTGACTTGGGTGGCAAAAAACCATGAAATGTGAAAGGTTGGGTGTTCATGGCAGCAACAGACATCAAAGCAACCATGGCAGACGGACCAGGAATAGGAACCACAGAAATGCCGTGCTGGTGTGCCAATTTAACCAATGGAAATCCCGGGTCGCTGATCAGTGGTGTTCCGGCATCTGAAACCAAAGCTATATTTTGACCTTGTAGGATTAAATCGATGATTTTTCTTGAGTCACTGTTTTCATTGTGTTGATGCAGTGACTTGGTTTTACTGCGAATGTCATGGGCTTGAAACAAACGTTGGCTGTGTCGGGTGTCCTCACAAGCCACCAAATCACAAGACTTGAGTACTTCAATGGCTCTGAAGGTGATGTCTTTGAGGTTTCCAATAGGCGTGGCCACAACATATAAAGTGCCAACTTCGTTTTTAGAAGAATGATTCATCGAACAGTATTTTAATGTTTTCTGAGGTAAAATCCTAACCATGTTAAATAAAATTCGAATGACCCTGCTATTTGTCAGTTTGGTGTTAATCTTGGTGGCATGTGGCTCAGGGACCCAAATCAGGAAGGATGATGACATTGCCAAACGCAATGGCATTGATCTGTATCAGCAACAAAAGTATTTTGAAGCGAGCAATTGGTTAACACAGGCATGGGAAAGAAATCCTGCAGACAGTGAAATACTGATTGCCTTGTTAGATTCATGGCGCCAATTGGGTGAGGTTTTGCAAATATGGCAACTGTTGAATGAAACTGAAATTTCGACCGCAGAAACACGTTTGATACAGGCAGAATTGGCTCTGGCAGACAAGCAATGCGAAACAGCACTGAATCTCTTGCACACAGGTGATGCCGAATATCTGAGCGATGTTTGGCTACCCAGGTTTTGGGGCTTAAAAGCCAACTGTTTGTCCAGCTCGGGTCAGCACCTACAAGCCACATTGGCCTTGATTGCCAGTGAGCCTTTGATTGAAGATCAGATGGCTCGAGAATTGTTACATGACCAGATTGTGAAAAGTTTAATTCAAATCAATGACGATGAGTTGATTTTAGCTGTGGGTAATCCTGAATATGGGTTGGTGGAACAAGGGTGGATTGAAGCCGCTTATGTTAATTTCGGAGCCGATGGCATTTCAGGTGATAATTGGTTGTTGCAATGGCCGGATCACCCTGCAGCCAGGTATTTTCTGGATTTAAATCAGGTCAACTCTCAGCAAGTGGTGGCTGTTTTGTTGCCGTTTTCAGGTCGCTTCTCAGAAGTGGCCAAGGCCATTCAGAAAGGTTTGCTTACGGCTTCAGTAGTTGATGCGGGGAATCAGAATAAACTTGAATTTTATGACACCGGCAGTCAAGGAGAAGGGCTGGCCAGTGCTTGGTACTCGGCTCAAGAAAATGGTGCTGATATGATCATAGGTCCTTTGGACAAAGCATCAATTACAGCAGCAGCATCCATGCCCGAAGCCACCATTCCAGTGGTTTTGCTCAATCAATCGGAAGCTCCTTATTTCCAATTCACTTTGTCACCTGAAGGTGAGGCAGAACAAGTGGCTGAAAGGATGATACAAGATGGTCACAAACGTGTATTGATCATGGCGCCTAATGAAGACTGGGGTGAACGAATGACCAAAGCCTTTGCTCAAAGGTTTGTTGATTTGGGTGGACAAATCGTCAGCAACAGTTACTTTCAACCTCAGCAGAATGATTATTCGGCACAGCTGAGACAAACTTTGGGTCTGGTGGAAAGCCAGTTAAGGGCCAGAAACCTCCAACAGTTCCTGAAATTAAATTTACAAGCTGATGAAGTGGTGAGGTCAGATGTGGATGCCATCTTCTTGGCGGCCAGACCTGCATTTGCCCGATTGATGGTACCACAGCTCAAATTTCATCATGCTGCAGAGATTCCAGTCTATGCGACCTCTCATGTATTTGATGGTTTAGATAATGAGCAACACAACAGGGATTTACAGAATCTCATGTTTGCCTTGAGTCCCATCCAGCTGCAATCAAGTCGATTAAGAGAAACATTGCCTTATGATTTAAACCTCATCAAAGCCAATAACAAGTTATTTGCATTTGGTTATGATGCCTACCAGTTGATAGCCAGGTTGGAGTGGATGAGTCGGGTTAATACCGGTATTATTGATGGGTTATCAGGTACAGTCAGTTTGGCATTTGATGGACAGTTCAAAAGGGGATTGGAGTGGGCTCAGTATTCGGATGGATCAGTCATTGCCTTGCCGCATTGAGAACGAAGAGCAAGATTTATTTATTGAAGTCAAAGCCCTTGAATTCTGGGCAGTGGGCTGAACACAAAGCGGCTGACTTTTTAAGAAAACACGGGTTGAAGTTACTCAGTAAAAACTATTCAACCAAAGCCGGAGAAATTGACTTAATCATGCGTCATGAACACTGTGTGGTATTTGTTGAGGTAAAATACCGATCAGCATCAGAATGGGCGCAAGCCGCTGAGTCAGTCACCATGCAAAAACAACTGAAAATAAAAAAAGCAGCCAAACAGTATTTACAGGTTAATAAACTGTCAGATCAAGTGGACTGTAGGTTTGATGTGGTGACCATAGAAAACACTGTTGGTCACCAGAAAATAGACTGGATCAAGCATGCGTTTTATTGAATTAAATGGCTGCCAAACAGTCTGTGAAATTGACTTAACAACAAATTTTTATTGAGGAATCATAATGAAGCACTTATCGATATTGAAAACCTTGTTCTTGATTACGCTGTTGGCAGGTGGATTGTCTGCCTGTGTACCGGTCATTGTGGGTGGTGCCCTCGTAACTGGGGTCAATGTGGCCAACGACAGGCGCTCGGCAGGTCAAGTCATGGATGACAAAATCATCACTGCCAGCGTGAAAAATGAGTTGCGCAAGTCTTTGGCTGATGACAGTCGCATCAAAGTTGATTCCTACAATGGGGTGGTGTTGTTAGCCGGTGAAGTGAAAACCGATGATGACCGCATCAAGGCAGAAGATGCTGCTGCCATCAAGGATGGTGTGATCAATGTGGTCAATGAATTGAAACTGGTCGCTGATATATCAAAATTTGGTCGTCGCACCAAAGACAGTTACATCGGTTCCAAAGCCAAAGCTTCGCTGCTAAAAATAGATTTGCCGGACTTCAACCCATCCAGGGTGAAAATAACCACTGCCAACAGAGAGGTTTATCTCATGGGCATTGTCAGCAGAGCAGAAGCTGAAGCGGTGGTGGACCGGATCAGACACCTGCGTGGTGTAGAAAGGGTGGTTAAGATTTTTGAATACACCGATTGATCTTATGTTCAGGTACCTGACATACATGGGTTGTTTGTTATTACTGAGTTGTCACGGTGTAGACCGGAAACCCGATCAATTGAACCCTCAAGCACTGACTGAACAGAATGTTGCGGAGCAGTTTGTCTATGCATACAACCGACATGATGTGACTGGTATGTTGCAATGGGTTCATGCTGATATCCGGTATATGTATATCAGCAATGACAGCATTTATACAGAAACTTCCGGAAAGCCTGCCTTGGCAGCATTTTTACCTCCCTTTTTTGACAATAAGCCACATGCCAGATCAGAGTTGATTTCTTCAACACAAAATGGGACTTTTATCCATCAAGTTGAGCGGGCTCTGTGGCAAGATGCCGAAGGTAACAAGCAGTCTCAGTGCAGCCTGTCTGTTTATCAAATCAAAGATCAGTTGATCATCAACATCTGGTATTTCGATGTTTTTAAATGCCCCACGGATTGAATCAGGGAAAAAATTCACATCAATTTGAATTTATTTTGGGTAAGATGGTCTCAGTAATCGTTAGGGGCGGTGAACTGGATCAAATCTATGAATGTTAGCTCAAAGCCTTACCTGTTAGTTCTGCTGTTGTTCAGCACATCTTTAGCGTCTTTTGCCATTGCTGATATCAATGTCGAATACCAATCTACACAAAAAACATTACGCGTGAAACAGTGTTTCGCTCAGGCTCCTTCGTATGTATATGCCACTGATGACAGCACAACTGCGGCCACCAAAGAATTAAGCTGGCAGCATAAGCCAATCAGATTTTCCCGAGGTTATGCTTCATTACCTGAAGGCGCTTCAGGTTGCCTGAGGTACACCATTGAACCCCAAGTCGATACCAATAACAGGCGATCCAGCCGTTTCAAAAAACAACACCCCAATAGCTTGTTGTTGTCAGTAGACGATTGGATGTGGCAAGCCAATGACCACAAATCCAGGCCATTGCCCAAAATCACCATCAACCACGGTGAACACATTCAAGTGTCAGCACCCTGGCAATTAATTGAAAGAACCCAGAATCAAACCACTTATCAGATCAAACCCACCCCAAAATATGCCAATGGATTTTTAGCCATTGGCCCAATGGATGTGAGGCCTATTCAACTGGGTGATGCGCGATTGAGGTTGGCCATCATGTTTGGTCAAAACCGGCATAAAAATAACCTGATCGAAGAGTGGATCACCCAAATGGCAGGAACAGTGGCCCAAGTGGGAGAAACATTTCCTCTTAAAGACATTCAGGTTTTGGTGGTCATGATGACAGGGTCTGGAGGGCCTGTGCCCTGGGGGCAGGTCAATCGAGCCGGTGGGCAAGGTGTCTTGTTGGTGGTTAATCCCACACAAAACAAACAGAAACTGTTCAGTGACTGGACAGCAGCGCACGAGTTCAGCCACTTATTGATGCCATACACCCCAAATGACCGTTGGTTGTCTGAGGGTTTTGCCAGTTACCACCAAAACATCAGCCGTTTACGTGGTGGCTTGCTGGATGAATCCACGGCATGGAGTAAGCTGATTGCAGGTTTTGAACGGGGCAGGAAATCTGCCAATCAAAGGTCGGCACCGAAGCTCAAACAAGCCGGGCGGAGGAATAACATGCAGATGTATTGGGGTGGTGCGGTGATAGCGCTTAAAGCGGATGTGGCCTTACAACAGCAAACCAATGGCGAGATGAATTTATCTAAAGCATTGTCGGGTTTACAAGACTGTTGCCTGGATACTGGAAAAAGTTGGTCGGCGAAATCTTTGTTCTCAGAGCTGGACAGAATCACCCAAACAAAAGTTTTTACAAATTTATATGAACAAGAAGTGAAACGCATGCGCTATCCTGAATACGATGATTTGTTATTAGATCTGGGTATCAAACACAGTTATTACGGTGGGATCAAATTCAATAACACAGCGCCAAAGGCCAAAATACGACAACGCATCTCAATGGGTTATTGAACTGAGCAACATCAGCAAGAAACTATAATTTACATTGTTTTTAATTTAGGTGTTTGTTTTTTGGCTATCATTAAGGGATTATGAATGTAGTCGTTGGCAACAGCATCAAAATAGAAACGAGCCTCAACATAGGGACTGAGCGGTTCAAAAAGCGCTATTTTAATTCTTCTCAATGGTCGGCATTTTTGTTTTCATCCCAATCGAAACCCGATCAAACAAAAGACATCACTTTTGAAGCATTCGAATATTTAGGTAACAACCGATTGATTTTGGAAGATGATGAAATTTTGGTTGATTCCCTGATCACTAACCATTCAGAATCGGTGACTCATTTGGTGATAGTTGTGGATGTTTACAATGATGATTTTGATTTGAATAAAATCGTCAACAACATCGTAGATCATGCAGAATTCAATTCCTGACATTGATTTCATTCATGGCTTGCTGAAGGTATTTTGATTCCAACCATTGAGTATATCTCAATGATGTTCATTTGGTCAGTGATGATTTGTAACTTCTGTTTTCGGTTTAGCTGCTTGACTCGGTATTCCAATTGGTGAGCCAAAACTTTATCACCGACTTCGACTTGATAGGCGATCTCTAATTGTTTGAATTTGCGGGTGAACTTGGCTCCATAAGGCGCTCCTTGCCGATGTTGTAATAGTCTGGCATGAGGATCTATAGCGATGCCTGTATATAAGACCTTGTTGTCACACAGTAAGATATATAAGTGGTAGCTTTTGGTTTCATCCATGATTGTTAACAGCAGACTCTTGAACTGCAGCTATTTTTGCGTCTCTTTTATTTTTAATCGCCACCAATAGGCCCAAGGCAAAGAAGGCACCTGGGGGTAGTATAGCAATCAAAAATCCATCATAATCAGGAATCAGTGTTAATTCCAAGTGATGCCCCCATTCACCAAACAACAGGTGTGCATGGCTAAATAATGTACCTTGTCCGGTGACCTCACGCATGATGCCGATGGCCAACATCACCAGGGCAAAACCCAATCCCACAAAAAAACCATCTTTGACAGACAGCCACCAATCATTCTTTGAGGCGAACGCTTCCGCCCTGGCCATGATCAAACAGTTGGTTACAATCAATGGAATGAAAATACCTAAGGTTAAATACAGTTCGTGAAAGAAGGCATTCATCATCATTTCCAGGGTGGTCACCACACTGGCTATGAGCAACACAAAAAGTGGTATCCTGATTTCTTTCCTGGTGATGGGGCGGATCAGTGAGACCAATAAATTGGTGACCACAACCACACAGATGGTGGCAGTGCCCATGCCCATGGCATTGATGGCCGTGTTTGAGACGGCTAACAAAGGACATAAACCAAGCATTTGTACCAAGGCTGCGTTGTTATCTAACAAACGATTTCTAATGAATTCACTCATGATTTGGTGTCCTCAGTTGTATGAATTCTTGATGGTAAATCAAGGCTTTCTTCAGTGCGCCCACCACGGCCCTGGGAGTGATGGTTGCTGCAGTGATTTGGTCGAAATGTCCTTGGTCTTTTTTGACAGCCCATTCGGATGCATGTGGCTGAGATAACGAAGTGCCTGGAAATTGTAACAACCAGTCACTTTTGTTGCTTTCTATCAGGTCACCCAAGCCAGGTGTTTCTTTGTGGGCAAGGATTTCAACGGCTGTGATTTGGCCATTGATGTCAACCCCGACCAACAATTCGATGTCACCTGAATATCCATTTTGGGCTGTGACCGGAATGGCCACAGCACTCAGCACACCGCCTTTGGTGCCCAGGTAAAGTTGTTCTGTTTGTCGGTGTCCTAATTTATCGGGTTCAAACAAGTCAATGGCATCTTCGATCAGGTTGTTATCGGATATCCCCTTGGGAAATAAACGCGTCAGTGAAGCCAGTTTTGCCTGCAGTTTCTGTTCTGCAATTTTATCGGCAGTTAAATGGTGACTGAACATCAACAAAGCGCTGGTCAATAAGGTCATGGCGGCTAAGATGACAGGCAAGATCCAAGGTTTTTTATTCTCAACAGACATCTTCACTGACCTTTTTTACCATATGGGTTTGGAATGGTGAGGCGGTCTATCAAAGGCGCAGACATGTTCATTAACAACACGGCAAATGCCACACCGTCAGGAAAGGCGCCAAAATTTCTGATCAATACAGTCAGAATGGCCACACCTGCACCAAAAATGATCTTGCCGCGGTTGCTTGAGCACCCTGATGTGGGGTCAGTGGCAATGAAAAAAGCCGCTAACATGGTGCCGCCTGAAAACAAGTGCTGCTGGGGAGACATGTACATATCACCATTGAATAGATAGAACGGTGTGGCTGCTGCAATGGTGGTCAATAAAACAGCAGCAGGAACATGCCAGGTGATGATGCGTTTGTAGAGCAACACCACGCCACCCAAAAACAACCAATTGGCAATCCACTCCCAACCTTGCCCACCAAAATCGCCAAAAATGGACTGTTCAGTGATCTCACTCAAGCTGTAGCCTTGTTGTAAGCCAGTTTGTACTGATGACAATGGGGTGGCTGCAGTGACTGCATCCACAGCTTCAACTGCATGGCCAATAAACACCCACTCGAATAATTCAGCGATGGATAAGGATTGGCTGACATGCATGTGATCCATCAAACCACCAGGTGGTAACCACAGTGACATCGACTGCGGAAAGGCAATCAGTATGACTGCAAAACCAACCATGGCCGGATTAAAGATGTTGTTGCCCAAGCCGCCATAAAGGTGTTTGGCCACCACAATGGCAAAAAACATGCCAACCACGGGCACATACCAGGGGGCAATCGGGGAAATACACAACACAAACAACCACGCTGTAACCAAAGCACTGAGGTCGGTCATAAAGGGCTTCATGGGCTGTTTCCGCCACTTCAAACACCACAACTCAAACAAATAGGCACTGCCAGTTGCCAGCAGCAATTGGATCAGAATACCCGGGCCGAAATAATACATATGTGCCAGGGTCGCAGGAACCAGCGTGATACAAACCCACAACATAACTTGCCTGACACTGATGCGGGCCGGGATGTGTGGAGCACTGCTGGTGTTGAGTCCCTTATTCATTGCTGGTTTCCCTGGATTGTTGTTTGATCCGTTCCAAGACGGCAGATATTTCTTTTTTGGCTTTTGTCTTGTCAGTTAACTTTGAAGTTTTTTGCCGCCGTTTGGCTTGTCGCTCAGCTTTGATGCGTGCCAACCGGGCTTCACGATCATCAAACCTGTTTTTGGCGGCATTGGCTTTGGCCTTTTTGTGATCCAGGTAGGTGATTTCCGATTTGGCAAAGCGGTAAAAATCAACCAGGTTGATGTGACTGGGACAAACCCAGGAACAGGCACCGCATTCAATGCAATCAAACACATGGTGCTCTCTGGCTTTCTCTAGATCATTGGTTTGGCCATTGCCATTGATGTACCAGAGTAATTGTTGGGGTAATAATTCCTGCGGACAAACTTTGACGCAGTCTCCACACCGGATACAGGGCATGGGGTCAATTTCTGGTTTGGTACTTTCCGCTGGCAGTGCCAACAAACAATTGGTGGTTTTTTCAATGCCGATGTCGGCATGTGGCATGGCGTAACCCATCATGGGTCCTCCAATGATCAGTTTATTCAACTGTGACATGTCACAATTGGCCAGTTTCAGTAGGTGTTCAAACGGTGTGCCTATGAGTGCCAAATAGTTTCCCGGATTGGCCACACAGTCGCCCGTAACAGTGACCACCCGTTCTAGCAGTGGCCGGTTGAGCTCAATGGCGTCATGAACTGCTTTGGCTGTGGCCACATTTTGCATGATCAGACCCAAGGACATCGGCGTTTGTCCACTCGGAACTTCCAGTCCGGTCAATACCTTGATCAATTGTTTTTCACCACCTGTGGGGTAAATGGTGGGTACTTTGACGACTGAGATGTGACTCAGTTGTTGTGCCTTAATGGCGGCCTCCATTTGTTGCTTGACACCACCCACATTGTCTTCTAATGCAATGATGGCATATTCTGCCGCTGCTGCCTGCATCAACCATTGGGTACCACTGACAATGTCTGCCGGGTGATCCAGCATCAATCTTTCGTCGCATGAAATATAAGGCTCGCATTCAGCTCCATTGATGATCAAGGTGGTGGCTTGGCTGCTATTTCCATGGTACTTACTGTGGGTAGGAAACCCGGCTCCGCCCAACCCAATGATGCCAGCGGCTCTGATGCGAGCAATGATTTCTTTTCGGGTTGATGGTTTTTCCATTTCCGGTTGTTTTAGCCATTGATCATGGCCATCCGGAATCAGTGTGACACCGGGTGCATGAACAGCATCAGGCCCGGCAGTGGCAGTCTGGGTAAAATCACCAATGGTTCCAGAGGTGGGCGCATGCACATATGAACCGTCTGGGTGTTCAGCTTGAGCAATCACCTGACCTTTCAAGACGTGATCGCCCTTACCAACCACAGGCTCAGGTCTATGTCCTCGGTTGGACTTCAGTGTGATCACCAATTGGTCAGGCAAACCCGCCATGCGCATTTCATGATCGCATGACATTTTTTTGTGGTGTCTCAATACCAAACCACCATGAAAATGTGACAGGCGTTCTGTCATTATGAAGGCTCCTGAGTGAAGGCTTGGGCCTGTTCAATCACTTGGTATAAATCGGGTTTTGTTGAGCGAACAATTTTTGCCGGCACCGGAGCTGGTATTTTGATGATGCAATCCACCGGGCAGGCAGGGATGCATAAATCGCATCCGGTGCATTCATCCAATATGACGGTGTGCATTTGTTTGGCGGCACCCACAATGGCGTCAACAGGACAAACTTGTATGCATTTGGTACATCCGATGCAATCCGGTTCAACGATTTCTACCACCTGGTCTTCGACTTCGGCGCCGTTTTCCGGGTTCAACTCCAATACCTCAACATCCAATAAATCGGCCAGCTTTTTGATCCCTTCCTGACCACCTGGTGGACATTGATTGATTGGTGCTTCGCCACTGGCTATGGCCTCAGCATAGGGTTTGCACCCTGGGTAGTTGCATTGACCGCATTGGGTTTGGGGCAAGATGGCATTGATTTGTTCGACAATTGGGTTGCCTTCAACTTTAAACTTTTGTGCCACCCAAACAATCAAAACCCCAAAAACAGTGGCCAAGGCCACCATCCCAGCTAATGCCAACAGCCAATTGGTGGTTTCAACACTCATGTGTTGGTCATCCCGGAAAATCCCATGAAGGCCAAAGACATGATGCCTGCTGTCATCAAGGCGATCGGCAGCCCCCGGAATGAGTTGGGTACATTGGCCATTTCTAACCGTTCTCTTATGGCAGAGAACAACACCAGTACCAGACCAAAACCAAAAGCCGCACCAAAGCCAAAGAAAGCAGATTCAATCAAACTGTTTTGTTTTTGTACATTCAATAAAGCCACGCCCAAGACCGCACAATTGGTGGTGATCAATGGCAAAAACAGCCCCAAGACCTGGTACAGCAAAGGAGATGATTTGTGTAAAATCATTTCAGTCACTTGAACGGTCACTGCTATGACCAAGATGAAGCTGAGTGTTTTCAAATACTCCAGCCCCAATGGCACCAGCAGGTATTCATTCACCAGATAACTGGCAATGGAAGACATGGTTAACACAAAGGCCGTGGCAAAGCTCATACCCATGGCAGATTTGTATTGAGTGGATACCCCCATAAACGGACACAACCCTAAAAACCTAACCAACACAAAGTTGTTAACGAAGGCCGCGCCGATAAAAATGAGGAAAATTTCACTCATGTCAGAATTATTTCACCCGCATGCCAGGTTGTGCCCCATCATCGGGTTCCAGGATGAAGATCTCTTCACCTCCTGGTCCGGCAGCCAATACCATGCCTTCAGAAACTCCAAAGCGCATTTTGCGTGGAGCCAGATTGGCCACCATCACGGTGTGCTTGCCGATCAGGTCTTCGGGTTGATAAGCCGCTTTGATACCTGCAAAAACGTTGCGGGTTTCCCCGCCCAAATCCAGGGTCAGTTGTAATAACTTATCGGCTTTTTCAACATGTTGGGCATCAACAATTTTGACCACCCTCAAGTCCACTTGGGCGAAGGCGTTGAAATCAATTTCAGCACTGATGGGATCGCCGGCCAGTTGTCCATTGGACTCATTGGCTTTTACCACTTGTTTGGAGGCTTCTAAATCTTCTTTGCTTTGTTCAATGATGGCTTCCAGGGTTTCCGGCTCAATGCGACTGATCAAGGGCTTGAATTTGTTGATGCCATGGTCCAATAAGGGTTGCTCAATGGCATACCAGTCATTCAAATCCACTTGTAGGAAGTCTTCGGCTTTGCGGGCAGTGAATGGAATCACCGGAGCCAGCCAGGTCATCAAAACCCGAAACAGATTGATGCCGGTGGAGCACACTTGATGGACTTCATCCAATTTGCCATCCTCTTTGATCGCCACCCAGGGTGCCATGTCAGCAATGTATTGATTGGCTTTGTCTGCCAGGGCCATGATTTGTCTGATGGCGGCATTGTATTTACGCTTTTCAAACAGGACAGCTATGTCGTTTGAATGACTGAGGAATTCATCGTACAAGGCTGGGTTGTGTAATTCTGTTGATAGGGTAGAGTTGAATTTTTTCTTGATAAAACCAGCGCAACGCGAAGCAATGTTGACGACTTTGCCCACCAGGTCAGAATTGACCCGTTGCCTGAAATCTTCCATGTTGAGGTCAATGTCGACCAAGCCATCAGATAATTTGGCGGCAAAATAATAACGCAGATAGTCTGGGTTTAAATGCTCCAGATAGGTAGACGCTTTGATGAATGTACCTCGTGATTTACTCATCTTGGTACCATTGACGGTTAAGAAACCGTGAACATAGACGGCATTGGGTAGTTTCATGCCAGCACCATAAAGCATGGCCGGCCAAAATAAGGAGTGGAAGTACAGGATGTCTTTACCAATAAAATGGTACATCTCATGTTCAGTGTTGGGGTCAACCCAAGGAGCAAAATCTTCACCTTGTTGATCACACACGTGTTTCAGGCAGGCCAGATAGCCTACCGGGGCATCCATCCAAACATAAAAGTATTTGCCTTCTTCTTCAGGAATCTCAAAACCAAAATAAGGGGCATCACGAGAGATGTCCCACGACTGCAAGCCGGCTTCAAACCACTCTGCCAGTTTATTGGTGACTTCTTCTTGTAAGGTACCAGAGGCCACCCATTGTTTGAGCATGGCTTCGAAGTTTTTCAAGTTGACGAATAAATGCTTGGATTCTTTCATCACCGGTGTAGCGCCACTGACCACTGATATGGGGTTAATGATTTCTGTCGGATCATAGGTTGAGCCACAAGCTTCACAACCATCGCTGTACTGATCTTCGGTTTTGCATACTGGACAAGTGCCTTTGACAAAGCGATCCGGCAAGAACATCTCTCTTTCTGGGTCGAAATATTGTTCCACAATCTTCGAGTCAATGTGGCCAGCGGCTTTCAGTTTTAAATAGATCTGCTCCACCAATTCTTTGTTTTCAGGTGAATGGGTTGAATGGTAATGATCATAGGAAACCCCAAAAGCCTGCAGGTCGCGCCAGTGTTCTTCGCGAATACCATCCACCATGGCTTCGGGAGTCATGCCTTGTTTTTCAGCATTGAGCATGATCGGTGTGCCATGTGCGTCATCAGCACACAAGAATTTCACATGATGCCCCAAGGAACGCATCATGCGCGCCCAGATATCAGATTGGCTGTGTTCTACAAAATGGCCAATATGCAGTGATCCACTGGCATAGGGCAGTGCTGAAGTGACGAAAATATTTCTGACTTTCTTGTCGGTCGTTGGCATGGTTTAACAGCAGTTAAATGAAAGCGCCATATTATCTCATGCGACTGAGGTTTCGTCTATGTTTGTTGGGGTTGGAGGGGGAGGATCTTGAAGGATTAATCAAGCAGAAATTGATGGCTGCCATAGCTTGCCAAGATGCCCAGTAATAACCAGGCAAATATTTTCAGTTCAGCCCATAAACTGCGATCCCATTCGCCGCGCAGGATGGAGATGACTTCTGGCGTGAACCAGTGTTTGAGGCATTCAGCCAGCTCTTGCCAATCATCGAAAAAGAAATGAAAGGTGTACCTCAGTACCACCAGCCCCGCTGTTATTGATAAAAACCATTCCATAAAATTTAAAGCCCCGACTTTTGGGTCAGGGCTGGTTATGATTAACTGCCAATGTGTTTATCTAAAAATTCAAGCATTTTCTTGTACAGCTCAATGCGGTAAGGTACTTTCTGAAAACCATGACCGTCTTTCCGATATAGGGTTTTATATGGCTTGCCTGCTGCCTTTAACTTTTTTTCCAAATAGTAGGCGTTTTCAATGGGGACACGAACATCTTCCGAGCCGTGAACCAACAAAATGTCTGCCTTCACTTTATCCACATTCTCAGATGGCGATCTCGGGTTGATGATTGATTCATCATCATCGGTGCCAAACATTTTCATGAAATACAGTTTTTTCGCTTTTTTGTTGCCTCTGAAAGAGTCGGCTTTTTTCCATTGCAGTTCGATGTCATAAATACCTGCATCCGGAATGGTACATTTGTAGAGGTCTGGCTCATGAATGACACCGTGCATAGCTGCATACCCCCCATAGCTAACGCCGTGTATGCAAATTCTGTCTTTGTCAGCAAAACCCTGATTAACAGCCCATAAAGTGGCGTCTGTTAAGTCATCTTGCATTTTAGCACCCCATTGGGTATTCCCTGATTCCTCAAATGCTTTCCCGTAGCCACCTGATCCCCTGAAATTGAGTTGTAACACCAAATATCCTCGGCTGGCAAACAGTTGAGGTCTGTTTTCCCATCCCCAATTATCTGCAGCACCATAAGGGCCACCATGGGGGTATATCACCATCGGTAAGTTTTTCAGTTCCTTACCTGGAGGAATGGTCATTTGGCCATACATTTTAAGGCCATCTCTGGCTTCCAACGTAAAGGGTTCTACCTTGGCCATTTTAACTGGATCAATCAAAGGTTGCCTGCTGGCTATAAACTCAACCTTGTTGGTTTCCCGGTTAAATAAATAAAAGGAACCGGGATTTTGATCACTATATACATAGACTGTGGTTTGTGTCTGGTCTTGTGTGTAACTGCCCACCACAACTTCCTGGCCTTTGAAACTGGCACGAAGTTGTTTATGGAAATTAACTTGTTCTTTTGCTACTTCATCATTGACATAAAAATAACCTGGATAGCCAGCCTCGTAAACTGCTCCTATGACTTCACCGTCCTTACCCCGGATGGAACCCTGGATATCTACATCAGGATGCCTGTAGAGGAGATTTATGGTGTTGTCTTTATAATCAAACTCGAATAATCCAGAGGTGCCTTTGTAATCCAGGTCATGGTTGGAGGTGAAATAGAATTTTTGGTTGTCTTTGCTGAATCCCAAAGGGCGGATCAAAGCGCTGTCGTCACGGTTTTTGGGCAAGTCCAACACCTCCCATACATTTTGACTGTTTTTGATATGAATATAGGCCACATCGTCATAGAAATCATCCAGATTCATCGGGTCCCTTTCAAATGCAATCTTGGGAACGTCATTGTTATCCACCGCTATGTATGTGATTCTTGAGTTTCTGCCTCCCTTCAATTTAGGGGTGTCTTGTTGGTAATCCATATTGCGGTTATAAACATTGAGTTTTTGCAGTTTGCCACTCATGTTTTCAGTGAAATGATGTTTGGATACCAAGACATGATCCGGGTCATCGCGGAGGAGGGAAACCAAGCGTACATCAGATCTTTGGTAGTTCCATAATACCTGGCGTTTTTTGCCGTCAATATTTGCCGCAAACATCTCTGGGTATGTGTTTTTGCCATCAAGCCAGCCAGTGATTCGCTGACTGATGATGATTACCCGTTCATTGTTTGCCCACCAGAATTGAGCCGCTTCTCTGTTTGGCCCCATGTCGAATGAAAAGGTACCCTGCATGGTTTTCATGTTCATGATGCCCAATTTTATTTGGCTTTCATCCTCATAAGTAAAGGCCAGGTGTTTGCCATCTGGTGCAATCTTCATGTTAATAAACTTAGCTTTTTGGGCAAAATGTTCAAGTGGGATGGGTTTGCTGTTTACATAAGTAGACATTGACAGCAGTAGTATCAAAAGATATTTCATTTGTATTCCTTTTATGATTTAGTGGCCAACTCATCTCTAACGCTCAAAGAGATGAATTGGATTTTTGGGCTGATTCAAACGCTTAAAATGAATCTGCCTGCGAATTTCTGTCTGAATTGTAAATAATGTTCAGTGGTTTAAGCAATCTCTTTCTTCATGATCAACAGATTGCCATAGCCGTCTTTGGGTGTAGCGAATTCCCAGGTGTCCATCACACTGTCAATGAAGTTGATGCCCATCTGGCCGGGCAAGGGGTTGGATAAGTCCCTGGGACGAATGGAGCTGTCATAAACTTCAGGGGCGAAATCCCTGAGGTAAAACACCAGGGTTTTGTTCTGGGTTTTGATTTCTATTTCTATTTCACCATCATCAACGCCCTTGTATGCGTGTCGAATGATGTTGGTGATGGCTTCATCCAAACTGAGGATGATTTGTTGGCAACAGGCTTCCTCAAACCCGACTTGTTTGGACACTTCCATGATTTTGTGCCTGATGTGTTTTAACTGACAAGGGCTGGCCTTGAAATGCTCAAACAGTAAAGTGTGTTCTTGTAAATGGTCGCGTTTTTCGATCAACAAAACTGTGGCATCATCGTTCAAAGTGTGTCTTCTTGCTGAGGTGATGATTTTACCGATACGCACTTCAGGAGATTCTGATTCAGTGATCTTGATGTCTTCAATGATACCATCCAGCTCGCGCCGTTGGTTTTCATGGTTGCGCGCATCGGTCAACCCGTCAGTCAGGAAATACAAGCCGCCTTGATTCAACTGCATGCTTTGCTGTTCGAAAGACAAGTCGCTGGCTTTGATGCCTAATGGTGGGGCATCAGCTTTCCAAGTATTGATGTTACATTTAGGGCATTTGTAGATGACCGGTGGTAAGCCTGCATTGGACCAGGTGGCCACATCAGTGGACGGGTTGTAATACCCAACTGCTGCACAAACAAACAGGCCCCGAGAGGCTTTTTCGACCAATTCTTTGTTGGCTTTGGCCAGCCACTGGCCGGGAGGTAAATGGTCTTTGCCAATCCAGCGCAACAAGCTGCTGGCTCGCACCATCAGCATCGATGCATCCAATCCTTTGCCTGAAACATCACCAATGATGAACCCAACGGTACCATCATTCAATTCAAAATAATCGTAAAAGTCGCCAGAAACTTCATTGGCAGAAATGTTGGTGCCAACCACAGGAAAAGGTGGCTTGAGTCTGCCAGGTAACAAAGACCGTTGTAGTTTTCTTGCTAAAGTCAGTTCTTTTTTGATGCGCTTTTGTTCGACAAAATTCAAAGTGAATCTGGCGTTTTGTACCGCCAATGCGATGGGTGTGGCCAACAACCTTAAAATGTCAGAGTCTCTGGTTCTAAACAATTGCTCGTCTTGTTTATTTAACACCTGTAACACCCCTATGGTGTTGCCTTGGGTGATCAAAGGCGTACACAACACAGAACGGGTTTGGAAGCCAGTTAAGGTGTCGACATGGCAGACAAAATCAGCATCTTTTCGCGCATCGATGATGATTTGGCTTTCGCCGGTACTGAAGGTTCTACCAATGATGCCATTATCGACGCTGATGGCCATATCGGTGACATCGACGGGGCCGGCACTGGCCCGACAAATCAGGTTTTGTTGGCTGCGATCAACCAGGAAAATACTGGCAGCTTCAGCATGCATGTAACTTTTGATGCGTTTAACTGCTCGACTCAGGATGTCGTTGATGTCCATGGATTTGACAAAATCCTGACTCAAATCTGCCAATAATGTCAGTTGTTCCAAAGTGCCGGCGGACTCTTTGGTGGGATCGCTGGCCGCTTGGGTAAAGTAATTACTTTCAGTCTTCATCGTCTTCTTTCCGGATTTTGTCTGCATCATCATTGGATGTTTTTTTCATCGCCCTTTTGCGCTTGATGCTGACCATGGTAAAAACAATGCCTGAAAATGCATACCCGGTGAAAACCACAAACAACACCCAGGCTGTTTTTATGGTCAGTAACACAAACACCAGAACCAACAATAAAATCCATATGAATGATACATTTTCTTTGAATGGTATGGTTTTGAATGAATAATATCGGATTCTGGATACCATCAACAAACCAGTGATAACCGTCAATGGTAAAGCGATGTATTTCAAATCTGCCCCTACCAGCTCTAAATCTACACAAATCCAAACAAATGAACTGATGACTGCCGCTGCTGCTGGTGAAGGCAACCCTTGAAAGTAAGCTTTGTCGATCACACCTATTTGGGTGTTGAATCTGGCCAGTCGCAATGCACCACTGGCGGTAAAAATAAACGCCGCCAGCCAGCCGATTTTACCCATCACCGGATGTACCGATGTGAGGTGAAACAGGGACCAGTTGAACATCAATAATCCGGGGGCTACGCCAAAAGACACCAAGTCAGACATGGAGTCGTACTGTTCCCCAAATTCTGATTGAGTGTTGGTTAATCGGGCAACACGACCGTCCAATGCATCCAACAAGGCGGCAATAAAAATACAAAAGCAAGCCATCTCATATTTGCCTTGAATCCCGGCAATGATGGAGTAAAACCCTGCGAACAGGGCACCTGTGGTGAATAAGTTGGGCAGCAGGTATATGCCTTTGCGTTTAGCGGTGTCTAATTTTGTCATGCTTTTCTGTTAATTTAGTTAATGTTCATTGTACAAGATTTGAGCTAACCCTCGCTTGAAATTTGATGGTAAAATTTCTAAGATGAAACGAAAACGTTGGAGAAATGTATGTCTAAGTTAATAACAATGGCCTTTATTTTGGTGATTTCAAGTCCGGTTTGGGCTGAGAAAATCTATAAATGGGTTGATGAAAATGGGCAAATTCACTATTCATCTCAAAAACCAGAAAACCAGCCCGTTGAAACTGTAAAAATCAGAAAAGGCCCTACAGTCACGCCACAACCAGCTGAAGAGCAAGCCAGTGAGGGTGGGGCAGCTGTGGCAGAAGAGTTGACCGACGAAGAAATTGAAGAAGAAGCCGCAGCAGAAGAAGCGGCCAGAAAGCAATTGGCTGAGGCAGACAGGGTGAACAACAGAAAGCAATGCGAGTTGGCCCGCAGAAACTATGATGCTTTAAATGCCACCACACGAGTGACTCGAAGAGATGCCAATGGACAGGTGGTCAGAATGACTGATGATGAAAGGGTCAATGCATTGAAAAACGCCCGCTTGGGCATCCAACGGTTTTGTAAATAAGCAGGGATTTTAATGGACAGAAGAAAAGTATTGAAGACAGCTGCGTTGGCTTCAGCAGCTGTGGGGTTGAGTGCCTGTAACAACCAATCAGCCTCTGATAAGAATGCTCAGAAAGTCACTGCCAAAGAAAAAATTCAATGGAAAATGGTGACAGCTTGGCCAAAAAATTTCCCCGGGCTGGGCACAGGTGCACAATTTTTAGCCGATGCCATCACCAACATGTCTGGTGGTCGATTAACGGTTAAGGTTTATGGCAGTGGTGAGCTGGTACCTGCATTTGAGGTGTTTGATGCGGTTTCGGCCGGTACGGCACAAATGGGTCACAGTGCGGCTTACTACTGGAAAGGGAAATTGCCAGAGGCCCAGTACTTTGGGGCGGTGCCATTTGGCATGAATGCCAATGAAATGAATGCATGGCTGTACCATGGAAGTGGCTTGGAGTTGTGGCAAAAAGCCTATGCACCGTTTGGTTTGAAACCATTTCCAGCTGGACAATCAGGGGTTCAAATGGGTGGTTGGTTCAATAAAGAAATTAACCGCAAAGAGGACATCAAAGGATTGGTGATGAGGATTCCAGGCATGGGTGGGGAAGTGTTATCCCGAGCTGGCGGCACACCGCAAGCTTTACCAGGTGCAGAATTATTCACCGCCTTGCAAACAGGAACCATTGATGCCACAGAGTGGGTCGGTCCATACAATGATTTGGCATTCGGTTTATATCAAGCCGCTCAATTTTATTATTACCCGGGCTGGCATGAACCAACCGCATGTATTGAAGGCCTTGTCAATCAAGACGCATTTGATCAATTGCCTGAGGATTTGCAAGCGGTGGTTGAATTGGCTGCCATGGCTGCCAATCAGAACATGCTGTCAGATTTCACCGCCAACAACCAGCGGGCCTTGGATGCATTAAAGAATGAACATCAAGTTCAAATTCGTCAATTCCCCCAAGAAGTGTTGGGGGAATTCAAAGTCTATGCAGATGAAGTGTTGTTAGAGTTAAGTCAACACAGCGACTTATCCAATGAGATCTATCAGTCTTATCAAAATTTTGCGAGTCAAACCAAGTCCTGGCTGAATATATCTGAAATGGCTTATTTACAGGCCAGATGATGACGGCCCCCAATTGGTTGCCGGAGTTTCCATTCTTACAAACTCAGTGGTCAGCAATTGAAGGCGTCACTCACCGTTATCCCGACTTAGGTTTATATGATCTGCAAGAGGACTGGGACACCTTTTTAGCTGCTTATCAAGCCAGACACACCACAGTTGATTGTTATGCCATGTTGCGGATATTCAGGCAATCCAGGTTGGCATATTTAGCCTATCAAGACTTGTTCTTGCCCGTTGAACAACACCTGGGCACCATGCATCGGGTTTCTGCCTTGGCTGACCTGATGATCATCCAGGCCCATGCTATGGCAGCTGCTGAAATGTCTGAGAGGTATGGTCAGGTGGTCAATGCCCAAGGTGAAGTGGTTGAGTTGATGGTGTTTTCATTAGGTAAACTGGGTACTTATGAATTGAACTACTCGTCAGATGTGGATTTGGTATTTATGTACCGTTCTGATGGTGCATCGAATGGCCGAAAGTCATTGCCAGCAGCCGCATATTTTGTCCGTTTAGGCCAGAAAATCATCAAATTATTGGATCATTTCACCCAGGATGGCCAGGTTTACCGTGTCGATATGCGCTTGCGACCATTTGGTTCTGCAGCTCCTTTGGTTTGTACGGTTGCCGCTTTTCAACAATACCTGTTGTATGAGGGCCGTGAATGGGAACGATTTGCCTGGATGCGCGCCCGCATGGTGGGCGGTGAACCCTCATTACAGGCTACCGTGATGAGAGATGTTTTGCCATTCATTTACCGCAAGCATTTGGATTATGCCGTGTTCCAATCTCTGGCGCACATCAAAACTGAAATTGCCGGCAATCTCAGTTTCAGTCATGATGATTTAAAACAAGGGTCCGGCGGCATCAGGGCGGTGGAATTCATTGTTCAGAGTCTACAAATGGTTTTTGGGGGACGCAACACCCAACTTCAAGGCAACTCCATCAGCCCACAGATCAAGGCCTTGGCAGCTGCCAGAAAATTGAAGCCAAAAGAGGCTGACTTACTGCACATGGCATGGCTGTGGTTGCGAAAAACTGAGAACATCAGCCAATCTGTGGCTGATCAAGACACCCATGAAATCAGTGACAATGGAACGGTCAGGCAAGTCTTAGCAGAAGCCTTTGAATGTGTCGATTGGGAAGATTTTAAAAACAAGTTGGAGAATCATCGGTTAACCGTCAGTAGCTTGTTTGCTGAATTGTTTGAATCCAGTGATGCCGAAGAATCTTTATTGCCAGAACAACAGCAAACTTGCCAACAGTTAATGGCACAGCTGCCAGTAAACAGGCTGCCTCAAGACCGCAGCGAGCAAGTGGAACAATTGGTGAGGATGGCTGTGAGTATGGATCAACCAGCGGTGTTACAAGACTTCATAGATTTGGTTAAAAAGCTATTAACCAGACCCAGTTACTTATTGATGCTGCAAAAAGAGTCTAATGTGTTTCGAAAGGTATTGCAATTACTGGGTCAAAGCCCTTATTTTGTCAATCAATTACAAGCTTACCCCATGTTGTTGGAGCAACTGTTTGAGCAGCATGAAGCCGCCATAGATTCAGCTGATGAATTACAAGTTTTGTGGCAATCACAAGCTGTTCAAAACGATTTGGAAGGTTGGATGGAAGCCATCCGAAACTTTAAATTGGCACAGCAATTCAATTGGATCATGGGTTGGGTTGATCAAAGGGTTACCAGGACTCAAATAGGTCAGCAAATGACCACGTTGGCACAGTTCATTTTGGCCGAGGTGGTGCAATATTGTTTTCATGAGATCGCGCAAAAATTTCCGCAAATTTCTATGACATCAGATTCTTTGATGGTGATTGCTTATGGTTCAGCTGCAGTCAATGACATGACTGTAGGGTCTGACCTTGATTTGGTCTTTCTGGTTGATGCTGATCTGAGTCAAGCTGAACAGCAGTTGTTCACCCAAAAATGGGTCAAACGTGTGATCCATCACCTCACCAGTCAGATGTACCACGGCAAACTCTATGACTTGGATATGCAGCTCAGGCCCAATGGCCATTCTGGCCCATTGGTGACGACCCGAAAGCAGTTTGAAAGTTATCAATTGCATGAAGCTTGGGTTTGGGAACATGCTGCCATGGTCAAGTCAAAACTTTTGGTCGGTACCAAGCAACAGCGACAGTGGCATAAGGCCTTTCGTGAACAGGTGTTGTCTATCAAAAGACCGGCAGAATCAGTAGACCAAGCTTTGCAGGAGATGGTTGAAAAACTGCGACATACTTCAACCGGGAAATCCCATGACAGTGAATTTGCAGTTTTGGCAGGGGTGTTAAAACACAGTTGGACAGAACCGGAGTTATTGGTTGTGAGCAGTTTGTCAGAATTACAGCAAATACTGTTGGATAAAGGTTTGATTGATGCTGATAAACCTAAATTGTTGAAGCATAAAAAAAGCCCATTCGATTGAAGCAAATGGGCTCTATTTCCGTAGCTCAGAGTCAGTTAATCAAGCCACTTTGCTTTGTTCACTCTCATCTTGTGCTTTGGTTCGATCAAAAGCATCAAATGGGAATTCATCGACAGCAATAATTTCAGCCACTTGAGCCCTGACTTTGGTCAATGAGTTGAATTCACTCTTGGAAATGATTTCTTTTTCTAAGGCTTGCGCCAATTGCTTGGCTGGATCAATTTCATTGATTTCACCACCTTTGATGGCCTTCAAGACGCGCCTTTCTAATGGCTCAGTGTCAATCACTTTGGCTAACACATGATTCATCTTAGCCACAAAGTGATGCTCAGATTCATCTTTGTCGATACCATCAGTTAATCGCTGTCTGGTTTCATTGGGTGACAACAACAAGCTGGCCGCTTTGTGGCCTAAGCGATCACCTGGAGGCAGCTCATGGGTGCCTAATGGAAAGATCACCCGGCGTAAGAACATGCCCACACCTTTGCTTGGGAAGTTGTAAGACAACATTTTCAGGGCTTGTTCAATTTCATAGAAATGATGGTGCATGGCCCAGGCAACAATGGGTTGATCAGCATGCTGCTTGCCTTGATCCCGGTATCGTTTCAGTACAGCTGAAGCCATATAGAGATGACTGAGTACATCACCCAAACGGGCCGAAGTTTTTTCCCGTTTTTTCAGTGAACCACCTAAGGTCAGCATCGATACGTCTGCCGCAAAACCAAAAGCGGCGCTGTAACGGGTGATTTTTGAATAAAACTGTTTGGTGAATTTGTCACCAGGACTGCGTTCCAGGCGCCAAGTACCTAAGCCCTGGAAGAATGATCTGACGCCATTCTGGAATGAATAACCCATGTGTTGGAACAACACCTTATCAAATTGTTGTAAAGACTCTTCCATATCTGGTAAATAAGCCGCTTCCATTTCTTTGAGTACATAAGGATGGCATCGAATGGCGCCTTGGCCAAATATAATCATGCTGCGCGTCAGGATGTTGGCCCCTTCCACGGTGATCCAGATGGGTGCGCCCATCCAAGCCCTGCCCAAATAATTTCCTGGTCCCATGATGATGCCTTTACCTCCATGGATGTCCATAGAGTCTGTGATCATGCTGCGGGTCATGTCGGTGGCATGCATTTTAGCAATGGCCGATGGGACAGCAGGTCGTTCACCGCGGTCAACAGCCAACGCCGTCATGGTAGACAGTGCAGCACATGAATAGGTTTTACCTGCAATGCGGCACAAGGCTTCTTCTATGCCCTCAAAACGCCCAATGGGTAAATTGAACTGCTTACGGATTCTGGCATAGGCACCAGTGGCAAATGCCACCATTTTGGCGCCACCGGTCGAGCATGAAGGCAGTGAGATCGCCCGGCCCACAGACAAACATTCAACCAGCATACGCCAACCATGGCCGATCATGTCTTGACCGCCGATGATGTAGTCCATAGGAATGAAGACGTCTTTACCGCGGATTGGGCCGTTCATGAACATCACATCCAAGGGTAAATGGCGGTTGCCTATTTCCATGCCTTTGGTATCTCTTGGAACCAAAGCCAGGGTGATACCAAGTTGTTTTTTATCACCCAGTAAATTATCAGGGTCCATCATTTGGAAGGCCAAACCAACCACAGTGGCCACAGGTGCCAAAGTGATGTAACGTTTGTCGAAGTTGAGGTTAATACCCAAAACTTCTTGACCGTTGATTTTCTTTTTGCAAACCACACCGGTGTCAGGAATGGAGGTGGCGTCTGAGCCGGCAGATGGACCGGTCAAGCCAAAACAAGGGATTTCAAGTCCTTGGGACAACCGGGGCAGGTAATGGTCCTTTTGTTCTTCTGTACCATATTCTAATAACAGCTCAGCAGGTCCCAGTGAGTTGGGTACTGCAATGGTGGCTGCTGCCACGCCACTTCTTGAGGAAACTTTCTGTAGAACGGCCGAATGACCCAAGGCTGAAAAACCCAAACCGCCATATTTTTTGGGGATGATCATGGCAAAAAATTTCTTTTTCATGATGAAATCCCAAACTTCTTGCGGCATGTCACCTTTTTCATGGTTGTATTCATGTTCATCCAGCATGCTGCACAACTCGGCGACCGGCCCGGCTAAGAATTCTTTTTCATCGCTGCTCAGTTCAGGTTGTTTGATGTCATGCAGTTTTTTGAAATCAGGGTTGCCAGTGAACAGTTCAGCATCCCAATAGACTGTGCCGGCTTCCAAAGCCACTTTTTCGGTTTCTGAAAGTTCAGGCAATGCTTTGCGGTAGAACTTTAAAAAACCTTTGGTGAAGTATTGTTGGCGCAAAGCCTTTGAATTTAAGAAAACAGCTGGTGCGGCAAACAGCAATATTGCAAAGAAAGCAGGGAAAAACCCGCTGTCAATGTACACAATGCCTAAAATCAGTGTCGCAGCGGTTAAAATGGTCCAGCCGGTTACACTCATCCTGAAATAGCCTGCCACCAATGTAGCCGCTAAAATCAGCCCTAATAATGTCAAAAAAGTCATGGTTGTTTCCTAGTTTGTTAGTAACATACGGTATAGTATGGTGTTTGGTTGTCAATTTGTCAATACGCATGCGTATGGAAAAGTAAAAAATCTCATTGACCCTACACAATTACTGGTTAAGATAATAGCCAACTATGCTATTTTAAAGAAATGAAGAACAATTCTAAAAGAAAATCTTTAAATCCTTCTGATTGGGAGGTCGCCACTTTAGATGTGATTGCCCATCAAGGTGTCAGTGCTGTGGCAGTAGAAAACATTGCCAAAGACCTGGGTGTCACCAAAGGCAGCTTTTATTGGCATTTTACCAACCGCAAAGACCTCATAGTGGCGGCGTTGAAACGTTGGCAAGAAGATGACCGTGCAGTGATCAAAGAAAAAATATGGTCCATCCCAGATGCGCATGAGCGTTTACAGGCTTGGTTCTTGTTGAGCGCTGAGCCGTTACAAAGTCATTTGATCTATGCCACACTTTTGGCTGACAGACAGCATGATTTTGTCGCCAAAGTTTTGAAGGAAGTCACCTTGGAACGGTTGTCATATCTTCAAAAGTCATACCAAGGGATTGGTTATGAGGAAGCGCGGGCTAAACAGCAGGCCTTGTTGTCATATTCGGTGTATGTGGGTTATTTGCATATGGCCAAAACATTACATGGTAAATTCAAAGACACTGAAAACATTGAAAATTATGCCAAGTATGTGGCGTCGCAGTTGATTTCTGACTGATTTTTTCAATGATGAACGGATACAATTGCAACAAAAAGAAAGTTGTTTATTGGGATTTTATTTGCTAACATCTGCATAAATACGATAAAAACATAAATATAACTATAATTTAGCCATGCTGCGCCTAACAATAACAATGATGCTAACGGCGATCTGCTCATCTTCCTATGCAGCAGTGATGGCCTATTCCGTGGCAGACGATAATTTCGAAATCCCCGATCATTTGGTGCAAATTAACCTTGAAACTGGCGATTACCAAAGCATGGGACAAATCGCTGACCCTTTCATCGCAGTAGAAGGTTTGGCATTGTCAGCCAATGGTACTTTGTATGGTGCTGATGACAACACCAAAACTTTGGTTCAAATCAATCCCGATGAAGGCAGGGCATTTGCTGTGGCCAATGCCAATCAAAATTTTGGTTTTGGTTCGATACCGGACAGTTATGACTTTGGTTTGAGTTTTGGTTGTAATGACAGCCTATATATGGTGGTCAAACATACCCAGGAATTATTCGAAGTCAACACCACCACAGGAGCCGCCGCTCTGATTGGTAACACCGGTCACAATTTCACTTCTTTGGCAGCCTGGGGCGAGGACTTATATGCCATTGCGTCTGGTGACTTCAACCTTTATAAAATCAACCCAAGTAATGCTGAAACCACATTGGTGGGCTCGTTGGGTGATTTGGGTGGAGACATTGAATTGGCAGGCTCTGGTATGTCCTTTGATGAAGAAGGTGAATTATGGATGGCTGTTAACCTTCGCTTGTCAGACCCATTGAACCCATTTCCTTCACGCATATTCAAAATTGATACCGCCACTGGTCAAGCCAATTTGGTTTCTGAAACTTTGGTTGGCATCGAATCTTTGGCCATTGCAGGACCAGGAGGCTGTAACGTCGTAAGAGGTTCTGCTGTTCCAGTACCTGCCATCGATCGGGTTGGCCTGTTGATTATGCTGCTGATGTTGTTGTCTGTCGGTTGGCTGGTATTGCGCCGACAAGCTTAACAGTTTCATTGAGTTTTAATCATTTGAATTCGATTGGTCATATTGGATTCTTTTTTTGTGGGTGTTGTTTTACGATCATTTAATCCCCATCCTGTTATAGTTCATCGCTAACTGGCAAGAACGCTTGTTGGTCTGTTTTTCTTGAACTGGTCTGGTACTTCATGCATCCAATTCAAGTTATAATAGGCTTATTAATTTATATTTCGGAGAATCCATTATGGGAATCAGTATGCCGCAATTACTCATCATATTACTGGTGGTGGCTTTAATTTTTGGTACCAAAAAGCTCAGAAACATTGGGAATGATTTAGGCAGTGCAGTCAAGGGTTTTAAAAAAGGCATTGCAGATGAAGAAACCCAGGAGTTGAAAAATGAATCAACTGGGGATGAAATCGAAACAGCCAATCAAAACAAAGAAGACCCAGTCCAAAAATAATGTTTGACATTGGTTTCACTGAGTTGATGGTCATTTTTGTGGTGGCATTGTTGGTCATTGGGCCAGAACGCTTACCCGTTGTGGCAAGAAAAGTGGGTTTGTATCTTGGAAAAATGCGGCGTTCATTTCAATCCATAAAAAATGAAGTGGAACAAGAGCTGGAAATTGAAGCAGTCAAAGCACAATTAAAAGAAAATGCCATGTTGGCAGAAGCCAAAGAATTAGAACAGGAATTGTCAAAAACCATAGAAACTGTTCAACCATCTAACAGCATTAATAAGCAATCTAAAGACAATAAAGCAGGGGCAGAAAAGACTTAAATGCAAGATCAAGAACAATCATTGGTTTCGCATCTGGTTGAACTCAGAAGCCGCTTGTTAAAAGCGGTTTTTTCAGTTTTGATACTGGTGGTGGCTATGTTTCCCTTTGCAGGTGAAATATATACACTCATCGCTCAACCGGTGCTCAATAATTTAAGTCAAGGCACAGACATGATTGCCACCGGTGTGTTATCACCATTTTTAACGCCATTTAAAATGGTGATCATTCTGGCAGTCATCATCAGCATGCCCGTCATCATTTATCAAATATGGGCTTTTGTTGCACCGGGCTTATACAAGGCTGAAAAACGAGTTGCTTTGCCGATTTTAATATCAAGCATCGTGTTATTTTATTTGGGTTGTGCCTTTGCTTTTTTTGTGGTCTTTCCAATATTGTTTGTGTTTTTACCCAGCATTGCACCAGAAGGTGTTACTTACATGCCAGACATCAATTCATACCTGGATATTGTAGTCAGGTTGTTTTTTGCCTTTGGTTTGGCTTTTGAAATACCGGTGGCGGTCATTATTTTGATTTCAATGGGTGTCACTTCAGCTGAAAAGCTGGCGCGATCAAGGCCTTATGTTATCATCGGTATTTTGGTGGTGGCCATGATTTTGACCCCACCAGACCCCAGCTCACAAATCCTCTTGGCTATCCCGATGTGGATTTTATTTGAATTTGGATTAATGATGGGCAAAACCTTGCGTAAAAAGAAAGAGAATTCAGAACAAAATTGAATTGATGGAATTGTCATTAAACCTATGAAAGCAGACCTATGAGTGCCAAGAAACAGATCATTTATCGCAAGGATTACCTGGCCCCGAATTTTTGGGTCAGATCAGTGGATTTGGCTTTTTTAGTTGAACCTGAATACACTCTGGTTAAATCCCGAATTAATTTTTATAAAAACCCATCTGCCGCAGAAAACAATTTGTTTCTTGATGGTGTGGATCTGACTTTAGAGTCACTTAAGATCAATGGCTCTGAATTAGATGAATCTGAATATCAGGTTTCTGATCGTGGTTTATCTTTGAATCAGCTACCTGACGAGTTCACGTTAAGTACAACGGTCAGGATATTTCCGCATAAAAATACCGCGCTTGAAGGATTGTATCAGTCTGGCGACTTTTTTCTTACCCAATGTGAGGCCGAAGGGTTCCGAAAAATCACTTATTATCTGGACAGGCCTGATGTGCTTGCACCATTTATGGTGACCATTGTTGCCAACAAAAAACAATACCCCGTCTTATTGTCAAACGGCAATCCCTTGTCACAGGGTGAATTGGGTGAAGGTAAACATTATGCCAAATGGATGGATCCGCATCCAAAACCCAGTTATTTATTTGCTTTGGTGGCAGGTGATCTGGCGGTTTTAACAGATCAATACACCACCAGTGAAGGCCAAGAGGTCACTCTTAATATATACACCGAAGAAAAGAACCTGAATGCCTGTGAATTTGCCATGCAGTCATTAATCAATTCCATGCAATGGGATGAAAGCAGGTTTAATTTGGCTTATGACTTAAAAGTTTACAACATTGTGGCCACCGACGATTTCAACATGGGTGCCATGGAAAACAAAGGCCTCAACATCTTTAACTCAAAATATGTACTGGCGAATCCTGAAACGGCATCAGATCAGGATTTTATCAATGTAGAAGCCGTGATTGGCCATGAATACTTTCACAATTGGACAGGCAACCGTGTCACCTGCAAAGACTGGTTTCAATTGTCATTGAAGGAAGGCTTAACGGTCTTCAGGGATCAAGAATTCACTGCTGATTTGCAATCCAGGGCGGTCAAAAGGATTGAAGACGTTCGTTACTTACGTGCTGCGCAGTTTGCTGAAGATGCCTCTCCCATGTCTCATTCGGTCAGGCCAGATTCATACATCGAAATTAACAACTTCTATACCTTAACCCTTTATGAAAAAGGCTCAGAGGTGGTGAGGATGTATCACACTTTGTTGGGTGAAGAAGGGTTTCAAAAAGGCATGAAACTGTATTTTGAAAGACATGATGGTCAAGCGGTCAGCTGTAATGATTTCAGACTGGCCATGGCAGACGCCAACGGCATCAATTTGGATCAGTTTGAATTGTGGTACTCACAAAATGGCACACCTTGTGTTGAGATTCAGGAAACCTACGATGCCACCAAGCGAAAGCATGCCATCACCCTGATACAAAAATCACCTGCCAATTTTCAAGGTGCATCAGATTGGCAAGCCATGCACATGCCGGTTAAGTTGTCATTGTATCAAGACAATGGTCAACCTTTTGCGCTGGATGAATCTGGAACCACACAAAAAGTGTATGAGTTAAAGGACATGACCCAAACTTGGGTTTTCGAGAACATTGATCACCAGCCGATCAGTTCCTTGTTTCAAGGGTTTTCTGCACCAGTTATCGTTAATCACAAAGAACAAAGCAACCATTTGTCGTTTTTGATGAAATATGACTTGGATCCGTTCAACCGTTGGAACGCGGCTCAACAGATGCAAAGTGAAGTGATCATCAATAAATACCAGTCGCTGTTGAATGACGAAGAATACCGTTGCCCTGATGAGGTATTGAGTTCTTTCAGACATGTATTGTTAGATACCACATCCGACCCTGCTTTGGTTGCGGAAGCCATCACTTTGCCTGCTTTGAAATCCATGATGTTGTCACTGACTGCGGTTGATATCATCAAGCTCCATGAGGCCAAAGAGTGGTTGGTCCATATCCTGGCAGAGAAATTTAAGGTGGAGCTGTTGTCTGTGTATAACCAGAACTACTCTCATGAGACCTATCAGGTTGACTCAAAACAAGTGGCACAACGCAGTCTGAAGAACCGTTGTTTGTGGTACTTGTTGCAGAGTCAAGGTGAAGTCCCGAAAGAAATGGCACTGTTGGCAGCAGAGCAATACCAGAACGCCAATAATTATACCGATAAAATGGCGGCATTGAGTTTACTGACACACCGCCAGGTTGATGGATATGAAGATTTGTTGGGTGCCTACTATACCCAGTGGCAGGACAATTCACTGGTGATAAACAAATGGTTGTCTATCCAGGCAACTATACCTGCTGAAGACACCTTGGAACGGGTTAAGCAATTGATGGACTTGCCCATATTCTCAATGAAAAACCCCAATGTTGTGCGCAGTTTGATCGGGTCATTTTGTGCGGGTAACATCACCTGTTATCATGCTGAGGATGGCAGTGGTTATGCTTTTTTGGCTGATCAAGTGATTGCACTTGATGCCATCAACCCTCAAGTTGCTGCTCGTCTGGTTGGATTGTTTAATAACTATCAGCAGCACCATGCAGCTGCACAAACGATGATGTTATCAGAACTCAAGCGAATACATGGAATTAGTAACCTGTCTGCGAATGTATTTGAAATCGTTGATCGCGCCATAAATTTAAGCGAAGTTTGATTGATTAATTGATAAAAACGGATAAAATTCAATCTTTGTTCCAATTCATCAATGAAGGATCGGTATGCACTTTCCTACCATTAAACAATTAAAATATTTCAATGCGTTGATTGAACACAATCATTTTGGCAAAGCAGCAGACAGTTGTTTTGTGTCACAATCAGCATTCAGTGTGGCGATCAAAGAGCTGGAAAATGCTTTGGGTGGCCGCTTGGTAGATCGCACCAATAAGAGTGTTACTGTCACCAATTTAGGCAGAGAAATTTATCAACAATCTTTGGCTGTTATGGCTGAAATGAAAAAAATGCTGGATATGGCTCAAGGTAATTTACTGCCTTTGTCAGGTCAATTATCGGTTGGTATGATTCCAACCATTGGCCCGTTTGTGATGCCTGACTTGTTACCGGAATTGAATGACAATTATCCAGACCTGGATTTGGAAATTCATGAAGGCAAATCAGCAGATATTTATGATCAGCTGATGCGAGGCCAACTGGACGTCATTTTGTTGGCATTGCCTTATGAAATGCGCAGTGTGGAGACGCTGACCTTGTTTAAGGATAGGTTTCGTTTGATCAGTTCGATCAATAACCAATGGCTACATGGTCGAAAATTCAATATTGATGACATTGGTGATGGGTCGGTCTTGTTGCTCGATGATGGGCATTGTCTGCGCGACCATGCCATCAGTGCCTGCCACATCAAGCATGTTGATAAAGTCAGTCAGTTCACAGCCAGCAGCTTGTTAACCCTGGTCGAAATGGTGAAACAAGACTTGGGGGTGAGTTTCATACCTGAAATGGCTTTGAAGCTGCCATTGTTTAACAACACAGAAATTCAAGTGGATGCCCTGGAGTTTGATGCTTATCGTGAAATTGGCTTGGCCTGGCGCAAAGGCAGCACACGCAGCAAAGAGTTTCATATGTTAGGTGACTCTGTCATCAATGCAATCAAAGATAAAATCACACTCTATTGAGGCGTTACTGATCTAACACTTGAACAGCTTGTTGGTCACGCAGCCTTTCATTGCCCCGAACCACAACTTGATCTCCGGCGTTGACCGCTCCATTAATAGCAATCATATCGCCTTGTGCCAAACCAGTAGTGACATCAACTTTGTGAGCCATTCCTTCTTTAATGGTGTAGATATAAGCGCCTTGTCTTCTCAACACCAACGCATCTCTTGGAACTGCAACCACTTCTTGTGGAGTGGCTTCAGGTACCATCAGTTTGATGGGTTCACCCGGCATCAATTGATCAGAAAGGTCTTTGAGGTGTACTTGAATCAGGCGGCTGTTTGACGTTGCGGCAGGAATGAAGCGAGTGACTTCAGCATCATGAACTGAGCCAGCCTGATCCATGAATTGCCAGACTTGGCCGACTTGAATCACTGATTTCAGCTTGAATGGAATTTGCGCCACCACTTCGGTGTCGTCAGAAGACATGATTTCAAGTAGATTTTGTCCCTGATCCAAGTATTGTCCTGGCTGGGCCAATTGTTGAGTCACAAAACCATTGAATGGTGCTTTGGGAGTCAGTTTGGCAATGTCACTTTCTAACTGTTGTAACCTGGCTTTGGCTTGCACCAAATCTGCACGTGCGGTTTTTAAGTCGGCGGTGTTTTTTTCTGAAGCCGTTGCTGAAGTGAGGTTTTGGGTTTGTAATGATTTCAGCCTCACTGATTCTGATTTTAAAAACTCAACTTGCGCTTCCTGACTGGCAATGGCGCCTCTCAATTCTGCTAAACGCAACGCATATTCTTCGTCAGCGATTAATCCCAAAGGTTCACCTTGGATCATGTTTTGTCCCACATAGGCCATTTCCAACACCCGGCCTTTGGTTTCGGCCTTGATGGTGGTGATGTAACGGGCTTTGGTGTAAGCAGCCACTACGCGAGTAGGTGCCATTTGGGTTTTCACCGCGGGTGCGGTTTTAACCAAAGGGGCAGGCATTTGAGCCTGCGCCAGGCCAGCGCTCATGATAATGATCAGACAGATTGTTATTAGTTTAAACGGTTGCAACGCTTTGCTCCTGATGTTTGTTTCCGGTCAATTTAAGTAAGCTTGGTAACAGGACCAAGGTAAATAAAGTGCTGATGAGCATGCCACCGACAATCACTGCAGCCAAACCGCGGTAGAGTTCGGTACCTGATCCAGGTATCAATAACAAAGGCAGCATACCAAAAATACTGGTGAATGTACTCATAAAAATGGGTCTTAATCGCAAACGCACGGCGTTGGCCACCGCTTCTTGGGTGCTCATGCCGATCTTTTGTGAGTCCCTGGCCCGCAACACCAATAAGATGGCATTGTTCACCACCAGGCCTAACAAGATCACGAACCCAATCATGGTTAACAAGTCCATGGACTGACCGGTACCTCCCAATAGGACCAACACCCAATCCAGGATGCGTAACCCAATGAGTCCACCGACAGTTGCCATGGGTAAGGTGGTGACCACCAGCAGCGAATCTTTGAAGGATTGAAACATGGCGCTGATCAGCAGGTATAAAATCACAATGGCCAGTGCAAAAGACCATTTGAGGCTGTCTAAGGCCGTGTCTAAGGCTTCAGCGGTGCCCCGGTAAGTGATGGATCCACCTTCTGGCAATAAGGGCATGAGTTGTGGTGTTAATTGGCTCTTCAGTAAGAAAATCGCATCCTCTAATGGCACTTCCTGTGGTGGCTTAACTTGCAGCGTCAAGGTTCTTTTACGGTCCACCCGCAGTATTTGTGAAGGGCCAGCGGTGCGATCAATGTATGTCAAGTGATCCAGAGGTACCACATCGCCATGTGCAGTATATAAAGGCAGCGCGGCCAGTTCCTCAGGGGTGTCCCATTCTGTTGAGCGCAACATCACGTTCATCCGCTTGTTGCCATCAAAATATTCTCCCACAAAGGCACCGGTGCCAAATGACCTGAGTACCGCATTCAGTTGGTTTCTTGACCAGCCTGCCTCGGCGATGGCCCGATCATTGGGTTTGATGTTAAGTTCTGGTGCACCCAGTTCTAGACTGGGTTGTGGTTGAATTTGGGAATTGGGGATCAAGCCCTGAATCATGCCCATGGCTGATTGACCTGCCAGCAGCAAGGATTCGAAATCATCTGCTTGTAAATCTACATTGATGTTTCGACCGCCTCGGGCACCACCGAAAACGGGTGCGCGTCCAGCAAAACCAAAGGCATCAGGGATGCCGGTAAGAACCTGTCCATTGACGATGCCCAACAATTGATCCATCTTTGATACATCCTCAGCCCGGAACCCAAAAAAGGCCTGAGATCCGAACACGCCCAAGAAATAGTTCTCAATTTTGGGTTGCTGCTCGCCATCCAAATACGGTTGCATGCGTTCAACAATGACATCAGCCAGTTCTGTGCGAGAGGATTCCACGGATATACCAGGCTGTGGAAACAACACGCCAAAGGCAAAATTACGTTTTCCTTCAGGTAAGTAATCAGCAGGTGGTCTGAGGAAATATGCCAAAGAAAGTGGCACCACAATCAGAATCACCACCCACATTCTTTGTAAGCTGGGTGTTCTGGTGAGGTTGTTGATGAAACGGGTGATGGATTCCCACATCGCCTTTTGTCGGTCATCAAAATCATTGCGTTTGATGAATTTGACCGTGGCTGCGGGTAGCACTGTGATAGCCACTATCAAAGACAATACCACCGATATTGAAATGGTCAATGCCAAGTCTGTGAACAATTGACCGGCCTCATCTTTGAGAAACACCACGGGCAGAAAGATTGCCACCGTGGTAGCTGTTGACGCCAACAAGGCGCCCCAAACTTGCTTGGAACCAATCAAAGCAGCTTCGTTGGCGCTTTTGCCCATTTCCCGGTGGCGCACAATGTTTTCCAGCACCACAATGGCCGCATCCAACACCATGCCAGTCGCAAAAGCCAGACCCGCCAAAGAAATGATGTTCAAGGTGCGACCCAGTGCATCCAATAGTACAAAAGCACCCAGTAAACAGATTGGAATGGCCACTGCTACAATCAAAGCCGGGGTCTTTTTCCTGAGAAAAGCCCACAGGATAAAAATGGCCAACACCATACCCAACACCAGGTTATTGCGCACCATCAACACCGATTGATTGGTGTAGATGGATTCATCATAAACCTGAACGATGGATAACCCTGCCGGTTTCAAAACTGTTTCATCAATTTCCTGGGTTTTTAATTTGATTTCGTCCATCAGGTCCAATAAGTTGACACCAGCCTCTGGAATGATGTTTGTGGCAATTGAAGGACCGCCATTTTGATACAAGCCACCTTGTGCATCTTGCATCACCTTTTCAATCAAGGCAATGTCTTTCAAGTAGATGGGCTTACCATCACGCCAGTCAATCACATAATCCCTGAGTGCAAGGTAATCATATTTACCTTCAAAACGCAGTGTATAGCGTCTTTTCCCCACATCTTTGGTGCCCATTGAGGTGTTGTTAAAATTGCCACCAAGTGCAGTGATTTCGGTTAAATCAACCCCGAGGGCTGCAGCCAGGTGTGGGTCATATGTGATTCGGATTTCATAACCTCGGCCGCCAAAAGCGTTGGCTGAAGAAACGCCGTTGATTTGTTCAAACCTGGGCAAAACATTGTCATTAACAAAATCCTGGTAAGTGACAATGGGGCGATCATTACCCTCCAATGGACGAATGGCGAACCAGGCAATGGTATTGCCAAATTGATTGCCACCAATCAGTAAGGTGGGTTCGTTGGCATCCACTGGGTAGGATGGTACTTGGTTCAAACGATTGATGACATCAATCAAGGACTTTTGGAAGTCAACTTCGATATCAAACTCAAGGTTGATTGAAGCTTGGGCATAGCTGGCATTGGCAGACATGCGCTCAACTCCGGGCATGCCCCGGAATACTTGTTCCTGGAGTTCCAGAATTTCAGATTCGACTTCTTCCGGAGCAGCCCCCGGCCATACTGTGGTAACAGTGATGATGGGCCTTTCAACATTGGGGGCCATTTGCACCGGCAAGCGATTCAAACTGATGATACCAAAAATCAAAATCAGAATGATGCCTACCATGACGGCGACCCGATTTGATAACGATGCTTCTGTTAATTTCACTGCTTACGCTTCCCGAGAATTAAGTTTCAAATTTTAGCAACAAGACCATTGAAATGTTTGTGCCGAAAGTCATTGGGACGTTCAATTGTACAGCCAAGCCATGGTCGCCATGCGCATGGTTGTTTGATCTTGGCGCCAGGAGTGAAAATCTGGATCAAGGAAAGTACATCGAGGGTCTTTTTCAATTTGACAAACGCCGGCTTGCTGTAGTTGAGATGTTGCCAATAGGGTCAGATCTGCCAGGCTTTTTCCACCCGCATTAAGAGTGAAAGCAGGTTTGGATTCAGGGTGCTTTTTTACGTAATGCTCGACAAAATCCTCACCCACCTCATATTGTGCTTGTTGGATACAAGGGCCAAACCAGGCGAGTACTTCAGCAGACGGGTTAATCGTTGACATTGTTTCCTCCAGGATGTTGGCATACAAGCTGCGCCATCCACAATGAATGGCAGCTATGAATGAGCCTTTGGCGTCAGTCAACAAAACCGGTAAACAGTCAGCGGTCATGATGGCACAAATCACATCCGGTTGACGGGTGAAACAAGCATCCGCCTGGATTTGCATTTGTTTTCCAGGTCGACTGTGATATTCAACAATGTTGTTCTCATGCACCTGGTGTAAAAACATGGGCTCATGGGGCAATTGAAAATTATCCACCAACAGCTTCATGAGGTCCGGATTGGCATCACTGGGGTGTACACTGAAATGGTTGAATGAATCCAGTGATTGAGTGGTTTGTAGAGCAAACACATTCGCTGGACGATGCCATTGTTCAATCAAGTGAGTCATAAAAAAAGAAGGGCCAATTTAAGTAAATATGTGGAAGAGGGAGTAAAGCCACAAGTATCTAGGAATTGAGTAATTGACCCCGTTAGATAATATTCCAATAAACTAATATTAGCTGAAAATGCGAGCAAATGCTCATATTTATTGAATTATTCGACGTATTCCACGTCAAAATCATCAAAATCTGCTTGTTTTAGGTCCAAAAATTCCAATTCTTCCAATAATTGACACAAATCGTCAGGTAATTCGGCATTGACAGAAATGGGCTCATTTGTGATTGGATGTATAAATTCAAGCTTTTCAGCGTGTAACGCTTGTCTCGGAAACGATCTGATGATGCCCTTAAGCTCGGCATCGACATCGGCGTCCACCCGATTGGGGTTGCCATACAAAGGGTCTCCAACCAAGGGGTGTCCCAAGTGGTGCATGTGTACCCTGATTTGATGGGTGCGGCCGGTTTCTAAGTTGATGGTTAAACTGGTGTAATGGTCAAAATTGTCAAATGGTTCGTAATGGGTGATGGCCTCTTTACCATTCATGACCACAGCCATTTTTATGCGTTGCGTTGGATGCCGGCCCATTTGATTGAGTATGGTGCCACCCTGACCAATGTGACCTTTGACCACACAAAAGTATTGGCGTTTGACATCATGGGTCTTAAGCAGGTCAATCAATTTCAGTTGGCAGGCGGCAGTTTTGGCCACCACCATCAAACCAGAAGTGTCTTTATCCAGCCGATGAACAATACCTGCTCGAGTGAGCATGGCCTGTTCTTCACTGATGGCCAGTAAACCATTGAGCAAAGTTCCATTTGGGTTACCGCTGCCAGGATGTACGACCAGGCCAGCTGGTTTGTTTAGAATCAACAGGTATTGATCTTCGTATCTGATGTCTAAATCCATGGCTTCAGGTTGGTCATCAACCGCCTTTTCAATGGTGATATCCAAGTCAATCACTTCAAATCCTTTCAAAAGGGTTTTGCTTTTGGTATTATGGCCGTTGATTTTGACACTGCCCAGTTTTATCCATTGCTGAATGTTCGCTCTGGAATGATCTGGGAACAGTTGTGTCAAGTACTGGTCAAGACGCAAACCGGAAGATTCAGGGGTGACATGCAGTTGCTGCTTAATCTTGTTATCGTTTTCACTCATGGCCGTATTTTACATTGACCCATTTCATATAAACTATGAAAAAGCCGTGTGTTTTAACTTTTATTTAAGCCCAGGGCGGTTAATGTGTCCCTTTGTTAATGTCTGACACTGAGAATTCAGTGATTCAAAGAGGTTTTTACATGTTGAATAACAAAAACTCAAGTGGGTTTAAAGCCATCCTATTGATTGTCATCAGTGTATTGGTGTTGCAAGCCTGTGGGAAAAAAGACGAGGTCAGAGAAGTTGAAGTCACTAAGCTGACTTCACTGGAAATGTATTTAGGAGCCAAAAGGGCTTTGGATGCTGGTGTGTGGTCCACCGCTGCTGATAAATACAAAGCATTGCGTTCACATTATCCGTTTGGACATTACACCGAACAAGGATACCTGGAATTGGCTTACGCCCAATATAAGATGTATCAAATGGAACAAGCCGTTACTACGGTTGATCGCTTCGTTAAAAATTACCCTGCGCACAAGAACCTGGATTATGCCTATTATCTGAAAGGCTTGATTTACTTCGACAGTGATCGTGGTTTTATCCAAAGGGTTAACCCCGACAAAGCCGCAGACCGCAATCAGGACAACATACGCAACGCCTTCATCTCATTTAAAAATTTTATCGAAAGGTATCCTGACAGTTCTTATGCACCTGATGCCAGAAAACGCATGGTGTACCTGAAAAACCAATTGGCTGCTTATGAGGTTCAAGTGGCGTCTTACTACCTAAGGCGTGGCGCGCCCATCGCAGCGGTGAACAGGGCTAAATTTGTGCTGGAGTCATTTCAGGACACACCTTCGGTTGGTAATGCTTTGGCTTTGATGGTGGAATCTTATAAAAAACTTGATGAGGATGAATTGGCAGAACAAAGCCAAGCCATGTTGTCAGCAAACTATCCCAACCACAGTTATTTATCGGATGGGGAACTGGATTTAGATACAGATGTGCTTAAATGGAGTGACATCTGGCCTTTTTGATCAGTCACAACAAACACAACAAGGCCAGTTAGTGAAAACCATTAACTGGCTTTTTTTTTGAGGGAGTTATCATGGATATTTTATCAGCCACCATTTTATTGTTCTTGATTTTGGACCCGTTGGGTAACATCCCAATTTTCCTTTCCCAATTGGAAAAAGTAGAAAACCGGTTTCGGGTGTTGGCCAGGGAATTGTTGTTGGCACTTGGCATCCTGTATTTGTTCTTGTTTTTTGGCAAACAAATGTTGGATTTCCTGCATTTGGAACAAGTGTCTGTGTCATTGGCAGGGGCCATTATTCTATTCATCATCGCTTTGCGCATGATTTTCCCTGCCAGCAAACAATACGGTGATGAAGAAGCTTCAGAGGAAGCGCCCTTTTTGGTGCCCATGGCCATCCCTTTGGTGGCAGGCCCCTCTATATTGGCCACTTTGATTTTATTGGCCAGTAAGCACCCGGAGCAATTTGATGTTCTGGCCATCGCTTTGTTCATCGCTTGGTTGGTATCAGCGATCATTCTGTTCTCAGCCACTGCCATGCAAAAATATTTGGGTAAAAATGGCATGATTGCGATTGAAAGGCTGATGGGTATGATCTTGATCGCCATAGCTGTGCAAATGTTCCTGGATGGGATCAGGGCATTTTTAGCATCTGTGCCCTAAGATGAGAAAGAATCTGACTGGCATTCACTTGATATTCAGACAAGTCATCATATAATAGCAACAGCACTGATTCATTGTGAACAGTGACTTACTAACTTGACTGGTCTGCTGATCAGTCACCACACAATGAGGACTTGATCTGTGAATCGACAGGTACCTGAAAAAATCGCCATTGTTGGTAATGGCAAAGTGGCGCACCACATGATCCAATATTTCGGATTGGTGGGGCAGCCTTTCGTACATTGGTTTCGTGAATCGAAAGCCAATCAATCTGTGGCATCAGGACGTGCCCAATCTAAATTAGCGGCGTTCAAACGAAAACTGCAATCCCTCATAAAACCTCAGTCATTGGCGGCAGCCATTGAACGCGTCGATACCGTATTGTTGTTAATCCCTGACGACCAAATAGAAAGCTTTATACGCCAAAACCCAGTATTAAAGGGTAAAACATGTGTCCATTTTTCTGGCTCATTGAATACTGAGTTGGCCATAGGGTGTCACCCCTTGATGACATTCGGCGCAGACTTGTATGATTTGGAGTCATACCAATCCATACCTTTTGTGGTTGATGAGGGTGTTGAGTTTAAAACCCTGTTTCCATTGTTCAAGAATCCAACTCATGGCATACAAGCAAATCATAAAGCGCTTTACCATGCTTATTGTGTGATGGCAGGTAATTTCAGTCAAATGCTGTGGAAAACCCTGGGACACGAATTAGAACAAATTAATTTACCCAAGGATTTGATGTCACAGTATTTGTTGCAGAACACCAAAAACTTCATCAACAATCCTGAAAAATCAGCAACGGGACCATTTGTCAGGGGAGATTTTGCCACCATAGAAAAACATCAACAAGCCCTGAGGAATCATCCACTGTCTGCAGTCTACCAAACTTTCTACAATTTACACCAAACACCTGAGTTGTCGAACCAAAGGAGGCACTCATGAGTAACATCAATCAATTATTTGCTAAGCAACAAGCAAGTGAAAAATTGGCGATGCTCACTTGTTATGATTACTCTTCCGCGAGGATCATGAATCAATCTACTGTGGATATGATATTGGTTGGTGATTCGGCTGCCATGGTGATGCATGGGGAAAGTTCAACATTGCCCATAGATTATGTAACCATGGCACAGCATGTGAGCGCCGTGGCTAAAGGAGCTCCGGATAAGTTCATCATTGGTGATATGCCGTTTTTGTCATACCGAAAATCCCTCGACGAAAATATGAAAGCAGTGGAAGCCTTGATGAAAGCAGGGGCCCACGCCATAAAGCTTGAAGGTGTTGCAGGCAATGAGTCACTCATTAAGCACATCGTTGATTCAGGCATCCCTGTGATGGGGCACATTGGTTTAACCCCACAATCAGTCAACCAATTCGGCGGCTTCAAAGTACAGGGAAAATCGGCCGATGACCAAGCAAGGATCATCAACGAGGCCAAAACCCTGGAATCGCTGGGATGCTTTTCTGTGGTCCTGGAATGTGTGCCTGATCAACTGACCCGTGAATTGGTCAAACACACTGATATGATTACCATTGGTATTGGAGCGGGTGCGGCGGTTGATGGCCAGGTGTTGGTTCTACAAGACATGTTGGGGTATTCATCTGCATTCAGCCCGAAATTTTTGCGCCGCTATTTGAACACAGAAGAATTGTTCTTGAATGCCTTCAATGCCTATGCTGATGATGTGAAAAAACAACAGTTTCCAGATGAGTCGGAGCAGTATTGATGCAACGTTTGGCAGACATTTCAACTTTACAGTCATATCGTGCAGGTTTAACTGGATCGGTTGGTTTCGTACCTACCATGGGTGCATTACATGCCGGCCACTTGTCTTTGATCAGAAAAGCCAACGAGCACAATGACCATGTGATCGTCAGTATTTTTGTCAACCCAACACAATTTGATCAAGCGTCTGATTTGTCCAATTATCCCAAAACCCTTGAGCAAGACCTGGAGCAATTGGCAAGCGCTGGAGTGATGGCAGTTTTTATGCCCGATTTCCACAGTGTCTACCCCGATGATTATGCCTATCAAATGACTGAAAAAAAGCTCAGTGATCAATTCTGTGGCGCACATCGACCTGGACATTTCGATGGCGTCTTGTCGGTGGTGATGAAACTACTGAATTTGGTGAAACCACACAAAGCCTATTTTGGCGAAAAAGATTACCAACAGTTGATGTTGATTCAAGGTATGGTAAAAGCATTTTTCATGGATGTTGAAATTGTTTCATGTCCCATTATTCGGGAAGCAGATGGTTTGGCCATGAGTTCAAGAAATTTACGCTTAACCCCGATTCAGCGAAAAATTGCACCGCAACTGCATGCCATACTAGTGGCGGACACCACAATCAAGGAAAAAGAACAGCGCTTGGCAGATTTGGGTTTTGAGCTTGATTATTTGTCGATTTACAACAACCGCTTGCTGGCTGCTGCCAGTTTGGGCGAGGTGAGATTGATTGACAATGTGCCCTATGAGCAAGGTGGTGAAGCATGAAAAGATTGTTGTTAATGACTGGTTCAATTGCTTGTGCCAAGGCCACCGGTTTGATTTCCGCTTGGGTCAAACAAGGAGACGAGGTCAAAGTGGTGTGCACCCCTGGAGCGCTGAATTTTGTAGGTGTGGCTACCTTAGAAGGTTTGAGTCAGCACCGTGTCATGAACAATGTTTACGAAAATGATGCCATGATGGATCACATTCATGTCAGTCGTTGGGCTGATCAAATTATCTTGTGTCCTGCCACAGCAAATGTCATCAACAAGCTCGCAGTAGGTATAGCCGACGATCCTGTCACCACAGTTTGGATAGCCGCGCATGGCTTGGGCAAACCGATGGTGTTGGTTCCCGCCATGAATACCATGATGTGGGATTACCCGGCGACCCAAGCAGCCATCAATAAGCTGAACGAGTGGGGCGTTGATATTTTGTTGCCCAAATCAGGCGAATTGGCTTGTGGTGAACAAGGTGACGGTCGCATGCCAGAAGTGGATGAAATCATGAGATTTGTGGAGCAACTGAAATGAACATATTGATCACCGCTGGCGGCACCAAAGAGTACATAGATGGTGTCAGGTACATTGGCAACTGTAGCAGTGGGCGAACAGGGGCAGATCTGGTTGATTTTTTGGCCCAACAAGGTCATCAAGTGACTTGGCTGGGAGCCAAAAGTGCAGTTCAACCCAATGCTAATGTCCACAAAATTTTCTATGAGACGTTTGATGAATTGGCAGATTCATTGCAAAAAGCATTGTCAAAAAACCGATATGATGCGGTTTTTCAAGCGGCTGCCGTCAGTGATTTCAAAGTTTCATCAATCGTGCTTGATGGTGAGACATTTGCAGCTGGCAGGGATATCAAATTACCCACAGCCGATAAGGTCCGGTTGGAATTAAGTAAACAACCTAAATTGGTTTCTAGAATCAAAGACTGGTCACTTAACCCAGATGTGTTGGTGGTGGCCTTCAAGTTAACCAATTCAAAGAGTCATGAGGTTAGGTTATCCGCCATCAATAAGTTAATCACACAAGATGTGATTGATATGGTGGCACACAATGACTTGAATGACATCACTGATTGTACCCATGGATTTTGTTTGTATGGTCTGACAGAAGAGGTCACACCTTGCGTTGATGTTCATGCCATGGCTGGTGCAGTGATTCAGAAATTGGAGCAAGTTGAATGATTTTATGTTTAGACATTGGAAACAGCCACATGCATGGTGGGGTGTTTGATAACGATGAATTGCAGGTTCAATTCAGAATGGCCTCAAAAACCGGTGCATCGTCTGATGAGTATGGTGTATTTTTGCGCAGCGTCCTGAGGGAAAACAACATTGATCACAATGACATTGAAGCCATTGCCTTGTGTTCAGTGGTGCCAGAAGTTTTGTATCCCATCAACGCCTGTTGTCAAAAGTATTTTAACTTAGAGCCCTTTGTACTTCAGGCGGGTGTTAAAACAGGATTACGCATTGGCTATCGCAACCCACTGGAAGTGGGCGCTGATCGCATTGCCAATGCCATCGCAGTGACTCACCTGTTTCCCAATCAAGATGTCATCATCATTGATTTGGGTACGGCCACCACATTTTGCGCCATCTCTGCCCACAAAGAATACATGGGTGGTGTGATCATGGCAGGTATGAAGATGTCAATGAAAGCACTGGAATCCGGTGCTTCGAAGTTGGGGTCCGTAGAGATCATAGAGCGCAATGATGTGCTTGGAAAGTCCACCAACGAAAGCATACAGTCTGGATTGTTTTATGGCGCCCAAGGGGCCATGCGAGAAATCATTGCTGGATTGACACAAAAATCATTCAAAGGCAAGAAACCTGTCATCATTGGCACTGGAGGATTTACCTCGGTGTTCAGGAATGCCAACATATTCAACGAAATCATTCCGGATCTGGTCCTCAAAGGGCTGTATCTGGCACAAAAAATCAATCAGGAGCAGGAGAAATAATTATGCCCATGAACCTAACCATGTTACACAGTAAGATACACCGTGCAACGATCACGGATGCCAACCTCAATTACGAAGGTTCCGTTTCAATTTGCCCCGACTTGATCAAAGCGGCAGGCTTACTGATCAACCAGCAAATCGATGTCCTTAACTGCAACAGTGGATCACGTTTAACCACTTACGTGATCGAAGGCGGGCCAGGCGAAATTTGTTTGAATGGTGCAGCAGCAAGGCACAATCAACCTGGAGACTTGGTGATCTTGGCGGCTTATTGTTCAATGGATGCTGAGGAAGCCAAAACCCATCAACCTAACTTGGTGTTTGTAGACAGTGACAATAAAATCAGCATCTTAAAAAACAAAGAGACCCACCAGAAAGAAAATTTTGAACACGCTGCCTAAGCACGAATTCTGATGATTGATCTTAGCTGGGTATTTATTGGGTGTACCCGGCTAGAATAATATTGACGCCTGAATCTATCATCACAGAGTTCATTCAGTTAGAATAGGCGGCCTTTCAATCAACGTATTCAATCATGGCCGAATTCGGACAAGCATTCACCGCTCAAATGGCGGTTTCAAACTACAAAGATGAGCAGTGGAGTGATGTAGAGGTCAAACCCATTGGCCCTTTCAGTTTCCACCCTGCCACCCATGTATTGCATTACTCCAGCACTTGTTTTGAAGGCCTCAAGGCATACCGTTGGGCAGATGGATCAATCCATTTGTTTCGCTACCAAGACAACATTGAACGGTTGCGTAACAGTGCGGCAGCGTTGTGTTTGCCGGTTCCTGATTTCGAGATCATAGAAGAAGCGATATTGTCAGCTGTCAAGGCTGTAGAAAATGAAATTCCAGATTTACCCGGGGCTTTATACATCAGGCCAACATTGATTGGCACTGAATTAAACATTGGTGCTGCTGGCCGAGGTTCTATGGAAGCCTTGTTGTATGTCATCACTTCTCCAGTGGGTGATTATTTTGTCGGTGGAGTCAGGCCACTGAAGTTGTTGATTGATGACGAAAACATGCGTTCAACACCTAAGTTCGGTCAAGTCAAAACGGGCGGAAACTATGCGGCTTCTTTGGGCTCGGTGACACAAGCCCGGGCACAATATGGAGCAGATCAAGTGTTGTTTTGCCCAGGTGGGCAAGTACAGGAAACTGGCGCAGCCAATTTCATCCTGATCAAAGGTTCTGAAATCATCACCAAGAAATTAGACGGTTCTATTTTGCCAGGTATTACCCGTGATTCCATCCTGAAGTTGGCGGCTGATCAAGGCTTCAAAGTCAAAGAAATGGATTACACAGTTCAAGATTTGTTGTCGTGGTTACCACAATCAGAAGCATTCTTATCCGGGACTGCAGCCGTCCTTTCACCTGTTGGATCTGTGATATTCAATGGTAATGAACATGCTGTGGGTCATGGTGGTGTTGGTGAAAAATCAATGCAGTTGAAATCTGCATTGACAGGTATTCAAAACGGCCTGAGTCAAGACACTTGGCAGTGGACCACCACTTTATAAGTTGACTGCCTTGTTAGCCGGTCAGTCGATTCGCCATAGACATTTGGTAGACTGTTACTTGGTTCCGGCCTTGTTCCTTGGCGTGATACAGGGCCGCATCTGCTTTTTGCACCAATGATTTATCCGTTTCATGTAACCTGGACTCAGCCAAGCCAATACTGCTGGTGATCGTCAACCCTGCTTCTGTCAACACACATTGGCTCAATTGTTGCATAAAATCTTCCAGCATTTCTTCGCAGCTTTCAAACTCAACATCGGAAAAAACAGCGATGAATTCATCACCACCAACGCGTCCAATTTTTGCTTGGCTGTTCAAGCATTGCTTTAACAATTGTGAGAATTCTATAATGCCTTGGTCACCAATGTGGTGGCCGTGTTGGTCATTGATCTCTTTTAAATTATCTAAATCAATATAGGCCACAGTTGTGCGTTTGGCATGCTTCAGTGATTCTTTGATGACCTTTTCAATGCTGCTGCGGTTATGACAATCGGTCATACTGTCTTGGTTGGCCGCCAATGCCACTTGGTGTACTTGTTCTGCTTGAGTTAACGCTGTATAAGCGGCTTCACAGAATGACCTGAATTCCTTCATTAATCTGGGATTGACGGGATTGTTGTGTTTCAAACCAAAAACAAATCGGGTGTTTTTGAATTCTTCAGAGCTTAAAGGCAGGTATAAAAAGTCCAAGGTTTTGTGGTCTGATGTGGTGATTTCATATTGGCCCAGTTGATTTTTCATATTGGTGGAGAAGACTTCGTTTAATTTAAAAGTCAATAAATCCAAATCAATATGTTGCAAGCCTGTGGTGCAAATACCCCTCAACTCTTTGTCTATGTGCAGCAATGAATTCTTTATTGGAAAGGCTCGATTGATCAATAAATGAAACTTGATGTTAATTTTTTCTGCCACTTCGGCAACATCCAAAGTGGGGTCTTTAACCAGCTCTTGTATTTCTTGTTGGAACTGTGTGATGAGCTGGTGCTTGTATATAGAGCGCTCGGCGTCGGTGTATTTGCTGACAGCTTGGTCTCGTTGTTCTCGAAATTCTGAAGTCCTGTTGGCCAGTCCAAAAGCCAGTATTAAACCTTCCAACATGATGGCAATCTCATAACTGTGTGCCATCCAGATGAGGTCAGGATGGGGGTTCATGGAAAATATAATTCTTAAGACCACAGAACCAATGAGCAGGGTCCAAGCCACCAGTAAATATTTGGCTTGGGGAAATTGGTCAATGGTCTTTTTCAAGATGATGATCCAAACCAATAAGCTGGATAACACGACACTGATGTTGAACAAAGCACTGATCATGGTGTAATTCAACGCCCCCAACATATGATACTGCACCAGGGCAGTCAGTATCAGTCCCAGGCGGAAGACCACGCATGTCAAAACCAGCTTAACCATTATACTTTTGCGCAATTTTAGGCGCATAAAGCGATAGAAGAACAAATTCGCTGCCAGGTCTGCGATGAACAGGTAAATCAAATTGCTGCGATTCCCCATGATTTGCCAGGCAAACCAACTGAGGTCATTGATTTTACCCTCTTGCCACAACAGTGAATACAAAGCAGTGGCCATATACACGGTGTAAAACAGATATGACAAGTCGCGATTATAGAGGTAAAACACCGCATTGAATAACACCATGGCCAGGATGATGCTGTAGACCATGGTAAAAAAATGTGTGAATTTGGCATCTGCCTTGATGTATGAGTTGGCATCTATGATCTCAACCAGGGCATAACGTTTATTTTCAGAATGGATATACAGATAATGGGTGCTGTTGATGTCAAGTTGATCAACATTGAAAGCAAATTTTTGGCTGGAATAATATCGGCTTGCCGAACTGCGATTTCGGAATTGATTTTCAATGACACTGATTTCAGAATGGTCTGATACCCTGAAGTAACTGACTTGGCCTAAATATTTCGGGAAAACAGACAGGGTGAATTCTTTAACGGCTGCTGGGTAATTGTCGACTGAGATTTTTAATAAAACATCTTGGTTTTGTTGGGTGAAGTTAATCTGTTCATGGGTGTTGAATGGTTCAAACGAGGCCTCATTCAACAGCTTGGCAATGGACTCTTTATTGCCATCAATCAGGTCTGGATTGACCCATGCTTTTTCAACTGTAAAAGATGCCTGGTGATCGCTGGTGTAGTTAAGCTTGCAGCCCAATAAGCCCATGAAGCCGATTATCAGCATGAAGTATTTAAGTATTGAGCGAATTGGCTTCGAATGTGGTTGCGTGGCCACACTCATACTTGACGAGAATCTTGCAGCTGATTTCGGATGATGAATCGCTGTTTTGGTCGCCCCTTGTGTCTTGTTAAAATCATTTTGAAAATGCATAGATAGTGTTTCTTTTTTATCTATTGAATCAAATGTTGATGGACCACAGCTGATAATAACTGTACTGACCCACAAGCCCCTTTTCACTAATCATATTACCACAGTCAAATAACAAGTTAAAAAAGACACCTTAACCACTGGGGGCATTAAAACGGGTTTGTGAAAAATTATTCAGGTGTTTGTAGATTGAAATCGTTGTTCGTTCAATGTTCAAAAAACAGACTGGGTATTTTGGATTTATTTTGCAATGAAGTACTGATCGATCGGGGACCAACGTCTAACCCTGGGTCTTGAAAGATTTTGTCGCATGGGTTTTAAGTGGGGTTTGGTTCAGTGGTGACCGATGGGTTTGATGTTGAGGATTGATTGACGTTGTTTAGGAAGTTCTCGGCGATGAAAGACAAGGGCGTGGAACGACTGTTGATATAAGTATAGCTGGATTTCGGGCAAATGACTTGGTTCCTGTTACTGATTTATATCATGGGTAAACATCAAATTCTTTATGGGAAAAGTGGACTGGTTTTTAGCTGTCTTAATGGCCGTGTCAATCGTCAGTGATAAAGCAATGAGGTCTTTAAATGGTGGTGCGGATAACACAAATTGGTGCCGCTGATTATTTTGAGTCTAAGCCTTATTCTTAACCTGTTTTCGAGTTAAGGAAAAGCCAAGTGAATTGTTTGAAAATGAATTGGTGTCATGAAAGTGTGGGTCAATGAAAACAGTTCACAGATGTGTGTAAAATATTAAATTCCAGTGACTGAAGGGTAAAATATTCATAGTAGTAGCAAATTTTGACACCCATTTGAAAATTTTGACCGTCGAATTTTAGGCATTAAAAAAGCGGCAGTGCTGCCGCTTTTTTAATCTTAATGGTTGGAGCTTGGGGATTACTTTAGATTGGCAGTCATGAATTCAACAGCTGCCTTGACTTGTTCATCACTTAAGTCAGCTCGGCCACCTTTGGCTGGCATCATTCCTGCATCACCCATGAACCCTTCGATGGCTTTGGCGATGACTGTTTCCATGCCTTGGTCTAAACGAGCTTCCCAGGCTGCGGCTTCTAATTTGGGTGCACCACCTGCGCCTGTGGTGTGACAGGCCATACAAACATTGTCATAAATCATCTCACCATCTAACGATCCATCAAATGCCACAGTTGTTGCAGCAGGTGCAGTTACCAACACAGCATTGGGGTCGGTATTGACTTCAGCCACTGGTTTGATCAACTCTTGAATCGAAGTGCGGTCAGCTTGTCCTTGGACATTGGCGACCAAATTATTCTGCATGGCAACGCCTATCCAAGCCAATACTATGGTCAGTATCACCAAAGCGCCTAATAAAATAGAAAAATTTCTAAAAAATATCGAATCTTGATCACTCATGAATTATCCTGTGTATGCTAATTTACGTTTAACCGCCGCATTATAATTGTTAAGGCTCGCTTTGCCAAATGTTTAATCCAATCATCAACCAATGGTTCGCCAAACAGTTCAAGATTCCGACACCGGTACAATCGGAATCCTGGCAACAAATCAATACGGGCAATGATGTTTTGGTCTCTGCCCCTACAGGTTCGGGTAAAACATTGGCAGCCTTCTTAAGTGCCATCAATCAGCTGTTTGAAATCAATGCTGATGCCACCACAGGTTTGAAAGTCATTTATGTGTCCCCATTAAAGGCATTGTCAAATGACATCAACATCAATTTGCAACAGCCATTAGCGGCCATCAATCAATTGCAAACAGCATCTGGCTGCATCACTTCAGCGGTATGGACTGGTGATACCGCCAGTCATGAGCGAGAAAAAATCAAACGCAATCCCCCACATATATTGGTGACCACCCCGGAATCACTGTTCAATATTCTGACATCACAAGCCGGCAGAGCCATGATGTCAGGTGTCGAGACGGTCATTGTTGATGAAGTGCATGCATTGGCACCCAATAAACGAGGCGCACATTTGCTGTTGACCTTAATGCGACTTGAAGGGTTGGCCATCAAGCGACCACAGCGAATTGCCATTTCAGCGACCCAAAGGCCCATTGAAAAAATGCGTGACTATATACTTCACCCTGAGTGTGCTGAAGTGGTTAACTTAGGTCATAAACGCCAAATGGACCTGAGCATTGAGCTACCGGAAAGTCAATTAGCAGCCATCATGTCCAATGAACAATGGGCAGAAGTTTATGACATGTTGGCTGAACACATCAAACAACACAAAACCACGTTGGTGTTTGTTAACAATCGCCGTTTGGCAGAGCGTGCAGCCAAACACCTGGCTGAACGGGTGGGTGAGGACCATGTCACAGCCCACCATGGCTCGTTGGCCAAGGAGCACCGCTTGCAAGCTGAACAAAATCTCAAGGCCGGAAATTTAAAAGCGATTGTGGCCACCGCATCTCTGGAGCTTGGCATTGATATAGGAGATGTAGATTTGGTTTGTCAATTGGGCTCACCCGGTAGTATCCAAGCCTTTTTGCAGCGGGTGGGTCGTTCAGGTCATGGTGTGAACCGGGTACCTAAAGGCAGGTTGTTTCCATTGACCATCGATGATTTACTGGAAGCCACGGCCATGCTCCAGGCCATAGAGCAAGGAGAGCTGGAAAGCACCCTATTTCCACATCAGCCATTGGATGTGCTGGCACAACAAATTGTGGCTGAAGTATCTCAACAACCTTGGCAAGCTGAACGCCTCTACCATTTATTCACAGAGGCTTCGTTGTACAAAACTTTAACCAAGTCAAAGTTTTATCAAGTGGTTCAAATGTTGGCCGATGGCTATTCAGGTCGATCAACCTATCAAAGGGCTTTGGTTTTTTATGATGAAACAATGGATCAAATCAGGCCGCGGAAGGCCGCATCCTTGACAGCACTGCTTAATGGCGGAACCATTCCTGATCAGTTTGATTACGATGTGCGTTTAATGCCTGAAGATTTGAAGATAGGCACACTGAATGAAGATTTTTCTTTTGAGAGTATACCTGGGGATATATTTCAGTTGGGTAACCACTCCTACCGCATATTAAAGGTTCAAACAGGTACGGTGTTTGTCGAAGATGCAGCCGGCCAACCTCCCAACATACCATTTTGGTTTGGGGTGCAGATGTGGCGTTCCGATGAATTAAGCCAAGCGGTTTCAAACTTAAGGAATGGTTTTAATGACCTCAAAGATGAAGATGCTTTCGTCACGTCCCAGCCATTGGCTGATTCGGCTCGTCAACAGTTGTTAAACTACGCACAAAAAACCAAGGATGTGCTGGGTATATTTCCTTCGCAACAAGACATTGTGGTGGAGCGCTTTTTTGATGGCAACAATGACATGCATCTGGTGATACATTCTGTGTTTGGGTCGAGGGTGAATCGGGCCTGGGGCTTGGCTTTAAGGAAAAAGTTTTGTCGTCAATTTAATTTCGAGTTACAAGCGGCAGCTTTGGAAGATGCACTGATATTGTCTTTGAGTTCAACCCACAGTTTTGAGTTGGATACGGTACAAGGTTACTTGAAAGCAGATTCGGTCAGGGAAACCTTGATACAGGCGTTGTTAGACACCCCGTTTTTTGTCACCCAATGGCGCTGGAATGCCTCGGTGGCACTGGCTGTGAAAAGGCGTCGTGGGGACAAAAGAGTGATACCACAATTTCAGCGCAACGAAGCAGAGGATTTGGTGGCTGAAATTTTTCCAGAACAAATTGCATGCGCTGAGAACATAGCGGGTAATCGAACCATACCAGACCACCCCCTGGTTGAACAGACCATTCATGATTGCACCGAAGGCATCATGGATGTCGAAAAATTAGCAGCCATCCTGACAGACATCGATGCTGGCACAGTGAACATACATTATATTGACAGTCACACACCTTCACCCACTTCATTGGCCATCATCAACGCAAGAAATTATGCCTTCTTAGATGAGGCACCTGCGGAAGAAAGGAGGACTCTGGCCATTCACTCTAAATCATTGGATGAGTCTTTTGCTGTCAATAAACTCTCAAAACCTGATATCGAAGCCTTCAACCGCCAATTGAAACCTAAAGTTCGAGATCTGGATGAATTGCAAGAGTGGGTTTATTTCCATGGCCTGGTATGGCCGCATGAAGCTGAAGCTTATCAAGAAGGCTTGGCGCAGTTAATCAACGCTGAGCGCTTGGTGAACATTAAACTCATGAACAAAGACGTGATCATCAGTCCAAAGTACAAACCTTTGATTGAAAAATGGCAACAACATCCAGAACATCTGTCAGTAGAAGACTTCGAAGATTTGGTCAGTCATCGGTTGACCATCAGTGGTTTGATCAGTTTTGCTGACTTGCATACCTGTCTGCCTATTGCGGCCAGTTTGTTACAACAGACTTTAATGCAATTGGAAGTGAAAGGTGTGGCTTTTCATTATAAGGATGAAACGTTTGTAGAGGACAGTTGGATTGAACGCAACCATTTAGCCAGACTGCGTCAGTCACAACTCAGCCAGGCAAGGAGTTCGGTCAAGACCCTGTCATCAGATGGTTATGAAGAATTTTTGCATGATTGGCAGTTCCTTAACAATCCGGTGACAGGTATAGAAGGGTTGTCACAAGTATTGCGACAATGGCAGGGTTATGCTTCATTGGCCGATCAATGGGAATCGAAGATTTTAAAACCCAGGGTTCATGATTACCATGGCATGATGTTGGACATGTTGTGTCAAAGTGGACAATTCATCTGGAAACGCGCCAAAGAAAAACATGTGTCTAATGATTTGAACCAAATGACCATTCAAAAGACCCCATTCACTTTTTTGGAAAACGGTTGTGCTCATCTGTTTCCAGCCACCATAGGGTTTGCCCAACTGAATGCCAAATCCAAAATGGTGTATTCTGTCATTCAAGATCACGGTGCTCAGTTTTTCCGGGAGCTTTTGGCATTCACTGACTTGATGCCGGTTGAGTTGGAGCAAGTGTTGATTCAATTGATCAAGCAAGGCTTGATTGTGGCTGATGGTTTTCAGGCGCTCAGGGTGTTTTCCCAATCTCCTGCTGAACGGCGGCGACAATTAATCAAAGCCAAAAAGTATGCCAATAACTTGGGGTATTTAGAGATGATGGGTCGATGGAGTGTGATCCCGCAAAAAGACACCAGCATACAAGACTATATTGTAATGATGATCAATCGGCATGGTGTATTGAGCTATGACATTTGGAACTCGGAAGACATGCCAGTTAAATGGCGCCAGGTGTCATTCGAACTACAACGCATGGAAGCCCGTGGTGAATTATTGGCGGGTCGCTTTGTGGATCACATGTCTGGAATGCAATATGCCTTGCCAAATGCTTACCAAAAAATTCTGACATTGAACACAGTATAGCCAATACATAAAATTTTTTATGCCATCCTGGTTGGCACTGCGCAGCAGTGACAGAATGAGGGTGAAATCTTACCAAAGCTATGCCTGCCGCGGTCGCTTTTGCTTTTGTGTTCAGCAAAAGTAAAAGAAGACCTCAAGGCATTCATCATTTAATTTCACTAATTTGTCATAAAGGGGTTTACAGGGAGAAAAGTGCGGCTATAATTCGCATCCTCTTGTGAATGACGTGAGTGATTGACGGGGACTTTTGGGGTTGATTTTGATTAAATAAAATTAATTGAAAAAAAGACTTGCAAAGGGAATTTTTTCAGCGATAATACGCAGCCTTGCCGCAAGGAGGGTCAGGGCAAAAAAGCACAGCCGATTGATTTGGATGAAATGTTCAAAAAAAGCTTGCCAAGAAGGATTAAATGGCGATAATATCGGATCCCTTCCGCAACGAAATGTTCGGGGGTAAATTTTAAGTAAATTAAAAAGTAATAGATAACTTGTGTGGGCACTTGGAGATGATGTATTTAAGGTACAACGACAAGTGACCATAATTAGAATCACGTAATTTTTTTGATATATAGTTAGTGGTCAAACTGGTGGAATCGTAACAGATTTTGCCGCAATAAATTAGAGAGGCATTGATGTCTTTCGCAAAATTAATTGAAGAGTTTGATCCTGGCTCAGATTGAACGCTGGCGGTATGCCTAACACATGCAAGTCGAACGGTAACAGAGAGAAGCTTGCTTCTTTGCTGACGAGTGGCGGACGGGTGAGTAACGCGTGGGAATCTACCCAGTAGTTGGGGATAGCCCGGAGAAATCCGGATTAATACCGAATAATGTCTACGGACGAAAAGGTGCCTCTGCTTGCAAGCACTTGCTATTGGATGAGCCCGCGTTAGATTAGTTAGTTGGTGGGGTAACGGCCTACCAAGACGACGATCTATAGCTGGTTTGAGAGGATGATCAGCCACATTGGGACTGAGACACGGCCCAGACTCCTACGGGAGGCAGCAGTGGGGAATATTGGACAATGGGCGCAAGCCTGATCCAGCAATACCGCGTGTGTGAAGAAGGCCTTAGGGTTGTAAAGCACTTTTATGTGGGAAGAAGGTTTATTTGTTAATAGCAGATGAATTTGACGGTACCACAAGAATAAGCACCGGCTAACTCCGTGCCAGCAGCCGCGGTAATACGGAGGGTGCGAGCGTTAATCGGAATTACTGGGCGTAAAGGGTACGTAGGCGGCTTAATAAGTCAGATGTGAAATCCCCGGGCTTAACCTGGGAACTGCATTTGAAACTGTTTGGCTAGAGTGAGTGAGAGGTTAGTGGAATTCAAGGCGTAGCGGTGAAATGCGTAGAGGTCTTGAGGAACATCAGTGGCGAAGGCGACTAACTGGCACTACACTGACGCTGAGGTACGAAAGCGTGGGGAGCGAACAGGATTAGATACCCTGGTAGTCCACGCCCTAAACGATGAGGACTGGCTGTCGGCGCTATAGACGCGTCGGTAGCGAAGCTAACGCGTTAAGTTCTCCGCCTGGGGAGTACGACCGCAAGGTTGAAACTCAAAGGAATTGACGGGGGCCCGCACAAGCGGTGGAGCATGTGGTTTAATTCGATGCAACGCGAAGAACCTTACCATCCCTTGACATCCTCAGAATGATCTGTAATCGATCAGTGCCTTCGGGAACTGAGTGACAGGTGCTGCACGGCTGTCGTCAGCTCGTGTCGTGAGATGTTGGGTTAAGTCCCGCAACGAGCGCAACCCCTATCTATAGTTGCCAGCACGTAAAGGTGGGAACTCTATAGAGACTGCCGGTGATAAGCCGGAGGAAGGTGGGGACGACGTCAAGTCATCATGGCCCTTACGGGATGGGCTACACACGTGCTACAATGGTGCATACAGAGGGTTGCCAACCAGCGATGGGGAGCTAATCTCAGAAAGTGCATCTTAGTCCGGATTGCAGTCTGCAACTCGACTGCATGAAGTCGGAATCGCTAGTAATCGCGAATCAGCAACGTCGCGGTGAATACGTTCCCGGGCCTTGTACACACCGCCCGTCACACCATGGGAGTGGGTTGCTCCAGAAGTGGCTAGTCTAACCTTCGGGAAGACGGTCACCACGGAGTGATTCATGACTGGGGTGAAGTCGTAACAAGGTAGCCGTTGGGGAACCAGTGGCTGGATCACCTCCTAAAAGAATACCTTGGTATGTTTTATCCGGGTGTCCACACAAGTTATCTAAATCAATAGTATGAAAAGCATAACACCTATAATGGGGCTATAGCTCAGCTGGGAGAGCACTTGATTTGCATTCAAGAGGTCTGCGGTTCGATCCCGCATAGCTCCACCAGTTAAACCATTTGCACACCTTCGTGTGTTTATGAATAGGCGAGCGTAAGCGTAGCCTAGCAGCTTATAAACAGAAGGTTTGCAAGTATAAATGGTTTGAGGCCAGGCGTGCGCAGTGAAGAGAGAGGGAGCATACACATGTATGTGAGCGAACGATGAACAAGCACAACACAGCATCAAAGCATTTAGACGCAGCAAATGGGTCTGTAGCTCAGTTGGTTAGAGCGCACCCCTGATAAGGGTGAGGTCGCTGGTTCAACTCCAGCCAGACCCACCAAATTTTGCTTTTATCTTCGTTAAATTCAAACTCATGTGCGCTTTGCACACTTCGTTTGAATTTGCCTTGATCAAAACAAAATTGAGTCGTTATGTTTTTAATAGAATCTTTATTAAGTAAGTGGTTACTTAATAAGGATTTTTTATCGGGTCGAAATGATTCGATCGCATGAAGCGACATACTTGTAACTTAACAATTTGGAATATGAGTCAGAAGATATTTGTGATGAGCAAATATTTTCTACAAATCAATCAATTTGATTTGAGTCAATGGCGTCTTAATAGAATTTTTGTAGTATATATAAAAATCGTTATTAAATAGAGACCAGCGGAGCAATGTAACAGTTGTTCCAGATCAATCCATTTTATGAACGCGAGCATGTAACCTTGAGATTTTTTGGGGTTATATGATCAAGTGAATAAGCGTATGTGGTGGATGCCTTGGCGGTAGGAGGCGATGAAGGACGTGTAAGTCTGCGATAAGCTGTGGTTAGCTGACACGAAAGCGCATAACCCACAGATTTCCGAATGGGGAAACCCAACCTTTTAAGGTTATCATTAGGCTGTAAGGCTTAGTGAAGCGAACCCGGAGAACTGAAATATCTAAGTACCCGGAGGAAAAGAAATCAACCGAGATTCCGCTAGTAGCGACGAGCGAACGCGGAGTAGCCCAAAAGTCTCATAGTTTTTAGTCGAATGGCGTGGGAAAGCCAACCAAAGAAGGTGATAGTCCTGTAGACGAAAGGAATTATGAGATGAATGTGAGTAGGGCGGGGCACGAGAAACCCTGTCTGAATATAGGTGGACCATCATCTAAGGCTAAATACTCCCTACCGACCGATAGTGAACCAGTACCGTGAGGGAAAGGCGAAAAGAACCCCTGTGAGGGGAGTGAAATAGACCCTGAAACCGCATACGTACAAGCAGTCAAAGCATCCTTTTAGGGTGTGATGGCGTACCTTTTGTATAATGGGTCAGCGACTTAATTTCAGTAGCAAGCTTAAGCGAGTAGTGTAGGCGAAGGGAAACCGAGTCTTAATAGGGCGTTTAGTTGCTGGGATTAGACCCGAAACCGAGCGATCTATCCATGGCCAGGTTGAAGGTCGGGTAAAACCGACTGGAGGACCGAACCCACTTATGTTGAAAAATGAGGGGATGAGCTGTGGATTGGAGTGAAAGGCTAAACAAGCTCGGAGATAGCTGGTTCTCCCCGAAAACTATTTAGGTAGTGCCTTATGTATCACTTACGGGGGTAGAGCACTGTTATGGCTAGGGGGTCACACCGACCTACCGTCCCATGGCAAACTCCGAATACCGTAAAGTGCAATCATAGGAGACAGACTATGGGTGCTAACGTCCATAGTCAAGAGGGCAACAACCCAGACCGCCAGCTAAGGTCCCAAAATCACCACTCAGTGGGAAACGAAGTGGAAAGGCCCAGACAGCCAGGAGGTTGGCTTAGAAGCAGCCACCCTTTAAAGAAAGCGTAATAGCTCACTGGTCGAGTCGGTCTGCGCGGAAGATTTACCGGGGCTAAGTGGTGTACCGAAGCTGCGGATGCTAATTTATTAGCATGGTAGGGGAGCGTTCTGTAAGCCTGTGAAGGTGTGTTGAGAAGCATGCTGGAGGTATCAGAAGTGCGAATGCTGACATGAGTAACGATAAAGGGGGTGAAAAACCCCCTCGCCGGAAGTCCAAGGTTTCCTCGTGCAACGTTAATCGGCACAGGGTGAGTCGGCCCCTAAGGCGAGGCAGAAATGCGTAGTCGATGGGAAACAGGTTAATATTCCTGTACTTTTATATACTGCGATGGAGTGACGGAGAAGGCTAGGTCATCCGGGTGATGGTTATCCCGGTCCAAGCGTTTAGGCAGTGGAATTAGGTAAATCCGGTTCCATAATGCTGAGGCGTGATGGGGAGTCCAATTGCGGACGAAGTGATCGATGCCCTGCTTCCAGGAAAACCTTCTAAGCATAGGTATATAAGAACCGTACTGTAAACCAACACAGGTGGACAAGATGAGAATTCTAAGGCGCTTGAGAGAACTCGGGTGAAGGAACTAGGCAAAATGGTACCGTAACTTCGGGAGAAGGTACGCCCCTATAGGTTCAGAGCTAATGGGGGCCGCAGAGACCAGGTGGCTGCGACTGTTTATCAAAAACATAGCACTATGCAAACACGAAAGTGGACGTATATGGTGTGACGCCTGCCCGGTGCCGGAAGGTTAATTGATGGGGTTATCTTCGGAGAAGCTCTTGATCGAAGCCCCGGTAAACGGCGGCCGTAACTATAACGGTCCTAAGGTAGCGAAATTCCTTGTCGGGTAAGTTCCGACCTGCACGAATGGCGTAACGACGGCCACACTGTCTCCACCCGAGACTCAGTGAAATTGAAATAGCTGTTAAGATGCAGTTTACCCGCGGCTAGACGGAAAGACCCCGTGAACCTTTACTATAGCTTCACAGTGGACTTTGATTAGATATGTGTAGGATAGGTGGGAGACTTTGAAGCGTGTGCGCTAGCATGCGTGGAGTCGTCCTTGAAATACCACCCTTGTGTAATTGAAGTTCTAACCTAGATCAGTCATCCTGATCAGGGACATTGTGTGGTGGGTAGTTTGACTGGGGCGGTCTCCTCCCAAAGAGTAACGGAGGAGCACGAAGGTGCGCTAAGTACGGTCGGACATCGTACGGTTAGTGTAAAGGCAAAAGCGCGCTTGACTGCGAGACTGACAAGTCGAGCAGGTACGAAAGTAGGTCTTAGTGATCCGGTGGTTCTGTATGGAAGGGCCATCGCTCAACGGATAAAAGGTACTCCGGGGATAACAGGCTGATACCGCCCAAGAGTTCATATCGACGGCGGTGTTTGGCACCTCGATGTCGGCTCATCTCATCCTGGGGCTGAAGCCGGTCCCAAGGGTATGGCTGTTCGCCATTTAAAGAGGTACGCGAGCTGGGTTCAGAACGTCGTGAGACAGTTCGGTCCCTATCTGCCGTGGGCGTTTGAGATTTGAGGAAAGCTGCTCCTAGTACGAGAGGACCGGAGTGGACGAACCTCTGGTGTTCGGGTTGTCACGCCAGTGGCATTGCCCGGTAGCTATGTTCGGACGGGATAACCGCTGAAAGCATCTAAGCGGGAAGCCTCTTCCAAGATGAGATCTCACTTTGTTCTTGAAACAACTGAAGGGCCCTTGAAGACTACAAGGTTGATAGGCTGGGTGTGGAAGTGCAGTAATGCATGAAGCTAACCAGTACTAATTGCCCGTGAGGCTTGATCATATAACACCCAAGAGATTTGGAAGTTATGTGAGTTTCATAAAATGATTAATTTCTCTAACAAGTAACGATTTTGATACAAACTATCAAGACCCCAAGACACAATCAATGTGATTGATGATTCATATTCCCAAATGTTAGTCTTAAGCAAAGTGTTCACACTTTGGACTTAAGCAACCAGTTTTCTGGTGACAACAGAGCTATAGAACCACCTGACCCCATCTCGAACTCAGAAGTGAAATGTAGCATCGCCGATGGTAGTGTGGGAGTTCCCATGTGAGAGTAGGACATCGCCAGAATCTTATTAATAGAAAAAGCCTCAACATCTGTTGGGGCTTTTTTTTGCCTGTAATTTATCAGTATTAATTGCAGCGTCCTAATCAGTTTCAAACATTCAAAATCCACACCTCATTGATGCCTACTATGCCTTCACAGTTATCATCGTCGGATAAACCAGTCTGAAATTTAGAACAGTTAAATTCAGGTGAGGATTTATTCCTTGTTAATAACATCAACAGAAGTCTCTTGAGTACTAATGTCTCTAATTTTATGATTTTCAATGTAAAAATTTAAAAACTCAAAGAATATAAGTTATTGAATATAAATGAAAATATCAATGGTCATAAATAAGTCATGCAATGGTCAGTAATTGGTCAAGCGATTAAATGAGCTGTTTGCCAACATAGCCAGCAACAGTTAAGCCAACAGGTGGGCTTGAACGATCAATTATTTATAGGAGAACTAACCATGAAAAATTTATTTTTATTATCAATCATGTTGACACAATCAGTGTTCGCCACAGCAGTCTATTGGGGCAGTGATTCATCTTGTGATTACAATTCGGCCAATTATACATTGCAGGAAGTTATAGACTTGGGTGAAGAACAAATTCGAATAACCAACCAACAAATCATTAATGAAGACTTGGTGATATCAAATCAACAAATGAATTTAGCCGGTGGTTATGATGATTGTTCTGACTACGTAGCTGGAACAAAGACCACCATTCAAGGAACAGGAAACACTTCTGTGATTCGCATCATTCCAACAGACAATGATTTACCAAACGCTGTCTTATTGAGTGGCCTGGTGATCAAAGGCGGACAACATTCACAATTTAACTCCGGTGGGGGAATATCATTACGCATTTTTGACAGTCAATCGGTGGTATTAACTATCAGGGATTCATTGATTACCCAAAATTTGGGTAGCAGAGGTGGGGGTATTTACACCAGTGGTACCAATGCAATTCTTACTTTAATCAATACGTTGGTTTTCAGCAACGAGGCCCATGGACAAGCCGGTGGCTCTGGATTAGGTGGTGGCTTGTATTGTAAGGCAGGTCGGGTTTCAATCATTGAAGACAGTGGTGTCAGTTTCAATAGGGCCACGGGCACCGTTCAGAATTCTGGGCATGGTGGTGGGATTTATGCCACAACCGGATGTGATGTTTCGGTATTGGCAGCCAGTGATGGAGGCTTGTTTGATTACCGTGGTATTGCATACAACACGGCCATAGGTAATGGCGGTGGCGTTTTTATTAATCAGTCAAAACTACAATTGTCCTCTTATTTATTGGGTAAACCCGTCAATGTCAATGACAATGGTGCAGATGCCAACAATGATGGTTATGGCAATGGTGGTGGTATCTATGTTCAGGGCAGCAGTGCCAAAGTTGAATTAGATGGGACCAGTATTCAAAACAATGTAGCCAGTAATGGTGCGGGCATTGTTGTCACTGGTGGTGCCTTACTTACGGCAGATAACAACGCAGGACATTGTTGGGATTTTTATGCTTGTAACCAAATCATAGAAAATAAAACATCCGGGTCATTAGGGTCTGGTGGTGGCTTATATATGATCAATGGAATGGCTTATTTGAGCCACACGCATTTTGCTTACAATCAAGCCAACGCTGGTGTAGCCATCAACACCAACAGTCAATCCAGTTTAGTATTAGAGCGTTCACTGGTGTACCGCAACGGTGAAGAGCATGGCACACAGTGGGACAGCCAACACACCATCCGAATGGAAGACAGTTACTTACAAGTTAATCAAATTACCACCGCTCTGAATGACACCTCAGGTGCCACATTTTCAATGTTGGACAGTGATCGGGTGATTAATAATTCCATCATTCATGAACCGTTGACCAACCAGGTGGGCAATTTCATAGGCGGCAGCGGTTCGCAAAACTGTAACTTAATGGACAATAACTTCGGTTGGCAGGGAGGCAGTAATACATTCCTGGCTGATCCAGGTTTTGTCTCACAGGATGACAATGATTTCCACATCACAAGTGAATCGGTGGCTGTGGATCAATGTGACAATGGAGAAGCAGGAACGCCTATTCCTGGACCCAAGTATGACATCGATTTAGAGTTGGCACCCATCAATGACACGGTTGTGGTCAATGGAACTGGAATATATGACATCGGTGTTGATGAGTTTCATAACTCAGATGTGGTTTTCACTCATGGATTTGATTAAAGAACAATGAGTTAATATGGCCTGACTGACTGAGTTGGGCCATTGATGACCAGGTTAACTGGATCTGCTGGCAATTATTTCTGTCAATTGAACCAGCAGTTCGTTCCCAGGTAAATGGGTCAATAACTCATGTGCATGATCGATATGTTCTGTTGCTTTTTCTTTGGCAGCATCAAGTCCTAACAGGCTTGGATAGGTGCTTTTGTCGTTTTTAATGTCTGATTGTGCTGGCTTACCTAAGGTTATGGTATCCTTGGTGACATCCAGAATGTCATCAATGATTTGATAAGCGATACCAAAATTTTGTGCAAACTCTAGATATCTACCGATGAACTTTTTTGAAATGTCTTTATCACAGCCGATCACCATGGAAACACAGGCTTCCAGTAATGCCCCGGTTTTTTTGGCATGGATATTTTGTAAGGCTTCGAGTGTGAGTTGTTGACCCTCAGCCTCTAAATCCAACATTTGACCACCAACCATTCCAACAGCACCAGCGGCCTTGCTTAAGGTGTTGATCAAAGCCACTTTATGCTCAGCCTCAATGGGTGTTTTGGTGAGAACTTCGAATGCCAGGGCTTGTAAAGCATCAGCAGCTAAAATTGCTGTGGCTTCATCAAATTTAATGTGACAGGTGGCTTGTCCTCGACGAAGGTCATCATCATCCATCGCAGGCAGGTCATCGTGAATCAATGAGTAGGCATGTATCATTTCAATGGCAGCAGCAATGTGGTCTGCAACCTGCTTATCTATTCCAGTACTTTTGGCGGTCGCATAGACCAACAATGGCCGCATTCGTTTACCGCCATTGAGTAACGAATATTCAATCGCCGCAATCAACTGTCCAGTGTCTTGTGATTTGAGTGTACTTAACTGATCAACGAGGAAGCGATCAATTCGATCAATCAATGCTTGATTGTCAGTCACTGGATTTTTCCATTAACTGCTCAATTTTTTGTTCAGCATCATCAATAATCTTTTGACACTTTCTGGTCAGTTGAATACCTTGTTCATACAGTTTCAAAGATTCTTCTAGGCCCACATCCTGTTGTTCCATTTTTTGGATCACATCAGTGAGTTGTTCCAGGTTTTTTTCAAATGTTTTTGTTTGACTCATGGTGGTATTTTACAAAAGAAATTGTGGTGATCGCCAATGGTATTCAGCATTTAATTCGTTCAACAATTGGGTGAATTTAGCAGACTTGAACTGTGACCCAACTGCCATCAAATGATCATCAATATAAAGGTATGGCATCACTTGTCTCTCCCAAGGTGGAATTTGTTTGGCTTGAAACAGGTTTTTTAACTTGGCACGCATGGTTTGATTTGCTAACAATATTTTTTCACCAGGTTGCTGAAATTTGACTACCACGTTCAAAGTACACGCATGAGAAGACAAGAGTTCGATACTGCCCGAATGGCCCGGAAGTTGAATGGGTTTGTTGGCATGCAGTGAGTATTCAACAGTTTCGGTGTTGTTGAACTTTCTGGGCTTCAGTGCATAAACCTTTTGCCCCCAATAGATCAGCAGCACATTGGACAAATTTAACTGCGGCATTTTGTCTGGGGCAGCGTTGATACAATCATGGGCAAATTGTTGCAAGGCATGGTGACTGGGTTTTAATTCAATAAAATGTGAGAGCCATGAATAAATGACTGTGGCAAAAGTGTTCTTATCTACTTTGGCGAATGAATGAACTTTGTAAGGGTTCCAGTCCTTAAAAAGCGCACCCAGAATTTGAGCCGAAGGTTGCAAATTTTTTGCGGTCAGAGCAATGTTCTTCGAAGCGTCAGGAAACTGCGACCTTACCAAAGGCATGATTTCATTTCTGATGAAATTTCGGCTGTATGTGTTGTCTGAATTACTGGGGTCTGTAATGTAGGTTAATTGGTTTTGTTTGATGTAGGCTTCAATGTCGGATTTTTCTGTATTGAGCATGGGCCGAAAAATTTGATAATGAGCATGCTTGGATAGGACTTTCATGCCTGTCAAACCTAATAGACCGGTGCCTCTGATTAAACGAAATAATACTGTTTCAATTTGATCACTCAAGTGGTGCCCAGTGATTAAACAGTCGCCTTCACCCAGCTGCTCAGTAAATACATCTTGCCTGGCTCGGCGACAACTGTCTTCGCTGTGGTCTGTCAGCGTGACCGAGCGGGAGATCAGTTTGACTCCCAATTGATCACAGAAAGCCTGACAATGATCAGCCCACTGCGATGCGTTGGCATCGATGTTGTGATTGATGTGAATGGCCGTAATTTTGTCTTTTAGATCAGTTACAGTTACCAAGGCATGTAATACAGCTGTGGAATCCATACCGCCACTGTAAGCGACAAAATACCGATTGGCTTCAGGGATCTGACTGAGGTTTAAAAGCGAAGGATTATTCGCTGAAAGCACCATAAGACATCAGTTTTTTATAACGACTTTCAAGCAATTCTGCATCGTCCATCTTGTCCAGCCGCTCCAGTTCACTGGTGATGGTTGCTTTTAATTGGTTGGCAACATACTCAGTGTCGCGATAGGCACTGCCCAGAGGCTCGTCAATGATCTGGTCAATCAATCCTTGCTCTTTTAATTTGCTTGATGTGATGCTCAATGCTTCCGCAGCGTCTTTGGCTTTGTCTGCACTGCGCCACAGGATCGAGGCGCAACCTTCAGGTGAAATCACCGAATAGGTGCTGTACTGTAACATCAGTGTGACGTCACCTACACCAATGGCCAGTGCTCCACCAGAACCGCCTTCTCCAATGACCGTACAAATGATGGGGACTTTCAGGTTTGACATCACTTCCAAATTTTTAGCAATGGCTTCTGATTGTCCTCGCTCTTCTGCGCCAATCCCTGGGTAGGCACCTGGTGTATCAATGAATGTCAGGATGGGCATGTTGAACTGCTCAGCCATTTGCATCAGTCGCAGTGCTTTGCGATAGCCTTCTGGTCTGGGCATGCCAAAATTTCGTTTTATTTTGGATTTGGTGTTGCGGCCTTTTTGGTGTCCAATGACCATCACAGACTGCCCATCTAATTTGGCTGGTCCACCAACAATGGCAGAATCATCGGCAAAGGCACGGTCTCCATGCAGCTCTTGAAAATCTGTGAACATCAACTCAACATAATCGAGTGTGTAAGGTCTTTTGGGATGCCGTGCCAACTGAGAAATTTGCCAATCAGATAAGTTTGAAAAAATTTGTTCCGTTTTAGATTTCAGTTTGCCTTTTAACCTTTGAATTTCTTCATCAATGTTCATGGCATTGTCATCGCTGACGTTCTGTAGTTCATTGATTTTTGCTTCCAATTCAGCCAAAGGTTGTTCAAAGTCTAAATAGTCTGTATTCATTCCAGGCAATCATAATTTAACAAGCTGTCTATTTTACGTGTTCGAACATCATAGTACCAGCATAAATAATCACCAGAAAATGTTAAGATGTGTCGTTTTAAAAAAACCATTGCATGTCTGATTTCATAAAAAAATTACCCAAAGTTGAGCTCCATATGCACATTGAAGGGTCTATGATGCCTGAAATGCTGCTGAACCTGGCTGAAAAGAACCGCATCGACATACCCTATAAGACATTAGAAGATGTGCATCAGGCCTACCAGTTCAAGAACCTCAACGATTTTGTAGAATTGTATATACAAGGCACTGAAGTGATCAGGACAGCTGAAGATTTCTTCCAATTAACCACTGCTTATCTGGATATTTGTCACCAACAAAACATCATCCACACTGAAGTGTTTTGTGACATCCGCACCTATGTTGATCGAGGTTGTAGACCCGAGATGGTATTGGATGGTATTGAAGCCGCCTTCAAAGAAGGGTATAACAAACATGGCATCACTGGTGGTATGATCCCGACGTTCATCCGCCATTTGGGGGTCGAAAAGGCCCATGAAGACTGGCAATTCTATCAACACCACACCGATCGTTTTTTGGGTTTTGGTTTGGCCGCTGTTGAAGTGGGTTATCCAGCCAGTTTATTCAAAGATTTGTTCACAACCATCAGAGCAACCGGCTTGCCGGTGGTGGCTCATGCCGGGGAGGAAGGTTCTGCTGATTATGTGTGGTCTGCCATCAAAGACCTCGATGTGTCGCGCATTGATCATGGCATCCGCAGTTTGGATGATCCTGAATTGGTCAGGCATTTACAACAAAGCCAAACACCATTAACGGTGTGCCCATGTTCCAATGTGTCCTTACATGTCTTTGAACACATGAACCAACATGTGATAGGACAAATGCTGGATCTGGGCTTGAATGTCACCATAAATTCAGATGATCCTGCCCACTTTGGTGCCTATCTGCAGGAGAATATGGAGCAAGTACAGACTCATTGTGGCATCACGGATGATCAATTAATTCGCATGACCCACAATGCCATTGATGCGAGTTTTTCAAGCCTGGAACGCAAAACCGTAATGCATCAATTGGTGGATCAATATGAGCAGCGCATTGCGGGATGAACCAGGTTGGGTGCTTTGGTAAAAGAACCAAACCAACAGCCATTGGAGAGGGGAAAGCCGCTGTTGGTTTGGCCTTCAGGGAGGGAAACTATTCAGATGCAGTGCCAGTGTCTGCGGTGTTTTTTACAGACTGACTTTTTTGCAGGTTTGACGTATACAATGCGGTAGTCTTTGCGTTTGTGGTCGTTGTCCACCAGGATCACTTTGGTGTTATGGGGTTTCTTAACCACCACCACTTTATCTGCTTTGTGGGCATGACATCCGGTGGTGAAAGTTAAAGCCAAAATGCCTGTCAGTAAAATCATCGTTTTCATGTAGTACTCCTGTTGTTGTTTATCAATACAACGCTTGATGTACAACTTGGGTTGACAGGTGATTCAGATAAAGATTTTTAGGGCATGTTGCAGACAACTGATGGTTACAGGGGTTTGGGCAAAAAATTCACCATCAGGCATCAATGGCATGGGTTGGTTCGTTTCAATGGTGATGCTTTTGACTTTGCGGGTTTCAACTTCAGGGTAGTTGACGTGTTTTCCTGAGTAGATGGTGGGGAACAATCTGAGGATTTTAAGGCGAGAAATTTTCTTCAGGATGATCACATCCAATAAGCCGTCATCAATTTTGGCCTCAGGTGCAATTAAAAACGACGTGCCGGTATAGCGGCTGTTGGCAACTTCAACAAACACCAATTCCTCATCGATCAATTCTTGTTGGTTGTTAACATCCTGCAAACGAAGTTTGACGGGGTGTTTTTTCAGTTTGGCAGTTTCCCATAAGGTGGCCAGGGTATACGCTGTTTTACCTAGTTTCTTGATTTTCAAAGTGGTGCGGCCGGCATCGACCACAAAGCCCATGCCAATGATGTTGATGAAGTAGAAGCTTTCGTTCTTTGTTTGTGCTTTTCCAATATCAATGTCCTGGGTTTGTTGTTTCAAAATGATGTCTATGCCAGGTTGCCAATCAGTGGGCTGTAAGCCGAGTTCTCGGGAAAATGCATTACCGGTACCAACAGGGATCACACCAAAAGGAATGCGATTTTCAGGCTCATGACACATCAAGCCATTAATCAGTTCAAATAAAGTGCCGTCACCGCCGGCTGCTACCACGCCATCATAGTTTGATAAATCGGTGGCTTTGATCAATTCTTGTGCATGCCCAATATGAGTGGTGTGGATGATCTCAGCTTTGATATTTTGTACTTGGACATAAGATTCAATCAGTGGCAAGTAATTCATGGCACGGCCACTGCCAGCATGTGGATTAAATATGATCAAGACTTTCAGCATGTTGGGATTTTAGCTGACATGACTTTCAATGCCAATCACTAGATTATTATGCTAAACAGTTGGATGCTGGACAAAGGCTGTTAAAATAACCAGCCTTTGAAAATCAGACAATTTATGCAATTCATCACTGGACAGCGATACATCAACAATGCCGATCTACAACTGGGCTTAGGCCGGGTGGTTGGTGAAAACCATCGGATGGTGAAAGTCGCATTTGATGCCGTAGGAGAAGAGCGCATCTATGCCAAAGATTCGGCACCTTTGAGTCGCTATGAAGCACAAGTAGATGACCAGTTACAGCACAAAGAGGGCTGGCAGCTGACCATCAAGGAAGTTAAAAATCTGAATGGTTTGAATATCTATTTTGGTGTCAAAGACAATGGTGAAGAAGACGTCATTCCGGAAACCGAAATCACTGACAACATTTCGCTGGACCGTCCGGCAGATCGCCTGTTGAACGCCCAATTGGATAAACAAAAGTGGTATGACTTGCGGCAAATGGCCAGGGGGCATCAACAGCGTTTACAACAGTCTGAATTGTACGGGTTGATAGGATGCCGCACGGCTTTGTTGCCGCATCAATTGTACATTGCTCACTCGGTGGGTCAGCGTTATGCCCCCAGGGTGTTGTTGGCAGATGAAGTGGGACTCGGGAAAACCATTGAAGCCTGTTTGATCCTGCACCAGCAATTATTAACCAACCGCGCACAGCGGGCCATCATCATTGTGCCTGAAAGTTTAACCCATCAATGGATGGTTGAGTTGTTGCGACGTTTCAATTTACAAGTCAGTGTGTTTGATGAAGAGAAGTGCCAGGAAATTGAAATGTCCAGTGGTTTTGACAACCCATTTGACGCCGCACAATTGGTGTTGTTACCCTTGGAAATGATTTTAGAAAGCCCGTTGCGAGAAGAACAAATACTGGCGGCCAAGTGGGACTTGATGGTGGTGGATGAAGCCCATCACTTGGAATGGTTCGAAGGTGAAGTGGCCGAAGGACAAGCTGTTTCTGATTCTGTGATGGCCTATCAGTTGATTGAATCCTTTGCACGAAACATCCCTGGTGTTTTGTTACTCACAGCCACGCCAGAACAATTAGGCAGGAAAAGTCATTTTGCTCGATTGCGATTATTGGATGCTGACCGATACCAGGATTTTGATCAATTTGTGGCTGAAGAGGCTGCTTTTGAAACGGTCGCTGATACCATTGAATTGTTGATTCAAGCCATCGAAAGCGAGTCTGAGATTGATGTCAATACCATGGCCAAACAACTCAAAGATCAGGTGTCAGACGATTTACTGCAACAGATCATGGCATTGAATGAACACCCTGAGTATGGGGTGGCGATCATCAACCAGTTGTTGGATCAACATGGCACAGGCCGTGTACTGTTTAGAAATACCCGGCAATCGGTCACCGGATTTCCTGAACGCCAACTACATGCCACTGCATTGAAAACGCCTGATTTGTATCAATCACTTGAAGCAGCCAATAACTCATTGACACCTGAATCAGTGCTGTCTGATGAAGCCGCTGATAAATGGTTGGAAGTTGATCCACGTGTGCAGTGGTTGGTTGAAAAGAGCCAGTCACTTAAACAAGAAAAGATCCTGATCATCGCATCACAAGCCGCAACGGTCCTAAAACTTGAACAACATTTCAGAGATTCTCATGGCATCCATGTGGCGGTTTTTCATGAGGGCATGAGTTTGATTGAGAGGGATCAAGCCGCTGCCTGGTTTGCAGATTCAGAGAATGGCACCCATGTGTTGTTGTGTTCTGAAATAGGCAGTGAAGGTCGGAATTTTCAATTTGCCCACCACTTGCTGTTTTTTGACTTACCGGGTCACCCAGATTTGTTGGAACAAAGGATTGGACGTTTAGACCGCATTGGGCAGACAGAAACCATTCAGATTCATGTGCCTTATCTGCAAGACACCATCCAGGAGTTGTGGTTTAAATGGTATGACGAGGGATTGAATTTATTTCAACAAACCAATCCGGCCGCCCATCATGTATTTACAGAATGTGCCGATCAGCTACAAAAAAAGCTGGATGATCAAAGCATGAGCCGGTTAATCCTAAAAAGCAAACAGTTGAGTGATGATTTATTGGCCAAAATGACCAAAGGTCGAGATCGCTTATTGGAATACAATTCATGCCGTCCCGCAGCTGCCAAAGCGTTGACTGAACAGGCTGAAGCTTTTGAGCAAGAGGCGCTGCTAGAAAAATTCATGCACCGGGTTTTTGATTTGTTTGGAGTACATTATGAAGAACATCGCCCAGGCAGTGAGGTCATCAGACCCACCGATGAAATGCATGGCTATTTTCCGTTTTTATTGGATGATGGCATGACCATCACTTATGATCGGGACATTGCTTTGGCCAATGAAACCTTTCATTACATCACATGGGAGCACCCCATGGTGACCGAAGTACTGGAATTGATATTGAACCAAGAACAAGGAAATACAGCTTTTGCTGTGTTACAGAATTCTGGTTTGAATGCTGGCCAGATTTTTTTGGAATGCCGTTATCTGGTGCAAGCCACTGGACAAAGTTCAATGCAATTGTCTCGTTATTTGCCGCCCATCAACCAACGCTATTTACTGGCTGAAGCAGGTATAGACGTTGGTTCAAAATTGACCGAGAAGTTGATCAATAAATTCAAGAACTCTGCCCCCATGAATGTGGCTGTGGAAGTGTTGAAAGCCAAAATTTCAGTGATCAAATCATTGCTACAAAAAGCTGACGAAATGATGCAACAACAATTGCCTGAAATAAAACAGGTTGCACAACAGCAGGTTTCAGAAAACCTAAAGCGAGAAATCTCACGTCTACAACAACTGGCTGAGCACAATGGTCAGGTAAGAGATGATGAGATCGCTCACATGCAAGCGCATTTATCCCAAGCGATGCAAGCCATCAACCAAACCCAGCCTCAGTTGGATTCTATTCGGGTTTTGGTTACCATGTAATCCTTTAAGATTGAACAGGTTGATCCTCATGACTGATTACCAAGCCACTATAAAGCACATCCACAGTGAGTTGTTAAAACACAAAAACTATGGAGATGTCGCGTCTTATATCCCTGAGTTGGCATGTGTTGATGATGAAAAGTTTGGTGTGTGTTTAACCACGGTAACCGGTGAATGTTATGCTGTAGGAGATTGGCAGGATGCTTTCTCGATCCAAAGTGTAGTCAAAGTGTTGTTGCTCAGTATGGCCTACAGCAAACTGGGCGGTCAGTTATGGCAACGAGTGGGGGTGGAGCCTTCTGGCACGCCATTCAATTCTTTGGGCACCTTAGAATACGATGATGGTATCCCACGGAATCCTTTTTCAAATGCAGGTGCATTGGTCATCAGTGATATATTGATCGATTTATACGAAGACCCAAAACAAGCGGTCATTGAGTTGATTCGTTCTGTCTCAGGAGATCCATCGGTTGGATTCAGCCCTGTCATTGCCGCATCTGAAAAATCGGTTGGTTTCCGTAATGTGGCATTGGTTAACTTTCTGAAGTCATTGGGTAACATCAACAACGATGTGGATGCGGTGTTAGACCTGTACTTTGATTGTTGTTCAATTTTGGTGAATTGTGAGCAATTGGCCAGAACATTCATGCTCTTTGCCAACCAAGGGTGTACGCTTGATGGAAAGTTATGTCTGCTTAACACCAGTCAAACCAAACGCATGAACGCCATCATGTTGACTTGTGGCTTTTACGATGAGGCCGGTGATTTTGCTTATCAAGTTGGTCTTCCAGGAAAAAGCGGTGTGGGTGGAGGTATTGTTGCGGTTTTACCCAATCAGTTCAGTGTGGCAGTGTGGAGCCCGAGGTTGAATGACAAAGGCAATTCTTATCGGGGCTTGAAATTTCTTGAAGCCTTTACCACAGAAACCGGACAATCCATCTTTTAAATACGAAATCTGGCATTCTTTGAGGTAAAATCATTGGCATGAAAGAGGCCATCCTGTATCAAACTGATTTGATTGAAATTGGAGTGTTTGCGGTAGATCCAGCAGATTCATGTTTCTTTGAAACAGGGTTTGTGGAATCGCCCATCATCGTATTCCCGAAAAACAGTATTTGGATTCAACACACCGGTTCAGATGCTTTTGTCGCTGACCCAACCTTGGTGAACTTCTATAACCAAGGACAAACTTACAAGCGTTTTGCCATCAATCAAACTGGAGATTATTGTCACTGGTTTCGAATCTCTGATGAGCTGTTGTCGGAAGTGGTTGAAAAAGACCGGCGTCATTTCAGCTGTGAAAACATGCCATGCCCGGCACCCGTGTTCTTACAGCACCTAAGACTTCTCAGTCAAATCTCAGAAACCAATGTGGCCAATCCCTTACACGTTGAAGAAGGTGTATTGACCCTGTTTCATGGCTTGTTAACCCATACGGATACTGACCGATCATTTGCACGGCAGCGCAACAAGCATAAAAGATTGGTTGAACGTGTTAAAGAATCCTTACAAGCTGATTTAAGTGTTAATTTGTCTTTACAGCAGTTGTCCGAATTGCACCACACATCCCCTTACCACTTGTCTCGTGTGTTCAAACACATCAACGGCCAAGGCATCAACCAATACCGTAAACAGCAACGGCTGCGGCATTTGGTTCTTGAGTTACAGCAGCATGATGTGGAGTTGGTTGATTTGGCATTTGATTTTGGGTTTTCCAGCCATTCTCATATGTCAGCCAGTTTTAAACAGACTTTTGGAATGACGCCTTCAGAATGCTTGCTGCAAATTCAAACGTTCTGAATAAATGAGCAAAATTTTGATAGCGCGATAAAACCATTGCGCAGATAATCAAAGCTTTCATTTGTGTTTTACGTCAATGGGTCAAACTAAATTTAACTGCATTTATTTGTTTTTGTGCTTATTCATTTCTTCTGTTGTGAGTGGCGAAGAAAACTGGTCGGCTTTGGCCACAAAGTATTACAACGAACAAAATTGGACAGAATCAATCAAAGCATACCAGCACTTGCTAGATCAAAGTGCAGAACTGTCTCCCGCCACCAAAGAACAAGCATGGTACCGTGTGGCCAATGCCCACATTCAACTGGGTCAAGGCAAGCAGGCCATCAAAGCCAATAAACATTTGTCAAAAGCCACGCAAATTCCCCCGTCATTGGTGCTTTATCAAAAGGCACAGGGGCTGAATTTGCTGGGTGATGAAAAGGACATGTGGCAGACAATGAAAGAAATGACCGCATCAGGCTATGCCAATCTCAATGAATTGAAAACCAATCCCATGTGGCAAAAGTATCAAACCACAGATTCCTTCAAACACATATTAAAACAAACCGATGCCAACCTCAGGCCATGTATGTACGATGATAAATACCAGCAATTTGATTTTTGGCTGGGTCACTGGGAAGTTTATGGCAATATTGAAAAAACCGGCCCCTTGTTCGGTCACAACACCATCAGCAAAACTGAGCGAGGTTGCCTGATCATGGAGCAATGGCAAGGTGCCAGTGGCAGTACTGGTACCAGTATGAATTACTATGATGGCATATTGAATCAATGGGTACAGCGTTGGGTCAGCGGCGGTGGTACTGTGATCGATTATGCTGGAGGTTTGGTCACACAGCAAAAAGACAAAAAGTCGATGCAATTGGTGGGTAAAATTTATTATGCGGCTACACAACAACAGCCGCAGGTCAGGGACTTCAGGGGCACTTGGACACCTTTGGAAGGTGGTGTCGTACAACAGTTTTTTGAAGAATCTGTTGATGGTGGCAAAAGCTGGTATACCTGGTTCAATGGGTATTATTTCCCTGTTAAGGAGGATAAAGAGGATGAAGAATAAAGTTATTTTCTGGCTGCTGCTGAGTTGTTTTTACTGTGCAGTAAGTCAGGCTGAAACCGGGGTACTGTCACAACAATTGGAAAACAGTTTGATGAAACAATTGTTGGGTCACTGGGACATCAAAGATGAATCCAAAGACCAGCAAGGTCATTGGCAAGCAGGGGCAGGTGCCAGCTGGCATTTTTATTCAATCCTCAATGGACATGCTGTGCAAGATGATTGGATTTCGCCGCCAATGGGACAACCTGAGCCCAGCACCGGGCGTCAGTATGGAACCAATATAAGAATATTCAATCCCAAACAAAACCGTTGGGAAATGGCCTGGGCTTCCATCAAAGGTCAAAAAGTAGATACCTTTGTGGCCACCGAGACTGCAGACCAAATCATCATGACTGGCTTGTTCAATGGCCAAGACTCCAGAATCACCTTTTATGACATCAAGTCCAACCAATTCTCATGGAAATTGGAGTTCAAACAAGCAGATGGTTCTTGGGCAGAGGTCTATCGTATCTTTGGCAGTCGACGCATTAAATCTGCTTGATGATTCCCGCTGGTAAAGTCTGACCGACAGCTTGGATTGGTAACATTGAATTTTTTTCTGTGACCCAAGCGATCAGAGCAAATTGCTCTGGATCGTGTTTCATGATCAATGGCAAGTTCATGGTGGCAAATGTACTGCCACTGCTGACTTGATGGTCTAAGACCACAAAGTCATGGGTCAATAAGTGCCCTGCATTCTCACCCGCATCAACTTCAGTTTGCAACCCTAAACCCACAATGACCATGTGATAATCCAAAGTTTCGTGATTTGAGTTGAATTCAATGGTGGCTTGGTGCTGGTTGATGGTTACTTGCAGTTTTCCCGGGTATTGAAAAATTTCAGGGAACGCACGCAAGGGTTTGAAAAACCCGGTCCATTCTTTGCCGTTAACCACAAAACCTGGTGTGTAAACACCGTTGCTGTGACCGGCTCTTTGATAAGCCCTTTGTCTGTTGGAGTACTCGGGGGAAGCAAAAGGGTCTTGCCAACCCAGATAGTCCCAATAGTCAACATGAAAAACCAGAGGCACATAGGTATCCCAAAGTTGTTTTGAACCTTTGAATTGGCTGATGAATTGATCAGCCGGTGGACAAGAGTGACAACCCTCTGATGAATACAGTTCAATCAAATGAGTTTGTTTACTGCCACTGGAAAAAGTCATTTCTTGTGAAAATCCAGTCATGCAGTTAATCAACAGGGAAAATTTAAACAACCTAATTAGCATCTATTATTCTTTAATGTTGAGGACTGAAGATTAGACCTTTATGAATGGTTTTCATTGCAAATGGAAAATTGAGTGCGGGTGTGATGGTCTGGATATATAAAAAAAATATATAAAAATATTTTGAATATTTTGTCATCAAATTGTCATGTTTTATGCGCAACGAAGTGTTTAGCTGGTTCATTAAAGTACAAACAAATCCTTGTCATATGAGCTAAAGTGCTTGTTATGATTGACAAAATAAAATAAAGCCATCTAGAATGGTTGAGGTTAGAGAGTTAAAATTTTGTTAAATCAGTGTTTTTCTTGCACTTTTAGGCACACTTTTATCTTTAAAAAATCAATATTAATAATCTGTAGGAGGGTTAAAGATGAAAATCAGGTTCTTTAAGAATCACAAATTATCTGTCGGAATTGCCATGGCATTGTCGTTATCAATGACACCCATGGCCTTTGCTCAAGACGACAATGATGAAGGTGAAGACAGCAATGCGGCTGCAGAAGAAGTGGTGGTGACTGGTACCAGACGTGCTGCACGTTCAGCCACTGAGTCAGCGGTACCTATCGATGTGGTTGCAGGTGATGAATTTGTCAATCAGGCGGGGACAGATCTCAGCAATTTGATCAGGAATGTGGTGCCTTCTTACAATGTGAACACACAGCCCATTTCAGATGCGGCGACCATTGTTCGTCCAGCGAACTTACGTGGACTGGCACCAGACCATACATTGGTTTTGGTCAATAACAAACGCCGCCACCGTGCTGCGGTTATTTATTGGTTAGGTAATGGCGTGGCTGACGGTGCCCAAGGTCCTGATATTTCGCCCATACCTTCGATTGCATTGAAACAATTAGAAGTTTTGCGTGATGGTTCAGCGGCACAATACGGTTCTGATGCCATTGCCGGTGTGATGAACTTTATTTATAACGACTCCAGTGAAGGATCAACTTACGAAGTGAAGTATGGTCAATTCTATGAAGGTGATGGAACGGCTTACAGTGTGGCTGGTAACATCGGTTTACCCTTCACTGATCAAGGGTTCATGAATTTAAGTTTTGAGTATGGCAGCACCGATGACACTGATCGATCAGTTCAACGAGATGATGCACAGGCTTTGATTGACAATGGCAACCCGTTTGTCGCAAATCCGGCACAGATTTGGGGACAGCCTAAAATTGATGATGATTTAAAGCTGGTTTTCAACATGGGTGCTGATGTGGGTGGAGGCAATGAATTTTATGCCTTCGGTAACTATGCACAAAAAGATGTGGATGGTGGTTTCTACTTCCGTAATCCAGATACAAGGGGCGGCGTATTTGCTGCTGACGGCATCCGTTTAATAGGTGACACCAACGACAATGGAATTGATGATTGTGCTCAATATCGAGTGCCAGCCGGTGGCAGCTACGATCAATCTTATGTAGATGCTTTGATTGCAGACAACAACTGTTTTTCATTCCTGGAAGTATTCCCAGGTGGTTTTACCCCACGATTTGGTGGTGAAGCCGTTGATTTTGCCACCACCTTTGGTTTGAAAGGTGAGTTTGATAATGGCATTTTGTGGGATGTTTCGGCTGCCGTTGGTATCAGTGATGTAGACTTCGTGATTCGCAACACCGTCAATGCTTCTTTAGGACCAGCTTCACCGACCATCTTTGATCCAGGTGATTACACCCAGCTAGATAAAAACTTCAATGCCGATTTCTCATACCCCTTGGATGTGGGTGGGTTCTACTCGCCGTTGAATATAGCAGCTGGTATGGAATGGCGTTCGGAAACGTTTGAAATCACTGCGGGTGATCAGGCGTCGTTTGAAATTGGACCGTTGGCAGCCCAGGGGTTCTCTTCGGCATCCAATGGTTTCCCGGGTTTCAGTGCATTAACAGCTGGTAAGTTCGAGCGTTCGAATGTGGCTGTTTATACTGATTTGGAAGCGGACGTGACTGAAAACTTTTTATTGGGTGCAGCATTGCGCTGGGAAGATTTTGAAGATTTTGGTACCACCAGTAACTACAAGTTAGCTGCTCACTATAGATTCACTGATAATTTTGCATTGCGTTCAACCTTCAGTACGGGTTTTAGGGCCCCGACACCAGGTCAATCAAATGCCTTTAACGTGTCAACTGAGTTTGAAAATGGCATGTTGGTTAACAACGGCACCATTCCTTCAATCAACCCAGTGGCTCAGCTTAGGGGTGGTCAACCCTTAGATCCTGAGGAATCAGAAAACTTCACTTTTGGTGCCGTGTTCTCATTGGGACCTGTTGATTTTACCGTTGATTATTTTAGAATTGATTTGGAAGACCGAATCACCTTATCGCAAAACTTCCAGCTAACACCAGAAGAAGTTGATGGGTTGATAGCCAGTGGTGTAACCAGTGCGGCTAACTTGAGGAATTTCAGGTTCTTCACCAATGCCTTTGACACCAAAACCACAGGTATTGATGTGGTAGCCACATACAAAACTGAAATTGGCAATGGTAATACAGACTTTTCTTTGATTTATAACAACACCGACACCGAAGTCACTGCATTTGATCCTTTGGTGGTTGACAACACCCGTATCAGAGAATTACAAGAAGGATTGCCTGAGACCCGCTGGAATCTACAAGCCAACCATGTGGTGGGCAATTGGAGGTTCTTAGGTCGCTACAGTTACTACGATGAATTCTTTGATTCAGAAGATGGTGCAACCTACGGTGATGAGTACATTCTCGATGCCGAAGTGGCTTACACATTCAACGACAAATACACCTTTACCATTGGTGCACAAAATCTTTTGGATGAATATCCAGACAGAAACCTGGGTGCCGCAGCAGGTGTTGGTAACCAATACAGTCAGTTCTCTCCATCCGGTTTTGGCGGTGGATTTTACTACTTGAAATTGCGTTACGACCTGTTTTAATAAAATGAGATAAGAAGCGCATGGCAGCCAGTCATGTGCTTCTTTGATTCTTAGAAGGTGGTACCGTAAACCACCCCATCAAATTCAAACAAGAGTGTTTAACATGAAATTTTCCTATAAAAGCTTATTGCTGTGTATTGTGGCTACAACCGGTATGGCACAAACCAGTGTCGATGATGTGACCCAAGCCGGAGAGCGGAGGGCTGATGCGGGCGCACAGGCCCAAAAAGGCATCGAAAGGGTGGCGGATCAAGTGGCTGACTTGTTGGCTGAATACAAAAGTGTCAGTAAAGAGGTTGAAGGTCTGAAGGTCTACAACAGTTTGCTTAAAAAGCAATTGGATAATCAGACAGCTGAAATGCAAGCCATCAGAAATTCTGTGGAAAACATCTCGTTGATCGAACGGCAGATCGTACCATTGATGATTAAAATGATTGATTCATTGGACAAATTCATCCAATTGGATGTGCCATTTTTGATGGATGAACGCACCGAAAGAATTGCTAACTTGCGAGCCATGATGGAACGTTCTGATGTGGCACAAGCTGAAAAATTCAGACGGGTTTTGGAATCCTATGAAATTGAAGCGGATTATGGCAGAACCATAGAAGCCTACAAAGGGACAGCCGATGTGTCAGGCCAGGAGCGGGATGTTAACTTCTTCCGGGTTGGCCGCATTTCTTTGGCTTACCAAACACCCGATGGCAGCTATTCAGGGGCTTGGGACAGTGCCCAAAACGCATTTGTTGAATTGCCATCCAGTGAATACAAGTCACACATCAAAGCCGGCTTAAAAGTGGCAAAGAAAGAAGTGGCTCCAGATTTATTGGTGATCCCGGTGCAAGCAGCTTTGGAGGCAAAATAAGATGAAGAAATTAATCACAATAATCACCCTGTTTTGTTTGTCCTTTGGTGTTTATGCTGCTCAAGATGTGGACCTCAAGGAATTGTTAGACCAGGTCAAAGCTGGTGGTGTTAAAGATGCCAAGGACAATGCTGATCGACTGAAATTCTTCCAGGACAATCGAGCCCAACAAGCCCGTTTGTTGGCAGAAATGAAAGCGCTCAGAGCTGAACAAGAAAATTTGTCCAAACAATACGAACAATTGTTTGAGGAGCAAGACGCCCAAATCATCCTGATGGAGGACGACTTGAATTTGAAATTAGGTGGTTTGAAGGAGTTGTTCGGTGTATTACAGCAGTCAGCAGGTGATGCACGGGTTCAGTTTGAAAATTCCATCACCCAAAAACAATACCCGGAAAGGGCTGCATTTATGGCAGACCTGGCAGGCAAAATGGGCGATACCAACCGCTTTGCCACCTTGGCTGAAATTGAAGCCTTCTGGTATGAAATTCAGCGCGAAATCGTTGAAACTGGCAAGATCACGAATTTCAAAACCATGGTGGTGGGTGCCGATGGCATTGAGTCAGAACAAACAGTCACCCGCATAGGTGCCTTCAACGCTTTGTCCAATGGTCAATACTTGGAATACAAACCTGAAAATAGCCGCTTATTGGTATTGCCAAGACAACCCGAGTCGAGGTTCGTCTCTCGAGCGGAAAACTACCAATCACAAACAAGTGGCATGGGTTCAGTGGCCATCGACCCAACCCGTGGCGGGTTGTTGTCAAAACTGGTTGAGAAACCGAATTTATTGGAACAAGTGGCTCAAGGCAAAACGGTGGGTTATGTGATCATTGGGTTAGGAATCATTGGCTTGTTGGTCGCATTGTATCGTTTCATTGTGCTGATGGGCGTTTCGGCCAAAGTCAATGCCCAAATTAAAAATTTAGACAACCCGGGCAACAATCCATTGGGCCGCATTTTGAATGTATACAAAGTACGTGGTGATGACGATTTGGAAGCCATGGAAATCAGAATTGGTGAAGCCATTCTGAATGAAACTCCGAAGTTAAATAAATGGTTGCCATTCATTAAAATCATTTCAGCGGTGGCACCTTTATTGGGCCTGTTAGGTACGGTAACTGGCATGATCAATACGTTCCAGGCGCTGACCTTGTTTGGTACAGGTGACCCTAAAATGATGGCTGGTGGTATTTCCACAGCTTTGGTTACCACAGTATTGGGTTTGGTGGTGGCCATTCCTATGTTGTTTTTGCACAGCATTGTTGCCAGCAAAGCCAAAGGGGTTACTGAAGTGCTGCAACAACAAGCTGCTGGAATGATTGCTGAAATCGCTGAAAGAAAATAACCATGGATAAGCTTTATTATTATTTTCCGTTTTTAGAATCCATACGTGATTTCTTTGAGCTGGGTGGTAATGTACTTTATCTGATAGCGCTGATCAGTATTATCATGTGGGCGCTCATCATTGAGCGGATCATTTACATCAATCGACAACATAAGAGCAACTTCAGCAAAGCGGTGTCTATTTGGTCTGATCGCACAGATTTCAGTTCACTGTATGCACAGTTTACCCGTGCTCGATTGGTTTCAATGGTCTCACAAGGTTTGGTCAAGAACACAGAACTGATCAACACATGTGTGGTGCTGTGTCCATTGATGGGTTTGCTGGGTACAGTTTCAGGCATGATAGAAGTGTTCCAAGTGATGGCATTTTCCGGTTCTGGCAATGCCCGCTCTATGGCAGCTGGTATTTTTAAGGCCACCATCCCGACCATGGCTGGCATGGTGGCGGCCTTATCAGGCATAGCCATGAGCACTTACCTTAAGCGAAAAGTCAGTAATCAACGACATCTAATCCGTGAAGCATTGGTGCTTCACCACTGAACATGAGAAGACAATGAGACAATTATTTTCTAACACCGAACAAGAAGAAGAGGCCAATATTGACATCACTCCCATGTTGGATGTGGTGTTCATCATGTTGATCTTTTTTATCGTCACGGCTAATTTTGTCAAACAAGCTGGTATTGATGTGTCCAGACCCGATGCAGCCACCACTGAAGTGCAAGAAAAAGCCAATATCCTGATTGCCATCAGTCCCAACAATGACATTTGGATCGATGGCAGGCGCATCGATATACGGGCAGTCAGGGCCAACATTGAACGATTGCATGCGGAAAATCCGCAAGGATCAGTCATCATCCAGGCTGACAAAGGATCGACCACAGACACCCTGGTGAAGGTGATGGATGCATCCAGGGCAGCCAGTGTTTATAATATATCAATAGCAACTGATGAATCCTGAGCATGACTGAACAAACCATCAACCAGAAATTTCAAGCCACGCAAAAGTCCATGCTGAGAACTTTGTTGGGTTATGCAGGTGGCTTAGCTGTCATGGTCTTTTTATTTTGGTTCATGATGTTTTTGATCACATTTACAGAAACAGGCATAGATGATTCTGGTAAGACCCGTTTCTTGGATTTTGTTCGGGTCAAACGCAATGAAACCCCTGAGCGCAAAAAAAACAAACCGGAAAAACCGCCTTTACCTGAAGCACCACCCAAACAACCACCAACGCCAAAGCTGGATAACTTTGATGCATCGGCAGAAAAAATGGCGGTGTCTGCGGCACCGGTTGAAACCAATGTGGAATTGAACGCTGGGGGCTTCAGTATCGGTGCCATTGGTGAGGGTGAATATTTACCCATTGTAAAAGTGGCTCCCATTTACCCTGAACGTGCCGCGTCAAGAGGCATAGAGGGTTTCTGTACAGTTTCCTATACGGTGACCAAACAAGGTACCACAGACAATGTGATGGTTGTACCTGATCAATGCAGCAGCTCCTTGTTTCACCGTTCATCCATCCGGGCAGCTGCCAAGTTTAAGTACAAACCCAGGATCAAGGATGGTGAAGCCATCGTAGTTAACAATGTGCGCAATAAGTTCACTTACAAGCTGGAGAATGACGGGTGAAACAGATGTTAAACAAAATCATCATCCTTTCCGCGATGGTATTGATGACCCTTAATGGCTCTGCCCAGGAAGAAACCAAGCAAACAGTGGCATTAAGTCCTAAAGTGGGTAATGAACTGTTGAAACTACAAAAACTGGTTGAGGAACAGCAGTTTACTGAAGCTCAGGCTGGCCTGGTTAAAATGCGGGACATGAAAAACCTGTCTGCTTATGAAAGTGCTCAGATTTGGAATTTAACCGCCTACACCCATTACCTCACCGAGGACTACACAGCGGCGCTGCGGTCGTATGAAAAAGTGCTCAGTGCCGGTGAAATTCCATTGGCGTTGCAACAGAGTACTTTGAATGTCATGAGCCAACTGTATTTCACGACAGAGCAATATGATTTGGCCTTGAAAACTGTTCAGCGTTTGATTGCGATTGTACCTGACCCCAGTGCCGATACTTTGGTGTTGTTGGGGCAAGCTTACTATCAAGGCGAACGCTATGCAGAGGCCATTGGTCCCATTAAGCAAGGTGTGGATAAGCAAAAAAGTTTTGGTAAAGCACCCAAGGAAAATTGGTTGTTGCTGTTGCGTTCTTGTTATTATGAAACCAATAATTTTCAGGGCATGCTTGGGGTGCTGAAGGATTTGGTCAAGCTTTATCCTAAAGATGATTACATCATCTCCATGGCTGGTGTGTACAGCGAATTGGGTGATTTTAAGAAGCAGATGGTGCTCACAGAAGTGATGTATGAAAAAAGTTTGTTGACCACCAGTTCGCACATTGAAAACCTGGCCAACTTGTATTTGATGCATGACTTACCTTACAAAGCAGCGGTGTTGTTAGAAAAAGAAATTGCTGCGGGTAACCTTGAAGCCAATGACAAAAGATTGGAATTGATAGCCCAGGCTTGGTTTTTGGCCAGAGACGATGCCAAAGCCATCCCCGCCTTAGAGAAAGCGGCCAACTTAACCACTGATGGTGAGCTGTTCTTAAGGTTGGCACAATCGTACATGAATGTTGAAGAATGGGAAAAAGCCAACATCAACATCAACAAAGCCTTAGACAAAGGCATCAAACGGCCGGATTCAGCCAATCTGATGTTGGGGAACAGTTACATCAATTTAAAAGACTTCAATAAAGCGCGCTTGGCTTTTCAAGCTGCGGCCAAAGATCAGCGCAGCAGCAAAGCAGCCAATCAATGGTTGAAATACGTCAACAACGAATTACAGCGCCGGGAAACTCTGGAACAAGAAATCGAGTTGAAAGAAATCAAGGAAAATGAACTGCTGAAGAATTCCACCCAAGGGTAAAGTTAGGCTGGGTGAGCTTAGGGTGGACAGGTAAGTCCCAAGAGCGTTCATCTATAGGCCACAAGTCATGAATCGTTGATTCTGTTGTTTAGCTGCTGAAATCAAGGTTTGAAACTGTTAATATCTTTGTTCTTTTGATGCAGAGAACAACGATGAAGAAATCTTTAATATTTGCTCTTTTCCTTTCTTTCAGCATACAAGCCAAAGATGCGGACCATGATCCATTCATGTGGCTAGAGGATGTGGATGCTGAAAAATCCATGGACTGGGTGTTTGCCCAAAATAAAAGCACTGCAGATCAATACAAGGCCAACCCGCTTTATCAAGAGTTGTACGATCAAGCCTTATCTACCCTGAACAACAAATCACGCATACCTTCGGTCAGCCAACGAGGTGAGTGGGTCTATAACTATTGGAAAGATGACAAGAATCCTCGCGGTGTCTATCGTCGAGTCAAATTGAAAGAATTCAATCGAAAGGACCAACCGAAATGGCAAACGGTATTGGATATGGATCAATACAATGCCAAGCATGAAGGAAACTGGGTGTTCAAAGGGATGAATTGTTTGGCACCCAAATACCGACGTTGTTTGGTTTCAATCTCACCCGGTGGTGGCGATGCCGTGATGATGCAAGAGTTTGATATGAAGTCCAAAAAATTCATCAAAGGCGGCTTCAACTTACCCAAATCAAAAATGCGCGTCAGTTGGCGAGACAAAGATCACTTGTTTGTGGGTACCGATTTTGGTCCTGATTCAATGACCGACTCTGGCTACCCCAGAATCGTCAAGTTGTGGCAAAGGGGGACACCTTTGGCTGACGCCAAGACCCTCATGGAGGTGGATAAAAAATCAGTATCAGTATTTGCTTACCGCACAGGAACGGGGGATGATGCCAAAGACTTTCTGGTTGATGGAACTTCGTTTTGGACCAGCCAATACTACCAATGGATTGATGGCGAAGCACTGCCCTTTGATTTACCACAGTCCGCTGTTGTCAGCGGCGTTTTCCAAGGGAAAATGATTGTTTCCTTGAAAGAGGACTGGCAATTCCAAGGTCAGTTTCTCAGTGAAGGGATGGTGTTGATGATCAATCCTGATGTGCTGACTGGGCGCAAATCTTTGGTTGAAAAATCTGATTGGTCGGTATTTTTAAACCCAAGACCCAATGAAAACATAGAACGCATCAGTACTGCAGATGACAGCATCATCGTTACCATGTTGTCTGATGTGGTCAGTAAAGTTTATGTCTATAAACCAGATGATCAAGGCTGGGACGTTGAAGTGGTGAAATTTCCTGATCATGGGGCCATTGGTATCACTGCAGTGGATGACAGCAGCGGCAGCTTCTTTGCTGAATACGAATCATTCATTACACCACCCACGCTGTATCACGTAAACGGGAAAACGCTACAGCCCAAAGCGGTTAAGTCACAAGCCCAAAGTTTTGATCCATCTCCTTATCAAGTAGAACAATTTTTTGCTCGTTCTGCAGATGGCACATTTGTACCTTATTTCATCGTGATGAATCAGGGCACAAAGTTTGATGGCAGTAACCCCACACACATCTTTTCTTATGGCGGATTCAGGAATTCGTTAACACCTTCGTATTCGGGGTCGTATGAAGCCTTGGAAGGTGCATATGGCAAGTTGTGGCTGGACAGAGGCGGTGTGTTTGTATCAGCCAATATCCGTGGTGGTGGTGCTTATGGCCCTAAATGGCACAAAGCCGCCTTGTTAGAAAACCGCACCAAATCCTATGAGGATTTTGAAGCAGTGGCAGAAGACTTGATCAAACGAAAAATCACTTCTCCTCAGCATTTGGGCATAGAAGGTCGTTCTAACGGCGGGCTGTTGGTTGGTGCCACCATGACCAGAAGACCAGACCTTTACGGTGCTGTGATATGCGGTGTCCCTTTATTGGATATGTATCGCTACAACAAGTTGTTGGCGGGTGCCAGTTGGATGGGCGAGTATGGCAACCCAGACATTCCGGAACAATGGGCATTTATCAAGGAATACAGCCCTTACCAAAACTTGAAACCCGAAACCGATTATCCAGCAACCTTCTTTTATACATCAACCCGTGATGATCGTGTGCATCCTGGACATGCCAGAAAAATGGCTGCCAAGATGATGTCCTACGGTTACCCGATTTGGTACTATGAAAATACCGAAGGTGGGCACGGTGGTTCAAGCACCAATGAACAATTGGCCGAACGACTGGCGCTGGCTTATACGCACCTTTGGACCCAGTTAAAGTAACCCATTCAAGGCTTCTTTTGCCTTTGGCAAAAACCACCATGAATGGGGTGGTCTTAGATGAGTGAGCTTCTGACTCGCAGGAGCTCGCCAACGGCTCACATTATTTGTAACCCATTCAAGGCTTCTTTTGCCTTTGGCAAAAACCACCATGAATGGGGTGGTCTTAGATGAGTGAGCTTCTGACTCGCAGGAGCTCGCCAACTGCTCACATTATTTGTAACCCAATCAAGGTTTCTGTTGTTGGCAAAAACCACCATGAATGGGGTAATCTTAGATGAGTGAGCTTCTGACTTGCGGAAGCTCACGGTTTATCAATCATATAATCAAGGCTTCTTTGCTACGCAAAACCGCCATGGTTATATGATTTGCCTACCCGTCTCAACGGGTTATCTACTTAGTGGCTTTCCAAGAGTTGGTTGTTTATTTTAGAAGGCGGTGTTGTCAAAAGACATGGTGAATTGGTTGTCAGAGTGATATTTGAGGTGTATCCGTCCATTGTCATAGTTTTTAGGAACGAATTTAAATGTGTCAAACGTCTGTGAGTGTTCGATGTTGTTTTGATCGGTCCAGGTCAGTTTAATTTGATCAGTTAAACGGTGTTGTTCAAAAATCCCGGTTTCTTTTGTTTTGGATTTGATGGTTTCATATTTGAAAGGCATGTCGTCATACCACATGGTGACATGATTTATGGTTTGATCGGTGTTGTTGATGACCACCACTATATACCGATCATGCTTGCAGGAACTCAACAGGCTCAAAGACATCATAACCAAAACGAGCCGACATTTTAGCTTGTCATATGGTCTTTGATGCTTGGTCATGGTCATATTAAACAGTTCTTAATCCGGGTTATACCAACACACTGTGGCTTTATATATTTTAATTATTTTGCCAGTGAAAAAGCTTTTAGCCCAAATAAAATACTTATAATGTAATGAATTCATCGTATTTGACTCCTATTCTTATGAAAAAATTAATCCCACTGATAATGTTTGTCATGTTACTGGCCTGTGATTCCAAAGAAAATCAACCAGTGACCCAGTCACAGCCTAAAGAACAAGAGTCTCAATTGGCCGCTGTCCCTATGCAGCCCAGCATCGCTGGTTTATGGCGTGGTGTGCTGCAATCTCCGGGCGGTGAGTTGCCTTTTGGTATTCAACTGGCCAAAGGTCAAGATGGCTATACCGCTAAAATACTCAATGGTCCTGAACGGGTGGATACATCTGCAGTGGTCATGAATGGTCAAGACATCGAAATCCAGTTCAGTTGGTATGATGCCCGAATCAAGGCCAAGATAGATGTGTCTGGTCAACAAATGGCTGGTGAATGGTCAAAAACAGCGCCTGGAAAAATATCAAAGTTACCCTTCTCGGCAACCAAAGGATTTCCATATCGGTTTGAAGTGGCGACAGATAACAGTGTTGAGACTGTAGTAGAAGGCGTTTGGCAAGCTGAATTTATTGACGAAGATGGAACATCGGTTGGTGTGGGTGAATTTCAACAAAATGGTCAGAAAGTGAATGGTACGTTTTTAACCCCTACTGGAGACTATCGATTCTTAGCAGGCCATGCCATAGATGGTTCTTTGAAGTTATCGGCTTTTGATGGTGCCCATGCTTTTTTGTTTGATGCCACATTGAATGACGGGCAATTGAAAGGTGGGTTTTGGTCCAGGGACACCTATTATGCCAGTTGGACAGCACAATTGGATGAGGATGCTTATGCGGTGTTACCAGACAGTTGGGATATGGTTGAAATCACCACTGAAGATAACTCCGTTTCTTTTGCCTTTGAAGACCTCAATGGCCAACTGGTTCAATTAACTGATGAACGCTTTCAAGGCAAACCTGTCTTGATCAACTTATTTGGGACCTGGTGTCCAAATTGTAATGACGAGGCGCCTGTGTTGGTTGATTTTTATAACAAGTACCACAAAGATGGTTTAGAAATTGTGGGTCTGGCTTTTGAGTTTACCGAAGATGTGGCTCGAGATAAAAAACAGATGGGTGAATTCAAAAAGCGTTTTGGTATCGAATACCCCTTACTGCGTGCCGGAATCAATGACAAAAAAGAAGCGGCCAAGGTGTTGGGTTTTCTGGATCGGGTGGTGGCTTACCCCACCAGTATATTCTTAGATCGCAACCACCAAGTAGTCAATGTACATTCTGGTTTTGCTGGTCCAGGTACTGGACAACACCATGTTGAGTTGGTGGCAGAGTTGGAAGCACAGATCAAAGCCATCGTATATTAATGAATGTCCTTGGGACTTCATTCTGGAGAATGGTTAGAAATGCCTTCTTTTTTGTTGCACAAAAAAACCAGCATCTTCTAACTCTTATTTGACCTCAAGTTCGCGTTTGCTCACTTCGGATGTCTATTCCTGACAAAAGTGAAAGCGGCCTCGTCGGACATGGCTTGCTACTTCGGGCTTGCACTCTCTGGCTGGCCTACAGGGATGTAGGTCTGTCGCATGAGCAGGATGCGGAAGCGACCAGCAAGGCTTCGCCAACCGAGTGCACGCGCTACGGTATTCAAGCAAGTCTTATTACCTTTCAGGTAAACCACCATGCTTTCATTACCTGCGCCGGCCAAACTGTCCGACAGTTCTCCAATTTTGGTTCTAGAGTATTTCCACACGGTTTGTCGTGTGATGAGTCTTGACAATGGTTAAATAGATTTTTTAAACCGTTGTTCAGAAAATTGCTTTATAATCAATTGGCTTCAGTGGGTACAAGGGGTACCTTTTGAAATTGCAGGGGGTTATTCTAACACCTCCACTCAACATCAAATAAAGGACAGAGAACGCTATGAAAGCATTAAAAATTATTGGTATTTTGTTGATCGTGATGGGCGCTGTAGACTTGATTGGAAGTTATGCAGGCTTTGATTTATGGGGAAGATTAGGTGTTACATTGCCTGATTTATTGTGGAAATACTCATCTTATATTGAGATAGGTTTGGGTTTGTTGTTATTCAATATTGGCAATGCCAACAAAGAGGAACCTGCTGAATAACACACATTAAACAGCTGCATCCAAAAAAACCATCAAACATTCAGTTTGATGGTTTTTTTTAGAATTTCATTTTCATGACGTCAGCATGAATCAATGCATACTTCAAAGTGTTTTCCAGTTTGTTGTTCGCAATGATTTTAAAGCTGCCATCGGTATCCTCTTCACAAATGGGCGCCGGTAAACCCATTTGATTGGCCATGGCTGTGTAGAAGGTGATTTTATCAGGATGGGTGTTGGCACAAGCATTGATGATTTCATTCCATGCATTGTGTTCAATTACTGATTCTATGACACCGATGCAATCATCCAGGTGAATTAAGTTAACAGCTGCGTTTGGGTTTTTCAGCACCTTGCCGTGTTGGAAGAATCGACCAGGGTGTCTGCCTGGCCCAACCAGCCCGGCCATGCGAATGATGGTGGTTGAGGGATGAGTCTGGATCAACCTTTCGATTTGCAGTAATGGGTTGTCATGGTTCAAAGCCTCACTGGATTCATCATGGCTTTGGCCATCATTAAGGTAAACTGAAGTGGAGCTGATGAATACGATGTGTTTACAGGCTGAATCGTTGATTTGATCCATCAGCACATTGAAAGCTGCCAGGTCTTTACTGGTGATGGCAATGATCAGCACATCCGTATCGAATAATAGACTGGGGTCTGACAGTTGATCACCCAACGAATATCGCAGAACACGCAGGTTAACTGCCTCCAATTCTGCGATTTTTTCTGTTTGTGTGGTGGTGACCCATACCCGATGTCCAACGGTAAGTAAGTGTTGGGCCAGTGGTTTAGCCAACCAGCCACTGCCGATCAGGTTGATTTGCATCAGGCCTTGGGTAATGTGACACCTTGCTGGCCCTGGTACTTACCACCTCGGTCTTTATATGACACATCACACACTTCATCTGACTCAAAGAATAAGAATTGGGCCACACCTTCATTGGCATAAATCTTAGCTGGTAAGGGTGTGGTGTTTGAAAACTCTAATGTCACATGTCCTTCCCACTCTGGTTCAAGTGGGGTAACGTTGACGATGATGCCACAGCGCGCATAAGTCGATTTGCCCAAACAAATGGTCAAAACATTACGTGGAATCTTGATGTGTTCAACGGTACGAGCCAAACAGAAGGAGTTCGGAGGGATGATACAAACATCAGACTTGACGTCTACAAAGCTTTTTCGATCAAACTTTTTGGGGTCAACGATCGAAGAGTTGATGTTGTGAAAAATTTTAAATTCATCTGAACATCGCACATCATAACCATAACTGGAAGTACCGTAAGAAATGATCTTGTTGTTGCGGGCTGTGGTTCGAACTTGATTGGGTTCAAAAGGGTTGATCATGTTGTGTTCTTCAGCCATGCGGCGAATCCATTTGTCTGATTTTATGCTCATAGTTTTTTTAATTCATTTGATTGGTTGGTTAAACAAGTTCAACATTTAGATTTTATGCAATTTTAAACTGTCAGTAAGGCTGAATTTAATGGGCAGTTTAGCCAGGTTTTGAGCTGCTCGCAAAGCGATCTTTAGTGCTTTGTCATTCAGATTGCTCTCGGTATGCCACAGGACATCAGGTTGGCCATCATCCATTTGGGTTCTGATGTTTATATTGAGGGGCACCTGTCCCAGCAAGGGAACGTCAAATTCTTGTGCCATTTTTTGGCCGCCATCCTGGCCAAAAATATGTGCTTCGTGACCACACTGTTCACAGACGTATGTACTCATGTTTTCGATCACCCCCAATACCGGGATCTCAACTTTCTGAAACATGGCCAAGGCCTTCTGCGCATCCAACAAGGCAATGTCTTGAGGCGTGGTGACCAACACGGCGGCAGTCACAGGGATTTTTTGAATCATGGTTAACTGGATATCACCAGTTCCTGGTGGTAAGTCCATAATCAAATAATCTAATTTTGACCAGCGGGTGTCTTCAACCATTTGCATCAGGGCTTTGGTCACCATGGCACCACGCCATATGGCTGGATCCTTTTCCCCCAAAATGTATCCCAGCGACATGGTCTGTAAGCCATTGGCATCAATGGGGAGGAAAGATTTTTGATCTGGCGATTCTGGTTTTTGTTTGACCCCCAGCATTTTCGGGATGCTGGGCCCATAAATATCGGCATCTAGAATGCCCACGCGAGCACCCAATTGCTGAAGACTGTTGGCCAACATAACACTCATCGTTGACTTACCAACGCCGCCTTTGCCAGAGGCCACGGCAATGATGTTCTTGACGCCTTTGATGGGCTTGATGCCTTCTTTGACTTGGTGTTGGCGGATCGTTTCTGACAATTTCACTTCATCAACTTCACAGATGTTTTGTAAAGCTTCTTGGTACTCGGGTTTAAAGTCGCCTGTTGGAAAGCGAAACTCTGCTCGTCCTTTCTTGCGATTGATGTCGATTGATTTCTCTATGGTTTGTCCTGTCACAGGATCATGGTTTTCAGGCATGTGGGTCATAACTATTATTCCATCACTTTCTTAATCAGTGCCATGGTAGATGGGTCCAATGCCATCTCATTTAAAGTGTTATTTTCAACATGTTCCTGGATGTCTCTGGCAATGGCCTTGCCAAGTTCAACACCGGGTTGGTCAAAACAGTTGATGTTCCAAATCACTGACTGGGTATAGATCATGTGTTCATACATGGCAAGCAATTGTCCGACGGATTTGGCCGACAAATTCTTGAGCAGCAAAGTGGTACTGGGCTTATTCCCCGGGCAGCCTTTCATGCTGTGGTCTTCTTCCTTGCCCTGCATCAAAGCTGCGCCTTGGGCAATCAGATTGAACAACAAAAAGTCCTGACTGGGGGACTTGTGTTCCAGTACACCTATGAAATCGAGTGGGAGGGCGTCAACACCTTGATGAAATGCCTGGAAAAAAGCATGTTGTGACAATTGTCCATGGTCGCCAAACACCCAAGGGGTGGTTGGGTAATTAATGACATCTCCATGGATGTTGTGCATCTTGCCTGCGCTTTCCATCATCAGTTGTTGAAGCCATTTTGGCAAACTGCGTAACCTGGCATCATAAGGTAAACAACTGTAGGCCGATAGACCCATAAAATTTCTGTACCAGATAGAAATCAGAGCCATCAGTACCGGAATATTTTGTTCAAATGATTCATGACGATAATGCTCATCCATAACATGAGCCCCTACAAGAAGCTCCTCAAACTGTTGTTTCCCAGCAGCCAAGACAATGGGGAAACCAATGGCAGACCACAGTGAAAAGCGCCCACCTACTGATTGATCGAATGGCAAGATCATGTGAGCAGGTATGCCTGCTTGTTGTGCCCTGGTTTGGTTGGCTGTGATGGCCATCAATGAACTTTGTGATGGGTTAGGTGCATAGCCTGGAATTTGTTTGAGTTTGGCTTGAATGGCGCGGGCATTCATCAAAGTTTCAACCGTTGAGAAACTTTTAGAGCTGATACAAAATAAACAATGTTCAATATCAATTGATTTGAACAGTTGATTGATCAACGAATCATCAACACTGGCAGCAAAGTAGACAGGTATGCGACTTTCGCTTTGTAGTTCGGTCAAGGCCTCGACGACCAAACGTGGTCCAAGGTAGGAGCCACCGATGCCGATGTTAACCAATTGTTTCACTGATTTTCCAAAGGCTGTTTTAACTTGACCGGTATTGACTTGATCAGCCAGTTCAAAAATGGCATCCGTGTTGCGCTGGTAGTTGGGGTGATCTGGGTCTCTTAATGTGGTGTGGGTGGCGGGTAATTGATCAGTGGTATTGACCACTTGACCAGTAAACAGGTTTTCAATCGCAGCTTGCAGTTGTGCATGTTCAGCCAATTGGCACAGTGTTGACAACACCTTTTCATCAATCCAGTTTTTGGATAAATCCAGGTAAATGTTTTCATGCTCAAATACCAAAGCCTGATGCCTTTCAGGGTTTTGCCACAAGCGGGATAAATTTCTCAATTCAGCTTGTTCGGCCAGTTCAGTTAGTTGATCCCAGAGTGGATTGTTTCGCATGGGGTTTTGGTCAGAATAACAAACGGATTATTGTAGCTTATGGCAGCACCGATACATAGAGGATTATCGCCAGTCACTGAGAAAAGGCAAAAAAAAACCCATCCAAATTGGATGGGTTAAATACGATATTTTACTTTTGTGCCCTGCTTGTCTTGGAGTTTTGAATGATTTACTCTAAAACTGGTAACAATAATACATCAGCATTTGTTTAAAAGCAACATCAATTTGTGTTTTTGTTAAAAAAATACAACAAAAAATGAAAATATTACAACCGTGTTGCAAAAAAACAACATTTGAGTGACGTTTTAACTGCAATTTAACCTGTTTTGTGTGGTTTTTGTGGCGACAATGGTTTGATGTTATTCAGGCAGCAATGTTCATTTCGGTGTTTTTGTAACTGTTGTTTTAACTTGGCTGGCAATTCAGGTGATAAATGCAACAACGGCGCCACCACAAAACAGCGCTGGTCAATCAAAGGATGGGGTATGGATAACTGTTGTCGACGGAAAGTGGATTTTCCATACAAAAGTATATCGATGTCTATGTTGCGAGCATGCCACTTTATATTGGGTTGACGTTGCATCAGGCGATACTCGATGATTTTGATGTGTTTCAGTAACGCCATGGGTGTCAAAGCAGTTTTGATTTGTACAGCGGTGTTGACAAAATCACCTTGGTCGGTGACCCCCCATGCTTTCGACACATACCAGGGTGCACTTTTGACCACCTTGGTGAGGGGCAGTCTCGACAAGTGATAGATGGCTCGGTGAATCTGTTTGGACGGGTTGTTGAGGTTACTGCCCAGGCCTAAGTAACAATTGTGTTTGCGCATGGTTCAGGCTTCAGTGTTTGATAAGCTGCAGTGCAGTTTGATCCGCCGGCCCGGTTGGTGGGCCTGGCGAATCAGGGGCGTATAGCCCCACATGGAAGTGGAAAATGCTGACAATTGTTTGGAACAATTGCAGTCAAGCCCCAAGAACATTCCTTTATAAGTCATAACTGACTTTTTTGCGCTTGACCTTTTTACCAAAAATCAAACTTTTGATGCCTTCCGGGGACATGCTTTGAATGTTGGTCCAGAATTCCACTTTCTGAGCCAATGCTTCATTGACTTCACTTCTGAGTATCAGGAAATCATAACCGGCACGAAACCTGGGGTGGTGGAGGGTGCTGTATACACCTTTGCCAAACATCTTTTTGAACCGCAGTTGTAACATCCACATCTGTCTGATGCCGTTTTGTATGGCTTTGGGTACCATCAGATTATTCCTTTGGTTAACCATCACTTGAGTGGTGGCTTCATGTAAAGCATCATGAGAGTTTTTGCCGCCGTTTAATATGTTGTGGTAAATGGGTAAAAATTCCAACCACATCACACAAGCACTGAGAAAGACCGGAGTGACGGACTGTCCGTTTTTCAATCGGTGGTCGGTGTTACGGAAAGCCAGCGTTAAAAACTCATGCCACTGGGCTTCTGATTTGGCGATCTTGGCTGCCTTTGGAAACAGGATTTCAAACAGTTTAAGTTCAACCAGGCTGTAGTAGGCAATTTCCATGTTGCCACAATGGAACATTTTGATCGCTTCATCAAACAGTCGAGCGGTTGGTACATTGCTCAGGTGTTGTCGGTTGTTGATGATGTCATGTTTCATCTGGTCGGTGAGGGTCAGGCCCAATTTGGCGTGAAACCGAACCGCTCTGAGCATCCTGACCGGGTCTTCAATGAACCGTTTGTTGGGATTGCCTATGAGTTTTAATTCACCTTTCTTTAAATCCAAAACACCCGCAGCAAAGTCTAGAATGGTTTCCTCCTGGATGTCATAGTAAAGGGCGTTGCAGCTGAAATCCCTGCGCAAAGCATCCTGATCAACTGTGCCAAACACATTATCTCTGATGATTTGGCCTTTCTTCATCACCCGATCACCAGCATGGCTGCCACGAAATGTCGCCACTTCATAAATGCTGTTACCCATGTAGACATGGGCCAGTCTGAAGCGCCTGCCAATGATGCGACATTTTCCTTTGAATATGGATTTGATGTCTTCAGGAGTGGCGTCGGTAGCAATGTCAAAATCTTTGGGGTGCAGTCCCAGCAATAAGTCGCGAACAGCACCGCCTACCAAGTAGGCTTCAAAGCCATGGTCGACCAGTTTGTTGATGATTTTTTTAGCGGCTTGGCTGATCTCGCCACTGGGTAATCTATGTTCCGCTTTGTGATATGTAATGAGGTTTTGGTTTAGCAAGATTCTTGACTGCGATTTATCGGCTTGTTGTATAATTGCGCATTATATCAAATCAAGGAGCAATTGAATGACTTTTGTGGTTACTGAGGCCTGTATCAAGTGTAAATACACTGATTGCGTGGAAGTTTGTCCTGTGGACTGTTTTCATGAAGGACCTAATTTTCTGGTCATTGACCCGGAAGAGTGCATAGATTGTACTTTATGCGAGCCTGAATGCCCCATTGAAGCCATTTATCCAGAAGATGATTTGCCAGCCGGGCAAGAAAAATTCATTGAGATCAACAAAGAACTTTCAGAAGTTTGGCCAGTCATCACAGCCATGGTGGATGCACCGGAAGATGCCGACGATTGGGCGCAAGTTAAAGACAAGGCCCACCTGCTGGACAAAGGTGATTGAGTTTAATTTTAAGAACAAAAAAGGCGCCGAAAGGCGCCTTTTTTAATGCAAAGCGGGTTGGTTATTCTTTGGTGGCTGCATCAAAAATGTGGGTGAACAAATCATCAATGACATATGAAGAAGGTGCTTCGAAATCAATGGTCTGTAACCAGATTTGTTGTTTTTGTGGCAGCTTTAAACAAGTCAAGACATATTCACCCGAGCGGTCAATATAACTGCTGTTGATGGTGAACAACTTTTTGAAGAAATTTTTGCTTTCAATTTCTTCTGTGATCGGGTCGTAAAACCTGAAAGTGGCTTGACAGTTTTCTGGGTCCTCCTCCAGTAACAGCCAATTATATCCATGGTCTCCTAACATCAATTCCCAGGCATCTTGGTCATTGAATATTTCAATGGTAGGCATGCCACCTGATTCAATAATCACCACATTCTCATCGCTGCTGCGGCGCCTTGCAAACGCCATATCTGGCGGTCTTGAATCGGGTGCTACATTTTCTCCTTCCGCTTCAACTGTGGGAATTTCCAGGCTGTTATTGGTGCGAGGCAAGTCCTTACCTGGAACGGATTCGAGTCCATTGGTGCTTTTGGCCGTTAAGTAAGGTTCTTCCTTGACTATTCGGCTGCAATTAATCAGTGTGCAACACAAGCTGATCAACAGTGTGGTTTTTATCAAATGTCTCATATTTGGTTAAACTCCTGGCGGATTTGTTTTAAATGTTTGTTGGTGTCGGCAGTTTTGAGGGCCGTCAATTGTAATGGTTTTCTGATGCCGTCATCAATCATGTCAGCGGCATGCATGATGGCTTTAACAGGGCATGGGTTAGGCTCATGAAATAAGAAATCATAAAAAGGACTGAGTTCCATGTTGAGTTGTTTGGCTTCGGCAATGTTACCCAGCTGCACATGATCACACAAGTTTTTGATCGATCTGGGTCTGGCGTTGGCTGCCACGCTGATTACACCATGAGCACCCAAAGACATGGCCTCAACAAAACTGCCGTCGTCTCCAGAAAGGACGGTGAAATGATTAATCTTAACCAGTTTTTTGATGCGTTCCATATCGGCTTTGGCTTCTTTGATTCCTATGATGTTGGGGTGTTTGGCTAATTCAGCTGTGGTATTGGCATGCATGTCATTGCCTGTTCTGCCGGGCACATTATACAGGATAATGGGTAAGGCTGTTTGCTCAGCAATCATTGAGAAATGATCGATCATGGCCTGTTGGGTTAACGTCAGGTAATAAGGTGTTGCTATCAACACAGCATCGGCACCCAATTGATGAGCCTGATGATTGGCAGAGATGACCTGGTCAGGATCAATGGCCCCGGTGCCGACCACCACCCGAGTATTTGAGTCTTGGCATAGGTTAACCGCATGTCTGATCAGTTGATCAATTTCCTGTCTGCTTAACAGTGCAGATTCGCCCGTTGTTCCTGCAACGATGATGGCTTGAGTGCCACATGTGATATGCCAATTAATCAGCTGATCCCATTGTGCGAAATTGATGTTGCCATCATTGGACATGGGGGTGACTAAGGCCACCATGCTTCCGGTCAGATCTTTGGCTTGAATTTGCCTCATTTAGACTTGTATATGTTCTGCAAAAGCGCATAATTATATGCTTTTTTTAGAGCAGGTGTATTAAACAATGGTTAAAATTAATAATAAAGTATGGCAACAAGAATTACAGTTGACCAGTGGAGACACATCAGCCTTGAGCGGGTTGGTCAATAAGCTGGTTGTGTTGTATTTTTACCCCCGTGCCAACACCCCTGGATGTAGCACTGAAAGTCAGGATTTCTCAGCTGAATATCAAGCATTCAAGGCTGCTGGATGTGAAGTGTTGGGGGTGTCTATGGACAGTCTGAAGAAGCAACAGAATTTCAAAAATAAATTCGATATGCCTTTTGAGTTGGTGGCTGATGTTGATGAAGTCTTGTGTCAAGAGTTCGATGTCATTAAAGAAAAGAAAATGTACGGTAAAACTTTCATGGGGATTGAACGCAGCACCTTTGTCGTCAATGCATCAGGTGAAGTATTGGCTGAATGGCGCAAAGTCAAAGTTCCTGGACACGTGGCTGAAGTTTTGACCAGAGTCAAAGAATTATAAGGGGAAATAAGTTATAATCCCGCCCTTGTAAAATTAAATAATGAGACAACAAGGAACATTGATGAGCCAAAAAATTACGATCATAAAAGGTGATGGCATTGGGCCAGAAATTATGGACGCCACATTGCGGGTACTGGACCAACTTAATCTGGATTTTGAATACGAATTTAAAGACGCTGGATTGGCGGCGCTGGAGCAAGCAGGTGAATTGTTACCGAAAGATACATTGGATGCCATAGCTGCCAATCAAATCTGTTTGAAAGGCCCGTTGACAACTCCGGTGGGTAAAGGATTCAGTTCAATCAACGTGGCCTTGCGTCGATATTTTAATCTGTATGCCAATGTCAGACCGGTGGTCACCTTTGAAGGCACCAAAGCCCGCTATGATGACATCGACATATTGACCATCAGGGAAAATACCGAAGGTGCCTATTTGAGTGATGGACAGACGATCAACGAAGATCGTACAGTGGCAGAATCGAAGATTGTGGTGACCAGAGAGGCTTCTGAAAACATTGTGCGCTATGCTTTTGATATCGCCCAAAAAGCAGGGAGAAAGAAAGTCACAGCTGTACACAAAGCCAATATCATGAAAACCACCTCTGGACTGTTTCTCGAAGTGGCACAAGAGATAGCCAAAGAATATCCGAACATTGATTTCAACACCTTGATTGTGGATAACACCTGCATGCAGTTGGTGATGAATCCTGGCCAGTTTGATGTGATCGTAACCACCAACTTATTTGGTGACATCATTTCTGATTTATGTGCCGGTTTGGTCGGTGGCTTAGGTATGGCACCTGGTGCCAATATTGGACGCGATGTGGCGATGTTTGAGGCTGTACATGGATCAGCGCCAGACATTGCTGGTAAAAAGATTGCGAACCCGACGGCATTGATATTGGCAGTAGCCATGATGATCGAACATTTGGGTCATGTCAAAGAGGCACAAAGTATCCGTGCAGCGATCAAATCCACCTTGCTGGCAAAAGACCGTTTGACCGGTGATTTAGGTGGTAGTGCACATACCGCTGAGTTCACTGATGCCGTCATTTCTAGGCTATAAATTCTGTGCCTGTTGTCTTTTTGCAACAAAATGGGCGAAAAATGTGACTTTTTTAGCAGTTTTGAAGCCGAAAAATTGACATTATGTTGTTTTTTTGCAATGATTGCGCACAAGGCGAAATACATAAATAAATGTTTAAAAAAGTCACTCAATTCTCATTAATAATGATGGTTCTTCAGTTGTCGGCAACTTTTGCTGCATCAGCTGCTGATTTGTCGTTGTTTAATCTGACAGCAGTGACTGGCCAAAATCAGTCAGTATCCCGTTTGAATGGCACCATGGAATTGGGTCATTGGCGCAACAGCATCGCTGATCGAATTTATCCAAATTTTTATTCCAATTTGCAACTCAGTCAAGCAGACCAGTTTGCTGATGCTTTGAGCTTGCAAGGTGCCAAGCTGTATTTCAATGCCAAGCGTTTCAATGAAATCAGCCAGCTAACAGATGGAAAGTCGTACTTCTTCACTTTTGACTACGATCAATCCATCTTGCAACCAGTCAGTTTTCAGGACTCACTGTTCCAGTTCGATCAGTTACTGATCAATGACAAAGAATCATTCAGCCGCAGTATTTTCGCCCCGGGTGTTGCCTATCGAGTGAGTGATGATTCAGAGCTCAGCCTGGCTGTGGTCTTTGCACAACAAAACTATTCCGACATTAATTTCTTGGCGTCTGAAATCAATGGTTTTGATCAACTTGATTTGTATTCTGTCAGTTACACTGAAACCAGCAATGGTTTGGGCTTGAACCTGGGCATTTCTCAAAATGTTTTTGATCGTTTCACTGTTGATGCCAAGTACCAATCTAAAATTGATATGGATGGATTCAGCCGTTTGTTAGGTGTGCAAGCCGATCCTGCCGACTTTGATATTCCGGAACAAGTCAATTTAGCGGTCGGTTTTAATTTGACCCACAAAGATTCAATCACTTTTAAAGCAACACATAATTATTACAGCGACATCAATGCTTTTGTCAGTCGATCCTATCCTGATATCTTCCTGACGTTTTTGAATGACTTAGAGAGTCCGGACTTTCAGTGGGATGATCAAACAGTGTTTGCCGTTAATATGGCGCATCAATTTGACAATGGTGCTGTCATCAATGTGGAATATTCCGGTCGTCAACAACCTCCTGCAACCGATGCCGACTTGACCACCATCCTGGAAGCCATTTCAGCTTCTTACAGTGTCAGGGTGGGGTTGAATACACCATTGTTGGGTGGGGAATTGGACTTGTATGCCAGTTATGCACCAAAACCACTGAACTTTGGACGCACTGATTTTGGCAGTGTAAGCAGTGAATTGAAAGGCAAACATGCTGAAGCAGTATTGTCTTGGTTGTACACTTTCTGATCAGGACTAAACCGTGACCATATACCTGTGGTCAAACAACACCTAACCAGCGTATAATAATTATATGAACGTCATTTCCAGTTGGTTTAAAAGAAATTTTTCCGATCCACAAATAGTCATCTTAATTTCAGTATTGATTCTTGGCTTTGTTTTTGTGATTTACTTTGGCAAGGTCTTGGCACCATTTCTGACCGCGATTGTGGTTGCATATCTACTAGAAAGTGTCATAGTCAGGATCGAAAAACTAAAGATTCCCAGAATTTTGGCAGTCTTGTTGGTGTTTCTGGTGTTTATTGCCGTGATGTTTGTGTTGATCATTTGGTTGGTGCCCAAATTAACCAGTCAGGTCAGCCAACTGGCCCAAGCATTACCCGCCTACATTTCAACGGGGCTGGATTTCTTAAGGACATTGCCAGAAAAATACCCGGCCATGATGACTGAGGATCAGGTGCAGTCCATCATTGCCAGTGTCACCAATGAAATGACTCTTATGGGCCAGACCATGATTGGTAAAACCGTATCTTCTGTCTTCAGCGCATTTTCGATTGCTGTGTTCTTGGTGGTGATGCCTATTCTGGTTTTCTTCTTATTGAAGGACAAAGCCGTCATTGTCACATGGTTGCGTCAGTTTGCGCCCAAAGATTCAAAATTGACTTTGTCTGTTTGGCATCAAGTGGATGTACAGATTGGCAACTATGTCAGGGGTAAGGCTTTCGAAATACTGTTGGTTGGTCTGACCAGTTACATAGTATTTGTATTCCTGGATTTGGAGTATGCCATTTTACTTGCCACCTTAACGGGATTCTCTGTGTTGGTACCCTTCATAGGTGCAGTGGCTGTTACCATCCCCATTGCCTTGGTGGCATTTTTTCAATTCGGCTGGACCGGGCCATTTGCCTACGTGATGATTTCCTATGGTGTCATACAAATGCTGGACGGCAACGTGCTGGTTCCCTGGTTATTCTCGGAGGTGAATAACTTGCATCCAGTGGCCATCATTGTGGCTGTGTTGTTTTTCGGCGGTGTGTGGGGATTTTGGGGTGTGTTTTTTGCCATCCCGCTGGCTACATTGGTGAACGCCATCATTGAATCATGGCCCAAGACCATCATTGCCCCAAAATCAGAGGAAGCTTAACCTGCCAGCATTTGATCCAGTTGACCTGAACGGTTGATGGCATTCAAGTCATCAAATCCACCAACATGTTTTCCATTGATGAAAATTTGCGGCACACTGGTTCGGCCAGATTTTTCCATCATGACCAACCTTTGTTGTCGATCCTGATCAACCCGTATTTCCTGATATTCTAAACCCTTGCTTTTCAATAACTGTTTGGCTGCATTGCAATAAGGGCAAATCAAGGTGCTGTATATGGTGATTTCGTTCATGGTGTTTTTGTTACATACAATGTTTGGGTTTGGGTAAGCCGGCATGTTTACTGGCCAAGCGAACTGGGCCATCAGGATACAGCCGATACAAATACCTGGAGTCAATCTCAGGGTTTAATTCTTGACGTAAAAATTTAATCAATAACCGCATCGGTGGTGTATCGCCGGTGATGTCATAAAGTTTCTGAACCAAGGTCAACAGTTCCCAATGAGCTTCTGTGAGTTCTATTTGATCTGAATGGGCCAAGTGCACAGCCACTTCGCGATTCCATTGTCTGCGGTCGCTTAAATGTCCGTGTTGGTCAGTGGCTATCTCAATCATTTCCAGGCCCATGTGTTGTTATGTTCAGTGATCAATTGTTGCCATTGCATCACATTGATCTCATGGGCATCCTTAATGGGGTCTTTGCCGGTTTTTACAAGGTACCATGAATGTGGTGTGCTGATCATTGCAGTTTGTGTGAATATGAGGTCTTCGTCAGATAACTCACCATAGATGACCAAACTGTCTGAGTGTCCCATCAGCTGTAAATGTTGCGTCAATGTTTGCTGGTTGCGCCAATGATACAGGTGTAAGGTGCTCATGAGATAAAATCCATTTCGGTTTTCAAGCGGTCAAATTCAGCTTCATTGATTGGTGATAACCTGTTATCAGAATGGCCATGGTTCGTAGGGTCTGTTAATTGAAATACTTGAGCACCATACAAGCTCAATGCAGACCATTGTTTGGCAGTTGCTTCTAGCTGCATGACTTGTTCAAAAGCATCTTCAACAAACACCACATTCACTTGGTGATCAAAATTCAACATGGCCAGACACAACAAGTACTGATTTTCTAACCAAGTTTGATCGGTTACTCTGTTGATCACAAAGAGTGTTCTCATCATGTTAACTCCAGTGTTCGGTCTGCCGCTTCCATCGCCTGGGTTAAGCTGGCCAAGCCAGCCACTTCGAAGCCGTAAATTTCTGTTGCTGGTTCGATGTCTAGGTTTGCCAACTGCGTGCTGCACAATAACAAAGGAATTTGATGGTCTTCATGACACTGTTGCCATGCTTTGAGTAGTTCATTGTTTTCAATCACCCTGACTGCCTCACCATACATAAACACGGCATGAATTTCGTGCCCCGCATCGCACATCGCACGAACCAAAGGCAGTGCATTTTGATGGCTGGCAAACCATTGGGTAGAAGCATTGATGAGTAAGCAAAATTTCATGGGCTTATTGTAACCAAAGATTGACCAAGTGGTTTTGTATTAATAAAATTTTTGCTTGAAAGAATCAATCATTTATTGGGTCATATTCTGAAATCAGTTGATTGAATAAATCGTAGAATTGAATGAATTTAACGTGTATTTCATGGTCAAAACCATACAATATGAAAATGAAAAAAATATTCCTGGCCACAATCATTGTTTTGTTGTCACAGGTAGGCGCGCAAGCGGAATTCAAGCTTCCTGATTTGGGCAATCCTGCAGATAAAGTGTTATCGGCTGATGATGAACAAAGGTATCGACAAAACATAAAACAACAGATGTATCAGTATAACTTTGTCATGACTGATCCCATAGTGGCCTCATACATATATCATCTGGGTTATCGATTGGCTGCATTTTCTAACAAGCCAGATCAGCCTTTTGACTTTTTTATGGTCCCTGCTAATGTGATCAATGCGTCTGCCTATCCAGGTGGCTTGATCGTGGTTTACAGTGGCTTGCTGTTAGAAACAGATAATGAAAGCGAACTGGCTGGTGTGTTGGCGCATGAAATTGCCCATGTCAATCAGCGACACATTTCAAGAATGATGGCCAAACAACAGAAGTCAACGGTACCTGTTTTGTTAGGCATGTTGGCTGCCATTGCAGCCGCACAGTCTTCCAGCAGCAGTGATGCACCGATAGCCATTGCTGCCAGTATGTCTGCCATTCAACAGCAATTGGCCATTAACTTCACCCGTTATCATGAATATGAAGCCGATCGCGTTGGTATCAACACATTACACGATGCAGGTCTGAATCCCGAAGGCATGGCCACTTTTTTTGCCAAATTGATGCAAAAGAATCGCATCGACCCACGTTACCAACTGCCCGAATACTTACGCACCCACCCCTTAAGTGTCAATCGAGTCACAGAAGCACGCAACCGTTTAAAAGCATTCACCAGTAAACCGGTATTTGAGTCGGTGATATATGATTATGTCAAACAAAGGGTCAAGGTACTGACGGCAGATGAGTTCACAGACTTAGATGCTTACTTCAAAGAAAACATTAGCCAAGGCGGCCCTAAACTCAATGCCATGCTGTATGGACTGGCTTTGTTTGAGTATCAAAACAATAACTTTGAAGCGGCCTGGCAAGCCTTGCAGCGGATTACGCCAGCTTCCAGTGCCAAACACTTGGTCGATTTGTTGAAAGTTGAAGTGATGGCACAGGTTGATCGGGACAAAGCAAAAGTCATGATTGATGACGTGTTGCGCTGGTACCCTGATAATGATGTGGTTCTTGAAACCACTGCTCGGGTCATGTTGCAATCCAAAGAATTGGATTGGGTTGATGGTGCCATCAAGAATGTGAGAAAGTTGGTGTTGTCGCAGCCCAATAATCCGCATTACTACGATTTGTTGTCCATTGCTTACTACAATGCATTAAAGCCGGTTCAATCGGGTGAAGCCATGGCTCGCAAGGAACATTTAATGGGACGCAACTACCGAGCGGTCAGGATTTTGCGTAACTTAAGTAAAGACGACGATCTTGATTATTACCAATCATCAGAAATCAATGCTTTGATTGCTGCCTATGAACCTTTGATCACCGATCGAGAGAGGCAACAAGAAATAGCTGCAGACCGCGGTATAGGTAGACGTTGACCCGCTGTGGCCAGTAAAAAATTGCTCAATCAAGCGCCAATAAGCTTTGATATTCAAGGCCATTTTGATTACAATGCGCGATTAGCTAGAATTTGATGGAAGTGTTATGGCACGAGTGACTGTAGAAGATTGCTTAGAAAAAGTACAAAACAGGTTTGATTTGGTGTTGATGGCGGCTAAAAGAGCACGCCTGATCTCTAATGGTCAAGAGCCCATGGTAGAAGAAGAAAACGACAAGCCAACTGTATTGGCATTGCGTGAAATCGCCGAAGATAAAATCAATGAAGAAGTTTTGGCCGAATTGGAATTAGAAGCCAAGAGAGCCAGAGAGTTAGAGGCCTGGAATGCAGCTGCTGAAACTCAAGACAATGAAGACGCAGAGTAAGGCTTATTCTGATCTAAAATCAATGAGGTTCTGGATGTGACTGAGTTGTCATTCACATCCAAAACCATGAGCCACAAAGCCGTTCAAGCCGCTTTCAAATCGCTCAAAGAAACCACCAATCCTTATCTCAATCCTGAAGAAAAATCCAAGCTCAGAGAAGCAGTTCATTTTGGCGCCCACGCGCATGAAAAACAAATCCGCAAATCTGGCGAGCCCTACATAACCCATCCCATAACTGTAGCCACTGTGTTGGCAGAGCTGCGGGTTGATCTGGACACTTTGATCGCGGGGGTGTTGCATGACACCATCGAAGACACCGATGTGACCCATGCCGACATCACCGAGCACTTCAATGAAGACGTGGCTTATTTGGTGGAAGCGGTCACCAAGTTAGATAAATTAAAATTCCGCAACCTGAAAGAAGCCCAGGCAGAAACTTTCGTGAAGATGTTGTTCGCCATGGCGGATGACATTCGGGTGATCATCATCAAATTGTCTGATCGATTACATAATATGCGAACCATCGGTGCCATGAGTGCATCAGGACAAAGACGCATTTCAAGAGAAACATTGGATGTTTATGCGCCGATTGCAGAACGCATGGGCTTGAAAGCCATCCAGCATGAACTGGAAGACCACGCTTTCCAAGCTTTGCACCCCAATCAATACAAGGCCATCAAGGACACCTCAAAGAAGATTGCAGGAAACCGCAAAAAGGCTGTTGAGAAAATCCGTAAGAACATTGAAAAAGCGCTGTTGGAATCGGCCATGCATGCTGAGGTAACTGGGCGGCAGAAATCGGCTTACAGCACTTATAAGAAGATCAAGTCCAAACAGGTGGAAATTGAAGACATCCATGATTTGTTTGGGGTGCGGATTGTGGTCAAAGAGTTGCACCAATGCTATTTGGCTTTGGGGGTGATACACAATTTGTATCCGCCAAACGAGAATGGTTTCAAAGATTATATTGCGGTGCCTAAACAAAACGGCTATCAATCGCTACACTCTGTAGTGACGGGTCCCTTTGGCATGAAATTAGAGGTTCAGATCCGGACCGAGGAAATGGACCAGCTGTCTGAAGCAGGTGTTGCTGCACATTGGTTGTATAAGCACAAAGACGCTCAACAAACCCAATCATTAACCAAAGCCAGAAGTTGGTTGAATTCGCTCTTGAAACTGCAGAAGGACTCAGGAAGTTCTTTGGAGTTTTATGAAAATTTGAAAGGTGATTTAGGTACAGATGAGATCTATGTGTTTACCCCCAAAGGCGACATCGTGCAAATGCCCAGCAAATCTACAGTGCTTGATTTCGCCTATGCCATTCACACCTCAGTGGGATCGCATGCTGAAAGTGCAGTCGTCAATGGTAACCCGGCTACTTTATCCCAGTTGCTTGATACTGGAGATTCTGTGTCGATCAAAACAGCCAAAGGGTTGACGGTTAATCCGGACTGGCTGCGAATGGTGGTCACCAGTAAAGCCAGGACGGCGATCCGCAAGGAATTGAAAGACATCAAAGATGAAGATGCCTTGATTTTAGGTCACCGAATGTTAGATCGGGCACTGGACACCTTTGGCTATTCATTTGAGAAATTAGACCCCAGATCCATCAAACGGGTTTTGAAACACTACCAATTGAATTCCATGGATGAGTTGTTAAAGGCCTTTGCTTTTGGTCAGTTATTACCCTCTATTGCTGCCAGAAAACTGATGCCATTGATGAAGCAAAGGCGGTTAAATAAAGACTACCAACCCAAAGAATCATTAACCATCGATGGAACGGAAGGGTCGATTGTCAACTTCCCCAATTGCTGTATGCCCATCCCCGGCGATCAGATCACCGGCTACCTCAGCCCCACCAAAGGCGTGGTCATTCATCGCAGTGGCTGTATCAATCTGGCAGAAACCCTGAAAAGTTCACCAGAAAGAGAGGTGCAATGTAGCTGGAGTGTTAACACCACAGGTAATTTCAAAACATCACTGGAAGTGGATGTGGTTAATCGCACCGGCGTATTGGCCAATTTGGCCGCAGTGATTGCTGGTGAAGACATCAATATTGTGACCATTGATCAAAAAGACAAAGACACTGGTTTTTCGCAATTGTTGTTCACTGTTGAAGTGGAAAACAAGAGTCATGCCCAAAACCTGATGGATCAATTACAGAGCCATCGAGAAGTACTGAATGTAAAACGAGTTTATCATGAAAAAAATAATTAACACAGACCAAGCCCCGGCGGCCATTGGCACCTATTCACAAGCCATAGTTCACGGCGACACCCTATACACTTCAGGGCAGATTCCTATTGATCCGGCCACAGGTGAGATGCTGCCGGAAGATTTCGTACTGCAAGCACACCAGGTTTTTAACAACCTCAAAGCCTTGGCCGATGCGGCCGGCACATCCTTGCAAAATGCCATTAAGTTGAATGTGTTTTTACAAGACTTAGAAAATTTTGCCGCTTTGAATCAAATCATGGGTGAGCACATCAATGAACCTTATCCTGCCAGGGCAGCTGTTCAGGTGGCGCGCTTACCTAAAGATGCCATGATTGAAATTGATGCCATCATTGCCATGGAATAATTCTTGATCAGCGGTCCACAAAGATCCTGATGAAAATATGGAATTAACAGAACTTAAAGGCATCGGGAAAACCACTGCAGAAAAACTGTTGACCTTGGGTTTGTCCGATGTGATGGATTTGTTGTTCCACCTGCCGTTGCGTTATGAAGACAAAACCAGGATCACTGACATTGGTGCGTTGGTGGGGTTCCAATATGCCCAGGTCGAAGGGGAAATCGTCAAATCCTATGTCACGCAGGGGCGCAGGCCCATTTTAGTGTGTGAAATTGATGACGGCACTGCGGTGATGCAGTTGAAGTTTTTCAATTTCTATTATTCACAAAAAATTAAAATGCGCGCCGGTACTCGAATACGTGCCTATGGTGAAATTCGCCATGGCATGTATGGCATGGAAATCATTCACCCGGAATTCAGCCTGGGTGACAAACAGCCGGCATTGGCTCGATCCTTAACCCCGATTTATCCGAAATCCGAAGGGGTCTCGCAAAAGTTATTACAGAAGGCTGCCGCCCAAGCGGTCTGTCTAATGGCTTCAGGACAGTTTGATCTGGTTGAATTGTTACCGGCAGATTGGTTGGCAGAACAACAGATGCCGATCTTGACCGATGCGTTGTCCTTTGTGCATCAGCCGCCGCCTGATGCAGACGTGCTGCAACTGTTGAATCAAACTCATCCCGCCCAACAGCGGTTGAAGATTGAAGAAATTTTGGCGCATTTCTTGGCCATGCACCAAGCGCGGACTGCGATTGAACAACTCAATGCGCCTTGGCTGGCGGTATCAGCAGAACAAACCCAACAGTTGTTGACTCGTTTACCTTTTGAGTTGACCAGTGCACAAAATCGGGTGGTGGCTGAAATTCACCAAGACCTGGGGAGGAACCATCCCATGCAACGTTTGGTCCAAGGCGATGTGGGCAGTGGTAAAACCGTGGTGGCAGCCCTGGCCATGCAAGCTGCCTTGGTCCATGGCAAGCAAGCGGTGATGATGGCACCGACAGAAATCTTGGCAGAGCAACACCTGCTGACCCTGGTGGATTATTTTCCTGATAAAAAGGTGGTCTTTTTGTCTGGCAAAATCAAAGGTCAGGCCCGAACTGAAGTACTTGCAGCCATCGCTGCAGATGCAGATGTGATCATTGGGACCCATGCCTTATTTCAAGCCGATGTGGTTTATCGTGACTTGGCGCTGGTCATCATTGATGAGCAGCACCGTTTCGGGGTTCACCAAAGGTTGATGTTGAAACAAAAGGGTCAGGCCAGTGTGGATAACACCAATGCATTGATGCCGCATAATCTGATCATGACGGCCACGCCAATCCCCAGGACACTGGCTCAAATTGCCTATGCCAACCTCGACATTTCAGTGATTGATGAACTGCCACCCAACCGCAAAGTCATCAACACTGTGTTGCTGGATAACCAAAAAATGCAACAATTGGCAGAACGGATCCGCCACGCCTGCGGTCAGGGAGAACAGGCCTATTGGGTATGTACGTTGATCGAAGAATCAGAACACATGCGCGCCAAGGCCGCTCAGGATACGTTTGAGGAGCTCAAGGATTGGTTCCCTGATCTGTCAGTGGGGCTGATCCATGGCCGTTTGAAAAGTGACGAGAAACAAGCCGTGATGGATCGATTCAAGGCCAATCAGATTCAGTTGTTGGTTGCTACCACGGTTATCGAAGTCGGTGTGGACGTGCCCAATGCCAGTTTGATGGTGATTGAAAATGCCGAACGATTGGGTTTGTCACAATTGCATCAACTGCGCGGCCGGGTAGGCCGGGGCAACCGCCAAAGCCATTGTGTGTTGATGTATCAGGCACCACTGACCGAGAATGCCCAGGTGCGCCTGACCACCATGCGTGAAACCAACGACGGGTTTAAAATTGCTCGGCAAGACCTCAAGTTACGTGGACCTGGTGAAATCCTGGGCACCCGACAAAAAGGCAGCATGGAATTTCGGTTTTCCAATCCTGAACAAGATGCTGCATTATTTCAACAAGCCAAAGGGATGGCGGCAGATTTGTTGAAATCAAACCCCGCCGCTTGTGAACAGATCATCCAACGTTGGCAAAGAAATGCTCAAGAGTTGGCAAAAGTTTGAACGAAAAATAGGTAACGATGAATAAAGCACCCTCAAAAATCAGATCTTTGAAAACTGCTTCATTGTATTTTGTGATCATGCTTTTCTTTCATGCCAACATAATGGCCAAAACCTATCAACAATGCCAGCAAGCCAAAGCCGTAGGCGCGGTGGATCCATTACCTGCCCAGATAAGGACATCTTTGGATGAAATGGCGGTTGATTTTTGCCTGCTGCAAAAAAGTTTTGACACCCAATGGTTCAGCATCAGGGTGACCGGTTCTGCCAGGGCGCCAGCTGAACAAGCCCGATACATCCATCAGTGCTTATCAAAAGGAGATTGTTCGATCTATGAGAATCAAGCAGCCATTCGTGAATACCAGGCGATGGATGAAATCAATGTCGAACGGCTTGAAGCCAGGATCAGAGAACAAATGGCCAGAAACTGTTTCATCTCAAAACATTTATCCAACCGTGCCGTTGACATCGGTACCCGTGGGATGAGTGACCAGGATGTGGCCAGGATGTGGCCAGGTTGGTCAGCGTGTTTCGGACCCATTCATACGAGGTGAATGGTCAGCTCTTCACCCCGTCTGTGATTGATCAATCACATGGCACCGGGCCCCACTTACACATCAATTTTTTGCCCTATCCATTTGATCCGAAGAAATGTCCAAAATAACACACAAAAATTCGACCCGCATGCTGGTATACTGAATAAACTCAATACCACCAACCAAACTGATTATCTGTCCATGCAAGTCAATATAAAAATCCAAAGAAATCAATTTGTCATCAGTACCGAACAAAAAACCCGAACTTTCAAGTCACAAAAAACATTTTCATACCCGAGGATGCTGGTGGGTGATTTTGCTGCAGCGCACAGTTGTTTAGCCGATGGTGCTAAATCAATGGGCTTAATTGGCTTTATGAAAGGCAAGCATGATGTTCGCGTGGAGGTGAATGATTATTTTGGTGATGGCATCACACCACTTGAAAGAAAAGTGTATCGCAAACTGGCTCAATGTATGAAATTGTCATCATTTGAGTTGGAAGTGATCAGAAAGTGAATTGGCCGTGTACTTACTTGTATCAGACAAACCTTTGCATCACAAAACAAACCTTACCTGAGAAACCATTATGTTAAAAGCTGAATACCAGACCCGAGGTCCCATACCCCAAGATGTCATTGAAGCCGTTCCTTTTGAACAACCCGAGTTGTCAACAGGGCAAGTTTTGCTCGAAATGCTGGCCGCTCCTATCAACCCATCTGATGTGCTTACTTTGACCGGACAATATGGCATGTTACCGCCTTTACCTGCCATTGGTGGTAATGAAGGTGTGGCCAAAGTCATAGGACATGGCCCCGGAGTGAATGAACCAGCCATTGGTCAAACCGTGTTGTTACCTGTTGGCATTGGAACCTGGGCTACACACATGGTGGCCGACGCCAAAGGTTTGATTTCACTGCCCAATGAGGTGGATCCCATACAACTGTCGATGATCACAGTCAATCCACCGACGGCTTCTCTGATGCTCAGTGAGTTTGTTGATCTACAAGCCGGTGATTGGGTGGTCCAAAATGCCGCCAATTCGGGTGTGGGTTCGTATTTGATTGCGCTGGCAAAATTACGGGGCCTCAAAACAATCAATGTGGTGCGACGTGAATCCTTGGTTGAACCCATGCTGGCTGCCGGTGCCGATGTGGTGTTGGTGGATGGTCCGGATTTGGCACAACAGGTCCAAACGGCCACGGATGGCACCGCGGTCAAATTAGGCATTGATGCAGTGGGTGGCAGTGCAACAGCCAGGCTGGGTGAGTCCCTTTCAGACGGCGCCACTTTGGTTAATTACGGCGCCATGAGTGGTGAGCCATGTTTATTGGCGCCTTCTGTGATTATCTTCAAGGATGTTACGGTCAAAGGATTCTGGTTGGCTAAATGGTTTCGTACAGCCACCCCGGCACAGCAACAAGAACTGTATGGCCATTTGATCGGCTTGATCGCCACAGGCAAATTGTCAGCACCGGTCCATGCCACTTATCCGGTTAAAGACATCAAGCAAGCAGTGGCCGCTGCGTCCGGAGGTAAACGCGATGGTAAAATCGTGGTGGTCAATGAACAGCTGTTGTGATTTTTTACTTATGAGCAGGTCTAGTTGTCTATGAGTGATCAAACCGAAAAACCAGAGCATACCAGCATCAAAAGCCAAATCAAAGACAATGCCATAGCCATCATCAGTTTGGTGATAGCGATTTCCAGTTTGTCATACAACTCATGGCGCAATGAATTGTCAGAAGACAACCGCAACCAGCGCCAGGCTGCTTTTGAAATCATTTTAAAAATCAACGAACTGCAACAAGTGGTGTTTTACAACCACTATGAACAAGACCTCAAAGTACAGGGTAACCCCCGTTTGGGTTGGACCTATGTACTGACCATTCAGGACCTGGCGATGGTGTTACCTGAAACAACCCGTGAAGCGGCCAATCACTTGGCGGCATCATGGAATACCCATTGGTCGACGTTACATGCTGAATCCAAAAGCAAAGCAGCCATTGATGAAGGCATCGATCTGATGCGCAGAGAAATTCTGCGGTTATTGTCTGCGTTAGAATAGAGGGGAATGTCACAAACAGGAGAGCGCCATGCATGCAATCGAAATTGACCCAGTGGTACAAAAATGGTTTGATTGTTGGAATTCAGGGCAGGTCGATGATTTGCCAATCGCCGATGATTTCAAACACACCAGTCCCTTCGGTACCATCGAATCAAAACAAACTTATTTGGATATAGTCAGTAAGAACAAAGATGATTTCTTAGGTAATGAGTTAACAGTTTTGAAACACATCAAGCAAGGCCGTCAGGTGTGTGTTCAGTTCCATCAGAACAATGAATTGACCGGTTTATCCATGGAGGTTTGTGAGTGGTATGAACTGGAAGGTGAACTGATCAAGTCCATTCGTTCTTTTTATAACGTGGGCAATGCTGAGATCAAAGGGTAGCGTTGAACCTTTTTTGACATCATTGGTGGTAAACTCGAACCATTCAACAATCGTTATATATTATGCTCACAGTTCATCACTTAAATAACTCCCGGTCACAACGTATCCTTTGGTTGCTTGAAGAATTGGGTGTTGATTATGAGATTAAATTTTATGAACGCGATGCCAAAACTCAATTGGCTCCAGAATCACTGAAAAAAATTCACCCCTTAGGAAAGTCTCCGGTGGTCACAGATGGTGATCAGGTGTTGGCAGAATCCGGAGCCATCATCGATTACTTGGGGCACAAATACGGGGCTGGGGAATGGGTGCCAAGACGCAATTCAAAACGTTATCAGGCATACATGTACTGGCTGCATTATGCAGAAGGATCTATGATGTCGCCTTTGTTACTGAAAATTGTATTTGATAAGGTCAAAACCAGTCCCATGCCTTTTTTTGTGAAGCCCGTTGCCAGGGCCATTGCCAATAAAGTGATGGATTCGTTTGTGACGCCCAACATTGTTAATCATTTTCAATACGTAGAAGATCATTTGGCCAAACAAGCGTACTTTACGGGTGATCAAATCAGTGGTGCCGATATTCAGATGTCTTTTCCTTTAGAAGCCAGTGTGGCCAAAGGTTCAATAACCAAGTCTTCACATCCGCATGTTTACCGCTTTGTCAGGGAGTTTCAAGCACGCCCTGCATACCAAAAGGCATTAGAAAAAGGTGGGGCGTATGACTATTCTGATTGAATAATCAGTCAAAGTCGTCTGCAAAAATCAAATCAAACGAACCCATGACAACAGCTTTTTCCACCAGTGTTGCCATGTTGGTCTTGATGATGTATTCGCCTTGAGTCAAGTTGATGTTTTCCGGCAAGTCATTGCTTTGGTGGTAGGCGGGGTATACGTTCCAATCATCATCTATGGATAATATACCTGGCATACCATTGTCGATATATGACACATGGTCAGACCCAAAATAGTTGGTGCTGGTATAAACGGTTAACCCGGGTGCATAAGTGGCAGCGTATTGTGCCATTTCATTCATCAGTGGCTGATAGGTTGAAGAAGACTCAATCAGCAGTTCATGATCACTGTTGCTGGTATAGCCAACCATATCTAAGGTCAGCGCCAATTTGATTTTGTCGTCATCCTCGCCATTGATCAAGCTGTCGGCATGGTATTCACTGCCAATCAGTCCTTGTTCTTCTCCAGAAAAACACATGAATATCAGTGTGCCTTCAAACTGATATACACTCGCAATTTGCGCCATTTCTAAGGTGGCTGCACAACCACTGGCATTGTCGACGGCTCCAGGCGCATTGCCTGAAGGTACCGAATCCATGTGTGCGCCAACCAAATACCAATCATCGGGTCTGGTCATGCCTGGTTTGATGCCAATGATGTTGTTGGTGGGGGTTTGGCCCACCTGGAAGGGTTGCTGACTGGTTTGGTAGCCCAGGTTGGTCAGTTTTGTCTCAATCCAGTTGGCAGCAGCCACATTGCCACTTTCGCCGGTTCTCCTTGACCAAGAACTTAAAGTGGTGACATCATCACGCCAACGACTGGCATCCACTTGGTTGACTAAATTTTGCACGTTGCGCAGGGCGGGTTTTTTTAATGATGGTGATGCTTTTTTGATGCCCTTGAAATCGGTTAAAGGAATGAAATCCAAGTGGTGATTGTGTGAATGGCTTTGTTCGTTGTTATGGCCCAAATTCAGAACCAAATGATAGCCATGAGCGCGATGAATGATCTGGTATTTGTCGGTGTTGATGTTTTTGCCATGTCCTCTGATGATCAACAAATTAGCCATGTCAAAACCTTGACGGGTGGTTTCAGCGTTTGGTAGCGAACACCGCAGGTGTTTATCTTGCCATTGCCAAACCCAGTTTTGGTTGGCATTCTCTGCTTGTCCTGCAATGAGCTCACAGCGAGGCTTGGCATCTACGGATTGGCTGAGCAAAATCCAAAGTGGCATAATCAGGAATTTTGTCATCACATGAACTCAGGTGGATTAATTGGTGATACATTGTAATGGATCTGAAGGACGGCAATTGTGATTGAGTTAAAAAAAACTTCACAGCACCGCACTGTCTCAGCTGGCACCATGTCTTTTTAATAATGTTGAATAAATAAGGTTTGCAGCTGCCATATCAAGATGTAAGATACCGCTTAAGACCAATGCATGATTTCTAATAACCCATGAAAAAAGAAAGATTCAACCAACTGGCAGCAGCAGGCCACAACCGCATACCCTTGTATCAATGTATTTCAGCTGATTTAGATACGCCGTTAAGTGCCTGGTTGAAACTGGCCAACGGCAAACACACATTTTTGTTGGAGTCGGTGGAGGGTGGTGCTCGTTGGGGACGTTATTCAATCATCGGCTTATCAGCCAATTTTCGCTTCCAAGTCTATGGTCGCCAATTTCGGGAATTTGCATACGACACCTTGATCGATGAATATGAGGTCGATGATGTGTTGCAACAAGTTGAAACCATCAAGGCCAGATATCAAGTGCCGGAAATTGAAGAATTACCCGCATTCAATGGCGGATTGGTGGGCTATTTCGGCTATGAAATCATTGAACAGATTGAGCCTAAGCTGAAAGGATTGGCCCCTGAGGATCGGCTACACATACCTGACATCAACATGATGTTGGCTGAAGACATTGCCGTGTTCGATAATCTGGCGGGCAAAGTGTGGTTGATTGTGCATGTTGACCCGAATGAAGAATTGGCCTATGAAAAAGGCAGCAAACGACTCAATGACCTGACCCATCGCCTGCGTTCCGGAACCACCGGTTACGCTGAGATGATCAACCAAAACAGCATCAACACCACAGATTTTAAGACGGGTTTTACTCAGGATGAATTCAATGTGGCGATCGACAAGTGTAAAGCCTACATCGAATCGGGTGACATCATGCAAGTGGTGTTGTCGCAACGAATTTCAACCAGGTTCAATGCCAGACCCTTGGATGTTTATCGAGCCTTGAGGGCATCAAACCCAAGTCCGTATATGTATTTTATGGACTTTGGTGAGTATCAGGTGGTGGGTTCTTCCCCTGAAGTTTTGGTGCGCCGCATCGATGATGAAGTGACCTTGCGCCCCATTGCAGGTACGCGGCCCAGGGGAAAAACGCCTGAAGAAGACAAGGCTTTGGAAATGGACTTGTTGAATGATCCCAAAGAAATTGCAGAGCATTTGATGTTGATTGATTTGGGTCGCAATGATGTAGGACGTATCGCTGAGATTGGTACTGTTGTATTAAAGGATAAAATGATCATTGAGCATTATTCACATGTGATGCACATTGTTTCAGAAATACGAGGTCAGTTACAGACGGGCAAAACCAATGCCGACATCATCAAAGCGGTATTCCCGGCCGGCACCTTATCGGGTGCAGCAAAAGTCAGGGCCATGGAGGTGATTGCCGAATTAGAAAAAGTAAAACGCAATGTGTATGCTGGTGCAGTGGGTTATTGGGGTTGGCATGGTGACATGGATATGGCCATTGCAATTCGCACTGCAGTGATCAAAGATCAAGAATTGCATGTCCAGGCAGGTGCTGGCATTGTGGCTGACAGTACGGCCGAAAATGAGTGGCAGGAAATCATGAACAAATCTAAAGCTGTATTCAAAGCGGTTGAACAAGCCACCAAAGGATTATAGTCCCGTAAAATTGTGCTTCGATTTTACAAGCAGTGAACTGATTCACAAAAAAGTAATGCGTAATGATCCATGATATTGAAATCATGAGTGCAGCAAATTAGTCCAAAATTGCATTGTAAAAGTTTCCACTTTCAAATATATTTGTTGCGCTCATTGGTGAGTTTTTGTACATGATTTTTTGTGCAAAAATAACAATGAGATTTCTATCATTACAAATATAACTATATCAAGTAACTCAGAGGGATTAAAATGAAAAATAAATTCAAGCGCACCAAGCTGGCGTCGGCTTTGTGCATCAGTTTAAGTTGTGTGACGGCACCGTCATTGGTGTTGGCTCAAGACGATTCAGTCGAAGAATTGGGCAAAGTACAAGTCACAGGTTCACGCATCAGACAATCACAAATAGAAGGCATCGAGCCTACCCAAACCATATCTCGTGAAGACATTGATCGTTCAGGTTTAACATCGGTAGGTGACATCCTACAACAATTGACCCAGTCGGGTTCGGCATTGAACACGCGTTTCAATTCCAGTGGAAACTTTGGTTTCCCAGCCAACGGCGGCGGTATTGGTGCCGGTGCCACTCAAGTTGATATGCGTCATTTGGACCCGGGTCGGGTGTTGGTGTTGGTAGATGGCCTGCGTTGGGTTGCAGGCAGTTCGGGTTCTGGTGTCAGTAATGCTGTGGACATGAACACAATTCCTGTAGGCATCATTGAACGCATAGATATTTTGAAAGACGGTGCATCTGCCATTTACGGTGCCGATGCGATAGCTGGTGTGGTCAACATCATCACCAAAAAAAGCATGCAAGGTGTTGAAGTTCGCGCTTATGCCGGTGCTTTTGATGAGGGTGATGGTGAAACAGGAAGTTTCGATCTGACTTTTGGCACCCAAACCGACAAGGTCGACATGTTGCTCAATGTGGGTTATACCGATCAAAAGGAAGTTTCTGCGGCTGACCGTTTCTTGTCACAGTTTCCTGTGCCTTTCACCGGTGTGACACGTGGGAGTTCAGGTACACCACAAGGCCGGTTTGTGGTCAGAGACATCAATGGCAACTTAATTGATTGTACGCTGAATGATGGTGTGACTGGTCCCATTAATTATGATCCATCCAGCCCCTGTAGTGGTGATGATTTTCACCCTTTTACCAGCAATGACCGGTTTAACTTTGCGCCATTCAACTATTATGTGACGCCTTCTAAGCGATCCAATATTTTTGGCCAGGTTTCGGTCGAATTGACGGAGAACATTTCCTGGTACGTCAAAGGTGTTTATAACAACAGAAAATCCACCAACCAGGCAGCTCCAGAACCCATATTCATTGGCCCAGAAGCCGGATCAGGTGCCATTGCCGATAACATCGTCATATCAGCCAGTAACCCATACAACCCGTTTGGGGTCGATATTTTTGATCCAAACGGCCCATTCTACACAGGTGAGGGCTTCATTGGTCGCAGGCCATTGGAAGCCGGTCCGCGCGTGTTCAATCAGAATGTTGATACCACCTACTTTTCAACGGGTTTAGAAGGTTCATTCACAGCAGCAGATCGCAACTGGTTCTGGGACATCAATGGCGTTTATGGCAAAAACGAAGCGTCACAGCGGAAAACCGGTGCTTTGAACATTGCCAGAATCGAAACGGCTTTAGGGCCGGTTGATGTGTGTAACAACACACCTGGTTGTGTGCCATTGAACATCTTTGGTGGTCAAGGTGGTGGTGAAGGCACCATCACGCCAGAAATGTTGAATTACATTGCATTTGTTCAATCTGATAACTCAGAACAAGAGTTGACAGACTTCACTGCCAACATCAGTGGCGACTTGGTTGAATTACCGGCTGGGCCTTTGTCAGTTGCAGTCGGATATGAGTACCGCAAGAAAACAGGCTTCTTCCAACCTGATCCAATTGTGGTTGCTGGTGAAAGTAACGGTGTTCCGGCCAGTCCAACAGCCGGTGAATTCAGTGTGGATGAATTTTATGCCGAGTTTTTGGTGCCGGTATTGGCTGACCAGCGTTTTGCAGAATTGTTAGACTTTTCATTGGCATTCCGCAGTTCTGATTACAGCACTTCAGGCTCTGACACCACCAGTAAATTTGGTTTTAAATACATGCCAACCAACAGCTTGATGATCAGGGGCACCTTTGCTGAAGGTTTAAGAGCACCCTCAATTGGGGAATTATTTGGCACCCAGGCTCGTTTTGATGCACAATTGAATGATCCTTGTAATGCGATTCCTGATCCGCAAAATCCTGGTAATTTTATAACTCCTAACTTACCTGGTTGTGCCGGCGTTCCCAATACTTACCAACAGATCAATCCACAGATTTCAACCATCACCGGAGGTAATCCGGCATTGTCACCCGAAGAAGCCGAGACGTTGACTTTAGGTTTTGTTTATTCACCAGAATGGGCAGATGACACCAGTTGGTCCAACAGTTTGGATTTTGAAGTCACGTATTACGACATCGAAGTCGATGGAGCGATTCAATCTGTTGACGCACAGTTTATTTTAGATTCGTGTGCAGCCAATGCATCAAGCATTTTATGTAATGCCTTTAATCGTGACCCCAATGGAAACATTCAAAACTTCAGTACACAATTGACCAACATTGGTTCGATTGAAACCTCAGGTGTGGATTTCAACGTCAATTGGACATCTCCAACCTATGATTGGGGGTATATCCAGGCCAGTTGGAACAATTCTTTTGTTAATGAATATACCGAGTTTAACCCAACCAATGATTTGGTTAATTTTCCATCAGGTTTTGCACCACGTGATTTGGATGGTATCGAAGTCAATGATTCGGGTATTCCGGACTGGAATTCTAACCTGTTCACGACCCTTAACTACCGAGATTGGAAGATCACCTGGGGTTCAAGGTACATCAATGGCCTGACTGAAAACTGTGCAGGGTTCTTGATTGGTCAAGGTTTGTGTAGTGATGAAGCGGCTGGAACCAACAGCTTAGGTGGTACCACGTTCCATGATTTACAGGTGATTTTCCCTGAATGGAATAACGTGCAGCTTGAAGCGGGTGTCAACAATGTGACTGATAAACAGCCACCCACTTGTTTCAGTTGTTCGCTTAACGGTTACGACCCATCAACTTATGATGGAGAAGGACAGTTTGGCTATGTCAGGGCGACCATTAAGTTTTAATAAGCCATGGCTTCAGTTTAGATATGAAAAACGGCCTCAAAGAGGCCGTTTTTAATTTCACCCGTTGAAAAATTTCTGTACAATGCCAGTTTTGACCGGACACATCAGATGTTGTTGATGCTTGATAATTACGATTCATTTACCTATAACTTGGTTCAATATTTCGGTGAACTGAACTGTGAAGTTAAAGTTTATCGTAACGATGAAATCACAGTGGAACAAGCATTGGCTCTTAAACCCGATCATGTGGTCATTTCACCTGGGCCAAGGAACCCTGATATGGCTGGCATCTCTATGGAGCTGATCAAGGCATGTGCAGGTAACATACCCTTGTTAGGCGTTTGCTTGGGACACCAATCCATTGGTCAAGTTTTTGGTGGAGACGTGGTGGCTGCCAAGACCATCATGCACGGTAAAATTTCTGCTGTACACCACAACAACAACGATGTGTTTACTGGTTTGGCCCATCCATTCAACGCCACACGGTATCATTCTCTGGTGGTTGACAGAAATACTTTGCCAGACTGTTTAGAAATCACTGCTTGGACTGAAACAGAAGATGGGGAGTTTGATGAAATCATGGGATTCAGACACAGGGATTATGCCATGTCTGGGGTACAGTTTCATCCTGAAAGTATCCTGACTGAACATGGTCACCAAATGCTACAAAACTTTTTAACACAATTCTGACTAACCCTTATATCGACTCAATAAAGATGAATAAATCACCAATACAAACCGCCTTGGATTTGTTGGGCGAACAACAACCGCTTCTAGCCGACAGCATGACTGCTGTGATGAATCAAATTATGGATGGCAATGCCACTCCAGCGCAAATTGGTGGGTTGTTGATGGCTTTGAAGCTCAATGGTGAAACCGTTGAACAAATCACCGCAGCCGCCAAAGTGATGCGCTACAGAGCGGTCAAAGTGTCGGTCAGCAAAGATCATTTGATCGATACCTGTGGTACCGGTGGTGATGGTGTTGGCATTTTCAATGTATCAACCGCCGTGGCTTTTATTGCTGCGGCAGCTGGCTGTCGGGTGGCCAAACATGGTAACCGATCGGTGTCATCTTCAACGGGTTCCGCCGATGTATTGGAAGCGGCAGGAATGAATTTGACCTTGGATGCAAGTCAAGTGGCTGACTGTATAGAGCGATATAACATTGGTTTTTTGTTTGCCCCCGCGCATCATGGCGCCACAAAATATGCAGTGGGCCCAAGGAAAGAGTTGGCGGTCAGGACCATGTTTAATTTGTTGGGACCATTGACCAACCCGGCAGACACCCCTTTTCAAGTGATGGGAATCTTTGCCAAACAATGGGTCAGAACAGCTGCCGAAGTGCTGCGAGAATTGGGTGCCAAACATGTCATGGTGGTACATTCTCAAGATGGCATGGACGAAGTTTCGTTAGCGGCTGCCACTGATGTGGCCGAATTGAAAAATGGTGAAATCAGCGAATACAGCATTGAGCCTGAAGATTTTGGTGTCAGCAAGCAGTCGATCAATGATTTGGTGGTAGATGACTCGCAACAAAGTCTTGAGCTGATCAAACAGGCTTTGACCGGGCAGCCAGGTCCGGCTGCTGATATCTTGGCTTTGAATGCAGGAGCTGCCATTTATGTGGCTGGTAAGGCCGTAGACATGAAAAGCGGTGTCTCAAAAGCTCAAGAGGTTATGCAATCAGGTGCCGCTTGGCAATTATTACAACAATTGGCAAGATACACACAAACTTATCAATGAGTTGGGAGGTCAATTATGGACCCATATAACATGCAAAAAAAATCCAATGTACTGGACAAAATAGTAGCCACCAAAAGACAAGAAGTGGCCATGGGTCAACAACAGCAGTCTTTTGATGACTTCAGAAAGATCATTGATCAACAAATGCCTTGTCGTGGTTTTATCCGCGCCATTGAAGCAAAGCAGAAGCAAAACTTACCGGCTGTGATTGCAGAAGTTAAAAAAGCTTCACCATCTAAAGGTGTCATTCGGGAAGATTTTAATCCGGTAGAAATTGCACAGTCCTACCTGCAGGGAGGAGCCAGTTGTTTATCCGTATTAACTGACCAACAATATTTTAAAGGCAGCGATGAATACCTCATTCAGGTTCGTGATGCCGTAAACTTGCCTGTTTTACGAAAGGACTTCATGATTGACCCTTGGCAAATATATCAATCCAAGGCCATGGGTGCCGATTGTGTGTTGTTGATAGTGGCCTGCTTGGACGATGACAGCTTGTCAACGCTTTACAATCTGGCGGTGAGGTTAGGCATGGATGTGTTGATGGAAGTCCATGATCTGGGCGAATTGCATCGTGCCCTGGCTACACCTGCACAATTGATTGGCATCAATAACAGAAATTTGAAAACGTTTGAAACCAGTTTGGAAACCAGTCAAAACTTGAAGCATGTGATAGATAATCACCCAGGACAGAAACGCATTGTGGTCAGCGAAAGTGGGATACACCGTAGCGCTGACATTGAATTCCTGGAAGATCTGGATATCCACACATTCCTCATTGGAGAATCGTTCATGCGGCATGCCAACCCTGGTGAACAGCTGCAAAAATTAATGCGCGGGGAAGCATGAGCCGGATTGGCCTGATAGGTGCCATGCACCTGGAATGCGAATTTTTTCGGGCTCAATTGGAATCCACCAGCAACAGTCAGTACCTGGACATCAAAATCACCATGGGCGAATGGGCAGGCCATCAGGTTTGTCTGATGGAATCTGGCATTGGCAAAGTCAATGCTGCACTTGCTGCTGAATGGCTGGCCAGAGAATTTAAACCTGATTTGGTCATCAATACCGGATCGGCAGGTGGCATCAAAAGATCCGCTGAAGTTGGAGATTTTGTGTTCGCAGAGCGGGTTTGTCACCATGACATTGATGTCAGCCCGATAGGCTTTGAATTTGGTGAATTACCCAGGTTGCCCATTTATTACCCCGTAAAAAGTAAATGGTTAAGGTTGTTGGATCAAGTGGCTGATGATTTAAATGATAACCATCATATTGGAACCATAGCAACTGGTGAGTCGTTCATCTATCATGACCACCAAGTCGCTCAAATCAAGGACAGGTTTGAGCATGTGGTGGCCTGTGAAATGGAAGCGGCAGCTGTTGCGCAAGTCTGTTACATGCACGGTATTGATTTTCTGGTATTGAGGAACTTATCCGATGTGGCTGGTCACGAAGCGCAGCTTAATTTCAATCAATACATTGAACAAGCTGGAAAAAAATCAACTGAGCTGGTACTGAGATTGATTGAACAAATCAATCCAGTTTAGAAATTTCATACAATTCTTTGTAACGTTCCACGTAGTATATTTCTCTGAGTGGTTCTGCGCCTTGGGTTCGTTGTTGGCAATAGCCTGTTTTGGTACAACGCCAACGTTCAGATCCAGCTGCTGTGGTCAAATCAAATAAATAGTCAAAGCTTAAATCTGCTTGCACGTCATTGGCTTCTTGCCGGTCAAAAAACATTTCTGATATCAGTTTCAATTGATCTGGATCTTTGGTATCTAATACGGTGGTGAACCTTTCATCAAAGGCCTTGAAATGAGTGAGTTTGGGGTAGTCATTGCCACAAGCTCCAAGGAACAAAAAGGCAGTAAGCAAAGGTAGGGTTGAGTTTTTAGTTTTCATAGCTATACCAGTTTTTTACACACAGTTTAAACTGAAAGGCTATGTGGAACACATAATAGATTTTGTTCATGCGTTCTCATGCCCCCCAGCAAACACGCATATTCAATATAGCACAGAAGTTATATGAAAACAATTGACGCCATGGTTGTGCCCCATCTATTGACAATTGCATCAATGAAATGGTGTCACTTGTATAATCCATGTATTTAAAAGACAATAGCCGCATGAATAAAGTGACGCGATTTGCTACCAATTTGAAGAATTTCACCATTGAAGTGGTTCGCCGGTACCGCGATGATGAAACTTCTCTGGCTGCCAGTTCCCTGGCTTATACCGCTTTGTTGTCCTTGGTTCCTTTCATGTCGGTCTTGATCACTGTGTTTTCGGCCATGCCATTGTTCGAAGAAGCCTCACAACAACTGCAAGACTTTATCTTTAAAAATTTTGTGCCTACCACAGGTGAAGTGATCCAAGGTTATATCATTGGTTTTGTGGAAAAAGCCAGGGGGCTGACCGTGACCATGTTTCTGGCTGTGTTTGTGACCTCGATACTGATGATGCACACCATGGAAAAAGCCCTGAACAGGATTTTTGACAGTAAATCTACGGGTCGTTTTAAACAAAAATTAATGATGTATTGGGCGGTGTTGACCATGGGTCCTCTGCTGGTTGGTGGCGGTATCGCCTTGTCATCTTTGGTGTTCAAATATTCGGCGTTCGCCAGCATGAAAGGGTTTTTGGTCAAAGCTTTACCGGTGTTGTCATCCACCATTGCCTTTTTCTTGATTTACTTGGTGGTGCCCAACCGCAAGGTCAAATGGAAAAATGCCATCGTAGGTGCACTGTTTTCAGCCGTGTGTTTCGAGCTGGCTAAAAAGGGCTTTGCTTTGTATGTCACCTCCATACCCAGTTATCAAAAAGTTTATGGCACCTTGGCCACCATACCGTTGTTCTTAATATGGATGTTTTTGTCATGGAACATCATCTTGTTGGGAGGTACCATCACTGCCACCTTAGAAACATCTCGATGGCGTTTACATGTTCAGAATTACCAGACCAACCAAAGGCTTTTACTGGTGATCGATATCCTCAATAAGTTGTGGCAGGCCAGTCAACAAGGAAAAACTGTCAGTTATAGTGATTTATGCGGTCAACTGTATTTCATTCCTGATGATGAGCTCAATATGCAATTAGACTGGTTGCGGGATAAGCAATACATCGCCATCAGCCAATCAGGGGATTATTTGGTCAGGCATGATTTAAGTGCTTTGACTTTTAAACAGCTGTACACCAATGGTGGATTTAAAATACCGGTCACGGCCACAAAATACTTTGCCCGTTACCAAGGCTTATTAGATAATTACTGGCAGCCAGTTACAGGAATGCTCAACCAATCTATAGAAAACATCATAAACAACCCAATTAACCATGAAAAACAACCTTAAATTAACCTTAACAACCTCATTAATGGCAAGCCTGTTTTTAACCGCTTGTGAAAACAACAACCAACAACCTTCAGCAGAGTCAATGCCAGCCAAAGAAGAGGTTGTGGCTGAACAAGCATCTGCTGTCACAGCTGATGGCATTGGAGCTCCTTTGGAATTCAGTTTAACCAACTTGGCAGGAGAACCTGTGCAGGCAGCTGATTATCGTGGAAAATGGCTGGTATTGAATTATTGGGCCACTTGGTGTGCGCCTTGTCGCGATGAAATGCCTGAGTTGGTCAAATTTCAGGCCGAGAACGAAAACGTTCAAGTGGTTGGTATCGCTTACGAAGATGCCACAGTTGAGAAGCTGCAAAATTTTGCCGCTGATTTCAACATCAACTACCCCTTGTTGACCATTGATGTGTACAACCCACCTGAATTTGCTCAAGAGGGCGGTTTGGGCTTACCCACCACCATCGTCTATAACCCCGAAGGCATGCGCCACAAAAAACACATGGGCCCGATTGATGCTGCAGGGTTGGTAGAGATGGTTCAATGACACCTCATCGCTAAGATGGGCTTGTTATTGAATAAAAGGAGTCAGTTCCATTGATTCAATACATAAATTGTGACCAGTTGATGGTGCATAAGCAACTCTGAAACATCCAAAGACACTGGATCCCGGATCACCAAAAGTAGGTCCCTTAAGGAAGTCCGGGATGACGATTCATTGTTTTCCTGTCAGATGGAATAAATTCTTAGCATAATTCAGAGAGCACATTAATTCCTTGTATAAATACAATATGGAACATGAATCTAGATAAAAGTGTGGTTGTACTCATTGACTGTCGTCGTGCCGGCGCAGGCTGGCATCCAGTGTCTTTTTGAATAGCCATCCAACAAAGTCGTATGCTTGTTCAATGGGAATCTTGATAGAAATACATCATTCCAATTGTTCCAAAGCCCACTCAATGTGTTCTTTGACCAGCTCAGTGCTGGTGGCTAATTTAGCTTGTAATGCGTTGATGATGTCATCAGTGGCTTGCGCATTGCCCAGTCCGACGGCTAAATTGCGTTGCCAGGCTTCATAGCCAATTCGTCTGATGGGTGATCCTTCAGTTTTATCTAAAAACTCTTGTTCTGTCCATTTAAACAACTCAAGTAACTCAATGTCATCCATGTGGTGTCTGGGCGCGAAATCTGCTTCTTGGGTGGGCACGGTGAATTTATTCCAGGGGCACACCACCTGACAGTCATCACAACCGTAAATGCGGTTGCCTATGGGTTTTCGAAACTCGGTAGGAATGGGGCCTTTGTTCTCGATGGTCAGGTAAGAAATGCAACGGCGAGCATCCACCTGGAATGGGGCCACAATGGCATCGGTGGGACAGTCCTGGATGCATTGGGTACAACTGCCACAATGGAAGCCACCTGCTTGGTCCTCGGGTAAAGGCAGGTCCGTATAGATTTCGCCCAGAAAAAAATAAGAGCCGGCTTTGCTGTTGATCAAGTTGCTGTGTTTACCGATCCAACCCAGTCCGGCTTTTTCAGCGATGGCTTTTTCCATGACTGGCGCCGAGTCCGTGAACACCCGATGCCCAAATGGACCTATGACAGTTTCGATTTTCTGGGTCAACCGTTTCAGCTTGGCGCGCAAAACCTTGTGGTAATCACGCCCCAAGGCATACCTGGATATGGCGGCTTTTTCAGGTTGTGCGGTTAAAGTTTCATAGGGTGTTAAGTCGGTTGGCATGTAATCTAGTCGCACTGAAATCACGCTGATCGTGTTGGGAACCAACTCGGCAGGTTGGTATCTTTTGGCCCCATGCCTGTGCATGTATGACATGTCGGCGTGGTATTGTTTGGCCAGCCACCGGTTCAAGTAATCGCCGGCCTCGCTCAGATCGATATCACTGATACCCATTTGTTGAAAGCCTAATTCCGCAGACCATTGTTCAATCTGAGATTTCAGGTGCTGATAATCGATGTTTTGTTCGTTGTCGTTCACTGCTAAAATATGGGTAACAAGCAGCCAATTATAAACCACTATGGGACAGCAATTAGATGGCACAACTATACAGCAATGACAAAACCCAGGAAATTGACCAATTGGCCGCAACGGCATTGGGGGTTGATTCTTTTGCCTTGATGCAACAGGCTGGCGCTGCCATATTTAAACACCTGCAAAAGATCAAAAACCTGTTGATCATTACAGGGCCTGGCAACAACGGCGGTGATGGTTTTGTGGTGGCTGAACTGGCCAGACAAAATGGTCAGCGGGTCAAAGTATTGGCTTTGAGGCCTGTGGATGAACTGTCTGGAGATGCGCGTTTGGCTGCCGATCAGTTCAAAGGTGAAGTGGTGGTTAAACCTGATTTCAACACCATTACCACCGAAGGATTTGATGGTGTGGTTGATGCCATTTTTGGCACTGGCTTAAGTCAGTCAGTCAGGGGGCATTATGTCGAAGCGATTGATTGGATCAACCAGCAAGATGTTCCCGTGTGTGCCATAGACATTCCCAGTGGTCTGAATGGTACCACTGGGAAAATTGAAGGTGCGGCTGTCAAAGCCACTCAAACCATTGCAATATTGGCACGAAACACTGGTTTGTTTACTATGGATGGCAAGGACTGTTGCGGAGACATTGCATTCGAAGATTTAGGTGTTGAACCTGAACATTTATCGTCTGTGCCAGCGACTGCACAGTTGCTGTCTGACGATGCCTTAATGCAGATCCCAAACATGCGCAGGAACAACAGCCACAAAGGCCTGTTTGGTCATGTGTTAACCATTGGTGGTCAAGCCGGTATGCTGGGAGCTGTGTTGTTGGCTGGAAAGGCTGTGTTGAAAGCTGGTGCTGGTTCTACCACCATTGTGACCGATCCCAAGCATGCGGATTTGTTGCCTTTACATGCACCTGAATTGATGACCCATGCCTTTGACGGTACGGTCTGTTGGGATGGGTTGAGTGAACTGCCTGGTATCAAGCCCTGTCAAGTGATGTTGTTAGGCATGGGTTTGGGCCAATCACAATGGTCTAAACAGTTGTTCAAAGCGGCGATAAAGGCCCAGGTACCTTTGGTGGTGGATGCCGATGGCTTGTCCTTGCTGGCACGAGCCGCCGCCGTGCCGGAGCATTTGGCTGTGATCACGCCACACCCCAAAGAAGCTGCTATCATGCTGCAATCATCGACAGCAGAAATTCAAGATGATCGATGGGCTGCAGTGAAATCATTGGCCAATAAATTTGGTTGTGTGGCGGTGTTGAAGGGCTCTGGCACCTTAATCAGTAACGGTGTGGAAACGTGGTGTTGTCCATATGGCAATGCCAACTTGGCCACAGCGGGATCAGGAGATGTGTTGGCAGGTTTGGTGGCAGGTTTGATGGTACAAGGGTTTTCAGCTGAGAAGGCAGCATGGCTGGCGGTTCTCTGGCATGCCGTAGCGGGTGAACAATCGCCACATGGGATGACCTTGACCGCATCTGATTTACTCGCAGAATTACATCTGGTGGTGGCATGATACAAGAGCTGAACAGTGTCAATACGCTGGAAGAGTTGCAACAAGTGGCTGTTGCATTAAGTCACGAAGTCAAACCAGGTGATGTGATTCATCTGATAGGAGATTTGGGGGCCGGTAAGACCACCTTCAGTCAATTTTTTCTGGCGGCTTGTGGTGTGACTGATACTGTGAAAAGTCCAACATATACTTTGTATGAAACTTATCAACACGCTGGACGTCATTATGTGCATATGGATTTATATCGCCTCACAGATCCGGAAGAGTTGTTTTTTATGGGCATTGAAGATTTGATCAATGATGAAAACATCCTGCTGGTTGAATGGCCTGCCAAAGGGCAAGGCATTCTGCCCGAGGCCAATTGGAATTTGTTGTTTTCTTTGCAAAACCTTAATAGAACCTTAACAATAACATCAAAATAGCACCCTATCTTGTTGATTTTATGTAAAAATACTTGAATAGGCGGCTGCGTTTAAATAAAATCAGCACAAATACGATGTTTATGACTATGAGAAAATCAGGCTTTTTGCTATTCACTTTGCTGTTTTGTGGCCACCTGAAAGCCACCAACATAGAAGGCATGCGTGTGTGGACAGGTCCTGAACACACCCGGGCAGTGTTTGATTTAAGTGGTCATGCAGATTACAAATTATTTGAGCTGCAAAACCCGCCTCGTGTGGTCATCGATTTGGATGACTCCGTGCTGACTTCCAGTCTGGCCATTAAAAACAACAAAGACATCAAAAAGGTCCGATTCAGTTCCGAAAAGAAAAGGGTGCGTATCGTGCTGGACTTGCATGATCAACTCAAGTCAAAAAGCTTTCTGCTCAATCCAGCTGGTGAATATGGTCATCGATTGGTGGTGGATTTGAGTCGCGATGTCAAACCCCAGATCAAAACTGTAGATGAAGTCACCAAGCCCAACCGTGACGTGATTGTGGCCATTGATGCGGGTCATGGTGGTGAAGATCCTGGTGCCATTGGTGCTGCGGGAACTTATGAAAAAGATGTGGTGTTGAAAATTGCCAAAGAGCTGGCGAAAAAAATCAATGCCCAAAAAGGTATGAAGGCCTTGATCATTCGCACCGGTGATTATTACATCAAACACCGCAAACGGTTTGAAAAAGCCCGTGAAAACAATGCTGATTTATTTGTTTCGATCCATGCCGATGCTTTTCACAGTCGCAAAGTTAATGGAGCCAGTGTTTATATCCTGTCACAGCGAGGTGCTTCATCGGAAGCAGCCAAATGGTTGGCAGAAAAAGAAAACAAGTCTGACCAAATTGGCGGTGTGGTGATTGAAGACAAACAAGATATGTTGTCTAAGGTTTTATATGACTTGTCTCAGAATGCCGCATTAGAAGAAAGTCATAAAGCCGCCAAGTCGGTACATGCTTCGATGAAAAGCGTGGTTAAATTACACGGCAATGGATTCGGACAAGCCAATTTCCTGGTACTGAAATCACCGGATGTGCCTTCGTTGTTGGTTGAAACTGGATACATCAGTAACCCCGGGGATGAGAAAAAACTCAAAGATCCCAAGCACGTTGAGAAACTGACTCGCCAGATCGCTGACGGTATCCGGAATTACTTTTACCAGAGTCCTCCACCCAACACTTGGATTGCAGCCCAAGCCAAAGGTAAAAAACACATTGTCCAATCAGGCGACACCCTCAGTGACATCGCCAGTCGTCATGGTACCAGCTTAGCCGCCATTAAATCGATCAACAACAAGTCTTCCAACCGATTGATGGTGGGTGAAGTGTTGTACCTTCCCAATTAAATTTCAGAAACTTTTCTTGGCCAAAGTGGCGCCAATTTCATTGACTTGCACCAATGCAGCAGACCCATACCATGGGATCAATTCCATCACCAAACGACCAGCCTGTATGGCAGGGTCAGTAGCGGTTAACCGTTCTGCTTCTGCCACAGTTTTCACATCAAATATATAAATGCCCCGGATGCCTGAATCATTTTCTGCAAACGGGCCTGCCAGCACCAGTTTGCCAGCTTGTGCCATCTTTGCAATGTTGGCCATGTGAGCTTTTTGAATTTCTGAGGCTTCTTCAGGTGATTGGTCTCTATTGGGTCCTTTTTTCAAGAAAGCCATGACATACATTTTCATCCCATAATCATCTGCACCTAATTGTTCAGCCAGGGCTTGATTGTAATTGGGTGGATTTGAGTTTTCGGCTTCTTCCGTTTGGGCAGTACTGAAACACAGCACACTGATGAGTAAACAAATAGAAAATTTCATGTCTTTACCATTGGTTTGATTAGAGTATCAGAATAACACATCTGGTAGTTGGTGGTTCACTACAATCACACCTTAAATGTTCTACAATTTGTAGGATTTGTGACTTTAGTAAGGTGTTTTTATTCACTTCTTCGGCTAAAGTATGACGCACAATTAGGTCATGGGGTTGAATTTATTTCATTTTCCTGTGTCTTTGATAAATCACTTAATCATTTAAGAGGAATATTATGCCAGTTAAATCTGCTATAAAGTGGCTGTTGCTGCTGACTGTATTTGTCATGAATTCTGCCATGGCTAAATTACCCAAAGGGATTGAACAAGTAACGTCTGTAGAAGGCATTACTGAATACCGATTAGACAATGGTCTACAGGTTTTGCTGTTTCCAGACCAGTCACAAGAAACCCAAACTGTTAATATCACCTATCATGTGGGATCCAAGCATGAAAACTATGGTGAAACAGGTATGGCGCACTTGTTAGAACATCTGGTGTTTAAAGGTACGCCAAACCACCCTAACATTGCCAAAGAACTGACTGATCGAGGTGCTGAGCCCAATGGCACCACATGGACAGATCGGACCAACTATTTTGAAACGTTTGCTGCATCAGATGACAACCTTGAATGGGCATTGGATTTGGAAGCTGATCGGATGATCAATTCTTTCATCGCCAAAGAAGATTTGGATTCAGAAATGACGGTGGTCAGGAACGAATTAGAAAACGGCGACAACAACCCCATCCGCGTGTTACTACAAAGAATGGGCTCAGTGGCTATCGATTGGCATAATTATGGTAAAAGCACCATAGGTGCACGATCGGACCTGGAAAATGTCGACATTTCTAACTTACAGGCTTTCTACAGGAAGTACTATCAGCCAGACAACGCCACATTGATCGTGGCTGGAAAAATTGATGTAGACAAAACCTTGAAACTCATCAAGAAACATTTTGGCAAAATCGAAAAACCAACTCGGAAATTGCGTGAGTTGTATACCGAAGAACCCATTCAAGATGGTGAACGCATGGTCACCGTCAGACGAGCTGGTGATGTGCAAGTGGTTGGTGTGATGTACAAAGCACCGGCGGGCTCTGATGAAAACTTCCCCGCTTTGAATGTGTTGTCGCAAATCATGGCACATCCAACATCAGGTCGTTTACATGAAAATGTGGTTAAAAAAGAATTGGCAGCCAATTCGTTCGGCTTTAACTTCCAGTGGGCTGAACCAGGTGTCAGCAACTTCATGATGCAAGTGGCCAAAGACAAAGATTTGAATGCAGCCAAAGATGCCATGTTGGCCACTTTGGAAAATGTAACAGACAGTCCCATAACCGACGAAGAAGTCAAACAAGCCAAAGCCAATTTGATCAAGCAATTTGAATTGTCTTTCAATTCTTCTGAACGGATTGCACTGGCATTGAGCGAATGGGTTGGCATGGGTGATTGGCGCCTGATGTTTTTAAATCGAGATCGCACCGAAGCTGTCACCACAGCAATGGTACAAACAGCTGCAGAAGAATACCTGGTTAATGACAACCGGACTTTGGGTTTGTTTATTCCAGAAAGTGACTTCGATCGTGCCGATTCAATAGAAAGGTACTCAATTGCCGAAGTCAAAGCCATGGTTGAAGGTTACGAAGGTCGCGAAATGGTCGCGCAAGGTGAGGATTTTGATCCATCATTTGACAACATTGATTCACGTACTGAGTTGGTGGCATTTGATAATGAAGCCAAGTTGGTGCACTTGAAGAAAGAAACCCGCGGCGATTCAGTGGTGATGAATGTCAGATTGGATTTAGGCAACGAACAAGCTTTGTACAACCAATCCATTGTGGGACGTTTGGCTGGCAACATGTTAGATCGCGGAACTGAAAAGTACTCCAGAAATGAATTGAAGGCCAAGTTTGATGAATTGAAAGCCAATGTCAGTGTTTCAGGCTCGTCTCGAGGCGCCAATGTCAGTGTTCGCACCACCCATGAAAACTTACCGGCTGTGATTGAACTGTTGGATGAAGTGCTTAAACGACCAGCATTTGATAATGAGGAACTGGATGTGTTGAAGCAAGAGTTGATTGTTGGCTTGGAACAACAAAAACAACAACCGACCACGCAAGTGTTTCGTCAGTTAGGCCAACACCTCGATCCATATGAGCCAGGTCATCCAAGGTACCAAATGGATATCGATGACGAGATTGAGGCCATCAGAGCCACCACAGCCGATCAAGTCAAATCTTTCCATAAGAAATTTTATGGGGGGCAAAATGCCGATGTCAGTGTTGTTGGTGACTTTGATGTAGACAATGTCAGCGAAAAAGTCAAAGACATTCTGAATGGTTGGAGCAGTTCAGTTGAATACCAACGGGTTCCTGCCAGTTACGCAGTGGTGGACAGCATCAATAAGTTTGTTGATACGCCTGATAAATCAGGTGCTGCTTTTGGTGCCATGATGAAATTGCCGATCAGTGATGAACATCCTGATTATCCAGCCTTGATGATGGCCAACCAAATGTTTGGTGGTGGTTTCATCAGCAGTCGTTTGGCCAATCGCTTGCGTCAACAAGATGGTCTGAGCTATGGCGCCGGTTCATTCTTCAGTGCTTCATCGTATGATGAATTGGCCACTTTTGGTGCGTATGCCATTTGTGCTCCAGAAAACCTTGAAAAAGTTGAAATTGGTTTCAATGAAGAATTACAAAAAGTGATTGATGAAGGTTTTACACAACAAGAGTTAGACGATGCCAGAAAAGGTGTGTTGCAAAACAACCGCATTGATCGTGCCAAAGATGACAGATTGGCAAGAGAAATGGCCAGCTTCATTGATTTGGATCGCACCCAACAGTGGAACAAAAAATATGAATCAGCCATTGAAGGTTTAACCATTTTACAAGTCAATATGGCTTTCAATAAATACATCAAGCCTGACAGTTTCTCCATCATCAAAGCCGGTGATGCGAAGAAAATGACAGCTGAATAAATCAGCCATGTTTTTGAAAAGCCGAATCTGTTGATTCGGCTTTTTTTTGGCCCGAATAAATTCATTTCTTCCTGGTTTGTTGTGGTTCAAGCCAAAGGAATCAAACTGCACCGATTGCAGGTTCTCAAAAATTAATCCCGACTGTATTCTGGTATGACTTCCTGCATGCGACTTTTATGAGGAAAATTGGTACAATCATTGCTTTGTTTTGAGAGAGCAGCGTATGAGTAATCAAGTATCTATTGCCAAGTTTATTCCCTTGGTAGTCATCCTTATTTTGTTTTTAATTGGGTCGAGATTTTGGGTCAGTGTGCCTGCAGGGCATGTGGCTGTGGCGACATTGTTTGGTGAAGTACAAACAGAGACCTATAAAGAAGGTTTGAACATTCCAGTTAATCCATTGCTTAAATTTCATGAGTTTGATGTGCGTGAAAAAACCCACTTTGAGCAAGCTCAAGTGCCATCGCAAGATCAGTTACAAACCAAAATTGATGTGTCGGTTCAATACCGATTGAATGGCGATATGGCCAATAATATATTAAAAGACACGGGTAATATCGACAGCATGATCACCGTTCAACTGGTACCTAAATTACGTTCTTTGTTGAGGGAACAAGGCAAATCAATCCGTCGGGCTGAGGATTTCTTTTTAGAAGAAACCCAAGAGCGTTTACAAATTGACTTAACAGCTGGTATGCAAGAATATTTGGCCCCGAAAGGCATCAACGTGTCTGCGGTACTGATCAGAGACATTTCATTGCCACCATTCATCACCAAAGCGATTGAAGCGAAGAAAGAGCGAGAGCAAGAAGTTGAGAAACAAAAAGCTGAGTTAGAGCGATATAAAACAGAGCAGCAACAATTGATTGCACAAGCCGAAGCGCAGAAGCAAGCCGCTGAAGAAGAAGCGGAAAAACGACGCTTGCTGGCAGATGCCCAAGCTTATGAAATTGAAAAAATCAACACAGCCATTGGTAACAACCCCAATTATGTGAAATTACAGGCTTTGGAAGCATTGAAAAGTATATCCAAAGATCCAGCATCAAAAATCTATTTCATTGACAGTGACTCAGCGCAACCTTTGCCGCTGATGCATTTATCAGACCCTAAATAAGGAAAGCAAGATTAGGCGGGTTTTTGACCCGCCTTCACCAATTATTGATAAGGAATTGATCATGTTAACTTTTGACTTCAAGAACCTGGAACCGGTGTATCTCAAGGTGTTCCGAATCGTTTCTTCATTGACTTTTTTTCTTATTGCAATAGGTCCCACCATCTTATTATCTGTTGCTTTTGATTTCAGGTGGTATTTTATTGCTGCGACTTATGTAGGCATATTTTCTCTGTTGTTCTCTTTGTTTTATTGGTATTCAATTCATTGGTTCAAAGCGTATCAATACCAACTCAGTGAAGCAGGCTTAAGCATCAAGAAAGGTGTCTTTTGGCAACAGCAGTCAATGATTCCACGCAATAGGGTACAGCACATTGACATCACCACTGGGCCGATTGAACGCCGTTATGATTTAAGTAAACTGGTGGTCCACACTGCAGGTACCCGCAATGCTTCAGTCACTTTGCCTGGCTTGTTACATGATGACGCCGTAGCGTTGAGGCATGAGTTGATCAACACCAACCACAAAGAAGATACGGTTTAATGGCATGGAATTAAAAACTTCCGGTTATCGGCTCCACAGCATTTCACCTCTGTTTTTGTTTATTGAAGCCATCAAGAAGATGGTGCTTCCTTTACTGATTGGTATTGTAGGTACCAGTGGTGACCGCCAAGACATGATCATTATTGGCATAGCAGCATTGGCTTCGGTGATGACCATCATTCAGTTTTGGTTTTATCATTATTGGTTAGAAGAGGACCGTTTGGTGGTCAAAGAAGGTATTTTGTTCAAGTCTTTGCGACAAGTGCCCTATGAGAGAATTCAAAACCTCAATGTTGAAAGGAATCTGTTGCATAAATTCTTTAAGGTGGCCACTTTACAAGTTGAATCTGCATCAGGCGTGAAGCCTGAAGCGGTCATCAGAGTCATTTCTGACGAACAAGTTAAATACATTCAAGGGGTCATCAAAGAACGATCAAAACATGCGGTTGATACAGAGGATCTAGAACAGGAACAATCGGTAGAAGAACAGCCTGAAAGCGCAGTGCCACTGTTTCAAATGAGTCATCGAGAAGTGAGCAAATATGGTTTCATATCTCACAAGGCATTGGTGCCAATTGGCATTGTGGGTTCAATTCTGTCACAAAATGATTATTACCGAAGTAAGTTCATCACGGTGGTTCAGAAATTCGTGGGTGATTTACATGTTGAACAGTGGGCACTGTCAGAGTGGATCATTTATGGTTTGGCTGTAGCTGGCGTGATGATGATTACCATATGGTTGTCTTCAATTGCCCTGGCTTTTTTAAAACTGTATCAGTTCAAGTTATCAAAAGTGGATAAAAATTTACATGCTGAAATGGGTTTGCTGACGAAAATAAACGCCAACATACCCATCAAACGGATACAGTTATTGAAAATCAAACACACCCCTTTACACCGCTACTTCAAACGCGTCAGCATCAAAATGGAAACTGCTGGCGGGGTGACTGAACAGAGCGGTATCACCATGAGTTGGATTGCACCGCTGATCCCTAAGCCGGAAGGACAAAAATTAATCGCCGCCATCCAACCTGAAGTGGACTGGGGGAAAATCAAATGGTTAAGTCTAGAGCCCAGGGCGTGGAAGCGGGTCTTTAAGAGGCTGACATTCTTTATCCTGATAGCCATGGCTCCTTTACTGTACTTTTACCATGCCTGGGGCTTACTGCCATTGATGCTATTACCTCTGGCATTTGTGTATGCAAAAGCCTATGTACGCCATGCCGGATATGCTTATAACGATCAAATCATTGCTTTCAGACATGGGGTGTTTTTTCATTCCATGGGGCTTGTTAAAGTGGGAAAAATTCAAAACATTTCTTACTTACAGACTCCATTTGATCGGCGCAATGACATGGCCAGATTATCTGTTGATACAGCGGGCTCGAATCCGGTCACCCAAGAAATCAACATTCATTATTTAGATGAAGACAAAGTTCATCAATTGATGAGGAACTTGTCAGACCAGGTCAGTCAGTCCAGGTTTGTTTGGTAATTGGTCGTCTGATTAATGTGGTTATTTACGTAGGAGTTTAACCATACGAGCCAGCACTTGGTCTTTGTCAATGAATTGGTGTTTTAATACTGCCAGGATATGGATGCTGATGGCAATTAACAAAGCTTTTGATGCAATCATGTGGATTGTTTCCATCCACTCGTGCAGCTCTGGCATCTTGCCAATCGGAGTCGGAATGGTGAACCAATCAAATACATTGATACCTGCACCTCGGGTCCAAACGAGAAATGGTCCACTGACGGCCATCACCATGACCGAAAGCAATAACAGCCAATGAACAATTTTGGTGGCCATTTGTAAAGAAGCTCGTTGATCAGCAGCCTCAGGTGACTTTGAAAATAGACGCCACAATACCCTGAACCAAAGAAATAAGAACACCAATCCGCCAAAGCCGATGTGTAATTTCAGCCAATAGGACTTTTCGTCCCCCCTTGGCATGTCATTGAAGTAAAGGCCAACAATAAGCAAGCCAATGACTGCGATTGCTGCCACCCAGTGGTTTAATCGTGACACCAAACCGTAATGAGAAGTTTGATCTTTTAAGCCCATGTTAACCTCTTATTATTTATTAAAATGGCAATTCTAAGGAATCACTGACAGCCAAAAGTTGTGTTCTGAATTCTTCCTTAATTTCTTCTAATGTTTCTTCATCGTCGGCATCAAATCGAATCACCAAACAAGGTGTGGTGTTAGAACACCTGACCAAACCCCAACCACCGGCGAAATCAGCCCTGATGCCATCAATTGTAGTTATTTTGGCATCTGGGAACTCTGCTCGCTCAACAAATTCTTCCATGAACAAATAGTGTTCGCCTTCTTTCATATGAACTTTCAATTCAGGTGTATTGACACTGTTGGGCAGTGTATCAAACACTTCTTGCGGTGTGTCTTCTTCCTGGTCCAATATTTCAAGCAGACGTGCTGCTGCATATATACCATCATCGAAACCAAACCAGCGTTCATTAAAGAAGAAGTGCCCACTCATTTCACCAGCCAATGCGGCATTGGTCTCTTTCAGTTTGGCTTTCATGAATGAATGCCCGGTTTTCCACATGATCGGCATGCCGCCATGCTTAACAATTGATTTGGGCAAGTGTCCAGTACATTTAACATCAAAAATAATACTGGAGCCAGGTTGTCTCAATAAAACGTCTTTGGCAAATAACATCAACAATCGGTCAGGGTTGATGATTTCTCCTTCTTTGGTGACCACGCCTAAACGGTCGCCATCGCCATCAAATGCGATTCCAATGTCTGCGTCCACTGATTTTAATGTGGCTATCAAATCTTGCATATTCTCTGGAACACTGGGGTCTGGGTGGTGATTGGGAAAACTACCATCAACTTCACAATGCAAAGGAATGACGTTACATCCAATCTCTTCCAACACCTCCGGTCCAAGCACTCCCGGAATGCCGTTACCGCAGTCAACCACGACTGTGGGTTCATTTTCCAACTGTATTTCTGAGCTGATGTAATCCACATAGTCATCGGCAATGTCAAGTTCTTGTACAGAGCCTTGACCATGAAGTAGATCATTTGAAGCGATCATGTCATACAGGTTCGAAATTAATTTACCAGCCAATGTTTCGCCATCAAGCATGATTTTTAAGCCATTGTAATCGGCGGGGTTGTGGCTGCCAGTGAGCATGACGCCTGAACCCGTCTCTAAATGATGGGTTGAAAAATAAAGGACACCTGTTGGTACAGCACCGATGTTGATGACATCGCAGCCGCTGCGGGTGATGCCTGTTATCAAAGCTTCCAGTAAGGATGGGCCAGATATGCGACCATCTCTGGCCACCACGATGCTCTTTCTACCTCGATTGAGGTTTTCAGAACCAATGGCATGACCAATTTGTTCAACTGCACTGACCGTCAAAGTCTGGTCAACGATACCCCTGATGTCATAGGCCTTGAAAATGGATTTGTCAGGTAAGCTTACTGGTTCTGCTTTCTTGTCAGTTTCGGTGCCTGCTTGTTTGTCTTCCAAGTTGGGCAAACCGTCTTTCTTCTTAATATTTGGAGTGTGAACATAAACATGCTCTTCTTGTTTAGCGGTCTTGGCGGCTTTGATTTCAGCCAATTTTTCTTTTCTTTTCATAAAGGTCAACCATGCCAATATACAAGCTGCAATCAAAGCAATGGCACTGTTGGTCATGGACAGATTTAATAAGCCACTGTAGTTTTTCTCTACGGCATAAGTGACATAAAAGTGGGTGTTTGGAACACTGATTTCTTGGTTTTTTCTTGAGGTATTGGGGTCCACATTCCCCATTTTTGTAACACCACGCTGCTGTAAGGTCCCGATTTTTGTACCAACGCCAATTCGCTGTCAACGAATTGCATTTTTTGTGGTTTGATGATGAGTTCAACTGGATAACTCACCACCACATAAGTTTCATCGGGTTTCTGAATATAGACATAATTCAAGTACTGATTACTCTGACCATACAAGTGAATTTCAGGCAATTGTTCTTCCTGTTTTTCACTGGTCTGTTTGAGCATGTCATAAGTGGCAAAATTGATACCAGGAAATTCAGGAGTGGGTTCAATGGTGTCTATTGGCTCTTCTACCTTGATGACTCGCAGTGTGTTATCAACGCTGGATTCAATCAATTCAACGATGTTTTCTGCATTTGGGTTCAGGGCAATGATGGCCGAAGCCAGTTGGTTCACATCTTGGGTACTCTGTTCGATAGAGGCGGCCAAATTTTCACTTTGATTTTCTAAATGGGTCAAAGCCTGGAATTCAAAATAGTTGTTCTTAAGCAGATACCCAAACAACAGGGCAGCAATGACAGCAACTGCAAAACAACTGGTCCAGAAGTATTCTTCACCAAAATCAATCAGTGGTTTCTTTTTACCTTTTACATCAGTAGTTGCATCTTTGTTTTCTTCAGATTCATCTTTAACGCCTTCCTTTTCATCACCGTTTTTCGATAATTTTTGTTTGAATGCTGTGATCAATTCTTTTAAATCCATTAATTAACTCCAGTATGCCCAAAACCACCTTCGCCCCGTAAGCTGTGATCAAATGAATCCACCTGATTGAATTCAACTTGAACGATAGGTACAAAGACCAATTGTGCCAATCTGGCACCTCTGTCGAGGGTAAAGTTTTTAGCTGATCGATTCCAACAAGATACGAACAGTTGTCCTTGGTAATCCGAATCTATCAATCCAACCAAATTGCCAAGCACAATACCGTGCTTATGGCCCATGCCAGATCTGGGTAAGATCACTGCGGCCAAAGCAGGATCAGCTATGTGAATGGCGATGCCGGTTGGAATCAGTTGGGTTTGACCTGGCTCAATGGTCATATCATCTTCGATACAGGCCCGCAAGTCCAGGCCTGCTGAGCCGTCAGTTGTGTATTTTGGCACGCCAAATTCAGCGGCGAACTCCGGCGCCATAATTTTTAAATCAATTGACTTCATTCAAGCATGGAACAATCAGTAAAAATAGATTTTAAACCACATTAAGAAAAATCTCCAATGTTATGAATTCCTACGGACAAGTAAGACTCTATTGACGGCAATGTTTCCTCTTGACGTCTATCATTAACATCCTTTGTCAATTAATGATGGTTATTTTGAATAAAAAAGAACAAAGACCCAGGGAAAAGCTGGTCAATGATGGGGCCAATACTTTGTCTGATGCTGAGCTGTTGGCCATCTTTCTTCGCATTGGTGTTCGTGGTAAAAGTGCCATTCAATTGGCCGATGACATGTTGTGTTATTTTGGTGGAGTGCGACAAGTATTGGATGCTACCTTGGTTGAGTTCAATGCATTGAAAGGGCTTGGGTTGGCAAAATACGCACAGCTGCAAGCTGCCAACGAACTGGTGAAACGGGCCATCAATGAAGGGTTTAACAGCACAACCAGTTTTTCAGAACCTGAGGTTGTGAAACGATTTTTGATGGCCAATTTTGAACACAGTCAGCATGAGCGGTTTGCCGGTATTTTTTTGAACAGTAAAAATCAATTGATCAAGTTTGAGTACCTGTTCAATGGCACCATCAATGCCGCACAAGTTTATCCACGAACGGTCGCTCAATTGTGTTTGCAGCACAATGCAGCGGCCATCATCTTTGCCCATAACCACCCATCTGGAGATGTTCAACCCAGCGATGCTGATATCAAACTCACTGCCCGACTGAAACAAACACTGGCTTTGGTCGATGTGAAAGTGTTGGATCATTTTGTGTTGTCAACAAACCATTCATTTTCAATGGCTGCCAATCAAATGATATGAATTATTGTCCATTTTTGCTATGCTATGTACCCATTAAACTTAGTCAATGATGGATTGTGTTTGGAAATCGATTAAACCCAGTAGCCCGAGCTGAAAAATACATAGAGAAAGGTAATTATAAAAAAGCCATGAAAATACTGGCCAATACCTTCAAAAAATACCCCAACAGTTTGGATTTGGCTCGCTTGCGCTTTGAATATGGGAAATACATTCCGTTTGATGATTACCATCACCATGCAGCCAAAGATTATTTCAATTTGCAAATGCAGTTCGACGTTTCTGGTGAGAAAATCCACAGCGATTTCGTTAAATACATGACCACCACGCAAGGTCGCATCCAGTTAGATGATGAAACTTTGGTCAAGCTGTCTGTCGTATTTGCGGCCAATGGATTCGAAAACAATGCTGTTTATATCATCAACAACATGATTCGCAAGGAGTGTGAGCTTCCGGAATTTATTGATGCATTGGTTGCCATCATCAATTACTTGGAAGAAAAGGGAGCGGGTAAAAAAACGGCCAGTTACAAAAACTATTTGAAATGGCATTACCCGGATCATGAAATGACACAATATATACTGGCTAAGAGTTAAAGCTTTTAAATTTCAACCCGGGATTCTTTTTATAAAGAAAATACTTTGTTGTTGGCCTTCTTTTTGGTGAATTCATTGATTTGTTGTAGCATCAGATCAGCACTCAGGCCGGCTTCTTCCAGCAACTCTTCTCTGGTTCCATGATCTTGGAATACATCAGGCAAACCTAAGTTTAATACAGGTGTATGTAATTTCAGTTGATGCAGGACTTCATTGACATGGCTGCCAGCACCGCCTTGGATGACATTGTCTTCTAAAGTGATGATGTGTTCATGGGTGCGAGCCACTTTCTCTATCATATTCCGATCAATGGGTTTGATAAAGCGCATGTTGATCAATGTGGCATCCAGTTTTTCAGCCACTGATTTGGCCTCTTCTAACAAAGCGCCAAAAGATAATATGGCGATGTGCTTATCACCTTTTCTGACCCGTTGGGCTTCGCCAATCGCTAATGGCGTCATTTTCGGTAATATGGCTGCACCTGGTCCTTTACCCCTGGGGTAACGAACCGCAGCTGGTCCAGCGTGTTGATAGCCTGTGTATAGCATTTGTCTGCATTCATCTTCATTGGCGGGTGCCATGATGGTCATGTTGGGAACGCATCGCAAAAAGCTGATGTCCATGTTGCCTGCATGGGTGGCACCATCTGGCCCGACCACACCACCTCGATCGATGGCAAACAGCACATCCAGGTTTTGAATGGCCACGTCATGGATCAGTTGATCGTATGCACGCTGTAAAAATGTGGAGTAAATGGCCACCACAGGTTTGGCTCCTTCACATGCCATGCCTGCCGCCAATGTAACAGCATGCTGTTCAGCGATCCCCACATCAAAATACCTTTTGGGGAACAGTTGAGAAAATTCTACCAGACCAGAGCCTTCGCGCATGGCAGGGGTGATGCCGACCAATTGTTTGTCTAATCGAGCCATATCACACAACCATTGGCCAAACACCTCGGTATAAGTCGGCTTGGAAGGTTTTGCTTTGCTTTGGATGCCCTCTTTGGGGTCGAATTTACCCACTGCATGGTATTTGATCGGATCGGCTTCCGCGGGCTTATAGCCCTTGCCTTTTTTGGTGATGATGTGCAGTAATTTAGGGCCTTTGATGTCTTTGGCAATTTCGAGTTTCTCAACCAATTGTTCAACATCATGACCATCAATGGGTCCCAAGTGATGAAAGCCCAATTCTTCAAACAAGGTGTTGGGCACAAACATGCCTTTGGTGTGTTCTTCCCAGCGAGATATGAACTTCCACAACCAAGAGCCTCGTCGCATAATGCGTTTGGATTTTTCACGCATGCGGTTGTAAGTCCGGCCGCTGACTATTTTAATGAGCATGCGGGCCAGAGCCCCCACATTAGGTGAAATGGACATTTCGTTCTCATTGAGAACCACCAACATGTTGGTATCCAGTTCTCCGCCATGATTCAACGCTTCATAGGCCATACCCGCGGTCATGGCGCCATCTCCTATCACAGCCACCACTTCACGTTCAGTCCCCGTTACTTGACTGCCCAATGACATGCCCAAGGCGGCCCCGATTGAAGTCGAAGAATGCCCCACGCCAAACGTGTCATATTCGCTTTCGGTACGTTTGGGGAAAGGGGCGAGCCCCTGCTTTTGTTTGATTGATGTCAGGCGGCCTTTTCTGCCAGTTAATATTTTATGAGGATAGGCTTGGTGTCCAACGTCCCACACCAATCGATCATGTGGTGTTTGAAACACATAATGTAAAGCCACAGTCAGTTCTACAGTACCCAATCCAGACCCAAAATGTCCGCCACATTGAGAGATGTGATCAATCAAATAAGCCCGCAGCTCATCAGCGGCCTGTTTCAGCTGTTTTTTTTCCAGTTGACGTAAATCAGCCGGGATATTGATGGTGTCTAACAATGGGTATTTGGTGCTCATGAGGTACTCTGATCGCTGGTGTCGTTAATGTGCCTGACCTTGCTTTGCCACTGCATCCATGGCAGCAGTTAAAGCCTCTTGATCCCCCAAATAATAACTTTTGATGGGTTTGAGCTCATCGTCTAATTCATAGACCAAAGGCACGCCGGTAGGGATGTTTAATTTCAAAATTTCAGTTTCGGATACATTGTCTAAATATTGAACCAAGGAGCGCAATGAATTGCCATGTGCTGCGATGATCAGTCTTTTCCCGGCTTGGAGGTCAGGTACGATGTGTTCATGCCAATAAGGCAATACTCGGGCGACAGTGTCTTTGAGGCATTCGCCCAATGGAATTTGATCTTTGCTCAGTGCTTGATAGCGTCGATCTCCAGCTATGTTTCTCTCATCATCCCAATCAAGCTTTGGTGGTGGAGTGGCATAACTCCGGCGCCATATATGGACTTGCTCATCACCATATTTGGCTGCTGTCTCTGCTTTGTTTAATCCTTGAAGTGCGCCATAATGGCGTTCATTCAAGCGCCAGCTTCGTTTGACCGGTAACCAGGACTGATCCATCACATCGGCAGCAATGTTGAAAGTCTTGATGGCTCTTTTCAGGACAGAAGTATAAGCTTGGTCGAACTCAAAACCAGCTTCTGATAACAATTGCCCGGCTGATCGGGCTTGTTCAATGCCTGTATCAGTTAAGTCCACATCCTTCCAACCAGTAAACCGGTTGGCCAGATTCCATTCACTTTCGCCATGTCTTAACAAGACCAATTTAATCATATTTTATTTGCCATTTGAAACAGTTCAATTATACCACGCTTGTCAATATTTTCTTACACGCGCATCAGAATATTGCGGTGCATTGAAAGGGGTCTGAATTTATAAAATGGGGGCAGAGGAAAAATAAACAATGGGTGTATTAATGAATCAAATAGAATTAAAGAAAGTGATGAATGAAATCGAATCAATCATCAATCAATTGGCTGAATGTAATTATTGTAAAAAAGGCATCGACCTGGAAAGCAAGAAATTGTTAAGCGAGCTGTTTAAACTGAAGATTGAACAGGCCTGCCAAATTAAAAGAGCCAGTTAATCATGGTCAGTGAAACGGCCAGGAACAAGAGGGTCATGATGCTGCCGACTTTGAGAAATTCTTTAACACTGTAACCACCTGGCCCCATGATCAAGGCGGACACCTGATGGGTGGGAAGTATAAAAGCATTGGAGGTTGAAATTGCCACTATCAATGCATAAACCACTGGGTTGCCGCCTGTTTCTAAGGCGATGTTGATGGCCAGGGGAACCAACAACACGGTGGCACCTACATTTGACATGACCAAAGAAAAGAGGGTGGCCAGTGTGGCTATGGCCAGTTGATAAATGATTTGTGGAACGGTGCCTAATGTGTTGATGGCTTGTTGCGCGATCCAGGCCGCTGCACCGGTGTGCTCCATTGCATAACCCAGTGGTATCAGGCACGCCAGCAGAAACACTGTTTTCCAACTCACGGCGCGGTAGGCTTCGTCCATATTCAACACCCCAAAAATGATCATGCCAATGGCGCCAGTTAACAGAGACAAAGACAGTTTCAGATCAGTGAAGATGACCAGGCATATACTGATTGAGAAGAACAACAATGCAAATGGAATTTTCTGTGGTCGTTGTGGGTCTGCCGGTACATCACTGACCAACGCCACATTCCGCGATCGACCCAATCCCATTTGGTCAGTCCACCGTCCATGTATGATGAATGTGTCACCCAGCTGTAATTCCAGGTTATACATTTCTTCGCCAGTGTAAATGCGATTGCTTCTGGAAACGGCCAAAATGGTGATGGCAAATTCCTTGCGAAAATGGAATTCTGACAGTTTGACACCTAAATAACGAGATCCAGGGACCACCACTGCTTCCGATGTCCCGGATATAGATGGGTTGAAGTCCAATTTAAACTGTTTCAATTTGGGCAAAATGGTCAGATTGAATTCTTCTGCAAAATCTTCAATCTGTTGCTTGCTGCCCATCACGCCCAGTACAGCGCCATTCCAAATAAATTTACTGCGTGGTGGTGACAGCATGGATTCATCTTCGGTATAGAGGGCAACAATATGAGGAATGTGGGTGTCAAATTCCAATTCTTGTATCATTTTACCGACCAATGGACTGTCTTTATTCACAATCATTTCTGTGATGGTCTTTTCTATGCCGTAATTGTCCCTGAAATAGCTGTCGGATTTGTGGTTGTGTCCGTGGGCAATGTCTTTGGCTTGAGGCAACAAAAAACGACCGATCAATAAAAAGTAGATGACACCACTGGCCAATAAGGCCAAGCCTATGGGGGTGGTGGCAAACAGGTTAAATGTCGGCATGGTGTCCGCGCCGGGAGGTAATGAACGGTTTGATGTGGCGATCAAATCATTCAATAAGATCAATGGAGACGAGCCCACCATGGTAACAGTGCCACCAAGAATGGCACAAAAACCCATCGGCATCAATAACCGGGATATGGGCAATTCTGCAGCGCTGGAAATTTTACTCATGACCGGTAGAAACAAGGCGGTGGCTCCCACGTTTTGCATGAATCCAGAAATGCCGCCTACAGTGAGTGAGACCACTGGCATGACTGTTTTTTCTGTTTTACCGCCTATTCTTAAAATCAGGTTGGCCACGGCCGTCATGACCCCGGTGCGGTCTAAACCGGCTCCCAAGATCATCACTGCAATGATGGCAATCACGGCATTGGAAGCAAAGCCATCAAACAGGTGGGTGTCAGGTACCAGGCCGGAGAGGCCCAGCATAACCAAAATCAACAGCGCGGCGACATCTATGCGTATGACCTCTGTGACGAACATCAATACGGTGTAAGCCAAAATGGCAAACACCATGAGCATCTCATTGGTCAGAGGCAACATTTCCATCAGCTTTTGGTCATGATTAAATCGTAAGTGCCGTGTTCCAGTTTTTGTCCCCGCCTTTCGAACTTAGTCACAGGTCGCCATTCAGGCCGGGGTGCAAAACCATTGTCAGTTTGTTGATTGGATAACCAATTGTTGTGTGAGAATAATTCCTGAACTTCAACAGCATAGGGTTCCCAGTCTGAAGCATAATGTAAGCGGCCACCTTGACTCAGTTTGTTTTTAATCAAATCTAAAAAACCTTGATTCATGATGCGTCTTTTGTGGTGGCGTTTCTTGTGCCATGGGTCAGGGAAATAAATGTGGATGGCCGCTAATGTGCCGTCATTGATATAAAGGTTTAACATATCAACTGCATCATTTCTGATGATGCGAACATTATTCAGTTCATGCTCTTTGATGGCCATGAGTAAATGACCCACGCCAGGTAAATGGACTTCAATCCCTAGAAAGTTGATGTCAGGGAACATTTGAGCGGCATGAATGATTGACTCACCATTGCCAAAACCGATGTCGAGCCATACCGGATTGTCATTGCCAAATAACTTTTGAAAATCAATGGGTTCTTTAGGATCAAAGGCAAACAAAGGCATCAACTCTTCGACCGCTTTACGCTGACCCGTGGTCATCTTTCCCTTTCTCAAAACAAAACTGCGAATTTGGCGATCAGTTGATTCGAACTTCATGTGATTATGTTTGATTGAATCACCTCATTTTACAGAAGTTTAACCTCAGATGACCACCACTTTCTTATCCTCAAGTCAGATAGTAAGGAATGCCCTTGGGACTTCATTCTGGAGAATGGTTAGAAATGCCTTCTTTTTTGTTGCACAAAAAAACCAGCATCTTCTAACTCTAATTTTACCTCAAGTTCGCGTTTGCTCACTTCGGATGTCTGTTCCAGACAAAAGTGAATGGAGCCCCAAGAACATTCCTTATTTGATCGGTCAACAATTCTCCTGCTTCACGGCTTGTATGGGCTGTTTTTCAAGAATTCTAATATCGTTGGTACTAAATCTGGGTGCAGTGGTAATTCAGCTTGCGAGTAGGTGGCCAGATTGGCTTGACGTTCTTCAGGGGCTGGCTTCAATACATGGTTCATGCCTTTAATGACTTCGAATGAGACGTGGCTTAAATTTGCTGCCATTTGTTCGCTTTCTTTGACTGTGATTTGGATGTCGGTATCCCCAATTATCACCAGGGCAGGTATGGCCAGCTTAGCTAATTCAGCTTTGGGTTCCAGCAACATAAAGGATTGCATGTATTTTTGAATCTTTGGACTGAACAGGGCATTTAAGAAAGGTGGTACTTCTTCAGCTGGTATGCTTTCTTGCTTAGCCAGGCGATCTAAAAGAGGGATGGCGGCTTGACTCACAAATTCGGGTTGATCCCCCATTTGTCTTTTGATGGTTGCGTACCCTGAGTCAGCTACGCTGGCCAAGGCTATGACATGATCGACTTCAGATGATTGGGCAGCTTGCATCATCATCAAACCACCCAGACTGTGACCAATGACGGTGATCTCGTCATGAGACTGTTGTAATAAATCAATCCAAATCGACACATCATTGACATAATCTTTGAATACTGTTTGGCTCATATCAAAATCTGGGCTGGCACTTTTCCCAACGCCGCGTTTGTCGGTTCTAAGGACCGCGAAACCTGCCTGATTCAATGCATCAGCCAACATTTTATAGCTGTTGTTGATCAGCCCCATGCCTTCATTGTTGCCATTGCGGTCTGTGGCTCCAGAGCCTGCAATGATAAGGATTGCCTTTTTAATTGAGTCTTGGTTTTTGGTGGCAGCTTGATAAACGCCACTTAATACATAGCCATTGACATCTACTTGAATCTCTTTTTCTGGCGATTCAGCTGATGCGGCAATGGTATTGATCAACATGGATGCAATGGCCATGTATTTTAATGTTGGTTTGTACATGGGTTCAGTCATATTATATAAATAGATAATTAGATTAACATCTAAATAAATTAATTTCAATTGATTTGAGCGCAATGAACTGAAATTAAACACTGGTCATGACTTGGGGTTAAAAAGTCTGGTTGTGGTTAATGATTTGTAGCGAAGTTGAGCCCATGTATTCTTGACCTGTATAGTCGGATAAAATGTTGGTATCTAGATTCAGTATGTGGTCGTGAGGGTAAGGGTTCTTATCATAGTAAGTCTGTTGATTGAATTTGATTTTTTGGATGAGCTTTGATTCCAGTAAAGTATGGATGGCTTGTTCTGTTTCATCACACCATGCCAGCTGAGTGTCAATAAAATGCTCCAAAGTTTGTTGGCTTGGGTGTTGAGGAGTCATGCGCACATACAGCAGTAATTCGCCCAATTCATGTGAGTAGGTGATGCCTTTGTCATGAATGTCTTGATGGACCTGGTATTGGTGCATGCAGCGTTGATGAAGGAAGCTGGCTTGAACCAATAAATATTGGGCAAACTGCTTATCAACAATAATTTGATGGATTACGGAATCATCATTGGATCTCAATAATTGATCTTTTATGCTGTTGAATAATCGTTGAGCAAATGGTCCAAACCAATTGCGCAACTGACAATAACGGTGGTGGTGTGTTAATTCAAGACAGGTTTCTCCGCTACAGCGAAAGTCATTGATCAGATTAATTTGCCAGGTCATAAGCATTGGTTTGTTTAAAGTTCTAAATATAAATGATAATCATTCTCATTACAATAAAATCACCTAAAATAATACAACATTGAAGAATAACAAGCGCATTTCGTTGACAAGAGCCAATGGCAATGGGAGAATAGACAACATATTGCGCAACATATTGCATAAAAGCATGATCAAAGACTCGAACATTCAATTCATGACACGTTCCTTCATCGGTAAGCAGGCTGATGATTTGGGAAATTTGATCAGCGAACAAATCAAACCGATTTATCAATCACTGGGTATCATAGTGCCGGTGAAATCCTGTTCTATCATCCATACACTCTTTACTGTCGATCAGGCATCGGTGACTGAATTGGCCAAAGCTTTGAGACAATCGCATCAATTGGTTAAACAAAAGTTACCCAGGTTGTTGAAGCTGGACCTGATTGATGTGAGAAATGATCCAGATGACAGGCGCAGGATGCTGTATCGATTAACGCCTTTGGGTATGACGCAAGCACAGTTATTGAATGAAAATTCATTGCACCAAGTGTATGCAGATCTATCGGCTGAAATTGACACTGATCTGTATGCGGTATTAACAGCTGCAATCAAAAGCTTAAAACAGCGAGATTTATTGGCCCGTTTTCAAGCGGCCAAAGAATCTCAAAAGAAATAACATCAGACAAACATATTGGTACGACATCATGACAACAAAGGATAACAACAATCGGGTGGTCAAAGCGCCCATAGGCACTGAGCTCAATGCCCAGTCTTGGTTAACTGAAGCGCCGTTGCGCATGTTGATGAACAACTTAGACCCTGTGGTGGCAGAGCGACCGGAGGATTTGGTGGTCTACGGTGGCATTGGAAAAGCGGCCCGTAACTGGGCCTGTTTTGATGCCATTGTGGCAGCACTTAAAAAGTTGCAGGCCAATGAAACCCTGTTGGTTCAATCGGGTAAGCCAGTAGGGGTGTTCAGAACCCATGAAGATGCACCACGGGTTTTGATCGCTAACTCTAATTTGGTACCCAACTGGGCCCATTGGGATCATTTCAATGAGTTGGATAAAAAGGGCTTGATGATGTATGGGCAAATGACCGCCGGGTCCTGGATTTATATTGGTTCACAAGGCATAGTTCAAGGCACCTATGAAACATTTGTTGAAGCTGGCCGTCAACATTTTGATGGTCAAACGGCAGGTAAATGGATATTGACAGGAGGTTTGGGAGGCATGGGCGGTGCACAACCCTTGGCGGCAACCATGGCAGGTTATGGCATGATCGCTGTAGAGTGTGATGAGACCCGCATAGATTTCCGTTTGAAAACGGGTTATGTAGATAAAAAAGCCCACTCAATTGAAGAAGCCATGTCTCTGTTGAACCAAGCCAATGATGCCGGAAAGGCCGTGTCAATCGGTCTCTTGGGTAATGCAGCAGATGTGTTTGCTGACATGTATCAACAGGGCATCAGGCCGGATTTGGTCACCGATCAAACCTCTGCACACGATCCGGTGAATGGTTATTTGCCGCAGGGGTGGAGTGTTGAACAATGGCGCGCATCTGCCAAAACCGATCCCAAAGGCGTGGCCAAAGCTGCAAGGGCATCTATGGCGGTTCAAGTACAAGCCATGTTGGACTTTCATGCTTTGGGTATACCAACTGTAGATTATGGCAACAACATCCGCCAAGAGGCCTTCAATGTCGGGGTTGAGGATGCTTTTGCTTTTCCTGGCTTTGTACCCGCATATGTGAGGCCTTTGTTTTGTCGAGGCGTGGGACCTTTCCGTTGGGCGGCCTTATCCGGAGATCCTGAAGACATCTACAAAACCGATGCCAAAGTGAAAGAATTGATTCCAGATGATCCACACTTACACAATTGGCTGGACATGGCCAGAGAGCGCATTCAGTTCCAAGGCTTACCAGCCAGAATCTGTTGGGTGGGTTTGGGACAGCGGCATAAACTAGGTCTGGCGTTCAATGAAATGGTCAAATCCGGAGAACTGAAAGCACCGGTGGTGATTGGTCGCGATCATTTGGATTCTGGTTCAGTGGCCTCACCCAATCGAGAAACGGAAAGCATGGCAGATGGTTCAGACGCCGTTTCTGACTGGCCTTTGCTCAATGCCTTGTTGAATACAGCCAGTGGTGCCACTTGGGTGTCACTGCATCATGGTGGCGGTGTGGGTATGGGGTATTCACAGCATTCAGGTGTGGTGATCTGTTGTGACGGGACGGATGCCGCGGCCGAGCGAATTGGTCGGGTGTTGTGGAATGATCCGGCAACCGGCGTCATGCGTCACGCCGATGCGGGTTATGACATCGCGATCAACTGTGCCGAAGAGCATGGATTGAATTTACCCATGATTAACCGCAAAGGGGGGCAGCAATGATGACATTTACCATCACCCATGAGGGGTTTACATTACATGACCTGCGACAAATCTGGCAACAAGCCACCCGGATAACTGTCGATGATCACATGCTTCAAGGTGTGATCAAGTCACGAAAGACCATCGAAGATGTGGCGGCATCAGAAAGCACAGTCTATGGCGTGAATACAGGTTTTGGCTTACTGGCCAATGTGAAAATTGCCAAAGATGAATTGGACACACTGCAGCGAAATTTGGTGATTTCACACGCAGTGGGCGTGGGTGATCCGATTGATACCAACACCACTCGATTAATCATGGCGCTCAAAGCCATGAGTTTGTCACAAGGTGTGTCAGGCATCCACCCCAAAACCTTGTCGTTGTTGTTAGACATGATCAATCACGAAATTTACCCCATCATACCTGAAAAAGGTTCTGTGGGTGCTTCAGGAGACTTGTCACCGTTGGCTCATTTAACCGCGGTCATGATTGGTTTGGGTGAAGCGAGCTATCAGGATCAAGTGATGCCAGCGATGGATGCTTTGAATCAAGCGGGTTTACAACCCATTAAATTGGGCCCCAAAGAAGGTTTGGCTTTGCTCAATGGAACGCAAGTATCCACAGCCTTGGCACTGAAAGGTTTGTTTCTGGCGGAAAACTGTTTCAATGCAGCCGTGTTGGCTGGTGCCTTATCAATTGATGCGGCCAAAGGATCATTGGCGCCATTTGATGAGCGCATCCACCAGGCGCGTCGACAAACGGGTCAGATCCAGGTTGCCAGAGCCATTCGGGGTTTGCTTAAAGGCAGTGAGATTGTGGTCTCTCATGAGGATTGTGATCGGGTTCAGGATCCGTATTGCTTGCGTTGTCAGCCACAAGTCATGGGTGCCGTTCTGGACACCATTAATTACGTGTCTGAAAAATTATTGATTGAAGCCAATGCGGCGACCGACAATCCATTGGTGTTTGCTGAACAGGGTGATGTGCTCTCTGGTGGAAATTTTCATGCTGAACCAGTGGCCTTGGTGGCTGACTTTTTAGGCATTGGCATGACGGATATGGTCAACATGTCAGAGCGTCGCATGGCAATGTTGATTGATCCGGCTTTGAGTCGCCTGCCTGCTTTCCTGGTACCAGATTCTGGAGTCAACTCAGGCTTTATGATTGCCCATGTGACAGCCGCCGCCTTGGCTTCTGAAAACAAAACCTTGGCACATCCAGCCAGTGTCGACACGATCCCAACCTCAGCCAATCAGGAAGATCATGTCAGTATGGCGACCTTTGCGGGCAGGAAGCTCACTGACTTGGCAGAAAACTCGGCTGCAGTGGTGGGTATTGAAATGATGGCAGCCTGCCAAAGTATTGATTTTCATGACAACCTAAAAACCTCTCAATCGTTGTTTGCGGTGTATGAAAAAGTTCGTGAGGACGTACCCTTTTTGGCCCAGGATCGTTTGTTGTCCCCTGACATCAATCACATGCAACAATTGGTGATTTCCGGGGAATTGAATAAATACCTGCCAGCCTTATGTCCATCTTTGAGCTGATTCAGGCAGACTCACCATTGGTGATCAGTGTGCCACATGATGGTGCACTGATACCGGATGAGGTGTTGGTTACCATGAAGCCCGGGATTCTTGAGTCAACAGATCGGGATTATTTGATCGATCCAGTGTTCGAGTTCACAGACCTCAAATATTCGAAAATATCGGCCAATTATTCCCGGCACTTGATCGACTTGAACCGGCCAGCCTCTGGTGAAGCTTTATACAGCAACCAAGCTGAAACAGAGTTGTGTCCCACCAGTACTTTTGATTTTCAAACCATATATCAAGCAGGTAAGGAGCCTGATCAAACAGAGGTTAACCGCCGCATCGAGTTGTATTGGCAGCCTTATCATGACCAGCTGAATGCCATGATTCAGACTGCGGTTCAAAACCATGGGTATTGTTTATTGATCGATGCCCACAGCATCGATGATGAAGTGCCCAGATTTTTTGAGGGTCACTTGCCGGACATCAATGTCGGTACATTTTCTGGCCAAAGTTGTGCGGCTGAATACGAGCATCTGGTTAATGAGATGCTGACTGCACAATCTGAATTCAGTCATGTCGTCAATGGGCGATTCAAGGGTGGTCACATCACACGCCACTACGGGCGGCCTCATCAGCATGTTCACGCCATTCAACTGGAACATGCCAAGTCTTGTTATCTTGATCCTGACTTGTCATTATCGACAAAGAGTGAAATATTGCGTCAATTATGGAAAAATATCTTGAGAAATTTGTTGTCAGTTCACAGATCGTGAAATTGTCAGACTGTTTTGCTTGAAAAATAGATACAAATCTGGTTCTTACCTTTAGAATCAATGACTTGTTTAACAAAAAGGTTTTACGGTTATGAAGTTACTATGGGTATTGTGTCTTGTTTCAATCAGCAGCTGGGTCCACGCTGACAAAATAGAAGGTGTGTTGGTGTATGAAATCGGTGATGCCAAGCCACCATCTGAACAATACCACCAACGGTATTTTATCCAAACTGAAACCCATAAAATTCCGCTCAGTTTAAGTTCAGCTTTTGAGCAGCGCATGCCAATCAGAGAATGGGCTGGTTTGAAGGTTTCGGCAACACTCAAGCACCCGCCAATGTTTGATGGTCGTGAGAATAAATTACAGGCGTTGGAGTTGCTTGAAGGAGTCAGCCGAGGGGTCGGCGGTGTTACTGGTCCGCAACCCTGGGTGTCGATTTTATGTAAGTTCAGTGACAAAAATGCTGAGCCTGAAAACCTCTCGTTTTTTCAAAACATGTATGCCAACCAACCGGCTGGTTTGGATCATTATTGGCGTGAAGTTTCTTTTAATAAAATCAATGTGGTAGGTTCTTTGGCCATTGATTGGGTGGATTTACCCAGTCCACAAACCACCTACATTCCAAACCCGGGGTCTAATTTTGATTCTGATCTTGACTTGTTGTTTGATGATTGCACCGATGCGGCTGACCCCTTGGTGAACTTTGCCACGGGTGCCAATGGCAGCAGCTTTGTTGGTATCAACATGATGTTCAATGATGTGTTGGACTGTTGCGCCTGGGGCGGCGGTCGTTTTGCCAATTTGGATGGTTTGCAGAAATTATGGCGTACAACTTGGAATCCTCCCTGGGCATTTGCTAATGAGGGGGTGATTGCCCATGAAATGGGGCATGGATTTGGTCTGCCGCATGCCAACAACTCTGACGGTGACGACAACCCCTATGACAGCCCCTGGGATGTGATGAGTTCAGCCACTGGTTATGCAGTAAACGATAGTGTCTATGGCCGCTTGGGTAAACACATCAACATGCATTTTAAACACAACTTGGGTTGGGTGGATGATTCCGATGGTTTCATTGCTAACAGCAGCACCGATGAAGTTTTGATCGTTAATTGGACCGCTTCAACCGCCTTCATCAATTATAAATTTGCCCGCATACCCTTGAGTGACGGAACCTTTTATGTGATTGAATCCAGACAAGCATCAGGTCAGTATGAGAGTAACATTGTTGATACAGCGGTGATTATTCATCATGTGGATACGGGAAGAAACGAACCGCCTTGGGTGGTCGATGGCGATGCTCCTGCCGCCAATTATGCCGATACTGAAGGGGTGATGTGGAAAGTCGGTGAGACCTTTGTTGACCCGATTGATGGTTATGAAGTTGAAGTGATTAACCAGGTAACCAATGGCTTTGCCATCAGAATCAAGTCTCAGGATGACCTGATTTTTGCTGATGGATTTCAGTGATTGATGCCTGATACATAACAAGGTAGAGATTATTGGATATAGTTCCAGTGATGCCGTGTATTCACAGGTCTGATTTGTTATAATCCGCTCCGAAATTTCTGGCACCCAGGTCTGGATGATTATGGGCCATATTAAAAATACTGGAGCGGACATGACAAAACAGACCATCATCTACACCATCACAGATGAGGCGCCAGCCTTGGCGACTTATTCTTTTTTACCCATCGTACAAAAATTTGCCTCTCAAGCTGGTGTTGAGGTTGAAACCAAAGACATTTCATTGGCCAGCCGTATTTTGGCACAGTTTTCAGATCGGTTAAAAGCCGAACAGCGGGTTGAAGATGCCCTTTCTGAGTTGGGGGAGTTGGCCAAAACACCAGCTGCCAACATCATCAAATTACCTAATATTTCAGCTTCGATTCCTCAGTTGAATGCCGCTATCAAAGAATTACAAGGCCATGGTTATGATTTACCTGATTACCCTGAAGAATCTGCCAACGATGCTGAGCAGGACATTCAAAACAGGTATGCCAAAGTATTGGGCAGTGCCGTAAACCCGGTCTTGCGTGAAGGCAATTCTGATCGCCGAGTGGCAGCAGCCGTTAAAGCCTATGCCAAGGAAAACCCACATCGATTGGGTGCCATCGCCAAAGACTCCAAAACCCGTGTGGCGCATATGGAGGCCAATGATTTTTATGGCAGTGAGCAGTCTTATGTGATGCCAGCCGCTGGCGAAGTGCGCATCGAACATGTGGATGAAAGTGGCCAGGTTACGGTGATGAAATCAGGTTTGCAATTACAGGCCCATGAAGTCATCGACTCATCTTGCATGAGTGTCACTGCTTTAAGAAGCTTCTTCGACAAAGCCATCAAATCAGCGAAATCTTCTGATTTGTTGCTTTCATTGCACCTCAAAGCCACCATGATGAAGGTGTCTGATCCCATCATGTTTGGTCATGCGGTTGAAGTCTACTATGCTGATGTGTTCAAGAAACATGCTGACTTGTTTGAGGAAATTGGGGTAGAGGTCAATAATGGCATTGGCAGTGTCTATAACAAAATACAAGATTTACCTGCTGCCAAGCAAGCTGAAATCAAAGCCGATATCGAGGCTTGTTATGCATCACAACCTGCTTTGGCCATGGTTGACTCCGACAAAGGCATCACTAATTTACATGTGCCTAACAATGTCATCATTGATGCTTCGATGCCTGCCGCCATCAAGTCATCTGCCCAAATGTGGAACGCTGAAGGTAAGTTGCAAGATACTTTGGCCATCATCCCTGATCGCAGTTATGCAGGCATTTACCAGGAAATCATTGAATATTGCCAGGAAAACGGTGCTTTTGATGTGGTCAGCATGGGCAATGTTTGTAATGTGGGATTGATGGCACAAAAAGCTGAAGAGTATGGTTCACACGACAAAACTTTTGAAGTGTCAAAAGCAGGCATGATGCGAGTGGTCAATGCAGTCGGTGAGATCCTGATGCAACATGATGTCGAAGTGGGTGACATTTGGCGTGCTTGTCAAACCAAAGATTTGCCGATTCGTGACTGGGTTAAACTGGCTGTGACCAGGGCCAAAAACACAGGCTCAGCCGCGATATTCTGGTTGGATGAAAACCGTGCACATGACCGCAATTTGATTGAAAAGGTCAATACTTACCTACAAGACCACGACACCGATGGTTTAGAAATCAAAGTGATGAACCCCCGGGCTGCCATGCGTTACACCTGTGAGCGTGTCACTGCTGGTCTGGATACCATCTCAGTGACTGGCAATGTGTTGCGAGATTACCTGACGGATTTGTTTCCGATCTTGGAGCTGGGCACCAGCGCCAAAATGTTGTCCATCGTACCGTTATTGGCGGGTGGCGGTTTGTTTGAAACCGGTGCAGGCGGATCGGCGCCCAAGCACGTTCAGCAGTTTGTTGAAGAGGGGCATTTACGCTGGGATTCCTTGGGTGAATTTTTGGCACTGGCAGTTTCTTTGGAAGACTTGGCTGAAAAAACCAACAACCAACAAGCCAAGGTTTTGGCCGAAGCTTTGGATGATGCCAATCAGCGTTATCTGATGCACAACAAGGCACCATCCAGAAAAGTCAATGAGATTGACAACCGGGGTTCGCAGTATTACCTGGTTAAGTATTGGGCCAAAGCCCTGTCTCGTCAGGATGATGATGCCCAATTGAAAGCCAATTTCAGTTCTGTTTTTGATCAATTGCAAAGTAACGAAGATAAAATTCAGCAGGAATTGATTGACGCACAAGGTTCGCCGGTCGAGATTGGTGGTTATTTTGAACCCAATGATGCCATGGCTGAAACAGCGATGCGACCCAGTGAAACATTCAATAAAATCATTGATTCAATTTAATTAAATCATACTGAGGTGCTCATTATGTGGGCACCTTGATTTTCCTGTCAGTCAGTTTTGCTCAGTGTGAAGCGGTGAGTGTTCGATTTCTGCCGGTATTCTTGGCTTCATACATGGCCATGTCAGCTGCTTTGATACAGGTTTTAAGGGTGTCATTGCGATGGCATTGAGTGATGCCTGCAGAAAACCCCATCTGCAGCCGGCCTGCTCCGCAATCATTGAGTAAATCCTTGAACAGGCTTTGGTATTTTGCCCTCATTTGGTCTATCAAGGCTTCAGCCTCAGTCAGGCTGGTGTTGAATAATGCCAGTAAAAATTCCTCGCCACCCAAACGCCCAACAAAGTGAGGAGGGTGTATCAGTTCTCTACACAACTCGCCCATTTGTTTCAAAACCTGGTCACCAGCTTCGTGGCCCAGTTGGTCGTTGACTTGTTTAAAGTGATCAAGGTCAAGCATGGCGATCAACATGTCTTCGTTTGAATGCAATAGGCTTTGCTCTGTGCTTAATTTATCTAATGTGTGAGCACGATTGGGTAACTGGGTTAATGGGTCAAAGTTTGCCAGTTGGAATAATTTTCTTTTTTGTTTTCGGTTTTGCAAAGCAGCCATGATCAGAATGATGGCTATCAACAAAGCGGTGAGCAAGCTGATCAATAGAATCTGGTTTTGCTGCTCTTCTTGTTTCAACAATAGTTTCTGGTTCTCGTTTTCCTGACTCAATAATAAATTGGCCTGTTCTTTGCTTTCCAGTTCTGCCTGGGTTCTGAGTTCATGCAGTTGGCGTGTACTTTGGCCAGAAAGCAGCTTTTGTTTTTTGTGCATCACCTCGGTCAGCTTGTTGTAGGCGTTGGCATGTTCTCCTCGGGCGGCCATGATCATGGTTTCTACTTCATCCAGAGCAAGAGACTGGCTAGGCATCCGCGTTTGGTTAACATGCTCTCTGGCCAGGTTCAGGTTGGCTTGAGCGGTGTCTGAATGGCCTTTTTTCAGCTGCAAGACGGCCATGGTCTTATAAACATCCAACAGCATGTAGTGATTTTGGCTTTGTTCAAACAGTGCAATGGCTTCATTTAACATGTCTTCAGCGGAACCTAACTCATTGGCATTGATGGCTATGGGCACCATTTCTTTCAATGCATAGGCAACACCCTGGTGGTCACCAATCTGCCTTGAGATATCTAATGATTCTTGCAGTTGGGAATGCCCCAGTTCGAGTTTCCCAATGTTTTTGTTGGCTCGGCCCAAGCCATACAGCGAAATTGACAGCTCCAATAAGTTATTCTGTTGGCGTTGGTGGTCCACTGATTCTTGAAAATAAGGGATGGCCAAGTCAAATTCTTTGCGGTATTCGTACACCAAAGCAACACTGCTGGCCACTGCACTTTTGGAATTACTGATACCGGAATCAGGGGCTGTGTTGTAGGCTTGCAAAAAAGCGCTTAATGCCCCAACAGAATTGCCTAAGCTGTTTTCAATGTAGCCCAAGCCTATCAGGGCATCTATCAGCATTTCCATATCGCCGGCTCGTTCAGTCCAGGTAACGGCTTGTTTGGCCATGGGTAGCGCCTCTGCAGCCAGACCGCTGATTTCCATGGCTTGGGTTTGGGTCATCAAGATGCGGTAATACAATTTTTCAGGGCGATCTTCTGGCAACAGGGACATGGCCAGATTGGCCGCTTCCAGTGCTTTGTCAGGGTAGACCAAGCTGATATAAGCCCGGCTTAAGGTGTAATGGTGAATGGCAGTCTCAGTGGGATCGGCTTCATCGATTTCTATGGCAACCAATTGTTGTAACGCCGCCTGGGGGTCGCTGCTGATGAGTTGGTCCAGTTGTTGGTATGGTTCAGGGATGTCTTGGGCGTTGAGGTCAGATATGCTGACCAATAGAATGGCAATGAAAGTAAATTGAATGACCTTTAAGTCCATGTGTTTTAAGGTGAAAACTGATGTTATTGTAACTTAAGTTATTTGATCGAGCCATCGAATGACTTTATTCAGTGCGGGCTGTTGGGTGTTGCGTTTGAGCGCTCAATGATGAAAGCGCGATCAGAATGGGATAAGGGCTCCCAAGAAGTCTAATAATGCAGAAGCTATTGTTTCATTGTGGTTTCTGGGTGAGTGGCCATGTCGGTCAACAAGGTTTTCTAGTTCTGTGGGATCAAACCAAATGCCACCACAATGGGTGCAGCAATCAAGTTCAATGTCATCTATATGTTTTAATTCCATAGATTGAGTACAGCTTGGACAAATTGTTGCTGATTCTGCTTGCGGTGCTGTGGTGGCCAGTAGATCCAGAATGTCAGATTCGTGGTTGTGTTTAAAGGCTTGTACAGCTTTGCCAGATAAAAAGAATCCGAAGCATGATGGACAACGGTGAGACAATGAGGCGCTGTTGGCCATCAGTTTTAAATGGGTTTGATCATGGGGGCATTTCATTGTTGCAATCCTTTGGTTTCTTATAATCAAACTACCATAATTACATGGCATTGTCAGGTGGCTCAAGTCATGGTTTTAAGTATAATTCCCCCACGTTTCACCACCGGTGGTGCTAACAACACAAAAGTTCTGCTTTATGGAGTGATTTGGGTGGTATTTCTGCCTATGATGACATTGGTTAAACATTAACCATTCCATACAAATCAATAACTTACAGCGTTTATTTAATGTAAAATATCTTATAAGTCATTGATTCTATTCATATTTTTCTATTTCTGGCTTGACTTAGCCTGTGTTTAGTCATAAAGTGCATAATTGTGGAGTTAAGTAGTATTTTTGTGGGATTTTGTAGTGTTTTACGGTGAAGTGGCATTGAATTTAGACGTTAAAGGTCGATTGGCGATACCTTCTATGTATCGACAACCGATTGCTGACGTCTGCGAAAACCGTTTGGTGCTGACTTATAATGCCTATGAAAATGACTCTTTGTGGCTGTACCCTGAACATGAATGGGAAAAAGTTCGTGATTCAGTGATGTCGCTGTCCACTTTTGATCCGATGCACCGCGCATTGCAACGCCGCTTGGTGGGTAGTGCTTATCATGTGGTACCGGACAAAGGATCCAGAATTTTATTGCCCATCACATTGCGACAGGTGGCTTCCATGGAAAAACGCGTGGTGATGTTGGGCTTGGGCGGTAAGTTTGAAATTTGGAACGAAGACGCCTTGCAGAAAACCAGACATCAGGTGCCGGCCATGAATGGCGAAGTGTCTGATGCCATGAAATCCCTGGTGTTGTGATGGAACAAGCTTTGCACCAAACCGTTCTACTTAACCAAGCAGTAGAAGCCCTCACTGTGAAAAATGCCGGAACCTATTTGGATGCCACCTTTGGGCGTGGTGGTCACAGTCAGTTGATTTTGTCTGAATTGGGCGAATCAGGGCGTTTGACGGTGGTGGATTGTGATCCGGAGGCCATAGCTGTTGCCGATGCATTGGCGCATAAAGATGCTCGAGTTTCTGTGTATTCCGGTGGCTTTGAGCAGGTGTTGACTGAGCTGTCTGAGACGAATGTGAAGTTCGATGGTATTTTGTTTGATTTTGGTGTCTCTTCGCCACAAATCGATCAAGCTGATCGGGGTTTCAGTTTTCAGCAAGACGGTCCCTTGGATATGCGCATGAACAATGCCTCAGGCATGACCGCAGCAGATTGGATCAATTCGGCCTCTGCCGAGGAAATGAAAAGGGTTTTTTGGCGTTATGCCGAAGAAAAAAATGCCGGCCGCATTGCTCGAAAAATTGTTGAAGTGCGCGCTGATAAACCATTCAAAACAACATTTGATCTGGTGGATGTGGTCAAAGAAATCAATCCGCCTTTTTATAAGGTAAAGAAACATCCGGCAACCCGTGTGTTTCAAGCCATCCGAATTTTCATCAATGACGAGCTGGGTCAAGTCGAACGTGTGTTGCCTGTGGCTCTGGAATTGTTGAATCAAGGCGGGCGTTTGGTGGTGATCAGTTTTCACTCATTGGAAGATCGATTGGTGAAACGATTTATGCGGACTTTGTCTAAGCCGGAAAAAGTTGACAGGCGCATGCCCATCATTCCGGCAGATGCCAAGCAACCGGTTTTGAAATTGGTGGGTAAGCCAACCAAGGCGGTAGACCATGATGACAATGTGCGTGCACGCAGTGCCATCATGCGAGTGGCCGAAAAAGTATGAGCCTGCACAATGTTTTGACTGTGGTGTTGGCGTTGTTGCTGATCAGTGTGTTGGTCAGCTATGTGTACAACCAGAATGAAACAAGAAAATTGTTTGCTGAAACCCAGCAAATTGAGAAAGAGAAATTGGAATTGAACGCCGAATGGGCGCGTTTACAAATTGAAAAGTCCACGCTGGTCTCTAATAACCGCATAGAGCAAGTGGCAAGAGAGCAATTGAACATGAAATTGCCAGAAGATGAACAGGTTTTGGTCATAGTGCGATGAGAAAATCACAACACAAACAAGTTAACATCAGTTTAAGGATTGCCATAGTGATGGCATTTTTGCTGTGTTGCTTTGTGGTGGTGGTTGTTCGGGCCTTTTCAATTCAAATCAAAGGCGCAGAATTCTATCAAAGCCAAGGTGAAAAACGACATGTACGTGAAGTGGAGATTCCGGTTTCAAGGGGTTCTATTTATGACCGCAATGGCGAACCTTTGGCCTTGAGCACAGCCATGGTATCGGTCGGTATTGTGCCTGGACAACTGTTGGATCAATTCAGCAAGGTTGAGCAGTTGGCCGAGGTGTTGGATTTGGATGCCGATGAATTGAAACAGGTCATCACATCCAGAAAAGACCGTCAGTTCTTATTCATCAAACGGCGCATCACGCCCATGCTTGCTGATTCAGTAAAGGCATTGAATATGAAAGGCGTAGAGTTCAGAACAGAGTTTAAGCGGTATTATCCAACAGGTGAAATACTGGCCAATGTGGTTGGTTTTACCGACGTGGAAGATGTGGGTCAAGAAGGGTTAGAGCGAACATATGATAACTGGTTAACAGGCACGTCAGGTAAAAAGACAGTGGTTAAAGACCTGTTGGGACAGGTGGTTGCAGACATAGATGTGGATGAGTTGGTGGCTGCCAAGCCTGGTAAGGATTTGCATTTGAGTTTAGATCGGCGGTTACAGTATGCCGCTTATCTGGCATTGAAAAAAGCCGTATATTTACATCGGGCCACATCAGGTTCTGCGGTTATTCTGGATGTGAAAACCGGTGAAATATTGGCCATGGTTAACCAACCTTCGTTTAACCCCAATGGCAGTAAAGAGACCAATGAAGGTTTGCGCAACCGGTCGGTTACAGACATCTATGAGCCTGGATCAGTGATGAAGCCTTTCGCCGTGGTTGCTGCGCTAGAGAGCGCGGAATACACGCCAGACTCAGTGGTTAACACTTCACCAGGAGAATATGAGGTTGATGGGTTCGTGATCCATGATTTCAGAGATTATGGCGAGCTCAGCCTGGTGGATATTTTGGTTAAGTCCAGTAATATTGGGGTGGCTAAATTGGTGCTGGGTTTGGGCAAAGAGCATTTGTGGGATGTCTATCAGCGATTTGGTTTTGGTCAGTCTTCAGGCAGCGGGTTTATGGGTGAGTCAGCAGGGTATTTGCCCCACCATGACCGTTGGCGTACGGCCGACCACGCCGCTTTGTCCAGAGGATATAACTTGTCGGTGACTACATTGCAGTTGGCGTCCGCTTATGCCGTGATAGCCAATCAGGGCAGGTACCGTGCGCCCACATTCATTAAAGGCAACATCAATGAAGACAAAGCCATCATTGATCCGATGATTGCCTCGCAGTTAACAGACATGTTGTCTCATGTGGTTAACGACAACGAAGGACACAAGGCCTTCATTCCAAATTACAGTGTGGCCGGTAAAACAGGAACGGCCAGAATCGCTGAAAAAGGCGGGTATTCAGACAAATACATGTCGTCATTTGTTGGCTTTTCTCCAGTCAATTCACCTCGCTTGGTGGTGGCTGTCAGTATCAACAATCCACAAGGTGAAGATTACTATGGGGGGTTGGTGGCTGCACCGGTTTTTGCCGAGATCATGAAAACTGGATTGCGGTTGTTGAATGTCCCTGCAGATCAATTGAACAGGACTTTGGCCGATGTCAGAGCAGCGCAATCCGCTGCCAATGGAGGTGCAGATGCTGAAGGTTAAAAATATGCAGTGGCTGTTGACAGCCTTGGACTTATCCGCCAGTGACACAGCTGTCAATGATGTGGCACAAAAGATCAACGACTTGTGCTTAGACAGTCGCGAAGTTCAACCAGGCGATGTGTTCATTGCATTGTCAGGATTCAATGTACATGGCCTGGACTATGCCTATCAAGCAGAGCGAGCTGGCGCCATTGCAGTTTTGGCAGAGCCAACCAAGGCTGAAAGGGCGGCTTATGTGGGTCGCCAGAAACCATTGAAAATCCCTGTCATTGAATGTCCTGGCTTGAGTGATGCGTTGGGTGATCTGGCCTGTGCCTTTTACGATCACCCCAGTCGACAACTTTCAGTCACAGCCATTACCGGAACCAACGGCAAAACCTCAACAGCATGGTTGATGATGCATGCTTTGGAGCAATTGGGTGTTAAAGCTGGTTACATTGGTACGCTGGGTGTGGGTGGTATAGATCAATTGACCAGCATGCAAAATACCACGCCATCGGCCTTGGCCATTCAAAAAAGCATGGCACAAATGCTGGCAGCAGGTTACCAACAAGTTTGTATCGAAGTGTCGTCTCATGCATTGGAACAACACAGGTTCAAAGGCACTGAAGTACAAACAGCGATTTTTACCAACTTAAGTCGTGACCATTTGGATTACCACAAGACCATGAAGGCCTATGCTGCAGCCAAATTAAAACTGTTTGTTGATTTTAAGCCAGGCATCAGTGTGATCAATGGTGATGATGAAATCGGCAAAAATTGGTTAGATGACTCGCTGAGAAAAGTGGCTACATTGTCTTATGGCATCACCAACAAAGCATCAGATTATTTGGCCAATAACATCAGGTTATTACCTTCTGGAATCGCATTTGACCTGCGAACCAACAATGAAGAATATGTTTTTGCTACGGCTTTGTTGGGCGAATTCAATGTCCACAACACCTTGGCTGTTGTGGCGGCATTGCACCACCAGGGTTTTGAATTGAATCAGTTGGAACCAGTGGTGTCGCAGTTGAAACCCGTTCCAGGTCGTATGAATCGCATTGACAACCACAGCAATGAATCGATTTTGGTGGTTGATTATGCGCACACCCCCGATGCCTTGGAGCAGGTGTTGAAAGCCTTGAGGGCGCATACCAAAAACCAATTGTGGTGTGTGTTTGGTTGTGGTGGTAATAGAGATAAAGGCAAGCGTGCCATGATGGGAGCCATTGCTGAAAAATTGGCTGATAGGGTGGTTTTGACCGATGACAACCCCCGCTATGAAGCCTCAGGACAAATCATTGAGGACATTGAGTTTGGTATGCAAAGTAAACCGCATGTGATCAATAATCGCCAGCAGGCCATTGTGTATGCCATTGATCAAAGTCAAGCGGGAGATATTGTGTTGGTGGCCGGTAAAGGTCATGAGTCGACCCAAGAAGTGGAAGGTAAATTGATGCCATTCAACGACTTGGATGTGATCAAAGAACTGTTGCAGGTGGCGGTATGATTCAGATGAATTTACATCAAATTGCAGCTGTGGTTGGGGGTAGCTTGGTCGGCAAAGAAGCCCGGATCCAAGGTGTCACAACAGATTCGCGAACAGATTGCAGTGGCAAATTATTTGTGGCTTTGAAAGGTGAGTTCTTTGATGGCGAAGCCTTTTGTCAAGCGGCCGTTCAGCAAGGCGCAGCAGCCGTATTGGTGGCCAATGCGGTTGAAGTTGATGTGCCTCAGTTGATCGTCAAAGACACTTTGGTGGCCTTGCAGGCTTTGTCAGCGGCTTGGGTTAAACAGACCGGTGTAAAAGTCGTTGGTATCACCGGTTCAAACGGTAAGACCACTGTGAAAAACATGTTGTTTTCTGTGTTGACCCAAAAATACGATTGTTATGCCACCAGCGGCAATTACAACAATGAAATTGGTGTGCCTTTGTCGTTGTTATCAATCAGTAAAACTGACCAGGTGGCCGTCATAGAAATGGGGGCTGCACAAATCGGTGACATTGCACACTTAACCAGCATCATTAAGCCAGATGTGGCTTTGATCACCAATGTCAGTAACGCCCATGTGGGACGATTTGGCAGTGAGGCCAACATCGCGATTGGTAAAGCAGAAATTTATGAGGCATTGAGCCGTGATGGCTTGGCGGTGATCAATGCCGATTCCCCTTATGCAGCTGAGTTTGGGCAAAAAGTTAAAGGCAAATTGGTTAAATTTGGCACAGTTGAGGGTGCGGACTTTCGATTGATTGAAAAAGACCAGTCTTATCAGGTCATTACAAGGCGAGGTGAAACATTTGACCTGGATTTACCTGTCATTGGGCGGCACAATTACATCAATGCGACTGCTGTGGTTGCGATTGCACTGTCTCTACATGTCAGTTTTGCTGAAATTTCAACCGGTTTGCGGGGATTCATTCCTGAAGCGGGCCGCCTGCAATGTGTCAAAGATGACAACCAGGTTCAAGTGATTGATGACAGCTACAACGCCAATCCTGCCTCGGTGAATGCTGCGATTGATGTATTGAAAGAACAATCAAAACCAACCACATTGATTTTGGGTGACATGGCTGAATTGGGTGAATTTGCCACCCAAATGCACCAGGCAGTGGGCCAATATGCACAACAACAAGGGATAGACCGAATTTTGGCAGTGGGAGAATATGCCGATACCGTGTGCCAAATTGAATCTACTGGCGACACAACAGCAGCAGGGTTTGAATGTTTGTCCTTCAATGCGGTTGAAGATTTGATGACCCATTTAAAACAACACCAGCCAGACCAGGGAACGGTCTTGGTGAAAGGATCCAGAAGCATGCGTTTGGAACGTGTGGTCGATGTACTCATTAAGGGGAAAGTCGCATGATTTATTGGTTGGCACAACAGTTCAGTGAACAGTTTTCAGGTTTGAACTTGTTTAATTATTTGACCTTCAGGGCCATCATGGCAGCTTTATCGGCTTTGTTGTTGTCTTTGTTTTTGGGTCCTTGGTTTATCAGAACTTTGCAAATCAAACAAATTGGACAGCAAGTCAGAAGTCTAGGCCCTGAGTCTCACTTAAGTAAACAAGGCACACCCACCATGGGTGGTGCCATGATACTGGCGATCATCATCATGACCACTTTATTGTGGGGTGATTTGACCAATCAATACATTTGGTTGTCATTGTTCGTGTTGTTTGGCTTTGGTTTGATTGGATGGGTAGATGATTACAAAAAAATTCATTTAAAAAGCTCAGCTGGACTTTCCGCCAAGTGGAAATACAGCATGCAATCTTTAGTCGGTATTTTGGCTGTTTTGTATTTGTATGAATATGGACACAGCAGCATCAGAGAGCAATTGGTTCTGCCAATGATCAGTGACTACAACTGGTCTTTGGGTTTGTTGGCCATTCCCCTGGGATACTTTGTCATTGTGGGTTCCAGTAATGCGGTTAATTTAACCGATGGTTTAGATGGGTTGGCAATCATGCCAACCGTGTTGGTTGGGTCTGCGTTGGGTGTGTTTGCTTATGTATCAGGCAATGCTGTTATTTCAGATTACTTGTTACTGCCATTCATTCCAGGAACCGGTGAGATGACTATCTTTTGTGCTGCGATTGCTGGTTCAGGATTGGGCTTTTTGTGGTTCAACACTTATCCGGCACAAGTATTCATGGGCGATGTGGGTGCCTTGGCTTTAGGTGCCGCATTGGGATTGGTGGCCTTTGTGACCAGACAGGAATTTGTGTTTTTCATCATGGGTGGAATTTTTGTGATGGAGACCGTGTCGGTTATCTTGCAAGTGACTTCCTATAAGCTGACTGGCAAACGTATTTTTAGAATGGCGCCGATTCATCATCATTTCGAACTGAAAGGTTGGGCAGAGCCCAAAGTGATCGTGCGTTTTTGGATCATTTCGATCATTTTGGTATTGATTGGTTTGGCTACATTGAAGATCAGATAAAGCATGACAGCAGCAAATAACAAAAAACTCAAAGCAAGTTGGTACGTGGTAGGCGTAGATGCTTGGTTGGGTCTGGCATTTTTGGCTTTGCTGACCATTGGTGCAGTCATGGTGGCATCGGCATCCATTGCAGTGGCGGAAAATTCAGTCAATGATCCATTTTATTATTTCAACAGGCACGTGTTGTTCATTGGTCTGGGTACTGTGATTGGCGTTCTGGTTATGAACATTTCATCAGACTGGATGAATCGCTTGAGTCGCCCGGCTTTGATCTTGGGCGTGTTGGCATTGGTCCTGGTGTTGATCCCTGGAATTGGTGTGGAAGTCAATGGTGCCAGAAGGTGGATCAATTTAGGCATTTCAAGGTTTCAGGTGGTTGAAGCCATTAAGTTGGCTTTGATCATGTCCTTGGCCACTTATGTGGTTAAACACAAAAAGAGCATCCAGCACTCGATGCTTGGTGTGCTGAAGCCGTTGGTGATGGTGGTGGTGATTGCCGGGCTGTTGTTGGTACAGCCTGATTTTGGTTCAGCCGTGCTGTTGTTGATCATCACTTTGATCATGATCTACATAGCCGGAGCTCGATACCGTGATTTGTCAGTCATCAGTTTATTGGCTGGGTCTGCCATGATGGTGATAGCTTGGGCTGAGCCTTACCGGGTGAAACGGTTGGTTAATTTCGTTGATCCTTGGCAAGATCCATTCAATGCAGGGTTCCAGTTGGTGCAGGCATTGATTGCTGTAGGCCGTGGTGAAATCACCGGTGTGGGCATTGGTTCAAGTATCCAAAAATTGTTTTATTTACCTGAAGCACACACCGATTTCATTTTTGCTGTTTACGCAGAGGAGTTGGGTTTTCTTGGCGTGTTGTTTTTAATTGGTCTGTTTGTGTTGCTGATCTTTAGGATATTTAAGGTGGCCAGAACGGCGTTTGATCAAGGCAATGATTTTGCTGGCTTTATGTGCACTGGCATTGCTGTTTGGATGGCTTTGCAAGCATTTTTAAGCATGGGTGTGAATTTGGGCATGTTGCCGACCAAAGGATTGACCTTGCCGTTCATCTCTTCTGGTGGCAGTGCCATCATGATGAATATCATAGCCATGAGTGTGGTTTTCAGGATTTCTTACGAAAATCGAAAAATGCATTTCAGGGCAGTGAAAGGGGAGGTGGCCGCATGAACTTTGCCATCATGGCCGGAGGTACCGGCGGACACATTTTCCCCGGTATTGCGGTGGCCAAATCATTACAAAAGAAAGGGCATCGAATTTTTTGGTTGGGTGCCGTTGGTGGCATGGAAGAACGCATTGTTAAGCAGCATGGCATCCAATTAACTTTATTGTCGATCAAGCCATTACGCGGGCGTGGAATTTTGGGCTTAATGACGATGCCGTTCAGGTTGTTGAAAGGCATCTGGCAAGCGCGCCGATTTTTCAAAAGTAACGCCATCGACGCTGCCATCAGCATGGGTGGTTATGTCGCAGCACCTGGGGGTTTCGCATCCAGGTTATGTTCAACCAAGCTGATTGTGCACGAACAAAACAGTGTGTTTGGTATGACCAATAGGAATTTGGCTAAAAAAGCCAATGCGGTGCTGACAGGTTTCGATTTGAACGGACAATTCAATTCACAATGGGTGGGGAACCCTGTTCGCGACAGCATTGAAAAGATTGAAAAGCAATTCAATCGCAGCGCCCCCATCAATGTACTGGTGTTGGGTGGTTCATTGGGTGCGCAAAGTTTGAACGCATTGATTCCAAATTGTCTTTCAAGTTGGATTGAACAAGGAGAAATAAAAATCAAGCATCAGTGTGGCAAAGGAAAATTAAGTGCCACCAAAGCTGCCTATGGTGATTTATCTATGGAAGTTGATTTAAAGGAATTTATTCAAAACATGGCAGCGGCGTATCAATGGGCAGACTTGTGTATATGCCGGGCAGGGGCTTTGACCATTGCGGAAATTTCATTGGTAGGCATTCCAACCATATTTGTGCCCTACCCACATGCAGTGGATGATCACCAAACGCACAATGCGCAGAGTTTGGTTAATAAAGATGCCGCATTGATTTGGCAGGAATCTTCAGATCAATCTGAGTTCATCAAACAATTCAAATACTTGTTAGAGCCAGACAACCGAACAGCCATGCAAAATGCATTGATTGCAATCAAAAAGCCCCATGTTTCAGCAACCATTGCTGACATTTGTGAGGAGGTGTTGGAAGCATGAGCTACCTGAACCCGGAACATAAATTTGCCAGCCGCATGAGAAGTATCCATTTGATTGGTATTGGTGGTTCAGGCATGTCAGGCATTGCTGAGGTTTTGCACAACCTGGATTTTAAAGTCAGTGGCTCTGATTTGAATGCTGGAAAAGTCACTGACCGTTTGATCCAGATGGGTATAGGTGTGAAGATTGGCCATGATGCAGCTCATGTTGAATTGGCTGATGTGGTGGTGTATTCATCAGCAATCAAAGCAGAAAACCAGGAACTGAAAGCAGCCAGAGCAGCACAAATTCCAGTGCTAACCCGGGCAGAAATGCTGGCTGAATTGATGCGATTTAAAGTGGGCATTGCGGTGGCAGGAACCCATGGTAAAACCACCACGACCAGTTTAGTGGCCAGTATTTTAACAGAAGCCGGGATGGATCCAACTTTTGTGATAGGTGGTTTGTTGACTTCTGCAGGAACCAATGCAGGTTTAGGCACCAGCGAATATTTGGTGGCTGAAGCCGATGAGTCAGATGGTTCGTTCCAATTGTTACAACCTGTGATGGCAGTGGTTACCAACATTGATGAGGACCACATGGCCACTTTCGATAATGACTTGGATCAGTTGAAACAATCATTTGAAACCTTCTTGCACCGAGTACCTTTTTATGGCGTGACTGTTTTATGTGTAGATGATGATCATGTGTATCAGTTGTCTAACAACATTTCCAGGCACCAAATCACATATGGGTTGACCGATCGTGCACAGGTGCAAGCGATCAACTTAAAGCAAGTGAAGCAACACATAACATTTGATGTGATGATCAATGATCAACCGGTTTTACAACAGGTGATACTTAACCTACCGGGTGAGCACAACGTGCAAAACGCCTTGGCTGCCATAGCGATTGGTATCGAGTTGGACGTTGATTTGGCTGCCATGAAAAAAGCTTTGGCTGAATTCAATGGAGTGGGCAGACGATTCAATATATACCCTGAACAACAGATCAATGATGTCCAAGTGACATTGATTGATGATTATGCTCACCACCCAACTGAACTGGCTGCTGCGATTAAGGCATGTCGTGATGGTTGGCCGGGTAATCGTTTGGTTCTGGTATTTCAACCGCACAGGTTCAGCAGAACCCGTGATTTGTTTGATGACTTCAGTGATGTGCTCAATGGCGTGGATTTGCTGATGCTCAGTGAAGTGTATCCAGCGGGTGAAGCGGTCATTTCTGGTGCCACTGGTAATGACTTGTGCCGCAGTATTCGCAACAGGGGTAAATTGGATCCTGTGTTTGTTCATGACATCAACACCGTACCCAATGCCTTGAATCATGTGGTTGAAGCGGATGATGTGGTCTTGATGGTGGGTGCAGGCAACATTGGCGCCTTGATTCAAAGCATGGTTGCCGGGCAATCAACAGGAGGCACTCATGGCTGAATTATCGGTGGCTTTATTGATGGGCGGTTCAACAGCAGAAAGTTCGGTTTCTTTACAGTCTGGCGCCGCTGTTGAGCAAGCATTGATTGCATTGGGGCATCAAGTGTTGAAGGTCAATGACTTGGAAGCCTTGAAGCGGATTGATAAAAATGACATTGATGTGGTCTTCAATATTTTACATGGTGCCGATGGTGAAGATGGCCAACTGGCTGCTTGGTTGAATTTGGAAGGATACCGGTCAACATGTGGCGATTTCAGTGGAGCCTGCGTCAGCTGGCACAAAGACTTGGCGAAAACACTGGTTGCACAAGCAGGTTTGTTGACACCAAAAAGTCAATTGTTAAATTCCCCGGATGAATTGGATGTCCAGGGAACTGGGCCTTGGATTGTTAAACCTGCCACAGAAGGATCAAGTGTGGGGTTATATAAGGCCAACAACGAAGCAGAACTTAGACAAGCTGTTGCCAGTGCTTTTGAAGTGGCTGAGAGCTTATTGGTGGAAGATTACATTGAGGGCATTGAATGCACTGTTGGCGTGGTGGGAAATGTGGTGTTACCTGTTGTCAGCATCGTGCCGGCCTCGGAGTTGTACGATTACCAGGCCAAGTACCAAAGTTCAGAAACCCAATACCACTGCCCGGCAAACTTTGCTGAAAAGTGGCAATTGGCTTTACAGGAAGATGCCAAAACCGCTTACCAAGCATTGAAAATCAGAGGTTGGTGTCGAGTTGATTTCATCATTGACGAACAAGGCAGGCGTTGGTTCTTGGAAGTCAACACCACACCTGGGATGACCAACAACAGCCTCTTGCCTAAAGCCGCTGCTGTCTATGGCTGGGATTTCAAACAATTGGTGGCAACCATCTTGTCAACAGCAGAGCAGGGAGGTGGTGATGAGTAAGACATTGCAACTGACCATTATTTTTTCTTTGTTGGTGTTGTTACTGGTTGTGGCAATGATGAGTGGTTTGATTCAATCCGATCGCTGGCGCATCACTCAATTAGAAGTGGCCGCAGAATATGAAAGAATCACACCAGAGCAGTTGCGGCTGATGGTCGCTAAAACACCAGAGCGTTCTTTTTTTAGACTGGATGCAGAACAGGTTAAAGACAACATTGAATCGATGTCTTGGGTTCGCTATGCACATGTTGTGAAGCAATGGCCGAACACCCTGAAAATTACTATAAAGGAACATCAGGCCATCGCCATTTGGAATGGTAACGATTTGTTGAATCAATCGGGTGAAGTGTTCAAAGTGGATGCTGTTGATCACCTCAAGGCATTACCCAGAATATATGGTATCAGTGAAAACTCTGAAATCACGCTGCAACATTTCAAGCGCTTTAACCAACTGTTGAAACCGGTGGGTTATGAAATCAATGAAGCCAGGGTCAATGAACGAGGCGATTGGCAACTGATCCTCAGAAATGGATTAGAAGTTTTGCTGGGATCTGAGAAACATGAAGCCAGGGTGTTGCGATTGGCAGAAACATGGGAACAGTTATTGGCTGCTTCCGATCGTTTGCCTGAAAGGGTGGATTTGCGTTACAGCAATGGCTATGTGGTCAAGTGGCGTGAAGGCAATGAAATGACGATGAAGAAGTTTAACTTTGGTTTGCGAGACATGGGATAAAAATGGCAAAGAAGCATGAAACAAAATTACAGGTTGGTTTAGACATTGGTACTTCCAAAGTGGTTGCCATTGTTGGTGAACACCACCCTGATGGTTCAATTGAAGTGGTTGGTATCGGTTCATCGCCCTCCCGTGGGTTGAAACGGGGTGTGGTTGTTGATATCGAATCAACCGTGCAATCAATCAAAAGAGCCATCGAAGAGGCAGAGTTAATGGCGGGTTGTGAAATTCAGTCAGTTTATGTGGGCATAGCAGGTAGCCACATCCGCAGCATCAATTCAGATGGCATTGTGGCCATTAAAGATAAAGAAGTCAGTAAAACTGACGTTGAAAAGGTATTGGATGCTGCCAAAGCAGTCCCCATTCCCAATGATCAGAAAGTGCTGCATGTGTTGCCACAAGAATATGTCATTGATGGCCAAGATGGCATCAGGCATCCCATCGGGATGTCAGGTGTGCGATTAGAAGCACGTGTACATTTAATCACTGGTTCGGAAAGCGCAGCGCAGAACATCACCAAGTGTGTGGCCCGTTGTGGTTTGTCGGTGGATCAAATGATTGTCGAACAGTTGGCCTCATCTACTGCGGTGTTGACTGAAGATGAAAAAGAATTGGGCGTTTGTATGGTCGACATCGGAGCAGGGACCACTGACATAGCCGTATTCACCAATGGCGCCATCAGGCATGTATCGGCCATCCCCATTGCTGGTGATCAGGTGACCAATGACATTGCTGTATCGATGCGTACGCCGACCCAACATGCTGAGGATATCAAGTTGAAATATGCTTGCGCTTTACGTCAATTGGCATCAGCAGAAGAAACCATTTCAGTGCCCAGTGTCGGTGATCGTCAACCCAGGCGATTGGCTCGACAAACGCTGGCTGAAGTGGTGGAACCCAGATATGAAGAATTATTCAGCTTGGTGCAAGCTGATTTACAACGCAGTGGCTACATAGATTTGATAGCAGCTGGCATTGTACTGACCGGTGGGGCCTCCAGAATGGAAGGTGCTGTCGAGTTGGCAGAAGAAATATTTCATGTGCCCGTACGTTTGGGCTTACCAGTCGATGTGGCTGGATTGAAAGAGGTTGTTAATAATCCAGTACATGCCACGGGTGTTGGATTGTTGCAATATGGCGGTAACACAGACTTCGTTACCGACACTGTGATGGAATCAGAAGGTTGGTTACATCAATTTAAAAAGTGGTTTTTAGGTGATTACTGAGGGACTGCAATGAGCAATCGAATAATCATCAATGAGATTAAAAATAATGATCGGAGGTATATAACATGTTTGAATTAATGGAAACAGAAGACAACGGCGCAGTCATCAAAGTGATTGGCGTTGGCGGCGGCGGTGGTAACACCGTACAACAGATGGTTGAGGCTGACATCGATGGTGTGGAATTCATCTGCGCCAATACTGATATGCAGGCCTTGGAAAAGACCCATTGTAAAAATGTGGTCAGAATTGGCCAAAATGTCACCAAAGGCTTGGGCGCAGGCGCCAACCCGGAAGTGGGAAGACAAGCCGCTTTGGAGGATACAGAAAACTTGAAAGAGTGTTTGGCCAACACCGATATGGTATTCATCACAGCAGGTATGGGTGGTGGTACTGGGACCGGAGCGGCACCAGTGATTGCTCAAATTGCCAAAGAAATGGGCATTTTAACGGTGGCAGTGGTGACCAAGCCATTTCCTTTTGAAGGCAAGAGAAGAATGGATGTGGCCAACAAAGGTATCCAGGACCTTGAGCAGCATGTGGATTCGTTAATCACCATTCCTAATGCCAAGTTATTAACTCACTTTGGCCGTGATGTGACTTTGCTGAATGCATTCAAAGCAGCCAATGACGTGTTGCAAGGTGCTGTTCAAGGCATCGCTGAGTTGATCACTTGCCCGGGTTTGGTCAATGTTGATTTCGCTGATGTCAAAACAGTGATGTCAGAAATGGGTATGGCCATGATGGGCTCAGGCGCTGGAAAAGGCGATGACCGAGCCGCTGCGGCCACCGAATTGGCCATGAATTCACCCCTGTTGGAAGACATTGATATGCATGGTGCCAACGGTGTTTTGGTTAACATCACAGCTGGCATGGATATGACCATTGGTGAATATGAAGAAATTGGTGATTTGATCAAAGAGTATGCTTCTGATGAAGCCACAGTGGTTGTGGGTACATCGATTGATATGGATATGAAGGATGAAATCAGAGTGACTGTGGTGGCCACTGGTTTGAACAAGACCGTTAAACAAAAGCAATTCAAGTCGGTTGAAATTGTGCGCAATGCCACCAACAATCGCGTTGAGCAACCCATCAGAGCCACTCGAGATGACCAGGAAGTGGCCCCGGCAGCTACCAGCGGCAGTGGTCAAGCAGTGATTGATCAACTGCGAGATGGTAAAGCCGATGTTGAGAACGATGATTATTTAGACATTCCAACATTTTTAAGGAATCAACTGGATTGATGTGTGTGAATTGATCAGGTTAAGAATAATAACGATAAGTCGGCCGAATCACCCCGTTTAGGTCGTCAGCATAAAACGTCAACTTAGCCGGCCACACCACCTCCTGTGGCCGGCACCTTTTAAGTTCACATCGGACTGGATTGGTGTACGCTGGATTTTGTGGCATAAAAGTCACAGTCGTTGTAAAAATACCACAAAAGCCGTTGATTGATGTCATCAGTGTGATACAATTCACAAAAATTGATTATAACAATCAGTAATATTCGCCTATGATTACACAAAAAACCTTAAAAAATACCGTCAGAGCAACGGGTGTAGGGATACATTCGGGACAAAAAGTATTCATCACTTTAAGACCAGCACCAGTTGATACCGGGATTGTGTTTCGCCGTGTCGACTACAAACGTCCGGTTTCAATCAAAGCCATGGCGACCCATGTTGGTGAGACCAGCATGTCCACCACACTGGTAAAAAATGGCATCAAAGTTGGAACTGTTGAACACTTGATGGCAGCTTTTGCCGGTATGAATATTGACAATTGTTATGTTGATTTGAGTGCTTCAGAAGTGCCGGTGATGGATGGTTCCGCAGGACCTTTTGTGTTTTTAATCCAGTCAGCTGGTGTAGAAGAGCAAAAAGCCGCACGAAAATTCATTAAAATCAAAAAAGAAGTCAAGATCGAAGTGGCTGATAAGCATGCTTCGCTCAAGCCTTATTCAGGCAGTATGTTTTCATTTGATATTGAGTTTGATCATCCGGCATTTGAGGACCATTGCAATCATGCCGATATTGACTTGAACAGTCAGTCATTTATCAAAGAAATTTCCAGAGCCAGAACATTCGGGTTTATGCGTGACATTGAAATGTTGCGTAATAACAACCTGGGCTTAGGTGGCAGTATGGACAATGCCATCGTATTGGATGATTATCGGGTCCTGAATAACGATGGATTGCGTTATGAAGCGGAATTTGTCAGACATAAACTGCTGGACGCCATTGGCGACATCTATCAGTTGGGTCATCCCATCATAGGTGCCTACCACGGATATAAATCCGGGCATGCATTGAACAATGAATTGGCCAGGGCTTTGTTGGCTGACGAATCAGCGTATGAAGTGGTCAGTTTTACTTCCAGTCGTGACAAAGCTGAATCCATGTTACCTGCAGGCTTGTTGGCCTAAGTCACAACAAAACAGCAGTTCATTTCATTCCAGTTGAGAGGCGGCAAAATCAACGTCCATGGCTTGCAGCGCGTCTAATGGCTCAACTTCAGCTGCCTGGCTGTATAAATCTGTGGCCTCATCCATACCTTTATCACCTTTAAGTAAAATCATGGCATTGCCTGCCTCGATTAAATTGATGGCATTGGATACCAACTCAAGGGCCTGATCAATGTGTTGGTGCGCGATTTTCGGTTTCGCGCCATAAGTTAAACCGCCCAATGTGGCACCGACTTTATCGATAATTTCAGCATGGTACATGGCCATGGCTAAATGAGCCTCAGCATGACCCGGTTCCGCTTCAAGTACAGCAGTTAAGATGTTTTTGACTTTGCCACCCAATCCTTTAGACAAGGCTTTGGTGATAGAAATTGATTGTGAGTACCTGCCCATGGCCAAGGCTGTGGTGAAAAGACCATTGACTTCATCGGTATCAGATGATTCACCCATTAAATAAGCTTGTTCCAAAAGCTGCGTGCATTCTTCTTCATCTTCACAAATGTAATCGGTGTAGGCCACCACTGAACGCAACAACACCGGCAATCCTGCTGCACCCAGTTCTTGAGCAGCTTCGGCAGCTTGTGCATAGTGGCCATTATGAAACAACAACCAAGCGGCAAGTAGCTCTCCTTCAGGGGCAGTGGCCAGGTCGGCTGCATGTAACTGGTCCCAGTTTGACAAAAGCTCATCCTCATCCATGGCTTTGATAAATTGATCTTCGGTGTTTTCCCAATTATTGATATTCATGATTTTTTAAGATTTTTATGATTTATTTTAAAAATTATGTGGTTTAGTGTGTTTACTCTACAACTGCTGATTACTATACGCACATCAACAATAAAACACAACTTAATGAGGTGTCACATGAATACAAAACAAGTTAAAGAATCAGTAAAAAATGCAGTATTAGCCGGCTTAGGTGTCGTTTCAATCGCACAGAAAGAAGCCACTAAAGTTTATGACAATGTTTCAAAAGAAGCCAACAAGTTTTATGGCAACTTATTGAAAGAAGGCCAATCTTTAGAGAAAAAATCTAAAAAATCAGTGGATAAACTGACCAAGAAAACTGAAGGCAAATTAAACAACATCAAAAACATCGCTTCAAAGCAGTTCAACAAAATTGAAAACGTCTTTGAAACCAAAGTTGAAAGTGCCTTGAACAAATTGGACATCCCAACTGCAGATGATTTGAAAGGTTTGAGCAAGCGTGTTGAAACTTTGATCAAAGAAATCAAAAAGATTGAGAAAAAAGCCGCTTAATTTAAGCGCATAATCAATCACGAGTTTGTACCTCGTCCCCCAGCAGCAGCCAAGGAAGGTTGCTGTTTTTTTTTGCCCAAGAGAAAAACTGCTGTATATATCTCAATTCTCACTACAATTTTTCTTGAATTCAGCGTAAACTCCCGCATATTAATCATTGACCTAGGAAAACATTTAAAAACCATGTCATTACAATTAACCCAACAAGCCGCAGATAGGATCTTACACTTCATGTCATTGGATGAAGCCGCTCTTGGTTTCAGGGTGGCTGTGAAAAAGATGGGTTGTTCTGGTTGGGGATACGATGTGGCCCTGGCGCATGAAGTCAAAGCAGACGAAGTAACACTTGAAGACAAAGGTGTGACGTTGATCGTCCCCAAAGATGCCATCGATAAGGTTCAAGGCACTGTGATTGACTATGAGAAACAAGGCATCAACCAAATCTTTGTCTATAAAAACCCCAATGCCACAGGTTCATGTGGCTGTGGCGAAAGTTTTACCACCAATTAACTCAACCACAGGTGTTGATTGATTGAGCCACTCGGGGGCGTCCTACATTGCTGATCACGATGGCTTTGCCATGCTCCTGGCCGCGCTCATCACAAAATCGTATGGTTAAGTTGGTACCTGGTGCAAACCCGGTTTGATCAAACCTGATCCGGGGTCTGAATTGCGAAGTTCTGGCCGTTAAGTTTCCGGTCATGCTGATTTCATTTTGCAGCATCAGGTCATTCTCGCCAAACACCTTGTTTCGGTCAAAGTCTACAAACACCATCCACCCCAGGTGCCATTGACTGTTGCCGTCGCAACTGATGTAAGATTCGGTGGCACACAGGATCACATGTTCTTGAAGAATGATGCTTTTGCTCCTTGCATAATTGATGGTGGCCACCAAGCGATTCACTTCTGTGGTCATGCTTTTGTTTAATTTAAAAGTTCGGTAATTGGGTATGGCATAGGCTGTCAATATCGACAACATACTTAATGCGATGATCAATTCAATCAAAGTAAACCCTTGCTGTGGGATCCGTTTCATTGCTTTTGCTCCAAATAAAAGCCATTGTCTGAATTTGAACCCTCATTATCTTTAGCTGTATTCTTATTTACCCGTCAATGATTTCTCACACGTAGGGTGTTTTATCTCATTCTAAATCAAGATACGCTGTTGAATCAGATCAAGGTGCACCCTATAATCTACCTTTAAATTTTAGGAACCACATCATGGCAAGAGGCATCAACAAAGTCATCTTGGTTGGCAATTTAGGAAATGATCCTGAAGTCAGGTACACCCCAGCTGGCGCAGCAGTAACCACCATTTCTGTGGCAACCACAGAAAGCTGGAAAGACAAGGAAGGCAACAGACAAGAAAAAACAGAATGGCACCGTGTGGTGTTTTTTAGCCGTTTGGCTGAAATAGCCGGTGAATACCTGAAAAAAGGCAGCCAAGTCTACATTGAAGGCAAGTTGAGGACCAACAAATGGCAAGACCAGAACGGTCAAGACCGTTACACCACAGAAATCCTGGCCAATGAAATGCAAATGCTGGGTGGCAGAGGTGGCGATTCCGGATCAGGTGGTTTTGGCGGTGGTGGTCAGTCCATGCCATCTGCACCCAGAGCCAACAACCAACAGCAACAACAAAACAACAACCCGGCACCGAATTTCGATGACTTTGATGACGAAATCCCGTTCTAACTGACACCTTAGAATAAAACTTAAAGAATGATCTAGGAAGCCCCAAACCATGGGGTTTTCTCGTTTCTGAGCATGTGGTTTTTAATTGCGTTTAAACTGTTTATTCAATACCCTGAAATCACACAGACAAGACATGCCTGTGTGATGTCTTTATTCTGTCAATCAACTTTATAATCTGTATGTGATCTTCACGGCCCTGATACCCATGTTGACACCTGTCCAATTGCTTGAAAAGACCCTGAAATAATAGGAAAAGGCATCATTGTCAATCGTTGGAACACTGATGCTGGTATCCGCTGCGGTACGAATACCTGCCACACTCCCGCTGGGTAGAATAGCAGCCAGGTCACTGTTACTGATCGAAGTGTGAGATGAGCGCCTGAGCCGTAAAGTCAAGTCCTGAACAGAATTGTCCAGATACCATACATCCACTCGTGTCACAACAGCGCCATCCGGTAAATACACCGGTGCTGATAAGGCACCAAAACCACTCAGAATAAAGGCATGTCCGTTACCCAAAACTTTTTGAAAACTGTCACCTGGCTCTTCAACGGTGAAAGCGGCCGGTGGAACGGCAATGGTGTGTGTTGTGGGACCTGTGACGAGATCACCATCAGGTTCGACCAAGACCTGTGCACGACCAGACCCAACAAAACCCAAATCTTCAATTCTTGCATTCCCGTCCACATGCAGGTTTCGTTGTGGGTTGGTTTCATTAACACCCAATCTTCCATTGCTGTCTAGGGCCAATTTGTAGCTGTTATTGATATTGAAGCGTATTTGATCGGCGTTTTCATTGAATTCTGACCATGCCCGAAAACTACCATTGGTGGCATAGCCATAAAATGGTTGTTCAAATCCTGTGCCATCCACATCCACAAACATGCCACCGAATGTATCTGAAAAAGGACTTTTGACCATGAATGATCCTGAGCCGATACTGCTGGTGGTATTGATTCCCACAAAAGGTGTGTTTGAACTGGTGAAATTGCCCACGATACTCCAGTCATTGTCATCTGCTGCTTGACAAGTCACTGTCCCAGATTCATTGATCACACGCATGGCAGAACCCACTGGGCAGGTTCCTGAAACGCGTTGTTGTACTTCTGATGAATCAATTTCTGCGGTACCCACAGCATCATTAGCGATGCTGCTGGAAGTGACGCCACCATCGGCAACAAACATAGACTGTATTGAATATGGTGTTAATGTGACCTTTTGTCTTGGGCTCAAAACCTCAAAGGCTCCCACACTGGTACCCGGCCTGATTTCAACCTGTACCCAAACAGCCTCTCCCATGAATGGTACATCTCCAAAATCGATGTCGGTTTGGATCAAACCGTTACTCACAGTTAAATCGTCTACAAATACTACAGTACCAACTTCCGAACCGCCGGCTGCAGTATCGTACAACCTGAAGTTTACGTCGAAGTCACCATTGGCTGGTGATCCTGAGTCTATCAACTCACCCTGAAAAGTAAACTCCGTTGTTAATGGTACAGCCATAACCGAAGTCGAAACGACTGCCAACAATAATATCTTCATATATTTCATAACCCCACCTCAATCCAAATCACTTTTGAAAATTAAATCTGTGTTCTCCTGCCAGAAACCAGCTTGCAACGCATAGTTGGCAGACAACATATTTTGATTACTGATGCCCTGTGTAATATTGGCTGTCAGCTCATAGTTGTCACTTTCTGATTGCTGGCCGGAATGACCTATCAGTTTTTTGTTAATCTCCAATTGCCCAAACGCCAGTTGGCTGAACAAAAGGATCACACACAATCCTGTCTTTCTCATATACACCCCACAATTTAAAGATAATAGACTCACACGAGCCTCTGTATTTATTACGTAATTAGTACAAAAACCATGACATCATCATTGATAAACCTGTGTAGCCTATAAGGCATACTCACCTGAAAAGGGACTGAGACAAAAATATTTTAGTTGGGTTACTTAAATCAATAAGCACATTGGTCTCTGGTGTTCATAACCATACTTGTCAATGGTTCAAGGACAAATGATTCGTCGCTTCAGCCATATTGTGAAACTGTTCTCAATTCAATCACTGGCTGTCGTAATTGCACCCCCTGCATGTCATGAATTTTGCTTTCTATACGACTTAAATTGACGTCACTGATCTGAATCGGTGAAGAAAAATTTAATTATTTAAGGAGTAAAATCATGAAAAGAATATTATTAATCACCATCTTAAGTCTGGGTTTCTCAGGTTCTTGGGCACAATCGTTCACCACTGGTTACAGTTCACTGGTGGTATTTACTGATGATCACAGCGCGCAGCCGGCAGGTGAAACAGAAGCCGCATGCCAGGAAAACGAAGCGAACATTATTGCCAACTATGTGAGCATGTTCCCTCGAGCCCCGGACCCCAGATCCGTGTCGGTCGATCCATCGAGGTCTTTGCCTTGTGGTCCAAGAACCAGTACCGTTCCAGAACTGGATTTGGCTGCCTGGTTAAAATCACCATTTCCGCCAAGGTGTTTGTCGTGCCCGTTCTTGCACCCCGGATCATTTGGAATTTATTACCCTGGTTTCGAGGCGGAAATCAAAGACTTGTACTACCAATATGGTATCAAGGAATACAACCACGAATTGAGTCAATTACAACAAAAATACGACTTACAACAGTTTGAAAAAGAAGTGTTCATGTTGAATAATGAGATCAAGAAAATCAAACAATGAGTGGGTAACCAAGGGTAACAAAGAGTGGCGTCACACACGCCACTCTGGTCTGAATAAATGAAACTATGGGAACCAATCACAAGTATTTCAGTCCATATAATCAATCAAGAGGTGGATTGATTCATGTACACACGCAGAAAACTGTTGCAAGCCATGGCCTTGATGGGACTGGCCATAAAACTTCCAAATTCCTTATTGGCGAAAAATGGTTCATTGCTGTTGCAAAAAACCATCCCTTCAACCGGGGCGTCCATTCCAGCCGTAGGTATGGGAACATGGATTACCTTTGATCATTCTCCAGAACGAATCAATCTGAACAAATATGTGGCCATACTTGAGGCATTTTTTGCGGGTGGAGGCCAGCTTATTGATTCCTCACCGATGTATGGGAATGCCCAACAATTATTGGGTGCTGTTTTGCCTCAAGTGAACAAGGCAAAATCATTGTTTGCTGCTACAAAAGTATGGATTCCAGGCCAGCGAATGGGCATTGAACAAATGAATCAGTCAATCAAACTTTGGGGGCTGGACCACATGGACTTGATGCAAGTACATAACCTGTTGGATTGGCAGCAGCATTTAACGACTTTAAATCAATGGAAAGCTGAGGGGAAAATCAAGTACACAGGAGTCACCACTTCGCATGGGCGACGTCACAGTGAGTTGATTGATTTGATCAGGTCGCACCGCATAGACTTTGTACAATTCACCTACAACATCCAGGATCGGGAAGCAGAAAACTACCTGCTGCCTTTGGCTCAAGATCGTGGTGTTGCGGTTATCATCAACCGGCCTTTCCAGACAGGTGGCCTGTTCACCCGTGTGGCTGGCAAACAACTGCCAGATTGGGCCAGCGAGATCGGTTGTGACAGCTGGGCACAGTTTTTTTTGAAATTCGTGATTTCACATCCAGCAGTGACCTGTGCCATTCCTGCCACCAGTCAATTAACTCACATGCAAGAAAACATGCAATCTCTGATTGGACAAGTCCCTGATCAAGCCATGCGAGCAGAAATGTCAGACTATTTCAACGCAATCAAGAGTTAATCAGTGGTGGTCTAAAATAAATTCTGGCTACTGAAGGCTTATTTGGTAAAATCCAGTTTTCTCATTGGCAAAAGATTTGTAAACGGATCTTTATTTAAATTTGCTTTTTAACAGTGTCGACTTTTTTGTTTTTCTGGTTGTGGTGTTGCTGGTCAGTGCATTGTGTCGGATTTATTCAAAAAGGCTGGAAATTTGGTTTTTAGTTGCTGCCAGTGCCTTCTTTTATGGACAGTGGAACTGGACCTATTTGATTCTGATCTATGTCACCATCTGTGCCGATTACGTCATCGGTTTGAAGTGTTTCAAAGCCGATAACCCCAGAAAATATTTAAACATCAGCTTATTGGTTAACCTGGGTATATTGGGGTTCTTTAAATACATCAATTTTGTGTTTAACAGCGCCAATCAGGTGATGGCGGCAACTGGTTATGATTACCAGTTGGCAGCCATAGATATTTTGTTGCCGGTTGGTATTTCATTTTATACCTTTCAAAGTCTGAGTTACACAATCGATATTTATCGAAAAGAACTCACGCCCAGGCATCAAATTTCAGATTATGCTTTGTTTGTTTCATTTTTCCCTCAGCTGGTTGCAGGTCCAATTGTACGGGCCTCCGAATTCTTTCAACAGCTTGATGAAAAACGCCACTTCAGTTTTAACATGGCGCAAAAAGGGGTGTTCATCATCACTTTGGGCTTGGTGAAAAAAGTGGTGTTTGCTGATAATTTGGCCCTGATTGCAGATCCGGTTTTCAATGATCCTGAAGGTGTGAGCGGTATCACGACCCTGATTGCCGTGTATGCATTCGCTTTTCAAATCTATTTTGATTTCTCGGGCTATACCGACATTGCCATTGGTGTGGCCTTGTTGTTGGGCTTCCAGTTTCCTAAAAACTTCAATCACCCTTATGTGGCCTTATCTGTGCAGGATTTCTGGCGACGCTGGCACATGACTTTATCTAGGTGGTTGAGAGATTACCTTTACATCAGCCTGGGTGGTAACAGAAAGGGGTCTTGGAAAACGCAAAGAAATTTATTTTTAACCATGTTTTTGGGCGGTTTATGGCATGGCGCTTCATGGAACTTTGCCGTGTGGGGTGTTTTACATGGGGTGTACCTTGCCATTGAAAGAAAACTGGCACAATACCCGGCCTTATCTTGGAATTTAGAGCTTAAGTGGGTCAGGTTATTGAAGTGGATGTTGGTCTTTAATCTGGTGTGTTTTGCGTGGATTTTCTTCAGGGCGGAAGATTTTTCTCAAAGCACTCAAATGATTGAAAACATCTTTACCATGAGTGGTGGTGTTAGACTGAGTGATTTTTATGGTTTCGGGTTCCCGTTGGTCGTTGGTTTAATGGTGCTACATAAAGTGACTTTTAATTATGGTTTTGCTGAACGTTGTACCCAAATGGGCACCATGACATACGTCACCTGGCAATCACTGTTCCTCTTGTTGTTGGTGTTTTTTGGTGCGCAGGAAGCCGAATCATTCATGTATTTCCAGTTCTGATATGTGGTCATTTTTTAAACATAAAAAATTCTGGTTACCCTGGGTGGTGTTGCTGGGCTTGTTTTTAATCACCGAAATCATGCTCAGAGTGGGGTGGTATGACAAATGGGTTAAGCCTGAATCTTTTTTAGGAGATGTCACCTATAGATTGAAAGCCATTGAGTCCCAGGGTCTTGATCAAATCAACTGGATTACAGTGGGCGATTCAAGGGTGGACTGGGGCATCAACCACCAACATGTTGCAGCGTTACGCCAGAAACAAGGTTTGGTCCACACCCGAATGTCATTTGGCAGTGCTAACTTTGTGTCCATCCAAACCACCATTGACTGGTCAATGGCGAACATGTCTTCACTTCAAGGCGTGATGCTTGGCATCAGTGAAAACGGCTTTGCTCATTACAGCTATATGAATAAGCAATACAAGGTTGCATGGCCTTTCAAAGCATTCATGGATTTTGATAATTATCGGCCGTTGCATCCTTATGACGAGTGGTTAAGACACTTTTATTCGTTGGCATGGGTCACTTACTTTGCAGACATAAAAGCATTCATTAACAACCCGAAATTCAGGTTTAACAGGATTAGATACGCCAATAGAAAAGGCTCAATTGATGCCATTTTGAATTTCAAAAAAGAAGTTAAAGATGACCTGTGTGCACACCCTTTAAAAACCATCGATGATTGCATTCAAAGTACCCGTGTGATCGATCACACAGTGACTGAGTTAGATGGCTTCAGTTTTATACATCGCAGTTGCAGCACCCCGATAGCAAAACTGAGGGCCGCTAAAAATTTACCGGTGCCTCCGGTGAAAAATCAGGCACAATTGATCAAGAATTGGACGACTTTGATTGACCATGTCTTGCAACAAAATAAAGATTTTGTTTTGTTGTTGTTGCCAGAACATGAGTCACATGATTACATCTACAAACCGCAAAATGCGGGAATCATTACCCAACAAATCATTGCCGCTTTTGATGATCACCCAAATTTTAAGTTAATCGACTTGCGTGATTTGTTTGCCGATAAAAAATCGTGCCAGTATTTTGGAGATCCAACACATTTCAACAATGCCGGGATTGATCTGGTGAATCAAGCACTTTTGTCAGCGCTCAAGTCATTTTAAAAAGGAATGTTCTTGGGGCTTCATTCTGGTTCATGGTCTGACAGGTCTTCATATTTGCTGCGCAAATAAACCGACCTTTACAGACTATTGTCTGAGCAGTTGCTTCGCACTGCATGTCTGTTCCAGACAAAAGTGAAAACGACTGCTTACATGGATGTAAGTATGCAGCGATAGCAGGCAGGAATTGTTCCCAACAATTCTCTGCATTCACCCCGTCCTGGGGATCGATGCGGTAGCTGCCGAGGCGAACAAGACTTGCTACCTCGCACGCACTGCGGCATTCAAATCGGGCTTCTTTATCTTCGATAAAACCGCCCAACTTTCATTGCCTGTGCTATAACGCCATTCACATAAGGTTTCTTGACTTCGTCAAATCACCATATGCTCATTGGCTATTCTCTTCGCCTCTGATTGGCTTACATGGAAGTAAGTCCTCTGAGGAGGCAGGATGCCGGTATCAGAGGTGACTACATGGATGTAGGTCTGCCGCGATAGCTAGGAGCGATAGCGGCCGCTATAACAAAAGCTCACGGCTAATCAATCATTACATCAAGGCTTCTTTGCTTTGCAAAATCGCCATGATTGCATGATTTGCCTAACCGGCTCGGCGGGTCAAACTGCTTAGCAGCTTTCCGTGAATTCAAGGCATATACCTTCGTGTGTTTTTTCCCAATTTCACATAAGTAGAGCAGACTGACCCAGCGGCTGTTCGATTTAGTCACAAAATTTACTGCTGGTTTATTTTATTCTCACATAAGCAATGTTAAAATGCTTTTCTTTTTAAAACAAACGTTTGAATTATGGCCAATATACCCGCACCAATTAAAGACATTCAGTTCATAGCCGATGAAGTGCTTGACCTCACTTCTCATTATCAAAACCTCGGTGTGCATGAAGAGATCGATGCCGAAACATTCATGACCATTGTGGAAGAAGCCTCAAAGTTTTTGCATGAAAATGCAGGCCCCCTAAATCGCAATGCCGATGAGCAGGCATGTCGTCATGAAGGCGATACTGTGACCACACCAGATGGCTTTAAACAACTTTATAAAGACTATTGCGAATCTGGATGGGCTTCATTGGATGGTGACCCTGAATATGGTGGCCAAGGTTTGAGTTATTGGTTGCAGTTGATTTTGGGCGAGCTCAACACTTATTACTGTCCAGGTTGGTCTAACTACCCGGGATTAACCCATGGTGCCCGGGAATTGATTGAGCATTTCGCTTCTGACTTACATAAACAGCAGTTCTTACCCAAATTAACCACCGGTGAATGGACAGGTACGATGTGTCTGACCGAGCCTCACTGTGGTACAGATTTGGGTTTGGTGAACACCTCGGCAAAACCGCTTGACGATAAGCTCTATGCAATCACAGGTACCAAAATTTTCATCACCTCCGGTGAGCATGATTTGGCAGACAACATCGTTCATTTGGTGTTGGCCAGATTGCCGGATGCGCCCAAAGGGACCAAGGGCATCTCTTTGTTTTTGGTGCCTAAATTCATGTTGAATGAAAACAACGAAGTGGGTGAACGCAATTCATTGGCAGCAGCGAGTATTGAACACAAAATGGGCTTGAATGGCTCGGCCACCTGTGTGATGAACTTTGATGATGCCAAAGGTTATTTGATCGGCGAAGGCAATGATGGTTTAAAAATCATGTTTACCATGATGAATGGCGCACGCTTAAACACCGGCATTCAAGGTTTGTCAGCCACCCAAGCATCCTATGAAAATGCTTTGGCCTATGCCAAAGACCGTTTACAAATGCGCTCTGCCACAGGACCTAAATTACCCAATAAACCGGCTGACCCAATCATCGTTCATGCCGATGTCAGACGCATGTTGTTGACTCAAAAAGCCTTTGCCGAAGGTAACCGTGCGATGGCTTATTTTGTGGGTCAAAAAATTGAAGTGATCAAACACAGTCAGGATGCTGATGAGGTGCAAAAAGCAGAACAACTGTTGGCATTCTTAACGCCCATCATCAAAGCATTTTTAACCGAAGTCGCGATGGAAGCCACCAATTATGGTGTTCAGGTTTACGGTGGACACGGTTACATCCGTGAACATGGCCAGGAACAATGGCACCGTGATGCCAAGATTTTCACCTTATATGAAGGCACAACCGGCATTCAGGCACTTGACCTGACAGGGCGTAAAATGTTGATGATGCAAAAAGGCCAATTGGGTGAAATAGCTGATTTGATTCAGGCCTTCATCAACGACAACAACACACCGTTGAATGATGATTTACAAAGTTACCTCAATATGTGGCAAGAGGTGACACAACACATCGTTGGTCAAGCCATGCAGAATCCAGACGAAGTGGGTGCTGCATCAGTGGATTACCTGATGTTGTCTGGCTATGTGGTCCTGGCCTATTTCTGGGCACAAATGTATGCCTCAGCAGAAAACAACAAAGGTCAGTTGGGTGCAGATTTTTACAGTGGAAAAAAGAAAACTGCTGCCTTTTACTTCAATAAAATTCTACCCAGATGTCATTCATTGAAAGCCACCATCATGACGGGTGCCCAGACCTTAATGGACATCACTGAAGCAGAGTTTTGATGGATTGAATCCAGGAGCCTCAAAAAAGCCGAATTCGGTAAAATCCTGAACTGTTTTAAGATTGTTCTGGGTTATTGCAAAGTTGCTCACCGCACCTTAAAATGACCCAAAGCAGTGCTTGAAATGAGATTCATGCCAAGTAAAGATTTTAGACATTTTTCAGAGGCTCCTTGAGTAGTTACAAAAAACATTTAAAACCAATCATTACTTGGGTGCTGCTGGGGCTGATTGCTTGGTTGTGGGTGCAGTTTGTTTTGTTCCCCAAACACCAGGCAAGTGACATCGAAGCCGTCACTGCAAGACCCACTCAACTGACCAGTTTCAACCAACGCCCAAAGCCATCCACTTACCACCTATTTGGTTCCTCTTCAGAAACCGAGTTACCGCTTGATTTACTGCAAGGTGAAACGGCTTTGAATCTGATCGTGACTGGTATTTTTGCCAGTGATGATCCTGCTCAAGGTCGTGCTTATATACGCAATACCCAAGGTGATGAGAAGAAGTTTCAAGTCGGCGACGATGTATTTGGTTTGGCTGAACTGGCAGCCATCCATGATGACCATTTGGTGCTTAAGCGTTCAGGCAATCGCAATGAAAAGTTGTCCCTCAGTAAAGGCCGCAACATTTCAACCAGCACCCAACCCAGAAAAAATCCAACTGTGGCTAACCGTGAAGCATCATCCCAACGGATAGCAAATCACATCAAAAAGTCATCTGACTGGCAAGAGATGTTAGATCAGCAGAAGTATGATCCGAATAAAATCGCACAAATGGCCAGTAAGGTCAGTGTGGTCAGAGACAATCAGGGACAAATTGCCGGCTTGCGGGTTTCCCAATTATCCGGCAGCAGTGCATTGGTCAAACAAGGTTTGCGCTCCAATGATCAAATTGTAGCGGTTAATGGTGTGGAGATATCCTATCAAAACATCCTGACCCTCCAAAAACAATTAGAAAGCAATGCAGATGTGAATGTTACGGTGATGCGAAATGGCCGTAAAATGAACCTTAACCTCAACTTATCAGAGTTTCAACCATGAAAAAAACGCGAATAACCCTAATCTGTCTGTTCTTTTTGGCAATAGCTGGCAACACCTGGGCCGAAAATCACATGCACACTCTGAATTTGCAGGACACGGAAATCAGGTTATTGGTAGAAACCATCAGTGACATCACTGGCAAGAATTTTGTGATTGACCCTGAAGTGACCGGTAAGATCACTGTGATTTCAGGTCAGCCGGTGCCAGAAGACAAGATCTACGATTTGTTTTTATCCATCTTAAGTGTCAATGGTTTCACTACTGAAACCCAAGGCGACACCATCAAGATCATACCCATTGCAAAAAGTAACCCTTTGGCTGGTTTAACCAGTGATCACCCGGATCAATTGATGACAAAAATATTCCGCATCAAACACATTCCTGTAGAAGAAGTGATGCAAATGCTTAAATCAATGAACAACAAAGCCAAATTAATCAGTAACAAAGATTCGAATTTGTTGATCGTTTCGGACAAAGCCGCCAATGTGGATAAAATGGAACAGTTGATCAATAACATTGACCGAAAATCTGATTCATCAATCGACCTGATCCCCTTGCAATATGCCAATGCCCAGGATGTGGCTGACACCTTGTCTCAACTGTTGGAGACATCCAATGCTTTGGGGCCACAATCAAAAATTGTGCCAGACACCAGAACCAATGCGGTGATTATCAATGCCAATCCATCATTGAAAACCAAAATAATGAACATCATTTCACGTTTGGACGTGCCTTTGGATACCAACACACAAGCCCAAGTGGTGTATTTGAAATACGCTTCTGCTGATAAGTTGGTTCCGATCTTGGAAACATTGGCCAAGCGTGGCCAAGGTGAGAATACAGAACAAAATGTCAGTATCCAAGCCCATATGGAAACCAATTCTCTGGTGATCAATGCACCACCAGCCATTTATCGCAATGTCCAGCAAGCTGTTGAGATGCTTGATATCAGAAGACAACAGGTTTTGATCGAAGCCATCATTGCTGAGGTGTCAGTGGATAACTCCAAAGAACTGGGAGTGGATTGGTTTGCGCCGATAGCTGGCGACAGTGATGACGGTATAGTCGGCGGGTCATTCACAGGTAACACCTTGCCTAACTTGGGTGCAGACGATCCAGTCGATGTATTTGGTAGTTTGTTGGCAGGCGGTTTGAATTTGGGGTACTTGAATTTTGGAACCGGAAACAATGGCGAGCAAATCCTGAAATTTGGTGGTTTATTGAAAGCCATCGGTATCAATGGTAACAACAACATTTTATCAACACCTTCGGTGGTTACCTTAAATCATCAGGAAGCTTCGCTGTCTGTGGGTCAAGAAGTGCCCTTCGTGACCGGGCAATTTTCCGCAACCGGAAATTCAGACTCACAAGGTACGCCCAACCCGTTCACCACCATTCAGCGTGAAGATGTGGGCTTGTCACTGACTGTCACACCACACATCAATGAAGGTGGCCAAATTGTGGTTGACATTGCACAAGAGATTTCCAGCATCGATGCCACAGCGGTGAGTGCTGTTGATTTGGTGACCAAGAAACGTACATTAAGTACTTCAGTGATGATTCCAGATGATTCCATATTGGTATTGGGTGGTTTGATCGATGATTCGGTCCAAGAGACCATTAAGAAAGTACCGGTGCTTGGTGACATCCCTCTGATTAAAAATTTATTCAGAACCAAAAAGCGCACGCGCACCAAGCGTAATTTGATGATTTTTATTCACCCGCAAATATTGCGTGATGACTTACAGCAAGAGGCCATCAGTAAACAGCGTTACAATGAAATTCGTCAACAGCAGTTGGATGAAATTTCACCTGAAGCTTTCAGGCGAGGCGAGCCAACCTTACCGGCATTGGATGGTGCTGAATCTAACGACCAGTAAATTTGATGTCTGAATTCACCCCTGTTAAGTTGCCATCTTACAGCTTTGCGAAAAATCGCGGGGCCACCATCTTACAGCAACAACCAGATGGCACCATCACCTTGGCTGTTTCCAAAAAGGCATCACCTGCAGCCATTGCTGAATTGCAGCGGCTGAGTAAAAAGCCAGTTGAAATGACCTTTTTTGCGGTTGAGGAATACCAGCAAGTCATCCAAAAAATCTACCACCACCAACAATCCATGACCGATGATGTGGTGGCTGATTTAGACAGCAGCGAAGCAGAGTTAACAAAAATAGCTGAAGTGTTGGCAGAACCAGAAGACTTGTTAGAGAGTAACGACGATGCCCCAATCATCCGTCTGATCAATGCCTTGTTGGCTGATGCAGTTAAGGTCAATGCTTCAGACATTCATATTGAACCTGGTGAAAATCATTTGTCGATCAGGTATCGAGTGGATGGTGAGTTACAAGAGGTGTTGACCCCAGATCGATCCTTGGCTCAAATGATTGCTTCGCGGGTAAAAATCATGTCCAAATTAGACATTGCTGAAAAGCGACTGCCTCAAGACGGACGCATCTCATTGAAAATTGCGGCCCATCCCATCGATGTGAGGGTCTCAACCATCCCTGGTGCATTTGGTGAACGCATCGTGATGCGGCTGTTGGATAAACAAGCAGGCCAATTAAGTTTGAAACAATTGGGCATGAACCAAGCCCATTTAGATATGATGCAGCAATTGGTTAAATTACCCCATGGCATCATTTTGGTGACTGGCCCGACGGGTTCTGGTAAAACCACCAGTTTATATGCTGCGATTGAAGCCATCAATGAGCGTTCGCGCAATATCATGACGATAGAAGATCCCATTGAATACCATTTGGAAGGTATCAGCCAAACTCAAGTCAACAGCAAGGTTGACATGTCTTTTGCCAGGGGATTGCGTGCCATCTTGCGTCAAGATCCAGATGTCATCATGATTGGTGAGATACGCGATTTAGAAACGGCTGAAATTGCGATTCAGGCCAGTTTAACAGGACACTTGGTTTTTTCTACTTTACACACCAACACAGCGGTTGGGGCCATCACACGACTGATTGATATGGGAGTGCCACCGTTCTTGTTGGCATCATCTGTCAAGGCTGTTATTGCGCAACGATTGGTCAAACAGCTAGATCCCGAAACGCGAATACCCCAAGCTTTGGATGCACAGATGATCCAAGCCCTGTCTCTGCCAAGTGACACCACTTCGATTTTCCAGGCCGATGAAACATTGCCGGTTAATCAAGCTTATTCGGGTCGGCTGGGTGTGTTTGAAATCATCACCATGGATCAGCAACTCAAAAGCATGATTCATCAGAACAAAGCTGAAAGTGAGTTGGCCGCTTATGCCCACCAGGTTCACTCCAGCATCCAAGCTGATGCCAGGGAAAAGCTGTTGGCAGGTCAGACCACGGTTGATGAAATTTTACGTGTCATACACAGTGGGTAGAATCGATGGAAGCGTTTGAATACACCTCTATAGATTCCAGTGGCAAGCAGAAAAAAGGCATCATCCAGGCTGACAACGAAAAACAAGCCAGGCAATTGTTGCGCAACCAAGCGCTGACCCCTGTCCAAATATCTCAAGTCATAGAGCGCTCCCCTCAAAACCAAAGCCAGCTGCGAACTCAACGGTTGTCATTAAAGAAAACTGAATTGCCATTGTTGATCAGACAATTGGCCACTCTGGTGCAAGCCGGTCTGCCCATTGATGATGCCTTGAAAACATTGATAGAACAAAGTGAAAGCAAGAACAGTGAGCGAATTCTATCCACCATCCACGCCAAAGTTATGGAAGGGCAGTCATTGGCGTCTGCGATGCGAATTTTTCCTAAAGCTTTTGATGAACTGATTGCAACCAGTATTGAAGCCGGTGAACAGTCAGGTCAGTTAGAACCCGTGCTGTTACAGCTTGCTGACTATTTAGAAACACGTGATGAAATGGGCAAGCAGTCTACTTCAGCGTTGATTTACCCCATGGTGTTGATGGTGACAGCCATATTGGTGGTGGCTGGTTTGATGGTTTATATTGTGCCTAAAGTGATTCAGGTTTTTGAAAGCAGCCAAGTTCAATTACCAGCCATGACTCGGGTATTGATATCATTGAGTGGTTTTTTGTCAAACTACGGCTTGTATCTGTTGCTGTTTATGCTGTTGTTATTGGTGGGCTTTTTGGTGTTGCGCAATTACCCGCCGTTTCGATTGGCTTGGCACCAACTGCTATTAAGGGTGCCTGGTATCGGCCGGTTAATCCGCGTCGCACAGGCGGCCAGGTTTACCCGCACATTAGGCATTTTGACGCAAAGTGCAGTACCCATCGTGTCCTCTTTATCCTTGGCCAAAAAAGTGGTCAACAATGAAATCATTAAACAAGCCTGTGAACAAACAGCAACAGCGGTCAGAGAAGGCAGCTCGTTGGCACAAGCGATGAAAAATACAGGGCAATTCCCGCCATTGAGCATAAAATTGGTGCATTCTGGTGAACAAGGTGGACAACTGAGTCAAATGTTGGTCAGATCCGCCTTGGTTCAGGAAAAAGATGTGGAGAATAAAATCAAAACCCTGATTGGGGCCATCCAGCCTTTGGCTATTTTATTTGTCGGTTTGATGGTATTATTTATCGTTTTGGCCATGTTGTTGCCTATTTTTCAAATCAATACCATCATTCAATAACCCAGATATTCTTAAGCATGATCATAGAATTCAACCGAGTCAGTAAGTCCTATGGCAAACACAACAAAGCCTTGGCGGATGTCAGTTTTGGAGTTGAAGCTGGTGAGATGCTGTTCCTCACAGGACATTCAGGTGCGGGTAAAACTTCAATTCTGAAACTCATCATGAAAATTGAAGAAATGAGTTATGGTCAGGCCAATGTCAATGGTTATCAATTGAGACAGTTAAAGGAACATCAACTGCCCAAATACCGCCAGGGCCTGGGTATGATTTTTCAAGACCACAGGCTGCTAGAGAACCGCACGATTCTAGACAATGTGGCTTTGTCTTTATGGATCAGGGGATATGGTCAAAGTGAAAGTTTGAAACAGTCTCGAGTCATATTGCAGCAAGTTGGCTTGGCCGAAAAACTACAATATTATCCGAGTCAATTGTCCAGTGGGCAACAACAAAGGGTTGGAATCGCTCGGGCCATTGTCAGTAAGCCGGACATTTTGTTGGCAGATGAGCCCACAGGTAACTTAGACCCTGATTTGTCACTGGAATTGATGGAGCTGTTCATGAAAATCAATGATGCGGGTACCACGGTGGTGATTGCTTCTCATGATTTGATTTTGATCAAACGATTGCGGAAACGGGTTTTGATTCTGGATTCAGGACAATTGATAGATGATTACCGACCGTCATGAATCAACCCGCTAAACAAATTCCAAGTCCATTCAAACGCTGGTACCGGGGCCACCTAAGGGCCATGGCAGAAGGCTTCAGAATGCCATTGAAATCTCCTTATGCCAGTTTGTTTACGGTCATAACCCTGGGCATTTGTTTTTATTTACCATTGATCATGTGGACCATGTGGCAAAATTTTGCTGAAGTGGAGGATCAGTGGCAAGGGCAGGGCAGTGTCGCGCTGTTCTTAAAAAAAGGCTTGGATGTCAATCAAGTTACGGCGTTGAAGCATGATTTGAATGACCGAAACCTGATTGCTGAAGTCACTGTGGTCGATAATGACACCATCAAAGCCAACCTCAATGAAGACCCACAATTGAACCAAATCATTGACGTGATCAAAACCCACGAATTGCCTGATCAAATTTTACTTAAGCCACACCCCAATGCCACCACCGAACAGATTCAAAGCATGACTCAGAAACTGCAATTACACGCAGACATTGATTATGTGAGTTTTGATTCTGATTGGTTCAATCAGCTTAAATCACTCACCCAAGCATTTTATTATTTGATGCAAGCCAGCATAGTGGTTTTCTTGATCATCGTGTTTGTATTTTTGAGCCACTCAATTGGCAGTGAAGTGTCAGCTCACAAGGGCGAGATTGGTTTGAAGAAATTACTCGGCGCCACAGCTGGACAGATACGCCGGCGGTTCTTATATGGCGGGATTTATTATGGCTTGGTTGCGGCCATGCTCGCTATTTTGTTGTTGAATTTGACTTTATGGTGGTTGGCTGCCCCCATCCAGGAATTGTCAGCATCCTTCGGCCAATCTATTCAGTTAAGAACGCCTTTTGGCTTTGAAGTGATGTGGTTTATTATAATCGTGGTGTTCATTTCATGGGCAGGTGCCAGAATCAGTGCCACCAACCACATCAGAAATTTATAAGAAATGGCTTTGATTTTATGATGACACACACAAATTTAGACAATCGGCCCGTTGGATAGCAATGATTGGTGTACAATGATCGCATGAGTGAATCACAAAAAGTTTTGATTGCTGACTCTTCTAAGTTAGCCAGAAGATTGACAGAGAAGCTGGTTAAAAAAATCAGGCCATATACAGATGTATTTTCTGTGGACACTGTGGCACAAGCCATTGATAAACTACAAAACAATCGTGTTGATTTAATCATTTCTGCTTTGCGCCTGCCGGATGATGATGGCACTGTCATATGCCAATACGTCAGGGAAAATCATCACTACCTACCGGTCATCATTGTCTCAGGTGATGTTGATGCCCGTTTAAAAGACCGCATGTTAACCAGCGATGTGACTGACTACATCGATAAAGCAGCAGGCCAAAAAGGCTTGGAAATATTCCTGCGAGGATTACTGCGTCCAGATGACCAAATCAATGGCAAGATCCTGTATATTGAAGATTCAGCCGTGGTGGCTCATGCCACCAAAAAACTGTTACAAAATCATAATTTGGAAATCACCCACACCATCAACGTGACCGACGCCAAAGCACTCATCCCAACCAAAGAAAGTGCTTATGATCAATTTGAACTGGTCCTGACAGATTATTACCTGAAAAACAATGAAACCGCCTTGGAAATTCTGGACTATGTTCGCAATGATTTAGGCATGGATAAAATAGAAATGCCATTTGTGATCATGACAGGGGATGAAAATACCGAGAATCAAAAACAAATTTTGAACTTAGGTGCCAATGACCTGATTGGGAAGCCTGTCAACCAGGAGGCCCTGGTGAAAAAAATTAAGTTTCAAATCCGGTTTACCCAGTTCCATCGTGAAAAAACCCAAAACAATACATGACCCCACAACTTGATCCCAGCTGGTTGAGGCACTTACAGCCTGAATTTGAAAAGCCTTATATGCGCTCGCTCAGATCGTTCCTCCAGGCAGAAAAACAACAAAGAAAACACATTTACCCTCCTGGAAATTTGATGTTCAATGCGCTCAACACCACGCCATTAGAGCAAGTTAAAGTGGTCATATTAGGGCAAGATCCTTACCACGGTCCAGGTCAGGCACACGGCTTGTCATTTTCTGTGCCAGATGGGGTCAGGTCACCACCATCTTTGGTTAACATTTTTAAAGAAATCAGCCAAGATTTAGGGATCAACAACAGCTCGGGTAATTTAACTGCTTGGGCCAAACAAGGGGTGTTGTTACTGAACAGTGTGCTGAGTGTAGAACAGGCCCATGCGGCCAGTCACCAGGGCCGAGGCTGGGAACAATTCACCGATCGAATCATTGAGCTCATCAACCGCGAAGCTGCGCATGTGGTTTTTATGCTTTGGGGCGCCTATGCGCAAAAAAAGGGCAGTCAAATTGACCCGGCTAAACATTTGATCTTAAAAGCGCCGCACCCATCTCCTTTGTCTGCTCACAGGGGTTTTCTGGGTTGTCATCATTTTTCCAAATGTAATCAATACTTAACTGATGCTGGTCATAGACCTATAGACTGGCAATTGAATTAAACTGAAACAGTAAAAACTCACCCATGCCCATTCATTGAGTGTTAACTGCCCCCGGTTTTGAGACGGGGTTTGAATAACTGAATCAAGGCTGAATAACTTCTGATAAGTTTTATGCAAGATTGAAATAGATCTGATAGAATACGCGTTTTTTAAACTTGTAAATATATGGCGAAAGAAGACGTAATTGAATTAGAAGGTAAAGTGATTGATACCTTACCTAATACCATGTTCAGAGTTGAATTGGAGAACGGTCACATTGTAACCGCTCACATTTCAGGTCGCATGCGTAAACACTACATCAGAATATTAACTGGCGATACCGTTACAGTTGAACTCACACCTTACGATTTAAGTAAAGGTCGCATCACATTCCGCAGTAAATAATTCTTCAATGTGCTGTTGGACTTTCCTCCACAGCAGACAACAGCAACCTGCTTGGAATGATTTCAAAATTCAGTTCATCATTGATGACACTGATTTTGACCAATCCACCATTTTTCAGCTGTCCAAACAGTATTTCATCAACCAATGGTTTCTTCACGTGCTGGTCAATGGCTCTTTGCATCGGTCTGGCGCCCATCTCCGGGTTATAACCTTTACCAACCAACCATTCTCTGGCTTGTTGGCTGATACTGAAGGTGATGCCTGGGTCTTTTAATTGTTGTTCCAATTCAATGATGATCTTATCAACTATTTTTTCAATGTGAACTTTTTCTAACGACTGAAATGGCACAATGGCATCTAATCTATTGCGGAATTCAGGGGTGAAATGACGGTTTAATTCAATCATGGCGTCTGAGCTGTGGTCTTGATCTAAGAATCCAAAGCTATTCTGGCTGAATGCTGCAGCACCTGCATTGGTGGTCATCACCAACAACACATTGCGAAAATCAGTTTCTCTGCCGTTAGAGTCTGTCAATTTTCCATTATCCATAACTTGCAACAAGATGTTCATCACATCCGGGTGTGCTTTTTCGATTTCATCAAGTAAAACAATGCTGTGAGGTGTTTGGTGTACTTTATCGGTCAGCAAACCGCCTTGGTCATGGCCAACGTACCCTGGTGGGGCACCGATCATTTTCGCCACTGTGTGCGGTTCCATGTACTCTGACATGTCAAATCGAATCAACTTCAAACCCAAATGGTGTGACAATTGTTTCACCACTTCAGTTTTTCCGACACCAGTTGGTCCAGCAAAAATCAAATTGGCAACGGTGCGGTTGTCACGATTCAAGCCTGCGCGTGCCATCTTAATGGCTGTGGCCAGTGTATCAATGGCCTCATCCTGGCCAAAAATCACATGTTGTAAATTGCGTTCGATGGCTTGTAATTGTTGACCGTCTTCATGATTCAAGTCATCGACAGGAATTTTTGCGATCGATGCAACCACACGTTTGATGTCTGAATCGATGATGGCTTGATCTTGAAGACCATTTATTTTTTGCCATGAACCTGCTTCGTCGATGGCATCGATGGCTTTGTCAGGCAAAAATTTATCACTGATGTGCTTGGCCGACATCTTGACAGCAGCCGTGATGGCAGATTCTTCATAGTTGACTCCATGAAACGCTTCAAAGTGGGGTTGTAATCCTTTGATGATTTCAATGGCTTCGTCTTGAGTGGGTTCTGTGATGGTTATTTTTTGGAATCTTCTGGACAAGGCTCGATCACGATCAAAGACATTGCGAACTTCTTCTTGTGTGGTGGCGCCAATACAGCGCAAAGCTCCTTTACTGAGTGCAGGTTTCAATAAATTTGAAGCATCTAAAGACCCACCTGAGACGGCACCTGCCCCAATGATGGTATGAATTTCATCGATAAACATGATGGCATGTTCAATCCCCTGGATGTACTTGATCACCGCTTTTAATCGTTTTTCAAAGTCTCCTCGGTATTTTGTTCCTGCCAACAATCCACCTAAGTCCAGAGCAAAAACATGGGCATCTTGCATCACCTGTGGTACCTGTTTATTGACGACATGCAAGGCCAGTCCTTCAGCGATGGCTGTTTTACCAACACCGGGTTCGCCGACCAGTAAAGGATTGTTTTTTGATCGACGCATCAAAATTTGGATCATGCGTTCTAGCTCTTCGGTCCTACCGATCAAAGGATCGATGTCGCCAGCTGCCGCTTTGGCATTGAGGTCGACCAAAAATTCTTTGCCGGAATCCTTTTTCTCAACTTCAGCCAATGGCTCATCATTTTGCTCAATGGTGTCTGGTTTTAATGGGTCATCGATCGAATCGGTGTCGCCATGAGCGATGCTGCGCACCACATCAAATCGAGTGATCCCTTGTTTGTTCAATAAATAAACCACATGAGAATCCATTTCATCAAACATGGCGACCAACACCCGGTCTCCGGTTACATTCTTCAATTCTGCAGATTGGGCAGAATAAATGGCCCGTTGAATGACGCGCCTGAAGGCCAGGGTAGGTTGGGTTTCCAGCTCTGAGTCTGCGGGCAGGATTTTGACATGTTGTCCGATCAAAACCTCCAATTCCTGTTGTAGTAATTGTTTATCTGCGCCAACGGTGTTCAATATTTGGCTGGCATGTTTGTTGTTGATCAAAGCCAACATCAAATGTTCCATGGTCAATAATTCATGGCGGCGCTTGCGTGCCAATTTATAAATTTTATTGATGCTTTGGTCTAAATGAATGTCTAACATCACACCACCTCCGCAATACACAACAAAGGATGTTCATACTCTCTGGCATATTCGTTCACCAAAGCCGTTTTGGTTTCAGCCACTTCATGGGTGTAAATGCCACACAAGCCTTGTCCCCGGGTATGCACATGGAGCATGATTTGAGTGGCTTTTTGTTCATCCATATCAAAGAACTTTTGTAAAACTTCGATGACAAAATCCATGGGTGTGTAATCATCGTTCAAAAGCATCACTTTATACATTTTGGGTTCTTTGAACTCAGTGTCTGTCTGTTCAAGCAGTTCTGCACCCAGTTCATGTTTATTCTGTTTATCGGACATAGCAAAAAATAATTTTATCTCAGTGCCTATATTTGCCTTTAATCAAATATTTCAAGTCAGCCTTGATGCTCAGTTAATATCTTATCGCAAATTTACACATGATAACCAGTGTCCTGTAGTTTCTTCTTTCAAAATAAATCAAAAAAATTGTTGAAAATTATAAATACTATTGACCGACCGGTCAGTCAATTGCTAATATGTTAAAATTATTCGTTGACTTGATGGTAAGACAAAATGACTGAACAATCACAAAAGCCGAAAAAATACCTTTGGATACTGTCCACATTAATGCCCTTGGTTGGTTTGCTTGGTATGGTTTTGTTTAAACAAACTCAAATCCCAGCGATGCTGTTCATTCCTTTGGTTTTTATCTACTTTATCATTCCCTTGTTGGATTTGATTTTTGCCAAAGACAACAGCAATCCGAATGAACAACAGGTGCCTGAGCTAGAGGCGGTCACCTATTACAATTGGGTTTTATACTTGATGCTACCACTGCATTTTTTTGTGATGTATTACACCATTGAGTTTTTAGTGACTGAATCGTTGTCACTGTGGATGCATGCTGTGATCATATTGACTTTGGGAGTGTTTGGAGGCCTTGCTGTCAATTTAGGTCATGAATTGGGGCATAAAAAATCTCGTCTTGATAAGAATCTGGCTAAGCTGGCGTTGGCCAGTGGCGCCTATGGACATTTTAACATTGAACACAATGCCGGCCATCATAAAGAAGTGGCCACACCTGAAGACACAGCCAGTGCACGAATGGGAGAGAGTATTTATCGCTTTGCCTTGAGAGAATACCCAGGGGGCCTCAAGCGGGCTTGGAAAATAGAAACCCAACGTTTGGCTCGAAAAGGGTTGGCCTGGTACTCAACTGACAATCAAATATTACATTCTTATTATTTGACCGCCTTGATTTACACCCTGTTCACATGGTTATTTGGGTGGACAGCTTTATTGATTTTGATGATACATGCACCGATCGTTTGGTGGCAGTTAACCAGTGCGAACTACATTGAACATTATGGTTTATTGAGACAAAAAGATGCCCACGGTAAATACCAAAGGTGTGAGCCGGTTCATTCCTGGAATTCTAATCACTTGATTTCAAATTTGGTGCTCTTTCATTTACAAAGGCATTCTGATCACCATGCCAACCCGGCACGCCATTATCAAAGCCTGCGTCACTTCGAAGAAGCACCTCAACTGCCTACAGGTTATATGGGCATGTTTTTGTTGGCATACATCCCTGCGCTTTGGTATAAGGTCATGGATAAGAAGCTGATGACTTTGTATAAAAATGACTTGAGTTTGGTCAACAAGTCCTGATTTTGAATGAAACTGCGCTATAAACTGGATTAACACCGTTTAATTGTGTTATTTGGTTCGGCTTGCTATATAATCCGCACACTTTTTCAGCAGTGCCTCAATCATCATGTCAAAATCCAACAAAATCCATTCATTCAATGATTTAGGCCTCTCACCAGCCATTCTTAAATCCATTCAGGAAAATGGCTATGAACAACCTTCTCCGATTCAAGAAGCCAGTATTCCGCCAATCTTGGCCGGCAAAGATGTGCTTGGACAAGCCCAAACAGGTACCGGTAAAACCGCTGCTTTTGCCTTACCGATTATTTCAGGACTGGACATGCAAGCCAAACATGTTCAAGTGTTGGTGTTAACGCCGACTCGTGAGTTAGCGATCCAGGTGGCAGAGGCTTTTCAGTCTTATGCACGCCATATAGATGGATTCCATGTCTTGCCCATTTATGGTGGTCAGAGCTATGACATCCAATTGAGGAAGTTGAAACGTGGCGTTCAAGTGGTGGTGGGCACGCCAGGACGGGTGATGGACCACATGCGTCGAAAAACCTTGAAACTGGATGAGCTGAATACCTTGGTGTTGGATGAAGCCGATGAGATGCTGCGTATGGGTTTTATTGATGATGTCGATTGGATATTAAGCCACACACCTAAAGATCGGCAAATTGCCTTGTTTTCAGCCACCATGCCCAAAGAAGTTAAAAAAGTGGCTGTCAATCATCTACATCAGCCGGTTGACATCAAGATAGAAACCAAAACCACCACAGCCAAAAACATCAAACAACGTTATTGGATGGTCAGTGGTATGAAAAAATTAGAAGCGTTGACTCGGGTTTTGGAGGTAGAGGATTTTGATGGGGTGTTGATTTTTGTACGCACCAAAATGGCCACAGAAGAGTTGGCAGAAAAACTACAAGCCCGTGGGTTTTCTGCAGAAGCCTTGAATGGCGATATGGTGCAAAAGCAGCGTGAACGGTTGGTATCAAAATTGAAAAATGGTTCGATTGATATCTTGATTGGTACTGATGTGGTGGCTCGCGGGTTGGATGTGGACCGCATCAGTCACGTCATCAATTATGACATCCCTTACGACACAGAATCATATGTACACCGCATCGGCCGCACAGGCAGGGCGGGTCGTTCAGGTGAGGCCATCTTGTTCATCTCACGCCGAGAACAGCGGATGTTGAGGATGATAGAAAAAGCCACCAATCAGCCAATAGAATCCATGACAATTCCTACGGTTGCTGACATCAATGACAACCGCATGATGCGGTTTAAAAACCAAATCATTGAGACCCTGGCTGCCAAGGATTTATCAATTTATCAACAACTGGTTGATGAATTTGAGCAAGAGACTGATTTTTCACCCAAACAAATTGCAGCTGCACTGGCCTACATGATTCATGGTGATAAAGGCATGTTGCTGACAGAGACCAAAGGTGAAAGACACGAACGCAACAAGGGCATCAAAACTTCGGAGCAAGACAGTCGGTCAGAAAGCGGGCAGCCACATCGGAGAACCCAGAGGAACATTGACAATGACTTCATCGATCCTACCCCGGTCCCTTTGAATGCCCATCCAGACATTAAAATGGAGCGTTTTCAACTTTCAGTAGGCAGAAAACACGGTGTCAGACCCAGTAACATTGTTGGAATGATTTGTAATGAAGCTGAGTTGGATCGTGATTACGTGGGTCAGATTGATATTTATGAGCACGTCACCACTGTTGATTTACCTGCAGACATGCCGAAAGAAATCCTGTCACTGTTGTGGGGCGGTCGGATATGCGGCAGAAAAAGTGAAATTCAAAGAATGGGTGATGGACCTAAAAAAGCCAAGCGGCCGAAAAAGGATTTCAAGAGTAAGAACAAAAAACGCAAGTCGATCAGGAAAGGCAAAGCCAAGCCAAAAAACAAGGCGCGGAAAAAAACACCCAAAGCCTGATTTTTTTACACATTTTTGACATGCTGTGAATTACCCTGTCATTTTGGAACAGAGATACGGTATGAAAAAAATCAGGGTCGGCATCAGTGCTTGTTTGCTGGGTCAGCCAGTCAGGTTCAATGGTTCACATAAAAACTCGCCTTTTTGTAGTCAGATTTTGTCCGAATGGTTTGAATTCGTGCCCATCTGTCCTGAAGTAGAAATTGGTATGGGTATACCCAGGGAACCCATCAGATTGGTGAATGAAAACAATCAAATCAGGGTTAAAAATGTCACTGACCAAAGCCAGGACTACACCGATCAATTGCACCAATTGGCCGATCTCAAAGCACCGGAATTGAAGGACTTATGTGGCTATATCTTCATGCAAAAATCACCCAGTTGCGGCGTGTTCAGGGTAAAAGTTTACAATCAAAATGGCATGCCTGAGACTGAACCAGCGATGGGGGCATTTGCCTATCAATTAAAACAACACCATCCTTTACTGCCTATGGAAGAAGCCGGTCGACTGAATGACATCAGATTGCGCGAAAATTTCATCATCCGAGTGTTCGCGAACCATGATTGGCGTGAACATGTTTTGGCTGATCCATTACCTAAAAATCTGGTGGCATTTCACACCCGCTATAAGTTCCTCTTACAAGCACATTCTGAAGCACATTACAGAAAGCTTGGGCAATTGGTGGCTGATGCAGGTGTGGGGCCGATTGATGAAATTCTAACCGCCTATTTTCAACTGTTTACCGAATGCCTTACTCATGTGGCTAAAGTTAATAACCACGTCAATGTCTTGTTACATATGTTGGGTTTCTTAAAATCTCAACTGCCGTCTGAAGTGAAAATGTCGATCATCAATCTGATTGAACGATACAAAGAGCAGAAAGTCCACTTGATCGTACCCATCACCATGCTGAAGCATTATGTGGAAATCTACCAGGTTGAGTACTTGTTGAACCAAAAATACCTGTCTCCTTACCCATATGAATTGGGGTTGCGGAATAATTTGTGAGACTGGGGCCTGTTAACAGGCCACAGTTTCGATGAAGTAGCTGTCTTGACTGGTTAATTGGATGAATTTCATCTAACATGGATGGGTGTGAGTAAAAAGTGGCTGCCCTGTGTTAAACCGTCAAGTCGACAAACATAAGAAAATAGTCTTGCAAGTGTTTTTGCTGTCATCGGTGGTGGCTGCATCAGTGTTTGCCGTATTGAATGTGTATCGCAATCACTATTTGTTGGCTGGACTTGAGTTTTTTGTTGCGGCCTTTTCATTGACAGTCCTTGTTTATATGTATTGGCATAAAGATAACGTCAATATTGAGCTGCTGTCATTGATTTATGTGTTATTGTTTTGCTCATTCTTGACTTATGCATTTTCTTCTGAAAAGTCATCAGACAGCATTTTTATCTGGGCATTGGTGATTCCCATGGTTTCTTATCTGTTGCTGGGTGTGAAAGTCGGGTTCATGGTCACAGCTGTTTTCTTCAGCACATCTGCCTGGTTTTTTCTGGCGAGGTTCAGTGGTCATCCATCGATGTCCGAGCATGTCTCTTATGGCAATGTTTTCTTCACATCTTCATTGTTTTGGATACTGTCGCACGCTTACGAGTTTGCCAACCAAAGAACCAAAAACCAACTCAGAAAAATGGCAGTGAAGGACCACCTCACAAACCTCTATAATCGCATATTATTGGAGCGAATTTTCAACGAGATGCAAGAAGCAGCGGTGGAAACAGGAGAACAATTAGGGATGTTGCTGTTAGATTTGGATCATTTCAAAGAAATCAATGATCAATACGGGCATGCCATCGGTGATCAAGTGTTGATAGAGTTTGCACAGATCATTGAATCTGCGACCAAAGATCAAGGCGAGTCTTTCAGAATCGGAGGAGAGGAGTTTTTAATATTAATACCACTTTCATATGATACATCTGCCTATAAGTTGGCAGAATCTATCAGAGTAACAACCCAAAAAATGAAGATCGAGAAAATGCAGAATCACGAGGTCACAGTCAGCGTAGGCATGGTGATCAATGGGCCATCTAAATCGATAGAGGACATGCTAAAACTGGCGGATAACAAGTTATACCAGGCCAAACAACAAGGTAGGAATAGGGTGGTCGCTTAAGTTTTGATGTCGACATCAAAACCTTTTTTGGGTTTTGGTTTAATTGCTGAAGGCGTTTTTTAATTTACTGATGACAGGTTTCCTACCAAACCAAATATTAAAATAGGCTTGTGAAAACACACTGTTGTCGGAGACAGTCAGTAATTCATGGTTTTTATACAAACTGAGTTGACTACCCCCTGAATGTACCAGGTCAAAATATTCACCACCAGTAATGTCTGTATATCCTGCATTGAAAGCCAGCAAGGGTTCGGTCAATTGTTTTTGTAATACTTCATCATCCAAATTCAATAAAAAGTATTCTTCGGCACTTTCTTTAAAAAAATCAGCATCCACATTTTTCAAGTAATGAAAGCGAACTATTTTATTGCCGGTTTCCAGGATGGTAGAAGCTTCTGAACAGTTGGGCGCATACCACCCAATCTCCACCACTTTGATGACCAGTGCATACCTTAAGGTGAATGCGTTGCAACGTTCGTATTGGTTGTTATTTTGATCGATTGTAGAGGGCAAGTGTTCAGTGGCACGCACTGAGCCAGCAATTATCAAAGCCAGAATTGAGAACAGGAGTTTCATGGATCTTTCCTCATAACATGGTTTTTACTTTTTTAACAAATCGTCCCAAAAATGGTAAATGCTCATAAAAGGCCTCAGAGGAATCCCAAAAATCCTGATGGAACACCACTTTGCCAGCTGGATTGAATCGCAGTTGGGTCATGCCTATGGATTGAGAAAAAACGGCTTTACCCTTAACTTTAAATTTCATTTCCATAGACCACCTGATGAAATAATCCTGATCGGTATGAATCACATCTAATATATCAACCACAGTACTTTCAACATTACCGGCTGAATGTGACATGTAATGAACAAGTTCATCAATGTTGTCTATGATTTTAAAGGTGTCATTAAAATACAGTTGGTCTGCGTAAACTGACCTGATGTTGTCTTCAGTCGCACCTTGTTTAAAATCAGTGAATATTCTACCAAAAATTCGTGCCACGTCATGTTCTGTGGTTGCCGGTGTGTTGGCCAAGTGAGCAAAATACTGTTCAGCGGTTCGATTTGGTTTCAAATCTGGCGCCCTGCTGCATGCGTATAACAGCAATGTGGCCACTGAAATTGCGATCAGAGTTTTCATGCAGTTGTTAACAATGTCATTTAAAGCTCCCATCGTAATTGGACCCATGTGTATTTGATGTGAAGAATTGAGAATCATCATTCACAGGATCTTCACCGACGGATTTCTATCATATTCTCATCCTATAAATTTTGCCTTAATGAAAAACACAATCACTAAATGGTTTGACAACACCCAAAGCCAAGTTGAGCAGTTAGAGAACCCTGATGCCATTGATATGAGCAGAATCATTCCATTCATTGCCATTCATTTGGCCTGTTTGTTTGTTTTTATTGTCGGCATTTCATGGGTGGCTGTATTGATCTGTTTGTTGTCCTATGTGGTGCGCATGTTTGCCATTACGGCTTTCTATCACCGTTATTTCTCCCACAAATCATTCAAAACATACCGTTGGCTCCAGGCTGTTTTTGGGGTTTTGGGGGCCACAGCAACCCAAAGAGGGCCCATTTGGTGGGCGGCCCACCACAGGCATCACCACATTCATGCAGATTCTGAAGAAGACAGCCACTCTCCCAGAGATGGATTTTGGCACAGTCACTTGAAATGGTTTTTAATGAAGAAGAATTTTGCTGTTAAGTCGCAATATGTCAAAGATCTGGAAAAATTCCCTGAGTTGAAATTCATTGATCGATTTGACATCTTATTTCCCATACTCTTTGCGGTGTTGTTATTTGGATTGGGCAGTGTGTTGCAAACCAGTTACCCACAGCTTGATACCTCTGGCTGGCAATTGGTGATCTGGGGTTACTTTGTGTCAACGGTGTTGTTATCTCACATCACATATTGCATCAACTCATTGGCTCATGTATTCGGGTTTCGCAGTTATGAAACCAAGGATGACAGTAAGAATAATTTCTTGTTGGCCATTTTGACCTTGGGAGAAGGGTGGCATAACAACCACCATTGCAGTCCTGGTTCAGTCAAACAAGGGTTCAAATGGTGGCAAATCGACCTCAGTTATTATGTCTTATACATGATGGACAAAGTGGGACTGATCTGGGATCTGAAATACCCCAATCAAGAATTGTTGAACAAAAAAAGGATCAAGGCCCGGACATGAAAGTAGCAATCATCGGTGGGGGAGTCAGTGGCTTGATGGTGGCAGATCAACTTAATGGTCAAGTCGATTACACTTTGTATGAACAAGCTGATTATTTGGGTGGTCATGCCAATACGCAAACTGTAATGGTTGATGGCAAAACCATCAATGTTGATACGGGCTTTATCGTGTTCAATGAAGATGTGTACGTACATTTCAATGCGATGTTGAAGAAATATGGGGTTGAATCCATCAAATCGGACATGAGTTTTGCGGTGGCCAATCGAGTCACAGGTTTAGAGTACAACGCCACCAGTTTAAGAACCTTATTTTGTCAAAAATCAAATTTGTTCAAGCCTAAATTTTATCGCATGTTGTTGGACATCAAGCGTTTTTATGGCCAAGCTGAAGAGATCATGGCATCTGGCACAGAAGTCGGCGTTTTTGACTACCTTCGACAGCACCATTACAGTGATTATTTCATTGAAGAACACATCATTCCGATGGTCAGTGCCCTGTGGTCCGGCGACTTTGCCTCAGTACAAGATTACCCTTTGGTGTTCATGTTACAGTTCATGAAAAATCACCAGATGTTGCAAATCAACCAACGTCCAGAATGGCGAACCATCAAGCAGGGTTCAAAAGCTTACGTCAAAGCCATTGAAGAGCACATGACTGGAAAAATAAAATTGGACACGACTGTGTATGCAGTTAACCGCGGTGGTCCTCAAGTGGAGGTGGTGACCCAGGCAGGAGCAGAAACCTTTGATTATGTGGTTTTTGCCACCCACACGGACACCAGCTTGCAGATGTTGTCCCAACCCAGTCAGGCAGAACAAGTTGCACTCAGTGGTATCCCTTATGTAGAAAATCATATGGATTTACACACCGATGCCAGCCTGTTGCCGAAAAATAAACAAGCCTGGGCCAGTTGGAGCGTTAACAAACACGCCACAGCCAAGCCTGTTTGTACCGTCAATTATTACATGAATTTATTACAGTCATTGCCCTGTGACACCCCGGTGGTGGTGAGCTTGAATCAAAATGAATACATAGACCCGAATAAAATCTTATTGTCCAAAAAATACCACCACCCTGTTTATACCCGGGAAACATTGGTGGCACAGAAACAAATCCAACAATTACAAGGACAGCAGAACACTTATTACTGTGGCGCTTATTTGGGTTGGGGCTTTCATGAGGATGGTGCAAGAAGTGGTGTCGAAGTGGCTGCTTTGTTGAAAGGGTTGTTATGAATCTGGGTCAACAAATGATCAAAGAACTCAGCCAGATTCGACCCGGGTTTGCGGATGGTTATGTGATCCACAACCGCAAAGTACCCAAAAAACACCGCTTTAAGTATCAAATGTGTTGGTGTTTGTTTGACTTGGATAAATTCAACCAATGGACAGAAAAATCAAAGTTTTGGCAACACAATAAATTCGCAGTTTTTAGCCTTCATGACAAAGATTACATCAATCAGGAACAATTGCCAATCAAGGAGAAACTTGAGTCCTTTTTGCAACAACAAACAGGCCTTGAATTTAAGGGGCAGGTGTTTTTGTTCACCCACCCCCGGTTTTTAGGGTATGGATTCAATTCGGTTAATTTCTATTTTTGTTATAACGATCAAAAATTGCGTTACATCGTGTCTGAAATCACCAACACCCCATGGGGTGAAAAACACTTGTATCTTCATGACTGCCATCAAGCCATCATCAATCAAGGCAATTACGCGTTTTCTTTTGCTAAACAATTCCATATTTCACCGTTTATGGACATGCAGATGTCTTACCGCTGGGATTTCAGTGTTTCCCCAGAAAGAATAGGGGTGAGGATGGCAGTGGATAAAAATGACGTGAATGTTTTGAATGTTGTTTTAGACACGAAAATCACACCTGTTATGGAAAATAACATCAACAGCTTTGCATTGAAGAGGTCATTTCAACCTTGGAAAATGTCGCTGGGCATTTATTGGCAAGCCTTAAAATTATGGCTGAAACGAGTACCTTTTTTTGCCCACCCGAAAACCTTGAAATAAGAATTTGATACAACAAACATTACGGGACGTTGAACCGTTGGAGACAATACCATGAACCACAGTGAAGCCTTAAGCAGTAAAAGATCAAGCAAAGCTGGGTGGATGAAAAGTTTCATCAAGAAACAAGTCATTCAGCATTTGAATCAGTTGAAACAAGCCCAACTGACCATCCATGCTCCTGATGAAACCTATGTGTTTGGTGATGAGCAGGCAGACCTCAAAGCCGTGATCAGTTTGCACAATGATAACTTTTATTCAGATGTGGCTTTTCAAGGCAGTGTTGGAGCAGCAGAGTCTTACATCGCTGGTGATTGGGACTGTGATCATTTGACGCACTTGATACAAATTTTTGTTCGCAACAGGTCTTTACTGGATAACATGGAAGGCGGCAGTGCCAGGATCAAGAATTCGTTGCTGAAGGTGGGGCATTTCTTTAATAAAAATACACTCAAAGGCAGCCGAAAGAACATTGCTGGTCACTACGATTTAGGCAATGATTTGTTCAAGGAATTTTTAGATGCCAGGATGATGTATTCATCGGCCATTTACCACACATCTGATGAAGATCTGGAAGTGGCCAGTGAAAGGAAACTCAGAACCATCTGTGAGAAATTACAATTACAGCCTACCGACCAAGTGGTCGAGATTGGCACAGGCTGGGGTGGTTTTGCCATTTATGCCGCTGAAAATTATGGCTGTCATGTGACCACGACCACCATTTCAGAAGAGCAGCATGCCTATGCAGCAGAACAAATCAGTGCCAAAGGTTTAGAGGATCAAATCACTTTGCTGAAAAAAGATTATCGATTGTTGAATGGTCAATTTGACAAGTTGGTCTCTATAGAAATGATTGAAGCCGTGGGTCACCATTATTTGCCCACTTATTTAAAAAAGTGTGATGATTTACTCAAGCCTGATGGACTGGCTTTGATCCAAGCCATCACCATTGAAGACCACCGCTATGAAATGGCATTGAAATCGGTCGATTTCATCAAGAAATACATATTTCCTGGTAGTTTCATCCCATCAGTGGGTGCCATTGCAACCGCCAATGCCAAGAGCACAGAAATGAAACTGATTAATCTTGAAGATTTTGGTGAAAGCTACGCTTTTACATTGAGGGATTGGCACGACAAATTCAATCAAAACATTGATGCCATTGAACAAGCGGGTTATGGCAAAGACTTTCAACGCATGTGGCGCTTCTATTTCAGCTACTGCGAAGGTGGTTTCATCGAAAGGGCGATCAGCGATGTTCACTTGGTGTTTGCCAAATCACTCAATCGCAGAGATGCTATTTTGGCCGTAAAATAATGATATTGATCAACATCACTTTACTGAATTTGTTGTGGTTTGCCAGTGTTTTGGGTGCGGCGAACCAGATGTTGTGGCCGGCATTGCTGATGCTGAGCCTGCTGTTATTGGTTACATTCATCTATCAGGGCATCAACAAAACTGATCGCAAAATCATGGTCTTGAGTGTGTTGTGTGGATTGTTGTTTGACGGGTTTCTGGCATTTCAAGGCGTCATCACCTACAGCCATACCCTGCATGAAGTCAGTTATTTGCCACCGGCATGGATCATGATGTTGTGGGTAGGCTTTGCGGCCACTGTCCGTGTGGGCATGCAATGGTTGTTGAATAATCCAATCATCGGTGGGGCCTTCATGTTGATTGGCGCACCATTGAGTTACTTTTCAGCAGCCAAATTAGGTGCCATCTCGATCAATAATTTGTGGCAAGCCATGTCCTTTGTTGGTATCACATGGCTGCTGTATTTTGCGGCACTGGTGTTACTCACCCAGAACAAGGAGTTGAACAAAAATGTTGTGGCTTAATCACCCCATTGTTTATGCATCCCTGGCATGTGTATTGTTACAGTTATTTGCCTGGCATCTTCAGCGCAAAAACAACAATGCCGATACCGTAGACATAGCTTGGACCTTAGGTATCATCGTTTGTACGGTGATTTATATGTTTCTGATTCCCGCTGATGATTTGACCATGTGGGTGGTGTTTGTTTTCCCAGTCATATGGTACAGCCGGTTGTTGTTTCATTTGGTCGATCGCTATGATGCCAACCATGAAGACAGTCGATATCAAAATTTAAGGGCCCACTGGTCAGCTAACACCCAAATTAAATTTCTGTCCTTTTTCATGTTTCAGGCTGGCCTGTCAGTCCTGTTTTCGCTGACCGCATATTGGGTGCTGACCACAGCCCAGTTGCAATGGTCACAGGTCGTGACCAGTCTGATTGTCGGTGGTGTGGCTCTGGTAGGGGTGACAGTGTCTGATCGACAACTGTTGAGTTTTAAACGCAGTCATGACACTTCAAAAGTGTGTGATGTGGGTTTGTGGCGTTATTCCAGACACCCCAATTACTTTTTCGAGTGGTTGCATTGGTTTGTTTATCCCATATTGTTGTGGGGCAGTGAATATTTTTGGTGGTCAATTGCCGTGGTCTTTTTGATGCTGTTGTTTTTGTTGAAATTGACCGGCATCCCATTTTCAGAACAGCAAGCCTTGAAAAAACGTGGACAAGCTTACAGAGACTATATGGACAAAACCAGTCCTTTTATACTATGGAGACCCCAAAATGATTAAAACACTGATTCAATGGATCGAGAAAGGCTATTTACCTGACTTTGTGGTCAGAGCAGGCATCAGAAAATTGGTCAGGCAGCGGTTGGTAGAGGAAAAAGCAGATGATGTAGAACAATGTGATGCCAGGTACCATGAGTTTCTCGAAGAGATCAAAACTTCTGCATTGGCCATCGATACCGACAAAGCCAATGAGCAACACTACGAAGTGGATGCCGATTTTTATCAATATGCCTTGGGTGCCAGAAGAAAATACTCATCGTGTTACTACCATGATAATGAAACTTTGGATGAGGCAGAAGAGGCCATGTTGGCACTTTACCTTGAACGTGGACAGTTCATAGATGGTCAAGACATTCTTGAGTTAGGGTGTGGATGGGGGTCAATCACCTTGTATTTGGCAGAAAAATTGCCCAACTCTAAAATTACAGGTGTTTCTAATTCAAATTCACAACGTCGCCACATCATGTCTCAGGCACAAGCCAAAGGGTTTGAAAATATCAACATCATCACATGTGACATCAACGAGCTGGAACTGCACCAACAGTTCGATCGTGTGATCTCAATTGAAATGTTTGAACATGTCAGGAATTACCAAAATTTATTTAAAAACATTGCTGGTTGGCTTAATCCCGATGGTAAATTGTTTGTGCATGTATTTTGTCATCGTTTTTTGATGTATCCTTTTATCGCTGAAGGTGAAGATAATTGGATGGCCAAGTACTTTTTCAGCGGTGGGCAAATGCCTGCGGCAGACACCTTTTATCATTTTCAAGAACAACTTAAAATAGAAAGACGTTGGCTAAACTCTGGTCAGCATTATGAAAAAACTTCTAATCATTGGTTGGAAAACATGGACCAAAACAAAGCACAAATAATGCCAATCTTCGATCAAGTTTATGGTGCCGAGGCCAAATTGTGGTTTCAGCGCTGGCGAATTTTCTTCATGTCATGTGCCGAGTTGTTCGGTTATGACCAAGGTAGGCAGTGGTTTGTGGCGCATTATTTGTTCAGTAAACAACAGTCATCCAGTTCATGAAAAAAACGGTCAAAAAGAACAAAGCAGCCAAAGGGAGCATGGTCAGCCGCCTCAATAAGGTGTTCATCTTCCAAATTATTTTCATCAGCATTGCTACCATTGGGGGCGTGATTGGTGCCGCAAAAGTGGTAGAAGACGTGCTGATCAAGGAGGCCTTGATAGGTGAAGCGGAATTTTATTGGGAGCACAAAGCACAAAAACCTGATTTTCCGTTACCTGTAACCATGAATCTGACCGGTTACATGATTTACGATGATGATTACTCAAAAGTGCCTGCAGCACTGAAGAACATCACTGAGCAATACCAAAGGATATCAATCAATGGCAAAAAACCCATCGCTTACGTGACGGAGAAGGGCAACAGAAAACTGATTTTGGTGTTTGAAGAAGCGCAAGTATCCAAGCTGGCGCTGTATTTTGGTATCACACCGTTGATCATCGTGTTGTTGATCGTGTATTTGCCGGCATTCATTTCATTTGTGTTTTCTAAGCGTGCCTTTTCTCCGGTGTTGAAGTTGGTCAACCGTTTAGAAAGTGCGAAAATATCGCGTTCAGGTTTGCACGATCTGGAATTTGATGACATCAAAAAAATTGGCAATGTTGACGTTAATACTTTGATTGATACCTTCCAAAATTTCTCTGATCGGATCTCAGAATTGATCAATCGAGAACGCAATTTCTCACGTTATGCTTCACATGAACTCAGAACACCACTGACGGTGTTGCGAGGTTCCATGTCATTGTTGAAACGCCAGGAACTTACAGACAAAGGGCATCAACTGGTCGATCGCATGCAACCCATGATTGAGGACATGCAGGCATTGATAGAAGCGTTGTTGATGCTATCACGTGATGAAGTGATTGAAATTTCCGATGAACCACTGTTAATCAATGATTTATTGAAAAGCACTGTTGAAGATACCATCAGATTATTTGACCCTCGAAACATCAAATTGAATTGGCAACCGAAAAACCTGATTCAAGCCCATATTTCAGAACAGTTGTTTGCTATTGTGATCAGTAATTTGGTTCGAAATGCATGTATTTATTCAGTTGAATCCGCAGAAATCACTGTTGTGGTGGACGGCTCGAATATCATCATACAAGACAATGGCAAGGGCATGAATGAAGAACAACTGAAACGCATCATGGAACCCTTCTATCGGGCGGATGAACACGGTGAGGAAAAAGGCTTTGGACTGGGGCTGTCCATCGTTGATATGGTGTGTCAACAATGCCAGTGGGACATTTCATTTGAAAGCGAGCTGGGAGCAGGAACCCAAGCCATTTTAACCCTGCCAGAAGTTGAAATCTTGGCCACAAATCAATAAGGTATAGTCATGACTCAGAAAAGCACAAATGTACTATTAGTGGAAGACCACCAAGCCCTGGCTCAAACCATTGCTGACCATTTAGAGTTGGCTGACTTTACAGTGGATTTTGCAGCAGATGGTATCACTGGTCTTCATTTGGCAGTCACCAACCCCTACGATGCAGTGATATTGGATGTGATGCTACCTGGATTAGATGGTTTTCAGATATGCGATAAAATCCGTAGGGAAGCCAAATCTGATGTACCGATCATCATGTTGACAGCCAGAGACCAGATTGGCGACAAGCTCAAGGGGTTCAATACGGGTGCCGATGATTATTTGGCCAAACCTTTTAACCCTGATGAATTGATTGCCAGGTTGCAATCCATGATCAGGCGTCATAGAGGTGAATTTGACAGCAAAGCAATGAAAGTGGGTGACTTGGTATTTGACCTGGGGACAATGGAGGTGACCCGAGAAAAACAAAAACTGAAAGTCTCTCCCACTGGCCTGCAAATTTTGAAAATTTTGATGAAAAAATCACCAGAAGTGGTGTCAAAAGATCAGCTGGCACAGCAGTTATGGGGTGACTTGATTCCAGATTCAGATGTGTTGCGCAGCCATTTGTATATTTTACGCAAAACCATCGACAAACCTTTCGACAAACAACTGCTACACACCATCCCAGGTGTGGGGCTTAAAATATCAGATGCTGAATAGGCGCCATTAACTAAGGAATGTTCTTGGGGCTTCATTCACTTTTGTTCCTGACAAAAGTGAAAGCGACCACGGCGAACATGACATGCTACCTCGCGCTCTTCGCCTCTGTTTCGCAAGGCTCACCAACCGGCTCGGCGGGTCAAGCTGCTCAGCAGCTTTCCATTGAGTCAGACCAAGGTCACCGGATTGGGTAATTCAATCTGCTGGTCAAGCTGACGCAGTGCTTGAAATAGTTTTTTCCGGTTGGCCGTGTTATCAGGTTTTTTGCGGTGATTTCTTAAAGTTTGTCTGAGGGCACTGAGTAATTCATTGTCATGGTGCTGGTACAGATGATCAAACAGTTTTTTTTCATGCTCGACAAAATGTTCAATCCATAAGTTAATCACCGCATCTCTGACTTGGTAGTGGCCGTCACTGTTCTCAACTTGTTCAATCTGTGCTTTGATGGCTGTGTGATCGGCTTTGAGCAGTAGTTTACCCATGTATTGGAAATGTCTTTTTCTGGCTATGTGACTGGTGATGCGTTTGGACTCGTTGATGGCATCCAGGAAATTGTCAGACAGGTCTAATTGAGCGATTTTCTTCTTTGGCATGCCGGTGATGACTTTAGCCAGTTCTTGTAACTCATGAACCATTTGCTTTTTTTGGGTTTTGCTGATGACTTCATCGTCTTGTGTATGGTTTTCAGAGGGGTTGTTGTGTTTGCTTTTTCGGCTCATTGAGGACCATTTTTGTTCAGAAACTTGAATGATACCAAAAAGGTACTAAATAGTGAGGTATCATTTTGACAAAGTCTGTGTCAAATCTTGTAAACTGTCACCCTTATTGAACAGCCAAAATACCAATCAAAAATGTCATCTGCGATCATAGAACAAGTCTTAGCAAAATTAACAAAACAAGGTGCCACTGAAGCTGAAGTGGTTTATTCAGAGGGATCTGGTGTGTCGGTCAGTTGTCGTGATGGTGAAGTGGATACCATTGAAAATAACCATGATAAATCCCTGATTGTGACAGCGTACAAGAATCAAGCCAAAGGATCTGCATCTACAGCTGTGATTGATCCGGCCAATATCGATTTAACCATTGAGAAAGCGGTGGCCATTGCCAGCCTGACCGAGGCTGATGAGGCCGCAGGCTTGGCTGATGAACATTTATTCTGTTCTGACTTTAAAGATTTGAAAACCCAGTATGAGAACCAAAGAACGGCAGATGAATTGGTGGACATGGCCTTGATGGCCAACCAAGGCGCTGTTGATTATGCCAGTCAAGCAGGTGCTGAAATCAATGTAGATGAAGCCAATGTTCAACTCGGTGAAGGCCACAGTATTTATGCCAACTCAGCCGGTTTCTTTGGTGAAAAACGAGGCAGCAACGTATCAGCCAGTGTGGTGGCCATTGCCACTCAAAACGGGCTCATGGAGCGAGAGTATTGGTGGGATGCCAGTCGCGATATTGATTCATTGATGCCGCTTGGTGAACTGGGAGCCAAAGCGGCTGAACGCACGTTAAAGCGATTGGGTTCAAAGAAAGTCAAATCAACCAAGGCGCCGGTTTTATTTGATCCATCATGTGCCAAATCACTGCTTGGGCATGCCCTGTCTGCCATCAGTGGCAGTGCTTTGTATCAAGAAGCCAGTTTTTTAAAAGATGATCTGAATAAAGCCATATTTCCTGCTTGGTTCAGTTTGAACGAAAATCCATTTCTGGCGGCTGGATTCGCCAGCCGTAATTTTGACAGTAACGGGGTGCAAACCCAACAGCGAAACCTCATTGACCAGGGTGTGCTGAGTGGTTTTTTACTGTCTGTATATTCAGCCCGAAGGTTGGGTATGCAAACCACCGGAAACGCAGGTGGGGCACACAATTTGAGTGTAGATTCTCCCACAGAAAATACCACTGACATGTTAAAAAACATGCAAAAAGGTCTGTATGTCACATCACTGATGGGCCAAGGAGTGAACGCAGTCACCGGTGATTACTCTCGCGGTGCTTCAGGGTTTTGGGTAGAGCATGGCGAAATTCAATTTCCGGTCAGTGAATTAACCATTGCAGGGCATTTGAAGGACATGTACCAGTCTTTGTTGGCAGTGGGTGATGATGTTGATACCCGCAGCAAGATTCAAACTGGCTCATGGCTGATAGAAGAAATGACCATTGCAGGTGATTGATGGGAGCCCATCCTGAAGCAAAGTTTGGTATGGGATTCTGTTTCAAAGACTGGGATTTCTGTGTCGACAGTGGCACACTTGAGCTGAGGTACTCAAATCCTGAGTTCGGCGATTTCACTGAATCCTATCAATTCCCCAAGCCAGACCCAAAACGCTTGAAAAAAGTCAAAAAACCACTGCAGGCTGCTTTTGATTGTTTGCACTGGATGGCTGGAGTCAGTTATTACAAAACCACCTTGTCCCCAAAATTGTCATTTACTGGTCGAACGCCCAGTGAATTGCAGGCACAGTGGTTGACCCAAACCTGGCAAGCTGGGTTGGCTGAATTGGCCTTTGAAAATGGTTTACCCTGGCTGGACCACATCCAATTTACAGGGCAACAAGCCTCGGTGCTTGTAGCACAAACTTCGCATTTAGCCCCCCGTTCATTGGTGGCCATAGGAGGTGGCAAGGATTCTTTGGTCAGCATTGAAGCCATCAAATCCATGGGTGAAGAGGCCAGTTTATTCATGGTGGGTCAATCTGAATTTATCCAGGGCGTAGCTCATGAAACGGGTTTGCCACTGCTGCAAATTAAGCGGCAAGTGGACGGTAAATTGTCGCAGGCCAATGCCGCCGGAGCTTTCAATGGTCATGTGCCCATCACTGCCATAAATGCCTGTGTCGCAGTGGCCGCTGCTTTGATATTTGATTTTGATTCTGTGGTGTTTTCCAATGAACGATCAGCTGAAGTCGGTAACTTCAAAGCTGAATCGGGTCAGTGGGTCAATCATCAACATTCAAAATCACTGGCCTATGAGTTGCTATGGCAGCAGGTGATTGAGGAACAAATCGCCAAAGACCTGGATTGTTTTTCATTGTTGAGGCCATTTTCAGAGTTGGCCATTGTGAAAAAATTTTCACACCTCGAACGCTATTTTCCTCATTTCTCCAGTTGTAATCGGAACTTTCATTTAGCCGGTTCGCAAAACGAAGCACACCATTGGTGTGGCCACTGCCCCAAATGTGCATTTGTGTTTCTGTGTTTGGCACCCTTTGTCTCGAAAGATAAATTATTGGGTATTTTCAGAAAGAATTTGTTGGCAGACGACCAACTGGATGAGTTATTTGAATCATTATTGGGTATCCAGGGTGTTAAGCCATTTGAGTGTGTGGGCGAAGAACAGGAATGTCGCCTGGCATTACAGCTGTTGTCAGCGCATCCGGATTGGCAGAATAACCCTAAAGTAAAATCTTGGCTGACACAAATGCCGGTGATTGAAGCCGCTGAAGCCGTCACCATCATGACTGCCAGTAAAGGGCATGGATTACCAGAAAAGCGAAATTTTAAGCAGGTATTGACCGATGTTACTTGAACGGCTCAAAACAGCCCAAGTGGCCATTTGGGGTTACGGTGTCGAGGGCAAAGCCACAGCTGATTATTTGAAGTTGCGCTGTCCTGAATTGAATTTCACCATCCTCTGTCCGGCTGAAGAAATCAATGAAATTAACAATGATACAGTGACGTTCATGACGGCAGCAGTGACCACACAAGTGTTGGACCAATTTGATGTGGTGATCAAGTCACCGGGAATCAGCCCGTACCAAGCAACAGCTATGAATGCTTCGTGCCAAATCATCAGCTCATCTGCGTTGTGGTTCAGTAATGAAAAGTCAGGTTGTGTCATCGCAGTGACGGGAACCAAAGGCAAAAGTACCACCAGTGCCATGATGACTGCTGTTTTACAAGCCCAAGGCCATCGGGTGGTGTTGGCAGGGAATTTTGGTGTCCCATTGATTGCATGTCTAGAACAGTATGACTATGTGGTTTTAGAGACCTCCAGTTATCAGGCCCAAGATGGTGCAATTAAAGCCGATATGGCACTGTTGTTAAATCTATACAGCGAACACTTGAATTGGCATAAAAGTGAAACACAGTACCATGCTGATAAATGGCAACTGCTGCAACATGCCCAACAAGTGGTGCTGAATGCCAAAGACCCAAACAGCGCTGATTGGTTGTTACAACAACCACTGGAAGCTGACATAAACTATTTTGAAGACCAGCAAGGGTTTTATGTGCTCAATGGGGTGTTGATGTATCAAGACAAAGCCTTGATTTCGGTATATGGCTGGCAACTGAAAGGGGTGCATAATCTGAGCAATGCTGCTGCCGTCTGTACAGTGATGGGCCTATTGGGTCTAGACATCAAGACAGTCATCAATGAATTAAAGACATTCAAAGCTTTACCACATCGTCTTGAAACAGTGGCAAGGTTAGCAGGAGTCAGCTACATCAATGACAGCATTTCATCAACCCCGCATGCCACTTGGGCCGCTTTGTCTACTGTAGACATGAAAAACACCATTTTGCTGGTCGGTGGTTATGATCGTGGGATAGACTGGTCATGGTGGGTTGAGAAGTTGCATGAAAGTTCACCTAAAATGATTGTTTGCAGTGGTCAAAATGGCAAAAAAATTCAGCAATTGATCTTGAATCAAGCCATAAAAACACAATGTATATATGTAGCAGATTTAAAACAGGCAGTCATGCAAGCAAAACAGGATTCTGAACCTGGCGACACGGTATTGTTTTCCCCAGGTGCGCCGAGTTTTGATGCATTTACTGATTACCAACACAGAGGTCGCAAATTTTTACAATGGATAAAATAATCACTTTGATCATCCTGTTGCTTTCAACTGGGGTTGAGGCGACTCAAGATGTCATTGTGCCAGCCGAAGAATCCATCATACCTACTGCATTATTGGAGCAAGTTGAAGCAGGCCATGCCGAAAGTGCCTTTTTCATTGCTTCGGCATTTGCTGACGGGTCAATGGGGATTGAAAAAAACTTGGTAAAAGCCAAAGAATGGTTTATGAAATCGGCCGAAATGGGTTACGTTCACGGGATGTTTGAATTGGGTAAAATGTTTTATCAGGACCAATCTTACCCAGAAGCAAAGCAGTGGTTTGAGAAAGCCTCAGATGCGGGCCATGGTGAAGCCTTTTACCGTTTAAGTATTTACCACATATACCAAATTGATGGCGAAGCGTTTGATTGTAACAAAGCCTATGAGTTGTTGCATGAAGCACAATTGAGAGATGTCAAGGCTGCTTATAATGACCATGCCTGGATGCTGTCAACCTTGCCCGATAAACAGTGTAGAAATGGGCAAAAAGCATGGAAAATTTATGCTGATTTACAAAGTTTGTACTCGAGCATGGAACCCATTCCTTGGGCCTATTTAGATACCAAAGCAGCGGTGTTGGCAGAAATTGCAGACTACAATGAAGCCATCGAGGTTCAGTCATGGGTGGTGGAAGATTTTTGTGATCTGGACTTTTCCAATGATGAAAATGAATTTAAACTATCGGTAGATAAATACACAGAGCAATTCAGTCATTCCGATGACGAATTGTGCTTTGGTGCCATCAAGCGTTTACAGACTTATGTAAACCGTCAACCGTGGCGTGAAGAACCTGAATTTTAATGGCAGAAAAAATGACACAAGAACAGCCCGTCAAATCAGATGAAGACATGACCCCCCGAGAACATTTTGAGCGCGAACTTGGTGTGATCGGTTTTCATGAACTCCAAAAGCACTTCGCCAAAGGCATTTTAATCAAGGTTGATGCTCGCCTTGATTTGATTGAAGCGGCGGTTCAGATCCATGCCGATAATGCAGATCAGATTAAGCTGTGGATGGAACAGGAACAGTTGGTGAGGGCACATGATGAGCATGCGGAAAAATGGCTTGCGAATCGCACTGAATTGCAAGCAGTCACAGTGGCACCGTGGGTGTTGGTACAAGAAAATGATTAAGAGGTGATGAAATGGATGATGTTTTGAACATGGTATTGGCAGGGATTGTTGGATTGGTTATTGGTGGTCTTTTTATGTATTTCTCATTGCGAAATAAAACCACGGGACCATCGGTTAAAGCGGTTGAAGAGCAGTTGCAAAATTACCAACAAGATGTAGAAAGTCATTTTGCCAAGACGGCCGATTTGATTGATAACCTGACCAACAGTTATAAAGAGGTTTTTGAACACCTGTCCGAATCTGCTGAAAATTTGCTGACTGAAGAGCAAATAAAAAACCAGTTGATCAATCGCAAATCCAGAGAAGTCACCATTAAGTACTTGAAAAGTTCAGACACAGAACAAACAGAGGACCCGACTGATTCATTATAAACCAGCCGGGTCAATGTGTTTGAAACTGAGAAGTCTCAATGGTTCTGGTTTATTTCAATAATATTTCTTTGCGGTTTTTCTCGACTGTTTTCAAGCCAATGCCTTTGACTTTGGTCAGCTGCTCCACCGTTTCGAAAGGGCCGTTTTTGGCTCGATAGGCCACAATCGCGGTTGCTTTTGAAAGCCCGATTCCTTTGAGCTCACTGGCAATTTTATCGGCATCGGCGGTGTTGATGTTAACGGCTGCCATGACAGTTTGTGCCAACAACAGGCTTGCGATAACTATGCTTTTGAATAACTTCATGTATTTCTCCTCATATTGTTAAGTTGATTATTCATTGCGAATGGCCAGAATTAGAATCAATCTTGGCCATGGAGAACCAGTGTAATTGGACAGATTTGCTGATGAAATCGAAAATTTCTGACTTAAATGTACAAATAGACGGCTTTTTATGTCAATTTATGCTTAGATGAGTAGGCATTTGTGCTTATTATGCCTATAATCATTGGGTTTAAAATTGACCGCATAAAAACCACACAACATGATTCGTATATTTTTGTATCTAATCACTGTTTGCAGTGTCAGTCATTCAGTCCACGCGGGCGACCCAATTGATTTCACTCCACACGCCAGCCAGCCTGGGTTGAATTTTGGTTTATCAGGACCTGCTGAATGCCACAGTTGTCATGCTGGCTACTTTGGCGACCCTAACTATGACAATGACAAACATTTCATGCCCTATACCACATGGGCTGGTTCAATGAAAGCTCAAGCCACCAGAGATCCTTTATTCTGGGCTGCTCTTGATGTGGCCAACAATGATGTTCCAGGAGTGGGAGATTTTTGTTTAAAGTGTCACACACCACAAGGTTGGTTCAAAGGTAATGTGGTTAAACCGGCCAGTGCAGGTTTACCCTTGGTAGATGGCGCTGATGGTTGTGAACTTCAAGGCAATCATACAGCCATTAACAGCGCCACCAATGATTACAGCGGTGTGACCTGTCATTTTTGTCATCGCATCGACCAATATGGGCCCAATGGAGAACCACAAATCATTGAAAATGGTAACGTCTGGATGGATGACGATGAATGCCTTCCAGGTCAAGGCCCTTGTCGCAAAGGGCCCTACAAATATGAAGCAGGCAGCCCAGTTGGACAACCGCCTCATGAATGGTCTTATTCCAGCTTCATCCAATCTGCCGAATTTTGTGGCAGTTGCCATGACGTGTCATCACCTGAAATAGATAACAACGGTGTGCTGAGCTATGCGCAGCTTTTTTGGAACAATGAAACATTGACAGAGACCAGCCTACCCATGCCGATAGAAAGGACATATACAGAGTGGAAATTATCATTATTCGCGGATTTGATTTTTCGGGATGGGTCAGAAATGGCTGACTACGGTCAAATACCAGTGCTTACAGAGGGCCAAACTTGCCAGGGATGCCACATGCCTCAATCAACTGACATGGCCTCAAGGGCCTGTGTTTTCAATGCGCCTGGTGATCGTGAAAATAACATGCGTACCCATCAGTTTGCAGGTGGTAATACATGGGTGCCTCAAGTCATCAAAGCCATTTATGGCGACCAATTGGAAGTGGTTGACCAAGGCATAAAAGAAATGCTGGACCTGACCACCACCTACGCAACCAATATGCTTCAATTGAACAGTGCAGCAATCGATGTGGAACTGGTTTCCAATGATGGCAACAATTTGGTCGTTGATGTGAGGGTAACCAATTTAACCGGGCACAAATTGCCAACAGGTTATCCTGAAGGTCGGCGTATGTGGTTGAATGTGGTTGCTACAGATGATTTGGCGGTGGATCTTTTTGAATCTGGGGCTTATGATCCAGTGACAGCTGTATTGACTGAAGATCCGCAGATCAAGATTTATGAATCATTACAAGGCCAATGGAATGAACTCAACGATACTTGTGAAATTGAAGACAGCAGCAACCAAAAAATGTTTCACTTCGTACTTAATGATTGCATCTACAAAGACAATCGCATTCCACCATTGGGGTTCAGGGGAGGGGATGACATCACCCTTAAACCAGTTGGCCAAAATTATCCAACAGATCCACAATCTTCTGAATATTTAGTGAATTACGACACCACGCGTTATACCATTCCCATATCTGGAGCCCAACTCCCAATCACTGTCTTTGCCACATTAAAATATCAAACTGCCAGTAAAGAATATATTGACTTTCTGGATGCTGAAGCAACTGCCAACAGCACCCCTTCGGAGAACTTGATGTGTGATCGTAACTGGTCAGTGGGTCCTCAAGATCAGTCAAGAGGCGCATTCATGAAACAGTTATGGGAAGATTATGGTAAATCTGCTCCGGTGGATATGGTCACTGATTTACTGGAGGTTTCGTTATGAAATTGATCTGGCTTATCTTGTTATTATCAAACACTGTTGATGGCATTGAATATAAACCATTGTTTGATGAGGAATTACCGGACCCGGCCTATAAAATCACATTAGATGATGATGGAAATTGGTTGGAATTAACCGTAGATATATGGGTTGATGTGATTCACACCGATGCAGGTAAACTGAAACGCAAATATGCTCAAGGTTATAATTATCATAAAAAACAGGGATTCATGCGAGTCTACGATTTGGATGGTAAGTTATTGAGCGAAGTATACGGTGTTGATTATGATGGCAGCATCACAAAAGAAGAAATGCTGCTGGCATTTGATTTATTCAAGGCCCATCCAACCGTACAAGGCATCTTGCAGAAAGAACAGGGGCCTATTGAACTGTTTGGTGGTTTTACTTATGCTGACAAAGGCGAGGATCAACCGTGCTCACGGGGTCTGCGCTGCGTTCACATCTTTGCCAACAATGAGTCAAAACCCATCATTTTGCATTCAATTGTGAGGTTGACTGACCGCACAATACCTTACCCGACATACAACCACCATTTGAGAAACTGAGCGAATAATAAAATTGAAAAATAGACAGATGCTTATTCTCAAAACTTAAAAAAGAGGACAATAAATGAAATACTTGATACTTATTTTCACATGTCTGGTTTCCAGCCATGTTTCAGCTGCAGTGGGGCCATCCATTTGTGATACCAACATCAATGAAACATATGTTGGGTGGCCAACAGTCGATCCCGTGTGGGAAATGTGTTATTTGTCACCCGGTCAAAGTTCTGCGTCAAGGGGGTCTAGCTTGGAAGTCAGAAATGTTTACTTTAATGAGCTGTTGGTGTTAGAGCGTGCGCATGTCCCCATATTGTTTGCTCAATACACCTCTGGTTTGTGCTATCGAGACTGGAAAGACGACAATGCAGAGTTTTTAAGAGCAGACGTGGTTGAAAACCCAACCAGGCCAGCCATAACCACATGTGATGTTTCTACTTCAGCAACAGACTCTAATGGCGTTGGTTTTTGTCCTTTCGATTTGCCTCAAGGAGGCCAGGCTGGCAACCCCGTAGATTGTATCACTGGTGTTCAGGTTGAAAAATACAGCGACCGTATGGTTTTGACCACCAATCATGCGGCTTCTTGGTATAAATATTCAGTGCGGTATATATTTCATGCCGATGGTCGCATACAGCCCCGATTTGGTTTTGGGAACAGAAATGGCACCCAAAATTCGACAACTCACTGGCATCATGCTTATTGGCGGTTGAACTTTGACATTGATGGCATCAACGACGATCAGGTGTTCATTGCTGACTCGAGTGGAGAAACCTTACAGACCACTGAGTTCGCAGATTTTCGGGAAATCACCAGTGGTCAACCCAATGACCCCAATGTTTTTACTGATGAAGTCACTTGGGTGATTAAAGACAGCGTGAGTGGTAGAGGATACCGGGTGGTAGCTGGAGGCGGTGGTGATTCACAAAAAGGCGAAATCGATGATTATGCTGTACCTGCTGATCCCAGCGGAGTTGGGTTCCATGAAGTGGATGTGATGGCCACAAAGTACAAATTAAATAATGGTGTGCCAGAGTATGCTGACCAACCTGATAATTCTCTGTTCGATTGTCAATTGGAAGAGGAAAACTTGGTTGGTGATGTGAATGACCCAGGGAACCTTCCAGAATCATTGGTTGGTGAGAACCTGGTGTTTTGGTATAGAACTGCAGTCAACGACATCGCTCCTGATGGCATGTTATGTAAGACCGGTGGTCCCACTTTGCATCCTGTTGGTGACTGGCAACTGAGTGCTGCACCGCAAGCCAATGCTGACATTGAGACAGTCGATGAAAACACCACAGATAATGTGATAGATGTGCTGTTCAATGATACCGATGTTGATGGTGGCCCTAAATTTGTGAGTCAAGTGACACAACCTGTCAATGGAACTGTGGTGATTGGATCGGGAGGGTCAGCGCTGTTGTACACGCCTGATGCCGATTATTGCAATGACGGCAGCCCAACTGATGATTTCAGTTATACCCTCAATGGTGGTTCCTCAACCACTGTAAACATCACTGTAGCATGTATAGACTCTTTGCCAACCGCTAGTCCCGATGTGGCTAGCTTGAATGAAAATGAGGTCGATGTAGTGATCGATGTCATCAGTAATGACTTTGATCCTGATGGCGGTCCTAGATTTGTTGATTCAGTAACTCAACCTGCCAATGGTACGGTCATCATTGGAGCAGCCGGTGCGAATGTGGAATATTCGCCCTTGATGGATTACTGCAATGATGGTAACCCCACTGATGATTTTACCTACACCCTGAATGGTGGTTCGTCAGCGGCAGTACAAGTGACTGTTAATTGTGTGGCCCCATTCGATTTGATCTTTGAAGATGACTTTGAATAGTTAACAACCTGGTGTTGAATGACCTGATGAGCTTGGGTCATTCAACACCATTTCTATTGTAATTGATGCACTGAATGATATTCTCTCAGCACAACTTGTCTGAAGCTTTGGTGCCATTTGTTGAGTCGATTTTTCATTTCAAGAACTTTCAACCGGACCATTCTATTGAAAGGGTGGTACCAACGGGTCATGTGTTTTTGTTGTTTGAACTGGATGGATTTACCAGAAACACATTTGACCATGCAACACTTAAACCCAATGCTGAGTTCAAAGAAGTTTGGATTTCAGGGATGCACAAACACCATCTGGCCATTTCAGCCCACGAAAACTCTGAAATGTTGGTGGTACAGTTTAAAGCGGGTGGTGCCATGCCTTTTTTCCATCGCCCCATGCATCAGTTCAATGATACTGTCATTGCCGCAGACGGGGTTTTCGGCAATGAAGTCTTACATTTAAGGTCGCGAATTTTACGAGCCGAATTGACCACAGATAAAATGGCACTGGCAGAACAGTGGTTGTTAGACCTTTTTGAACGCAATTTGACAATACCGAAAGATATTCAAATCCTCATAAAACAACTACAAGCCGAGCCTGCAGAAAAATATTCGGAAATCATCAAAAACTATCCAAATTCACAAAAACACATGATCGATCAATTCAAAAAATATGTCGGATTGACGCCAAAATACTACCAACGCATCTTAAGGTTTAATGACTTACTCTTAACCATTCAAGCCAAAAATAACATCAATTGGTCTGATGTGGCTTACCAATGCGGTTTTTCAGACCAATCTCACTTCATCAAAGAATTTCAACACTTTTCAGGGTTTAACCCCAGTGAGTTCATCAACCAGGACTTGCAGCATGAGCCGCCAAACTTCTTTCCATTGGACTAAGAAGGACTGTAAGGCAGTCCTTGGTTAATTTTTTACAATACGTCTGATCCTGATTCACCTAAATTGGACTTTTTTATTGGGAGCATATGATGGATGTGACGGGATCGTTTGGCCACATTAACTGGTTGGCCATTTTGACTGCGACCGTGTTTGGGTTCTTTGTGGTTGGTGGTCTTTGGTATGGGCCCTTGTTTGGCAAAGCGTGGATGCAAGCATTCGGACTCACAGAAGATGACTTGGCCAGCAGAAACATGCCAAAAGTTTTTGGTTTGTCATTTTTACTGGCTTTGATTGCAGCGATCAATTTGGCGCTTTTTATGGGTCCGGATGCAGATTTGAGTTTTGGATTGATGGCAGGTTTTTTTGCTGGTTTCGGCTGGGTTGCTACCTTATTGGGAATCCTTTATCTATTTGAGCACAGGTCGATCCAAGCTTATGCCATCAATGCAGGGTATTGTGTGGTTGCCATGACTTGCATGGGTGGCATCATAGGTTTTATGTGAAATAATACAATAAATAAGTAATAGAGGTGATGATATGGAAAAAGGGTTGTTAGAAAAAACTGGCAAAGACCTAAAGCATTGGGTTGCGGTGGTTAAAAAAACGGGTATTGACAAACACAAAGCAATGATTGATTTTCTGAAAGCAGAGCACGGCTTTACCCATGGCTTTGCCAATTTTGTGGCGCACAAAACAAGGGCATCAGATGCGGCATCTCAAGATGATGGTGATTTGCTGTCCAATCAATACCAAGGTAAAGAAGCGCTCAAACCCATCTTCGATACATTGGAAAAAAACATCAAGGCGTTCGGCGATGATGTCACAGAGACACCCAAAAAAACGGCAGTCAGTTTCATCAGGAAACATCAGTTTGCTTTGATTAAACCAGCCACCAAGAAACGCATTGATTTGGGTTTGAAGTTAAAAGGTAAGGCCACCACCGATCGGCTCGGGGATTCTGGACCATTTGGTTCCATGTGTACCCACAGGGTCCAACTGACTGATGTCGCAGATGTGGATGATGAATTGATGGGGTGGATCAAAGAAGCGTACGATCAATCAGTGTAATTGAACAGCAGGTGGATTAAGAAAATTGGTGGACACGACTGGGATTGAACCAGTGACCCCTTCGATGTCAACGAAGTGCTCTCCCGCTGAGCTACGCGTCCACAAGACTTGAACAGTCTGAAATCCAAAAACAAAGCCCGGATTCGGGCTTTGTTTCTCAGAGAGCGCGTATTCTATCAAAAGACAGAATGCGATAGCAAGTTTAAGACTCTAAATATAAGGTTTCTTTTTCACGGATGATTTCGATTTCAAATGACTCATCAGTCTTGAACCCAGACATGATTTTAACCACATCTTTGGGTGATTTAACATCATCACCATTGATGGAAAGAATCACATCACCGTCTTGTAAGCCGAGTTTATTGTTTTCATCAACCTCCAGGACCAGAACACCTTGTTGGGTGCCAAAGTATTTGCCCAAGGATTCAGTGACTGTTGAAAAGTGGTGGTTCTTACCCAACCATTGGTTCATTTTACTGCCAGAGAAGAAGTAGGCATCGGCATCACCCGTGGTAACCACGCGGATGTCATGATCACCCAAGCCTTCAACCATTTCGCCCAAATGCTCAACATCCACATGTAAACCTTCGAACATGGAATCCAAATCACCAGTGGTGAATTTAAAATCTTTGCCAGATGAGGAGAACCATTTGTTCTTGCCGTTCATTTCCATGATGATGTCCGGTGAATCAAGGACCCGAGCAGCCACATTCATGGCAATGGTGTTGCCATCACGCAGCACCACCACTTCACTGACATCACCAACCTGATGATCCATGGCAATGAACTCAGTCAGACCTAAACCATCTTTGGCGGTGCTTTCACCATCGATGCTGATGACCACATCACCTTTTTGGATGCCGGCTTCAGCTGCACCACTGTCAGGAACCACTGACATGATTTCCCAGCCTTCATCATTCACTGTGGCCATAAAGCCCATGCGTGGCTTGTCATCATCAATTCGAGTGAAGCTTTTGTCTAGTTGGATGACTTTGCGATGCACTTCAGCATCTCCAACTTCGATGCCATGTTCTTCCATCAATTGATCAACCAGAACATTGATGTCTGTACCATCTTCCATGTCAAAAGTTTCCTCAATGACTTCAACATCACCGTTGTTGTCTTTCTTAATGACCACGGTGGCTTTACCACCCACCAAGTTCATGTCGACATCACCGCTTTTTTGTACCCACACCATTTTGTTGCTGCTGTGGTCACCCAATTTGATGACTTCTTTATGAACATGCTTTTCGCCTTGGTCAAGTCCATGTGCTTCCATGATGGCTGCAATTTCAGCATCGATGTCGGTGTCTGGGCCAACCGTAAATGACTCTTCAAAAGTTTGTTGATCACCATCAACATTTTTGATGACGACCACTTTGCCTGTGCCGTCTTTGACTTCAACGTTGACGTTGGTGTTTGCAGTGGTGGTTGTCGCAGCAGCCATCCCACTGAAGCCCATCAGGCCAGTCAGTATTGCAGTTTTCAATTTCATATTTTCACCTGTTATCTGTATTAAATCATTTGATGTGAACCTTGTGACTTGTACTTTTTATGCAATGCCACAAGGTCGTCGAGTATTTCGAGCTTGGCATGCAACAGCTCGAGTTTTTGGTTGGTGTCATCAGTTTGCGCGATGTTCTGATCGAGTTGATCCAACCAGTTTTCCATAGAAACCATTTTTTCCAAGATCTGGGAACCTGGTACTGAGTGGTTAATCACTTCATTACGTACCACCTGTTCGATCAAGGCAATTTTGTCAGTTAACGAGTTCAATTCTTGTAACTGATTGTTGTTAGAATTTGGCCACTGCCACAACAAAACGACAGCCAGCACGGCTGCGGCCAGGGCTGGTAGCCTGAAGCTGCGTTGTCTTTGGTGATGGTGAACTTCATCCATGATGGCATCAAATCCATCTTTGGCTGGCAGCATTTGAGGCTGTTCTAGTAACAGCTTGTTTATTTTTGCATCATAAGCGTTGTTCATTATTTTGCTCCTGATTTTGTAGCCATTTAGTTAGCAGTTGTTTGCTTCTGGCCAGTTGTGACTTAGAGAAACTGGTGGACATTTGGTAAACCTCAGCAATTTCTTGATGGGTCATGCCTTCTACCTCGTAAAGCCACAAGACAGAACGTGATAGCGGTGGCAACTTTGCCAGCATCAAGCTCAAGTCATGTTGATGGTCATAAAGTAATTGATCACTTTGTGCGGCCAATTCATCCACTTCAATGGTCATTTGGTGGTGATTCTTTTTGATCTGGTCTAAGCATTGGTTGACCACGATTTTTCTCAACCAAAAACCAAAAGCCACTTTGCCCGACCATTGTGAAGTTTTTTGAAAAGCAGTGATGAATGCGTTTTGCATCACATCCTGGGCATCATCGGCATTTTGAAGCATGCGATAAGCCAGGTTATAGACCGGTGTTGAAAACATGTCATACACCTGGCGACAAGCACTCTGTTTTCCTTTCAATACACTGTGCTTGGTGATGTCGTCGATGGTTTGGTTAAAATAGCTCAAAATTCAAAGTAAATGATGCAATATACCCAATAAGACTGAGTTTAGAGTCAAATGGTCGCGGGTTTACAGAAATTCTTTGAATTTTTTCAAGAACAATTCGGTGTCAAAGCCCTTGGCCCGGTGTTCACAGGCAGATCGCATGCTTTCAGCTTTGGCTGGCGTAAGGTTGCTTACTTGTTGAATTAGATTGTGTTGCAAACCATCACCTGAAACATAGAATCCTGTCTCTTGATCAACGACAGATTCTAACAAACCCCCATGATCTGAACAGATGACAGGTTTTCCAGCGGCCATAGATTCTACCGGTGACATGCCAAAATCTTCATCAATCGGTATATAAATGGTGGCCAAACAACCGCCCATCAGTTGTAATAATTCAGATTCATTCAACCATCCAGTGAAACTGATGTTGGGGTTGTTGGCTGCCAATTGTCGCAATTGAGGTGTGTTGTTTCCACCAGATGCCACAACCAACTTTTTTTCAGGCATCTGGTTAAATGCTTTGATGATTTGATCGATGCGCTTCAAGTCATCATGGCGACCTAATGATAAATAATAATCACCTGTGCTTTGCCATGTAAAGTGTTTGGTATCGCAGGGTGGATACACCACAGTGGCATCTAAATTGAGGTTGTCTTTGATGCGTTTTTTGACATAGTTCGAATTGGTTAAGAGCACATCCATTTGTGCCACGGCGGCTTCATATTGGGGTTTGAACCACCTGATCAGCAAGTTAAATGCCAGTTTTTTAATGCGATTCAATTCGGCTTCATGGTGTTCTCGTTTGTCATAAACAAAACGAGGTGGTGTGTGGCAATAAAAGATGTTGTTGGCAGCAGGGTATTGCTTCACAGCCAGAGGACTGGCCACACCGCTGTAAATCACAGTCTGATAGCTTTCGTGACTGGGCTGGTGATTTCTGAAGGCCCTGGCAAGATGCCAGGTTTTTATACCATTGATGTTGCTGAGTGCCGCCAAATCGCGCACTTGTCCAGCCAAATGATTCAATTCAAATGTATCCGATCCAATGTGTCCAGTGAGTAAGTCTGCACCAGTGCTTTCACACAAGGTTTGAATCAACCGTTCTCCACCGCCTTTGATTTGAAACAAGTCGTGAATGATTTGAATGGAATTGTTAGCAGGTAAGTCCGTCATGAAATGATAAAATAATTGAAAAAAAACACCACAAAAGTGGGTACATGATATATAACGTGTGCTTTATTTTAAAACAATACTTCAGTCATGAAGACACTTATTGTGATTCCTGCTTTTAATGAGGCAAATAATCTAACAAATTTACTACCCCAGTTGCTCGATCAAGTGGATCATGACATCGTTGTGGTTGATGATGCCAGTGCAGATCAAACAGCTCAAGTGGTAAAGGAACACGGTTTGATGTGTCTGACATTGCCCATTCAGTTGGGCGCCTGGGGCGCCACACAAACTGGTATTCGGTATGCAGAACAGCACCAGTATGACCAAGTCATTACCATGGATGCTGATGGACAGCATTTACCCAATGAAGTCAATACCCTCACAGCTGTCTATAGTGACAGTGAGGCGAATGTCATCATCGGCACATTTCCATCACGTTTAAGCCGCATGAAAAAACTGGCCTGGAAGTATTTTAAAATGCTCACTCACATAAAAATTGAAGATTTGACATCAGGTTTCAGGTTGTATGACAAACAAGCCATACGGGTCTTGGCTTCGAGGCCGGCGAGTATGTTGGATTACCAGGATGTCGGGGTGTTGTTATTACTTTTAGGTGCGGGTTTAACTATCCATGAAGTTCCTGTTAAAATGCATGACCGCAATGACGGCAAATCTAGGGTGTTCAGCTCATGGTTGGTGGTTTTAAAGTACATGATTCAAACCACAACCTTGTGTATAGCAAATATGGGAAGTAGGCCAACTAAATGACAAACATAACAATCCTGATAATTGGAGCCATTTTATCGATCAGTATTTTATATCTGGTTCGTAAAGGTAAGATGCATGGCCCTTATGCAACTTGGTGGTTGTTGGTGGCAGTATCGGCCATTTTACTTTCTATTTTCCCCAGCAGCGTTGACTGGGTTGCCGCAAAAGTAGGCATCACATACCCACCCACTTTACTTTTGGTGCTTGCAGTCAGCATGATTTTGATCCGCATGTTGACCATGGACATGGCGCTCACCAAAAAAGAAAGAAAAATCAGGCGCCTCACACAAAAGATGGCCATTCTTGAAGATGCCCTTAAACAGGATGAAGACAAGCATTGAATGGTTGTTAAATGAATATTCTGCACATAGGTAAATTCTACCCACCCTACCATGGTGGTATGGAGCATTACTTATGTGACCTCGCCCGAGAACAAGTCAGCCAAGGCCATCAAGTGACGGTGTTGGTTCACAACCACCAATGGCAAACAATCACGGCAAAAAAAACAACAGCAATGGTTGATGGTGTTCAAGTCATCAGGATGCGATCATTGCGCCCCATCTTATTTGCCCCATTGATGATAGGCTTGAATAAACAAATCAAGCAATTGTTTCAACAGCAAAAACCGGACATTGTCCACCTGCATGGTCCGAACCCCAGTTTGTTCATGTTGTTGCTGAATAAAAAGATCAAACAGGTACCATGGGTATTCAGCTGGCATTCGGACATGGTTACCGGAAACAGCAGGTGGTTAATGAAATTAATATACCTGTTCATTAAACCGATTGAAAACAGGCTGATAAAACAGTCAGATTGTATTTTAGTTTCTACTCAGGACTACGCTGATCATTCCCAACAATTAATTAAACATGCCGACAAAACCGTGGTTGTGCCACTGGGCTTGAGAATCCAAGAGCTGGAATCAATGGATGAAGCAAAAAGAGTTTCCGGATTGAAGTGGGCCAGAGCGCAATGGCCGATCCAAAAAATCAAACTGTTTAATTTAGGTCGGTTGACATTTTATAAAAATCAGAAAATGTTGATCGAAGCCATGCGATTGACCCACAATTGCCACTTGTTGATCGCCGGTGATGGGCAATTGAAACATAGATTATCTCAACAGATCGACCAAATGAATCTGACTGAAAGTGTTGAATTATTGGGCAGCCAAAGTTGGTCAAAGATACATGCTTTGTATGACACTTGTGATGTGTTTTGTATGGCATCCAATGATCGGGCTGAATCATTTGGTGTGGTATTACTGGAGGCCATGTATCACAACAAAATTATTTTGGTCCCTGATACTGTCGGCTCTGGCATGCGTTGGCTGGCAGACAATTACAACAAAGGATTTGTGTATGAGGGTAACAACCCCAAAGATTTTGCCCAAAAAATAGACGACATTCAGCAAAATTTCACAGCCATTTCAAAACATCCCCGGGATTTTAAATATCACATGTCAGTGATCGTTGAAACCATAGAACAACACTATCTAGCAACCTTAACCAGGAGACCATCGTGAAAAGTTATTCAAGATCATCTTTTTTTATGCTGCTTGCTCTGTGCCTCAGTGCTTGCCAAAATGAACCAACAACAGAAGATCCGGCCGCCGCAAAAGAGGCGGCGACAGAATCTACTCAAGCGCCACCTAAAGACCATTCAAATGTGGCATACCAAAAAGATCCCTTGGTCGAAAAAACACCTAAAAAGCACAGTGAGTTATTGAATAAATACGCCACTTTCAAGCTCACCAGTGATGTGTCTCATTTGTCTCAACAACAAAAGGACATGTTGCCCTTGTTGGTGGCAGCAGCAGAAATTATGGATGAATTGTTTTGGTTACAAAGTTATGGTCCTAAGCAAGCATTTTTGGACAGCATCAGTGATCAAAGACTCAGAAAGTTCGCTGACATCAATTATGGTCCATGGGATCGTTTGGATGGGGATAAACCATTCTTGAAGGGCTATGAACAAAAATTCTTGGGTGCTAACTTTTATCCGAAAGATCTGGATAAAGAGGCATTTGAGGCAACCGCTTCAGAAGCCATGAAGAGTTTATACACCCATGTGGTGAGAGACGAGGCTGGAAATTTAGTGGCAGTACCCTTCTATGAAGCATATGCTGCCCAACTTAAAAAAGCTTCTGACTTGTTGTTACAAGCTGCAGAATTGGCAGAGGATGAAGGATTTAAAAAATACATCACCTTGCGAGCAGCGGCCTTAGTCAATGACGAGTTCAAGGCATCTGATTTGGCATGGATGGACATGAAAAACAATTCGATCGAACTGGTTATTGGTCCTATTGAAACCTATGAAGATCAGTTGTTTGGCTATAAAGCCGCCTATGAAGCTTATGTCTTGATAAAAGACTTGGCCTGGAGTGAAAAACTGGCGAAATTTGCGGCCTTTTTGCCGCAGTTGCAAGCCGAATTGCCTGTTGATGAGGCCTATAAACAAGAAACGCCTGGTACGGATTCGGACTTGAATGCTTACGATGCCATTTATTATGCAGGCCATTCAAATGCCGGTAGTAAAACCATTGCCATCAATTTGCCCAATGATGAAAGTGTACAATTAGAAAAAGGCACCCGTCGGTTACAGTTGAAAAATGTCATGCAAGCCAAGTTTGAAAAAATCTTGGTTCCCATAGCCGAACAATTGGTGACACCTTCACAAAGAAAGCACATCACATTCAATGCGTTTTTTGCCAACACCATGTTTCATGAAGTGGCGCATGGTCTGGGTGTAAAAAACACCATCAATGATAAAGGAACAGTCAGAACGGCATTGAAAGAATTGGCTTCACCCATAGAAGAAGGCAAAGCCGATATTCTGGGCTTGTATATGGTGGAGAAATTACACAAGTTGGGTGAGCTGGAAGAGGGTGAAATGATGGATTATTACACCACCTTTATGGCAGGCATTTTCCGCTCGGTTCGTTTTGGTTCAAGTTCAGCTCATGGTGTTGCAAACCTGCTTCGTTTTAACTACTTCTCAGAGCAAGGCGCATTCAGTTATGATGAAGCCACAGGTCATTATTCGGTGAATGCAGAAAAAATGTCCGCCGCTGTGGCCTCTTTATCGGAAAAAATTCTGACCCACCAAGGGTCGGGTGATTATGCTGGGGTTAAACAATGGTTTGAAGATAAGGGGCACATCAACCAGCAATTAGAAAAATCGTTAGAGCGCATCAATGCTGCCGGCATTCCAGTTGATGTCATCTTTCAACAAGGCATGAAGTTCATTAAGTAGATGAATACAATCCAAACAGCAGTCATTCAGGTGTTTTTGATGACTGCTGTTTGGTTGTGGGTGCTTGAATGCCTTTGATCCTGACAATCATTTTAAACAATAAAAACAAATAACAGGGAGTCAGTTGTAAGACGATTCTGTTTATGGCTGTAAAGTCCTGAGCCCATCGACTGGCTTCAGTGAAATAAAATAAAAACAACATACAGCCCAGAGCCAAAATAAGGAATACATGAGAGACTTGACTGGCCAGACTGTGGCGCCTGCTGAAAAATGTAAACAATAAGAAAGGCAGGCCTAGCCACAACAAAGACCAATTATTTTGCCATAAAAAACTGATCAGCAATGGCTCGGTGATGTTTACGAAGTTAATGTGCAAGTCGAATAAGTTTAACAATGTGATGCGCTCGTGAGTGATGGTGATGTTTCCAAACGAAAAATTCAGATCAATCCCACCAAGTAATACCAACGCCAATATCACACCAGCAACACCTGCCAAAACTTTATACTTTGATTTGTGGGTTGATAATAACGTCAATCCATAGGCCATAAAGAATAACAATAACCACACCCAGCCTTCCAATTTCAACATGGGTAACATGGCCAAATAGCATATGATGGTCAGCCCTATCCCCATGTTATTGTCGTCAATGTAATCCATCAAGCTCAACATGACCAGCAAAATAAACATGGCCAACCAGATGTCGGCGTAACCTTGAATCATCAGGTGGTTGCTGATGAAGGGGGTGGTGTAGATAACCAGTACCATGGCCAATTGTAAATAAACAGGTGCGCCTAATTTGGCAATGCGACTGATCAGCAACAGTGTCATCATGGCAAAAGCAAACAGCACCACAATTTGGGTGATGGCAAACCCTTCTTGAAACAACACTTTTGGCAAGAAGTATATCAATGAAAGGCCATCGGGGTAATTGGCAGAAGCATTAAAGATGGCCGTGTCTTCGTTGACCCAATCATTCCAAGCCATGATGTCGACATTTAAACCATGTTCAACCCATTGTTGTGCTTTTCCTTCCCAAACGGCCCATGAATCCCATGCAATGTTTGGTAGCAAAGACCCATTCCAATAAATGAAAGCAGACATCAACAGCAAAACAGTGGTAATCAATACATTGTGAAGTTTTGGAACGAAAGTTTGGCCTTGTAGGCCTTTGTGGAGGATGTGCCAAAAAATCAACGCCATGCAAACAAGCAAAAGCAAAGGCAAGGCCACTAACACCGTTGAGTTTGATAAATTCAATAACTGGAACAAATTGAAAATGACAACATGAATAAAGACCCCTTGAAAAAATGCATGGGCAAAGAAATCAGTTTTATTTTCAATGATGAGTTGTTGCTGTTTTATTTTGTTAAAGGCCACCCTGAAGCCATAGCCCAAAGATATGAAGTAAATGATATAAATGATGCCCAACAACTGATTCATTTCTTTTTCACTATGCAATAATCTTCATTTTTGATGATGAATTCGATTTGGTTTTCCAGCCAGTCATGTTTGTCTGAATTCTCGCAATACCAATAGGCTTGATCTAGCAATATAAAAGCAAATTGGTCGTGTTTTTTGAACAATTCTTCAAAGTTCAGTGACAACCCTATGTTGTATTGAAACAAGTGATGAATCAGCCTTAAATGAAAAAAATCATTTTGGCCCAATAACACAAACTTCAAGGCCTCATCGTAGGCTGGATTTTGGTCAAGGTTACTTTCAATGGATTGAGCAATGTCTAATGCCGACTGATCCAGGGGGTTCAGCTGTTGGCCATCGGCGGCAAATGACATGCTTAATTGTTGGTTTTGTTTGGTGTGGTTGTTGACAAAGAAATAGGCAGTGATGGCCCAAGCAAAAATCAGCGAAACCACCAAATGAACACCGCTGATCTTCATGATCAAGTAAATGACCACAGAAAACAGGATCCAAGCAGATAGTCGCATAACCAACTGTTTTAAATGTAAATCCTGGCTGTTGGTGTAGCTGTTGATTGAATTGAACTTGATGGGGGTGAAGTCTGTCCATTCGCTGATGTTGGATGCCAGTACCGATTGGTTTTCTATGACATCAAAAGCCAACGCTTGAAATGAGGCTTCTTGATTGAATGCCAGTTGATTACTCAGTTCAGTGTTTGGTTCAATGAGGATGTGCACATCTGAAATCTGTGTGTGGTCGTTGGTCTTGAAGTCGAAGAAAGTAATTGAATCATTGGTTTTGTTGATCAACACTTGATGTGTTTGGTTGCCAATTTGCCAATTCAAACTGTACTTGGTGTCTAATTCAAAATGAAAATCATTGATGATTAAGGTGTTGTACCGAATAAATTCGACTGGCATGTCATCTGTTTTCAAGTCAATTTTAAGTGAACCAATCACACGAGCATGGAAGCGGTTGTCAGCATAATAAATGTATCTGGGTTCAACTTTGAGGTATGAAGCCAGGTTTATCGCAGTCATGTTCAGATCGCTGGTGGTTGATTTTATTGGAAACAACAGGCATAAAACCAAAGTGCCAATAGACATCATCCAATATAAAACAGACCTCAATTCCACAGTTTTGCAGCTCCATTTAAAATTTGTACGTCATATTATAAAGGAATGCCCTTGGGACTTCATTCACTTTTGTTGAAACAAAAGTGAAAACGGCCTCGACGGGCATGGCTTGCTATCTCGGGCTTACACCCTCTGGCTGGCCTACAGGGATGTAGGTCTGTCGCGTGAGCAGGCAGGAATTGTTCCCAACAATTCTCTGCATTCACCCCGTTCTGGGGATCGATGCGGAAGCGACCAGCGAGGCTTCACGGCTTATCGATCATTCCATCAAGGCTTCTTGACTTTGTCAAATCGCCATTCTTACATGATCTGCCTAACCGAGTGCACGCGCTATGGTATTCAAGCAAGGCTTATTACCTTATCAGGTAAACCACCAAGCTTTCATTACCTGCGCTGGTCGAACTGTTCGACAGTTCTCCAACGATGTCACTGAATAAAAGAACATGGCAATTTTTACACCAAGCAGTGGTCATGTTGTCAGATGCCCGGTTTTTTATGAAGATTCATGCATGTACATTTGACTCCAGAAAACTGTGATTTGCTTCAAGAATTTTAGATTTAGGATTGATATTTCATCGTTAAAGCAGCTACAATCTTTTGATAAATTGGCTTATTTAGATGTATTTAGTTATTGAAAACACAAAAAAATCTTTTTCATTTCCGGACAGTAAAACTTTACTTGTAGGTAATGATTTTGACTGTGATGTGCAAATAAATCACCCCAAGATTTGGGGGCGACATTTTTCCATCATGCACAAGAGTTATGGTTGTGTGTTGGAAGTGTATAACGACCGAGTACAAGTCAATAATGAGGCAGTCCACGAAAGATGCTTGCTTGATACCGGCGATGTTTTGGCCGTTGATGATTTATCATTCAGGTTGTTGGATGATGAATACATCCCTAAAGATTCTCATTTGAACCACACCAATGTAACCATCAACGAGATCACCAATCAATCTTCAGTGTACGGTATCAGGAGCTTTGCTGATGAGACCACAGGGAAATTTATCATTGATGACTTACATCACGCGGACGGGTGGCATGTGTTTCGTCAGGACAATGAGTTGCATTTTGTTGACAGTAAACACAAAACCTTTCTGAATGGCCTGCAAATTGCCCAAGCCAATCTGAGTAATGGTGATGTGATCTCAAATGCGGTTTATAAATACAGGGTTGAATTACCTGGCACCTCAGGGTTTTCAAAATTCAGTCCCTCACACCCAAGAAATGTTCAACTCAGTGAATCCATGATTCAACCGGCAGAACAACCAGCAGATGAGGCCAAGATCAAGCCTGGCAACGACTTTTTGAGGCACAATTTATGGTGGATTACCTTATTGGTAGGGCTGGTTATATTGCTGTTAATTATTTTAAACAACCCCGGTTAAAGGTTTTCATTGACACACACCTTGATCAATTGATGACATGTGCTCATGATTCAATCAATCATCTGGAAAATGACGACTGAAATCAACAGCAGTCATTAAAACACCCTTGCATCTGATCCATTAAACGCCGGGAATTAAAAACTCTGTAAAATTAAGTTGACCCGGTATATTTATTTAAGTAAAATCCCCGCTCTTTTTAAGAACAACCGAATTGGAGTAGTTTCATGCACGCAGTTGTAGCTACAGGTGGCAAACAATACAGAATCAAAGAAGGCGACATCATTAAAGTTGAGTCGTTGAAGGTTGAAGCTGGTGACAAGATTAAATTAGACCAAGTGTTGATGGTTTCAGATGGTGAAAACATTGAAATTGGCAAACCTTTGTTGGAAGGTAAATCTGTGTCAGCAGAAGTGTTGTCGAATGGTCGCCATAAGAAAGTAAGAATCATTAAATTCAAGAGACGTAAGCACCACATGAAACAAATGGGTCATCGTCAGAATTTTACTGAATTGAAAATCACTAAAATAGGATAAGAGGTAAAACGTCATGGCTCATAAGAAAGCAGCGGGTAGTACTAATAACGGTCGCGATTCAAATCCTAAGTACCTTGGTGTCAAAATGTACGGTGGTCAAGCAGCCATCGCTGGTAACATTTTAGTGCGTCAACGTGGCACCAAATTTCATGCCGGCGACAATGTTGGTATGGGTAAAGATCATACTTTGTTCGCCCTGAAAGATGGTGTGGTTAAGTTTGTCAAGAAAGGCAAAAATTACCGTCAATACGTGACCATCGAAACACAAAGCTAAGAACCACCAGAGTTCAACACGAAGTACTTTTAAAAGCTCACTAATTAGTGGGCTTTTTTTATATTCACCAGTATAGTCTAAGCTATGAAATTTGTAGATGAAGTAAAAATATCCGTTAAGGCCGGTAATGGCGGCAGTGGCTCAGCCAGTTTTCGTCGAGAAAAATTTGTTGCCTTTGGCGGACCAGATGGTGGTGATGGTGGACATGGTGGTAGCGTCATCTTACAAGGAGACCAAGGCCTTAATACTTTGGTTGATTTTCGTCATAAAAAACGCTTTGATGCAAGAAATGGTGAATCTGGCAAAGGCCGCCAGATGTATGGGAAAGGTGGTGATGATTTGATCATCAAAGTACCCACAGGCACAGAAGTGTATGACCTTGAAACCGACCAGAAATTAGGTGACATCACCGAACATGATCAGCAGCTGATAGTGGCCCATGGTGGAAAAGGAGGGTTGGGCAACATGCATTTCAAAAGCTCCGTCAATAGAGCACCCAAACAATTCACTTCTGGAGAGCAGGGTCAGTTGAGGGAAATCAAACTGGAATTGAAAGTGCTTGCTGATGTGGGCTTGCTGGGATTTCCCAATGCAGGAAAATCTACATTTGTTAATGCCATCTCTAAAGCCAGGCCTAAAATAGCGGATTATCCATTCACCACGTTGTATCCGGCTTTGGGTGTGGTGCCAGTTGATGCGGAAACCAGTTTTGTGGTTGCTGACATACCTGGCATTATTGAAGGTGCGGCAGAAGGTGCTGGCCTGGGCATTCAATTCCTCAAACATTTACAAAGAACAGGTTTGTTGTTACATATGGTTGAGTTGCCTGCTTATGAAGGTCTGTCGGATCCAGTGGCTCAATTTCATCAGCTTTCTGAAGAACTGGTTAAGTTTTCAGAACAACTACAGGAAAAACAGCGGTGGTTGGTTTTCACAAAGTCGGATGTCACCACTGAAGAAGAAGCCCGACAGCTGGCTGATGCTTACGCCAAAGACATGGGGTGGCAGGAAAAATACTATTTGATTTCATCAATCAACAAAACTGGTTTGGGTGAATTGATCAAAGACATTGCTGCCTACCTATTCAGTGAAGAAGACGAATGGGCATGATTCATACCCATTTCGTTTTATTGAATACCTTGTTTAAATTGGTCGGCCTCAGCAAACAGCCATTGTCTGATTATCTGTAATTTTTGGTCATTCTCTGTGGAACTGGGGTAGACCAAGTAGTAAGACATTTTGCCTTTAATTTTCACATCAAAAGGTGCCACCAAAAGCCCGCGCTTGATGTCATCTTGCACCAAAGGTGTCCTTCCTAAAGCAAATCCTTGGTGGTTTTCTACCGCTTCTAGCATCATGGCCATATGACTGAACCGGGTACCACGTAAATTTGGATTGGCTTGTATGCCAACCGCATCAAACCAGTCATGCCAGTCTTCGGTGGTGAAATCTTCATGATAAAGATTGGCTCTGAGCAAGGATTCAGGTTTGATGTTTCCCTTATAAGAGTCGTACAATTTTTTAGAACAAACTGGAAAAACGTCTTCTTCTAGCAGTAATTCGGTCGTTAAGCCGGGAAGTGTGGGATCTGAGGAATACCTAATGGCAATGTCACATTCTTCTTTTTTGAAATCGGTCAGTTTCTCAAAGGCAGAAATCCTCACGTCCAATTCGTGGTGTTGTTGTTGAAACTTCCAAATCCTTTTTGACAGCCACTTGGAGGCAAAAGATGGCAGCACCGATATATTCAAGGTGCCTGATGCGTCTTTGTTTTTGAGCTGCCTGGTGGCCTTTTCAATGCTCTCAAGGGCATTTCTGATCGAGATCAAATACAAGCGTCCTTCGAAGGTCAATTTCAAAGACCGGTTGAACCTTTCAAATAACTGAACCCCGGTGAGCTGTTCGAGGTTTTTGATTTGATGGCTGATGGCAGCTTGCGTAACATGTAATTCTTCTGCGGCTTTGGTAAAGCTTAATAGGCGCGCTGAAGCCTCAAAAGCTTTGATTGATCTGAGTGGAGGTATGTTTCTGTATTGGTTGGCCATGGTGTTTCGCATTAGTATAATTTATCCGAATAACAAAAACAATTAGCTTGTCAAAGTGTTGTTGATAAGTAAAATACCGCAATAAGAGTGATTCAAACGAGTGTTTAAATAAATTTCAATAAATCAAAATTATTTGAACTTTTACTTTGAAAACACATCAAACGTACTATATAGCAGAATAAATGGCTCAATTAGGCCAACCTAATTCACATTATATTCATGTTAGACAAGTAAAATGGAATGTAACAATTTTCATTGTTCCCCGAAATCGCAAGATTTCACGTATGTGCCAAGCACATACAAAAAATAGCTGAGGTTTTCCTCCCTCTTCCTCAGCGAAATACTTCAGGCGTCATCTATTTGACGCCTTTTTTTTTGACAAAATTCAGAACTTTGTTAAAAATTGACCCCTAAAATAATACCAAATGGCATTTTTTTGCCAAAACAAACTAAATAATACCAATCTTTACCTTGTGGCTCAGGTAATCGGTCTGTATTTCGGGTTAGAATGACTGGTGTGTTTTAAATGTGTGTGTATGTGTGGGTGAGCGAGCAATGCCGTTTATTCAAACATACCTGGGTTGTGTGTTTGTTATGCCTTATATTAATAAAGTAATTACTTTGTTGTTAATCATCGTCGCATTTGCGGTATATGATGCAGTTTACCTTCCCGCAGTCGACCATGTCAGAATTTATAATGTAGTCTTTGAATTCGCCTTTGCTTTGATGGCTGTCGTGATGTTCTTGTTGATTGGTAGTTTAAGCGGTAAAGATTTTTATAACTATTTGAACTATGGTTTTCTGTTGGTCTTCACCTCCATGTATGTAGATGGGTTAGACCAATTTCATTTACATGGTGAGATGTATACAGCTGTGGCTGAAAAGGCCACTTTGTTTTCTGGGTTCGTGCTGCTGTTTATTGGTATCAATAAATGGATTGTGGAATACGGTAACCTCAACTCAAAACTGGAAAGCCAGGCGTTTACAGATGAATTAACTGGTTTGTACAATCGCCGTGGCATGTTGAAAAAATTTGAAGCCCTCAGTGAGAAGGCAGCCGAAGAAAGGTTGGTGTTGTCATTTATTATTGCTGACCTGGATGATTTTAAAAGAATCAATGATACTTTGGGTCATTTATCAGGAGATAAATTCTTGGCCAACTTGGGTCAAAGCTTGATGAAAATGATGGGTAAAAATCAAGTCATAGGACGGTGGGGGGGCGAAGAGTTTGCCATTTGTATGTTGGGCAGTGATATGAATGAGGCCATTGAGTTTGCGGAGCAAATACGTGCAGTTGTCGCCGATATCAAGCTGCCGCTTGCCATGGGTGACCATGCGATGACTGTCAGTCTGGGTGTGAGCCAGAAGAAAAAGAATGAACCGATCATGGATGCCATCAAAAGGGCAGACCGCTCGTTGTACAAAGCCAAAAGCAATGGCAAGAATAAATGTGTTGCTGCATGAAATACATTGCTTGTTTGAAGTTCATGGGTTAATTGCCAATAAATAAAGTGCTTGAAACCCAAGTCAACATTTTTCATAATGCTTGTGGTTTTATAAAGCGGAATTTTATTTGAGTCAATTTATAGAAATTTATGAAGGGGCATTAAGCCCTGAGTTTTGTCAACAATGTATCCAAAAGTTTGAACAAAGTAATGAGCGTCACAAAGGTAGAACAGGGCATGGCGTTGACTTGATCAAGAAAAACAGTTCTGACATCACCATCACCCATTCAAAGGAGTGGCAGCAGGAAATTGAACAGTTGCAAAATGTGGTGCTCCAAGGTCTGATACACTATGTCAGGAAGTACCCGTTTTCTTTGGTTGGCTCCATTGCCTTACAAGTTCAGACACCTGATGGTGTTGAACAAATATCATACGTTGACATCCCTAAATTGAATGACCAATCATTGGGGCGATTGATCCAAACTGTGTTCCGTTTGGGCTCAATCAACATCCAAAAGTACAAGCAAAATGAAGGTGGTTATTTTTACTACCATTCTGAAATTTACCCTCATCCGAATGACCAGCCCAATGATGCCCTACATCGTAAACTGTTGTGGATGTTTTATTTAAACGATGTCGAGGAGGGTGGTGAAACAGAATTTTACCACCAACAATTGGTCACCAAGCCGAAGCAAGGGTCATTGGTGATTGCACCAGCCGGGTTTACCCATACCCACAGGGGGAATATGCCCGTCTCTAATGACAAGTATATTTTTACTTCCTGGGTGCTCTATCAACGTGCCGAACAGCTTTATGCCCGACCTGAAGCATAATTTAGTGGCTGGAAAATATTCTCAATTAATCTTAAAAAGGGTTTGCAGTTTTGTGGTAGATGGGTATAATTTCCAATCTTTTTAAATCAGCGGTAAATTATGAAAGTTTTATCATCTTTGAAATCAGCCAAGACTCGTTCTAGAGACTGCAAAGTGGTTCGCCGCCGTGGTAAAGTATTTGTGATTTGTAAATCAAATCCAAAATTGAAAGCACGTCAAAGATAAACCGCTTTGAGACTGAATATTAAAAATGCCCTCTGATGAGGGTATTTTTTTGCCTGGAGAATTTGCCTGGAGAATTTGCCTGGAGAATTTGCCTGGATGGTCAGCGGTTTATCATCATCAAACAAACGGCTTGACGACTTTCAGCCAACAACACATTGAATGTCCTGGCAGCTGCTTGGTTATTCAAGACTTCAAGACCGATGTTTTGCTTGATCAAGGGATGCAGCAAATCAGTATCCGGAAAGACGATCTCAGCACCGGTTGCCAAGATGATCACTTCAGGTGCGTATTGACACAATTGTTCCATGACTTCCAATGTTAAATGATGGGTTGTTTTTACTGGTGTTTTGATGACGGCTTCGTTCGAAGGAATGATGATACTGTGTTGGTACGTTTGATTGCCAATGGTGCACTGGTGGGGCTTGGCTGACACAATCAAATTCGGGTGTTGGCTGCGGTTTTCAGATAAATCCATGGTCAATAGTGGTTTATTTAGGTAACTCGAATACAGGCTTTTTGGGATTGGTGCGGAAAATGGTTAAAGTTTGGCCAATGGATTGCACCATATGAGCGCCTGACTCTTCCAGCAATTGTTTAATGAATTGTTGTCTGGTATCACGATCTGCACGCATTTTGATCTTGATCAACTCATGTTGCTTGAGACAGATGTCTAATTCAAGCAAGATGTTTTCAGTGATGCCTTTGTCAGCTATGGTCAGGACTGGTTTGGTGTCGTGGGCTATGCCTCTGAGGAACTTGAGTGCGTTCTTGCTCAGTGGTTGGTTGGCAGATTTATTTGCAGCTTTGTTAGACATTCAGTGATACACTTTTAATTTAAAGGCGCATTTTATCATTTTCCTATGCGTAATACAGAAAAACGTGAATAACTATGGGCAGAAGTAAGAGTTCAAATCAATGGCTGAAAGAGCATTTTGATGATCAGTTTGTGAAAAAATCACAAGAGTCTGGTTACCGGGCGCGATCAGCCTATAAGTTGGAAGAAATTGCTGAAAAGTTTGATTTGTTGAAGGGCCTCAATGCAGTGGTTGATCTGGGCGCTGCACCTGGCGGCTGGTGTCAGGTGATCAAAATCAAATCACCCAAAACTGAGTTTATTATTGGGCTGGATTTGTTGCCCATTGAACCCATTGAAGGGGTGCATTTTATCGAAGGCGATTTCACAGAAGATGCGGTTTATGAACAACTTTTAGAATTGTTGGGAACTCGTAAAATAGACCTTGTATTATCAGATATGGCCCCCAATTTAAGTGGTATGAATGCCATGGATCAACCGCGATGTATGCTGTTGGCCGAAATGGCATTGGAATTTTGTCAGCAAGCACTGCAACCTAACGGTGCGCATGTTGTCAAACTGTTTCAGGGTGAAGGTTTTGATCAACACATACAAAACATTCGTCAGTTGTTTAACAAAGTTGTGATTTATAAACCCAAGTCATCGCGCCCACGATCCAGAGAAGTGTTTGCGGTGGCCACAGGATTTAAGTAAATAAACACAAAAAGGCAGAGGCTGATTTTGAATAACATAGCAAAAAATATCTTATTATGGGTTGTGGTTTTGATGGTACTGATGAGTGTCTTCGGCAGCATGGTCCAACAACCTCAAAAACAGGGTGAGGTGGTTTACTCCGAATTCATCAACATGGTACAAAGTAACCAAATCGAAGAAGTGATGATTGACCCTGAAACTTCTGTTCATCGTAAAATTGTGGCCATCACCAAAGGTGGTGAAAAAATCATCGTTCAAGGTGGTGATGACCCACATTTGGAAGATGATTTATTATTGAACAACGTTAAATATGCCATCAAAGCACCTCAACAAGAAGGCTGGGGTTGGCGTATTTTTGAAACCATTTTCCCCATCTTGTTATTCATTGGCTTGTGGTTCCTGATCATGCGCCAAATGCAAGGTGGCGGCGGTAAAGGTGGTGCCATGAGTTTTGGCCGATCCAAGGCCAAGTTGATGACCGAAGAACAAAACAAAGTGACTTTCGCTGATATGGCTGGTGCCGAAGAGGCCAAAGAAGAAGTCACCGAAGTGGTGGATTTCCTGCGTGATCCGACCAAATTCCAAAAGCTCGGTGGACACATCCCACGCGGCATTCTGATGGTGGGATCTCCTGGTACCGGTAAAACTTTGTTGGCTCGGGCCATCGCAGGCGAAGCCAAAGTGCCTTTTTTCACCATTTCAGGTTCAGACTTTGTTGAAATGTTTGTCGGGGTGGGCGCATCCCGGGTTCGTGACATGTTTGAACAAGCCAAAAAGAATTCACCTTGTATCATCTTTATTGATGAGATAGATGCGGTGGGTCGTCAGCGTGGCGCCGGTTTAGGTGGTGGTCATGATGAGCGTGAACAAACATTGAACCAGTTATTGGTCGAAATGGATGGTTTTGAGGGTAATGAAGGGGTGATTGTCATTGCGGCCACCAATCGACCCGATGTATTAGATCCAGCTCTGTTGCGTCCAGGTCGTTTCGATCGGCAAGTGGTGGTGCCTCTACCAGACATTTTAGGCCGTGAAGCCATATTAAAAGTACACATGAAAAAAGTACCGCTGGCTGATGATGTCATCCCTTCATTGATTGCCCGTGGCACGCCTGGTTTTTCCGGTGCTGATTTGGCCAACTTGGTCAATGAGGCAGCCTTGTTTGCAGCCAGGGAAGACAAAACTGAAATCAACATGGAAATGTTTGATAAGGCCAGAGACAAGATCATGATGGGCGCTGAGCGCAAATCCATGGTGATGAAAGAAGAAGAAAAACTCAATACGGCATACCACGAAGCCGGACATGCCATTGTGGGTTTGAAAGTGCCAGAACATGATCCTGTTTACAAAGTAACCATCATTCCTCGTGGACGGGCATTGGGTGTGACCATGTTCTTACCGGAAGAAGACAAGTATTCTTACAGCAAGACTGCTTTAGAGAGCCAGATTTCGAGTCTTTATGGCGGTCGCATTGCAGAAGAAATCATTGGCGGTGAAGATGCCGTCACCACAGGCGCGTCAAATGACATTGAACGGGCCACTGAGATTGCGAAAAATATGGTGACCAAATGGGGTTTGTCTGAAATGGGCCCGTTGTCATACTCTGAAGATGAAGGTGAGGTGTTCCTGGGGCGTCAAGTCACCCAACACAAGAACATGTCAGACACCACTGCTGAGAAAATTGATCTGGCCATTCGTGAGTTGATTGACCGCAATTATGCGCGAGCTGAAAAAATTCTCAAAGAAAACATGGATATCTTACACATCATGGCCAAAGCTTTGATGAAGTACGAAACCATTGATGCCAGTCAGATCAAAGAGATCATGGCAGGGAAAGATCCATCGCCACCTGAAGGTTGGGACATGGATGATTTGCCTGATGACAGCGATGATGACTCGAAAGGCAAAAAGTCCAATGATGGCCAACCTAACATCGGTGGTCCCGCAACCGAGTTATAAATCATCATGAATGATTTTCAAGTGATGGGGGTCCTGAATGTGACCCCCGATTCATTTTCAGATGGTGGAAAATTCAATCAAATTAATGCGGCCATGCAGCAAGTTGAAGAAATGGTCAATGAAGGTGTTGACTGGATCGACGTGGGTGGCGAATCAACCCGACCCGGGGCTGCAGAAGTATCCGTTGATGACGAACTGAATCGAGTCCTACCAGTCATCAAAGCCATCAGGGCAAAGTTTCCAAAGCAAAACATTTCAATTGATACCAGCAAGCCAGAGGTGATGGAAGCCGCTGTAATGGCCGGTGCCAACATGATCAATGATGTCAATGCTTTACAAGCAGACGGCGCCGTTGAAGTGGCCGTTAAGCATGATGTTTTTGTTTGTTTGATGCATAAACGAGGAACACCGCAAGACATGCAGAACAACCCTGAATACGATGATGTGGTACAACAGGTGTTGGACTTTTTTGATGCCAGGGTAGAAGCTTGTTTGGCTTATGGTATGGACGCTGATCGAATCATTCTGGATCCGGGTATCGGGTTTGGCAAAACCCTGGACCATAACTTACAATTGATTCAAAATACAGCCACCATAAAGCAAATGGGTTTTCCGGTATTAATGGGTGTGTCCAGAAAATCGATGTTTGGCGATTTGTTGCAGCGTCCAGTTGATCAGCGTTTGGCTGGCTCATTGGCGGTTGCGCAATTTGCTTATTTACAAGGTGCAGATTATTTTCGGGTACATGATGTGGCTGCGACAGTAGATGTGTTGAAAACCAGCCAGGCTTTGATTGGAGAAATGGCACATGAGTAAAAAATATTTTGGCACAGACGGTATTCGGGGCAAAGTGGGCGGGGCAGTGATGACGGCCGAATTTGCGCTTCGTTTGGGCTATGCTGCTGGTAAAGTTCTGGGCGAATCCATGCCCAACAACACCATAGTCATTGGTAAAGACACCCGGGTATCAGGCTACATGTTGGAATCGGCTTTGGAAGCCGGATTGTCATCAGCAGGTGTCAATATCATTCTATTCGGCCCCATGCCAACCCCGGCTGTGGCTTGGTTGACCAAAACCTTGCATGCCAGCGCAGGCATTGTGATCAGTGCTTCACACAACCCTTATTTTGATAACGGCATTAAATTTTTCAATCAAAATGGCCAGAAACTCAATGATGAGCAAGAGTTGGCCATTGAAGCTTTATTGGATCAGCCGATGCAGATGGTTGAATCGGCACATTTGGGCAAAGCCAAACGTTTGGATGATGTGGCTGGACGTTATATTGAGTTTTGTAAAAGGGCTGCAAACCGGCAGTTGCTGGCAGGCAAGAAAATTGTATTGGATTGTGCCAATGGGGCCAGTTATCACATCGCACCTCAGGTGTTTGAGGAATTAGGCGCTGACATTACTGTAATGGGCAATCAGCCTGATGGCTTCAACATCAACCGTGACTGTGGGTCAACCGAAGTTTCGGTCCTCAGTGAGAAAGTCATTGAAACCAAAGCCGATCTGGGTGTGGCTTTAGATGGCGATGGTGACCGGGTGGTGATGGTAGATCACACCGGTAATGAAGTGAATGGTGATCAGTTGATCTTCATGGTGGCCAAACATTTACACCAACATAATAAGCTTGATGGTGGTGTGGTGGGTACACTGATGTCTAACCAGGGAATGGAAGCTGGATTGAATCAATTGGGAATACCGTTTGTCCGGGCCGATGTGGGCGACCGGTATGTCCATCAAGAATTAAGCAAGCGTGACTGGATTTTGGGTGGCGAATCATCTGGTCATATATTGAATTTAAAATTAGCCGGCACAGGTGATGGCATCATCAGTGCTTTGATGGTGCTGGAAGTTATCATGGAAACAGGACAGTCATTAAAAGAACTGGCGGCAGAAATGGACATGTACCCACAAGTCATGATCAATGTTCAGACAGAAAAACCGAAAGAATTGGCAGTCAACCCGCAACTGACAGAACAGGCCAGTCAGGTTAACCAGTTATTGGGTGATGAGGGCAGGGTCTTGATCAGACCTTCTGGAACTGAACCGAAATTGCGAGTGATGGTGGAAGCCAAAAATCCACAATTGGCACAAGAACATGCGGAACAACTGGCTCAAATGGCACAAACATTATGAAAATTTTCATCATTACCATGCTGCTGCTTGGCAGTCAGATCAGTTATTCAACAGAACTTCCTGGTGCCAATGAGATGTGGTTAAGGGCCGCACCACCCAATGCCAAGATGATGGCAGCCTATGTCACTCTGGACAACCAAACCGCTGAAAACCTGAATCTGGTTGGTGCTTATGCACCTGATTTTGGTATGGCTGAAATTCACAAAACAGTTGAAGTGGATGGGATGTTTCGTATGCGCGAACAAAAACAGCTTGCATTGAACGCTCAATCTACAATCGTGATGGAACCGGGTGGTTTGCACATCATGCTGATGATGCCACAACGAACCATTCAAGTGGGCGATGAGGTCAGGATTTGTTTGATCTATCAAAATCAAAGTGGTGAAGAATTGATTCAACATTTGGATTTTCCAGTAAAAAAACAATGAGACTGGGCTTATGTTAAACAAAGCTGATTTTAATTTTCAGTTACCTGATTCCCTGATCGCACAACACCCCCTGGCCGAACGTAGCCACTCTCGATTATTGAAACTGGATAGGCATTCAGGGGCCACCAATGACCTTCAGTTCACAGATATTTTGACCGAACTTGAACCTGGTGATTTGTTGGTGTTCAATAACACCAAGGTGATCCCTGCCAGATTATTGGCGAATAAGCCCACTGGTGGCAAGATTGAAGTGTTTATTGAGCGCATGCTCAATGCTCACCAAGCCAAGGCCTTATTGAAATCCAATAAACCGGTAAAAATGGGCACTTTGATTGAGTTCAATGGCCAGTCTCAGCTGGTGGTCAGTGCCAAAAAAGGCATGTTCTACTTGGTTGAAACAACAACAGATTTGAGTTTGCCTGAATTGATGGATGCCTATGGTCATATGCCGTTGCCTCCTTACATCACGCGAGAAGCTGAGCAGCAAGACGATGATCGTTATCAAACCGTTTATGCCGATGAAGGTCAAGCTGGTGCCGTGGCGGCACCCACTGCAGGGTTGCATTTTGATGAAGAATTGCTGCGAGCCATCGATGCCAAAGGCATTAAGACAGCTTTTGTGACGTTACATGTGGGCGCAGGAACCTTTCAACCTGTCAAAGTTGATGATTTAACCCAGCATCAAATGCACAAAGAATGGTTGTCAGTTGATCAACAAGTGTGTGATAGGGTGAAAGCCACTCAGTCTGCAGGCAAACGAGTCATTGCGGTAGGAACAACCGCAGTCAGGTGCTTGGAAACGGCCTCATCCAGTGGTTCAATTCAACCCTATTTGGGAGACACCCAAATCTTCATTTACCCAGGTTTCACCTTCAATTGTATAGATGGTTTGATTACCAACTTTCACCTGCCTGAATCCACCTTGGTGATGTTGGTGTCAGCATTGGCAGGGCGCGAGTCAATTTTGAATGCCTATCAGCATGCCATCAATGAACGATACCGCTTTTTCAGCTATGGTGATGCCATGTTGATCGTTTAAGTTTGGTTGCTGATGAATACTGAACAAATCATATCATGGGCCATTGCACTGGCTGCATTGACTTTGGCCATCGTTGTTGTGATCAAAACACCCAAAAAAAACTGGTTAAAGTCGAAGGAGGACCCCAAAGACCAACAACAAAGCTGGGCGCCTGAGTATACTTGGCGTGAAAAGCTAACGATGATGGGCAAACATGCCGGTTGGGCCATCCCATTGATTATCGGCTTTCAATATATCATCAACTTAACCAAAGCCCCTTCTTTTCTTTGTGGTGAAACATGGGGCATCTTGCATTGGTATGGGTCCATCTTAGGTATGGTTTTATTGATGCTGTTGTTGTTTTTAGGGGGTATGGCTTTTCAATGGGTCTATTGGCAAAAGGTATTGCGTCATGAACAGTATCCATTACCTGGACAAAAGGTTTGGAAGCCACAGAAAGTGATATCGGGTGCAGCTGCCCTTCGGAAAGCCAAATTATTTATGGGATTATCGGTTGCATTGGGTTTCGCATTTTTGGTTTGTATGGTGACATTTTTTTTCCTTATCCAGGGCATGGTCAATCCAGAAGCAATGGCGGCCAAATGCGAATTGGTTGGAAATGGCTGACAGTTACTCTACTGATCACCAGTTATTCAGTTTCCGGTAACCATTGATGTAAGTCTGCCAATGCCATTTGATTATCCTTTTCTATGGCTAAATCCATCACATCTTGTCCATACACATTGCGGTGATTTACATCCGCTCCCAACTTGATTAAATGCAAGGTGATGCCTGGGTTTTCATTGTACATGGCTGCGGCTTGGAGGATGCTGTTGTCATGCAACAATAAAGCATGTAAGTCGGCACCATGGGCCAGCAATGCGTCGATCACAGCTGTGCTGCTGTTGTGACTGGCGGCACCTGATAAAGGGGTTCCAAGAAAACTACCATCCACCTCATTGATGGCAGCACCTCTGGCAACCAATGCATCAATGATGGCCGGGTCTTTTGTGGTTGTGGCAGCCCACATCAAAACAGGGCCGTTGTCATTACCTGCGGCCAGTGCCTCATCAGGTATATCAGCCACATCTGCTAACGTGGCGTTTTCCCAATAGGCTTGGGTGCTGTATTTTTTGTGCGGGTTCATGGCCTGGCTGATGAAGTATCCAGCAATGACCAACAGCAGTAAAATGATGAGTTTAGGGTCCGTTTTTTCCATGCGCATCTCCTTTGGTTCGAATCCACATTGTAATCTAAGGCGAGCCGCAGTGGAAGGCTATGTGATTGATTGGTTTTGCCCAACATAGCCACAGGATACTCACCAATCAGAACGTTGTTCCGACTGCGGTATTCAGCTACAATAGCCGATCACAGGTTGTAGGAATATCATCATGGAAGATCATCAAAAATACGAACAAGAATTGGCCATCAATAACATCAGGGCGGGTGTCATCATGGGTATGATCCTGTTTGGTATCAATTTAGGCAGGGTCTTTATATCGTACCTTTCGGATACCAATCATGCGCCGATCAGTACCCACTTCGATCTGTGGACAGTGGCTATATTGATGATTATGTTCTTATTGATATGGGGGATGACCCGATATTCCAGGGCGGCAGCGGTGGCGATGTTTGTGTTCGTGCTGTTGAATCAAGCTCTGGTTTTTTTGGAAACCGCTTCAATTTGGGCGGTGGCCATAGGCCTGTTTTTTATGTTTTTCTTTGGCCGGGGTATCAAAGGTACGTTTGATTACCATGCTTTGAAGAAACAAATGAATCCGAATCACCAGCCGACCAAACGCTGGATGTGGGTGGTTTTCACTCCACTCTCATTGATCGCCGGGCTGTTCCTCGCCTTTGGGGCCTTGTCTTATTTCGAGTTGATCCCAGCTGAACATGTCAAATCAAAGCACGAAATCACTGAACAGGAACGCCAAACATTGCAGGAAATGAACTTGGTTGAACCGCATACTGAAATTGAATTCTTCTACAGCTATGGTTTGTTTTCATTGCGCACCGGTGGGGTGCTGATGACCGATGAAGAATTGATCATTTTCGCCGAGGTGGAAGATGATATTTATTATGACAGTATGCGTTTTGAAGACATGCAGTGGGTCAAGCAATTGCACACGGGTGGGGATTTCGAAAACAGCGAATTCCAAGTCGCTGGTGAAGCCCAGTACACCGGTTTTTTGTTCGAACTGTCAACCACCAACAACATGGACACTGTGTTTTTCCAGGCATTGGAAAATAAGATCAATCCTTTTCCAGTGAAAGTGGAGATGCCGGAACCTGATTTCAGTCTGGATTAACGGCCTATCTACACCCCTCTAGTTTACCGCTTTTGCATCCATTCGCTCGCGGCATACCTACATCCTTATAGGCAGTTTTTAGCGTAGCAAAAGAAGCGAACTCGGAATTCAGCCGATGTTTATGGTTGGTGAGCGGAGTGATCCAGAAATAAACTCATCAAATATATGAAGAGTTTGCGGTTTTTGGCATAGTCAAAAGAAGCGAACTCGGAATTCCATCAATAATGGGGGGGAATTTCGTTTTGTGGCTTGAACTCCTCAATATCACTTTGCACTTGTTTCATGTGTTGTGTCATGTCTTGCAAAGCTTGTTGGTACTGTGAAATTTCCTTGGATTGTTGATAGACCAGCTTATTCAATGCTTCAACCGTATCTTCTAGAAAGGCAATGCGCGTTTCTAAATCAATGAATTTTGTATCTGTCATTTGCGACCTTTCTATCAGTAAGATTGTCATAGTATAATGCATTTACCAATTATTGGATGGATAGAAAATGACCCGCAATAAGAGTTTAATGACTGAGCTCATCGAGCGAAGAGTGCCGCAAATACTCGGTATGTATGTGGCCGCCGTGTGGTTGGCTGTTGAAATTGGTGAGTGGATGAGTGAACGATTTGCTGTGCCTGAACAAACCTCTTCTTATATTTTCGTCATCATGATCGCTTTTATTCCGTTGGTTGGTTTATTGGCATGGGGTCATGGCCGTCCGGGCAAGGACAAGTGGACCCAAAAACAGATCATATTCATACCTTTTAACATCGCGATCGCCTGGTTTGCAGTCGAATCATTCATCAAGCCCGAAGTCAATGCCACTGAAATCATGAGCGTTGTGGATGAACAAACCGGTCAAATGGTGGAGTTTGAAGTTGCTAAAACCGGGCTGAATCAAAAAGTCACCAGCTTCTTCTGGGATAACAACACCGGAGATGAAGAGCTGGATTGGTTAAGTTATGGTGCGGCATGGTTGGTCTCTAAAGATTTACATCGCAGTCCCATCATTAGTATCCAAACACCCTACGATTCCAGGACCATGTTCAATCGAGTCACCAAACAGGGGTATGAAGATGCCGTTGGAGAACCGTTATCTTTAGACCTCAGTATTGCTGATGACCGGGATTCTCAGTGGATGATTAAAGGTGAAATCAACAAAGATGGTGCACAATTGTCCTTCGAAGTGTCTTTGTATGATGTGGTAACGGGTGCTTTGGTCACCACCATCACATCAGCATACGATGACTGGTTGTTTGCCTTAGATGATGTGGCAGAACAACTGGGCACCATCATTTTGAAACAAGCCAATATACAGCCCACATTGATTCCGGATTTGGCCATCTCTGATCATGTCTCAACCAATATCACAGCCATTAAACAAGTGATTAATGCATTGAATGCAGTCACCTTTGAAAATAACTATGTCGAAGGTGTTGAACACCTGAAAACGGCTCTGGAAAGCGATGAATCATTGGCCGAAGCCTATGTCTTGTTGATTGATTATTTCCGTGCCATGGGCGACTTCGAATCAGCCAAACAGGCTGCAGAAGATGCATTGAAATTGGAATACAAGCTGTACCAAGAATCGGTGTTCAAAGTCAAAGCAAATTATTACGCCATCAATGGAGAGCAAACCAAAGCGATCAGGGTACTGGAAAACTGGGTCAAAATTCATGATGACAGTGCCGACGCACTGCGTATTCTCGGTAGCAACTACATCTTCATCGGCAATCGTTTGGATGATGCGCTGAAGGTTTTTGAGCGGTTGAACGAGTTACAAGAAGCCGGCTCCGAAACTTACATCAACTTAGCAAAGATTTATCGATTAAAAGGCGATAAAGACAAAGCCATAGAAGTGCTTGAGCTGTACCAACATGACGAGCCCAATGAAACCGAGCCATTACTGGCAATGGCTGAAACTTATATGCAGTTTGGTGACATTGAGCTGGCCAGAGAAAAATATGATGAGGCCAGTTTGCTTAGCATTAATAACATCAGTGCTGATTTGGGTTTGGCTAAAATAATGACCATGCAAGGAGAGGTTGAGCAAGGGTTGGCTGCCATGGATCATTTGTTGACCAAGGCAGAATCTGATGCAGACAAAGTTAATATCCTGACTGAAAAGGAAACAGTGCTGTACTTTACTGGTCGTTTGAAAGAGGCCATGACGGCTTTGGGTCAAATGAAGACAGCCAGTCAGTCTTACATGCCGCCCTTGACGCAAATATTGATGTTTGATGGAAAGGAGGCGGCATACTGGGCCTATCTACAGGAAGATGAAAAATCTTTGCAGATGCTCGCAGATATGCGGTCACAGACCAAGCCACCGTTTGACCAAATGTTGTTTATGATGGAACACAACATTCAGGAGTTGATGGGAAATGATGACCTGGCCAAGCAAGCAATGGACAAGTTCGAAGCCTTTAAACAAGAGTTTCAGATGACTGTTTATGACCAATTTGTGCTTTCAGCCAAGGCTGTGCATCTTAGAAAACAAGGTGAGTTTGATCAAGCCTTGCTGTTGCATACACAGGCCATTGAGGAATCCAAACAATCATTTTTGAATTTAAATGCCTATTTCATTTTGGATGAATTGAAATTTCAAAAGGCTAAAACCCTGTTCGAGGCAGAACAATATCAAGAAGCACTTGTTATTTTGGATGAAATTTTGTTGCGAAACCCCTTGTTCGGTCAATGCATTGTGTTACAAACCAAAGTGTTTGCTGCCATGGGGGAATATGAGCAGGCGACAAATTCAATCAATCGGATTAAACAATTGTGGTCAAATGCCGATCCGGAGTATCGTGACTACCAAGAATTGCTTGAGTTCGAAGCAAGCCTCAATAAGCAGTCACAAAGCCTGTAACAACGAGGCAACATAAAAGACTCACAACCGGTGATTTCGATGATCAATAACCCTAAATTGATTCTCATGACGGTGATGCTGGTTGGCTTGTTAGGTACCATGGGTATTGCTTTGCCCTACCCGGTATTGGCCCCTTATTTTATCGACTACCCAGCCAATGACCTGACCCACTTTATGGGTTTCCATCCGAAGATACTTTTGGGTATTTGTTTGGCCATTTATCCATTGGGTTTGTTGCTAGGCAGCATCTATATCGGTGCGCTTTCTGATGGATTTGGTCGGAAGAAAGTTTTGCAAATCACCCTGATGGGATCTGTGATTGGTTATGGCTTAACAGCATGGGCAATTTACCAGGAATCTTTTGTTTTCTTTGTCACAGCACGTTTTCTTACAGGAGTTTGTGAAGGTAACATATCAATTGCCCGAGCCATTGCTGCTGAATTGCATCCTGCCATTGATCGAACCAAGGCTTTGTCAATGGTGTATGCCGCCACTTATACAGGTTGGCTGTTGGGGCCGGTTATTGGCGGTTTTTTGATGGTCTATGGTGTGGCTGAAGTGTTCTTGTTGGCAGGGGTTGGTATGTTGTTATCAGTGGTATTGGTCGCGCTATTGATCAACAAGGATCGTTCAGATGAATTAGACCAGACACCTTTTTGGCAAGCGATCAAAGAAAACAATTCATTAACACTGCTGCGACATCATGAAATCAGGCCCATTTTTTGGTTTTATTTCCTGTATTCAATGGGTTTGAATGCATTTTATGACTTCTATCCGGTGTGGTACGTAGATTACCACCAGGCAGATGGTCAACTCATTGCTTGGGCAACGGTGTGTTTAACCACAGTGATGATCATTGTCAGCAGCACATCAGTAGCCAGGGTGCAATCCTCCTTTGGAGAAATCAAAGCCATGTTGGTCGGCGGCCTGATTCTGTCTGTATTGTTGACTGTGCAACCCTTCTTAGGCTATTTTTCCACGTTTTTTATGTTTGCCTTGATCGGCGGAACGATCGCGATGACCAATGGCATGGTTCCCAGTTATCTGTCGCATCAGTTTGGCCATTTGGGGCAAGGTAAAGTGATGGGATTACAAACCTCCACATTTTGTATCACCAATGTGATCATAGCCACCATTGGTGGTCCTTTGTCCATCATTGATTCTGTTTGGATTTTGTTGCTGGGTGCGGCTTTGGTTTTGTCTGCAGTCTTCTCGTTGTGGCGTAATCGTCATTCACAGATGACCTTGGTAAAAAATACATCCTCAGTGCAAAACATGTAGTTACTCGTCGACCGCAGGCAGCACCACCGTTAGCCAACTTGATGGTTGGTCTGCCTGGGCACTGGCGGGCCAGGAGTGGTATACATTGTTGCCCAATAAAGCACTGGTTAAGGTTAAATTCAATAATAACTCAGCACTTTTGTTGTCTTCCAATCCCAGCCTTTCATAGCTGATGACGATCTCTGAGGCTTGACCTGAGCTCAGTGGCCAATTAGTTGCTGACCATAAGGGCAATGAAAAATTACAGTCAAATGCCAAGTTCCAGGCACGCGGTTGAAAACAATCTTGGAATGAGGCATGGAACCAAAAGGTATTGAAATTCCAGGTGGGCACTTCAGGGTCTGTTTTAATAAACACTTCAGGAAAGAGGGTGTCTGGCCGAACAGCCTGGACATCATTGGAACCATTCGGTCCAGCCAGGTTATCAAATAAAATAGAAATTTCGCTGCCATTGGTCATGATGGCAACCGGTACAGTCCATCCTGCATTAACAACGATTTCAGCTGTGAAAGCTTCATCCCACTCGCCAGGGCTGTTGGTACCATCCAATACGACCTGAGTGGTGCTGAAGTTAATATTCATGGCATTGATTTCTTCAGGCTCAACACAAATCAGTTGCTCTATCCCGGTTAACCTGCTTATGGGCATAGAGCCTGATTGATAACCGTCCAGTACAGGAGTCCAGTTGACTGTACCTTGTGTACAAGATTCGAAACGAATGATGATTTCACCCCAAACAACTTGATTGATATTATTGGCATCAAATTCTGGAGGAAAAGCACCCCCGCTGACTTCGTAGGCTTCAATAGTGATGGTGTCTCCCGTTATGTTACCGACACCACCAAACCAAGTGCGATTGCCTTCGGAATCAAAAGTAAACCACCACATCAGCGCCAAATCATCAGTGAAAACTTCCAACATGAGGCCATGTCCAGACTCATCCGGATTAAACCAAGCTCCAGTATGTGCTTGTTGGACTTGGAAGTCTTGGGCAAAAACGGAGGTTGATAAAAACAAAAAAACAGTGACTTTTAATGGTTTATTCATGATTGACCCTCTGGCTAAGTTCAGTCATTGTACGAAAAATACTGTAGTAGTAACAGGGAAAACCAACATATTTTCTTGTGCCATGCCATAAGTTGTTAAAATAACCTCATGAAAAGAACTGTGATCATTTATGGTATGTCATTGGCCTTCTTGGTGGCGGTATTGAAAAGCATCGAATATAAGTGGTTGGTCAGGGACATCAGTTGGCAACTGTATGTGCTGTTCATAGCCGTATTTTTTACTTTATTGGGCATGTGGTTCAGTGGCCGACTGATGAGAAAAAATGAGACCATCGGACCATTTCAGCCCAATATCAGAGCCATCAACGCTTTGAGGTTATCTGAACGAGAATTGCAAGTTTTACAAAAACTGGCTGAAGGTTTGTCTAATCAGGACATCGCAGATCAATTGTATGTTTCTGTCAATACCGTAAAAACTCACTTAAAAAACGGGTTCAGTAAGCTTGAGGTGAATAGCCGCTTACAAGCCATCAATAAACTCAAGGAATTGAGCATCATTCAATAGAAAAAATATTGAATTCACCTGTTTGGGTGAAGACATTGAAAATCCAGGCGTTATGATTGCTGGTGATTTGTTACAGGAACCTTCTATGAAAAAAATAGTTTTCGTCAACGGCATCATTGCAGCTTTACTGATTTCAGGCATCTCTTCATTGATGTTGTGGTCAGCCGGGCCTGAGTCCAGCCACAGTCAATCAGAGTGGTTGGGTTATCTGATCATGATCGTTGGATTATCAGTCATATTCATTGCAGTTAAACAGCACAGAGATCATCATTTAGGTGGTGTGATTGGCTTTAAAACGGCATTTATGGTGGGCCTTTGGGTCACGTTGATTGCTTCAGCCTGTTATGTGATTTCATGGGAATTGTATTACCAAAATGCTGGGCAGGACTTCATGGCTGCATACCAAGAATCACATTTAGCAAAAATGAGAGACGATGGTGCGACGGCAGCAGCCATTGAATCATTTCAGCAAGAAATGGCTGACTTTGCTGCTTTGTATGCAAAGTTTTATTTCAGGGCTTTCATTACCTTGATAGAAATCTTGCCGGTTGGATTGATCATCAGTTTGTTAAGTGCTTCACTGCTCAGAACCCAATCAAAACATTGATTATTCTTGTGGTAAGTAGGTAAACCAAGTCACCACAGCTTGGTTTCGGTTCAGGTAATCAACGGTAAAGCCCTCACCATTGCGCTCAACACCGCCATAAAAAACGCCAGACATGTAGCGTGAATCAGTCATTTGAGCAAACCCTATGTCATCACACTGAACGCCATATGGATTCATGGCCAGCCGTTCAACCGGGTAGGCACCGCTGCCAAAAGATGTTTCGTTGACTTTCAAAACAGAAGAATATGACATCATGGCGGTATGACAACCGGTGAATTCTAACAACACTTCGCCCCAGAAGACGACTTCAATGTCAGTGGCATCAAAGGCTTCGCCAAATTGCCCTCCGGTGGTGATGAATTCACTGACCAGCAATTGGTTGTCATTGATGGTACCCACACCTGTTAACCAGGCTTGGCGCAGGCCTGTGATGGCCACTTCATTAGGTACCTTGGTCAAACGATACACAAAAGTGGCACCCGCTAAGCCGCCACTGCGGGCAGGAACCACGGTTTCAAAACTGAAGTCACTCAATCGATAGCGACGCACTGTGCTGAGCGTATCACTGGTGACTAAAATATGGTCAGGGCCATCCATCACCATACCAGCAGCACCAGGGAACCCGGAAACCACAGTATCCAGCAACTGACCATTGAAGTCGAAACTTAAAATGGCTTGGTTACCCCAAGCGGTAACCAACATGCGATCTGCCAAGAACAGGATTGAGCGCGGCCGATCTAAGTTGAATGCACCAGATGGGATGAACTGACTGGTGGTGCCGGTGTTTGGATTGACTTTTAGAATGTTGTCTGAGTCATAACCAGGTACGTAAAGCTGTCCATCGGGGCCCATCGCCATGCCAATGTCGATGCCCTGAATTTGTCCATTGTTGGCAGCTAACACCGTTCGATTGGTTTGCCAAGTGAGGGTATCTACTTCGGCGATTTCATTGCTTGAGTAACTGCCTAAATAGATGGTGTTGTCGTCTTTTGGGACCACAGTGATGGGGTTATTGAATTGGCCAGAGTCAATCACTGTTGTTGGACTTGATAAGGTGTCACGGTCGAATTGAACCAGTTTATGATTGGATTCACTGACCACAATGAGGTTGCCATTGGGTTCTTGAAACATGCTTTGGGGACCGTCCAGGACGCCTGGATCGGCCAAATCCCTGATGTACTCACCGTCACATCCATCATAGATTTTTACGTTGTCTCTACTCCAACTGCTGACCAACAATAAAGTGTCACAGTTGGGGTCACCCAAGTCTTGTGCGTCTACGAAAGCGCTGGTTATAATGAGTCCGCATATGATTAATAATTTCATGTTTATCTCTTGGTTTGTGAAAATGTAAATACTGACTGAGAACATGAAAAAAAACCTTCGGAAAACTTCCTATTTACTTTGAAATGTCAAACACAAGTTCAAAAAAGATGACCGCTGAAAGCACAGGCTTGTGGCAGTTGGGTGATTGGCAATACCTGCCTGACACGGGTGAGCTGTTCCGCGGTCAACAATCTACCCGATTGTCCACTCAATTGAATGAGGTTTTGTGGTTATTGATTCAAAATGCACCCGAGGTGGTTACTCGAGAAGTCTTTCTAGAACAGATCTGGGTAAATAAATGGGTTAATGAAGATGCCTTATCCAGAACCATAGCCGAATTAAGGAAAATACTGGGTGATTCTGCCAGTCAAGCCAAGTACATCAAAACCATCCCCAAAAAAGGTTATCAGTTAACCCAAACAGCCATTCCAGTTAAAACCAAAAGAAAGCAATTGTTAAACGCTGTATTGGCGATCTTGGGTGTTTTTATTCTGTTGTTATTCACATACTTTTATTCGCAGCAAGAAACCACAGCCGAGCAATTACAAAAAGCAGTGACCAATGCCAGTCGAGTCACGGCCTTACCCGGCATGGAGCGCCAAAGTACCATGAGTTCAGATGGTCAATGGTTGAGCTATGTCAAATACAACAGCCAGGGCAGCCAAATTATTGTCAAATCGTTAGATGATGCCAGCCTGCAGCATGTGGTGGAATTGGCACGCCATTGGTTGGGTTCGCCATTGTTTCTGCCAGAGCAGGACTTGTTGATTTTTACGGCCCGCGATCAAACGGTTTGTTACTTGAAATCTTATCACTTAAAAACACGGCAATTCAAAGACATGGCAGCATGTGAATTCAATTCAGAGTCCAGGACTTTGACATGGAATGAAAGAGCGCAAAGCATCGCATTTGCAGGCCCAAATCAGCAAGGATTGGTCGGCATCATGCAGGTTATGATGAATACAGGAGAACAAACTGTCTTGACAACTCCGCCAAGCATCGATGTCCAAGACTGGTCGCCTGAATTCAGTCAAGATCAAACATTCTTAAGTTTTTCCAGAGGCAACCAATCAGTCAGGAACCTGTGGTTGAAGAACCTCATAACTGGTGAAGAGTGGGCACTGACACAAGGTGAACATTACACCATCAGTCACACTTGGTATGACAATGAACACATCGTTTTTGATTCAGATTTGAGTGGCAGCAGACAGTTGTGGATAATCAACATCAATGAACAGGTACCTCAACTTTTGGGTGCTTATGGTGCTCAACACCCTGCATTTGATCAAGCCAGATCCCGAATGACTTTTCAAGAAGTCAGCTATGAAGCGAATATCTGGCTGTATGATGTTTCTTCTGATGGTTTCAACCGGGTGATACATTCAACTAAATACGACAACTATCCAGTGTTCTCGCCAAACGGAAATCAGTTCCTGTTTTCCAGTAATCGCATGGATCAAAGCGCCATTTGGCTTTATGATTTAAGCAGTCAAGAAGAGAAATTACTGGTCTCTATTGAAGGTGCCAAATTAACCAGGCCCAGTTGGCACCATACAGAGGAAAAGGTGTTGATGACCATCAATGATGATCGTGGCTACGGTACATTGATCCTGGATTTAAACAGCCAAGAAAAAGTTGAATTGGATTTTGGTCACGCACATATGGCTGCAGAGGAACACCAAGGTGATTATTATGCACTGGCAAAATCAGTAGAACTCAATAACCAAATACTGAAGTTGTCAGATGATGGTGTTGAAGTTTTCCCTGTACAGTTTGTGAGCCGCTTTATGGTCTCGGACAGTGGCCTGTTGATTTACAGTAAAACAGCACAAGATGGTTTGTTTGGCTATGATCAAAAGAACCAACAAGAAAGGTTGATAACAGACCAGTTAAGAAGCACAGCTTTTAACTTTTGGACAGTGGTTAATGAGGCAGTTTATTTTGATCGTGGCGGTGAATTTTCAGGCATTTGGCGATTGGACTTAAGCAACGGAGCGATGCAGAAAGTGACCGAGCACCGGCCTTTTTCTGTGGGCACGTCCCTCAGTGTGAGCAATGATGAGTCACAATTGTTAATAACCAGGACTGATCGGGCTGAATCTGATATATTACGGGTGAATTTAAAACCATGACTTGGTAGCAAAAATTGAATACAGAAAAACCACATTCCCCTTCGTGCGAACGCAACCAAGGGGTCATACTTGCCACTTTGAAACAATATTTACGTCATGACGACCAGCGGGTTCTTGAAGTGGGTTCAGGTACCGGACAACATGCCGTCTATATGGGACAGCATTTACCTCATGTGATGTGGCAAACATCAGATGTGATTTATAATCATGCTGGAATTAACATGTGGTTGAATGAATACCAACTTGTGAATGTCATGGCTCCATTACCCTATGAAATCGGGCAAGATCAATGGCCAGCTTCTGCTGATGTGGTCTTCTGTGCCAACACCTTACACATCATCAGTGAAGACTTGGTGAAACAATTGATCGACGACATGGGACAGCATTTAAAGCCTAAAAATCGAGTGTTTTTCTACGGCCCCTTTAAATACCAAGGTGCATTCACTTCTGAATCGAATGGTGCGTTTGATTTGTGGTTGAAAGAAAGGGATGCTCAAAGTGGTGTCCGTGATTTTGAGACCATCAACCAATTAATGAATGATCAGGACATGAACCTGATCGAAGATTTGGCCATGCCGGCCAACAATCAAATGCTGATATTTGAAAAAACATGATCACTATAGACGACATCAAAAAAGCCCACCAACGAATTCAACCTTACGTTAAAAAGACGCCGATCATCACTTCTGCTTTGTTAAATCAGTGGCTTGGCCACGAAATATATTTCAAAGCCGAGTGCTTACAAAAAATTGGTGCATTCAAAGCACGTGGTGGCTGTAATGCAGTACAGTCATTGTTAGAAAGTCATGAGGGCGTTAAGCGTGTGGTGGCTAACTCTTCTGGTAATCATGGCCAGTCGATAGCCTGGGCTGCTGATTTGTTTGGCATCTCATCAACCGTGTTTATGCCAACATTTGCCTCCAAGGTCAAAGCCCAGGCAATCAGGTCATATGGTGCTGATGTCGAGCTGCTTGCCAGCCGTCAAGCCGTTGATTTGGCTGTTGAACAAGCGGCTGATGAAGATGGGGTGTTTTGGATTCCACCTTTCAATGATTACTCAGTCATTGCAGGCCAAGGAACAGCTGCCTATGAAGCGTACCAACAGATTGATCAAAAGGTTGATGCAGTTTTTGCCCCTTGTGGTGGTGGCGGCTTGATTTCCGGTACTTTGGTGGCAACACGTGAGTACTGTTCTGATACACAGGTTATTGCTGTTGAACCGTTGGCTGGTGATGATGCAATGCGTTCTTACCTAACAGGACAGATACAACAACTGGATGATGCACCGAAAACTTTGGCAGATGGTGCCATGACTTTATCCATTGGGGAGAAAACGTTTGAGCACATCAGACATTTGGATCAATTTTATGCCGTCGATGAGCCCCCCATGGCTTATTGGACCCAATGGTTACAACACCTGTTGAAGTTACATGTAGAGCCCACTTCAGCCATGGTCATGGATGGGGTGTGTCAATGGCTGAGATCGCAAGCTGATCACAGCGCCAATCCCAGGAGAATTTTGGTGATATTGTCAGGTGGAAATATAGACGCAACGACCATGCAAAAAGTGTGGCATCAAGACCATTTGATTGAGCAGCCTAAAGTTTAAAAAATGCGCAGCCCAAAAAGCGCATGCAGATCAAATTTCCCTGACCAGACGAAATCCAATGTGAGAATGGGTGTCACCGGATTGTGCAGGTAATGTCATGTTGTTTTTGCTGTCTGACCCAGAACGCCACGAGTTGCCCATGGCGCAGGCATTGGATGTTCTACAACCTGAAACCCATTCACTGACGTTACCATTGAAATCATGAATCTTGGTGTTGGGTTTGAAATTTTTCACGCCGGCCGTAAATACATGTCCATCGTTACAGCTTAGTGCCTGGTTGGTGGCTTTCTTTTCAGCTTTGACTTCTGAACCGGCCAAATTGGCTGCCTGGCAATTGGTTTCGGGGCTTAATTGTCTGTTCAGGTATTGAAATTCCTGATGGGTGGGTAACCGGTATGTGTGACCGGTTTGTTCTGACAACCAGCTGGCATAAGCTTGGGCTTGGTTCGCTGTTATACAAATAACCGGGTGTTGATTGGTTTGTTCAAACGGCGGCTTCAGCCAGGTTTTCTTGAAGAAAACTTTTTTATCATAATGATGGCATTTGTCCTCAGTGAATTGAGACTGGGCAAATCGAGTGAACTGTTCAACCGTTACTTCATGCTCTCCAACCATGAAATCAGTCAGCCCAGTGGACTCGGGAGCTGCAAAATAAACAAATTGGTGGCCCCACTGATCAGTCACCAAATCGCCAGTCTTGGGAATGTTGTTGTAAGAGGACTGCAAGTCATTCACAAAAGCATAATTGGGCATCAACAGAGATGCCATTTGTAAATAGCTTTCTGCCTGCGGATCGGTTCGACGTTTATTCACCGCTTGATTGACCAACCCATGGGTTGTGGTCATGATGGTGCTCACTTGCTGTTCAAATAAGCCCTTATCAATGCGGTACTTGTCCATGTACTCAACCAATGATTTGACATGTTTCAAAGCATCATCGATGGCTTGTTCTTTGAGCTTCCTTTCAATCAGGCTGAAATAGTTTCTGCCCACTTGATTGAGTCCCTGTCGGGCTTCCTGGTTGTCAGGTTGTTCCAGTAATACGGCCTGGAATTTGTCGGCTGCGTTTTCGCCTTTGGGCTTGGTTAACCGATACCTTTTTAATAAATCCTGAGCTTCTTTCAAGGTGACTTCTATGGACATTTGGTTGATGGTTTCATTGTCTAAATTGCTAGTCAGGTCAACCATCTCGCTGTCTTCATCATCAGTGTTGGTTTCAACCACGCCAATTGACAGTTCCAAAGGCGTTGTGGAGGGAGGTGGTTCATTAACAACAGTTTGTTGTTCTGCCACTGGTTTTGTGGACTCCGCCACCAAAGCGGTTTCATGTTCTTTGGGTTCGTCTGCTGATTGTCTGGTCATGAAAAAGGCAGCAGCAACAACCAACATCAAGCCTGCAGCGCCAGCTCCGATGTATGGCCATTTAATGCCTTTGGCCGTTGCCACTTGTGCTTCACTGGGTGGCACATGTTTTTGATATTTGATGGCCAATAAGGCATCCTTTAATTCATCAACTGAATCAAAGCGATCAGCAGGTTCTTTGGCCAAACAGTTGTCAATGATGGGCTGCCATTCAGCCAAGGCTTTGGGCAGTTCAGGCACTGGCTTGTTGATGTGTGACATCAATATAGAAAAATCATTGTTGGCCTGGAAGACGTGATCGCCAGTTAATTTTTCATAAATGATGCAGCCTAAACTGTAAATGTCGCTGTGTCGGTCAATTTCCTTGGATTGAATTTGTTCGGGGCTCATGTAATGGGCACTGCCCAATAATTGTGTTTCTTTGGTTTTGCGCTTAACGTTTTTAGAAATGGCAATACCAAAATCCGCAATTTTAATGCGGCCGAATTGATCAAACAGAATGTTTTCGGGTTTCAGGTCCCTGTGAATGATGCCATGTTGGTGGGCGTGGTCCAGGCCATCACAAATTTGGCACAGCAGCTCAATCAAATGGTCTGAATTGGTACAGATGATTTCGCCAAAGTCGCCATGTGTCAAATAAGGCATGGTGAAGTAGGCCAAACCGGATGGTAATTTCTTGGCTTCGTAAATACTGATGATGTGAGGGTGGTCCAGCGAAGCGACTGTTTTGGCTTCATCTACAAATCGTTCAGCCAGGGTTTTGTCATCCATCACCAGTTTTTTCAAAACTTTAATGGCTACTTTACGCTGTAAAGAAATTTGACGTCCCAGATAGACTGCTGACATCCCCCCTTCACCGATCTTGTCTAATATGGTGTGGTCAGGGATGTTCAAATTGAGTTTAGGGACTGTTTTCAACATACTTCACTGAGATTCATTGATATTTATTTTAACCATGTATTGGGGTTTTGCAGCAAATTTAGGCATTACTTGTGTCCAAAACTGTGATGGCCATCAAAAGATTGAGTGAACTTAAAATTTTCATTCAGTTTGGCTTGTCTTTATGTGCCAAATTTGGTCAGTCGTTTTTTCTAATTCATAGAAATTAGCAGATTGATGCTTGTGGTTGTTGTGGTTCTGATTACAATGTGGACCACTTTTTATAAAAACTCAACCATGTCGCTCATCAGTTTTGACAAAGTCAGCATCGATTTTGGTGCACACCCCATATTAGATGGTGTGAACCTCACCATATCTAAAGGTCAGAAGTTAGCCTTGATTGGTCGAAATGGCGAGGGCAAGTCGACTTTGTTGAAAATTTTGGCTGGCCTCATCGCCATAGATGATGGTCAAATCAAAAAACAAGATGGCATGAAAGTGGCCATGATGAAACAATCTGCAGCCAATGAAACAGAAGCCACTGTCAGGCAGTTTTTGCTCCATGCCTTGGGTGAGGTTGGCGCAGCCTTGGAACAATATGAGTTGGCCACTGACCCTGACAAGATGGCAGTCTACCAACAGGTGATTGATGAAAACAATGGGTGGGACCTGTTACAGCAGATTGATGTGGTTACCTCTAAGCTCAAGTTAAATCCTGATGATGTGATCAAGACTTTATCTGGTGGTGTACGTCGTCGCATCAACCTGGCAGCTGCGTTGGTACAACAACCCGATGTGTTGTTACTGGATGAGCCGACCAACCATTTAGACATTGACAGCATTCTGTGGCTCCAGGACATGGTCAATAAATTACATTGTGCGGTGGTATTTGTGACCCATGACCGCACCTTTTTGAGAAGTATAGCCAATGGCATTCTGGAATTGGATCGCGGCAAGATATACCAATATGATTGTGGCTACGAAAAATATTTAAAACGGCGTGAAGAACGGCTGGAAGCAGAAGTCAAAGAATGGGAACGATTAGATAAAAAGCTCAGCCAGGAAGAAGTGTGGGTCAGACAGGGTATCAAAGCACGCCGAACCCGCAGTGAAAGCCGGGTCAAAGATTTACTGGCTTTGCGCGAGGAACGCAAACAAAGACGCACACAGTCGGCCACCACCAAGGCCAGCATCAATGTGGCTGAGGCCAGTGGTAAAAAAGTCATCGTGGCGCACAATGTGGGCTTTAAATATGGTGACCAAACCATCCTGGAAGGTTTTACCAGTAAAATCATGCGTGGCGACAAGGTCGGGATCATTGGCCCGAATGGTGTGGGTAAAACCACCCTGGTGCAATTGTTGTTGGGTGAAATCGAACCGCAGGTAGGTTCAGTCAAATTAGGAACGGGCTTAGAAGTCGCTTATTTTGATCAGTTAAAGCAAGCCATCAATGATGAAGACACTGTCCAAAACAATTTACAACTGGGTACTGATTTTGTTGAGATCAACGGCAAACCACGTCATGTGATTTCATACTTGCAAGATTTTTTGTTCAGTGCTGAAAAAATCAGGGGGCCTGCCAGCGTGTTGTCCGGGGGTGAACGGTCTCGGTTGCTGTTGGCCAGGTTATTTGCCAGGCCAGCCAATGTCATAGTGATGGATGAACCAACCAATGACCTTGACATGGAAACTTTGGATTTGATCCAGGACCTGTTGTTTGAGTTTCAGGGGACCTTAATTCTGATCAGCCATGATCGCGACTTCATTGATAATGTCTGTACCCAAACCATCGTGTTTGAGAACCCGGTGGATGGTCAATACGAAGTCAATGAGTATGTGGGTGGTTACGAAGACTACCTGCGCCAGAGAAAAAAGCCTGAGGAGACCCAAAAGGCTAAAAAAGAACCAGCTGCAACCAGTGCCAAACCCAAAAAAGACAACAGCAACAAATTAACTTTCAAAGACAAACATGAGTTGGAACAACTGCCGGAAAAAATTGATGCCTTAGAAACACAATTGGCTGAACTGTCAGAACAGGTCTGTGCTCCAGACTTTTACAGCCAAGACGAATCCACCATCAAAGCAGTAACGACTGAATTGTCTGCATTGGAAAAAGAGCTACAAACGGCTTATGCCCGCTGGGATGAATTGGAAGCGAAGGCATAACCGTTCACTGAGCGGAGTCGAAGTGATCATCAATAGTACCATTGCATCATGAGGCTTCGACTCCGCTCAGCCACCAAAACCGTTCACTGAGCGAAGCCGAAGTGATCATTGTGATGACTTGGTTTCATCGGGCTTCGACTCCGCTCAGCCAGCGGTTAACTATTCCTGATCTGGAGTTTGAATATATGGTGAGTGTCGCTCCGATTGAGTGATTAGAGTGGGGTAATTTGCTAATTATAAGTTTGAGCATGTTACTTAAGGTATGTTCTGGGGCTTTCCTGCAATTGTTCCCAACAATTCTCTGCATTCACCCCGTCCTGGGGATCCATGCGGTAGCTGCCGAGGCGAACATGACATGCTACCTCGCACGCACTGCGGCATTCAAATCGGGCTTCTTTATCTTCGATAAAACCGCCCAACTTTCATTGCCTGTGCTATAACGCCATTCACATAAGGCTTCTTGACTTCGTCAAATCGCCATATGCTCATTGGCTATTCTCTTCGCCTCTGATTGGCTTACATGGAAGTAAGTCCTCTGAGGAGGCAGGATGCCGGTATCAGAGGTGACTACATGGATGTAGGTCTGCCGCGATAGCTAGGAGCGATAGCGGCCGCTATAACAAAAGCTCACGGCTAATCAATCATTACATCAAGGCTTCTTTGCTTTGAAAAACCGCCATTATTGCATGATTTGCTAACCGGCTCGGTGGGTCAAGCTGCTCAGCAGCTTTCCTACGAATAAGTCACGAGATCTTTCGACTTCACTGCGTTGCGCTCAAGATGACAGTTGTTAGTTATGATAATATTTGATTAAACTTACTCAATAGGTGATGTAGTTGGTCGCGTTCATCTTTACTGAGTTGGCTGAGCAACTCTTCCTCGTATCGCAGGGCATCCGGGATGACTGCTCGCATCAGGTATTTTCCACGTTTATTTAACTCGTAGTTTTTGGCACGGGCATCTAATGGATGCCGGGTTTGATGTACATAGTCTTTTAGCAACAGTGACTTGACTGTGCGACTGATGCGCACTTTATCCATTTGTGAGAGCTGGGCAATCTTCTTGGCGGTGATGTCCGGGTTTTTATACAGAATGACCAACACCCGCCATTCGGAAATGTTGATGCCGAATTGATCCTGATAATGCTCTGCAATGCCTTTGGAAATTTTCAAGCTCAAGACTGACAGCTGGTAGGGTAAGAAATTATTGAGTTCCATTTGAACAGTTTAATCAATTTTAGTTTCAAATGAAACAAAAAATAGTTTCAAATGAAACTAAATGCAGCTAAAATACGCTTTTTATTTAATTACTGGGGTACACGCCATGTCAGCAACCATCAACGGCTTTGGCTTCATTGAGTATTCAGCCGATGACGCCGCACCATTACACCAACTGTTTCGCCAAATGGGTTTCAACGCCATCAAGAAGCACAAAGAAAAACCCATCACATTGTACCGTCAAGGACAAATCGACTTTTATATCAATGAAAGTAAAACCGGGTTCGCTGCAGAATTCAGAAAAGAACATGGGCCTTGTGCCAGTGGCTTTTCAATCGTTTTTGATAACAAGGAAGAAGCGTTGGAGCACAGTTTGAAAGGTGGTTCTGAAGCCGTCGAGGTACCCAATGGATTGAGTTTTCCAGCCATCAAAGGGATCGGTGATGCCGCTTTGTATATATTGGATAAACAAAGCTATGCAGACATGTTAGTTGCCGAATTTGAAGACATTGTAGGCATGCACCAGTCACCTACCGGTTTTGGGTTGACTTTTATTGATCATCTGACTCACAACGTTTACTTCGGTAACATGGAGAAATGGAGTCAATACTATGAAGACCTCTTTAATTTCAGTGAAATCAGATATTTTGATATCAAGGGACAAAAAACAGGTTTGGTTTCTAAAGCCATGACCAGCCCAAATGGATCGGTCAAGATTCCTTTGAACGAATCAGAAGACCCCAAATCTCAAATCAATGAATATCTGGATGAGTACAAAGGCGAAGGCATTCAGCACATTGCCTTATTTACCGACAACATTTATGAGTCGGTAGAGTCCATGCGGGCAGCTGGCGTGGAGTTCATGGTTACTCCAGAAACTTATTTCAGCATCATCGATCGCCGTGTACCTAATCATGAAGAAGATGTCGCACGCATGCAGCGCAATCACATTTTGATCGATGCCGATGAAGCCACCCAAAAACAAATTTTATTACAGATCTTTACCAATACAGCCATAGGCCCCATCTTTTTTGAAATCATTCAACGCAAGGGCAATGAAGGGTTTGGCGAGGGTAACTTTCAGGCTTTGTTCGATTCCATAGAGTTAGAACAACAACGTCGTGGGTACTTATAAGAAGGAGTCATGAATCATGAATGGTAAGTGGTTTAACTTTTACAAGAAACAAGGCAAGGTGGCCAAGCAAGCCCACTTGGGTTTTCCAGAAGGCAGCTTTGAACGTGAGATGGGTAAAGAGGGTTTTTTCGGACCTGTGACTCATTTTTATCACCGCAATAAACACACCGGTTGGACCGATTTCGAGGGTGACAATCGGCCACGGGCTTTTGACACCAATTTATTTGGTTCAGGTCATGAAACCCCCTGGGATGCGCATGTTTTGATGAAAAACAACAGTGTTAAGATTCGCATAATGACTTTGGAAACCAGCATGCAACAACTGGTCAGGAATGCCGATGGCGATGATTTGCTGTTTTTTCACCAAGGCACGGCTGATCTGTACTGTGATTTTGGTCATCTGGTGATCAAGGAGGGCGACTACCTGATGTTACCCAAAGGCACCATGTGGCGATTAGAAATCACCAACCCTTGTCAAATTTTGATGGTGGAATCAACCAATGGGCATTACCAATTGCCTGACAAAGGCTTGTTAGGCCCGAATGCCATTGTTGATGCTGCGGTTTACCGCACGCCGGAGATCAATGAGGCTTTTAAAGACCAATACAGTGAGGATGCATGGACAGTTTTGGTTAAAAGATTACAGAAAATTTCGACCATCAACTACCCATTCAATCCACTGGATGCGATGGGTTGGCAAGGTGATCTGATGCCTGTGGCCTTGAACTGGCGTGACATTTCACCCGTCATGAGCCACCGATATCATGTGCCCCCTTCAGCACACACCACATTTTTAGGTAATCGATTTGTGATTTGTACTTTTGTACCCAGGTTGTTTGAAACTGATCCGGAAGCGCTTAAAGTACCGTTTTATCATAACAACGATGATTATGATGAGGTGTTGTTTTACCATGCTGGTAACTTTTTCTCACGGGATAACATCCACCCTGGCATGATCACTTTACATCCTACCGGGTTTACCCATGGACCACACCCCAAGGCCATGAACAATGCTTTTGAGCAAAAAAATGCCATGACCGAGGAAGTGGCAGTGATGATTGATACACGTGACCCATTGGAAGTTTGTGATGCTGCTGAACAGGTCGAATGGCCTGAGTATGTCAACTCTTGGCGTGAATCAAAATAAACATCAGCATTGAAGTAAGCAATCATTTTTCCGCCCCTATGTCCTGTCATATTCCATCCAAAAGGCATGGCGGGCCTGGGGTTCAGTTGGTAAAATAATAATTAGGGCAACTTTAAAAGGTTGTCAAAAAAACATAAAACATATCAGAAAATAACATGAAATTAGCAACCTTAAATAACCAAACCAGAGACGGCCAGTTGATCGTAGTCAATCGTGCTGGCACCCAAGCCGTTAAAGTGCCACACATTGCACAGACCATGCAAGAGGCCCTGGATAGTTGGGAATCCATTGCACCACAGTTAAACACTGTGTATGAACATTTGAATCATGGTGGCTTGAATGATGCCTTCAACCTGTCGTTAAACGACTTGTTGGCACCGTTGCCTCGTGCTTTCCAGTTTTTAGATGGCAGTGCCTATTTGGCTCATGTAGAGCGAGTCAGGAAGGCCAGAGGTGCAGACATGCCTCCCAGCTTTAAACAAGATCCTTTGATGTACCAGGCAGTCAGCGATGGTTTTCTGGCGCACAACCAGGACATTGAAGTGGTCAGTGAAGACTATGGCATTGATTTTGAAGCCGAAGCTGCGGTGATCACTTCAGATGTACCGATGAATGTCAGTGCCTCAGAAGCCAGCCAATACATTCAATTGGTCTGTATCTTGAATGATGTGTCTTTGCGAAATTTGATTCCAGCTGAATTGGCCAAAGGATTTGGGTTCATGCAATCGAAACCAAGAACAGCGTTGTCACCATTTTTTGTGACTCCTGATGAATTGGGTTCAGCATGGAAGGATGACAAAATCCATTTGCCGATGAGAACCTGGTTGAATGGCGAATGGTTTGGTGAACCTGATTGCGGTGTTGACATGCAATTTGATTTTGCTGAACTGGTGGCCCATGCAGCCAAGACCAGGCCGTTGGCTGCCGGTGCCATCATTGGTTCAGGCACCATTGCCAACCATGACATGTCCAAAGGCTCAACCTGCCTGGCAGAAAAACGGGTCTTGGAAGTGATCGCTGAAGGCGCACCCAAAACACCATTCATGAGTTTTGGAGATGATGTGAAAATTGAAATCACTGACAGCCAGGGTCAAAATATATTTGGCACCATACATCAGAAGGTGGTTAAGTTCTGAAGTTCATCGGTCTTAAGAAAAACCCGATTTATTCGGGTTTTTTTGGCCTTAACTATTTGCTTACTCAGTGGCATAATGCATGGTTTGAACTTTTAAAAATAAGCCATGACCGAAACATTTTCCAGTCAGACCACAGATTCATTCCGCGAACTCCTCACTTTAGGTCAATGTAATTTATTGGTGACCACTTATCAGGCTGGACAGGTTGTCATGGTTCGACCCCAACAAGCAGGGGTTAACACCCACTTCATGGCTTTTGAACGTCCCATGGGCATTGCCAGGCGCAACAATGAATTCGCAATCGGCGGGGCCAACTCCATCACCACATTCAGAAATTTGGCGGCTGTGGGACCAAAGACAGGCCAGGGTGATCAGGTGGATGCCTGTTATATTCCTCGTAAAAGCCATGTCACAGGCACCATCGATATCCATGAAATGGGCTATGATAAATTTGATAAGCTGTGGTTTATTAACACCAAAATGTCTTGTCTGGCGACACTGGATCAGGACCACAGTTTTAAACCGGAATGGCGACCCCCTTTCATCACAGCTTATGACCTCACTGACCGTTGTCACCTCAATGGTTTGGGCTTTCGTGATGGAGTGCCCCGATATGTGAGTATGTTGGGGGCATCCGATGAACCTGGCGGCTGGCGAAAAAATAAAATCTCAGGCGGGCAAATCATGGACATCACCACCAATGAAGTGATGGTTGATGGTTTGTGCATGCCGCATTCTCCTCGTTGGTACAACAATGCCTTGTGGTTCTTGTCATCAGGATCAGGACAATTGATGAGAATGATACCCGATCAGGCTCCAGAGGTGGTGGCCGAATTACCCGGTTTTGCTCGGGGGCTGGATTTTATTGATCGCTATGCCATTATTGGCTTGTCACAAATACGAGAAAGTTCGACATTCGCGGGTTTGCCTTTAACCAAACGGGTCGAAGAGAGACAGAGTGGCGTTTGGGTGGTGGACACACAAACAGGGCAGATTGTGGCTTTTCTGGTGTTTACCGGGAATGTGCAAGAAGTCTTCGAAGTCAAGGTGTTGCCACACCAGTTTGCTGCCATTGTTGATGGACAAAGCCCATTTCTGAGCACTTCATATGAGTTGTCAGACGAAGTGCTGAGCAATTTGGCCCCTGGTGATCCGATTCAGGGCGCTCTGGACATGGCCACCAGGGCTCATGTCAATGCTGAACTGGATGAAGCCCTCAAACAATACAAAGAAATCTTAAAGCATCACCCGGATCACATCGCCGCCAACCACCAATATGGTTTGTGTTTGGTTGATGCCAAGCGATGGGTAGAGGCCATTAAGCAGATTGAAAAGGTTTTGCAATTGCAACCAGATAATGCTGAGGCCATGAACTCGCTGGGTTGTGCTTATATGGAACAGTTAGATTATGCGCAAGCCATGAATTGGTTTGATCAATCGATCGCTACTGATCAACAGTTTGCCCAAGCCCATTTCAATCGAGGCATGTTGCTGCTTAAGCAACAAGATTATGAGAATGGTTGGGTCGAGTACGATTGGCGCTGGCAAACCCCCCAATTTGTTCCATTCAAATGCGACAAGCCTTTGTGGGAAGGTGAAGACATCAGCGACAAGACCATCCTGGTACATTCAGAACAAGGCAATGGCGACCACATCATGTTTTGGCGGTTCTTGCCCATGTTGGCGGAAAAGTGCAAAGAGATCATTTATTTTGGCCCTGAAAATTTAGCGCCTTTGGCCGCTGAAATTGCAGGCGTCAGTCAAAGTCGCATCCCTGGAGCCTTGAGTAAAGATTTGTTTGACGTTTATTGTCCTTTGATGAGCCTACCCAGGTATTTAGGCATCACATTAGATAATTTGCCAGCCCCCAAACGGTATGTCAATATCCCTAAACAAGTGGTTGTCAGCCAGCTGGAAGCTGACATTAAGATAGGCTTGTCTTGGGCAGGATCGCCTACCCATGTCAATGATGCCAGCCGATCTGTGGGACTCAAAGAATTATTGAAAGTAACCGATGGGGTTGATGCTCAATTTTATTCTTTACAAATGCCCTTGAGTGCAGAAGACCGAGACTTGCTTAAGCAACATGATGTGATTGATCTTGAGCCTGAACTGCCTGGTTATGCTCGAACGGCAGCCTTGGTAGAACAGATGGATTTGGTCATTTCAGTGGACACCGCCATCGCACACTTGGCGGCTGCATTGGGTAAAGAAACCTGGATACTGTTGTGTCAAAATGCCGATTGGCGCTGGCATTTAAGCGGCAACCAAAGTGAGTGGTACCCAACGGCCACCTTATTTCGGCAAGGTGGTGAGCAGCCTCATTGGGATAAGCCATTGGCTGAAATGAAGCAAAAGATACTGAAAAAATACACCTGAGTCCGGAACAACAATTCATTGCTGGCCTTATTTCTTGAGGAAGTTTAGCCATTGTGTTATTTTAAATACAGTTTATTTGGGGAAATACATTGAAAAAAAATTTATCTCATATTAAGAAAACGGCTTTGGTTTCTGCTCTGTTGATTGAAATAGGGACTGGTGCTCAGGCCGCCAATATTGCGGTGGATGGCACCACCTGCACATTGGCAGATGCCATAACAGCTGCCAATACTGATGCAGTGGCAGGAGGTTGCACGGCAGGTGCTGGTGACGATATACTGGATTTGCCTGTGAATGATACATTCACATTAACAGCTGAACCACCTGCCATCACCACCAATGTCACCATTAATGCCAATGGTACGACGATCGCAAGAGATCCCGGTGCTGGCTTATTCGTCGTTTTAAGTGCAGCAGCTGGCGGTTCGTTGACATTGAATGATGCAACCGTAACTGGTGGACAGGCAGATGCAGCTGAAAATTTGGCTGGTGGCATCAGTGCATTTGATGCACAGTTGATATTAAGCAACAGCACAGTAAGTGGAAACACTGGTGGGGCCGTCAGATTCATCAGGGGGGTATCATCTTCAATAACAAACTCTGTGATTGAATACAATACTGGAATTTCTGGTTCGCAGTATTACACCGGTGGGGTCATTATTAACGGTGGAGAAGTTGATATTCAAAATACCACCATTTCAGGCAATTCTGCAGATTCAACCAATGCCGGCGGCGGTGGTTTATACGTCACCGATTATTCCGGTGCCGTTACTGTTGGCGTATCTAACTCAACCATTTCAGGCAACACCTCTACCATAAATGGCGGTGGGATTGCCACTTATGGCTTTGGTAATGGCATCGAGTTGAACCTCAACAGTGTCACGGTCACATTGAATTCAACAGCAGGTAATGGTGGTGGTATTCACAGCAACGGTGGTGATGTGGCAGTTTCCCAATCATTGCTTTCAGGCAACACAGCCACATCCGCGAACCAATGGGAGTCAGTCGGTGGCGCCTATATTACAGTTGATGCCTACAACATATTTGGTGAAAGTTCGGCTTCAGGTTTGACTGGGGTCACACCAGGGAGCTATGACATCGTCCCTACGGTGGGGCTCAATGAAATTATTGACACCAATTTAATAGACAACGGTGGTCCAACCCCAACCCATGCGTTGATAGAAACCGGGCCTGCAGTTGATGCCATTCTCAATTGTTTGTTCAGTAATGATCAAGCGGGGAAATCACGGCCCATAGATGGTAATGCCGATGGCACGGCCCTGTGTGATGTGGGGGCCTTTGAAAATGAAAACCCGGATGTGATCTTTAAAAACGGCTTCAATGATCCATTCAATTGACCATTGAATTTAATTTGATGAAAAGCCCGACAGGTTCGGGCTTTTTTGTGGCTGTTGTGGTATAAAATGACACATCAATTTGAAAAGGACATTCCATGAGATACCTGATAGTATTTGTTGTTTTATTTGTTGCCTATCAAAAGTGGGGTGTGACCGATGCGGCTGCCACATTGAATCAAAAGCATGGTTCAGATGTGATCATGTATTCAACATCATGGTGTGGTTACTGCCGCAAAGCGAGGGTGTTACTGAACATGCAAGGGGTCCAATACAAAGAGCTGGACATAGAACAATCTGCTGAAGCCAATGCTGAAATGAAATCTTTGGGTGGACAGGGTGTCCCCGTGTTTTTGATCAAGGGCGAAGTGGTTAAAGGCTTTAACCAAAACCGGGTTTTGGAGCTGATCAAAGGCATTTGAAATTAATTCGATTGTTGGCATGAAAATGATTTGATATGAACGCTCCATTTTCATGACCAAGAACCACCACGACTTCTTATAAAATAGGTATACAATGATCAGAAAAAAATCTCACATGAAAAAGACTGCTTTGATTTCAGCAATGATGTTAGAACTGGCCGTTGTGGCACAAGCTGACACCATAGTGGTGGATAACTCCAGCTGTGTGTTAAACGACGCAGTCATTGCAGCCAATACCGACACCATGACCAACGGCTGTGATGCAGGTAATGGTGCTGATGTCATTGAGCTGCCTTCGAACTCCAGTCTTGAGTTGTCGGGAACCTTAATGATCACATCTGAAGTGACCATCAATGGCAATGGATCAACCGTCAGTGGACCACAGCCTGGAAGCTTTCAACTGGCCTCAATCACCAGTGGCTTTGTTACCATCAATGATGTGACCTTACAAAATGGTTATGATGCTTCAGTCGGTGGTGTTTCAGTCAGTGGTACCGGTAATTTGACATTGAATCGATCCACCGTCAAGGACACCATTGGAGGAGGCATTTCATTACAGGGTTGGGGTGGCATTCTAAATGAAGTGACCATTGAAAACACCGGTAACTCCAATGGCAGTTACTTTGGCGCAGCTTTATCAGTGGTCGGTACAACAGCGGGTATCATGAATTCTACCATTGTTGGGAATAACAATCAGGCCAGTGTTTCTGGTGGGGCTATCTGGACTTCTGATTACACAGCCAGTATGGCTTTGTTTGTTAATAATTCAACCATTTCTGGTAACACATCTGCAAACCAAGGCGGTGGTATTTCCCATTCTGATTACAACAACTACAGTTTCATTTCGGTGAATAACTCAACGATCGTTAACAACACAACCAATGAAAATGGCGGTGGTTTGTCTATAGGTGACGCTGATAGGTTTTTGGTCAATCAATCCCTGGTATCAGGCAATTCAGCCAATGGCTTGGGTAACGAAATTCATGTATCAACAGGCGGTCTCGAATTAAATAATTACAACATTCTGGGGCAAAATGGAGACTCGGGCCTGGTTGGCATCACTGCAGGTGCATCAGACATTGTTCCATCAGGTGCAGTGGTGGGTACCATCATAGCAGCCAACCTGGCAGACAATGGGGGATTAACCGAAACACATGCTTTGTTACCTGGCACCGAAGCGGTGGATGCGATTCCCAGTATGGAATGTGGATCAAACCAGGATCAAACCGGAAAGGCCAGACCCATTGATGGCGATGGAGATGGCACGGCGGATTGTGATGTCGGTGCGTTTGAATACAACGATGTGATATTTGCTGATGGGTTCGACTGAGTAAGCAACTCAATCAACAGACACACCATTGGTCGCAAAAACACTTCTGTTCATCTCAAACCTGGCATTCATTCATTGTATTTTCATTGTGATTTCTATAAGGTTTTTTTTATCAATGAAGCGCAAAAAATACGATTGGTCAGGAGGGTAGGATCTTGGGTTATAACAGAAGACAATTGATGCAATTGATAGGCATCAGTGGCTTAGGATTGGCTACTTTACCCATGATGGCTTCTACTTTGACACCCAAAACCAAACTGAATGTTTTGGTTCTGGGAGGGACTAATTTTTTAGGCCCGGCAATCGTTAAGGCATTTCGAAGCCAGGGACATGCGGTGACATTATTCAATCGTGGTATCACCAATCCACAGTTGTTTCCCGGATTGAATAAAATTCGAGGAGATCGTGACCAAGGACTGCCAGGCTATGCGGCTGTAAATGCTCAAAATGAGCATTGGGATGTGGTTGTTGATGTATGGACACAAAATCCAAATCATGTTGAAGAAGCCATTCAAGTTTTAAAACATAAAACCAAACATTACATGTTTGTTTCTAGTGTGGCTGTTTATAAGAATTTTGTCAGCCCGAATATGGATGAATCAGCACCATTGAGGTCGGGAACAGAATACCAGCCGAATAATTACAATTTGAATAAAGTGTTGTGTGAGAAAGTGGTGACTGAGCATTTTCCGAAAAACTTCACGATTTATAGGCCGGGTGGCATAGTTGGTGACAGGGATCCTGGCCCGTTTGGTACAGATCTTTTGAGTCGCATCATGAACCGTGAGCAGATACTGGCGGTTGATGCTGATGATCCAGTCCAACTGATAGATGCGCAGGATATTGGTGAATTTGCCTGTAAATGTGCAGAACAGAAAAAGACCGGATACTATAATCTGGTTGGGCCTGCTGTAAAGATGACATATAAAGAAATGATCACGGGTGCAAAACAAGCCCTCAACAGTCAAGTTGACATTGTGTGGGTGCCGCCTGAGTTCATTCTTGAGGATGCCAAATTAGAACCATTCATTCAAATACCGTATTGGATTCCTATCAAATCTGATCCTGAACCTGGTTTTTACCAAATAAATAACAGCAAAGCATTGGCTGCGGGCCTGAAGTTTACCCGGTATGCCAAAACAGTATTGAGGAGTTACGATTCCTTCAAAGCAAAAAGATTCATCCCCGAATCAGAGTCTATTTTTGGTATCAGCGACAGTAAAGAAGCAGAGATCATCAAAATGTGGCAACAAAAAACCAAGGCTTAACCTTGCAAAAATAACTTGAACCAGCAATGTATTGCTTGTTATCCCACATCCTGCAATGTCTGAATGGATCTTGTCAGAAGAGTCATGTAAGAAACCAGCACTTTAACCTCTTGTTTATTCATCGATATCAATCAAAGATGGCTGTTGTTTTAGCTTGGTCGATGGCATTCTATTGCTGAGGTTTTATGGGTTCCAGTCGCTCGAAATGCTTCACCAAATCATACCCATTTGGTGGTAATTTATAAGGCGTTTTTGAATCAACTGCTTTTAAATTCAGGAAGTCATCAGTGATATTCAATATGGTCTCAAAACCTTTTTTCGAGAACTTATGCTCGCCAAAAAACCCCGGGAAATGGGAATCCAAATGACCGAACGATGTGAAGTGCCAATGTGCTATATTTTCAAGTCCGACAAAAACCCGCTCAGCATACACAAAGCTGCGAATTTTATCTAAATAGGCCTGTGAATATGAGGTGTCGTAAATATGCATGATTGATGCCGACACATGTTCAATGGAACAAAAAGGGGTTTGATTAATTAATCTGGCTCCAAACCTGTCACCAATGCCTCCATCATAACTGACCACTGCTGTTATCATCGGGTTCCTACATGCCATACTCAGGGCTGACTGGCCTCCAAAGCTGAAGCCAATGGCTGTGACATCTGACAGTTTAAGATGAGGGTTGGTTGACAGAATTGATAATGCGAATTCAAAGTCTCGGGTTTCCGTTTCCATACCGATGCCATTAACATCCAGTTCTTGTTGCAAATAACCTTTGATTGGTACATTCACCACAACATAGCCTTGTTCAACCAACGACTCAGCCAAGAATGCAAAATCAACTGCGGAGCCATGTACCAATAATATGACTGGATGTTTGCCTGGCAAAATGGTGAGGTCTTTGGCTGCTTTCATCGATAAATCTGAAAATGACAAAGATCCAAGCAAGGCTTTGTCAGCACCTTGTGAAATGGGCCAACGCAAATAGTTTTCCAGGGTTTTTTCATGATCTAGTTTCGGATTGGTTTCTCCCATTTCATTACTTTTTACGACCAAATAGTCGGCAAAAGACATCTGGGGTGAGCTTTGGTTTGATTCTGCGGGGTACCACATGTTGATTTGAATCAGCCTGCCCGGTTGACCATTCTGTGTTGATGGTCTGGACAGGTCTTTTTCAATGCTGCTGGTAAACCCTATTCCTGTGGTTTTTGATTGTTCTGATGCCTGAGTCATCCACATTGGTGTCATCAGCATGGACATGAAAATTGTATACAGTTTAAGCTTCATAAGATAGATTCTGAATTCTCATTAACGTTTACCGGTTTAAAAGAAAAAGGCTAAACTGTTTAAAAAAAACAATTAACGTTTGTTTATTGTTACCGAAGTATCCTGCTTGTTTATTCATATTATTGTTCTCACCAAAGATTTTGTAAAGCGAAATACAATGATACCAGGCCTCTTCGGGAATGGCAGGAAGGCACCCAAATGGAAAATTGAACTCAATGATGATAAGTCTTCGAGTTTCGATCGTTTTTTTAAGACGCAGTCATCCCACTGTGATAACGATTGGGTAAATGTTATATGTTTGCGTATGAATTTACTGGTGTTGTTCATGCCAATCGATTTGAGAACGCGAACGCTTCAATTACCAAACACGCCATAGAGGGTTTATTGAATTTATGTCACCAAACTGACACTCTATGTCAGGAACAGTTGTTCCGCATAATAAATGCTAAGCCGATGATGCGGTTGCGAATGCTTGTCTTAGTGTATCTATTACTGGCAAATCTGAAGTGGAGAACAGGCTTAGCTCTGATTATTGTAACTCCCAAAACATACCTGAAAATTGTGTTAATACAGGCGTTTTTGATTATCTAGATGATTGATAGGCAAGTGTGAATAAGTGTAAGTTCACTCTATTTAATTAATCAGTGATATGCTGTATGCCAACATCAGTTGAGCGATGTAATACATGGGTAGCCCCACGATGCGGTTATTGATGTCAGGCTTGATGAATCGATTGCGTGCCACCAATAAGTCTGAAATGGCAAATAGACTGGCACCACCGACCACCCAAATCCAGGCTGCACTGGCTTGGTTACCCCATGCAAACACCAACATCACACCAATGGCGATCAAATAAGCAGGGACAGCAAACACAAAAGTGCCTGTTAAATGTTGTCGTAACCAAAGCCCAGTGGCCAATATAAAAATCCCTATGACAGGCAGTATGAGTGGGAGTTTTGCAGTATCAAACCCGGTTGTAAAAAAAGCCAGTGAATAGATAACGTGGGCTAACAGGAAAGCTGCAATGCCCAGTAAAAAATAGGTTTTCTTGCCTTTCAATGCCAGCAAAACATCACCCACCAAACTGAGCAACAAACCAACAAATATCAATTGCCCATAACTGCTTTGCCAAGCACCCAGTGTCCAGGCAAAGCCGACAAAAGCCAAGCTGGCCAGCAGCTTGGCTTTGATGGTCAGTTGGCCAAGATTTTTGGCCTCAAAGCTGATACTGAGCGCGCACCCGAACAGGCAAATAATTGGCAACAACCCAATCATTGTTGGGCTTGTTCACGCATGGCATTTTTCGCTGCCAACTTTTCCTGACGACGCTTTTCAATGGCGTCAGCAGCTGACATACCGATGTGAGATTCGCCACGCGCTTTGGCCAACTGCATTTGTTTTTCGCGTTCGGCAAAATGGGCCCGTTGTTCAGCTGTGGTTTGATCGAAACAATGGTGGCAACTGACGCCTTTTTCATAATGAGGAGATTGTTTATCTGCCTCGGTGATGGGGTAACGGCAAGCATAACACTGGTCATATTGACCCTTTTCTAAGTCATGGTTGACCGCAACCCGGTTATCAAACACAAAGCACTCACCTTCCCATAAGGTGTCTTCAGAAGGCACTTCTTCCAAATATTTCAAAATGCCACCTTTGAGGTGATAGACTTCATCAAAGCCTTGTTCCTTTAAATAAGCTGTTGATTTTTCACAACGGATACCGCCTGTGCAAAACATCGCCACCTTCTTGTGTTTATCAGGGTCCAGATTTTGCTTTACATATTCAGGGAATTCTCTGAAGGTTTCGGTGTTGGGGTTGATGGCGTTTTTGAAAGTGCCTATGTTGTACTCATAGTCGTTTCGTGTATCGACCAACACCACATCCGGGTCTGAAATCAGCGCATTCCAATCTTTGGCTTGCACGTAGGTGCCAACCACTTTCTTGGGGTCGATGCCTTCAACACCCATGGTGACGATTTCTTTTTTCAGTTTGACTTTTGAGCGGTAAAAAGGCATTTTTTTTGTATAAGATTCTTTGCTGTCTACTTCGGCCAATCGTTCATCTTGACGCAGCCAGTTCATCACTGCATCGATGCCTTCACGGCTGCCGGCAATGGTGCCATTGATGCCTTCATTGGCCAGTAACAGTGTGCCTTTGACGCCATGGTCTTTTAACACAGTGAGTAGGGGTTGTTGTAAGTCGGAATGGTTTTCCAAACGCACAAAATGATACAGTGCGCAGACCACAATGGGCGCTTGCCCGGAATTGTTTGACATGTTGTTCTCCTGCTGACCTGAGCGTAAATCAGGCGCTATTTAAAGATATTTCAGCACGCATTTTAACCATGCCACGCCTTTTGCCAAGTATTTTAGGCCATAAAATGAATCAATCAGGCCATCATTTGATTGAAGTCAATGTCACTGATCGCTGGGAATCGGTATCGAAAACCTTCGTTATACAGATTGTATTTAGGCATGATGCGTTTAAACAAGTCAGCTTTGAGGAAGTTGTTCAGCCAGTTTTGTAGGTGGGGTAGAGGTTGGCCTTCGAACCATTGGATGTCTACAAAAGCATATTGGCGAATGAATGGGAACAAGGCCACGTCTGCCAGTCTTATTTCGTCGGTTAACAAGAAAGGTTGATTCAACAGTAGATCATCGAGGCTTTTAATGAAAGGCCAAGTCAAATCCCGATGTTGTTCAGGTGTCAGTTCTGGATGCCTGTCCGCATATTTATAGCGATCCAACAAGGGTTTGAATTCATGGTCATTCTGGTCAATCAACCGCATGCTGTCTGATTGGTTTTCTGACCAGGAATCAGGATCATGATTTTGTAGGGCCCACAGCATCACATCCAGGCTTTCATCAAGCACTTGGCCACATTGGGTGATCAAAACAGGTACAGTACCCTTGGGCGAGTGGCTTAACATATCGGCAGGTTTGTCGCGTAAAACCAATTCACGCAGTTCACAATTGATGCCAGCATATGCCAAGGCCATGCGCGCTCTGATGGCGTAAGGACAGCGCCTGAAGGAGTACAAAATATGTTCAGTCATGAATCACTTTAACTCGACCCACAATGCCTGAATCTAACTTGACTTTGATGCCATGTGGGTGATTCGGAGATTTGGTCAAGATGCGAGCTATACAACCTTGGGTCAACTCGCCTGATCTTTGGTGGTGTTTTTGCACCACTGAGACTTCTTGACCGATGGATAGGTGACTTCTGATGTTTCCTGACATGCGGTTTAATTTGAATGAAAAGCACATTATAATCGAGCTCTTTAATCGTTTGGAATTTACATGTATTTCGCCATCATTTCTCAAGATGTTCCTGACTCCTTGCCCTTACGTAAAACGGCTCGTGAACAACATTTAGCTCGCTTACATGAACTGAATGAAGCCGGTCGCTTGATGATCGCCGGGCCACACCCGGCTACTGACGAAGCACAACCTGCAGAATTGGCATTTACCGGATCTTTGGTGGTGGCTGAATTTGAGTCTTTACAAGCGGCGCAAGATTGGGCTGATGCCGATCCTTACGTTGCAGCAGGGGTGTATGCACACGTGCTGGTCAAACCCTATCTAAAAGTATTACCGTGAGTAATTCATTGTATTGACTCAAGTTTTTTCCATGACATGAACAGCCTTGATTATTGTCAAAACCATGAACCATAGATTTTGATATGCTTTGTAAAAGTAAATTCGGGTGGCAATAGATGTCAGAACAACCAAATAATGAAATGAAACCTTTGGTGGCACCATGCCGCCAGTTAAAACCATTGGCGGCATGGCATTGGTTGAAGTTGGGGTGGAAAGATTTTAAACAAGTGAGCAAGATCAGTTTGATTTATGGCATGGTGATGATGTTAATCAGTGTGCTGATCACTGTGGTGGCCTATTGGGCTCATTCTGTAGTTTTGGCGATAGCTTTGACAGCAGGGTTTTTCTTTTTAGGCCCGATCATAGCCATTGGTTTGTATTCACTCAGCCGACAAATCAGCAATCAAGTTGAGCCTCAATTTCTGCGTTGTTTGAAAGAAGGTAAGAAAAACTTAGGCAATGAGATGGTGTTGTCTTTCATGTTCTTGATCGTGTTTTTGATTTGGGCCAGAGCGGCCAGCATGTTACACATCTTTTTTCCATCTTACACGATCATGAAACCTGAAGATTGGTATATGTTCATTGGGGTAGGAACCATGGTAGGTGCCGTATTTGCTGGCATCATTTTTGCTGCGGGTGCGTTTTCAATCCCGATGTTAATGGATCGAAAAGTGGACACTGTGACAGCCGTGATCACATCGATCAATGCGGTTTTAAAAAATAAATTGGCGATGTTGGTCTGGGGCTTATCTATCATTTTTTTGATAGTTGTGGGCATCTTAACTTTCTATATTGGTTTTGTGGTGCTGTTACCCATCGTAGGTCATGCAACATGGCATGCTTATCGTGAGACCATTGATGCCGATGCCTGGGAATTGGGTCCCGGGTTAGGTCAAACCGACTCAGAGGTTATTGATGACAAGTGATCTTTGATGGCCTGAGCAAACATGTCTGCTGATTCGGGACCGTGAGCAAAAAACAACGAAGGTTCTATAAGTTCAGCTTCATTGAGGTAAGCTGATCCTTGATCATCATGTAAGAAATCAAATCTGGCATACACCACAGTGGAAAATTTTTGCTCCAGAAAATTCAGACAAGCTTTTGACAAGGCCATTTCCACTGCAGTCAATTGATAGGCTGTGTCAGTGGCACCAAATGTATCTTGGACTCGGTAGTCTCCTGTTACTGGCACTTTCCTGACTGCATGTGCAAGGCTGCCAGCAAAATAGATGGCTGAAGTTTCACCGTAGGTCTCTACTTGAGGTAAATAGGGTTGTAACATCATGTCCACCTGGGGGAGCCACAGATCCAGGTGCTGTTGTGCTGTTTCAAGTCCTTCCTTGCTGTTCTCAAACTTTAAAGTACCTGAAGAGTCTGCGCCTATAACGGGTTTCAGAAAAAAATGAGTGGCATTTTGTTGTTGACTCCAGGTTGCCAAATCAAATTCATGTTCTACAGATAACCATTCTGTGGGGGCAATGGTGATGCCAAAATCAGCCAATTCTGACAGGTATTTCTTATTTTGATTCCAACGGACCACATCGACATGATTGATCACTTCAGTGATGTTTTCAAGGCCCGTTAACCAGTGATTAAAGGCATCAACCCGTTCATGATAATCCCAAACTGATCGTAAGAGGCAGGCGTCATAAACTGACCAATCAACATCAGCATCCCAGCTTATGACATCTGTGTCGATATTTAAATTTCGCAAAGCATTGAAAAACCCCTGGTCGTCTTCGACGCCATTTGGCAGATCCTGACAAGTGATGATGGCCAATTTCATAGATGCATTGTTGTAGTGAATTGTGCGTTATTATATAGCCATAAATCACGACAGAGGTAAACTCATGAAAGCAGAACAATGGAAAAATTCAGGTTCGATACAATCGGTGAATGGCTTCGAACATTTTGTCTATGATTCTGGATCTGATAAGCCAGTTCTGGTGGTGCTACATGGCTACCCCACATGTACTTATGACTACCACAAGGCTTTGCCCTATTTAGAAAGTCAATTTCGAGTGGTGATGCATGATCATTTGGGGTTCGGTTTCTCTGCCAAACCCCGGAATTACTCCTATTCTTTGATGGAACAAACTGATCAAGCTTTGATGTTGTGGCAACAACTAGGTATCAAGGAGGCCACCGTTTTGGCCCATGATTATGGAACCAGTGTTGCCACTGAACTGTTGGCCAGAAAGCAAAGGTTTGATCAATTTGCTGTGGAAATCAAACAGCTGATTTTATGTAATGGCAGCATGCATGTAGAAATGGCTCAATTGCGCCTGATCCAAAAACTGTTGCTCAATAAGTTGACAGGCCCATGGGTGGCTCGATTAAGTAATCGCCGTACATTGGCAAGAAATCTTAAAAACATTTACCACAATCCGGATTTGATTAGTGATGAAGAGTTGGATGCCTTGTGGGAAATGATGAATCATGCTGGTGGAAAAAATGTTCTTCACAAAACCACGCAGTACATCAAACAAAGGTATACCTATTGGCATCGGTGGATTGGTGCCTTACAAAACACAACCTTGCCGGTAAAAATCGTATGGGCCAAGAATGATCCGGTGGCTGTGCAAGCCATGGCTCAAGTGTTGGCAGCGGAAATCAACAACAGTGACTTGATTGAACTGGATAATTTGGGTCATTTCCCCATGTTGGAAGACCCGGAAGTATGGTCTAAAGCGATTTTGCAAACTTTTGGGGCATAAAAAAAGGAGGCCGGAGCCTCCTTTTTCTATCATTTCAATTCAAAGCATGAATCAGTTGAATTCAATGCTCCAAGAATCGATATAACCACCATCCTGGTTGGCATGGTCTGTTACTTCAAATCTCCATTCACCACTGGATTCGATGGTTCCAGCGTTCAGGTTGACGTCAATTAACAAATCATCACCACTGTCAGATGAGTTACTTCTGGCATGAACAGTACCACTGGCACCATTGGGTGCATAAATCTTAGCGGACAAGTCACCACGATAAGTGTGCTTGATGTCAGCTTTGATTGTGATGGTACCTGATGCGCCAGTTCTGGTTACATTGATACTAGAACTGACTGTACTTGGTGCGCCGCTTGAAATGGTCACATTGGTGGTATTTTCAAAGAAATTACCGCCGCCACCACCGCCGCCACCGCCGCCGCCAGCAGTGTAGCTACCAACCAGACTTACACCAGAGTAAGCGCTGTACCCTCTTAGCATCACATGGTAAGTACCTGCTTGGACATTGGTGATGTCACAAGTTTCGTTGTTGCCATTTCTGTAAGGACGACAATCATAAGTTGAAGTCGTTGGTGCTGCGCCAAATCTTACATACATGTCAGCATCTCCAGAGCCACCACTGATAGCAAAGCTTAAGTCAGTGGCACCAGCAGGAACAGCTAATGTATAGAACGCTTGTGAGCCTTGCGCGCCTGAAATGCCTGTTTCAGCTTGGCCGTTGGTGAGTTCGCCGTTGCCGCCGCCGCCACCGCCGCCACCACCGCCGCCACCGCCATTACCACTGAAGTTGTTCAGCAATAAGTTGGGTGAACCGGTTCTTGCGTCAGAAATGACACCAGAAATGGCTGCATTTTCCATGGCTGCTTGTACCTGAGCAGGTGTTGCATTGGGGTTGTCATCCAAATACAAGGCAGCCACACCAGCTACATGTGGTGCTGCCATTGAAGTACCACTGATGGTGTTGGTCGCCGTGTTACTGGTAGACCAAGTTGAGGTGATTGATGAACCTGGCGCATAAATATCTAAACAAGAACCATAGTTCGAGAAAGAAGAACGGGCATCAGAACTTGTGGTTGAACCAACAGTCACTGCATTGGCAGCACGTGCTGGTGAATAGTTACAAGCATTGCGGTTATCATTACCAGCAGCAACAACCATAGTTACACCTTGGGCTACCACTGCATTCACAGCATTATCCAAAGCTGAACTGGCTCCACCACCCAAACTCATGTTAGCAACAGCTGGTGCGACGTGGTTGTCACCAACCCAATCCACACCTGCGATGACGCCTGAGTTTGTACCTGAACCATCACAACCCAAAACCCTAACAGCGTAGATTTCAACGTTTTTAGCCACACCATAAGTGCTACTACCTATGGTACCAGCTACGTGGGTTCCATGACCTTGGCAGTCATTGGTGCCGTTACCATCGTTAATTGCAGTAAAACCTGTATTACCACGTCCACCAAATTGGGTGTGTGAAATTCTGACACCTGTATCGACTACATATGCGTTCACGCCTGTGCCATCTGCATCATAGTTGTAAGTGTTGTTCAAAGGTAAACTGGCTTGGTCGATCCGATCCAAACCCCAAGTTGCATTGTTTTGCGTGGCGCTGAGGCTAACTGTCTTGTCGGCTTCAACGAAAGCAACTCTTGGGTCTTTAGTCAATGCCACCACTTCATCGATTGACAGACTGTTCAATACCATGCCATAGATAGATGATGAATAGCTACGAACCATTTCACCTTTGGCCTTGGTGGCCATATCTACACTCATTTCCTGGATCAAAGCTTTTCTTGCTTGCTCAAGGGTTTGATTGCCAGCACGTCTGGCCACTGTTTCCGTATTAACAAAGGTGTCTTTGTATACCACAATGTATTGGTTATGGATCTTGTTGGCTACGTTGAACCCTTGAATAAGGCTGGTTTGGATTGGCTCTTCGCCGATGCTTTGTGCAAGAGCAACCTGGCAAGATGCAGCCAGTGTCATGACAGTCAGCGATTTGGAAATTGCGTTCTTTAGTTTTATTTTTGGCGAACGCGCACCAATATCTAATTTTTTCATATTAGATGTCTCTCCTCTATTTTTTTTATTTCAGATTAATTTCTAATCTGGCTTTACCACATGTGTAATTTTTATTGTTGTGGTGGCTAGAATATATAACATATATATGACAGCCATCAATAATTATTTGGATTTTCAGCGAAAAAAGTGTGACACAGTTCACAAAAAAGGGGATTTTAGACGTATATATGAAATGAAAATCCTGGTTGAATTAATTAGGCTTTATTTCGTACGTTTTAGGCTTTATGGTGGCAGTTTATTATTAGAAAAAGCTTATATAAACAATAACTTATGAAAGTTTGGTTTTTAGAGTAACAGATGACTGCATTTGCGGTCATCTGTATGAACGATTGATTTGATTGAATTGTTGAAGTATTTAGACTTGAAAATAAATGTATACAAAAAAGAACATAAAAAACTTGTTGCCAGGTTCAGCCCAAAGCACTGTCTGCTACTTTATAGTCTGGATCTTCGATCAAATTGACTTCCACTAAATTACCTGCTTTGTTCAATAATTGTTTGCATTCAGGACTGAGGTGCCGGTAGTGCAAAGTTTTGCCATTGCGTTCATAGCGCTCTGCCAAAGAGTCCAAAGCCTCAATGGCTGAATGGTCATAAACCCGTGCATCCAAAAAATCTACGATGACATCATCTGGATCTGTCCTTGGAGAGAACAGGTCTTGAAAATTTTGTACAGAACCAAAAAACACAGGACCTTTGAGCACATAAATTTTTGAGCCGTTGTCATCAATGTGACTTTTGCCTTGAATCCTCTTGGCCCCTTTCCATGCAAAAACCAGAGCACTGACGATCACCCCAATGACCACAGCAATGGCCAAATCAGCGATCACTGTGATACCTGAAACCAATACAATGATAAAGATTTCTGACTTTTGAACTTTGTTAATCATCCTTAAACTGGCCCACTCAAAGGTGCCCAATACCACCATAAACATCAAACCAACCAGTGCGGCTAATGGGACCATTTCAATCCAAGAAGATCCAATGAGTATAAAAAGTAACAGTGCCACAGCAGCCGTGATGCCGGACAACCTGCCACGGCCACCTGATTTGATGTTGATCATACTTTGACCAATCATGGCGCAACCTCCCATGCCTCCGAAGAAGCCATTGGTAAAATTGGCCAGGCCCTGACCCATACACTCTCGGTTACCGTGACCTCGGGTTTCAGTGATCTCATCAATCAGTGTCATGGTCAACAATGACTCAATCAGACCCACTGCAGCTAAAATAAGCGCATAGGGTAGAATGATGTTGAAAGTTTCCAGGTTAAAGGGCACAGAAGGAATGGCAAAAGTAGGTAACCCTGCAGCAATGGTGGCACTGGGGTTGCCTGATTCTGAACGGACATAATCAATCACATTAGGAATGGGAATATCAAGTACGATCACCAAGCCTGTGACGATCAAAATAGCCGCTAAAGAGGCCGGAATGATGCGAGTCAGTTTAGGTAAGAAATGAATGATAAACATGGTCAGTGCCACCATACCAATCATCCAATAAAGCGTTTCACCTTGCATCCATTGATGGAGGCCGGCTTCATCAACAATTTTAAATTGGCCCAATTGGGCCAGGAAAATCACAATGGCTAAACCATTAACAAAGCCCAACATCACCGGATAGGGGACCATGCGGATGAACATACCCAGCTTAAATACCCCAGCCAGCATTTGAATGATGCCTGTTAACACCACTGCGGCAAATAAGTATTGCACCCCATGTTCGGCCACCAACGCCACCATCACAACTGCCATGGCTCCTGTGGCTCCTGAAATCATGCCTGGACGACCCCCAAAAACAGATGTAATCAGCCCGACCATGAATGCTGCATATAAACCGACCAATGGATCCACCTTGGCGACAAAAGCAAAAGCCACTGCCTCAGGTACCAATGCCAAAGCCACTGTTAAGCCTGACAGGACATCATTTTTGATGCTGTAGCCCATTCTTTTAGAAATTAAATTAAACATGGTCAGTTGCCGTAAAAAGATTAAGGCGCGCATAATAAATCAATGCTGTTGATTGTCAATCTTTGTTTGGTTAAATTGGTGAATTAGTGTGAACAGGCCCTGGTACTTTTCAAGCCTAATCATTTAAACTTGGTCAGAAATAAGTTCAATTGACCACCCGAAGGGCACAAAATTGCTGTATATTGCGCCCAATTACAGTTTGTATCTGATCAATAAGAGAACACAACATGAAATTTTCCTCATTAGGACTCGCCGCAGAACTTCAACAAGCCATCCAGCAATGTGGATATCAAGTGCTGACTCCTGTACAAGAACAAGCCATCATTCCAGCTCGCCGCGGTAAAGACCTGTTAGTCAATGCCCAAACAGGCACCGGAAAAACAGCTGCTTTTGCGCTGCCCATTTTGCAACAAATGTTAGACCAGCCAACAACCTCATCGGCTGGCAAAGTGCGTGCTATGGTATTGACCCCGACCAGAGAATTGGCTGAACAACTGGCTCGCACCATAGGAAACTATGCTCAGTATACAGACCTGACAATTGCAGCCATCTTTGGTGGAGTCAAATTGGGTGGTCAAGCCAATCGATTAAAATCAGGCTTGGATCTGTTGATAGCCACACCAGGACGACTGCAGGAACATTTGGAGTTGGGGCATGTTAATTTAGCTGATGTAGAGTTTGTGGTTTTGGATGAAGCTGATCGCATGTTAGATATGGGGTTCATTGAAGACGCACAACAACTGATCAGCCAAACCAATCCGGCGCGTCAGACCCTGTTGTTTTCGGCGACCACCACTCCGGCAATGAATGAACTGGCCCATAAAATTCTTAACAATCACCAAGCAATCAGGCTCAGTAAAGCCAACGCGACAGCAGACACCGTTGAGCATGTGCTGTACCCGGTCGAAGAAAGCCGCAAACTGGATTTATTCATGGCTTTGTTGGAACAGCACAATTGGTTCCAAATATTGGTGTTTACCAGCACCAGGAAACAAGCCGATCATTTGTTGGCAAGGATGAAGCACACAGCAGTTAAAGCAGCCATATGTCATGGTGACAAAAGCCAAGGTTCAAGGCGACGTGCTTTGGCTGATTTCAAAGCAGCCAAGATACAAGTACTGATCGCCACAGAGGTGGCAGCCAGAGGGATAGATATTGAGGGGTTAGAGCATGTGTTGAATTACAATTTACCTTACTTGCCAGAGGACTACGTACACCGCATAGGGCGTACAGGTCGGGCGGGTAAAGCTGGTCATGCCATTTCTTTTGTCTGCCCGGAAGAAGCCCATGTATTGCACCGCATTGAACGGGTGATTGGTACTGAGGTGAAACGTATTTATCAAAAAGGTTTTGAATTAACGGCCAGGGACATCAGCAGTACCAGGCAACCAAGCAAGCCCCAATCGGCCAGAAGCAAAAAATCACAAACAGATGCCAAGCATTCCAAACCTTCCGGAAAGAACAAACAGACCCGTGTGCGAGGCAAGAAAAAATCAATCAGCGCCAGAGCCGGAGGTAAGAAAAACCGAAAAGCGATTAAAAAGAATCGCTGAATGTTGGTGTTTACTGCCCTAATTTTGTTGGTAAGTTTTCAGAAAGTCTTGCAAACGGTTTAGGGCATCTTCAAGAACTTCGACTTGAGGTAAATACACCAGTCTGAAGTGGTCGGGCTCAGGCCAGTTGAAAGCGGTTCCATGAACCAGCAGGATGTGTTTTTCAATCAGCAGATCTAAAATAAATTGCTCATCATTGGTGATGTTGAACCGTGCTGTGTCGATTTTAACGAAACAATACAAAGCACCTTTGGGCAATGTGGTTGACAACCCGGGTGTGTCATTGATCATTTGATGGGCTAACAAACGCTGACGATTGAGCCGGCCTTCCCCTTCGGTCAAATCGAAAATAGATTGTCTGCCACCCAGGGCCGATTGGATGGCAAATTGAGTGGGCACATTGGCACACAATCGCATTGATGACAGGATGTTTAAGCCATCGATGTAATCTTGGGCATGCAGTGTGTTCCCGGATATCAGCATCCATCCTGTGCGGTAGCCCGCCACACGATAAGTTTTCGATAAGCCATTGAAAGTCACAAACATCAAATCATCTGCCAAAGAGGCAATTGAAGTGAACGGTGTGTTATCATAACGAATGAGTTCATAAATTTCATCACTGAAAATAATCAGCTCATGTTTCCTGGCAAGATCTAACACTGCCTCTAACTGGTCTTTGGTATAGACTGCGCCGGTGGGGTTGTTGGGGTTGATCAGAACTATGCCACGGGTCTTATCAGTGATTTTCGATTCCATGTCATCCAAATTGGGTCCCCAATCATTGGCTTCGTCACACAGGTAGTGAATCGCCTGACCACCTGACAAGTTGACCGCAGCTGTCCATAATGGATAATCAGGTGCAGGTATCAACATTTCATCGCCATCATTCAGTAAAGCTTGCATGGTCATCACTATCAGTTCACTGACACCGTTACCAATAATGATTTTGTCTATATCAAGGTTTTTAATTCGGCGTTTTTGGTAGTATTGGTAAATGGCTACTCGAGCGGGGTAGATGCCTTTGGAATCACAATAACCTTCAGCATCTGTGATGTTATGTACCACATCCCTTACGATGTCATCAGGAGCATCAAAGCCAAAAGGTGCAGGATTGCCAATGTTGAGTTTCAGGACTTTTTCACCTTGTTCCTCAATGCGTTTAGCCATATCCAGAACTGGGCCCCGGATGTCATAACACACGCCTTTCAGCTTTTCTGATTTTATGATGTTTTTCATGGTGATGTCTGGTTTTGTGAAACCAACCTAACTCTATACTAAATAAAATGGCAGGATTTTGTTATTTAATGGCAGTGACTGTGATGTGACCATCTGCAATCGCTTGTGTCGTCTCAGCAATGTAACCTTTTAAAGTTGATTCGTCAATGGCTTGTTTGATCAGGTATCCACAGGCCTGATTCCGTCCTTGTTCTTTGGCTTGGTAGAGGGCTATGTCAGCCAACTGAATTGAGTTTTCAATTTGTTTACCCAGGTTTTCCTGATCCAACAATTTAGACAAGTAAGTAAAGCCAATAGAACATTTGATGTGGATGGTTTGTTCTGCTTCTACGGAAACCTCAATCTGTTGGCACCCATGCAGCAGGTCTTGTACCAACTTCTGGATCTCCACCAAGCGCGCCTTTGGACACAAGACAATAAATTCTTCACCACCCCATCTGGCCACAGTATGGTTTTCAGGAATGACCTTTTGCAACATGTTTGCTACCGTTTGTAGCACTTTATCACCCACGGCATGTCCATAACGGTCATTGACATTTTTAAAGTGATCGAGGTCAATGAGCAAAACCCCCAAGGGAATGGCTGAATCTGGTGTTTTTATGCCACCCAGGACTTCCTTGATGTGGTGACGGTTTGACAGTTTGGTTAAGCTGTCATGATGGGCCAGCCAATCCAGTCCATGATTAACTTTTTTCAATTGTTTGGTTCGTTCATGAACAATGGCTTCTAATTTCAGTGCATGTTGTTTGCTTCGCCAACTGCGATAGAACCAGGCAACCATCAGTAACATCAACACCAAAACCATGAACCAAGGGGTCTCCCAAAATGGGGGAGTCACTTTGAAATTAAAAACTGCGGGTGTGGGGTTCCACAACCCGTTGCCAATTTTTGCCGTCACTTGAAACTGATATTCACCAGCTGCCAAAGAGTCAATTTGTAATTCATTCAATCGGGTTTCACGCCACGGGATGTTTTCTTGTTTTTTGTTCATGCGGTACCGATAACTGATGTCAGGCGCCCGTTGAAAGCTGATGGCAGTGTAACTGATGGTCAAACTGGAATTTTGCTGCTCTAATAAAGGTGTAGAGTGGTTGGCCAGTTTTTCTGTTTCATTGTGAATTTCAAGGATGTGAACGGGTGGTGGCGAAGTTGAACCAGGTTCGAAGCCTTTGGCAAAACGACTGATGCCTGCCCCTGTGCCAAACCATAAATTTCCTTCGTTGTCTTTATACCCGGCACTGCGGTTGACCAAATCAAACACCAACCCTTCTCTTGATGTGATGACTGTGAATGATTCGGCATCATAAATGGCCACACCGCGGCTGGTTCCGATCCAAATCTCACCTTCTTTGCCCGGTAAAATAGTGGTGGCATTGTTATGTGGTAAGCCATCATCAACCGTCCATGTTCTGAAATGTTGGCCATCGAATAAGCTCAATCCATTGTTGGTGGCTAACCAAAGTTGCCCGTTTGCATCTTCATAAATGTCATTGATGAAATTGGCTGCCAAGCCATCATCATTGGTCCAGTTAGTGAATTTTCCATCCCGATAATGTGATAAACCATTCGATGTACCCAACCATAAACTGCCGTCTTGGGCTTGAATGACCATGTTAATTCGGTTGTCCGGTAGACCATCAGACTCAAAGTATGCTGAAAACTGACCGTCTTGATAATGGTTGAGACCATTATTGGTCGCCAGCCAAATACTGCCATCTTGGCCATAAGCCATGTGATAAACCACCAGACCAGTTAAACCATCTGATTCATCAAAATTTATGAATTGTCCATCTTTCAAATAACTGACACCTTGCAAGGTCCCAAACCATGGATTGCCATCTTGGTCTATCAAACCGCTCAATACTTTATTGTGGGCTAAACCATCTGCTGTGGTGATGTGAGTGGTTACATTCTCACAAAACGAGGTAACGCCGTCACCATTGGTACCCACCCAAATACAACCTTGCTGATCATTGGTGATGATGTACACATTTGGATTGGGCATGACGGCCTGCGATTTCCAGTTGATGACATCAGAAGTACTGAGCCTGGCCAAACCACCACCGTACGTGCCCAGCCACAGGTTCTGCTCAGAATCATGAAAAATGGAGTTAACGCTGTTGTCTGGTAAGCCATTACTCATATTCAAGTGCTGTATCAGCAGATCTTCTGCATCGAATTGAAAGGCGCCGTTGTCCCTGGTACTGACCCAAACATGACCATCGTTGGCCCTATTGATGCTGTTGATGGTCAGGTCACTGAGATCAACATTAAACTGTTTTTGAACAAATGAATCGCCGGTGAAATAAGCGATCCCTTCCCGGGTTCCAGCCCAAATGCTTTGATCGGTGTGCTGGTACAAGTACCTGATTTCAGAAGAACTGGCTTCCCAATTGATGATCTTGGTATCGCCCTCTGTGATGTGATAAACATGGGCACTGTCACCGGCCCATATACTGCCATCTTCTGCCACCATAAGGCTTCTGATGCGATCACTTGGAAATCCAGTTTGGCGGTTAAACTGTTGTTCAATGCGAGGTACCGATGAGGCTGTATCAATCTTTAATATCCCCATGCCATAAGTGGCTACCCATAAAGTGTCTTCTGCACCTGCCTTGACCATACGAACTGAAACATGTTCAGGCCATTGATCTGTCAAAACTTGCTCAAAAGATTTGCCATTAAAGCGAGCCAATCCTGACTCAGATCCAGCCCACAAAATACCATGACGGTCTTTCAGCAAGTCCCTGACCAGGTTATGTGGTAAGCCATCTGATTTTTTATAGGTCTCAAATCTTGTGCCATCAAATCGGTTGACACCCGTTCTAGTGGTGATCCATAAAAACCCCAAGTCATCCTGGTCCATATCAAAAACAACCATGTCTTCTAAACCATCAGCGATGTCGAGTTCGGCAAATGGCAGCTGTTGAGCATGGGAGGAATTGATGGAAAAACTTGACCAAACAAAAATCAGAATTAACCACAAGAATTTGAGCTGTGGGTGACTGGTGATGACTGTTTTATTGGATCTCACAATAATGTAAGCAGGTCATTGTTTTAATTGATATTATGTTAGCATCAATCGCTTGGCTCTTAAAGACCTGCTGCTTCTGAAGATGTAAATAATTGTGGCTGAAAGGGTTGTCTTATGGCAGCCCGCGTTGGCTGAGGTAATAAACAGCGAATGAACCCAGCCAATGTCCACCGGCATAATGTTCTCCAGTCACAGCTGCCAGACCCGATTTGGCATGCATGTCCGCGAGTTTACCCAGGTTTTGACGTCTTTTGTCGGCCAAAGGCAGCCCCATCGCAATGCCCTCTAACATCCAGGCCCTGGCGATGTTCAACCCGTCTAAATGTGCCAGTTTACCGTCCACCCTGTCTGTCACACGTGCTACAGGTAACCAGTTACTTTGTTTTTTGCTGGCTGGAATGAACTTCTTGAACCATTTGGCAAATTGCTGAGGTGTCATCATACGCCGCATCAAATCAGCTTCTGCTAAACAAGCTGAGAGAAAGTCTTGACCAGAAGGTTCATAATTGATGGGACAATTTTTGTCATCTAAATACAAGCGCATCACATGTTCTTTCAACAAGTTTGCAAAGGCCTCATCACCTGTGTTTACAGCATAATCGTAAGCCAATCCAAAGGCGAAAGCCGTTTGACTGTGTTCGCCAGTTCGTATCGGGTAAGCCAGTTTGGGGATCCACTGACTCAATTGTTTAACCACATGGTTTTTAAGCGGGGTCAGATTGACCCGCCACTGCTGTGCCTGGGGGTTTTGCCATTCGTGTAGTTCAGCATACAATTGAAGAAACCAGGCCAATCCATATGGGCGTTCAAATCCTGCTCGACCAGGTTGTTGAAAGTAAGTCAGTTCGGCAGTTAATTTATCTGGTTGGAAATGGGCATCCAATCGCTTCATGAAAGCTGCCGATTGAGCATGGTTCGGAAATAATTTTGCTGCCCTAACCAATAACCAATGACCATGCACCGATGAATGCCAGTCAAAACAGCCGAAAAAGGCTGGATACAATTGATCAGGGCTAGCGGCATCTGCTTTGCTGTTCAGTACATGTTTGATCGAATTGGGGTAAATTTGGTCCAGACATGCCGCAGCTAATTCTGCCACAGACATCATTTTATCAGCCTCCAGAAGCTGGGGGTTATGTGGGTCTTTCAAATCAGTTCTGAGCAATATATTGCGCTGTCCCAATGTTGTTTTTAAATCAGGCAGGCCCAGGCCTGATCGTTCATTATTAACGGTTTCTAATGATTCGATTGGGTATAAACCTTGTTTACCATCAGAAGATTGAATCATCAGGTGTCCAAATTTTTGCGGCTTGTTCAGTAACATCAAATGATGGTCATGGGCTTCGGCATACCAAATGGCCGGGATTTGTTTGTTGAGTACCGCAGTGTGCATCAAGGGCAGGTACCGAGCTTGTTGTTTTAACTCACTTCTTTTGAATAAGATCAGTGCAATGCTGGCTGGATTCTTTCCCACATCATCTATGCCTGGCCAGTGGCCCAATTGGTTGATGATGTTGTCCAGGGTCTTGAGATTACCTTGGTCAAGTTGAGCTTGGGCTTGTTCTAATTGTTGAATCAGGTCAATGTTGTGGTGCTGTTTTTTTAAACGATTGATTTCACCGCGGTGTCTTTGGTCTTGGTGCAGTGCCAGAATCAGCTGTTCTTTAAAGTCAGCGGCAGATGTCACATTCCCGGTAAGTAATAAGACAGCAGCCATCAAAAATGTATTTTTCATGAGCCGCACTATGCCATAAAAAATCGAGTCACTCAAGTACAGACCCTAATTCACCAAGCTATGACACGGCCTTGATAATCAATATACAACGGATGTTTTTCGGGGTGGTTTTGATGTTGGTTTAACTGTTTCAATAATTGTTTAGCAGTGGTGTCAGTTGTTTGTAATTGTCCTTTGGGCAGTCGTTTTTGAAAGGGTTTTGATAAATCAGTGTCTGAAGTGCCAGGATGGATCAAAATAAATTTCACTTTTGGGTGCAGTCTTGACCATTCAATGGCTACATTTTTAATGCCCATGTTCAGTGCTGCTTTGCTCATTCGATAGGCATACCAACCACCTAAATGGTTATCAGTTATGCTGCCAATTCTGGCTGAAACAGAGCACACCAATGGTAGCTTACTTTGAATGATCATTTTCTTCAGTGCATTGATGATCCATAAATGGCCAACGGCATTGGTCATGAAGCTTTGTAACATCTGAAGCTGGTTCACTTGATCTAGAGACTTTTCTGGCATGAATCGTTTACTGTGTAAAAGCCCTGCACAATTGATCACCCAATCAATGACAGAGAATCCATCACGCAGTTGTTTTGAAAATTCAGAAATGGAATTTTCGTCTGTGACGTCAACCGCCACTTCCCAAGTCATTTCATCTACCTGAGTCAAAGTGGCATATTGACGACTTGTTTTGATAACCGTGTGATTACCTTCAACATTAAGTTGCTTTGCTATGGCTGCACCTATGCCTTGATTGGCACCAATGATCAGGATGTTCATTGCATTAAGTATTTCATTGCGGCATCCAACTTGGCATGTTTGAACTCAAAGCCTGCATTCATCAATATTTGAGGCATAACATGTGCATCAGCTAACAACAGTTCATCAGCCATTTCACCAAACACCAGGCGCACCACAAAGGCAGGCATGTGCATGAATGCAGGCCTTCTCAACGTTTTGGCCAGGATTTGGGTAAATTCTTGATTGGTGACAGGGTTGGGTGAGGTTAAATTGATCGGGCCTTGGAGTGTTTCATGGTGAAGTAAAAAATCAATCGCTCTGCTTGCATCATCGATACTGATCCAACTGTATTTTTGCTGGCCCTTACCCAGCCGTCCTCCTAAACCCAACTTGAATGGTAACATCATGTCTTTCAATGCCCCACCAGTCTTGGATAATATCATGCCAAACCGCATGTTAATCACCCGGACTTCAGTTCGGTTTAATTCTTGGGCAGCTGCTTCCCAATGCTCAGCAATTTTGGCGACAAAGTTTTTGCCTTTGCCTGCATTTTCAGTTAACTGTTCTTCAGGTCGATGTCCATAGTATCCAATGGCAGACGCACACATGAATGTTTTGGGTCGTTCATCATGCTGTAAAATTTCGTTGACCAACCATTGGGTTCCATTGATGCGGCTGACATATATGGTTTTTTTGTATCGCCCACTCCAGCGCTTATCTGCAATACCGGCCCCTGCCAGGTGAATGATGGCGTCGGGAGCTTTCATCTTGAGTTGTTCAAGTAATTGGCGATAATTCCAGCTTGGTTTATCAATTGATTGCGTGTTTCTTTGTAACCCAACAACCTCATATTGCTGAGATAAAAATTGAGTCAAATGTTGTCCCAACATACCGTTTTGACCGGTTATAAAAAGGACTTGTTTCTGAATACCCATCGTTTTTTCTGCATGATTAACATTGGTTTTAATGTTAACGGTTAAGCAGTGAATTGGGTGTAAAAATGATGGTTTTTACGATTAAGCTGGAACAGGTTCAAAAAAACTGAACAAAACTCGCCAGGTCCCTTTCATCGGCTGGGTTCAATAGGGTGACTTGGGTCGATGCATCAGCATTGCCATAAATCAGATCAAAAACTTCTTCATTGGTTTGTTCGTCTTCGTTTTGAATGATGGCAATGGTCAATTCATCAATGATGATGTTGCCTTGAGATTTTTTCTCAATCAAACTCTGGTAGGCCTGCATAGATTCAGGTAGTTTGGGGTCAACAACCAACAGCAAATGATCGCGATATAAGTTATTCAATGACGAGAAGATACCCACTGAAGGCGTGAACTCGATGTCTTGAGATTTTTGGTTCAGCAAATCACATAGCATACTGAGTGACTCATTCAGTAGACCACAGATGGTTACAGTGCGATGACAACTTTCATTTTGAAGATCACCTTGAAAACCTTTGAGTAAGTGTTTACTTGCTAAGTTAAGCTGTCTGACCAGTTTATTTTCTTCAAAAGTAAGTTCAAACGAGTAGAGGCTCTTGGGCTTTAAGTTGGCCAAATCCGTCAAAACCGATAAACGCATCACTTTTTTTCCATTCACTTCACTGGTTCCGACCACAACATTGGCTTGTTTGATGTCTTGGGTGATTTGCCATGACGATTTCAAACGATTGGATAAGATTTGGGTGTAGGCTTTGAAACGATTCACATGAATGCGATTGATGCCTCTGAAATAAACAATAGGCGACAGTTCATCTGAATTTTTGGGTGGGTTTGGGCTGTTAAATTGTAGTTGGGTCATTTTGATTATCACACACACATTTCATTGATATATATGATAGTGGAATCCTGAATCGTTAGGGAAAGGTTTCTGTAAACAAATGTAACGTACCCGCATTAATGGCTGAATTGCAACACCAAGATAACGCCAGATATACTGATGATGGCACCCAGTATTTTTCGTTGGCTGATCTCCTCTTTTAGCATCAACCAGCCCAGGATTAATATGAATATTGAGGCCGTTTCATTGAGAATCGAAGCCACAGAAGCAGACGTGTATTTATACCCCGCCACCCAAACCATGGTAGACAGGTACTGTCCCAAAATGGCACCAGCCAATAGCCAGTACTTACCTCGACTGCTCATCACTGACAGCGGGTTAAGGCTTTTTTGTAACAACAAATTAAATAAAATCATGGTCATGATCCCTCCCACTGTTCGAATGGTGATGATCCAAAAGAATGGAATGTCTGTGGTTACAGGTTTGATGATCACGATGCCCAAGGCGGTGAAAAAAACACCCAGTGCGGCATATACAAATCCTTTGATCGGTGGGTGTTCAATGGTCAGGGATTTTTTTCGATAACTGATGACCATAACCCCGACAATCACCAGTGCCATGCCCATGATTTGCCAGATGTTGAGGCGTTCACCCAAGAAAAACAAGGACAAAAAGACCACAAAAGGGCTGTATAGACTGCCGGTCAGCCCTGTGAGGCCAGCACCAATTAATTGTAAGGCTCTCAGATAAAATAAGTCTGCCAGCATGATGCCAAAAAAGCCGCTGATTAACAGCAACCCCCATTGTGCCAACGTCAAGTCAGGAGGAGATAACCCATCAGTGAAATATAAGGTTGGGATCATCAGCACCAAAGTTAAACTGATTTTGAATAGGTTCATGGCGCTGACATTGATGGAGTCACCAGCCTTGCGGTAACAAATGACTGCAAAAGCCCATAACAGGGCACACAACAATGACAGGAATTCACCCAACCCTATGGTCATGAAAATATAGCCGTTAGAAATTCTTCAGATTGTAATCGATATACTTCATTTTAAACGTATAATTATCGACTTTGTTTATATGGGGACACCAATGAAATCGATTTACCTATTAATGTTCAGTTTTCTTTTCTCACCTGCTCTGGTGCAAGCTGATGAAGGGACGGAAGAAAAAAAATGGGATGTGAACAACCCCCCTGGTATCAAGAAAATGGTCGATATCAACACCACCAGTGGTACTTGGATGAATGTGGATGTCAGTCCGGATGGAAGGTGGATTGTGTTTGATATGTTAGGCGATATTTATACCATGCCATTTGCTGGTGGTAAAGCGACCAACATCACCAACTCAATGGCTTGGGACATGCAGCCACAGTTTTCACCCGATGGCTCTCAGTTGGCTTTCACCTCCGACCAAGGTGGTGGAGATAACATTTGGATCATGGCAGTGGATGGTAGCGACCAGCAGCAGGTGACCAAAGAAAAATTCAGGTTATTGAACTCACCCAGTTGGTCACCTGACGGGAACTACATTGTGGCCAGAAAACATTTTACGGGTATGCGCTCTTTGGGGGCAGGTGAAATCTGGATGTATCACACCTCAGGAGGAAAGGGGGTACAGCTGAATAAACGCCCGAACGAACAAAAAGACTTGGGTGAGCCAGTCTACACCCCTGATGGTAAATATGTGTTGTTCTCCCGTGATTCTACACCGGGACAGTATTTTGAGTACTCCAAAGATGCCAACAATCAGATTTATGAAATCTATGCCATTGAATTGGCCACAGGTGACATCAAATCATGGGTTTCCGGCCCGGGTGGTGCAATCAGGCCCACGCCATCACCTGATGGGAAATCTTTGGCATTTGTGCGCCGCATTCGCAACAACAGTGCCCTGTTTATCCAAGACCGTGAAAGCGGAGCAGTCAAACCTATTTATACCAACCTAGAGCGCGACATGCAGGAAACCTGGGCCATACATGGTGTTTATCCCAGTATGTCATGGACTTCAGACGGGCAAGGCATTGTGTTCTATGCCAAAGGACAAATTCATCACATTGATGTGGCTTCCGAGGTTGTAACCAACATCCCGTTTAACGTTGAAGATCAAAGAGAAGTCAGACAAGCTGTGACGGTCAAAAACACGGTGTCTCCGGAGCAGTTTGAAGCCAAAATGCTCAGATGGTTGCAATTGTCACCCCAAGGTGATTTGGCAGTATTCCAGTCCTTAGGTAAGATTTATACCGTGCGGATTAAAGATGGGTCCATGCATGGAGAACCCGAAAGGTTAACCAAACAAAATGATCATTTCGAGTTATTTCCACAATTCAGCGCCGATGGTAAGCAGTTGGTATATACCACTTGGCATGATGAAGCCTTGGGGTCTGTGCGTTTGTCAAACCTGAAAGGCAGGTCTCAAATTATTTCAAGTAAACCAGGCCATTACACCAACCCTGTGATCTCAGTTGATGGTCAGACGGTGGTGTTTCAAGCTGGAGCTGGAGGTTATTTAACTTCTCCATTGTATTCACATGATACTGGTTTGTTTGCTGTGAATCTGCAATCAAAACAACAAACTAAAATCAGTGACAGTGGTCGCAACCCGTTCTTCACAAAAGACAATTCACGGGTATTTTTTATGGGGCAATCAGTATCAGGTGAGGTGATCACTACACAATTGCAATCAACGGATTTAACCGGGAATGAACTACAAAATCATTACCAAGGTGAGTGGATCACTCATTTCCAGGTATCTCCGGATGAACAATGGCTGGCTTTTATTCAAAATTATCAAGTTTATGTCACGCCATTCATCCGCAATGGCAAACACATCAGCACCGGTGCAGGCGCCAGTAATTTACCGGTTAAGAAGTTTTCTGAACATGCAGGTAATTACATCAGTTGGAACGAAGGCTCAGATGCGTTGAGTTGGTCCATGGGACCGGTGATTTACCAACAAAAATTGTCCGAGCAATTCGACTTCCTGGCTGGCGAAATTCATGTTACCAGCGATGGCGATGAAGCGGATGATGAACCCAAAGTTGCCCAAACGACCCATATTTCAATGTCTGTTAAAACTGACGTACCACAAGGTACAGTGGCACTGGTTGGGGCAAAAATTGTGACCATGGAACAAACAGGGGGTGAAAACTCAGTGATTAATGATGGTGTGGTGATCATCAACAACAATCGGATTTCAGCCGTGGGTACAGCCGCTCAGATCCAACCCCCTGAGAATGCAGAAGTCATTGATGTCACTGGTAAAACCATCATTCCCGGTTTGGTTGATGTGCATTGGCACGGTCCTTATGCCAACGGTCAAATCACCCCACAAACCAGTTGGAATGCATTGGCTAATTTAGCCTTTGGTGTGACCACCACCCACAACCCATCTGCTGATACAGCCGCTGTGTTTTCAGCTTCTGAGATGCAGCAGGCTGGGGTCATCACGGCACCCAGAATTTATTCTACCGGCACCATTTTGTATGGAGCCACGCATTATTTCACCGCTAAGGTGGATTCTTTAGAAGATGCTGTTGGCCATTTGGAACGGATGAAAGCCGTTGGTGCTTTTTCAGTGAAGAGTTATAACCAACCCAGGAGAGACCAGCGCCAACAGGTGTTGGAGGCAGCGCGACAAACAGGTCTGATGGTGGTTCCTGAAGGTGGATCACTGTTTATGCACAACATGACGATGATCATCGATGGCCACACCGGCATTGAACATTCGATTCCAGTGGCAGCGATCTATGATGATGTGAAACAGCTTTGGGCTGGTACAGAAACCGCATATGTGCCCACTTTAACTGTTGGTTACGGCGGTATTTGGGGTGAGCGATACTGGTATGACACCACTGAAGTCTGGAAACACCCCTTACTGAGCCAATTTGTACCCAAAGGTGTGCTTGAGCCAGTCTCTGTTCGCAGAACCAAAGCCCCATTGGAAGATTATAATCACTTCAATAATGCGAGGGTGGCTACTGAGTTACAAAGTGAAGGTGTTGATGTGTTGTTAGGTGCTCACGGACAAAGAGAAGGCTTGGGCTCTCATTGGGAAATGTGGATGTTTGCCCAAGGTGGCATGTCACCCTGGAATGTCATCAAAGCCAGCACCATTGATCCGGCCAAATACATTGGCATGGACCATGAGCTAGGCAGCATCAAAGCCGGTAAACTGGCTGACATGGTGATCTTGAACTCTGATCCCATGCAAGACATATACAGCACCGATGATGTCAGTCATGTGATGCTCAATGGCCGGTTGTATGAAGCCAGTAGCATGAATCAAGTGTATCCTGATCAAGTGACCAGAAGTCGATTGTATTTTGAAGACAATTCATCCGAGTAATGAACAACACTGAGTTCAGATCTGAGTTCAGACAAAAGCACATACCCGGTTGGTATGTCGGGTATGTGCACTTGGGTGTTACGGTATTACTTTCAGCAACGTTGATCACTTGGTCATTGTGGCAATTGAATGATGTGATGCCACTGGAATGGCTGACCTTGCCACTGGCTTTTGTGTATGCCAATCTGTCTGAGTACCTGGGACACCGCTATGTTATGCACGTGCCAAGAAAAGGGCTGAAGTCGATTTATCTCAGGCACAGCAAACAGCACCACCAATTTTTTACCGACAGCCACATGCCATTTGACCACCACCAGGATTTTAAAGTGACTTTATTTCCATTGCTGTTGGTGGTGTTTTTCTTTGGTGTGTTTGGGGTGCCAGTATGGTTTGTCATGCAGCTGTTGTTCAGCGACAATGTGGCGTGGTTATTCGTGTTTGTGGCTGTGTCCTATTTTTTAAATTACGAATTGTTTCATTTTGCTTTCCATTGTAAGAAAGACTCCTGGGTGATGAAAGTTCCTGGAATAAAAAAAGTCATGGCCTTACACCAGCAGCATCACAAACCAGAACTCATGTCCAAATATAACTTCAACATCACCTATCCAATCGGTGATTGGTTGTTTGGTACTTATTACCGTGATAAAGAAAATATGGAAGAAAAACAATGATGAAATTATATACTTATTGGCGCAGTACAGCTGCTTATCGTGTTCGCATTGCATTGAACCTAAAAGGACTCGACTATGAATCCATACCGGTGCATCTGGTTAAGGATGGTGGCGAACAACACCAGCCTGAATACAAGGCTTTGAATCCACAAGGGCTGGTCCCAGCGTTGGTGACAGAAGGCGGCGAAGTGTTGAATCAATCGATGGCGATCATGGAATATTTAGAAGCCATGTATCCTGAGAATCCCATATTGCCTGCTGATGCCTTGGATCAAGCCAAAACCCGTGCCATGGCGCAAATGATCGTTTCGGACATTCATCCTTTGAATAACTTAAGGGTGTTACAAATGCTGAAAAAATCATGGGATCAACCCCAAGTTGACTTGTGGTATGCCCATTGGATTCACGAAGGTTTTGCCGCATTAGAAACCATGTTGGTTGATTCTGAAATGGATTTCATGAATGCCCAATATCCTTGCATCTCTGATATTTGTTTGGTGGCACAAGTTTACAACGCCAACCGGTTCAATGTTCCTTTGACTGCATACCCCAAGATACAATCTATCAATGACCGGTGTATGGAAATACCGGCTTTCAAAAACGCATCTCCAAAAGCCCAGCATGGAGAAATTGATGGCTGAAGTGAAGCTGTTGCCCATCAATGAATCAGGTACAGTCCAAGCTTTAAGTGCCGGGCAAGAATTGACCTTGCCTGAAATGACACAACAATTGAATGATCAGATGGCTGATTTCTATGCGGCTGCAGGCTATCAGCCGCCGTGGATTGGCTATGTCAGTGAATCAGAAGGGCAGGTTGTCGGAGGCGGTGCCTTCAAAGCCGTGCCAGTTAATGGCCAGGTTGAAATAGCATATTATACCCTGCCAGAGTTAGAAAATATGGGGTATGCCACAGCCACGGCACAAGCCTTGATTGATTTGACCATTCAAACCGATGAAGAGTTGACCATTGTGGCTCAAACTTTACCAGAAACCAATGCCTCTAATTTCCTGTTACAAAAGTTAGGTTTCAACTACCACGACGTGGTTGATCATCCTGAAGATGGCCCTGTGTGGGAGTGGCACTTGTTCTGAATGCCATCATTGAGTATGAACCAGATGAGCCACTATGATGTGATTGTGTTGGGTGCTGGTGCGGCTGGCTTGATGTGTGCCTTAACGGCCGGGCAAGCCGGACTCAATGTGTTGTTGCTTGAAAAGTCCAACAAACCTGGTAAAAAGATCTTGATGTCTGGCGGTGGCAGGTGTAACTTCACCAACTTGTTTACAGCGCCAGAAAATTTCCTCTCAAATAATCCACACTATTGCAAATCAGCGTTAAGTCGCTATACCCCCTGGCATTTCATAGAAATGGTTGAAAAACACCAAATTCCTTACCACGAAAAAGAGTTGGGCCAATTGTTTTGTGATCGCAGTTCAAAAGACATTTTGAATATGCTGCTTGATGAATGTGCTGATGCTCAAGTGGAAATGCGTTTACAAGTTGTTTTGAATGACATACAGGTGGGTGATCAGGTTCGTGTCAAAACCCAATCAGGGAGTTTCACCGCTGGACAGTTGGTGGTGGCCACCGGGGGATTGTCCATCCCTAAAATGGGTGGGTCAGATTATGGCTACCAATTGGCTGAAAAGTTGGGGCATGCCGTCCTGCCAAAACAGGCCGCGCTGGTACCATTTGTGTTCACTGATCAGCACAAAGAATTGTTTGCCCGTTTGTCTGGAGCCTCGATTCTTGCTGAGGTGTCTGTACCTGAGAACAAGTCGGCACCAAGTTTCAAGCATCACATGTTGTTTACCCATCGTGGCTTAAGTGGGCCAGCCATGTTGCAAATTTCTAGCTATTGGTACAATGGGCAGTCCATTGTGGTTGATTTATTGCCAGACATGGATGTTTTTGATGTTTTGAGTGAAGCCAAAAGCAATTCACCTCATGGTTTGTTGAATCAATGGCTGTCCGAGCACATGCCGAAGAAAGTGGCACATGAGTTGTTGGCCCATCAGTTTCCTGGCTGGCATGATCAGCCCTTACAAAACATCAACAAAGAGCGGCTTCATCAAGTGTCTGAATGGTTAAATAATTGGCCATTAAAACCCTCAGGAACCGAAGGTTACCGGACTGCCGAAGTGACTTTGGGTGGTGTTGATACCACCGGTTTGTCATCAAAAACCATGGCCAGCCTTCAATATCCCAATGTCTATTTTATTGGTGAAGTGGTTGATGTGACCGGCCACTTGGGTGGTTTTAATTTTCAGTGGGCTTGGGCATCGGGCTTTGCTGCTGGTCAATCTTTGGTTGCCAACAATTGAGCCAATCATCTGTGGTATCATTTCTGGATGCACAGCACTCAATTTCAATCTCCAGTTGATCGATTATGTCATTGGGCAGAAGTCAAGCCTGATGTGGTTTATTTAACCCAGCCGATTGTTGATCGGGTGATAGAGTACAGTTGGAGTCAGGTGAAAACTGAAGTGTCAGCCATGGCTCAGCACCTTCAACAATACCCGTCAGGCAGTCACATCGGCATCATATCGTTGAATTGTGCCCATTGGATCATGGCTGATTTGGCCATTCAAATGGCCGGTCATATTTCAATCCCGATATACCCAACGGCTTCAGCTGATACCATAGGGAAAATTCTTGAGCATGCCAGTGTGAAAGCTGTGTTTTTGGGCAAGATGTTTGATCCTGTGCAGGCACCAAACTTAGTTCCAGAGCATATTGATGTCATAGCCATATATCAAGCTTATCCGGACATGCCTTTTTGGGAAAAGTTGGTGGCAGATAATGGGTCATTAAATGAACCGGTGACCAACCAATCTGATGATTTGGTCAGCATTGTTTACACTTCCGGGACCACCGGTGACCCAAAAGGGGTGATGGTGTCTTATCGAGCCGTCCATGCAGCCATGAATTTAATCAAAAGCATCATAGTGATCAACGAACAGGATCGATTTATTTCATACTTGCCTTTAGCGCATGTGGCTGAACGCATGGCTGTGGAGTTTGGTGCCTTGTATAACGGCGCGCATGTATCATTCATCAGATCACTGGATTCTTTCACGACGGATGTTGCTGCGGCACAACCCAGTATCTTCTTTGGTGTGCCCAGAATATGGACCAAAATAAAACTGGGAATAGAAGGCAAGTTGGGCGGTGCCAAAGTACTGAACACTTTGTTGCGCTTACCCTTGCTGGGATCATGGTTGAAGCAGGCCCTGGTGAAAAAATTGGGTTTCCAAAATGTCAGGTTTGCCCTGTGTGCCGCCGCCGCAGTGAATAAAGACGTGTTAGATTGGTTTGGTCATTTAGGTTTGAAACTGAATGAAGCTTATGGCATGTCTGAAACCTGTGGGCTGTCACACATGGTTAAACAATCGCAAACATGTACGGGTAGTGTGGGACAAATCATTGCCGGTTGTGAATGTAAGTTGACAGGTTCAGGAGAGGTTTTGTTGCGCAATCCAGCGATGATGGATGGGTATTACAAACAGCCAGACTTAACTGCTCAAACCATTGATGAAGATGGTTGGCTTCACACCGGTGACTTGGGAGAGGTGGATGAGCAAGGTTATCTATACATCACGGGTCGGGTTAAAGACATTTTCAAAACCAGTAAAGGCAAGTACATTGCACCGTCACCAATTGAGGAGAAACTGCAGTCTCTGTTGGCTGTTGATCACGTGATATTAATGGGCAATGGATTCAGTCAGCCTTTCGTAGTGGTGTCCACTCATGAAACATCCCATGCAGAAGACCCCAGTGATCTGATGACGAACAGTCAACAAGCGATGGATCAATTGAATACTGAGTTGGAACCGCATGAGCGTATCAGTCATGTGTTTGTTTCGAACCTGCCTTGGGGGCCAGACAATGGCTTGTTAACACCCACCTTAAAAATGAAACGTACCGTCATAGAAAAGCAGTATCAAAAACAGGCAGAACAATTGATGGAGGCATCTGAAGAACAGGTACAAGTCATATAAGCAAATTAATTAAGGAGCAAAGGCATGAAAATAACCGGTACATTTAGTGTGAAAATGCAACCAGAGGCATTGTCCATACAGGCTGAGGAAGGCATGCAATTGGCTCGCATATCATTAGACAAAACTTTTGAAGGTGAACTCAATGCGCACAGCATGGGAGAAATGCTCAGTGCTGTTACAAGCAAGCCGGGATCAGCTGGCTATGTTGCGATCGAACAAGTAATCGGCAGTTTGTCAGGCAAGTCAGGTAGTTTTGTCCTGCAGCATTATGGTCTGATGCATCAAGGTGAGAACCACCTCACTTTGACTGTGGTACCCGACTCCGGAACGGGAGAGCTGATCGGCCTCTCGGGGTCAATGGACATCCGCATCGAAGATGGCCAGCATTACTATGATTTTGATTATGTGTTGGGTTGACGATTAAAGATCTTTCTAGAACATTGGGCCAGTCGAACTTCTCTTTCTGTAATTAAAATATGCGTTCACTGAGCGAAGTCGAAGTGAACTTGCAACAACAAGGGTATAAATACTCTAGGCTTCGACTACGCTCAGCCAGCGATGGGTTCAAACCGTTCACTGAGCGAAGTCGAAGTGAACCAACAACAAAAGTATAATTAGCCAAGGCTTCGACTCCGCTCAGCCAGCGATCTGTCCATACCGCTCAGCCAGCGAAAAGTTTAAACCTTAGGCGTATACATCCCAGTGTTGTTGGCTTGGTTGAAAATCGCACAAAACAACTCTGCAGTTTTCTCGGTGTCGTACAAGGCAGAGTGGGCCTGGTCAGATTCCCAGGCGATCTCGGCGGCTTTGATGGCACGGGCTAAAACGGTTTGACCATAGGCCAAGGCCGATAATGTGGCGGTATCAAAACAACTGAATGGATGAAATGGATTGCGCTTGATGCCTGCCCGTTCTGCGGCTGCGTGAACAAAACCTAAATCGAAATGTGCGTTGTGGCCTACCAATATGGCACGGGTGCAGCCTGTGGCTTTGATGTGTTTTCTGATCGGTGTGAAAATCTTACCCAAGGCCGCATTTTCCTCCATAGATACACGCAGAGGGTGGTTGAGGTCTATGCCGGTGACTTCCAGTGCTTTGGGGTCGATGTTGGAACCTTCGAACGGAGTGACGTATGCATTGATGGTTTCTCCTGGGATCAAAGTGCCGTCGTCCTCCATTTCGATAATCACCGCAGCAATCTCTAACAAGGCATCTGTTTGGTTATTAAAACCACCGGTTTCAACATCTACAACGACGGGCAAAAATCCTCTGAATCGATCTTTAATTGCGGGCATGGGTCATCAGTTCTCGAAAACGATATTGTAAAAGACCCCCATTTATAAAGGAAGGCGATTGATGTAATTAACATGATTTAAATTGGTAGAAATAATGTGGGCACCTGACATGTAGAAATAAGCAGATTCAGTAAATCAATAGGCATTGGATTGGAAATAAAAAAATTAATATTTATTTCTTATATGTCAATAAATGATTAAAAATGTAAAAAATATTTCAAAAAATATAATTACAACTTGTAATTTATAAAATATATTGCTTTAATTCGGACCAGCCTTAAATGGCATTCAATGATCTTTTGAAACTAAGAACAATAACAGCAGTGTTTTAAAAGTGATCAAACTAAAAATAGAGAGAGGAAATTTAATGAAATTAAATATGAAGAAGACCTGTGTGGCAACCATGTTGGCACTGGGAACTTTTGCTCAAGCTGAGCGCATGATTGTATCTTATGAAAATAATGGCAATGGCCTGAAAAATGGTCATCATGTTTTGGTCGAAGGAAATGGCTGGTTTGCTGTTGAGTTGGATGAAAACGGTAAAAGCAACATGCGGGGCAAAAATGGTTTTAAACATATGGAGGTGGATGCCAAAAGGTATCCGTTTGCGATCTACAACGATGATGCGGGTGACCCCAGTTTGCAACAATTGACACCCTATGCAGTATACCAATCTCAAGCAGATCAACTGACTTTACAAAATGGACAAAAAGTGTGTGTCATTGATTCTGGCTTGGATGCCAGTAACAATGACTTTAATTGGCCAGCCATTACTGGGGACAATGACTCGGGAACAGGCAATTGGTATGAGCATGGTGGTCCACATGGCACCCATGTGGCAGGAACGGTTGGTGCTGCAGATAACAATGTGGGTGTGGTTGGTATGGCACCAGGTGTTCCCATGCACATCATCAAAGTCTTCAATGCTTCTGGTTGGGGTTATTCATCAGATTTGGCCCATGCAGCTGAAAAATGTACCGCAGCTGGCGCCAATATCATCACCATGAGCTTAGGTGGTGGTGGCGCCAACTCAACAGAAGAAAATGCATTCGATACCTTTATTGCCAATGGTGGTTTGGTATTGGCTGCGGCAGGCAACGATGGAAATTCAGTTCGATCATATCCTGCTGGTTACTCATCGGTCATGATGATTGGTGCCAATGATGCCGATAACAACATTGCCGACTTTTCTCAATTTCCAAGTTGTGAAACTGGTCGTGGAAAGAATCGTAAAAATGATGAAACCATTTGTGTGGAAGTGACTGCTGGTGGTGTGGATACGTTATCAACCTATCCAGCTGGGTTGGCCACGGTGGCATCAGCCACAGCAGATGGGGTTGGTATAGCTTCCTCAGCCATGGAAAATGTCGGATCTGCCAGTGCTTCAACTTATTATATGGGCACGGCAGAATCTACTGACAATGGTGCCAATGGTAAAATTTGTTTGATCGATCGCGGTAACATTTCTTTCCATGACAAAGTTGAAAATTGTGAAAATTCTGGCGGTGCAGGGGCGATCATTATCAATAATGAACCAGGTATGTTGTATGGAACCTTGGGTGATCCAAACAACACATCAATACCAGCTGTGGGTGCGGCACAAGAAGATCGCGCCTTTTTATTGGGTACTGCGAATGCAACCGTTTCAGTGGGGTCTGGTGACTATGGTTTCATGAGTGGAACCTCAATGGCAACTCCTGCTGTTGCAGGCGTGGCAGCTTTGGTTTGGTCAAACCATCCGGATTGTACTGGTCAGGAAATCAGAGATGCATTGAAAGCCAGTGCTGAAGATGCAGGCGCTTCTGGCAAAGACGTATATTTTGGTTACGGTATTGTCAAAGCAAAAGATGCCAGCGATTATTTAGCTGCCAATGGATGTGACGGGGGAAGCACCGAACCTCCTGGCAGTGAAGACCTGGCTTTGTCAGGTAATCGCAGCAAGGGTAACCGCCAAGCCAATTTATCTTGGACGGGTGGTGCCACAAGTAATGTTGATGTTTACATCAATGGTAGTTTTAATAACACAACTGCCAATGATGGATCGACTTCATATTCTGTGAATAAGAATACCTCTTATGCCTTCATGGTTTGTGAAGAAGGTTCTACATCAGCATGCTCCAATGAAATCAATCTATAAGGGGAATTGATTTAATTGGTCAATAAGGAACCCTGCTTTGGCAGGGTTTTTTATTGGTATGAAAAATTTACAACTTTTGTTCTCTTGAAGTATTATTTGCAACTGTTGTTTCAATTTTGTAGGATACTTACCCTAATTCAGTTGTTGTGTTAAATCTATGAGTCAAAAACTGGTTGAAGTCATCAGGCAAATGTTGATCCAAATATTCAGACCATTGGTGCGGATGTTGTTGCGATTCAATGTGCCATTTCACGAAGTCAGTGATGTTTTGAAGTGGACTTATGTTGATGTGTCGAAAAAACATTTTGGCTTAAATGGTAAACCACCAACCAAATCCAGGATTGCAGTGATCACCGGGTTATCCAGAACTCAGGTAGACATTCAACTTAAGTTAGATTTATTCAAAGACAACACCAGTCACAGGAAATGGCACAGAGCTGGTAGAGTTCTGACTGGCTGGATTGAAGACAAAGAATACATCAACCACCGCGGGCAACCAAAGATCATTCCTATAGAGTCATCAAGTGAACCAGATTTTAAAGCATTGGTTGATCGGTACTCTGGAGGTGCTACATTCAGATCCATCTTAGATGAGTTGTTGCGATCAAAATCTGTTGAGGTTGACGACATGGGCTATGTTGAATTGATCAAGCCCTTTTACTTGACTGAGAATGATCCTGATGACATTCAGAACATTGACTTTTTGGGCTTGTCTACCCAGTATCTGTTAGAAACCATTGATCACAACATTGATCATGAAAGAACTGGGCCCAGGTTTCAGCGCATTGTATTGCACGATAAGTTGCCCAAATCATTGGCCAACATAGCTGAATCCTATGCCAGGAAAAAAAGTCAAGAATTGGCCAACGATGTGGATGAATACATTGAACATCTAATCCAACACTCAGACCTTGAAGAAGAACCTGAAATGCTGCCTTATATCGGTGTTGGTATCTATTTTTACAAATCTGACGAAGATAAATCGGATTAAGCAAATCATGAAAAAAACTATTTATAATTTACTCCTATTTTTTTGTTTCGCCACTGCATCTGCAGGTGAGACCATAACTGATGAAATCAGGGCGCAAGGGGGCACTGGTTTTAAAATAAACAACATCCGTATTTTTGAAGCAGATGAAGACACCGTTTACAAAGAGGATGGAGTAGTGGTTCCTGATACAAGGGCACAAGGCGGCACCGGATTTAAGATCAGGTACAAGGCATTCGATGTCGACCCCAATGTCACACAAGGCACTTTGGAAGAAATTAATTTGATCAATGTTTATAAAGGACCTGTGGTTTCAACCAACCCTTTGAAAGTGTTCAATGTCGATTCATTAACCACCGGCAGGACTTTTTTTACGGATGGTCTTACAACAGATGATATTGAGCTGGGTGATGAGGTCATGGTCAGTGGTTTTGTCGACTCTTTTTCTAATGTTTTGATGACTCGGGTGGAGAAAGTGGATCAATTATCCGAGTGGAAACTGACTGGATATGTAGATTCGTTTACAGGTAACCAATTCAGCATCAATAACCAATTGATCATTTATTCAGCACCTGCTTTCGAAGATTGCAACGGACCTCTGGTTAATGGGAGTCTGGTTGAAGTCATGGCTTCAACAGTTCCAGGTTTTGGATTGGGAGACCCGGTCAATTCAGTCACTGTCATCAGATGTATTGATGATGCAGTGGTTCCACAGGCGGCCGATGACACTGTCATCAGTGACGGGTTTATTGATGCATTGTTATCAGGTGGGGATTTTATATTGGCTGGACAGGATGTTCATGTGACCCAAACAACTAAATACATCAGAGGGCGAGCAGATGACATCCAAACAGGCGTCAAAGTTGAAGTAGAAGGTTTGGCTGACTTGGTAACAGGAGACATCACTGCGGACAAGATCAGGTTTATAGAACCCAGGATGAACCTGACTTTACCGGTAGAACCTGCTGATTTGGTAGGCAACCAGTTCAATGTAGCTGGGGTGACTTTAACAACCACACCGCAAACAACAGACCCTGATGACATCTTGGGAATGGGCATCAGCCAAACCACACAAATCAGATTCAGGGGTTATGATTACGGGTCTGGTGAGTTGTACATCACCCGCTTGAATCAAAGTGGCAATGTGGACTTCGATGACGTCAGTTTGACTGGGTTTGTAACCCAGATTGGATCGTCGATCATTGAAATTTTTGGTGTTTCGGTAGACACCACTGGAACTCAGTTTGTTGGTTTAAACGGACAAGTAATCACCGCGGTGGACTTTTTTAATACCGTTGTTCTGGGTGCTGAAGTTGAACTGGAGGAAGCCACTCTGAATGCAGTGACCAATGAAATTTCTGGTGGTACCCTCACGTTGATTGAATTACCCGAATCAGTACTTGCTGCCAGTAAATTACCGGCCTCAGATGTGATTGGTATAGGTACAGTCACCAACTTGCCTGATATTTTGTTTAATTCTTCATTTGAAAACAAACAGTGATCACTCTGGCTAATTATTGATCAGTCTATGCCTGGGTTGAGCAAAACCCAGGCAATATTCACTTGCTTTACTATTTTTTATTTCCTGCTTGGATCTCACTGATGTACCGATCCACGATTTGTTCCAGCACATTCAAGGGCACTGAACCACTGCCTAAGACCGTGTCGTGGAAGGTTCTGATGTCAAAATCTGCACCCAAGGCTTGTTCTGCCTTGTGTCGCAATTCCCAGATTTTTATTTCACCCAATTTGTAAGACAGGGCTTGGGCTGGCCATGCTATATAGCGGTCGATTTCTGTACGAACATTGTGTTTTGATAAGGCTGTATTGTCTTCCATCAGTTTGATGGCTTCATCCCGGCTCATGCCCATGGCATGCATCCCGGTGTCCACCACCAATCTCATGGCGCGCCACATTTCATAAGTCAGGCGGCCAAAATCAGAGTAAGGGTCTTGGTAAAAGCCGACCTCTTTGGCGAGTTTTTCGCAATACAAACCCCATCCTTCCCCAAAAGCCGAGATGTAGCTGTTTTGTCTGAATTTAGGCAGGTCTGACAATTCTTTGGTCAAGGCCCCTTGGAGGTGATGCCCAGGAACGGCTTCGTGAAATGTCAGCGCTTCTAGGTTGTATAAGGGTCTTTTGTCCAAAGCATAGGTGTTGACCCAATATTGTCCTGGTCTGGTGGATTCCAGTGGTGCAGGGACATAACGGCCAGTGGTGTAATTGGGCGCAATGCCAGCAGGTACCGGATTGACTGCATAGGGTTGTCTGGGTAAACGGGTGAACAATTGTGGCAACACGCCATCCATGCGTTTTGAAATGTCTCTGGCTTCTTTCAAAAGTTGTTCTGGTGAGGTGGCATAAAATTGAGGGTCGGTCCTGAGAAACTCGAGAAAATCAGCAAAACTGCCATCAAATTCCAGATCGGCAATGATGGTTTCCATTTCAGCCCGTATGCGTTTAACCTCTTGTCGGCCAATCTGATGGATTTCTTCTGCCGTTAATTCTAATGTGGTGTACTCTTTGATTTGTTGTTGGTAGTATGCTTTACCATCTGGGAAGCTATAGGCTCCAATGGTGGTTCTGGCACCAGGAATGTATTCATCAACCATGAAAGTTTTGAATTTCCGGTAGCTGGGGTTGATGGAATCAGAGATGATTTGTTTGGCTTGTTTTTGTAAATCGGCAAATTGATTGGCATCCAGATGTTTTGGCTTTTTCAAAAAGGGTTGATAAAAGTTAGACTCTTCAGGGTTATCCTTGATGTAAGTTTGGATGAATTCCGGATAGTGTTGGATGATCACTTGTGGTTGGGTAAAGCCGCGTTTCAAGCCAGCACGCATGTTGGTGATGTGTTGTTCCATAACCCGTGCCACTTGTTTCATTTTACTTAAATGATTCTCAAAGTCTTGCGCTTTCTGAAAGGCAGAATAACGGTGCATGGTGGCCAATTGCACATGAAATGAGCCCTCTGCGGTGATGGGCATTTCATATTCTTTGAACAAGTTGTCGGCCAAAGTGTCCTGTAAGAAGGCTTTTTGAATTTGTAACGATATCTGATCCTGAAAGTCCAATTTTTCAGGGTTCAACCGGTTCAACTTGTCCAGAACAGGTTGGATTTTTTCATTTTGTAATAGGACTGCTGCAGCTGATGCATCATCCAATTGACCTGCTTTGGACTCATCGCCCAGGTAGCTGGCTAATTGAGGGCTTAATTCAGCTTTGATGTTTTCTATTTCGTTGAGTATACGATGCAGTTTATTGCTGGTGCGGTTGGCCCACAGGTTCTGGCTGACCATAATGAGGACGAAGATAATTAAAGCTTGTTTTTTCATGTGTTTGCTCAGTTTTTTGATTAATGTAACACCCTGACACGAACGGTTCCTTCAATGTCTTTAAGTTGGTTAACAATGGGATCAGATGATTCACAGTTGACGTCCATGATGACATAGCCCACTTCGCCGGATGTTTGTAAATACATGGCAGCGATGTTGATTTTCTGGCTGGAAAAAGCATGGTTGATTTGTTCCAGCATGCCAGGTTTGTTTTCATGGATGTGCATCACCCGGGTTAAGTCGGGGTGTAATGCCGGCAATGAAACTTCCGGGAAATTGACTGCTGAAGAAGTGGATCCATTGTTTGAATATTTAATCAGTTTATCAGCGACTTCATTGGCGATGTTGACTTGCGCTTCTTGGGTGCTGCCACCGATATGGGGTGTCAATATCACGTTGTCAAATTTCAACAAGGGTGATTCGAAAGGGTGGTTGTTGCTGGCTGGCTCTTCTGGAAAGACATCTATGGCCGCGCCGTTGAGGTGTTTTGCCTCAAGGCTGGCCACCAAATCTTCAATCACCACAATGTGACCACGAGCGGCATTGACCAGGAACGAGCCTTTGGGTAGTAAAGCCAGTTCTTTGGCCCCAATCATTTGCTGGGTTAACTCGGTGTCAGGAACATGCAATGACAACACATCTACTTGTGGAAGTAATTCATGCAAGGAAGCCACCGCTTCGCTGTTTCCTAAAGGCAATTTATTTTCAATGTCATAATATTTGACCTTCATGCCCATGGCTTCGGCCAAAATACACAATTGTGACCCTATATGACCAAAACCAACAATCCCTAAGGTCTTGCCTCTGGTTTCATTGGAGTGTAAGGCTGATTTAAACCATTCTCCCCGGTGTGCTTTGGCATTTTTTTCAGGAATACCGCGCAACAACAAAATGATTTCAGCCATCACCAGTTCAGCCACACTGCGGGTGTTTGAAAAAGGTGCGTTGAACACCGGGATGCCTTGGGTTTTACAGTTGTCCAAATCCACCTGATTGGTGCCAATACAGAATGTTCCTACCGCCATCAGTTTTTCACAAGCAGCCAAATTCTGCCCTTTTAATTGGGTGCGGGATCGAATGCCTAAGATGTGGGTATCACTGAGAATTTCACTTAACGCTTCATCATTGGGGGTGCTGTTATAGACGTGGATATTATCGTAGCCATCGGCGCGAAACAGCTTTTCGGCGTCTGGATGAACGCCTTCCAGTAAAACAACTTTGATTTTTTCTTTACTTAGGGATAATTTGGTCATATTCTGTGCGTTTTTCAAACGATCGTTTAGTTACAAAAACAGGATTTTAACAGATATGCAAGCAGATAAACTGTCTTCTTTACTTGAATCGGAGTTGCCTGGTTTGGCTTGGTCAACCCAAGCCCATGACCTGGAACAATTTGGCCAGGACTGGACCCGGTTTCACCAACCCAATGCAGCGGTTATATTTTTTCCGAATAACGTTGAAGAAGTGCAGAAAATCATTCAAGTGGCGAATCAAAACCAGCAAGTGGTGATTCCTTCTGGTGGCAGAACAGGATACAGTGCCGGGGCAGTGGCCACCCAGGGAGAATGGGTCATCTCCATGGTCAGGTTCAATGAAATCAGTGACTTTAACCCAATCGATCAAACCGTTAAAGTGGGTGCTGGTGTGATCACTGAGCAATTGCAACAGTTTGCCGAAGAACAAGGTTTGTTTTATCCGGTTGACTTTGCCTCATCGGGTTCCAGTCACATTGCTGGGAATATAGCCACCAACGCCGGTGGCATCCGAGTGCTCAGGTATGGTTTAACCCGCGATTATGTGTTGGGTTTAACGGTGGTTACCGGGACTGGAGAAATACTGCACCTGAACCAGGGATTGGTGAAAAATGCCAGTGGTTTGGACTTCAGACATTTGTTTATAGGCTCTGAAGGAATATTAGGCGTGGTGGTGGAAGCCGAGATCAAGTTGATCGATACCCCACCAAACCAATCGGTGATGTTGTTGGCCTTGTCTTCACTGGAAGCGGTCATGTCGGTGTTTGCTTTGGCGCGAAAATCACTGACCTTGTCTTCATTTGAATTCTTTTCAGACCGATCATTGAAACGTGTTATGGCCCACCGTGGTTTTGACAATCCATTTGAAGACATGCATCCCTTTTATGTGCTGTTGGAGTTTGATGAGAATGAAGAGGCGGCTATGGAGGTTTTTGAAGCAGGCATGGAACATGAATGGGTTGCCGATGGCATCATTGCCCAAAGCATCGATCAAGCGCAACAGTTGTGGCAGTACCGTGAAGGTATTTCTGAGTCGATTGCACATTTCACGCCTTATAAGAACGACATCTCTGTGAAAATTTCCCAAGTGCCAGCCTTCATGCAACAGTTGGAAGATGTGTTGGTTGCTGAATACCCGGATTTCGAAACCATATGGTTTGGCCACATTGGTGATGGTAATTTGCACCTCAACATCCTGAAACCTGAAGTCATGGACACCACTGAATTCAAACAACAATGTGAAGCCGTTAACGAACATGTTTATGGTTTGATCAAAGCATTCAGTGGCAGTATTTCTGCTGAACATGGCGTTGGATTGATCAAAAAGCCCTTTTTGCCTTATTCAAAGTCAATAGCAGAAATCAAATTGATGCAACAAGTGAAACAGGTGTTCGATCCCAATGGGGTGTTGAACAGAGGTAAGGTGGTGGACAGTGAGTGACATTAAAGTTATCAGGAAAGGCAGTGGACAATTATTCAGAAACACCGAAAAGCGTGTTGTTTTTGTCAAAGATAAAGAATGTTCTTGGGGCTTCATTCTGGTTCATGGTCTGACAGGTCTTCATATTTGCTGCGCAAATAAACCGACCTTTACAGACTATTGTCTGAGCAGTTGCTTCGCACTGCATGTCTGTTCCTAACAAAAGTGAATGCGACTGCTTACATGGATGTAAGTATGCAGCGATAGCAGGCAGGAATTGTTCCCAACAATTCTCTGCATTCACCCCGTCCTGGGGATCGATGCGGTAGCTGCCGAGGCGAACATGACTTGCTACCTCGCACGCACTGCGGTATTCAAATCGGGCTTCTTTATCTTCGATAAAACCGCCCAACTTTCATTACCTGTGCTATAACGCCATTCACATAAGGCTTCTTGACTTCGTCAAATCGCCATATGCTCATTGGCTATTCTCTTCGCCTCTGATTGGCTTACATGGAAGTAAGTCCTCTGAGGAGGCAGGATGCCGGTATCAGAGGTGACTACACGGATGTAGGTCTGCCGCGATAGCCAGGAGCGATAGCGGCCGCTATAACAAAAGCTCACGGCTAATCAATCATTACATCAAGGCTTCTTTGCTTTGCAAAATCGCCAAGATTGCATGATTTGCCTAACCGGCTCGGCGGGTCAAGCTGCTCAGCAAGCTTTCCGATGGAGTCAACTTTTCAATGAACGAAGCCGAAATGCGCCAAATGAATCAGCTTATTGATGGTGTTTTGGAAGGGTCGATGGAACAAGTCAAGGTATCAAGAAATGAACTTGTAAAGGGTGATTGAGTTGGTTGTTATGAATTGAATTTAACAGCACGTTCATCCTTGAACCATGCTGTTTATTTGGAGTTTAGGAAAAACTGTCATTGCTTAATCAGCAAACCTCTGCGTCAGCTGTTTTTTCTGTCCAATTCAACCACTCAGGTTCTTGTAAGAAGGCATTGTCGTCTTTTTCAGACTTGAAGTCTTCATACTGCATTTTGAGCTCAAAGCTTTCTTCGCCATCTTCAGAATTGATTTTGAGTTCAGCCCACTCATTGCGTAAGATCAACAAAGAAGGTTCATAGATCACTTGGTATTCACCCGCTTCATTCAGTTTCTGGACCAAAATTTCTGCAAAAACCTGTTCGTGTTCAGCGGCATTTTCTTCCCAGCTGATGAATTTGGTTTTGATGTCCAACTGATGGTCGCCAAATGCGATGCTTGACTCTTGATCATTGTGGACGGTCATGGATGCTTTTTGGGTGATGCTGTTTTTGGCATCGGTGGTACTGAACTCAATGTTCATCTTCATGATGGTGTTTGAGAACAGTGTGGTGGCATAGCTTTGGGCCAATAAGCCACCAAATAATATGGTGGTGAATAAACTCACCTTGATAAAATTGAAAAATATGTTGTGCTGTTGCATGGCAATTCCCGCCTTAGTTGTTTCTTTATTTGTATGGTTAAACGCTTCAGACTGAAAAAAGTTACATAGGTTCAGTCATAAACCTTAATTTTTCGGGTATTGTGCTGATTGGGTGTGAACATTTTGTGACAAAACCCACTCAATTAACGTTGTTTAATAGGGGAGGTCCAACTGGCTGGGTCCAAACGGTAATATTTCATCAATAAATCATACAGTTCAGCGTGTTTGCGTTTGAAGGTATGCGGCTGCTCAAAAAAATGCTCAGAAGTCACCGCAAAAAATTCTGCTGGATTGGTGGCACCGTAATGGTCAAAAAATGTTTTTCTGCGCATTTTGGCTTTGACAATGAGGTTTTTAAACTCTTTGCTCATGACTTTGCCCCAAGTTCTGAGTTGGTTGCCCTCGATGACTGGCCTGCCATCTCCGGCACCATCCACTTGATCTAATTGATGAGCAAATTCGTGGATCACCACATTACTGCCATCTTTGGCGTTGCTGCCACCGTGTTTGGCATCTGCCCAAGACAGCACCACTGGCCCCCGGACCCAAGATTCACCCAGATGGTGGCCTGGTTTCTCGTGATTGGGATTTTTAAATCCAGCCGGATAAATCAGGATGGTTTTTAAGTGGGGGTAGTAATTGGTTTTTCGGTTCAACAGCAGCAGACAGGCCTGGGCAGCGATGGTGACACGCATCTCATCAGTCACCTCCAGGCCGGCATGGCCGGAAAAATATTTTTCAGACAGAAAAATATTCACATGGCCCAACAGCTCTCGTTGTAGGTGCGATGGCAGCACTGAGTAAAGTGCCACGTTATTGATGATGTACGCCACCCAAGTTTCAGGCGTTTCAAGCCGGTATATGGCGCGTCTTTTGCTTTGCTTGCGCCATTTTATCAACCCCATTATGACGATGATCGCCAGCAACACAGTGAAAAGTATTAAGTATATTTGAGCCATAAGTTGTGTGAGATTTTTGGGTTTATAGTAACATAAGCCTGTTTTAGCTGAGACCTCAAAAGGAAATGTAATTTTCATGACATACCAATTGCGCCGATTGGCCGAATCAGACCAGTCATTCGTCAGTGATTTATATCAAGATCCGCTCATCATGCGACACATTGGTGACCTTGTGTCGCCTGACATAGCCGCACAATTGTGCCATAAAATGTTGCAAGAGATCGAACGACAAACAGCGGATTATCAAATCATCGAGACGACTGACGGTCTGCACCGGGCAGGCATGTTAAGTATGCACTGGTACCCCCATAATGAAAGCATTGAATCAGGCATGATCGTGGTGCCTGCCTATCAAAACAAAGGGGTATGCAAGTGGGCTCAAATGAACGCAATGCGTCAAGTGCGGCGCCTGTTTCCCGCGAAGCTCTGCACCGTTTATATCCATGCAGATAACAAAGCAGCGAGTATCAGTTATCAAAACATGGGCTTTGTCCCAGTCAAAAATACATCAACAGCAAAGAAACATCTCAACCTTGTCAGGTGGGATTTTACAATGGAGAAATTGAATCAATGAAAGGCAGTTTAGTCAACGTGGGCTTAGGCATGACTTTGGGCGCTCACATCACCCCTTTATCGAGGAATTTTATTGAACAGGCTGATGTGGTTTTTGTAGCGGCATCTAACCTATTGGTGGAAGAATGGGTGGGTACCATGAATGAGAATGTCATCAGTTTACAGTCATTGTATGCTGAAGGAAAATCGCGCAAACAAACATACCAGGAAATGAACGAGACCATCATGAAGGAAGTGAGGGCCGGGAAAAAAGTTTGTGGTGCTTTTTATGGCCACCCAGGGGTGTTTGCTTTGACTCCACACCAAACCATTGAAATGGCCAGAAAAGAAGGTTTCAAAGCCCACATGGAACCGGGTGTTTCAGCCGAAGATTGTTTGTATGCAGATTTGGGAATAGATCCTGGAACCTATGGTATTGCGCATTTTGAAGCCAATAATTTCATGTTCAATCAAACCGTTTTTGATCCCACAGCTTATTTGGTTTTGTGGCAGATAGCTTTGGCTGGTGACAGATCTTTGAAAGTATTTGAGACCAGTGAAGAAGCCAAACAACTGTTGGTTGATATGTTGTTGGAGACTTACCCTGATGACCACCAAGTGATCATTTATGAATGTGCTGTCTTGCCCATAGAAAAGCCATTGATAAAATCATTGGCGCTCAAGGACTTAGCTTGTGCAGAGGTTACATTAAAAAGCACTTTAGTGATCCCACCAGGACAAGAAAAGCAAAAAGACATTGATAAAATAAATAGGTTGTTGCGAATTAAGCATTCATGATATGATTTTTTTGTCCTATAGGGGACAAGAGCAATCTTTAAAAAACTTAAAAAGAGGACTATCAATGAAATTCAATGTAAAACTGCTGGAACAAATTGGACAAACCCAATCCATTCATCAAAATGATTCTGTAAAACAAATGATTCAAGGCATGAATATTCAGGAACGAGCGTTCAACAAGATTAAATTGCAAAACAATGATCTGATTTGCTTGTTGTTACCAGATGACGATGACGAAGAGTGATCTGATAGCAGTCTATTGTTGTTAAATATAAACTCAAATAAAACAATAAGGACATGGTTACTATTCATGTCCTTTGTTTTGTTGTGCCCTCAAATTACTTTGGCACAAGCTGACCCAGACTCTACAGGAGAACCACCTCATTTAACTGAAGAAATTCTGCGCTTAGAAAACATCAGATTGAGTAACCACAACGAATTCATTGCTGGCTTGGATTTGCTGGAAAACAAATTATCGCAAATGTCGGCTTACCAAGTTTGCCATTACCAGTTCCTTCGGGCCTACCAAACGGCATTTGCCGGTGAATCTTTACAGGCAGTATCAGACCTCGAAAAAATCATTCCTCTATGTGATGATTTACGGGCAAGGATTCGAATTGACGCCTTGATTTCCAACATCAGTGCCATCAGTGGAGACTATAAAAAAGCCTCGTACCATGTCGATAACGCCATTCAAAACGCAGAACAAACGGTTGATAAAAAATCTAAATTAATCGCATATTCTGGAGCGTCTGTGGTTTATAACTTATTAGATCAAAAAGAACTCAGTGTTAAATACAGTGAACTTCATTACAACCTTGAGCCCAATGATGAAAACCTGTGCCGGGTTCAATACAGTAAAAATATGTATCATCTGGATGGTGACCAAGATGCCCCAGATTTAGAAACAATCTTAGAAATTGCAAAGAATTGCAAGGAAAGTGGAAACGCTTTGTATGCCCAATCGATTGTTTTAGACAATATAAAAAGAACCCTTTCCTCAGGTGGAATGGCAGCAGGTGAAATGGCCTATATAGCTGATTTGGTAGAGTCAATGAAGGCAGAAATTGATGCCACACCCTATAAAAACATCAAAGTAAATTTCAAAGCCATTGAAGCCAAAATTGCCTACTTGGTTGGTGATTATGAAGAAGCGATGGTACATGGAGAAAAAACCATCAGCTTAAATGAAAACCTGGGTTATACAGAACAGTTAATCATGGCACTGGAAGTGTTAGAAAACATTTCTAAATCTCGCGGTGACTTTGTTAAGTCATACGATTATTTGAACCGAAAAAACGAAGCGGAACTTAAAATGTATGACCAGTCACAAGCCAAACAAATGGCTTTCATGACCGTCAAGCATTCGAATTTGGCCAAGGTGTTTGAAATTGAACAGTTGAATCGACAGAAGGAAGTTCTGGAGCTGGAGAAAAAACTGGCTAAGCAAGAAACCAACAACCAACGCCTGGTCATTTTGTTGATTTTGACCTTGTTGGGTTTCATGGCATTGTGGTTGGTGCGAATCAAGAAGAAACATGATTATTTCAAAGGTGTTTCAGAAATAGATCATTTAACCAAAGTGTTGACCAGGAAAGCTTTTGAAGAACAGGTCAAAGTGCAATTGAATTACTGTCAGGATCATAAACTGCCCATTCAGATGGCCATCATGGATTTGGACCACTTTAAGAAAGTTAATGACACCCATGGACATTTGATTGGTGATTGGGTGCTGAAAAATGTGGTCTATGCCATCAAGGAATTTGTAGAAGAAGACATGATATTGGCGCGCTTGGGTGGCGAAGAATTTTGTATCGTGTTTCCAAAAGTAGAATGTGATGTCATGGAAGCCAAATTGGAGCAGATGCGTTCTGCTGTAGAAACGCTGGATTGTGATGAATCTGGCGCTGAACTTTCAGTCACAGCCAGTTTTGGATACACCTCATCCATCACATCTGGTTATTCTTTGCCTTTGTTGTTAACCCACGCTGATGTGGCATTGTTTGAAGCCAAGAAACAAGGTCGTAATCAAGTCATTAAGTTCAAGACCATTCAAAGGGTTAACAAAGATTGAGAAACCTTTGATTGTTCGACCCAACATCACCAGCAATAAGTATCCCATTTTTCTGAAGCCCGTAGACCAAGGCGATTTAGACTTTTTTGTTCAAATTTATGGTAACCAAGAAGTCATGCAGTTTATTGGTGAACCTTTGACCTGCAGCCAATGTGAAAAACAGCTGAAGAAGACCATTGAAGAGATGTCTGATGATCAGCCTCATCACCTCACTTATGTGATTAAGCGCCATATTGATGATGTCAATATGGGTATCATTGGTTTGACATGGTTTAAGCCTGAAAGCCGAATGATCGCAGCCATTGGTGTGATGATTTCATCAGCCTATCGGCGTCAAAGAATGGCCCACCATGCCAAACAGTTGATGATGGCGCATGGTTTTACAGCGTTGAACTTAGAAACCATCATTGCTTTTTGTCAGGCTGATAATGTGGCTGCAAATACAGCAAATATGCGCTTAAAAATGCAAAAAGGGAAAATCATTGAACATGGCGTCCATCAAAAAAAGACCCAAGAATGGTTTATCGAAAAGACAGCTTGGATGGGGTCGTATTCTGGTTAGAATTGATGTTAGAATAGCTTTGTTGTCATTTAAAGGGGATGACAACATTTCCTTAATAACTTATAAAAAGAGGTGTTATGAATAAACTCGTGAAAATATTGGAATCTATCGGACAAACTGATTCGGTTCACCAAAACAATCAAATTTCTCATCAACTTTCAAAAGTACAGATAAAACAATTGTTGTCGTCAAACAATGAACTTAAATGCGCCCATCACCCAGGAGATGATGACGACGAAGATTGATTGTTGAAATAATACTTTTACCGAGTGCCATTGGTGATTCATTGGCACTTTTATTTTATGGATAAATTATTTCTTAAACTGCTTCTTAGCCTGAGTTTGATTCTTGGTCCAGCCATGTCTTCATGGTCACAAGAAACCATGAACGCTGAAGATAATGGATTTAAACATCGGTTGCTGGAATTAGAAAAGATAAGGAAAGTCGATCAAACTGGCTTTTCTGCTGGCTTGGCTGAACTGGCAAACCATGTATCAGTGATGAGTCCTGATGAACGGTGTCATTATGAATTTTTAGTCATTTACCGTGAAAGTTTCATAGGAGACTACGCCAGTTCAATCAATAAACTCAATGAAATTGTTACCATTTGTGAATCCCCTGAGTACTTGGCTCGAGTGCTTCAGTTCACAGCCAATTTACAAGTCATTACTGGCGATTTCGAGAAAGCGCTGAACAATTTAAATACAGCCATTCAAATAACGGAAAACACCGAAGATAAATACCTCAGATCATTGACCAATAATGTGGCGGCGATTTCTTACCGGTTGATGAATCAAGATGATATAGCACTGAAGTACTCTGAATTGCTGTTGACAGGAGATTATTCTGAGGACGATAAATGCATGGGAGGTTTTAATAAGTATCGGATTTTAATGCGTCAGGGTAAAGGCGAAGCATTTAATGATGAAATCACTGCAGCCATTGACCGCTGTGAACAAGTTGATAATTACATTTCATCGCTATTTTTAAGGTTTGACCAAATCCGCTATCAATTTACCGATAAAGCACAATCTGATCCAGAAGAAGCCATGAAAGCAGTGACCGTTCTGGAATCATTGGCAGATGATGTTGAGAAAACCAACTTTAAGAACATCAGGGTTTACTACCACGCCTTGCTGGCTCACATCTATTGGATGGCTGATCTGAATGAAAAAGCCCAGGCTTTTGGTGTGTTGGCAGTCGAGGAGAATGCCAGTATCGGTGAATCTGAACAATTGGTTTTGGCGTTGAATGTTTTGATTCAACTGAGCCTGGAAGGTAATTCTATGCAACCCGCTTACCATTATTTGGCCCAAAAAAACAGCATTGAAAAATCCATCTATGAACGCAAGTTGGCAACTCAAGTGGCCTATTACAGGGTTAAACATGCTAATTTGGCGCAGGAACTTCAAATTGATCAATTGAATCAAAACAACAAGTTGTTGGAATTGGAAAATAAGTTGTCAGCCGAAACCACCAAGAAACAACAGCTGATGATGTTGTTGATTGCCAGTTTGTTGCTGTTGTTGGGCGTGTGGACCTATAAAATCAAAAAACGGCATGATTATTTCAAAGAAGTGGCAGAAATAGACCACTTGACCCAGGTGTTCACCCGCAAAGCTTTTGAAGAAAAGATCAAGGACATGTTAGAAACCCATAAAGCCAAAAACCAGCCGGTCAATTTGGCGATCATGGATTTGGATCATTTTAAAAATGTCAATGATCAATTTGGGCATCTGGTGGGTGACTGGGTGTTGAAACAAGTGATTTTGACTTGTGAAGAAGTGGCGGATCAAGACATTCTCGTTGCTCGTCTAGGTGGTGAAGAGTTCAGCATCGTTTCACCAGGTATTTCACACCTTGAAATGATGCGCTTGATGGAAAAAATGAGGCATGCCATTGAGCAGATGGACTGCAGTGAATCAGGTGCCGCTTTTGACATCACGGCCAGTTTTGGAGTGACCAACACCTTGTTGTCAGGTCACCGCATTTCTATGCTGTTAACCCATGCTGATTTGGCCTTGTTTGAGGCCAAAAATAAAGGTCGCAATGAAGTGGTTGCTTATGACGAAATCATGCATGAAGTGACAGCTGCTAAATCTTAAAAATGTGATCGTACATGGGTCGATTGTTCTGAGATCCCAGCGTCATTCTGAAACCAGAGACATCAGTTAGGAACACTTCATTGGGTAACAACAACATGCGGTGCTGTTCTGCCCAATTTTGGCATAATGCTGTGGCCTCAGAATCTAGACACTCTATGAATGCGGTGGCCGAAGCCTTTGGTAGATGCCATTTGAATGCCTGATTGTTTGCCAATAGAGCCGCCAGATAAGATTTATTGCCGTTGATGATGTCGATACTCCTTTGCCAGATTTTTTCACTGTGAGGAATGATGGCTTGACACAATTGTGCATCTAAACTGCTTTGACATATGGATAAATGTGACTTGATGGTCTTAATCCGTTGGTGCAAGCCATCATCCTGACATGACAACCAACCGAGTCTGACACCGGGCAAGGCCAATGCTTTAGAAACCACTCCCATCGATACAGCCTTGTCATAAAGGTCAGCAGCACTGCTGATGCGATCTGCGGATTGGTGTTCTAAACCACGGAACACTTCATCTGAAAACAGCCAGCAATTGTGCTGTTCGCAAAGCGCGGTCAGTTTCAGCAGTTCGGCTTGACTGATGTGAGCACCTGTCGGGTTGTGAGGGAAGTTGATAACCACCAGCTTTGTTGAATCCTTGAAGCTACTTTTTAGCCTGTCCCAGTTGATTGACCAGCCGTTGGATTCATTCAAAGGCAGCATGGACACTTCCGCCCCTGCATCAATGGCTACTTGAGTCAGTGGTTCAAAACAGGGGCTGAAAGTGATCACATGATCATCTGGATTGATCAAGGCCTGCATGACCAGAAAAATCCCTTCTTGAGCCCCGGAAGTCAGGGTGATGTCAGCAGCACACAAACCTGAATGGTAGTGGTGACTGATCAGTTCGCGTACGGTTTGATTGCCCTCTACCGGTTCATAGGCAAAGGGCGTTTTGATAAGTAGGCTGTTTAGATCAGTCTCGACGACCTCACTCAGTTCATCCCATGTCCAGGGCTGGGGATTGCTGCTGTGCAAGTTGTGGAGGCTACCTGGAGTCCACTGGGCACTGAATTGCGCCATTTTGAATGGCTTGAAATTCATTTAACTGCGTTTTCTCCAAATGCTTAATTGGGCCACTGTATGTTGGTGTTTCCTGGCTGTTTCCCTGATCACAAATGGCACATCTTGAGGCAAGGACACCAGTTCGAAATCTTGACCTAAAATGGTCTTTAAGGCATCCAGGGTGGTGACGTTTTCGCCATTGACTTTGATGCCACCCAACCAGTTTTGTTTTTCGGTGAATTCTTCCAACCATGTGTAGGGTGAGGTCAGTACCAAATACCCGCCAGTTTTGATGCGATCTTTGATGCTGGTTAAAAATTGCTTGGGTTGATACAAACGGTCGATCAAGTTGCCGGCAAAAATCAAATCATAATCACTGTATTTAGCTTTTAAATTACAGGCATCGCCTTGAGAAAATTCAATGTTTTTGACTTGTTCGCCCAAAGCCAAATCCGCCAGGCTGAATGACTTCAATTCTGTCAGTTCACCTTCAGTGGGAATCATGTATTTAACTTCGCCATGATCCACTAAATTGATCGCATTGCGGATGAAACGGGTTGAGAAATCAAGCGCATCGACATGCTCATAATACCGGGCCAATTCAAAAGAACTGCGGCCCACAGCACAACCTAAATCCAATGCCCGGCTGTTATGACTTAAATCAACATGTGGAATCAAGGCATCGATACAAGCTTTGGGAAAATTGGGCACCCCGAAATACTCGCCACCATAGTGAAACTCGAGGTATTGTGAAATGAGTTCGTCTGTTTCGTATGTATTGAATGTTTGATCCACTGTTATCTCCGATTCTACGTATCTAAATCCTGCGTGTTGAAAAAAATGTCGGCGAAAAGCATACCGTGAATCCAAGTGTGCTTCATTGCCGGTACTGATCCAGCTGCCACCTTTGATTAAATTGTGTTGTCCATCAAAAGTGGGCACAGAAAAATCATCATAAGCCGGATGAACTTTGAAACCGTCAAAACCATCAATGGCGGTTTCAGTCCATTGCCACACATTACCAATGACATCACCAAACTGTTGTTCACCGAACAGGAATAGATCCACTGGCACAGAAGAAGCCGCATAAGACAATTCTATGTTGCCTGGTGTGTCTTGCCACAAGGGGTAGCGAGGTTGATCACCCATGGTGTGTTCATACAGTCGATGCCACTCGGCTTCAGTAGGCAGCCTGATGGGCTCGCCTGTTCTGGCAGCCAGCCAATTACAAAAAGCTTTGGCTTCCAAGTAGTTGACATCGGCCGGCCAACTCCAGGGCATGTTTATTTCTCTAGTCATGGTGCGGTAAAGCCACTGATTATCCTGCTGACGCCAAAAAGTGGGGTGTTCTGCCTTTTTATAGCATTTCCATCGCCAGCCTTCTTCAGTCCACCATTGTTGGTCTTTGTAGCCACCATCTTCTACGAAAGCCAAAAATTCGGAATTGGAAACCAAATATTGAGCGGCTTTGAACGCAGCCACATCTTCAGAGTAGTGACCGTATTCGTTGTCCCAGCCATAGGTTTCGGAAGGCATCTCGCGACCTTGGGAAACAGGGCCTGAAGGCACTTTCAGCAGTTGGTTATTGACCACATCATGGTCTTTGTTGTGAGGTGGCCAATCAGTTGAACAGGTCACATATTTCAGCTCCAATTGTCTGATCAACACAGAAGAGGTTTCTAAATGGATCCGTTCATGCTCAATACCCATCAAGATGATCCAAAATGGATCCTCCCAATTGATGGGTAAAGTTAAAGGCATTTGATCAATCAAATCAAGCACCAAAGCTTTGACTTTATGCCTGTATTCATAAACCTTGGCAACTGTTGGCCAATCATAATTGGCTTCATTCAAATCATCCCAAGACATCTCATCCACCCCAATGGCCATCATGGATTCAATGCTTTCATCCACATTGTGTTCTATGATTTTGGCCACCCTTAATTTATTGATGAAAAACACTGCAGTGTGTGCCAGATAAAATATCAAAGGATGACGCAGCGGTTCAGGTTGTTGGTAGTAAGCTTCATCATCCTTTAAGCATTCAAACAAACATTCATAAGTTTCATAGGTGTTGATGAAGTGAGATTTAATTTCGGCACGCTTAGAATCTGAGTCGCCATGAATAACCATGGGGGTTTTGGTGATCTTCAGTGGGATGTCAGACGTTGGGCTTATGGGCTTATTTTTTTGAGTCATATTTTTCCTTGGGTGTTATCAAGATTGTATCAATATGCGGGTATCAATTCCATTTAGAAATGGATGGATTTTGCACCAAGTGGTTGCATAATTTTGTCCATAGTCCTCTTAACAGACCCACAATATTTTAATCTCTTTCAAATGCTTGTGATTTTTACATTGTAAAGAAGGGGTGTTTAATCAACGTGAATGCAATCCTCGATTTTGGCTTAAATCAAGCAGTTTGGGTTGAAAGCATTACGCGTTGTTAAAGATTACATGTTAAAATGCCAATTGTTCAATTAAATAACCGTTTGTGCAAGAAAACATAGAAAACCAAAACAGGTCCAATCCCGTCTCCGAAGTTATATTTCAAGCTGTAACCGATGCCAAAGCACAACATGTGGTGATTCTAGATGTTAAACACCTGACATCTGTGACCGATCACATGGTTATTTGTACGGGCACATCTAATCGACACATGCGACATTTGGCTGATGAAGCTGAAAAAGCCTTACATGAAGCCGACCATGAGATCCTCAGCACCGAAGGTCTGGATTCAAATGAGTGGATGATTGTTGATTGTGGTGATGCTGTACTTCATGTGATGAGTGCTGATGCACGAGAATTTTATCATTTGGAAGGGCTTTGGGACCTCAAAGAAACAGCTGAGGAATGAAAATCAGTTTGTTGACCCTGGGGCATAAAATGCCCGATTGGGTGCAAGTTGCGTTTGATACATACAACAATCGGCTGCCCAATCACTTAAAAATTCATATCAATGAAATGACCGCTGTGTCCAGGCAGAAAGGCTTAAGTGTCCCGCAAATTAAAGCCCAGGAAGCGGCATTGATTGCCAGGCACATTAAGCCTGACAGCATCAACATTGCTTTGGATGAGAACGGCCAATCGATATCCACCAAGGTGGTTGCGAAACATCTGGACCAATGGCAAATGACTGGTCAAGACGTCAACATCATCATTGGTGGTGCCGATGGCTTGGATGCCAGTGTGTTGCAACAATCACAACAAACCTGGTCCTTATCTAAAATGACCTTCCCGCATCAGTTGGTCAAAGTCATTGTGGCCGAACAATTGTATCGGGCACACAGTTTGTTAATCAACCACCCTTACCACCGTGAGTGAAGCCAATCTCATACTGGCATCTGCTTCGCCCAGACGTGCAGAATTGTTAAAGCAGTTGGGATGGGTGATTGATGTTGTTCCTGTGGATATAGATGAATCGGTCAGGGCAGGCGAGTCACCACAAAGTTATTGCAGGCGTATGGCCAAGGAAAAGTCATTGGCTGCCGTTGAGCTGATTGATACCGAATTACCCATCATCACAGCCGATACCATCGTGGTTTGTGAGGGTGAAATCCTGGGCAAACCTGAAACTGAATATCAGGCATTATTAACATTAATTAAACTTTCTGGTAAGACACATCAAGTATACTCATCTGTAACAGTAGCCTATCAGGGTAAACAGGCCAGCACATTGAGCGAAAATTCGGTGCAGATGTCATCACCCAGTGAAGCACAAATTAAAGCATACATCAAAACCGGTGAACCCATGGATAAAGCAGGTTCTTACGGTATTCAGGGCTTGGCTGCCATGTGGATACAGCGAATAACAGGCAGTTACAGCGCCATCATGGGCTTGCCACTGTATGAAACGACCGAGTTATTGAATGAATTGGGTGTCAAGTCAATTTTAGACGCCCAGGCTTGATGGAATGAATTGAGTGAATGCATGTCTAAAGAAATATTGATCAACAGCAATGATTTTGAAACCAGGGTGGCTTTGGTCGAAGAAGGCTTGCTGTCTGAAGTTTGGTTAGAACGTTCACAACAACATTCCCTGGTGGGTAACATATATAAAGGAACTGTCGAGAAAGTTCTGCCTGGATTACAAGCTGCTTTCGTTAACATTGGCGAGTCAAAAGCCGCTTTTATCCATGTGTCCGACATTGAAGAACAACACGCCGATAACCGCCCGGATGGTTATGAGGCCAACTATGGCTCGATTGCACAAATTTTGCATGAAGGTCAGTCGATAGTTGTTCAAGTATACAAAGATCAAATCGGCAGCAAAGGGGCACGCATCACCACTCAACTAAGTATCCCCAGCCGGTATTTGGTTATGATGCCGAACAATCACTCACTCACAGCCATATCGGCTCGAATTACCGATGACCAGGAACGTGAACGGTTAACAGAGTTGCTGCAAAAAATTAATCATGAGAATCAGGACTTTGGTTTGATTGCCAGGACCAATGCTGAATTGGTGAGTCACACGGCATTGTTTCATGATTGGCGCTTTTTGCATCGCCTTTGGCAACGCCTGGACCAACAAATCAACCAAGCAAAATCGCCCAGTTTGATCTACAGTGAATTTTCACTGGCAAAAAAAGTGGTGCGCGATCAGGTCAATGAAAACTTGACAAAAATAACCACTGATTCACATGATATTTACTTGCGGTTGGAGGCCTTTTTACAAGACTTTGCTGCAGAGTGGGCCGGTGATTTGGTTGAACACAAAGTTTCACGGCCGTTGTTCGATCAATTTCATATCGATGATGAAATTGACCGTTCCATAGGCAGGAAAGTTGAATTGAAATCGGGCGGTAATTTGATTTTTGATCAAAATGAAGCCATGACCACCATCGATGTAAACACGGGGCAATTTGTTGGTTACAAGTCATTAGAAGACACGGCTTTTAAGACCAACCTGGAAGCGGCTCAGATCATTGCAAGGCAATTGCGACTTCGCAACATCGGGGGTATCGTGATCATTGATTTCATTGACATGATTGAGAAGTCACATAAATTACAGGTTTTGCAGACCTTGGAGGAGCAGTTAGAGGGTGACAGTGCCCGAACCAATGTGCTTGGATTCACTGGGCTGGGACTGGTTGAAATGACCCGTAAGCGCACCACAGAAAATTTACAAGACATGCTGTGTGAACCTTGTGATAAATGTCATGGTGTGGGTTCTATTGAAACCATTGAAACCATCAGTTTTAAACTGTTCCGTGAAATCACCCGTTCTGTAAAACAATTCAAAGCAAGCAAGGTGATGGTTATTGGTTCAGCCAGGTTGGTCCAATACATCATTGATGAGCATTCCGAAACCTTGGCTGAAATGGAAGAAAGCCTGGGTAAGCGCATCAGCTTTCAAGCCGAAGAAAGTTATGAAAGACACCAACATGACGTGGTCTTGTTGTAGGTTATTCAGGCATGACTAAAACCAAAAAACATCATTGGCTGTTTAGGCTGTGGATAAAAATCCGTGGTTTACTGGCGTTGGTGATAGTGTTGGCTGGCCTGGCAGTTGGTTTACTGAGTTTGTTGCTGCCGTTTGAGACTTTGTACCAGGACCGTTTGGAAAAATTCTTGGCAAAACAATGGGGATTGGCAGTAGATGTCGATGAAATTGATGGTTCCTGGCGAGGGTATGGGCCTTATTTTGAACTGTCAAACCTTAAATTAACGGGTAAGCAAAGCGTACAGTTAGAGTCAGCAGATTTGTCTATCAATGTCTATCAATTGCTGATTCCAGGTGGGCGTACCGGTATTGACTTGAGCATCAACAAAGCAGAATTGGACATGATTCGTTCAGACCAAGGTGCCAGCATTACCATCAATGATGACGATGATGAAGCCAGGTTCACAGAAATGCTGGATCGAGTATTGACCACCGGATCGTTGCGGGTGGATGAAATGACTTTGAACCTGGCCGATGAATCCGGAGAGGTTTTGTTGGCTGGTCTGAAAGCTGATGTGTTGTTAGAACAGGATCAGTCTCACAGGGCTTTACAGCTGATTATTCGCAATGAAGACAATGATCAAAGTGTTGAGGTGTTGAGTAAAGGATTAAGAACTGAATCCCTGACACGTGATGCCCAATGGTACATTAAATTCGATCAATTTGAGTTGAGCAACATCAAAGATCTGGTGACCAATATAGGCTTACGAAAAGGCCAGCTTAAAGGACAATTGGATGGTGAAATTTGGTTGACTGCTCAAGCAGGCTACATTCAAACCATGACCGGTCAACTCAATTGGCTTAATGCCGATGAAGCATTCTCCTTCGGGGTGAAATTAAAACATCAAGGTGAAGCCAAAAGTTGGTTGGCAAACATCAGTGTCTATGACATTGTTAAAGGCCAGACCCATTGGCCAGACTTCAATATTGGGCTCCAGCGTGAATCGTCTCTCAGTCAAATCAAATCCACACAGGTGCCGCTGGTCTGGGCGTTACAGGTGGTCAGTGATTTGGGCTTGAGCCAAGCGGTCAATACACAACAACTCAATCAAATCAGTGGCAACATTGACTTATTCGAATTAAATCTAGAGCGGCACAATGAATCTGCCAACTCTGGGTTCCTCAAGTTTTCAGAATTTGGTTTGCAAAATGACAAATTCAATTTCACAGGTTTGTCAGGTGAACTTGAATTCAACGATTCGGCTGGGCAAATGCTGCTGGACTCCGGGGCTGGCACTTTGGCTGTTCCAGACATGTTCAGGGGATTGTTGGGTTGGAATAACATGAATGCACAAATGACTCTTGATTGGTCGACTCCAAAACCGAAATTAGCAGTTAATAACCTCTGGTGTGCCTGTGGAGATTTCAATCTACAAGCCTGGTCTGATTTCAGACATGAACAAGAAAAGGAACTGATTCTCAGCAGCCAAGTCACGGCAGTTGATGTGACTTCGTTGTGGAAGTACTGGCCGCACAATGTATGGAAACCAAAGACATTGGCTTGGTTGGACAACGGTTTATTGGCTGGACAAGTCAAAAGGGGTTTTGTGTTTGTACATGTAGACATGGTGCCTCAAGCATTCAAAACAGAACGCGCGGTCTTTAATTCCCGGGCCTACACAGAGGGCATTGATAATTTGTTTCATCCTCAATGGCCGGTGGTCAATAACATCAACTCAGTGGCTGAATTTGATCATGATTCAGCCAATGTAACGGTGGTCTCTGCAGATACCCTTGGCATTCAAGTCAATCAGGCGCAAGTGGACTTAGATTCGTTTGACAGCGGTATCATTGCGGTTGATATGAAAGCTCAAAGTAAGGACAATCAAATTCTTGACTACATCCGCAAATCACCATTGGTTAAGAACATTGAGCTCAACGAGTTCATTCGTGTGGGTGGTCAGCAAAAGATTGACTTGGACTTCGATGTTTCTGTTAAACCTGAAGTAAAACAAGCATTTGAACCGCAAGGGCAGGTGGTCTTCAATCAAGGCCAGTTCTTTACCGAACATTTCGCCATTGATCAAATCAATGGGCCAGTTGAACTGGACGGCTATCAATTGTTGATGCAAGATTTACCGGCACAATTGAATGATGCTGCAGTTAATCTAAATGGTAAAATCATCACCAAAAGTGAAACAGGTGTGGTGATTGATGTTAATTTAAAAGGACCCTTGGGTGCCGATTACCTGTTGGGATTGATTGATCAGCAGTTACCAATAACAGGCCAGTCGGATTGGAACATCAACATCCAGAATCAACAGGATAACCTCATGATGACAGCCACTTCTGAATTATCCGGGGTGGCCATAAACTTGCCTGCACCGCTGGAAAAAACAGCCGATGAAGACAAATCATTAGAAATCAAATGCAACATCCCTTGTAACAACACTTCAGTAGAAATCAATTACAACAACGAGATAAAGTCCACCATCCATGCTGAAGCAGGCCGCTACCATTTATCTAAATTACAGTTTATACAAGCCGTTGAGGACCCATCAGTCGAGACATCCATCGATGCCTTCGGCGGACACATTCAGCTATTGGATTTGGATCAATGGCTGGCTTTGGTCGCTCAAAAATCAAACCCGGGCACAAACGCTGAATTGGAAAAACCTGAGCATGCATTGCCAGTCAGTGAAGTCAATTTACAAATCAATGAATTGGTGTTCATGTCCAGAACGTTTACAGACATGTCTTTGAACATCAAAAGAGAGCCGAACAGTTATCACATTCAAGTGGACAGCGAAGCCATCAAAGGGCAATTGGTGATCGATGATGACGTGAAACAAAAAGGAATAGTGGCCGAATTTGACCACTTGAACTGGATTGATGCTGATGTCATTGATACACAACACAAAGATGACAAAGAAAGTGCAGAAATTCCTGACATCCATTTATGGGTTGGGCAATTCAGCTATTCAGCTGTTCCTTTAGGCGAGTTACGCATGGAAATGCGCAATGTAGCAGATGGCATTAAAGTGGATCAGCTCAGTATCAAATCAGAATTGGCTGAAATCAATGTTTCTGGCAGTTGGAACAAAGGTGAGGGAGCGCTTGGGTATTCAGCATTCAATGTGGTGATGTTTTCTGAAAAGATTGCAGATTTTTTACATACCATGGGTTTCAATGCCCCCATCACCAATGCACAAACGTTGGTAGAAATGAAAGCACAATGGTCAGGTTTGCCCAGTCAATTTAACATGGCCACCATTGATGGTGCCTTGGACATTAAAATTGGACAGGGTCAGGTTTTAGATCAGGACCCCGGATTTGGTCGGGTTTTGGGCCTGTTCAATTTGACTAATTTACCACGCCGCTTGATCTTGGATTTTCGTGATGTTTTATCAGATGGGTTGTTATTCAGTAGTATGGAAGGGCATTTTGAGATCAAGTCCGGAGTGGCCAACACCCAAGATTTTTTAATCAAGGCATCTTCTGCTAAAATTCACATCGAAGGTGATGTCGGTTTTGCAGATCAAAGTTATGCACAAATCATCACCGTTCGGCCACAAATAGGAAAAACCTTCCCAACCATAGGTGCCATTGCAGGAGGTCCGGTCGGAGCCGCAGCAGGATTTTTGGTTCAAGGGTTGTTTGATAAACAGTTGAAAAATAAAAATGAAATCATTTATCAGGTCACGGGAACCTGGGATGATCCATTGATAGAGTTGATATCTGATGAATAAAAAAACATGGGCTCAAATCATCTACCTGTTGGTTGCCACCAGTTTTTGTGCTTATTTGGCTTATGAATCATGGGGCCAGTCACTGGCTTATGAACATCGTATTGGAGAACTTTCAGAAAAGTTGTCGATGACTGATAACTTCAAATCCAAAAGTAAAAAGGTATTAGAAGCCATAACTTTCAGTTGGTATTCTGGTCACAGCGAAGATTTGGAAGCTTTGAATGCGTTGAAAGAACAAGCTGAGGCTCATGATAAATTGGCCAATAAATACACCAAGTTATTCATTGCAACTTTGGTTTTGATGTTTTTGTTGCATGGGTTTTTACAATCAAAAGTGTCCTTATTGGCTTTGTTGATGGTGACAGTGATGGCCTTGGTGACTGGTTGGTTTGCACCTATTTTGGCCATCATCGCCTATCAAGACATACCTGTATTAGGTCAAACAGTCTTCCAGTTTGAATCAAAAAGTATTGTTTCTGCCCTACAAAAACTGTATGAATCCGGGCAGACGGCAATCGCCATCATCATCTTTATTTTCACCATTTTGACCCCGATATTTAAGTCAGTGATGATGTTGGTGGTGCTGTTCAGTCAGAACCTGCATTTTTCACAGAAAAGCATCAGGGTATTGAAGACCATTGGTAAATGGTCCATGCTAGATGTTTTTGTGATTGCCATATTAGTCACCTACTTCACCACCAAGTCAGGTGGTGCCACAGATGCGACTTTACAAATTGGCGTGTTTTATTTCGTCGCTTATGTCATTGCATCAATGCTATTAACTTACCTCATCAATATCAAAAATAATGTCAATCAAACAAACCAGTAAAACTTTTCTTGAGCCCGGTGGGCTGAACGTTGCAGATTTGGAATCATTACTCGGTGATGCTTTGGGTACCGGTGGTGATTTTGCCGACCTGTATTTTCAATCTTCTCGACTGGAATCCTGGGTGCTGGAGAATCAGCAGGTTAAATCAGGCAGTCACAGCATAGACCAAGGTGTAGGTGTGCGCATCAACCAGGGCGAGAAGACTGGGTTTGCTTATACCGATGTCTTGGATAAGGCCGGTATCAGTCAAGCCGTACAAACGGCCAGAAGCATTGCCCGCAGTCAGTCAAACCATCGTGGCGTTGGCTTAACAGGCCATCAAGTACCCGAATTGTATACCCCGATCGATGTGCTTTCTGGTGTCGACAATGCGGCCATCATTGCTTTATTGAATGACATGGATGCGGCAGCAAGGAAACAGGATCACCGGGTTCAGAAAGTCATATGTTCTTTGGTTTCGTCTCAAGAAGAAGTGATGGTGGCTGCCACAGATGGGGTGTTTGCAGCTGACATCCGTCCCATGGTGAAATTGAGTATTCAAGTGATTTGTGCTGATGACAAAGGCCGAATGGAAATGGGTTATGCCGGTGGGGGCGGTCGGGTATTGTTGTCTGAAGTGTTTAAAGCAGGTTATGCCGATGATTTTGTCAGTCAAGCCATCCATGGCGCCTTGGTCAACCTGCAGGCCAAGCCGGCACCAGCAGGAGAAATGCCTGTGGTCTTGGCAGGTGGTTGGCCTGGCGTGTTGTTACATGAAGCCGTTGGCCATGGTTTGGAAGGTGACTTCAATCGCAAAGGTTCTTCAGCATTCTCTGGCAAAGTTGGCCAGCAAGTGACCTCATCTGCTTGTACCATCATTGACAGTGGCCTGTTACCTAATCGTCGAGGTTCTTTGAACATCGATGATGAAGGCACGCAATCACAAGAAAATGTATTGATTGAAGATGGCATCTTGCGTGGTTACATGCAAGACAAATTGAATGCCAGATTGATGGGTGTGCCCACCACTGGAAATGGACGGCGTGAATCTTTCGCCCATTTACCCATGCCACGCATGACCAATACTTATATGTTAGGCGGGGAATATGACCCACAAGAAATCATCGCGTCTGTTGATAAAGGTTTGTATGCGGTTAATTTCAGTGGAGGGCAGGTGGACATCACCAACGGCAAATTTGTCTTCTCCGCATCTGAAGCTTACATGGTTGAAAAAGGCAAGATCACATATCCGGTCAAAGGAGCAACACTCATTGGTGATGGACCTGCAGCGATGCAAAAAGTCAGTATGGTGGGTAATGATTTGGCCTTTGATCAAGGTTTAGGTATTTGCGGTAAAGATGGACAAAGTATACCAGTCGGGATTGGACAACCCAGTTTAAAAATTGACCAATTAACTGTGGGTGGCACCCAGGTTTAAATACTTAAAATCTTTTGAAGCATTCAAATGAGTCGTTAAACAAGACGTCAGGGTTGGTGTTAGGAACAAACACCGGGCACAGCTCAAAATTGAATAAGGTGTCATCACTGCCTCCAAAAGCAATGCGGACGGTATCCACATACCCTAAAAAAGTACTGCCCCAGCCAGAGCCCACTCCCACATTGATGCCAATGATGTAAGTGTTGGCAGTTAACGTGATGTCCAAATTGCCTGATACCACATTGGAACTGTTGATCCAGTCGTCCAATGTCATGTTGTAGATCGGGACCACACCAGATCCATTGGCGCTTTGTGAGACAAAGACCCAAAAGTTATCAGTCATCATGTCTACAATTTCCCAACTGTCCTCAATGGGTGTATTGTAGCCATTGTAAACACCTTCCCATACCAATACGCCCAGAACATCATCGCTTAAATCACCAGGGGTTCCGCCATCATCATAAAAGTTAAGTCGAAACACAGGGGTGAAATGTGGAGTGGTGGTGCTGGATGAGTCACGATACCAGGCGTAGTTCAGATTGGATATGTTGCCTAAGGTGCGATTCGGAAAGTCAATCCCGGATGTGGACTGCTGCCACAGATTCTGGAAATCCGCTTTGTCTTGTCCAGATGTTTGGGTGTCAGTGGCAAACAGCAGTGACCCGTCACCGAACAGGGGTTGATTTTGACTCAATTCGACAATGGCATCATCACGCACATTGACCGCTTCCCAACCATTGGGATACATAGGTGTGACCTCAATTTCTTCAAAGGCCATTGAAGTCGCAGTAAAACACAATAAAACACAAACCGATGTAATCTTCATACACACATTAATTAATCACACCCTGATTAAATTAAAACTTAATACGGTGGTATTCAAGCTAATGTGCAAATATCTGATTAATTTGACAGAATAATACATAGACATACTTTGTGTATGTAAGAAAGTGAATAAATGACGGGTTTTTTGAAGAAACTTCAATTTTATTAAGAACAAGGTGACAAAATTTGTTGCCGAATCATTTAAGCTGAACACTATGCTGGCAAGATTAAAAAGACCTGGTATGGAACACAATGGGACTTATTCATTCATGCAAAAGAATATGTAATAAATTGTCTTGAAAGGTTAAGTTTTGTGTGAGCTTGAAGTGTTCTTCACAAACGAACACGGGGTATTTGATTTTGATGGTTTTGTGGTTCTCGTGGGTGGCAATGTCATGGACTTGACCTAATAAGGAAGATTTGCTGACCTGACCATCTCCAGGTTCAAACAAAATGTTTTGGTATTGAGCCCTGCTGCCAAAATGATCACTCAGGCTGACTTTGTCACCAAGCTGCATAAATTGTTCGTCCTGTGAGACAATCAAATGACTTAAAGTGTCTTTACAATCACCACCCATAATAATGAATCCTTCATGGTCATCTTCAAAACCAGGGGATAAGGCCAGCCAGAACAGGCGTGCCCTCGTGAGTTGATGGTTAAAAAATTGTTGCAGTTTACTGACTTCTGCTTGCCCTGATGTTTCATTTTGAGCCCGCTTGATGATTTTTTTTTGCACTTGCGGGTTGTAAATAGACCATTGGTTATTTTTCCACAGAGAGGGGTCAAATAAATCCAAATCGACGGGATCACCATTGGGGTCAAGAGACCATTGATGCTGTGGATGAGGTAATAATTGATAGACTGTTGGCATGGTGATTTGTACTTCAACAGGGATGTTTCTCAGGTTGAAATCAAAGCCTTCTTGCAAGCGCTTGATCGATTTAACTGAACCCAACTGCGGTGTTCCCAAGAAAATGGCGTGTCTGATTCGGTGTGTTTTTGAATAATGTTCCAGGTCAGGTGTCCATTCACCGCTCATGTATTTTTCAATGTTCTCCAAAACATCATGACTGCCATAACGCTGGTAATATCGCAGGATCAAGCCACCCATGGAATGGGCCACCACATCGACCTGGTCGTGATTGGGATGATTCTGCAATACTTGCTCAATAAATTCATCCAACTTAGCAGCACTTTTTACATTGTCCTGACGCCAGTCGTAATGAAAAATGTATAAGTTGCGTTTGGTGCGATCAAAGTGATTGAAATCACTTTGCTGATAGCCTCCAAATTCAACCAATGTATCAATGATTTCATCATAAATACTGAGACCTGAATAAGAATCAAAAATGGCATATGACTCAATGTCCGGCTCCACAACATCAAGTCCGGAGGCATCTATGCGGTTGGCCAGTTTTTTGTAATTGGAGAATATCAGTTGATTGATTTTTCCAGGCCAAACTTGTTGTTGTGTTTCTTTAAAACGTAATTTGCTGCCCATGGTGCCATGAATCAGCACCAAAGGGGTGTTGCTGTGATCAGTCGCGTGTTGCTGGTATAGCTGGGCCAGGTCTGGTTTTTTATTGCTCTGACATGCACCGAGCATCAACAACCAGACCCACAGAAGGTGCCTGCTATCAGTAATCTTGGACCAGTTGGACAAAGGCTCTGACTCCATTCAACAGTGCGGTTTCATCCACATAAAAATGAGGCGAATGATTGGTTGGTGCGGTTTTGGCATCTTGTTCTATAGGCGTGACACCCATAAAGAAATACATGCCGGGAACTTCGTTAGCAAAAAATGAAAAATCTTCTGCACCCGTGATTAAACTTGGATAAACCACTTTGTCTTCGCTAAAAACTTTGTGTAAAGAGGGCAACATTCGATCACCCAATGCCGGGTCATTCACGGTTACTGGGTAGCCCTCATTGATTTTGAATTCAATTTCGGCTTCATTGGCATGTGCCACATGGGTGATGATGTTGTTCAATTGGTGGTGAATGTCATCACGAATACCCATATCAAAATTCCTGATGGTGCCCACCATGGTGACATCATCCGGAATGATGTTGTTGCGGATACCGCCTTTGATGGCGCCGAAAGAAACCACAGCAGGGGCTTTGGTGACATCGGTTTTTCTGGAAACAATGGTTTGGACAGAATTAATGATCTGTGCGCTGGTGACTATGGGATCAATGCCACTCCAGGGTCTGGAACCATGGGATTGTTTACCGATTACTTTGAGTTCGAAATCATCAACAGCAGCCATATAGGGGCCAGTTCGAAAAGCCGCATACCCGGTGTTCATGTTGGACGTCACATGTAAGCCAAAAACCGCTTCTGGTTTCATCTTGTCGAACAAACCTTCTGCCAACATCAATTCTGCACCGCCTTCTTCATCACCAGGAGCGCCTTCTTCTGCAGGTTGGAATATGAACATCAAGGTCCCTTCCAGGTCAGCTTTGTTTTGAGCAAAGACTTCTGCAGCTGCCATTAACATGGCCACATGTGTATCATGGCCACAGGCATGCATCACACCCACCGTTTCACCACGGTATTCGGCTGTGACTTTAGAGGCAAAAGACAAATCAACTTGCTCATTAACTGGTAAAGCGTCCATATCAGCCCTGAGTGCAAGTAAGGGGCCAGGTTTATCACCTTTTAAAATACCAACAACACCTGTAAAAGCAATCCCGGTTTGCACTTCCATGCCTAAAGCCCTCAGGTGCTTTTCAACATAGGCCGCGGTTTTGAATTCACGATTACTTAATTCTGGATATTGGTGCAAATGTCTACGCCACTCCAGTAACTTGGGTTCAATCGCATCGACGTCATTGTGGATGTCAGCAACCGATGGCATGGCAACCAAGGCCAAAAAAAGCAAGACAGTAATTTTCATTTCATTCCTCTATTTTGTATTTGAAAAATCAACTTCATCATCATTTAGGAGCCAGTTGTTGCCATAAATAAGAGTATACCAAAGCGCTTAAATAAGCAGATTGGTTATTGTTTGATGCACCCCCATGGCCACCTTCGATGTTTTCATAATAATAGTATTTGTGTCCCATGTCTTCCATTTTAGCGGCCATTTTCCTGGCGTGCCCAGGATGAACCCGGTCATCTCTGGTGGATGTGGTGAAAAACACCGCCGGGTAATTGGTGTCTGTTTTGAGGTTGTGGTAGGGAGAATAGGTTTTGATGTATGCCCATTCTTCCGGGATGTCGGGGTTGCCGTATTCGCCCATCCAACTGGCGCCCGCCAATAATTTGTTGTACCGCTTCATGTCCAACAACGGCACCGCACAAACCACCGCATTGAATAAGTCAGGACGCATGGTGAAGGCCGCACCCACCAGCAATCCGCCATTGGAACCACCATAGATTCCTAAGTGTTCTGGTGATGTGATGTTCTTTTCAATCAAATCTTCGGCAACGCCTATGAAATCATTGAAGGCCACATGGCGATTTTCTTTCAGCGCAGCCTGATGCCAATCGGGACCATATTCACCACCACCTCTGATGTTGGCAACCACATAAACGCCACCAGACTCAAGCCAGTTGGTACCTGCAGTGGCTGAATAATTGGGTCGCATAGATACCTCGAATCCGCCATAACCGTACAACAGGGTTGGATTCTTACCGTTGTATTCCAGGTCCTTACGCATCACCACATAATAAGGGACCTTGGTTTGATCTTTGGCAACCATGAAGTGTTGTTCAACTTTGAGATCATCGGTGTTAAACCATGCCGGTAATGACTTGATGGGCTCTGACTGACCAGCGTTGCCATCATAATAATAAAGCGTTGATGGGGTCAGGTGGTTGCTGTAATTGATGAAAACGTCGTCGTTTTGGTCACTGGTACCAGAAATGGACATGGAACCAAAGGCAGGCAAATCAACCGGTTTGCTGTGCCATTGGTTGTCAGAAAAATTCATTTGATAGATCACTGAACTCACGTCTTGTAGGGTATTCACCAACACCAGGTTTTTGGTGGTTGAAACCGAACTGATTGAAGTCTTGTCATCAGGTTTCATGATTTCAACGAAGGCTCTGCTGCCTGACAAGAAGTCTGACATGTCTATGGCAATCAAACTGCCTTGTGTGAATGCGACATCTGCCGGCTGCCAATCAGATTTGAGTTCGAAGATGGCTTGGTCATTGATCAAGCCTGAAAACCCGATGTCATTGGGCAAATCCATCAGTTTGGGTTGGTTGTCCTGATCGAGTATGTACCAGTTTCTGGTGTAAAAGCTGTCCGCTTGGACGATGAATTTGTAGGATTGATCACCATCATGGATCACTGCAGGATAAACACCGACGTCGGTTTGTTCACCGGTAAATAATACTTCAGCATCGGCCACGTCACTACCACGAGACCATAACTTGGTGATTTTGGGGTAGCCTGAATCGGTCATGCTGTTTTCACCAAAGTCGGCACCTACCATCAACGTGTCCAAATCCACCCATGCCAAGCTGCTTTTTGATTCAGGCAAATAGAACCCGTCTTCTACAAAAGACTTGCTGTTCAAATCAAACTCTTTGATCACAGTGGCATCAGCCCCACCTCGAGATAAGTTGACCAAGCACCGGTCATAGTCCGGGTATCGACATGACATGCCTTTGTACACCCAATTTTCTTCATCCGCAGTGGCTAAAGCATCCACATCAAGCACAGTTTCCCATTCAGTGTCTTCTTGTTTGTAAGATGCCAATGTTGTTCTGCGATAGATGCCCCGTACATGGGTTTCATCGCGCCAGAAGTTATACAGGAAGCCATTCATCTGGGTGACATAAGGAATCCTTTCTTTGGAATTGTATAAGGCTTTATTATTTTCAAACAATTGATCAAACTTAGGATGTGCTTTGATTACATCCAATGATTTTTTATTGCGTTCTTTTACCCAAGCGATGGCATCCTCGCCTTCAACATCTTCTAACCAAAGAAATGCGTCGGTTTCCGTTGCTTGGCTGGTGGTTTTGATAACGGGTTGTTGGGCACAGGATCCGAGCAGCAGTAGGTAGGCCAGTATGGATATTTTTTTAGTCATGACAGTCCTCATGTTGGATGAATATTTGTTTGGAATGGTTGGGGTTAGATTTTTTGCCCAATGATTATAAGCGGTAACCATGTTTTTTTCACGTGAAAACACACCTTGAAATGTGATTGGATCAATCATATATAAAGTTTTTAATTTTTTCAGAGTGTTCAACATGGCTATCAAAGCGACCATCAAAACCAATAAAGGCGACATCAACATCAACTTAACCGATGACAAAACTCCAGTCACAGTGGCTAATTTTGTTAACTTGGCCAAAAATGGCTTTTACAATGATTTGTCCTTTCACCGCGTGATTCCTGATTTCATGATTCAGGGCGGTTGTCCCATCGGTACGGGAACTGGTGGGCCGGGGTATAAATTTGAAGATGAGTTTGATGCTTCATTGAAACACGACAAGCCTGGTGTGTTGTCAATGGCCAATGCCGGTCCAGGTACCAATGGTTCCCAATTTTTTGTGACCCACGTGGCCACACCATGGTTAGACGGCAAACACTCGGTTTTCGGTGAAGTTGAATCAGCGGCAGATCAGGACGTCGTCAATTCAATCGTTGGTGGTGACAGCATCCAAACCATTGAATTATCTGGTGATGTCGATGCCTTGTTAGAAGCGCAGGCTGATCGAGTTAAAGATTGGAGTGATTACATCTGAGTCATTCAGCAATGAAATGATCAAAAAAAGCCGGATAAATAACCGGCTTTTTTTATGCATCCTTCAATGCGGCCAAGAATGATTTGTTAATTTTCAAAACCATCCAAATAGATTAAATCGGTCGCTGCCATGATGACAGAATGAGTTCTGTGTGGAAACAAATCTTCATAAATAGCCAGGGCTCCAGCAGGGGCAGCAGCGTTGACGAACCTTTGTATCATAAAGCCCGTTGCAGGTAAGCCGGAATATCTGATGTCTGATGAGCTGGTCATGAACTGACCAGGTGCATTGAATGTTACTGCTGCCCAACCTGCAGCAGTGGCATTGGCTTGATCGACACCCAGAACCTCTATGGCGTTTTCAGAACCGAGGATGTTGAATGATCCGCCAGGAGGCGAACCAGGGGCCAAGAATTCCAATACATTGGTACTGTAACAAGCGTTTGCTGTTGAATTTAATTCACTGAGTTCACCTTGGTCCCATAGGCTGATGGACAGGATTTCACAAGCTTCATCACCATTCCAAATTTCATTGAAGGGTGGCAATGGCTGGATGCCGTTGACATGTAAATTCTTGGTGGGGAATGTGATCACCCACTCAGATTGGCCGCTCAAAATAGCCGTGTAATCGTATTCATTATAAAGCTTGTGTTGCATCAAAGTGGCTGATACAGCCTGCGCACCTGATGGCCAATCGGTCGCCACTGCTGTACCATTGACCATTCTGAGTGACTGAGGAAATGCATGGCCCAGAGAGGGTGACAGACTGCCAGGTTCGGTGTGTTGACCAGGCCCTTGCCAGAAATGTTCAAGCGCCATCGCATCATAGCCAACAGCAGTACCTTCAAGCACATTCAAGAGGGTGGCTGAGCCCACCAAGCCACCATTGGGATCGGCTTCATCGGCGGTGTCATAAATACCATTGTCACTCCAATCATTTATGATGAGTTCACAACCAGCAGGGACGCCGGTGCTCCCATGATCTGACCAGGCTACGGTCGAGCCATTGAATGTAGTTAACTCCATCACCACGATGTGGCCTTCAGTCGCTCGCTGCATGCTGTTGTTATTCGGATCCAAGTCGATGATGAAGGGTAAAAATTCTTGTCCGGTTTTGATTAGATAGGGGGCGCATGATGTATCATTAGAAACATGTACCACACTGGGTTCACCCACATGACCTGCCATGGTAGATGTGGTGGACGTTAAAGCACCTACCCAAATATCAAAAGCGCTCAAATAAACGTTAAATGCAAGAACCTCGGCCGCGTTTTCACCTTCATGAAAGGTGATTTTGACTGCCTTGGTATCTGCTGTTGTGTTGACAATGCTGTATAAAGAGTTGTGGTTGTTATTGACGGTGTAATAGGGGTAGATCAACACTTCTCCCAGGCCTGAGTCATTCACATTAACAGCTTGCGAAGCGCCACATAGAGTGATCAGTAAACCCGTACCGATGGTTTTCAATCGTTTCAATATTTTATCCCTCATAGCTTTATTACCTTCCTCAGAAACTAATCCGTCTGTCTTTATGCTTGAATAAGCGTCCATATTGGGCAATCAGCCCAGGTTGCACATTGGCGTTGGTGAGTTGTTGTACTTGAAAGCCAATAGCTGGAAGTCCAAAAAATCCAAAACCTGATACCGGATTCATTGATTGAAAATTATCGTCAAAAAACATATCGACCCAACCACTTTCGGTGACAAATATAGGATCAAAATCGTAAATAGTGATCAAATTATCAGAGCCTAATATTTTTGAAACCAACTCTGGAATTTCACTTCCTGGTTCATATTGAACGATATTGGAGTGAAAGCATAATGACGGGTTTCTTCCAGGTGCAGGCCGAGGAAAAACACTACCGGTATCCATGATGTATGATTGCTCCTCGCGATCAAAAGTAGTGGCCTGAAATTCTTCGCAGGCGAAAAAACCATCCCATGGATTTTCAAAAGGTCGAATCACAGAAACATTGTTGGTGTGATATGATTTTGTTGGTAGAGTAATCACCCATTCTGATCTGCCAGCATTGGCCTCAGTGAAATCAAATTCATTGAAAATTGATTGTTTCATTAAGACAGCTGAAACAGCTTCATATCCTGTGGCCCACTGTGATGTGAGTAATTGGTTGTCAAGCAGCACTTTGGATACTGGAGCTGCATTGGCCAAGTTGGGGAACAGGCTGCCTGGTTCACTGTGGCTGCCTGGCCCTTGCCAAAAGTCTTCCAGTGCTTCAGCACTGTAACTGAATGACAAGCCTTCAGTGACATTGACCAGACTGGCTGATCCAAATAGACCGCCAGTTGGCAAGCCAATGTCAGCATCGCCATTAAAGAACCAATAGCCACCCGATTCCCAGGCAGTCTGCAATTGTGTACAATCAGCTGGTGCACCGTTGACGTGGGTCAAGGCCGCGAGAGAACCGGTTGGGCCCTCTGTTACGACACCCAGCTCAATGACCTCAAAATGTCCGTCGGTGGCCCGTTGTAAATTGTTATTGGGGGCATCCGCATCAATGATGTAAGGAAGAAATTCCTGCCCTGATTTATCGATGAAAGGCGCACAGGAGGCGTCAGGAGACATGTGGGAGACGCTGGGCTCTCCTACGTGTCCCGAAATGGTAGATGTGGTGGGCACCAAAACCCCAGTCCACACATCAAATGGCGCTAAATATACATTGAAATCAAACACTTCATAACCAGCTTCACCTTCAAGAAAACGAAGTTTTATGGCTTTGGCCTGGTCGGTGGTGTTGGTGACTGAGTACACAGTATTCAGCTCGTTGTTGACAGTGTAATAGGGGTAAAGTAGTACTTCTCCATGTCCATTGGGGCTGAGATTAACTGCTTGGGAATTTAGACTTAAGCACAGCCAGCATATCATTGCTATGGGTTTTGTTTTTGGTTTCATGGTATCCATGTGAATTCTATTGATTTGAATAATAACTGAAAAAATCCTTGGTTATCAGTTGTTGTCTTAAATGTGATTATTTTTGTCCTAAAATCAGTCCTTGAGTACAGGTGTCTTGTTTTTTGATTTCCTTCTCAACAGTTTTGGAGACTTAGTTATACCATTAAACAGTAAACTGAACAAGACGCCACCGACCAAACCATAACCCCAGGCCCATAGATTGATCGGTAAGCCAGGGGAAAAATTTTGGGCAGTGCCCCGGGCCAGATCCATTCGCATGTGGGTAATGAAATAGGGCAGTTGGTACCACAAGGGTTCTTGTTCGAATACTTCCAATTCAGTTTTGATGTCGTCGGCACTGGCCAGGCGCTTGGCCATTTGTTTGGCTGATTCAGCCACGGCGGGATCGGCATTTTGTTGCAAGCGGTCCATGTACGCTGTTAAGTCGCCATTGAAATGTTGGTCAGCAATGTTTTGGTATTCTTTGATTTGTTCTGCCTGTGAAGCCGAGTAGCCACCCATGCGTTGGGTGTATTGGTCAATGAAGTGTGGCAACTGTAAAAACACCATCACACCAACCGCAAAAAATATTTTATCGAGCAGGTTTTTGATCATTGATATATCTTAGCACCAAACCCCTTAAACTTGATTGTCAGCCACAAAAAAACCGGCCATGAAAGCCGGTTTTATGACTGAGGTTGGACAAACAGCTAAAGGCAGCTGCTCAGGTTTTCAACAAACTCATCCAGATCCTCATCGGTTTTGGTTTCAGTGACACACAACAACAGCACTTGACCCAATTCGGGGTATTGATCAGAGATGTCTACGCCGGCCACATAATCTTTGGCGGCCATTTGCTCAATCACATCTGCCGCTTTGACCGATTTCAGTTGGACCACAAACTCATGAAAGCCTGCGCCTTCAAACAGCACCTTCAGGCCTTCGACTTGAGTCAGTTTTTGTTTCAACTTGTCGGTGTTTTTGATGCAATTGGCAGCCACGTTGCGCAAGCCGGTAGAGCCCAACAATGACATGTATATGGTTGAAGCTGTCACCATCAAACCTTGGTTGGTACAGATGTTTGAAGTGGCTTTGGCACGTCTGATGTGCTGTTCCCGGGCCTGGTAAGTCAAAACAAACCCTTCTTTGCCATCTAAATCTGTGGTCATGCCGACGATTCTGCCTGGCATGTTTCTGACAAAAGGTTCTTTACACGTTAAAAATCCATAGTATGGACCGCCTGATGACAGCGGTACACCCATTGATTGGCCTTCTCCACAGCAAATGTCAGCGCCTTTTTCGCCCCAGTTACCAGGTGCTGATAACAGCGCCAGCGACATCGGATTGACCAAGCCAATGACCAGTGCTTTTTGTGCATGAGCCCAATTGGTCATGGTGTGAACATCTTCATACAAACCGAAATAGTTGGGTTGTGGAACCACCACTGCTGTGATGTCTTGACCTGCAAATGAATTCAAGTGGTTATGGTCTACCAATCCAGTCACAGGATCGAAGTCCACTTCAATGATGTTGATTGATTGGTTCTTGACGATGTTATTGACCACCTGTGTATACACCGGATTGATGTTTTTGGGGATCAATATGTTTTTCCCTTTGCTCTTGCGGTTGGCACGCACTGCCATCAAAATTGCTTCGGCTAAACCTGATGATCCGTCATACAGCGAGGCATTGGACACGTCCATACCTGTTAAATGGGCCATCATGCTTTGGTATTCATAAATGACTTGCAGGGTACCCTGAGCCACTTCCGGTTGGTAAGGCGTGTACGCGGTGTAGAATTCACCCCTTGTGGTCACTTGCCAAACGGCTGCTGGTATGTGGTGCTCATAGGCACCAGCACCCGCAAAGCAGGTGGGTGTACCGTCTTGCTTGGCCAGCTTATTGATGTGACGAGTCACTTCCATTTCGCTCATGCGATTTGGAATTTGGTCAAGTTTTGAAGATATCAATTCTTCAGGGATTTCATCAAATAACTGGTTGATGCTTGCCACACCAATGGTGTCCAGCATGTCTTTGATCTCTTCTTCTGTGTGGGGAATAAAAGGCATGACTTATGTTCTTTAAGTTAAATGGTTGATCAATCAATAATACGGGCTATCAGTCTTCGTCAGCAATCGAATTGCGATAGTCCTCAGCACTCAGTAATGAACCGATATCGGCATCTTCACCCAACTCCAATTCAAAAATCCAACCGTCGTCATAGGGAGAATCATTGATCAATTCAGGGCTGTCTTCTAAGGCATCATTGGCGGCAGTTACCGTGCCCACCAAAGGACAATAAATGTCAGAAGCTGTTTTCACTGATTCCACCACACCACATTCATCTTCCTGTGCATATGATTCATCAACTTCTGGTAATTCAACAAACACAATGTCGCCCAATTGTGCCTGGGCAAACTCTGTGATGCCGATACGATAGACACCATTTCCCAGGTCTTCTAACCATTCGTGACTGGCGGTGTATTTTAAATTATCTGGTACATAACTCATGGGTTCAATCCTCAATTAAAGATTTGCCATTTCTGACAAATGGTAATTTTACTACGCGACAAGGCAAGCTTTTGTTTCTGATTTGAACCTGTACAGATGCAGTGTTCATGCCTTTGTCTACAACAGCCATGGCAATGGCTTTCTCAGTGGACGGTGAATAACCGCCACTGGTGATGATGCCTTGGTTGCCATCATCATCTATTAAAGTTTGGTCGTGCCGCAAAATACCACGGCCCTCCAGTACCAAACCGATTAATTTTTTGTTGACACCTGATTCACGCAATTTTGCCAGTGCTTCGGCACCATTGAATGATGCATTTTCTTTGCGAATGGTCCAGCCCAGACCACACTCCAATGGCGTGATGTTTTCATCCATGTCCTGACCATACAAGTGCATGCCTGCCTCTAGCCTCAAAGTGTCTCTGGCGCCTAAGCCACAGGGTTGTACCCCAGCTTCGATGAGGCGTTCCCACAAAGCCTCAGCGGCAGTGCTTGGGACAATGATTTCCACCCCGTCTTCACCAGTATAACCGGTTCTGCCGACAAACATGTCATCATTATAAGCGGCATAGAAGCGCTTGGTTTCGCTTAAATCGAGATCCAGCAGAGGTTTGATGGTGGCCATTGCATTGGGTCCCTGAACTGCAATCATGGCCGTGTCTGCTTGCTCTTTCATGGTGGCATCAAAAGCTTCAATTTGTTGAGATATCCAAGCCAGGTCTTTCACTCTGGTGGCGGCATTAACGACCACACGGTATTCGGTTTCTGAAACTTTATAAGTGATCAAATCATCGATAACCCCGCCTTGTTGGTTCAGCATGGTGCTGTACATGGCTTGATTGAGGTTCAGTTTGGTGATGTCATTGGCCAACAACTGCAGCAAAAAATCTGTGGCTTGTGGGCCCTGGACATCGATCACGGTCATGTGAGAAACATCGAACATGCCGACATTTTTTCTCACAGCATGGTGTTCTTCAATTTGGGAGCCGTAATTAATGGGCATGTCCCAACCACCAAAATCGACCATTTTTGCACCGGCTTTGCGGTGTGCTTCATTGAGTACAGTTTTTTTCATTTAACCAAATACTGTTTGCAAAAAAATCTGCTGAACTATACTCTAAAGAACTCACTCACTTCAACCAAAGTTTTACAAAGTTACATCATTATGACAAGAATTTATACCCGCAGTGGTGACCAAGGTGAAACCGGCCTGGCAAATGGCCAAAGATTAACCAAAGCAGACCAGTTATTTGGCGTCATTGGAGACGTTGACGAACTCAATGCCCAACTCGGCATGATCCGTGCTTTGAATGACCAATCTGGCATTGACGATCAGTTATCAAAAATCCAACATAAATTGTTTGATCTGGGTGCACAAGTGGCACAGTACAAAGGCAATAACATTGACCAGAATGACATCCAAACCCTTGAAGAATGGATAGACCAATGGCAAACACAATTGGCCCCGTTAAAACAATTTATACTTCCTGCAGGGACCCAGTCAGGCAGTGCAGCACATTTAGCCAGGAGCATCTGTCGCCGTGCAGAACGCAAAGCCTGGCAAGCAGCCGGAGAACATGAATTAGAAGTTGAAATCACTCAATACCTCAATAGGTTGTCGGATTATCTGTTTGTACTGGCTCGCATCCTCAATGGCGGTAATGAGGTCTTTTGGCAACCTGATTGAAATGAAAGTAGTACCTGAAAGAATCTTCAAATATTCAAAACTTGATAACAATTTACTGAAAAACTTAGTAAATGGTCAACTGTATTTTAATCATCCTGTTAATTTAAATGACCCCTTTGATTGTTTTTTACCAACAGTTTTTAGATCCATACCAAGTATAGAAGTAGAAGAGGAAAAAAGTAAACTTCCTGAGACTGTAGATATGAGTAATGAAGAGTGTGAAGAGTTATATATCAAATCCATTGAGCAATCTCTAAACGTCCTTAAAAAAGACTTTATCAATAAAAGTGGTATAACCTGTTTTACAGAATGTAATAAAAATCTACTGATGTGGTCACATTATGCGGACAGCCATAAAGGAGTATGTTTAGAGTTCATTCCCAAAGGTAGCTTTTTTAAAAATTTTAAAAAAGTTAGATATCTTGAAGAAATACCTCAAATAAATTGGATTAGGTTTATAAATTCAGAATTTACAATTGAAGACGTAGAAACATTTTGGACCTCGAAATCGATTGAGTGGAGTTACGAAAATGAGTGGAGATTATTTATTAAACTTGGTGGGAGGGTAAGGTCTTATCACTCAAACAGTCTTCAAGCTATTTACTTTGGGTATAGAACAGGTGAATCAGATATAAAAATGATAAAAAATTTGAAGCTTGGAATTAATCTTTACAAAGCTGAATTAGATGATAATCAATTCAAAATTAAATTCAGAAAACTAGAAACTTAAAGCAGAAATTTGTCATCCTACGACTTGATCGTAGGATCCAGGCAGTTCAAGTTTGGCATAATTATATATCCGAGAAGAACCGAAAATCACCTACCTGGATTCTGTGGTCTAGACACAGAATGACGTTGTTCTATTTTTATTAACTCTAATTGTTTTAAGCTTCTACGTCGACTGATGTCGACGCTCCACTATTAGTAAAATGATCTTATGCTAAAGGACATTCATGTCTAGGTGTTGACTTCAGCCAACGCAATGAAGGACTTAAGGCTGCTTGGATTCTTTGAAAAAGTACTGTAACTGTAACCAGCCAAACCAACCCACTAAAATGGCCACCAAGCCAGCTGCCGTCATGCCATTGATGGTGGTGATCCAGGTTTTCATAACGATCAATACCACGGTTGCTAAAACCCACATAAAATCACCAAATGCAACGAACAAAACATATCGATGGGGGACTTTATGTTTGGCGCCTAACCACAATAAGTACAAGCCATAAAGATTTAAGCCCACGCCCAAACTCAACAGCACCCATTTAGGGATTGGATTGTCTAAACTTAAGAATGGAATGATGGAATCAGGAATGAACACAAACAAAGAACCAAACAGCAAACAATTGAGGCCATTAAGCTTGAGTATTGTGTTGATGTCAGTCATGCTGTTTTTCCATTAATAATTATTTAATGTTAGATGAATTACAGGCTGAGCACAAGGTTTGTGAAGGTGGTAAGAGTGAACTTGAAGTTAAATATTTTTGAGAACCTTCAAACCCCCCACCGCCTGCTTGATGTTTAAGTTTTCGGATTTAAAAGCACGAATGTCATTCGTCAAGTGGCTCCAAAGCCTGCATCTCAATCAAAATATTCAACAGGCGTTGGGCGTTGACTTCGTCTTGGCCGAGGGTTTTCAGTGTGGACAAATTGAATTGGTTTTGGTTACAAATGGCTTGTGCCAGATCGGGGTTGCAGAGCAGGGCTTCGCCATTGACGAACAATTGCTTGGAATCGCTGTGATAGGCGAATACGCTGAAAGGACTTTTTCGCCACAGGCCACCAAGGTCTTTATCGTGTGAGTCTGTTTCAGGCATCTCATCAAACAGGCGATAACCGGTGACCAATTGGCCAAAGTATTTGACCAATTCATGATCGTCAGCCGCTGCCAATTGATTTAACTGGCTCCTGAGGAAATCAATTTCATGAGAACCTATTGATGCATTGTTGTTGGTGCTGGATACATTGTCCTTGAAACGGATGGCATCAGACATGTTTGGGCTGGCCAATTCAATCACCGCGGTCAGTAATTCTGATTGAGAAGGTGCGCGCAGGCCAATGGAACAAGTGATGCAATCATCAGAAGTGGAAATGCCATGATGTGGAATTTCAGGCGGTAAATACAATACATCACCCGGTTTGAGCTCATGGACGATCTCAGCTTGGTAGCCATCGATCACTGCCAATTCGCTGTCTTCGACCATTTGTTTATTCATTAATGGTTGGGAGTCATAGGACCATTGTCGGGTACCTTGTACCTGCACCAAAAACACATCATAGTGATCGGTGTGTGCGCCGACTGAAGCACCCGTGGGTGCGAAGGACATCATCAGGTCGTCAAAGCGCCAATTTTTAATGAATGGGAACCATTGCATCAATTGACCGGCTTGGGGGTACCATTTCTCAATGTCTGAAACCAGCAAGGTGGGTTTTTGTTGTAGTACTTCGTCCCATGCCTCAGGTTCGTCGTAGATCGCATGGTAACTGTGGTCATCGTCTGTATAAATAATCCTGGATTGCACACCTTCCTGTGCAGCCAATGCAAACAGTGTTGTCTTGTCAGGTAAACAGTTGAAGTCTATTGGGGTATTTTTGAATAAGTAGGGCGAACGCTGCCAATGAGTTTTGAAGAACTCACTGGCAGTGATGTTTTGTCCATCAAATACGTTTGGCTTGGTCTTTGGCATTACCGAGGTAATTGGCAGGTGTCATTTCCATCAAACGCGATTTGGCTTCATCAGGTATTTCCAGGCCTTGAATGAAGACTTGCATTTGTTCTTGATCAACTTTATGTCCGCGGGTCAATTCTTTGAGTTTTTCATACGGGTTTTCAATGCCGTAGCGGCGCATCACCGTTTGAATGGGCTCGGCCAACAATTCCCAGTTGTTATCCAGGTCATGCAACAACATGTCCTGGTTGATTGCCAGTTTATTCAAACCTTTACTCAATGAAGCCCAAGCGATGGCACAATGACCAAAAGCGGAGCCCAAAGCCCGTAGCACGGTTGAATCTGTCAGGTCACGTTGCCATCTTGAAACCGGTAGCTTTTCTGCCAAGTGGTTCAAGGTGGCATTTGAAAGGCCCAAATTACCTTCGGCATTTTCAAAGTCTATGGGGTTCACTTTGTGTGGCATGGTTGAAGAACCGATTTCGCCAGCGACCGTTTTCTGGGTGAAGTATCCATTGGAAATGTACGCCCACACATCCCTGGCTAAATCCAATTGAATGGTGTTCAGCCGAACCATGTTATGACACAACTCTGCAACAAAATCATGGGGTTCAATTTGGGTGGTGAAGGGGTGAAAGGTCAAGCCAAGGTTGGTGATGAAATCCTCAGAAATTTTGGGCCAATCCAATTCTGGATACGCACTGTAATGGGCATTGAAGTTACCCACTGCGCCATTCAGCTTACCAAACAGGGTGATGTGGCTTAGTTGATTCAATTGGTATTTCAGGCGAAACACCACATTGGCCATTTCCTTACCCATTGTGGTGGGCGAGGCAGGTTGGCCGTGCGTTTTGGCCATCATGGGTATTTCAGCATATTCCATTGCCATGTCTGACAGTTGGTTGATGATGCCTTGGATGGTGGGAATGAAGACCGTGTCTCGGGCTTCTTTCAGCATCAAAGCATAACTGAGGTTGTTGATGTCTTCTGAGGTGCAGGCAAAGTGCACAAATTCTTTGATCTTGTTCAATTCAGCATGGGCACTGAGTTGTTCTTTGATGTAATACTCGACGGCTTTGACATCGTGGTTGGTGGTGGCTTCAATGTCTTTGACTTTCTGCGCTTCACTGGGTGTGAAGTTGTCATATATGGACATCACCCAATCAATGTCTTTTTGATTCAACTGGTTGACTTCATCAATGCCATCGGTTTGGCTTAAATGAACCAGCCATTTGAGTTCGACCAACAGGCGGTTTTTGATCAATCCGTATTCACTGAAGATGTGACCAAACTGTTTGGTCTTGCCATGGTATCTACCATCAACGGAAGTGATGGCGGTCAATTCTGAAAGTTGCATGCTGCCAGCTTGATTTTGAAAGCGGCATTATAAGGTCTGGCGCCATTAAACACAATTGATCGACTGATTTTGGTAACAGGAAACTCAACGGAGCGTGGACTTCAGTCCACGCTTAGCATGGTGTTGATGTGAGATTGGGGTTCTTCGGATTTGCTGAATTCATTTAATCAAGTCATCAATTTTATTCAGCTTGTTTGTTTCTGAACGTCATAGATAGGATACGGTATCAGTCATCCTGCGGCTTGACCGCAGGATCCAGGCTGAAGGTTTTTCAGCCTATTGAAAATCAATCCCTTGTCCAAATATCTTCAACCTGGATCCCCGGGTCACCAAAAGTAGGTCCTTTAAGGAAGCCCGAGGATGACGATAGATAAGAATTCTGTCGATTGCAGCCGACTACCCTGGTGAGCTGTGGTCAATGAAAACGGAGCGGGGACTTCAGTCCACGTTGGGTTGATGTTTGTTGTCACTTTATCTTGATTAAGGCCAGGATCGATTGGAGTCGACTACCCAGGTCAGTTAAACCAGAAAAACGGAGCGTGGACTTCAGTCCATGTTTTGTCGGTACCTGATTTGGTTTTCATGCCGGCATAAAAAACGGGACAAGATTCGAAGAACCAGGTCCCGTCGGTGAACGGTGGCATAAAGGGGGAAGGCGCCACCATCCATTGCTCTATTATATGAGGCTTAGGGGGCTCTTTTCAAATAATCTTTGGCTGCAGCAAGCAAAATACTGGGTGCCAACCTGATTTTATAGTCAGGATTGACGTATTGGAACTGAATTACCCCGTCTGTACCGACCATAAATACGGCAGGTGCAGGTAATAAGTGGTGGTCATAACCGGAAGCTTTTTCAAGATCAATGTTCCACTTTTTGTATTTTTCTACCAGTTCATCCTCAACTTTGAAGGCAATTTTGAATGCTTTTGATACATCCATGCTGGAATCAGACAGCAGTTGGTACTCTACTTTTTCAGTGGATTCTTGCATTTTGATACTTTCGGTCAAGAAGCTGGGTTGGTCAGGGCTGATAAAAAAAACATCAAAACCCAGTTTAACCAACTCTTGTTCAGCCAAACGCATCTCTCCTAAATGAGCCCTACAGTATGGGCACCAGCCACCTCGATAAAAAGTCAATACAAATGGTTTTTCAATGTTTTCAGGGTCAAACTTTACAGTTTTACCTTCAGGCGTTAAAGCGCTGAACGCCGGAATGGTCATGCCAGGTAATAATGGAGTGACTTGATCGGCTTGGTCATAGTAGCCTTCAGCGTTTACGGCACAGGTCATGATCAGCCCAATTAAAAGGATGGATAAGGATTTCATAAATTAATTCTCGCTCTCTGTTGAAATGATATAGACCTGATGGCGCCACAGTGATTACAAAAAATTTGAGTCATTTTTGCAATAAGTTGGCATAATATTTCTTCAGAACATAAAAAGATGTGAAATCATGGTTAAAAAAATATTCAGGTCGGCATTGCTGTTGCTGTTTTTGTTATCAGTGATTGCTTACATGATCAAACGGCCTGCATGGGTGAATCAGCTGGATTTACCACATGGTGTGATGGTCGATCCATTGCTGTTGCAACAACATGTTAAATTCCTCAGTACACAAACCAATCGAAGTTTTGAGGACCCCATTGGCCTTGATGCAGCCAGCGATTACATCCAACAACAATTCTCAGACATGGGTTTGAATCCAGTGATACAAAGTTTCATGGTTGAGGGCCGTTCTTATCACAACATTGTGGTGAATGTAGGTCCAGAATCAGATGAAATCATTGTGGTGGGTGCCCATTATGATGCATACAACGACTTGCCTGGGGCCGATGACAATGCCAGCGGTGTGGCCGGTTTGATCGAATTGGCTCGACTGTTACATATGAATCCACCACAGCAAAGCATTGAGCTGGTTGCTTATACTTTGGAAGAACCGCCATTTTTCCGCACCGAGCATATGGGCAGTTTCGTTCATGCCAATGGGCTGGATAGAGCTGTTAAATTGATGATATCTTTGGAAATGATTGGTTTTTTCACAGATGAACCTGGCTCACAAAGCTACCCCACATTTCTGATGGACTGGATCTACCCCAGCCAAGGTGACTTCATCGCCGTGGTGGACCGGTTGTTGTCCACTGAAGGTCAGCAGCTCAAGAATACCTTCAACCATTACACTGAGCTTGAAGCTTTTTCTGTCAATGCGCCCACCATGATCCCTGGTGTTGATTTTTCCGACCACCGCAGTTATTGGGCCTTAGGTATACCAGCCGTGATGGTCACTGATACGGCATTTTATCGCAATCAGCGATACCACACCGCTGATGACACCTACGATACGTTGAATTATGAAAAAATGGCGCAGGTGGTGTTGGGTGTTTACATGCATGTGGTGCAATAGAGAGGGAATTTTATTTCATAGATTGAATGCCAGCACCATCTGTGCCAAGATGTGTTTTTTCTCAAAACAAGGCACCTTATGAAAATCAGCAGTCACTTTGATGGCGGCCGCATTGAAGTGGTCAAAGCCAAAGATGTTTCAGACATTCAAGTCAAAATTAAAAACGATTCACATTCTGAATTCAGACAATGGTTTCACTTCAGAGTCCAAGGCGTGAAAAACCAAGACTGTGTATTGAAATTCATCAATGCTTCAGAAACTTCATATGTTGAAGGTTGGCAAGATTACGATGTGTGCGCATCTACCGATCGTCAAGAATGGTTCAGAATACCAACCGAGTTTGATGGTAAACAACTGACTGTAGAATTCAATACTGACACCGATGACATTTATTTTGCCTACTTTGCACCTTATTCCTTTGAACGACACTTGAACTTGTTGGCATTTGCGCAACAGTCAGATTTGTGTTCATTGAAAAACCTGGGAGCAACCTTGGATGGACGTGACTTTGATATGTTGGTCATTGAAGATGAAGAAGTTGATTTGACGGAAAAACTGAATGTGTGGATGATTGCTCGTCAGCATCCCGGTGAAACCATGGCAGAGTGGTTTGTTGAGGGCTTCTTAGAGTCTTTGTTAGATCAAGATAACCCCACTTCCCGACAACTGTTACAGCAGTGTCGTTTTTATGTGGTGCCCAACATGAACCCCGATGGTGCTTATCGGGGCAATTTAAGAACCAATGCATCAGGTGCCAATTTGAATCGAGAATGGCAAGAGCCAACCATGGAAGCCAGCCCTGAGGTGTATTTAGTGCGTGAACACATGCACCAACAAGGTGTTGATATGTTTTTGGACATTCATGGTGATGAAGCGATTCCATACAATTTTGTCGCTGGTTGTGAAGGTAACCCCAATTATGATGAGCGCTTGAAAAATTTAGAAGACACTTTCAAAGCCGCTTGGGCCGCTGCCAGTCCAGATTTTCAAGATGTGTTTAAGTACGATGATGATGAGCCTGGTAAGGCAGACCTGCGCATTGCCACTAATTACGTGGGACAAACATTCAATTGCCTGTCTTATACTGTAGAGCAACCCTTTAAAGACAATCATGATTTACCTGATGAGCAATATGGTTGGTCTCCAGAACGGTGTAAAAAGTTTGGCGAAGATGTGATCATTGCCATCAACAACACCATACCCGCCATCAAAGCTTGATCTGATGACGAAGAGCGAGCTGTTGATTGAATACGGTTGGGTGATTGCACTGCTGGTATCAGTTGGTGTGATCAGTTGGGTGGTGCTGTTGATTCAGGCATTGATGCATGACAAACGCATTGCCTTGGTGGGCGTGTTTGGGAGCCTGATGGTGGCATTCATTGCAGCCTTTCCAGAGTTGCTGCCATTTGCTACAGGTTTCAAGTGGGCTGCTGCAGTGGTGTGTTTGTTGTTTTTGCTTTGGTTTGTATTCACCCACATCAAACGACCAGTGGTGTACTTACCGCTGGTTGGCCTGGCTTTGACTGCTTTGGTGGGGTATCGTTTGTATCAGGCTTATTTGTTGGCTGCCTAGCAACAGGCAGCAGCGGCTTTCTTTGATTTCAGTCGCCAAGTGTTGTTGCCGCAAAACTCAACCTTTAAGTGATCAGTGTGGTTGAAATCCAATTCAAAAGCTTGCTTGGCCAATTCAGAGACATCAACAGTTTCGCCTTCTTTGAAACGCCCAAACACCAACCAGTATGTAGGTTTTTTGGGTGTGATGGCTAATTGCATATTGGGCTGTGAAGGGGTTAAAAATGTGGCTTTACCATCCATGCCGATGCCAATGAGGGAATCATTAGCCACAACATTCATACCGGTGTTGATGTATAAACTGCCTTCATTTTCAGCCTTTGTGGGTTCATTAAAAGTGTAGGCACCATCGGAATATTCAAATTTGACTTGATTCAGTGTATTTAAATCAGATTTCCAGGTTTGGCTGGTTTTCACACCAGCGTGGTTGCCGAATCTTGTGTTTTTTGTCCAAACGAAATCATATTGCACCAGCCACTCAAACCTTAACTTGGTTGTTGGGTGTGCATTTTTAACCAGCCATGCCAAGGTCTTTAAGCCCTGTACATTGCTTTCTGGTTGTTTTTGGTAAATGCAAAAGCTGCCTGTTTGAGTAGAATTGTTGACTACGGTTAATTTCAATGCTTCAGTCATGGTGCCCCCTGTGATGTAATGAAGATCTCATATGAGTAAAAATGTAATAATGCGCACATGTTATGTACATATTAGCACGATAAATTGTGTGTTTAAAAGGTAAAAATGACTTATTATGCGGTTATCGTAAAAACAGGTTTATAGACTGTCCTTTCTTAATCAGATACAACAACTCAGTCACAAACATGCCCAGATAGTTGTGTGAGTTTGACCATCGTCATGCTGCCTGTCCCAAAGCCTTCAACATCACTGGTCCATTCAATATCAAGTTGATTCGGGTTTGAGAAATCTAACTGGATTGTGCCCCATGGGTTGCTGTTCAATTCATTGGTATCGAATTCAGGCGGAAAACCGGGGCCGCTGAACTGATTTAATTGGACTTGGGCTTGTTGGCCAGTTAATTGACTCGATCCTGTCAGCCAAAGCTGCTGCCCATTTTGGTATGTGTACCATGTAATCAACACCAAATCCTGATTGTTGCTATCAACAACCTGGATGTTGATGCCATGCCCGGGTTGATCCGGTTTGGTATAACTACCGCTTAAACAGCCAGTTACATGATCGGAAATGGCTGCAATTTTATTGATGGTCATCTCACCTGCTGCAAAACCTGATATGTCACTGTGCCAAAACGCTTTGCCAGTCTCCGCATCAGAGAATTCAAACTCCAGGAATCCCCAATTGTTATAAGTGACTTCATTGCTGTCAAATTCTGGCGGGAATTGCGTACCTGAAGTGATGCTGAGGTTCATTTGGGCACGGCCATTTGATAATGGCGCCAGACCCAACAGCCATACAGGTTCGCCATTTCTGTAGGTGTACCAATAAGCCAATAAGCGCTGTGGTTCATCAGGATTCAGTGGTTCCAGTAACTCAAGATACCAACCATGTCCATTTTGTTCGCTGTTGAACCAGGGGCCACTCAGGTCCAAATTTGGCATACCTTGTCCATTTTGAAGGGTATTAAAAATGAAATCGTTGCTGAAAAGGCCATCTGGGTTTTGTACTTGTAAAAAATGTTGTCCTGAATTTTCAGGTAAATATGCCAGTTTTATTTCAATGGTTTCATTTTGACAGTTGGGCAAGCGGCCTGATGCAGCACAACTTATGATGCCAGGAAATCTCTTGCCATCAATGACAATGTGGGCTGCTGGTGAGACATGCCGACCACTCAAGAATAGGCGGGTTGAACCTGATTCAATGGTTGGAAATCGTTGTTGGCCCCTTTGTAGGTGCATGCTACCTAAAGTCCACAATGCGGGTTGTGGGTGATCGACGTCAACATGCTGTCCCAATCTGGCCGTTAGGGTACCGATGAGTTGCCCTTGAGTCACCATAGTGATCAATTCAGATCTGGAATGTGGTGTGTCATGATCAGAAAGCCAATATTTATCAGCGAAGTACTCAATCTCAACAGGGGTTGATTGTGTTGGTTCAATCCACACGCCACTGCCTTGGAGTAAAACACCGCCTTCTTGGGCGGCGCCTTCCAGAGCTTGAAATAAGTCAATGGTCAAATTGTCAGTGACAGCGTTACTGTTCAGTGGAATTTGTCTGGCAAAAGCACCTGAAAACCCAGTACTGCCTTCAGTCACCATATTCCAAACGGGATTAAACCTCGCTCTGTTAGCCCAGGAGAGTCGCCACATTCGTTCCTCTGGAATGCCCAAACGTGTCAGTGGCTCGAAAAAATTAAAATCAATGATATTCAATCGGCCTTGCGGCAGGATCAGCCACCGGTCATAAGCACCTCGCCATGTTGGAGCTTCCATACCTGTACCGGCTGTGTTGGTACTGACCCAAAATGGCATTCGATGACAATCTCCACAAACATTCGGTGTCGGATTGCCTTGGTTATCGCCTTGAATATGAAATAAATTGAAACCGGTTTTTGCTGTGGTGCTGAGTACATTGTCATAAGCACGTCGAAGTGCAGGAGGATAGGGTACGCTGAGTAAAAACTTGGCCATGGCATCACGGTCTTCAGCGTCCAATGCGCCGGCTTTATGCTCGTCATTGGTTGGACAATCGCCGACTGTACACATGGTTGATGCCAGACCACCATCTACCAGGTTACGCGTACAGCTTTGCGGGTCGTCCAATGAACAATTTGCTGGTGTAATGGCATTGATGCTGGCCGTGTTGATGCCTCCATATGGATCCCCAGGTATGCCATCCCAATGGTAAGGTGCAGTGTCACGCAACCCCCTGATTGGCATGGTGATGCGAGGCGGAATTTGATCACAGCCGGGTAAATTACAAACAGGGGTATCCAATACCCACAAAAGTTGGTCTGTGCCCCCATCAGGGTGACAGCTTTCACAAGCAAAAGTTTCTGTGGTCGATGCCTTGGCATCATTGAATGCCATGCGCCCTTTTTTGACATCTGGATGGGTGGGGTCTTCCAATAGGATGGTGTTGATTAACAAGGGGTTTTGTGGTGAGCTGATATCTACCTGTGAGACAGAATTGGCGACGGCATTCAAAACCCAGGCAGTGGTTAATTGGTTGTCACTGTTGTGTTCCAGAGCAATCCCTCTGGGTACTTTGCCGACTTCGATCCGGCTGATGATCTGTTGGTTACTGGCATCCAGCATTACCAACTGGTTCGAGCTGGCTGCGGTGATGACCAAAATCTTTTCATCGTTGCTGATTTGAATGGCAAAGGGTGTTGCCAATGCTTGTCCGCTTGCAGGGTTTTCAGGTGGCAATGGCTCAAGGTCAATGAATTGAGGTGCTTGACAACTTGTTTCAGCACAATTGATGGTTGTTACTTGGTTCAAAAAAGCCCGATTGCCCATTTGTTGCAAGCCATCTCCCAATGTGCCGGTGGCCCCATTGGCGTCATTTCTTGCATCGGTTTGGGTCACATAGACCTGCCCCTGAGAATTAACTGCAATGCCATATAGTAAGGTGCCAACTGCGCTAACAGTGGTAATCAGCTGGTCATTGTTGGTGTCATAAATAAATAAATCCCGATCCGGAACAGCTGGGTGTTTGATCACATCCACCACAATGTTTTGTGACAAGACATTGTTATTAGTCACCACATGTTCGGTGGCATCAAAGGTGCACAACCCACCGCTGATTGCACCCACACAACCAGAAATCTGAGTTTGATTATTGGATTCAAATGGGATGACATACAAGCGATTGTTTTTGACATAAAGGGCTCTGGGGTCTTGCGCCGTGATGTTCAATCTCTTGGTGATTTGATAAGTGTGTGTATCAACCACTGCCACTTGATTTTCAGATGACAACGCCACATAAGCCTTGTCATTGGAAGCAAAAGCCAATCCAACCGGTTCATCAAATCGAGTGGCTTTGGTGTTGGGGTCAAAGTCCTGCAGGGTTGCAACAACGACTAAATAGCTCGGACTTTCGGGGTTGTTGTCAATGATGCTGATGGAGTCTGAAACATGGTTTGACACCCATACTTGTGATCCATCTGGTCTGATTGCCAGTCCCACAGGATCGATGCCTACATTGATTTGTTTGACCAGTTGCCGGTTATTTGTGTCAATGACATCTACGGTGTCATTGGCGGTGTTGGCAACAAACAGTTTGTTATTATGCAAGACTATGGGATTTGAGTGCGGGCTGAGGAAATTTGGGTGGCCGCTGGGCTTGATACCAGCCCAAGATGATGTGGCGGTTAATAACACAGTAAGCCACAAGAAACAGTGTCTGCTCCACTTTTGGGGTTTGGTTTGCTGAATGTTAAACATCAATATACTGATCAGGTTTTAAATGACCTCAACGAAACAGTTTAATACGACCGCATTCGTAAGTAAATGATTTGTTGGATTATCCTAAGCTGCTTTGGCGGAATACAGTGATAGCGGGATTAGGGTTTAACGTAATTTAAGGGATTAACAGGCTTGCCGTTTTTGCGTATCTCAAAATGTAAATTGTTGACGTTGGTGCCAGATGAACCCAATTCCGCAATCACCTGGCCGCGGTTGACTGCCTGGCCTTCTTTGACTTTTAGACTTTTGTTGTGACCATAGGCACTGAGGTATTGTTCGTTGTGTTTGATGATCACCAACTCACCATAACCGAGTAGGCCACTGCCACTGTAGACCACCACACCCGCTTCAGCTGCTTTGACGGGTTGTCCTTCGTTGCCGCCAATAGAAATGCCTTTGCGCGCCGGGTTACTGGCCAAGAAGGTGGTTCTGATTTTACCTTTTGTTGGCCACAACCATTTCAGGTTATTGTTGTTTGGAGTGGCGACTGTAACAGGTTTTCTGGCAGGCTTTTTGACCGGTTTATTTGCTGTTGAATTGGTTGTTGGTTTGTTATTCGGTTTAGCAACTGTGGCCTGTGTGTTGGTGTTGGGGGTGTTCTTGGTCTTGTTGGGTTGGGGTGGTTCTTTTTTCGCGACCACGGGTTGGGTGCTGACCATGGGCTTGGTCTGAACCCCTTTGGAAACGGTTTGTTTATTGTTCGATTGGTTGGGTTTAAACACCACTTTGTTGGGTGCTGTACCGGTTAATTTAATGATTTGATCAGGGTAAATCCGGTAAGGCGGTTTGATGTTGTTGATGGCTGCCAGGGTTTTATAATCTTTCTGATAACGAAACCCGATGGAATACAAGGAATCGCCTTTGACCACTTTGTGAGTGGTTTTTCGGGTTTTTCTGACCGGGTGTCTGGAGTTGGATTTGGTTTGGCTGCGGTGCGGTTTGTTACCCACTTCATCGACTTTGGCAGGTCGTCTGGGTGAGCAAGCAACCAATGAGCAGACTATAAGAATGATCAATAACTTGTGCATTCAGCGCACCACCCCTTCTAACAACGGAACAAAAATAACATCACCCAACATCTCTTCCTGATAACCATGTTCTTGTTTGACAATCGCAACCAGTTTTTGTTTCCTGTGATCACCCACAGGCAGAATCATTTTACCACCCACTTCGAGTTGGTCCAGTAGATCAAACGGGATTTGTTCAGGGGCAGCCGTACAAATGATGATGTCGAAAAGGGCTTCATTTGGCCACCCTTGATAGCCATCGCCCGTTTTACAGCGGATGTTGCGATAGCCCAATTTAATGAACAGGCGTCTGGCACTGCGGGTGAGTTTGTCAATGCGCTCGATGCTGAAGACTTGGTCAACCAAGTGGCTTAATACTGCCGCCTGATACCCTGATCCTGTGCCCAGTTCCAGTACTTTAACAGGGTGCTGGTGTTTGATCACTTCTTCAGTCATCCGAGCGACCACATAAGGTTGAGAAATGGTTTGGCCGAATTTGATCGGCAGCGCGTTGTCTTCATAAGCGCGGTGTGCCAAAGCTTCATCAATGAATAAATGCCTGGGTACCTGTGCCATGGCCATCAATACGCGTTCGTCACCAATGCCGCGCATCCGCAAACGATCAATCATGCGTTGTCGCGTGCGGTTTGAAGTCATGCCAATACCCGCTGAATTCATATGGTTTTGGCCCAGGTGGCTAAATCGTCAATAAAGTCATGCTTGGTCATATCAGTTTGCATGGGAGATATCGAGACATAGCCATTTTTTACTGCGTGGAAATCAGTGCCTTCACCGGCATCCGCTTCGGGTCCAGCAGGTCCTATCCAGTACATCTTGAATCCGCGCGGGTCTCTGATAGGAATGGCGTTTTCCGCTTTGTGGCGGTACCCCAAGCGGGTGATTTTCATGCCCTTAATTTCATTGATCGGTAAATTAGGCACATTAACATTCAATATGGTGTCTTTAGGCAAGGGATGCATGATCACATGCTGAATGATCTTTTTCAGAAAGTGGGTGACGGTATGAAAATCTCGTGGTCGACGGTTTTCTTTGACAGAGTCCAATACAATGGAAACCGCAATGGCTGGCAAGCCCAGATACCGACCTTCAATGGCAGCTGCCACTGTCCCAGAGTAGAGCACATCATCACCCAGGTTGGCCGCATTGTTGATGCCGGAAATGACCATGTCAGGTTCATTGTCCAACACGCCGGTGAGGGCCAGATGGACACAGTCAGTCGGGGTGCCATATACACTGAAGACATCACCGGAAACTTTTTCGACCCGAATGGGGCGATCTAGAGTCAAAGAGTTACTGGCACCTGAACGATCACGGTTGGGTGCAAACACCACCACCTCACCAAGGTCTTTTAGCATTTCAGCCAAAATTTTTATTCCTTTGGCATTGACGCCATCATCATTACTGACCAAAAATTTCATGGGATTCGTTGAATTGAACAATACGCCATTATAATAAGTCAGGTGATTAAAAATAAATAGCCAAGGATTAAATTAAATGAATAAAAACCACTATGAACGGTTGGAACGGATGTATTCATCTGCACCATTCAACCACTTATTCAAACCTGCCATTTCAGTCAGCCACAAAACAGCAGAAATTGTCATCGATTTGAAACCCGATTATCACCATGCAGCAGGGGCCGTTCATGGCTCGGTCTATTTCAAAATGCTGGATGATGCGGCTTATTTTGCAGCGAATTCCGTAGAAGAAAAACATTTCATGCTCACCACCAGCTTCACCACTTACCTCACCCGACCGGTCAGTGAAGGACAAATGCGGGCGGTGGGTAAAATCGTTAATCAAAACCGCAGCCAAATCATCGCAGAATCAGTGGTCTATAACGCTGATGGCAAAGAAATTGGTCGTGGAAATGGTGTGTTTGTACGAAGTAAGAATGCCTTAGAGCAGATACCCGGGTATCACCAAAACACTTAAGAGTTCATGGGAGAGCTGATGATCAGCTCGTCCGAGGTATCAAGCCGTGGCCGCTTTCAAAGTGAATGAAGTTCCAAGGACATTCCTTTATTACCTGAAAACTGGCCTTGTTCAAAAGAAAACCATAATTTTGTGACAGAAACCAATAATTTTGTGCCAGCTACTAGTAAACTACTTAACCAGTTGCATAATTAAGGACATTGTATGTGGCCATGCCTTAATCTGCAGTTAACTACATTCAGAAATTGGATTTTACTCGAAAATGAAATTTTAGGGAGCGTGTGTAAAATGAAAAAAATAGTATTAACGTTTGTTGTTCTTGGCATATTGAGTTTTTCAAAGGCTTATTCTGCAGGATTTTATGATAAAAGTTGTAAACACAACGGCTATACATATGCTGTTATAACAATCAGGGGCTCTGTATATTCTTCATCAATTAAAGATGGTGGTGTATATAAAACGATGTTTGATATCAATCAAGAAAGGAAAATAGCCAATTTTGTCTTGCCCGAAGAAGAAAAACTTGAGATGTTAGTGGAAACCGCTTCATGTCAAAATTTGCATGATCAATTGTACCCGCCTACTATAGTATCCGTACCGAATCATCATGGATCAGGGTCACCTACCGACTGTATCATTACTTCTTTGAATATTGATGAACCCAATCATTGATGTTGATACTTGATATCAAAAAGGTAATATAATGCACATTTAAACATCAATTGAATTAGTTTTTGAATAGCACGCCGCCATCATACGGAGTTGTGATAATAGCATTATTTTTTAGTATAGCGATATCAGATCTCGAGGCCAAACACTTCAATCAATTGTCTACTCAAGATCACTTGAGTAGTCATTTTATCAGAACCATTTACCAGGACACTGCGGGTTTAATTTGGATCGGATCCTATGGTGGTTTGCAAATTTATGATGGCATAAAGATAAGTACAATCAAGGATGAACAAAGGATGTCTCTGAAGGATGTTCGGGTGGTCGTCCAAGACAACTCTGATAGGGTTTGGGTGGGAACAGGTGGTGATGGTTTGTTTGCCCATTTTGCTGGTAAATTGACTGCAATTCCCATAAAGAATGCTGGTATAGACCTCCGTACAGTCCATGATTTATTGGTTGAAAATGATTCACTTTGGGTGGCTGCAGAGAGTGGCGTATGGCAGATCAACTTAACTGATCTGTCAGTTCAAAATCATAACAACTCAGGCCCGGTTGAAGATCTGATCATATACGATAAAACTTTAACTTATATGGCCAGGCAAGAGGTTTTTAAGGTTGACCCAAAGGGCCACGCGAAAGTTAAAATCCCTAACAGTCTTACTCAGAACAAACTCAAAAATAACCAATTATTGGAATTGAATGGTCAGTTATTGTTGGCAACGACAGGCGGTCTTTTTCAATTGGATCACAATTGTATGTGTTTCGAGGTTTTCAGTGATGATTTGTTAGGCTTCAATATCAAGCGTTTATTAGCAGACGATGACAAACTGTGGCTTGGTACTATTGAAAATGGACTCATTCGTTTTGATTTGAATGACCAAACCATCACCAGGATCAATCAAAATACAGACGATATGAATTCGGCACCAATCAATCATGTTTTTGCTTTGTTTAAAGACGCTATGAATGTCATTTGGGTTGGCACGTTCGAGAATGGATTGGTTTATTTTTATGAGAATGTTTTAAACTTTAACTGGAAAAATAAGTTCTCAAAAGGGTTTCACTGTACTCAAAGCGATGTTGTCAATGCGTTTTTCAGCCAAGCGGAAAATTTGTGGGTGGGTACCGAGAAAGGTTTAGTTCAGGTCAATCAAGCCACCAAAGCATGTCAGTTATATGATGAAAACAATGGACTTACTGGCAACTTCATTAAATCAATCAAACAAGACACAGGTGGTTTTTTGTGGGTGGCTTCAACCCAGGGTTTAGATCGCCTCGACGTATCGGAAAACACATTTGAAAATCACCTCAATCAAACCATGATTGATGGGATTACATTCATCAGTTTTGTTGGTCAGTTTGAGTTATTAATTGGCACCAACAGTGGTTTGTTTATATACAACATCACAAACAAACAACTCTCGGAAATTGCCTCTGAAAAAAAACAGTATTCAAGTGCATTGTATTATGGCGTTGAAAAATTCACGGCTTCCGAATGGTTGTTGTATGGCAACAATGGCTTGACAGTTATGGATGATGCCTATCAATTAAGGGCTTATGATATGAGTTTCTTTGATGAAGTCGATTTTGGCTTGGTGACGGCATTGAAAGTATTGGATACTGACATTTGGTTATCAGTTGATGATCAGAAAGTGTATCGGATCAAAGACAATCGGGAAATCAATGATGAGACAGCATTGTTTTCATCAGACCATACACAATTCACCATGTCAGCAATTTTAGAGGACTCGTTCGGAAATTTATGGTTCTCTGGTTCTCATGGGATTTGGTACCTGAATCCGAATACATCAACAGCAACTCAATTCCATGAATACGATGGATTGCAAAGCCAGTCATTTAAAATTGGATCAAGCCATAAAGATCAAGAAGGTCAATTGTATTTTGGAGGAAGCAGGGGCTTTAACAGCTTTATCCCGGAAACAATAGATTTGGTCAATCAATCACCTGATGTATTGTTGGTTGGACTTGCTCAAATGAACGATAGGCTTTCAATTGGAGAGAGCACGGCCGGAGGCTACAAACTCAATCAATCCATCAATGAATTAGGTGGCTTACAATTGAATCACTTAGACCTGTCTACGTCCATTGAATTTTCATCCACAGCTTATGTGGAATCAGAAGGTTTAAAAATGGCCTATCGATTGGTTAATTTTAACAATGATTGGACGATCGTTTCAGGTTCAGATCGAAAAGCCACCTATACCAACCTCAAGCCTGGCAAATACACCTTCGAGGTTAAAGCTGCCAACAAGGATGGGGTATGGTCAGACCCCCCCAAATCCTTGGTTATTTCAGTAAGGCCTGCGCCCTGGTTTTCTCTTTGGGCTTATGCATTGTATGCATTGGCAACTGTGATTGGCATCTTCAGTTTTATCCGGTATCGCACCACTGCGATCAGGAAACGTGCGGTGGAATTGGAAGCGGTGGTTAATGAACGTACCCAGGAACTAAAAACCCAAAAACAGATGGTTGAGTCTCTGTTGAATCACAAAAATGAATTGTTTGCCAACGTCACCCATGAGTTCAAAACGCCGTTGGCTTTGATCAAAGGGCCAGCAGAACAATTGTTGAACGATAACGACTTGTATCCACATAAGTCAAAATTGAACATGATCAAACGCAATGCCAACCGCTTGCTGGTGATGGTGGGACAAATTTTGAAGCTTTCTGAAGTGGAACAGGAAAAGGCCGTGGTCAGAGAAAGTCAAGATGTCAGGCCAGTGTTGAATATGTTGTATGAGTCATACCATATGTTGGCAGAGGCTAAGAACATTGACCTTCAAGTCGATAATCAATCATCAGCACACATCTATGCCACAGCTGAATTTTTGGAAATGGTGATAGGTAACTTACTGTCTAATGCCATCAAATTTACTTCATTGGGTGGTCGAGTTTTACTGTCCAGTCATGATCATGACAAGCAGGTGATCATCACTGTTAAAGATTCTGGTGGTGGCATTGCTGATAAAGATCAGGCAGCTGTATTTGATCGCTTCACACGATTGGATACGCACCGCAACATACAAGGGACAGGTATCGGTTTGGCAGTGGTCAAAGAAATTACCATGGCCAACGGCGGACAAGTTCATCTTGACAGTGAGTTGGGTAAGGGCAGTACATTCACCATAACCATGCCCATTGCAGCGTGGCAGGAAAGCGAAAGCCATGAATCAACAGTGGTACAAGACATGGTTGAGAATACCAGCAATGAATTGATTGAGGACAACTTACCGACGAGTACCCGAAAAAGGAATGCAGCCGTTAAACTTTTGATCATTGAAGACAACCTGGATATGAGGAACCATGTGGGGGAAGTCCTGCAAGATAAATACCAGTGTCTGTTTGCAGATCGAGGCAGGGCAGGTATCGCCATTGCATTGAAGGAAATGCCTGACATCGTCCTTTGTGATGTGATGATGCCTGAGATGGATGGTTTTCAAGTGACAAGAATTCTGCGTAATGATGCCAAAACCTCTCACATACCTATCATTTTGTTAACAGCATTGAATACCAAAGAAAGCCGAATCAAAGGTTGGCGTGAAAACATTGATGTTTATCTGACCAAACCGTTTGATGGTAAAGAGTTGCATGCCACTTTGAATGCGATTTTGAACGTCAGGAAAATTTTACAACAAAAAACCCATGCCAGTTTAACTGTATCTGGTACCACAGAATCATTGGATCTACCCAAACAAGACCTGAAATTTGTCAATAAGTTGAAATCGGTGATTGCTGACAATTACCATGACATCTTGTTCATGCGTCCGCAATTGGCCCGTGAAATGAATGTCAGTGAAAGGCAATTGCAGCGCAAGGTCAAAGCTTTGATTGATGACAGCCCCATGAATCTGTTGCGTGATTACCGCATAGAAATGGCTGCCAAGAAACTGTCTGATGGTTTCCAGGTTTCTTTGGTGGTTGATGAATGTGGCTTCAGCTCAGTGTCTTATTTTGCGGCTTGTTTTAAAAAGAAATATGGCATGACACCGAAGAAATACCAGATGGCCATCAATAAAAAATCTTAAGCTGGACTTGTTCTGCTTTCCGATTGATAATGATCCAATTCAAAAACAAATCTGTTACAACCTATGAATGATGAGCAATTTGAAGCAGTGATTGACTATTTGAAATCGTTGCAAGACAGCATTTGTCAGCAGTTGGAAGCGATTGAAGGACATCATCAATTCAAGCAAGATGCCTGGCAACATGACAGCGGAGGTGGCGGCAGAACCAGGGTTCTCTCAGGTGATGTCTTTGAACAAGCTGGGGTTAACTTCTCACACGTTAAAGGTGACCAGTTACCAGTTGCCGCAACTGCCAAGAGACCTGAGATGTCCGGTCAGGGTTTTGAAGCCTCAGGTGTGTCGCTGGTGGTGCATCCAGACAACCCTTTCATTCCCACCTCACATGCCAATGTCAGGGTGTTTCGTACCAAGCCTAAAGGTGATGGGACCGTGCATTGGTGGTTTGGTGGCGGTTTTGATCTGACACCATTTTATCCTTTCGATGAAGATGTTGAACACTGGCACCAGGTGGCTCATGATGCTTGTAAGCCTTTTGGTGATGAGGTCTACCCTCAATATAAGAAATGGTGTGATGAGTATTTTTATTTAAAGCATAGAAAAGAAACCAGGGGTGTGGGCGGCTTGTTTTTTGATGACTTGAATGAGTGGGGGTTTGATACCTGTTTCGCTTTCTTAAAAGCCATTGGGAATGCCTATTGTGAGGCTTACATACCGATAGTGAAAAAACACATGCACAGTGTGTTTGATGATGAACACAAACAATTCCAAAAGTACCGCCGTGGTCGTTATGTTGAGTTCAATTTGGTTTATGATCGTGGAACCTTGTTTGGCCTGCAATCTGGTGGCCGGACTGAATCGATTCTCATGTCTTTGCCTCCTGAAGTGTCTTTTCGTTACAATTACCAACCAAAATCAGGCACTCAGGAAGCCCGACTCAGTGAGTACCTAAAACCGATTGACTGGATAAAATGAAGTACCGCCAGCTGCAAAACAGTGATCTCAAATTGTCCGAGATTGGTTTAGGTTGTGCCAGCTACTGGGGACAAAAGTATTTTTCAGAACGCCAGGCCATAAAGGTGGTTCATCATGCCATTGAACAAGGTATTACTTATCTGGATACTGGCCACAGTTATTCTGGTGGCCATGCTGAAAAACGTTTGGGAAAGGCGTTACAACAAGTAGCAGATAAAGACAATTTGGTGGTCAGCAGTAAAGTGGGTACACGGGTGGGTACTATGGGTCGCTTACACAAGGATTTTTCTCCACAGTGGATCAAACAATCTTGTGAGCAATCGCTGCAAAGGTTACAAATTGACCACCTACCCATGCTGTTTTTACACGGCCCCAATCCTGAAGACTTTAATGATGAGACATACCGAGTCCTTACAGATTTACAGCAAACGGGTAAAGTGGGGATGGTGGGTGTTAATTCTTTCAACGATGACATCATCAAAACAGCTGCAGACAGCCAACAATTCCAGTGCATCATGCTCGATTACAGCATTTTGCTTCAACACCGCAAAGACACCATGCATGATTTAAAGCAACAAAAAATAGATGTTTTGGTGGCAGGGGCCATTGCCGGTGGCTTGTATGACCGCCGCTTTAAAAAGTTTCGTGGTTTGAAGTCTGTTTGGTATTGGTTAAGGGCTTATAAAAACAACCGTTCATTATTGCAACAAGCCAAACGTTATTATTTTTTAAACGATCAAGAAACCGGTAGTGCCGTGCAATTGGCCTTGGCATTTGTATTACATTCGGCTGATTTCTGCTCTGCCTTAGTTGGAACCACTTCAGTGACACATTTAGATGAGTTGATTGGTGCTTCAAAGATCCAGCCAGAAGAGCAGTTGATGGCCTTAATCGCAGCACAAGCCTCATAAAGCAAAGCCCTTGTTTTTCTTCAAGGGCTTTTTATCCGGTTATTCACATATGGCATTGTTGGCTACCGGCCTGGTGATCGGTACCACTGAATAACTACCACTGCCATATTCTGAATCCAATGCATTGAAGTCGAAACGTCCTGATGTACATTGCAAGTTCAATTCAACCGATCCCCACAATTCAGGTACGATGTTGTTGGCATTGAAATCTGCACCGAACACACCACCTCTTACTTGATAAACTTCGTTGAAACTGATGTTGACCTCATCAAACAATTCTGTGACCACACCACCACTGCCAATAAACCAGTCTTGCCCGCCATTCAGGCCATAGCTGTACCATAGCATGACGGCATTGCCATTGACCGTTTCCTGGATATGGAAGCCTTCACCGTTGCGAGTGGGGTCAAACCAGGAACCAATCAAGCTGGCGGCACTTAAAGCGGGCTCAGGCGGATCTACATTACCTAATTCACTGAGCGAATAGATACCCGTTGCAGCTGCTACGGGTTGCAATGTGGTGCGGAATTTCCGCCCGTCAGGGTAGGTGTATTTCATGTTTCCTACATGGCTGATGTTACCACCACCCAAGTCAACAGTTGAAAATATCATTTCTACAGAACCACTGGCTGACAGTTCAATCGCAGCCGGATCAAAGTCGGGACCAAAGACACCACCAGAAGCACTGAGTACTGTCGGGAAGAACAAGGCGTTGGTGGCAGCAATGGGGTTGGTGGCAAGTAACCACTGTGGCCCACCATTTTCATCGTATGTATACCACTGCATCAGCGAATTGTTGTTGTCAAGAATTTCAATGTTGAACCCTTCTCCTGAACGGCCGGGATCAAAATACAACGCTGTCAATGGGTAGGTCATTTCAGGCCCCGCATCTTGGTTACTGACGGTGACAACGATGGTGGTGTCAAAGCCGCCGTTGATGGACGGGTTGCCATTGGTGTCTTCATAGTTGATCCAGGTTCCACCAGACCAAGTGATGATGGATGCAGGGTTGGCGTCTGTGTTCTGGCCGACCATATCGGTGGTGATGATTCTCCAGGTCAGCTCGGCATCATCTGCGGCGTTGATACTGGGGTCGATATTGAAGTCGACCACCACGGTGTCATCTTGATAAAAACCATAACTTTCCCAGTTGCTGCTTTTTTCATTGATCCAACGATGGTTGGTTAAATTCAAATCAACGGTTTCTCCATCGTGAGTGGCTTGAATCACGGGATTCAAAATTGTAGTCTGACCAGGTAACGAAGTGACGGTGCCATTATTGTCGCGGTAACGCATGGGTTTATCAAACCTGACCAACAATGAATAATCATGGCCTGACAACAATTCGTCATAGGCATGGGTGAATAAATCGCGTGACCCTGAATTATTGACGTCCCATTCAGCATCAAAAACGATGCTGTTGTTGCTTTTATCAATGATTCTCATTTGAGTGATTGATGGTGGACCCGCCTGGCCATACCAAGCCACCATGAAGGCTTCAGCTAAATTTTCCCTGACCCGTTTAATTTCAGAGTCGGGCAGGATAAAACCATCATGACCGTTGTTGGCAAAACCACCATAGTCGGCACCGTAGCCTGGCAATTCAGGATGTACGTCGTTTTGGAAAATATTAGACGGCTCTATTTCAAGGGTCCATGAAGGTATTTCATAGGTTGTGGCAAAGTATTCATCCGTTGAACCGATTCCAAAACCTGCCTGACTTGGCAAGTCGACATAGTTTCTGGCGCCAGGTAATTGACGGTGAAAGCGGCTGAAGTTGCCGAGCATTCTGGTTTGGATGGCGTTGCGGTTTTGGTTGAAAGTGAGTCCGGAAAAGTGAACCAGTGAGAAGGAGTGGACATCGGTATAAACCCTTAATTGATCGGCATCGACCAAGTCGGCAGCTGCCAATCTGGCCAATGTTTCAGGTTCAGAATGAACAAATGGGCCGTGATATACGATTGATGTTGGATCATTTGATGATCTGGGGTTGGGCAGGTTGGCAGTCGTGGCCCAATACGGGTTGTTGTTACGATTCAGATCAACGCCATTCAAAAAATCGTTTTGAGTGGTCAACACTTCATCTGTGTTAAGCAAGTTTTTGCGCCGCATGCGACCATCTCTGGGGCCGATATTATTTGAATACCAATTCTCTCTGGGAAACCTTTGGGTTTGTAAAAAGCCATCAATGTTATTACTGGGAATGGTGATGATGGTGGCATTCTCTAACAAATACTGATAGAACGAGTTGTCTTCGCTGTTGTCATTGAATGTGGTGATGATTTGTGTCAGTGTTTCTGGTGATTGCCACTCTCGGGCATGAATTCCTCCATTGATGAGCATGGCGCCTTCTTTAACGCCGAACTTGGTGTTGTTGTCTTCATCGCTGAGGACATAGGCCCATATGTCTCGATCATAAACGGTTTGGCCTACGATTTGCCCGGTGATGTATGGATTGTTCAAGGCCAGTTCCTGGTGTTTCGCGAACAAGCCTTCATAAGTTCTGAAACCATCAAATGGTTCCGGGGTGTTCACTGGAATGGGTACTGGGTAGCCCAATCCCAATGTACTGTTTTGCTCGGTCCAAGGGGTGATGCTTTGGGCCGCACTGAAGTTGGCAAAAAGCACTGTCAGGATGATGAGGGTCAATAACTTCAACTTGTTCATTGTTCACCTCCGGTAAAGGATTTAAGCCATTGATTGGCGGCTGATTCAGTTGGAAGTTGCCTTTGTATGTCCTCCAAAGCCAATTGTGCCACATCTGATTTGTTCAGTTTTAAGGCCAATAAAATATGGTTCTTTTCAGATGAAGTGGGTGATTTAAAAAACTGTCGCTTAAGCCTCTCCGGTAAAGAGTTATCAGTAGACTGACTCAAGGCAAAAGCAGCCTGGTTGGCGGTTTGTTTATTTTTTAATTCACCCAATAAAAAGTCCTGTACATCATTGTCATTGGTGTATTGAGCCAGTAAAGATGTGCTGAATTTGGCATCAGCAGAAGCGGCGGCATTCTCCAATAATATTTGTTTGGCTGTTGCTGGCTGAATAAAGTCATTTAAATGACGCAATGTGAATTCTCGCACGGCTTGTTGGTTGGAATTCAGCGCTTTATCAATCAAATCTAAATTGGCGGTTTGCAAGCCCACATGGCTGATCAGTTGATCGAGGCCGGCATTGATTTTTATTCGGGTGCGAAGGTGTTCACTCAAGTCAGTCAATTGCTCCGGGGACATGGCTGCTATGCTGTTCTTTACGCCCAGCCACTGAGGTCTTCTTTGTGCAGTGTTTGCTGCAATGATGTTGCCAATGGCTGTCATGGCTTGCGGTAGATTTTCATTGAACAACTGATTAAAATTTTGTTCGGTACGGTATGCCAACCAGATGTTTTCTATGCCATGGGCTTTACCAACGAGATTGAATATGGCGTTTGGATGTGGTCCTTCATCAGCCATGATGTAGGCTTCAGTGGAGTAAGACTTCATCAAGTCAACAAATGGTTGGTGAAAGTGTTGTGGCGGGTGTTGCGAAATTTCGGTTAGCAGTTGATACAGAATGTATTCACGTTCCAATGGTGAAATGTTGGCCTTCATCAATTGATCAATGACTGATTCCGGTTTTGCTGTGGTGAAATAATTGTGAATGTAGTTTTGACTGAGTTCTTGTGTCTGTGGAGATTGGGTCACTGTGTTGATTTCATATGCATCGTACAGCGCTGCTTGACCGTTGACGGCCAATAAAATCAGCACCCAAAAAGATATCTTTGTCATCTGTGCCTCTCAAATCGAATGGACTAAATATATTAAACGATGTGTTTCGTATTTTCAAATGGATGATTTAATTGTGCAGTCAATTGAACTGTTCATGCAGCTAAACCAGTGAATTGATCTTATTTAACCCAATTTAAACCCGAGTCATACCGTTCAAACCTCAGTGATTTCCATCGATCAATTCATCTGGGGTCTTTTAACAAGCTCTGGCCTTTTTTTAATTGACCTTTCTGGTCAATCTTTGTCACATTTAGTTGTGGCAATGTTAAAATCTCAAGCTTTAAAAATGACGCATTTTTTATGACGCAATCCATGGATTTCGAAACCATCTCGATGGGCGAATACGCCGAACGTTCCTACTTGGATTATTCCATGTATGTGGTGTTGGATCGGGCCTTACCTTTTGTGGGTGATGGTCTGAAGCCGGTTCAACGGAGGATAGTGTATGCGATGAGTGAATTAGGGCTTTCAGCCCAATCAAAACACAAAAAATCGGCACGTACCATTGGTGATGTGATTGGTAAGTTTCACCCACACGGTGATTCGGCTTGTTATGAAGCCATGGTGTTGATGGCGCAAGGTTTTTCATACCGTTATCCTTTGGTTGATGGACAAGGTAATTTTGGCTCGCCTGATGACCCCAAATCGTTTGCTGCCATGCGTTACACAGAGTCGAGACTGACACCCTATGCCAAAACGTTGTTGTCTGAGTTACCGCATGGTACGGTTGAGTGGGGTCCCAATTTTGATGGCACCATGGAAGAACCCTTGTGGTTACCAGCACGTTTACCTAATGTTTTGCTCAATGGCGCATCAGGCATCGCTGTTGGGATGGCCACGGATGTACCACCGCACAATTTAACCGAAGTGGCACAAGCCACTTTGCATTTGTTGGATAACCCCAAAGCCGAAGTGGCTGACTTGTGCGAATTCATCCAGGCACCTGATTACCCCACCCAGGCTGAAATCATCACGCCGAAAGCGGATATACTGAAAATGTATGAAACCGGGCACGGTGGTATTCGCATGCGTGCAGTGTATGAAAGGGATGGCAACGACATCATCATTTCAGCTTTGCCTCACCAGGCTTCAGGCAGTAAAGTGCTGGAACAAATCGCCAGCCAAATGCGGGCCAAGAAACTGCCGATGGTCAGTGACTTGCGTGATGAGTCAGATCATGAAAACCCCGTCCGATTGGTGATCACAGCACGTTCCAACCGCGTTGATTTTGATGCGTTGATGTTGCACCTGTTTTCCACAACAGACTTAGAGAAAACCTACAAAGCCAACTTAAATGTCATCGGTTTGGATCGCAGGCCTCAGGTCAAAAACCTGAAAATGATCCTCCAGGAGTGGTTGCGTTTTCGTACCGAAACTGTGCGCCGACGCTTGCAATTCAGGTTGGATAAGGTGGATGCCCGGTTACATATATTGGCAGGGTTGTTGATTGCTTATTTAGACTTGGATGAAGTGATCCGCATCATCAGGGAAGAAGACCACCCGAAACAAGAGTTAATCAAAACATTCAAACTGTCAGAAATCCAGGCTGATGCCATTTTGGATACCCGATTGAGGAATTTGGCCCGTCTGGAAGAAATGAAAATCCGCACAGAGCAAATTGAATTACAAGCGGAAAAAGAAGAAATTGAAGGGATTTTGTTGTCCAGAGCGCGCATGAAAACCCTGATTCGCAATGAACTCAAGGCGGACATGGAAAAGTATGGCGATGAACGCAAAACCCAAATAGCCGAACGCGAGGCCGCCCAGGTCTTTGATGAAACCAAACTGGTTCCCAGTGAGCCCAGTACCATTATCCTGTCATTGGCTGGTTGGGTCAGGGCCGCCAAAGGTCATGAAATTGACCCGACCGCACTCAACTACAAAGCCGGTGACGAATATCTGGATCATGCCCATGGGCGCAGTAATTTAACTTCAGTGTTTTTGTCATCTGATGGACGTGCTTTCAGTTTGCCCACGCACACCATGCCATCGGCACGTGGACAAGGTGAACCACTGACCACGAAATTCAATTTCAAAAATAATCTATTGCCCATTGCTGTCACTTGTCAATTACCCAATGCCCGCCTTCTGATGTGTTCGGATGCCGGCTATGGTTACCATGGGGTGATGGAAAACCTCTACAGTAAAATGAAAGCGGGCAAGCATGTATTGAGCGTGCCCAAAGGATTCAGTGCGATGAAGCCCACCTGGATAGAGAAATTACCAGATGCCCATGTGGTCTGCATCACGTCTGCAGGATACATGTTGGTATTTCCGTTAGAAGAGTTGCCAGAACTGGCCAAAGGCAAGGGCAATAAACTGATCAACATTCCAGCCAAACGTTTGAAATCGGGAGAGGAAAAATTAGCGGCCACTTTGGTCATTACCCCTGAAGATTCGTTTTTGGTTCATGCTGGAGCTCGTTACATCAGGTTTAAATGGAAGGATTTGGTCAATTACGTTGGACACCGGGCTAAACGTGGTTTAGTGTTACCACAAGGTTTTAGAAATGTGGATCGCGTAGAAATTGAAAAAGACTGAATGTTTTTTGGTATTGATTTGTAGTTTGGCTTGGTTCACCCAATCAGTGGCCACAGTGCCCAGTATCAATCAATGTCCCGACATGATTTTCGCTGACAGCAATGAGAATGACTCAGTGCCGTCCAATGGATCAGGTGGTACATTCCCCGGCCTACAGCAAAGGACTGTGTTGGGAAATTATACTTACTATATCTATGTGCCAAGTAGTTATGCTGCTGCTGAAGCCATGCCGATCATGGTGGTCTGGCATGGAACAGCAGGAGCTGGCAACGCAACAGCTGCGGCACTGGATATGCGCAACTTGTGGCAAGCAGAAGCGGAAGAAAATCGCTTTATTGTGGTGTCTCAGGTGTCAACAGGTGATGATGGAGGTTGGGTCTATGGGGTGGACTCCCAGATTCTTGCCAGCATTTTTACCGACATGGAGTCGGCATACAACATCGAAACCTCCCGCCGGTATGTTTGGGGCTTTTCAGGAGGTGGGCATGTGATGCATGCCATTGCATTAAACAATGCCGATTATTTTGCTGCTTATGCGGTCAGTGCCGGTGATTTAGATCAATATGCAGCGCCCAATGGTTATACGCCAAGTAATGCCAGTCGGGTCATACCCATTTTTGTTTCAGTGGGCAATGTCGATTTCCTTTATGCAGCTGTGTTGAATGATCGTCCAGATTTTATTGCCGGTGGGTGGGTGATTGATCAAGATTATATGCTCGATGAATTCTCCGGGGGGCATGTTTTGTTGAATGATTTGCCTGAAAAAGCCTGGAACTCAATTTGTACTTCAACCAACCTGAATTGATATAAACCAATTATTTCCATTCTTAGCCGGGTAGGTCTATGTCCGGGGGAACAGGGCGGTTTTCTCCATGTAAAAAACCAATCAAAGGTTTCAAGGCTTTTCGAACAGAAGGCCGCGCAATCATGTTAAGTCGCCAAGCCAATAAATTGGGTGTGTTTTCTGTAATCGGTGCACCCATTCGTTCACCAAACAACTGTGCCATAAAAAAGGCGATGTCGGCGTAAGACAATTGGTCAACTAAAAAAGCACCATTTCCCAGTTGAGACTCCATTTGTACATAGTAAGACTGACAAGCGTCAATGGCTGTTAAGGCAGCTTCACCTTGTAAATCATTTTGTAAGCCCATTAATTTAACAACGTGAGGAAAATAGACCTCATCTGCCATCAGTTCGACTTGTCTGGCCTTGGCTTTCAGATTCAGTGGTTCAGGCCAGAGTGCAGGCTTTGGTTTGAGGTCTTCCAGGTATTCGAATATTTGTGTTGAGTCAAATAATTCAATGTCAGCATGAATCAACACGGGCACTTGTTGCTTGGGATTAATTCTGATAACTTCTGGATGCTTTGGATAATAGCCTTGGGCATCAGAATAAGGCACCATGATCAATTTATGCGGTATTCCTTTTTCAAGGATGGCAATGTGGGCTTTCATGCCGAACATACTGAGTGGTCCTGAATACAGGTCGATGGTGTCTGTCATGATGTTATCTCAAATTTGTTTCAGTCATCATTCCAAAAAAGCCGACGACTGTCAATTGATCGCAGAGTTTCCATTTTTATTGGCTGACGCGTCTGTTACATTCAGCACTTCACGTAAGACACTGGTGGCATAAGAACCAGGGCCGAGTTTCATGGTGATCAACAAGTCGCCATCAACCCATTGGTGTTCCAGGTTCATGGGTACCAGCCGCACAGCCCGTCGGTCTTGTTTGACTCGGTGTTGTTTGAGTCCTTTTATGTAAATAGGGTGTTCATTGGCAATTTTGCCTTCCATATCAGCACACATTAAATTGCTTTGCACAGCATCCTCACCCCATAAAGCCGCTGTGATATGCACATCAAATTTTGCCAGTCTGGTCACCAACTCAACCTGTTCGGCATCCCGTTCATGAAACCAAGAATGGCTGCCAGAAAGCTGGATGATGTCACCTTCAAGCACTTGGTCCCATATTTGATTCTCTAACCTGTGCGCTATGATTTGGTTGAAGATATGACTGCGGGCAGTTGAGATGTAGAGACTTCGTTGGTTCTTGTTGTTGACTTTGATATCGCCTGCAAACCAGGAGCGTGCTTTGTCAATGTTACCCATGTCGTGTCCAAATCGTTGAGGGCCAAAGTAGTTGGGAACTCCGCGTTTTCTGATTGCTTTGATGTTTTCTTCAATTTGCGATTGATCACCCGTGAAGTTTCTGATGCGCAGCGTGAATTGGTTGGCCTTTAATTGACCACGTTTGATTTTGCTTTGATGCCAATGCGAGTCAATCACTGAAAGCTCTTTGGGTAGCTTGCCTTTAACAACGGCCAAATCCCTGATTTTGGGTAACTGGACACTGAACCATTGCCGAGTCACCGCATGGCGGTCTTTCAGTCCTGCATAACCCACTTGTTTTGCAGGGACTTTACAAGCGCTGGCAATTTGGCTGGCTGCCCAGGCTGTGTTGCTGTTGACTTTTTCTACGAACAACCACCAATGTTCCCCTTGTTCGGTGAAAGCGAGGTCATTGATTTCTGAGACTTGAAAGTCTTCAGGCTGAGTACGAATACAGCCAAAGCAGGTGGTTGGGTTAACGGTTGGGAACCATTGATCAAATGTAGTCATCATCGATAATTATATTTCACTGAAAATGGAGTCTTTTTTTGATTCTTATCGGGTTGTGCAGGAGCATAAATCCAGAGTTATCACCAGAGCAACCAATTATGATGAAAAAAACTAAATATTTTCAAAAAATTGACATTTTGTCTACATGCGTATGATTATCATTATTGTTTTAACATTGTGGAAGACACAACATGAAACTCAATGATCCGTTTATGCGCTTGGTAATTATATTTTTATTCACCACCAATCTGTCATCGGTGCATGCTGAAAGTGCCGAAGAAGCGCTGGTTAAATCCTGCTCTCATCTGATTGACAGTGAAGTGATTCCGGAAGACAGTATCTGCTATGAATACATCAATGGTTTTATCGATGGTGCAGTGATCACTGACAGAGCCATCATTGAAAATATTACCAAAGAGAAACAAGAGTTTTCTTCATTTTTTCAACGCGCATACAAGACCCGAGTGGGTGGTAACAGAGGTACTTTGCCAGTCACCTACTATGCCAAGTTTTGCTTGCCAGAAGAGACCTCGAGAAAAGTTGTGATTGAACAACTCATACATGAACTGGATGCCAACATCATCAGTAAACAAGCATTCAAACAAACACTTTATGAAACCTTAAAACGTGTTTACAGTTGTGAGTAATCTGTTGAATCGAAAGTGAGATCATCGATATTTATGACAATTTTGTCATTGAGATGTCATAATTGTTACTTATCATGACCACTTTAAACGAAAACTCAGAAGACATGCACAGCAACATTTTGATTGTTGAAGATGACATGGCAATTCGTGAAATGATGGCATTTTCACTGCGCCGTGAAGGCTTTGAAACTTTCAAAGCCGCTTCAGGTAATGAAGCATTAGAACAACTGAATCAGGTACATCCGGATTTGATTGTGATTGATTGGGGACTGCCTGACATGAGTGGCATAGATCTCATCGACATGATTCGTCGGGATGAAGTGATTAAGGAAGTGCCTATCATCATGCTCACAGCCAGGGCAGAGGAGAGTGACAAAGTCAAAGGCCTGGAACGTGGAGCTGATGACTATCTGACAAAACCGGCCTCCATGTTGGAGCTGATGGCTCGAATCCGGGCTCATTTGCGCCGCTCGAGTGGATTTGAAACCAGTCACCGCATTAAATATCAGGACATTGTGCTAGACGGAGAATCACATGAAATCAATATTGATGGTGAATCACTCAGCCTGAGTTTAACAGAATTTAAGTTATTGAAACTGTTTTTACAAAACTCAAATAAGCTGTTAACCAGGGAGCACATTCTGAATCACATTTGGGGGCGCAATACCTTTGTCGAAGATCGCACGGTTGACGTCCACGTTCTGCGTTTGCGCAAAGCCCTCAAGAAACACAACAAAGACAAGTGGATCCAAACCATTCGCGGCGTAGGTTATAAACTGGCCAGCCAGTGAAATCAGGGCCTGTTAACACTATGTGAATAGTGACTGCTGGAGTTGTTTTTTCAATCCGACAAGGCAAAAGTCGTGATGTGTGGTTATTCCACATGAACGACTGATAACGATGTTGGGTGGAAAAAGCAACCCAGCCCTAGGGGTTAGGGCTGAAATTAACCCACTCGGTGTTGCTCATCACTTGATGGGAATCACCCAACTGCGCTCTTCGCGCCTTGATTGGATTAATTTCAGTCATAACAGTAACCATTTGCATGGTGTTAACAGGCCCAGGTATCAGCAGAAGGCTATTTAAATATAACAGTTTGTACTTGTTCCCACGGAATCCAGCGGTGGTTGCCTTGGGTTTTTAATAAGACCCCATTGTTTTCGCGGGTCACGCTGCGGTTGCCATAGGCCAGTATGGTTGATTGGTCATGTAGTTTTAACTCGACTGCCTGATCGTGCTTTACAGTAATTTCTTGAATGGTTCTTAAAGGGATTTCACGATTGGCTTCATTGACATCCACATACAGCAATTCGGATGAGCTTTGCTGGTTCATGTCATAGATGATGCTGTCAGCATCCACTCTAGAGCCATCTTTGAGTTCGACTTGTCCTTTCAGTGGCTTGGTTTTGTTGGCATAGTCATCAAAGTCCATCCAGTCAACATCCACATCTTCTATGACCAGTTTTTTAAATTGTAACCATTCAATTTCAACACGGCCTAAATCTGGGTGGTCTACCCAGATGCCTCGGTTGCCATTGTTGACATCATTGGTGCCTGTTAAGTTTAAAGTGGTTTCGTTGGTTAATTCAACAATAGATGAATTGCCACTTCTTTCGATGCTTTTGATTTCAGAAAATTTGATTTCATAGTCTTGAGATTCGTCATTGCCATCCAGTTCTTCGTAAGTCAGTCGTTCATCTTTGTCCCACATAACACGACCTTTGAAGGTGCCAATGGATGAAGTCACAGTGCCATAAATACCATCGCCATAAGTCAAAGCTGCTTGCGGCGCTTTGGAAAAAGTGATGAGTGATAAATCATCCAACTCAAACTCTTTGGTTTCACCCTGTAAGTTTTTCACAAAAACATCACTGTTCAAATCATTTGAACTGCTGCCATCGCTGACGATGGTGGTGCCATCGTGTAATGTGGCGGTGAACAAATTTTTCTTGTTATCAATTTCAAGTTGCTTGACTGAACCAAAAGGGACGTTGAAATAAGGTTGATCGATTTCTTTACCAAAAAATGATTTAAAAGTGATTTGTAAATCACCAATGGTGGCTTGGGGCCCTGGTTGGTGGTCCAGCAAATCATCTTGTTCGTCTTCACTGAGGTGTTCAAATCCCACTGTGGTTAATTTTCTGCCATTAAAAATATCACTGAGGAATGTCTCCTGGTCTCCCCAACGAATGCTGCCGGTATAAGTCTGACCATTGGTTTCAGTGACTGTGCCATAGATGATGGGCTCTGGATTGGCTGCCATACCCAAGCAAGAAGTGGTTAATAACGCAGTAAATACGATTTTTTTCATAATGAGTTTGCTTGTTAACTTTAAATTATTATGTCAGGTTATGTTGAACATTGCATGTAACAAAAGTCCTGAATTAGCCTTTCTCAAGGATCGGCTTTAAAAAAGCACCCGTGTGGCTTTTCTTTACTTTAACCAATGTTTCGGGTGTACCTTTGGCGATGATTTCACCGCCACCATGTCCGCCTTCGGGTCCCAGGTCTATGATCCAATCGGCTGTTTTGATCACATCTAGATTGTGTTCAATGACCATAATGGTGTTGCCATTATCTCGCAAATGATGCAAGACTTTAAGCAATTGTTTGATGTCTGCAAAATGTAGCCCGGTGGTTGGCTCATCCAAAATATAGACGGTCTTGCCAGTGTCTCTCTTGGACAGTTCTTTGGCCAGTTTGACACGCTGGGCCTCGCCTCCGGACAAGGTGGTGGCATTTTGTCCAAGGGTGATGTAGCTCAAACCCACATCCAACAGCGTTTGCAGCTTGGTGGCGATGTTGGGTATGGCAGAGAAAAAGGGTAGGGCATCCTCTACGGTCATATTAAGAACTTCATAGATGTTTTTGCCTTTGTATTGCACATCCAGTGTTTCACGGTTGTAGCGTTTACCCTTGCAGGTGTCACAGGTCACATAAACATCTGGTAAAAAGTGCATTTCGACTTTGATTACACCGTCACCCTGACAAGCTTCGCAACGTCCACCCTTGACATTGAAACTGAATCGACCAGGTTTATAGCCTCGGGTTCTGGCTTCGGGTGTGTTAGAGAACAAATCCCTGATGGGGCCAAATAATTGTGTATATGTGGCCGGATTGGATCTTGGGGTCCGACCGATGGGTTTCTGGTCGATGTCCACCACTTTGTCGAACAATTCGATGTTTTTGAAATCTTTATAGGGTTGTGACTGATGTGAGGCCCGATTCAAGTGATTGGCCAGCACCTTGTAGACGGTTTCATTGATTAAAGTTGATTTGCCTGAGCCAGAAACGCCTGTGATACAAGTAAACAGGCCCGCTGGGATTTCAACATTGACATTTTTCAGGTTGTTGCCGGTTGCGCCATTAAGCTTGAACACCTTTTTCTTGTCCACGGGGTGTCTTTTTTGGGGAATGTCAATCTTAAGTGCGCCAGTGAGGTATTGACCAGTGATTGAATTTTTGTTGGCACAAATCTGTTTCGGCGTGCCTTCAGCCACGATGTGCCCACCATGAACACCAGCACCCGGTCCGATGTCCACCACATGATCAGCCATCCTGACCGCATCTTCATCGTGTTCAACCACAATCACCGTGTTTCCCAAGTTTTTCAAATTAACCAAGGTTTTCAACAATTTTTCATTGTCACGCTGGTGCAAGCCAATGGACGGTTCATCCAAGACATACATCACACCCACCAATCCAGCACCGATCTGAGAGGCCAACCGAATCCGTTGTGCTTCACCCCCAGAGAGTGAATCGGCTTTGCGATCAACCGTTAAATAGTTCAGGCCGACATTCACCAAAAAGCTCAAGCGTTCGCGGATTTCCTTGATGATTTTTTCTGCTATTTGCGCCTTTTGCCCTGTTAAGTTCAGTTCTTCAAAATGCCGCAAAGCGCCAGCAATAGACATGGCATTGATGTGCGGTAAGGGCACATCATTGATGAACACATTGCGGGCACTGCGATTCAATCGCTGGCCTTCACATTGTGGGCAGGGTTTTTTGCTGATGTACTTATTCAGTTCTTCACGAACCATGGATGACTCGGTTTCCTGATAACGGCGCTTCATGTTGTTGGCGATGCCTTCAAACGGGTGGTTGCGCTCATACTGACCTTTGTCGCTGTAGTAGGTGAATTTGATGTTGTCCTCACCACTGCCATAAAACAACACATCCTGGACTTTTTGTGGTAAATCTTTGAGTGGTGTGTTGACATCGAATTTATATTTTTTAGCCACCGCTTGTAGCAATTGAAAGTACCAGCCATTGCGTTTGTCCCAACCGCGAACAGCGCCTTCTGCCATGGATAAGTTTTTATTGACGATGATCCGTTCGGGATCAAAAAACTGACTGACGCCTAAGCCATCGCATTCACTGCAGGCCCCATTGGGAGAATTGAAAGAGAACAGCCTGGGTTCCAATTCACTCAGTGAGTAATTGCACACAGGGCAGGAAAACAAAGAACTGAACATCAAGTTCGTGTCACCTCCATCATCAAAGGAAACCACCATGGCCAAACCTTCTGACAACGACAGGGCGGTTTCAAAAGATTCCGCCAACCTCTGGGCGATGCCTTCTTTGACTTTAAAGCGGTCCACCACCGCCTCAATGTCATGTTTTTGTTTGGGGTTTAACTTGGGGAGGTCGTCAATGTTGTACAAAGTCCCATCGATCCTGACCCGCACAAAACCACTGCCGCGTAATTGCTCCAATAACAACAGGTGTTCGCCTTTGCGGTTTCTGACCACCGGTGCCAGTAACATCAGTTTTCGACCACTTTCCAAGGCCAAAACTTTATCGACCATTTCTGAGACTTCCTGAGCTTCCAATGATATCGCATGATCAGGGCATTTGGGTGTGCCGATGCGGGCATACAATAACCGCAAATAATCATAGATTTCGGTGATGGTGCCTACCGTAGAGCGTGGGTTGTGAGAGGTCGACTTTTGTTCAATTGAAATGGCGGGTGACAACCCTTCGATGTGGTCCAAATCCGGCTTGTCCATCATCGATAAAAATTGTCGGGCGTAAGCAGATAAAGACTCCACATAACGACGTTGTCCTTCAGCATAAATGGTGTCGAATGCCAAGGAAGATTTGCCAGAGCCTGACAAGCCCGTGATGACGATGAATTGATCACGGGGCAAGTCGATATCTATGTTTTTTAAATTGTGGGTTCTGACGCCTCGAAGGGAAATACTTTTCATGTTGGTCAAAGGTGAATCAAACCCATCATTTTAACCAAAAAGCGTCAAGATCATGTGGGTAAATTTAATTATTTTTGTCGCAAGTAGATCATGACTTACGACTGATGATTCTGGTCGGTGATTTTGTTAATATGATCTTTATTTGATTGAGGTGATATGAACTCACGAGGACTGACTTTATTGACCCTGGCTGCCCTGGCCTTGTTGTTGTATTTTATTGGTTTCAAGACCGGCACAGTTGTCGTCATCATCATTGCAGCGGTGGTTGAGCTTTGGTTCTGGTTAAATCTGGCCATGGGTGACCAGCAAAATGAACCGCCTGATAAATAAGAGCCAAAAGGCGCCTGCAGCGCCTTTTGATTTCGACGTTGTGGTGGCCCTTACTTGCCGCTGAATTTGGCCGCGCGTTTTTCCAGGAACGCACTGGTGCCTTCATTTTTATCTTCTGAAGCGCAGCAGATACCGAAGGCTTTGACCTCGTAATCCAGTGCGTCTGGCAAGGCGCATTCAAGGCCTTTGTTGATGGCATCGATGGTCATGCTCAAAGCAATGGGCGCAGAGTTGGCCAGTTGTTGGGCCACTTTTTCAACGGTGGGCATCAACTCTCCTTGTGGTACCACCCAATTGGCCAGGCCGATTTGTTCGGCTTTATTGGCAGAAAGCATGTCACCCAATAAATTCATTTCCATGGATTTGCCTTTACCGACCAGTCGTGTCAATCGCTGGGTACCGCCAAAGCCGGGAATCACACCCAATTTGATCTCTGGTTGACCGAATTTGGCATTGTCAGAAGCGATTCTGAGGTGGCAAGCCATGGCCAATTCACAACCACCGCCTAAGGCAAAACCATTAACCGCTGCGATGACCGGTTTGCCACAGTTTTCAATGTTGTTGAATACCGATTGGCCATAACGAGCAAATTGCATGCCGGTCATGGCATCGGTGGTGGCCAATTCTGAGATGTCAGCACCAGCTACAAATGCCTTCTCACCTGAGCCGGTGATGATGATGGCAGCGGTGTTGTCATCGTCTTTGGCCTGGTTGATGATGGCATCAAGTTCTTTCAATGTGGCTTGATTTAAGGCATTGAGTTTATCGGGTCGATTGATGGTGATGGTGAGGACTTTGTTCTCAAGATTGGATAAGACGTTTGGCATGATTCAATGTAAGGTTAAAAGAGCTCGAAATTATAGCAATAAATGAACCCAGGCCTCAAATCATTATATTTGCGTTAAAAGTGCCTGCAACTGGCTCAAGAAGAGCCAAATTTGAACTTATTAGTTGCTTGCTTGTCTTGTTTAACTCAGATGGCTGGCGTACAATACGCGGCTGATTTTGTTAAGAGGTTACGAATGAGAAAAATTATGACTTTGATGTCTTTGGCACTGACTGTAACTGCCATGGCACAAAATGAACAACAAGTTCCTAAGAGCTCAGACATCACATTTGATAAAGCTGCAGCTTCGTATGCCATTGGCTACCGCATGGGTTTACAAGCGGCTGGTCGTGAAGGCAGTGAATTCGAATTAGACATTGAACAGGCCGTTAAAGGACTGCGTGAAGCAGCCACTAAACAAGAACCGACATTTGACAAAGAGTTGATGACACAGGAGTACGGCAAGTATCAACAAAAATTGCAGTTGTTCCAACGTGAAGAGTATTTGGCATTGGCTGATAAAAACCAACAACGCAGTGATCAGTTTTTGGCACAAAACCGTGGTAAGACTGGCATCAAAGAGTTGGCATCAGGCATTCAATACCGTGTGATCGAAGCGGGTTCTGGTAAAAACGCCAGTCTGGATGATACTGTAGAAATACATTACAGTGGTAAATTGATTGGTACTGAAGTTTTTGACAACTACCAGGAATTTGACAGCACGTACAAAAATGGCCAGCCTTTGGAAATGGACATGAGCAAGATTGGTATGCCTGGTTGGAGAGAAATCATTCCAATGATGAAATCTGGTGATAAATGGCAGGTGTTTTTACCACCTGAAATGGCATATGGTGTGAATGGCCAAGGTCCAATTGGTCCTAATGAAGTATTGGTATTTGACGTTCATTTATTGGCGATCAAATAACCATCGGCTCGCATCGCCAAACAAAACGGTGATATCGCAGAGGCAAGTTTTCAGAACTTGCCTTTTTTTGCTTTAGAGAATGCAACAATTCAGTCAAATAATTAAACCTCACCTCAATCGTGATTTGATTGATGAACATCTGTGGAAAGGCTCAGGTGGTGATATGGAGCGGGCAGCAGCGGTGTTGTTTCCTTTTTATTGGAAGGATGATGAACCGTGGGTGTTGTTAACCCAACGCAATGCCGATTTGAAACACCATTCAGGCCAAGTGAGTTTTCCCGGTGGTGGCTATGAAGCACAAGACAAAAACATCAAGCACACCGCATACCGTGAAACTTTTGAAGAAATAGGCGTGCCTCGAGATTTGATTCAGCTGTGGGGCTTTTTAGATGGACTGCCATCCATCAGTGGCTTTCATGTCACCCCGTTTGTGGGTGAAATCAAAGATGTGAATCATTTGAAAATTGATCACAACGAGGTGGCCCGTGCATTTGGTGTGCCCTTTGCTTTTTTTCAAGACAAAAACAACCGAGTGAAACACAAAATCAAAACACCAATTGGGGTCAGGCACTATTACGTTTTTGACTACAATGGTGATGTGATTTGGGGCTTAACAGCACAAATCATTGTACAATTAGTCGATAGAATGAACCAAGAAACACTATGAGCGGTAAAGTATTTATAAGAACCCATGGTTGTCAGATGAATGAATATGACTCTGACAAAATGCAAGATGTGCTACTCAAATCTCATGGATTGAGTGTCACTGATGTCGAAGAAGAGGCAGATGTGATTTTGATCAACACCTGTTCAATTCGTGAAAAAGCCCAAGAAAAAGTGTTTTCTCAATTGGGCCGTTGGAGAAAGATCAAAGAAAACAACCCGGATGTGATCATTGGTGTGGGTGGATGCGTGGCCTCCCAAGAAGGTGAAGCCATCATCAAACGGGCACCTTATGTGGATTTGGTGTTTGGTCCCCAAACCATTCATCGATTACCTGAGTTGTTAGAAGAGCGGAACAAGCAGCAACAACCACAAATTGATATTTCATTTCCTGAGATTGAGAAATTTGACAACTTACCCAAACCGCGTAAAGAAGGGCCTGCTGCCTTTGTCTCCATCATGGAAGGTTGTAGCAAATACTGTTCATTTTGTGTCGTACCTTACACCCGGGGTGAAGAAGTGTCTCGTCCATTGGATGGGGTGTTGTCTGAAATCATGCAATTGGCTGAACAAGGTGTTAAGGAAGTCAATCTCTTGGGTCAAAATGTGAATGCATACCGCGGCTTGTCTCATGAAGGCGACATCGTTGATTTGGCCTTGTTGATTCATTATGTGGCTGCCATAGATGGCATTGAGCGCATTCGATTCACCACCTCTCATCCAGTGGAGTTTACCGACGGTTTGATCGAAGCCTATCGAGATGTCCCTGAGCTGGCCAATTATCTGCATTTGCCGGTGCAATCAGGGTCTGATCGCATCTTGTCAATGATGAAACGTGGGCACACTGCTTTGGAGTACAAACAAAAAATCAGAAAACTGCGCGAAGTCCGTCCTGACATCAGTTTATCTTCTGACTTTATTGTGGGTTTTCCGGGAGAAACAGATAAAGACTTTAACGACACCATGAAATTAATCACTGACATTGGGTTTGATCAGTCATTCAGTTTCATTTACTCCGCCAGACCTGGAACACCGGCCTCTTCAATGCCGGATTTGGTCTCCTTAGATGAGAAAAAAGCCCGATTACAGCAATTACAAGCCACCATCAATGACATGGCTGCTGAAATCAGTCAAAATATGGTGGGTAGCACACAGAAAATTCTGGTTGAAGGCACATCTAAGTGGTCAGATGATGAACTTTCTGGTAAAACAGAGAACAACCGGGTGGTCAATTTTGCTGGGCCACAACGGTTGATTGGGCAGATGGTCAATGTGGTCATCACCGAAGCATTAAGAAACTCTTTAAGAGGTCGTGTATTGATTGATGAATAATGTAAAAGAAATGAAATCTACCGTTCGAAACATGGAATTTTTGGACGTCAACAACGGAAGTTTGGTCAATTTGTATGGACAGCAAGATGTACATTTAAAGTTATTGGCTGAACACACAGGAACAGACATCCATGCCCGCGGGCAAAATTTCCAAATCAAAGGCGAAGAAGCACAAGTCAATCAGGCTGCCAAGATGCTGAATTTGTTGGTTAAAGAAGCCAGAAAAGAAGCGCTGAACCCTGAAATTGTACATGTGATACTGGCTGGTAATGCTTCCAAACCTGATTATGAGCCCCAGGAAGTGGCCATCCAGACCAAAGCCGGTGTGATTACTGGACGCTCGGACAATCAAAAAGAATACCTGCACAACATCGTGACCCATGACATTAACTTTGGTATAGGGCCGGCTGGTACAGGCAAGACTTTTTTGGCTGTGGCCTGTGCTGTTGAAGCTTTTTTAATGGATCGGGTGCGCCGATTGGTGTTGGTCAGACCTGCGGTTGAAGCCGGTGAAAGACTGGGCTTTTTACCCGGTGATTTGAGTGACAAAGTGGATCCTTATCTGCGACCTTTGTACGATGCCTTGTATGACATGTTGGGCAACAACAAAGTCGAAAAAATGTTGGAGAAGAATCAAATTGAAGTGGCTCCATTGGCTTTTATGCGAGGCCGAACATTGAATGATGCTTTTGTGATCTTAGACGAAGCGCAAAACACCACCGTAGAACAAATGAAGATGTTTCTGACCCGAACCGGGTTTAACACCACAGTGGTGGTCACTGGCGACATCACCCAGATTGACTTACGGCCTGGTGAGAAATCGGGTCTAAAACACGCCATGGAAATACTGCAAGACATCAAAGGCATCAGTTTCAGCTGGTTTAAATCCAAAGATGTCGTCAGACATTCTCTGGTACAAAAAATTGTGGATGCTTACGACAACAAGAAACACCACAACAAGGACGCATGATTGGTCTTGAACTGATCAATGAAGACCATTTAGCAGCACCTGATTCAAAGCAATTCCAAAGTTGGTTGAATCAGGTGGCTGACCACTTAAAAACCTCTGGCCAAGTGTGTATCAAGATCATTGATGAAACAGAAAGCCGATATTTGAACCACACCTACCGCAGTAAAGACAAGCCAACCAACGTACTTTCATTCCCCAGTGAAGTGCCTGATTTTGTTGAATCAGATCATCTGGGTGATTTGGCCATCTGCGCATCGGTTGTTGAACAAGAAGCTCAAGAGCAAGGCAAGGCGGTCAATGACCATTGGGCTCATATCAGCATCCATGGTATGTTGCATTTATTGGGGTATGATCATGTGGAAGATGAGGATGCGCTTGTGATGGAAGCCCTTGAGATCAAATTTCTGTCTGAGCTCAACATTAAAAATCCCTATAGTGTTAACAGGGCCTAGTTATTCCAGTCACTCAAAATCATCCGCAAAGATTAAATCACCGGTGGATTCAAGAATATCCAAAACCATAGAATTGTTACCGGGATTGGTGTCAGTCACCCCCAGAGGAACAATCACTTGAGCGGTGTTGCTGATCAGTCCAGTGGTACCGATCGCTACCGTCCCAACAGCATCAATCACCACACCGCTGTTGGCTGGTAGATTAACCGATTCGGTGAGGTTGCCACTGCCAATGGCGTTGTTACAGGTGGCGCCATTGTTGGGTGTACAGATCCAATCAACGCCTGATAATTGGGCAGGAAAGAAATCAATCACACTGGTGGCGTTGGCTGATGCTGGACCTGAGTTACTGACTGTAATTTGGAAGGATAAATCTTGGCCAGCCGTATAACTGACCGGATTGGCGGTTTGAATAACCGACAGATCCACTTCGTTAGTCACCACTGGACAATCAACCACAGCCCTGATCACAAAATCTCCTGTCACTCCCAGCAGGCAGCTGTCAAACCAGACATTAGGTGGTATGGCAAAGATGGCATTTTTACCTGTTTGACAGCCGTCGGTATCAGTCACCAAACTGGCGCCTGAGGCGGTGGGTGTGTTCTCAAACTGAAACGACACCACATAGGTCTCGCCAGCAGTGACAGGTACGATCAATGGAACCACATTGTTTTCATCCAGAAATCGGTATTCATTGAATACACCATCATTGAGAACTGTGCCGACAATGTTTTCTAGAGATTCACCTGGCTCAGGAAAAACACCTGCAGTAGATATGGTGATGCCTTGTTCAATAGAAGGTGCTGTGTTGACATTCGCCGAGCGCCAAAAAACCTGGACAGCAATCAAATCACCATCACAAGGAGCTTCTAACCAAGCTGCTGCAGATTCATTGGCTACGAAGCCCAGTTGGATGTTGCCACTGCTGAAATCGACCAAAGAGTCATTTTTGATCAGTGTTTCGACTGCTCGGACAGAAGCAGTCACAGTGATGATTAAAAGGGCTGTAGTGATGAGCTTGTTCATTATTTGCCTCGCGCAGTTGTCAACCAACACACTCAAGCCATTGCCTAAACACACTCAGTCTAATTATGATGATTCATTTAACATAGCACAGGTAGCACCTATATAAAGAGACGGGGCTCACAAAATCATATACAAAAATATAGAATCAGGGCTCGACCTGTTAGTAAATAATGTTGAATAGATCACGATTCTTTACCAGACAGGTTATATTGTGAGGTTCTTCATGATTTAATTCACCGATTGCAGTTAGACTAAGCAGATGAGAATTTTATTGATTGTTTTGACACTGGTGGCAAGCCTTGATACCTGGGCTCAGGTAGACTGTACAGCAACCCCTGAACGTTCTTTGGCTGGGGCCATTGTGTTGGGCAATGGCAACCCAGGATCTGTGACCACGGCTGGTATTCAAAATGCACTCGATCAAGGCGGTGTGATTCGCTTCAATGTGGGCAATAATCCAGTTAACATCAACCTGATAGCCACCTTAACAGTGACCAAAGATGTGGTGATTGATGGTGGCGGCCTGGTCACCCTGAATGGCAGCAATGTTTTGCGCCTGTTTCAGATTGAAAACCCGCAAAATCTGTTCTACACCTTCACCGTACAAAACATGAGATTGATTAATGGCTTCTCTGCAACAGAAAGCGGAGCTGCTATTTTTAAACCTTCCGGTGGACCTTGGCAAGCAGTCAATTTAGAAGTGATCAATGTCCATTTTGAAAACAACCATGCCATCCAGGTCGAGCAAGATGGCGGGGGCGGTGCCATTTATGCCATAGGCATGGATCAGGTGTTGATCAGTGGTTCTACCTTCGTCAACAATTCTGGCTCCAATGGTGGTGCTTTCTATTCATTGGGTAGTGATGAAATTCGCATCACCGATTCTGTGTTTGATGGCAACGCAGCAACTGGCAACAGTGGCAACCCTGGCAATGGAGGCAATGCCGGTGCCATTGGGGTTGACGGGGCAGAGAGAACCATCAACATTTGTCGGACCCAAATCATCAACAACACAGCCAATGCTTTTGGCGTTGGCTTTTTCTCAGTCATGTATGACCAAAACAGCCTGTCTGCCTTTACCGATGTGCTTTTTGAAAACAACACCAACCCACAGGATTTTGGTCTCGCTGGCGGGGCTTATATTCAAGGTGGCCCATTCATCATTGATCGCAGCAGTTTTATTGAGAATTCAGCTCGCGGCGCCGGTGGTTTGTTTTTTGGGCCAGGTGCCAATGGCGAAATGCGTAACAGCACAGTTTTCGGCAATGTGGCCACCAACACATTAGGTGGCGGGATGTCAATTGATGGTTCGGCAGCGGTGGTGCTCAGACATGTCACCATAGTTGATAACCATGCCCCTTGTGATGTGTGTTTTGCTGGAGGCATTTCTATTGGAGCCAGTAACCAAGCTGCCATGTACAACAGCATATTGGCCAACAACACTGGTGGCAATGTGTTCAACCCATGGAATGTCTTGAATCCAATAGGTGGTATTGATAACCTGCAATTTCCGCAAACCAGGCCCAATGGTCAAACCGAAGTGCAAGCCACGCCAGTTACCCTGTGGGCTGATCCGGTTTTAAGCAACCCTGCCTACAATGGTGGTCACACACCCACCATGGCCACTACATTCATTTCTCCAGGCATAGCGCAGGCCAATGGCAATCAATCTACCGATCATGATCAGCGGGGTGTGATGCGGTACCTGTTGCCCGATTTAGGGGCCTATGAATGGCAGCCTGATGTCATCTACATGGATGGGTTTGATTAATCCTTTTTTCTGTTAACTGAACTCTTCGCCATTTAACTCAAAACTGGCTATCACTGGTAAATGATCGCTGGCCACCCTGGCCAATTTCATTTTGGTGCTGGAGACATGGGTACAGTGCATGTTGCCGCGGTAGTAAATGCGATCCAATCCACCTCTGGGCGCAAAAGAAGGGAATGTTTTCAGGGCCACCTCGTTGCCTCTGAAAGATGTGCGATCCGTGGCACACTGAAAATCTTTACCTATGATAAACAAAGCCCTGAGCATGGATCGCCAATCGTTGAAGTCGCCACCAATGATGCATGGTTGCTTGATGTTTATTTGGGTAAATTCAGGTGACTTGAACAAGATGCCTGCCTGTTTCTGACGTTCTTTGGCAGACAATCCCAAGTGTAAATTAAAAACTTCCATGTACTGAAAGTCGGTCTTTGATTCACTGATTTGAATGGTGGTGTGCTGACAACCACGCCGTTTCTTGTCTTCGACAGTCAGATCAATGTTGCTTTGTCTGACAATAGGCAGGCGGCTTAATGTGGCATTGCCATACTGGCCTTTTTTAAGTGTCACATTGTGACTGAGTGCGTAGTGTGGATACCCACAGCTTTCAGCCAGCTCTTTGGCCAGATTGAGTTCATTTGAACGCGGCACGCCTTCATCCACTTCTTGTAACAGCACCACATCAGCATCTAAAGTGTTGAGGATTTTGATGATTCTTTCAGGTGCAAATTTGCGGTCCATACCTATGGCACGGTGAATGTTATAACTGAGTACTTTGGTAATTTTCAACGCATTAACTGTGTCTGATTGAAAATATATTTTAGCGCATCCGTGATCAAATACCCACTGGAAAGCATGCCAGCGATAGAGGTTGGTTATTCTTTCAACCGGACCACCAAAACATCACAGCCACAACCATGTATAACACCGCTTGATGTAGACCCCAACAACAAACCCAAGCCATGGCGGCCATGTGAACCAATGACGATGGCGTCACAGTCTTGTTCTTCAGCATAATTCTTAATTTCTGCTGCTGTGCTGCCTGACAGGATGCGGTATGCATCGTCGTCTAGTTGGTGTTTTTCGATCAAGCCTTTGAGGTGGTTGTTGGCAGATGTTTTGACTTGAGATTCTATTTGGCTGGTATCAATCACCACTGGCGCATAAGGTGCTGTTGGCAAGGCACACATGATTTCCATCACATGAACCAAAGTGATGTTGCTTCGTTCATGGGTGATGGCGATGGCTTTTTTAATCAAATCATCTGAATCCACACAAGGGTCAATGGCGACAATGGTGTTGTTATATAGAGACATGTGATACTCCAAAACAATTGACTTAATATAAGCATATCACTTGCAATGGCCTGATGCATTGATAAAGGTCAAGAGATTGTGCTTGTGGTTGTTAATCCACATGCTTGAGGGCTTATTTCAATGTTTTCCAGAGCAACAAAGTTGTTAAACCACTGCTTATCAAGGCTGAATTTGGGATGCCGGTCAACCAAGAACTTGTTTCATCCAGGGCATAGAGCACGGCAGTAGCAACGAGGCCACCCATGGTCAGAATGGCATAGCGGTTCTTTTTGCTTTCATTCAAAGCGGCTTGTTTTTGTTGTTCTTGGGCGATTTTCAAGTGTCTGGGTAGTGGCTTAACCCTTTGTGAGAGCAGTTGGTGCATCAACATCGGTGCTTCGGCGGCTTGTTCGATCCATTTGGGTAAGGATTCTTTGAATTTTTCCATGGATTGTTGTGGGCCGTAATGATCGCGCATGATGTCACGCAATATGGGTTCTGACAATTGCCAGATATCTAGTTGTGGGTACAGTTGGCGTCCCAGCCCTTCAATATTGAGCAGGGTTTTTTGTAACAAGATCAATTCAGGTTGAATGATGAGCTTAAAGCGTTTGGCCATTTGGAAGGTTTTCAGCATCACCTCACCAAATGAAATTTCTTCAATGGGTCTGGCCATATAAGGTTCACAAATGGTTCTGGTGGCGGCTTCCAAGTCCTCCAGGTTGGTGTCAGCAGGCACCCAACCTGCTTCGATGTGTAATTCAGCCACGCGTCGGTAGTCTTGCTTGAAAAAGGCCATGAAATTATTGGCCAAATCAACCCGATGACCTTTGGGCAATGAGCCACAAATTCCAAAGTCCAACAGCAAAATCTTAGGGTCCTCTGGATTTTCGTTGCTGATGAATATATTGCCAGGGTGCATATCCGCATGAAAAAAGTTATCCCTGAAGACCTGGGTGTAAAAGATTTTGATGCCTTTTTCAGCCAGTTTAGGCAGGTTGATACCTGCAGCTTTGAGTCCTTCAAAATCCTTGATGGAAATGCCATGGATGCGTTCTTGTACCATGACTTTTTCTTTACAAAAGTCCCAGTAAATTTTAGGGATGTAAAGGTCTTTAGAATTTTTAAAGTTTTTCTTCAGAACCGAGGCATTGGCGGCTTCGCGTTGTAAGTCCAACTCATCATAGATGGTTTTTTCAAACTCACTGACTATTTCAGTCGGATCGACCTGTACACCGGGATTGAGGTGTTTTTTGGCCAAAGACGCCAAGGCATGCATCAGTTGAACGTCCCTTTTGATTTTTTTACCAATACCAGGGCGCAACACTTTGATCACCACCTCATCACCATTTTTTAAGGTGGCGGCATGGACCTGGGCTATCGATGCGGATGCCAGTGCTTGTTCGTCAACATGGGCGAATTCTGCCAATAATTTTTCTGGCAATTGGTTCTTAACCACCCCTTTGGCTTCTTCCCAACTGATGGGTTCCACATCGTCTTGGAGTTTTTCCAAGGCCTGGGCAATTTCAACCGGGATTAAATCAGGCCTGGTGGATAAAGTCTGTCCCAGCTTAATAAAAATGGGACCCAATGATTCCAGAGCACCACGAACACGTTGACCATCAGTCATGTTTTTCAAGCCACGACGACCCCAAGGAGAAAGGACGTTGATCATGCTGAAAAAATTGATGCCTTTACCACCAACCAAATTGGTCAAACGATAAGCAGCCAGGGTATGTGCTATTTTTATTAACCGGAATGTTTTCATGGTTTCAAGTTGGGAATCAGCTGTGTAATTGTTGAATCTTGCGCTCAATGCGGGTCACATCAGAACGCAGGTCATCGACTTCGTCTAAGAAAGCTTCCATTTCATGTGGTGATACCAGTTCACGATTTTCTTCTAACAAATATTCCTTCCCGCTTTGTTGCAAGGATGAAAACAGGCTTTGTCCTGCATTTTTAATGGTTTTTAGGAATTCTGAGACTTGATATCCTGGCCCTTCACCTAATAAATCGCACCAGGCGTCTTCCCAATCGGGGCTGAGCTGTTTCAAAAAATCAGCGATGAATTGCCCTGTTGTGGCATCGCCATTGATGGTGACCCCATCTAAGCCGGGGATGTGTTGATTGGTGCTCATGGCAAACAGGGCAGAGGGTTTACCACTGATGGTGGTGTCGACATCCATCTCAGCGTCGGTACTGATTGAAATGGTGTCTTCATGAATCACTAAAATCAATGCTTGGTCGATGGGTTGGATGTTGACCTTAACTTTTTTCCCGGCCAATGGTTTGAGTTTTTGTATGGCTTGAGGGTCATATTTAATCATCTTCTGAATGGCAGATGTCATGATCCTTGAAAGTGGAGAAACAGCAGCAGTCATAATTTGTATCCTTTGTGGATGGCAACAATACCTCCTGACAGATTTTCATAACCACACATTTCTAAACCGGCTTGTTCAAACATGCTTTGTAAAGTGTCTTGATCAGGGTGTTTTTCTATGGACTCAACCAGATACTGGTAAGAGTCTCTGTCATTGGCCACAAAATGTCCGATTTCCGGCAGGATTTTGAATGAATAGAAGTTGTACAGTTGTTTTAACAGGCTGTTGTTTACCTTGGAAAATTCCAAAACCAGTGCTTTGCCACTTGGTTTGAGAACTCGGTGCATTTCATTCAGCGCTTGTTGCTTGTTGGTGACATTTCTCAGACCAAAAGCCATGGTGATGGCATCAATTGAGTTGTCTTCAAAAGGCAGCTTTTCGGCATTCATTTGCTGGCATTCAAAACGCCCAAAAAATCCTGCATCTATCATGCGATCTTGACCGACATCTAACATGGCCTGATTGATGTCTCCGATGATGACCTTACCCTTGTGTCCAATTTGTGGCATCAGCAGTTTGGCAATGTCACCTGTTCCTCCGGCTAAATCCAATACCAAATCACCCTCGTGTATACCACTGGTTGCGACAAAGTGGCGTTTCCACAACCTGTGTACACCCCCAGACATCATGTCATTCATCAAGTCATATTTGGCAGCCACTGAAGTGAAAACTTTGCCGACCATTTTCTCTTTTTCATCGGTGGCGACTTCCTTAAAGCCGAAATGAGTGGTCTTGTCATTCATCTGATTTGCCTCCTTTGGATGGGCTTTTGTTGTTTAAAAACAAAGTTCTTTTTAACCTGATTAAGGCAGAAATGTCTTCCTCACCATAATCCATGGCCATCAAGGCCGCATATTCTTCAATACTGCTTTCAACCAAAGGCATACTGGCACCCAATTCAGCCAAAGTGGATTGGCAAATTTTTAAATCTTTGTGGAGCAAGTTCAGTTTAAATCCGACATTGAATTCATTGTTCACCATGGTGTTACCACGGTTATCTAAAAACCAATTCCCCGCCGCACCAGCGCTGAGTACCTCAATGGTTTTTTTCAAATCTAAGTTGCATTGCTCGGCCATGGCCAAGGCTGAACAGACGGCCTGTGCCACCCCGGCAACCATCACCTGATTGACGGCCTTGGTGGCTTGACCTTGTCCAACTCGACCCATGTGGGTGATTTGACTGCCAATGGCAGCAAATACATTGGAAGCCCTTTTGTATTGTTCCCGTTCGGCACCAACCATGATTGATAAGGAGCCTTTCTTGGCACCTTCAACACCACCTGAAACGGGCGCATCAATGAAGCTAACACCTTTTGATGCCAAGTCATCAGCCAGGGTCCTGGCTGTGTTTGGACTGACTGTAGAACAATCAATAACCACAGAGCCAGGTTGTAACCAACCGATGAAATCATGAACCACCGTTTTTAAGTCATCATCGGCGGAAACACAGGTGAGCACACAATCGGCTTGACCAAACATGTCCTCATCGTCTTCGAATTCGGGCAAATTCAATTCGTTCATAATGGCTGTGGTTTTACCTTCTGTGCGATTTTTGACACCCAACAGCAGCCCTTGGTCATGTAAATTTCTGGCCATCGGTCGACCCATGGCACCCAAGCCATAGACAATCACTTTTGCAAGTTTCATTTCACTCATTGGAAGATGTAAAGAAGTTACACAAAGGCGTCATTATACCCGATAGTTGTGCAGTCCAAATCACAGTCTGTAACTTTAATGGCTTTAATGCGTTTCAATTGGGTTAATGCTGTTTTAATCGTTTACTGCTTTGGACCTTGAATATTGGTAAAGACGACCCATTTATTTTGACTGTTATTGATCAATCTGAATAACAAAGACTGAATAAATCAGCTAGACACGGGACAAGGCTGTGAACACAGCAGCCAATATTAAATTATGATTACGGCAGGTATGAATTTATGAAAAGAACACTGATCACTTTGTTCACTTTTGCCTTGGTTACGGCATGTGCGCCTACCAAGCACCTCAAAGAAGTCAATGAAGCCAATACACAAAACAAGAAGCAAACGACAGATGTACGGGTGTTTACCCAACCCTATGACATGCGAGAATTGGCCAATGGCTTGAAAGTCATTGTGGTCAAAACTGACTACCCGGGTGTGGTTTCATTACAGATTCCGGTTCAAACAGGTTCGAGGAATGAAGTTGAACCCGGTAAATCTGGTTTCGCACATTTTTTTGAGCACATGATGTTTCGCGGTACTGAAAATTACAGTCAGGAGGAATATGGTGCTTTATTAAAAGAGGTGGGGGCTGATCAAAATGCTTACACCACTGATGACTACACCAATTACCACGTGACATTCATCAATGAAGACTTAGAGCGTATGTTGATGCTCGAAGCTGATCGATTTCAAAACTTAAAATATTCGGAAGCACAATTCAGAACCGAAGCTTTGGCTGTTAAAGGTGAGTATCTTAAAAACAGTGCCAGCCCATTCAGTCAATTATTTGAGACAGTCAGAAAAAATGCTTTTACTGAGCACACTTACCGGCACACCACTATGGGGTTCCTGGAAGACATCGAAGACATGCCTAACCAATTGGAATACTCTCATGTGTTTTTCGATCGCTGGTACCGTCCTGAAAAGGCTGCAGTGATTGTGGTAGGGGATGTGGATGTGGAAGCAACGCACGCTTTGGTTGAAAAATATTTTGGTCCGTGGAAACGAGGCAATTACCAAGTTGAGATACCCGTTGAACCGCCAGCAACAGGTACACAATACCACCACATTGAATGGGAGTCTGAAACATTGCCCATGTTTGGTTTGGTTTTCAGGGGGCCATCAGCAGATCCTGCTGTGATTGATAAAACGGCCATCGACATGCTGGGTCAGGTTTATTTTGGTCAAAATTCTGACATTTATCAGGATTTGGTGGTGAGTCGTCAATTGGCAGATGCCCTGTTCTTTTATTCGCCTGACAGAAAAGACCCGGGTCTGATCTATATTTTGGCACGCATGACCGATCAGGCTCATTATTCTGAAGTGCAAAAGGCCATGTTGGATACCTTGGTTAAAGCCAGAACTGAAGTGGCTGATGTGAATAAATTGAATGACATCAAATCGGCGGCCAGGTATGGATTTGCCAATGCTTTAGACAATTCCGAAGCCATTGGTGACATGCTGGCCTCAGTGGTTCAATACAACCGGGATCCCGAGTTCATCAATCAGCAATATGCCCAGTTAGATCAAGTCACTGCAGCAGATGTAAAAGCCGCTGCCAACCAATACCTGGTAGATGATGGTCGTATCATGGTTACCTTGGCTCAAACTGAAGCCGTTGATAACATCAACCGCGAATTCAGCCTAACTGACCTGGTGGAAGTCGCTGAACAACCCAAGCAAGCCTCTTATCAAGTCACAGACATGACCAATTCAAGTGATATCGTCGATGTGAACTTTTTATTCAACACAGGAGCTGCTGAAGACCCAGCAGGAAAGAAAGGGTTGGCAGCTTTAACAGCATCCATGATCACAGATGGTGGTTCAGCAACCAAATCGATCAAAGAAATCCAAAAAGCCATGTTGCCCATGGCGGCGTATTTTTCTTCTCAATTGGATAAAGAAATGATTTCAATGTCTGGTCGAGTGCACCGAGAAAAAGCCAGTGAGTGGTTGGATTTGGTGTTGGACAGTCTATTGAACCCGGGTTTTCGTGAAGATGATTTCAAACGACTCAAGACTCAATTAATCAATGCCGTTCAAACAGACCTCAAACAAAACAATGACGAAGAATTAGGTAAAGAGGTGTTGTACCAAAAGCTTTACCCGGGCCACCCATATGAGTCTCTTAATTATGGACACGTTGATGACCTGGAGAGCCTTACTTTGGATGACGTCAAACAATTTTACCAAGAACAACTGACCCAAGATCGATTGAACATTGGAATCACGGGTAACTTGTCCGATGAATTGAAAGAAATGATGTTGGCAAGGGTTACCAATGAGCTGAAGGCACAAGGTGCTGAGCGTGTTCAGATCGGTGCTGCGCCAGAATTTGATGGACGGCATGTCACCATTGTTGAAAAACAAACCATGCCAACTGCTGTATCTTTCGGGTTTCCAATTGAAGTCAATCGATCGCATCCTGATTGGGTGGCTCTGTGGTTGGTGCGGTCGTTTTTAGGAGAGCACAGGAACTCAAACTCATTCTTGTACCAACGCATTCGTGAAGCACGAGGTATGAACTACGGGGACTATGCTTATATCGAATACTTCCCTCGTGGTATGTTCAGAACCCAACCCAATGCCAATTTGGGTCGATCTGAACAAATTTTCCAAGTTTGGTTGCGTCCATTGCGCAGCAACACCGATGCCCACTTTGCCACCAGAACGGCCATGTATGAGCTGGAAAAATTGATAGAAAATGGCATGACTGAAGAACAATTCACTGCCACCAAAGCCTTTTTGAGTAAATACGCTGGGCTGTTGTTGAAAGGGCAAGACCGAGTGTTGGGTTATCACATGGATAGCAACTTTTATGGCACCAAGGATTTTGTTGATTTGGTGACAGACGGCTTGAATGGTTTGACTGTTGAGAAAGTCAATGCCGTGATTAAAAAGCATTTACAAACTGAAGACATTCAATTTGTTTTTATCACCAGCGATGGAACTGACATGAAAGACCGTTTGGTGAATGAGACCACATCTGCCATGACTTACAATTCGGAAAAACCTGAAAGCCTGTTGGCCGAAGATGAAGTCATCAAAGATTACCCCTTAAAACTGGAGGCTGATCAAGTTAAGGTGGTTCCCATAGATCAAGTGTTTAAATAACACATTTAAGTTGGCATAAAAAAAAGCTGGCATGACCCAAGTATGCCAGCTTTTTTTGTGCCTGGTTAATTATTAAGGAATGTTCTTGGGGCTTCATTCACTTTTGTTCCTGACAAAAGTGAAAACGACCACAGCGAACATGACTTGCTACCTCGCGCTCTTCGTCTCTGATTCGCAAAGCTCACCAACCGGCTCGGCGGGTTAAGCTGCTCAGCAGCTTTCCTAAGTGATTCAAGTCCATTTAAAAAATTGTTAACAGGCCCTGGCAATCAAGGTTCAGTTGGTGCGTGCTGCAATATACAGCTCAACCCGCCTGTTTATTCGTCTGCCTTGTTCGGTGTTGTTGTCAGCAATGGGTTGTGACTCACCCAGTCCAATTGGCGACAACCTGCGGCCCTGAACCCCCTGAGCTTGCAAGTAGTCCGCTACACTGTAAGCGCGTTTATAAGAAAGTTCTCGATTGTAGGCATCTTCACCAACTGAATCTGTATGACCAATCACATCCAATTCAGTGTCTTTGTATTTGTATAACACTTTGGATACTGAATTTAGACTGGGATAAAAACTACTTTTGATGGCATATTCGTCGGTATTAAAGGTAATGTTACTGGGCATAATCAATTGAATTTGATCTCCGTTTCGCACCACCTGCACCCCAGTGCCTTGTAATTCTCGCCTAAGTTCAGCTTCCTGGTGGTCCATATAGGCACCTACTCCAGCACCAATCGCAGCACAGCCAGCTGCTGCATTCCGTGCATTTTTTGAATTTTTCGTGGCTCCAATCAAACCACAAATCACTGCACCTGCAGCACCATATTTCACACTTTTTCTCACTTTTTGTTCACCTGTGTAGGGGTCTGTTGTCGTACATGCTGTCAGTAATAACACCCCTAATAGAGACCATATCATTCTATTCATAATTTTACGTTTTCAAGTTTATGGGATTTTCATGTTAGACAAAAAGAGCTTAACAAAGTGTGAACAAAGTCTTGATTTATTGTGATACTTGGAAATTTTGTAATGGGCATAAAAAAAGGGGGCATTGCCCCCTTTATGGTCTTTGGTTCATATTTATTCTTCTGCGGCCTCTTTTTTCATATTGAAGTCTTTTCGATGTCGCCAAATGGTGTATTCACCACCGCTGTGAGCTGAGCCAAACTTATCAAACATCTTGTCGGCTTTTTTCTCTGACTTCAAATGCTTTTTAGCAAATTGATAGAAATTTTCTTCCATAGGTGCCATTTGAGCATAGTTTTCAAAAGGAGTCGCTAAACCGACTGCTGCAGGCCCACCAACGGGATAAAACCATGACCAGTTTCTGGGCCAGTCATTGTCTTTAGCCAAAGTGCTCATTGCAGCGATTGACTCACCCATTTTGCCGCTTTTACCAGGTTTGATATGAAACATGGTGACACCCACAAAATTGGCTATGGTGTTCTCTCCCCAATGACTGTTCTCTGAATCCAGCTCAGAATAGTTATGCATGTATTTTTTCACATGGGGGTGTACCGTCTCATTCCAGTGTTGGCCCATGTTTTCCTGGCTCCACTTACCATAGCTGTCTTGATCTGCCCATTGGAAACAACAAGACCTGATAACGTACCTGTTTAAGTCACCGCCTGTTACAGGAACATATACATGCCACTCTCTCGGGTCGCCATTTTCAACACGTTTGGCCATGTGGGCTTTCAGTGCTTCCTCAAATTCAGCGCCTTGATCAGCTTTTGGAACCACTGTCCACGAATCAGCAATCAGTTGAGGTTTTTTTTCGTGATCATCTGCCACACACAAGGCAGGAATCAACAACAAAGTAAGTAGAATTGAATAGATTTTATTCATTGATTTTCCCCTATTAAATCGCCCCCTGAGAATTGCTTACTCAGCGAGCTGTTGTAGGGTTGACGTTTAATTAACATACCTGAAAATGCGGTTTAAGTCAATGGCTTAGGGGTGGCGCTGAAGTATCAAAAAGCCAAGGAAGCAAGTTTATGAAATGAATTGACTGTGTTTAGGGTCTGAACTATAGTATCTTTAGTAGATTGGGTTTTGAGGTCACACATGGCTTCATAAAGTTGATGCCTCATGTCTTAAACATAAGTTACCAGGAGAAATACGCAGTGAAAAAATTGATTCAGTTTGCCTTCATTCTTACTTTTTTATTGGGTACTGGCGTGAGCGCCCAATTTCAAGGCAATACACAGGTTTTACAACAAAAAACTGGCAGTGGTTTATTTGGTTGGGCTGTGGCCGATCTGACAGACATCACCGGTGATGGAATTACAGATTATGTGGTCAGTTCAACTGGGACCAGTACCGTCACCGTATATTCAGGAGCCGATGGGTCGTTGTTACATACATTCAGCTTGGCTAACAGCAGTTTAGGCTATGCCGTTGCTGATGCAGGTGATGTTGATGCCGATGGTGTCAATGACATCATCGCAGGTGGTACTTTGTTCAGTAATTCAACTGGAATAGCCATTGTCTATTCTGGTGCAACTGGCAACGAAATTTGGCGCCTCAATGGAGAAAATACAGGCGATAGATTTGGTGCTGCCGTGTCATCAGCAGGAGATGTTAACAATGATGGCAACAGCGATTTCATGGTTGGTGCTGAAAGCAATGGCTCTCAAGGTACGCTGTCAGGGCGTGTTTATATATATTCAGGAGCCAGTGGACAACTGATTCGTACTTTAGAAGCTGAATCGGCACAAGATCGCTTTGGTGGTGGTGTGGCCTTGCTGGGAGATTTGAACAATGACACGGTTAAAGAACATATTGTTGGTGCCTATAATGCCGGTCAAGGTGGTAAAGCCTATGTGTATTCAGGGATTGATGGCAACTTTCTTTTTGCTTTAAACCCTGACAGTGGTGCCAATGTATTTGGACAGTTTTTTGTGGCCAATGCAGGTGATGTCAATGCAGATGGTACTGAAGATATATACGTTGGAGACTATAACCATGCTGGTGGTTCCGGTAGGGTGTATGTTTTTTCTGGTACAGATCAACAGGTCATACACAGAATCAGTGGATCTGCAGGTGAAGGGGCAGGACCAGGTCGTTATGCGGGAGATGTTAATAATGACGGGTTTGCCGATGTCATAGTGGGTTTTTATACCGCAAGTCCAAACCAAGCAGGTAAGGTTGAGGTTATTTCCGGAAAAGATGGTGCTGTGTTACAGACGATGCAACATACAATTGTTTCAAGCCAATTGGGATTTGATGCTGTGGGAATTGGTGACGTTGATGGTGATAACAAGGATGACTATTTGATAACAGCAGCCAATGGAAACCTTGTTTATGTGGTGTCAGGCGAGGTGGAGAAACAGCCCGACCCAGTAAAAATTAATTCAGGTATGAACGGCGCTTGGTTTAATCCGGCCACATCAGGCCAAGGTATTTTTGTCAATGTTTTTCCATCACAAGGTAACGTATTTATTGGCTTTTTCACTTTCGATGTGACGGCCAGTTCAGGTGGTAACAGTGCCACATTGGGTGATGCCAATCACCGGTGGCTAACTGGTATCGGGCCCATTGATGGTAACGAGGTTGAATTAACATTGATTTTAACCACAGGCGGTATTTTTGATGACCCTACACCAGTTGTATCTTCTGCGTACGGCACCATGATTTTGACCTTCAGCGACTGTTTGAATGCCCAAATGAAATATGAAATCCCTGCGCTGAACCTTGCAGGTGAGGTGCCTTTGACCAGGCCAACAGCTGAAAACGTTGCCTTATGTGAGACCTTATCTGATATGGCAGAATGATTCATCGCCACTGTTTTGGAAGGTTGATTGTTTTTTGTACCGCTGGAATCAATGGTTACAGATAATCATCGGTTTAAACCGCGGCCATCTGGCGGTGTTTTGGGTATGGATGAATTGAATCAGCCTTGAAATAAGCGAAGTCTTTACATTTGCTTGGAGCTGATGCGTTGTTTGGTCTTTATGTTCAACAACTTTCTGATTTCATAAATCATCACCCCTTTTGTGTAGGTCAGATAAAAGTATTTTTGAAACAAATCACTTTCTTCAGTCAACGTGCTGGCATAGGTTTTTTGGTGTTCTTCACGACGCAACCCGGTCCATTCAGTGGCGTCAATTCTGGCATGTGGGTCATTGAATTGAATGTCTCTGACCAACCCTTCATCCAAGTCAATGTGGGTGTTGTAAGGGTAGCGCAAAGCATACTCGCCGGTATCGGTGAGCAAGACTTGCAACTGACACATCGGTTTGAATCCATGGTATTCACCTGAATTTTTGGATTTTTTGAGAAACACCAAAAAGCGTTCTCCTTCACCTTCGCGATTGGGATAATAACAAACATGTTCATCAAAACCTTTGCTGCTGACGATCAAGAATTCATCTTTTTGTACGCCTTTATAGGGAACACGAACTGTCAAAAAGGCCTGACCTTTGGCATTGATCTCACGGGTTTGCTCATAATCAACATTCAATACCTGTGCAATGGCAACCACATCTGCCCATGCAGCGGCCTCAGCAAAAGAATTGAACTTTATGGGGTCTAGGGTTTCGTAATCAAAATCGAAATCACGATTGGCTTCTGGTAACAGGACATCTGACTGGGTTTGTGCCAAAGCAGGTGAAATCGTTACTAATAACAGTAAGCAAGTATGGATGTACAAGATTATTTTTTTCATATCATGATTGACCGCAGTTGGACTTAATAATTCACATTAAAGTGCCAATTTTTTGTCCTAATTTAAGCTCAGAACCTGCTTTCAGTTCAGGGTTGAAAGAAACTGAGTTTTTGGGAAGCAGCAGGATGACTGTTGAACCCATATTGAATCGGCCCATTTCTTCACCTTTGCGGTATTTGCTTTTACCTTCAACCAGGACATCTGTGACTTGGCTTGCATAAGGGGGGGTGATAACGCCATTACAAACCGTTTCCATGCTGGAGACCAAAATAGCTCCTACATAAACATAGGCTACTTTGCCAAACGGTGTATGCAAATGATTGATCAACCGTTCATTGCGGGCAAATAATCTGGGAATCTTTTGAGTGGTCCAGTCAGCCACACTGAATAGCCGGCCAGGGACGTGCCTCATGGTTTTGATTTCACAATCCAGTGGAGCATGTAGGCGGTGATAATCTTTGGGTGACAGGTAAATGGTCATGAAATGACCATCGTTAAAGTCTTCAGTCATCTCAGACGCCAATAAATCATTCAAGGTGTAATGGTGTCCTTTGGCTTGAAGGATCAAATCATGATCAATGTCTCCCATTTGGGAGATCACGCCATCAACAGGAGACACCAAGCTGTCTGCCATGCCATCAATGGGCCTAACTCCTGGTTTCAATGCTCGGGTGAAAAAGGCATTAAAGTGTTCATAGTCATTGAAATCTTTCGAAACTGCTTCATCCATGTTGATGTTGAATTTTTTAATCATTTGATTGAGTGTGAAGTGCTTGATGGGTTTGTTGCGAATGCGCATCAAGTGATACATCAATCGAGATAACAATCTGTGAGGCAGTATGTATTGAAAGAACAAGGCAATCGATTTCATGAGTTTTCCAGTAATTTTTTCAGATCTTGGGTGATGTGATTGATGTCGTGTGGTGCCGTAAAAATGCCAATCCGTTCACCTGCAGGGTTGAGCACATACAAGGCAGATGCATGGTCCACATCATAGATTAAATCACCAGGTTGGTGGTCTGCGACTTTGTAGGCCACACCAATTTGTGTGGCAATTGATAAGATATTGGCAGCATCACCTGTCAATGCATAGAATTCAGGGTTGAAGAAATTGATGTACTCATTCAAGGATTCAGGTGTGTCACGGTCAGGATCAACTGAGATAAAGACAAAGTTTGGGCTGTTGATGTTCTCTGCTTTGAGTTGTTTGTCTATCTTCTGCATGTCCAACAATGTGGTTGGGCAAATATCCGGGCAATTGGCAAAGCCAAAGAAAACCACTGAGTATTTACCTTTGAATGAATTGGCATCCCAAGGTGTACCATGTTGGCTGGTCAACGTGAAGCCGGAAAAAGGTTTTCCTTCAGGGAACATTTTTAAGGCCTGATAAGTTTGTTTTACTTGATTGGTGTTGTCTTTCTGGTCGCACCCTGCCAGGAGCAATAATAAAGTAAGGACCATCAAGATATTGCTTTTATAATGTTTCTTCATAAAGGTGTTTTAAGCGTTGACCTGGTTCATAAAAACAGGCATTGTATAACTTTTTTACTTTGGGTTAAATAAGTGGCCTCCTCAGTACAAGAGATTTTCAATCGGTCGATCGCACTTTTATCTGAACAAGATGTGTTTTTTGGGCATGGTGTGGCCATGGCTGAAGATGAAGTCTTGCTGCTGTTAATGTACGTTCTTGATGTTGACTTTCTCACTTTGAACCAATCATCAGAACGGATGTTGACTGATTCACAATCAAAGCTCATTGAGCAGCTGTTAAAACAACGGGTCACAGAAAAGATACCTATGGCTTATTTGGTTGGTTTTTCAGTATTTGCCGGCCTGACATTCAAAATAGACCCCCGGGCATTGATACCCCGGTCTCCCTTTGCCGAATTGATTGATGACGGCTTTGCACCCTGGGTTGATATGAGTGAAGAGATCAGGGTCATGGACCTGTGCACCGGTTGTGGTTGTATTGGCCTGGCCATTGCTCACTATTTCCCCCAATCAACACTGACCCTGGTTGATTTGAGTCAAGATGCATTGGCGTTGGCAGCCGAAAACACCTCGATGTTACAACTTGAACAAAGTGTTACCTGTGTGAACTCTGACTTATTGACTGATGTAGATGGCTGCTTTGACTTGATCGTAACCAATCCACCCTATGTGGCCGAAGAGGAATACCAGTCATTACCCACTGAATTTATGCATGAACCCAAAATGGCTTTGGTCAGTCACATTCAGGGCATGGAGTTGCCGGTAAACATCCTGCTACAGGCCCCGGAATATTTATCTGAAGATGGCTATTTATTTCTGGAGGTGGGGTACAACGATGAAGTTTTGAGCCATTGTTTGCCTGAAGTGCACTTCGAATGGATTGATTTCTCTCTGGGAGGACAAGGAATATGTGTTTTTAGTCGTCGTGATTTGTTAAAGTACCGGTCTGAATTCAAGGAGTTTTTAGCAACCCATGTCGCATAATACATTTGGTAAAGTACTGCGTTTTACTTCATTCGGTGAGTCTCATGGTTCGACCATAGGATGTGTTTTGGATGGTTTTCCACCCGGGATGCCAATCTGTGCAGATGAAATTAAGGCTGAGCTTATTCGTCGGGCCACAGGGCGTTCTCGTCACACTTCTCAACGCAAGGAACAAGATGATGTGCAAATTGTATCTGGTGTGTTTGAAGGGGTTACCACAGGACATCCGATTGCTTTGATCATTGAGAACACCGATGCCAGAAGTAAAGACTACACTGAAATCGCTAAACAAATCAGGCCAGGTCATGCTGATTATTCATATTGGAAAAAGTATGGAGTCAGGGATTACCGTGGTGGTGGCCGTTCTTCTGCTCGCGAAACCACCATGCGAGTGGCTGCAGGCGCATTGGCACGCAAATGGTTAAAACTTCATCATGACATTGAAATTGTCGCCTGGCTGGCTCAATTGGGCGACATTGATTTACCAGCTGGCGATTTAAGTCGGGTAGATGACAGCCCGTTTTTTACCGGTGCCATTGATCGGGTACCTGAATTGGATGCTTACATGGATGCACTGCGTAAGTTTGGGGACTCAGTTGGCGCTCGAATCAATGCCAAAGCAGTTAATGTGCCGGCCGGTTTAGGTGAGCCGGTGTATGGAAAGTTAGATGCTGAACTGGCCTTAGCCATGATGAGCATCAATGCCACCAAAGGGGTCGAAATCGGTGCCGGCTTCGCTTCAGTGGCACAAAATGGTACCGTCCATCGAGATGAAATCGTTGATGGTGAATTCACCAGTAACCATGCAGGAGGCATTTTGGCTGGTGTATCAACCGGGCAGGACATCACAGTAAGCGTGGCATTCAAACCCACCTCATCACTGCGAATTCCTGGCAAAAGTATAGACATTGAAGGCAATGCCATTGAGGTGGTGACCAAAGGCAGGCACGATCCTTGTGTAGGTATCAGGGCCACACCTATAGTTGAATCTATGATGGCACTGGTGATCATGGACCATATCATGCGGCACCAGGCACAAACCCAATCAGAATAATTAAAAATAACAACCAAGAAAATGAGTAAAAAATACAACGTTGCAGTAGTCGGCGCCACAGGTGCTGTCGGCAAAACCATGTTAGAAATCCTTGAAGAAAGGGATTTCCCTATCGAGAACCTGTACCCATTGGCCAGTGAACGCAGTGCGGGTGAAATGATAGATTTCAATAAAAAACAGGTTCAAATTGGTGATTTGGCAAATTTTGATTTTGCCAAAGCCGATATAGCCTTGTTTTCGGCAGGTGGCAGTATATCGGCTGAATTTGCGCCCAAAGCCGCAGATAACAAGTGTGTTGTGATTGACAACACATCGTACTTCAGAAACGAAGAAGATGTGCCTTTGGTGGTTCCTGAAGTTAACCCGGAAGCGATCAAGGATTATACCAACACATACATCATTGCCAATCCGAATTGTTCTACCATACAAATGATGGTGGCTTTGGCGCCGATTCATGAAAAAGTGGGTATCGAGCGGATCAATGTGGCCACTTACCAATCTGTTTCGGGAGCAGGTAACAAAGGCATCACTGAATTGTCCGATCAGACCAGATCTTTGTTGAATTTCAAGCCATTACAGATCAATGCCTTTTCTCAACAAATTGCATTCAATGTAATCCCTCACATTGATCAATTTCAAGACAATGATTACACCAGAGAAGAGATGAAAATGGTATGGGAAACCCAAAAAATTCTGGATGATCGAAGTATTTTGGTGAACCCAACATGTGTTCGGGTGCCCGTATTCTATGGGCATGCGGAAGCGGTTCATATTGAAACCAAAGAAAAAATCACTGCCCAAGAGGTTAAACAATTGATGCAAGAAGCCGAGGGTGTGACATTGCTTGATGAGCCTAAGCAGCTTAAATACCCTTCACCTGCAGTCAATTCAGCAGGAAATGACCCTGTTTATGTAGGCAGAATTCGTGAGGACATCTCCTATGAAAAAGGGCTTAATCTATGGATTGTGTCTGATAACATCCGCAAAGGCGCAGCATTAAACAGCGTGCAAATTGCAGAAAAATTAATAAAAATACTGGATAAAGAGTAAGTTAGCTGACTTTTTTTAGATAAATTCTTGGATTTTTATTGTAGAATTAGTTACCATCAATAACGATAACTTAATATCACTAAAAATACTAACGTAAAAGCATTGGGTAAATTATGAAGCAAAAATTGATTTTATTGGCCTTGGTCATTGGCTTAACCATCGTCTCACAATCTTCTCTTTCTTTGGGAATGGGCAAAATTCAAGTCTATTCAGCTTTGAATGAACCATTGCGTTCTAGCATTGAATTGATCACCAACACTGAAGAAGAGCTACAAAATCTAGAAGTTAAATTAGCCAGCAGCGATGATTATCAAAAAGTTGGTTTAGATAAATCTTTTGTGCCATCTAACATCCTGGTTAGTTTTGACGAAGAAAACCCATATCAAATCAATGTCACTTCGAATGGCCCGGTGACTGAGCCAATTGTAAGCCTGTTGTTAGATGTGAACTGGAACAATGGCCGAATTTTGCGTGAGTTCACCATCCTGTTGGATCCGCCTGTTTACGAAAGCAGTGCCAATGTCCAGGTCAACAATGTGGTAGTAGAACCTATCCAGGATACTGTTATTGAAGAACCCATTGCAGAAGAGCCTGCTGTTGAAGCAGAAGACAGCTCACCTGTATTACAGCCTCGTGAGGATACCACAACGGTTGATGTGGCTGAAGAAACCACAACACAAGAGGAGCCGGTATCATCTGTTGACAGTACGCCGGTATATAGCAATGCCAGTTCTGAAGTATATGTTGAGGCGGGAGATACTTTGTGGAGGATTGCCAATAACAACAAAGTGGGTGACTTGTCTACCCATCAAATGATGATGGCAATTTATAACAACAACCCATCTGCATTTTTAGACAACAACATCAATCAACTGGTTAAGGGCAGTCGTTTGACCATGCCCACCATCGATGAAGTTTCGAGTATTGGTTATTCTGAGGCCTTGGCGCAAGTTGAATCGCACCACCAATCTTGGGCACCAGCACAACAGGATTACACCAGTTTTCAAACGCAAGAAACCAGCGTGCCTACCTATGAAGAGCCTGCATCAAGCCTAGACTATGGTGTGCAATTGTCTGGAGGCGACAGTGATGGCTCTGATACCGGCCAATCCAACTCAGATGAAGGCACATCATCAGACATTCAGGCTATGGAAGAAGACCTGTATAACAAAGACAGTGAAAATACGGAGTTAAAAGAACGTATTTCTGAGTTGGAAGACATCGTAGAACAACAACAGGAAGTGCTTGAGATCGGAGATGACAGTTTGGCAAATCTGGAAAATCAATTGGCCAATACAACCGAAGACGATATCACAGAAACCACTGACAACACTGTGGCTGGGTTGGATGATTCGACTGACGACATTTGGGGTGATTCACAAGATGTCAGTACCGATACAACAACAGATACAACAACTGATGAAGGTATAGATGATGCTTTGAATTTAACTGTTGATGCAGTTGATGTGACAGAAACAGATACAGGTGTTGATTCATCAACAGTGGACAGCACAGATGATGCCGCAGATGAAGCTGAAAGCACTGAGCCTGCCAGCCCACCAAAATTCAGTGGTGCCACGGAAAGTGAGTCTATGGTCGATACAGCGGTTAACTGGGTCATGGATAACCTCAAATGGGTGTTGATAGGATTGGTTACACTGGTTGTTTTGATATTCTTACCCAGGGCACTGCGAAAAGGAGATGGTGGTGATGATGAAGACACCAGTTTCTTAGATGACATCAAAAACCGCAATAAAGAAGAAGATCAAGAGTTTGTTGAAGAAGATGATGATTCGGCTGACACCAAGATGAATGAACCATTGGAAGAAGATGAATTTGAAGAAACAACTGAAAATGAAGATGATGTCCTGGCGGAATTAGACAAGAGCATCATGTTTGATGAAGACAGTGACGAAGCTGAGTCAGACTCTGAGACGGCAGATGAGTTTTCATTTGAAGAAAAAAGCGACGACGGTTTTGACCTTGATGGTTTCCTGAATGATGAAGATTCAGACGATGATTATGATTCAAATATGTCGGTGACAGCTGATCACAGTGAAACCTTGGCAGATGTGTCGTTCGATGAGGAAGAGGATGCTGTAGAAGAGATTGATGCAGATGATACATCAGAAGATAGCAGCGAAGAGGCTGATGATTTATTTGATGATTTGGATCTGGATGAAGAGATTGACACCATAGCAGAAGATGCTGAGGATGCCATAGACGAATTAGAAGAAGCTGCAGAAGAGGTGGTTGAAGAAGCTGCCGAAGAAGTTGCTGATGATGATTTCAGTTTTGATGAAGATTTTGACTTTGACCTGGATGAAGAGTTGGATGAAATAGAGCAAGCGGAAGACATCAGTGTGTCTGACGATGAAGAAGTTGCTGATGAATCAGAATCAAGTGACGATGACTTCAATGACATGTTAGATATTTCTGAAGATGAAGCTGAAACTTTTGAATTAAATGAAGACGATGAGGGCAGTATGGATGAAGAAATTGATTTAGGCTTGGAAGACCTGTTAGAAGAAGGTGATGCCATTGATACCAAGCTGGATTTGGCCAAAGCATACATTGATATGGGCGATGCTGAAGGCGCTAAAAACTTACTGGATGAAATTGTGTCAGAAGGTTCTGCTGAACAGGTTGAAGCAGCCAAGAAACTGATTGATGATATGTAATTCTTGTCATCCTTAACCTATAATAAGCCGGATTTTTGATTCGGCTTTTTTTATGCGTATTGCTTGTGGTATTGAATATGATGGACAACCATTTTTTGGGTTTCAGATACAAAAACAAGAACCTACAGTACAGTCATGTTTAGAAAAAGCAATCAGCCAGGTTGCCAACCATCCAGTGAAGATACATTGTGCAGGAAGGACCGATACTGGTGTGAGTGCCACGCATCAAGTGATTCACTTTGAAACCGAAGCCACGAGAACTGAAAGGCAATGGAAGTTGGGCATCAACACGGCACTACACAACGGCATCGTTGTTCTGTGGGTCTTGCCTGTGAATGATGAATTCCATGCTCGATTTTCTGCCACCAGCAGAAGTTACGTGTACCAAATTTTGAATCGAGAGGTCAGACCTGCCATTAATCGACATCATTTGACGTGGATTTTACATGACCTGGACCACAATGCGATGCATGAAGCCGTTCAAAGTTTATTGGGAGTCCATGATTTCAGTGCATTCAGATCCAGCAAGTGCCAGGCCCACCACCCTGAAAGGAGGATGTTGCAGGCATCAGTCAGTAGGGATGGAGATGTGATTACATTCAAGTTCACTGCCAATGGCTTTTTGCATCACATGATTAGAAACATTGTGGGCACGTTAATAAAAGTTGGTCATGGTAAAAAACCAATCAGTTGGGTGAATGACGTGTTGATGAGTAAAGATCGCAAACAAGCCGGCATGACAGCTCCTCCGGAAGGCCTGACTTTTACCAATGTCACTTACCCAGAAATATATGATATCCCCAACTATGAGTAATACACGGGTTAAATTTTGTGGCTTAAGAACGCCATCAGATGTTGATGCGGCGATTGGGTGTGGCGTTGATGCAGTCGGCTTTGTGTTTGTGCCCCAAAGCCCTCGATATATCACCATTCAAGACGCCATTCCGTTGGTTCAATCAGCTCAGCAAGCGGGCGTCACAGCAGTGGCTTTGTTTGCAAATCAGGAAGCCAGTTTTATTGCGGATGTGGTTAATAAGATCAAACCAGATGTGATTCAGTTTCACGGTGATGAAGAGGCTGAATTTTGTCAACAGTTTAATCGGCCATACTGGAAAGCGGTGCCCATGTTAACCGTGAATGACTATTCGGCATATGTCAACCAACACCCTTCAGCAGCGGCTTATTTACTAGATGCCTATGGACGAAAACAATCGGGTGGTTCTGGTAGGTCATTTGAGTGGTTTAAGATACCTGAAGTGCTGCGAGATTCGATGATTTTAGCGGGTGGCATTCATGCAGAAAATGTCAGATTGGCATTACAGATAACAGCTGCAAAATATATTGATACCAGCAGTGGTATTGAAGCATCTCCTGGCGTAAAATCGAGATCTAAAATGAAGGCATTGATGGATGAAGTAAAGTCCTTTGATGACGAAAAAAATAATTAAAAATCAAAATAAAACCCACAATAAAAAGACTATGAAATATTCAGATTATCCCGATAACAGGGGGCATTTTGGTCAGTTTGGCGGCATTTTCGCCAGCGAAACGCTGATGCATTGCCTCGCTGAACTACAAGAGGCCTATGCCCGCCTTAAAAATGATGAGGCATTTTTGGCGCTGTTTAATCACGATTTGGCAGATTATGTTGGCCGACCATCGCCACTTTATTTCGCTGAACGATTAACACAGGTGTCTGGTGGTGCCAAGATTTGGTTAAAACGCGAAGATTTAAATCATACCGGTGCTCACAAGATCAACAACACTGTGGGGCAGATTTTGTTGGCCAAGGCCATGGGAAAAAAACGCATCATAGCAGAAACAGGTGCTGGGCAACATGGTGTGGCCACTGCAACAGTTTGTGCGCGTTTGGGGCTGGAATGTGTGGTTTATATGGGAGAAGTTGACATTGCGCGACAAGCCATCAATGTTTACCGCATGAAATTAATGGGTGCTGAAGTGCGCAGCGTGGACTCGGGTTCTAAAACGTTGAAAGATGCTTTGAATGAAGCCATGCGTGATTGGGTTACCCATGTTGATGATACTTTTTACATCATAGGAACGGTGGCAGGTCCGGACCCTTATCCACAAATGGTCAGAGACTTTAATTCAGTGATTGGCAAAGAAGCCAAAAAACAATTTGCTGAAAAAGTTGGTGGTTTGCCTGATGCTTTGGTGGCTTGTGTGGGTGGTGGATCGAATGCCATGGGATTGTTTCACCCGTTTTTGGATGACGAAGCAGTGGCCATATATGGTGTAGAAGCCGGTGGTCATGGGGTTGAAACTGGTGAGCATGCGGCATCAATAACGGCAGGAAAGATTGGTGTTTTACATGGCAACAGGACCTATGTGATGTCTGATAAACAAGGTCAAATCATTGAGACTCACTCAATTTCAGCTGGACTTGATTACCCAGGTGTCGGCCCTGAGCATGCTTTTTTGAATGAATCCGGGCGCGCTCAATATGTGACTGTGAATGATGACCAGGCTTTGAAGGCTTTCCACGATTTAACCCGGATAGAAGGGATATTACCGGCTTTGGAATCGGCCCATGCAGTGGCCTATGGACAACAATTGGCAGCCACTTTATCAGCAGAGCAAAACATCATTGTTAATTTATCTGGACGTGGTGATAAGGATGTACACACCATTGCTGCCATTGAGGGGGTCTTGGTATGAGTTTAATCAAACAACGGTTCGAAACATTGGCTGGTAAAAAAGCACTGATTCCGTTTGTGACAGCCGGACATCCTGATCCTGAAATGACTGTTGAAATCATGCACCATTTGGTTGATTGTGGTGCTGACATCATTGAATTGGGCATGCCATTTTCAGATCCCATGGCTGATGGTCCAGTGATCCAACATGCTTCTGAACAAGCCATTGAACATGGTGTGGGTATTGACAACACCATTGAGATGGTCAAGTCGTTCCGCCGCAAAGACCAACAGACACCAGTGGTGTTGATGGGTTATTTAAATCCGGTTGAGTGTATGGGTAACGATGTTTTTGTCGAGCAGGCTAAGCAAGCTGGTGTTGATGCTTTGTTGTTGGTTGACAGTCCCCCGGAAGAATCAGATGATTTATTACTGAAAATGCGCCAACATGAATTGAATCAAATATTTTTGGTTGCGCCCACCACCACAGAAGAGCGCAAAGCCATGATATGTCGTCACGCTTCAGGTTTTGTTTACTATGTGGCCCTGAAAGGAGTAACTGGATCGGCAGACTTAAACAGTGATTCGGTCAATGCAGATGTCAAGAAAATCAGACAACACACTGATTTGCCCATAGCGGTAGGATTTGGTGTGAAAGACGCTGAATCTGCTGTGGCGGTCGCTCAAGAAGCAGATGCAGTGGTCATAGGCAGTGCTTTGGTCAGTGTTTTGGGGTCCTGTGACTCGATTGAGTCAGCAAAACAGGCCATGACTGATTTCATCAAACCTATCAGAACGGCGCTCGATTCGTTATAATTGACTGTCCCGTAGAAATTAATTGGAGTTCACATGAGCTGGTTTCAAAAAATAATGTCATCAAGAATTCGAACCGAAGGTGGCAAAAAAAAGAAAAACATTCCTGAGGGCCTGTGGGGTAAGTGCAAACAGTGCGAAGCCGTCTTGTACCAACCTGAAACCATCAAACATGGCAAAGTATGCCCTAAATGTGGGCACCATGAATCTTTGTCGGGCCGGGAACGCATAGAATTCTTTTTAGATGATTCACCAATGGTTGAAATTGCGGCCGATGTAAAACCTGAAGATCCGTTGAAATTCAAAGACAGCAAACGCTATAAAGACCGCATAGTGGCCACCCAAAAGGCAACGGGTGAGAACGATGCTTTGGTGGCTGTCAAAGGGCAACTGAAAGGTCGTGATGTGGTGGTGACTGCTTTTGATTTTAAATTCATGGCAGGCTCCATGGGTTCGGTGGTCGGTGAAAAATTTGTGAGGGCTGTGCACCTGGCATTGAAGGAGCAGCTGCCTTTGATTAATTTTTCGGCTTCTGGCGGTGCCAGAATGCAAGAATCCTTGTTTTCCCTGATGCAAATGTCAAAGACAGCCGCTGCCTTGAAACGCATGAAATTGGCCGGTTTGCCATACATTTCAGTGTTGACCAATCCGACCACTGGTGGTGTATCAGCTTCTTTGGCCATGTTAGGTGATGTCAACATCGCAGAACCCAATGCGCTGATCTGTTTTGCTGGTCCTCGTGTGATAGAACAAACGGTTCGGGAAACCTTGCCTGAAGGCTTCCAACGCAGTGAGTTTTTGTTAGAGCATGGTGCCATTGATATGATTGTGGCGCGTCATGATTTAAGTGAAAAAATTCACCAACTGCTGGATTTGCTGAAGCCACTGTCTTCCGAAGCGGTTGAACCCGATGAAGTAATCGTGGCCGATGACCACCCACAAGAATAAATCAAAACAAAAGTCAGAAACTCATCAGTTGCTTAATCAAAGACTGGAAGCCCTGAATCAATTCAAAATTGATTTAGGGCTAGACCGGCTGCGCCTTGTTCTTGATCGCCTGCAATTGTCGCAGCCAGCCAAGCAAATCATTACAGTGGGCGGCACCAACGGCAAAGGGTCGACTGTGGCTGCCTTGTGTGGCCTGCTGCGATCCAAAGGCCTTTCATTTGGTGCCTTCACTTCGCCTCATATCTTCACTTTCAATGAACGGATCAACATCAACGGCGAAGCAGCGAGTGATGATGAAATACTGACAGCTTTTACTGCCATTGATGAAGCCAAAAGTGAAATCAGTTTGTCTTACTTTGAGTACGCATTTCTGGCGGCATTACTGGTGTTTATCAGTCATCGTGTCGACGTCATCGTGTTGGAGGTTGGGTTAGGGGGGCGCCTTGATGCCACCAATTCATTGGATGCAGACGTGGCGATCATCACCACGGTTGATATCGATCACACCGAATGGTTGGGCAGCGATGTTGAAACCATTGCTCAAGAGAAAGCGGGCATCATGCGAGCAGATACTCCAGTTATTTACGGTGACTTGAATGTTCCACAAGCCATACTGACCAAAGCCAGTGAGCTGAATTCACGTTTATTGGCCATTGATGAGGCCTATGGTTGTCAAATCAATGCGTCAGACTGGAGCTATCAATCGGGTGAGCAGCAATTCAAGCAATTGAATATGCCAGTTGCCAAAGGGGATTGGCAAATCAAAAATTTTTCCAGTGCTTTGACAGCGATGTTGGCATTGGGTTATCAGTTTCATACCAAAGAATTGCAGCAAGTTTTGGCCCAATGGCAGATACCGGGTCGTTTACAAACCATGCATGAACAGCCCCTGGTTTTGGCTGATGTGGCCCACAACAAGCAGGCGGTATCAAGCTTAAACCAGTGGTTAACAGCTCATCCCATAGCGGGTGAAACCATTGCAATATTTTCAGTGTTGGCTGACAAGGAACCAGAAAATTGGCTCGCAGAACTCAGAGGCACCTTTGATCATTGGCTGGTGTTTGAGTTGAACAATGCCCGGGCATTGGAATTGGATGACTTAAAACTGATGATGGCAGATCAAGTGAATTTGTTTTCCACATTTTCATCAGCGAAACAGGCCTACAACATGGCTTTGTCATTGGCTAATCCGGATGACCGAATCGTTGTATTCGGTTCATTCCATGTGCTGGAAGAGGTGTTTAGTGAAGATTAAGATTTGTTGTATTTCTTCCATTCAGGAGGCGAAAACAGCAGTGGCTTCCGGGGCAGACATACTGGGACTGGTGGGTGACATGCCCAGCGGTCCCGGGATCATCTCGGATGAGATGGCCGCCGCCATTGCAGCTGAAGTGCCTGCACACATTGAAACATTCTTGTTAACCAGTGAAACCTCCGCCGCCAGAATCATTGCTCATCATCGAAAAGTGAACAGCAGTGCTTTACAATTGGTCGACGCCCTTGAGTCAGGCACCTATGCTGACATCAAATCAGCTTTGCCTGGAGTTAAATTGGTACAAGTGATTCATGTCATCGATCAGGATTCAGTGACCCAAGCTGAATCAGTGGCGAAACATGTGGATGCTTTGTTACTGGACAGCGGCAACCCCAATTTAGCCATCAAAGAATTGGGTGGTACCGGTCGGACACACGATTGGGGATTGAGCCAACAAATCGTTGAATCGGTGTCAATACCGGTCTATTTGGCGGGTGGATTAAGTGCAGAGAACGTGGCACAGGCCATCAGCCAAGTACATCCTTATGGTTTGGACTTGTGTAGCAGTGTCAGAACAGATGACTGCTTGGATGCTGAAAAGCTCACAAACTTTATTCGGGCCAGTCAGTCAGGGTCAAAATAAAAAAGCCGCCATTCAAGGAATTGAACAGCGGCTTACTACAAGTATTGAATTCAGGTTTTATTCAAAACCATCAATAAAAATTATATCAGAGCTGCCCATATTACAAGTGTTTGGCAGGTGGATGTTTTCATAGTTGATTTCATCCAAATAGAAGCCTTCTTGTTCAAAGCCAGGATCCGTTGAAAAACTCCATCTGAATTGAACCGTCTGACCTGTATAGGCTGAAAGTGCGTGACTGAAATCTTCAAAAGCTCCATTGCTGGTACCATTGATGGCACCATGGCTTGCTGCATAACCACATCCATTGATTGCCGGGTTGCCGGTTTGACTGAAATCGCCTGGATAGCCGCCGACAGGAGGTAAGTCAACCCAATTGGCACCACCATCGGTTGAAATTTCAACCACGATTCCATCCCAATCGGCTTCAATTTCATAGTTGGCTTTGTAAGACAACACAGGAGCTGAAGAACCAGCTACAGGAATGGAAATGACTGGTGAATAGGCCCTGGCACATAAGTTAGACGAGTAACTGTTGGCTCCCTCTGGTGCCGATCGATAACTTAAAGAGCCAGCACTGCTGTCATCATTAGATACAGACCATGGAGATTCTAAGGTCATCATCAAATTGGCGTCATCAACACCTTGGTTGTCACCCATGGTGCCTTCGAGGGCTGATGGGGTTCCGATTGGAGAGTTGACCAATTCGGGAGTCAGTTGTGTTTCATTGCCGTTGTTAACGGCACTGATGCGATAAAAATAATTTTCACCTTGACTGACCATCGTGTCACTGAAACTGGTGACATTGGGGGCTGTGGTGGTTAACAAATTACCCGGACCCGGGATGAAATTATGGGTATCAGAACGGTAAATATTGTAAGTCAAATCGGGATCGGTGGGACAATTACTGCTGGCAGCATCCCAACTCAACGTAATTTCACAAGTGTCATTGGTTTGACTGCTGACACCGGCTGAACTGCGGTTGTATGTAGGTGGGATCAAACAAGCTTGAGTAGAAAGCACATCTGCACAATTGGAATAATTACTTTGGTTGTCCGCATTGAAAGCCCTGATTTGATAGGCATATTCATAGCCACCAGAGGTGTTGATGTCATTATAGCTGTTAACTGTTGATTGACCGATGTATCTGAATTCGCCCGGATTCATAGAGGCACAGCTACCATCAGCTCGATAAATGTCATAATGATCGGCACCGCTGGCAGCAGACCAATTTAAATCAACGCCACTGACGCCAGTGTCATTGGCTGTCAGGCTGCTGGGGTCGCCAATGGCCACTGGTGAATTGGACCCCAGTCGTCCTGATACCACCAATGCAAAGCCCTGTTTATCAGTGCCAAAATCACCATCGCCTGGAACATTGGGTGCATCTACAGTGATGGTGTAGGTGCCAGTAGCAGGGGTTTCAAGTCTGACTTGTTCTACTGTATTGAGGTTGTCTGCAGAGCCCCCGGTTATCGAAACATCACCACTGAATCGATTTCCTAAATAGGTGTTTCCTGGGGCAGCAACGGTCAGGTTGAGGTTGTTGACTAAAGTAACACCTGAACCTGTTGGTCCCGGTACGTCATACCAAACCAAAGCCGCCCGAAACTCTTCGCCTGCCAAAACATCTACATCAAAGCTGATGCTTTCACCTGTGCTCAGGCCAGATTCATGGGTGACGTCCCAAAATCTAAAAGATCGATCACTGCCAGGGAAATATAAGGTGTTTTCCAACCAAGGTCTTCCCCAACCGGTGTTTTTGTCGAAAAAACCGGAATCTGTGCTGGTGCCACTCAACAACATGGCCTTCATCAATGGTCCACTTGGGATCAGGGCATCACTGGGATTGGCCACGCCAGTTGGGTAAAATCCATCAGTGAAATATTGGCGCAACAAAGCGGTGGTGCCTGCTGTGATTGGTGTAGACATGGATGTGCCACTTTTGGTGGTTCGGCTTGGATTGGGATCGATGGTACTGGAGTTGTTGGTGTCACCAGCTGCCGATTGGATGCTGGAACCAGTGGCTGCAATGTCTGGCTTCAATCTGCCATCGTCTGTTAACCCCCGGTTCGAAAATCCGGCCACTGAAGTGCTGTTGCCATGACCCAATGCGCCAACAGATAAGGCACTTTTGGAATTGGCCGGTGAGCCTGTGGTGTTATTAAAGCCATCATCATTTCCGGCAGCGATGGCAATGATCATGTTATCCAACTCTCGCAAAGCAATGTCTACATTTCGGTCAGAACTGACATACTCACCGAAGGTTGATGAACCATAACTGTTGCTGTGAATCCTGACACCTGCAGCATAGGCTTGTTGCCACATGGGGGTGGATCCAACCCCGGTTAAGCCCGATGCACTGCCGATGTCTTGGAATAAAATTTGTGCGTTCGGTGCCATGCCATCGTCATTGTCATAACCAGAACTGGTGGGTGATGAAACATTGGTGGATTCGTCGCCAGCTACAGAGCCAACCACATGGGTTCCATGATTGGTTCCATGATCATAAGCTGCGGCGCCGGGCATCACCCAATAACCTACCACTTTATTGTCTGGGCTTAGAGTCCCAATCAAGGGTGGCAAAGTGGCTTCTGCAGCCGTGATGGCTGTTACCACACCAGATCCATTGTCGTGGTGGGCAAACCAATCTTCATTGTGATCCAGTCCTGAATCTGCAACACCCACGATTTGGCCTGATCCAAAGAGTCCTTGATCGAAGATTGGTGTGTCTGCAGTGTTGCCGCTGGTGGCTTGAACTGCAGCCACGGCTTCGTTATTAAAAAACCGCTCTGGGTAATACAGGTTGATCCATTGAACGGCTTCTGTGGCTGCCAATTGACTCAGGGTTTCATTCAAGTTAAGAGCCGGTACTTGAATGGCAATACGGGAACTGTTGCCGGGTATGTTTGATTGGATGAATTTGGCTTCAGGCACGAATTTTCGAATCAAAGGTTTGATCTTTGTAACAGGATAATCACTGAATACCTGGACTGATAAATCATATGAAGTCAATGCAGCACGGTTGTTTTGCCATAAATTGGGCGAAACTTTGTAACTGCTCAAAAAGGGACCGGACCATCTGATTTGTTCGTTTTGCTGCAATTTTGACGGGTCAATGCCACGCCAATTCACCAAATAGGCGTGGTTTGAGAACGACTGTATGACATCAAACCCATTGGCTTGTAACCATTTAAAGTCACTGTGACCAGCATGGAATTGAACGATGCCATAATCTCTTGATGGTGAACTGGAGATGCCACTGTTTTGAAATTGGAGCTGTTGATGCTTGGGGTCAAAGATGCCGACAGCCAATATCAGATCATTGCTGTTAATCGATTGATTAATTTGCACGTCAGTTGGTTGGTGTTGTTGAATGGCTTCGATTTGTGCTTGGGCTGCATATATTGAACCCAGCATCAAAGCCCCTGCCAATGGTTTCAAGGTGAATTTTTGTTTCATTGTTTCCTCTTTTTATTGTAATGTTGATTGAAAGATTTAATCAGTTGTTTTGGCCAGTTTTAACCAGGTTTCGACCACTGTGTCCGGATTTAATGACACGCTTTCTATGCCTTGATCTAACAACCATTGGGCTAAGTCAGGGTGGTCTGAAGGTCCTTGACCGCATATGCCGATGTATTTGCCCCTGCGTTTACAGGCGCTGATGGCCATTGACAGCATTTTCTTCACCGCAGGATCCCGTTCATCAAACAAATCAGCAATGATGCCAGAATCACGATCCAACCCCAAAGTCAACTGTGTCATGTCATTGGAGCCGATTGAAAAGCCATCGAAGATGTCCAGGAATTCATCAGCCATCAATGCATTGGATGGCAGCTCACACATCATAATAATTTTTAGGCCATTGTCGCCTTGTTTCAGACCATTTTTAGCCATCAAATCAATCACGCCCTGGCCTTCGGCCAAAGTTCTGACAAAGGGCACCATTGCCCATACGTTGGTTAAGCCCATTTCATCGCGAATGAACTTCAAGGCCTCACACTCCATTTCGAAACAATCCACAAAGGAATCATCCAAATAGCGAGAGGCGCCTCGAAAGCCCAGCATGGGGTTTTCTTCATTGGGTTCGTATTGAGCTCCGCCAATTAAGTTGGCATATTCATTGGATTTGAAATCAGACAATCGAACAATAACAGGGCTTGGGCTGAATGCCGCAGCCAAAGTTGAAATGCCTTCTGCCAATCGTTTGACAAAATAGTCTCTTGGAGAAGCATAGGCAGCCACCATGGGGTCAGTGATTTGTTTGATGTTGTCTGGTTGATCGTCATAGTTGAGCAACACTTTTGGGTGGATGCCGATCATGCGGTTGATGATGAATTCTAATCTGGCCAGTCCAATGCCAAAATGAGGCAGGTTTTGAAAATCAAATGCCCGGTCGGGGTTGCCAACGTTCATCATGATTTTCAAAGGCGCCTCTGGCATGTTTTGTAAATCGGTGGTATGGATGTCATAGCCCATCAAACCTTCATAAACGAAGCCAGTGTCACCTTCACAGCAAGAGACGGTGACTTCACGTTCGTGACTGATTTTGGTTGTGGCATCACCACAGCCAACAATCGCAGGAATGCCCAGTTCGCGAGCAATGATTGCAGCATGACAGGTGCGTCCACCACGGTTGGTCACGATGGCTGCGGCTTTCTTCATGATGGGCTCCCAATCTGGGTCTGTCATGTCAGTGACCAACACATCACCGGTATTGATCTGGTCCATTTGGGCAATGCTTTTGATGACTTTGGCTGTACCTTGTCCTACTTTCTGACCAATACTTCTACCTTCACAAACCACTGTGCCTTGGTTTTGTAAGGCATAACGTTCTATTTTTTGACCTTTGGTTTCACGGGACTTCACTGTTTCAGGGCGGGCCTGAACAATGTACAGTTCTCCAGTTACACCATCTTTGGCCCATTCGATGTCCATCGGACGACCATAATGTTTTTCAATGATCATGGCTTGTTTCGCCAGCTGTTGAACTTCAGCATCAGTGATCGAAAACTGTTGGCTTCTTTGGCTTTCGATGTTCTGTGTTTTTACGCCTGGATTGGCAGGGTCATCAGAGTAAGTCATTTCAATGGCTTTGGAACCGAGATTTCGACGCAGAACAGCGGGTTTGTCCTCAGCAATGGCTGGTTTATACACATAAAATTCATCAGGATTAACTGCGCCTTGGACCACCATCTCGCCCAAGCCGTAAGATGATGTGATGAACACCACATCATTAAAACCCGATTCTGTGTCCATGGTAAACATCACGCCACTGGCAGCAATGTCTGACCTGACCATCTGTTGTACCCCTGCAGACAGGTATACATCATCATGATCAAACCCGTGGTGAACCCGGTACGAAATGGCGCGGTCATTGTAGAGCGAGGCAAAGACTTCGTGGGCTTTTTTCAGTATTTCATCGGCCCCATTGACGTTAAGGAAGGTTTCTTGCTGACCTGCAAATGAAGCATCCGGTAAATCTTCTGCGGTGGCCGATGAACGAACTGCCACGGAAAAATCTGTTCCCAAATCAGCCTTCATGCTGTCATAAGCATCACGTATGGCTTGTTCTAAGGGTGCTTGAAAAGGTGTTTCTAAAACCCATGTCCTGATTTGTTCGCCTGCAGCACGCAAATCATCGATGTTGTCAGTATCTAAACCTTTCAACTTGTCGCTGATGCGTTGATTCAAGCCAGAGGTTTGTAAGAATTCCTTAAAAGCATCGGCAGTGGTGGCGAAGCCACCCGGTACTTTGACGCCCAAAGCATTCAGGTGGGTGATCATTTCACCCAGTGAGGCATTTTTTCCACCCACTTGGTCTAAATCTTGCATGGACAGTTGGTCAAGTTTTAAGATGTATTCAGACATGAATTTCCCTGCGATTAACAAAAGTGGTATATTCTATATCTTAGACAGGTTGGCATAAACAGTCAGCCAAGGATAATTGCAATTTTTTGCTGAAAAAGTAGGAATGAGAACAATTCAATGACTGAAAATAATAAATGTGCCATCTTTTATGTGTCAGATGGCACAGCCATTACAGCTGAGACGGTTGGCAGAAGCTTGATCACACAGTTCACTGGCATCCAATTCATTGAACGTCGTTTGGCTTTTATCAATGATGAACAATCTGCACAAACTGCAGCTGATATCATTAAAAATACCCCGTCAGACTACCAGCCGCTGGTCATCAATACTGTGGTTGATATAGAGTTACGAAAAATCATCCATTCAGCTGGTGGATTGAAGTTAGACCCATTTAACCGATTGTTGCGCCGCATTGAACGGAATTTAGGCATCAAAAGTGATCCAGGTGTGGGTCGAACCCACGGCATGTCTGACAGCACTTCTTACAATGACCGAATTGAAGCCACCAACTTTGCCCTGTCTCATGATGATGGTGTTAATTTGAATTTGCAAAAGGCTGATTTGATTTTGCTGGGTGTTTCCAGATCAGGTAAAACGCCTACTTGTCTTTATCTGGCTTTACACTATGGGCTGAAGGCGGCTAATTACCCCATCACTGACGAGGATTTGGAGCGCATGAAGCTACCCAATGATGTGATGCAACACAAAGATAAATTGTTCGGCTTAACCATTGATCCTTTCCGGTTGTCACAAATCAGGGGCGAACGGCGGCCCAATTCGAGGTATGCCGAGTTGCGGAAGTGTCAGATGGAGGTCAGCGATGCTGAAGTGATTTATCACCGCAATCAAATTCCATTTTTAAACACAACTCTTACCTCAATTGAAGAAATTTCGGGTAAGATAATGATAGCCCTGGACTTAAATAAAAGACTTTATTAGATGATTTTGACCGAACATTATTTAACGCATCGACAATATGTCCGCAGACATAACATCAGTTTGATGCAGTTACATGAATACAACCATCGCTTGCTGAAGGCTTTGTTACCTCAAATGTCAGAAACATTCAATGTTTATCAATCAAGCTTGACTGCAAGGCCGACCTTGCAAGTTACCATCAGGGAACGCTTCAAATTCACCACCGAGATTTCAATGTGCATGTTGTTTGATGAGGCTGTTTCTGATGCATTGGTGATCAGGATTTACCACGATGCCCAATTGGCTGAACTGGTTTATTCCAATGAGTTCGAAAAACAATTTCGTCAATTGGGAGGCCAAGTTGATATTCAAAACCAGGCTGATTTACGTTACAGTCAAAACTGTTTCCTGAATAAATGGTTGATCTATTTACTCGAAAGTGGCTACCAAGTTGATGCTTGGGATGTCTGCCAAAAAAACACCCCGAAGGAACCTTAAATACTATCCATATTAGAGAGATAAGCTTACATGAAACCAACTGATATTGCTGATCCAGAATATTTTCACAAAGTGGTCGATTGCCAGTATGCCTGTCCAGCGCATACCCCTGTGCCAGAGTACATTCGACTCATAGCAGCAGGGAGATTCAATGATGCATACATGATTAATTGGCAATCCAATGTCTTCCCTGGTGTCTTGGGTAGAACTTGTGACAGGCCCTGTGAACCAGCTTGCAGAAGGGGGCGGGTTGAAGAGGAGCCAGTGGCCATTTGCCGACTGAAACGGGTGGCAGCAGATAACAAAACCGACATCAGTGAACGCTTGCCAGAAATTCCTGAACAAAAAAATGGCAAAAAAATAGCGCTGATTGGGGCCGGTCCGGCGTCATTAACGGTGGCCAGAGATTTGATGCCTCTGGGCTATGAAATTGACCTGTACGATGATCAGAAAAAAGGTGGCGGGTTCATGCGCAGCCAAATTCCTGCTTTTCGCTTGCCTGAATCTGTATTAGATGAAGAAGTCAACTACATATTGGATATGGGTGTGGTGACCCATTTCAATCAAGAAGTGACCAGCATGAAAGCCATGTTGGACAAAGATTATGATGCCATTTTCGTTGGCACCGGCGCTCCCAGAGGGCGTGATTTACCCAAGTTGCCTGGCCGCCAGGAAGGCGATGCCAATATTCACATTGGTATCGATTGGTTGGCCAATGTGGCTTTTGAACACGTTGATAAGATCGGTAAGAATGTACTGGTGTTGGGTGGTGGTAACACCGCCATGGATTGTTGCCGGACTGCCATCAGGTTAGGCGGTAAGGATGTCCGTGTGGTGGTCAGAAGTCCAAAATCAGACATGAAAGCTTCGCCTTGGGAAATCGAAGATGCCCAACATGAAGACATACCCATGTATGAAAACCATAATCCCAAAGCATTCATCACTGAAAATGGTCGCTTAACAGGCATGTTGTTTGAACTGGTAGAGCCCGTCTTTGATGACAATGGAAAACGAACATTGGTGCCTACAGGAGAGGAAGTGATGATGCCATGTGATGATGTGTTGATGGCCATTGGCCAGTTGAATTCATTTCCCTGGATCGAACGAGACATTGGCATCGAGTTTAATGATTGGGACATGCCAGAAGTAGACAAAACAACCTTTCAGACATCTGTACCCAAAATCTTTGTGGGTGGTGATGCTGCCTGGGGTCCGGAAAATGTGATCACGGCGGTGGCGCATGGTCACCAAGCTGCGATTTCGATCCATCATTTGTGTGCAGGCTTGAAGACCACTGACAGGCCGGCTCCGGATGTGAACTTAGTCAGCCAAAAAATGGGTTTTCATGACTGGCTGTATGATGCGCACATTTCTGATGATGACCGCAATATAGTGGCATTGGTGGACAAGGGCAAAGCCCTGTCGGACCGCAAACTTGAAGTAGAAAAGGGTTTTGATTTATCACAAGGTTATGAAGAAGCGATGCGCTGTCTCAATTGTGATGTACAAACCGTATTTGAAACAGATCGCTGTATTGAGTGTGATGCTTGTGAGGACATTTGCCCTGTGGATTGTATCAATTTCATTGACAATGATGAGGAAGCGCAATTGCGTGATAAATTGAAAGTCAAAGCCACCAATGAAAGCCAAGATTTGTATGTTTCAGATGCGCTTAAAACCAAACGGGTCATGGTCAAAGATGAAAATGTTTGTTTACACTGTGGCCTATGTGCTGAACGGTGTCCAACAGGAGCCTGGGATATGCAAAAGTTTTTACTCCATGAAGCCACTGCCGGAGACAAGTTATGAATGACATGGCTGCTATACAAGCCACCAATGATTTTGTCATCAGGTTTGCCAATGTCAATGGTTCCGGTTCGGCTTCTGCCAATAATTTATTCAATAAAGCGGTGTTCAGGCTAGGCATCCCGGTTTCCTCGAAAAATATATTTCCTTCAAACATCCAAGGGTTACCAACTTGGTTTGAAGTCAGGATCAATGAACAAGGTTATTTAGGTCGACGAGGCGGGTATGATTTCATTGTTGCCGTCAATGGGCAAACCATGGTCAGGGATTACCACGAATTGTTACCAGGGGGTTATTTCTTTTACGATTCATCCAGGCGGCTGCCAGACACCTTCACCCGTGATGACGTGATCAACATCGGCATTCCTCTAACCGATTTATGTAATGCCAATTACACCGATCCCAGACAGCGTCAAATATTTAAAAACATCATTTATGTGGGTGCTTTGGCTTATCTGTTTGAAATGGACTTTACGGTGTTTGAAGATTCCATCAAATCCCAATTTGCCAAAAAGGCCAAGCTGATTGAGCCAAACATCAAAGCACTCAAGCTGGGATTTGATTATGCCCAAAAGCACCACAAAGACGCCTGTAAACTCAACATCCATCGCCGTGATTTGAATGGCGACCAAATCCTTATGGAGGGCAATGCAGCGGCAGGTTTGGGTGCGGTTTTTGCCGGTGCCACGGTTGCAGGCTGGTACCCGATAACACCATCTACTTCTGTGGTTGAAGCCTTTGAAAAGTATTGCATGGCTTACCGAGTGGACCCTGAAACCGGTGACAATAAATTTGCTATTGTTCAGGCTGAAGATGAATTGGCAGCCATCGGCATCGTCATTGGAGCCAGTTGGAATGGAGCCAGGGCTTTTACTGCCACTTCAGGACCCGGTGTGTCACTGATGAGTGAGTTTTTGGGGTTGGCCTATTTTGCCGAGATACCGGTGATGTTGATGGACATTCAACGCACTGGGCCCAGTACGGGTATGCCCACCAGAACCCAGCAATCAGACTTATTGGCAGCAGCGTACGCTTCGCATGGAGACACCAAGCATGTCTTGTTGTTTCCAGCCAACCCCAAAGAATGCTTTGAAATGACGGTGGAAGGTTTTGATTTGGCTGAACGCTTACAAACCCCGGTCATCATGATGAGTGATTTAGACCTGGGAATGAACATACACCAATGCGATCCTATAGAGTGGGATGACGACCGGGTTTATGACCGAGGTAAGGTCCTGAATGAACAACAATTGTCTGACTTAAGTGAGCGTTGGGGCCGGTATTTGGATGTTGATGGTGACGGCATCCCTTATCGCACCATTCCAGGAACCCACCCTGAAAAGGGATCCTTCTTCACCCGGGGTTCTTCACATGATGAATATGCCGTGTATACCGAAGATGGTGAAGTTTATGCCGAAGGCATGCAACGATTGTTGGTTAAATGGAACACGGCCAAGCAAATTGTGCCAGCCGCTGAAGTCTCAGGTCATGATTGCAAAATTGGTGTGGTTTACTTTGGCACCAGTGAATATTCAAGTAAAGAAGCTTTGGATCAACTGCGCAGTAAGCAAACAATAGATGCCATGCGGATCAAAGCATTTCCTTTTGGTGATGAAGTGCAAAGATTCATTGATGAACATGAAGTGGTTTTTGTGATTGAGCAAAATCGTGACGCTCAAATGAAAACGCTGTTGGTCAATGAGTTGGCGACTGATCCTAACAAAATCATCCCGATCCTCAATATTGATGGTATGCCAATAACCGCTTCATTCTTGGTGTCTGAAATTCAGCGCCATTTAGATAAAATTTCAATCACTGACATACAACAGGAGGCCTGAAATGACATTCATCAGACCCAACTTCAGACACCCGGAAAACCACACCAATGACAAAGGCTACTCCATCAAAAACTATGAAGGTGCATTGTCCACTTTGTGTGCCGGCTGTGGTCATGATTCAATCAGTGCAGCCATCATCAAATCATGTTTTGATTTGAATCTGGAACCACACAAAATTGCCAAAATTTCAGGTATAGGATGTTCTTCAAAAACCCCCACTTATTTTTTAGGTAAAGCGCATGGGTTTAACTCGGTTCATGGGCGCATGCCATCAGTCACCACTGGCGCCAACATGGCCAACCGAGATTTGCTTTACATTGGTGTCTCAGGAGATGGTGATACGGCTTCCATTGGGATGGGGCAGTTTGCTCATGTGGTGCGCCGCAACTTGAACATGGTTTATCTGGTCATGAACAATGGTTGTTATGGATTAACCAAAGGTCAGGACTCAGCCACAGCTGACAAAGGTTCTGCGGGTAAAAAAGGCGTTCCCAGTTTGTTTGAGTCTATCGACTTATGTCAGATGGCATTACAACTGGGTGCTGGCATGGTGGCCAGAAGTTTTTCAGGTGATAAAAAACAGTTGATTCCCCTGATCAAAGCGGCGATTAAACATCCGGGTTTCGCCTTTATTGATGTGGTATCACCCTGTGTAACATTCAACAACACCCCCAGTTCTACCAAAGGTTATGAATGGGTCAGAGACCACATGGAAGCGACAGGTGCCATTGATTTCATCCCTGAAAGATCAACCATAACCCTGGATTACCCTGCGGGCAGTTCTCGACAGGTTCAGCTACATGATGGCAGCGAATTGATTTTGCAAAAGAATGCCGAGGATTATGATTTAACCAGTCGCAGAGCGGCCATGGATCGCATTGAGTCAGTCAAAGAAGAACAAAAAATCCTCACTGGTTTGATTTATCACAACGAGTCAGAACCTGATACCCACAGGAGTATACGCACAGTTGCCAAACCACTGAATGCATTGAGCCAAGCTGAGCTGTGCCCAGGATCCAGTGTGCTTGATCAGTTGAATGCAAGACTGAGGTAAGTGTCCGTTGGATAAACATTATTTGTATCAAAATGCAGTCCAGTGTGTAGAAGCTGAAATTGATTTTGTTGAAGCCACTTACCGTGACATCAAAGGGCGTCCTGCCATAAGACTCCGGGAAGACTTTTGCGGTACGGCTCAAACAGCTTGTGAATGGATAGGAAGGGGCGATGAAAACCTGGCTTGGGGTGTTGACTTGGATCCACTGGTATTGCAATGGGGAAGACAGAATAACATTGCAGAATTGACTCCAGAACAGCAAAGCCGCATTAAATTATTGGAGGCTGATGTGATGTCAGCAGGTGCAGAAAACCTTGATGTGGTTCTGGCCATGAATTTCAGTTACTTTATCTTCATGGAACGAGATTTGATGATTCGATACTTCAAATCCGTCAGGGATTCTTTGAATCAAGACGGTGTGTTCTTTCTCGATGCTTTTGGTGGGTATGAAGCAGCCAAAGAATTGAAAGAAGAGCGTGAGTGCGATGGCTTTACCTACATCTGGGAACAAGCCAGTTTTAATCCCATCAACTCTCAAATGCAATGTTATATCCATTTTGTGACCGATGAAGGGGTTCGGATGGACAAAGCGTTTGATTATTACTGGCGTTTATGGACCTTGCCGGAAATCACCAACATGTTGCTAAAAGCCGGGTTTAAAACGGCTGATGTGTATTGGGAAGGTACGGACGATGAAACGGGAGAGGGTGATGGTATATACACCAAATCCACTGAAGGTACAGCTGATGCTGGTTGGGTGTGTTATGTGGTGGCAGAAAAATGATGTGGTGGTTATTCAGACAGGGTTTTGATGTCTTTCCTTAAACTTTCTTTTTCCTTGATGTTCAATTCGATCGTTCTTTTTAATACTGCGAAACTGTCCATATCAATCTGGGTCCACTCTGCACCAAAAGTTTCATTGTTGGTGTGAATGACTTCTATGTTCATGATGATGGCTGGTGAATTCTCAATAGGAATGCTTAATCGATACAATTCACCAATTTCTGGTTGGTGGTTTTCTGGGCAAGTTAAGAGAGCACCTTTCAGGGACAAATCCAAAATTTGTGATGACAGTGCTTCCATGCCTGAATAGAGAATGACGTCCTTAATCAAAGGAATGCGGGTGAATCGCCGTCGTTCGTGGTTGCTATTTTCGCTCATGTGGTAAATTGTACCCATGTTAATCCTCAGTACAAGTATTTCAATGCTCTGATAATGACCATAACTGATTTAATTTTAAAAAACTGTGACTCAGTACAATAATCCAGTCAAAAGTTCGGCCAAATTTTCATAGTTTTTAGCATCAACCTCAATAAATCCATCAGAATTTAACTCTGCTAGAATGTCAAATGATTCATCATCTTCACCAATACTCATGATGGCATCTTTGAAGGACTGTTGTATTTGGGGGCTGACCAAAGGTGATGCCAGGAAAGTGGCACCAGGCATTTTTTCACTTTCTCTCAATGACAGAAAGTTGGGATATAGATCAAACAATGAGCTGGGAATGATGGCGGCATTGGCGTTTTGTGCAAACACTTGTTCAATCACATCTTCCCAAGATAAGGCGGTCACAATTTTTTGCGGCTGTAAAAACAAATCAGTAAACCATTGGTCAAATAAAATGGAACCCATGTTGGGGTTTGGCAAGGTCACCACCCGTTCTCCCACCAAAAATTCACCGATACTTTGGCCTTCAGCGGGTTCGAAATTTGAAATGAGGTGGTAAGAAATGTCTTCTTGAACCCGAGCCAATGGGACATAATTTTTTTCGTTCATTCGGTAGGCAGCCACATGTGAAGCATCTAAGGTGAAATCTGGCTCTTGGTTTTTGGCAGAACGCCAATAAAAATAGTAGTTGTCGGCGCTTTCAATCTCGACGGTTAAACCGGTTTTCTTTTCCAGCCAATTCTTCAATGGTTCATAGACAAATTCGGCTTGATCCTTAGGGTAAACGGCTTCCACGGCTAAAGTGACGGTTTGGCTGTTACTGACTGTAACAAAGCTGAATAACAACAGCCACACGAAGAATTTACTTGCTTTCATATAAGTCCCACCTTTAATACACATTTTTTTACTATTTATGATAGTAGCATGCAGACAGGTATAAACACAATCACAACTACATACAAATGGTTGGACACAAATTAGTTTGTGAAAGTTCAGTAAGGTCTTGAAATACCTTCCAATTATAGTTTAATGATTGCTTGGCAGGTCCATTTTGCCCCCTCTTGAAAGGCAGGTGAACAAAGCGACTCAACCTGAGTCAAATTGGGTATTTTCCTGATGGCTTCCAGGGGCAATTGTTCAGGACCTTCGTATTGTATGGTTTGCATCCTTTTCTTAACTTTTCCCAAAAAGTGAAGCCTGGCAACAATTTCTTGGCCTGGATAACAGCCTTTATCGAAAGCTATGATGTTGTTTTGGTCAAGATTGACATACTGAGGGATGAATTTTTCAGAAGTTTCTGCAGTGACCCAGGGCAATCCCGATCTCATCATAAACAGCCAAAAATCTTTGGTATTAAGGGTGTTGTCAGGTTGGTCGGTGAAAATGATGTGTTCATTGACATTGGGGACATTTACGGCTGCATCAAAAAGCATGCTGTATTTTGACTTTTTTATCTCGAAATCCATGCGAAAGCGCCGCATGTTGATATATTGCAAAAAATTGTCACCTAAACTGGCATCCACTGCAGCCAAAACCTGATTTTCTTGTATTTTTAAAATACAACTGAAAAGGATGCGTCCTTTGGGGTTGCAGATGGCTGTGAAAACGGTGGTGTCGCTGAGGCGATTGAGTTCCGACAACACTTGGTTGTTCAAAAAGGTAACGGCATCATTTCCGGTTATTTCAAAGACATCGATTGGATAATTGTTCTGGTCTTGTGTCATTGGATTGGTGGTTTTATTCATCTGGTTAAGGTGCTATAATTTGCCTCACTTAAAGTGGTTACACTTGGGTGTGATTTCAAGTGTAGGTGTTGTATGTATGACAAGATTTCGTTGGCATCTCACCGACATAATTTCTACAGCATGTAGCTTACAATAAGCGCCATTATGAAACCAGAAAAAAGCAGCAAAGAAAAGCAGCCAGAATCAAATAAACCAGATCAGCAGCCAGTGCCTCCTCGCAAGGAAATCGGTGGTCGAAAAGACGGTTTAGACCCGACTCGTTACGGTGATTGGGAAAAGAATGGGCGTTGCATAGATTTTTAGACCTTCAGAATGAATCACAATTAGGGGTAATTCATGAACAAAACTCACAGACCCTTGTCACCACATTTGCAGGTGTACAAGCCACAATTGACATCCATGATGTCAATCACCCATCGCTTAACAGGCTTGTTTTTGTCCTTTGGGATGGTTGTTTTTATCTATTGGCTCTATGTATTGGCCACTGACACAGGTGCAGCAGATAATGTGATTGTATTCTTCCAATCAACTTTTGGCATGGTTTTGTTGTATGCCTGGGTGTTTGCATTTGCCTACCACCTATGTAACGGCATCAGACACTTGTTCTGGGATGTGGGCAAAGGGTATTCAATCCCTGCGGTTTACCGATCAGGTTATTTGGTTTTATTGGCAGCAGTTTTGTTGACTGTAGCTGTCTACTTTTTGAGTCGCTAGGAGGTCACCATGAGTTATCAATCTGACATGGCAAAAGTCAAAGGTTTGGGTACCGCCAAACATGGTTTTGGACACTGGTGGATGCAGCGCATGAGTGCTGTTTTGTTGATTCCCTGTGGTCTATATGTGTTATTCAGTTTGGCTGGTTTACCTAACTTGGATGCCTCGTCTGTTACAGCGTGGCTGGGCAGTCCGGTTAATGCAGGTGTGACTTTGCTGTTTGTTCTGGCAGGCAGTTACCATGGAACTTTAGGGATTCAGGTGGTTTTGGAAGATTATGTTCATAACCATGCGATCAACATTACCCTGCAATATTTGACCAAATTGCTCATGATTGTGATGATGATGAGCAGTGTATACGCGATATCAACCCTTTTACTTGGATAAACCCATGACACAAAAATATAAGATAACAGAACACAAATTCGACGCCATTGTGGTTGGCGCCGGTGGTGCGGGATTACGAGCCACCATGGGTTTGGCGACCAAAGGCTTGTCAACAGCCTGTATCACTAAGGTATTTCCAACCCGTTCACATACGGTGGCTGCTCAAGGAGGCATGTCTGCATCGCTGGGCAATATGGGTGAAGATGATTGGCGTTGGCACATGTATGACACCATCAAAGGATCAGATTGGTTGGGTGATCAGGATGCGATTGAATACATGTGTCGAGAAGCCGTTCCCTCAGTGGTCGAGTTAGAACATTATGGCGTACCTTTTTCGCGCACCGAAGAGGGTAAAATTTACCAAAGACCCTTTGGTGGCATGACCACCAATTATGGTGAGGGTACTGCGCAACGGACCTGCGCTGCGGCAGACCGTACCGGTCATGCCATTTTACATACCTTGTACCAACAAGCATTGAAACATGATGCTTCCTTTTTTATCGAATATTTTGCCATCGATTTGGTGATGGAAAACGGTGAATGTAAAGGCGTTCTGGCCTGGAATTTGGCCGATGGTACTTTGCACCTGTTTCGTGGTCATGCAGTTATTTTGGCCACGGGCGGTTATGGACGTGCCTATTTTTCTGCCACTTCTGCTCATACCTGTACCGGTGACGGTAATGCCATGGTGCTGCGTGCCGGTTTGCCATTGCAAGATATGGAGTTTGTTCAATTCCATCCGACTGGTATCTATGGTGCGGGTTGTTTGATCACTGAAGGTGTGCGTGGTGAAGGTGGCTTCCTGACCAATGCCAAGGGTGAACGATTTATGGAGCGTTATGCCCCCAATGCCAAAGATTTGGCATCACGTGATGTCGTGTCGCGATCAATGACCATAGAAATTCGTGAGGGCAGGGGCGTCGGTGCTGAAAATGATCACATTTACTTGAATTTACAGCACTTGGGTGCAGATGTGATCAACAAACGTCTACCGGGTATCGCAGAATCGGCAGAAATTTTTGCCGGTGTTGATGTGGCCAAGGAGCCCATTCCTGTATTACCTACCGTACATTACAACATGGGTGGGATTCCCACCAATTACCATGGTGAAGTGGTGAACAAAGAAGGGGATGATCCTGACAAAGTGGTTCCGGGTTTGTTCGCCATAGGCGAAGCTGCTTGTGTTTCGGTTCATGGCGCCAATAGACTGGGCTCAAATTCACTGCTTGATTTGATTGTATTCGGACGTGCCGTGGCAGATCGATGTGCAGATGTCATCACACCGGGTGCCAAACATTCAGAACTGCCCAAAGGTGCCTTGGATAAATCTTTAGATAATTTGGACAAAACCCGACATGCCCAAGGTGGCATTAAAACGGCTGAACTGCGACTGGAAATGCAAAAAATCATGCAGAACAATGCGGCCGTATTCAGAACCGGCGAAGTGTTACAAGAAGGGTGTGAGCAGATTGCCGCCACAGCAGCTAAAATTAATGATGTCAACGTGTCAGATTCTTCTATGGTATGGAACACCGATTTGGTTGAAACCCTGGAATTACAAAACTTGATGATCCAGGCCAAAGTGACCATGTTCTCAGCGGAAAACCGCAAAGAATCACGTGGTGCCCATGCCCGAGAAGATTATCCTGACAGAAATGACGATGAGTGGATGAAACACACCCTGGCATACATAGATGACAGTGGCAACGTCTCATTTGATTACCGACCCGTTCACATATACACATTGACCGACGAATGTGAAGTGATCCCACCCAAACCACGCGTCTATTAAACGCACAGCAACAGGTTATAAACAATGGCAGAATTCAGATTACCAAAGAACTCCAGGGTAAAAAAAGGCAAACACCACAAAGCCGACAGTGGCAGCAATTTAACCACTGTGAAAGTGTACCGTTGGTCACCCGATGACAATGAAAACCCCAGAACCGATAGCTACGAGATCGATTTGGATCAATGCGGCCCAATGGTTTTGGATGCACTGATAAAAATCAAAGATGAAATGGATTCCACTGTGACGTTCAGGCGTTCATGTCGAGAGGGTATTTGTGGCTCTTGCGCCATGAACATCAATGGCACCAACACATTGGCTTGTACCACTTCCATCAAGCAATTCAAAGGCAAAGAGATTGCTGTTTACCCATTACCTCACATGGAAGTGATCAAAGATCTGGTCCCGGACCTGACTCATTTTTACGCCCAATATGCATCCATCAAGCCCTGGATGCAGACAGATTCTGTGCCATTACCGGACAGAGAGCGATTACAATCAATTGAAGACCGTGAAAAGTTAGATGGTTTGTATGAATGTATTTTATGTGCTTGTTGCCAAACTTCATGTCCCAGTTATTGGTGGAACGGAGATCGTTATTTAGGCCCGGCGGTGTTGTTACAATCTTATCGATGGTTGGCAGATTCTCGTGATGAGTACACCGGTGAGCGCTTGGAAGATTTAGAGGATCCGTTCAAAGTCTACCGATGTCACACCATCATGAATTGTGCCAACACTTGTCCCAAAGGGTTGAATCCAGGCAAAGCCATTGGTGAAATCAAAAAAATGATTGCCCAAAGGCATGCCTTGTAACGTTTGATTTGTGATGGGTGCAGATTCTGAAGACGCATTGTCTGAAGGCTATTTCAGGTGGCGATGCCGACGTGGCATGAAGGAACTGGACTTCATCCTCAATCGATTCTTAGATGCTGAATACAAGACGTTGTCAACATCAAAAAAGGTACTGTTTAATGACATGCTGGCTGAAGAAGATATGCTGTTGTGGTATTGGCTCAGCGGGAAATCCAAACCAGAAATGGAGCGCATACAATTTAAGGACTTGGTGGAGCAAATTTGTGCAGCCGGTTACCATCAAAAATAACCAATTTACCCACACTTTGTGGTTGTCTCAGGTCATTTTGACCTTGCTTGTGCTGCTGGTGTTCAGCCTCGCTTTTCAGGTTAATGAATGGGTTTTGGCTTTACTGCCTCTGTTGTTGTTTGCCATTTGGAAAAACCAACAAGTGATCAAGCGGCAAAACAGTTTACAGTTTAAGCTCAATGTGACAGGTCAAATGACACTGCATACCTGTTCACCAATAACCGATATATGGGCCGATGATATAAAGCTTTCTGGGTTTTGGCAATTACCTCATGCATTGGTGATAAAATTAACAAACAACGAAAACAATCAAAACATACACATGACTGTATTCAGGTCGGTCATAGGAAAGACACCATTTTCTAACCTGTTGGCGGGTTTGAATCAGGCCTGTTTGAAACAAAATTAAAATCATGAATGTAAAACGCAATATAGTTTCTGTGGGTGACGTCCAGGTAGGTGCCGGTCGGGTGGTGGTGCAATCAATGACCAATACCGACACCGCTGATGCCAAGTCCACAGCTCAACAGATTTATCAATTGCATCAAGCTGGCTCAGAAATGGTGCGAATCACTGTGAACAATGAGGAATCTGCGGCTGCTGTTCCAGAAATCATTGACCGTTTACAGGCTGCACATTGTCATGTCCCAGTGATTGGTGATTTTCATTACAACGGTCATCGTTTGTTACAAGACCATCCTTTGTGCGCTGAAAAACTGGCAAAATTCCGCATCAATCCTGGCAATGTTGGTTTTGGTAAAAAGCGTGATCAGCAGTTCGAATCGATCATTCAAGTGGCCAAAGATCTGGATAAACCGGTCCGCATTGGAGGTAACTGGGGCTCGTTGGATCAAAAGTTGATGGCCAAAATGATGGATGAAAATGCCCTGTCACCGAAACCATTATCCAGTGGTGCCTTGATCGAAAAAGCTTTGATCCAATCGGTGTTGTCCAGTGCACAACAAGCTGAATCATTCGGCTTGGGTGCTGATAAAATCATTGTCAGTTGCAAAGTCAGCAGCGTTCAGTCGTTGATCAGAATCTATCAAGAATTACACCAATCATGCCAATATGCCTTGCATTTGGGCTTGACTGAAGCTGGCATGGGAAACAAAGGCATTGTGGCATCTACGGCCGCTTTGGCCGTGTTGTTGCAACAAGGAATTGGTGACACCATCAGGGTTTCCTTAACTCCTGAACCCAACCAGGCAAGGACAGAAGAGGTTAAAGTTGCCCAACAAATTTTACAAAGTTTGGAGTTGCAATCATTCAAACCCGAAGTCACAGCTTGTCCAGGTTGTGGCAGAACGACCAGTGAGTTCTTTCAGGTATTGGCCAAACAAGTGACAGAGCATATGGACGCCAAAATGCCTGAGTGGCGGATTTCACACCCTGGTGTAAAAGACATGAATGTGGCTGTCATGGGATGCATCGTCAATGGGCCAGGTGAATCAAAACATGCTGACATAGGCATATCCTTGCCAGGAACAGGCGAATCGCCTTCAGCACCCATTTTTATTCGCGGTGAAAAAACCCATACCCTCAAAGGTGATGACATTGCATCACAGTTCATCGAAATCTTAGATGATTTTGTGGTCAATAATTATTGACCACAAAAGAAGGCGTTTGCACAGATAGAAATAAGGAATGTTCTTGGGGCTTCATTCTGGTTCATGGTCTGACAGGTCTTCATATTTGCTGCGCAAATAAACCGACCTTTACAGACTATTGTCTGAGCAGTTGCTTCGCACTGCATGTCTGTTTCTGACAAAAGTGAAAACGACCACGGCGAACATGACTTGCTACCTCGCACGAATAACGCCATTCACATAAGGCTTCTTGACTTCGTCAAATCGCCATATGCTCATTGGCTATTCTCTTCGCCTCTGATTGGCCTACATGGATGTAGGTCTGCCGCGATAGCTAGGAGCGATAGCGGCCGCAACCTCAATAGCTCACGGCTAATCAATCATTACATCAAGGCTTCTTTGCTTTGCAAAATCGCCATGATTGCATGATTTGCCTAACCGGCTCGGCGGGTCAAGCTGCTCAGCAGCTTTCCTATGATTGGTGATGATAGCACCAATGCCAAGGTTCATACATGATTCCCAGCTCATTTTCTTTAGGATACGTCATGGTAAACCCATGTGAATCCGCATGTTCAGTCAACCAGGCAAAAGCTTTTGTTTCGGCAAATGATTCTTCCAACGGCGTTTCATCGTTGGTGGTGATGTCCACTGCACAACCGGTGTGGTGTTCACTGTGACCGGGAGCTGCATTGGTGGATAAGATGTCCTTTAAGTCCTGACCTTCTGCCAACTTTTTGGTGATTAAATGGGCTTGGTAAGTCATCGATCGATAACCTGAAACGAGTTGAATTTCAATCCCGTCAGCGGCCGCTGTAGATTTCATTCTCTGCCAGGCTTTGTTGGCTTGGGGATGTAATTTACAAGGGCGTCCAAAGCAATCTTTTTCAGCATCAACCAGTTGTGATGCGGTTTGTTGAAGAGGTGTTTTCAAAGCAGAAGGGTCTATACAAAGCCTTTGATTGAGCTGATGGTATAAATCAGGGCAGGTTAAGCCTTCAGCCGTGACCTCATAATGATTGTCTTGTTTGACAAAACCCATTTGTTCGAGAAATTGCATGGCATGAGGCACTTTGGTTTTGGCTTTGTAAGTATCACTGTTGATGGCTTTCATCAAGCCATAACTGGCCTCGGTGGCCACACCAAGTCGCAGTGATTGGGGTTTCAGTAAGATGTTAAACCACTGTTCTCGGAAAAATAATTTTCCAATCAACTGTTCGTCAAGCTGATCATAAATGGACCAACAATTTTTGTGGGTTGGTTTGATGTTCAATCGTTCTGTTGAAATGGTCGGCATATCAGTTTTTATTGTTTCAGTGTTTGTTTGGCTTGTTCCCAGTTCATTCCATCAAATTGTTCAAAAGACCAGTCATCGGGATTGAACTGGTCCAAACAGTTGGTATTGATGCTCCAGCTTTCTGGATGCGACCTGGGTTGGTAAAAGGATTTTACCCCACATTGGCTGCAGAATAAATGGTTGGCTTGTTTGGTGTTGAACTGGTAGCTGGTCAACACATCTTTGCCTGACAACAAGGTAAATTGGCTGTGGGGGACAATTAAATGTTGGAATCCTGTCATGGCGCAGATTGAACAATTGCATGACAGTATGATTTCATTTGAAGACACAGTGGCATTGAATCTGACACTTTGGCAATGACAGCCACCTGTGATCTCTCTGTGTTCATCACAGTTAGCTGAATTCAGTACTTGATTTTTTCCCATCTGAGTCCTATATCGTTGAGTCTGTGGTGCTATAATAGCGCGCTTTTATTTTACTAGATACGGGATTAAAGATGAATTTTTTTATATCTGACGCCATGGCCCAATCAGGTGGTCAAGCAGCCAACCCTTTTGGAACTTTGATTTTCATTGGGGTGTTTTTTGTGATCATGTATTTCATGTTGATTCGCCCTCAGAACAAACGCATGAAAGCGCACAATGAAATGGTCAATGCCTTGGCTGTTGGTGATGAAGTGATTACCAATGGTGGAACGTTGGGGGCCATCGTGGCGGTCGACGAAGCATTCGTCAAAGTTGAAATTGCGCCAGGTACAGAAATCCACGTACAAAGAAGTGCAGTGGCTAAAGTCTTGCCCAAGGGAACCATCAAATCTCTGAAGTAAGTAAGCCAACATAACTGTAATTTAAACCAAAAAAAGAGAACGATATGAATCGATATCCTGCATGGAAATACATCTTGGTGATGGTGATAGTGGCTTTTGGCGGGTTGTATGCCTTACCCAACATCTACGGCCAAAGCCCTGTGGTGCAAATCAAAGCCAAGGAAGATGTGCCCGTATCCCAGCCGACACTGAATAAAGTAACCAACTTACTGAGTGAAGAATCAATTGCTTTTGATGAAGTGTCAATTGATGGGGAGACGGCCATTGTGAAATTTGCTGACTTGGACAGTCAACGACAAGCACAGGATCTGTTGAAACGGGATCTGGCTGGATTTGATACGGCGATGAATCTAAAACCCAATGTACCTGAATGGTTGGAAAATTTGGGCGGCAGTGCCATGAACCTGGGTCTTGATCTGCGTGGTGGTGTCCACTTCTTGTTAGAAGTGGATATGAGCAAAGCAGAAGAGAACAAGAAAAAACAAATTCGTTCTGACATCACCGCTTTATTGATCAAGCAGAAAATCCCTAAGAAATCACTCAAGTGGGAAGCCAATCGCTTGGTGATTGGATTCAGGGATGAAGCTGGTTTAACCCAAGCCAAAGATCTGATTGAAGACGACTTCACAGAATTGTCAATCAGTGAAGACATCAGTGCTGATTCATATACGCTCACAGGCTTATTGAGTGAACAATCTTTAAATAGCATCAAGGAAAATGCGCTGAATCAGAACTTAACCACTTTAAGAACCCGGGTGAATGAAATTGGAGTGGCTGAGCCCATCATTCAACGTCAAGGTTTGGATCGCATTGTGGTCCAATTGCCAGGTGTTCAGGACACCACAGTTGCGAAGAATATCTTAGACGCCACCGCCACTTTAGAATACCGGGCCACACACAGTTTTGATGCAGAAGCACAAAGAACCTATCAAACAGGAAGAACACCCCCTGGAAGCACTTTGTACTTTGAGTCCAATGGTCAGCCGATTTATCTGAAAAACAGGGTCATCGCAACGGGTAATCAGCTAACCGGGGCCCAGGCCACCATTGATCAGCAGACCGGACAACATGCGGTGAATGTACAACTCAACAGCATTGGCGCTGCCAGAATGTTGGATTTCACCAAGAACAATGTAGGCAATTTCATGGGTGTGGTTTTTAAAGAACGCATTCCCATTGGTAAAAATGAAGCCGGTGAAATGCAATACCGAGACAAAGAAGAAGTGATCAGTAACGCCAGTATCAATGGCGTGTTTTCTAACCGCTTCCAGACCACGGGTGGTTTCACCCAAAAAGAAGCCGCTGAATTGGCCTTGTTATTGCGAGCGGGAGCTTTGGCCGCGCCCGTTCAAATTGTCGAAGAACGCACCATTGGGCCTTCTTTGGGTCAGGACAACATCGATAAAGGTGTGGTATCTGTGCAAATTGGTTTGGCCATGGTGTTGGTGTTTATGCTGATTTATTACCGCATGTTTGGTGTCATTGCCAACATCGCATTGACCATCAATGTGGTACTGATGGTGGCCTGTTTGTCATTGTTTGGTGCCACACTGACCCTGCCGGGAATAGCCGGAATTGTTTTGACCGTTGGTATGGCAGTGGATGCCAATGTGTTGATTTTTGAACGGATTAAAGAAGAAATTCGGGAAGGAAATACCATACAGGGTAGTATCAAAGCAGGTTACGACAAGGCTTTTTCAACCATTGCTGATGCCAATGTAACCACCTTAATTGCAGCGGTGGTGTTGTTTGCTTTTGGTACTGGGCCCATTAAAGGTTTTGCCGTTACTTTGAGTGTTGGGATCGTGACTTCCATGTTCACCGCCATTGTGTTGTCCAGAGCGATTGTTAATTTGATTTATGGTCGCAAGAAAAAACTGCAGTCAATTGCCATATAAGGAGTCGATAATGAATATATTAGGAAATATTAAGTATGATTTCATGGGGCACCGCAAGGCAGCGATGTTTTTATCACTGACTTTGATTGTGGTTGCTTTGGGGTCTTTGGTCACCAGAGGATTGAATTTTGGGTTGGACTTTACCGGTGGCACGGTCGTGGTGGTGAAGTTTGATCAACCCGCAGTCATCACCGACATCAGAACACAGCTTGAAAACAACGGATACGATAATTCAGTGGTTAAAAATTTTGGGGCCAGCACGGACATCGAAATCACTTTGCCACCCCAAGGTGAATCTGAGGCCGATGCAGGTGTTGATGAAGCCAAGTTAAGTAATGAAATTCTGGGTGTTCTGAAACAATTGGACAGCTCGGCTGAAGTATCAAAAGTCGATTATGTGGGATCACAAGTAGGCGATGAATTGGTGGAACAAGGTTCTTTGGCATTGTTATATGCCATTATCGGCATCTTGATCTATGTCACCATCCGATTTGAGTGGCGCTTTTCTTTGGGTGCCATTGCAGCCTTGGTTCATGACGTGGTGATCACCGCTGGGGTGTTTTCCATCTGGCAAGTGGAGTTCGACTTAACAGTACTGGCAGCATTGCTTGCAGTGATTGGTTACTCCTTGAATGACACCATTGTGGTGTTTGACCGCATCAGGGAAAACTTCCGCAAAGGTCGCAAGTCAACTACAGAGCAAGTAATCAACAAATCCATAGGCCAGACCCTGTCCAGAACAGTGATCACCTCATTCACCACCATGTTGGTGTTGTTGGCATTGTTCTTTTTTGGCGGTGCTTTGATCCATGGTTTTGCTTTTGCCCTGATTGTGGGTGTGATCATTGGTACGTATTCTTCAATATTCGTGGCCAGTACCACCACTTTGGCTTTGGGTATCAGCCGTGAAGATTTGATCCCGGTGGAGAAAGAAGGCGCTAATCTGGATCATATTCCATAAGCAGGAGCCAAATAATAGAATCATGAAGAAGCCCGATTATTCGGGCTTTTTTTATTTCTGTCGCTTAAATTGAGCATACGCACATAGCTCTATTTCAGTTCAAGGGATACAATTTGTCTATGGCAAATCGTATCCCTTCTTCGTTAAACTGGCTTATAAAGAAACGTGCTGAAACACATGGTGAATTGAACCGTATTGAGAGGGAAAGATCAATTTATCTACAATGGACTAAACAGAAAATTTCTGAGCTAAAATATGATTTACAAGCCATTGATAGGACACTTAGCCTACATGATATTAAAATTTCGCCTGAAATTATTCCACCCAAACAGCCTCAAGTCTTAGGATCTAAATTAAATCATGGGGAGTTAACAAAACTTATCTATGATAGTTTTGATACATTTAATGATGGCTGTGGAACCATAACGCAGATAAGTCTCTTTGTTGCTACTAAAGGCAGTATAAAACTAAAAGTAAATGTCACCGATGACTCTTTGAATAATTCTGTCAGGTATAGGGTAAAGAACCTTTGTAACCAGGGAGTCATTGAAAGAATGCCCAAAGGCTACAAAGGCCCATTTCGAAAGTACAGATTAAAAGTTTAACAATTCATCATTGCGTCGATGTCCCTGGTGATAACCGCACCACCAGATTGATTCACCAACCGAAAACACTCTAACAATTAAATCTGATAATTGTTCTAGCAGAGATTTTCTACGCATATCTTCCCGCCATGACATTTCATTGGCGTAATCAATCATGTACTGAGGCCTCATGCCATGGAATACACCATACTCAGATCTTCTTAGCCTCGAGAAAAACGACTCAGCATGATTGTTGTGAACCCCATCTTTAGTCATAAATTCTTTTGAATGTTCAACTGTTTCATGCCTATGTTGTTTCGACAAGTGATTATACGCTTTATGCTCATCAGTCCAAACAGTACTGCCCGCTTGGATAAACCTCTCAGTATGTGGCTTGACTGAATCTTCGCTTTCATTTCGAACAACAGTTACTCTAGTTTTCACAGCTCCGATTCCTTTGGTCGGATCAACTTCACGAAATACCATAACGACCCTTCTGTTCTTCCGTCTAATATAGGCATTTCGACGCTGAATCGCATTCATAGGTAATTTCTTCTTACCTTTGGAAGCAATCTTTGCTTCAAAATGCTTGTGAGCGATCTTGTAATTTCGAATACGTCCATGGCGTCTTTTGCCACCAAAAAAAGCACCATCAACATGTACCATACCGTTCAATTGACTTAAATCTCTAGATCTAAGTAATCCTTCTCTGATCTTATGGTTAGATAACCAAATAGACTTATGGCTCAAACCAAGAAAACCAGTGGATTCATTGGCACTTGTGCCTTTGGCAGAATTGCAAAATATAAATAATAGTTTCAATATTTTTTTGACACTACATTTTCTGTTAGCGAATACAGTGCTAGATGTAATACTGAATGTATGATTGCAATGTTTACATACCCACTGGTTTCTTTTCTTCTTAGAATAATGCTTGTCGAAAACCCAACAATTGGGACACACTTGCTTTGTTTTTGAACCCCACCTAATGTTTGCAATGAAATTTATTGCTTCTTGTTCTGACATTTTGTAAATATCATTAAGGGTGATATTTCTTCTCTTACTCGATTGTCTATAGCTTTGAGGCATAAATTCCTCCATTATAGTTTTGGATCATTAACATGATATTCTCCAATTTGATGACTGCTTAGCCTCGCGCAGCCATATTTTTAAAATGCAAAAGAAGGCTTATCAAGCTATCAAAATAGCTTGTTTGTCTTGACAAAATGAGGTTCGGAAATGCTATAATCGGATTATTGTCTTGATTCGTTAATTAATGACAACCGATTAAACCAAATGGCTGCAACCATTTGGTTTTTTCATTTCTTCTCTTGCTGATTTAGTTCATTTGCTACTCTCCAATGAATCAAACCGGTTATTTGTAATCCATTCAGCCACATCTGAAGAAACAGCAAATTTGCCTCTCCTGTTTTTGAATGTCATGATAGGAATTTCAACGGTTCCTCGTTCAACCCCTTTTCTGAATGCAGCCTTCGAATTGAACCCCAGCACTTTTGCTAAAGCCTCACCCGAAATGAGGATGCCGTGCTCACTGATTAACTTCTCCTCAATATAGTCTCTAAATTCGCTCTTGGTCATGTCAAGTCACTCCTATACATCTATATTATTTTAGTGATAATAATCGCGATTTAGAAGGTTCCTTTTACTTCTTAAAAGTATACTTCATAGAGATAAGTAACTGAAATACATATAAATATACGCTACTATATTTTCATGAATTTATTGCAATTAAAGATAAAAGTTTGGATTTCTACTGTCATGATGATAGGCAACTGTAGAAATGGTAACCAAATTCGAGCGATTATAAATTATGGTGAAAAATTTGAGTCGCACTCATTTCTAAGAAAAAAAAGTAAAAAACGTGCATATAACAAAAGCGAAAAGAATCAGGTTTACAACGCAACGAGTAAATACCAGAAATATGTTAACTCTGCAAATCCGCCATGCCCAAACGAAAAAACATTGAAATACACTGAATATTATTTCCCTGGTTCCAGAGATATTTTTGATATGCCAATTTGGGACTGGTTTTTAGCTGATGTTAAGGATGATTCAGACATCGATGACTTGGGTAGGAATATAAAAGATTTAAAAGTGTATATTGACCTTTTGAACTTAGATGGTGATGTTTACAGTATAGATACTCAAAATTTAGAAGGTCAAATCGATAAATTTACTGGCACTGATATTCAAAAAGCGTTGTCATCATTTATGCTGTTATTAATGAAGTCAGAAATTGACAACAACCTTGCCAATAGAGATTTAATTTTACAAAAGATATTTGATTATTCTTTTGCTTGTTTTAGTGTTTTTGGATTCAGTGAGGAGTATATGTTGTTGTACTTTATGTGCAAAAAAAGATTTACCAACTTTTGGCGAAGAAAAGTTACTTTTAGCCAATTAACAGTTACAAAAGACCTAACCAGGATAAAGAAAGATTTTTTAAAGATGAATAAAGTGTTTTCTATTATTGAAGGTGTTTGTATGGAGTTTCACCCACCATATAAGGGAACGATGCTAAAACATTATATGAAATTCATGGGATTAAGTTTAAAAAAAAGAAACAAATTTATAAGGCTATACTATGAAGGTAAAGATGATGAATATTTGTACTCAGAACTCTTAGATATTCTATAACTTAATTAAGGCACTATTGAATTTCGTAAGCTGCTTTATAGGTAACTATCTTAATCTGTAGTAGTCCCGACTTAATCAATCAATGCTTCGCTAATTCTCTGTTCAAGCTGATCATCTAGTGAACGTCCTGTTTGAATCCATGTGTCGATTTCATCAGCTGTTAACAAAATTATTTTTTTTTGCGCATCGCTATTTCTCAGTGCTTGAGTTTTTGCATCCGCTGTAAATCCATTCATAGAAATAGTTATTCCTAGTTTTGTTGAAAAACCTTTTACAGACAATATTCCTATAAGTGTCGAAATAATACGCTGGCCAACTTTGCTCGCTTGATTTTTTGCCTCAATAAAAATATAAGGTGCTTCAAATCTCGCCCAACATCGCGTAGAGCAACTTTCACGTATTTGAATAACTACATCAATTTCTTCCGTTTCAGTTCTGTAGTTTGAGCTAAAAATATGAAAATCTTCTATTTGGGAAAAAAAGAGACACAACAATTGCTCAAACCTTTTACCTTTATCCCAACTTGTCTCAGCATTTCGGCTTAACTCAAGTAAATAAAGTAGTAGTTCCCTTTTGACTTTGATATTTGATTTTGCAACGGCTAATGCAATATTCTCAGGTTCAGTCATAAGCTCTGACTGATAGCCATAAAATGATACCAGTGAATTGATTTTTAAAAGTTTTTTAAAATGTTCAAGATTTCTTAGAATTTTGTAACCAGTAATAATTAATACTTGATAATCAGATGTTTCTGTTGCCAGCAACCTTTTAATTAGAAAATGTGGGATTTCATCATCTACTGAGTGAATACATACCAATGTATCCTTATTATTTATTTTGCATATAGCATCGGGAGTCCATGCGGTATTTGAAAAAATGATCGGGCTATCAGGAATAACGCATGAACTTACTGACTTACATTTAAGCAGAGCATCCAAGTATTTCTCATTGCTTTCACTCATTAATTGTCTAATGCTGTGTCAAGTTGTTTAATAATCTGATTACCAATATTCTTAATTTCTAAGCGTTCTTGCTCTTCTTGAGCTTTTCCTAATAATCTTGTGAATGCCTTAACAACAGACATAGATTTTGTTAACAGTTTGTCAAGCTCAACAGCAACCATAACAGTTTCTTCATATGCATCGTTAACTGACTTACTTTCGTCATCTATCATGTCCCTGATTACTTCATCCAATTCTCCTTCTTTGATATTTTCAGGATCATCTTCTGATGCTTTTTGAATAATATAATTGGCGTTACGAAGTGAGACTGTATCAGTAATGACGTTACTTGCTCTTTTATCCACAAATTTTCTCATGAGCTCGTCAGCTTCATAGTCATTATAAATATTAGGCCTCTTTTTCTTTAGGTTTTCCAAAACTTGTTTCAACTCCCAGAAAAAGTTCATTGCCATATCTTTATTTGCAATACTATCCTGCATATCTTGAGGGAGTTCTACAATATAAAGATATTGATCTACGAGCTTTGAAGATAATCCAGTTAGCCTGCTTAATTCTTTCTTATCTGTAATGCCGGTTTCATCTACCAGTTTCTTTAATGCCAATGCTGTTGGCATATCTTGCCAACGTTCTCGTACCTGATGAATGTTAAACATCCAAGTTAATCGATCTTCCTCAGTTGGCTCTCCAATAATAATTACTGGTATTTTCGTCAAACCGAGTTTTTTGCAACATTTCCACCTTCTTTCTCCGTCCAAGAGTCGATACTTATCTTTATATTTATAAACAACCACTGGGACTAAAACACCTGCTTTATCAATTGATTCAGATAATTTATTTAGCTCATTTTGAGGGAAGTTTATTCTTGGGTTATGCGGATCTCTTTCTATTTGGCTAATTTCTAATGTTTCAAGATCACTCATTGGAACTCCTTTGTATTTATGCAGGGTAACATGTCAATATATATTCTTTAACAGATTTTTTTTGAGCTCCTTTGGAAGCTCCCATTGTCGAATGATTGATTTGGCTTTCAGCTTTATCAATTTTCCTAAAGGTGTCATTTGCTAGTTCAATAATATCGACCCCCACTTTGGACAATAATCCGTTTGATGGATAGGATAATACAAGCGGAACGGAGTGGTCAATAATCCTACAAAACATTTGTTCAAATGAGTCAACTACTTTTGTTTTTAAACAAAATGGTGAGGTAAACCTACCTTCAGGATACCTTCCACATCCCTTTGATGTTGGATAGTTGTATAACAACATGGTTTCAAAAACGTGATAATATCTTGAATATTGGTCTCCAGTATAAGGTGGGTCGGCGTAAACTACAGATACGTTTGATGGAAGACCAACATCCAGTAATTTTAAAACATCACTCTTAGAAACCTTATTACTTTTTCTCCATGATAGACTTCCACAAGGAGAAAAATTGCTCAACAAGTCAACAAATGTCGCCCAAACGTCTCGCGTTAAGCCTCTGCATATTTTATTGTAAGAGGAATCGTTGTTTGGTTTTAAGAATTGGGCAGAATGACCTGGAGCATTAATCAAAACACTTGCAGTTGATAACCAAACTGCTATTAATGGAGATTTACCATCCCTCTTAGACAAGGATTCAATTGCGTATCTTAAAGCATCAAGGTCAATTGCTTGAGAAGTGCTAAAATATGAAGCTGAAAAATATAAAGTTATCAGTTGATAATTCAATGGCCCAGACTCTAGTTTAGCAGCATTCTTCATATTGTTGTAATGTGTGCTATTGCCAACATGTGGAGCCTGGAGCATCCAATCATTCAAAGATTCGCTTCCACCAAGAACAGCTTTCTTTTCTTGCTTTATTCTCCTTTCAAACTTTGACCTTAGCAAAGCCCTGTGCCTACTGAACAATGAATAAATTTCTTTTATTAAATGATCGTTAATTTTCAGGTCATTATCTAAAAAATATGCTTTAGAACAGACAGTAGGAAATGTCATTGCATCATTTAAAAAGACAGAACGTTCTGAGGAAAATTCTCGAGCAACAGCCCCCATGCCAGAAAACAAATCGGCCATTTGCCCATGCTTAGAAGCAATGTCGATAGAACGCTTTACTTTCGTTGCTAAGTATTTCTTTGTTCCCATGTAACGGAATGATGACATTACATCTCCTGTTCAAATTAGATAGGGTTTATACCACATATTTGTAATTATATTATAATTGAGTATTGCTCAATACTCAATTATAATATTCAGTATGGAAACAGTAAGTACAGAAAGAGCATCAAAAATTTCAGGGCATAGCGTCCATATGCTTCATTATTATCAGCGGCATTCAATTTTGGAAGCTAGTTTGACTTCTGGCAAGAAAGGTGTTGGAAGACGATATTCTTATAGTGATTTAATGTTACTTGTTTGCCTAAAATCATTAACTAATACAGGAATGTCAATTACTAAAATCAAAAAGCATCTCGAAACGTACAAAGAAAAAAAAATAGAATGGCAATCATTAGATGAAAAACATCAATATTTTGCTCTTAATGATGAGTCTATAGAAATTCTTGATAAAGACGAACTTTCATCTATGATTTTTGAAAAGTTAGATTCTTACATTCTTATTATTGATTTGGTCAAAATAAAAGAAAAAATCAAAAATAAAATTCAGAACACTTAATATGTATAAGTCTATTGGGAGATGGTTTTCTGAGGCAACTGGGTAATTTGGACGGCCTATTGAATATATTATCAATTAGTAATTGATTAGCACCTATTTTTAAATAGGTGCTAAGTTAAGCTATTATTTTAATAGGTTTTGTGCATTTGATCAATTTAAGCGATTTCTGTGGCTGTTTTTTGTAACAAACACAATCAAAGCTCGTTTGATAGACATAAATCCATGGCGGATAGCAAATTTTAATTGAGGTAAATGTATGAAAAAGTTAATGATGGTTTTGATTTTATGTCTGTTCTCAGTCAGTTCTTGGGCCAGAGATTTTGATGAGCTAGAAAGTATCTTGGGCGTTGAAGCCAATGTGAAAATCACTTTGGGCCCTGGCATGTTAGGCATGGCCAAAATGCTGTCTGCAGATGACCCAGAAGCACAAGCGGTGTTGTCCGGATTGAACGACTTGTCGATCAAAGTGTATGAGTTAACTGATGCGGTTGATGCCGCTGACATCAGTGATTGGATGAGTGATACTGTCAGTGCTTTGGCTCGCAATGGTGTTGAAGAAATTGTTAAAGTGGTCGAAGGCGATGAGCGTGTTCACATCATGGCCAAAGTTGATGGCATGACATTGAGCGATTTATCCATCATGGTCTTTGAAGCCGGGGATGAGTTCGTATTCATCAGCATGGATGGAGAAATTGATGTCGCAAATCTGAAAGACTTGACCAAAAACTTCAATGTGGATGTTGACGGTTTGAAAGGTCTGACTTTGAATTTGTGATTCGAACTGAGCCTCTTAGGTGACCACCTAAGTCAGCTGTTTAACGAAGTTCTGTATCGCAATGTAAGGCACTGTTGATGGTAACAGTGCCTTTTTTATTGGCTGTAAATATTTTTCAGCTGTGCCGACAGCCAAGCTGATACCTTCAGGTTACCTGCCACCATTTGTTGGTTGTCTGTAAAAGCCCTTTTGGCGGCAAAATCCATACATTGTCCACCGGCTTCTTCAACCAACAATATGCCAGGCAGCATTTCAGATGGTGACATGCCCATTTGCCAATAGGCATTGAACTTTCCGGCAGCGACCATAGCCAAATCCAAGGCGGGGCAGCCCATGACACGAACATCTGCGACTTGCTTGCCTATGGTCCTCATGGCCAAAGACTGTGCGGCCAGTTTACTCTTCTCATCTGCATAGTTGGTACCTATGAACGATTCTTCGGCCTCATTTTGATTACTGATGCGCAAGCGACGTTGGTTCAGAAAAGCACCTTTGCCTTTACCTGCCATGTATTCATCATCGGTGATGGGGTTGTAAACCAAGGCTTCTTTGGTTTTGTTGTTTTCCATAAAGGTGATGCTGATGGCGCAATGTGGGATGTCATGTAAAAAATTAGTGACGCCTATCAATGGATTGATCAACCACACACGTTCTGGATTGGTGTACTCAGTTAAAGTCTCGCCATCGGTTTGAATTTCATCTTCTGGATAAGCCCTTTTGAGGGTATAAAATATATCATTCAAGCTGACTTTTATGGCTTGATCCACAAAACCATTGTTGAGCTTCTTATTGACCGAAAGCAGTTCATTCTTGAACATCAGTTGTTCTATGGAATTGGCGGCTTTCAGTGCGGCTTTTTTGGCAATGTTTTGTTCTGGTGACATGGGCTTATAGGGGTCCGTTGCTGTGGTGCATTGATGTTAATTGGCGAACCGCGTATGATACCAAATCTTTAACATGATTGACACCATTGTGGATAGATTAGAAAACATCCGATTCGCCCTGATCAACACCTCTCATGCCGGTAACATCGGCGCCGCAGCCCGCGCCATGAAAGTCATGGGTTTATCACACTTGCATTTAATCCAACCCACGGATTACCCCAGTGCTGAAGCCACAGCACGTGCCTCTGGTGCTGACGACGTGTTATTCAATGCCCATGTTCATGATACTTTGGATCAAGCCATTGCACCGTGTACTGTGGTGTTTGGTACCAGTGCTCGCAACCGAGGCATGAACATTCCTGTGATTGATTTGGCTGAAGCGGTGCAGTTGATGGTTAAAGCAGCAGTTACTCAGCAGGTGGCCTTGCTGTTCGGGAAAGAGCGTTATGGTATGACCAATGATGAAATGCAACGCTGTCACTATTTGGTTAAATTCCCCGCCAACCCTGCTTACTCTTCACTCAACTTGGCTGCCGCTGTGCAAGTGGCAGCTTATGAAATCAGAAAACAGCTGCTAGAAGGTACCAGCATACCGAATAACGGGGTTTCAAAAGAAGCGCAGGTGCCCTTTGCGGATGCAGCCAAAATGCAAAGTTTTTATCAACATTTGTTTGGTATCATGCACGAGGTTGATTTCATGAACGAACAGAATCAAGTGTCATTAACAGAGAAACTGAGGATGATGTTCAATCGCTTGAACATTGAGAAACATGAGATGGATATTTTGCGTGGATTTTTGAGTGCAATTAACAAGAATATAAAAAAATGAAGGTATTTTTACCACAGGATTAATTTATTGCTTGACAGTTTTTCCTTAAGCGGTAAAATGCGCATCTCTTGTGAAACAAGACAGACCAATTTTCCCCGGTAGCTCAGCTGGTAGAGCGGGTGACTGTTAATCACTAGGTCGGCGGTTCAAGCCCGTCCCGGGGAGCCAAATTAGAAGAAAACCGCTGAATAAGCGGTTTTTTTTTGCGTGAATGAATGTGGTTTAAGGTTGTCTGTTGTCAATGATTTTTTGAGGCAACTGATGCACGATGTCGAGTTTATGTCGGCACTGAGTTTAGTTTCACTGTTACGGAGCTTTAGCATCAAGGCATTGATGAAATTTTACAAACCATCATGTAAAATAGCTCGCTTTGTTAAATTGATTAACCATTGGAAGATTTTTTATGGCATTTGAAGAATATGATGATTTTGAACAAGAACAGTTGGTCAAGGAATGGCTGAGTAAAAACTGGTTCACCATAATCGCTGGAATTGCATTAGGTATTGGCGGCTTATGGGGTTATGGCAAATGGCAGGACAACAGAAGTTTACAAAACCAAGAAGCAGCCACAGAGTTCACCCAACTTGAAGCGGCACTTTCGGTCATTGAGGCTGCTGATGCACCAAAATTGATCACCGTATATGAAAATAATTATGGCAATAACATCTATACCATTCAAGCCAGGCTGAATGCAGCCAATAAACTGGTGGAAGCCAATGACATCGCTGCAGCCAAAGCTCAATATGAATTGTTGATTGCAGCCAAACCTGATAAACCAATTGCCGAAATGGTGCGTTTAAGATTGGCCAGATTGTTGGTTTCTGAAGGTGAATACACCACTGCCTTGGCTGAATTGGGGTTGGTGCAATCCAAAGCTTACCAAACCATTGTCGAAGAAGTTATTGGTGACATCTATGTGGCTCAGGGCGATGCTGCCAAAGCCATTGATGCATACCAGCTGGCTCTTAATGAAGGTGAGGGCTATTCTGGAAAACAAATCATTGAGATGAAATTGGCAGACATCAAAACCACCAATTAACAGTGGTTAATGAAACCGATACATTCCAGACCCATATAAAATATTGATACCAGAGGTGCTCATGAAACGTCTACCCATTTATTTTTTACTGTTGCTTTTAGTTGCTTGTGGAAACAAAAAAGATGAGATTAAACCCAGTGAATTGATCGATGTCACTGAACAAGGCAACATCAAGTCTGTTTGGAAACGTGATTTTTCTGCTTCTGAAAAAGCTTTTGGTTACAAATTAATACCTGCTGAGAAAAATGGTAATTTGTACGTAGCAACCCAGAAAGGAAAAGTATACAGCCTAGATGCCAAAACCGGTGGAATCAACTGGGAACATGACCTTGAGTCTGAGATCAGCGCCGGCCCAGGTGTGAGTGACACGGTTCTGGTGGTCGGTGGTCCTGAAGGTCAGGTGGTGGCCATGGACATTGATTCTGGTACAGTACTTTGGCAAACCAGTGTGACTTCAGAAGTACTGAGCCCACCAGTGATTGATCGCAATAAAGTGGTGGTGAGAACCCAAGATGGTAGGGTTTATGGATTCGCCATTCAGTCTGGTAAGCGGGATTGGAGTTTTGACACCAACATCCCAAATTTGACTTTACGAGGAAACAGTACCCCGATAGCCAAAGGTGGCCGCATCTACATCGGCTTTGACAATGGCAAGGTTGCTGCGTTAAACATTTTAGATGGATCTGTGCTGTGGCAGCAAAATGTGATCAACAGCCAAGGCAAGACAGAGATCGACCGAATTGCGGACATTGATGGTGATATTGATGTGGTGGCAACCGACTTATATATATCCAGTGCAGCAGACAAAACCATGTCAGTGGCCACAGAATCAGGGCGTGCATTGTGGAGTCAAAATATTGGATCAGTCACAGGTGTTACTGTATCCAGGCGTTCCATTTATTTGTCTGATAATCAATCAGTGCTACACCAGTTGAACCGCGCTGATGGATCTCGTGGCTGGAGCCAGGATCAATTGTTGAATAGAAACGTGACCAAACCCAGTTTCTACTTAGGTGATCTGGTGGTGGGTGATTTTGAAGGTTACTTACACATCGTTGATGGTGTTTCAGGTGACATCATCAACCGCACTCGTGTTGGCGGAGATCAGTTTTACCATGCGCCTTTGATTGTAGGCGACATGATTTATGCCTACAATTATGATGGCACACTCAGTGCTTTGCAATTCACTAAATAACTAAGGAATGCTCTTGGGTCTTCATTCATTTTTGTTCGTACTGAGCGAAACCGAAGTGTTCTCGACTAAAATGAAAGCGACCACGGCGAGCATGTCTCCCTATTTCACGCTCTTCGTCTCTGACTCGCTTCGCTCGCCAACCGACTCGGCGGGTCTAGCTGCTGTGCTGCTTTCCATTGATGAGGCCACATGACACCTGTTATTGCCATAGTTGGCCGTCCGAATGTTGGTAAATCAACACTGTTCAATGCTTTAACCAATACGCGTGATGCATTGGTGGCAGACATGCCAGGTTTAACCCGAGACCGCCAATATGGTGAACTTGAGTTGGCCGATTTCAAAACCACACTGATTGATACCGGCGGCATGTTGGGTGATGAGGGTGAGCTCACAGAGTTGATGGATCAACAAATCATCCAGGCCATCGAAGAAGCACATTTGGTGCTGTTTGTGGTCAGTGCCAGAGAAGGATTGGTGGGTGATGACGAACGCATATTAGAGCGTATAAGAATGGCAGCCAAACCCATTTTACTTTTGGCCAACAAAGCCGAAGGTCAGGTCAATGAGATGGCGTTGGCAGAATTCTATCAATTGGGCGTGGTTGACCTTTTGGCAGTCAGTTCAGCACACCGCAAAGGCTTGGGTGATTTGAAACTTTATTTGAATGATTTTTTCAAAGCCAATGAAGCAGCGTTCACTGCAGAAGTGATAGAAGATCATGGTCCTAAAATTGCCATCATTGGCCGACCCAATGTCGGCAAGTCGACTTTGGTCAATCGGTTACTCAGAGAAGACAGGGTGCTGGCATATGACATGCCTGGCACCACCAGAGACAGCATATCCTTGCCTTTGATTTGGGACGATCTACCATACACTTTGATTGATACTGCCGGTGTCAGGCGACGATCAAAAATTGGGGAGGGCATTGAAAAATTCAGTATCCTTAAAACCATTGAATCCATTAAGTTATCACAAATTTGTGTGGTGATGATGGATGCCACAGAAGGCATTACGGATCAGGACTTACACTTGTTAGGATTGGCTGTATACCATGCCAAGCCAGTTATTTTAGTGATCAATAAATGGGATAACTTAAGTGAAGACCACCGCAATTACGTCAAAGAAAAAATCAACCTGAAAATGCAAGCATTCGAGTGGGTGCCATTGTTGTATATTTCGGCATTACATGGATCAGGTTTGCGGGTGTTGATGGAACGGGTTGACTTGTTGATGGATAAAGCCGATCAGGAATTGTCTGCCAATCAACTAACCAACGTATTGAATGAAGCCTATAAAGCCCATCAGCCGCCCTTGGTACAAGGCTTAAGTTCTCAGTTGAAGTTTGCCCATTCTGGTGGTAATCACCCCATGCGAATAGTCATTCATGGTAAGCGAACCACCAAGTTGCCAGAATCTTATAAAAGGTATTTGGAAAATACATTCAGGAAAGCATTTGAACTGAAAGGTGTGCCAATCATCATGCAATTCAGAGATGGTAAAAACCCTTATAAAGATAAGAAAAATCCAGACAACCAGTACCCCTCACGCAGAAAAAAAGCGCATAATTTACCCAAACACAAACACAACAGTTAAAATGACATCTTCCACATTTTTTGTGGTCATTTTTAAATTATTCCATGACAACGGTGAAACCAAACAATCGTAATCAGGCCCTGAATCACAGTCAGGCGATCAAGCTGATTATCCAGCACGCAGAAAAACTAACAAGCACGCATGAAACCATTGCATTGGCAGATGCTTTTGGCAGAACAACTGCGACAGCCATTACCGCCCCCATCAATGTGCCTTCTGCCGCCTGTAGCAGCATGGATGGTTATGCCATCAATTTGTCTGAAATTCAGGCCAACCAAACTGATACAGCAAATACTTCAAGACCAACAGAGTATGTGCTTAAAATTGGCCAACCGATCCATGCGGCCAAACAATCAAGGCAGTTGAGTTGTGATGAAATGGCTTTACCCATTATGACAGGGGGCTTGTTGCCAGTCGACGCTGATGGCATTGTCCTCAAAGAACACGGGCAAGTAAAGGAAGGATCCTTGTACTTTGACAAATTGCCTAAGAAGGGTGAATACATACGTACTTCAGGTTCAGATTTGCAACTGGGTCAAACAGTGGTCAAAGCCAATCAGGATTTGTGTGTCGCCAGTTTGGGGTTGCTGTCATCACTTGGTATTGCTGAAGTACAAGTGTTATCCAAGCCCAGGGTTGCGTTGATGATGACAGGTGATGAATTGGTTCAGCCAGGTAACCCCTGTGCTGCGGGACAGATTTATGACAGCAATTCGGTGATGTTAAGTCACTTGTTGCAAGAAATGGGCTGTCAAGTGACTTTGTTTCAGACCTTAGAAGACTCAGAAAAAGCGGTCAATCGAAGACTTGAAGACTTGGCAAAAGAAGCATTTCATTTCATCATTACGGTTGGAGGTGTTTCTATGGGCGAGAAGGATTGGATACCCAAAGCCTTGTCACAACAGGGAACAGTGGTGTTCCATAAATTGCGCATTAAACCAGGTTTTCCTCTGTTATTCGGCGAACTCGGACAATCCTTGTTTTACGGTTTACCGGGTAACCCTGTTTCCAGCTACACGACCCTGTGTCAGTACGTTTTTCCAGCCATCCAATCTATGACTCAACAGGCACCACATTTGACCAGCTGGCGAGCCATGTTGGCACATGACATCAAAAAATCACATTTGCGTCGCGAGTACATGCGCGGTATGTTTGAAGTTGACCACCAAGGCAGCCTACAAGTGTCTGTGTGCGGCGGCCAACAATCCAGTCGCATTGAGTCATTGTCACAAGCCAACTGCTTCATCGTTTTGAATGAGTCTCAACAGGACTTGTTTGCTGGTGACACAGTGGTGATTCAGCCCTTTACTGATTTCAGAAAATGTCAGTAAACAGCAACCAAGACCCAGTTTCAGTCTTAAAATTGATCCAATCAGGGGCTGGTGTTTTGGTGGATTTGAGGTCATCAAGTGACTGGTCAGCCGGTGTCCCCAAAGGCGCAAAATGCATGAATCGGGAACAATTGATTGCTGAATCAGTTGATTTGGCTAACGACCATGAACATGTTTTTATCCTTTGTTACCGTGGCCAGACTTCTTTGCAGGTGGCGTCCGAATTGAACAGAACAGTTGCTGATAACTTTGTTTCTGTGACAGGTGGTTTTGAGGCCTGGTTGGCATTGGATCTTCCCATTGAGCTGCCAGAGCTTGATGAACAAATGTGGCGCTACGACAGGCAGGTGAAGCTGCATGGGTTTGGGCTGAAGGCCCAAGAAAAACTAAGGCATTCACACATTTTGGTGGTTGGGGCAGGTGGTTTAGGCAGTCCGGCATTGTTGTATTTAGCGGGCAGTGGTGTGGGTACCTTGACCTTGGTTGATGAAGACACGGTGGCATTACATAACTTACACCGACAAATTTTATATACAGAATCGGATGTTGGTGAAAGTAAAGTTGTATCAGCCAAACGTCGATTAGAAAATTTAAACTCTGCAATTAAAATCAATGTGATTGATGAATTCTTGAGTGCAGATAATGCCGAAGCCTTGATGGCTGAAGTGGATTTGATTTTGGATGGATCTGACAACATCAACACCCGCTATTTGATCAACGATTTCAGTTTGCGTCTGAATAAGCCTTGGATATTTGCAGCTGTAACGGGTTTTGATGTGCAAATAACCTTTTTCAGTGGTCACAAAGATGAGCCCTGTTACCGTTGTTTGTTTCCGGATCTAGATGCCGATGCCATTGCCAATTGTTCTCAAGAGGGAATATTGGGTTCTGTACCTGGTGTAGCGGCATTGATCCAAACCACCGAAGCGATTAAATACTTGACTGGAATGGGCCAATCATTGCAACACCAAATGTTGTCATATGACTTACTCAACCATCGATTTAAAGTGTTAAAATACCCCGTCAACAAAAGTGAAAGCTGCGAACATTAACGGGTGATGAGATGACAGAACCGCAAATTTTAGATGGCAAGAAAGTATCAGGTTTAATCCAGGAGAAAGTGGCAGAAGCCATTACCAAACGTGTCAATGATGGTCATCAAGCACCTGGACTGGCGGTGGTATTGGTTGGCAATGATGAGGCATCTCACGTCTATGTCAATAACAAAATCAAGGCCTGTGAACGGACTGGCATCAGGTCTGTGACCCACCAACTGCCCCGCCAAACTTCTTCTAAAGCCTTGAATGCTTTGATTGATGAGCTGAATGCAGATCCGGATATTCATGGAATTTTGGTCCAGCTTCCTTTACCTGAGCACATCAACGAAACCGAAGTAACCAATCGCATCGATCCAATCAAAGATGTTGATGGTTTCCATGCCAGTAATGTAGGGCATTTGGCTTTGCGTCAACCCGGTTTGCGCCCTTGCACACCTCGTGGCGTGATGACATTATTACACCATTATGGAATTGACCCAAAGGGTATGCATTGTGTGGTCGTTGGGGCTTCTAACATTGTTGGCAGGCCACTGATGTTAGAGATGTTGTTTGCCGGAGCCACAGTTACCGTATGCCATCGATTCACCAAGGAACTGGAAAAACATGTTAATCAAGCCGATTTGCTCTGTGTGGCTGTAGGTAATCCGAACATCGTTGATGCCAATTGGATCAAACCAGGCGCCATAGTGATTGATATCGGAATCAATCGAAAAGTAGCAGGCGGTTTGTGCGGTGATGTTGATTTCGCAAAAGCCAGTGAACGGGCCAGTTGGATCACCCCCGTTCCAGGTGGCATAGGCCCGATGACGGTGGCCACCTTGATGCAAAACACCTACGAAGCAAGCCTTTGACCTGTGAGGGACTGATCCTCAGGTAATTCCCCAGTTATTCTGATGCTTCCGGTGCAGATTTTTCAGCAGTTGAATCATTGTTTTTTGATCCGTCGGTACCTTCTTTAACCACTTGTTTAGCAATTGCTGACATGGCTCGATCAAACAAGGGGATTTGTTGTAACACCACCGCTAATTTTTCTCGTAGATCCTGGGCCAATTCATCCAAACTTTTATCAGTTACTTTGACTCCACGTGCATTGACAAACAACAGTTTGTGACTGATCGGAGAAACCCAGGATAACTTGGCCCTGAGGTTTTCCACTTCTTCTTGTTCTTCAAGAAATTCTACCCATTCACCGGTTTGTAAACTCTTGGCTTGTTGGTAAAAGGCGTCATCTATATGAACGACTTCTTTGTCTAAGTTATTAAATTTCTTGTCAGCGATGAAATGAACTATTTCCGGTTGTTCTTCTGCAGATTCATATTCGTCTACATTGAATGCTTCTTGTGGCAAAACGTAGTCATGTTCGACTTCTTCTTGTTTGTTATCGATGCCATTGATGTTCAGTAACAATTGATACAAGTCCTGACTTTTTTCTTTGATACTGAATTCGTCAAAAGCCACCAAGCGCAAACCTTTACTCAGTTGATCGCAGACATGGCTGATTTGTGCATTGGTGGCCATTTTTTTCTTATTCTTGACCGAGACAAAGATCAATTTATCGACAAATCTGGTGTAGTTTTCTATCAGTTCAGGTTCATCCTGATGCCGCAAATAGGCCAGGATGAGCACATTGGCCCATGGGGTGAGTAAAATGTCGGTGACCATTTTGGGCAAAGAATGCTTTTTCATTTTGCCTTCTAGGATTTTTGCAGTCTCATCTTTGGCTTTGATGATGCGTTCTTGACCCAGTGCTTTTTCCGAGGTGCGTTTCTCAATGACCTGGCTTCTTTTGCTGTTCTTGGCATCGAATTCTTGAAAATCTTCGATCAAGTCCGGAAAATCGAGTTCCTCATGATCAGTTTCCAAAACTTTCTGGACTATTTCTTCCACTTTGTTGATGAATTTGCCTTTTTTGTCATCGGCTTCGCTCCAACCAATTGATGCTTTGGCAATGATATCAAGCAATTTTCTGGCATTGTTTTCTCTGTTGGAAAACAATTTCCGGTCCTTAAGGGCCAGGTGCAAGTAGGGTATTTGTAATTTTGCCAGTAAAGCCTGGATCCTGTCAGGTAAGTTTCGATCATCAACCAGAAACTGAAATAACATACCGACCAGATCAATGGTGTCTTCATCTTGTTGATTGACTTGTTTTTGTTCCCCTTCGCTGTCCAAGTCTTTCAATCGTGCGAGTAATGCATTTTTGATTTCAGTAGGGCTTAATGAAGCCTGTCTTGAATTGAGGCTGTTCAACTCTTCTACCTGAAGTATATTCAGCGCATTGTTGACAATGGATGCGTCAAATAATGACATGCTGGGTACAGTTGGTCCCTGAGAGTGCCTTTGGTGCAAGGCTGAAGCAATGGCCTGGTATTGATCATCTGCCACCATGGCGGTGTTTTGTGTTAAGGGATCTACAGGAACCATCTGCTCGACCAATTCTTCACCTTCTGGTGTGGCCGCACCAGGCACATAGTTAGACGCCGGCCTTCGTGAGCCTTGGCTGCTTACCCTGAACTTTAAGTTTGGCAATATACCGGACTCAATGAGCTTTTGATTGATGTCAATGTATGGCTGCACCAGATTTTTTATCAGGCTTCTCTCAAACAGTTTAAGCATGATTAAATGGATGGTGTCATCGATGTGCAAATGTTCAAATGTAGCGGCGAAAGAACCCACAATGACTGCGGGTGACACAGGAATTTGATCAACCTTAATTTCGCTGCCACCAGCCAATAAAGTGAATCGTTTTTCCAGTGCAAATAAATGTTGATGTAGGTAGGTGTTGGCTTTTTCAGTCAGTTGAGTGGCAGCCAGTTTTTGATCCAACTCATGTTCATCAACCAGAGACAAACCGTCTGCGGAGGTGTCCTCAGTGATTTCTTCTGTGCCGAAATAATTGAATTTCCCTTGTTTAAAGCGTTTAAATGCATGCTGCACATTTTCTGAAAACTTTCTAACCATCAGCTCCTTTTTCTTACGTACTTCACGCATGGCTTCGAAGAAATGAGTCTGTTTTTCGTTGTTTTGAGCTTTTTCGGCTAAATCAAACAATGAATCGTCTAACTTGTCATAATATTCACGAATGGTTGGTTTCAATCCTTTGATAAACAATTTATGTATTTGTGGGAGAATGACGCCCTGGTTGATGTTCTCAGGTGATTCTGTTTTTATGTTTACTACGTTTTTATCGTTTTTATTGGTTGTCATGATAATAGGCCAGTCATGTTATTGCTGACTATAGCACTGGAATGTACATTAAATTGTGAATGTGTTCACATCCAGAACCATCATGTAAGAATAGGGTTCCGACAGGCAAATTACAATAAATTCTGATGATTTTTTAGAGCTACTTTTTATTTGAGGGCCAGTTGTATTGGACTGTATAGCGTATGGTTTTTTTGCTTTCAGAAGGCACGCTGATCATAAACTTAATGCTTGATGCATCGATTTTTTCAAATGGTTCATTGTGCTCAGTGATTTGCCAATTTGACCACCTGAACAATGGTTCTATGACAGTCACTGGTTGGGTGTGATCTTTTTGGTTGTTGATGGTGATTTCGATGTGTTCAGTCACCCCGTTTGGAACCAGTTTGAAATTCCTTTGGATGCGTGTACCTTTGACATCAAAAGCATGCCCTAATTTTAAATTGATCGAATCATTCTTAGGTGTGTGGTCAATGCTGTCTTCACCGATGAATTCTAAACTGCCATCAGTTGGGTCCACCATATTAACCCTTACACGACCAGCAGGTAAGGCGATTCCCAGTTGATTATCACGACTGTTCTTAAAAGCTAAAAATGCCTCAACTTTGGCTTCGGTATGCCGAAGATACCCAGCATCCGTGATAGGTCTGTGGTAATTGATGCGTTGTTGGCCGCTGCCATTGAAGACCAGTGTACGGACACATTTGATGTTGTTGGCATGATTCAGAAGTTGAATTTGTTTGGTGGAGTTGTTAGGTAGGTCAATACTTCTGGGTAGTTTATACAAATGGTATTCAAACAAAGCTTGTTCGGTAAAGTCTTGAGCACTGGCGGCCATCATCTCTTTTCTGGCAAACTGATTGCGGCCGCTATTATTTGGAGCTCGGTTGACATCGCCAGCGATTAATTTCAGTTGGGTGTCGCTGAAGTTGGCACCGGATTTATTGACTATGGAAACCCATGAAGACAAATCCATCTCGCAGTCGTTGGAATCGCCTTTCAGCGTGATGTTGTAATCGGCCCACCATGTCATTCCTTGGGTTTGGTAACTCATTGATATCAGTTCTTTCTTGGCTGATGTTGACTCCAGTAACCACACGAGGGTGGGCTTGGTTAACAAACCGCCTGGTAGTTCTGGAAATTGAATGTGGTTCCACTGATTGATGGTGATGATGCCTGATTCATTTTGTAACGTAACACCACCCTGAGTGCTCAGAAGCACACCTGTTGTATTTACACTTTGGGCTCCCTGGCTGTGGTTGACAGTGATGATTTGATCCAGATATTTTTGTAACAGTTTATCAGTACCCACCAAATCAAATTGAAAATTTTGATCTAAGACCACAGCAGCGTCGGGATTGTCAGGTGTATTAAAGCTGACGGTGGTGGGATCGATGTGTTCTGCCACATCATCAAATGCCAAAGTGAATTGCCCTTTTTCAAATTGAGCGCTTCTGGTCTGCTTAATCACTGCAAAGCCAGGAATGTTGTGTGCGTTTTGAAGTTGACTGGGGGTTAAATGCCCTTGCTGTTTGCCTGAGTATATGGTGATACTGGTATTGGCCTGAATCATATTTTGTGCCATCAGAAGTGTGAGTGTGAAAATCAATCTCATGGGATCAATCGGTATAAAATTCCCTGGAAAATTTAGCAGCAATGCGTTCTTCACTGCCTGTTGGAATTGCCGTCAAAGAAAAATTAACATCTTCCTGGTTGTTTAAAGCAAAGGTGCCTAAATAATAGACAGCTTGGTTTTTCTCTGTGATTTTTATCAATTTTACCTCTTTGGTCTGATTCAGGAGGTTTTTGGCAGAAATTTCAATGTCTCCTTCCACGGCCATGGCAGGTATTTTAGAGGTGTCTAGCAAAGAAATACTGATGATCCCACGGTTTTTCGATCTAACAATTTGATAGGCATTGGCAATTTCTTTTGATAAAAAAGTTGATGGAAAAGTGTTGTAGTGCAATTCGTAATCGCCTTGAGATACTTTCTGCTCAGCCAGAACTGAAATAGAAAACAATAAGGCCAAGCAGGCCAAAGTGATGCGAGGTTTTACCATATTGATTCTCCAGTTGTAGTTACTATCAATATAACACAAAGCACTGCCTTCGTCATCATAGTGTGAGGGATAAAAAAAGCCAGCTGTTGATCAACAGCTGGCTCCTCGTAGGGTCTGGAATTGATTCCAGTGATGGTGCTCAATCCAGGCGCTGTTTACAGCATTTCTTTGATGCTTTCACCTAAGAAAGTCGGAGATTTGACGGTTTTAACACCAGCGGCTTCCAAGGCTTCATACTTGGCTTGAGCTGTGCCTTTCCCTCCAGCAACAATAGCACCTGCATGACCCATGCGCTTTCCTTCAGGTGCGGTTACACCAGCAATGTATGAAACCACTGGCTTGGTGACATTGGCTTTGATGTATTCAGCGGCTTCTTCTTCTGCAGAACCACCGATTTCACCCACCATGATGATGCCATCTGTTTGGTCATCATTTTGGAATAATTTCAAGCAATCAATGAAGTTGGTGCCTTGAATGGGGTCACCGCCTATACCTATACAGGTTGACTGACCCAAACCGACCGACGTGGTTTGATGAACCGCTTCATAGGTCAAAGTACCTGAACGTGAAACAATGCCAATGCGGCCTGGCTGATGTATGGCAGCAGGCATGATGCCAATCTTACATTCACCCGGGGTGATGATACCAGGACAATTGGGACCAATCATGACCACGTCAGGGTTGGCATCCAATACAGTTCTGACTTTCATCATATCTAAAACAGGAATACCTTCGGTGATGGTTACAATCAATTTTATACCGGCATCTACCGCTTCCAAGATCGCATCTGCAGCAAATGGTGGTGGTACGAAAATCACAGAAGCGTTCGCGCCTGCTTCATTAACACCGTCGGCAACCGTGTTGAACACAGGTCTGTTCAAATGTTGACTGCCGCCTTTCCCAGGGGTAACGCCACCCACCAGGTTGGTGCCGTAATCAATGGCTTGTTCACTGTGGAATGTGCCTTGTGACCCTGTAAATCCTTGTACCAATAAACGGGTGTCTTTGTTAACTAATACACTCATGTTATGCTCCTACTGCAGCCACTGCTTTGTTGGCAGCATCGTCTAAATTATCAGCTGAGATAACAGCCAAACCACTTTCGTCTAAAATTCTCTTGCCTTCGTTGACATTGGTGCCTTCAAGTCTAACCACGATGGGTACTTCAACACCGACTTCCTTGATGGCTGCAATGATGCCGTCAGCAATCAGGTCGCAGCGGACAATGCCACCAAAAATGTTGACCAGAATTGATTTCACGTTGGGATCTGACAAGATGATTTTGAAAGCGATGGCCACACGCTCTGCAGTGGCGCCACCACCCACATCTAAAAAGTTAGCAGGTTCGCCACCTTTTAATTTAATCACATCCATGGTTGCCATGGCCAAACCGGCTCCATTCACCATACATGCAATGTTGCCATCTAATTTGATGTAATTAAGGTCATGTTGATGGGCTTTGGCTTCGGCAGGGTCTTCTTGAGTGATGTCGCGTAAATCAGCCAGGTCTTTGTGTCTGAAATCTGCATTGTCATCGGAATTGATCTTTGCATCCAACGCAATGACATCTTGATTGTCATCAATAATCAACGGATTAACTTCAATTAATGACAAGTCCAAGTCAAGGAACATCTTGTACATTTGCATCATGATGTGAGTCAGTTGTCTGACTTGCTTGCTGTTCAAGCCCATAGCAAATCCAGCTTTACGGCAGGCGTAAGGGAACAGGCCTTCGGTGTTGTCGACCTGAATGGTGTGGATTTTCTCAGGATTGGTTCTGGCCACTTCCTCAATTTCGACACCGCCTTCTGCAGAGGCCACAAATGACAGGCATTTATTGGCTCGATCTACCAACAAACTCAGATAAATTTCTTGTTCAATGTCTGCAGCTTCAGTGATCAATACTTCATTCACCGGTAATGCCAAGCCACCTGTTTGGTACGTTTGAATTTTCATGCCAAGCATGTCGTTGGCATATTGTTTAACTTCATCCAAGGTTTTTGCCAGCTTTACACCACCGGCTTTGCCGCGTCCGCCAGCATGCACCTGGGCTTTGACCACCCACATGTCACAGTCCAAGGATTTAGCGGCTGCAACGGCTTCTTCAGCCGTTCTTGCCACCTCACCATTGGGGATGGGTATGTTGTATTTGGCAAACAGTTCTTTGGCCTGGTATTCATGAAAATTCATATTGTCTATTCCTGGTTAATTGATATAGTTCAAAGTCGCGCTGTATTTTAGCTGAAACAAGCCGTGTTTTGTGTGAATTTATGTGTGATTTTGCATGGTGGAAAGATTGCCGATAGTGGGGGCAGAATCAAGCGTTGAAATTCTATATCGGAATACTTTGGATGGCTGTTAATGTGAATGTGTTCGCAGTTACCAAAGCACGATTGCATATAATTGAGAAAGGCTTGTTTCAATGTTGTTTATGGCTGTTGGGCCAAAGGCAAAGATTTGGATTTTATTTACTGACATGCCCAAGAATTTCTGATTGTTGAAGCTGGACTGGTGTGGGACATCGGGTACAGATTAAGTTGAAGTCTTGGCTGTCGCGAGTAGCTGTTTTGCAAAATCCTTAAAATGAAGTTGCTAAATAGTTGTAATCAATTGATATTTTCAGGTAAAGTATTGTTGTATGTGGTATGTATTTTAACTTTATAAAAAGTGACATATGAGTGTAACTAGTACTAAAACTATGGTCAGTGGTGCTTTGCGTCGATTGGTGCAAAATGGCTTGATTGACATGGAAGTAGCTGCTGAAGCCAATGAAACGGCCAGAAAGCAGAAAATTCCATTGTTTGCTTACCTGACTGATAACAACCTGGTTGATGCCAGCGATTTGTGTGACGCGGCATCAAATGAATATGGTGTGCCTGTCTTGGATGTTAATGCCATGGACATGGCTCAATTACCCATGGGCTTGGTGTCTGATAACTTGGTCGAGAAACATCAGGTTTTACCCTTGTTTGTCAGAGGTAAAAAAGTCTTTATCGGAATTTCTGATCCCACCAATGTTCGGGCATTAGAAGAAGTGAGGTTCCACACCAATTTAGCGGTTGAACCGATTTTAGTCAGGCATGACGGACTACTCAGCGCCATTGAAGAAGCACTGAAAGAAGCTTCTTCAGTGATGGATGATTTGGGCGATGAAGGGCTTGAGAATTTAGAATACGATGATGAAGACGAATATGCTGACAGTTCTGATGCTGTTGAAGACCTGGCTGACTCACCAGCTGTAAAACTGGTCAATAAAGTACTTTTGGACGCCATTAAGCGTGGTGCTTCTGATATACATTTCGAACCTTATGAAAAGACTTACCGTGTACGTTATCGTATTGACGGTATGCTTAAGACCATGATCAAACCGCCCAAGAACATGACACAGAAAATAGCTTCAAGACTGAAGGTCATGTCAAAACTGGATATTGCTGAAAAAAGGGTGCCCCAAGACGGTCGTGTTAAATTGAATTTATCCAAGAACAATTCAATCGATTTTCGTTTAAGTACCTGCCCAACTTTATTTGGTGAAAAGATTGTGATGCGTATTTTGGATGCATCAGCAGCTAAAATGGGTATTGACAAGCTGGGTTATGAAGACGATCAGAAAAAACTATTTATGGATGCCATCGTCAAGCCCTATGGCATGGTGTTGGTAACAGGTCCTACGGGTAGTGGTAAAACGGTTTCGCTGTATACTGCATTGAACATACTGAATACCGAAGGCAGAAACATTTCAACGGCAGAGGATCCTGTAGAAATCCGGGTTGATGGCATCAATCAGGTGCAGCAAAATGCCAAACAAGGGATGACATTCTCTGCGGCACTGCGGTCATTCCTGCGCCAAGACCCTGATGTGATCATGGTCGGTGAGATTCGGGATTTGGAAACGGCAGAAATTGCCATCAAAGCGGCACAAACTGGTCACATGGTGTTGTCAACCTTGCACACCAACAATGCACCCGAAACGGTGAGTCGTTTGGTGAATATGGGGGTGGCGCCATTCAACGTGGTTTCCGCCGTATCTATCATCATTGCGCAAAGGTTGGCCAGGCGGTTGTGTGACTGCAAGAAGCCCACAGAGCTGAGTAAAGAGGCTTTGATTCAAGCTGGCTTTGCTGAAGAAGAATTAGAAAGTGCAACTATATTTGATCCGGTTGGGTGTCCTAAGTGTAACGAAGGTTATAAAGGCCGGGTGGGTATATATGAAGTCATGCCCATTACCGACGGCATCAAGAAAATTATTTTAGAGGGCGGCAATTCATTGGATATTGCCGAAGCAGCTGAAAATGACGGGATCGCAAACCTGAGAAAGTCAGCATTGTTAAAAGTTAAAAACGGCATCACTGGTTTGGTTGAGGCCAATCGTGTAACTGTGGATTAAAAATTATGGCAAAAGCACAAAAAATTGATGAATTGCAATCCTTTGAATGGGTTGGTGTTGATAAAATTGGTAAAAAGCTGAAAGGCGTTCAGCAAGCCAAATCAACGACTTTGGCGAAAAATGAATTGAGACGCCAAGGCATTCAAGTCAAAAAGATTTATAAAAAAAGGAAATCATTATTCGATGGTGGTAAGGCCATCAAACCACAAGACATTGCTTTATTCAGTAGGCAGCTGGCAACCATGATGGAGTCCGGAGTGCCAATGGTACAAGCCTTTGAGATTATTGAGGGCGGGCAAACCAACCCAAGAATGGCCAAGTTATTGAATGAAGTGAAAACTGAAATTCAATCAGGGTCTTCATTGGCTGAATCTTTAGGTCGGCATCCACTGTATTTTGATGAGTTGTATTGCAACTTGGTCAATGCCGGAGAAAAAGCAGGTGTGCTGGATGAGTTGTTAGATACCATCGCCACCTATAAAGAGCGGACTGAGGAGATCAAGGGTAAAATTAAGAAGGCCATGTTTTATCCGGCTGCTGTTTTGTTTGTTGCCGTCGGTGTGACCATTTTATTGTTGGTGAAGGTGGTGCCAGAATTCCAAAGTATGTTTGCCAGTTTTGGTGCAGATTTACCAGGGCTGACTTTGATGGTGGTCAATGCCTCTAAAACCATGCAAGAATACTGGTTGATTGTGATTGGTGTCTTGGTTGGTATCGTGGTTGGCTTTTCACAATTGAAAAAAAGGTCGCTGAAATTTGCCCATGCATTGGATCGGCTGTCATTAAAGATTCCTATTGTCGGCGGTATTTTATTTGATGCAGCTGTGGCACGTTTTGCTCGCACATTATCGACCACTTTTGCTGCGGGTGTTCCTTTGGTTGAAGGTTTGGATACGGTTTCTGGCGCAGTGGGTAATGTGGTCTTCAGAGATGCTGTCTTGCAAATTAAAGACGATGTATCTACAGGTCATCAACTGCAATTGGCCATGAGTCAAGCCAATTTATTTCCACATATGGTGATACAAATGGCTGCCATTGGTGAGGAATCGGGTAATTTAGATGCGATGCTGGCTAAAGTGGCAGACTATTATGAGCAGGAAGTTTCCAATGCGGTGGATGCCTTGAGTAGTTTGTTGGAGCCAATCATCATGGTTTTGGTTGGTGGTTTGGTGGGTGTGATGGTTGTTGCCATGTACTTGCCGATCTTTAAAATGGCATCTGTATTTTAAAGTGACAGAGTTATCAGCGGTATTTGACCAGTACCCGTTATTATTGAATGTAGTTGCATTTGTATTTGGCCTTCTGGTGGGTAGTTTTCTCAACGTGGTCATACTGCGCTTGCCACCATTGATGGAATACAACTGGAAAAAAGAGTTTGCTGAGTTCAATGAAAATGAATTTAAGGAAAAGCAACCACCTGGCATAGCACTGACCCGTTCGCATTGTCCGCAATGTAAAAATCAGTTGTCGGCATGGCACAACATACCGGTTCTCAGTTATCTATTGTTGCGTGGTAAATGTCATTTTTGTGGCAAGGGCATATCATTCCGCTATCCATTTATTGAACTGCTCACTGCGTTGTTAACTGCTGCTCTGGCTTATCAATTGGGGTTTGGTTTAGCGCTGTTGGCTGCCTGTTTGTTGTTGTGGTTTTTGATTGCAATTACCTGGATTGATTTTGATACATTTTTAATACCTGATCAGTTAAGCCTGCCATTGTTGTGGCTGGGTTTGTTTTTCAGTTTATTTGAGTTTTCTATAACACCTGTCCAAGCGATTCAAGGCGCTTTGGTGGGGTATTTATCCTTGTGGCTGGTTTTCCATTTGTTCAAATTGTTGACTGGCAAAGAAGGCATGGGTTATGGGGATTTTAAACTGTTGGCTGCTGGTGGCGCATGGTTGGGCCCGGAATTGTTGATCGCAGTGTTATTCATTGCTTCAATCAGTGGGTTGATCTTTGCATTGGCTCAAGCTGCCATGAAGAAAGGTCAAAATAAAATACCATTCGGGCCGTACCTGTCCATTGGTATCTTTGTTAGCTATGTGTTTGGTGCACAAATCCTTGCTTACCTCTTTCCTGGACTGTAAGTGAATAAACTCAAAGTGTGTTTAACCGGTGGTATTGCATCAGGTAAAACGTTTGTTTCAGACCATTTTGCCACGTTGGGTGCCTGCATCATTGACACGGACATACTGGCCAGACATGTGGTGGAGCCAGGTTCGGCGGGGTTGTCTCAATTGGTTGATGCGTTTGGTGATCAAATATTATTGTCTGACGGTGAACTCAATCGCAGGCATTTAAAACAATTGATTTTTTCTGATGATGATAAGAGAAAAACCGTAAATGGTATTTTGCATCCATTGATTTGGGAAGCCGCTGAGCAGGCTTCAATCATGAATCATTTGCCAATGGAATTGTGGGTCATTCCCTTGTATAGCGAGCATTCGACGAGAATAACCTTTGATCGGGTTTTGGTCATTGATGTGGATGAATCCATACAGTTATCACGCATCCAAAATAGAGATCAATTAGATGAGGTTGCAGCGCAAGCCATCATAGACTCCCAGTTGTCACGTGAGGAGCGATTGTTACTGGCCACAGATGTCATTGCGAACAATCAGGGCTTGCAAGAATTGGCACTTAATGCAACCCGAATGTTTCACTTCTATCAGGCAATGATCGATGCGTAAATCAAGACAAATAAATTGGTGCAGTCCCATTTTTCATCAGTTATAATGCGCTGCTACATTTCAGGGCCTGTAGCTCAGTTGGTTAGAGCAGTGGACTCATAATCCATTGGTCGTAGGTTCGAGTCCTACCAGGCCCACCATTCTTCCGCACACAATAATCCCTCGTGAGATTCGAACTATTTAGTCGTCCAGACTTTGACACGCAACTTCTTGATGCCCACATTCTGGTATTATTTTTTAAATATATCTTGATTATTCAGTACTTTAAAGGTTATTCTTGCATTGTCTTCTTAAAAAAAGTAAAGTATTGATGTAAATTGTGATTAGTGGCACAGATTTGAAATTGATGAATGTGTGTAATGGTTGCAAGTAAGAAGAACATATATAGCAATTATTGAAGAGAGAGATAGTTTTGCAATTGTTAGGTAGAAATAAAGTTCAGTTAATCGGGGTTGATGTCAGTTCATCAGCAGTCAAGATATTACAGCTGTCAGGTAGTCTAGATAACTTAAAGGTAGAAAGATACGCAGTCGAACCTCTTTCTGTAAATGCCGTTGTGGATAACAACATTGCTGAAGTCGATTTGGTGTCGGCTGCCATCAGTAAAGCGGTCAATAAAGCAGGCATCAAGATAAAAGGTGCATCAACTGCCGTATCTGGCTCTGCTGTAATTACCAAAATCATTCAAATGCCAAGTGAGCTAACAGATGAAGAGCTCGAAGCTCAGCTTGAATTGGATGCCACACAATACATTCCTTATCCAATTGATGAAGTCAGTTTGGATTTTTGTGTATTGGGCCCGGTAGAAGGGAATGAAGAAGTCAGTAACGTACTGATTGCGAGTTCTAGATCGGAAAATGTCGATGTTTTTATTGAGGCTTTTGAAGGTGCTGGTTTGGATTTAAAAGTGGTTGATGTTGAAGCATTTGCCATAGAAAGGTGTTTTAACCTGGTCAGAGAGCAATACGAAATCAACGATGAAGAAGTGGTGGCATTGTTTGATATTGGTGCCAATACCATGACCATGCACGCCATGCATAAACGAACTGGTATATACAGTCGAGAACAATCATTTGGTGGCAAACAACTGACTGAGGAGATTATGCAAAGGTACGGTCTTTCTTATGAAGAAGCTGGATTGGCTAAACGACAAGGTGGGTTGCCAGAAAGTTACGAGTCAGAAGTATTGCAGTCCTTTAAGGACACGTTGGTTCAACAAGTGAGCAGGGCATTGCAGTTTTTCTTTTCGGCAACTGAATTTGGTAATGTGGATAGAATTTTATTGGGTGGAGGTTGTGCATCCATACCAGAAATAGATGCATTGGTAGAAGATCAAGTGGGTGTGCCTACCGAAATAATCAATCCTGTACACAATTTTAAACTTTCGTCAAAAGTCAGTCATGAAGCACTTGAGGCGGATGCCCCGGCAATGATGTCGGTGGTGGGATTAGCACTGAGGAATTTTGATTAATATGGCTAAGATTAATTTATTGCCCTGGCGTGAAGAAAGGCGCCAACAACAAACCAAAGAGTATTATCTGCTGCTGGCGTTGTCTGCTGGTTTCGCACTGGTGGTTTTTGGATTGGCTTATTACTACTTTGATCAAAGTATCAAGTTTCAGAATCAAAGGAACTCTTTTTTGACCACTGAGATCACCAAATTAGATCAACAGATTTTAGAAATCGAAAAGTTAGAAGCTAAAAAAGCAAGTTTAATAGCTCGACAACAAGTGATAGAGGAATTGCAAGCCAACAGGACACAAATGGTTCATTTGTTTGATGAGTTGGTAAAAACCATTCCAAATGGCGTATTTTTAGAAAAAATAACCCAACAAGGAACCAGAATTTCGATGGAAGGGTATTCTCAGTCCCATTCTAGGGTTTCCGATTATATGAGACGTTTGGATGATTCAGAGTGGTTTTCAAAAATCGAGTTAGATTACATCAAAGCAGATAGTACTTTGGGAACACATGAGCAAAAATTTAAATTGAGTGTTCGTTTAGTAAACCCAAATCGTAAGAAAGATACTGATGTTGAGGAAGTGTCATGAGTTTTATTGATGAAATTAATAGTTTAGATACGAGTAATCCAGGGGGCTGGCCTACATCAATTAAAGTGGCATCGGTGGTTGCGTTGGCAATTTTGATATTGGTTGGGGGCTATTTCATGTTTGTAAAAGACATGATCACCAGCTTAGAAGGCTTACAAAAAACCGAGAATGACTTAAAAAACACATACTCGTATAAATATCAAAAAGCAGCTCAGCTTGATGCATATAAAGAACAATTGGAAGAAATGGAGATCATTCTTCAATCAATGCTCAGACAATTGCCCAGCAAAAATGAGATGTCTGATTTGATTGTTGATGTCTCACAAACTGCATTGGCCAGTGGTATTGAAAACGAACTATTTGAACCTGGTGCAGAAGCTGTCAAGGATTTTTATGCAGAAAAACCCATCAGTTTAAAAATGAAAGGTAACTACCATGAATTTGGTGATTTTGTGAGTGGTGTGGCTTCATTACCCAGGGTGGTGATACTGACCATGCATGACATTTCATTAAAACCTTTAGGCGATTCACTGTTGGGTGGACGATTGCTGCTTGAAGGGACGGCCAAAACTTACCGTTATCTAGATGACGAAGAGATGTCAAGCGTCGACCAAGGTGCAGGAGCTAAGAAATGAGAAATTCAGTTATTTTGATGTTTCTGTTTTTAATGGGTTGTAACAATGGTTTTGATGATTTGAATGAATTCATTGCCCATCAAAAAACCAAACCAGTCAAACCCATTGACCCTTTACCACAGCTCAAGCCGCATGAAGTGTTTGAATACAATGCCAATGCATCTAGAGATCCATTTTCAAATGATTTGGAAGTGGCTGATGAAGTTGAACAAGCTGCATTGGCTATTACAGAAGATGGCAGAGGCCCAGATTTAACACGTAGAAAAGAATTTTTAGAGTCTTATCCATTAGATAGTTTGTTGATGGTAGGAACATATCAACAAGAAAATGATTATTGGGCCATAGTTGTTGACCCAGAAGGAACCTTACACCGTGTGTCCCAAGGCCATTATTTGGGCCACAACCACGGTCAGGTATTGGCAATTTATGAAAATGAAATCCAAATTCAAGAATGGATTAATGACGGCTTAGGCGCATGGCGTGAACGCAATGCAGCAATGGCTTTGAAAGAAGAATGAATGTGAGTGAATTTATGAAAATGAATAATTTAACTTTGAATACAGTGAACAAAAAACTAGTGACATTCTGTTTGTTTTGTTTCTTTGTTATCAATCAATCATTTGCCCAGTCAACAATTGAGGACATTGATATAAGAACAGGGGCTAATGGAAGTGTTATCGTAGATTTCAAGTTCAGTGATGCTGTTGTCCAGCCTGAAGTTTTTTCAACAAATTTACCACCGAGGTTGGCCTTAGACTTTTCCCAGACCATGAATGGTAGCAGTAAAAGAAATATGGCCATTGGTACTGGCGGAGCCAAAGGATTGCGCGTCGTTTCAAGTAATGATAAAACCAGAGTTGTTATTGATTTAATGAATCAAATGAAACACGAAATCAGTGTCAATAACAATGTGGTCAGTGTGTCATTAATGAGTGAAAGAGACATCACCAGAACTCGAGTTGCGGGTGTCACTGAAGTTAATATGGTTGATTTCAGAAGAGGTGCGGATGGACAAGGTGTTGTCCAAGTCGGATTTTCGAATACTGATGCAGTCATCAATTACAGTGAAACTTTAGGAAAAGTAACCATAGAAATTGCCAACAGCCAATTATCCGAAGCGATGGATAAGAAAATGGACGTGATTGACTTTGCCACACCCGTTACTTTTGTTGATGCCAGACAATCTGGAACAGATGTCAAAATAGATGTGGAAGTATCAGGTCCTTTTGATAAGGTTGTTTATCAAACAGGTAATCAATATACAATTGAGATCAGTGAAGTTGATCAAGATTTGGCTAACAGCTCAAAATTGATTGATGATGAGCCTGTTTATACAGGTAATTTGGTTGGGTTTAACTTCCAAGACATCCCGGTCAGATCTGTGATTCAATTGATTGCTGATGCCTCTCAGCTCAACATTGTAGTGGCTGATAATGTGGTTGGAAATGTGACATTGAGGTTAAATGATGTGCCATGGGACCAGGCACTTGATATAGTTTTACAAAGTAAGCAATTAGATCAAAGACGCCGTGGTAATGTGATTTGGGTTGCACCTGCAGCTGAGATTGCAGCCAGAGAACAAGAAAAACTTGAAGCCTTGAGTAAAAAGGAAGAGTTGGAGCCACTAGACAACATTTTTATCCAGGTTAACTATGCCAAAGCAGAAGAATTGGCACAATTGATCAGCGGTTCGGGTGGTGAAGCTGGTGAAGGATCTGGCAATACTTTGTTGTCTGATCGTGGTTCTGTAGCGTTTGATGAAAGAACCAATACTTTATTAGTCAATGATGTGCCAGATCGATTAATTATTATTCAGGATTTAGTGGCGACATTAGACCGCTCTGTACAACAAGTACAAATAGAATCAAGAATTGTGGTGGCTTCAGAAAGGTTTGGTGATGAACTGGGTGTCCGATTTGGTGTCACAGGTTCGCATGAAGACAAATACGGCAACATCATCAGTACAGGTGGTAGTGCCATTGCTGTTGACAGACTCAATAATGCTGCTTTGAACAGAAGGTATACATCACCCAGTGGATCTGGTTTGCCAACATTGACACCTGACAGCGAATTGGCTGAAGTAATTGCTGGCCCACCTTTAGGTGAACGCTTGAATGTTAACTTACCATCAGCTTCTTCAACGGCTGGGAGATGGGCTGCCAGTATATTGGCTGCAGACTTTTTGCTGGATTTGGAATTGTCCGCATTAGAGTCCGAAGACCGTGGTGAAGTCATTTCTTCTCCAAGGGTCATAACAGCCAATCAATCTCAAGCTGTCATAAAACAAGGTGTACAAATCCCATATGAACAAGCCACTTCAAGTGGAGCCACGTCAATCACATTCAGAGATGCTGTTTTGTCTTTGAGTGTTGTTCCTCTGATTACACCTGATGAAAGGGTTGACTTAACATTAAAAGTTGATCAAGATGCCATCGGTCAAGAGGTGTCAACTTCATTAGGCGGCAGCATTCCATCTATTGATACCCGTTCTGTAGAAACCAGGGTGTTGGTGAATAATGGACAAACTGTTGTTCTGGGTGGGATTTATGAGCAAATCAGAAGAACCACCAAGTCTAAAGTTCCTGTTTTAGGTGACATTCCTGGTATAGGTGGGCTATTCCGAAATAAAGCTATACAAGATGACAAGGCGGAGTTATTGATATTTGTGACTCCAACAATTATTAAAGAAAGTTTATAAAATTAACTGAAGGTTAAATATGTTTAAATACGCAAAAAATTTGATTGTATGTACATTAGTGGCTGTCCTGTTGTCGGCCTGTGGTGGGAGTAGTGACAGTGGTGGAGCCTCTCCTGGTCCATCGGTGTCAAACCTGAGAATCACATTTTCAGCAGTGAAAGCGAATGTTCCTGCAAATACCAATGATTATCCTATATTGATAGATTCTCCATTTTTAACACAATTGAATGTTAATGTGACTTTTGACAATGGCACGCCTGTTCCGGACACAACCAACATTCAACTTTCAACTTCAAATGTTCAAGTGGCGCCAATTTCGACTTTGGATGACCCGGAAACCACTGATGTTGATGAATTTGCTTCATTTTTTGGCTCTATTGGAACTGAGGCAAGTGGCGGTAATGGTACCTTTTTCATCCACGGTGTATCAGCTGGAAATGTCACATTGACAGCATCTGCGGTTGATCCACAAACAGGAAGGACATCGACAGCTAATTTTACTTATTCAATTTTACCTGGTCCTGAACCATTTGACCGTTTGTCAATTGAACCTGTTACAACTACTTTACCTGCCAATGTGTTCAACTTGTCACCAAGACAAGCCATCGGTACGGTGTATATGACTGAAGCAGCCATTTCATTCAGAGATCCTTTAGGAAACTTCATCAACCCATTGACTACTGGTGAAACATCAACTGTAGGTGTGGCCATTAATCCGGTACTGGTGGCTGCATTTTCGACATTGGATGACCCGGAAACCACTGATGATGGTGATCCACTGACAGAAGAGAATGAAATATTTATATTATTAGGCCAAGGTCCTGTTGACATGGTTGCTGGTAAGGGAACCATATTTATATGGGCTGATCAACCCGGCGTGGCCACGATTACAGTCACTGCATTCGATCAATTCACGAATATGGAAATCAGTACACAAGTTGATATTCTGGTTGATAGTGGACCTATTGATCAACCAACATCAATTGCATTGGCTGGATCTGGAGCAAACTACATCAACGGTTCCGGTGGTCCGCAAAGCCAAGTAGTGCAGGCGTTTGTTGATTCGGCACCAAACGTACCCGTTCCTAATCCGAATGGATTTAACAATGTTATGGTCGATATCACTACTGATGCGGCAAACAGCGGCGAGAAAGTTACAGGTGTTAATGCACAAGGTTTGCCGGTAGAAGGCCAAACCATAAGTGTTGATACCATCAATGGTGTGGCATCTTTCCAATTGTTAAGTGGTAACTCGCCAAATACAGTTATCATGACAGTGACCACTGATAGGGCAGATAACAATGTAGACAACGGTTTACAAGACCCAATCACGGCACAAGATAATTTTGCAATCAGTGATGGTGTTTTGTTTGGGTTAGATATCACCAGCCCTAACATAGGTAATTTGTTCATCAATAATGTAGATGGTGGTGTAGTCAATCAAAATGGGATTGGTAATTTAGATGGGTCATATACCCTGACTGTCAGCGCGATTGGTACCGATAAAGGCGGCAATCCTGCTTTACCACAAACTGTACAATTCGGATTGATTGACAGTCCTGTCGCAGGCTTTCCACAAGATGGTCCTGGTACTTTTATTAATTCTGGGCCTGATGGTGACCCTCAGGAAGGTGGTAGTCTATTTACTGCATTAAGTGGAGATTTCATCAATGGTACTGCGGATGTCCAACCAGCCGACACCTTGTTGGTGTTTGGTGAGGAAATTCCAAGAAATGAAGATTTAGAAAGTGCAGTGACTGTCCAAACAATCAATTCCGACACTTCATTGACCATTGCAGAATCTTTCAATAGAAATGATTTATCAGGCGCTATCATCAATGACCTGGATATTTTCCCATACATCATTGGTAGAGCAGTTGATGGCAACATCAATGCCACGGCAATCATTGATGAAAATGGTGTGGCTTCAACAGAAATTAATTATCCTGTTTCAAAACTGGGTAAAATTGCTGGAATTTATGCCAAAGGCCAAGGGGCTACTGTTGGTGGCAATACCCGTTCTGTAACTGATGTTGAACTTATTCTATATCCTGGTGCAGGTTCAGTTCCAGGAACGGAGTTAACACCGATCATTACTGTATCACCATCAATTATTCCGGCCAATCAAACCACACCAGTAACAGTCTGTGTTCTTGATGCTGCGAGACATCCGATTCAAGGTGCAAATGTAGAGTGGGCCTTTATTGGCGGAAACGGTACTGGTAATATTGATGGTACCATTGGATCAGGCGTGATGGACAATCGCACTGGTGCAGATGGTTGTGCCACAGGTCAGGCCACAGTTACTGGTGTTATTACGACAGACGACACCACTGGATTTATTTTCAATGTGGGATCCATTACATGTGTAACCGAAAACCTTGGTGTTTGTATTCAGGTGGCCAGTCCAGGTGCAATCTATTTGTCAGCTAGCCCTGCTTTCCACAATACCAGCGGCGTTAAAATCATTTCATTGTTCTTGTTCGATGGCAATGGAAATGGAATCGCTGATGTACCATTGTTTGGTTCTTGTCAATCAACGGGTGGTGAACTGAGGGTACAAGTTCAACCAGGCGCAACAGATGCCAACGGTATGGCTGAAGCGAATGTGTTGTCAGCATTAGATGGTATCAATGAGTTCTTTACCGGAACATGTGAATTCACTACCGGTGAAGGAGAACCTGTCGCAATCGTTAACTTCAATGGACAAGATGCATGTCTGTCCGGTGTGTCTCCCAATACACCACCAGGATGTGGCCCATAAAGTTAATTAAAAGCATGGTAAAGGCCTGTCAAATGACAGGCCTTTTTTTTGCAATGACTAAATGCACATGAAGTTCACTGTTAAATAAGTAAAATATTTATATCTAAATTTAAAATAAGCGTTATGAGAAAATTCTTAATGATCAGTTCACTGATGTTTTTGGCTGCATGCCAAGGCAATACATCGGACAATAAGCAATCGGATAATAAATCAAGAGACAAAGAAGAGAAGGAAGAAATCGTCATAAATGTAGAATCAACAGAAACATATTCTGGAGATTCAATTGCAACATACAGGTCTACAGCCGTATTAGAAGCTGATCGAGCTGCTACTGTCACAACCAAAGCATCCGGTATCATTTTAGATATATTGGTTGAAGAAGGCGATGTGGTAAAAAAAGATGATGTACTTTTGGTGCTTGAGTCAGATGAACAAACTTTGTCATTAAAATCAGCAAGGGCCAACTATGATAAATCTCTCAACAATTACCAAAGGGCCAAACAATTAATCGCTAAAGGACTGACCAATAAAGAACAAATTGACAATTTAAAATTCGAAACTGAAGTGTTGAAGTCGACATTGGATCAGGCCAAGATGAACCTGTCATTCACGAAAATAAAAGCCCCATTTGATGGTGTGGTAGTTAAACGAATGGTTAAAATTGGAAATTTGATTCAAAACGCCACCGCAGTTTTTGAAGTCATAGATTTTGATTCACTCCAAGCTAAAATAGATGTACCTGAACACCAATGGAACATCATGAGAGAAGGCCTAAGTGTTCAGTTTAAGTTTGATGCCCTGCCTGATACCACAATCGATGGTGAAGTGATCCGTGTCAGCCCAATCATTGATTCAAGTTCTGGTACATTTGAAGTCACAGTTTCTGTGGACAATCACAACATGACCTTACGTCCAGGCTTGTTTGCCAAGGCCAATATCATTTATGACCAAAAGTCCGATGTTGTCCTGGTAGGTAAAGATGCCATCATCAGAGAAGATGAAATGGCCTATGTTTATGTATTGGGAGAAGATTCCGACATTAACAAGGTAGAAGTCAGTCTTGGCTATGAAATGGTTGATTCTTTTGAAATCATTTCAGGGTTATCAATAGGACAAGAAGTTATCACAACAGGTAAAAATAACTTAACTCCGGACACCAAGGTGAATGTGGTTAATTATGAAGATAATTTATGATTGATGCAGTCACTCATTTCGCGACCACTCGACGCGTAACAGTGGCCATGATGGCCATTGGCCTAATACTTTTTGGTTTCATTGCCATGAGTAAAATGCCGGTCACGTTACTTCCATCTCTGGAATATCCTACACTCACCATCAGGACAGAATATGAAAACACGGGTCCAGAAGAAATGGAATTGTTAATTACAAAACCGTTGGAGGAAAGTGTAGGTGTGGTTAAAGGGTTGAATAAAATTTATTCAACATCAACCACAGGCCGTTCTGACGTAAAACTGCAATTTAACTGGGATGCCGACATGAAGCGGGCTGCTTACGATGTCAGGGATCGAATGGATGCCGTTCAATTGCCATTGGATGTTGATTCTCCAATTTTATTGAGATTTAATCCATCTACAGATCCGATCATGCAATTGTCCTTGAACTTGACTGCAGAAAGCAGCCAAGCCAGGTTAAAGGCATTAAGGACTTATGCAGATAATGATTTAAAGAAAAAATTAGATCCGATTACAGGTGTTGCAGCCGTCAAAATAAGCGGTGGTTACGAAAAAGAAATCGAAATCCTACCTGACCAATTCAAACTGTCTCAACTGGGATTAACCATCGATGATATTTCCAGTCGATTAAGACAAGAAAACATCAACTTGTCAGGAGGGTCAATCAAACAGGGCAGCAAGATGTACCTGGTCAGAACCGTCAATCAGTTTGAAAATATTGAGACCATCAAACAATTGATCATCAATAACAACAACGGCCGAATCATTAAGATAGATGATGTTGCTGAGGTCAAATTAGGTCATAAGGACCGAAAGTCAATCAATCGACTCAATGGTAAGGAAGCGATTGAAATAGCCATATATAAAGAGGGTGACAGCAACACCGTCAATGTGGCAGACGCCGTTAAAAGTAACCTTGATGACATCAAAAAACAACTACCTGAAGGTACATCAATTGAAATCATTGATGATCAATCAGCCTTCATTAAAGATGCGATAGACAACGTCATCAGTGCTGCTTTGATTGGCGGTATATTAGCGGTATTGATTATCTACTTATTTTTAAAGGACGCTTTAGCCACAGTGATCATTGCTGTTTTGATTCCGGTTTCAGTGATCGCCGGCTTTTTCTTTATGTTTCGAGCTGGAGTGAGTTTCAATATCATGTCGCTGGGAGGGGTGGCATTGGCAGTGGGCTTATTGGTTGACAATGGTATTGTGGTGTTGGAAAACATTGCGTCAAAAATGAAACAGCACAAAAACCCCATAGATGGTGTTCGGGAGGGCACGGCTGAAGTAGGAGGGGCCATCACTGCATCAACTTTAACCACCATTGCAGTATTTTTGCCACTTGTTTTTGTTGAAGGCATTGCAGGACAACTTTTCAAAGACCAAGCATTAACAGTCACCTTTACTTTGATTGTTTCTTTGGTTTTTGCTTTGATATTGATTCCGATGCTATCCAGTATGAAACACCGGAAAAAGGGTTACAACCCTGAAACCGGACAAGTGGTTTATGAACCGAGAACCAAGGTGGGTCGGGTATTGCGGTCTGGTCGAAAAATGGTCTTCAACGGTTTAATTGATCGGTTGCTCTATGTCATTGTTTTACCTTTTGTTGCTTTATCAGTGGCATTAAAGTATTTGTTGGCTGTTCCAGCTACTTTGGTCAATAAGCTGTATGATGGTTTGGCTGCCATTTATAGAAAAATTTTGCCCATGGCATTGAACAATCGCTTATTGGTGATGTTTTTGGCTACTGTGTGTTTGGGTTTGTCATTGATGATTCTTCCAAAGATTGGTGTTGAACTGATTCCTGATATGGATGCCAATACCATCAAAATAAATTACAAATTACCAGAAGGTGAAACTTTAGAAGCCACTGATGAATTTTTCAAAAGTTTAAGCGCCAAAGTCAAAGATAAGGCAACAGTTGAAATGGTCTATGGCTATAGTGGAGAAGGTAATCTATTAGACACATCTTCACTGTCAGGTGGTGAAAACTCGGGTCAAATCACGCTACGGATTCTTAACGGAAGTAACAAACAAGCCATACAAAATGAAGTGTTAACATTAATCAATGAGACCCCTGGCTTACAAAGTGAATTAAAAACCGGACAATTCTTTGATCTTGCCAAGCCTGTAGAAATTGAATTGATAGGAAATGATCTGGATTTACTGAAAGAGAATGCTGTCAGGCTGTCTAAGCTGTTGGAATTAAATGATAAATTCATCAATGTTGATGACGGTGTTGAAGTCGGAAACCCTGAAGTTCAGTTGTATTTTGACCAAGAAAAAATTTCAGCATTGGGCATGAATGTCTCTACGGTGGCAAACAATGTAGTCAACAAAGTATTGGGTAAAGTAGAGACAACAGTACACTGGCAGGACCAAAAAATGGATCTGAGGGTGCGAACAATGGAGAATCAAAGGGATTCCATAGAAGACATCAGAAATCTGATCATCAACCCGGACAGCAACGCTCCCATCCGATTACAAGATGTTGCTCAAGTGAAAATAGCTGAAGGGCCTGGATATATCTTGCGTCGCAATCAAGACCGCACCGTGGTGGTGTCAGCAGACATTGCTGGTACCACTCTGGGTGAAGCGGTGACTACAGTTAATGAGTTGGTGGCACAAGCCAATGTTCATCCTTTGGTCAACATCAAAATTACCGGGCAGAATGAAGATTTAGAGTCATCCAATCAATCTATGATTTTTGCTTTATCTCTGGCAGTGTTCTTGGTTTACATGATATTGGCCTCACAGTTTGAATCATTCATTCACCCATTCGTCATTTTATTTTCAGTGCCGCTGGCATTCATTGGTGCCATTTGGGCTTTATACATCACCCAAACCTCCATTTCTGTGGTGGTGTTTATTGGTTTAATCATGTTGGCCGGCATCGTGGTCAATAACGCCATTGTGTTGATCGACATCATTAAACAATCCTTAGACAAGGGTTTGTCCAAAACAGCTGCCATTATTGAAGCCGGTCATTCCAGATTGCGCCCCATCATCATGACCACCATGACCACGGTTTTGGGGTTGTTGCCCATGGTGATTACCATCGGTGCATCTACAGCTGGCGCTGAAATCAGGGCACCCATGGCCATCACCGTGATTGGTGGTTTATTGGTATCTACGTTCTTAACATTATTGGTGATACCAGTGATGTTTTCATTGTTAACTCGAGATGATTATGAGCACAGCACATGATTCAAAAATAAGCAGTGAGGCCACTGGCATAGCAAGATTGGCCAGTTTTTCTATGGCGCGTCCGGTGACCATCAGTATGATGTTCCTGTCATTGGTGACCTTTGGCTTAATTTCATCAAAAATGCTGCCGTTAGAAAGTTGGCCTGAAATAAAGTTGCCATTTTTGATTGTGGTGGTTCCCTATGATGCAGGAACCCCTCAAGAAGTAGAGCGCAGCATCACCAGGCCCTTGGAAGAGTCTTTGGCTTCTATCGGAGAAGTGGTGCAAATGAATTCAAATTCGACCACCAATTCCAGCAACATATTCATGTTGTTTAATTTGGATGTCGACATTGACGAAAAGATCATGTTGGTCAATGAGCAAATTGACTTAATTCGCGACAGTCTGCCGTCAGATGTGCGGCAGATATTCATCCGAAAAGAGCAGCCCGGTAATGAGGCCATGATGCAAATCAGGATTGTTGGTGATCGTGATTTGGAGACAGCATATGATGTACTGAATAATTATTTGGTGAAACCTGTACAGCGTATTCCAGGTGTGGCACGGGTTGAATTGCAAGGCATTGAGCCACTGGAAATCAGCATTAAATTAGATAATGAGCGGATGCGTCGTTATGGCATAGGCTTCAATGAGTTGCAAACAAAACTCAGGAACCTTAATTTCAATGTCAAGTCTGGCAACATGTTTACACCAGATCAAGTCATTAGGGTTTCTCCGCAATCTAAATCAACAGACATTGACGAATACCGTAACTTAATTCTGAATGATAAAAACATCAGGCTAAAAGACATTGCCACCATCTCGTTGATCAATGGAGAACGTGATTATGCGCGTCATTTAAACCAAAAATACTCAGTAGGAATTGAGGTTTTTAAAGAGTCTACAGCCAATTTGGTCGAGGTGGGCGAACTGGTGATGGAAAAAATTGATGAGATCAGCCAAACCCCACAAATGAGTGGTATTAAACTGGTCTTCTTGAGCAACCAGTCTGAAGCTGTTACCAATTCATTGGAAGATGTGGTTAAAGCTGGTGTGACTGGATCCTTGTTATCACTGGTGGTGTTGTTTGTATTTTTACGCAACTTACCCATGACATTGATCATATCCATGTCCATTCCCATTTCCATTATCATCACTCTGGGGGTGTTGTACTTCACTGGAATCAGTTTGAATAATTTGTCGTTGATGGGCTTGATGCTGGCCGTTGGTATGTTGGTGGACAATTCAGTGGTGATCACTGAAAGTGTTTATACCCAAAGACAATTGGATCCTGATAATCCGAAAGATGCTCTGATTAAAGGGGTCAAATTGGTTATAAAACCCGTTATAGCAGGCACATTAACCACCATCTGTGTGTTTTTACCTGTCATCGTTGGAGATGGAAATTTATTGGCCATTTTTCTGACTCATGTGGCAGTGGCCATCATCGCATCACTGGTGATCTCTTTGATGTTGTCTATTTCTGCAGTTCCGATGGCCATCGGCATGTTTGTGAAAAAACAGCAAGTCAAAACCAGTGGCCTAGAGGAGCGTATCTTCGCTCGTTGGGCCCAACTTAAAAAACGCTACAAAATTTTATTGGTGGCGGGGTTTTATGTGTTGATGTATATGCTGGCCAAGTCAATGGGTATGCCCAGTGAAAATTTCACCATATTTGCTTATGTCTCACTGTTTTTCCTGTTCAGTTTGTATTTGGTGAAAAACTACAAACGCATCCTGACTTATTTCCTCAGTCATCGATGGAAAACGGTGTTCAGTGCTTTGTTGCTGATCGTCATCAGTATGTCATTTTATTCATCAATGAAGCAAGATGATGGAACCGGTCAGAATGTCAGCAGAAGCTTTTGGCTACCATACCATGTCAGAGGTAACTACACGTTGGACCGGATGAAAAAAGACATTGATCGGGTTGAAAATTACCTCTATGCCAACCAGGAAAAATTTGAAATTGATTCGGTGTACACTTATTACAACGAAAATGGCAATGCGACTTCAATGATTACTTTGATTGATGAGGCTTTTGCCACCAAAACAGTCGCTCAAATCAAAAAAGAAATTTTAGCCGACATGCCCGAAATCACCATTGGTGCGCCGTCCTTTCAGTGGCGCAGTAATTTGGGCTCTCAAGGAATTAAACTCTATTTACAGGGTGATTCTTCAGAAGTATTAAGGAATGAGTTGTTGGATGATGCGATGTTTATCCTGCGAAACGTAGACAAGGTCACCAATGTTCAAGTCGAGCAGAAAAACAATCGGGAGGAACTACAGGTCAATGTCAATCGAGAACGCGCATTAAATCTTGGGTTGGATCCCACAGCAGTGGCTCAATCAGTTTCAATTGCCATGCGTGGTATGAACTTACAGGAATACATATCGGAGACTGGCGAAATACCAGTCAAGATGCGATTTTATCAAAAAGGTGAATTTGAAATTGAACAATTGCGAAACTTACCGATTAAAAACAGTGATGGTGTATCTATTCCTTTGGAAAATGTGGCTGAAATAAAGTCCACCAGTTCGCCACAGCGTTTATTCCGCCTAGGACGAATGAACTCAATTCAAATAGATTTGGACGTTGAGGATGACAGCAATGTCAAAGAAATCAAAGACGAAATCAAAGCTGCGATGGACCGTATGAATTTGCCAACAGGGTATTCATGGACCTTCAATGAAGATGGCAGTGGGGTCAACATTTCATTGTTAGATTTGGTGGCACCGTTTTTGATCGCTCTTTGTGTGATATTTATGGTGATGGCAGCCATGTTTGAATCGTTGCTGTTTCCCATCTGTGTATACAACACCATATTATTTTCAATTTTAGGCATCTTTTTCTTTTTTGCGATTACCGGTACCACATTCAATGTGATGGCTGGAATTGGCGCCATGATACTGGTTGGGGTGGTGGTGAATAATGGCATTGTATTGATCGATCACATCAATAATTTGCGCGATGAAGGCATGAACCGATTTGAAGCGGTGGTACAAGGTGGCCTGGATCGTATACGTCCGGTTTTGATGACAGTATCAACCACTGTGGTGGGTTTATTACCTTTGAGTGTCAGCGTCTCAGCTGTGGGTGGAGGCAACGGTCCCAGTTATTTCCCAATGGCGAGGGCCATCATTGGTGGTCTTACTTTCTCCACCATCATTTCATTGGTGTTGTTACCATGTTTGTATATATGGTTAGATGATTTGCGCTTGTGGGGTAAAGATCGATTAAATAATTTGGCCAGCCGATGGATTGCAAGATCGCCGAATAAACAAGTTTTGACCTTTGATGGAGACAGTGAAATGGCTGCAGTTGGTGGTGTCGCTGAAGATTCATCGAATGTTATTGAAGAAAAGCAAGGTGTGATGAACAAAATCAAATCATTATTCAAAAAATCGAAAACAACAATCTGAATTTCGCAATATATTTACTGTACATATTGGACTAAAATATAGTTTTTAACACAAAATTATTTGGAGATTTTTATGGGCGTATTAGTCGGCAGAAAAGCACCTAATTTAAAAGGTGCAGCAGTCTTAGGCAATGGTGAAATAGTTGATGATTACAACTTTAAAAAAGCCACAGAAGGTAAGATCAAAGTGGTTTTCTTCTATCCTTTGGATTTCACTTTTGTTTGTCCTTCTGAGTTGATTGCTTTTGATCATCGCATGGATGAATTCACCAAACGTGGTGTTGAAGTGGTTGCTGTTTCAATTGATTCACAATTCACTCACAATGCTTGGCGTAACACACCGATTAACCAAGGCGGTATTGGACCAGTCAAGTACACCATGTTTGCAGACGTGACTCACAAAGCTTGTAAAAAATATGACGTTGAAACACCAGATGGTGCAGTGGCTTTTCGCGGCTCGTTTTTGATTGACAAAGACAATGTGGTTCGTCACCAAGTGATCAATGATTTACCTTTAGGTAGAAATGTAGACGAAATGCTGCGCATGGTCGATGCTTTGATTTTCCATGAAGAACATGGCGAAGTTTGTCCAGCAGGTTGGCAAGATGGTGACAAAGGTATGGATGCATCACCCGATGGCGTTGCCGAATACTTATCATCAGAATCCGGTAAGTTGTAATCTATACATACTTACCCACCTAACGCTGTTTACTTTGACCTCGAAACAGCGCTTAGCGGCTTGAAAGTTTAGACTTTCAGGCCGTTTTTTGTGGGATGACATGATGATCAATTGGCGATATATTGAAGACCGTTTTCAGCTGGTTTTGACTGAGTTGGCATTGCAGATGCCAGTTGCGCAATGGTGTCATGAACCACAAGGTATCAAAGTCACTCATCACAAGACCAAATATGGCATGGCTGACATTGATGGCTGGGTCTATGTCAACCAGGCATTTGTTGGTACTGAGGCCATGCAATTGCTTGATGCCACCATCCGACATGAATTGGCACATTTATGTGCCGGATTGCAGCACGGCCACGGCCCACATTTCAAAGCCATGGCACATGAATTCAAAGCAGATTTTGGTGAACACCTCAAGTCAGAATCGGCTCAAGTTCATGCTGCCATAGGGTACAAGTACCTGCTGTTTGCTACTTTGGATAACCACCAGGAAATCATGTTTCGTCGGGTTCATCGCAAACACCGCAAGTACCTTAACTACCAAGCTGGGCGATTCAGGTATCTGACCATCAATGGTCAAAAAGTACTCAGCTTCAGGTATCAATTAAACGAGCCTGACTGTATTTCATAGTGCAATTCAATTCAGGAGTGTCAATCATTCCTGCTTACATCTGATTCAAGATTCTCAAAACTGTTCATCTGCGTTATATTATGGTTTTATTTTCAGTTCAAATGCCATGAAATTCATAATTTTGCTCATCATGTTGGCCTTATCAGGCTGTCATCAATCTCTGGCTGTCAAAACAGCGCCTGAACCACCGAAGACCAAACAATTAACACCTGGAACGGTGGTCAGTGCTTCTTTACCTGAAGAGTGGCGACAGATTGACCCTGAAAACACCCTCCAAATGACCCTGGAAACCGGCGTTGTTGTGATTGAGTTGGTGCCTGAGTTGGCACCATTGCATGTGGAGAACACCAAACAACTGGTTCGACAAGGGATTTTTGATGGTACAAATTTTTACCGTGTTTTAGATGCGTTTGTGGCACAAGGCGGTCCCATGTATGCAACAGATGCGGAAAAACCTGAACTAACAGCTGGTTCATTCAACGTACCTGCTGAGTTCACTTGGAACGGGGATTTAGGCAGTGCCTACACTGCATTTGATGAGAATGATGGTTATGCCGATCAAACAGGTTTCTTGAAAAGTTATGCGGTTGGGAAAGACTTGACCAGTAACGAAACTTGGTTGTTACATTGTTATGGTGCTTTTGCCATGGGACGCGCCAATGAAGCTGACAGCGGCGGCACTGAATTGTATATCATCAATGGCCCGGCCCAGCGATATTTGGATCGCAACACCACAGTCTTTGGCCGGGTGGTTTCAGGGATGCAACACATCCAGGCCTTGCATCGAAGCAGCGGACTCAACGGCCCGGTAGATATGTCAGGTAAAAACACCATAAAAAACATAAAGGTTTCGGCAGATTTGCCTGTCAGTCAAAGGACAGCGATTGAGGTGTTGGATTCTCAGTCAAAATCCTTCAAGCAATTACTTGAGTCGCGTAAAAATCGCACAGGAGAATGGTTTGTTTATCAACATGACTACATGGATGCCTGCGGGGTGCCGATTCCAATGCGGTTGAAGTCATCTACAGATTAACCTAAATATTGAATGAATTTTGCACGCGGGATCAACTTGGCTCCTAAAGATTCGAGGTGTGTATTGTGCAATTGACAATCCAATAATGTGATGTCATGTTCAAGCATATGCTGGCAAAGGCCATACATGGCATATTTAGATCCATTGGTGGTTATTGAGAACATGGATTCACCACAGAAAACCTGATTGGCCACAATCCCGTATATACCACCTGCCAATTGTTCGTTGATTTCAACTTCAAGACAAAACGCCAGCCCGGCATCGTACATGGCGCAGTAGGCTTCAATCATCTCAACGTGAATCCAGGTGCCCTGATCTTTTCTCGGTACTTGTGCACACTGTTTTATCACGGCGTGGAAGTTGCGATTGAAGAAAAATTTAGGTTGGTATTTATTGATGGATTTTTGCAGGCTTTTGCTGATGTGTAAGTGCTGTGGGTTCAACACCATGCGCATTGCTGGAGACCACCATAATATGGGTTCTCCAGCAGAATACCAAGGAAAAATACCTTTGTGATAAGCAGCTTTGAGCCTTTTAACTGACAAATCACCACCAAAGCAGAGCAAGCCATCAGGGTCATTCAATGCGCTTTCGACCGGTGGAAAATCCATTTCACCATCGACACAAGGTAATATCATCAGTTCAACAGACTGTAGGTTGAAGGTATTTCAATCCACCCACAATCATATCAATATCAGCCTTTTGCCTGGGCGTCTAGAAAGCGCTCAGCATCCAGTGCCGCCATACAACCGGAACCTGCTGATGTAATGGCTTGTCGGTATATGTGATCCATCACATCGCCTGCGGCATATACACCTTCTACAGAAGTCTGGGTGGCATTGCCTTGTTGACCTGATTCTACGGTGAGGTAACCATGTTGCATCTCTAATTGTCCCTCAAAAATTTGGGTGTTGGGCTTGTGTCCAATGGCAATAAAAACCCCTTGTACGTCCAAAGTTTGAATCGCATCTGTTTTGACATTTTTAACTTGTAAGCCATTAACACCGGCATCATCTCCGACCACTTCATCGACCACATGGTCCCATACCAATTCGATGTTGCCGTTTTTGGCCTTCTCGAACAATCGATCCTGAAGTATTTTTTCCGACCTTAAAGCGTCACGACGATGAACCAAATACACTTTTGAGGCGATGTTAGATAAATACAAAGCTTCTTCTACGGCTGTGTTGCCACCACCAACCACAGCAACGGGTTGGTCGCGGTAGAAGAAACCGTCACATGTGGCACAAGCTGAAACGCCTTTGCCTTTGAATGCTTCTTCTGACTCCAGGCCTAAATACATGGCACTGGCACCAGTGGCAATGATGAGGGCATCACATGTATAGGTGGCTTGGTCACCATTCAAAGTGAATGGTCGCTGGTTCAAATCTACAGTATTGATGTAATCAAAAACCACTTGGGTGTCAAACTTTTCAGCATGTTGTAACATGCGAGCCATCAATTCCGGGCCTTGTAAGTCCCCAGGGTCTCCTGGCCAATTTTCTACTTCGGTGGTGGTCATCAATTGTCCACCTTGCTCAAGGCCGGTGATGATGACAGGGTTTAAGTTGGCACGAGCGGCATAAACAGCTGCTGAATAACCAGCAGGCCCTGATCCCACAATGATTAATTTATGATGTTCTTGTTTCATCAATGCAATCCAAAATTTATAAAGGCTGAAATCTTATACCTAAGAGACAAAATTGTAAATTAGAATAAATGTGTCATGATGATTGGATTTATCTATGATAAGCAGATAAATTAACCGCTGTGCGGCTAGATGGTAAGTGACGTGATCAAACAAGCAAAAATAATTCTGTATTTGAGAGTTCTGTAACGAAATTAACATGCCATTTAGACTAAATTTATGATCGGTACTGTGTACGGACATGTAGGCAGTTCTCGTTTTATTATTTGAGTAAACTATATTTTGCAGGAGATGATGATGACACGTTTGATGATTTTAATACTGATGATGTTCTTTACAATCAAGGTTACGGCAGGAGGGCTGCCTTTGAACCCCGAGTTCAACCCAATTGGTGGAAGTTTCAGTACACCCTTAGGTGTCAGAAATGCTGGTGATGGTAGCAACCGATTGTTTGTTATCGAACGTTCTGGAAGAATCCGTTTAATTGATCCAAGTAATACTTCAACTTCGAGCATATTTTTAGACATCACATCTTTGGTAGATACCTTTTTTGAAGGTGGACTATTGGGCTTGGCCTTTCACCCGGATTACGCCAATAATGGTTTTTTCTATGTCAACTACACCCGAACAGGGACTGGAGGTGATTCATTGACTACCGTGATTGCCAGATACGAAGTGGATGACATGGATCCTGATGTGGCTGATGTCAACTCTGGTGTTGAAATCATAACCATAGGCCAGCCAGCTGGCAACCACAATGGTGGTGATTTACATTTTGGTCATGATGGTTTTTTATACATTGCGTTGGGTGACGGGGGCGCTTCGAGCAGCACCTCGCAAAACATCAGTAATTTACTGGGGAAGATGCTCAGAATAGATCCCAGTGTTGAAGATCCTGTGGTCACAGCATATGAAATTCCTGCCAGTAACCCTTTTATTGGTTCACCTGAGCTTGATGAAATATGGGCGATTGGCTTTCGCAATCCCTATCGATTCAGTATGGACCGAGACACAGGTGACATCCTGATTGCAGATGTGGGAGCAGGCAGCAGAGAAGAAATCGATTTTCAATCAGCCACATCTATGGGTGGTGAAAACTATGGTTGGAATTGCAGAGAAGGTTCTATCACCGGGCCAGGCAACTGCACTGGTACATTCGTAGATCCGGTATTAGAGTATTCACATACACAGGGACGATGCTCAATTACAGGTGGCTATCGTTATCGCGGTCAAGAAACCACTTGGTATGGCAGTTATTTATACGCAGATTTTTGTACTGGAGAGATCTTCCTTGGAACTGAAAACACGCCTGGTGTTTGGTCATCACAATTGTTGACTGACGTTTCAGGCAGCATTTTTGGGTTTGGTGAGGCTGAAGACGGCAGGATATTCTACACAACATCTTCACAAGTCGTCGAAATCAACGATGCAGATTTTGACGGTGATTTGATCTTCATGAGTGGATTCGATCCCGTGAATTAAACTGTTTGCGGCTTAAACTAACATCATCAAACGGCATTCAATAGCCAGTACATGCTTGTTAAGTAAAAAACCGATTCAATTTACTGTTCAGAAGTGATAAATCGTTTGTTCTATCTGATTGGATTAAGATAAAATGTGCGGCCTATGCAATACAGTGTGCAAGCCTGACTTGCACGTGACTAATGATCAGACCAGGTATTTTGAAAGCTGATCGTAAATTTACCTTTTGTGGGGACGCAGAAAGATGAGAATTGGTATTCCAAAAGAAACCAAAACACTCGAGGGTCGAGTGGCTTTGGTACCGGCAGCAGTGGCTGACTTAGTCAGGGCTGGCAATGAAGTTCATATACAATCCACTGCTGGATTGATGAGTGGCTTTTCAGATGACGATTATGTTAGAGCAGGGGCTAACATCCAGCCCGATGCGGAAAGTTTGTATGGTGTTGCTGAGATGGTGGTTAAAGTCAAAGAGCCGATTGCTGGCGATTTGAAATACCTCAGAGAAGGCCACTTGTTGTTCTGTTACCTGCATTTGGCAGCTGAGCCTGATTTGACCCAATCTTTGTTAGACATTGGTTTAACTGGTGTGGCATTTGAAACTGTTGAAGATGCTGATGGATCACTGCCTTTGTTGGCACCTATGAGTATCATTGCTGGTAAAATTGCCACCCAAGTGGGTACCCATACCTTGCACCATCCCTTAGGAGGAAAAGGTTTGTTATTAGGTGGCTTGCCATCAACCGAGCGCGGTAAAGTCGTGGTGTTGGGTGGTGGTGCTGCAGGCGGTAACTCAGCAGCCCTGGCTGCAGCCAGTGGTGCCAATGTGGTGGTTTTTGATAAGCGCCAAGACCGCTTGGCAGAAATGATGGCGATGGGCTCCAATGTGACTGCCTTGTATCCTTATCAAGAGTTGGTGGCCAGTGAAATCTCAAATGCAGATCTGGTCATTGGTGCCGTTTTGGTAACTGGTGCAAAAGCCCCACATGTGATTACCGAAGAAATGGTCAAAGGTATGGAACCTGGATCTGTGATTGCTGATATTTCAGTGGACCAAGGTGGCTGTGTTGAGACCACCAGACCAACCACTTGGGCAGAACCTACCTTCACTGAACACGGTGTGGTACATTTTTCTGTCACCAACATGCCAGGTGCTGTTCCCCGGACTTCTACACATGCCATTTCAGCAGCGATTTTGCCTTATGTGCAACGGTTATCGCAAGCCGGCTGGGAAGCTGTACCTTCTTTACAGAAAGGCATCAACGTACAAGCCGGTAAAATTGTTCATCCAGCATTGATGGACTGAAATAATTGATGCATTGATGCATTGAATGTTGAGGCATTAAGGCTTATCCTTAGTGCCTTATTCAATCCATTTATGTGAGTGCTGTTGAACCAAGTATCCAAACAAGTCAGAAATCGAGTCAGGGAATCTCTGGTATTCATCATCGTTCCGGTTGCGGCCTATTTTCTGCTGTCTCTATCGACCTATAACCCCCAAGATCCTGGCTCTTTTGCCACTTCAGATGTCACAAAGATTAATAATTTAGGCGGCCTAACAGGTGCTTATATAGCCGATTTTCTGTTGCATTTTTTGGGTTATTTTGCCTATTTCATCCCCGTAGGTCTGTTGTACATTGCATGGCGCATGTATCAGGACCAATCAGATGTTGAAGACAGTTGGTTGGACACCACCATAAAGTTATTGGGTTTTGTGGCCACCTTGTTAACCGGATGTGGCCTGTCACATTTGCACGCGGATACTGGCGAAATGCCTTTTTCTGGCGGAGGCATCATTGGTGATGTGGTTGGTAGTTCAGTCTATTCTGGATTTGGAGGCATTGGTGCCTCACTGATCCTGGCTGCCACTTTTCTGGCAGGGATTACCTTGTTTACCGGGCTGTCCTGGATTGGGTTGGCTGATAAAGTCGGGCAATTCACCGTTCGCTTTGTTCAATGGCTGGGGCTGAAATGGGATCATTTCAAGGATTGGCGTGCGGGTAAAAAAGCCCGAACAGAACGCGAAGTGGTGCGAAAAATTGATGCTGAAATCCAACAAAAAAGAGAACCTATTGTGATCAAAGAGTTTGATCATGAGGTGGTTGAAAGCAAACGTTCAAGTAAAGAGAAGCAAATGAACTTGTTTCATGCTTTACCGGCCGGAAAATTACCCCCTTTATCCTTGTTAGATAATCCTCCAAGTCAGGAGTTTGGCTATTCCAACGAGGAGCTGGAAGTATTGTCCAGACAGTTAGAACTTAAGTTAGCGGATTATAAAGTCAAAGCTGAAGTTGTGGGTGTTTATCCGGGCCCTGTCATCACCCGTTTTGAAGTGAATCCATCGGCTGGCATCAAAGCCAGCAAGATAATGGGTTTGGCCAAAGATCTGGCTCGCGGGTTGTCGATCACCAGTGTCAGGATCGTAGATGTGATTCCTGGTAAACCATACATTGGGATTGAAATACCCAATGCCAGCAGGGAAATCGTTTATCTCAGTGAAATCCTGCGGTCAGTCAGTTTTGACAAATCACGATCTCCTTTGACTTTGGCCATGGGCAAAAGCATCGGTGGTAACCCGGTGATTGCTGACATAGCAAAAATGCCACATTTACTGGTGGCAGGTACCACTGGATCTGGTAAATCTGTGGCAGTAAACTCCATGATCATTTCTTTGCTTTACAAAGCCAGTCCCGAGCAGGTCAGGATGATCATGGTCGATCCCAAAATGCTGGAGCTTTCGATTTATGAAGGTATCCCCCATCTGTTGGCACCGGTGGTTACTGATATGAAAGAAGCGGCCAATGCATTGCGTTGGTGTGTGGCTGAAATGGAACGTCGTTATAAGTTGATGGCAGCCATGGGTGTGCGTAACTTGGCTGGGTTCAATAAAAAGATACAAAAAGCCATTGATTCGGGTGAACCGATCATGGACCCGTTCTTCGATGAGACCACTGCCCCAATTGGGACCGTGCAGGAGGCGATTAAGCCTTTGCCTTATATTGTGGTCGTGATTGATGAATTTGCTGACATGATGATGATTGTGGGTAAGAAAGTCGAAGAGTTGATTGCCCGATTGGCCCAAAAAGCCAGGGCAGCAGGTGTGCATTTGATTCTTGCCACTCAAAGACCTTCTGTCGATGTCATCACCGGATTGATAAAAGCCAATATACCAACCAGAATGGCTTTCCAAGTGTCGTCCAGGATAGATTCCAGAACCATCTTAGATCAAGGAGGTGCAGAAATGTTATTGGGTCATGGTGATATGTTGTATTTACCACCTGGCAAAGCACAACCTGATCGGGTTCATGGTGCTTTTGTGGATGATCATGAAGTGCATTCTGTGGTGAATTATTTAACCAGTCATTATGAGGCTGAGTATCAAGAAGGCATATTGGACAATGTACAATTGACTGACGATGGACAAATGCTGAATGAAACAGGTGTTCCTGAGCGTGCTGAGTCAGATGTGGATGAGCTGTATGACAAGGCCGTATTCGTGGTGACTGAGAGTCGCAAAGCATCCATCTCTTATGTACAACGCCGCCTAAGGGTCGGTTATAACAGGGCTGCAACCATCGTAGAACAATTAGAGGAAAATGGTGTGGTTTCGGCACCAGCTCACAATGGTGCCAGAGAGGTATTGGCACCACCGCCACCATCCGTTGAATAAAGAAACAGGAGCTATTGAATGTTCAAATCAAAATCCTTAATGCTGTTTTTTCTGGTGTTGGTAAGCAATCAACCCATGGCCCAACTGGACAAGTTCAAAGCGGGAACAACCATTCCGGATTTTGGCATGTATGCCGATGTTCCGGGTAGGCTACCTATTGATTCTGGGAGTACATTCAGAATCAGTTTCGATGTGGCAAAAGCGGCCAATGCAGGTGATATCAACCGATCTATCGAAAGTGCGGCTCGTTTTATTAATATGCACACGGCGGCTGGCGTTCCTGTGGAGAATATTGAATTGGCAGTCGTCATTCATGGTGGAGCTGTTAAAGATGTCAGTCAATCCAGCCACGACAGTACTCAGTCGATTGATAAGAAAAGCCATGCCACATTGATAAAAGCTTTACAAGAAAAGGGCGTTCAGTTTTATGTTTGTGGCCAAAGCGCTGCTTACTATGGAGTCAAAACAGAAGACTTGCTGCCTGGCATCAAAATGTCTCTGTCTGCCATGACAGCACATGCTCAGCTGCAACAACAAGGATTTACGCTGAATCCGTTCTGAATTAGATCGATAAAGTGCTGCAAAAACCTTTGTTATACGATGTATAATTATTCATCAATTTTGTCTTTTATCCAATAGCATGAATCTACCTCAATTACATCAGTTTGAAAGTCACCAAGACGATAGTTTTTCCATAAAGTTCACTCAAGATCAGCCTGACAAGTGTGATATCAAAGAAATCACTGTTTCAAATGCGACTCCTAATGAAAAAGGTGAAAAGCAGTTTTCAGTGGTGTTTAAAAATCCCGATCCAATGGTTTATGAACAAGGGGTTTATCGGGTCAGTCACACGGAATTAGGTGAGTTCGATTTGTTTTTGGTTCCTGTTTTTGGTAATGACAGTGAAGTGCACTATGAGGCTGTATTCACCTGACCTTTAGGTATGGGGTACCATTCCATGTATTGGTACACACCTTTGTCTTCAATTTGCCGGAACCCGTGTTTTTCATACCATTGATATGCGGGGTTGAAGTTTTCAACATGGATCATTACTTTCTTTTGTGACAACTGTGCCTCAGTGAGCAACTCCTTCAATATAGCAGTACCAATTCCTTGTCGGTGATGATTGGGCAATATGGCCACATCAATCAGGCAGATTGAATCTTCATCACGGTCCAAATAAATCCTGCCTATGCATTGTTGATTTTTCAAGATCAGCAACTTTTGTGCATTTGGATAATGAGTCAGGTAATGCTGGTGTTGGGCGGTGAACTGTTGGTGTAAGAAGGACTTGCGTTGTTCGTCATTCCAAGGTGCCTGTTGCACTTCTTGCCACCGTGTGGTGCGATAAAGTTCAGATAAAAAAGCCATGTCATTATCTGACATGGCTTGAAAAGTGATTTCCTCAGGAATCAGTTTGGCTGCACCGTTAAATGCCAGCCATTCTTCATGCATGAGTTCTCCAATTGAATAAGGCTTGTAGTTTTTGTTTACCTACAGGGCTCATAAAGATCTCATGGTTCACTCCGTTATGATCTTTCAATCGGTATATTTTCTCAGTTAATGGTGCGGTGTTATTGTGCACATCAAATGTCAAAATGAACTGTTGGCGATCCTGATTTTGGGTGGCTAAAGAGTGCTGGCTGAGTGTCATTTTCATGCCATCAGCTGTTTGCATTTGGTGTCCGGCCTCAAAGGGCTGTGCTGATTTTTCAGAGTTGGCAGCGTGTACGGTTTGACCTGCAACCATTGACAGTCCTAAACCACCGATGATGTTTTTGGCAAAATTTCTTCTGTTCATGATTAACCTCTGGAAGGATACAATCCTTGCAGAGCGATGATGTAATTAATCGCCAAGAAAGGTTGCATGTTGTTGTGAGCCTGGCTGCCGCCCATGTTTTGTAAGGCGCCAGTGTTCATTTCACTGCTCAAGTTGTCACCACTGTCATATGCATTGCCGCCCACACTTCTTGATAAATAAGCAGACGCTGTTGGACTGAAAGAGGTACCTGGTGATGTAGAAGTGTTGAGGTTGTGGTTATGACTTGGTATCTGATTATCGTTAAGGGTGACGGTTTCCGTACCACCTTTTTGACCCAGTCGTCGATCTGTGAGTCCTGGCCCACGGCCAGGGTGCATGGGTGCACGGCCTTGTAAGTTAGGTAAGGCAGTGGTGGTTCTTCCATCACCACCATATGTGGTGCCGATCAAAGAAAACAATGCGGTGTTTTGTGCAATAGGTAACAATTGGCCATTACAAAAGGCCCAGCTCCTGGGAGCAAAGTTACCTGCGAATATTCTGATTTCTGCAATAAATGGTTCTGACATGATAAGCTCCTTAGGTGCGACTTGGATAAATTCCAACCAATGCGATGATAAAATTCACACACAAAAATGGCATCACGTTGGCGTGTGAACCGCTGCCTCCAAAGTTAGTCACTGATGTATTCAACAGTGAACTGTTGGGACCGGCTGGTCTGAAAATACGCACATTCGGCGATGAGGCCAAATATTGCCCGTTGCTGGTGCTCTGAGTACCTGCATCTGTCGATACCGACATGTCATGATTGTGTGATGGCAGTTGATTAACGGTTAAAGTTTCATTTTCACTGCCCGTTTTTTGTCCAAGTGGTCTGGGTGAAAGGCCAGGGCCAGTTCCTGCATGGTTGGGAATGCGACCTCGCATATCCGGTAAGCCAAAAGTGGTTCGGCCATCACCGCCATAGATGGTACCCAACAGTGAAAATAAAGCGTCATTCTGCGACACAGCAAGTAATTGCCCATCACAAAAAGCCCAGCCACGAGGGGCAAAGTTCCCGGCAAACATTCTGATTTCGCCTACAAATGGTTCTGACATGATGACCTCCTAGTTTCTTGGTGGGAACAAACCTTGTAGGGCGATACAAAAATTCACCGCCAAGGTAGGTTGCATGTTGTTATGAGCTTGGCCGCCGCCAGCATTGGCCACTTCATTGGTCATGTTAAGCAGGTTGCTGCCACTGTTATAACCGTTGTTAAAGCCACCCAAGGTATTGTCTACAGGAATCGGTGCATTACCATCATTGGCTGACGTGTGTACGTCATGCTTGTGTTGTGGTATTTCACTGATGGTCAGTGTATGGGCTTCCTCGCCGCCCTGTTGACCCTCGGTAAAACTGCTCCCACCGTCTTGTCCTACATGGATAGGTGTGCGGCCACGCAACTCAGGCAATGCGAATGAAGTGCGGCCATCACCACCATAGGTGGTTCCCAACAACGAATACAGCGACTGGTTTTGGTTGATGGGCAAGATTTGTCCATCACAAAGTGCCCATCCTCTGGGTGCGAAATTAAAGCCCATCATCCTGATTTCGGCCAAAAATGGTTCTGACATTTGATATCCCCCTTTAAAATATATCTACTTTATTATACAACAAAAACATATGCAGCTTCACAATATTATTGTGTTTATTGCGGGCAGCTGGTGCCTATGCCTGTCATGCCACAAACAATGGTGGCATCCACACCACCAACAATAAACGGGAAGGGCCCATTGGTCATGGTATTGAAATTTCCGGCATGATGGGCCCCAGCATTAACACCGGCAGTGCCAGTTGCACAAGCAAAGGCAAATTCGCCGTTAGGCGATCCGGTATAACCTGGCAAATTGAAGTTGGCAGTAGCACTGATCTGATCTTTTAATACGGCGTGGCCCGCAAATGGGGCAGCACTGGCATCAAAAGTATTACTTCTTACATCTAAGCAAGCAGTACCCGTTTCAGTGCCTGCTCCGCCAACCAGGTTGTACATGGCACCGAGTACATTTCCTGCCAGTTGTTCAACCACATTATTGATGATGGTGGCATTGAAGTTGACATCGGTATTGGCTACGGTTTCAATGCCGGCAAAACCACTGACACCCCTGACCTGATTATTATCAATGGTGGTGTTGTGTTGTACATTGGCTGAGGCACCAATCGAAATCCCGCTGGCAGTTGTGGAGCCAGAGGCTGGTACACCATTGGTGCCGACCATGTTGTTAGTGACTTCGCCACTGACGGTACCAGCACCTGAAACAAAATTAACTGTGGTGGCATTGCCCACAGCCCCGGTGAAATTGGAATTCAACACATCATAGCCTTTGGTGATGTTGGCACCCGCCCCACCACCGGATAAGGTGATGCCGCCACCGCCAGGTACAATGTTAGGGTGGCTGTTATTGAAACTGTTGTTTTGAATCAAAGTCGTGAAGTTTGATGTATTCAATGCATTGGTTTGTATCATGTCACCACGGGCGCCCAAGAATTCAACACCATCTACGGTTAAATTAATTTGTGCAGCCATCTGGCTTTCGACCAAGATGCCATCATTGCCATTGGTACCTGCCGGGTTGGCATCCAGGCCAATCACAGCTGCATCATTGGCGCTGTCATTAACGGTGATGCTGGAGGTTCCTGTGGTATTGGTTATTTTGATTTGGTCCTCAAAACCACCAGCCACATTGTTGCCTGAAAAGACTGACGTACCCAACAGGTTGGTGAAACTGATGGCGCCTTCATCATCGGCTGCTGAATTACCGCTGTTGGCATTGACCACAGAATCGATCATGGTGAAGTTGGTCACTGTGGTGCCACGTATGGCGAAATTATCAAAGCCGCCCAATTGCATGTTTCTCAGTGAAACGTTACTGGTGTTGTTCAGGTGAATACCAATGCCTCCAGCGGTGCTGCCATTGGCGCCATTTTTATTTTGAATGACACCGCCAGAACTGGCGTTGGAGGCCACTCCTGTAACAGCCAAACCACCTGCATTTCCCGTATTGACCAAGTTGATGCCAACCCCTGCTGTGCCTGCACCAGTCCCGGCAGAGATGCTTTGGAATGTCAGGTTACTGGCTCCAATGGTGGTATTTTGCACATCCACTGCGATGCCACTGCTGGTGTTGATGGTGCTGCTACTGCCAGTGGCATTTACGGTACCACCGCCAGTTGCTGTGAATGCGGTATTGGTGGTGGTGTCTAAGTCAATGGTTCCTGAGAAGTTGATGGTGGATCCAGTGTTGTTATTTACGAATATGCCAGTCCCGGAATCAGTGATGTTTCCTGATAGGGTGGTCACACCACCTGTGTTGTTCAACACCTGTAGTGAACGTCCAGCTGTGTTGTTGATCGATCCTGCATAAGTTGCATTGCCTGCACTGCTGGATATACTCACAGCCGCACCCGCTGCACCTTGTACGCTGCCGCCATTGATGTTGATGGTGGCGCCATCGTTGTTAGACAGGGCGATGGCTGAACTGTTAGACCCATTGTTGTCGATGGCCACGCTGGCCACATTGATGATACTACCACCAGTAACCGTGTTGTCGATGCCAAAGGCCGTGGAAGGAGAGGTGTTTTGGTTGTTGATGACCACATTACCGAATGTACCGGTTTGAGTTCCACCAGTGAAGGCATTGATGAACACACCTGCACTGTTGCGGTTGTTCACTGTGACGTCGCCAAAAGTATAGATCAAATTGGAATTTTGGATGTTCACCCCAATTTGTGCTGGATTGGTGATGTTTGTCAGTCCCGTAACTGTGAAATTACCACTCACTTCACTGAGGTCAACACCCTCAGAAGCACTGTTGGTTGAAGCAATTGAATCAAAAGTCATTGCTGCTGTACCGGTGGTTAAGTCAAGGGCTTTTCCGGTACCGTTGATGGCCACATTGTTGATGGTGGCGGTACCAAAGTTGTTACCTGTGATGCCTGTCTGAGCACCCGTGTTACCAATGTTCAGGCCCCTGATGGTGTTGTTGGTGCCCAAAGTTGAGGTTCCGGTTAATGTTGGACGACCAGCAGCAGGAATCAAAACATCTGGATTGGGTAAGGTGTTGTTGACATTGAATTCCAGATTGACACCATTACCAATCAAGACTTGGTTGGCTCCCATGGTGATGGCACCTGTGGTATCACCGGCACCTTGGAAAACAAAGACAGTGGTGTTGGCAGCTGCCGCCGGAACATCTGACAGTTGGTCAAAACGAGCATCATCTCGACCGGTACCACCAGCTGCAGCGGTGTTATCTACATAATAAACCAAATCGGCTGTGACGGTGATTGATACGGTTGCTGATGAAGTGAGGCTGCCATCACTGACGGTGTAATCAAAGGTGTCAGTAATGCCGGTTACACCCACTGGTGGGTAGTAGGTGAAATCACCATTGGCTTGCACCACGACATCACCGCCCATAGTACCTGTTCCTGTGAATGGAGCTGTCAAGTCACCCATGGCTTCAGACACCACCAATGGATCCAATTCTGGGTCGGTGTCGTTGAAAATCAAATTCTGGGGGTGCAGTATCGGAGTGGATGGTGCACCTGCAGTGGCATTGAGCCCGGTGTTACCAATTGTTTCATAGCTGTCCGGGTTGGCCGTTGGGGCGGTGTTGTCATCATCAGTGATGGTGGCGGTGTGGGTGGTCTGTGCACCCAAACCAGCCAGTATTGGCCCAGCCAGGTTTTGCAACTGTAAATTAACCGTTTCGTCACCTTCGGTAGCAACATCATCAAGCGGGGTGAGTGTGGTGTTTTGTGTCGCACCATCGTTTGAACCAACAGGGAAAGTCAGCATTTGGGTGCCAAAAGCGGTGTAATCTACACCACTGGTGGCAGAACCACCACCGGCATCAATGGCATCCAGAGTGATCGCAACATCTAACTGGCCACCACTGGGGATGTTTAATAGCACATTGATATTCAGTGCAGTGCTTTCATCTACTGTGGCGCTGTTGGCAGCCTGGAATTCAACCGTGGCAGTATCATTTTCAGTGATGGTGATGGTTTGTGTGGATTGGGTGCCAATCGAACCTGAACCAACCAGATTTTGTAACTGTAAATTGACCGTCTCATTGTTTTCAACATTGGTGTCATCGATGGGGTTGAAATTGGCATTCTGCGTGGCACCATTGGTAGAACCCATTGGGAAAGTGACGGTTTGTGTGCCAATGGCCGTGTAATCTGCAGCACTGGTGGCTGACCCACCGCCGGCATCGACCACATCAACAGACAAAGGTGCACCCAATGGAATTGGGGTTGATAACACCACTGGTATATTCAAAGCTGTGCCTTCATCAATGGTCGAGCTGGCAATATTTTGGAACACCACAGAAGCTTCGTCATCGGTGATCGTGGCCGTGTGGGCGGTTGGCGCTCCTAAGGAAGCCGAAATGGGTCCAACTAGATTCTGCAACGCCAAATTGACCGTTTCATTGCCTTCTGAATTTGGATCATCGATGGGCGTTAAAGTTGAGGTTTGTGTGGCACCGTTTCCAGTACCCACAGGAAATGTTATGGCTTGGGTGCCAAAAACATTGTAATCAACACCACTGGTGGCTGATCCACCACCTGCATCGATCACATCGGCAGAAACTGCGATGTCTAATTGGCCACCACTCGGGATGGTCAATAATACACTGATATTCAGTGGCGTACCTTCATTGACCGTTGCACTGCTGGCCGCTTGGAATGCCACACTGGCTGTGTCGTCTTCTGTGATGGTCACTGTGTGTGTGTTTTGAGTGCCTATCGATCCAGTACCAACCAGGTTTTGTAGCTCTAAATTCACGGTTTCATTGTTTTCTACATTGTTGTCATCAATCGGCGATAACACCGCATTTTGGATGGTGCCATTGGTTGAACCCAATGGGAAAGTCACAGTTTGGGTGCCAAAGGCGATGAAATCTGTGCCACTGATGGCAGATCCACCACCAACGTCAATCACATCCACTGAAACTGGTGCCGTTAAGGGAATTGGTGTGCTCAATACCACGGCCACATTCAGGTTAGTGCCTTCATCTACCGTTGAGCTGCTGGTAACTTGGAATGATACTGCGGCTTCATCATCAGTAATGGTGACTGTGTGGGTGGTTTGAGTACCCAGTGATGCCGCTGGTGGTCCGGTTAAATTTTGTAAAGCTAAATCGACTGTTTCATTGCCTTTTGAATTAGGATCATCCAATGGCGTTAGCGTTGTGTTTTGTGTATTGGCGTTGGTTGAGCCAATTGGGAATGTCACCATTTGGGTACCAAAAGCGGTGTAATCAACCCCACTGGTCGCGGTTCCGGTGCCTGCATCAACCACATCTGCACTGACGGCAACATCTAACTGCCCGCCACTGGGAATGTTTAATCGTACAGTTATATCCAATGGAGTGTTTTCATCAACTGTGCCACTGGCAGCGGTATCAAATTCAACTGTTGCCACATCATCTTCTGTGATACTGACCACATGAGCCGTTTGGCTGCCAATTAATGCCGGGCCACTGATATTTTGCAGTTGTAGATTGACAGTTTCGTTGTTTTCTACATTGACATCATCATTGGGAGTCAAAATGACATTCTGTGTTGTGCCATTGGTGGCGCCCATTGGGAACGTCACCGTTTGTGTGCCGAATGCGGTGTAATCAGAGCCACTGGTGGCAGAACCACCGCCAGCATCCACTACGTCGATAGATACCGCCGCTGTCAGTGGTGCTGATGCAGTTAGCTGTACAACCACATTCAATGCAGTGCCTTCATCAACGGTGTTGCTGTTGGCTGTTTGGAATGCCACGGAAGTGTCATCCACCACATCATTGGTGACGGTGACAGCCAGGTCTTGTACATCGGTGGCGGCCCCAGAGTCGGTCACTGTGACTTGCACGTTATACACATTGTCTGCACCCACATCACTTGGGTTTTCGAAATCTGGCGCTACCAGGAAAGTCAGAACTCCAGTGTTGGGGTTGATTGTGAACAGGGCATCATCAACAGCACCTGTGATGGTGTAGCTTAAACCAGCGCCTTCAACATCGCCTTCTGGGTCAGTTGAATTGACATCAATAACTGCTGTCTGGTTTTCAACCACGCTGACTGCTGCAGCTGTGGTGATTGTGGGTGCCTGGTTTTCCAAATCGGATACATCCATGCGGAAGAAAATGACATCATTTTGTTGAGTCAAATAGACGGCAGTTAAATCTGCATAATTACCTGCTGCAGAAGTGTCACCAACGGGATCGGTGTTAGCCGGCCCGATATTCATCCAGTCATTGGTTTGACCATCGACCACAATGCTCATGGCAAGCGCCACTGTCGCTACGCCAACCAATACCACAGAAACCATGATTCGCTTGTGGAGCTGTTTTCTTGAAGCCAGTAAAACCAGCATGGCAATCAGCAATAAACCGAATAGACTGAGAGTAGGGATGGCAAAAGGGAATCCCAACAGGATTGCACCACCGCCACTGTTGGTCAGCACCACATCATCTGCAACCGCAGTGTCGGTGGCAAAATAAGCGCGCAGGCTGCGTTGCGAAGTGTGAAGCAAATCAGTTCGGTCAATACTGGTCTCAAACACATCAGAACCGTTGAAGCCCGTGTTGAAGCCCAATGCAGCCGCATTAACGGGCACACCCGCATCAAAGGCGGCACCCGTACAGGTGTGTATACTGCTGTTGGTAATGGCAGGTGGTAAAGCACTGTTGGTGGTGATGGTGACCCTTGAGTCTATGCCATTAAGTGTGGTGGCAAAATCCGGGATGTTGACATCACACCCAGTGGTGGTTTCATTGTCACTGTCGATGTAAACATGATAGTAACGATCTTGCGCTTGAACAGAAGAAAATGCAATGCATGAGAGAAAGCAGAACGCTGCTGTGATGTGACGGCCCATTTTTACCCCTTTAAAATTTTATTTGTATTTATTTTTCTCAGAAGACATAAAATACAGTGATTTGCCTGCCTTCATTACCCTTTTATTAAGTTTAAAGCTTTGCACATTTTTGTCAATGTATTTTCCAGACTTCGTCTGGTAGCCCGGTGTGTTAAAAATAATTTAGCTTTAGTTCAGGTTGTTTGGGTAAAATAACTGTTTTGAACAGGTTAAATCCATGAATAAAATTGTTATGGTGATGTGGTTGATCAGTGTCTCAATGTTGACAACAGCACAAAATGAACAAGCAGAGCCCCAAGTAGCAGCTGTCGAAGTATCACAGACTGACCCACTGGCTTTACTGGCAGGGGTCAGAAAAGATCTGACCGGGTTGGAAGCAACCTTTGTCCAATATGAGCTGGCAGAAAATCAAGAACAGCTTGATCCCAATGCAGGGATGGTGTGGATGCAATCACCAGACAAATTCCGCTGGCACTACAAAGACCCGATAGAACAATTGATCGTGGCAGATGGTGAAAATGTGTGGGTCTATGATGAAGACCTTGAACAGGTGACGGTCAAGACACAAGACAATGAGCTCAACCCCATTTATGTCATCATCAATGATGAAAAATCCCAACAGCATTATGACATCAAACATGAAGCCTTCAAAGAAGGCATCGATTGGGTCAGTTTGACGCCTAAAGTGCGCAATGAAGAAGTCAAGTCGGTGTGGTTGGCGGTTAAACAGGATGTCATCACACAAATCAAAGTTCACAATAATTTTGGTCAAACCATGGTATTTGAGTTTACTGAGATTAACAAGAATCCGGAACTTGAGGCTGCCATGTTTCAATTTGTTCCGCCTGAAGGTGTTGATGTCATCAAAGCCATTGATGAATGAATGATTTGACTGCGGGTATGAAGCACCAACCGTTGGCTGACTTGTTGCGGCCAAAAACATTGGCTGAAGTGGTGGGCCAACAACATCTGGTGGCCGGTGGTAAGCCTTTGGCGCGGATGTTGGAAAATCAAACCTTACACTCCATGGTATTTTGGGGACCTCCGGGAACTGGTAAAACCACCTTGGCCAGAATCATCAGCCAGGCCATGGATACCAACCTGATTAATTTATCTGCGGTCTTGTCTGGTGTCAAAGACATCCGCAGTGCCATTGAGCAAGCCAAACAAGCCTTGCCACAAAGCACTTTGCTGTTTGTTGATGAGATACACCGGTTCAATAAATCTCAACAAGATGCCTTCTTACCTCATTTAGAAAGTGGTTTGATCACCTTGATAGGTGCCACTACTGAGAACCCGTCATTTGCATTGAACAATGCGTTGTTGTCGCGCTTGAAGGTATACATCCTCAACAGTTTGGCTGATGAAGATTTGCTGCAGCTCTTGCAACAGAGTATAGCCGCAGCCGCGTGTCCATTGGAAATGACTGATGAGCAGCAAATGACCTTGGTCAGAGCTGCTGATGGTGATGGTCGCAAACTCCTGGGCTTATTGGAAATACTACAAGACTATGTGACTGAAGGTGTGGTCAATGAGCAGCACATAGGTTTGGTAACCTCAGGTCAAGCCAGGCGTTTCGATAAAGCCGGTGATGAATTTTATGAACAAATTTCAGCTTTGCACAAGTGTGTCAGGAGCAGCAACCCTGATGCTGCCTTGTATTGGTTAGCGCGGATGTTAGATGGTGGTTGTGATCCGTTTTACTTGGCCCGCAGGATCTTGCGCATGGCCAGTGAAGACATCGGTAACGCAGACCCCCGTGCCATATCCATGTGTCTGGATGCTTGGCAAAGTTATGAACGACTGGGACCTCCGGAAGGTGATTTGGCTTTGGCACAAGCTGTGGCTTATTTGGCCAGTTGTCCTAAATCAAATGCCGTGTATACCGCATTTAAAATGGCCCAGGCTGACGTGTCGAAATATGGAACTTTGCCAGTACCTATGCATTTGCGCAATGCCCCGACCAAACTAATGAAAGAATCCGGTTATGGTGCAGGTTACCAATATGATCATGATTCGTCAGGTGGGGTTGCATACAGCCAAACCGGTTTTCCTGAAAAGATGGGCGAACAAGCCTATTACCATCCGGCAGACAGCGGCCTGGAACAGAAAATCGGACAAAAATTATCATTCATTCGTTCACAACGGACTGCCGCACAAAGTAAAACCAACAGGAGTGATGCCTGATGCTGTCCTTACTGGCAGTGGCTTTGGGTGGGGCACTGGGTGCCAGCATCCGTTATGGTGTCAACCTGTTGGTCATTAACCTGTTCAATGCGCCGTTATTTTGGGCCACGCTGTCAGTTAATGTGGTCGGCTGTTACCTGATGGGATTCGCTTATCAATATTTACAGTCCCATGCAAGTATCAGCGAAGCCATGCGGTTGTTCATCACTGTGGGTTTGTTGGGTGCATTAACAACCTGGTCAACATTTTCATTGGAAACGGTGTTGATGATCCAAAACGACCAATTGAGTAAAGCCATTGCTTACACTGCAGCAACCACTTTTTGTTGTTTTTTGGCCTTTTGGCTTGGAGTTAAAACATGAAATTTATCTATTCAATCCTCTTTCTGCTGATCGCACCTGTATCTCTTTCTGAAGAAGTCACTGAAACACCCGCTACTCCGACAGTGCCAGCGATCCCGGGCAATGAAATTTTGTTGTTTGATATCAAAAACCGGTCTGATGGTGTGGTTGAACTGGGCGCAGGAAAAAACATCACCAACCAACCTGGTTATGACTCTCAGCCGAAATTCTCATTGGATGGAAAATACCTGTACTACACCCATGCGGTCACCAGTGACAATGGCTTCCAAATGGACATATACCAATATGATGCGCACAGCGGTGAAACAAACCCCTATTTGATCACCAAAGAAAGTGAATATTCACCCACACCATTGATAAACGGCAAGGGCTTGAGTGTGGTGCAAGTGGATGATAAAGGTGATCAATATGTGGTGCTGTTGGATAACCAAACGAAACCAGGTGAGCAGGCGAAAAGGTACAGCGATTTGAAGCAAATTGGTTATTTTAACTGGACAGCCGATGGCAGTCTCTGGTCGTTTGTTTTGAATGACGACAATGGTGGTGACTTGTACCACCAAGGCAAAGATTTGAAAAGTACACAAAAAGTCAGCAACATTGGCCGCGCATTCATTACCGATCAAGCCCACAAATATTTATACTTTGTTGATAAAAACACCACACCCTGGCGCATTAAGAGATACACAGTCGACAGCAAAGCCGCAGAAGATGTGATGGCCTTACCCATGGGTGTGGAAGATTTCACCCTGGACAGCAAAGGCCGTTTCTGGGCCGGCAGAGACAACACACTATTCGTCAGCACCGACCAACAGCGGTGGTACATTGTGCAAGAATTCAACGACCCCAATCTACACCAAATAACTCGTGTGACCACCAACCCCCAAGCCGATCAAATCGCCATAGTGTTTGCAGAAAAAACCCACACAGAATAGAATACCCAAAAATCCAATGCGTTCGTAGCTCAGCCGGATAGAGCGGCCGCCTCCTAAGCGGCAGGTCGGGGGTTCAATTCCCTCCGAGCGCACCATCTTTTTATTTTTAAAATCAATCACTTAAAATTATTTATTGTTTAAGTCATTAATGGGTTAAATCAAGAGTGTAATATGAGGCGTAAAATACACTTGAAAATTGGCCACTATGATTATTGAACCCGGGTTCATATAATTTCTAGTCCGGATTAAGTTCATGCTCTTTCAGACTCAATTCTAGCAATATTTGATTTCAGGTTCTCGATACATTCCTCGATAGTAGCTAATTTTACATGTCTGTATTTTACAGTGTAATTGTAATTAAAATATTATTTGCACATATCGAAAGTAAAATATTGTTTATTTATACGCAAGTCTTGTGTATTATTAATAAAATTTTTTCCTTCAGTTCGGAAGTAAGGATATATTGAAGTGATTATCAAAATATCTAGATATATTTTTTATATACAAAATGGGTTCAGCATTTATTACATGTAAATAATTTTGAAGATGAATATTCAAAAAACATCAATTGCTCTGGCATTGGCCGCTATCAATTTAACAATAGGTGGGATAGTTTCATGGTTGAAATTACCAATCTATTTAGACTCGATTGGCCTGATTCTCTCAACTGTACTTCTCGGATGGCGGTATGGTCTATTAACCGGTTCAATTACTGTAGGAGTTGGCTTCTTAATAATCAACCCATACTTGCCAGCATACTCTGCGACCCTTATAGCCCTTGTAATCACTTGTGAGTTGCTTACAAAAAAACAAATGTTCCGAAATATCCGATCAAGCGTTATTGCTGGCATTATTCTGGCTCTGGTTGCAGCAATTGTTTCAGCACCAGTGACTGCTTATTTGTTTGGTGGTGTGACTGCCAGTGGTGTAGATTTGTTAACAGCCCTAATACGACAAACTGGTCAAAATATTTTAAACTCAGTGATTTTATCTGGAATCTCTTCTGAAATTGTTGACAAGATATTAGTGTCAATATCTGCTTGTCTCATTCTTCGTTCCCTTCCTAGAAGGTTTTTTAAAGATTTTGGACTTCGATCACAAACAAAACCATTAAATGAATAAAGATGAAGTCACCAAACTTTACAGTATTCGTGTTGGTAGGGCTTTATTTGGTATCATTTCTATTTAAAAATAGTGCTGAGTACTTTCTTGGTGAGAAATTATTATATCTAGCGATCTGTGTCACAATTTTACCAATTTTTCTCATAATACGGAAAAAGTGGTCATCAGCATTACTGCTGGTAATGTTTACATTTGTATATGTTTTTATGATGACATTGATAATTAACGGCAATTTAGACTTATTGGAAGCAGAAAAGCTGATACAAAGTTTACCTTTTCCATTGTACGCATATTTTCTTGTTATTCTTCCTGGACTTTTCATGGTTTCAGAGTTGGAAGGAGAAAGATTACCTCACGAGTTATCACATTGGACTGGTTTAAGAGCATTTAGACCACTTATTTCGGTCTTCGCTACAAGAGAGCGACTAATACGAAGGCTTGAAACTATTCGAGAAACAAGTATTCTACGAGGAATACCGCTGGAAACGAAATTGCAGCATATTCGTCACCTAAATGTTTGGATTGTTCCTTTGTTAACATCAGCAATTTGCGAAGCAGCCTATGCATTTCGCTATCGAGAAATCGTGGGAAGTCCTCACTACTTTTATCCAACTAATCCGAGAAAGCCAGTACTGACTTTAGCGCAAAAGTTGCTTTTCATTACACTTGTAATGTTATTTCTAGTCGGCATACAACGAAATTACGGCCTATGAATTTTTACCAAATATCTTGTTCAGATTGGAGTTTAATGGAACAACGTCCGCAAACTATATGTAACCAATTTGCGAGATTCATAGATAAGCCAGTGATTTATTTTGCTCCGGTTCTTTTTGCTGAATATTCATGCCTCACACAGTTTGTTAGCGAAGAAATTGACCTTGTGGTTAGCCATCAAAATAAGTGTCTGGATGCTCGCATGAACTGTAATCAGTTTATAGAATTTTGGTCTTGGGAGGGGGTGCTTGAAAAAAAAGTGTATCACCTTTCTGGTGGTTGGCGAAAAGTTTTGGCGTTATCTCTGTTCGCGAATCGCATGTGTAATAATCTACTTTTCGTCGATTTTATTGGCCACCTTTCAGATTCAACAATCAGAAAACTTTTGGATGGTTTTGAGAATTTAGGTATTCTAAATACAGCATTTGTTGATTACGATAATAAGATATTGATACCCCACCTGATAAACGCAAGAAACCTAGAAAGTTCTGGATCAAGATTAATCGAGGTACAATAATTATTATGACTACATTGCAAATTAAAAATTTGGAATTTTCATATGGGCCCACCTCTCCAATCTTATCAGGTATCAACTGCAATTTTGATGCTGGGCAGAGCATTTTAATTATTGGAGACAATGGTTCAGGAAAAACGACATTTGGTCGTCTTCTTGCTGGGTTAATTAAACCTGATAGTGGAAGCTATTTCATTAATGGAATATCGCCAGCAGTCACCCCACCAGCAGAACGGTGCAAAATTACTTCCTATATTCAACAGGTTGGTCATTTATCTATTCTTGGTTCATCCGTTCGGAATGAATTATATTCTTATGCGATAGGCACAGATAAACTATCTTTAGAAAATATTTACATTGATTTCGCAGAAAAACACTCGCTTCCAAAAAATTTAGAATGTAATCCGAGAGATCTTTCGAATCCAGATCTTTGGCGGGTAGTGGTTTGTTTTTATGCATATATTCTAGATCCATTCCTTTTAATCATTGATGAGATTCCATGTCCAAGTAATAAACTGCAAATTAGTCTTCTTTCAGAGATTGTTAAAATACGCAGGAATAAAAATCAAATTACTATATTGTTATATCAAAGGAGACTCACTATCCCTTTTGATGCTGTATTTCTTTTAGAAGATAAACAACTCAACATACTTAAACATGTCTGACTTTTGGAAAAAGCATGATCATTCTTACAGGTTGTTTTCACAGTTCTGCAGTACAGATGATTGGTATAAAATAACAAGTGCAATTGCAGGGGCGATTGTAAAGTACGCTTCATCCAAGAGTTGCCAAACATCAATTTTAGATATAGGTTGTGGGACAGGTACTTCTACTGAAACAATATGCGAACAGATATTTACAAAAACCAGATGCTTCCCTTCACTAACGATAGTCGAGCCATCACAAACGGCTAGAGAACGTGTGAAAGCTCATATCTTGCCAAGATCAAAACTAGGACCTCTATACAATTCGTTTTCTAATATCAAAGAAATTCCTGAAGATTATGTTACTGATGCAATTCTGTTTTTACACTCTACCTACTACATTGATAACTTCGAAGAGTCATTAAAGGACTTGATTAATTTTCATTTGCGTCCTGGAGGAGCAGTGTTTGCTTTAGTTCTCCCAGAACAGAGCCCTTTCTTTCTAGATTTGCCACCATTGCCAAATTGTGCTAACAAAGTTGAATCACTCTTTCGCCTATTTAATCTCGATGAATCATCATTCACGCTACGTTCTCGGTTTCAATTTCCAGATGGAGATGGTTTTAGCAAAGCTGAACTTGAATCACTTAGAAGGTTTTGGCGACCTACAATTCCTACGACGGAAGCATTTGGAAATCGTCTTGTGAAATATGCTGATGCAACCCTAGAAATTGATTTTCAAGATCATCTTATAATTGGGAAGAAACTAGAATGAGTTTTTTTTCATATTTCAAACGAGTTCAGAATTTTCTATATTCTCGCTGTTCAGCTTGGACGCACTTAATAGTTTTTATTGTAATTCTTGTTATTGCTTCATATCTTAAATTTCTTTCTTCTTACGTTGGTTGGCAAGTACCTCCTTTGGCAGCTTGGGAGATTGCAGCTCTTGTTCATGTGTTTCTTGTGGCACAAAAACTGATGCAATTTAGCGGTTTTGAGTATGCATCTAGAAAATTCAATGCACGAATTAAGAGTTGTGTGCTCAATGTGATTGGCATTTTTATACTGATAAAACTAACTGTGATCTTCTTTGAAACAAAGGTTGTTAATAGTCAAGGCGAACTTATTCCTTTGCTTGAAATTCAAGAGGATGGAAAGGCATTCTACGTTTTAATTCACGGTATTGCACCTTACATTCCTATGATGCCTCTGATCTTCTTTTTTTTCGTAAATTACATTGCTTTGAGACATGTGAAAAGTCAAGCAAACAAGTTAGGTATCAAAAATACTAAGCAAGAAAGATACCTAGTCGGTCTAATCCGTTTTATAGATGCCCCCGTTGTACTTCCATTTTTTGTAATGTTATTTTACCTTAAATATGTTGATACGATTTTTGAAAGCGCAATAAACGAAAATATGGCAATTGGAATTATTGGATGTTGTCTTCTTATTGTTTCTAATTTACTTACAGGCGTATTTGACGATCATTGGTCAAGTATTGAAGGTGAAGTTGAATAAGGGTTCAAGATTAATTAGCATTCATTAGATATTTGCCCGTTACCCAAAATCAATACCATTGCCTAATTACATTCAGCAAAAGAGACGGTTTATTAAGTCAACAAGGTCAGATTCTGATCTCAGCAAATGATTATGCTTCTGTAGTTAATTCTACCTCAACAACGCAGAAAATCTTGATGAAAGAAGACATCACATGATGCTGGTAGGAGATGCAGAAGCGGTTAAAGTTACTAAAGTCTATTTTGTGGTGAATTAATCAATCTTATTTGTTATCAATCAACGATCTCGTGTGTAGATGTCATCTACTTCTTTGCCTTTTAGGTTTTTAGGAGGCTGCTTAGGTAGTTTGAAAGGCAGGGATTGTTGTTGCATCATATTTCCTTGGCCAAGTAGGTCATTTTCTCCTAACCATTGAATGAATTCTTCTGACAGAAACCACAAGACGCCTCTACTTGGGAAGTCATCATATTCCATGGCATCATTTTTATTGGCGCTAACAATATAGGGAGACTCTATACAAATGGTTTCACCTGAACTGATGTCATTTTTACAGCGCATTATTTTACGTGGGTCTACGGGTGGGTTTGTTGCAACCAATGGCAGTTTAATGGTCAAGGTGTAGGTCGTATCGATGGAGTTATCCAATGTTCCACCTGGTGTGAGTCCATCCAAGTGCTCTCGAGATGTTGGCCAGACATACTTAAGAGCCACGCCGCCATTTTTAAGTTTCACAACGTTGAATGAGGTGGTGATGTTAAGTTCGGTTTCATTCAATGACGGCTGATAAGCCTTGCCATCTGGTCCAGTTGGGATGGATGCAATGCCATCAGCAGTGCTGATGATGGCCTCTGAAATAAAGTTGCCGGTGTCAAAATTTGCTAATGTAGGTGATTGACACACTGAAGTGTCTTTAACTGTACTGGATAGTTTGTTTTTAAGAACGATGTTTTGGGTGGTCACTGCAGTATTCCCGTAGCCAAAATCGGGTTCTAGCACATGTTCAGCGCCCAGGGGAATGACAGCAGAAATACTGAAACCTTTGTCTTTGGTTGTTTTAATGGTGCCGCTGAATTCCATGGTGCCATCATAGATTTTAACGTCAATACCCTGATTTTTTATGGCTACAAATGCTTTGGCTAATTCACATTTTGATGCCAATAAAACGGTATGTAATTCAATGGGTGTGTCTTCTATGGTATCAGTAAAGACAGATCTGGGACTTGGACTTTGGCAGGCTGATAATATCAGCGCAAAAACAAGCGCACAGACTGACTTTAAGCTGTATCGGGATTGGTTTAAAGTATCCATATCGGCCCTCTGAGATGTACATTTATCTTAATCTATGGTGTGCAAGGAAATCAAATTCTCTCACTTGGTATAGCTATCATCATGTAATCATTGAACTAATTTCGATCAGTATATGAAATAAGAGGCGGTTTATTTGAGTTATGAATGGCCACTGAGAAAATGATTTCAGGGTGTCTCATAACAGTGAATTCTTGTATAAGAAACTTAATGGCGGATGAGAGATTGCTTGATCGTCAGTCACTGTACATTGGAACCTGAAATTCTTGCTCACTACTTTTAATCAGTACATATCGCGAATTTCTGCTTTTCAATCTCAACCAGCGTCAGGAGTCATGCATGTTCATTAAACAAGTCTCTCACAATAAAGTCCAGGCCGATCATTCAACGTCAGATACTCAAAACCAACCTCAAGGAGTTGAATTTGCATTCAATAAAATTCGCCTATTGGTGGCTGCAGGGTTGTTGTTGATGGTTTTGGTATTCGCCATTGGAACAGCTTTTTTCAGTCAATTAAGTGCCATTCACACCATGTTGATTCATGCTTTTGAATTGATACTGGGCTTACTGGCGGGATTACTTGGAGGAGAGGCCATCGCCAAAGCAGAAAATAACAATGGCAACTAACATAAGGGTTCAAGCAAAGTGACATATGCTGTCTTATTAAGTTTTAACTTAAATCCTTAAATTGAATGCAGTTAAAATTCCCGCAGCATGCTGTTACTTTTCAAAGTCATCTTCAAAAATAAGGTCGCCGGATGTGAAATCGACGCCGACCAAATCAATCAAAGTGACCAAACTAGCCCTCACTATGCCTGCGCCCAATACAGGATCTAAGTTAGAAGCCAAATCCACAGAGGTGTGATAGCCCGCATAGCTTGAAATATCGGGTTGGTTGGAAGTCACAGCCGGTATGCCTGCATTGGCAAAACTGACAAAATCGGTACAGCACATGTTCAGATTTACTTGCCAATCAATATCCGTGTATAGGTTACCATTGGCAGCAATCGTGTTTGCCAAGGTTTGGTATGCGCTGGAATTGGTTCCAGCAATGGCGGTGTTGCGGTTGGGTCCCCGGTAACTGATCATATCCAGATTAAGCATGGTTTTCACTTTGTTGATATCGCCATCGTTGGTAAATTTCGTCACCACGTCCGCAGAGCCCAATAAGCCTGATTCTTCTTCAATGAAACACATGAAAATGATGGACGCCTCGGTGTCATATTGTGTGATCACATTGGCTATTTCTAAAACCCCGGAACATCCTGAAGCGTTGTCTTCTGCACCTGGAGAGGGTTGGCTGTCATCCCAAAACCTGTTGCGTGAATCCATATGAGCACCTACCACGTACCAGTCATCCGGTCGGCTGGTACCCTGTTTAAAGCCCAAAACATTGGTCCCTCGATAATGGTTGTGCAATGTAACTCGCGAAGTTGTTAAACCCAAGTCACTGAACTTACCTTCCAACCAATCTCCTGAAGTATCCAGATCAGTTTCTAACATTCGATCCAACCCCGAAAAATACTCAACTTGACTGTACCAACGGTCCTTATCCACTTGATCAACCAAAGATTGTACTTGTGCATTTTTTTGTTGTTGATGGGTGAAACTGCGGTTTTTAAGCTGATAGGTTAACACCTGATTTTTTACAAAAGGTAATATAGACTCATGTTTGATGAGTTGGCTTTTATCAGTCACGTTCTTGAGGCTGACTATTCTTGTTGTCATTCCGGCATATACCACATCCAAGTTGTCATGTAATATGTCATCCATTTCGCTGTGGTCACAGTGTCCCAATACGTGAAATGCCATGTCATTTGTATTGAAATTTCGCAGGACTGATTCAAGCTTTACACCAGTGGGTAACTGAATACTTTTATTTTGCTTGGTTGAGACCAGCATCTTATCACCCATTTCAAGCCACCAGTCTACGCCTTCCATGGCTTTGGTTTGGTTGAGTAATTCTGGGCCAATGCCATCAATATTTAAAACCAGTAAATCAGCTTCTTCAGCAGCTGCTGTCATTAAAAATAAACAACCCAATAAACCCAAAACTAATTTCATTAATCGTTCCATACTTAAAAACCGTGTCTATGCTACCACACCACCACATCATAAAAATTGAACTGGGTACATCATTTCAGTGATTTTTAGAATGATTTCACTTTTGTCGAGAATCCTTCGGCTGCTTCAGTCCATTCACAATAGCGAATGGACCTACTTGGAAGTGTTAAATGCTGACAATTGCATGAAACCATGGCTGTAAAGGCCCAAGAACATGCCTTATATGTGACTCACGTTGCAAGTTTTAAGTGTTGTGGTGGGATTTTAACTATTTATGTGTCAATATTTTCCAATGGTTACATGTTAATTATACCGATGGTGATGAATATAAAGTCGATTATATTAGGTGCTTTGCTATTATTGATGACCAAAGCGTCCATATCACAATCCAACCATGCCCTGCGTTTTTTTGGTACAGGTGTCGGTCCGCCTGGTCAGCAAGACCGCATTTTGATTCCTGTGGATGACAACGTGGCTGGGGCTAACTCAAGTTTGCTGGATGTGGGTGGTGATTTCACCTTTGAGTTCTGGATGCGGGGCCAACTGAGTGATAACCCCACCCAAAATGCAGGCGGAGGCATCGATTTCAATGATTACAACTGGATTGAAGGCAACATCATTCTGGATCGTGATGTGTGGTGCGGTACTGAACGCAATTTCGGGGTCAGTGTGATGGGCGGCAAGATTCGCTTCGGTGTTGGGGAAGGTGATGCCGGTGGCAGTTCTTCCTGGACCATTGAAGGCAATGCAGATGTGTTGGATGACCAATGGCACCACATCGCATTGGTGCGAGATGCACAAGCAGGTCAGTTGAGCATCGTTGTTGATGGGTCGTTGGATTATGCCAGTTCTTTGGGTGTCAACCAAGCTGATTTGTCATACCCTGATGACGGGGTGCCCGTAACAGGAAATTGCAACACCGGTCAGCTCACGCCTTATGGCTGGTTTTTGGTGGTGGCGGCAGAAAAACATGATGCAGGGTCGGCATACCCGTCATTCAATGGCTATTTAGATGAGTTGAGGGTTTGGAATGTGGCTCGAACGATCAGTGATATCCATCGCGATCGATTCTTGGTCATCAATAACTCAGCCTTTGGGTTGGTTGGTAACTACCGTTTTGAAGAAGGGCAGGGGCCAAAAGTCCTGGACAGCTCGAATGCCAATTCTCCAACAGGTGCTTTGATGGCTGGTAACAGCGGCAATGGCGAATGGGTTGCCTTTGCGGATAACCCCAACAACACCGCCCCATTGAACGAAATAATTTTTGTTCATGGATTTGAAATGTGACAAGTCTTGGGGTCACGCAACTTGGGATCGGTGCCCTTGTTTTTTTGATAAACATAGGAAGCCAATAATTCCAGTTTATTGATTTCTTTGATGGGTAATAAATTGATTTCCTGGTATTTGGGATCCAAAAAATTATCCATAAAATGATTCGATTGGGTGGCTTTGGTCAGGCATTGGATGGTGGTTTTGTATTTTTCCTGTTTGCGCTGAACTTCTCTTAATAAATTGACTTCTCCCATACTCTCATGAATGGCCATTAACATGGCATAACCCAATCCTTTGAATTGTATGGAGTTGCTGTCGTTGATTAAAATCTGGGTTATGTTGACACATTTTTTAAATAAGTCAGACCTGTTCTTACACAGTTCATAAAGGGGTTTGCTGTCTGCTGAGTTGAACAAATATACATAGGACATTTTAATGGAAGCAGGGAAGTAATCCTGAATGCGTTGATCCAGGTTGGCTTTGATGTCCTCGGCAACGCCATCTAACAAGGCCTTGTCATCTTTGAATGCAGTGATTGCGCTTTCTGGGATGGGGTTGTTGTTGATGTATTCATCTATTTTTTTACTGAATGATTCAGCAATGTATTGAGTGGTTTGGTTGTATGTGGTTTCACTCATCAAGGCAATGATTTTATCGGTCAAAACTTGATCCTTTCGGGCCAATGCCAAAGCCAAGGGTTTTAGATAGACGCTTAGGTTTTCAGGTGACAATTGCAGTTGTTTATCCAGCAAGGCATCCTGGTGGCATTGATTGGCAATTTCTTTTTTAAAACACCAATTCAGTAACAGTTCCAGGGTTGTGGCAGATAATTTGTCTTGTTGAATGATGCCATTCAGGATTTTGATGTGACTGTTTAAATTGTCCTTCAATTGTTGATTTTCAGGCTGTTGACTCAAGTCATTCAACGTGCCATTCAAAATGGCAGCCAAACCCAAAGACATTTCATATGGGTCAGACGAAGACAGCAAATAAGAATTGAGTTGATTGAACCACAGCGCGTATTCCGCTTCAGCTGCAGCCATTTGCTCTGTTGACATTTTGCCAGGCATGTTTTCTGCGTTGGCTTGTTGGTTCGTGGCCAAAACCTGGTGTGACAACAATGTCAGTATCCCAAAAAGAATTTTCATCATACTAGCCTTGATTCAAGTTGGCCCTATCTTAACAGAACCTCAGGAACCAGTTTTGAGGAATTCCCGGGCCTGTGCCAAAGTGGCTTCGGTGATGTTTTGACCACCCGACATGCGCGCCAGTTCCTCAATGCGTTGAGTTTCACTTAAATGTGCAATGGCAGAGGTGGTGTATTTGCCATGGGTGGATTTACTGACCAACATGTGATCATGGGCATGGCCGGCCACTTGAGGTAAATGAGTCACGGCAAAAACTTGGTTGTGATGGCTGAGTTGTTGCATGATGTGGCCCACTTTTTCTGCAGTGGCGCCACCGATACCGGTATCTACTTCATCGAACACAAACGCCTGGTTTTGGTTCTTTTGCTGGGTACTGACTTCGATGGCCAAGGAAATTCTGGACAGTTCACCACCTGAAGCGGTTTTATTCAAAGGTTGGAATTTTTGCCCTTTGTTGGCAGCAATCATGAATTCAATGTGGTCATTGCCCAGTGTTTTGGGTTTGGCATCAGCATCATGGGATACTTGGATGCTGAAATCAGCTTCAGGTAAGCCCAAATCCTGAATCGTTCTGGTGATGGTTTTAGCTAACTTTTTAGCGGATTGTTTTCTTTGATCAGACAGTTTTTGTGCCAGTTGTCGGTATGTCTTCAGAGCCTGTAGCCTTTGTTCCTCCAGCTGTTTTTGGCTGCTGGATAAGTCGGCATGTTTGGTCAGGGTGTTGCCCAATTCCTGATGATGTTGGTACAACAGCTCTGGCATGATTTGCTGCTTGCGGGCAATGTGGCTGATCTGTTCAAGGCGGGTTTCAATCGCAGACAAGTGTGATGGATCATTGTCAATGCCTTCTGCCATTGATTTCAATTCTTGCTGGGCTTCATTGATGTTGATCAGTGACTCATCCAGCATCTGACAGATTTCGGAAAAATCCCGGCCTTTGGCTTGTTTGAGTTGGTTGATGATCTGGCCCAGTTGGTTTTCTACACTTTGGTCAGCTTCTGCAATGACCTGGATCGACTCATCAATGGTTTGGATCAACTCCTGTGCGTGGGCTGCAGTGGTCAATGACTCATGAAGTGTCTCGTATTCGCCCTCACTCAGTTCCAGTTGTTGCAACTCTTCAAATTGGTATTGCAGCAACTGCACTTGTTCTGGGTTCATTGAACCAGCTTCTGTCAGTGCGTTGATCTCATGCTCAATGTGTTGGATTTTTTTCACCGCTTCCTGGGTTTGTTTCAGCAACAAAGGGTGTTCACCGGCTTGATCTAAAATGGTCAATTGGTTGTGGTTCTTTAACAACTTTATTTGATCATGTTGACCATGGATTTGCACCAGGTGTTGACTGAGTTCCTTGACCAAGCCAGATGGCGTGGGGCGTCCATTGACCCATTGTTTGCTCCTGCCTTGTTGGTTGATGGTGCGACGGATGATCAGTTCATCATGGTTGGCTAAGTCTTGATCAGTTAACCATTGTATGGCCTGCAAGTTGTTGGCAATGTTGAATTCGGCAATGATTTCAGTTTGCTCTGCAAATGGACCAATGGCTTGGGTGTCAGCACGGTTGCCCAAGGCCAGGGACAAGGCGCCAATGATGATGGATTTGCCAGCACCTGTTTCACCTGTAAAGACTGACATCTTAGGGTGAAAATCAATTTCCAAATGATCGATAAGGACAAAATTTTCGATGTAAAGTGATTGCAACATGGTGTGGTGAAAAAAATCCTAAAATGAAGCTTAATTTTAACCACACTGCCTTGAATTGTCATCTGTAAACACCATATCACTGCCATTATTAATATGTACTGGTAATTATGACTGAGGAAAACGTAAATCAAGTGGATGAAAACGAAGCCGTAGATACTGAAGAAATGGCCGCAGAAGATGAAGTGGTGATTGCAGAATTGGATGATGATGAACTGTCAGCCTTAGAGCAAATGCAGGCCAAAATCGAATCACTGCAAACAGAGCTGGATGAGAAAAAAGCACTGTTGGCAGAAAAGGATGAAGAAGTGTTGCGTGTGGTTGCCGAAGGGATGAATTTGCAGAAACGTTTACAAAGAGATTTGGACAACACCCGCAAGTTTGCCAACGACAAAATCATCAAGGCCATGGTCCCGGTGATGGACAGTTTCGATAAGGCACTCGAAGTGATCGATGATGAGGCCTGTGAAGTGACCACAGAAGCCATGATTGAAGGCACCCAAAATACCCAAAAGATATTTGCCAAAGTCTTGACTGACAACGGCATTGAAATCGTTGATCCCGTGGGTGAAAAGTTTGATCCGGAAATTCATGAAGCCATGAGTATGGTTGCTTCTCCTGATCATGAAAAGAACACCATTGTGAATGTATTCCAAAAAGGCTACCTGCTAAATGGCCGAGTGGTTCGAGCTGCCATGGTTGTGGTTGCCCAGTAAGTTGAAAAAATTGAAACAGACCTTAAATAGAGGTCAGTTAAGAAACAAAATATTTTAGAGGTTAAAAAATGTCAAAAGTAATAGGTATAGATTTAGGAACCACCAATTCCTGCGTCGCTATCATGGAAGGCAATGACATCAAAGTCATCGAAAACGCCGAAGGTGATAGAACAACCCCTTCTATTGTGGCTTTCACAGAAGAAGGTAAAACCATTGTGGGTCAAGCTGCAAAAAGACAAGCAGTCACAAACCCGGAAAATACATTATTTGCCATCAAACGTTTGATCGGCAGAAAATTCAACGAAGATGTGGTTAAAAAAGACCAAGACATCGTGCCCTACAAAATCATCGGTGCTGATAACGGCGATGCTTGGGTAGAAGTGCGCGGTAAGAAAATGGCGCCACAAGAAATTTCAGCCCGTATCTTGGAAAAAATGAAAAGTACGGCAGAAGATTATTTGGGTCAGGATGTCACACAAGCTGTTATTACCGTGCCTGCTTACTTCAATGATTCACAACGCCAAGCCACCAAAGATGCCGGTAAGATCGCTGGATTGGAAGTGAAACGCATCATCAATGAACCCACAGCAGCCGCATTGGCTTATGGCATGGACAAGAAAGGTGGTGATCGCACCATCGCTGTTTATGACTTGGGTGGCGGTACCTTTGATATCTCAATCATTGAAATTGCTGACATCGATGGCGAACAACAATTTGAAGTGTTGGCGACCAATGGTGACACCTTCTTAGGTGGTGAGGATTTTGATAACCGCGTGATGGATTATTTGGTTGCAGAATTCGAAAAAGATCAAGGTGTCAACCTGAAAAATGATCCATTGGCTTTACAACGTTTGAAAGAAGCGGCTGAAAAAGCCAAAATCGAATTGTCAACCTTAGACCAAACGGAAGTGAATTTGCCATACATCACGGCCGATGCTTCAGGTCCTAAACACATGAATGTGAAAATCACCCGCTCGAAGTTAGAGTCGTTGGTTGAAGATTTGGTGAAGAAAACGGTGGCTCCTTGTGAAACAGCGATCAAAGATGCAGGCATTTCATTGAGTGAAATTGCTGACGTCATCTTGGTTGGCGGTCAAACCCGCATGCCTGCAGTACAAACCATCGTAGAACAAACCTTCGGTAAAAAACCTCGTAAAGACGTGAATCCCGACGAAGCTGTGGCCATGGGTGCTGCGGTTCAAGGTGGCGTGTTATCCGGGGATGTCAAAGATGTGTTGTTGTTAGATGTCACACCTTTGTCACTGGGTATTGAGACCATGGGTGGTGTCATGACCAAGTTGATTGAGAAAAACACCACGATTCCAACCAAGGCATCACAAGTGTTTTCGACAGCCGAAGACAACCAATCTGCTGTGACTGTACATGTGTTACAAGGTGAACGTGAAGTGGCCCATGCCAATAAATCTTTGGGACAGTTCAATTTAGAAGGCATTGCTGCCGCTCCTCGTGGCATGCCACAAATTGAAGTGGCCTTTGATATTGATGCCAATGGCATCATCCATGTGTCAGCCAAAGACAAAGCCACCGGTAAAGAGCAGCGCATTGAAATCAAGGCGGGCTCAGGTTTGTCTGATGAAGAAATTGAAAACATGATCAAAGACGCTGAGTTGAATGCTGATAAAGACAAGGAATTCAAAGAATTGTCTCAAGCCAGAAATTCAGCTGATGCGATGACTCACTCAACCAAACAAATGTTGGATGAGCACAAAGAGATCATTGAAGAAGGCGAGAAAGCAGCCATTGAAAAAGCCATTGAGGGACTGGAAACAGCCGCCAAAGGTGATGACAAAGCTGCCATCGATTCAGCCAGTGAAGCTTTACAAGCAGCGGTGCAACCAGTGATGCAAAAAGTCACCCAGGCAGCGCAAGCACAACAAGCCGAACAACCTGCAGGTGATGCCGATGCGTCGTCTCAAGGTGATGATGTCGTTGATGCTGAGTTTGAAGAAGTTAACGAAGACGACAAGAAATGAAGGCATTAAGATCACCGCTTCTTTTGCTGTAGCAAAAACCGCAGTGATCTTAATAAATAAAATGAGGTGTTTCTCTGGCAAGCTTTGCTTGTCAACCGACACCATGAATGTGAATACCGCCTTATACAGTTGTATGAGGCGGTTTTTTAACAAGTAGAAGACCAAAACGAACATGGCACAAAAAGATTTATACGAAATTCTGGGCATTCAGAAATCAGCCACCAAAGCTGAAATCAAGAAAGCTTTTAAACGCACTGCGATGAAGTACCATCCTGACAGGAATGCAGATGACCCTTCTGCGCAGGACAAGTTTAAAGAAGCACAGATGGCCTATGAAATCTTGAAAGATGAAAATAAACGGCAAACCTATGACCAATATGGCTTTGATGCCGTCAGTGGCCAAGGTCCGGGTGGTGGCCCCGGCGGCTTCGGTGGTGGCTTTCAAGGTGATGTGGGTGATATTTTTGGTGACATATTCAGCGACATATTTGGTGGTGGTCGCCGTGGTGGTGGTCGGTCTGCTGGTCCCCAACGTGGTAGGGATGTGCAGATTGAAATGACTGTAGAGTTGGAAGAAGCCATCAACGGTGTCAACAAAGAAATCAACATTCCGACCATGGTCAGCTGTGACCCTTGTAAGGGCACAGGATCTAAGGATGGTGAAAGCAAAACCTGTCAAACCTGTAACGGTATTGGGCAGGTTCGCATGCAACAAGGCATGTTCTCAGTTCAGCAAGCCTGTCCGGATTGTCGTGGACAAGGCAAAGTCATCAGCAACCCGTGTGGTTCATGTAATGGCCAAGGCCGTCGTCAGGAAAACCGCAAGCTGAATGTGAAAATCCCTGCAGGTGTTGACCAAGGTGACCGCATCAGATTGTCAGGCAAAGGTGAGGCCGGTCCACAAGGTGGCCCAGCTGGCGATTTGTATGTGGATATTCATGTGCTGCCGCATAAGATTTTCAACCGTGACGGCGATTCACTGTACTGTGAAATGCCGATTGATTTCACCACCGCTTGTTTGGGTGGGGAGATTAATGTCCCAACTTTGTCTGGTGAAGTGAAACTGAAGGTACCCGCTGAGACCCAATCCGGTAAACAGTTTCGTCTGCGTGGTAAAGGGGTGAAGTCAGTGCGATCGCACAGCACCGGTGATTTGTATTGTAAAGTCAATGTTGAAACACCGGTTAATTTATCCTCAGAACAAAAAGAGCTGTTGCAACAATTGGAAAAAACCATCAAGGAAGCGGGAGACAAAAACAACCCCAGACGCAAAGGCTGGTTTGATAATGTGAAATCTTTCTTGGATAAAATGACTGGTTAAACTCAAAACAACCAGAATAGCTTTGGAACATGTCATTCTGCGGCTTGACCGCAAGATCCAGACAGAAAAAATCATAAAACAAGGCCAGTCATAGATTTCTTGATTTCGATCCAGGGTTCTGTGGTCACCAAAAGTAGGTCCTTTAAGGAAGCCATAGATTGACGTATACTTAATGATCATTATCTACAACAGGCTGGTTGACCAAATTGATAGGGTCATAAAACATTGTAACGAACAATTTCTGAAAGTCGTCATAGGAAGAATTATATGAATCAACCCATCAAAGTCATCATCTCCGGCGTGTCTGGCCGCATTGGTCGCCGTTTGTTCAAACTGATTCTTAATGACACAAACTTTAAATTGGTGGCCGGGTTGGTGTCTCCTGGTAGTCAGTATTTGGGTCGTGACTTGGGCGATTTGATTCAAACCAATGCCACTGGAATTCAAGCCGTTGATACATTGGCAGAGGTGAAAGCAGATGTGGTGATTGATTTTGCCCAGCCTGAAGGGTTTGACGAACTGGTGGATTACTGTGTTTTGGGCCAGACTGCATTGGTCAGTGGCACAACCGGTCTGAATCAAGAGAGTTTTGACCGCATCAGTCAGGCGGCCAAATACATTCCTGTGATGTGGACTTCGAATTTTTCCTTGAACATCCAAATTCTGAAAAATTTGCTACAAATGGTCAAGCACACCAATCCCAATGGCCAATTCAGCATCACTGAAACACACCACGTCCATAAAAAAGACATGCCATCAGGGACCGCCATATCTTTGGCGCAAGCCATTGATCCAAAAAGTAACATGATCAAGACAGCAGACCAGTCGTTCAAATTGGGTGCAGTTGATATCCATGCTTTGCGTGAAGGTGAGGTGCCAGGAACACACGAGGTTTCTGTTAAATTAGACGATGAAACATTCACTTTCAAGCACGAAGCCCACGACCCCACCATCTTCGCCCAAGGCGCCTTGGATGCCGCCAAATGGCTGGCAGGAAAACCCGTTGGTTTTTACGACCTGAATGCGGTTTTGATGGGTTGAGTCTATTGAAGGCCAATGATGCCGTCATCCCGGACCCCGATCCGGGATCCAGTTTGCGCAGCAAACGCACGCAGTGTCATCCAACCTATATTGTCATAATAAATTTACCCAGCTGCTGATACAACATTGTAACAATGGATCCCCGGGTCGAGCCCGAGGATGACGAATCATAGAGATATCAATACGGCAGGTATCCCTGCGCCGTGTAATAACCGCCATTTTCACCTTCTTCAGAGATCAAACGGTAACAGACTTCAGCGATGTCTTTAGGGTCTGCCAGTTGGCCTTTCTCATGGAATTCATGCCACATGTCCACCATGGGGAAATCAGCGGCATCCTGAGCGCGTATTTCGACTTGCATGCCTGTGTTCATCACACCTGGATTGATGGTCATGCATTGAAAAGGGTGGGGTTCATTAGTTTGTTCTTCAGCCAAGGTGTCCATATATCGATCGAAAAAGGCTTTACTGGCTGAATAAATCGCCATGCCTGGGATGGCTCGCCGAGCCGCACCGGATGATATGTAAGTGATGGATTTATCAACAGCATGGTCTTGAAAGGCTGCCAAAAACTCACTGAGTAAGAGCAAAGTGCTTTCTACATTGATCATTAAATGCTTTCTGATACTGAGGTGGTCAGCCTTGGCAATGGGTCCAAAGGGCGCAATGATGGCGGTGTTGATGATCAGGTTGATGCTGCTCAAGTCTTGATTGGCTTGTTTTGCGAATGCAGCTTTGATCACATCGGTGCTGGATTGACTGTCACTGAAATCACAAGCTATGTGGTGATCACCTTGGCCAGATCTTGAAAACTCAAAGACTTGGTGATTGTGAAGGGTGAATTTATTGACCAATTCAGCGCCCAGTCCTTTAGAGCCGCCAGCCACAAATGTCAGTTGGGTCATCGTTGTACCTCAAAAATAACAAAAGCCTATGATAATGATTAGATCGGTTTGAATCAACGTTGCCGGGTCAATGATTTATGCGTTGTTCTTTAAGGGTTTTTATTATCGGCAGAATTTAAACATACGCAATTCAACGGATGTACATAAGCACAGCTGGGTTTTTACAATGGAAAAAAACAAAAGAGGAGCCCATGGAAAACCAAATATTCGAACTTCAATACGCTTTAGATACGTTTTACTTTTTAATTTGTGGTGCCTTTGTCATGTGGATGGCCGCTGGCTTCTCTATGTTGGAAGCTGGCTTGGTGCGTTCAAAGAACACCACCGAAATCTTGACCAAAAACGTCGCTTTGTTCGCCGTATCTTGCACCATGTATATGCTGATTGGCTATGCCATCATGTATCCAGATTTGGGTGACGCCTTACTCACTGGTATAACAGGGGATGGTGTGGCGGCTGAAAACACTTATGCGCCATCGGCTGATTTCTTTTTCCAAGTGGTGTTTGTGGCCACAGCCATGTCCATTGTTTCAGGGGCGGTGGCAGAGCGGATGAAACTGATGGCCTTTTTGGTTTTTGCCGTGGTGTTGACAGGATTTATTTACCCGCTTGAAGGGTATTGGACATGGGGTGAAGGTCCGGTATTTGGTCTGTACACACTCAAAGGCTTGGGTTTTTCTGACTTTGCCGGTTCTGGCATTGTCCATATGGCAGGCGCCGCTGCTGCTTTGAGTGGAGTGATGTTGTTAGGCCCCAGAGCTGGTAAATACGATGCCAACGGTCATGTCAAAGCCATTCCTGGTGCCAATTTACCCTTGGCTACACTGGGCACGTTCATCCTCTGGATGGGGTGGTTTGGGTTCAATGGTGGCTCAGTCTTGGCAACGGCTTCGGTCGAGAACGCCAATGCCGTTGCTGTGGTGTTCATGAACACCAATGCGGCAGCGGCAGGGGGGTTGATTGCCGCATTGGTCACTGCCAAGTTGTTGTTTGGGAAAGCCGATTTGACCATGACGCTCAATGGCGCATTGGCCGGATTGGTGGCGATCACAGCAGAACCCTCAACCCCAACACCCGCATTGGCTACACTGTTCGGTGCTTTGGGTGGCGTGCTGGTGGTGCTCTCGGTGATCATGTTCGATAAATTAAAGCTGGATGATCCTGTGGGGGCCATATCTGTTCATGGTGTGGTGGGTTTTTTGGGTTTGATGTTGGTGCCTTTGACCAATGCTGAAGTGAAACTCAGCGGTCAACTCATTGGGGCGTTGACTATATTCATCTGGGTTTTTGTGACCAGTGCAGTGGTGTGGTTTTTGTTGAAAAAAACCATTGGTATCCGAGTCACAGCCGAAGAAGAATATGAAGGGGTGGATATGTCAGAATGTGGTATGGAGGCGTACCCAGAGTTCACCAACAGCTGACCTAACTATTTTTGTCCTGTCCAGGAGGCCAATGATCATGGTGATCATCAGGCCTCCTTTTTTTAATAGTCCAAATCGGATTCTGTGAATAAGCGTTTGGGTTGCTTTTTCAGGATATTCTTCAACAAGCTGTTCATGGTGCGCACATCGTTGTCAAAGCCTCCGTGGGTTTCACTCCAGCTGAGGTTTTCATTGCCATTGATCCCATCTGAAATGATGCGTTTGAGTTTGTTGTGAGTGGGCACCTTACCGGCGTATTTTTCCATGCCCAAAATAGGGGTTTTTTTCTTTTCTTCAAAAGCCCTTGAAACCAGAAATAACAACGATTTGCGGTAAGGGCCCACGCTGTCGTCTTTTTCTAGTTTTTTACTCAAGTTATAAATGAACAGTTCATCGATACCGTATGTCTTGGTTTGGGATTTCAGGCTTTCGTGGTAATGGTCTGCATAAAAATCAATGCTGGCAGCAGGAGCCATTAAAGCCGCAGTATTGACCCTGATCCTTTGGCTGCTGGGTAACTGACTCATGCGGTTCATCAACCATCCCAATAAGATTGCACCGGTGCTGTGACCGATGACATGGAGTTTGATGGGTTTGTCAGCAGCTCTGGTTTGGTTGTTGTGTTGTATGGCTTTTACAAACTGCTCCAATACCTGAGTGCCAGCACCGGGTTTGTTGAATGGCAGCCTGGCGCCACTTTTCATCTCGCGCCAAAAAGCCCGTCCAGGGATGCGGGTGATCTTCTCTAACAACCAGTCAGTGGCATCGGTCACCCCGCCAGCACGGTCTTCGACCGGGTCTTTCTTGCGGAAAATCAAGTCCTTCAGCTCTTCCTTCAAGCCCGTGTCATACATGAAATGATACGGATAGATGCGGTTGTCTTTGAACACTTCTTTCATGCTCTTGATGCGTTTGGCCGAGGCATCTGGGCTGTTCAGGCCCCCGTGGGCATAAAACAGGATGTGATCATAATCTTTGGAGTCTTTCAATAAGTTGGTGGTGATTTTAACGTCATCCAGATTAGACCAATACTTACCCGAATCATGAAATTTGCCATCATCAATGTGGACGAAATGACCTGCCAATTCAGCCCGGTTAGGTTTTTTGCTGCTCATGATTTTTGAGGCATAGGAAGCTTGATTTTTTGGGTCCAAATGCCAGATTTGTGGTGTTTCCAGGGCCAGCCTCAAGACCCAGGCATCTTGGATGTTTTTCTGCCAGTCTTCATAAGTCCATATCGCTAAGCCATCTTTTCCCCAGCTTTCACCCCAAGAGTTTTGTACCCAAAAGCCTTGGTCGTCATAACCAACTATGGCAAAGGCATGACTGCCGGCAAAAGCATTGTTGTCATTAATGATGCCGTCTTTCACGTGTTCTTGCGACCAACCTTGGTGCACCCGAGCTGAACAATAAATCACCCCGGCTTCATTCAATGCCGCATGAAAATCAGAAACTCGATGATTCAAGCGGTAGTAGGCACCTACGGTGTTGGAGCGGGCATCTTTGGCCGCATCGACGCTGTAATTCCCAGGCTTATTGGCTTCATATGACCAGAATGACTCCTCGGCTACGCCCATGTTGTACCAGCCTTTGATGGCACCACGACAAGATGACCCTGAATAGGCCTCACCTTCCCATTCATCATGCCGTTTAGCCATTTCATAGAGCATGCGCATGGAGACTTTTTTGTCATCTTCACCGCGCTGTTGGTTGAGGTAGTTGATCACCGCTGCCAAGGCAAAACCGGTGCAAGCCGCTTCGGTTTTCTGATCCAATATGTGTAAGTTACGTGGTGGATCCAGACGACTTTTAAGGTTAACCAATGCCGGTTGATAAACCCAATCCCGAATATCCGGCAGGTCAGGCGCGACGTTGGTGATGTGGTTGTTGATTTGATTGTCATTGATGGCTTGAGTCATGTTGCACCTCAAAATTTCCTTATAAAACAATCATTATGAGTCCAATGTGTTAAAAAGTGCAATTAATATCAACAATATTTTATTTGTTGTAGCGTCCAATTGATTTTTTTGCTTGATTGATCAGGTAAGCTAATTTTATTTCATCAATTTCTTCTTTGACAAAAGCAATCATGTGGTTTGATGCCTGGATCAGCCAATCTGGGGGTGTACCTGATCTGGGGCTCACAGTGCCTCCATACATGGGCCTATATTTGGGACCATGACCATGAAAATGATGTGTGTTTGCACAATCCAGCAGCCAAACATTATCCGCATTGGGGGAATAACGTGTATTGATCAAGACCAATTCATACATATTTTGAATCAAACTTGATGTCTCCAATGATACGGCCCTGTGTATTGTTTTGATGTGTCTTTTCCTTGCTTTGTTGAGTGGCTTTGTCGCAAAAGTATAAGCAATTTTGAATGATGCCCGATTGCTGTTGGACCCCAATAAAGAGATCATGAAATTAGATTCACAGTGAGAATGTTGGTAATGTTGTGAGATCACAAAATCATCCTTATTCAAAAAGTCACTGTCTGTGATTATTTCAGAGTCAAAGCCAACCCAGCCGTAACTTGAAATGGGCTCCAAATGATCAATTTCCATTGGGTTGAATGAAGGCCCGTCTTCAATCTGAGCCAATAAAGGCAATGACACAATGACGAACAATATAATGAGCAAGCTTTTCATGCTGAAGATCATAACAAAAAAGGCCGCTTGTTGCGGCCTTTTCAAGACTTGTTGGAGATCGAGTTATAAAGCTTCGATCACACCGGCTGCGCCCATACCGGTACCAATACACATGGTGACCATGCCGTATTTCCCGCCAGTGCGGCGCAGGCCGTGAATGGCCGTGGCTGCTCGACAGGCGCCCGTGGCACCCAAGGGATGACCCAAAGCAATCGCACCGCCATTGGGGTTGACTTTTTCTGGGTTCAAACCCAACTCCCCAATCACTGCCAGCGATTGCGCAGCAAAGGCTTCGTTCAGCTCGATCCAATCCAAATCATCTTGTTTGATGCCGGTCAGGCTCAATACCTTAGGAATCGCTTTGATTGGGCCGATACCCATGATTTCAGGTGGCACACCAGCCACTGAAAAACCATGGAACATGGCAATGGGTGTCAAGTTGTCACGCTTCAGCACTTCTTCATTCACCAATAACAAGGCACCGGCACCATCTGACATTTGCGATGAATTACCGGCTGTGACAGAGCCACCCATGCGGAACACGGGGCGCAACTTGTTCAACACTTCTTCCGAAGATCCTGGCCTTGGGCCTTCGTCGGTGTCAACAGTGCGCTTGGAAATGATGTTGCCAGCATTATTGAAATCCGGCTTTTTGCTGGTGATTTCATATGGGATGATTTCATCATTGAAATGACCGTTCTGGATGGCGTTGATGGCACGGTTGTGTGACTCCACCGCAAAGCGGTCTTGGTCTTCACGTGAGGCTTGCCATTGTTCGGCCACTTTTTCTGCCGTGATGCCCATACCATAGGCAATTGCTACGGCATTGTCTACTTCACAGGCATCATCGAACACCGCCGGGTTCATCGCCACTTTGTGACCCATCATGGGTACCATGCTCATGCTTTCGGTGCCGCCTGCGATGGCTGCATCCATTTGTCCGGTGGCAATTTGCTGGGCAGCGATGGCCACGGCTTGAATCCCCGAAGAACAAAAACGGTTGATGGTCATGGCTGGCACGCTTTCCGGTAAGCCTGCGAGCAGGGCGGCGATGCGTGCCACGTTCATGCCTTGTTCGGCTTCTGGCATGGCACAGCCAATCACCACATCACCGATGGTTGCTGGATCAAAGGAAGGGTTGCGACCCATGATTTCTGACAAACACCTGGCCAAAAGGTCATCAGGGCGGGTTTTGTTGAACATGCCTCTGGGTGCTTTACCGATAGGCGTTCTGACAGCTTCTACTATATATACTGGTTTCATGTTAATTCTCCTATCAGTTTCTTAAGGGTTTACCGGTTTTCAAAGTGTGTTCTATCCGCGCCAAGGTCTTAGGCATCTGGATCAACTCCATAAAGTATTTGCGCTCTAAATCGAGTAAATATTGCTCGGTGACCAATGAATCGGCGTCCACATAACCACCACACATCACGATGGCGATGCGTTTAGCAATTTCACAATCATGTTCAGAAACCATGTTGCCTTCAATCATGTTGGCCAGGATCATTTCCATGTTGGCAATACCTGGCTCACCTGCCACGCGAATCGCTTGTTCATTGGCCGGTGGTACATAGCCCTTGTCATGCAGGTAATTGATCTTGGCTTTAGCCACGTGCAGGATTTCTTTGGCGTTCATCACCACTTCAGTATCGGCTTTCAGGAAACCAATCTCTTTGGCCTCCAATGCACTGCCGGCAACGGCAGCCATGGCCACTTTCTTGAAGTAGTGTTCCAGCATGGGATACAGGTCATGACCAAATGATTCTTTGGCCGTGCGGCGGGCGATTTCTTTCAGACCACCACCGGCGGGTAACAAACCAACGCCCGCTTCAACCAAGCCAATATAAGTTTCAAAGGCAGCGACCACTGATGTCGCGCTCATGGAAAATTCACAACCACCCCCCAAGGCCATGCCTCGAGTCGCCATGATGGTAGGCACTGCACTGAAGCGCAGGGTTTGTGAGGTTTGTTGGAAGAAGTCAACTGATTGCTCAACAGCTGCCACCTGACCATCGGCAATGGCCATGGCTGCTGGGGCCAGGTTAGCCCCTAAAGTGAAGGGCTCTTCGGTTTGCCACACGATCAGGCCTTTGTAGTCTTGTTCAGCAATCGCCACGGCTTTTCTCAGCCCTTTCAATACGCCTTCAGCGATGATGTGTTTCTTGGTTTTGAAGCTGGCAATGGCAATCTCATCACCTTGATGCCAAATACGGATGTCATCGTCTTCAAAGATGGTTTCGCCGTAATCGGCTTGCTCTGAAATCAGCAGCTCAGGGAACGCCTGACGTTGATACACCGGAGCGGTTGATCGCGGTTTGAAACTGCCTTCTGCAGCAGAGTAAGAGCCATCTGCTGTGTGTGCGCCATCTACTTTCATCACCCAGCCAGGCATCGGTGATGAAGCCATGGTTTTACCGGCATCAATGTCATCAACGATCAACGAAACGATGCGGTTCCAACCGGAGGCTTGCCAAGTTTCAAAAGGTCCTTGACCATAACCAAAGCCCCACCGAATGGCAAAGTCAATGTCACGTGCCGTATCAGCAATGTGCTCCAATTGGGTGACACAATAATGGAACAGGTCCCTGAAGATAGACCACAAAAATTGGGCTTGTGGCGAATCTGTTAAGGCTTGTAAATCACTCAAGCGATCTTGTGGATTACCTTTCTTCATGATTTCCATCACGCGTGGGTCAATCTCTACATGCTGAGCCCTGTATTCACCTTTTTCAGTGTCCAGTACCAAAATGTCACGGCCTTTTTTCATGTAAACGCCAGCACCTGTTTTCTGTCCCAAAGCACCTTTTTCGATCAGGGCAGACATCCACGCAGGTTGCTCAAAATGGGCATGCCACGGATCATCAGGTAAACCATTTTTCATGGTGTTGATGGTGTGGGCCAAGGTGTCTAATCCCACCACATCAGCGGTTCTGAAAGTGGCGGATTTAGGTCGGCCAATCAGCACGCCAGTCAAGGCATCGATGGTTTCAAAAGGAATGCCAAATTGCGCGCCGTGGTGCATGGTAGAGACAATGGAGAAAACGCCAATGCGATTGGCTATGAAGTTGGGCGTGTCTTTGGCGATGATAACGCCTTTACCTACCACCGTTGTCAGTACGGCTTCCAAGTCACTGACCACTTGTTGGTTGGTGTTGTTGGTGGGAATGATTTCAACCAAGTGCATGTAACGAGGTGGGTTGAAGAAATGAACGCCACAAAATTTACTTTGTAATGAAGCGGGCAGTACGGTGGCCAGTTCATTGATGCTCAATCCGGACGTGTTGGTGGCAAAGATGGCGTCCTCATTGATGTAGTCCTCAACCATGTCATACACTGATTTTTTGATGTCCATGCGCTCTGCCACAGCTTCAATGATCAAATCAGCTTGTTTTAGTTTTTCCAGATCATCTTGATAATTGGCTGGTTCAATCAGTGAAATCACTTGGCTGTCACCCAATGGAGCAGGGCGCAATTTTTTCAAGGTGGCTAAGGCTTTATTGACAATGCCATTCTTTGGACCTTCTTTGGCGGCCAGGTCAAATAGGATGGCCGGTATCCCTGCATTGGCAAAATGGGCTGCAATTTGAGCGCCCATCACACCAGCGCCCAGGATGGCCACTTTTTTGATGTTTTTAGTCTTCATGCTTGTTTCCGAAATGGTTAATTAGTTCTAAGTTATGGATGGCATCGTAGGCCGACCTGATCTGTTCGGCTTGTTCTACACTGATGATGCCAGCGGCCAGGGTTCGATCGATCAAAACCTGGTAGTTTTTTGTGGTCAAAGCCAAGCCAGTGGCATTGGTCACTGCATTTTCTATGTTTTGGACGTGACTGAGTTGTTCAGATGCCTGGGCAATCTGTGCCAGTACGCTGTTGTGTTTGGCTAAATTATTGATTGTGGTGCTTTCAATCAAGTTCAAATTCTTGGGCGCTGCAAAACTGGCCTGGTGAAACGGTTTTCCCAGTGGAAATACCATGATTTTTAACAACAATGCCGAGAACCTGGAAAATGCACTGTTGATGCATTTGTTGATGGTTTGTTGGCTGATGAAAAAGCTGTCACGCAAAGATTGTTTGAGGATGAACTTGGTGTTGTCATCATTGTGATTCCTTTGATACTGCCTGAGCACCGCCATTTGTATGATCAGCTGTTGGTTACATTGGGCCAAAAAGCCAGTGAATTCGGTGTTGTTTTCTGTTTTCAAAGACCATTTGATTAACGATAAATCGGCAATGAAAGCATAAGTGCTGCTCATCCTGCGGATTAAATTTTGATGTTTCGATTTTGGCCAGATAAATCGTCCCAGCCATGATGTTCTGACAGCATGGACCCATATTTTTGCCAGATTGTTGGCTATGTAGCCAAAGTGTTTGAATAAATAGAAATCCAACTTTTTGCTGTCAATGTGGGTTTTGTTCAGTACATCCACCTCTTTGTTGTACCAGGGGTGGGCAGACAGAGCGACCTTTTTCATCAGTGGTAACTGATTGATTTCATGACTGTTTCCATCCAGTTCCATGCTCAAGTGTTTGACCCGAAAATACTGATTCAGGTTGTTTTCACTTTTGATGTGATGGGCATGTGACCCCAACACCGTTCGCAGCCAAGTTAATTGATGCAAGCTGATGTCGAAAATAGAGTTTTTGAACAAAATATTGGAGTAACTCATCAACATGTTGTCGCCATTGATCAATGCCATTTGTTGGATATTTTGTAACCGCTGGCGGTGACTGAACTGGCGATTCAATTGTTTCTGTACCAAACGATAATTCAACAGGGCTCTGGAATTTTGTTTTTTGATGTGGGCAAAATACCATGATATGTAGGTGGTGCTGTCATGGATTGGTTTCGAAACAGCAGCGGGCCAAATGCTCGCAGCCGCGGCTTGCTTTAAATACATTTGTTTGATGCCCTGATCAACATTTTTAAAACCACCAACAATTTGAGTCAGAGGAATAAAAATGTCTTGTGCAGAACAGCTGTAGTAACGAAACAGGCCTTTGTAAGCTTCATTACCTTCCTTGATTTCTATGCGGTCTGTTTGGGCATCCAATATGCACATGGCTGTGCCCAGTTTGGTACGGTCACTCAACTCATTGGCGAAATCAGTCAGATTAACTGCCAGATAAAACACTGAGGATTCTGGTGTTCCCAGCATGATGATGTCTGTGAAGCTGAGTCTGATCCCATGCACGGATTGTTGTTGATGACTTTCAATGTCAATACGGCCTTCAATCGAAGACTTTCCATTTTCCAACAGTTCGTATAGAAATGTGGTGTTCAAAAATGGCTGTTTTTTACCGGCAGTAAACTGCGGCAAGTATTGTTTCTTCTGTTCCTTGGTGCCATGGTTTTGAATGATGCTGATCACTGATTCAGTATTCACAATTCCGATCAAGGATGCCATCAAAGGATCTAGTTGTGACACTTGGCTGACCACATAAGCCAATTCATGCCGGTTGAATGATTGACCACCATAGCTGCTTTCAATGGCCATGCCCAAATAGTTTTCTGGTTGGATTGACTGCCTGAACTTTATGATGTCGGTGTTTTTGCTTTGCAGCAGCTGTGCGGCAAAATTCTGCGCCCGTTCTGAAATGTTGCTGACTGGGGTTTCTGCGAATTTAAAGTTGGGTTGCCCGTTGTACAGTGATTTCTCAAAAGGAGTGACCAACCAACCATCATCAATTTGTTCAAACTGTTGCCAATTGATGCGGTCTTTGCTGTTAAAAATCCGCAATAAGGGCAGTGTGAAGAATAAGCGTCTGATGTATCTTAGGTTGCCGATGATCATCACATTCAAGAGTAAAAACAAAGTGATGATGCCTTGGGTGTTGGTTATCAATTGTAATTTATAAAAAACAAATGGGGTGAAAAACCAAAATATTGATAACAGCCAAAAGGGCAGACGGTAATAAGCATGGCTTAAAGTCAGTAAAAATAATGTCAATAAATACAGGGTCATTTAACGGCTTATACGGTTAAAGAGGCCACTGCAAATTGAATCAATTCTTGAACAGATTTGTTGAAATACTCGGCTTCGGGCATTTGTTTGGCCATACTGGATGCACCAAAATCGCCCATGGTGTAAGTGAGGGCGCCAATGATGAAGTGAAACCGCCAGAAAATAGTCTCACGTGGTAATTCAGGACAGGCCAAGTGAATGGCCTCAGCAAAGTCCTTGATAATGGGGGTGTAACGTTTGGCCAGCATGTCATGTAATGAATCACTTTGTTCGGCATAGGCTCTGGCCAACACTTTCATAAACACCCGACCCCCTTGGTGTTCGTCATTGATCATGTACAAAGCCGGTGCAATGAATGCATGCAATATCTGCTCCAGGTTACACGTCATCTTGTTGTCACCTTGATTCAGGTCTTGCAACATTTTCTTCCTGACTTCAAACAAGTTATTTAAACGCCGTTCAAGCACTTGATTGATCAGTTGTTGTTTGTTGCCAAAATGGTAATTAATGGCTGCTAAATTGGTGTGCGCTTGCAAGCTGATTTTTCTGATGGACAGTTCAGCAAAACCATTTTCAGCGATCAGTCTTTCCGTACTGTTGAGTATTCTTTCCTTGGTTGAGAGCGTTGTCATATCATAGATGAATTTTATGAGGTGCAGGCATTGTAATTGAAGTGCAAAACGTTATCAATTCAAACGCTCGTTTTAATTCAATTTGGCGATATTCAGTGACTTGTGACCTGTATCGCAAAACAGTAAAAATGATCGGTTAAAAATAGGTGCGATTCTACAATGACATGACTGTGACAACTCCCTGATTAAATAAGGTTTTGGAGTTTAATCTGATCGCTAAAATTGTTACAATGCGCAGGTTTTTTTAAAGGTGGATGAAGGATGTGCCTCAGTAGGCAAAAATATCAGTCAACCATAAGTTAAATAATATTTTTAATTTAGGGCGTAAATCACAGATTTTAAAAGAAAAATCTTGATTTGTGTACCAATTTGGAGTAAAAAATGTCTAAACAAAGAACTTTATCAATAATTAAGCCTGATGCCGTGGCTAAAAATGTCATCGGTCAGATTTACCAAAGATTCGAAAATGCAGGCCTGAAAATTGTGGCTGCAAAGATGAAACATTTAAGCCAGGCTGAGGCAGAAGGCTTTTATGCTGTGCACAAAGAAAGACCTTTCTTTGGCGATTTGGTTGAATTCATGACCTCAGGTCCTGTGATGATACAAGTTCTTGAAGGTGAAGATGCCATCAAGCAAAACCGTGACATCATGGGAGCTACCAATCCCAAAGAAGCTGCACCTGGAACCATTCGTGCTGACTTCGCCGAAAGCATTGATGCCAATGCTGTACACGGTTCTGATGCAGAAGAAACTGCAGCGGTTGAAATTGCCTACTTTTTTTCAGCCACTGAACTGAGTTAAATAAATTTTGAAAAATGCACCCGTCAATTTATTGAACCATGACCGCCAAGGTTTAGAGACGTTGTTCCTCGAAATGGGGGAACAACGTTTTCGGGCGTCTCAAGCGATGAAATGGATTTATGGGGAGCAACAACTTGACTTTTCTGCCTTCAGTAATTTCAGCAAAGTGCTGAGGCAGAAGTTATCTGAAGAATACCAGGCCACTGTTCCTGAATTACTGAGTGAGCAGGTTTCCAAAGACGGTACCATCAAGTGGTTACTTAAAGTCGATGATGTCAACGCCGTTGAAACGGTGTACATCCCGGAAAAGAACCGTGGCACGCTCTGCGTGTCCTCACAAGTGGGCTGTACCTTGAACTGTACATTTTGTGCCACCGGTGCCCAAGGTTTCAATCGACACCTCAGCACCGCCGAAATCATCGCTCAAGTTTGGGTGGCAGCCAAACAACTCAACCACACACAACTGGATCGTAAAATCACCAATGTGGTGATGATGGGCATGGGTGAACCCTTAGCCAACTACAGCCAAGTGTTGCCGGCCTTAAACATCATGCGAGATGATTTTGGTTTTGGATTCGCCAACAAGCGGGTCACTGTCAGTACTGCGGGGTTGGTGCCTTATATCGATCGTTTGAACCAAGATGCTGATGTATCGTTAGCCATTTCATTGCATGCTCCTTTTGATGAATTGCGCAATCAACTGGTGCCATTGAATAAAAAATACAACATCAAAACGTTATTGAATGCCTGCCAGAATTTCGTTAAAGACAAGCGCAAAGCTCGCATCACCATTGAATATACGTTGATTGATGGCATGAATGACAAACCGGAACATGCCCATGCCCTGTGCAAAATTCTGGCCCACATGCCAAGTAAGATCAACTTAATTCCTTTTAACCCGTTCTCTGGAACAGCTTTTAAACAAGCCAAGCCTGAAGCCATTGAGCGATTTAAATCAATTTGCATGAAAAACGGTTTCATCACCACGGTCAGGAAAACCAGAGGTGATGACATTGCTGCTGCATGCGGTCAGTTGGCAGGTGAGTTTATGGATCGGACCAGACGGTCAGCACAAATTAAAAAAATGCAATTAGAGGTGGTGGCATGATATTGAGGACTTTGGTTATTGGATGGGTGTTTGTTTTACTGACAGCCTGTGCCCAAACATCTGGCGGATCAAAGCGCTACCAAGACACAGACTCTCAAGTTGAGCCAGAAAACAGTCCGGCCATGCTGAATGTAAAAATGGGTGTGGCTTATTTCGAGCGCAATGACTTTGACACTGCATTGGAAAAACTAAAACGGGCTTTGAACCACAATCCCAAGTTAGCCATTGCCCATTCAGCCATTGCCACAGTTTACGGCGCCATGAATGCCAAAGTGGATGCCGAGCGACATTACAAACTGTCAGTCAGGTATGCGCCGAATGACCCAACCATATTAAACAACTACGGCACATTTTTGTGTCAGACCGGCAAGCCTGAAGAAGCCGTGATTTATTACAAAAAAACATTGGCAAATCCGTTCTATAAAACACCGGAAACCGTGCATGAAAATATCGGTGTGTGTTTGATGAAAGCTGATAACTTTGATGAAGCAGAGCAGCATTTCAGATCGGCATTGTCTAGCAATCCCAATTTAACAATTTCGTTATACAACATGGTGATTGTAACAGCAGGAAAAGGTGAGAGTATGAAGGCCCGAGCATTCATACAAAGACTTGAGGGGCTAACCGCTTTAGATGAAAGGGTCTTAAAAGTGGCTTATCAAGTTGAGAAAAAGATGGGGAATGAGCGTGCTGCAAAGCAATATTTAGCACAATTGAAAAAACTAAAAAAATCATAAAAATAAAATGAGTAAATCAATCAATAATCCCGAAATCACAGAGATATCAGCTCTGAAAAATATTCGAGAAAAGCAAAAACTCACAATTGAAACTGTGGCTGATGGCATGAAGGTCAGCAGAGATTTTATTCTTTACATCGAAGATGGCAAATTTGATAAATTAGGTGCGCCGACATTTTTACGTGGACACATTACCAATTACTGTAAAGTGATCGGTGTAGATCCACAGGAAGTCCTGTCATTGGTGCCAGTACAATATTTGCAACACCATGATTTACAAACTGCCGATGCACTGGGCGCCAGTCCTTTGGCTAAAGTCAGACGACAATCAAACCACTTCGGCAGGTATGCAGTTGGGACTGCTCTGTTGGGTATGCTGACTTTGAGTTTTTATTTTATTTGGGACAAATGGTCATTACCCAAACGCTCCCTTTCTGATACACCGGTTGATTTGGCTTTAGAGTCAAACGATCAGGGTACCGACAAGAAAATCACCTATTCATCACTGTTGCCTCAAGTAACGGGGCCCAATTTATCCAATTCAACACCCGATGAAGATCTGATCAATGTAGACTCATTGGATGATAGCGCAGATGAATCTGCAGAAGATTCGCCACAAGAAGTTGAGCAAGAGTCGAATGAACCGGAAGATTCAGACTTAACTGTTGCGGCCGTTGAACCCACTAAAAACCAGGCAGCCATCTATTCAATTAAGATGCAACTGGAAGAGCAAGCCTGGGTTTCAATAAAAACCTTGGATGGGGATAAAATTGTTCACGATCTGATTGGTCCGGGGTTGCGTGAATACCAATCAGATAAACCGTTGCATTTCCGAATTGGTAATGCCAAGAAATTACAACTATTGATCAATGAAGATCCAGTGGAATTGAACCAGTTGATCAAGCGTGACATCGCTGATTTTGAATGGCCAATGAACCCAAGCTGAGCCCCTGCCTTGAAATGACATCAATCAAGTTCATCTGGGGCTGTATCTAACTGCATGGCTCGTATAAAATACGCTATTTTTGCAAAGGCTGAATTTTGAGCAATAAAATTACCCGTCTTAGAGGCATGTACGATGTCACACCAGATCAAGTCTGGGTGTGGCAACGACTGGAAAATACAGTGACATCCATACTGCAACAGTATGGGTACCAGGAAATCCGCTTTCCCATATTAGAAAAAACAGCCTTGTTTCATTCTGCCATTGGTGAAGTGACTGATGTGGTAGAAAAAGAAATGTTCACTTTTGAAACCCGCAAAGGTGAATCCATCAGCATGCGGCCAGAGGGCACTGCATCGACTGTACGCATGGTCTTGCAAAATGGCATGATTTTCAATGATCCACAAAAATTGTATTACAGCTGCCCCATGTTTCGTTATGAAAAACCTCAAAAAGGGCGCAATCGCCAGTTTTCTCAGGTGGGTGCTGAAGTTTTTGGCTTTGAGGGTCCGGATGTTGATGCAGAACTGCTCTTGATGACTCACAAAATGTGGCAACAACTGGGCATCAAGAATGTACGTTTGGAGTTGAATACACTGGGTACACCTGAATGCCGAACAGCTTACCGACAAGTATTGATTGACTATTTTGAAGCCCATGCAGATGTGTTGGATGCAGAAGCAAAAAACAGGTTGCACAGCAATCCGTTAAGGATTCTCGATTCTAAAAACCCTGCCATGAAAGTGGTGATTGAAAATGCACCTTTGATTAAAGATTACCTCAGTGATGAAGCCAATGCACATTTCAAAGGCTTGTGTGACATTCTGGATGCCTGTGGCTTGGCCTATCAAGTGAATCCAAAATTAGTTCGGGGGTTGGACTACTATTCGCACAATGTGTTTGAATGGATTACAGATGACTTGGGTGCACAAGGAACGATCTGCGCTGGCGGGCGTTATGATCGCTTGGTTGAGATGCAAGGCGGAAAACCAACACCTGCCACAGGGTTTGCAATGGGCATAGATCGACTGGTGGAGTTGATACTAGACCATAACCTGTGGCAAACAGAAGCACAGACAGATGTGTATTTAATCCGTGATAAATCCATTCCAAACGATGCCATCATGCAGTTTTCAGAGCGATTACGCGATGCCTTGCCGAATTTAAAAATGATGGTAAACATGGGACAAGCTTCGTTCAAGTCACAGTTTAAAAAAGCCGATAAATCGGGCGCTAAATTCGCTATAATAATCGGTGAAGAAGAAATGGCTCAACAGGTCTACTCGATCAAGGCTTTGCAAGACAGGAATTTCGGTCAGCAACAATTGTCAGAATCTGCGTTAATTTCTTTTTTAGATGCTCAATAAATTTGGTGAATAAATGGATCAAGAATTAAAGCAAAGACTCATTGGTGCAGCTGTCATTATTGCCTTGGCAATCATCTTTGTGCCGATGCTTTTTGATGGTGAAGTGCAGCAAAAGAACAACCAGAACATCAGCATCAATATACCAGAAGCTGGTGAAAACAACCTGGAAGTGAAAAAGTTTGAGTTGGATAAACCTGTGGTCGAAACCAAAGAGTTACCGCCTGGTGATGTCGAACTGGTGATCAATGAAAGTCAACCCATTTTGGTAGAAAAAGATCAAGCCAACCCGGTGACTCAAATACCACAACAAACAACACCGACTGAAGTGGAAGAAAACAAACCAGTGGTAAGCATAAGCACTGAAGAGCCCGTTGTGCAAAAGCCAGCCACGAGACCACAAGAGCAAGTGGTGGAACAGCCAGTGGCTGAAGTGCCAGAACCCGTGGTGAGCAAACCAGAGCCCAGAGAAACCAGAGTTCCGGTGGTTGAAAGAAGCCGCCCAGTAGGTGGAGTGAATCAAGTCTTCAGGGTTAAATTGGGTAGTTTCTCTCAGCAAGCCAATGCTGAGCGGGTCAAAAGTTCGTTGTTACAGAAAAACATCAAAGCAATTGTTGAATACAACCCTGGACTGAAAATCTACCGAGTCTGGTCCCAGGATTTATACCAGGATCAGACCAAAGCCAATGACTATGTCAATGCAGTCAACCAACAAAAGCTCAACATTGGTACACCGAAGGTGGTGACTCTGAAGCCTCAAGAGGTGGCACAAATGGCCAGCCAGGGACAAATGGGTTGGGTGGTTCAGCTAGGCAGTTTCTCAGCGAAGAACAACGCCATTGAGTTACGCAATAAAGTCAAAGCAGCTGGATTCAATGGCTTTGTTGATGTCATCACCAACAGCAAAGGTGTACAGTTGTATCGATTGCGCATCGGACCATTGATGGAAAAAGCAGACGCTGAACAAGCGCAACTGGACATCAAGCGTAAGTTGAAGTTGGATGGTTTGATTAAAAATCATGAGTTGAGCCAAATAGTGAATTGACCATGAATTGGTTTGACCTCACCATTTTGTCAATCCTGGCTTTGTCAGTCATTGTCAGTTTATTTCGTGGTCTGATACGTGAAGTGTTGTCATTGTTGATATGGGTCGGGGCTTTTTGGTTGGCTTGGACTTTTGTCGATCAAGGCGCTGATTGGCTTCAGGCATTCATTGAACTGCCTTCAGCCAGACATTTGTTGGCCTTTGTGGCTTTGTTTTTGGCGGCATTGATTGTCGGCGGTTTGATCAATTTCCTGGTTGGCAAGATGATCACCAAAACTGGCCTGGGTGCCACTGACCGTTTTTTTGGCGTGTTTTTTGGGTTGGGTCGGGGTATTCTTGCCGTGACTTTATTGGTGCTGTTTTTACAAGCCACACCTTTTTCAAAAGACCCATGGTGGACTGAGTCAAAACTGACACCACAGTTCTCAAAGCTGGCCAATTGGGTCAAAGAACAAATGCCAGAAGATTTGGCTGAATATTTTTCTTTCATTGAACCGGAAACGCTTCAGGAGACCCTGAATCCGGCTTTGAAAAATGCGTTATCAATCAATGCAGAAGACACCAACACTGCGGCTGATGATCAAACACCCCAAGCGGGTGACCCTCCTGCTGAAGATGAAGCAGATAAACAACAACCTGAATCGGACCCTGGACTGTAATGTGCGGAATAGTAGGCATGATTGCCAACCACGATGTGGCATCAACAATATATGAATGTTTAACCATCTTGCAACACCGTGGACAAGATGCGGCAGGTATAGCGACCTGTGAAGAAGGCAAGTTAGAATTGGTCAAGAACAATGGACTGGTCAGTGATGTGTTCAGATCCAAAAGTGCCAAAAAACTCAAAGGCTTATCTGGCATAGGCCATGTTCGATACCCAACGGCAGGCTCAAGCAATTATGAAGAAGCTCAACCATTTTATGTCAACTCGCCCTTTGGCATTGCGTTGGCCCACAATGGCAATTTACACAATGCTGAACAGTTAAAAAAAGAACTGTTTGCAGAAGACCGCCGTCACATCAACACCCATTCTGATTCTGAAGTGCTGTTGAATGTGTTTGCTCATGAATTACAAAATGCATCAGGACTGGTGATCACTCCAGAAGCGGTATTCCATGCGGTTTCTCGGGTACACAAACGATGTAAAGGAGCCTATGCCAATGTGTTGATCATTCCCGGTTATGGTATTGTGGCATTTCGTGATCCTAACGGCATCAGGCCGTTGGTTTACGGGGTGCGAAAAACCAACGATGCGCCAGATGAATACATGGTGGCTTCTGAGAGCATTGCTTTGGACCAACATGATTTCGATTTGCTGGGTGATGTGGCACCGGGTGAAGCCATCATCATGACCAATGACCGTAAAATGTATAAACAACAATGTGCTGAGAAGACCCAGCTGTCACCCTGTGTGTTTGAGTTTGTCTATTTTGCCCGTCCAGATTCAATGATAGATGATGTTTCTGTTTATAAAGCCCGATTGCGGATGGGTGAAAAGTTGGCTGAACGGATCAAAGAACGTTGGGCTGATGAAGACATTGATGTGGTGATCCCCATTCCTGAATCATCTCGGACCAGTGCCATTCCAATGGCCTATTCATTAGGGGTCAAATTCCGTGAAGGGTTCATCAAAAACCGTTACATTGGACGCACTTTCATCATGCCAGGCCAAGAGCAACGGGTTAAATCAGTCAGGCGAAAATTGAATGCGGTGGAGTTGGAATTTCGCAACAAAAACGTGTTGTTGATTGATGACTCCATAGTCAGAGGAACCACTTCAAAACAAATCATACAAATGGCCAGGGAAGCCGGGGCTAAAAAAGTGTTTTTTGCTTCAGCCGCACCACCAGTCAGGTTCCCCAATGTTTATGGCATAGACATGCCAGTGGCTGAAGAATTGGTGGCACACAACCGCACTGAAGATGAAATTTGTAACATCCTTGGTGCCGACGGTTTGATTTACCAGACTTTGGAAGATCTGGAATCCTCTTGTCTAGAGGGAAATCCCAAAATTGATCGATTTGACTCATCCTGTTTTTCTAATGAATACGTCACTGATGTGGGCGAAGAGTATTTTGAAAAAATAGGCATTCAAAGGAGCGACCTCGCCAAACAAGGCAATGGCTGAAACACCCTCAAAAACGGAATTGACCAGCCATGTTGCGATTGTTGGTGGTGGGTTGGTGGGCATGGCGCTGGCTTTGTCTTTATCACAAAAGGGCATTCCTTCGGTTTTGCTTGAAGCCAACGAGATGCCAGAAGATGAGCATGCCAGTTTTGATGACCGTACATTGGTCATCAACCCTGCAGCCATGCAATTTTGGCAAGCACTGGACTTGTGGGAAGAGATTGAACCATTGACCACTGGAATTCATCATGTGCATGTGTCTAATCAAGGCCAATTTGGTGTGGTGAACTTCACTAAGGATGAATTGGGTGTACCACAATTGGGTCACGTCATTGCGGCCAAGTCATTGGCACAAGTGCTGCTGCAGAAGGTCAGGAATGAATCCTTGATTCATTACCTGCAACCCGCCAGGTTATTGACTTTTGAACAACAGGCTTCTCATGTAAATCTCATTGTCGAACAAGGGCAGCAAACAATCCATGTCAATGCACAGCTGATGGTGGCAGCCGATGGTGTGACTTCTCACATCAGAAAAAATTTGCAATTGGCCACATCAGTCAAGTCGTATGAACGCACTGCGATCATTTGTAACATCCAAACCAGCCAAAATCATGGCAACCGGGCTTTTGAACGGCTTACCCAAGAAGGGCCAATGGCCTTGTTGCCATTTCACAACCGGTTCGGGTTTGTTTGGTCAATGGCCACTGACAAAGCAGAAGCACTGATGGCTGTAGATGATGCCAACTTCATGCTACAAGCACAACAACAGTTTGGCCACCGTGCCGGACAGTTCCAAAGAATTGGCAGGCGCAGTAGCTACCCTTTATACCAAATCAAGGTTCCAATTCAGTTTGCTTCTCGAGTGGTGTTGATGGGTAATGCCGCACACGCCGTCAGTCCGGTATCCGCACAAGGCTTAAATTTAGCGGTCAGAGGAATCAAAAGACTCAGTGAATTGTTGGCTGACAAACATCAGCAAGGCATAGATTTAGGTATTGAGGAGGTACTGCAGGCCTATCAACAAGCGTCAGATGAGGATCAGCAGAGAACCTTGAACTACACTGATGATTTAATGACCTGGTTCAAAATCGATGAGCCAGCAGTCAATGCCATCAGGTCGATGGGTTTGGTCGCCATCAACGCCAGTTTGTCATTAAAAAGATCGTTGTATGAGACAGCAGGTGGGTTGAAATGAACAGTTGCCGCCAATTAATCAGGAATGGCTATGAAACAATATGATGTGATCATCAATGGGGCCGGCATGGTCGGAGCTGTCACTGCTTTGTTATTGACAGATCAAGTGACAGACCAGGTTTTTTCCATAGCCGTGATAGAAGCCAACCCGCAAACCGAATACGATTCTGATGAGACACGTCAGTTGCGGGTTTCTGCCATCTCTAAACACAATTTAGATTTGTTCAATCGATTGGGTATGGGTCAGTTTTTGTGTCACGAACGCATGGGCTACTATAACAACATGGTGGTCTGGGACAACCATTCAACCGGAACAATTGATTTCAACAGTGGCAGTGAAAAAATACTGGGTGCCATGACTGAAAACAATCAAATCATCGCAGCTGCCCAGAAAAAATGTGTTGAACACCCTCAAATAGACCTCTTTTTCGATGCCACCATAGATGCATTTGAACACAATGAACGCAAAGTTAAAGTGGTGTTGAATGATGGCAGCGATTTGCAAGCCAGTTTATTGGTTGGTGCTGATGGGGCCAGATCGAAGGTAAGAACGGATTTAGGCATAAGCACCCAGCAGAAACCTTACGATCAACGCGGTTTGGTGTGTTATTTAGATATTGAAAATGCACCAGAAAAAACTGCCTTACAAGCCTTCAATGCGGGTGGGCCTGTGGGACTGTTACCCATGAATGGCGGTTTGTTTTCCATGGTTTGGAGCTTACCCGAAAATGAAGTGCAGGCTTGGCTAAACGCCGATGAAAATAAGTTCATCAATGGCCTGAAGGTTCACATCAATCGCAACTTTGGTGACATCAGGTTACGCAGTGACCGTCAAGCTTTCCCATTGGTTAAATCTTATGCCAATGATTATTATCAAGGTCGTGTGGTGTTGGTGGGCGATGCAGCCCATACCATCCATCCATTGGCAGGCCAAGGCGTCAATTTAGGTTTTGGTGACGCTGAATGTTTGGCAGAAAAATTATCTACAATCAACTTAAAGAAAAGTGAAGAGTTGGCCAGTGCCCTGAAAAAATACCAACGGACCAGAAAGGCCGAGGTATACAAAACATCAGAAACCATGCACGCACTACATCACTTGTTCACCAACCAATCGGCACCGATTAAAAAATTGCGGGCCTTGGGTATGAATGGTTTGAATCAGATCAAACCCATCAAATCTTGGTTGCTGAAACAGGCTGGAAGTTAAGGGACTTTTAGACTTCGCCCTTTTAATTTAATCATCAGGCCTTTATATCTTAAGTTGTGACTTATAGAGTAGTGAGATAGTTGATGAAAATTAAAGACATGTTGGAGCAAGCCAAAACTGCAATTGAACAGATTGAAAACAACACGATACTTGGGCCTGTTAGTACTCAATGAGTGACCACTGCTGAAACCGTATTTTTCAGCCAACAACGCACCAATCGTGATATGTGGTCATCCCACATGAACGATTGGTGCGTTGTTGGGTGGAAAATACGGTCCAGCCCGATGGGTTAAGGCTGAAAACACCACACCCTGCGTTGCTCATCACTCAATTGGCACACCAAATCACGCGATTCGCGCCTTGATTGTGATGTTTTCAGTCATAACAGTCGTCACTCATTGAGTGCTAACAGGCCCTAGAATTCAGGGTAGAGCAATTCGAAAAAAATACAGAGGAAGCTGACTTGTCTATTGTGGTTTCTTATGTGATTGATCGCGACATGCAAATGAGTGAACTGAATCCGCTGCAGTTCAAAACGGAGCGCATTTACAAGGAGCTTAGGTTCAACGGCGAAGATGAATTGATGGGGCTTTATATTTATGAAGTTTGACCATTTTGCAAATAAGAGACCAAACAATGATCACTGTTGATTTAATTTCAACTGAAACCAGCCTGCAACAATTGGTTGATGAGATCAACAACGCATCATGGGATGAAGACAATGACCTGCCTGAATATGACTTAGGTTCCTTGCAATCATACCTGGAAAATCAAGGCACTGTTTTTTTGGTTTGTTATGAAAAAATTGGCCAGCAAAAAGTCTTACTAGGCATGGCATCAGGACGAATTGAGGTCAAGCCTTATCAACGTCAACAATGGTTGTATGTTGACGAGGTGGATGTGTGCGCAGATCAACGTCAAAAAGGAGCTGGTAAAGCCCTCATGCTTGAAATGATCAAACTGGCTCGGAACTCAGGTTGTCAAGAACTGTGGTTAGGCACTGAGACGGATAACGTGCCCGCCCAGGCACTTTATCAGTCCTTACATCCAGCTGAAGTAGAAAAGTTTATCGGATACACCTATGAATTTGACAAATGATGGAGATCATCGATAAGGGGCCTCAATTCACGTCAATTATTGGTTGAGCTGTTATACTGATAACGAGCAATACATTTCCTTGGTTACATCATGAAATCTTACAACCCTTTTAACTTCTTAGCTTTCGCTTTGTTCATTGGTTCATACTCTTCACTCTCAATGGCTGCGGACTTACCAGACGGTGAAGGAAAGCAGTGGGTTAGTAATTACTGCACTTCTTGTCATGCGGTCAATCGCATCACATATGGTTTGGGTTATGATGCTGCCAATTGGTTGGCAGTCACTGAATCCATGATCGATTTATCTGCGGTGCCTGAACAAAGACAACAGCTGATTGATTATTTGGCTGAACATTTCTCACCCAATGGGCGCAGAAAACCTGTTTTGCCTGATGGCGAAGTTAAAATCAACTTTAAAGAGTGGGTGGTGCCTACTTTGGGCCAACGTTCTCGTGACCCGGTAGAGGCCCCTGATGGAAAAATTTGGTGGGTTGGACAGTGGGGTGACATCATCGGTTGGATAGACCCCAAAACCGATGAAATGAAAGAGTATCCATTGCCAGCGGGCGCCAAGCCGCATTCGGTAACCATCGGTCCAGATGGATCTGTGTGGTACACCGGCAACAAAAACGCCACCATGGGTTTGCTTAATCCAACAACAGGTGCCATCAAGGCATTCAAGATGCCAGATCCTGCAGCCAAAGATCCGCACACCGCGGTGTTTGATGCCACAGGTATGCTCTGGTTTACCCTGCAACACTCGAACATGGTAGGCCGATTAAACCGAAACACTGAGGAGATTGATTTGGTCACCATGCCCACTGAACGCTCCAGGCCGTATGGCATCAAAGTGGCCGCCAATGGCGATATTTATGTGGCCTGTAATGGCAGTAATTGTTTGGTTAAGTTAGACCCTGATAGTATGGCGATCACTGAAATCAAGTTGCCGCATGAGGACACCCATGTACGTCGCCTCGATATCGACAGTGAAGGACGAATCTGGTATGTCAATTCGGGCCGAGGCCGATTAGGCGTCTATGATCCCAAAGGTGGCGCCATCAAAGAATGGCCGTCGCCCAGTGGCTCCAAATCGCACCCTTATGCGATCGCGGTGATCAATGATGTCATCTGGTACAACGAGTCGGGCATGCGTCCTGATCCATTGGTCCGTTTTGACCCCAAAACCGAAACCTTCCAAAGCTGGCCGATCCCGTCTGGCCCCTTTTATGGCGGCATCGCCCGCCACATCAGACCCACCAAAGACGGTGATCTGTTGATTCACCAAAGCGCCACCAATCGGATTATTTTGGTGGAGATAGGGGACTGAATAGGGCGTCAATATGCTTTTAAGTATTTAATTGTTTGTCATCACATACCTGAACCATTCCCGTTCACTGAGCCCTTCGACTGGCTCAGGACAGGCTGGAGTCTAAGTGAACAGTTATTGGTCATTATGTCAGCAATTAAACTTTTACTGGCTTCGACTCCGCTCAGCCAGCGGCTGACCTCAAGGGCAGTACAGTAATTGCTGGAGTGTAGGTTAGAAAAGTTTTCGCATTGCTTGCTCAGGATGACATACAACCGTCATACCGGCGAAGGCCGGTATCCAGGTGCGCGATATCAAAAGTTATATAAGAACTCAATCAAACTGAAGATTTAAAAGCCTTGACTCTGTGGTCATTCCGACCGAACGAAGTGAGTGGAGGAATCCCCTTAATCTGGTTAATTTCTTTGGGTCACCTTTAAGTATGAAAACACAGCCGGGTTTTTGGGAGGTCCTTCGACTCGCGTTACTCGCTCAGGATGACAATGGATTTACTGTTTCCTGATCTGACCATCCGCTTGCGCGATCAACGTCACATCGGCTTTGCGGTCAGCGAACAAACCATTGGTAACCACACCAGGAATTTGGTTAACTTTGGCTTCTAACTCAACGGGATCCAGGATTTTGAGGTTGTGAATATCAATGATCTGGTTGCCATTGTCGGTGACAAAGCCTTCTCGATAAATGGGTTGGCCGCCGAGTTTGACCATTTGTCGGGCCACAAAACTGCGTGCCATGGGGATCACTTCTATCGGTAAAGGGAAACCACCTAACAGGTCAATACATTTACTTTCATCAACGATACAAACAAACTGTTTGCTGGCACCAGCGATGATTTTTTCTCGGGTTAAAGCGCCGCCGCCACCTTTGACCAGACGGTTGTGGGGATCGCATTCATCGGCACCATCAATGTACAAGGACAAATCACCGGTCTGATTCAGTTCTTTGACATTGAAGCCCAAGACTTCCAGTCGTCGGGTTGACGCTTCCGAGCTGGAGACCACGGCCTCAATGCGGTTTTTGACTTCTGGTAACAAATCAATCAAGTGATTAACGGTAGAACCGGTGCCAATACCCACCACCATGTCATAGTCATTGATGTAGGTGAGGGCGGCTTTGGCCACTTGAGCTTTGAGTTGTTCAGAATTCATGGTGTAATGTGCCCTTGGTCAGTGAAGATGTGCTGCAGTTTAACATCCCAGGGGTCGGCGGGCAATTGGCTGACTTGCTGAAATTGATGGGCCACACCAGCCAGAATGGTTTGTTGGTTACCAGCAAAATAACGGTCGTAATAGCCCCCTCCCATACCCAATCGGTTGCCATTCATATCAAAACCCACCAATGGTGTTAGACACAGGTCCAAAGCAGCAGGTTCTAATTCCGGAATGAAGTTTGGCTGCAGGATGCCATAACGGTGTGGTCTGATGATCAAATTGGCATGGTGTCTATGAAACTGCATGGATTGACCCATGATCGCAGGTATGTAGATGTCCTTGGTGCTTTCATCCAATAACATGGATAAATCTATTTCTCCGTTGAATGGTAAATAGATGCCAACATGCCGGGCATTGAACCAAACATCAGAGTGGATGATGCGGTCAAGCACACGTTGGCTGTTTTGCTTGATTTCATTGGTGGTCAAAGATTTTCTTTTGGCCACCAGTTCAGACCTGATGTCTTGTTTGTTCATGGTTGATTCAAGAACTTTGGAAACGGTTGTGCTCAGTTTAACAAACAACTGGGGGCGTTGAAAAGGATGGAGATGTTGACCACTTGTGCCGTTGTATACTGGCGTCCTTGGTACCAAAGGTACAAGGCGGAAATTCCTCTACTGTCTAAGGCTTCTCACTACAAGGTGAGCATGCACACTGACAAGCCGATAAAAATTCCTGTAAATATTAATTAGGGCCAAGGCATATGCTTATATACCTCGAACACGGCAGTCAACACCATTAAGCAAATTTTAGTCGCTAGCCAAGGCTTGTTCAAGTTTATCGTTGAGTTTTTTGACTGTGGATAAAACTTCTGTGTCGTAGTGTTGATTGATGGACTGTGATTTGATGAGTTCATGCGAGATGTTCAATGCTGCCATCAGGGCAATCTTGTCACTTGACATGGTGCTGTTGGAATCTTTGATCTCATGCATGGTTTTGTCTAAATGATCTGCAGCAGATAACAATGATGTGCGTTCATCTTCCTGGCAGGCAAATTGGTAATTGCGGTTCAGGATGCGGACAGAGATTTTGGTTTGGCTCATGCCGTTTGCTCCAGTGTTTTAAGGCGGGAAATCATGGACTCAAGACGGGTTTTGGCTTGGTCATTCTTTTGCATCAATAAGGATTTTTCAGTGCTTAATTCATCTAATTTATTGCGCAAAGCTTTGTTTTCAGCTTTGATCTTATTCAATAAATCAATCAATTGATCTGTTGTTCGTTCTAATACTCTAATGTCATCCATCTTCAAGGCCAAGTAAGTGATCAAAATTCGGGCATGATCGACAACCGCCGATTCACGCTCACTGAATAAATATAGTTTGTTCACCCTTAAAGGTCAACAAACATATGAGAAAATTAACACAAGTTTATGAAAAATATCATAAAATACGTCACTATTTAGAACAGAAATAGAAAAATGATTCCATATCAGCCATTTGCTGACCATTTAAAGTCAATCGGTGTATTGGCATCGCCCTCTGAATTACATGCACAAGCCTCTGCCGTCTTGTGTGTCAATCAAGCCACATCTTTTGAATTTTGGCTGAATCAGATGGTCCATGAATACTGTGTGGAAAATCCGCAGGATGCCAATTTTAAAATGGTCATGTCAGCGGTTTTTGATTATGCCAAAGAGCAGTTGCAAAAGGACGATTATTCTTACCAGTTGTTGTTACCAGAAGACAACAGTTCATTGGCAGATCGAGTGGCGGTTTTGGCTGAGTGGGTTTCCACCTATTTGTCTGCCATGGGAACCGCAGGTATGACAGAATCACACCTATCTAAGGAAGGGCAGGAATTCCTACACGACATGGGCCAAATAGCCAGAATCGAGAACGATTCGGACGATGTAGAAGGTGAAGAATTGGACTTTATGGAAATCACCGAATATGTTCGCACCGGAGTGATGGTGTTGTTTGCAGAAATGAATGCTGTGGGTGTTCCTTCAGACAGCATAAATTAATCAACAAAATACTTGCAACCAGGCACGTATTTAAGTACTATTCCCGCTCTTTGTGAATGGCGTGGTCTGAGTGTGCATTTCAATGTTCCAAATCAAGCCCAATAATTAAACAGAAACGTAGAATAATATGAAAACATTTAGTGCAAAAGCAGAAGAAATCAATCGCGAGTGGTTTTTGATTGATGCCGAAGGTAAAACTTTGGGTCGCATGGCCTCTGAAATTGCTTTAAGGCTTCGTGGTAAGCACAAACCAGAATTTACACCTCATGTGGACACAGGTGATTACATTGTTGTTGTTAACGCTGATAAAGTGGCAGTAACCGGTAACAAGTTGAATGATAAAATTTATCACCACCACACCGGGTATGTGGGAAATTTGAAATCTATTAAATTGAAAGATTTGTTAGACAAGCATCCTGAGCGAGTGATTGAGAAAGCAGTTAAGGGTATGTTGCCTAAAAATACATTGGGTCGTCAAATGTACCGCAAGTTAAAAGTATATGCAGGTCCTTCACACCCACATGAAGCACAAGAACCCAAAGCTTTAGAAATATAATTACGAGGTATAAGAATATTATGGCAACTCAACAATATTATGGAACTGGTAGAAGAAAATCTTCTTCTGCACGTGTATTCTTAACACCTGGTTCTGGAAAAATCATCGTTAACGATAAAGACATCAGTGAATACTTCAGCCGCGAAACTGCCAGAATGGTGGTTAAGCAGCCTTTAGAGAAGTTGGGCATGGAAGATCAGTTTGATATCAAAGCAACAGTTGTCGGTGGTGGTACCACTGGTCAGGCTGGTGCAATCAGATTGGGCCTGTCTCGCGCCTTGTTGGAATCAGACGATACTTTGCGTTCACAGTTGAAAGAACACTCTTTCTTGACTCGTGATGCCAGAAAAGTGGAAAGAAAGAAAGTCGGTTTACGAAAAGCACGTCGTTCAGTGCAGTTCTCGAAACGTTGATACTTACTTTCAAGCATCATTCAAGAAGGCCGGTTTACCGGCCTTTTTTGTGCCTGAAAGCTTTGTGTGGTGCCGTTTTAGGAGCTGGATGAGAAGTGTTTCACAGTATCCGGGGTGGTCAGTTGTTAAAATGGTGTGAATTGTATTTTTTTGTATTGTTCAGGGTGTCAGAAAACAGCTCAAAATCTAAAACCAATCCATGGCTGCGCTCTTTGGCATATGCAGTGGTGTTTGTCATATTTAACCTGTTGTTGGGTTACGTGTGTTACGAAATGTACGGGTTTCAAGACAGTGTTGATTGGGTTCTGGTAGGCATTTACTCGGTGTTGTCCTTGTTTTCGTTTTATGTTTTTGTCATCAATGACATTTATGCCAAACATCTGAAGGGCAGAGCCATGGCACTGGGCTTTCTTTCCGGCCATTTGGCTTTGACTGTGCTGATCATGTCATTTTTATTTTCCACGCCTTCGAATTTATCTTGGTATGCTGCAGGGTTGTTGATGGTAGCCAGTTACCTGTTTGGCACATATGGCATCACCAAGTGGGCAAAAATTCATCGTGAATCAAAAGCATTACTGAAACATGAACTGATCACAGATGAACTCACGCAACTGTTCAATCGTCGCGCCTTTGCCAGTAATGCAGTCAAAGAACGTGAGTTTTGTATGTCTTCGAACAGCGATCTGTCTGTGTTGATTTTAGATCTTGATGATTTCAAACTGATCAACGACGAATTTGGTCATGCAGTGGGTGATGAAGTTCTCAAAGGCGTCAGTCAATTCATCAAAGCTTATGTCAGAAAATCCGACAGTGTCTATCGCTGGGGTGGTGAAGAGTTTGTGGTTTTACTACCAGTGACGGGGCTATTTGAAGCCAATCAAGTGGCCAATAAATTGGTCAAGAAGATATCTGAAACGGAGTTCAACATCAGTAACATCATTGATTTGAAACTCACTGTCAGTATTGGGGTCGCTCAATGGGTGGCTGGTGAATCAATCAGTAAAGAAACCTTGGTGCGTGCAGATAATGCGCTTTATAAAGCCAAACAAAGTGGTAAAAATGTTGCAGTGGTGGCTGACTACAAGGACATCAGCCACGGTAGTCAGTCAAACCAACAAAAAGAAGACCAATCCATTTCGGCTTGATCTTCTGGTCGTTAATTTACATCACTGAGATTAATCAACAAAAGCTTTGTTGTTCTTGGCGTGTTTGGCCAATAACTTGGCTGGCTTGAACCTTGAACCGTGCTGTTCCTCTAGGGCAGTCAATGTTTCAAGAACCTGATCAGCACCTTGCGCATCAATGTAGCTGAATGGGCCGCCAGTGAATGGTGGAAAGCCCAAACCTAAAATGGCTGCCAAGTCGCCGTCTTTGGCTGCAAACAAAATGCCTTCTTCTAAACAATGCACACACTCGTTGACAAAAATCAGCCCAATGCGATTTTGGATGTCGGTTTTTGAAAACTCTTTGCGTTCCTCGCCACCGAAGTATTGATAAATGTCGGTATTGACAGATTTGCGTCCTTTCTTTGGATACGTATAAAAGCCTTTACCCGCTTTGCGGCCATACAATTTGGCATCAGCCAGTTTCTGCACGGTGTCATCCTGTTCAATGCCACGATTGACAAACATTTCACCCAATGCACCACGTGCTATGTGAGCTCCCACATCAATGCCCACTTCATCCATCAAGGCCAGTGGCCCAACCGGGAAGCCCCAATCTTTCATGGCAGCATCCACATCTTCAATTTTGGCACCATCATGCAATACCTTAATGGCTTCATGTGTCAATGCTGATAGTACACGTGTGGTATAAAAGCCTGGTCCATCTTTCACCACAACCACAGTTTTACCTTGCTTGATACCCACATTGGTGGCCATTTGACGGGCTTTCTTTGAAGTTTTATCGGTGACAATCAGTTCCAACAAAGGCATTTTGGGGACTGGAGAGAAATAATGCATACCAACCACGTTTTGCGGATTGGCGGCTTTGGCAGCAATGTTGGCCAGAGGCAATGATGAGGTGTTGGTGGCAAAAATGGTCGACTTTTTGCACCTACTCTCTACATCTGCCAGTATTTTCTGTTTCAGATCAATGTCTTCAAACACCGCCTCAATCACCAAATCTGAACCATTCAGGTCATCGTCATTGGTGGTGGTTTTTACTTTGGCCATCAGTCGATCGCGTTCCACAGCGCCCATGGCTTTTTTCTTCACCATTTTGCTGAAATCAGACCAGATCGTTTTCATGGCACTGGCCAATCCTTCATTGGATATGTCCTTCAGGATCACATCATATCCGTTCTTGATCGACACCTCTGTGATGCCTGCCCCCATAAAGCCAGCGCCGATCATCGACAGTGACGAGACATTTTCTGTTTTGGTGTTGTTTTTTAGTTTTTTGTTGTCCTGCATGGCTAAAAACAAACCAATCAGGTTCTTTGAGGCACTGCTGGCATGGAGTTCAGCAAATCCCATGGCTTCGGCTTCTAAACCAGCTGACATGCCATGTTCCAAACCCGTTTCAACACAGTCCAGGATTTTCAGTGGAGCCGGGTAGTTACCCCTGGTTTTTCTTTGTACGGTTTCTCGGGCTTTCTTCAAAACATAGTTTCTTCCAGCAGAAGTGTTCAATGCTTTGTCAACCAGGCCGGTCTTTTTGGCTTTGCGTTTGATGGGTTTTGCGGCCACACTTAAAGCGGCTTGGTATAAGCCTTCTTTATGAACCAGGCTATCAACCAACCCCGCTTTCCTGGCACTGAACGGGTAGATGTTTTTACCGGTTAGCAAGGCATCCAATCCATACCGCAGGTTGGTCAGTTTGATCAGCCTTTGAGTACCGCCACCACCAGGTAACAAACCCAACTTGATTTCAGGTAAACCAAAGACGGTCTTTTTGTCGGTGGTGGCTATGCGGTAATGACAAGCCATGGCGACTTCAAGACCACCGCCTAAACAGGCGCCGTTAATCGCGGCGACCACGGGTTTTTTGAGTTTGGAAAGGCGCGTCAGTATTTTATTGCCTTCTCGTGACAGGTGTTCCACTTCTTTTGAATCATCAATGGCCATCAAGTCTTTGATGTCAGCGCCAGCGATGAAACAGTTATCCTTTTTCGAGATCAGGACAGCGGCTTTGATTTCATCGTCCTGTTCTATTTTATCTAACAGTCCACTGAAATCATCCAGCATTTTGACTGACAAAGTGTTCACTTCGGCGCCAGCTTGATCCATCCAGATGGTGGCTATTTCATTGTCTTTGGTGAGTTTAAAATTGGCCATGATGTTTATCCTATTCGTTTCAGTAGTATCGAAGAACCCAATCCTCCTGCGGCACAGGCACTGATCAGGGCATATTTACCTTTGCCCTCTATCAGGCGTCTGGTGGCTGAGGTCAACAGCCTCGAGCCGGTGGCTCCAAAAGGATGTCCCAGAGACAAAGAACCGCCCTGTGTGTTGATTTTTTCCATGGGAATTTCACCAAATGCACCTTTCAGACCAAGGCTGTTTTTACAGAAATCTGCATCTTGCAAAGCAGCCAGATTAGCCAGCACTTGTCCAGCAAAGGCTTCATGTATTTCATACACATCGATGTCGCTGATTTTTAGGCCTGCCTCATTCAACAGTTTTGGCATGGTGTAGGCTGGACCCAGCAACAATTCACCATGTGGGTTTTGTCCAGAAAAGGCATAACCCTCAATCACCACTTGTGGTTTTAATTTACGTTTTTTGGCTTCATCCAGATCCATCAATAAACTCACTGCTGCGCCATCGGTGATGGGAGAGGCGTTACCTGCAGTGATGGTGCCATGGGGCCTGACAAAAGCCGGTCTCAGCTGGCTGAGTTTTTCCAGTGAAGAGTTGGCATAAAAAGTGTCGTCTTGTTCAACCAAGGAAAATTTAGGTGGAATGGCCAAAGGACAAACTTCGGTTTCAAACACACCGGCTTTCCAAGCTTCGGCAGCCATTTGGTGTGAACGCAATGCAAATTCGTCTTGTTGTTGTCTACTCACGCCAAATTTTGCAGCCAGTTGATCGGCATCGGCTCCCATGGTCAGGCCGGTTGAAAACTCTGCTATGGCTGGTGCTTCAGGTGCCAGTGATTTGAATTTAAAGTCTTTAAACACCTGCCACATGCCTTTGATGCCTTTGGCTTTCTGTGCTTGCAACAGTGTTTTCTTCAACTTATGGGTGATTCGAACCGGTGCATCAGAAGATGACTCAACGCCACCGGCAATCGCTACTTTAGCAGCGCCCAATTGGATGGCATTGGCCGAGTTTGTTATGGCCAGGTTGGCAGATATACAAGCCATGGTGACCGATTGTGCAGTGGTGTTCAGATTCAAGCCTGCGCCAATCATGGCTTCACGAGCGATGTTTGAAGTGGCTGCGTTTTGTATCACGCTGCCCATGGTGACCAAATCACAATCATCCTGTAAGAACGGGTATCGGTGTTTGAGGTTGTTGATGGCTTCTCTGGCCAAATCATAAGCTTTTAAGTCCTGGGCTTGACCAGTCGGGGCTTTCATGAAGGGCGTTCTTAAGCCATCAATCACTGCCACTTTTGAATCTTTGAATATCATAAGTTTGCTTGTTAAAAACGGAATGAAATATTTTCACCATACGCATGCGTATTGTCAAGTGAAAACCCACATTGTCAGACATATGTAAAACATTTTAACAAATAAATACAAAACAATCCTGGACATAAAGTCATGCATCGGCGGATAGAATTATAAAAAATAAAAACATTGGAAAACATCAATCGTGCCATCATGCAGCATGGCGTTAACTTTAAAAAAATCCTTATCAATCAATCTATTAATTGACGGTTGAATCCTTCTTCCATACAATGCTATTAACGTAATTTTAATGTCAAGAGGAGGCACTATGGACAATGTTTGGGTAGATTTATTGGCTCGTTGGGGTCATGGGTTGTTTGGTATCACTTGGATCGGCTTGTTGTATTACTTCAATTTCGTACAAGGTGAGTATTTCAAAGAGGCTTCTCAGGAAGCATTGCCAGATGTCAAAGCCAAATTGGCCACCAGAGCACTTTGGTGGTTCCGATGGGGTGCCATGATGACGTTCCTTACTGGTGTGGTCTTATTGGGCGTTTTGGGCACTGCTACAACTGGTTGGATATTGCTCGGTGCATTGATGGGCACCTTCATGATGTTGAATGTGTGGTTGATCATCTGGCCCAATCAGAAAGTGGTGTTGGGTTTAGCCAGTGGTGATGTGGCATCAAGTGCCGCCAAAGCTGGTTTGGCTTCAAGAACCAACACCTTATTGTCAGCACCTATGTTGTTTTGCATGTTCGCATCAAAACATGGGGCAGCCGTTATGGAAGGCATGGTTCCAATTACCACCAGTATGTCCAATGGTCTGTGGGCAGCATTGGGTTTAACAGTATTGATTGAGCTGAATGCGCTGTTTGGCAAAATGGGCCCCATGGCCAGTGTCAAAGGTGTGATTCATTTGTCTCTGGCACTGACTGTGGCTATGGTTGCTTTGGTGGTATACCTGTAACCACAGACTTACCTTTAAGAAGTATCGAGACAAAAGTAAGGGCCTGGTTTAATGGGCCCTTACTTTTTTTATTTGAATTTCAAAAAAATACCCCAATATCTCACGAATTCCTTAACCTCAGCGCACTTTTATAGTATGATGCGCGCACTTTATGGTTTCGTGAAGTGACTGAGAGACTTTTGTCTAAAACGTTGGACCCCAAGATCGAAAAAAAATCGAACCTGTTCAGCAATTTAGCCAAAGGTCTCTTTAACGTAAGTAGACCTGATTTTTAACTTTATCCCTGCGATAAATAACGACAGATTAACGACATGACAGATTTAGCAAAATACAGAAATATTGGTATCTTTGCTCACGTGGATGCGGGAAAAACCACCACCACCGAGCGGATTCTTAAGTTAACCGGTAAAATCCACAAGTTGGGCGAGGTTCACGATGGTGAATCAACCATGGATTTCATGGATCAAGAAGCTGAACGTGGTATCACCATTCAATCAGCTGCGACCACATGTTTCTGGAAAGATCACCGTTTCAATATCATCGATACCCCGGGCCACGTTGACTTCACTGTTGAAGTTTACCGTTCGTTGAAAGTATTGGATGGTGGTGTTGGTGTGTTCTGTGGATCTGGTGGTGTTGAGCCTCAGTCTGAAACCAACTGGCGTTATGCCAATGAATCAGGCGTTGCACGTTTGATCTTCGTAAATAAATTGGACCGCATGGGCGCTGATTTTTACCGAGTCGTCAAGCAGGTTGAAGACGTGCTGGGTGCCAACCCATTGGTCATGACCTTGCCGATTGGTATCGAAGATGACTTCGTTGGTGTGGTTGATGTGTTGTCTAAGAAAGCCTATGTTTGGGACGACACGGGCCAACCTGAAAACTTTGAGGTTCAGGATGTGCCTGCTGACATGGTTGATAAAGTTGAAAAATACCATGAGCAATTGATCGAAACAGCTGTTGAGCAAGATGATGACTTGATGATGGCTTACATGGAAGGTGAAGACGTTTCTATGGAAGACATCAAAAAGTGTATCCGCAAAGGTACCCGTGATTTGGCCTTCTTCCCAACTTACTGTGGTTCGGCGTTTAAAAACAAAGGCATGCAATTAATCTTGGATGCAGTTGTAGATTACTTACCAAGCCCTGTAGAAGTGGATCCTCAGGATTTAACTGATGAAGAAACTGGCGAGCCTACTGGTGAGAAAGCCATTGTTTCTGTTGACGAACCATTCCGTGCCTTGGCGTTCAAAATTATGGATGACCGATTTGGTGCTTTGACCTTCGTCAGAATTTACTCAGGTAAAATCAACAAAGGTGACACCATCTTGAATTCGGCCACTGGTAAAACAGAACGTGTGGGTCGTATGGTAGAAATGCACGCCGATGACCGCAACGAGCTGGACTCAGCTCAAGCCGGTGACATTTTGGCTGTTGTAGGTATGAAGAACGTACAAACTGGCCACACTTTATGTGATCAGAAACACCCTTGTACTTTGGAGCCGATGATCTTCCCTGATCCAGTGATTTCTATTGCTGTTTCACCAAAAGACAAAGGCGGTTCTGAGAAAATGGGTAACGCCTTGGGTAAAATGGTTGCCGAAGATCCATCTTTCCAAGTGGAAACTGATGAAGATTCAGGTGAGACTATTTTGAAAGGTATGGGTGAATTGCACTTGGACATCAAAGTGGACATCTTGTCACGTACTTTTGGCGTTGAGTTGGAAGTGGGTGCACCGCAAGTGGCCTACCGTGAGTCAATCACCAGCTCAGTTGAAGATTCTTACACGCATAAGAAACAATCAGGTGGTTCTGGTCAGTTTGGTAAAATTGACTTCACCATTGAGCCGGGCGAAGTGGGATCAGGCTATGAGTTCGAATCAACCGTAACCGGTGGTAATGTGCCTAAAGAGTATTGGTCTGCGATTGAAAAAGGTTTTGAGATGATGATGGAAGAAGGCCCACTGGCTGGCTATCCGTTACAAGACTTGAAATTCACTTTGCAAGACGGTGCTTATCACGCGGTTGACTCTTCAACCATGGCGTTTGAAGCAGCGGCCAAAGGTGCTTACCGTCAGTCTGTGAAGAAGTGTTCGCCACAAATCATGGAGCCGATCATGAAAGTTGATGTGTTCACGCCAGACGATCATGTGGGTGATGTGATTGGTGATTTGAACCGAAGACGTGGCATGATCAAGTCGCAAGACCCAACCGCCACTGCTGTGCGCATCAAAGCGGATGTACCTTTGTCAGAAATGTTTGGTTACATTGGTTCATTGCGTACCATGACTTCAGGTCGTGGTCAGTTCTCTATGGAGTTCTCGCATTACAGTGCATGTCCAAACGCCATCTCTGAAGAAGTGATTGCAGCGGCCAAAGCCAGAAAAGAAGCCAAGTAAGCTGATTTTCAAGAAAGATTAAAAAGGGCTACCCCGTGAATAGAATTCGGGGTGGCCCTTTTTTTTGCCTATCAATAGAGTGGACTCTTGGTTGATAGCAAAAATTAGTTCAGTATTTGATTTGGCCCTCGATTAAAATACGACCATGGATTTCAAATCACCCATCAACTTTAAAAACAAGCTGATTGTCAATCGACCATACGACCGCAATAAACAGCCGGTAGATGACCCTAAACGCATCGAATATGCCTTGGAGAGTGATCGGGGCCGCATCATCAACTCGGCATCTGTGCGGCGGTTACAACAAAAAACCCAAGTCTTTCCACTGGAGCGCAATGCTGCGGTGAGATCCAGGCTGACACACTCGATGGAGGTGCAACAAAATGGCCGGTTCATCGTCAAAACCATTTACAAGAAACTGGCAGATAAAACTTCTGACTTAGGATTGGCAGAATTACAGCCAGCAGTTGAATCTTTGGTGGAAATGGCTTGTTTGATGCATGACATTGGTAACCCGCCATTTGGTCATTTTGGTGAAGTGGCCATATCTGAATGGTTTACACGCCACCTGAATGAGTTCAAAGTGTTCCAGGGTGCTGATAACCTGACGTTGAGCATGAACATGCAACAAGATTTGATGCAGTTTGAGGGCAATGCCCAAGCCATCCGGTTGACATTTTCCTTACAACAAATGAACCTGACCTATGCACAATCTGCCAGCATACTTAAATACACCCGTGCTGCATATCATGCCAAACCTGACCCATCAGACCCATTGAGTTACTTACAAAAAAAGCCTGGCTATTATTTGTCGGAAAAGCCGTTTGTCAAAGAGATGTTGGCACAATTACAAATTCAACCGGGTCACCGGCATCCCTTTACCTATGTCATGGAAGCCGCTGATGACATCGCTTACTGTCTGGCTGATTTGGAAGATGCCGTTGAAAAAGGGATTTTAGGATTGGATGAACTGACGCGCTTGTTGTCATCTACTTATGCAGCATTTGGCGGGGAGCTTGATGCTGCTGATATTTTGTCTTTTAATGGACGACGTAACAGCTTCAGTGAAATTTTGGAAATGGCCAGTGAAGCAGGCCGTAAGGACACCATCAACCACAACCATGAGTATTTTGTTAAGTTAAGGGTGAATTTGATTCACCACTTGGTTAACCATGCCAGTCAGCGGTTTATCGATCATTTATCTGCTGTGTATGGTGGCGAATTCAATCAAGCATTGCTGGAAGATGGCAGTGTGGCCAACCACATCATCAAGACTTTCAAAAAGGTAGGTTTTGAGCATGTTTTTAACCACCAGGAAGTTCAAGACTTAGAACTGCAAGGACATCGCATCATCACTGGATTGTTGGATATTTATTGGGCCTTGTTGAAATTATCAGGTGCCCAATTCCAAGCACTGACTGCAGGGGACCATCAAGGTATGTCCTACGAGGCATTGTTGTTGAACCGGGTGGATAAAAAAATCACCAAAGCCTACAGCAAAAGCATCGACCAACACAGTTCTGACCCTGAATTGTGGGAATTTTATTACCGCTGCCGCCTGGTTCAGGATCACATCAGCGCCATGACCGATCACAGCGCCTTGGATGAGTATAAGTTGTTGACTGTGGCCGACTGATCGGTTGTTACTCTGGACATAAAAAAGGCAAGTCATGGACTTGCCTTTTGAGCTGCTTATGCCATTGAATTACTCAAAATCATCGGCAAAGATGAGGTCATCAATGTTGGTGGTGCATTTGCCTCCAGCAACAAAGATACATTCAACCCATTCCGGGTGATCAACGAATGGATTGCGATTTTCTTGGAGCGCAAACACTTCATCATTCCTTAGTAATTCGATTTCATCAACAGGGTCAAAATCATGCCACGCTAACAGCACCGATAATAAACCCATGTAAGGTTGGTCATTATTTATGTCATTTGGGTCATCAGTCAAAATAAGATCAACTTCTCCGATGGGTATGCCACTTGGGTCACCTGGAAGGTCATCATATCTGACATCCATATAAAACATGGCACGGGCGATGTCTCCTTTTCTGGCATTCCATACCTCAAAAACAGTTCCGTTGGTCCAATTTGAATTGCCTGGATATGCTCCAGAGCCACCGCCTTGTCCATTATAATCTACTGTGACCAACTCGTTACAACCAGTGTCGCAATAATCAAAATATTTATTTCCACGGCTTGAATTGTAATTGATGTCTGACAACATCAAATGGTGTGCATCGGTTCGGGCTGTGTTGTCATCTCCCAAAACATCATCAGCAAATCCATAAGATTGTGGCCAAGTATGCTCTCTGTTGTAATTACTGTTGCCACCAGTTTCGGTATCAAATGAAATATTTCGATAGACCATCCATACTTTTTCTGAAATTGAAGGGTTGATATCTACAGCGGGGTTAGGATCTTCATCTGCGAAACTCAACACATCCCAAGTATCTGTTGAACCTGAAGTGTAGGGGTATGAAACATGGTCATCAATTATTTGGTGCAATGACAGCCGCAATGTATCTGAATTGGTATCATCTGCACTGTCATAATAACCATCAAAGGTGATGCAATTAAGGTTGGCTGCGCCTGGTGATGGGGTAAAGGCTTTGAATGAACTGGTGTTCAACTGTCCGCCAGATCCATTGGTGCAACGGATCAGTGATTCATTCATTGCATTGCCGTTGGCATTTTCGTTGACTTGTGGCTGACCCACATTGATCAGGCCCAATAATTCAGCATCATCGGGTTGTCCAGAGTCGTAAACTATGGCATCCATGAGGTCAGTCAAGGTGATCGGGTCGCCCATGTTAAAGTTCATTGAATCTGCAGCATACAAGGCCACGGCATCAGCACCGTCTTCCAGGGCATTATTCAGCAATAAATAACCATTGGCATCTGTACTCATGCCATCCAGACTGATCACAGCAGTGGCTTCATCATTAAGGCCATCATACAAGACCACTGTATATCCATCGGTACTGGTGTTGGCATTGCCAAACAATTCAATGAAGTCAGCATTGTTGCTGACGGCATCAATTTCATTGATCACAAATTGAGCCACGGGTGGTGCGATGTTGGTGGCTGCATTGGGGGTGGGAACGCCTTCGCCAAAGGTGAAGTCTGTGTTTTCTGACATTTCATCGCTGCCGGCTACACCATTGCCACCGGATTGTGACTCTGCACCTTCAGTCATGTCAATGCGTTGCCAACTGTTACCACTGGCATGAGCGGATGTGGCAATGGCGGTTTGTGCAGCTATGGCTGTGTCTGCCAGGTACGTGGTGGTATCGGCACCTCCATCAGGGCCATCTATGGCCACACCGCTTTTGTCAATGGCTTCAACTTTGTCACCCCAAACCACATAATCCAAATCTTGTACCAGATCTGTGGCGCCATCCCAATACAACAAAACCACCACTTCGCCACTGTCGTCAGTTAAGGATCCCTGGTCGTTGATGGAGCCGGTTACAGCCTCTCGCATGTCAGGTACACCGTCGGCTGAAACGGCATCTTCAAACAACTCATAGGTTGGCTGTTCACCGTAAGCGTTGAAAAAGTCAATGGAACCGCTGAGTGAAACTGTTTGGTATTCTCCTGGGGTGATGCTGGCTCCAGCTGGAAATCTGGCGTAGAAGTCACTGAAACCGCCACCGCCACCGCCGCCGGTTACCAACTGGTAATAGAAGACATTGCCGTTCGAGAATGTGGCATCAGTCAGATAAACATCAGATAAGTCGATGACATCAACGCCTTTGTTATGAATTTCTATGAATTCATCGCTGTTAGGGATGATGTTGATTTCGCTGATGAGCAGGTCTTCAAGACCCGCTTGGGCTGGTATTGCTGTGCCCACACACAACAACAGAATTAAACATTGCTTCATTGATTGTTCCGTCTTTTTTGGACGGAACATTGTACTCATAATCGTTGTGATTTGGGTAAAACTGTGTCGAATAAATTAAGTTTGTGGTCAGAAGCATAAAAAAGGCCGCAAAATACGGCCTTTTTTAAAGTTGATTCTTAAGTTTACCCCTTTGGTGTGATGAATCGATCAGCAATGGCCAATACAATGCCCAACACGATCAATCCGATGCCCACATAATCAGTGACAAAGAACAAAGGCAAGCCGATCACGATCAGACCCAAACCTTTCGAAACGAAATCAGAAGTGATGGGGTGGGTGCCATCACCGCCTGTAAATTTTGTCAATACATGATCCAGACTGAATTTACCACCGCCAGAGAAGATCAATGGCAACAGCAGGATCACAAACAACAATGGCAGTTTAAAGTTACCAGCGCCTTTGTTGGATATCGCATAGCCTTCCCACAATTGACCTAATGATGAATAACTTTCAGGCCAGTGAACGGCTGCTGTGGCTACTGCTGTGATCACCAATAATGAAACGGCAGCAAATCGGGTGAATAAACCCAGTAACAACAGGATGGCGAATAAATATTCGCCCCAGGCTGCCATAAACCAGGAGACGTCTGCTGGAATGTGATTGAACGGGAAAGGGAAGTTGCTTTGAATGCCTGCAAACCAATTTTCACCATTGATTTTCTGTGTGCCTGCCTCGTAAAACTCCCAAAACAGGATCAAACGAATTAAAAATGGTGGCACCCATTGGCCCACTGAATTCAAACGGCTGGTGAGATTGACCCACAAATTTTGTGCAGCATGTAATGACATGTTTGTCTCCTTTGTTATTTTTCTGTAGTTAATATGATGTCTTGATGAAGCCATTTGGTCATGGCTTGGTGGCCGAATACTATGAATTGGTCAGTATTTGGTTGGTTGTTTTGTTCTGCCAGTACACGCAGTATCTGTTCGCCGGTTTGGTTGTTGTTATTGACCAATGTTTCTAACAACATGGCAGAGAACGGATTCAATTCTGCAAACTGAACTTGGTAATCAGCATCTCGCCATATCAGCATAAACAATGGCTGTGCTGACGGTTCAGTGGGTTGGTAATCAGATTTAATTTGGTGCACTGGGTACTGGTAAGCCTGGATTTTGGCCAGCGGAGAAACCACAGGTATTTGATCCAGCAATTGTTGCTCTTGGGTTGAATGGTTTTTATTGATTTCTACAGAGTGTTTTTCTAAGTGCAACTCAATCCACTCATAATGGGCCAGTTCATATAAAAATGGTCTTTTGGGATCCACTTCATGCTGTTTCAGGAATTCCACAAATTCACGTGGTATTTCCGGGAAGTGAGGGGTTTTGTTGTGTTCTTTCTTAAAAAACTGTCTGACCAGCTTTTCCCAGGCAGTATCGCTGAATAGGGACCTCATGACTGGAAATGAGCCGCTCAGTAAGCCACTGATGCTGTTAATGAACAAGTTTCGATAGATGTCCATGCGCCGCTCTTCGATGTGATCAGGAATGAGGTTTGATTCTGGATCCCTGATGTGAGCTGCGAAGTCGACTTGAACTTGTTTAAAGGATGGCTTGCTGGTCATGACTGGCACTGTATTTTTCTTGTAAGGCATCTATGCGCGACACTTCACGCAATAATTCTACGACAGGCGGGTAATTAAAATCACGTTCCAAAAGTGTTGGATAAACGCCATGATTTTGGTATGTGTATTCTAAGATTTGCCACACCTTTTCAATCACAGCTGCACCATGGGTATCAACGATCAAATCATCGGCTTCGTTATAGTGGCCGGCAATGTGAATATATGCAATCCTGTCAGTGGGTAACTGGTTGAGAAATTCATAGGGGTCATAACGGTGATTAACGCTATTGACATGGATGTTGTTGACATCCAGATGTAAATAACAATCAGCTTTCTTGATGACATGGTTGATGAATTCAATCTCAGTCATTTCCGAGTTGGGCTGGCGTAAGTAATATGACACATTTTCCAGTGCCATGCGTTCACCTAAGATGTCTTGCACCTGTAAGACTCGATCCGCCACGTAATCGGCCGCCTCCAGGGTGAATGGAATGGGCATCAAATCATACAATTGACCGCCATCAGTGCAATAGGAGAGGTGTTCTGAATAAATGGGTGCCTTGATGGATTCTTTGAATTTTTTTAAAGCTTTGAGAAAAGCCACATTAAGTTCATCAGGCCCACCTATAGAAAGCGATAATCCATGCAAAATCATGGGGTATTGCTCAGCAAAAGCCCTGAAGTCATGTTGGGCTTTACCGCCCACAGTCATCCAGTTTTCTGGTGCCACTTCCATGAACTTGACTGGATTGAGGTCACCATGAGACTGAAACGGGGACACAAGTCCCCGTCTCAAACCGATACCGGCGCCTGAAATGTCTAATTTTTTCATTTCAGTTTATCCAGTTATTGGCCGCCGCATTTACCTTCGCCGCATTTACCTTCGGCTTTGTCGGCTTTTTTATCACCGCCGCATTTGCCTTCACCGCACTTGCCTTCGGCTTTCTTGTCGCCGCCGCATTTGCCTTCACCGCACTTGCCTTCGGCTTTTTTGTCGCCGCCGCATTTGCCTTCACCGCATTTGCCTTCGGCTTTTTTGCCTTTTTTATCGCCACCGCATTTGCCTTCACCGCATTTGCCTTCGGCTTTTTTGCCTTTTTTGTCGCCGCCGCATTTGCCTTCACCGCATTTGCCTTCGGCTTTTTTGCCTTTTTTGTCGCCGCCGCATTTGCCTTCACCACATTTGCCTTCGGCTTTTTTGTCGCCACCGCATTTGCCTTCACCGCACTTGCCTTCGGCTTTTTTATCGTCGCCGCCACATTTACCTTCACCGCATTTGCCTTCTCCAGACCCATCGGCTTTAGCAATGCGACCATCAGCATTTTGGTAACCATCGCTCAAATCTGTTTGACCAAATGGGTTATCCGTGCCACTCATTAAAGCACCAGCTCCAACGACTGTTACGGCTGCTGCAATGGCTGCATTGACAGGTTTTAATTTAAAATTTTTCATAAACGTTTCCTCCGAGGGAATGAATTAATAAATTTATCTTTAGCTTTCAAAACAGTTGTGAGTTGTTTTATTGGATTAATGCAATAATACATACAACTTATTTCGCTGTTTATTATAAGCACAGAGATATGACCACAGCCAAGAAAATTTATCACAAAAAAAACGCTCAATATTTTCATACTGAGCGTTTTCACGTGGCGTTAATGAAATTTTAACTTTTAATGGTGTTCAGACATTATCTACTTTTTGATAAATCATTGATCATGGCAGCCAAGAATCGAGCTGCTTCACCACCGGTGACTGCACGGTGGTCAAAAGTTAATGATAAAGGAATGATCCGGTGAGCTTCCATGCCACCCAAGACAGGAACCACATCGTGTCTTAACTTACCGGCAGCTATGATTGAAACACACGGCGGAGTGATCACTGGTGTGGCATAGCGACCCGCGTAAACCCCAAAATTGGATAACATGATGGTGTAATCTTTCATGTCTTCTGGGGGAATGCTGCGTGATTTCACTTGGCCTTTGATGTTGTTCATGGCAGCACGAACCTGATCAGGTGTCATGGCATCACAGTTTCTCATGGTGGGAACGAATAATCCATCTTCAGTATCAACGGCTATGCCAACATCGACATGATTGATCAATCTGCGAGACAATTTATCGCCATCAAACCAGGCATTCAAAGTGGGTTCTGCTTTGGCAGCCACCACCAGTGAGCGAATCAGGCGAGCTGTGATGTCTTCACCGGGTTGCCAGTTATTGATGTCGGCATCGTCCATGATGGTGGTGGGTACCACATTGGCATGGGCGTTTTGCATGACACGGGCCATGGTGCGTCTTGAACCTTTGACTTGTTGCCACTGGTCATCGACCACAACTTTGCTTGGTGTGGGTGCTGTTTGCGCAGGCGTTGCCGGTTGAGCAGGTGCTGTTTTGGCTGCGGGTTGTTGAGGGGCTGCCGGTTTAGCTGGAGCGGCTTTGGCTTGTGGGTTGGCAGCTGCAGCTTTGACGTCTGAAGGTCTGATGACACCACCTGAGCCGGTTGCTTCCACTGTGCTCAGATCCACCCCCAGTTTTTTGGCCAAAGCACGCACTGCAGGGGCGGCTTTTTTGCCACCAAAGTCAGTCATGCTATCAACCACTTTGTCAGAAGTTTCCATTTGACCAACAACAGTCCCAACGGCTTCTTCTTTATCTGCAGGTTGTGCATCGCCATCCTGATCCAAGTCCATCAAAACTTGTTCAGCTTCAGCACGCAATTTGGCAGGGGTGTCTACATCGCCAGTGACAGCTTCTTCAGCAGCTGACCCATCACCGGTATCGAACTCAATCAAGGGTGAACCTGTGTCAATCACATCTCCTGGCTCTCCATGTAACTTGGTGACAACGCCGGCCATTGGAACGGGTACATCTACCACGGCTTTGGCTGTTTCCATAGAGACCATAGGCTGATCCACTTCAACCTTGTCACCGACCTTGACATGCCATTCGACAATTTCTGCATCAGGTAAGCCTTCGCCTAAATCTGGTAATTTAAAAATGCTCATGAAACCTCCAAAACTTGATGAACTTTATCTAATATTCTGTCTACTGTTGGCATGTATTTCTTTTCCAACTTAAACAACGGCATGACCACATCATAACCGGTTACTCGTTTAACGGGTGCATTGAGGTTGTATAAACCCTGGTCAGCCAAATTGGCTGCAATTTCAGATGACAGTGAACAATGCTTGGCCGCTTCTTGAATGATCACACAACGACCCGTTTTGGCCACTGATTCATGGATGGTGTCCATATCCAGCGGGCTGATCGTCGCCACATCTATGACTTCAGCTGAAATGCCCTGTTGCGCCAATGCATCAGCAGCTTCCAGAGTTTCTTTCATCATCGCACCCCAGGTGACCAGAGTTACATCAGTCCCTTCCCGAATAACAAAACACATGTCCAATGGGTACTCTTCGCCATCGTCTTCCACTTCTTCTTTATTCAAGTGATAAACCCGCTTGGGCTCAAAGAACAACACCGGATCCGGGCTGCGGATGGCTGCCAACAACAGGCCATAGGCCCTTGAAGGTGAGGAAGGGATTACCACTTTGATGCCAGGTGTATGGGCAAACATCGCTTCAATACTTTCAGAATGATGCTCAGGAGCATGGATGCCACCACCATAAGGAGCTCGGATCACCAATGGACAGGTTAATCGACCTCGGGTCCGGTTGCGCATGCGGGCAGCATGACACACTATGTGTTCGAACATGGGGAAGATAAACCCCATGAACTGGGCTTCTGCCACTGGTCGCATGCCTTGGGTAGCCATGCCAACAGTCATGCCAGCAATCATGGCTTCGGCCAAAGGGGTGTCAATCACACGGTCTTCACCGTATTTTTGTGCCAGACCACTGGTGGCCCTGAATACGCCGCCGTTGATACCAACGTCTTCGCCCAGGATAACCACGTCTTTGTCATGTTCCAGTTCGTGTGCCAATGCCATAGTTACAGCATCTACCATAGTCACTTTAGCCATTTGACTTCTCCTCCATTGCTTGGGCGTAAGCTTTTTGTTCTGCCAAATCGTGTGGGATGTCATCGTACATGTGGTCAAACATGTCATCCACAGACAGTTGAGATGCACTTTGGTACTCTTCAACCGCTGCATCAACTTCAACTTTACAGGTATTCAGTAATTGATTCTCTAGTTGTTCATTCCATTGGCCTTGGCTGGTCAGGTACTTACGCATGCGCTTGATGGGTTCAAACTGCTTGGCATTTTCAACCTCATCATCTGGGCGGTATCTGGAAGCATCGTCAGCTGTGGTGTGATCACTTAAGCGGTATGTAATGGCCTCAATGACCGATGCACCTTTGCCTTCATAGGCGCGTTTCAAGGCGGCTTTAACTGCGGTGTAAACCGCAATGTAATCATTGCCATCAACTTGTATTGAAGGCAGGCCGCCGGCCAAACCTTTTTGTGCCAAGGTTCGGCCTTGGCTTTGTTTTTTACGCGGTACTGAAATGGCCCATTGGTTATTAACGATCATCAGCACCATTGGCAGTTTAAAGGCACTGGCTGCGTTGATGGCTTCCAAGAAGTCACCTTTGGAGCTGCCGCCGTCTCCAACTACAGAAACGGCTGCTCTTTTTTCGCCTCGTAATTTAAATGCCAAGGCAGCCCCGGCTGCATGCGTACATTGAGTGGCAATCGGCACGCACCAAGGGAAATCATGTTTGGGGCCAGAGAAATCGCTGCCCCTTTCATCACCACCCCAATAAAGCAGGACTTCGGAGAGTTTGACACCACGGTAAAATTGTGCGCCGTATTCACGGTACATGGGGGCAAAAACATCGGCCTCTGCCATGGCTGATCCAATGCCTATATGTACGGCTTCATGACCTAAGCTGGATGCATAAGTGCCGAGTTTACCGGTTCTTTGTAAGGCCACGGCTTTGGCGTCAAAAGTTCTGGTTAATACCATCAGCTCATAGATGGATTTGAGTTTTTCAAAATCAGTGGCTATGGTTGGTTTCTTATCTCCAACCAATTCACCATTGGGGGTCAGGTATTGCAGATAATCAATATTAAATGATGCAACTGTGGTCAATTTCACTCTCCGAAAATGTTAGCAAAGGGTGTCAGTCATGCAACCAGAATAAATATGAGAAAGTTGATTCCCGAAAAATTATCTTTTACTGATTGTCATGAAGATGGAAGGATCCTGGTACCAGTGATTATGCATAAATAAAATGAATAACTGCTCGCCACCAAAACTTCAATCATTATAATGCTTGCCATACGTAAGTAAAGCGGCCCGTATTATATAGGAATGTGGCTTTTTAATAAATGCCAGTAAGCACATATTATTCGGTTATTTTCTCGGACTGGTGTCTGTTGAGGGTAAAATGCCGAAGAAGACAGATCATAAGAATAATAAATGAGCAATAAAAAAAACATCAGGAACCTTGAAGAGGGGATCAAGTTAGACCTGTCAGAACGTAAGAATTATGGTGGTTATCTGTGCCTGGATACCTTGTTTTCAGCACAAAAACCCATCAGTGATCCTGAACATCATGACGAAATGTTGTTCATCATTCAGCATCAGACCTCTGAATTGTGGATGAAGTTAATTATCCATGAGTTGAATGAAGCCATCCGCTGTGTACAAATCAAGCGTTTGGGTCGTGCTTCAAAAATATTGGCACGTATCAAACAGATTCAAAAACAATTGTTTGAACAATGGGCAGTTTTAGAAACATTGACTCCCAGTGAATACATGCAATTCAGGCACGTATTAGGTAATGCTTCTGGTTTCCAGTCGGTTCATTACCGGCAGGTTGAATTTTTGTTGGGTAATAAAAATGAAAAATTAACCAAAGTATTCCCAGAAGGGTCAGAGTCAAGAAAGACCTTGGAAACTGTTTTGGAATCGCCAAGCATATACGATGTGTTCATCAAGCACCTATATGATGAAGGTTATAGTGTGCCGGAGGATTTGGTTAATCGCGACCTGCGCCAACCCCATGTGTTTAATCAACAACTTATGGATGTGTTGGTGGTGATCTATCAGCGACCAGATCAACACTGGGCCATGTATGCCCTGTGTGAGCAGTTGGTTGATGTCGAACAGTCTTTTCAGCAATGGCGATTCAGACACATGAAAACCGTTGAACGCATCATCGGCTTTAAACAAGGTACTGGTGGTTCATCTGGCGTTAGTTTTTTGAAAAAAGCCTTGGACTTAACCTTTTTTCCTGAGTTACTGCGATTGCGCACAGAGTTATGAGTCTATAAGCGGCCGGTTTCACAAAAATTAGCACACAGTCCATTATAATGGCTAGATTAATCCTTTGAATAAAGGCATGGATCAAACCAAAACAGTTGATGTGGCATTGTTTCCGATTCCAGGCATGGTCACTTTTCCGGGTACCAAAGCACCTTTGCATGTGTTTGAGCCCAGATACCGTGCCATGGTGAAACATTGCTTGGAACATGACATGATGTTGGCTGTCAGTCACATCAAGAAAGCCTTAGAGACCAGACCAGTCAATCCATTGAAGAAGTTATCTGGTGATCAACCTGACTTGAACAGCAACTTACAAAGTTATGAGTCACAAGATGTGTTCTCAGCGGGGCAATGTAAACTGGTCGAGACCACCGAAGATGGCAGGATGCATATTGATGTTCACTTTAAGCACCGTTTGCGAAAACTAAACCACCTGCAAGAGGTGCCCTTTCAAACGGTTCGGTGTGAGCTTTATAACGACCGCAAGCCCACTATGGATCAATCAAAGATTGATGACTTGTTGGTCGAGCTCCAGATGGTGATCAGTGCCATCAGTAAAAAGGCCTCACCTGCATTGTATGCCATCTTACAACAAGATGATTGGCAAAATCTGAACGCAGAAGCATTCAGCTTTCAATTATTTAACTATTTTAAATTCGAGCCAGAATTCATGCAGGAGGTTTTGCAACAGGATCAGGTTGAAAAAAGGTTGAAGCTGATTTGGATGGGGCTGAGTCGATCGATTTGATCCAAATTCTTTGGACGCTGGCTGAGCCCTTCGACTGACTCAGGGCTGGCTGGAGTCGAAGCCTGCTTCATTTTTACTCGATATACATCAGAAAGTTCACTTCGACTACGCTCAGTGAACGTGATGATTGCAGTTCACAGGTTCACTTCGATTTGAGCCAATCCTGAGCCTGTCGAAGGGCTCAGTGAACGGAATTGTTTTCATCCTACAATCAATTAATCGAGACTATAAGATTTCACTACTCCGTTGAATCAAACTGAAACTGGGAAAACCCAATGTTGGCGTAAGTCCCTTCCGGTACATTGGTTTCGTGGTGTTGAATCAATTCCGCCATTTCTTTTTGAAAGGTGCGCATTTTGATGTCGATGATTTTATTGATTTCCTCATGCCGACTGTGAGGAATCTTACTGGAAAATATGGAGGCTTGATTGAGATTCTGTTGCTGATTGGTGGCAAACATCTTCTTGTAAAAAGTCTGAAACAGGCGCTTGGTTGTGATGTCCACTTCTTCTGCCAATGCGGCTTGTTTGATCAACTGCTGGTTCAATGATTTAGCAATGTAATAGTAGTTTCCTCGCTTAACGATCATCTGATTGCTGACCAATTCAGTAATCACAGCCCTGGCTCTGATGTGATTGCCGTAAATTTTATCAATTAAAGTGGTGAGGTTGGCATGGGTTAACTTTTTGCTGATTCTTTTCGCTTTTTGTAAGGCTATGATCACCAAATCCATTTTGTTCATCACTTCTTTGCTGAAATCTTTGTCATTGTAGAATTCAGCAATGACCCGTCGGTCGATGCCTGTTTTGACCGCAATGGCTTGTCTGGTGGGCTTGATTTGGGCTTCCTCCAACAGTTCTTCAGCGGCTTTGATGTATGCTTTTTGAATGTTGGCTTTGAATTCTTGGCATTGTAAACCAAATTTAATCACCATTTTACTCACTGGAATCAGTGCCTTTTGTAGCTGTACTAAATGTCTTTTTTCACTATTCATAAAATTTTGCGCGCATATTTGTACGCAATATTATCACGTCATGTGATTGATGTACAATTCAATTCAACCTGTCCGTGGACACATCAGTTTTATCTCATTTCGCAACATGTGAAACGAACAGGGGGAGGTCAAATTTATCTCCAAATAGTGGGTTATTTATTTAACCTGCACCAGCGAGGCAATACAGAGTTTTGTGGGTTGACGTTTTCTCTCTGTATTGTCCTTGCTTTCTAACCCCCACTTTCCACCTCTGTACTGTATAAATCTATAACTAAAAAGCATATTCTTGCTCTTAAGCTTCATGTAAAATCAACTTTTTTTATACACATGAATTTTGCATGACTGCCCTCAGTGTCAATTTAAATAAAATAGCTTTACTCAGGAACTCCAGAGGCAGGGATTATCCCAATGTGCTGGCCTATGCACGGAAGTTAATTTCAATGGGCGTTCATGGTATAACAGTTCATCCCAGACAAGATGAAAGACATGCCACCAGGCAAGATACACGAGATTTGGCGGCTTTGTGCAAGCAACATCCTCAAGTTGAGTTCAATGTAGAAGGTTACCCATCCGCTGATTTTATGCAACTGATTGCTGAAACCAGGCCTGACCAATGTACCTTGGTGCCGGATGCCCCTGATCAGATCACTTCTGACCATGGTTGGGATCTTGAGCATCACTTTGATTGGGTCTGTGATTTATGTGGGCAATTGAATCGTTTGGGTGTCAGGAGTTCTCTGTTTATTGATCCGGTTGATGCGCAAATCAGGTTGGCTGCTAAAACTGGAGCCGATCGAATTGAGTTATACACAGAATCTTATGCCGAGGCCTACGCACTGGGTGAATATGACCGCACCTTAGAGACCTATAACAAATCAGCTCAACTGGCTCAAACACTGGGTTTGGGTGTTAATGCCGGCCATGATTTGGACCTCAATAATCTAACGACATTCTTAACCATTTCTGATGTATTGGAAGTTTCCATTGGTCACGCTTTAACTGTAGAATCTTTGGAATACGGTGTGGCAGAAGTGATCAAAAGATACCTGAAAATTTGCGCTTAATCAGGTCGTAAAGGTGTTATAATCTGCCGCCTTTTAAATACCAACAACATTGTACTGTTAGGAAGAACGCCTGACAGATGGAAAACAACATGATTACTGTAACTTTAGCTGACGGCAGTCAGCGTACATACGACCAAGCATTGTCAGTGGCAGATATTGCCGCAGACATAGGTCCAGGCCTGGCCAATGCGGCTTTGGCTGCTCGCGTTAATGGCGAGATGGTTGATTTGTCTTATTTGATTGAAAATGATACGGATTTAACCATTGTGACGGGTAACAGTGATGATGGTTTAGAGGTGATCAGGCATTCCAGTGCACACCTCATGGCTCAGGCTGTACAGAGAATTTTTCCGAAAGTTGAAGTCACCATTGGACCGGTGATTGAAAATGGTTTTTATTATGATTTTGCTGCTGAAGAACCCTTTCATGAAGATGATTTGGCTAAAATCACTACTGAAATGAAGAAAATCGTTAAGGAAAAATTACCGGTTGAGCGGTTTGAAATGTCGCGCAATGAGGCGATTGATTTTTTTGAGTCCAAAGGCGAAAAATACAAAGCTGAAATCATCAGGGACATCCCTGAAGATGAAGTGTTGTCTTTGTACCGTCAAGGAGAATTCACCGATTTATGCCGTGGCCCTCATGTGCCTAACACCGGCAAACTCAAAGTCTTTAAGCTGATGAGCATTGCAGGGGCCTATTGGCGTGGTGACAGCAACAATGAAATGTTGCAACGGGTTTATGGTACCGCCTGGAATGACAAGAAGGACTTGAAAGCTTATTTACACTTGCTTGAGGAAGCCGAAAAACGCGATCACCGCAAACTGGGCAAGAAAATGGATTTGTTCCATTTCCAGGAAGAGGCACCTGGCATGGTGTTTTGGCATGACCGTGGTTGGTCTATTTACCAATCAATTCAGCAATACATGCGGAAAAAGCTCAATGCCAGAGACTACAAGGAAATCAACACACCATCTGTGGTTGAATACACTTTGTGGGAAAAGTCTGGTCATGCTGATAAATTTGGTGATGACATGTTCAGTGTAGAATCTGAAAACCGTCAGTTTGCTGTCAAACCGATGAACTGCCCTTGTCATGTTCAAGTCTATAACCAGGGTTTGAAATCATACCGCGACCTGCCAATCAGATTGGCAGAATTTGGTTCTTGCCATCGAAATGAGCCCTCAGGTGCACTGCACGGGTTGATGCGGGTTCGTGGCTTTGTACAGGACGATGCACATATTTTCTGTCAAGAGAATCAAGTCAGTGGGGAAGTGTCAGAGTTCATCGATTTCTTGCATGAGGTGTATGCCGATTTCGGTTTTGATGACATCATATACCGCATTTCAACCCGCCCAGAAAAAAGGGTGGGCAGTGATGAAGTGTGGGATAAATCAGAAAAAGCTTTGGCCGATGCCTTGGATGCCAAAGGCATAGCTTGGGAAGAGTTACCTGGTGAAGGGGCTTTTTATGGGCCAAAAATAGAATTTTCATTGAAAGATTGCTTAGGCCGAGTTTGGCAATGTGGCACCATCCAAGTTGATTTTTCCATGCCTAATCGTTTGGAAGCCACTTATATTGATGAACACGGTGAACGGGTCGTACCTGTGATGTTACACCGTGCCATTTTGGGTTCGTTTGAACGTTTTATCGGAATTTTACTGGAGCATCATGCCGGAAATATGCCACTTTGGTTGGCCCCAACTCAGGTTGCTGTGTTGAATATTACTGGCCAACAATCCGAATATGCCGAAAAAGTGGGCAAAAAGTTGAAAAATCAGGGCTTTAGAGCCATTTATGACTTGAGAAACGAAAAGATCGGCTATAAAATTCGCCAGCACACATTGAACAAGACCAATTACTTGGTCATTGTGGGTAACAATGAACTGGAAAGTGAGACCATCACTGTGAGATCACACGATGGTAAAGACATGGGTTCAATGCACGTTGAAGAACTGATACAATTGATGAATCAGCAAATTAACGATAAGAAGTAATTATTAGGAGGATTGACTAATCGCTAAAAATGACAGAGTACGCAGGAACAATCAAATTAGGGTTCCTGAAGTAAGACTAATTGACCAACATGGAGAACAGGTTGGTGTGGTAACAACTGCAGAAGCACAAGACAGGGCCAGAGGCGCAGGTCTTGATTTGGTTGAAATCTCACCCAAGGCACAACCACCAGTCTGCAAAATCATGGATTACGGCAAGTTTAAGTTTGAACAGGCCAAAAAAAATCAATTAGCGAAAAAGAAACAAAAGAAAGTTCAGTTGAAGGAAGTTAAATTCAGACCGAATACTGAAGAAGCGGATTATCAAGTCAAGCTCAGAAATTTAAGAAAATTTATTGGCCAAGGTAACAAGGTCAAAGTGACCATCATGTTCAGAGGACGTGAATTGGCCCACAGAGACATCGGTTCTGATATGTTGGACCGATTAGAAGAAGATTTAGTGGATGAAGTGGTTGTTGAACAACGACCAGCGAAAATGGAAGGTCGGTTTATGATTATGTTGTTGGCTCCAAAACCAGCAAAATAATCAAAAAACAGGTTTAAATTCCTTAAAAATATTAGCTGACCAGTGAGTCAAGTATGAAAAAAGACCTTATGAGGTCTACTTGCTGGAGTATATAAATAAAATACAGGAGGGCATCATGCCTAAAATGAAAACCAAAAAGGGCGCTGCCAAGCGCTTCAGAAAGACTGCGTCCGGCTTTAAAAGAAAGCACGCATTCAGAAGTCACATCTTGACCAAGATGTCTACCAAACGTAAACGTAACTTGCGTGGTACCAGCATGGTACACGAAGCTGATGAAGCATCAGTGAAAAGATTATTACCTTACGCATAATTAAAGGAGACACATCATGGCAAGAGTTAAAAGAGGCGTCCAAGCACGCAAAAGACATAAGAAAGTCCTTAAATTAGCTAAGGGCTATTACAACGCACGTCGTAAAATTTACCGCGTCGCCAAACAAGCAGTCATCAAAGCAGGTCAATATGCTTACCGTGACCGCAAAACCAGAAAAAGAGCATTCCGTGCTTTGTGGATTACTCGCATCAATGCAGGTGCGCGTAACAACGGCATGAGCTATTCACGATTTATCAACGGTTTGAAAAAAGCTGATATCTCTTTAGATCGTAAAGTTCTTGCTGACATGGCTGTACACGACAAAGCAGGTTTCGCTGCTGTTGTTGAGCAAGCCAAAGCAGCACTGGCATAAAGCCTGTCGCCCGCAAGGGCACAGTCAAGTCTGGATTGAAAGAGGAATCAGTGGGATCGCTGATTCCTTTTTTTGTGTTCAGGTGAAAATTAACACCATTAAAGTACCAAACAGAGAAATAAAGTGAGTGATTTGAAACAAATCTTAACAGATGGATTAAGCCAAATTGATACAGCAGACACGGTCCAAGCATTGGATGATGTGCGGGTCCATTTCCTCGGACAAAAAGGCACGGTTACCACCCAATTAAAACAATTGGGACAACTGGCCCCTGAAGACAGGAAGCAAGCCGGACAAGCCATCAATCAGGTGAAACAACAACTGTTCACAGCCATCCAGAGCAAGAAGACCACTTTGATGCAAGCGGAGCTTAATCAAAAGTTAATGGCAGAGGCAGTGGATGTGACCTTACCTGGCCGCACCACAGCCAAAGGTGGGGTGCACCCAGTTACTCGAACCATGCAACGCATCATTGATTTGTTCTCCCAAGTGGGTTTTGATGTGGTGACCGGTCCCGAAATCGAAGATGATTTTCATAATTTTGAGGCTTTGAACTTTCCAGCACACCACCCAGCCAGGGCCATGCATGATACCTTTTATTTTCCCGATGGACACTTGCTTCGCACACACACTTCACCGGTACAAATCAGGGCCATGAAAACCATGAAACCACCGATAAAAATCATTGCTCCTGGTAAAGTTTATCGCAGTGATTCAGACCAAACCCACACCCCCATGTTTCATCAAGTGGAAGGCTTGGTGATTGGTGAGGATGTCACGTTTACATCACTTAAAGGGGTTTTAAATCAATTTGTTAACGCATTTTTTGAAGATGATTTGCAAATCAGGTTAAGGCCTTCCTATTTTCCATTCACAGAACCTTCTGCTGAAGTGGATGTGGAGTGGAAGAAAGACGATGGCAGCATTGATTGGCTGGAGGTGTTGGGTTGCGGTATGGTGCATCCAAATGTATTGCGTTCTGGTGGTATTGATCCCGAAAAATACACTGGCTTTGCGTTTGGGTTAGGTGTTGAGCGATTTGCCATGTTGCGTTATGGCGTACAAGACTTAAGAAACTTTTTTGAAAATGACATGGCCTTCTTGAGCCAGTTTCAATCATAAGGAGATACCCGTATGAAATTCAGTGAACAATGGTTGAAAGAGTGGGTTGATTATCAAGGATCAACTGAGGAAATCATGGCACAACTCACCATGTTGGGTTTGGAAGTGGATGGTGTTGAGTCAGCAGCAGGTGACTTTACTGGTGTGGTGGTGGCTGAAATCACAGCATGCAGTAAACACCCAGATGCCGATAAGTTACAGGTCTGTGAAGTGAATGCAGGTGATGAAACCTTACAAATTGTCTGCGGTGCACCCAATGCTCGGGTGGGCTTAAAGACTGCTTTGTCGAAAATTGGTGCGGTTTTACCAGGTAATTTTAAAATCAAGAAATCGAAGCTTCGCGGTGTTGAGTCGCATGGTATGTTGTGTTCAGAAGTTGAACTGGGTATCAGTCAAGAATCAGATGGCATCATCGAACTGGGTGCCGACGCACCTGTAGGTACTGATGTGCGACAGTATTTAGGTCTTGAAGATCAAATCATCGACATTGATTTGACTCCGAATCGAGCCGATTGCTTTTGTATGCGCGGGGTGGCCAGAGAAGTGGCTACATTGAATCAATTAAGTGTCGTTGCCCCTGAAGTCAAAGCCATTGAGCCAACCATTGATGACATCATTGGAATCGACATGCAAGCACCAGCACAATGTCCCATCTATGGTAGTCGCATCATCAAAGGCATTGATAACACCCAAGTTACACCCTTGTGGATGAAAGAAAAATTGCGTCGCAGTGGCATCAGATCTATACACCCGGTGGTTGATGTAACCAATTACGTGATGCTGGAATTGGGGCAACCCATGCATGCTTTCGATTTGCATAAAATCGATGGCTCTGTTGTGGTGCGTATGGCCAATGACGGCGAAGAATTACAGTTGTTGGATGAATCCGAGGTTAAATTAACGCCAGAATTTTTAGTGATTGCGGATGAAAGCAAAGCATTGGCAGTTGCTGGTGTGATTGGTGGTTTAGACAGTGGTGTGAGCGCCGTCACGCAAGACATTATTTTAGAATCTGCCTATTTTGATCCGGCAACGATCATGGGTAAATCCAGAAAATTAGGCGTCCACACTGAATCTGGCTTGCGTTTTGAACGTGGGGTGGATTGGGATCTGCAAGAAGTGGCTTTACAACGAGCAACGGCTTTGATCACTGAAATATGTGGTGGCCAAGTGGCACCCATCAAAGTCGCTCGTGAAACAGCTGATATTCCCAAACAACAAAACATCACATTAACCAGCGAACATTTGAAACAGGTATTGGGTTTCACGGTTGCTGATGAGCAAGTAACCCAGATTTTTACTGACTTGGGTTTGGAAAACAGCTTTTCAGGTGGTATATGGCAAGTTAAGTCACCATCTTGGCGATTTGACTTGGCCATTGCAGAAGATCTGATCGAAGAAGTGGTCAGGGTCGTGGGCTATGACCAAATGCCTTCACACCGATTGGTGTCAACCGATGCGATACGTGTGATCCCAGAAGAAATCAGACAGTTGCGTCTGGTCAAGCAGCAGTTGAGTGATCTTTCCTACCAGGAAGTGATTAACTATTCTTTTGTGGGCGAAAAGCAACTGACAGAATTGGGTTTAGACCAAGATGTGTTTGCCTTAGCCAATCCACTGAACAAGGAAATGGCTGTGATGCGAACTCACCTGTTGGCTGGTGTTTTATCTAACATCAAAGCCAATTTGGCCAGACAGGCCCAAGATCTTGCTTTGTTTGAATTGGGTAAAATATTCAGTAAAGGCAGCGAAATTCAGCAAAATGATGTGTTAATGCTGGCAAAAACTGGATTGGAATCGCCTGAGCAATGGGGAGTCAGTGGTCAGAAAGTAGACTTTTTCACTGTGAAAGGTGATGTGGAAGCGCTGTTGTCTGGAGTAGGTGGCACGCTTGAATTTACAGCTTCAAAACTTGATTATTTACACCCCGGTCGACAAGCATCAGTCAGCATCAATGGTCAAAAAATGGGACATTTGGGGCAAGTTCATCCCTCAATTTGTCAAAAAATGAAGATAAAACAGGAAGTTTATGTGGCAGAATTTGACATGCAACTGATTCAGACGGCTCGACTGCCACAATGGCAAGTGGTTTCCAGGTTTCCACATGTTCGTCGTGATTTATCAGTAGTTATCTCGGATGATGTCACCTGGTCAGATGTTGAAAAAGGCGTTAAATCAAGCCTGGGCGTAGATCACGACCTGCTTAACAACCTTTGTTTGTTTGATGTGTATAAGGGTGATAATATTGAAAAAGGATACAAAAGTCTCGCCATGGCTATGATTTTTCAGGAAAAAAATCGAACTTTAGAGGATAAAGAAGTAGACAAACTGGTATCAAAAGCGGTATCCTTTTTAGCAGAACAATTTAACGCAGAAATTAGATCATGACAGAGACAGTCACCAAAACTGACTTAGCAGAGATATTATATATGGAAGTTGGCTTGAATAAGCGTGAAGCCAGCGAGTTTGTAAGTGTGTTCTTTGAAACCATCAAAGCTCAACTGCTAGACGGTCATGGGGTGAAATTATCTGGATTTGGTAACTTTGAGTTACGTGACAAAAAGTCAAGGCCAGGCAGAAATCCTAAAACCCTGGAAGAGATCCCGATCTCAGCCAGAAGGGTGGTGGCATTTAAGCCGGGTCAAAAGTTGAGGAATACGATAGAAACATATGCTGGATCAAGGCCACAATAAGTCCCTGCCTCCCATCCCCGCAAAACGATATTTCACCATCGGTGAAGTGTCAACATTGTGTGATGTAAAGCAACACGTGTTGCGCTATTGGGAGAACGAGTTTGACAATTTAAACCCGGTTAAAAGAAGGGGCAACCGCCGTTATTATCAACGCAATGATGTGATGATGATCAGGCAGATCCGCAGTTTGTTGTATGATCATGGCTACACCATTTCTGGTGCCAGGCAAAAACTCAATGGAAAAGTCTCGGAAAAAGAAGCCAGTAAGTCCTATCAAGTGATTCAGCAAACCCGTGTTGAGCTTGAAGAAATCCTCGATTTATTGAAGTAAAATTTAAATTCATCCTCGCATTAAAATTCACTGTATTAGCACTTCTTATTACATTTCTTTGTGATAGAATACGCGGGTTATTTCGGAGCGTAGCGCAGCTTGGTAGCGCACCACAATGGGGTTGTGGGGGTCGGAGGTTCAAATCCTCTCGCTCCGACCAATAACTTAGCTTTTAATTCTGATTAAAAGTAATCTTTTCCATCCTTCCCTTCGGTTGAGCTGCCATTAGATTTGTCATCTTTGGATTCACTGGCTGCTTGGTCGTGCTTTTCATCAGCATTTTTGGTTTTGGCGTTGTTGGTATTTTTTTCCGTTGAATTTGACACAGTAATTCTCCTATAAATTAAACAAAGGGATTGCTTATCCCTTGGGCATCATCATAGGTCAGTAAAAAATTTGGCTCAACTGAAACTCCTAAAAAACTCAATTTATTCTACAAAATTGTGACTTGTTGCCAATATTTTCTATTTGTTTCCACATGAAAGGAATGTTCTTGGGGCTTCATTCTGGAGAAAGGTGTAACGAGAGGTTCAAACCCTTTAGTTCCGACCAATAACGTACATTAAGACAGAATGTTCGTTCTTACCAAAAACTCACACATCGATTCAAAACCGCACGTTGCACAGCGACATTGGCATCTTTTTTTTAAATAACAACGACTTAACAATGACAGAATACACCTGTCATTGTGGTTCAAAAAAAGTCCCGAAGGGCTATTGAGATGTTGCTGATTGATCAGCAACAACCCGGTAGTTTCAAGCTACCGGGATGTGCTTTTCTTCAGCTTATTTGACATTAAATTCGTTACTGAGACATGCATTGTATTCAAAAAGCAGCGCATTAATACCACCACCGGTTCCAGTATCGGTTGATTTGCCGCCACCGGTTCCGGTATCGGTTGATTTACCTCCACCCGTTCCTGTGTCAGTAGACCTGCTCATTGCCAAGCTGGCTATGGACTGACAAAATTCAATGGGATAAAACCCTGGTTTACCACCCGTTCCCGTGTCAGTAGATTTATTGCCACCAGTACCTGTGTCTGTTGAAGCGAAAGAAACAGAAACGAGACAGCACAATGCCGCTAATACGATCATTAACTTATTCATAATATTACCTTTATTTGATGTTGTTTAAATAATCAGAGAACTCAAAAAGAGACACTCCGTACACTCCATAACTATCAGGTTCGACTTCGGCTTCATATGAATCAATGATCGTTTTGAGCTCAATTTTCATGGCTTTAAGCAAACTCATGATTTCTTTATGAAGTTCTTTCAAACTTGAATGTGGAATTTGTGTCGATGCAATGGTTCGCTGGAACAAGCGTGCATCAGGTGTTCTTTCGTTGACATTGTGTAAGCCAGATTCAATCAATAGCAGTGTTGTTTTACTGATTTCTTTGAATGACAGTAAAAGGTCATTAGAAACGGTTAACCGTGTGGTAAGTACCCTGATGTTGTCACCAGATAATTCTACGGCACCTAATTTAATCAATGAATTGAGAGCAATGTCTGGAGAAAATGAACTGTTTATGATGTCGTAAGCAGCTGAGGTGAAGGAGTTTTTTCCCCTTCTTGGCAATAAGTTTTCCTGATCCATGAGCTTGGTCAGCTCATTCAGTAAAGTCGCCAATTTATCTTGTTTGAATTTTGGAACTTCACCATCAAGGTATTTTTTTATTTTTGCTCTGGGAATTCCTGTCAGTTCACGAAGTTCAGAAACATTTTTGTTTGGGTAAACTTCATGAGCAGCTTGGACCAAACTGAATCTGAGTTGATTCTCTATGTCTTGAACTTTGATGTTGCCTGTGAAGGCCATGCGGCTGATGCCGTACAACAATTCAGATAAGGTGTTGACAGTTGGGTTATCCCTCATTAGTGGTCTGTAAAAATACTTACAGAGTATTGTAATTCAAAAAAGAACAAAGGACAATGTGAATAAATCTACAAAAAAGCAAAATGTGTGTGTATAAGTGTGTGAAGGTTTCTGGGTTCGACAGCAGTATTGAGGTCATAGATTGAACATAGGTCAAAATACGAATAAGAATGACATCATCAAAAGTTGTGTTTGGTGGTTAGCGTTTTTGTCGGACCCAGGATTTTTTAACATTTCAGCTTAAAAGTTGTGATTTTTCAACGATCGTCCTGGGTATTTAACCCTAACTTTGCTGTCTGATTTGGCTGAATGATATAAAGGAATGTTCTTTGGGCTTCATTCTGGTTCATGGTCTGACAGGTCTTCATATTTGCTGCGCAAATAAACCGACCTTTACAGACTATTGTCTGAGCAGTTGCTTCGCACTGCATGTCTGTTTCAGACAAAAGTGAAAACGACCACGGTTTACGGCATTCATCCGTTACTTCTTTGCCATTGGCAAAATCGTAACGAATCATTTCCTAACCGGCGAACATGACTTGCTACCTCGCACGCACTGCGGCATTCAAATCGGGCTTCTTTATCTTCGATAAAACCGCCCAACTTTCATTGCCTGTGCTATAACGCCATTCACATAAGGCTTCTTGACTTCGTCAAATCGCCATATGCTCATTGGCTATTCTCTTCGCCTCTGATTGGCCTACATGGATGTAGGTCTGCCGCGATAGCAAGGAGCGATAGCGGCCGCAACATCAATAGCTCACGGCTTATCGCTCATTGCATAAAGGTTTCTTTGCTTCGCAAAACCACCTTTATTCCACTCACTGCCTAACCGGCTCGGCGGGTCAAGCTGCTCAGCAGCTTTCCTACGGAAGGCATTGATTCATGACTGGCTGACTTCAGAACCAATCAAGTTTGGTCTTAATAACAAAATCACTTTGATTTTGGAGTTTAAAAAATACGCTGTTGCCTTCTCATCATGGCAATGAAAAGCAGCAGTACGATATAAATCAAATTGGCAATGATACTTTGGTCATGAGACAGGTGTGTATACATGGCACCTATCATGATGATGATTAATCCAATGGCCGCATAAAAGCTGAGTTTCGGGATCAAAATACCAATTGCACCTAAACACTCCAGTACAGCTATCAAGTATAAAAACTCAACTGAGTAACTCCATTTTGCAAATCTACTGACCCAGCCAGGATCAAAAAACTTGGGGATGCCAGATAACAAAAACATCGCTGCAATAAGGACAGAAAATGCCCATGTGGTGGTATTAAGGACTTTGGCTTTATCCATGATGTCACCTGGTAGTGGTTTAATCTTGAAAATTTGAGCACACCGAGAACAAAGTAGCAATGAACGGCAGGTAATCATGACAATATCCTGACAAGTTCATAACAAAAAGACATGTTATTGAGACTTCTTTCAAGTATGTTCTGAGCCCATGCTAGTTTCCTTATGCATATCAACCTGGTTTGGTTGCATTCACCATGCCACCCTGATTGGCAAGCAGATCAGTCATTCACCTTGGTTGGTGCAGAAAATGTTCTATTAAAATTAATGTGCCAAGGTTATTGTAAACACAACAGGATTGTAGACAGCTGACCCTAGGAAAGCTGCTGAGCAGCTTGACCCGCAGAGCCGGTTGGTGAGCTTTGCGAATCAGAGGTGAAGAGCCCGAGGTAGCAAGTTATGTTCGCAGTGGACGCTTTCACTTTTGTCTGAAACAGACATGCAGTGCGAAGCAACTGCTCAGACAATAGTCTGTAAAGGTCGGTTTATTTGCGCAGCAAATATGAAGACCTGTCAGACCATGAACCAGAATGGAGCCCCAAGAACATTCCTTTTTGTCAGTGAAATGATGCATGAATAAAAATCTGGTTTCATCATGGCCTTTTGACTGAATTACATTTAAAAAACACGACTGTGTTGCTATAATCGCGCCAGTTATTAATCCTCAAGCGTTTATGCGACAGCAAATTGATTTTGAGGCTTTATCAAAACCACTAATTGGAGACTTCAATGAAACAACCAGTCAGAGTCGTTGTTACCGGCGCCGCCGGTCAAATTGGCTATCAACTTTTGTTCAGAATTGCCGCTGGCAATATGCTGGGCCCAGACCAACCCGTCATTTTGCATTTACTTGAAATCCCACCTGCCATGAATGCAGTTCAAGGTGTGGTCATGGAGTTAGAGGACTGTGCTTTCCCATTGCTGCATGGTGTGGTTGCAACAGATGATGCCAATGTTGCTTTCAAAGATGCCAATTATGCTTTGTTGGTGGGTGCCATGCCTCGTGGACCTGGTATGGAACGCAGTGATTTGCTGCAAGCCAACGCCAAGATTTTTTCAGTTCAAGGTAAAGCCATGAATGACCACGCAGCCAGAGACATCAAAGTTTTGGTGGTTGGAAACCCGGCCAACACCAATGCATTGATTGCCCAACAAAATGCACCAGACATCAATCCTGCACAATTCACTGCCATGACAAGATTAGATCACAACCGTGCCTTGGCTCAATTGGCTGGTAAGTATGATGTTCAAACCGGAGAAATCAATCGCATGACCATTTGGGGCAATCATTCGTCAACCCAATACCCAGATGTTTCGCAAGTCACCATCAACGGCGCTGCCCTCAGTGATGTTGACCAGGACTGGTATGTTGAAGATTTCATTCCGACTGTGCAGCAGCGTGGTGCAGCCATCATCAAAGCCCGTGGTGCATCAAGTGCAGCTTCAGCCGCTTCATCGGCCATTGATCACATGAGGAATTGGTCTTTGGGTACCGAAGGAGATGATTGGGTCTCAATGGCCATTCCCAGTGATGGCAGCTATGGCGTGGCACCGGGCATCATTTTTTCTTACCCGGTGACTTGTGCGAATGGTGAATACAGCATCGTTCAAGATTTGCCCGTCAGTGAATTTTCACAAAGTCGGATTGATGCCACAGAGGCTGAATTACGTGAGGAACGCGCAGCTGTAGAACACTTGTTCTGAAGCTTAAAGTTTCATTAAAAATTGAAAGCCACTGTACGTCAGTGGCTTTTTTGTGCAAAAAAGAATTGAATTGTTGTCACTGTGAGTCTTATGATAATGGTTTTACTGATTGATATTTTTCCAGGTGACAACCCAAAGAATCATTGATGAAGAAACCAGGTTGATTGATCAAATAGTCAACATCATGATTTTGTTGTGGTTGTTTTTGAGTTCCTTTGCACTTTGGTTTTCTTTACAAAGGAGTGAATTGGTCGGATTGGGATTCCGTGAATACGTTCACATGGGTTCATTTGTTTTGATTGTTTTTGTGGGTTTATTCAGGAATCAAATTTCCCCATACCGCAAAGCCATTCTGTTTATCGTGTTTCAGTTATTGGTTGGGGTCATCGGCGTCTTGTCGTTTGGTTTTATGGCGCCAGCCATCTTATTGTTTCCATTGATTGGTGTGCTGTTGGCGTTGTTTTTCAAACAAAATGTGGTTGTGGTTTTCTCATTGATGGTTTTGTTGTTTGTGACCATCTCAGGTTACGCTTTCCAAACCGGAATTTTAAGTCTAAGTGTTGACGCAGGCCAATTGTTTGTCAGCACAGAGCATTGGTTTTTGTATATTGCCAGTTTCACCATTTTGCTGTTATTTGTTTCATTTGCCATCATCAAGTACCGGGGTCGAATGCACCAATTGTTGATAGCAATCAATGAACAGAAAAATGCCATCAAACACCTGGTTGATCATGACTATTTAACTGGCTTACCTTTGATTCAATTGATGATAGGAAAGTTTGAATCCATCAGTAACAGTTTAACGGTTGAAGAACATAACATGGCACTGGTGTATCTGGATTTAGATCACTTGAAGAACATCAATGACAACTATGGGCATGATGCAGGTGACATTGGTTTGATCCATACAGCCAATGCCATCAGTAAATCCATTGATTTCAGAGACTTTGCCTGCCGTTTGGGAGGCGATGAGTTTTTGATTCTGATTCCACAAATCAGAGACGATCAAAAGGTGAATGCAAAAGTACAAAATGTGCTTAAGGCCATTCAAAAGCCTTTTATGTTCAAAGGACAGCAGTTAAAAGTCAATGCCAGTGCCGGTGTGGCTTACTATAAAACCCACGGGAATAAATTTTCAGATTTAAAAAGAGCTGCAGACTTGGCCATGTTCACAGCTAAACATGATTCATCTTTTTCTCTCAGTGTGGCGGAATAAGCACGCCTTTGGTCGACTGCTTTTGCTCCTTTGACAATAAATCCGTATAATTCACTTTTTTTTTACGAGATTTGTTCCATGATCAGTGCCAACATCCCGCAAACACCAGCTGTAACCAACGAACCCATCAGTGAATACCGACCAGGTACGGCTGAAACCATCGCTTTACAACAAGCAATGGACAAGATGTCCTCAGAGCAGGTTGATATACCCTGTTACATCGGTGGAGAAGAAGTTCGAACAGGAGTGACTGAAAATGTGGTGATGCCCCATGACCATCAACACATCTTGGGCCAAGCACATGCCGGAGGTGCCAAGGAATTGAATGCAGCAGCAGATGCTGCGATCAATGCACAAGCAGAATGGGCCAGTTTACCTTGGCAATCCCGTGCTGCTGTGTTCTTGAAAGCCGCTGATTTGATCGCTGGACCTTATCGCAACATCATCAATGCAGCCACCATGCACGGGCAATCTAAAAATTGCTTTCAAGCCGAAATTGATTCGGCCTGTGAATTGATCGACTTCTTACGCTTCAATGCCTATTTTTATGAGCAAATCATGGAGCAACAACCCGTGTCATCTCCAGGTGTTTGGAATCAATTGGATTGGCGCCCTTTAGAAGGTTTTGTGATGGCCATTACGCCATTCAATTTCACCGCCATTGCTGGTAACTTGCCAGCCACGCCTGCGATGTTGGGCAACACGGTGGTGTGGAAGCCCTCAGGGACACAAATGCTGTCTGCCTATGTGATCATGGAAGTTTTCAAAGCGGCGGGTTTGCCTGACGGGGTGATCAATATGGTGGCTGCAGATGGCCCGGTGGCAGGTGCCGCTTTGTTACCTCGTCCCGAACTTGCAGGTGTGCATTTCACTGGTTCAACCCCCACATTCCAACACATCTTTGCCGAGGTGGGTGGAAACATAGGCCGTTATCATTCATACCCCAGATTGGTGGGTGAGACAGGTGGTAAAGATTTTGTCTTTGCCCATGAGTCAGCCAATCCAATCGCAGTGGCTACGACCTTGTCGAGAGGCGCCTTTGAGTTCCAAGGACAGAAGTGTTCAGCAGCTTCCAGGGCTTACATCCCATTATCATTATGGTCAGGTGTAAAAGAGCAGTTGATAGAAGACGTCAAGTCCTTCAAGATGGGTTCTACGCGAGATTTCAGTAACTTCATCAATGCCGTTATCGATGAACGATCTTTCGATAAGATCAAGTCTTATGTAGACTTCGCAGCAGAAGCCAATGATGCAAAAATCATTGTGGGTGGTGGCTGCGATAAATCGACTGGTTACTTCATTGAACCGACCGTCATCGTAACCAGCAATCCAAATTTCAAAACCATGCAGGAAGAAATATTCGGACCTGTTTTGACCATCTATGTTTATGATGAAGCCAATTTCGAAGAGACTCTCGATCTGTGTAACCGCGGTTCAATTTATGCCTTAACCGGTGCCATATTTGCCCAAGATCGATACATGATCAACCACATGAGTGACCGTTTAAGAAATGCAGCAGGTAACTTCTACATCAACGACAAACCAACTGGTGCTGTGGTGGGTCAACAACCCTTTGGTGGTGGTCGTGCTTCCGGTACGAATGACAAGGCTGGGTCCGCATTGAATTTGTATAGGTGGTTGTCTCCCAGAACCATCAAGGAGACTTTTGTACCACCTACGGATTACCGCTATCCGTTTTTGGGGTAAAGCTCACTGAGAGTTTATAAAAAAGGCCGCATGATGCGGCCTTTTTTGGTTGTTTATTCTGCTTCAGGCAGCACCCAATCAGGCCTTGCAAAGTGGCAGGTGTAACCATTCGGTATCCTTTCTAAATAGTCTTGGTGTTCAGGCTCAGCTTCCCAGAAATCACTGACAGCAGAAATTTTGGTGACCGCCTTGCCTGGCCACAGCCCGGAGGCGTCAACATCCTTGATGGTTTTTATGGCCATGTCTTTTTGCGCTTCGCTGGTGTAAAAAATCTCCGAACGGTATGAGTCACCCATATCATTACCTTGGCGATCCACTGTGGTGGGGTCATGAATCTGGAAAAAGAAGGCCAGAATATCTCGGTATGTAATCACTTCGTTATCAAAAATAATTTCTATCGCTTCTGCATGTCCAGCATGGTTGCGGTATGTGGCGTTTGCTACTTCACCACCGGTGTAGCCAACACGGGTGTCAGTAACACCGTCCATTTTTCTGATCAGGTCTTGCATGCCCCAAAAGCATCCGCCTGCCAATACTGCTCGTTCTGTGGTCATAGGGTTTCCTCTAATACGTGGTCAATATCTCGATTATATGGCCTGTGTCGATGAATTAAAGTGAAAATATGTTATGAGCTCAGTACAATGGGTTATGAGTGCATATCAATGGATGATTACCATGCCAACACCAGAACAAGCAGAACTACAGGCCAAAGACCAGTTCACACTGGGCACCAAAGTTTTTATGGCGCTGATGTGGTTGATCCCAGGTTTAATCATGGGTGTAGTTATTCGGTTATTTGCTTTACCTACCGAATTCATTGATTGGCAGCATTTGTTGTGGCAATACCTGCCTTGGGCGGGTGCAGGTGGTGCATTGTTGGCTGCCTTTGGTTGGTTTTTCCCCAATCTCAGTGCCTGGGTATTAGAAGTGGTACTCAGCATTGAAATATCACGTTCTTAAGATGGGTGAGCAAGAAATGATGTGGTCAAAATTCAAAGTCAAGCAGCGCAACCCATTGTGTATATTACGTTTGGGATCCACTGTTCTCAATTGCCTTCTGTTATTGCTTGTATGTGGGTCACTTTCGGCTCATAAACTCAATGATGCAGAACAAATTGACCAAGTGATGCGAGGCATCGGGATTCATTACTTGATCAGTGATGATCGCAAATTGCCCAAACGAGATCGCAAAAAATGGGAAGCTGATTTGGGGAACTATATTGATTTCAATGCTTTGAATGAGGGCATGCGAAACCGAATCAAAGCTGCAATTGCAGAGTCTGATCCCACCGCGATGGATGATGAAACCACAGCACAGTTGTCTGAAAAGGCGGTGCTGTTTTTGATTCCCAGACATTTGGCAGATTACACCAGAGCCTACCTTAAGAAAAAGCACGAATTGGGAGCGCTGGTTCCATGTGATGCAACGGTTGTGGCTGGCAAAGACGACTACACTTTGTGTATGAGTAGCATTTCGGCCACTGAGAAACATGCAGTATTTGTGAATGATGCCGGCAAAGAAATGATCACGTTGGAGTTTAAACAGCAAGGAAATTGGAAACTGGTCAACATTGACAGTGAGATCAATGAAAAGACTTTACTGACCATTGCCATGTGGAAATGAGTTTTCTGCCGATTCAATTCAACCCTTAGAAAATGACATCACATTTTACTCTTTCATGAACATCAGAACTTACCTTGACAGTGATCAATCTGCCGTGATTGATTTGATACTGAGCATCCAGCAACAGGAGTTTGGGGTGAGCATAACTGCCGAAGACCAACCGGATTTGCATGACATCGAACATTTTTATCAGCAAGGGACTGGTAATTTTTGGGTCGCAGTTGATGCAGGTGCAGTCATTGGTACCATTGCTCTGATAGATATTGGAATGCAAGCAGTGGCTTTGCGCAAAATGTTTGTGTCACCTGATTACAGGGGGGCAAAGAAAGGGGTGGCCAAAGCCTTGTTGAATGCCTGTCATGATTGGGCTCGGGTACAAGGTGTGAGAAACATTTATTTGGGAACCATTGATGTTTATCATGCTGCCATGCGGTTTTATGAAAAAAACGGCTACCAAGCCATCAGCCAATCTCAATTGCCCGGTTCATTTCCTTTGATAGCCGTGGATAATGTTTTTTATCAGTTGGAACTAGGGCCTGTTAACAGGTCATAGACTGATTGTGTTTCAGAGCAGGTGCTTGGCATGGTAAGCGATGTGATCCTCGATGAAACTGGCGATGAAATAATAGCTGTGGTCATAACCACTGTGCATGCGGAGGTTAAGCGGGTGGCTGAATTGCTCACACACAGCTTGTAGTTTTTCTGGTTGTAAGTACTCGGATAAAAACTCATCATCACTGCCTTGATCGATGAATAAAGGCACTTTTTCAGCCCCTTGCTTAACCAGTTCTACGGTGTCATATGGTTGCCATTGGCTTCGATCATCGCCTAAATAGCCGGTAAATGCTTTGACACCCCATGGGTTTTGGGTGGGCGCTACTATTGGGGAAAAAGCACTGACCGAGCAATAACGGTCAGGGTTTTTTAAGGCAATGGTTAAGGCTCCATGCCCTCCCATTGAGTGGCCGAAAATGGATCGTTTGTTGGTCACTGGAAAATGCTGTTCAATCAGCGCCGGTAATTCATGCACCACATAATCATACATTTGGTAATTTTTTGCCCAAGGTACTGCGGTGGCATTGAGGTAAAAACCAGCCCCTGAGCCAAAATCATAACTGTCATCTTCCCCTTCGATACCTAAGTTTCGAGGGCTGGTATCCATGGTGATTAAAGCGATGCCATGATTGGCAGCAAATCGTTGTGCTCCGGATTTGATCATGAAATTTTCTTCTGTACAGGTCAGACCTGAAAGAAAATAGAGGACAGGTACAGGTTTCTCTGACGCCTGAGGAGGTAAGTACACCGCAAAGCCCATGGGTGCCTGATTGGCAGTGGATTGATGCTGGTAATAGGCCAATTTTCCACCGTGCATCTTGGTTTTACTTTTCAACTCCATCAATGACTCCTGCTCAATCAAAGGTGATGACACTGCGAATGCCATCGCCATCATGCATCAGGTCGAAGGCTTTGTTGATGTCATCCAAGGGCATGGTGTGGGAAACAAACTCATCCACTTTGAGGTCGCCGGCTAAATACTGGTCGACCATGTCGGGTAGTTGACTGCGGCCTTTAACTCCACCAAATGCGGTACCGCGCCAAACCCGGCCCGTCACCAATTGAAAGGGGCGGGTGGCGATTTCCTGGCCGGCACCAGCCACACCGATGATCACTGATTCACCCCAGCCCTTGTGGCAGCATTCCAAGGCTGAACGCATCAGTTCAACATTGCCTACACATTCAAACGAATAATCCACACCGCCATCAGTCAGGTCAACCAACACGTCTTGAATGGGTTGATCGTGGTCTTTGGGATTGACAAATTCAGTGGCACCCATTTGCTTTGCAAATTCAAATTTATCCGGGTTGATATCAACGCCTATGATGCGGCTCGCACCCGCCATCACAGCTCCTTGAATCACACCACAGCCAATGCCTCCCAATCCGAATACAGCCACAGTGGAGCCTGGTTCTACCTGTGCGGTGTTTTTCACAGCGCCAACGCCAGTGGTGATGCCACAACCCAGCAGGCAGACTTTGTCTAAAGGCGCTTGTTGGTTGATTTTAGCCACCGCAATTTCAGGCACAACGGCATATTCAGCAAATGTAGAAGTGCCCATGTAATGATGAATCATTTTACCATTTTGACTTAAGCGTGAGGTGCCATCTGGCATCAGGCCTTGCCCTTGGGTGGCTCTGATGGCTTGGCACAAATTGGTTTTTCCAGAGGTGCAGAAATTACATTCACCACATTCAGGTGTATACAATGGAATGACATGATCATCCACAGCCACGGTAGTTACGCCAGGTCCGGTCTCAACCACCACGGCACCACCTTCATGACCCAAAACTGAAGGAAAGAGGCCTTCTGGATCAGCGCCGGACAAAGTATAGGCATCGGTGTGACAGACGCCGGTGGCGACCATTTTGATCATCACTTCTCCGGCTTTGGGGCCTTCAATGTCAATGGTTTCTATGGATAAGGGTTGGCCTGCTTCCCAGGCCACAGCAGCTCGCATTTTCATGGTTTATGGTGGTGCATTTGAAAGTAATTATGATAACACAACCCGAGTTGTTTGGGCCATGTCTGGACGTACCCTAACCGGATAAATCCAGCAGCACTATGTGCCAAACAGTCTCATCGCTTGTATAGGTATCAATGGTGGTGAAGCCCACTTTTTCATGGGCTCTGATTGAGCGTGTGTTGGTATCAGCTATTTCTGTGATGATGTATTTAAAATGTGCCTTCATCTGCTCACGCATGTGTGCATACAGGCCAGCAAACACCCCCAATGACCGGTATGGTTTGGCCACACACACCTGTCCCATGATGAAATATTGGTCTGGGGTGATTAATTGATCCTGATATTTTAATCTTTCAATCCGATTGAACATGGGAGTGAGAACAGGAATTTCTGAAGAAAATTTACGCAACATAACCAGCGCATAGGCCACCACTTGATCCTGATCCTTAGCGATGACGTGAGGGTGTGGACTGTTCATCGCTCGCAAAATGTCAAAATCGTGGTCTACTGTAACAAACCCTTGTGAGTTTGCTTCTTCCGATGAAAGACTTTTCGCTAAATTCTGTTTTTGCAGTTTCAGGATGTCTGATATGTCTTGCTCTGTTTTGGCTGAAGTAATTTGAAAATCTGTCATGATCAGCAAGCTATTTCTAAGGGTAGATAAATGTTAACACGATACCATGATTACTTTCGAGATGTGTGGTAATGATCGATCAATGCATTGATGCCGGGGCCATGGTTGCCGGCACTGATATCTTGCCATCAATACGCCTGCCCGGCCAACCCGTGAGGTGCTAAGTCACAATGGTTGGCCGGGTTTTAATCACAATATTTTTAACAGTAATTAGCGGTTAATGGGCATGCGCTTAACCCATATTTAGCATTTTCTGCACTGGTATATTCCCAGGTCACTCCGTCACTGATGAATGTACCTGTTCCATTGGTGTAAGTACTCATGATTGAGGATTGAAAATCACAATAACAGTATGCGGGTAGGGTTGTTTTACTTGAACTGAAAACATAATGTTGGGTGAAGTTCATCAATCTGGTATTCAGGTTGCCGTTGCTTCTGATGTTATGAATGAGTTGGCCGCTCGGATGATACCATCCAGTGTGCCAGGAACTTGATGAAACATAAGCATTTGCTTGAACTTCTGTGAGCCAGGCAGTGCTGTTGGATCCATTGGTTGTGGCGCCATGATGAGCCAGTGGGTAAACCGTCACGTCCTGATACATGGCAGCGAGGGAATTGGCTGTCATCCCAATTTGTGTGCTGCCTTCGGCATCCCCCGGAAAAATGAGTTTTTCATTGTTGTAAGTAATACCAAACACCAAAGAGGCCGCGTTACTTGATGTTGGAGGCGCAGTGGTGCTGCCTACATTGACCGCCAATAAATAGGTATATAAGCCTATTGTGGGGTCATTCGGAAAGCCGATTTGATTGAGGGCAGCGCCATATGTGGCATTGCCATAGCAATAAATGGTTGCATTCACACCAGGTTTTTTGTTTTGATTACATTGAGCAATAGACCTTTGTGATGATGGGTTGGTGTAAATTTTTGACATGAAAATCCTACCAGCAGTATTTTGGTAGTAGTAATCCGAGGGCTCTCCTGACAAATGAATGGCCGTTAAGGTCGATAAGTCTAAAGCCGTGATGTCGTTGATTAAGTTGATGTGATCATTATCAGAATGACTCAGTATCAAGTAATCAATTTGGGTGATTCCGAGGCTGGTAATTTGGGTGTTGACATTGCTTGCCCAGCTCGAACCAGAACCGCCGGCATCGATTAGGATACTGGTCCCATCAGGTAACAAAGCCAACCCTGTTGACCCCTGGCCTACATCTATAATCTTTACTGTCATACATGGGTTTGCAACGCAATTGACGGCCAAATTATTGTTGTCCGCGGGGCGAAGTACTATGGGGTTGGGAACGGCGTCCTCAGGGTGGATTTTATCCAACGATTCTTTTTGCATGTTGTGGTATTGGCATCCGGTTAATAAAAATGCCAGAAATATGATTCTGATTTTCATGACTCCTCCTGTGTAATGGATTTAAAACACCATTGATAGCACAGAAAAGAGACCACAACACATTCAGACGCGAATGAGTGACATGATCAAACGATTCAATGACTTTTCAAAAAGCCGTGAGTTCAAGCCAATGGACAAAGGGTGTTTGAAATTTGATGTCACATGTCGCAATCATCGTCAGGGCAGGGCAAGTGTTCAACCTGAATGGTGGTGTGACGCACATCAAAGTGTTCTTTTAACAAAGATTTAATTGCTTTCAACACATCAGAGTCATGCTGAATCTCATCAACCTGCACATGCAAGGTCATGAGATTGATGTCGTTGGTCAATGACCACACATGGATGTGGTGGACATCAACCACAGAATCAACTTCAGCCACCAATAGGGATTTAACGACTGCTTCATCAACTGAGTCGGGGCTGCCTTCAACCAAGATATGTGCCGATTTTTTGACCACCGCCAAGCCGGATTTCATGATCAGCAGTGCAACCAGAATCGACAAAATGGGGTCGGCCAAATACCAATCAAAAAACAGAATAAGCAATGCAGCCAAGATGGCCGCCACTGAACCCAACAAATCACCCAGCACATGGATCATCGCCGACTGCAGGTTCAAGTTATCATGGTCTCCACCGCTGAGTATTTTGAACACCACCAAGTTGACGATTAAACCCAGGGTGGCAATCACCATCATCGGTGTCGCCATGACCTGAACGGGCGCCCAAAATCGGCTCACAGCCTCAACCACAATCCACACAGCAATGACCAATAAACTGAGTCCATTGACAAAAGCAGCCAGAATTTGGAAACGGTGCCAGCCAAAGCTGCGGGCTTGATCAGCCCCTTTGTCACTGTATTTGAAAGCCAACCATGACAGTAACAAGGCCAAACCATCACTGAACATGTGGCCGGCATCGGCCAATAGGGACAGTGAGCCTGAGATCAGTCCACCAATGACTTCGGCAAACATGAAGCCAAAGGTCAGCATCATGGCCCACAAGACTCGAGATTTATTGTCTTGGTTTACCGCGACACTGTGGTCGTGGTGCCCATGATCATGGTCATGTTTGTGATGGTGGTGGTCCATGTTTACTGGTGTTTGCCTTTGTCCCAGCCTTGATCGCCAAAATATTTCATACCTGCATCTTCTGCGCCACTTTCCAGGCTGGTTCCCATGGAGTCATTCCAGCGGTTGAGGTAGCCGAACAGGGCAATCACTCCTAAGATTTCTACCACTTCACCATCATCCCAGTGTTTCTTGAGTTCTGTTTCAATGCTTTCATCGACGGCATTGGGTACGCTGGAGGCAGCCAAGGCAAACTCAAACATGGCTTTTTCAGCCTCAGTGAACAAATCACTGTTGCGGAACTCCCATATGTTGTCCAAACGCTCTTGAGAGCCACCATAGCGTTCAGCGGCCAGAATGGTGTGAGCTTGGCAATAACGACACCCTGTTTGGGCACTGGTCAGATAACCGACCAGGCGTTTTTGTTCTGCGGTCACACGACCTTCGTTGGCCATGACTGCCATGTTGAGATTGACGAAGGCTTCAGCTATGGCTGGGCGTCGCTGCATGGTAAGTACACTGTTGGGGCAAAACCCCAAGGTTTCGTTGAAAAATTTAACCAGTCGTTCAACTTCTGGATTGGCAAATTGGTCTAAGGGTTTGATTAAAGGCATGATTTACTTTCTATTAAAAAACAGATAAGGCTAATGGTCTGTCGTTCAAAATTCAAGTGTTTTTATTTTCTGCATCGCTTTAATTTTCACGCCTGTGCCACCATAATGAGGAGAATTATCCATCAGAGACAATCATGACAGAATTATTCGATTTCAAAGCAGAGACCTTGACTGGCAAAGAACAAGAATTGGCCGCCTACAAAGGTAAAGTGGTGTTGGTGGTCAACACAGCCAGTAAATGTGGATTGACCCCACAGTATGAGGGCTTACAAGCCTTGTATGAAGAATACAAAGATCAGGGCTTGGAAATATTGGGTTTTCCTTGCAATCAATTTGGTAAACAGGAGCCAGGAAACGCCGATCAAATCAGTGAGTTTTGTGAAATTAATTACGGCGTCAGTTTTCCCATGTTTGGCAAAATAGATGTCAACGGTGATGACACCCATCCTGTATTTGAATATTTGAAAGACGAGTTACCCGGTACTTTAGGTAAAAACATCAAATGGAATTTCACCAAATTCTTGGTGGGTAAAGACGGTCAGCCAATCAAACGATTTGCACCAACAACCAAACCCAAGGATTTGAAAAAGTACATCGAGAAAGCTTTGGCGGCATAATTCCGCCATCAACAAACAGCCATCAAGAAGCACCCAAAAACGGGTGCTTTTTTTAATCGTCAGCTTCGATGATTATGCGTTCGCCATAATGCATTTTTGCGGTTGCGTAAGTGGCCAACAAACCAGGTTGTGCATTGCCATTGCGGTACATTTGTACCGAAAAGCCAGTGACTGGTAAGCCTAAATAGTTTTGTGCGGCAGCAGTCGAGCTGTTGACGCCGCGGTTGTTGGTTATGGCATAAACTTGCCCAAATCCTTCATCCTGAGTATCAGATTTGACCAATAGTTTGGCTTTCCCAGAGAGGAATTGATTGGGATTAAGACCGGAACCATCGATGTTCAATGGTCTGACGCTGTCTGTTCCGCCTCCAGAAATCACTGAAACAGGGGTTTCAATGAATCTCGGATCAACCACGTAAGTAGAGACTACATGATTGAGGAAATTGATGGGCGGGCAGTAGACTCCGGGTGGAGGTAGAACACAAGCCCAAATGCCAAAGCTACCGGCACCCTCTCTGTTATACATATGGTAATCATTACTGGGCGTGCCCGGAAACCGAAACCATTGTTCATCCTCAAAAATGAAAGGTGTTTGGGTTACGGAACTGGCCTTGTGATATGGCATGGTTGGAAAACTCAGGACCCATTCGGTAACGCCCGCGGCTCCCGCTTCAACATCGTATTCATTCTCTACAGTGCTTTTCATGAACAGGGCACTGATCGCTTCATAACCAGTGGGCCAAGTGGTTTGAAAGACTTGGCCTTGATGAAGGAGAAGACTGTTTTGGGTGCCGCTGGCCAGATTGGGTTCGTCCGATTCTGGAAGTCGGTTAAAAATCGTGTCAGCTGGAAAGAAGTTTTCAAAGGCCAGAGTAGGAACTTTGAAGGCGAAGCCATCGGTCACATCAATCACACTGACATCAGCTGTCAGGCCTCCTGAAACTGGACTCAATTCGGCGGTTGATTCTGCTTGCCAAAAACTGTTGGGCCCATTGGCATACCAGGCGTCGCTGAGTCGATCACAATTTTCTTGCTGACTGATCCCACCGAAAAAGTCATTCGATTCAGTCAATACATTACCCATTTCAATGATTTCAATGGTGCCTGTCAATATGTTCCAATTTTCATTAGGAGGGACAGGTATCCCTAAGGGAATGTTTTCAAGGTTGAGGGTGCAAGACGTGTCATTGCTATAGACATTGGGGCTGTAGACACCTTCGCCCATGGCGAAAGTAAAAACATCGTTGGCATCTAAATACAAATTAAAGCTGATCATGGCAGCGCCTTGGCGCCCGTCTTTGATATGAACCTTGATGGCTTTAGGTTGGTTCTGGGTGTTATTGATCGAAACCAAAGTGTTTAAGTTATTGGCAACAGTGTAGTAAGGGACCACCACGGCTTGTCCGGTTTGGTTTTGACTGAGGCTAACCGCTGCAAAAGATGTTGTTGATGAAGCTAAAAAAATGAAATAGCACAGTTGAATGATGGTTTTCATAATTGCAATGACTGTCCTTGTTAGTTGTCAAAAAGTATACATTTGAAAAGTTAATAAATTGTTATGTCTGCACAAATGCTACATTTTGATGCAAGAAGACAACATTTGGTTACAAAATTTCATGTTGATTTAGTTTATTTTTCAGGTATAAATTTTCACCCAACAGTAACTTAGTGGATATTTAATCAGGAGCCTGTCATGAATAAATATCAACTGTTTGCTTTTCTTTTATTAAGCTCAATTTTGGGTATAAACCTTTCTGGTGCCTCTGAATCAGTGAGTGGATCTTCGGGCCAATTGGGAGTGGGCTTGAGCGGTTCATATACAGTGGGTGATGCATTTTCAGATTTTGAAGATTTGAACACGGCTTTTGACGTCATTACAACCGATGGTATCAGCGGCCCAGTCACTTTAAATGTCGTTCCTGGTGTTCATCAAGTGCATGCAACTTTGGGGGAATTTTCCCACTTGGACCAAGCTGATGACTCCTTGATCATTCAATCTCAAGATGAGATGAATCCAGCTGTGCTACAACATGATGCAGCTTCTGCCAGTGACAACTGGATCCTGAAACTGGAAGCTGTGACATACGTTGAAGTTAAAAACCTGATTTTTGAGGCCACGGGTACAGCTGATTTTGCCAGTTTGTTGGCGCTTGAAAATGGCAGCCAGCACATCACCATCTCTGAGAATCAGTTTATAAGCTATGACATCAATCCGCAGTCTGATGAACAGGACGGATCTTCTTTATTGACCATCTCACCTTCTGAATTGTCAGACATTGAAATCACAAACAATGCTTTTGAGGGGGGTAACATGGCCATATACTTATATGGGCTTCCGTCCATTCAAATGCAAAACATCACCATTTCAGAGAATCGTTTCAATGATCAGGATGCGATCGGTTCCTTCAATGTGGTTTTGTTGAATTACGTCAATGATTTTGTATTCAGTCAAAACATCATCAACAACATCACCAGCAATGGCAAAGGTCTGCGTGTGAATCAATCCGATGGAGCCACCATCAATGCCAACCAAATCAGCATGTTAGGTGCTGGAAACGGAGGCATCGGGATGCGCTTGTCAAGCTTAAACGGAGATGGTATCACCCACACCCTGATCACCAATAATTTCATTCTGGCCAGCCACAAAGGCTTGGTACTAGATAACTTGAGTCAAAGGGTCAATGTTCACCACAATTCAATTGTGTCTCATGGCACGATGGGATCTTTCATATCATATGGTTTACAAGTAACCACCACTTCAGGGGCCCAGATCGATATTCAGAATAACCTCATACACAGCACCATGACACACCCGCAGGCAGCCGTCATCAGCTATTCTGGCGGCAATGCATTGCAAATGGCAGAGAACAACATCTACCATGGCCTGTCTAATGATCCCTATGTGTTTGATGGCATCGCCTATGCCACCCTTGGTGATTACCAGTTGGCCAGTGGTATTGACAGTGCTTCATTGGACCTGGCTGTTAATTTTGTTGACATGTTCAATGGTGATCTCCACTTGGCACCAGGTCAATACAATGATCCAGACTTATGGGTGGTTGCCACTGCTGGAACCATTTTTGATGTGGATGGGCAAACCCGCTTGCCATTGGCAACACACAAAGGAGCAGATGATTTAGATCATGAGATCATCTTTAAAAGCAGTTTTGATTTGGCCAACCGCTAAACTCCCTTGAACCTCATCCATCAATGCATACCGATTGGGGAACCAGGCGGTATGGGTTGATGGGTGGGTAACATTTTGCGTTCTGGACTCTCCAAGAACTGCCTGATGGCCGTTACCGCCATCAGGTTGAATGCTTTGTGCTGCCGGTTTTTGGCCAAAGCTTTTTGTTGTTTTCGCAAGAAATTTAACACATGAGATTGGGTGGCCGGTGCAGCTTTATCATCAGCGGCCAGATCCATCAGTTGTAATAACGTGACCCAGTTGATGCCATGCTGAATTGATTGCATGTATAGGTCTTTGTATCGGGTCTGCCATGTGTGTTGCCATAAATGCTTAAGGACTGAGTTCAGACTTGGGTATTGCTGGTTTCGGGCATGGTGTTCCACCAGGCGATTGACTCGTTCTACATTCAGCAGCAGTTTTAAAGAATGTTTGGCTGCAGTTTCAGCCACGCCAAGGGCATCAAAATTCAACCCGGTGCGGTGTTTAAAATGCTCCCGGTCACGGTAACTGCCTTGAGCTGGTGGTAACAAAATAGGCAACAAATCTTTGGGTATGGCCAATGTTTCAGCAGACAAAGTGGCCATGATGGCCTTAAGGGCCGAAGCTTGTGTAGTTGGGTCCACGATCGTTGCCTCAACATCGGGTTCTCCTTTGATGGCATATCGGTAATTGACCCCAGCTATCAGTTTAACAGCGGCTTCTGTCTGGTATCGGTGGAACAGGTAAACAGGAGCCAAGTGGCGTTCAAGTTCAGCAACGGGTTGGCCCATTTTGATGGTGTCTAAGCCAAATTCGTTGAGGGCTTTTTTCCTGACAGCCAAGACATCCATCAACCCTTGGGCCGCATCTTTGCCATTGTCCCACAGGTGTGCAAAAGGATGAGAACCACCCTGGGTTCTGGCATCTCGGTCAGCAATGAACACATGGCCCTGGTTTCGGGCTTGGTCCAGCAGTTGATCCAAAGCAGTGTTTTCATCTTGTTGAGCAAAATCTTGATATAGGTATCGTAAGGAGACTTTATCCCAGTCGCCGATGCCCACATCATAGGCATCTGTAAGGCTTAAATTCCCTGCTTCAGTTATTTTTACCAGCGGATGCGGATAGTCCATCACCGAAGCCCGGTTATTGCTGCTCGCATAAAAATTATGGATCAGACCTAAAGTGTGTCCAACTTCATGTGCTGACAGTTGACGTAACCTGGCCAAAGCCATGTTTTGAACATCTTTTTCAAGCTGCTCGGCATCTTGTTTACCATCATAGGGTGATAACAGGCTTTGTGCGATCAACATGTCTTGCCTGACCCGCAACGAACCCAGCGTGACATGTCCTTTCAGAATTTCACCACTTCTTGGATCCACAACACTGGCCCCATATGACCAACCTCTGGTTGACCGGTGGACCCATTGAATGGTGTTGTAACGAACATCAAGTGGATCCGCACCTTCTGGCAAAAGTTTGACTTGGAAGGCATTGCTGAAACCTGCCGCTTCAAACGCCTCTGACCACCATTTGGCCCCATCCAACAAAGCCGATCGAACGGGTTCGGGTGTTCCAGGATCAAGGAAGTAAACGATGGGTTCTATGGGATCGCTGATGTCAGCTGACGGGTCTTTTTTTTCGAGGCGGTGACGGACCACCCACTGTTTATTCATGCGCTGTCCAAGCGGTGCTGCATAGTCTTTGAAACTGATGGGTATGGCGCCTGAGCGAGGATCAAAATCACGTGTTTTGTAGGGTTGGTCAGGTAATTTAATCAAAGAATGGTGGGTCCTGATGCTGATGATGTCTTGTGCAGGTGCCACTGAGCGTATGTGTGGCCCTGGATCTTTCCCTTGTAAGGTTATCAATGATTCAAATTCGGTGTTGTTTGGAAAGTTCTTGCTGTTGGCCATGAAAATGGCAGAGCGGTTTTGGTCAACACTGAATTGGCCTTCTTTCATTTGCGCTAGACGGTTGGCTATGCCTTGTGAGTCACGCAACAAAAACCCAGTCCAATCAACCAGCACAGCACCGTCGCTTTGCGCCACAATTTCACCACCAAATAAAACCGATTGGGCGAAACCGTCTGCCACCGCCAATCGCTCAGCGGCATTGTCAGAATAAGCTCGATAGGATTGATTGGGTTCGACCATCAAGACTTTATGGCCCATCCTCTTGAAGTGAACCAAAGCGTTGCCACCGATTTGGCCCCGGTCTAAACCAATGTCATTGGACCCCACACCTGATTGTAGGTAATACACATACAGTAAATCTTGATCAAATTGATCAACTTTTAAAAAAATCTTGCCGGTTTTTTCATCCCAATAAAAATCCAGAAATCCTTCGTGAAGTTCCATGCCTGTTGTAAATCCGGCAATGTCTTTACTCGCCTTGTCATTGGCCACAGCCAACGTACTGATCATGATAATAATTAAAAGTGAGCTCAAATGTTTCATGTGTCCCTCGTTGGTCAAAACAGAGATTTATTGTGCCAAGCTTGTTGTCAAATGTCACCCATAAATTAACTCAGTGAAGCCACACGGTTGTTGAGTATGCTGTATATTGTGGAGAACTTTTTCAGAAGGCCCACAAGTGGCTGATAAATACTGAAAATTATCACTACCGTCATCCCGGACTTGATTCGGGCCTAAGCTGAGTAAATTACTTGATATCAGAGAACTTCTGAAGCATTTTAGCTCAGCAAACCTGGATCCTGCGGTCAAGCCGCAGGATGACGTAACGAATTAATACCATTCATTGAGTGTTAACAGACTCGAGATTGCCACGTCGCTGCGCTCCTCGCAATGACATTTGGTGCGTGGACTTCAGCCCGTGGAAGGACAGGATCTGGATGCAGGCCTTTGCTCAGGATTAAGCAACGAATGGGTCAAAACTAAAAATTATCTGGATCAAAATGAATGAAGACCCATAAGCATTCCTTTATAATGCGCCGCATGAATATTGAAGCAATCCTTAAAGAACGATCTGGTGACCATTGTGAATTGTGTCAGTCAACCGATCAACTGGCCGTTTATCAAGTGCAACCGATTGAACAAGTTGATGTTGATTCTTGCGTATACCTGTGTATTGCTTGCCGCAGCCAAATTGACGATCCTGACCAAACAGAAGTCAACCACTGGCGTTGTTTGAATGACAGCATGTGGAGTGAAGTGACGGGCATCAAGGTATTGGCCTGGCGGATGTTGACCCGGTTGTCACCTGAGGGTTGGCCCCGAGATTTATTGGACATGATGTACCTGGAAGAGGACCAAATGAAATGGGCCCAAGCCACCGGTGAAGGCCAAGAACGGGTGGTTCACAGCGATTGTCATGGCGCACCATTGGAAGCCGGTGATACCGTGACTTTGGTCAAAGATCTGAAGGTCAAAGGCGGTGGCTTCACGGCCAAACAAGGCACTGCGGTCAGAAACATTGCGCTGGTTCATGACAACCCAAATCAAATTGAAGGAAAAGTTGAAAGCCAACGCATTGTCATACTGACTGAATATGTCAAAAAATCCCATTAAACACCATTGATACAACCACAAAAAATATGAAACCATTAATAAATAATTACAAAACACTGAAACTCATTTTGCAGAGCATTGGCTTACTGTCGTTAGGCACTCTGGTTCATGCGGAGACTCATCATGTCGATAATGTCGGCAACTGTAATGGCTTAACCAATTGTTACAGCACCATTCAACAAGCTTTGAATCAAGCAGCAGCTGATGATGAAATCAGGGTGTTTCCTGGTACTTATACCGAGTCGGTGGACTTGTCTATGATGGGCAGCGGCTTGGGCACAGCAACCGATGGTAACATCAGTTTTATAGCCGTTGATGGTAACAACACACAAGCGGTTGGTACTGTTCAGATTTCTCCAGCCACAGGTGCCGCGTTTGTACACAGTAACAGCTTCTTTGTTGGGAATGTTTCGATCAGCGGTATGCTGGTAACAGCGGTCGATGATGATGGCATTGATTTGGACTTGGTCAATGGAGACATCATCATCAGCCATGTAACTGCCAATGGCAACAACAACGATGGAATAGATGTGGAAGTGTCGGTCGGTAACCACACCATCGAAGTGTTGCACTCAATTGCCAACAACAACCAAAGCAGTGGTTTGAATCTAGATGGTCCAGCCGGTACCCAGATCACCGTAATGAATGTCATGGCAAACGGAAACATCAGTGAAGGCATCGATGTATCCTCAGCCACGCAAACCGATGACATCACCGTAACCATACTTGACTCAGAAGCCTCTGCCAATGGAGATGACAGCAATGACTCTGCCGGAACTGTGGTGGGTGCAGCCGGTAGTTTGACTGTCAAAAACCTGGTCGGGAACAACAACCGGGGGCCAGGTTTGGCAGTGATTGATATGGTCAACACAGAGATTTCGGATTCAACCTTCAACAACAATGCCGTGATTGAATTTTTCTCTGGTATTTTTGTGATCAGTGCCGGTGAATTCTCAGTTACCAGAACCTTGCTCAATGGCAATGGCGCCGCTGGCATTGAAGTACTTCCAACCAATTTGGTAGGCAATGAATTGACCAGATTCGAAGTGAACTGTTCTTCCTTTGCCAGTAATGATGTGGGGATTTTTTTCAGTAATGGTGCAGAGCCCTCGGCCAATTATCTAATCAACAACAATAATTTTGTTAACCATGTGACTGCAGCTGTACATGCTGGAGTGAATAACAATGCAGTGGATGCAAGCAATAATTGGTGGAATCACATCAGTGGCCCCACGCACATCAACAACTTGGGTGGCAGTGGTGACCGCATATCAGACAGTCTTGATGATGCCATTGGAGGTGCCCAAGGAGTGATTCAATACACACCGTTCTTGGATGCACCTGTGGATATACAGCAGTACCCAGCTGACACCATTTTTGCCAATGACTTTGACGGTAATCTTTGTTCACAGTTTTGATCGATTGGTTTAATCTTTTCTGGGATCCAAACTGTGTGAATGCAGGGTGGGTCCCGGGGTCAGGTAAAACTCCTTGGTTTTGACCAGAAGTTTTTGACGGTGCCATTGGCCACGAGGGATGTGAGAAAAGTCACCAGTTTTTAAAGACACGACAGTGATGTCCTCACCTTCAAAGGGCAGCACTTCAAGTTTGATGGCGCCATCTATCACATGCAACAATTCATCACAATCAGGATGCATTTCCCAAGGTGACCAGTCGCTGGCCTCACCCCAGAAAACCCCGCTGCTGCCTTCATTGAATGTGCTCAATTCTTGAAACTCCATTTCACTCAGTTGATTGACTGCCTTGTTCGGGTTATATACGCGCATTGTCACTTCCGGTTATTGAAAGTAATTATTTTACTACAGAGGTAAAAACAGGACCCAATTAACAGTTATTGAACCGGATAACATATACAATTTAAGGCTTCTTGAATTTGTATCGAGTTATGTTAACCATCAGAACATTTCAATTGGGGCTTGTATTGCTGTTTATCAGCACCGTTGGCCAAGCTATTGATTATCATGTGGATTCTAACCCACCGTACCAAAACATTGGAGATGTTCCATGGGCCAATATCCAGGCCGGTGATCGGGTATTTATTCATTGGCGGGCTACTCCCTATAAAGAAAAATGGGTGATCAATGGTGTGGGCACGGAACAAAACCCAATTCAGGTGATTGGAGTCAATGGTCCACAAGGTCAACAACCGATCATCGATGGCAATGGTGCAACCACAGTCCCGGGGGTTAATTTTTGGAATGAGCGTCGAGGTTTGATTAAAATTGGTGGTTCAAACACACCCGATAATGACATACCGGAGCACATCATCATCGAGAATCTGGACCTCCGTTCAGCACGGCCACCCTTTCAATTCACCAATGACAGCGGTGGCACAGAAACTTATTCCAACAATGCCGCCAGCGTTTATGTCGAAATTGGCCAAAACATCACCATCCGCAACAACACCATTCGTGATTCCGGTAACGGCATTTTTATTGGCGCCAATGGTGGGCAAACACAAGACATTCTGATTCAGAAAAACCACATTTATGACAACGGCATAGAAGGGCGGATTTTTGAACACAACACCTACACAGCAGCCATTGGCATCATTTATGAGGGTAATCATTTTGGCCCCTTGCGCACGGGTGCCTTAGGCAATAACCTGAAGGACCGGTCGGCAGGGTTGGTGGTCCGCTATAACTGGATCCAGGATGGCAACCGGCAGCTTGATCTGGTTGATGCCGAAGACTCCAGTGTGTTGGTGAATCATCCCAGCTATACAACCACCCATGTCTATGGCAATGTCCTGATGGAGTCTGATGGGCAAGGGAATTCACAAATGGTGCATTACGGCGGAGACAGTGGTACCACCAGTGATTACCGCAAAGGTACCTTGTATTTTTATAACAACACCGTCATCAGTACCCGCACTGGTAACACCACCTTGATGAGATTATCGACCAATGACGAGACGGCCCATGTGTTCAATAATGTGTACTATGGAACTGGCAGTGGTAACTTATTGGCTTTGATAGGTGGTTCAGGTCAGGTGGATATGGAACACAACTGGTTCAAGACCGGCTGGCAAGACTGCCATTGTACGCCAACTGGAACCATTTCAGACTTAGGCAGTAATTTAACCGGTTCAGATCCTGGTTTTACCAGTGTGGCCAATGAAAATTGGAAGCTGCTAGCTACCTCTGTTCTGATCAATAATGGCATGGCTCCAGTCGCCAGTTTGTTGCCAGACCATGCAGTGACCCAACAATACATCAAACACCAAATCATGCAGAGCAGGCCGGCTACCGATACCATGGACATTGGCGCCTATGAATTCTGCGGTGACATCAGTTGTGATTTGATTTTTGTTGATGATTTTGACTGAAGCGTCTATGAAAATCAAAGTGGGCGGCTTAGGACATCCAGCGGTTTTGGCTTTGTTGAATGAGCACCAAGACCGCATGGCCGAACATTCACCGCCAGAAAGCCGTCATGTGCTGGATGTGGAAGCTTTGCAACAACCTGAAATCACCTTTTGGTCATTGTGGGATCAAGATGAATTACTCGGTTGTGTCGCTTTGAAACATTGGGATGCAGATTTTGGCGAAATCAAATCCATGAAGACCGCCCCGGCGCATACCCGCAAAGGTGTTGGAAAGCGATTACTCAATCATGTATTAACAGAAGCGAACCAAAGGGGCTATCAACAATTGAAACTTGAAACCGGCTCTATGGCTTATTTTGAGCCGGCCCGACAGTTTTACAGTCGATATGGATTCACCTACTGTGAACCATTTGGTGATTATGTCAAAGATCCGAATAATGTGTTTATGAGTTTGGATTTATGACGCTGGTTTCGACTCCAGCCTGTACTGAGCCTGTCGTGGTGAGCATCTTGAACAGTTTAATATTTCTTCTTAGGAGGGCTTCGGCTCCGCTCAGCCAATGGATCGCGGGCTGAGCGGAGCCATAGCCCATACAAAATGAGCCTTTAAACCATTTATTGAGTTCACTTCGACTGCGCTCAGTGAACGTCGAGCATGGCAAGTAAATCAAACATGCACACAATATACATCATCACAAACTCATCATTTCCTTGAACTTTTGCGTTTGCCGCCTGGACAGCTCTATTTTCTCCCCGCCAGACAAAACCACCCGAATGCCTTGCACCCAGGGTTCAACCGATTGGATGTGCTTGAGGTTGAACATTTGATTGCGATTGGCACGAAAAAACAACTCTGGATCCAAACGAGAGGCCAGATGATTCAAGGTTTTAGGCAGCATAGGGCGATGTTCTGCAAAATATAGGGTGGTGTAATTGCCATCCACTTCCAACAGTCTGATGTCAGCCACATCAACAAACCAGCATTGTTCGCCATCTTTAACAAACACTGAATCTCCCCTGCTGAGTAATCGCTCTTTGGTGGGTTGTGCGTCTGTTTTGCTGATGCGCTCAACAGCTCGATGTAAATCACCTGGTTCAATCGGCTTTTGTAAATAATCCAAAGCATTGTGCTCAAAAGCCCTGATCGCATATTGGTCATAGGCAGTGACAAACACCACTTGTGGCAGGTGGTCCAATTGTTGTAACAATTCGAAGCCATCCATACCAGGCATTTGAATGTCCAAAAACATCACATCGACATGGTTGTTGGACAACCATTCAAGAGCCGCTTGTCCAGAATTGGCTTCGCCAACAATTTCAATGCTTGGGTGGACGGTTAACAGGTGTTTCAGCTCTTTTCTGGCCAATCTGGAATCATCGATGATCAGGGCTTGGATGGTATCAGTCATCTTTTTCTTCTATTGGGATTTTGACTTGGACGGCCACTCGATCTTGGCCGATGTTTTGAATGCTCAAAGTGGCTTGATCTCCATAGATCAGAGCCAGTCGTTGTTTTAAATTGGTTAAGCCAACACCGGTTGACTCTGGCGGTTGGTCATCAATTTGGCCTGTGTTGGTGACGGTGATGGTCAAAACCTGATTGACTTGGGTGATGTTGATTTGGATGTGGCCACCATCAGGCAAGCCCATGATGCCATGTTTGATGGCGTTTTCGACCAATAATTGAATGGAAAGGGTGGGTATCATCAACTGCTCAACGACCGCATCAACTTTAAACTCGTAACTCAACCGATCTTCAAATTGAATGCCCTCCAAGGCCAGGTAGTGTTTCACATGTTGAACTTCACGTGCCACAGTCACTTGGTTGTGATCGCCGAATTGAAAGGAATATTTCAGTATTTCTGACAGGTTGGTGATCATTTCCCGGGTCTTGATGCCATCATCAATGGCCATGGCACGCATGTTGTTTAAGCAGTTAAAGATGAAATGCGGGTTCAACTGTGCTTTCAATGCTTTCAGTTCTGTGGCATGCAAAGCCGCTTCCAATTGTATCTGTTTAAGCTGTTGCTGGCGATTATTCCGCATGTGTTTTAGCATCAAATACAGCACCGTCCATAAACACAAGATGATCCAGTTTTGTACCGTGGTCATCAACAGAATCGGAATCGAGTAAGTTTCCCAATTCATCATGTTGAATCCATACATCATGATCAAAGACACCAAAAATTGGCCGATAAAAGCCAAGGCAAAGGTGATGATGAACAACAGGGGAATTAATTTGGCTTGAGATTTATTATCGAACCAGCCCAGTTGGTTGATCCACTTGCGCAACAAGCCAGAGGCTGGTAAGTAGTAGGAGAAAGCAAAGGATTGGATCAACAAAGTGTGCATGGTCATGTTGCCACTGAAGTAAGCAAAGAACAAGCCAGTACACAGCAGGAAGGTGAACCAGCCTGCTGTGTTGATCAGCCAAAATTGGGTGTTGGATCGCATGTTGTTAGTTGTTGGCTTATGGATTCAGAAATTCGCTCATTGTAGCAAAATAGAACTCTGGGTCATCCCACATGATGAAGTGTTTGCCGATGTCAGTGATCGCCAATTGGTGTCCTTTTAATAATTCATACTGCGCACCATAACTGCTGGCCAAACGTTCATGTGACATACCAAATGATTTGTAGGCAATCCATGCACCCATGATCAAGGTCGGTGATTCAATCACAGCTATCTCCTGTCTGATGTCTTGGGTCATCATTTCATACATGGCTTGATTGACTGAAGCTGGATCACTGTCCATGCCCCATTGATGAGCCAATTTAATTTTCTCTTTATCGGTGATCATGGTGGCCAGAATCATGTTCAAAGAAGCCGCTCGCATCTCTTCGTTTTGATGAGACATCTGTGCTTTCATACCATCGGCCATCACCTTAGATGTTTCTTCAGTGGCGCCAGGCATGGTTAAAGCCGGGATAAAGGGGACTGCGTCAACAATGACTATTTTGTCAAACAAGGTGGGGCGTTCGATGGCCATCAATAGGGATACGTAACCGCCCAAGCTGTGGCCAACGATGACCGGCTTTTTCCAGTCTTGTGCATGGATGTAATCCAATAACTGATCTCTGACTTGATGTAAAAAACCTTCTTTGTTAGCCAATGCCGGCTGTCCCGCAAATCCGGGTAGGGTTACAGTGTGCATTTCATATTGATCCTGGTATTTTTTTACCGTGCTGTCCCAAACTTCAGCTGAGTTACTCAAGCCTGGGATCAGCAGCATGGGCTGACCTTCGCCGTGCACAGTGACTTTGAAGTCATATTGATCTGCGACACTGAAAGCGATTGATGAAAATAATAATATGGTGATTAAGAATAGATGGCGTTTCATGTTGTTTCCTGTTGTTGTAGATTCGAGTTCAAGTTTAGCCAATAGACCTAGATCGGGTTGTCATTTTGTATAAGCGGTCGACTTTGCTGATGAGTGGCAGGCCGGCCATCCTTCGCTACCTGCCACATTTAAAAGCCAGGTTAAGACATCAACCCTTTTCGTTGTTCAGCTATGTAAGCCTTTTTCAAACCATTTTCTCTGAACTTATGGATAACGATCATGTTAAAGAAGTGCAATGCACCCAGGATCAATAAGACCAGGCCGATGTTGGAGCTTAAATAAATGATCATGGATTCGAAACTGATCAGTTGGTTGCTGGCTTGTAGGCGCATCAATACAAAACCGACATTGATTAAGTAAAAGCCAACCACCAGCATGTGGTTAACAGACTTGGCCAGTTCTACATTGCCATTAAAGCCATCAATCAAATATATTTCTCCGTTCCTGCTTAATGTGCGTGAAACAAAAACGGTGATACCAACGCTGATGATGATGTAAGTGATGTATGTTATAGAAGTAATCATAATTGTCCTCATAGTGTTAAAGTTAATTAAATTTGATTCAAACTTCGAATCAATGTGGGACAGTTTATGGATTAATAAAACAATTGGCTTCCGCAATTATATTTCCTTAACAAAAAAAATATAAATGTCTTTTAAATCAGTGTGATACATGTATTCCAGAATGATAGAAGTGGAACCTGTTACGCTTTGATCATTCTTTTTCGGTAGTTTCCGGGTGACTCAGAGGTGATTTCCTTGAATGCCGCATAGAAATTAGATTGAGACTGGAAGCCGGTCATGATGCTGATAGCCAAAATGGAAGTTTGGGGTTCATCAAGTAACAACTTTTTTGCCTGCTCGATTCGGTGCATCCTAACCCATTGAGAAAACCCGAATCCATATTGCGTATTGACCAACTCTGATAACTGGTGAACTGACAAATCGATCATTTCTGCCATGAGTTTCAAGCTCAGCTTTTCATTTTGATAGACACTCTCTTGTTGCACGAGTTTTTCTAACTGAGCTTTTTTGGCCGCCACATCAATACCACTTAACTTGCTTTTGGCATATGCCATCTCAGCCATTTGCTGAATGTCATTGAGCATGTCAGGGAAGATTATGATGGCTGTGGTGACCAACAACATGGCTATACCTATGGCGCTGCCATAAGCCGTATAAAATATGATTGAATTAATATAAGGTAACATCAAACCCAAAACCAAAGCACCGACAGCCATCAAAGCGAACATCCCAAAGAAGAACCGCTCCATGGCAAATCGATTCTGTTGGGTACGTAATTTAAGTACCAGATGTATGAACCACAAACAATATGCAGAGCCAATCATAAAAGCAATGGGAGGGATGATTTCTGTCGGCAAATACAAACCCACAACAGTAGGTATGAGGTGAAGGGCATGATGCCATTTCGCTTCAAGACTGGGAAACAACACATACCGGCTGAAATAATAGAAACAGGCAGGTACAAACAATAAAAAAAGCAAGTAGATACGGTTTTGTAAGGCATCAAATTCTGAAGTTAACGTTTGGTAATGAAACCATTGCAGTACTGATAAACCCACAAGTAAGGCTGTACAAGTCAGTCTAGATAAACTGCTTTTTTGAAGGTTAGGTAAGAAAAAAATATAGGCAAACAGCAAGGAGGTCGCACTAAATAGGGTAAACCCGACCAGCATAATTGTGAACTCTGTCATCATGTTCGCAATTATACAAGAACAAGTTTTATTATCACTGGTTTGATTTTGAATCATGATTTTCTTGAAACATCGAATGACCGGCGTAGAGCCTGCCCCTCGTGAAAACAGGGGACGGTATCCACTGTCTTATTGTCAAAAGCAAATTAAATTTGGTGAATGAAACATCAATAATTACAATGGTTTAGCGAAAGAGTTTTTATGTGGTTTTAAGTTTTACTGTATTAATTTCTTAAAGAGGCTGGATCCCGGCCTGCGCCGGCATGATGTTAAAAAAATGTTAAAAATATCTTGACTCCGAAAAACAACGGCGTAGAATGCGCTACCTTAATTGAAACAGGTCTTCGGACCACAACAAAAATAAAATTATGAATTTAAATTATTTCAACATAAAAATTGCCACTAGCTGGCAAGCGACATGTCCGAGTCATGACTCGAACGTGCTGCGTGGTATGCAGTTGATTTAATGCCCTTCAAAAATCTTGAAAGGCATTGAATGGCCTTTCAGGAATCTTTTTCGTAAAGCCCGATAGGTCATTCCATCGGGTTTTTTTATGCCCGAAATATTTTCATCAAAATTCATGTTGTGAATATTGATGGCAAAGGATCCAAATCCCTTATGGACCTGTCTCTGGATGGCAGGCCGGTGCAGCCAGTTTTATTGGTGTGTATGCCAGGTGATTGGGTACTTAGATAGCCAAGTGGTACGGCGATTAACTTAGGATTAATTATACGGTGGTTCGAATCCATCTCTAAGACGATTGATAGCTCAGAGGTAGAGCAGCAACATTGTAATTTGCTTGTCGCAGGTTCGACTCCTGCTCAAAAACCAGCCGAAAGGCACCAAGGCGAGAGCCCTATCTAAGCCAGACGTGTGACGTCTTTAAACATCACAGGTCAGTCTCAGTTGGGTGGGCGAGAAGCCCATTGCTACCAACATGTAGCAACGACAAGGCAGTCGACTAACAACGACCACTCAGGAAGGCATGGCTCAGACAGCATGCTTTCTTGCCAATGAAGCATTGGTCTGCTTTTCGAGCCGTTGGGGCCGAATTGAGAAACCACTGATTGAAGTCAGGGTACAAACCTAGGCGAACTGAATTCAGTTCGCCCCATCAACTTGGTTGGCGAGGATTAACCGAGTCAGAAAGTTGAGGGCATAGACATGAGAGATGTTCGCAGTGGGCGCTTTTACTTTTGATTTTTCAAAAGTAAATGAAGCCCCAAGAACATTCTTGCTCAGGACGTATCAGACACACAAGGATTTGAGTGACTTCATGACCTGGTGGAACCAGAACAACCCTTCATGGGCCACTGGGTGGTCGTGAGACTGATCTTCCACATGATTGACGATGGTTGAGCTTGTCTAAGCCTGAGTCTATCAAAGCCAACGCAGGATGGCCTGCGGTGGTGCGGTTGGCGAGAGAGCGTAAGTGGCTGGTATCAGGATGGCTTGGTATCAGTGGTAGGTAGGTGAAAGAAAGGAAGCTTTGCCGATGTCAGGAGGTCCTGGCATCGGTCCCATGTCGAGAGGCATGGAACAGAACACCCAAGAAGGTGTATTTTTTAACGATATACGAGGTTTTATTAATGACTGAGTTTAATTAGCAGTGCTAACGGAAAAACTTGTGACTAAATTGACCAGCCACCTTGGTTGGCACAGCGGAGCTGTGTCAGAAAGGTGCGAGCGAAAACTCAACACATGTTTGCCGCGGTCGCTTTCACTTTTGTTGCAACAAAAGTGAATGAAGCCCCAAGAACATTCCTATTCGCACAGGATATATGAAAATGATTTTTAGAAAAAGAATAGTGGTTGCTGACAACGAACGTGCTTTGTTGTTTCGCGATCGACAATTGACAGCTGTTTTGACAGCCGGTGTACACCAGTTTTGGGATTTCGGTAACCGCATGAAAGTGCGTTTATTCGACATCACCGCGACTGAAATCACCCAGAAAGACGTCAAAGTGTTGTTGAGGAACAAAGCAAGCTTGTGCGAAGATTTCTACACAGTGATCAACACCGATGAAAACGAGGTGGCCTTGATCTATGTAGATGGTCAATTCAGTGATTTGATTAAACCTCAATCTGAAAAGTGGTTTTGGAACACCGCGGCTCAGGTGGAAGTCAGACGCATCAATGTCACTGAGCAGATCGAAGTGTCTGCCAAAGACATGAAGGTGTTGGCCAAAGCGGCCAAAGCCTCTGTCTTGTCTGCAGGTATGGTGACCAAAGAGGTGACCAACCAGCAAGTCGGCTTGTTGTTCATCGATGGTCAGTTGGTACGTACTTTGAAAGCCGGTAAATACGGTTTTTGGAATTACAACCAATCTGTCGCAGTGGAAGTCGTTGATACCCGTGCGCAAACCATGGAAGTGGCCGGTCAGGAAATCTTGACCAAAGACAAAGTGAGCTTAAGGGTTAACTTGTCTGCCACTTTTAAAGTAAGCGACGTGGTGACTGCGGTGACTGAGTTGGCGAACTACAAGGAATTCTTGTACAACGCCTTGCAGTTGGCCTTGCGAAAAGCCATCGGTACCAAAGTGTTGGACGCTTTGTTGGCAGATAAAGAAGCCATTGACACTTTTGTGCGTGGTTTTGTGGCCAAAAAAGTGGCTGAATTTGGTTTGACCTTGGTCGAAGTGGGTGTCAAAGACATCATCTTGCCTGGCGAGATGAAAACCATTTTGAATCAAGTGGTTGAGGCCGAAAAAGCAGCTAAAGCCAACATCATCAAACGCCGCGAAGAAACCGCTGCGACCCGTTCTTTGTTGAACACCGCAAAGTTAATGGATCAAAGCGAAACTTTGAGACGTTTGAAAGAGTTGGAAACTTTGGAAAAAGTGGCCGACAAAGTCAGCAACATCACCGTTTTCGGAGGTTTGGATGGCTTGACCAAGGAGAATATCAAATTGAATGTTTGATGTTCGTCCACCTGTGACCCACAGCATCGTTAGGTGTTGTGGGTTTTTTTATGCCTGTGTCATCTTCGTCATCCCGGACCTGATCCGGGATCCAGGCAGTTGGCGTTTGATCTATTGATGATCCATTGAAACTGGTTTCATTGTCCAATTGGTTTGATTTCATATTCCTGCAATTACTCTAAGGTGACCAAAAGTAGGTCCCTTAAGGAAGCCCGAGGATGACGGAGAAAGATTTTTTGATGTAATGGTTACTACTTTTTCGTCATCCCGGACTTGATCCGGGATCCATGCAGTTGGTGTTTGATCTATTGATGATCCATTGAAACTGGTTTCATTGTCCAATTGGTTTGATTTCATATTCCTGCAATTAATCTAAGGCGACCAAAAGTAGGCCCCTTTAGGAAGCCTCAAAAGTTTTGGAGATTGCCGCGCTGCGCTCGCAATGACAAAAATTAATAACCTGTAACTGTTTGTTATTTACGCTTGCTTTTAGAAACATAACTTTTCACAATATCTACATGGACGTTTTGTTTATCTATGGACCAGCAGCCGCTGGTAAATACACCGTCGGTTCGCTGGTTAGTGAAGCGTTGGCCATGCCGTTGTTTCACAATCACCTGGTGGTTGATGCGGTCAAGTCGCTGTTTGAGTTTGGTACACCTGGATTCAAGCAACTGAGGGCCGACATGTGGTTGGCTGCTTTTGCAGCAGCTGCGGACCAACAACAGTCCTTTGTTTTCACTTTCAATCCAGAAAATACGGTTGATCCTGAATTGATCAAAAAGGTGACGTCTCATATTGCCCAAGCAAAGGGTACGGTATATTACATTGAATTGCAGTGCTCAGAAGATCAACTGGTCAACAGAATGGGTGCAGACAGCAGGCATCAATTTGGCAAATTAACCGATCCGGACTTATACCAACAACTCAAAACCGACGGGTGTTTTGACTTCCCCAAGTTTTGTGAGCCCGATTTGGTCCTTGATACAGGACAACTCACGGCTGAAGAATCGGCCCAAGTGATCTTAAACTGGTATCAGGGTTAGGGCCACCATTGGGTTTTCTGCTAGAATTATATTCATACCCATCAATCAAACAAAAAAATGTCCACAGCCACTGTATTAAGTTCTTTCAACCATGTGTTTAAGTAAGTAATTATGGGTAAACCGCCTTTAGTCTTGTTTTACCCTTCGTATGTAATCGAATATGCGGATGTGGATGATTCAATAGTGTATGTTGAAAATAAAAGCATCAATGTAGGTGGTGAATGGCTTGGCAAAGTGCCCAGATTGGCAATTTGTTTTCACTTAGAAACTCAAAAATTTCATTTAGCTCATTGCGACATGGAGTGGGAGCTCATCACAGCCATCATTGAAAGAGACTCGGTATCAGAGGTCAAAGCATATGCAGAAAAATATTACAACGGAATTAGCAAATGTTGGTTAAAAACCGATTACAGTAAAACTGATGCGATTAAGGAATGTGATGAAGCTGCGTTGGAGTTTGATGAGCATAACTGCTCTTTTTGTAAGAAGTCTCCTTTTATTGAAGATATTGGAGTAATTATTGCCAGCGATGAAGCCAATATTTGTCTAAGTTGTATCAAGGATTTTTACCACCGTGAAGTGACCAATGGATCGAATTGAAGTCTACGATTAACTGCAAACAGGTGAATCACTTCGACTTCGCTCAGTGAACGTTTAGCAGCAATCTGATACAATTATTTTCAACCTTACTTGACCATCCCAATATGAAAGCAGCCACTGCTGAAGAAAAAGACTTGACCCGAGGTTCGGTGTACCAACACATGATCCGCATCGGCATACCGGCGGCGTTGGGCATGGTGTTCAATACCTTATACAACCTCACTGACAATTGGTTTGCCGGGCAGATCTCAGATGTGGCTTTGTCAGGGTTATCGATCGCCAGCATTGTGTTCGCCTTGTTTTTGGCTTTGGGGATGGGCCTACAAAGTGGAACCTCTGCCATGGTGGCAGCTGATGTGGGTAAGAAGAACCGGGACAATGTGATTGCCTGGATCAATTGCTCGCATGGCATCACCTGGTTTCTCTCGGCGGTTATTTTGCTGTTGGGGTGGCTTTATGCTTTGGATCTGTTGAATTACCTCAGTGAAGATCAGACCATCGTTGGGGTGGCCTGGGACTACACTTCGATCATTCTGATCGGTAATGTGTTTTTTAATTTAACCAGTTGTTTTGCCGGTGCCTTGATCGCCCATGGCAACACCGTCAGCTACCGCAATGTTTTGATTGTAGGCTTCTTTGCCAATTGGTTGTTGAATCCCTTGTTTATTTTTGTGTTGGATTTTGGTGTGGCCGGTTTGGCCTGGTCCACTTTGATCATCAAAGCCGGGTCTTCGATCTACCTGTTGATGGTGTTAAAAAGTGAAGTCAATGCCTGGTCTAAGCCTGCTTTTAATTGGGACCATTGGAAACAACTGTTGGCCCAAATCATGCCGGCCAGTATGAACATGTTGACCATCATCATTGGTGGTTTCATCACCATTTATTTCATCTCACAATTCGGAGATGGTCCGGTGGCTGGTTATTCAGTGGGTATTCGGATTGAACAGTTGTTGTTGATGCCGGCCTTGGGTTTAAATGCAGCGGTGATGGCCTTGGTGGGTCAGAACTATGGTGCGGGCAACATCGAGCGGGTTAAGGAGATTTATTATAAATCACTGAAAGTGGCGGCCATGATCTCGGTGGTGTTCATTCCGACCATGATCTTTTTATCGCCCTTGATGATGACCCAGTTCAGCAACAGCCAAACCATTGTTGATGTGGGGGTGTATTACCTCCGGGCCGATGCCTTTGCCTTTTATGGCTATATGATGCTGTTTTGTTCCAATGCTTTGTTACAGGCGGTCAAACAACCTTTGTTTCCATTGGTGATTGGTATCTTGCGTCAGATGGTACTACCGATTGCGGCTTTTTATGTGTTGATTGAGCTGATGGATTATGGGTTGTATTCGATATTTTGGGCCATCGTGGCCATTGTTCTGGCCAGTTCTTTGGTGGCGTGGGTCTATACCCAAAGAAGATTAAAACTGTTGTTGGTAGAATCCTGATAGAATTGATCTCCTATCGATTTATTGAATTAAGAATATCATGATGGAATACATCCTCATTGCGCTGTTGGTGGTGATCTTTGTGTTGATCACTCAATTCAACCGCATGATGCAATGGTCTTTAAAGAAAAATAATTTTGCAGGATTAGAACCGGCAGCTCAGGGCAGTGAAATTGAACAGCAGTTTTACCAAACCTATATGGCCATCCATCAGCAAGGACAAAAGCCCAAAATAAAAGCCATCACCCAAGACATTCATTTTGATCCTCCAATCCAACCACAAGACAAAACACATTTGGAGTTTAATTTGTCACCCACGTCGATCAATCACTTGAAAGTATTGGAAGAACATTTGAGTTTTTCCGGAAAGTTTGGTGGTACTGTGATTCAGGTCAGTGTACCCTTGTCCAGTGTGGAATGGGTTAACAATGCAGGGAGCCCATGATGTTGAATCAGTGGTTCAACTTATCGGCTCACAACACGACTGTTAAACAAGAATTGACCGCAGGCCTGTCGACATTTTTGGCCATGGCTTACATCATTGTGGTCAACCCCAACATGCTATCGACCACTGGTATGGATGCAGGTGCGGTGTTTGTTGCTACCTGTCTGGCAGCGGCCATTGGCAGTGCTTTGATGGGTTTGTTGGCCAATTACCCCATTGCCTTGGCGCCGGGAATGGGGCTGAATGCTTTTTTCACCTTTGGTGTGGTCGGTGCCATGGGGCACAGTTGGCAAGTGGCATTGGGTTGTGTACTGTGGTCTGGGGTGCTCTTTTTGTTGCTCAGTGTTTTCAAGTTAAGACAATGGCTGATCAACACCATGCCACGCAGTTTGAAGACCGCCATTTCAATTGGCATTGGTTTATTTTTGGCCATGATAGCTTTACAAAATGCCGGAATCATCATCAATAATGAGGCCACATTGGTGGGCTTGGGCGACTTTAAATCTCCCGAAGTGTTGCTGGCCTTTTTGGGCTTTTTCATTATTGTGGTGTTACACCACAAAAAGCTCAATGCAGCCATCATCATTGGAATTGTGTTGGTGACGTTCTTGGCTTGGTTGTTGGGTTTGGTTCAATACCAAGGTTTGATCTCGGCACCACCAACGATATCACCCACTTTATTTCAACTTGAATGGCGAGTGATCATGGATTTGGCATTGTGGCCTGTCATCATTGCCTTCTTGTTTGTTGATTTGTTTGATACCTCAGGCACCTTGGTCGCGGTCGCAGACCAAGCAGATCTGCTTGATGACAAAGGCCATTTACCGAAAGCTGGCCGTGCCATGCTGGCTGATTCCAGTGCCACCATTGCAGGTGCTGCATTGGGCACATCCACCACCACCAGTTACATTGAAAGTGGTGCCGGTGTGACCGCAGGCGGCAGAACGGGGCTCACTGCTTTAACGGTTTCGGTGTTGTTTGTTGTGGCATTGTTTTTGTCACCAGTGGCCAGCATGATCCCTCCTTATGCCACGGCGTCGGCTTTGTTGTTTGTGGCCATGTTGATGATGTCAGCATTGCGAACAGTGAATTGGGCAGATGTCAGTGAATACATTCCAGTCTTACTGACGGCGCTGATCATGCCATTCAGCTTTTCTATCTCAGATGGCATTGCAGTCGGATTCATATCATACGTGTTGGTGAAAACCTTGACCGGCCAGGCTCAGCAAGTGCCGATCAGTGTTTGGTTGATTGCCGTGTGTTTTGCCCTGCGCTTTGTTTTTTTGGCTTGAAACAAGCAGTTCTTTGTATTTGTCGCATCAGGGCATTAAGATAAGTGCCTTTAATTGAACTTGCTTTGAATGATGAAAACTATTTTTAAACCGTTCTTTATAGGTTGTTTTGCCCTTACATTATTTGCTTGTGGCGATAAAGAAACTGCACCAATCAACGAAAAAGAAGAGGTGTTGGTAAAGCCCAGTTTACCCAACCATGCTGAGCAAAAAGAACCCGCCATTCCACCTTTACAAGTTAATTTTGACAGCAGTGCTGCCATGTTATTCCATGCCCGACCACATTATGCCACTGTCTTAGGGGTGGATGAGGCCCTGGCTGGTGGTGCTTATAACCACCGTTTGGATGACTATTCTCCAGCAGCAGAAGCCAAACTCAGGGCCAAACTGCGTGAAATCAACAAGCAATTGGCCAACATGGAAGTGACCGATGCAACTGACATCGCCAACCAAAAAGTGATGATGAATTTAAATCGTTACTTTTCTGGTCATGAAAAATTTGACATTGGTTACATAGATTTGTGGATGGGTTTATCACCTTTTGTGGTCAACCAAATCAACGGGCCACTGATCGATGTGCCTAATTACATGGTGGCTAACCAAAAAATCAACAACAAAAAAGACGCCGAAGATTTTCTTCAAAGGTTGGATGCTTATGATGCCTTCTTACAAAGTGTGATGGCTAAGTTATCACATGACACCGAACAGGGTTGGATAGCTCCTAAAGTGATTTTGAATAAAACCATTGCGGGATTGGAGGCTTTCATTGAGCCAGAAGTGACGCAACACCCGTTGTACAAAACTTTTGCAAGCCAGGTCAACGAAATTGAAGGCATCTCAAAGGAAGAAGCTGAAAACATGTCAAAACAAGCGGCGGATCACATCAGTGGAGGGGTTTACTCGGGTTACCGTTTATTGATTCAGGCGCAAAAGCAACTGCTGGAAAAAGCGACCGAAGAATCAGGTATTTGGGCACAGCCCAATGGCCCAGAGTACTATGCCGATGCAGTGAAAATGTTGGGAGATACAGACCTGTCACCAGAAGAAATTCACCAGGTTGGCTTGAATGAAGTGGAGCGTATTTCTGCAGAAATGGATGCCATTTTGGTGGCCAATGGCCACACCGAAGGGACTGTCGGAGAACGCATGCTGGCGATCAATGACGATCCTCAGTTTTTGTATGAAGATTCGGCAGAGGGTAGGGCAGAACTCATTGCTGACTTGAATGGTTATATTGAAGAAATCAATGTGCGCATGCCTGAATTGTTCGGCACCAAACCGCCTTATGAAGTTGAGGTCAGGGCCTTTCCTAAAGCCCGTGAAGCCTCGGCACCTGGTGGCATGTACTCATCACCAAAAATTGATGGTTCACAGCCAGGCATCTATTGGATCAACCTGAGAGACATCAAAGCCAATGCTAAATTTGATTTGAAAACACTGACATACCACGAAGCCAACCCGGGACATCATTGGCAAGTGGCCCTGAATCTGGCACAAGACAGTTTGCCCATGGTTCGTCGCATAGCACCCTACAACGCCTATGTAGAAGGCTGGGCGCTGTATTCAGAACTGGTGGCCAAAGAAATGGGTATGTATGATGGCGATCCTTACGGTGATCTGGGTCGTTTGAAAGCTGAATTATTCCGTGCGGTGCGGTTGGTGGTAGACACTGGTTTGCACCATAAGAAGTGGACCCGGGAAGAAGCCATCAAATACATGGCCGAAACCACCGGTACAGTTGACTCAGATGTGGTGGCAGAAATTGAACGTTATATGGTTTGGCCGGGTCAGGCCTTGGGCTATAAACTGGGTATGATCAAAATCGTTGAACTGCGAGATAAAGCCAGAAATGCCTTGGGTGAACACTTTGACATCAAAGCCTTTCATGATCTGGTGCTCTTAGGTGGTGCCGTACCCATGGCAATATTGGAAGAAAATGTGGATGCTTGGGTGACCTCACAACAAGTGAGGTAAAGGTTTTTGTCTGATATCAATGAACAATGCCCAAGTTGTGCACAACCATTGCTTGGGCAGTTTTGTCACCAATGTGGCGAAAAAAAATTCTCCAAAAAGGACCTGTCTTCAAAAACTATTTTTGAACATATATTCACTTCAATCACAGAAGTGGACGGTAAATTCATCAGTTCATTTTGGTTGTTGATCAGTAAGCCAGGACAGTTAACCCTTGATTACATGTCAGGTGTTAGAAAGAAGCGTTTATCACCGTTTCAAATCTTATTGACGATCAACATTGTGTTCTTCTTGGTTGCTGCCTATCAAGGTCATTCAGCCTTTACAGCCCATTTGCAAACCCACACTAGGGCCTGTTAACACTAAATGAATGGCCACTGCTGAAACCGTATTTTTCAGCCAACAACGCCACCCATCGTGATATGTGGTCACTCCACATGAACGATTGGCTAAGGCCGGTGGGTGGAAAATACGGTCCAGCCCTATGGGTTAAGGCTGAAAACACCACACCCTGCGTTGCTCATCACTCAATTGGCATGCCAAATCACGCGATTCGCGCCTTGATAGTGATGTTTTCAGTCATAACAGTCGTCATTTATTTAGTGTTAACAGGCCCTAATTCTACAAATTTTATTCATCAACCAATGGCAAAGAAGATGTTGGATGAAAGGTTGCAAGGATCAGAAGAGACTGATGCATCATTCACAGAACGGTTCAATGACAGGGTTGAAATTTTAGCCAAATCATTGGTGATGTTGATGGTGCCTATGTTTGCCCTGATAATGCTTATATTGTTTCCAAAACAACCTTTTCCTGTGGTTGGTAGTTTGGTTTTTGCCACCCACCTGTTTTCATTCATGTTGTTGATTCAAGCTGTGGTTGCTCCGTTGCTGTTGGCATTGATCAATTTTATCGTCCCACTGCTTTTTCTTAAAGTAAGTGGTGGACTGATTGAGTTGGTTTTCTCGTTAATTTTAGTAACCATTTTTACCTGGTATTTTTATTTGGCTTGCATCAGGGTGTACAACACAAAGGGCATCACTTTGTTGATAAAAGTTTTTATTTATGCGTTGTCAGTTTATTGGGTGTATTTGATCTATCGAATGGTGCTCTTCTTCACCACGTTTTATACTTTATAAACCTTCATCTGATCGAGATGGCATTTCTACATGCAACATATTGGAGCTGGTGTCGCCATTTTTATTGATGGTGATGATATAAAGGATGTTGTAATTTTTGTGGCTCATAGGCGGATACTTGGTTTCACCAATCAGGCGGTTGACCATATCCGGTATGGTGTTGCTGTGGCCAATGATCAACACTTGCTGCCCTTTGATCAAATTCAAAAACTTCAACACATCAAATGACATGGGATAATACAATTCGGGTTTGACTGAACTGGCTGCTGATATCAGCTCTGCTGTTTGTATGTTGCGTTTAAAATCTGTGGTAAAAACTTGATCAAATTCAGTGTGTTGTAATACTTTTTTCCAGTATTTTGCTCGTTCAATGCCTTGCACTGAAAGGTCCGGGTTTTCTGAAGTCTCATCGGCTTTTTCTGTGTGTCGCAAAATATAAATTTGGGTGGCATCAGAAGCGGATTCTTGCTGTATTTTAGCCGCTTCAATTTGTGCCAGTTGGTCCTCATCATTGTTGTTCATGTAATGCTTGATGTTCAAACCAATACTGGTGAACAAACCAGCCAAGCCCAAGATCAAAAAAAACACATTAAGCAACGAGTGGCTTTGTTTAGGGTTAACCAAAGTGTGTTCTTCAGCTTCACTTAAGGGCTCAAATCGATAACCAACTTTATGCACAGTTACGATCAAGTCATCGCCTATACCGGCTTTTTTAAACATTTTTCTGAGTCTGGCAATGGCGGCCGGTATCACCTCAGGTGCGCTGGGTTTGTCATGCCAAATGCTGTCCATGAATTGTTCGGTATGAACCGTTTCACCGGCATGCTTGATCAACAATTGAAGAACCTCAATGGCTTTGTAATCAATACTGACTTCGACACCATTCGAGGTGACTTTGTGGTCATCAAAATCTATCCGGATGTGTTTTATTTGATGGGTTTTGTCATTGCTCATTTCACTCAGGTTGATTCAATCAATAAAATGTTGATTTGAATTATTCTAAGTCTTTTCCAACGTGATTTGTAGATATTTTGAGATTGGATATTTCGTTATTCAAGGCGCTGTATACCATAAACTGTGCCTGTTGATGTTTATGGCATTCAAAAAAAGTGCCGCAGACTTTGGCTATAAATTATTTATCTACCCAGTGTATCAAACCATTTTCTTCTTTAGATCGATCAAAAACGCAGGTGTAATTGTTGATCAATGGTAACCCGCATAAGGTTTGATCGGGCCATTGGGGTAGTTGGTTCATAATCATGAACATCCAATTATCTGGTGTCTTGGCATGGTGTTGCCAATAGCATTGAGGAGGAACGGTTAAAGTCACTTGTTTGTCATCAGGGGCTTTAAATACCAAGTAAATATCAGGCCAATCCTTTAAATTGATAAGATCAGGGTGAAAGTCTTTATTTTGTTGACATGCCGCGGTTGCGGTTTCAACCATGGATGGAAAAGATGCATTGATTTGGCCAAAACAATCCAAAACATAACTGTATAAGGATTTTTGTAATACCAGAAAACTGCAACCAGAATCTATGATGGCATTGGAGAAAAAACTGTTGATGTGTTTTTCATCCAAAGGAGGGGCTTCACAAGCCGGAAAACCAGATACCTGACATGCCATCAAATGGGTGTTGTAATAGGCATCATGTATCACCAAAGTGCTGCGTTGAGGTGCTTCTGCCAATTGTCCACCGATGATTAATTGCCCTTGGTTCAATGGTTCTCTTTCCAATTCTTCATTATCCATCCCTGACCTGGGTACATATTCAATTGAACGGTGAGTTTTGAGGGTGAATAAATTAGGGATGATGTTGTTTTCCTCAAAATCAGTGAACAATGGCGTGATGTCATGTTCAGGAAATTGGTGTAGATAAGATCTGAAATTTCGCATCGCAGTTGGTGATTCTTCTATTGAAAATGGCCATGGAAAAGTTGAATCCAAAGCGGGTTGTTGATCAGCCAGGTAACTGCTGACGTCATAGGCTTTGTTCAGGTGATGGTATGCCAACCCCCAAATGCCGTCTGCTTGTTGAAAATTTTGTTGTTGGCTGTTGGCGGTTATGGCAATGGGTGCATTATCCAACGTTAATTTTTGATCATGATTCAATTCTATATGACTGTGAACCACTGGTCCTGCCCAACCACCTGATCCATAAACCACATCTTGTGCATATTTTGTGGTTTTTAAATGTTGGTCTTTTTCTGGTGTGTATTTTTCAAGATCTATGGCTAATGTGCTGCTACCAGTGTCCAGCAATACATTGACTTCAACCTGTTCACTGCCAATATACAATTTGGTTGTGTAAGCCCCAAGGCCTAATGTGATGTTGATGGGTAAGGTGATTTGTTCTGTAGTTTTAAACATCTTTTTCTTTATCAATTATCAATGTAAAAGCCGATCAATGGTGCGGTTTATCCTTTGATCCTGAAGTTGATTTCATCTTGCATCCGTTCGACACAAGCCCTGCCTTCACATATGGTTTCTTTGGCTTTGTAAACCTGTAACAAACCCACATCTGTCAATCTTGGTTGCAACAAAACATCAGGCGGCTCTCCAGCTAGTCGACTGCGGGTTAAGTGGGATGACATGATGTGAATTGAGTTAGATATGACATCCAGGCCTTTGGGTTCTTTGACTTCGCTACCATCTGCACTGACCATATCAAACGCTTTTTGAAAACCAGATTTGGTTTTTCCCCAAAATGTGGGTTCATCACCTGGGTCAACTGATTGATCAATGTCGGCATCGCTGGAAGTGGATTCATCAAAAATTTCATAACTGTTGATGATGTCGGCATTCAAATTCACTGCAATCACCACATCTGCACCCATGGCACGGCACAATGAAACAGGCACCGGGTTGACCAACCCGCCATCTACCAGCCATTTTTTATTGTGCAGTACGGCAGGAAATAAACCAGGGAAAGCCATGGAAGACCACAATGCATCATGCACAGAGCCTTCAGTCAGCCATACCTCTTTGCCAGAACTTAAGTTGGTGGCCACAGCCCCAAAGGGTCGATCCATGTCTTTGAAAGTTAATGACTCAATACCAATGGCGTTTTCAAACAGTTTTTGTAATCGTTTAGAGTTCACGAATCCAGCTGCACTGATGTTCAGGCTCAGAAAGTTTCTGATTTTTGATTCAGTCATTGACAATGCCCATTGTTCAAGGCGATCCAAATTTGAAGTGGCATAGCTGGCACCCACCAAACTACCGACAGAGCATCCAGCCACAATGTCTGGATGAATGTCCATGTCTTGTAAGGCATTGATAACGCCAATGTGTGACATCCCCCTGGCAGAACCACTGCCTAAGGCCAGGCCAATCAAAGGTTTTTTCATGATCCATCAGTCAAAGTAAGTATTAATATTCTACCTGTTTTACACCTTTGATTTTATACAAATGTAAAACAGAGGCCACAAAAAATAATGCAAGAGTGCTTTGTTACACCATTTACTGAATACAGTCCGAATACACACATCAGTGGCAAAGATTCTCACCACAGGTTGGTTCAAATAAGTGGAGTTGGGTGTGCTGTTGTTTTCACATCAGATCCAGTAAAATATGGTCATGAATAACAAGATTAAAACTGCAGTAAAACATCGCATGAGCGAAGCTGATGAATTGATGGTGGCTGCCATAGAAAACCATGTCATGCAGTTACCTGAGTTCAGTCATGAGGTGCATGTTAAATTGGCCTATTGTTATTTAACTTCCCATGATTTATCTGACGGTGGTAAAAAAATGCAAGATACATTGATGGGCTTTCTCAAAGCCCACGGTGTGAGCCCAGATAAGTTTCACATGACCATCACTCATGGGTGGATGATTGCCATCTGGCATTTTATGCAGAACAGCCAGTCAATGAAATCTGCCAATGAATTTATATCTACAAATCCAGTGTTACTTAACAAAGAAATACTGTTGTCACATTACAGCCACGAGTTATTGTTCTCAGACCGTGCCAGGTCAAAATTTATTGAACCAGACCTCAATCCATTCCCACAATGCTGAATCAACCATTAAGGAATGTTCTTGGGACTTCATTCCTTTATTCAATCAAATCCATCAGCAAAAATCACATCCACTAAATTAGCCCTGATCATCAAGTCAGAAGCATCATTCCGGCGGTAAGTGGCCCACTGGCCACCTAACTGTTCAATGCTGTTAAAAGAGAAAGGCCGGTTGTCATCTCTACCCAAAGAAACCCCTTCGGCATTGATTTGCTCCCAAGTCACGAAAAATCCTTCAGTGGGTGCTTCAATCAGGCTGTTCATGACGGTTTCAACCCAAGTATCAAATGTATAAGATCCTTCAGGAACAACTACAGAATCTAATAATGTTCCTGGCAGGCCATCACCATTGTCATTGGCAAATATACTCACCGTGTAATCAGCACCAGCACCGCCTCCAGCAACCACAAACATTTCGACACTGTATATTGACCAGCCAGCTTCAGGAGGGCTGATAAAGACGCCTGCTCCACCGTTTCCGCCATTCCAGGAAATGACGCCATTATGAGAATTTGCATCAGTGAAACTTAAAGTCAATGGTGCTTGTGATGTATCGACTATTACCAGCTCCGATTCATTGACGTTGTTACTGGGATTGATGTCTTCTGCTGAAGTGGTGGTAGCCACATGTCGATATGTGCCTGCTGCAGTGATTAGTAGATTAGAGGAAATCACATCAATTTCACCTTGAGCAACCAGACCCATCAAAGTGTCTGATTCAGTGTAGATTGACATATTCTGGTCGTCAAACACTTGCATGGTGACATCAATATCATTAACTGCATCAGTGTTTCCGGTGTTTTTAACCCGAGATAATAATGTCACCTCTTGACCCAAAAAAGAAAATCTCCCACTGTTTTGGTCGTTTTGATTCCAAATGGGGGCCAAGTCAATGATGTTGAATAAGACAGGATCTGGGTAGGTAATCCTGATGGCATAATTGTCAGGGGGTACAGTCTCCGAACTGATTTCTAAGCCGATATTACCAGTGGTGTTTTCAAAGCCTATGCTCAAGTCATGGGCACAACCTGCTGTGTCATTAAAATTGGCAGGATCCATGTCTAAATATTGGTATGTAATGCTGTTGTCTATTGCGGAAAAAATAACCTGAAACGTATTGGAGCCTATGTATGCCGGGTTGGAATTGACCCACCATGGAACGTCGATATAACTAACTATAAATTCCTGATTATCGGTATCATGGAAATAATACACTGCAGCGGGGTTTCCAGGTTCACTGAAGTTCAGATCGGACATAAATGGTGCCACCAAATTATCGCCAGTGCTACCAGGAGTTGGTAAAACAGGAAAGCAATGTGCCACATTACTTACATTGTTAAAACTGAGCCAGCCATTGGAACCAATTTTGATGTCAGAAAAGGTGATCCAATAGTAGGTGAAATCCATTCCCATAGGTATCAAGGGCACTGAATTGTCATCAGCTAATCCGGTCACTTGGGTGCCGATACCAGTGATGTCAACCCAGTTGAATACAGGTCCACCTGGTTCATTTGAATCTGCCCATGTGTATCCAAAAGCATCAGGACCGCCTGCTGCTCGATCGATGTAAGGTGTGAATTCATCGGTTTGGGTGTTTACGGCAAGGCTGGTTGATGGCATTGATAGGCAGATGATTGCTGCTACAACAAATGATTCTCTCATGTTTGTCCCCTTTTATTTATTCAATAGTTGTCAAATGATTATAAGCCACGCAACACAAAGTTGCCATTGACACGCGACAAGATTTAACTGGCAATGATTTGATTGCGTCCCTGGTCCTTTGCCATCAGTAAGTTGCGGTCTGATTCTCTGATCCAATCAGTTCGTGACATTTTTGGTTTCAGCTTAGACAAGCCGATTGAAATGGTGGTTCTGCGACCTGGGATAACCTCAATGGTTTCAATGGCTACCCTGATTTTTTCGGCCAGTTTTTTGGTGTTTTGCCAGCTTTCTTGTTCAATTACGGCAATGAATTCTTCACCACCGTGGCGAAACACCACGCCATGTTGATCGACCAGGTCTCTGATCTTGTGAGCCACTTTTTTGAGCATGGTATCACCTGTGTCATGACCATATTGGTCGTTGATGTGTTTGAAATGATCCACATCTAAGGTCATCAAATGACAGTGCTCATCCAGTTTATGTTGGTTTTCGATGACATCATCAATCACTGTTTTTAAGGCATTGCGGTTATACAGCCCGGTTAATGAATCAGTGATGGCCAGGTGATGCAACAGGATTTGTTGTTTGTATATGAGTCTGATACTGACTGCGGTAAAGGCACTGATCAGGGACAAAGTCGCAAACACCCTGATGGCCAAGCCTTGTTCAAAAGTTTCAAAAGCAAGGTAGGTACACAAAGAGAGGGTCACCACATTCACCACCCAAGCCTGTTTTTCTGGTAAAAAATAATAGGCACACACCAAGGCCGGAAAACTCCATAAAACACCAATGATGCCTTGATTCGGAATTGCATAATAACAGAAAACTAAAATGGCAGGTGAGAGTACCAGTAAGGACAGGTTTGAATAGTATTTTTTCCAAAACAACACAGTGAAAGTGTTGAATGAGAAAATCAAAATGATTGAGAAAGATATGATGGACACTTCCAGTTGTCCATTGAAAAAGTTGTTGATGGCAAACGGGGTGATAAAAACCATGGCCACATTACCCAGCCACATGGCCGATTTATTCAGCACGCTGAACTCACTTTTTTGGTATTGCAGTCGTTTTTCCGCTTCTGTCATCACACACAGTCATAAAGACTTTCCTATTTAGTATATAGCAATCTCTTCAAGAGTTCATGGCTATCTTATTGAAACAATTCAATTATGTAGAGGAGATGGTTCCAGTTTGCCTTGCAACTTTCACAGCGTCATCTGATTCGTCCAGATCAGACGTAGAGTCAGCAGAGGCACTAGGTGAATCGAAAAGAAAGGAGGTTAAGTTGGCTTCGACTCCGCTCAGCCAACGGATGGCTCAGTACTGGCCATTTCAACAAGCTCAGCCAAAGAATTAATATAATCGTTCACTGAGCGGAGTCGAAGTGAACATGCTTGAAAATTATAACTTCATTCAATCCCGCAATGTCAACACCAAACGCCGGTGATGGGGTTGGTCGCGGTGTTCACACAAATACACACCTTGCCAGGTACCCAGGGCCAACCGGCCTTCAGTGACAGGAATCGTCAACTGACAGCCCATCAAAGAAGACTTGATATGGGCAGGCATGTCATCTTCGCCTTCATAATCGTGGCGGTACGGAAAATCTCTGGGCACCAAATGTTCTTCAAACCGCTTGAAATCTTCTCTGACCGTAGGGTCGGCATTTTCATTGATGGTTAAACTGGCCGAGGAATGACGCAAAAACACATGCAACAGACCCACTTCAATACCCACCAAAGCCTCAGCCACTGCATTCTGTATCTGGTCGGTGATCAGATAATAACCCCGCCCTGGAGTTTGGATGGTCAGATTGTACTGTTTCATGGGTCAACTCGATCAAATCAATTTCAATGGGAATGATTTTAGCGGCCATTCCGATATTTGTCTTAAATTGATCAGTGATAAATGAAATAAAATGAGCAGGGCTGAGGTTGTTTACAGATTTTGCTCGGAAAAGATTCATGGCTGCTGCTGTTTTTGACCATCCCACAATATCACAGCATTTTGGTTTGCATACGCGATCACTACAGGTTCTCCAGCTTGCTGATCTACATTGATGTAATAGGTGCCACCAGAATTATTGGGTCCTGCTGGATAAACATCACCATCGGTTAGGTTGTGCCAAAGGGCATCAACCACCCAAACCTCAAGTTCATTACCATTTTCGGCTGCCATCAGTTTTTTGGCAGTTACCGTTGCCTCTAACCAATACTCTGACTTCATGGTGGGTATGACCATTGGCATTGACCATTTTTTTCCCAATTCCAAGGGCAATGATGCAATGGGAAGTCCGGCAATTTGTCCATCAAACATTGGCATGCTCAGCGGGTGTTCAATGCTTTTTAATGCCCCGTCAGCCGACACAACTTCGCCAGAAAAGCGGTTATTGAATAATTCATAGGATACTGATTTAGGCGCTTGTTCCGGGGCATTTTCATACCTGGTTTTTTGCGTCATAAACCGCATGCTTTGCTGATCAAAAGTACGTGTATGATGGACTTTCATGTCTTTGACTTCATCATGCATGACTTGAATGTGCTGCCAATTTCCTTGCTCATCTTTAATCAGTTTTTCTTCAATAGTGACAGGCAATGTCGTGGTTTTCCCAGCTTCTATTTTCTGCTGAATCCATTTGGCATGGAATGGTTTGAGGCGATTGGTATTCACCATACTTGAATAGACAGGTGTGGTATATGCAGGCAAAACACTGTCAGTGGTTGTTTCTGCTTCCACCACAAATGTAGCCAATGTGAAGAAAGCAATTAGATATTGAAGAGGCATAGGATTGAGCTCCAATTAAAAAAAACATAAGTATGCCACTGTGATTTTAAGGAGGTATTAAGATTGAGGTAACTGTATGGTTATGATCAATCCACTTGGGCTGGCATTTGTTGCTTGTATGGACCCTGAGTGTGCATGAATGATGGATTGGCAAATCGACAACCCCAAACCAGTTCCTGTTGAATGGCTTGTTCGATGAATGTCGGCGCGATAAAAGCGTTTGAATATTTGCTCAATGTCACTCTTGGGTATTCCTGATCCAGAGTCTTTGACTTGAATGATGTGTGGCTCCTTCGCCGTGTTGTGCTGAACGGTGATGGTGGTGTTGGGTCCGGCATATTTATAGGCATTCTCGAATAAATTGAGAAAGACTTGTTGTAAGCGATAAGGGTCTACATTAAGAACACAATTTTTTTCAATGTTGTTGACCCACTTAACTTCAGATTGCCAATTACACAACCCTATGGTGTTTTCTATCAACTCAAAAATGTAAGTGTCTTGTTTTTGTAACAGCAATTCTCCTGAATCAGCCACAGCCAGTTGTTGTAAGTCATTAACCAACACTTCTAATCTTGACACTTCTTGTGTCAGCGTTTTCAACATGGCTTGATCAAAAGGGATGATGTTCTTTTGTGCAGCTTCAAATTTACCATTGAGATTAGCGATGGGGGTTTTGAACTCATGGGCAATGTCAGCGATAAACTCTTTTCTGATCTTGGCCGATTGGTTCATTTCTTTCACTGCTGAGTTGAAAACGTCAATCAATTCAGCAATTTCACCCGTTCCATTGGAGCTTACAGGATCGGGTGTTATACCTTGTTTAAGTTTCATGGAAGCCACCCTCAGGGCTTTGACTGGTTTCAGAATGTACTTTAAAAACAAAGTCACAACAGCAAGGATGGTAACCAACAGCATGAACAGCAGCCACAAGACATTACTGGTCACTTGATTGGTAAAGCTTTCGGGGTGGATTAATATGTCTTGAACAGGAAGCAAAACCAAGTACCCGTAAAATTCACCAGATTCCGACACCAATTTATGGGGTTGTAGATGGTTTGATTGCTTAATTTCTTGGCTGCCATCGCTTGTCATAAAAGTAAAAGATACTTCATAAGCACCCAGTTTTTCTTTCATCTTTGCTGTAAATTTTCTGCTGTGGTTTGCTGTGATGAAGTTCATGTCCTGATCAAACAAGACCAGTCTTTGCCCTTTGTAAGGATCAATGATGGTTTTTATGTCGTTCCATTGAGAGCTTGAATAATGGTTGTTTATTTGAGTCAATAAACGATCTGATGGTGTGAATAATTCGGCAAAATTTTGTACATTAATTTTTACAGTGGTTTGGAACGCTTTGAATACTGATTTTTCATACAATTTCACCCCGATCCAAAAACCAATGCCGATGATGAGGGATAACATCAACACCATTCTGGATATGAGACTGGCCCTTATTTTATACACGGCTCACCAAACGGTATCCAATGCCTATTTCTGTGATGATGTGTTTGGGGTGTCGTGAGCTTTCACCCAATTTCTTTCTTAAGTTAGATATATGAACATCAATGTTTCGGTCAAATCCGTTGAAATCTTCACCCAAACAAGCATCTATGAGTTGATTTCGGGTAAAAACCTGTCCTGGTCTATGACAAAGGGTCTTTAGCAGCAAGAATTCAGCTTGTGTCAAATCAACAATGGTTTGGTTTTTAAGCATCACTTGTTGGCTGTTTATGATCAGTTTCAGGTCTCCGATCTGCAGATGTTGTTGTTGGTGATCCATGAGGCCAGTGTTTCTTCTTAATGCACTCATCACACGTGCATTCAACTCATCGGCACTGAAAGGTTTTTTGATGTAATCATCAGCACCAGCTTCTAAACCTTTCACCACATCATATGGCTCGGATAGGGCCGTTAACATGATGATGGGTACATCACTTTGGGCTCTGATTTGGTGACATATTTCCAGTCCATTCAGTTCTGGCAACATCACATCCAAAATAATCAAATCAAAATGTATATCTTGAAAAACTTTGAGGCCTTCTTTTCCTGACACGCAGTGTGTAACTTGAAACCCATCATTTTCTAAAAATCCAATGATGTTGTTTGCCATCACTGTTTCATCTTCAACCAGCAACAATCGATTGGGCAATGGATAGTGATTGGTTGTCTGTTTCATTCAGTTATGTATGTTTTTTATCTCACCATATTATCCTATCCACATATTAAGTGCATGTTAAGATCATACGAATCACAGCGGCCCATCCAGGAAGACTTAAATTCTACTCAACGGAAAGCTGCTGAGCAGCTTGACCCGCCGAGCCGGTTAGGCAAATCATGCAATCATGGCGATTTTGCAAAGCAAAGAAGCCTTGATGTAATGATTGATTAGCCGTGAGCTATTGATGTTGCGGCCGCTATCGCTCCTTGCTATCGCGGCAGACCTACATCCATGTAGGCCAATCAGAGGCGAAGAGAATAGCCAATGAGCATATGGCGATTTGACGAAGTCAAGAAGCCTTATGTGAATGGCGTTATAGCACAGGCAATGAAAGTTGGGCGGTTTTATCGAAGATAAAGAAGCCCGATTTGAATGCCGCAGTGCGTGCGAGGAAGCAAGTCATGTTCGCCGTGGCCGTTTTCACTTTTGTCTGGAACAGACATGCAGTGCGAAGCAACTGCTCAGACAATAGTCTGTAAAGGTCGGTTTATTTGCGCAGCAAATATGAAGACCTGTCAGACCATGAACCAGAATGGAGCCCCAAGAACATTCCTTATAATGCTTGTTATAATATACTTACATTATTAAACGGAAGCTTAATTCATGTCGACATCTCTTGATCAACTTCAGCGACTGAGTACCCTCAACCATGAAATGATCAGCAAGGAATCCGAAGGGTACTTACAAAAAGCTGCTGATCAACTGACCAATTGGTTGTTGGCCATTGATCCACAAGATTTGAAGTTGGTGGATCAAGTCAGGAATGCTTTATTTGAGTTAGGTGCCCAAGAGCAAACCGATTATTGGCGCTTGAACAATCGATTGATTCAGCCTTTACAACAGTTGATGGCAGACATCGATGCCGGTGGCCAGGTATCTCAATTATTAGAGAAGTTGTCACAACAAGTGGCCGATATGCAACCACCCAACAAGAGATTGAGTTGGAAAGAGCGGTTCATGTTGTTGTTTTCATGGCGCGAATCTGCTTACCAGATGTGGTTGGATGGCTTTCCAGGAAAACGAAAAAACATGGTTGAATTAACGGGTCAACTGAAGGCAGAAAAAAAACAGCTAAAACGTGATAATCACATCCTATCAGGTGATCATGAATCCTTAACAGCTGGCTTAAACAAGCTGGTTCTTAGTTATGACTTCGCATCACTTTTAGAACAAACGCTGAAGCTAAATGGTAGAAAAAGTGCCATCAATGCTGACCTCATGGCCATGATAGACAATGAATTGTTGGGTCCTGTCCAACAACGCATGATGGATTTACAACAGCAAATCTTGATTGCCAGACAGGCGGTGATGACCATTGAGTTGATCATCAAGCAAAACCAATCATTAATTCGAGACATTGATCAGACAGTCATGACCACCACTGCAGCAATAGATGTGGCTGCTGGTGTGGCTATGGTCAACAACAATCAAAAAAATCAAAAACTGGGTAAACAGGTAGGGGTCGATACTGAAAAGCTGCGACAAGCCAAAAGATTGATTGATCAAACACTTGAACACATGCAACAGGTGAGTCTAGATTCTGCATCTGCCTTGCAAGAAATGGACTTTAAAAAACGATAACCTAACAATTAATTAAGGACAGCAAGTAGGTATGAAACCATTAAAATGTCTTTTAAAACAAATAGATAGGGGTTTTATTTCAACTGTTTACTGTTCATTAAGTGATTTAATGATTGTGCAACTATGACTTCATGCATATTGACATATTATGTCATTGTGACATATTATGTCATCATGCATTGAGCATATGAAGGAGAGCAGAAAGATATGAATACAGAGGATTTAGCCATCAAATTATCTCAACATCGGACAGCAGAAGGATTTACATTTGACTGTCAAAGGATCACAGGAGAAGTGGAGGTGTTGCAGGTAGAAATGAATGGATTCGATGGCTTCCCTGTATTTATTACCCAAACTCAATTTCAAATTATGTGTATCGTCTATTTATGGGCTGAAGATGAGATCAAAGCAGAGAGCCGCACTGAAATGTTGGAAATGATGTTGGACACCAGTATTTCAATTCCGCTGTCGTCATATGCCAGGGTCGGTGACCGGTATGTTTTGTTTGGGGCGTTGTCGGTGAGCTCGGAATTAGACAAAGTGGTGGAAGAAGTGGTTATGTTGAATGAAAACGCTGTAGATGTGGTATCAGCCATGGAGGACTTTTTGCAATGAGTGACGACAAAAAAAGTGTTGGCAAAAACATTCTGGAGAAAATCATCACGGTCATTAGAGATGATTCCAGGGCGTTGAGTGAAGCAGTCATGGATTCGAGTGGTAGTCGCCTTTATGAAAAACAAATAGAGGTGTCCAAAGAAAATTTGCGGCAAGCCAAAAGTGCGATCACTGATGAACTGGCCAAAGAATTGCAGAGTTCAAGGAAAGTGAAAATACTCAATGACCGGGTGAACCAGCAGGAACAACTGATCATAGAAGCGCTGAGTAGAAATGATGAAGATTTGGCTTTTAACCTGGCAACAGAAATGGTTGAGTTAGAACAGGATCAGGCAGCTGAATTGACCATTTTGAAGTCGCATGAGCTGCATTTAGGACACTTGACCAGACGTTTAGAAAATGCCGAACGTACGCTGAAGGATTTAGAACGACAAATGGCCATGGTGCAAACCACAGAGGACATACAAAAGGCCACTGATGTGATCACCAAAAGCTTCAGTCAAGCCGATGCCAAGATGTTATCAGCCAAACGGGCCCTGGAGCGGATCCGTAAAAAACAACAACAAATTGATGAACAATATGAAGTGGATGAATCGATGTATGGTGATCCAAACAAAGCGTTGGAAGAACCACAAGAAAAGGTAACCAAAAGTAGCAAGGAAGGCGCAGCAGATGTGTTGAAACGGATCGTTGACAAGGAATGATCTGCTGCGGATATTGGAATGCTCTTGGGTCATCATTCAAATGAGCCAGAGGCCAATTTGCAAGCGACCACAGCGAGTATGGCTTTGAACTTCAGGCTTGTACCTTCTGATTCGGCTGAGCCGAACCAACCAGGAGCAAGTTATGAGCTGGTAAACAGCTCAAAAATGAATGACAGGACGAGAAAAATAAAATGACCAAATATTAAGGTGAGGATCGGGTCAAGGAAGGTGCAGCAGGTGTGTTGATAGGGATGGTTGACAAGGACCATCTGCTGCAAACTTAAAACAAAAAGAATGAAAAAAATGAAACAAGAACAGACAGTTTATTATCAGGCAAAGGACCATGCAGCGGATGTGTTGATATGGATCATTGACAAGGATTGATCGGCTGCATGACTGATAAAAAACAAAAAATATTGAATAAATGGGCGGCTGAGAAAAAAGCCGTTAAAGCCACACAGGTGGCTTTTGATGTGGGTGAGAAAATCCAATATGTGATCCGCAAAGAAGCACTGGATCGCAGCATCAACCCATCAGACCGCATCAGACAAATTTTGGGACTGAAGGTATCACGGAAACCCAAGCGTTTGCGTTTATCGATCTCACTGTCCGATGATGACATGGCATTTTTAGCCGATGCCTATAAACTAGAAACCAATGACCCCGTTGAGGTCAAAAGACGTGCTGCTGAGAAACTCATTGAGCACGTCAGGAATACAGATGATAAGGAGCTGTGATGGACGTTTTCTTAGTTAATATAACAAGTTTTCCAGTGGTGGTTTTCACTTTTTTACTGGCAATCATTATTGTCTATTGGTTGTTGGCGATGTTGGGGGCCGTTGATGTCGACATGTTCGATGCTGACATAGACCTTGATGTTGACGTTGATGTCGACGTTGATGTCGACGTTGATGTCGACATTGATACCGATGTGGGCGCCGATGTTGGGGCCACTGTTGACCCTGATTTTGATCCGGAAAGCCTCAGGGGCATCACGGGCTTTATGTTGAAGTGGGGGTTGACTGGTGTGCCGGTCACTGTGGTTGTTTCAATTTTGGTGGCTTCGGCTTGGCTGATCAGTTACATTTTGGTTTCATTACTGATGCCATTGGTGCCGTTGGCCTTGCTAAAATGGTTGATTGGAGCGGCATTGTTGGTGGTCAGTTTTGGTTTAGCCATTCCCGTGACTGCACAGTTCATCAAACCCTTAAAAAGCGCTTTTGTATCCTACACTGCCAAAACCAAAGCTTCATTCATTGGTTGTGAGTGTATGGTCAAAACGGGTTCAGTGAATGAATCATTCGGCCAGGCCGAGTACGATGATGGTGGAGCCGGCATGTTGTTTGATGTGAGGGCAAAAGAATCAGACGACATCAGCAAAGGTGATTTGGTCATACTCAAAACATACAATGAAGATGATGGCAGTTATTGGGTCATCAAATCCACAGAATTGAATTAAAGAATGGTTGCCTTGGCATGATTCTCAAGGTAAAAAAAACAGGTATAAACAACTCCGGTTGTGGACATATAGCAGAGACTGATAATGGAGAAAAAAAACAATGAACAGTGATTTATTAATAGCCATAGCGACCTATGCAGGTGTGGTGGTGCTGGCCCTGATTGGGTTGGCATTGATTGTGATGAAGTTCTACCAGAAAGTAGAACAAGGTCAGGCCATGATCGTGAACACGATGAAAGAAGTCCCGGAAGTGACGTTCACTGGTCGTACGGTGTGGCCAGTGATACATAAAAAGGAGTTCATGAACATTTCTTTGAAAACCATTGAGATTGATCGCCGGGCGCAAGATGGCTTGATTTGTAAAGACAACATCCGGGCTGACATCAAAGTGACCTTCTTTGTGCGGGTCAACAAGACCAAAGAAGACGTGCTGAAAGTGGCCCAAGCCATTGGTTGTGAACGGGCGTCAAAGCAGGCCACCATTGAAGAGTTATTCAGTGCCAAATTTTCTGAAGCTTTGAAAACAGTCGGTAAGAAACTGGAGTTTGAAGAGTTGTATGAAGAGCGTGATCGGTTCCGTGATGAAATCATTCAAGTGATTGGTAAAGACCTCAATGGCTATGTTTTGGAAGATGCCGCCATTGATTATCTGGAACAAACGCCGATTTCTTCCTTGGACGAAAACAATATTCTGGATGCCCAAGGTATTCGCAAAATCACTGAGTTGACGGCCAAGCAGAAAATTCTGACCAATGAATTTGAACGTGAAGAAGAAACCAAGATCAAGAAACGGGATGTGGAAGCCAGGGAGCGAATCCTTGAGTTAGAACGCATTGAGGCCGATGCCGAAGCCAAGCAACAACGTGAAATTGCCACCGTGGTTGCCAGAGAGCAGGCTGAAAAAGAAAAGATTGAAAGTGAAGAGCGCTTGAAATCTGAAGCAGCCAGGATCGCCACAGAGCAAGAAGTGATGGTGATGGAAGAGAACAAACGCCGAGAAATCGAAGTCGCTGCCAACAACCGCATGCGCGCTGTGGCGATCGAAGAAGAGAAGGTCACCAAAGTCAGACAGCTGGAAGTGGTTGGCAGGGAACGAGAAGTTTCATTGCAAGAAATCAACAAAGAAAAAGACATCGAAGTGGAGAAAAAGAACATTGCCGATGTGGTTCGTGAACGCATTGCAGTTGAAAAAACTGTGGCAGAACAAGAAGAGCAGATCAATGAACTGCGTGTGGTAGAAGAAGCCAAACGCACCAAACAAGCGCAAGTGATCGCAGCAGAAGCTTTGGCTGAACAAGAATTGATCAAAGAGATCAAGGCAGCCGAAGCCCAGGAAACCACAGCCAAGCACCGTGCTAACGAGCGCATCACCATGGCTGAAGCAGAACGTGAAGCTGCCTCTAAAGAAGCCGATGCCAAGATTCGTTTGGCTGAAGGTGTGCGGGAAGAAGTGGCCGCCAGTGGTTTGGCTGAAGCCAAAGTGATAGAAGCCAAAGCCGATGCCCAACAAAAACAAGGTGAAGCAGAAGCTGAGGTCATGGCCCTTAAATTCAAAGCCGAAGCGGTGGGTGCCGAAGAAATTGGCATGGCCAATGTGCGGGTGAAAGAAGCCGATGCACAAGGTGAAGAACAACAAGCCATGGTGGCCGTGAAGATCAAAGTGGCAGAAGCACAAGCCATTGAAGAACGTTACGCTGCTGAAGCCCGTGGTTTGAAAGAGAAATTTGCTGCCTTATCAACCATGGATGACACCGTGCGTGAACACGAAGAATTCCGCATGGGCTTAGACATGTCTCATGTTGAGAACATGAAAGCCATTGAAGCCAATACGGGCATTGCTGAAACCCAAGCCAGGGTCTTGGCTGAAGCCTTGAAAGAAGCCAACATCGACATTGTGGGTGGTAACGGTGACTTCTTGGAGAAATTCATGAGTTCATTGGCCGTTGGTAAAGCGGTTGATGGTGCGATCGGTAAAAGTGACATTTTACAAGCTGCGGTCAGCAAGGTGATGAGCCTGGGTGCCGGACAGAAGTTTGACAAAGAGGCGATCACCCAGATGATTAAAAAATTATCGCGCAATGATGATGACAGCGAAAACAGCTGAACATAAATTGGGATAGGATTTGCTGAGGGCCCTAAGGGTTTGGGCCCCAATCATACAACAACTGGCTCGGATCGAACTGCCCACATTTTTTTACACGTGGCAGATCGTCCCATCAGTCAATAATCAGGGTTATTTATGGTTGAGAACAACACCATCAATCAAGCCGTTGCCACCGGAGGCTCTTATGAAGTCATCCGCAAGCGGTTGGAAGAACAAAACAAACAACTGGAAGCGCAAATCATTCAACTGAATCAGTTGCGTGAACAAGAATTTGGCAAGACCATACTAGAAGTGGTAGACCGGGTCCGGGTGCGCACAGAAAATAACTGCACGCCCAGAGACATTGTGCGCATCAATGGCCAATTGTTGTTTGGTTACAATGTATTCATCGGACTTAAAAAGGAAACCAAGGTTTCCGATGTGTTTGCACTTTATAGTTTGCATGAGTCAGGTGGAAAATTCGAAGTCAAGGCAGAACCCCTTACTGACAGTTTTTTGGATGATCCTGTTTTCCTTAAACAATTTCATGAGCTGTACAATTACTACAAGAAAGCCCATTTGATTCAACTGCGGGTCATCAACCAAAAATTGATGGCGGCCTTCCAAATTGGTGAAAACATCGGAGACATACGGGTGTTTCGATGGGGTATCGGTGATGAGGGTGAAGTGAAATACATCGATGATCGCGGTGAACGTGATATCGAGCTGCCACCTTCCTATGATTTTGAATGGCACAAATCAACCCGTGAGGATTTTATCCAGGGCCGCCATCCACATGTGTCCATTCTGGATGAAGTGTTTGTCGAGACCGTGGGCGGTGATTTAACCATCAAAATAGAAGACAACACCGAAGATGGTGAAGGCATCTATCGAGAAACTGTGGATGAACCCAACCAATCACTGGAAGATGCAGATATTTACTACGCCAAAGTCAATTCGTTGATTTTGTTGAAAATTCTACCGTACAAAGAAGAGGTCTGGCGGTATTTTGTGTTCAACACACGCAACAATGAAGTGTTGCGCATTGATGAAATTGGTCACGCTTGTGTTCAATTACCCAATGACCACGGCATCATTTTTCCAGGTGGTTATTATCTACAAAGCGGTGAATCCAAAGTTTTTGCAGAAGATGTAGAAGGTTTGCGGTTCAAGCGTCGTTGGAATTCCCCCAATGGCGAGGACGTCTTGTACGTGTTCTATGAGCACTTGGAAGGAAAATTTGCTTTGTATTCTTACAACATGATCCGCAAAGAGCTTCAGAGTCCTATCTTTGGGCATGGTTATTCTTTGTACGATGATGGCAAAATGATCATTTTTCGTTCGGAATCAACCGAGCCTTCGCGCATCCACCCCATGCAAGTGTGGCAAACACCCTATACCAGCGATGAGTTCAGTGCCGCCCAGGCCAATGACAAAACCGAACTGGCAACCATCGGTAATGCCGAATTGGTACAAGGCATATCAGAGCTTTACAGCATATCAAAGCTGATCAGCGAACAATCGCCCAGCGTTCAGGTATATGAAGACTTGATCAAAAACATCCAAAGGGTATTGGATGGTTATTATTGGTTGGAAAATGAAGAGTTGGGTGGCTTTTCTTCTCAATTGAAAGTGATTGGAGACACTTCAGAGCTGGTGTTAGACGAGTTTGAGAAAGTCAGATCCATCAACCAGGAGTCAGCCAAAGCATTGCAGCAAGCACAACAAGATTTGCGCCAGTTGCTGCGTGAAATACAAATTGCCAATTGGGACACTCCAGCACCATTTGTCAACGGGCTCTTGGATTTAAAACGTCAAAAAGGTCATTTGTTGTCGCTCAGAGAATACCGTTATATAGACATGGATGAAATCAATCGATTGTCTGAACAGGTGGATCAGGAAATCGAAGCTTTGGGTCAACGCACGGTCAGTTTTCTCACTCAAGACCATGCCATGCATCATTATGATCAAGTGGTTGAATCGGTGCACGATAAAATTGCTGAAATCAAGACGGTCAAGGACCTCAAACCCCTGTCTGTGGAATTGGAAGAAATGGCCTTGGGATTGGATGCCTTGTCTGAGGTGATCAACGGCCTGGACATCGATGACACCTTGCAAAAGACCGCCATTTTGGAGTCGGTTTCGAAGGTATACAGCCGCATCAACCAAACCAAAGCCCATGCCAAATTAACCATCAAAGAACTGTCAGCCACAGAGTCGGTGGCTGAGTTCGGTGCCCAGTTGGCTGTTTTATCACAGAGCATCACCAGTGGTGTGGCCTTGGCCGAAACACCTGATGGTTGTGATGAGCAACTGGCACGTTTGATGGTGCAACTGGAAGAACTCGAAAGTAACTTCAGTGACAACGAAGCATTTCTGGATGAAATCCTCAATAAACGTGAAGAATTACACGAAACTTTTGAGAACAAGAAACAAAACCTGATTGATCAACGTCAACGCAAAGCAGAAAACGTCCAATCTGCTGCCACTCGGGTGTTGAAAAGCATTGAACGTCGATCATTGAAATTCACCGATAACGACCAACTCAATACCTATTATTCATCGGACCCCATGGTGCACAAAGTGGCTGATCTGGTTGTTCAATTACGTGAATTGGATGACAACGTCAAAGCCGATGACGTGGAAGCCAAGCTGAAAGCTGTCAAAGAGCAAGCAATCCGCAGTTTAAGGGATAAAAAGGACATCTTCGAAGACGGCGGCAATGCCATCAAACTGGGTAAACACAAATTCAGTGTCAATACCCAACCTTTGGATTTAACCATCTTGCCCAAGGGCGATGAATTGGTGTTTCATTTATCGGGCACCGATTTCTATGAACCGGTGAATGATGCATCATTGAAAAGTTATCAAGCATACTGGCTGCAAACCATTGGTTCAGAAAACAACGAAGTTTATCGGGCTGAATACCTGGCCTACGCCATATTCAGTGCTGCATTGAATGGCAGTGGCGAGCATGACATCATGCAGTTAACCGAGTTGTCCTCAGATGACCTGTTACAAGTGGTGAAGGATTATGCCAATCCAAGATACCAAGATGGCTATGAAAAGGGCGTTCATGATCATGATGCACTGAAAATTTTACAGCAGTTACTCGATGCCTATGGCAGGGCACCGTTGTTGATGTACCAACCCACAGCACGTGCGTTGGCCATGTTTTATTGGTTGAATCAACCAGAGCAAAGACAACAAAACTACACTCAACAGGCTTTGACAGCGCACAAAATTGCCAGTCAGTTGGGTGGCAGAGAAATGAGTTTGCAGCTTTATGAGTCATTCGAAAGTGACATGCTTGCTTATTTTACCGAACTGGGCATTGACTGTCATGAGAATGAACTCAAGACTGCTGCAGAGTTTTTGTACGCTTATTTGACTGTGGTCAGAGAGTCCAAACGTTTTAAAAGTGCGGTTCATGCCAGGGCGTTGGCAGATCAGTTGCGCTCACATTTAGAATCTGTTTCTGAATACAAAGGCTTTAACAAACAATTAGAAAGCCTGTCTGCTCACCCCAAACAACAATGGCAATTAGTGGGTTATTGGCTCAAAGCCATGATTAAAAACACAGTGGCCGAAGAAGACCGCCAACTCCACAATAGGTATGTCTATGAGGCTACCGTGTTGATTCTTTGTGACCATAAAAAGCATTTCGATCCGTCACCAGTTAACCTGCGATGTAAAGTGAGCGACTTATTGGGCGATCATCGCAACATCAATGACCGCGATTTAAGTTTTGAGTTTGATGAGTTTATGCAACGATTGGGGCATTTTGATGCGGTGCAAAATCCTCAATACCAGGCTTTCCGCAAAGTGAAGCATGGTTTGATGCACAGCCAGAAAGCTGAAATGGCTTTAGATACTTTTAAGGCCAGACCCTTGGCCTCATTTGTGCGCAACCAGTTGATCAATGAATCCTATTTACCCATCATTGGTGATAATTTGGCCAAACAAATGGGTGCTTTGGGCCAACAAAAACGCAGTGATTTGATGGGCTTGCTGCTACTGATTTCACCCCCTGGCTACGGTAAAACCACTTTGATGGAATACACCGCCAATCGATTGGGCTTGAATTTCATGAAAATCAATTGCCCATCACTGGGCCATGATGTGAAATCGTTGGATCCAGCCAATGCACCGAATGCCACTGCCAAACAAGAGTTGGAAAAACTCAACCTGGCCTTAGAAATGGGCAACAATGTCATGCTTTATCTCGATGACATTCAGCACACCCACCCAGAATTTCTGCAAAAGTTCATTTCTCTGTGTGATGGCACCAGAAAAATAGAAGGTGTGTGGAGAGAACAAAGTAAAACCTATGACATGCGCGGCAAAAAGTTTTGTGTGATCATGGCTGGTAACCCTTATACCGAATCAGGCGAGGTGTTCCGCATACCGGACATGCTCGCCAATCGGGCAGATGTGTATAACCTGGGTGATGTGCTCAGTGGCCAGGATGATGTGTTTGCCAAAAGTTATATTGAAAATTCACTGACTTCTAATCCCGTTTTGGCACCATTGGCATTAAGGGACTTGAATGATTTATACCTGCTGATGGATATGGCACATGGCAAAAATGTAGCCACCACCGATTTATCCCACAGTTATGCCACCAGCGAAATCAACGAGATTGTCACCGTCTTACAGCGTCTGTTCAAAGTGCAAGATGTGATTTTAAAGGTGAACCAGGAGTACATTCGATCAGCTGCCATGGATGACCGTTACCGTGAAGAGCCTTCATTCAAATTACAGGGCAGTTACCGCAACATGAACAAGTTGGCAGAAAAAGTGGTGGCGGTGATGGATGAAGCAGAACTACAAGAACTGATTGATGATCACTATGTGGGTGAAGCCCAGTTGTTGACCACAGGAGCAGAAGAAAACCTGCTTAAACTCAAAGAGTTGCGTGGTATCTTGAATGAAGAAGATGCACAGCGTTGGGAAGCCATAAAAACTGAATTCAAGATCAGAAATGCCGTGGCAGGTGATGAGGCCGATGGGGCCACCAAGATTGCCACGCAGTTGGCTGCCATGCAGGATGCCTTGGCCGATTTGGGTACCTCAATGACCTCAGGTCAGCAAGCGTCTTCAGAGCAAACCAAAGCCAGCTTACAAGCAGTCACTGCTGAATTGGCTCAAGCAATTAAGCAATTGAACCTTGAAGTGACGGTTTCCAATGAACCCCTACCTGGTTTGGATGATGCCATGGCTTCCTTGTCAGAAACCATGGAAACTTCATTCATTCCGGTGATCATGACGATGAATAAGAAACTGGGTATTCATACAGAAGTGTTGGAGAAAGTCACTGAGTTAAGTCAAAAAATTCAAAATCTCAGCAAAAGGAGAACGGCTCGTACGGTGACCAAGGCCAGCAGCGACAAAAAAGTAAGCAAGAAGAAGGTGACTAAGAAATTGGCAAAGAAAAAGACTGCCAAAAAGGTGACTAAGAAAACCACATGATGCAATCAAATTTTTACCGGCTCAGAAAGGTATTTTTAAAGACGCTGGTTACCGGCGAAGGCCGGTAACCAGCGTCTTTCATATGATCATCATCAAAACTGCCATTTAATCCCTGCATAGAATGCACGACCTTCGCCACTGTAAAAGTAATTGCCGTCGGAGCCATTGGCATCAGGGATGGGTAGTGAGGTAGAAATATAGGTTTGGTCATTGAGGTTTTTGGCATCCAGATAAAATTCAAAGCCTTGCGAACTGGCATAGGACAATGTCAATCCTGTTAATAGGTAATTGTCGGTGCGGAAGCTGTTGGCCAAATCAATGTAATAAGCAGTGGGGACCCATTCCAGGTTGGGAGTTATCTTCCAGCCGCTGGGGTGTTGGTAGGTCAGTTTGGATTGGATGTAGTGTTCTGGAATACCAGGGATGCGGTTGTTACCAAAATGAGGATCGTTATCCAACTTGAATTGGGTCCATTGGTAGCTGGTGATCCATTTCAATTGATCTGCCACTTGCCATTGTATGGCTGATTCCAATCCCAGGTGGGTTGAATTATCGGCATTGGTGGTGCGGGTGGCGCCATCAGGAAATCTAAACCGAATGAACTCTTGGTCCAGTTGACTGTAATACACAGCAGCATCCCAACTGATTGAACCTTTGGTACCGCGGGTTCCCAGTTCGATGGTATCGGCGCTTTGGGCTTGGATGGGGGCATTGATGCCTGGTTGATTGCCGTTGTTCAATTCTGCAAAGGTGGGGGCCTCAAAACTTCGACTGAGGTTACCAAACCATTGAATGTTGCGTTTGGGTTGCCACAAAAAACCAAACCTTGGATTGATTTGTTGGTAATCGCGATCGCTGACGATGCGGTTGGAGCTGATTTCTGTGATGTCGCGTTGGGCATGCACGCCTTGAAGCGCCAGAATTCCTGTCAAGGCATGATCAAATCGTTCGATCAGCAGTGGGCGTCGATGTTCATAGGTCAAGCTGCTGGTCAAGGCTTGTTGGTCTCTGGCCAAACGTAAATCCCCTGGTAAACCCGATTCATTTTCTCGGCGCAACTCATCCTGGCTGCCATACTGACTGTGCAAGTGGAGGGTGTTGAAGCCTTTGGTCCATTTGAATTGCAGGCCCAAGTCATCTGAATCGCGGCTGATGTAAGTAAACACCGGGTTAACCAATTGTTTTTCGGCATAAAACAGGGTCATTTCGATGGCTGAGTGGTTGGCATTTTTGTGCCTCATTTGATACGCCACACGACTCAGGGTTAAATCACGGTGAAAATTTCCGTTGATGTTAAAGCCGCGAGATTGGCGAGGGTCAGCAAACAACAACGCTTTGGATAAACTGCTGGGCAGTTCCGCATAGGTGTTGAGGTGATAGAAGCTGGTTTTATGGGTCGTGTACTCGGTATTTTGGAATTGATGTTGTAGATCAATACGGTTACTGCGCTGCTGGTTTTGCACCCGAAAGCCACTTTGATTGAAATGGCTGAACCGCAGCCGCATGGCTTGCTTTGAGCCCTGATCAAATTGACTGTTGAGGCTTAACATCGCTTGCTGTGTGGCAAAACTCCCCACAGCTGAGCGTAAAAGGTGATTGTCTTGGTTGTTGGGATCGGTGGTACCAAAATTAATCACGCCACCCAAAGTGCTGCCGCCTTGGCGCATACCGTTGGCACCTCTATAGACTGTGACATAGTCAGCCAACCAAGGGTCGATGGCTTGGAAATCAAACGAACCATCGGCTGTGTTCAAAGGGATGCCATCATAGAGCAATTGTAAACCACCACCCTGGAATTGTCGGCCCAGCCCGGAACCGCGGATGGAAACCCGAGCACTTTCGGCCCCATTGCGCTGTTGTACAAAGACACCGGGTGCAAAGTCCAGCATGTCTTTGAGGTTGGTGGCTTTTTGTTGTTCCCAATTTTGTTGGGTGAATATTTGCGCTCCTCCTGACGTAGCATTGGCTTGATTGGCTTCAGGCATCAAGGGCGCTGGTAATGGCTGGTCATCACTGCTGACCACAATCACTGGCTGTTCTTCAATGGAAGAAGCTGTCTCTTGAATTTGTTGCGAGCACAGGCTGGTGCTGATGCCTGACAGCACCAGACCAATCAAGTTGTTTAACTTCATTGATTATCAGCAGGTGATATTTTCAGGATCCGTCCTTGAACGTGGTCAGTGGCCACATATATGTGACCATCCGGGCCTTGTTCAATGGCTCTGATGCGTTCTTTTTGGTCTTTCAGTAACCTTTCTTCGGTGATGACTTTTTGCTTGTCGTCCAGCTTGACCCGGTTCAGGTGCATCAGTTTCAAGGCCCCCGTAAAGATATCTCCCTGCCAATTTGGAAAGGCATCTCCGCTATAAACCAACATCCCTGATGTGGCAATTGAAGGGTCCCAATAATGAACGGGTTGTTCCATGCCTGGCATGGCTGTCTTGTCAGTGATGGGTGTACCGTTGTAGTTGATACCAAAAGTGATCACGGGCCAGCCGTAGTTATTACCCGCTTGGATGTGGTTGATTTCGTCTCCGCCTTTGGGGCCATGTTCATTGCCCCACAATTCACCGGTTTCCGGGTGCAAGAATGCACCTTGGATGTTGCGGTGACCAGAGCTCCAGATGTCAGGTAACACACCATCTTTGGTGAGGTATGGATTGCCTTTGGCAGGTTGACCGTTGGTGTCAATTCTGACCACTTTACCATAATGGGTGCTCATGTCCTGAACTTGGTCTTTGCCACAATTGCGGTCACCTAAGGTTACAAACAAATGGCCAGTGCGATCAAAAACCAATCGTGAACCATAATGGTATCCAGCCCGACAGGCCTGGGCCTGATGCCAAATCTCTTGGGTGTCTACCAATCCATTTTCACTGAATTTGGCTTTACCTACGGCCGTTCTTGACTGATCGCCACCTTCAGACTTGGCATACGAGAAGTAGATCATGCTGTTGTCATTGTAATTGGGGTCTAACACCACATCCAATAAGCCACCTTGACCACTGTCGTTGACTTCAGGAACTCCTTTGACAGGTTCGGAAACGCTGCCATCTTGGTTGACGATTCGCAGTTGTCCAGACTTTTCAGTCACCAACAAACGACCATCAGGTAGAAAAGTCATGCCCCAGGGTTTTTCCAAGCCTTCCGCAAAAGTGGAGACTTTGATGTTGTGGCTGCTTTGGTTATCAGCAAAGGCAACTGGCAGAAAACAGACAGTCAATATTAATAGCAGAGAATTCAATTTGTTCATGGGTAAGGCCTTGAGTTTAATCAACATATATCTTAAATCAAAGTGATGAATATTTCGTAGAAAATCGGTAAATTTTACTGGAGTTTTATTTTTGTGTAAGTCTCACTTGGGGTGTTAGAATGGTTTGCTTTCTTAAACAGGTTCTGTCATGCGAATATACTTTTCTTTGTTTCTGATACTTTGTAGTTCGGCCATTACTGCTGAAATCATTCACCTCAAGAATATCAATGGTTATTCCCATGACGGAAAAAAGTTAAATAAAATCAATCAGTTGGTTTTTGATGTTGAAACCGGAAAATTACTGCAGGCAGATAAAGACACTTTAAAACAGGCTCGAGTGATTGATGGTAATGGGCAGGTCGTGTTACCTGGCTTACACGATGCACATGGACACATTTTGGCTTATGGTTTGTCACGTTTGTTGGTTGACTTGCGCGGTTTCAAGTCATTAGAAGCCACCATCAAACAAACCCGGTCATATGCCACTCAAAACACGGATTACCCCTGGATCATCGGTCGTGGTTGGAATCAGGTTTTGTGGCCTGATAAAGCTTTTCCGAGTCGCTATGACCTGGACAAAATCTCAAAAGACAAACCCATCTGGCTGGAACGCATTGATGGCCATGCAGGTTGGGCCAATTCAAAGGCCTTAGAACTGGCAGGCATCAATCGTGAAACGGCCAAAAACAATGATTTGATATTAAAAGATTCGGAAGGGCTGCCAACAGGGATCCTGATAGACAACGCCATGTACGAAGTCGAAAAGTTGGTGCCTGCAATATCAGGTGAAATGAAAATCAAAGCCATGAAGTTGGCAGTTGATGATTTGGCGGCAGCTGGATTGACATTTGTGCATGATGCCGGTATTGGCAAGGACAGTTATGACATTTTTTCTGACATGGCTGCAGCTGGAACCTTACCCATCCGTGTCTATGCCATGTTGGCCAGCGGCAGTAAGGATTTTAAAACATTCATCAAGAAGGGTCATTTAAACATCGAGAATCATTTCATTGTGCGCTCAGTTAAATTGATGATCGATGGTGCATTGGGCAGTTATGGAGCCATCATGCATGCCCCATATACTGACAAGCCCGAAATGCAAGGGGCTTATGTCCAGACCCCGGAACAAATTGAAGCATTGTTGGATTATTTGATCAAAGCTGATTTTCAAGCCAATGTCCATGCCATAGGAGACAAAGGCAACACCGAAGTGATTGACTTGCTGGCACGGCCTCATATGAAGTCAGACCTACTCAGACATCGAGTGGAACACGCGCAAATTTTACGTATCACGGACATTGAAAAATTCAAGCAACACAACCTGATCGCCTCCATGCAACCCACCCATGCCACCAGTGACATGAATATGGCTGAAGATCGTGTCGGTCCAGAACGCATCAAAGGTGCTTATGCCTGGCAAAAATTGATCAAAGCAGGTGTGGTGGTCGCCTCAGGGTCGGATTTTCCCGTGGAGTTGATCAACCCGTTTCATGGCTTACATGCCGCCGTGACGCGTCAGAACCATCAAAATCAACCCGATGGTGGTTGGTACAGCGCTGAATCAATGTCAGTGGAGCAGGCCTTACAGTCATTCACCATCAATGCCGCATTTGCTGCCCATGCTGAACAATTCAGTGGCTCATTGGATGTGGGCAAGCAAGCAGACTTTATTGTGATCGACCAAGACATCTTCGCCATCAACCCACAAGACATCTGGAAGACTGAAGTTCTGGAAACTTGGGTGGCAGGGCAGAAAGTATTCAGCAACAAAGCAACCGATGAACAATGAAAACCATCAAAAGCAGTTAAAGGCCTTAAAGGAGAAAAGCTATGAGTCTATAGCGATCCATCGGCTAAAAAATGATTGTTATCTTATTGTGGATATCGAGGGTACATCCCATGTCTTTGAGAAAGATGATGGGACAGCCAAGAAATATCGCCATGTATGGCAAGTCAAAGGCTGGTTAAGAGATGCATTCGAAATCGATTCAGACGCTATTCCGGTTAAAGTACTGAATAATTAGCCAGCATAAAAAGGAATGTTCTTGGGGCTTCATTCACTTTTGTTCCAGACAAAAGTGAAAACGTCCACTACGAACATGACATGCTACCTCGCGCTCTTCGCCTCTGATTCGCTATGCTCACCAACCAGCTCGGCGGGTCAAGCTGCTCAGCAGCTTTCTCCAGCAACTTCTTGATTTTTTCACAAATATTTAAAAAACCTTTAATATCAGATACATAAATAGTTAATGTGTGTATTTATTGTTGATAATTGTCTCAAGAGGAACTGTTTTTGTCCAAATTTTGTTCAATTACGTCTCAAATTTGATAACGGTTTTTGACTGAAGTTTTGAAAATGTAATCCAGGAATTGAGCACATGGATGTTTTATTTTTTTATGAGGATTACATTATGAATACTATCAAAAATTTTAGAAATTTGACTTTTGCATTGTTGATTGGAATGTCTTTTACAGCTTCTGTGTCAGCTTTTGATAAGCCGATGAATCATGCAACACAACAAGAGTTGCTGGAATTTGCCATGCCCGAACATGCTGATAAGGGCGCTGTTTTAAATAAATCTTTTGGTCCTGAACTGTTGTGTTTCGTTGATACGCCTGCATGGGAGATTTACACGGGTCCAACCTGCAGCAGTACCGGTACTGCATTCAGTACCACTGCTGCATTTAAGGTTTTTAATCTTGATCCAACTCACAAAGTGATATGGAGCAATGTCGGTTGCCCGGCTTACGAGCCCAGTTTATGTATCTTACCCATTGGCTTCATTGCTGATTTGACAGTGGTTGCAACTGTTGTCAATAAAAATACCGGACAAGTGATCGCGACATTGTCAGCAACGGCTGATTACAACCGAGAAATTTTCAGGTAACACATAGGGACAATATAAAGATAAAAGACCTGATCGATTCAGGTCTTTTATTCGATCACCATTTATGAAGGCCTGGTCAGGATGAATGTGGCCACACAGACCAAAACAACCATTTGTAGACCGATGGCCCACATGGGTGCATTGAGCAACCAACTTAACGGCGGCATCAAAAGCATGAAGCCCACTGCCAGGATTTTACTCCTGCGGTCAATACGCCCACCATCGTGCCAATTTTTGATGACTTTCCCCCATCGTGGGTGGTTCATCAGCCAGGCATGCAGTCTAGGTGATGACTTGGCGAATGCAAAGGCCGCCAACAACAAAAAAGGTGTGGTAGGCAACAAAGGCAACGGCACACCGATCAAACCCAACACCAGGCTGATCAACCCAACCAATAACCACAAAGATTGTTTAACCATTTTTTATTTTTTAAGCAGGGTTGTTTTTGACATAATTCAGTCTCTGTAAAAAGACTTTTTCCAATTGTCTTTTGACCAACCAACCAATGAAATGGCCAATGATTGGCGTGGTGAATGTAAAGTGTGAATGCCAATCAACACGCACCTGGTCATTGACTTCAGTGAATTCCAGCCAGCCACTGTGGTGGGTGAATGCAGCTGGGGGTCTGACTTCTTTGATTAAATAGTCATAGCCTTTATTTTCTTCAAAGTCAGTGATTTCCTCAATCAATGTCCGTTTCTTGGTCCTGACCATTCGAACAGCGCCTTTGCCGTTTTTATTGGGTACGCCTTTTTGCATCATGCGACAGGTCAGCCCGCCACCTGAGAGGAATTTGCGATGGTCTGATATTTGGGCAAAAATGTCGTCCAATTTTTGGTCAAAATAAACGGTGACGTGAACTTGATGCATTTTTTGTTCTTGGGTTTGGTCTTAAATGTATTATATGCCGATGTCGTGATTTTCTGCTATGATAGTTTGCATGATTCTACCCACGATCGAAAATGCAACCACTCAGCGGGCTTGATTCTTCATTCCTGTATTTAGAAACTGACAGCCAACCCATGCATGTTGGCGGTCTGAATGTGTATGAAGGGTCGCTTTCGTTTGAAGATTTCAAAGCATTCTTGGCTGAACGATTGCCTTTGGCGCCTCGATTGAGCCAAAGACTGGTTCAAGTGCCATTGAGCTTTGACCATCCTTACTGGGTAGATGACCCCGATTTTGATTTGGACATGCATTTGCACCATGCTGCATTGCCTAAGCCAGGTGATTGGCGGGCTTTGCGAAAGTTAACTTCGCGGATATTTGGCCAAAAATTAGACCGTTCCAGGCCTTTGTGGGAATTTGTTTTTGTCGAAGGGCTAGATAACATTTCGCAAGTACCCAAAGGTTCTGTGGCTGTGATCAGTAAAATCCACCATGCTGCGATTGATGGCGCTTCTGGTGCGGCGATATTGGGTTTGTTGTTTGATGTGACAAAAAGGCCGCGCAAAATCCCCAAAATGGCACCAAAAGTGGTGGAACCATTACCCAGCGACATGACTTTGATCACCCGCAGTACCTTGAATTTCATTAAGCGGCCCTTAAAATTACCTGGCTTGTTGTTGGAAACGGCCAAATCAACCTGGAAAGCCGGTCGATTGTCTCGTGTCCAAAGCAGTGATGTGCCCAGGTCCCTATTCAATGCACCGCCAAGTATCTTAAACCAGGCGGTGTCATCAAAGCGCTTGTGGAATACGGCCTTGTTGGATCTTGGCCGGGTCAAAGCCTTGCGCCAAGCAGCAGAAGGGGCCACTTTAAACGACGTGGTATTGGCCATTTGTACTGGCGCATTGCGTCGTTATCTGCAGGAAAAAGATGAATTGCCTGAAAAGCCACTGGTGGCGATGGTTCCGGTCTCAACACGTACTGAAGAAGAACAACAGGATATGGGCAATCAGGTTTCAGCCATGTTGGTCCAATTGCCTACCAATGAAAGTGACCCCATCAAGCAGTTGCAAAAAATTCATCAACACACCCAACAAGGCAAATCATACCAAAATGCCATTGGTGCTAAGCAATTGATTGACTATGCTGAGTTCATACCATTTGCTTTGGGCTCACAAGCAACGCGACTGTATACCCGCATGCAAGCCAGTCAATACCACCGACCATTTTTCAACTTGGTGATCACCAATGTGCCAGGACCACAGGTGCCACTGTATATGAATGGTCACAAAATGCTGGCACATATGGGCATGGCGCCGGTATTTGATGGCATGGGCCTGATCATGCCAGTATTCAGCTACAACGGCGTAATTTCAATCAGTCCAACAGTCGCAGCCAATGTGATGCCAGATGTTGATTTGTTTGCTCGGTACATCCGAGATGCCGCCAATGAATTAGAAAATAGTGTGACAATAGAATAAAAAACTGAAACAGGTATGACCCAATTATGACCATGACCAAACAACCGATTCTTGATACACCTGGCCAACATTTACACCGGCCCTCCTTATTTAAAATGGCATTGGAAATGCGCACATTTTTTGAAGCGGGTTCATTTGCTTTCAGTTTTCCGTTGTTACAAACCACGGCCAAAGGTGACGGACACCCGGTGTTGGTTTTACCAGGATTTTTGGCCTCGGATTTTTCGACCAAGTTGTTACGGACCTTTTTGAAAAGTCGAAACTACCATGCCTATGGTTGGAAACTCGGACGCAACATGGGTCGTCACAGCCATCCGGAAACCGCTTGCGGGCCTGCCATTATCCAGCGCCTGCATGACATCCACCAAAAGCATGGTGAAAAAGTTTCGATCATTGGGTGGTCTCTGGGGGGGATTTATGCCAGGGAACTGGCCCGTCAATATCCAGCGATGGTGCGTCAGGTGGTGACCATGGGCAGCCCATTCAATAAAAACCTGCGAGCCAATCACGCCACCAGAATATTTGAAAAAACCAGCGGCTTCAAGTTAACAGACATGTGCCCCAAATTGATCAAAAACATGCCTTTACCACCACCGGTTCCAAGCACCGCCTTCTATTCCAAAACCGATGGTATCACCGCCTGGCAATGTTGCTTAGAGCTAGACAGTGATTTCACCCAGAATATTGAAATCAATTGCTCACACATGGGTTATGGCCACCATCCTGCCGTGATGTGGGCACTGGCTGACCGACTGGCTCAAGCCGATGGCCAATGGCAGCCTTTCAAAGCGCGACACTTAGAACGCCTGATTTACAAATAATCAACACAGATGGCTCATATCTTGCTCCACTTTATGGTTCCATTGATTGTGGCAGGTGTTTTTTACCGTCCTCAATGGATCAAGGCATTTGTCATCATGATGTTGACCATGCTGGTGGACTTGGATCATCTGCTGGCAAATCCAATTTATGACCCCAATCGTTGCAGCATAGGGTTTCATCCATTGCATCATCCGGGATTGATTGCTGTGTATGTCTTGTTTCTGTTATTCCCTAAAACCCGATTAATTGGTTTGGGATTGGTCATCCATATGGCTTTGGATGGTTTGGATTGTTTGTGACAGAATTTAGCGAGGTGATTAAGTCGTCGGCTGAGCACTTCGACTGGCTCAGCACAGGCTGGAGTCGAAGCCAAAGACAGCGGATAACTGTTCACTTCGACTTCGCTCAGTGGACGTTTGATCTTCGGCTTGACCTGGTGTTTTTGAAGCTTTCTGATGTTCAGTCAACGAGCTGTTAATCGCCCTTGATGCCCTGGCGTTCCAGATATTCTTGGTAAGTGCCCCGGAAGTCGACCACTTCATTGGGTAGGATTTCCATCACTCGGGTGGCAATCGATGAGACGAATTGGCGATCATGTGATACGAAGATTAATGTCCCTTCGTAATTTTCCAGGGCCAGGTTCAGTGACTCAATGGATTCCATGTCCAAATGGTTGGTGGGTTCATCCATGATGATGACATTGGGTTCTTCTAACATCAACTTGCCAAACATCAAACGACCTTTTTCTCCACCTGAAAGCACACTGATCTTTTTGTTGGAATCTTCTTTCGAAAATAGCATCCTTCCCAATACAGATCGAATGGCTTGTTCATCATCGTCTTTCTTTTTGAATTGTTCCATCCAGTTGAAGACGGTCATGTCTTTTTTGAAGGCGCCTAAATTGTCTTGTTTGAAATAACCGATCTCGACATTTTCAGACCACTTGATTTCACCACTGTCAGCTTCTGTGGTTTCAGTGATGCAATTCAAAAAGGTGGTTTTACCAATGCCGTTGGCACCGATGACAGCCAGACGCTCGCCCACTTCAAGCATCAGATCCACATCTTTGAACAAGGTTTTGTCATCAAATGATTTGCTCAAGCCTTTGACATTGATGGCATTTCTGAACAATTTCTTACCTTGTTTAAAGACGATGTACGGGTTCACTCGTGAAGAAGGTTTGATGTGTTCAAGTTTGATCTTATCCAGTTGTTTTTGTCTGGATGTGGCTTGCTTGGCCTTGGACGCATTGGCTGAGAAGCGACTGACAAAACTTTGTAATTCGGCTATCTGGGCTTTTTTCTTGGCGTTTTCAGCATACAAACGTTCTTTGGCTTGGGTTGCTGCGGTCATGTATTCATCGTAGTTTCCAGGGAACATGCGCAATTCGCCGTAATCCAAGTCAGCCATGTGGGTGCACACAGAATTCAAGAAGTGTCGGTCATGTGAAATGATGATCATCGTTGATTTTCTGGCATTCAACGTGTCTTCCAACCAGCGGATGGTGTTGATGTCCAGGTTATTGGTAGGCTCATCGAGTAACAACACATCGGGATCAGCAAACAAAGCTTGTGCCAACAGCACCCGCAGTTTCCAACCGGGCGCCACTTCAGACATGGGGCCGTAGTGCTGACTCTCTGGAATTTCCAGACCTAATAACAATTCTCCGGCCCTGGCTTCGGCAGAGTAACCATCCATTTCAGCAAAGGTGTTTTCCAGCTCACCAACCAACATGCCTTCTTCATCTGACATTTCAGGCAAAGCATAGATGCGGTCGCGTTCAGCTTTGACTTCCCACAGTTCTTTGTGACCCATGATCACTGTGTCTATCACCGAGTATTCTTCAAAGGCGTATTGGTCTTGACCCAAAACTCCAATGCGTTCATCTGGATCATAACTGACATTACCGGAGGAGGGCGCCAATTCACCAGTCAATATTTTCATGAAGGTGGATTTACCACACCCATTGGCACCAATCAGTCCATAGCGGTTGCCGTTGCCGAATTTAATAGATATGTTCTCAAACAATGGTTTGGAACCGAATTGCATGGTGATGTTGGCTGGAGAAATCATGTCTGGTCTGCTGGTGGTACAAAAGGGCGCGATTATAACGGTAAATGCACTGCAGCATGAAATTTAAAATATAAAAATTCGATAAACTTGGTAGCAAAGTTAATTTTATTTATCACAGCTCAAGTTGATTGGTTGTTTTTAATGAAATTTGCTTTGTTGATTGGGTATACTGTTAATAGATTCACTTACTTACCCCAAGGAGTATTATGCGCTATTTAATCATTTCAATTTTATTATTTGGTCAAGCTAATTCAGCTTTTGCATTCCCAAGTGGTGCAGGAACTTGCGATGTTGTCGCTGATTTTTCAACCATCACAGCAATGGGTACTCGCACCAGAAACCAAACACCTGGTCCATACGTGTTGACGTCTGATTCACCGGTGTACAACAACACTGACTTTGTTGAGTTAAACATTTCTGGCCCCGTGTTTACCGGAATCGTGGTTTCAGTTGTCGACGAGAATGGTACAAAAGTGGGTACATTTGATTTTGCCACTGAAACAGAAGTCAGAGATTGTGATGGTGCAGCCATGGCAGCTACCCACACCTCACAACATGGCGATGTCATGTCCAGAACAGTGTTTTGGGTCCCGCCAGCTGAGTCAGTTGGCACGGTTTATGTCTTGGCCTATGTATTGTCTGGCCAAAGGGGTATGCAGGCATCACAAGAATTTTACCGTTTTGTCAGAGATGATGCTTCAGCCCTGGCCATCATGCCCAGTGATGTCATTTTTGCCAGCAACTTTGATGGCTGATGTCAATAACGTTGAAAGATTTATGACAATTCGTCAATCAAGCATCAGATTCGTGAATGTATTGAGGTTGTTCTTGAGTCTTTGATTGAACATTTCCTGTGTTGAAGCCTCTTTTAAACTGTTTTTTTGGTTGTACAAAATGCCACATACCATGACTTTTGGCCTACAGTCTTCTTCGTAATTTGGGCCTAATGGCACATTGAAGCTGTTAAACAGGTTGGTACACTGGCCTGTAAAAATCAGGTGTGGTATGAATTTAACGCAGATAAGTTTGAAAAACCCAGCCAGCATTGCAGTGGTACTGGCACTCATTACTTTGTTTGGGTATCTGGCCATCAAGGATCGCCCGATCCAGTTGCTGCCCAACCTCTCACAACCGCAAATATCAATTTTCAATAATTGGCGAGCAGCAGCTCCGGCTGAAATGGAATCCAACATCATAGAACCACAGGAAACCATCCTGCGACGTACACCGGGCCTGAAGGAAATCACCAGCAACATCAACCGAGGGTTTACCAACACCACACTGACGTTTGAACAAGACACAGATTTACAACAAGCGTTTATCAATGTCATCAATAACCTGAATCAAGCACCTCCATTACCGGTCGATGCAGGTGAGCCGTTTGTTGCCGTTGGTGGACAGGGACAGCCTAATGTGGCTTCTATCCAAGTTTATACACAGAAAGATAACCTGGATGCTGATTACACCTCTGATAAATACGAATTTGTTTTTGATGAAGTGATTGAGCCACGACTGGCCAGAATCCCGGGTGTCAGTCGGGTAAACATGAACAGTCGCCGTCCATTGGAGGTCAGAATTAATTTTGACCCTTATCAAGCGGCTGCATTGGGTGTACCCATCAACAGTATTTCCCAGTCCATTGCGGCAGCCAATGATGTGTCAGCCGGATTTGCTGATGTCGGTCGTCGTCAGTACACCGTTCGATTTTTAGGCCAACATGACTTATCGAAACTGGGCTCAATGATCATTGCCTGGGTCGAAGGCCGTCCCATTCACTTGAATGAAGTGGCCACAGTGGAAAAAATACCGGTTGATGGTTTCGGCGTCAACAAACGCAATGGTTATCCATCATATTACATCACCTTACAAAGTGGCAGTGATTCAAACACTGTGGCCATACTGGATGAAGTCAACAAAGCGATTGATGAATTGAACCAGGGCGCCCTGGATGAAGCAGGTTTGATCATCGAATTGAGCTATGATTCATCAGTTTATATTCGCAGGGCCATTGATTTGGTCAAAAACAACCTGGGTTTGGGAGTCATGCTGTCAATTGCAGTGCTGTTCTTTTTCCTGAGAGATCGCCGTTCAACTTTGATCATTGCCAGTTCAATTCCGGTTTCTTTACTGGTGTCATTCATGGCACTGAAAATTTTTGACTTGTCTCTGAATGTGATATCACTGGCAGGACTGGCTTTTGCAGTGGGTCTTATATTGGATGCCGCCATCATTGTTCAGGAAAACATCGTGCGGTATAAACAAAACGGCTTGCCTTTAAGTGAAGCGGTTACTCAAGGCCCAAAACAGGTTCAGGGGGCTTTGTTTGCTTCAACAGTAACCACCATAGCGATCTTTTTACCCATCTTGTTTCTGGAAGGTATGGAAGGACAAATGTTTTCTGATTTGGCCATCACTTTATCTGTCAGCGTGATTGCATCGCTGTTGGCAGCCATCACCATTGTACCTGTCGCCAGTAAACTGTTCTTAAAAGACAGCAAACAAATTGATCCTTGTGAACATTGGTGGAACAACATCACAAAATGGGTGATGCAACTGACTGACAGTGGCATCAAGCGTAACACCTGGGTGCTTGGTTTAACCGTTATGTCACTTGGAATTGTTGTGCTGACGATGCCCAAAGCTGACTTTTTACCACCAGCCAAAGCCGATGCTGTGCAAGTGTTCTTCAATGCACCTCCAGGAGTGACCACAGATGTTTATGAGCATGAAATTGGCAACGTCATTGTCGAAAGGTTGCGTCCACACATGGAACACCAAAAAGAGCCATTCATAAAAGGCTACAACCTGTCTATGTTTGGTACCAACAGCATCCTGTATCTCTATCCACTTAACCCTGAAGACACTGAGCAGTTTGTGACTTTACTCAGTGGCGATCTGTTGAAAGGAATTCCCGATACCACGGCATTCCCCAGTCGGGCATCTTTGTTGGGCGTGGGTAACAATGGCGGCAGGTCCATAACCATTAATTTACAAGGTTCAGATATCTCAGGCCTGATGAGTGCGGCCAGGCAAAGTATGCCGGTCTTGCAGGAGGCCTTGCCTGGTGCCATGGTCAGGCCCTTATCCGGTTTGTCCTTATCAGAACCCGAGTTGCAAATAATTCCCGATGAACATCGAATCACAGAGGTTGGTTTAACCTCACGCGGTTTGGCCAGTGCCATTCGATCCTTTACGGGTGGTTTGTTTGTTGGAGAATACTTTGATGGGAACAACCGATATAACATGATTCTGCGATCAGCTGGGTGGACAAACCCAGATCAATTGGCCGCCATACCAATCGCAACTCCTTTGGCTGGCGCCCAAACCATTGGGTCATTGGCTCGAATTGAACGCACAGTTGGGCCCAGCAGAATTCAACGGGTTGACGGGCAGAAGACCATCAGTTTACAAATCTTACCTGCTGCTGACATGACCGTCGAGGAGGCACTGGAGACTTTGCGCACAGTGGCTGGACCACAAATTCGTGAATATTTGCCAGAAGGGGCGGCGATTCAATACAAAGGCAGTGCAGACAGGTTGGAGTCTGCTCTGGGTGATATGCTGAACAATTTTCTTTTGGCGATCTTGATTCTGTTCTTGATGATGGCAGCCATTTTTAAATCCATGAAAGATTCCCTGTTGGTGTTGGCAGTGATGCCACTGGCTTTGGCTGGTGGTTTGTTGGCGCTTAAGTTGCTGAATTTGGTTTCATACCAATCTTTGGATATGTTAACCATGATTGGGTTTATTATCTTATTGGGACTGGTGGTTAACAATGCCATTTTGCTGGTCAGTCAAACACGCGAAGGAGAACGGCAGGGCATGTCTAGAATGGCAGCCGTCAGGAATGCAGTGAGGGTTAGGGCCAGACCTGTTTATATGAGTACTTTGACAAGTATTTTTGGGATGATGCCATTGTTGGTAATACCTGGTGTTGGATCAGATATTTACAGAGGTCTTGCAACTGTGATTATCGGTGGGATGATATTCAGCTTGGTGTTCACGCTGTTGTTGATGCCCAGTTTATTACAACTTGGACAGCCCGGAGACTGGGTTGACAAAATCAATTCTTTATTCACAAAGAACAAACAACAAATCGACGACATCAGGTCGGCTGATGAAGGAGTTCATACATGAAAATTTTAGCAACCATTGGATTTTTCACAGTCAGTTCATGGGCCATGGCACAGCAAGGTGATACACCGGGTGTGCCTGTCATTACAGATACCGTCAAGAAAACCCAAGTGGTTCCAACCATGCCCATTACTGGTAATGTTTACAGCCAAAATGCCATTCAAATCACAGCTGCAATCACCGGGCAATTGGCCTATGTGGCTGAACCTGGTACTTTATTGGAATCAGGTGATGTGATTGTCAAAATGGACACGGTTGCATTGGAACTTCAGTTGGCTGAACAGCAGGCTTTAATCAAACGTGCACAAACTCAGTTAAACTACCTGGAGACCAACTTAAAAAGACAGCAAGATTTGGTCAAAGCCAAGACCATATCAGCCAATGCAGTTGAACAAACTGAATCACAAAGAGATGTCGCGAGCAGTGATTTAGAAGTGGCACGATTGCGTTTGGCCCAAATCAAAGAACAACTCAGTCGTTCTGAAATCAAAGCCAATTTCAAAGGTGTGGTTTCAAACCGAGAAAGAAGAGAAGGGGAAACCGTCTCTGCAGGAACTGTATTGGCGGGTATCACAGACATGCAAAACCTAGAAATCAGGGCTCAAGTACCGCTGCGTTATGCCAACTTCATTCAGGTGGGCAATACCATTGATTTGTTTGCTCATGGCATCACACAACAAGCCATTGTGAAAAACTTGGTCCCCTCAACCAACAACCGCAATCAAGCATACGAAATGCGCCTGTCATTTGAAAATGAAAATGCATTAAGTATTGGTCAATTGGTCAGTGTCTCAGTGCCTATGTACCAAGCACGTGAATCACTGGTGGTCAACCAGGATGCTTTGGTGTTGCGTGAAAACGGGACATTTGTGTTTAAAGTTTCTGCTGAAAATACAGTGGAGCAAATCAGTGTGAAAGCCAATGAAAATGTGGGTGATTTAATTGCGATTGAAGCTGATTTAGACGCGGGTGATCAGGTGGTGATTCGGGGCGCTGACAGTTTGCAGTCTGGAACTACCGTCGAAATCAAAAACGCGAAAATATAAAATCTTTTGAGCCATTTTGCCTCAGACTAATAATGGCTTAAGTTACTGTCTAGATCATCGTTGTCGCATATTTAAAATCAGTCTTTGCAGCTGCGCAACTGATGTATCTTCTTTAAAATCAACAAGTACTCCTCTGAATTTTTACCATGGGAAAAACTCAGATCCACCAGTTTGCGGTGCAATTCTTTAATTTTTCGATTGATGACAGGGTTGATGATGATTTTTTTCGACAGGCTATTTGAGCTGATGATGTAAGTCATGGTTTTCTCTCAATTATTTGATGGGTAATGCGTCATGTTTGTTATATATGAGATACATTATGTGATAAGAACATCACAAAAATATCACGAAATCATGAACATCAAATAACAAGTTTGAATGATTGTTTTTCATCCAAAAATAAACAAAGGAATGTTCTTGGGACTTCATTCACTTTTGTTCATGACAAAAGTGAAAGCGACCGCGGCGAACATGACATGCTACCTTGCGCTCTTCGCCTCTGATTCACAAAGTTCACCAACCGGCTCGGCGGGTCAAGCTGCTCAGCAGCTTTCCACAGCAGATCATTGCGAACAGATGGATGGTGTTCAAATAGCTGTGTATATAAACGGCGTATTTGAAGTTTATTTGAACATGGTTTTGTTACGCTGATTTTTCTTCATATCCTTAGAGTCAATCATGCGATACACAAAACAATTAACCTTCTTTGTTACCCTGATATTTTTATTCGTCCAAGCCTCGGCATCAACCATTGAACTTTATGGTGAGCAAGCCCATCAAGTTTTGAGTGAATGGTTTGACGTGGACCCAACATTCGACATCCAGATGCAGCAACTGCCCTTAGGTGAAGATCATTTGGGGATGAAATACAGCTTGACATTCATCAGTGACGATCAACAGCCAGTTAATGGAACTTTAGCCTTGCCTCAAGGGTACCAGGCTGACAGCCATCAACCATACAAACTGGCCTTGCTGTTACATGCCATGGGGACCGATCAAAACCTGTGGTTCAATAGTGAGCGTTCCATCAAGGCCGGTTTGATCAGTGATCATTTACGCCAATCGGGTTATGCCGTTTTGGCACTGGATGCCCGGTTGCATGGATCGAGGACAATCAAAGGCATGGGCCCCAGAGAGATACTGGGTAAAGCACATAGCCCCAACAGACGCATTTACAATGACATGATTGTAGGCACTGTCAGGGACTATCGACTGGCACTGCAATGGATTGAGTCAACCCATCCCATTGTGGCTTCACACACCGCTGCCTTTGGTTACAGCATGGGCGCACAAATGAGTTTGTTGTTGGCCGCCTATGAGCCCAGTATCATGCATGTGGTGAGTATGGTCCCGCCTTACGTGGGGGTGGCAGAATCGCCAGTCGCTCCGAGGCATCACGTGTCAAATATCAAATCAGCACAGATCTTGCTGTTGGCAGCCACTCAAGACCAATACACCAGCCAAGCCGAATATCAGCAGGTGTTTGATTTGATTGCCAGTAACAATAAAAAAGTGAAGTTTTTTGACAGTGGACATCGGTTGCCAGACGGTTTTCATGATGTAGTTCTGGCATTTATTGATGAGAACATGGGTGGAGAAGCCCAATGAAGTCTACAGTTCTGCAAGCACAAGACATTCACCGTACAGTGACAACACCCGAAGGGCCATTGCACATCCTCAAAGGTGCCGATTTGACCGTTCAAAGTGGACAATCAGTGGCCATCCTGGGGCAATCCGGCAGCGGCAAGTCAACCTTATTGGGGTTGTTGGCTGGACTTGATTTACCTCAACAAGGTCAAGTTCATTTGAACGGTCAGGAAATCACTGCCATGAATGAAGATGACAGGGCCGCCGTTAGGGCCACTGACACGGGTTTTGTGTTTCAATCCTTTTACTTGATGGAAGAATTGACTGCTCTTGAGAATGTGGCCTTGCCATTGGAATTGTTTGGTAGCCAAACACCCAATCAGGAAGCTTTGTCGTGGTTAGAAAAAATGGGTCTGGGTAAACGGGCTCATCACTTACCCAGTCAACTGTCAGGTGGGGAGCAACAGCGGGTTGCTTTGTGTCGAGCTTTTGCTGTCAGGCCCAGTATATTATTTGCAGATGAACCCACGGCGAATTTAGACCGCAAGACGGCGACCCATGTGATTAAAAACTTGTTTGAAATGCATCAGGCAAACAACACCTCCATGGTGTTGGTGACCCATGACCAAAATTTAGCCCGCCGATGTGATGTGGTTTATCAATTGAACCAAGGAAAGTTAAATGCAGCCTGAAATCAAACCCAAAACAAAATCAACTTTGGCTTTAATCTGGATAGTGTTTAAGCGCTTAGGGTTGAAGTCCATGCTGAACAAATCTCACCTGTTGATGGCGGCTTGCCTATTAATATGTGTAACCATAGTCAGTACCTTGGGGTTCTTTGCGCAGGGTGTGAAGTCGACCTTGAATCAAGACATTGCTGAATTCCTTGGAGCGCCTTTGGTCATCCGCAGTGACCAGCCTTTGCCAGCTGAATGGTGGCATTCTATCACTGATGAAGACGTGGTCGAAACGGTTTCATTGACACATGGGGCCATCGGGCCAGGCAGCTACCACAGTGTAGCCATCAAAGGGGTTTCAAACTCTTATCCTTTGCAAGGCCAATTGACCCTAAAAACAGCAGCAGGGGACCAATCAGTTAAAGCCAGCCAGCTGAATGAAGCTGAAGCCTGGTTAGATGCCAGAGCGCTGAGTGTATTGGGTGCTCGGATCGGAGACATGATTCAAATAGGAAACAGTCATTTTAAGGTGTCTGAAGAACTGACTTTTGAACCGGATCGACTCACTCAGTTCCAACACACATTACCAAGGGTCATGCTGCGTTCAGAAGACTTGCCAAAGACTGGCATTGATCTCAACAATGGTCGCAGTGAATACCGGTATTTATTTGCAGGAACTGATCAGGCCATTGAAACAATTGAATCTGCATTGGCCACCACTTTGAGTCAATATGAACACCAAGTGCTTAAACCAGATGAAGGACAACACCCATTTGCCAGAATGATGATGCGGGCAGAAAAGATGCTGGGTTTGGTGATGGTGTTGGTGCTGTTGTTGTGTGGTTCAGGTGCGGCCATCTTGGCAGATTATTCGGTGAAACAATATGCTTTGCCCAGTACAGTACTGCGTTGTATGGGGTTGCCCAAGGTGGTGGTGGTTTATGCATTATTGGCCCAGATGGCTTGTTTGGCTTTGATTTGTGGCTTGGCGGGTGGTTTGATAGGCTGGTTGGTACAACCGGCATTGGCCAGTATACTGATGCCATACTTGAAAATGGCAGCCGTGTCTTTCAAGTATTCCATTGTGATGCTGTCTTGTGCGGTATCGCTGGTGACCTTGTTGATATTTGTCTACCCCCGCATGATCAATTTAACCGATATACCAGTGGTGAGTGTGTTGCGAGGGCAACTTGATATCAACAGACGCTTGTTGTTGTCAACAACCATTGCCTTAGTCTGCCTGGTATCGATGTTGTGGTACTTCAGCGACAACATCAGATTAACCATTTATCTATGTTTGGGGGTGCTTGTTTTGATGCTCATGGCGCTGCTGTTTGGTTGGGGGTTGAATAAATTGATAGGCCACATCCACCACCTTTTTCATGGGCCAGTTCGGGTGGTGTTGCGATCCATCGGTCGCAACCCAAAGAAAAACGTGGCTCCTGTGGTGGCGGTTTCTTTGACAGTCATGGCATTGGCGATGATCATGACATTACGGGGTGGTTTCCTGGATGCCTACCATGTACAACGCTTACATCACGATGGTAATTACATATTCAGCGGATTACCTGCTGATGAAGCACAACCATTCAACAATTTTGTTGAAGGTAAAGGCGCCACAGTTAAAGGGATGTATCCAATGGTGCCTGCTATGTTGATTGCCGTAAATGGCATCAATATAGATGATGCCATTCAACATGAAAGTGACACCCGTGAAGAAACACGTTCGCCAGTTCGGTTGTCTTGGGCCGCCGACTTACCTGAAAATAACCACTTGGTTTCAGGTGATTGGCCACAGCTGGGTAGCGGAGATGTCTCTGTTGAGGCAGAAGTCATGACGGATATGGGCTTGCAAATGGGTGATCAGTTGACCTTCAAAATTGGAGACCAGTACCTAACCAGTACCATCAGCAGCCAACGCAAATTCAAAAGTGGTGGCTCCATGGTGATGTTTTGGTTCATGTTTGCCCCAGATACGTTGGCGCCATATGCCCAACAACGCATGGGTGGGATTGAAATAAATACCGAAGCCAAACCGATGTTGTCTGAATTGGGCCAACAATTTCCTGCTGCATTGATCACAGATTTAGCCCAGCAAATAGAGTCGGTAAGAAATATCATGGTATCAATTACCACAGTGATGAACAGCTTATTGGTTATTCTGTTAATGGCTGCTTTGCCGGTTTTGGTGGCAGCAGTATACATCAGTGTTGATCATCACCAGAACAATGTCTTGCGTGTTTTCGGGTTAACGAAAAAGAGGTTACAAAACATGTTAATGGCTGAAAAAACAGTGGTCGGCATGGTATCCTGCACCATAGGATTAGTCGGCGCATTCATCATTTCTCAGCTGATGTTCAAAGAGCAGTTTGGCTTACCTTTTCAGCCAGATTGGTTGACTTGGTTGATGTTTCTGCTTTTTGTACCGGCCTTGTACGCATTGATTGGTGCTGGTATGGCGCGGAACAAGTTAAAGCAACCAGTCAATACATTTCAACAATTATGAAGATTCTGTTGGTAGAAGATAATTTAGACATTGCAGGCAACATCAGTGACTACCTGATTGGCTTGGGTCATCAATTGGATTTCGCAGATAATGGTGAGCAGGGGTTGTCTTTGGCCACCAACCATCAATTTGATGCCATCATTCTGGATGTCAACTTACCCAAAAAAGATGGGTTTACCTTGTGTCGAGAGTTGCGACAACAGCACCAAGTGCATACACCGGTCATGATGTTGACAGCGAGGGGATCTTTGGCTGACAAAACCATCGGTTTTCAGGCAGGTGCATGGGATTATTTGGTTAAGCCGTTTGCCTTGCAGGAGTTGGGTTTGCGATTGGATGCTTTGGTGCTCAAGCAGGAAGGTCAAAAAACGCAAGAATTGCAAGTCGGTGATCTGGTCTTTGATGCCGGTCTATGGCAGTTAACAAGAGCAGGGCAGATTTTGAATCTGCACAAAGCCAGCATGCAAATTGTTGAAGTGTTGATGCGTGCTTCTCCACAGGTGGTGTCCAGGCAGGAACTTGAGTACATGTTGTGGGGCGAGCTGCCACCCAGAAGCAATCCATTGCGTTCACATATCCATGAAATCAGAAAAACCATCGACAAGCCATTTGCAACAAACATGCTCAGAACGGTGAAAGGTGTGGGCTATCAAATGGTTGATGAGGTGGCCAATGAAGCTTAGTATAGCCAGGCGCATCAAGCGATCCATGATTGGCCTTGCATTGACTTTGTGTCTGTTCTTTACTGTCATGGTCATGATGATGGTATACATCACTGAAGACCAGGTCTTTATTAATTTACTGCGCAGCGAACAACTATTGTATGAAAGCCTTGCTGAAAATGAACAATCAAATTGGCAACCGACCAACCAACAAATGAAATTATATCCGGGCATTGACCAATTGCCTCCTGCCTTAAAAAAAATTGTGGGTTCAAAACCAGGTGTTTATGAATACTTTGATGATGATCGAGCCGTGTTTGTGTTGCGCAATCAACTGGCTCCAGATACAACTGATTACTTCATCAGTTACGATGTGAGTGGTTTATTGGCAGTGCGAACCAGTCGCAACGACTTGTTATTAACAGTCTTGGTGGTTTCACTGGTGTTGATTTTTTTGACAGTGATTGTGGCTTACAGGTTGGCCAGACAAACTTTGGCTCCATTGAAAAAACTAACCGAACAATTGCAAGATGATCAACAAGACCTACCCAAGGGTTTTGCTGCTGATTTTCAAAGTGATGAAGTTGGGGTTTTGGCCAAACAATTAGAAACATCCATAGCCCAAGCGCAAACCGCCGCGCAGCGTGAGTTCGAATTCAATCGGGGTGTCAGCCATGAACTCAGATCTCCCATCCAAATTGCCCAAAACGCCCTTGAGTTACTGGAATTGTATAAAAAAAAGGCTGATTACGACCCAGGTACAGTGATTGATCGATTGAATCGCTCAATCCGGCAAATGAAGCAAATCACCGAAGCGTTCTTGTGGCTTTCCAGTGACGTGATCAGGTCTGATCAAGTTTGTGACATGATGGCTTGTATGAAAGCCATAAAAGCAGAATTTTTACTCAGTTATCCAGCACATACAATTACATTGACAGAAGCAGATGGAGGTCCGGTTCTGATCAACGCACCTGCCGATGTTTTCATGGTTGTGGTGGGTAATTTACTGAAAAATGCCATTCAACACGGCAGTGAAAAAGTGGTTTATTGTTACCTTAACAATGACTCTGTTGTCATTGAAAACCCTCGGGACAAGGCATCATCTGAAAATGGTTCTGGTTCTGGTTATGGTGTCGGGACCATAATAGCTCAGCGCATGTGTGAGCGTTTGGGGTGGCTGGTACAGTTTGATCACAATCATGTGGATACCTTTCAGGTAAAAATTCATTTTAATCAACGCTGACGTGGTTTAGTCGGTATTATCCCTTGAATTGGCATCATATAGTACCAAATAAGTCCTATATGATGCTATAATCCGCGCGATGATAAAAATGTCCAAATTAACTGAATATGCCTTTATGGTGATCATGGCTTTGAAAAAGTCAGATTTGCCAGCATCTGCTGATTTTGTGGCATCAGTGACTGGGCTAGAAACACCCACAGTCAGCAAAATACTTAAACAACTGAAAAAAGCCGGTTTGTTGGACTCTAAGAGAGGTGCCACTGGCGGTTATTTTCTGGTCAAAAGAAAGCAAGAGATCACCTTAAACGAAGTGATTGTGGCCATGGAAGGTGGCATGTCTTTGACCGAATGTGTTGATGATGATACAGCCTGTCATCTGACCCAGGATTGTTACATGAGTGCTGGTATGAAAAAAGTCAATCAAGTGATTTTGAATGCATTAGAAAGCGTCACGGTCAGTGATATTTTGGATGAAAAGAAAAAAATCACCTTACAAATCAAACCTTGAGTTTAGATAGCATGAGTCAAGAAGTAGAAAACCAAAAAGCTGAAGTGGTAGAAGAAAACCAAGCCGTTAAGGCCAGGGCCAAACAAGGCTATAAAGAAGGCTTTGTCACGGACATTGAGTCTTTCACCATCCCGCCCGGGTTGGATGAAGACACCATCCGATTGATATCAGAAAAGAAAGAAGAGCCACAATGGTTGTTAGATTACCGGTTGGATGCTTTCCAAAAATGGCAAAACATGAAGCAGCCGGAATGGGCCAAGTTAAAGATTCCGGAAATCGATTTCCAGGCGATTTCTTACTATTCTTCACCCAATGCCAACAAAGAAAATGCACCGAAGTCATTGGATGAAGTAGACCCTAAACTGCTGGAAACCTATGACAAGTTGGGTGTGCCTTTGCATGAACGTGAGCGCTTGGCAGGCGTAGCGGTTGATGCCGTGTTTGATTCTGTTTCTGTAGGGACCACCTTCAAAGCTGAATTGGAGAAAGTGGGGGTGATTTTTTCATCGTTCTCAGAAGCGGTACATGACCATCCTGAATTGGTTAAAAAATACCTGGGCTCTGTGGTGCCAGCACAAGACAACTATTTTGCGGCGTTGAATGCGGCGGTATTCAGTGACGGTTCTTTCGTTTATATCCCCAAAGGGGTGCGATGTCCTATGGAGTTATCCACCTACTTTCGCATCAATGCCATCAACACAGGTCAATTTGAAAGAACTTTGATTGTGGCTGAGGAAGGTGCCTATGTGAGCTATTTAGAAGGTTGTACAGCACCGATGCGAGATGAAAACCAATTACACGCTGCTGTGGTTGAACTGGTGGCCATGGATGATGCCAAAATCAAATATTCGACCGTTCAAAACTGGTACCCGGGAGATGAAAATGGCAAGGGTGGCATTTATAACTTTGTGACCAAGCGAGGAAACTGCTTGGGCAAGAATTCAAAAATCTCATGGACCCAGGTAGAAACAGGGTCGGCAATCACCTGGAAATACCCCAGCTGTATCCTGAGAGGTGATGGTTCAAGAGGAGAGTTTTATTCGGTGGCGTTGACCAATAACCACCAACAAGCCGATACCGGCACCAAAATGATCCATTTGGGTAAAAACACCAAAAGTACAGTGATTTCCAAAGGCATTTCAGTGGGCAAAAGCCAAAATGCCTACCGCGGTTTGGTTAGGGTGGCCAAGCGCGCAGACAATGCTCGGAATTTTACCCAGTGTGACTCTTTGTTGATCGGTAAGTCATGTGGCGCACATACATTTCCATACACAGAGTCGGCCAACATGACGGCCAAACTCGAACATGAGGCCACCACTTCAAAAATCTCTGAAGACCAATTGAATTACTGTTTACAACGTGGCATCACGGAAGAAGATGCCATTTCACTGATCGTGGACGGCTTCTGTAAAGAAGTGTTCAAAGAATTACCCATGGAGTTTGCCGTTGAAGCAAAAGCCTTGTTAGACATCTCATTAGAAGGAGCCATCGGCTGATGTTAAAAATAAATGATGTATTCGCCACTGCTGGCGACAAAGAAATCCTCAAAGGTTTGAGTTTAGAAGTGAAACCCGGAGAGGTCCATGCCATCATGGGACCTAATGGTGCTGGTAAAAGTACATTGGGTAACCTGTTGGCTGGCATGCCTTATGTGGAACCACAAAGTGGTACAGTTGATTACTTGGGCAAAGATTTGTTGGAATTAGAGCCTGAAGAACGGGCTGCAGAAGGGGTGTTCCTGGCTTTTCAGTACCCAGTTGAAATCCCTGGCGTGAATAACATGTATTTTTTGCGCACAGCTTTGAATGCACAGCGCAAATACCGCGGCGAAGAAGCCATGGATTCAGCCCAATTTCTGCGCATGGTAAAACAAAAAATCAAAGACATGAATATGCGTGATGATTTGTTAAAGCGTCCTGTTAATGTGGGTTTTTCTGGGGGCGAGAAAAAACGCAATGAAGTCTTCCAAATGGGCGTTTTGGAGCCTAAATTAGCCATTCTGGATGAAACAGATTCAGGCCTGGACATTGATGCCTTGAAAATTGTGGCTGATGGGGTGAATCAACTGCGGGCCCCGGACCGTTCATTTATCATCATTACCCATTACCAAAGATTATTGGATTACATCCAGCCAGACTTTGTGCATGTATTGGCCGATGGCAAAATTGTCAAATCAGGTGACAAAAACTTGGCTCTGGAATTGGAGGAACAAGGCTATGGCTGGCTTGATCAATAATTGGACTGCACAAGCAATCAATCAAATCAACGCTGAAGATCCGTCTGATTGGTTGGTTGAAAAACGTCAAATGGCGCTTGATCAGCTTCAAACACTGTCTGACCCAAGCCGTAAAAATGAGGCATGGCGTTACGCCGATGTACAACGTTTGTCGGCCGTTGCAGTTGCCCCGGACAGCAACAGCAGAAACCCTCATGATGTTGAAGAACTCGCTGCAGACCATCATGTGGTGGTAACCTTGTCAGAAGCAGGCGTGGCGGTTGATGGCACTTGTCCTGACTGGCTGGTGATCAATGACATTGGCCATGTGTCTATATCACAATGGCTGGATTTGCCATTTGATCAAGAAACAGCAGTTAATTTAATCAACACGGCTTTGTTTAAAAACGGTGCTTTGATTCATGTTGGACCCAGTCAACAAAGCGTACACATCAAATTGGTGTACCGCTTCGAAAGCTTACCAACATGGCATTATGTTCGTAACCAGGTGGAAATGGCTGAAAATACCAGGGTATGTGTTACAGAACAGCATGTCAGTGGTCAACTGAATGTGGTCAATGTTTGTCGATTGGGTGCATCATCGAATCTCAGTAGATCACAAAATATCCAACTCAGTGACACCGAGAAATTCATCAGTTACAACCAATTTGAATTACTTGAACATGCAGAACTGAGCAGTATGAATCACCACATAGGTGGATTATTACAACACCACAATCATGTGATTAATTTCAATGCAGAAAACAGCAAATACCGCTCTGGATCAATAAATAAAACATTTAATAACAATAATATATCAGATTTAGTTAAAGTGAATCATTATTATAAAAATAACCAATCTGATGTGACACACCGATCAATTGCAAAAGACCGGTCACAAATTTTCAACAATGCCAAAGCGTTGGTTGCTGTGGGAGCTGATCAATCTGAAATAGCCCAAGATTTGAAAAACATCTTGTTATCTGAAGAGGCCAAAATTTTCAGCAAACCAGAATTGGAAGTGTATGCTGACGAAGTGGTGGCAGCTCATGGGTCAACCATCGGGGCTTTGGATGAGCACTCATTGTTTTATTTACAATCACGAGGTGTAGACATTGAGCAAGCCCGTGACATCATGATTGAATCATTCGAACAAGAGGCACGGGTATGCTGAGAGATCAATTTCCTGGATTGAACAACCAGGTTCATGGGAAACCTTTGGTGTATCTGGATAATGCCGCTACAGCTCAGCGCCCCCAGGTGGTGTTGGATGCCGTCAATGATTATTACCTCAATCACAACGCCAACATCCACCGTGGGGTGCACAGCCTGAGTGAATCAGCCACCGAACTGTATGAGTTGGCCAGGAAATCGCTGGCCCAATTGATCAATGTGCCATCCGCTAAAGATTTGATTTTTGTCAGAGGCTGTACCGAAGGAGTCAACCTGGTGGCACAAACCTTTGTCAGAAGTCGCATCAAGGCGGGTGATGAAATTTTGATCTCGCACCTGGAGCACCATTCAAACATTGTACCGTGGCAGATCCTCTGTGAGCAAACCGGTGCTGTATTGAAAGTCATTCCCATGAATGACCAAGGTGAGCTGGTTTTGGATGATTTGGATCAGTTGCTCAATGACAAGACCAAATTCATGTCTGTGGTACATGTTTCAAATTCTTTGGGCACCATCAACCCCATCAAAAAATTGGTGGCTGCTGCGCATCAAAAGGGTGTACATGTCCTGGTCGATGGAGCCCAAGCCACACCGCATATCAAAGTCGATGTACAGGACTTGGACTGTGATTTTTATACGGTATCCGGCCATAAAATGTATGGTCCAACTGGCAGTGGTGTGTTGTATGGCAAAGCCGAACACCTCAATGCCATGCCACCTTACCATGGTGGCGGTGAGATGATCAGCAAAGTGACATTTGAATCGACTGTATACAATGCTGTGCCTGCCAAATTTGAAGCAGGCACACCGAACATTGCTGGTGGTATCGGGTTGGGTGCTGCTGCTGATTTTATGCAGTCAGTGGGTTTAGATAAAATTCAACAGCGGGATCAAGAGCTAAGGGTCTATGCCGAACAAGCTCTACAACAAGTTAAGGGTCTAAGAATCATAGGTAATGCAGCCAATAAATCACCGGTTTTTTCTTTTGTGATTGATGGCATCCATGCCCATGACATTGGTACCATTATTGACCATTATGGCGTGGCCGTGAGAACAGGCCATCATTGCACCATGCCGATCTTTCAATACTTTGGATTGGCTGGCAGTTGCCGTGCTTCGCTGTCTTTTTATAATACTGAAAAAGAGGTCGATGTTCTGGTAGAATCTCTGCTCAAAGCCAAAGCCATGTTTGAGTAGGATGTCAGATTTAAATAAGCTGTACAAAGAAGCCATATTAGAACACAACAGGAATCCCAGAAATTTTGGAAAACCGGAATCGTGGACCCATCATGCGGAAGGTTTGAACGCGGTTTGTGGTGACTTGGTAGAAGTGTATTTAACCATCAATGATGGTGTGCTAATGGCTGTTCATTTTGATGGTGAAAGCTGTGCCATTGCCATGGCTTCAGCATCTATGATGACAGAAGTGTCTACAGGATTAACGGTGTCTGAATGGCAACAGGCATTTGAACAATTCAAGCAGCTGATGGACAAACAGGCTGAAAACCAATCGTTCGAATCACTGGGTCAAGTCAATACGCTGGTCACGGTGAAGAAATTTCCATCCAGAATCAAATCGGCCACATTGTGTTGGTATGCGGTGGATGCTGCCATCAAGGGTTTATCCTCTGCCACCACTGAATGAACCCATACAGGACATCCAAGCTTAATGAACCCAAATAATAACAAACCCCCATTTACCCACACTGAATTTTCTTGGAAGTCAGGAAAGAATTGGTTTGATGCGGGTGTGATGTATTTTAAGCAAGTCAAAATGCAGTGGTACTCTGTTTGCATCATGCTCGGTGTATTGATGGTTCTGATCGGTAATGTATCACCAAATTTTGTGACCATCATGATGGTGTTTGCCTCCCCCATGGTGTCTGCATTTATGATGAAATGTTGTCAACAGGCCAACAATTTAGCTGCATATAATCTGGCCAAGTTATGGCAACCTGTTATAGAAAATTTCAATGCTTTTATTGTATTAGGGGTGCTGACTGCAGGGTTGACTCTGCTGTTAAATTACCTGCAAGAACAAATTCTTTTGCTGTATGATTTGCCTTTGGTGTTGACCGAGGAAATGGTAAGAAACATGTCAGGTAAAGAGTCATTGTTCAGGGCCTGTTTAAATTTATTGTCTAATATTCCTGTGGCCATGGCTTTGGCATTTTCACCGGCATTGATTATTTTCAAACAAACCAAACCCATCTCTGCCATTAAATTCAGCGCAATGGGTGTGGTCAGAGCCTGGCGGGCTTTTGTGGCCATGACATTGATCTTTTTGTTGTTGTTTTTTGCGATTGTGGTGGTTGCCAGTTTAATGATATCAATGGTGGCAGCAATCATGGGAGCGGCCAGTCCATTGGTGGTCAATGTGATTGTGTTGTTTTTTGTCGTTACGGCAGGAGGTATTGGTCTAGGGGCTCAATACCAGGCTTATACTGAAATTTTTGCGGCAGATGATGCCAGCACGGATGAAACAGGAGGGGATGATGGTACTGAAATATACACCGAAATCTGAATTTGTGAAAGCCCCGGATTTTGATTTGCTCGGGGTAGATGGTGAGCGTTGGGACATGACCAAAGCCATGGGGCCAGAGGGTTTGGTGGTGATGTTCATTTGCAACCACTGTCCTTATGTGAAATCCATCCAGAAACAACTGGTGATTGACTCAAAGGCCTTGATTGATTTCGGGGTGAATGTGGTGGCTGTCATGTCTAATGACCCTTCAGATTATCCTGAAGATTCCTATGAAAACATGCAGGAAATTGCCCGACGACTGGATTACCCGTTTCCATATTTATTTGATGAGTCTCAGGCAGTCGCCAAAGCCTATGGTGCTGTTTGTACCCCAGATATATTTGGCATGAATGCCCAAGGAATCATACAATACCGTGGTCGTTTGAATGCAGCAGGTATCAATGACAACAGCAATGAACTCCGACAAGACTTGGTTGAGGCCATGCGAGAAATGGTCACAACAGGATCGGTGCACAGTGAACAGTTTCCATCAATGGGCTGTTCAATCAAGTGGAAATAACAGGATATATTAATTCAAGATGACAAAAACTTATCAATCTTCAGACATTGAAGTTCTATCAGGTTTAGATCCGGTCAAACGCAGACCCGGGATGTACACAGAAACCTCACGACCCAATCACTTGATTCAGGAAGTTGTGGATAATTCGGTGGATGAAGCGTTGGAGGGCCATGCCAATAAAATCAATGTGACCTTACATGATGATGGCAGCATTGAGGTCTCTGACAACGGGCGTGGTATGCCCGTTGACATTCATGAAGAACATGGTGTTTCCGGGGTTGAACTCATTTTGGCCAAATTACATGCAGGCGGAAAATTTTCTAATAAAAATTACACTTTCTCAGGTGGGTTACATGGGGTGGGTGTCTCAGTCGTGAATGCCTTGAGTGAGCGATTGGACGTTTGGATCAAACGTGATGGCAAGGAGCACCACATTGCCTTCGAGCATGGTGAAAAAGTTTCGGAATTAAAAGTGGTTGGTCAAGTGGGGCAAAAAAACACAGGAACTCGAGTTCAGTTTACACCCGCTGCTGAATATTTTGATACTGTAAAAGTTGGGGTTAAGAAACTAAAACACCTGCTAAAAGCCAAAGCAGTGCTGTGTTCAGGTTTGGCTGTAAACTTTAAGAACAACTTGGATAACAGCTCAGAATCCTGGCAATTTCAAGATGGTCTGCAAGAGTACCTGATTGATGAAATAGAAGCCGAGGTTATGATTCCTGAATCCGGTTTTATCGGTGCTCAACATGATGAAGAATTTGCGGTTGATTGGGCCTTGACCTGGATTCCACAAGGGGAGCTGGTGACCGAAAGTTATGTCAACCTGATCCCGACCGCACAAGGTGGAACACATGTCAATGGTCTCAGAACCGGTTTGACGGAAGCCATCAGGGAATATGCTGATGCGCATAATTTATTACCACGGGGATTAAAACTGGCACCTGATGATGTCTGGGACCGGGTCAGCTATGTGTTGTCAGCAAAAATGAAGGACCCTCAGTTTTCTGGACAAACCAAAGAAAGGCTGTCATCCAGATCAATAGCGTCTTATGTGGCAAACACCATCAAAGATGCGCTGATTCTGTGGCTCAACCAAAATGTTGAAGAGGCTGAGCAGATTGCCATGATAGCCATCAACAATGCCCAAAACAGATTACGTAAAGCGAAACAAGTGGTGCGAAAAAAAGTCACCACTGGCCCTGCTTTGCCAGGTAAGCTGGCCGATTGCAGCTCTCAGGATCCCATGCAAGGAGAAATATTTTTGGTGGAAGGGGATTCAGCAGGTGGTTCGGCCAAGCAAGCCAGAGACCGTGAATTTCAAGCCATCATGCCTTTGCGTGGTAAAATCCTGAATTCATGGGAAGTTGAGTCGACTCAAGTCATGGCATCACAAGAAGTACATGATTTGGCAGTGGCCATTGGTGTCGACCCGGGAAGCACTGATTTGGCTGGATTGCGTTATGGCAAAATCATCATATTGGCAGATGCCGACTCAGATGGATTACACATTGCTACCCTGTTGTGTGCTTTATTCTTACGTCATTTTGAGCCGGTTGTTCGGGCAGGTCATATTTTCGTGGCGATGCCGCCGTTATTCAGGATAGATGTGGGTAAGAAGAAGTTCTATGCCGTCGATCAGAGTGAGCGTGATCAAATATTGCATAAAATTGAACGAGAAAAGATGACAGGAAAGGTCAGTGTGACTCGTTTTAAAGGGCTGGGTGAAATGAATCCGGCACAACTGCGTGAAAGTGCCATCGCACCTGATACACGCAGGTTGTTACAATTGTCAGTGTCTGCAGGAGACAACACGCATGGCATCATGGATATGTTGCTGGCAAAAAAACGTGCTTCCGAGCGCAAGTCCTGGTTGCAAGACAAAGGTGATTTGGCAGTTTTGTGAGGATTTTAAATCATTTGTTTTGTCAGTACCTACATGCTAAGCTTTTATCCGCGGAATTAATCAAGGTGCGTATTTGACGGAACACAATCAACAACTTCCACAGCAGTCGAAATTTGGAACGGCCTTTATCTCATTGGTGTTATTTGGTTTGTCGATGGCGATTGCATTTTATGTGCATTATTCCCAGATTGATGTTTTGAATCAAATCCTCAAGGGTCAAGCCAACCGCACAGAAGCTAAAATCATGCAAAGTACCCAAAGTTTACTGGCCGATTTGAATGCCATGAGTGAACGTTGGGTTAACAACAACAGAACGGAAGAAAGTAATTGGCGAGCTGATGCCTCAGATTTCATCACCAGAATTGAAGGTGTGGATTCAATCTGGTGGCTGGATAAGGACTTTCAAACTCAATGGTCTGAGTCGAATCATGAGATGCACCACAACCTGGGTGCCGAGATTGTCAAAGACAATGACGTGTTATTGAAACTCATCGCCGCCAGGGACACCCACCAGCCTGAAATTTCCAAGACCTATAAGTTGGATGAAGAAAATGTGGTGTTTATTTTCCAGCCCATCGGTACAGGTGATCAATACGATGGTTTCTTAGGTATCGAAGTTCATGTTAAGGAATTCATCAATAGTTTATTGGGTGATCCGATTTCAACAGGGTATTACACCAAAGCCTATTCTGAAACTGATGTGGTGTTTTTAAATGGCCCAAAGTTAGAGGACAATACCTATCTGGAATATTTTGAGCTCAATTTAGACAGCGATAACAATGGCTGGATATTTAAAGTTTACCCAACAGAAGCTTCTTTGGCGTTGATCGTATCACCCATGCCTTATTTCATAGCGGTTGCTGGTGCCATCATTGCTTTGTTGTTTATGTTGACCTTGTTATCAAAACAGAAAGCCAAAAACCAAACGGCTAAATTGGCCAATGAAATCAGTGAAAAAGAAAAAGTCCAATTCGAACTCGAATATTTGGCGAATCATGACACCTTGACGCATCTGCCCAACCGCCATTACATCACCAACTTCATAGAAAAAAGGGTCAAGTTTTCTAAAAACAGCCAACAAAAATTCACCATCCTGTTCATAGACCTGGATCATTTTAAAGACATCAATGACACTTTGGGACACGCTGTTGGTGATGAGATGTTGAAGAAGTTACCCATCTTGTTCAACCGGGTATTTCGTCATGATGATGTGATTGCACGCATGGGTGGAGATGAATTCGTGGTCTACCTACCAGGAGAAATGGCCATTGAGCATGTGGTGAATTTAGTTAAAAGGTTTTTGAAGTCATTGGAATACCCCATCCAAATTGATGAACACCTGATTAGGCTGACCGGCAGTGTAGGTGTGGCTTTTTATCCTCAGCATGGATCCAATGTGACAGAATTATTGTCACATGCAGATGCAGCTTTGTATCGAGCCAAGGACGAAGGTCGTAACACCTTTGCCATTTATGATTCTGAAATTGAACAAAAAGCCAAAGACCGAATTCAGTTGATTGCCCGTTTGCATTTGGCTAAAGACAACAATGAATTCGAAATGTATTTTCAACCACGCTATAACTTGGCTGAAAACACAATCAGTGGTGCCGAGGCTTTGATTCGGTGGAACCGCAGTAGTAATGAACTGGTGGAGCCTTCTGCCTTCATAGATTTGCTTGAAGAAACTTCATTGATCATACCTATTTCATGGAAAATGCTCACCCACAGTTGTAAGCAGTTTGTTAAATTACTCGAACACAATGCTGATTTGTTCATGTCATTCAATGTCTCAGCCAGACAACTTGAGCACCCGGAATTTTTAACAAAATTAAAATCCATTTTGACTGAGACTCAATTCCCACCTCAAAACCTTGAGCTTGAACTGACAGAACAAACTTTGATCCAAAACGTTGAAAACAGCCAGTACATCTTGAGTGAAATTACCAAAATGGGGATTGCCATTGCCATTGATGATTTTGGGACTGGTTATTCATCCTTATCTTATTTGAAAAACTTTCCGGTTGATGTTTTGAAAATTGATCAATCATTCATTCATGACATTGATTCGGATAACGATGATTTGGAATTGGTCAGGACCATGATCACCATGGGCCAGAACTTAAACATCGTCACAGTTGCAGAAGGCGTAGAAAATGAAGCCCAACTGCAGTTACTGAGAGAAGAGCGCTGCGACCAGGTTCAGGGTTATTATTTCAAGACCGCCATGAAGTTTTATGATTTCTATCAACTGGTGACCAATTAACAGATCGATTTATTAACAATTTTATCTCATGTTTTCATTGATGGCATCAGTCAACTGGCTGACTTGATTGGCTTCAGTGGCGTGGGAAAAAACCAATCGGATGACATCATCTGAGCCTGGCCAAATGTGAAATTCAAATCCTGCTTGTTGTAAAGAGTTAATCACAGTTACTGGTAGTCGGCAAAAGGCTTCGTTGGCCTCAACCGGATGAATGAATTCAATGGTGTTTTTTGTGTCTTGGTAAAATTGTTGGGCCATCTGGTTGGCGTGAGAGGCCAATTCGAGCCACAAGTCATCTTCAACATAACAGCACAATTGAGCGCTGAGGTAACGCATTTTACTGATCAAGTGGCCGGATCTTTTGCGCAGGCGTTTAATTTGTTGTGTCATCTTGGGGTTAAAAACCAATAAGGCTTCAGCCATCATGGCGCCATTTTTAGTGGCTCCAAAAGACAACATATCCACGCCGGATTGCCAGGTCATTTCAGCGGGTGAGCATTCAAGTGAGCTCACTGCATTGGCAAATCTTGCACCATCCATGTGCAGGGCTAAGTGGTATTTTTCTTTGATGGCCTTTAACTTATTCAAATCATCCAATGTATAAACAGTGCCTGATTCGGTGCATTGGGTGATGCTGATGACGCTGGGTAAGCTCTCATGCTCTCCATGGGTACCTGTGCCGGCCAAATACTGATCTAAATAGGCCAGATCAATTTTACCGTGATCTCCCGGCATCGGAATTAATTTAGCCCCAGCAGTAAAAAATTCAGGAGCACCACATTCATCTGCATTGAGGTGTGAATGTTCGTGACACAGGATTGACCCGTAAGGAGGACAAGCCAAAGTCATGGCGATGGAGTTGGCCGCTGTACCCGTGGATAAGGGCAGCACTTCACACCAGCTTTCAAATAACTCATGACATTGTGAAGTGAATTTGTCACTGTATGAGTCATAGCCATAAGATTCTTCAAATCCATTGTTGGCAGCGATGATGGCTTGCATGATTTTTGGGTTGACCGGTGCTTCGTTGTCACTTCTGAAGTTCATGTTTTATTGGTTACCTGTGTTTTGATCAATGAATTGATATAAGTGCTGTTCTAGTTGCTTCAACTGGGTATGAGAACAACAGTAAATGCCCAGGTCTTTGGCTCTGGACATGGTGTATTTATTCAGTGTTTGGTAGCTGATGAGCATGGCACGTGCTGATAAACCACCCGTTATTGATTTGATGGTATCAAGTCGGTAAATGGCTGAATTGGCCGCGGCTTTATCGGCTTTGCTCTGACTGAACCTTCGTGTCTTGCATTCTATGATGTGCAGTCGATTGTGACAAATGGCTGCCACATCCAATTCGTTTTTTACTTTACCTTGGTTTCTTACAATGGTCATGCCTTTGGCCAAGTCTGCCAATTGTGGTCGATTTTTACGCATCCCATACAACAAAGCAAAGACATGATTTTCCAACCAGCCTCCATTGCAGTAGAAACGGCTTTCGTTGTCAGCGAATTTAAGTTTTCGACCCCGTACAGTTAATTTGCCAGCGGCTTCAAAGCGGTCTAATAATACCTGAAGTTGGTGGTTTTGTAAGTCTTTATGATTCAGTTGGTAACGGTGATTGGCATCAGCATTGGTCGCCATGTAGTTTAAACTGGCAATGGACTTATCCATTTTACCCAACTGTGAAATGATCCAGCCGGTTAATTCTCGCGAGTTTTCAGGTTCAGGTGTGGTTTGTCCTTGTTCTAGCACTTGTGTGTTGAAGGACTTAAGGTACTCCTTAAGTTTGATGTGGTGACCCATTTTGATGTCATCTTGAGTCTGTTTGGTGTTTAACCAATACAATTCATCGGTGAATTTATCAACCAGGAATACCGGGTAGCCATAGGCGGTGAACTGTTCAAATCCAAGTAAAGTGAGCTTGTTGTAACCGCTGGATGCGTTGAATGCAATTTCTTCCTGCTGATTCTTTTCCACAATGTCCGCCATTTGTTCTCTGGCCAATTGGGTGTCAAATGTGGCGATCTGAGTTTGACAATGGATGCCCCTGGATTGAATGGCTGACTTCAGACCGCTGATTTCGTCTTCTTTGCGGTGAAGCAGGATGACTTTTTCTGCCTTTAACTCAATGGCAGCACTCAAAATGCCCGCATGTTGTGGATGGTAAATGGCCAAATGGATTCGCATCAGAACATTATAGTGGAGTGATGAATTTAAATCATGACCATAAGTAAAAAGTGTGTATATTTTTGATTGCCGGACGGCCTGGCGAATATGGGTGAAAAAAACAACCATACTTTGTGGTGTTTCTGCGATTATTGAGTTAAAATTCGCTTTCAATTCGATAACAGTAAAAAGTTGGTTCACGCCAGCTTTTTTTACGCCTTTAAGAGTTGAGCAAAGTGTCAAAATTAAATCAAATTTTATTTCCTTCCAGTCATCGCAGTCCTGCCATTTTGGTACTTGAAGATGGCAGCATATTTCATGGCACCGCTTTGGGTGCACGCGGTGATACAACAGCTGAGGTGGTGTTCAATACTGCCATGACGGGTTATCAAGAAATTCTTTCTGACCCTTCTTACGCAGATCAAATGGTCACCTTGACTTACCCGCACATTGGTAACACCGGGACCAATCAGGCAGACAATGAGTCTGACAAGATTCATGCCAAAGGTTTGATCATCAGGGACAACTCAATTGTGGCCAGTAACTGGCGCAATGAAAGCACACTTGATGCCTATTTAAAGGCACAAAATGTGGTTGCTATCAGTGGTCTGGATACCCGTGAACTGACCAATTTACTGCGACTCAACGGATCCTTAAATGGTTGTATCATGAGTGGAGATGACTTGGATGAAGGCAAAGCCATAGAAATGGCCAAAAATTTTCCGGGATTAGAAGGCAAAGACCTGGCCAAGGAAGTGACCTGTGAAACGGCCTATTCATGGCAACAAGCTTGTTTTGATTTGACTGACAACCAATTTCCGGAACCGAATGATGATCGATATAAAGTGGTTTGCTACGACTTTGGTGTGAAACGCAATATTTTACGTATTTTAAAAGGGCTGGGTTGTGAGTTGACTGTGGTACCTGCACAAACTCCAGCCACTGAAGTGATGGCCATGCGACCGGATGGTGTCTTTTTGTCTAATGGACCTGGAGACCCAGCAGCTTGTGATTATGCCGTCGCAGCCTGTCAGACTTTCCTCGAACATAAAATACCTTTGTTTGGCATTTGCCTGGGCCACCAAATCATGGCTCTGGCTTTGGGTGCCAAAACCATGAAGATGAAATTTGGTCACCATGGTGCCAATCACCCGGTAGAAAATTGTCAGGACAAAACGGTAATGATCACCAGTCAAAACCATAACTTTGCAGTGGCCGAAACAGACATGCCTGAAGTTTTAGAAGTGACACACCGTTCATTGTTTGATGGCAGTGTTCAAGGTATCAGCCACAAGCTACAAAATGCCTATGGCTTCCAAGGCCATCCGGAAGCCAGCCCTGGTCCGCATGAGGCCAAGAAATTATTTGAACCGTTCATTGCAGCCATGCAAGAGGAGAAAAGCCGTGGGTAAAAGAACTGACATTAAAAGCATTTTGGTTCTTGGTGCAGGTCCAATTGTGATTGGCCAAGCTTGTGAATTTGACTATTCAGGTACCCAAGCGTGTAAAGCACTGAAAGATGAAGGCTATCGAGTGATTCTGGTCAATTCCAATCCCGCCACCATCATGACTGACCCTGAAACTGCAGACAGTATTTACATCCAGCCCATCAACTGGCAGACCGTGGCTAAAATCATTGAGATTGAAAAGCCGGATGCTTTGTTACCAACCATGGGTGGCCAGACGGCCTTGAACTGTTCATTAGACCTGGTCAGCCAAGGTGTATTGGCACAATATGGTGTCGAAATGATTGGAGCATCCAGAGAAGCCATTGACATGGCTGAAGATCGTGAACAGTTTCGCGTGGCGATGGAAGACATTGGATTGGAATGTGCCAAATCATTCATTGTTCATGACATGGATGAAGCTCGAGTTGCACAACAAAACATCGGTTATCCAGTGATCATCAGGCCTTCATTTACTTTAGGGGGCACGGGTGGTGGCATTGCTTATAACCTGGAAGAGTTTGAAGACATCGTCGCTGAAGGTTTGAAGCTTTCACCGACCACAGAAGTGTTGTTGGAAGAGTCCTTGTTGGGTTGGAAAGAATATGAGATGGAAGTGGTTCGAGACAAAGCGGATAACTGTATCATCATTTGTTCGATCGAGAATTTAGATCCAATGGGCGTTCACACCGGGGATTCAATCACCGTTGCACCTGCACAAACATTAACCGATAAAGAATATCAGGTGATGCGCGATGCTTCCTTGGCAGTGCTGCGCAAGATTGGGGTTGAAACCGGAGGATCAAATGTCCAGTTTTCTATCAACCCTGCCAATGGCCGCATGATTGTGATTGAGATGAATCCCAGGGTTTCCAGGTCTTCGGCACTGGCTTCTAAAGCGACTGGATTTCCCATTGCAAAAGTGGCCGCAAAATTGGCCATTGGATATACTTTGGATGAATTAAAAAATGAGATCACTGGCGGTGCCACGCCAGCTTCATTCGAGCCCACAATTGATTATGTGGTGACTAAAATTCCACGCTTTGCCTTTGAGAAATTCAACAACAGTGTGGATCGATTGAGCACCCAAATGAAGTCCGTGGGTGAAGTCATGGCCATTGGTCGCACTTTCAATGAGTCTTTACAAAAGGCCTTGCGAGGATTGGAAACAGGCAAGTCAGGATTGGACCCAGTAGTAAGTGCTGAACAATTGGCTGATGGTTTTGATTTGGTCAAAGAAATACGTGAACCTTCATCAGAACGTTTATTTTATGTGGCCGATGGGTTCAGACATGGTTTCAATGCTGAAAAGATTCATGAGATTTCCAAAATTGACCCTTGGTTTCTGGCCCACATTGAGCGGTTGGTTAAGATTGAAGAGGCTTTGAAAGAAACCAACCTGGAGTCGATTCGAGAAGCGCAAATGTTGCAGCTGAAAAAAGAAGGTTTTTCAGATGCCAGAATGGCAACATTGATGAATACCTCTGAACAGGAAGTGAGGTCACACCGATTGTTTTTGAATGTAAAACCAGTTTTCAAACGGGTTGACTCCTGTGCGGCTGAGTTCGAAGCACCAACTGCCTATTTCTATTCTACATTTGAACAACATTGTGAAGCCAATCCCACTGATCGAGATAAAATCATGATTCTGGGCGGTGGGCCCAACCGAATAGGTCAAGGTATTGAGTTTGATTACTGTTGTGTCCATGCCTCATTGGCATTAAAAGACGCCGGATTTGAAACCATCATGATTAACTGTAATCCGGAAACGGTTTCTACCGACTATGACACTTCAGATCGTTTGTATTTTGAGTCACTGACCTTGGAAGATGTGTTGGCCATTGTTGACATCGAACAACCCAAAGGTGTGATTGTCCAATATGGGGGGCAAACTCCATTGAATTTGGCCAATGCCTTAGAGCAAGCCGGTGTGCCGATCATTGGTTCGTCACCCGATTCGATTGACAAAGCCGAAGATCGTGAACAGTTCAAAGCCATGCTGGATAAACTGGATCTCAGACAACCGCCCAATGGTACAGTGACATCTGCAGAAGAAGCCACTGAAGTGGCTAACAACATTGGCTTTCCATTGGTGGTCAGACCGTCCTACGTTTTAGGGGGACGGGCCATGGAGGTGGTGCATTCGCAACAAGACTTGCAACGCTATATGACTGAAGCGGTACAAGTTTCAAATGATTCGCCAGTGTTGTTGGATCGCTTTCTTGATCATGCCATCGAAGTTGATGTAGACATCATCTGCGACGGCAAAGACTTTATGGTTGGTGGGATCATGGAGCACATCGAACAAGCGGGTGTTCACTCGGGAGACTCGGCATGTTGTATACCACCGTTTACACTGTCAACAGAGATGCAAGCCGAATTGTCACGCCAGTGTGAATTGATGGCTAAAGAGTTGAATGTGGTCGGACTGATGAACACCCAATTTGCCATTCAGGGTGATGACATTTATATCCTTGAAGTTAACCCAAGGGCATCAAGAACGGTACCTTTTGTGTCTAAAGCGTCTGGTTTGCCGTTGGCTAAAATCGCAGCGCTTTGTATGGCAGGCATCAGTTTGAAACAACAGGGCGTTCAGTCCAGATTGGACTTGAACCATTACTCCATCAAAGAACCAGTCTTCCCATTTGTGAAGTTTCCTGGGGTTGATCCCATTCTTGGCCCGGAAATGCGTTCTACCGGTGAGGTGATGGGCATTGGAAAGTCTTTTGGAGCTGCAGTGGCCTCTTCAAAATTGGCCGCCAATATTTATATGCCAAGACAGGGTAAGGCCTTTGTCAGTGTCAGAGAAGCAGACAAAGAAAAACTCATCCCGCTGGCCAAACAACTGCGCTCATTGAACTTTGAGTTGGTGGCCACCCATGGTACCTGCCATTTACTCAGAAAAGCAGGTTTGTTCTGTGAAAGCGTCAATAAAGTCATTGAAGGCCGTCCTCATATCGTTGATAAGATAAAATCTAAAGAAATCGATTTCATCATCAACACCACCGAAGGTGCACAAGCCATAGCTGACTCGGCTTCAATCAGAAAAGAAGCCTTGAAACAAAGCATAAACTACAGCACTACAATTGCCGGTGCAGCTGCTACAATTGCAGCTTATGATTATTTAAATCAACAAGAAATATACTCTTTGAAAGAGTTACATGAACAATAATGTGATGTTTGGCTGATGTCTGAACTCACCATAGGGAATAAAAATGAACAGAGCTCCAATCACCCAACAGGGTGCTGATTTATTAAAAGCAGAATTAAAAAGACTGAAAACTGAAGAACGGCCAAAAATCATCGATGCAGTGGCAGAAGCACGTGCCCATGGTGATTTGAAAGAAAATGCCGAATACCATGCAGCGCGCGAACAGCAGTCATTCACGGAAGGTCGCATTGCTGAATTGGAAGGTATTATTGGCAATGCCCAAATCATCGATGTGTCCAGCCTCAATGTAGGTGATAAGGTGGTTTTTGGTGCCACTGTGGTTTTGGAAGAAGAAGAAAGTGGCGATCATGTGACCTATCAGATCGTCGGTGATGCTGAAGCTGATATTGATGCAGGTAAGATTTCTATCAGTTCTCCCATTGCCAGGGCTTTGATTGGTAAAAGTGAAGACGATGAGGTGGAAGTGCAGGCCCCGGGTGGTGACATGGTTTATTTCATTGAATCTATCCAATACCTCTGAATCATGCAGCATATTGACTGATGGCCAAAGCGAAACTTATCCGTAGGGCCGTTCCAGAACATGATATACCAGGTGCTGAGCACCTACATCACTTGATAAAACGCCTTTATTTGGCCCGTGGCATACTTCACCATGATCAAGTTGATTACCGCTTAAACCAACTCCACCAACCTGCCGGTTTCAAAGGCCTGGATCAAGCTGCTGATGTAGCGGTTAATGCCATCAAAACACCACAACAGATCGTGGTTGTTGGAGATTTTGATGCCGATGGGGCCACTGCCACTGCATTGGTTATCAGGGCCTTGCGTCAAATGGGTGCCCAACATTTGAATTTCTTGGTGCCCAATCGCTTTGAGTACGGTTATGGATTAACCACAGAGTTGGTTGATGAACTGGAACAAATGAAGGCCGAAGTTGTGATCACTGTTGACAACGGTATATCATCTTTTGATGGTGTTACCAAGGCCAAAGCCTTGGGTATGTCAGTGATCATCACCGATCACCATTTACCACCAGATAAGCTGCCACCAGCAGATGCCATAGTCAACCCGAATTGTGCCGGTGATGAGTTTCCAAGCAAGTCTCTTGCAGGTGTGGGAGTGGCGTTTTACCTGATGGCGGCGATCAGAAAGCAGTTGGATGAAGAACATTGGTTTGAAACCCAAGGTTCGGCTGCCCCCAATCTGGCTCAATTATTGGATTTGGTGGCACTGGGCACGGTTGCGGATTTGGTGCCGTTGGATGTCAACAACCGGATACTGGTAAATGCCGGTTTACAACGGATTAAGAGCCATCGATGTGTCATAGGGATTTCAGCATTGTTTCAGGTGGCTGGTTCAAACCAAGACCACGCCGATGCTGACAGCTTGGCTTTTTACATCGCACCCAGACTCAATGCGGCAGGACGTTTGGAAGACATGAGTATCGGTATCAATCTGTTGTTAACAGATGATCAAGCTGAAGCCAAACAATTGGCACAACAATTACAGGCGATCAATCAACAACGAAAAGCCATCCAAGCCGACATGCAACGCTTTGCTGATTCTGTGGTTGATGAGCTCAAAAAACAGGCAGAATTACCGGATGCCTTGTGTTTGTTTCATGAAAACTGGCACCAAGGAGTGGTGGGGTTATTGGCCTCAAAAGTCAAAGAGTTCACCCACCGACCTGTGATCGCATTTGCCAAAGAAGGTGAACATTCAGAATGGGTCAAAGGTTCAGCTCGCAGCATCCAAGGGCTGCACATCAGGGATGTGTTGGTTGATGTGGATGCAACTCACCCTGGCTTGATTAAAAAGTTTGGTGGTCATGCCATGGCTGCAGGATTGACATTGAAGCAATGCGATTTGATTGTATTTAAGCAGGTATTTGGTGATGCAGTGAGTGCACGTTTATCATCTGATCAACTACAACAAGTGGTGTACAGCGATGGACCGGTGGCGGTGGAAGATCTGAGCTTAAGGGTCGCAGAACTTATTCAGTCGGCTGGTCCCTGGGGGCAACACTTTGAACAGCCGGTCTTCGATGATTGGTTCATTGTTAAGCAAAAAAAACTGATTGGTGAAAACCACACAAAACTCACTTTACAGACCACAGATTTAAGCAAACAAATTGCTGCCATTGCCTTCAACCACCATCCCAATCAGTTTGCTGAAATGGATGAAAAAATGCACCTGTGTTATCAAATGATGGTCAACGAATTTCGCAATAAGCGCAGTTTGCAGCTTAAAATCAACTTCGTTTTGGCTTAACAAGCGGTAAGTCATCAATTCGTTCCCATATTTCTTCGAGAAGCTCATAAATCATTGCTTCTAAGCAAAAAAGATGAAAGATTTTTGTGATATGTGCCACAATTTATTCAATTAAACGTGTAAACAATTGAAAAACAATTGATACATGTTCAAAATAATCTATAGTTTAATTGCAATTAAAAACCTAGAAAGGTGCTTAAAAAGAGAGAAGGGATATGAATAAGTTGAATCATCGTTACTTGTTATCGGTCATTTTATTGATGTTGAGTGCTGTTGTACTGGCTCAGCCTGATTTGAACATGAACACAGACACGCCATTCCAGTTTCCTGGTGATGGTCAGGCACATATTGTCGAATTCAATGTCAATAATGACGGTGATTTAATTGCTGGAGACGGCATCCTTATTGATATTCAACTCCAGGACCCGTTGCTGGATTTTGAAGGCACCATTACTGGAGATCCCAATTGGGATTGTAGTAACCTGCAAAACCTCAACACATGTCTATATCAGGGCCCCCTCAATGCTTTTGGTGGTACCACCACTTTAGGGGTAGGCATTATCCATCAACCTGGAGATTTTACCTACATGCCTGCCATTGTGGCCACTGTCAGTGATGTGGGTGGTGTGGAAGTCAATACCAGCGACAACACAGCATTGATTGATATTCAGTTCTTGGGTGGCAGTGTCGATTTGGAAATCACCAAATCCATTACGCCGGGGTTCCCTAACAATGTCAATCCAGGAGATCAGATTAATTTTAATCTGAATGTGAGCAACGCGTTGGGGCCTGATGCCAATAATGTAATCATTACTGATGACATCATTGTTAACAACCTCATTTTCGAACCCGGTGGTTCAAGTCCAGAATGTGTAGATACTGGCTCAGTGATACAATGTACTGTGTTGAGCCTACCAACAGGGGACGCCTTGGATTTCACCATCGCTACCACGGTTGATATCAACGCACAACCTGGTCCCAAAACCAATGTGGCAGATGTATCTGCTGATGAAGTCGATCCCTTTCCAAGCAACAACAGTGATACGGTTGGCTTCGTCGTCTTGGCTGGGCCACCTTCGGCAGACCTGGACTTGACTTTGATCCCCAATCAGACCACATATACTGTGGGTGATCTGGTGACTCTTGATTTAACCTTACACAATCCGTTTGCGTCAACTGCTGCACCCACCAACAATACGGTGGTGACTACATTGCCTAATGAAGTGGTGTTTAATTCGGCACAAGTGACCAATGCGGCCGGTTGGGCATGTACCCATGATGGTTCGCCAACTGGCGGTGATGTGACTTGTGACAGCCAAGGAAACCCTGTACCTATCGGTACCAATACATTCATAGAAGTGGTGGCCGTAGCCACTACTGCTGGTACAACCCTGGGTGCATCTGCGATTGTGACCAGTGATTTTGACCCCAATCCTTCCAATGATGTGGCCAATGGATTTTTTGATATTTTCCCAGGGGATGCAGATTTGTCTTTGGTGTTCACTTCATCAGGTTCGACTTACAATCAAGGCGACTCTATTTTTTATGGGATTCAAGTCAATAACCCCATGGGCTCTACAGCCAGTCCTTCTGATACAACTGTCAGTATAAATTTACCCACTGAAGTCAGTTTCACCAATGTCAATCTGGCCAATGCGCCTGGCTGGTTTTGTAATCATGATGGTTCACCCAATGGCGGTGATATCAGTTGTGATCGAGCGGGAGCGCCCTTTGTATCATTCTCGACACATGATTTCAGTGTGGAAGTTTTGGCTGTGACGCCAACAGGTACCGGGGCATTTGCCAATGCTGACATTTTCAGTGCTGCCGACTCATTCACCAGCAACAATTCAGACGGGCAGGTTGATACCATCAATGCCGGATCGGCAGATTTCTCGGTAGTTAAAACCGTCAGTGGAACCAATTTTGCGGTCAATGACACATTCACTTACTTTTTAGCTGTATCTAACCCAGCACCTTCAACAGCATCTCCTGTTGATGTCGTCATTACAGATCAATTGCCACCTGAAGTCAGTTTTGACTCATTTGTGACGGCTTCTGTTAATGGCACACCCGTAAGTTGTACCCATGATGGCTCGGCCACAGGAGGTTTGGTCAGTTGTGATACGGGTGGGGCGCCTTTCCAGATTGCTGAAGATGTCACCATTGACATCAATGTAACAGCTGCCACAGCCAGCCCGAATGTTAACAATGCTGCCACGGTTGTTACTGTTGCTGACCCGGATGGCAATACCGGGAACAACACCGATTCTGCGCCTACTGTGGTGATCACGGGGCCTACGGTAACCACCGTAACCGCTACTAAAAGGGCATCGGTGGCTGGTGTACCCATTACCACCGTAAACTACGGACAAAACTTTGAATATGTCCTTGAAGTACAAAACACCGGTCCCAATGATGCCCTGAATATCCAGGTCACTGACAATCTGCCCATTGATGTCTCATTGAACAACACCACTGCAACTGGTTGGACTTGTACGATGATCATGATACAAAGAGGGGGAGGCGACATCGTAGATTGTACCTTGGACAACCCATTGCCCTCAGGTGCGACTGCTCAGATTGTGTTGGATGTCACGGCCACCAGTAACACAGCTGTAACCAGTATTTTCAATCAAATGCAAGTTATAGGAACAAACATTGGACCAGCCGTCAATGACTCAATAACACTGAGTTTATTGAATGCCATGGGTGCTTTGAATTTAAGCCAAGTTCCAAGTCCTGTGGACCCTGGAGCCGATGTCGATTTTGTCGTCTTGGCCTCTAATATGGGTACGGCAACTTTGACTGGTGTCCAAATTGACAGCCAAATACCCACTGGCTTCACTTACAACGGTTTCAGCGGGGATCCTGGAGTCAGCTGTGCTGAAAATTCAGGTTTGGTTAGCTGTATTTATACCCCGCCTTTGGCCGCCAGCGGTAATGTGAATGTAACCATTCAAACCACCTCGGTTGCTAATCCAGTTCCCAATCAAACCTATGCCTTAAACACCACGTTTGATGCCCTGGAATTGAGTACGCCATTGAGTGAAAGTTTACCTGTGGCATTCAGTACCAGTGATGTGTTTGTCAGTATCATCAGTACGACACCTGAAGTAGAAGTTGGAACGCCATACACTGAAATCATATCCATCAATAATACGGGCAGTTTCGACATCGTTAATGTCAGTGCTTTTTATGCCGTACCCGAGCAAGCTAACCTGTTAGGAGTAAGCAGCAATGACTACAGCTGTACTTTTGACAACCCGATCATCACGTGTAACAACATTTCAACTTTGTTACAAGGTGAGTCTTCCAGTATCGATGTACGCTTACAGGTGGATGATTTCATTGGCCCAGTGGATAGCAACGTTGCGGTGAATGCTGATGGCGTACTCAAAACTGCCTACAACAGGGTGGTGGTCCTTGGTAATGCTGCCAATGATTTGTCCTTGACCAAAACTGCATCAGTCAATGAAGTGGGTACCAATGAACCGTTAACCTACTTGTTGGATGTGCTTAATGTTGGCAGTGAAACCCAAACCAGCTTCATTTTGACAGATAATTTACCTGAGGGTATGGTCCTACAAGGTTATTCAGGAAGTGGTTGGGTTTGTGAAGGTAATACTTCTGTGACATGTCAATTCAATGGCAGTTTAACTTCCGGCAATCACACGCAGTTGAGTCTTAATGTCATTGCTCCGGATACCACCGGTCAATTCACCAACAATGCCGCTGTGTCATTACCCGGTGATGAAAACCCAAGTAATGATTCAGATTCAGCACCTGTGAATGTGGTCAATGGGACTGGTGGGGTGGCCAGAGCTGATTTGGCTGTGACCGTTGAAGCCAATAATTCAACAGTGATCAATACAGAACAAGTCTCATGGACCATTGAAGTCTCTAACATGGGTCCAAACGCGGCTGAAAATGTAGAAATAATCAACCAACTGCCTGTTGGTTTTATTCCTGGAAACGTACAAGTGGGAGCAGGTGTCAGCTGTACCTTATTAGACACTTCGTTGATGTGTGAAATAGCTGCCTTACCCAATAACCAGTCTCAGCAGATACTGTTGGATGGAACCTTTGTTGCTGGGTTCAGTGGCGTCATATTCAATGATGTGGAAGTGACAGCCGACACATTTGACCCCGACCCTTCAAACAACCAGGGGTCAGGTCAAATTACCGTCAATACGGTTGCTGATTTAGATGCTGATTTGGCATTGGAATTGAACGTCAGTCAACAACAAGTCCAACAAGGAGATTCAGTTGAGCTGTCTTTCATAGCTTTAAACAATGGCCCTGATCGTGCGGTTAATGCACGATTGAATGCCAGCATCAGTGGTTTGATTCAGAATGTTCAGTTAGTCAGTGCCGATGGTTGGGCCTGTCAAGTCAACAACACTGCAGTTAATTGCACCTACCCCAGCGACTTCCAAGTAGGTGATATGTCAACTATAAACCTCAGGGTTAACACGCAACAAGTCGTTCAACAATCACAACCCATCGTGCTTAATGCGTCTATTGAATCAGATTCGATGGACACCCAACCTGGTAACAACATGGTCAGCTTCAACAATGACGTGACCAGAACGCCGACTGAGGAGGAGATATTTGCCATATTTGATGGTGTGGTGGGCAGTTCTGCCAGTGACACGGTGATGCAAACCATCAGAAATGTTTCGAGTTATTGTGCAAGGAGTTATTTCATGGCCATAGAAGGCCTCTGTGAAGAACTCATTGCTGGGGCTCGACCTGAAAATGGTGGGGACATCATCAATCTGATGGAAGAGATCACCCCCAATGAAGTGGCTGGTCAATCTAATTCTGCCGCTGAAATCATCACATCACAGTACCGCAATGTGGACTCAAGGTTGGCACAATTAAAAGGCGGTGGTGGGGCTGGTTTCAATGTATCGGGTCTAACGGGACGTTATGGCAATGAATCGATTCCAATTGGTATGTTGGCTTATTTGAATGAATCAGAAGAAGACCCGGCAACCAGTAACATCAGCGATTTTGTCTCTCCATGGGGTGTATTTGTCAATGGCAGTATTTCAATGGGTGAACGAGATACCACAGGACGAGAACTGGGTTTCGACTTTGATACATTTGGTTTAACAGCCGGTGTTGATTACCGGTTCAGCCCAACCAAAGTTGCCGGATTAGCCTTAGGCTATGCCAATTTTGATTCTGAAATTGAAGGTGAAGCCGAGATGAAGTCAACTGGATTCACCCTCACAGGATATGGTTCATTCTATTTGAAGGATAATTTATACCTGGATGGCAGGGTCAGTTATGGTAATCCTGACTTTGAACAAAACCGGCGAATTAACTTCAATTTAGACAACATAGCTGTGGACCGGGTGGCCACAGGTAAAACCGACTCTGACCAGTATTCTGTGGCCATGAGTATGGGTTACCACTTCAATAAAAATGCCTGGAACATCACACCCAATGCATCATTCAGGTATGTCAAAACGACCATTGATGCCTTCCAGGAGACTGGAGCAGGTGGTTTTAATTTTGCATTTGCTGAACAAGAAGTGAAAAGCATGGTCTGGTCGGTGGGTGCCAGCGTATCGAAGGCCATCAGTTTGAAAAATGGGGTATTGGCACCACAGTTCGATTTTAACTTCAGTCGGGAAACAGAAAATGATGGTGGTTTTGTTGAAGCCAGATTCATTGATGCGCCGGATGATGAAATTTTCTTCATTGCTACTGATGAGCCAGACCGAACATATGGTTCTGCTGGTGTTGGTTTGGTGTTCATTGGCGCCAACGGTAAGCAAGCTTACATTAACTACCGAAGCATCTTCGGCTTAGAAGGGTTTACACGAGGTACCATCAATATAGGTGCCAGATTTGAGTTTTAACAGGTGAAATCATGAAAAACGTTTTGTTTAAATATCTATTGGTTATCTTCGCACTGACCTCGCTGATCATCAGCGATGCGAATGCCAAACGTTCGAAAAAAGTAAAAGGGGTCAAAGAGGGGCAAATCACCCCGGATCAGCTTTACATTGTGGATTGTTTGTTACCTCCACAAATCCGACAGTTGGGCCAAAACTTCACCTATGTACCGCCTCGCAAACCTGCTAAGCTCACTGCCAAGGAATGTGCTTTGCGTGGTGGTGAATACGTGGCATATGATGAATCAAATTTCGCTACAGTGGCTAAAGTGTGGAAACAACAAGCCGATGGTGGTGATGCCACTGCACAAAACTACATGGGTGAACTGTTTGAGCGCGGCATCAATGGTACCCCTGATTATGAATCAGCAGCAGCCTGGTATCAAAAAGCCGCCGACCAGGGCTTTTCTTCTGCCCAATTAAATTTGGGAAATCTGTATGAAAAAGGCTTAGGTGTTCCTCAAGATTCGGTCAAAGCCATCAACTTATATCGCCAGGCGGCAGGGGTGACTGAAGCCAAATTAGAATTGGTCACTGAACAAGACCTGCGTGACAGAAGAGAAAAAGAATACCAAAGAATTCAGTTGGAAAGGGAAGTTTCAAATTTGAAAAATGAGCTTTCCGATGTCTCTGAAAATTACCAAAAAACCCAAGACTACATCAAGTCAGCCAACACCGAGCTACAAAGGTTGCAGGCTGAGCTCAGGGACAAGAAAGATGACCCTGCCGTTCAGAGTCAAATCGCCAAGTTGGAGCAACAAGTTAAAGATTTAACCAATCAAAATGAAGAAAGCAAAGAGTTGGCGTCTACATTGGTGAGGAAAATAGCTGCCGAAAGTGGCCAAGAAATCGCCATGAATACCGATCAGTTTGGTATCAATGTGATCACCCCGGACATCCTTTTGACTCGTGGTATCCGAAGTATCCCCATTGCCAATAATGAGGCCACTTCCATGTCAATTATGGGCAGTGTGAACCCACCTGAAGAAGTGGCCGGTTTGACTTTGAACAACAACAACATCACCGACAAGCTGACCGATACCGGCATATTCAGTGTTGATGTGCCATTGGTGAAAGATGATGACACCCCAGTCAGCATTGAAGCGGTTAAAAACGATGGATCCAAGTCTGTTGAACGATTTGTGGTGGTCAGACAGATTCTGGAACAAATCAAACCCAGGTACCTAACCGACTTGTTTACCAAGCGTTTTCAACAAGACCTTGGAACCTACCATGCCTTGATCATTGGCAACAACAGCTATGCAGATCTTGAAGATTTGGGCACTGCTATCAATGATGCACAACAAGTGGCCAAAGTCTTGCGCGACAACTATGGATACAAAACTCAGGTTTTGGAAAATGCTTCACATTTAACCATTGTACAAGCTTTGGCTGATTACCAGGAGAAATTGGGTAAGCTGGATAATTTGGTGGTTTATTATGCGGGCCATGGCTTGATTGATGAACGTCAAAATGGTTATTGGATCCCGACCGATGCCAAACTGGATGATAAAAAGACTTGGATTCCTAACAATGTCATCAGTGAATTCATGTCCAGTATGAAAGCCAAACATGTGATGGTGATCGCCGACTCATGTTACTCAGGTACCATGTCAGGTTCTTCCATCAGGCCATTTCCTGAAGATGTGGAAGAAAATGATTTGTTGTTCACTTCAAGGGTCAAAGCCAGAACGGTGTTAACCTCAGGTGGCTTACAACCGGTGTTAGACAGTGGTGGTGATGGCCATTCAATCTTTGCTTCTGCTTTATTGGATGTATTGCGTGAAAATGATGGGGTGATGGAAGGATATAGGCTGTACAAAGCCCTGGATCAACAAGTCAGGTTGCGATCTAAATTATCCGGTATCCAACAAAGCCCGGAATATACTGCTGTGAAGCACGCCGGTCATGAGGGCAGTGAGTTTTATTTTTTGCCAGAAAACATATAAGACAAACCGCATAATTTAATCATAAAAAAACCCTGAGATTTCAGGGTTTTTTTGCATCTAATTGATGTGAATTGTTTAATCACATGCGTCAAGTATGCCTTGTAATTTCCCGGGATTAATGATTTCAAGTCGACCGCGTGCATCCTCTTCTTTACAGTTGTAATTGGTCAAAATATCAATGTATAAGTTCTCGGCATTGTCAAACAATTCCTGATTGAAAAAACTGTTGGCTGCTGCAAGTTTGTTGGACAGCTCTACTTTTTGACTGGGTGTTAATTCAGCCAAATTGACATCAACCGCGGTGCCATTGTTGTTCATGAATTGCATACCAACCAACACAGCCACCACAACAATCACCCCGGTAATGATGAAAGGCAGCAGACTGGTTTTCTTTTTCGCAGCCATGTCCGGTAACGGCGCAAAAGAATGGGTCGTATCTGTCACCGGTTTCAGTCGACGCAGGTATTTTTTAAGTTGTGCCACCAATTGGGTGGCGGTTTGAAAACGGTCATCCGGATTCTTTGCCAATAACTTATTTAACAAAGTTTGGTATTTGGCTTTTGCTTCAGGTAAATCAGGAACGGGTTCATGCACATGGGCATAAGAAATGGCAAAAGTATCACTGCCTTCAAAAACTTTCTCGCCAATCAACATTTCATACAAAACCACGCCCAAGGCATAGATATCAGAACGTTCATCAATGGTTTTACCCAAAGCACGCTCTGGACTCATGTAATGCGGGGTGCCGACAACTGCACCCACCCGGGTGAATTCACTGACGGTGTTTTGAGCTTTGGCAATACCAAAGTCAACCAGAACAGCCTGACCATCTTCATGAAATAAAATGTTTTCTGGTTTGATGTCTCGATGTAATGTACCCCTTTTGTGTGCATGTTCCAGGGCTTTGGCCATATCCAGCATGATGTTGAAGGCTTCCAATTCGGTGATGCCAGATTCGATTTTTTGCTTGAGGTCACCGCCACCGAGAATTTCCATGGCCAGGTAGTAATTTTGCTCAATCACACCACATGAGAATACCGTCACGATGTTTGGATGGGAAAATTGTGCAACCGTATCACCTTCTTTCTGTAAATCTTCCAGGATTTTCGGGTCGTTGCCTTGAGGTGTCACAATTTTTATGGCCACCGGTCTTTTGGGCTCAAGTTGTTCACCAATAAAGACTCGCGCCATGCCGCCGCGACCAATTTCTTTGCCCAAAGTAAAGTTCGGTATTTCAATGTCGAAGGTTTCTTCCATTAGCAGCAGACGGCTGTATATTTATTCATGCTTTCTATTATAATGAAGGCAGCTCAAATTAAAACGAAAAATTTTTTACCTATGTTCCAATACATTGACAATAAGAAAGAACCCATGCGAAAAGTAGATACGGCTTGGTTGCGCATGGAGTCTCCGCATAATTTGATGATGATTACTGGCATGATGTTTTTGGATCGCATGCCAGATTTGGAACAATTCACCGAAGCATTGGAAAAAAAATTTCTCAAGTACCGCCGCTTCAGACAATTGGCTCACCAAAGTGCCAGCGGATCCTATTGGCAAGATGATAAATATTTCGACATGGCTGCGCATGTTCGCCGGGTGGCATTACCAGGGAAAGCTGATTACAAAGAGCTCCAGGATTATGTCAGTAACCTGGCCTCAACGCCGTTAGATAAAAACAAACCCCTGTGGTCATTTCACATTGTAGAAAACTATAAAGAAGGACCTGTGGTGGTTTCCAGAATTCACCATTGTTATGCCGATGGCATTGCGTTGATCCAGGTTTTGCTTTCAATGACCAGCACCAGCCGCGAAAAGAGTTTGGACTTTCATGTGGAGGAAAGTACCAAAGAAAAGCATCAGAAGTTGGGCTTGCTTAAGCAAGTAGTCAACCCGGCCAAAAAACAATGGGCTCATTCATTGAAAATGATGAGTGACATGTCTGAATTGGGTAAAAAACTCTTGCAGGACCCCTCTTTGATTGAAAAAGGGGTGGGGGATTCGGTCGACATTGCTGAAGAATTGTTCAATGCTTTGACCTTAAGTGATGATCCGGAAACCGTTTATAAATCTGATCTGTGTACTCGTAAGCGGGTGGCCTGGGCCCAATCCATTCCGTTGGATGAAGTCAAAGCCATAGCCAAAGCCACAGGTACCACAGTGAATGATGTACTGATTTCGAATTTAGCCGGGGCTTTGCGTGAATATATGCTTGAGTGTGGTGATGACCCAAACAGTAAAGTCATCAGGGCCACTGTACCGGTCAATTTAAGGCCTTTGAAACATGCCAAAGAATTGGGTAACCATTTTGGCCTGGTGTTCTTGAATCTACCTATTTTTGAATCCAACCCATTAAAACGCCTGTCATATGTCCACCATGAGATGAACGAATTAAAGAAATCCAAACAAGCTTTGGTGTCTTTAGGCTTGCTCAGCATGATAGGGTTGGCGCCGCAAGCCGCACAAAACATGTTGCTTAACCTGTTCTCCAAAAAGGCCACTGCCGTTTTGACCAATGTCCCGGGTCCTCCTGTGCCTCTATACATTGCTGGTTGTAAAGTAGATAAAACCATGTTCTGGGTACCGCAAAACGGCACCATAGGGATGGGCATCAGTATTTTGTCCTACAATGGCCAGGTCGAATTTGGATTGATTGTTGACAAAAAATCTGTACCACAACCACACCACGTCATTGTCAGGTTCCCAGAGCAATTTGCCAAGCTCAAAGAATTGATGATGCTACACCCATGGGATGGTGAAGTGCATGATGACATGTTTGACGATTTGGTTTAATCCAACTGATTGCTTCTCATCACCGGTGATTCCAATCATTTAAATCAGCTGAATTGTTGGGTGACAAGCCAATGATGTCACCTTCTGTGTGAACACCCAAACCCAACACCGTGCGGTTGGCATAATTGAAATACGACGCCACTTGATTGATCTCCAGGATTTCACCATCATCCCATCCGGCTGATCGCAATTGAGTGATCATATTTGCAGACAAACCTGCTGGATCTTTGGTCAATGTCTTGGCGTAATCTAATGCCAATATCTGTTTTTTATTCAGCGACTTATGTTCCCTTGTTAAGAGTTCACTTTTGATTTGATCGGCCAACGTCTGATCATCCAGTAATCGGGTCATGCCTTGAAAGTGGTGGTCAACACAATATTGACATTGATTCAGTATGCTGACATAGACACCAATGCATTCCAAAAACCATTTATCAATTTGATTGGCAGGGTGGTGCAAGGTGTATTTGTACAATGTCATGTGGCCTTGCATGGTATGTGGCCTTAAAGAATGTGCCAGCATGATGTTGTCGACATTGTTCTTTGGCCCTTTGACCTGATCATACAGCTTCAACAGTTGGCCATTCGCTTCTTGGTATTTTATGGTTTTTATCCAAGTCATCATTGATATCCAAAAGCAGAGAGTATATCACTCAAAATTCTCGATGTGATCCCATATCACTTCTGGCACTACTCAACAATCCTGGTTTCACGCTATAATCTATAGATATTCTTACAGGAGCGTGTCATGCGAGGAGCAAATTTTTTATTTTTTCTGCTGTTGGTGGCAGGGGCCATTGTGTTTTGGGCCGTTTCACTTTACAACCGTTTGGTTAAAAAAAGAAATCATGTTGAGGATGGTTGGAGTGGCATAGATGTGCAGCTAAAGCGCCGTTATGACTTGATTCCAAATATTGTTAATGTGGTGAAAAAATACGCTGAGCACGAACAAGAAACCCTGGAAAAAGTGATCAACCTCAGGAATGCAGCTCGCGGTAAAGATCAAGCGTCAGAACCCACACCTGGTCAAAAAAGTCATGATGAACGACAACTTTCTCATGCCTTGTCTGGGCTGATGGTACAAGTTGAAGCCTATCCTGATTTGAAAGCCAACACGAACTTCATTGATCTGCAGCAACAATTACAGAAAATTGAAGATGACATCCAATATGCCAGGCGTTATTACAATGGGGCTGTCCGTGAGTACAACACAGCAGTACAATCGTTTCCCTCTAACATGATTGCCAACAAATATGACTTCAGAGAAGCCGAGTTTTTTGAGTTGGAAAATCCAAAACATGCCGAAAATCCTGAAGTGAAGCTGTGATCGCATGAGGCAAAAAATTATTGGGTTTTGGGCATTGGTATTGATGGCCTTGCCTGTGGGGGCTGTTGAGCACATCAAACACTTTCGCAGCGACATCACTGTACAAGCGGATGGTGAAATATTGGTTACAGAAACCATCACTGTTCAGGTAGAGCACAATAACATCAAACGCGGCATCTATCGAGACTTTCCAACATTATATAAAACGGGTCTGATGACCAAGTCCAGTGTTGACTTTGAGGTCAAGGAAATACTCAGGAATGGTACCCCGGAAGTCTTTCACACCAATAAAATGAAGAATGGAATCAGGGTTTACATCGGTAACAAAAGTTCATATGTGCCGAGAGGAGAACAAACCTACACCATAAACTATCGGACCAACAGACAAATTGCGTTTCTGGATGAACATGATCGCTTTTATTGGAATGTCACCGGTAATGGCTGGCGACTCAGCATGAATCAGGTAACTGCAGTCGTGCGGTTGCCGGATGGGGTTTCCATGGCCATGGTTAACAGCGGAGCCTGGACAGGGTTTGCTGGTCAAACCGGTGCAGATTTCACCAGTGAAATCAATGACAATGAAATCACCATTCGCAGCACCTCTGAGTTGAAGCCCTATCAAGGTTTAACATTCAGTTTAGAAATTCCCAAAGGTTTCATTCAAGACAATCAGAATGGGTTGATTGATTTCTTCAGAGATAACTTGATGTGGGTGTTGATGGTTGTGGCGTTATTGAGTCTGGTGATGTTTTATATTCTGGCCTGGAATCAGGTGGGACGAGACCCGGAAGCTGGAGTTATCATACCTTTGTTTTATCCGCCCAAAGACCTGTCGCCTGCGGCCATGCGTTATATATTGGATGAAAAAACCAATCATAAAAATTTTACCGCAGCTCTAATTTCACTGGCTGTCAAAGGGTACATCACCTTAAAAAAGTACCGCACTGGTTATCAAATCACCAAGGTGGAACAGGCCAGTCAATCCAGGCCTGTCATGTCATCAGGTGAAAAAATCATCATGCGAAATTTACTGCGCCATCGCGACAGTTTCTTCATTGATAAAGAATATGACTCCAGGATTGAAACTGCCATGAATAAAGTCAGTGCCAAACTCAAAAGTGAGTACAAAGACAAATGCTTTAAAGACAATCGCATGTTGGGTTATTTTGGTATTGGCATCAGTGTCTTGACTTTGATGTTCTTGATGATCCATATGAATGTATTCAACGGAGAGCAGTTCATCGGTTATGGGGTGTTGTTTGTCGTGGGTGGTTATGCGGTGTTTACCATTCACAAATCATTTTCCGGGTCATTGGATATAGGCCATTTACTGTTTGTGATATTTTTTTCTTTCACCTTATTCAACAGCATGGGTAGGTCACTTCCCATCGAAGTGATCATGATGGGAGGTTTTTTATTGTTGATCAATGGGCTCTTTATTTACTTATTGAAGGCACCTACACCATTTGGTCGAGCCATGATGGATGACATTGAAGGCTTTAAATTGTACCTGTCCACTGCAGAACAACATCGGCTAGACGTGATGCACCCACCTGAAATGAGTTCTGAATTGTTTGAAAAATACCTGCCATTTGCCATTGCATTGGGTGTTGAAAATCAATGGTCAGACCGCTTTGCCAGACATTTGAGTTTATCCGGCACTGAACCATCCAGTTATGATTACAGTCCTGGGTGGTATTCTGACAGTCATTTCAGCATATCCAGTATGTCCAGTGGGTTCAGTGACCTGTCAAGCGACATGTCGACCACCATTTCATCGGCTTCAGTTGCACCATCCTCATCAGATGGCGGCTTTTCATCAGGCGGTGGATTTTCTGGAGGTGGCGGAGGCGGTGGAGGTGGTGGTGGCTGGTAAGGAATCCCACTGACTCAAGATCGCTTGGTAAAAGCACCCAACGAAACTGGCCAACAAGAATGGCTGACATGTTGAAGCCAGGAGTGAAGTGCCCTTGATTCAACCCAATAAATAATTGATTTTGTCTGCTGTGAAGATCATAAATCTTTTACAATGATTGCATTTAACCAGCGATCAATCACATGCCCAATATTTTCAGCCGCAAAGACCTGTCATTCCAGCTTTATGAAGTGCTTCATGCAGAAAAATTATGCCAGTATGAACGCTATCAAGAACACTCTAAAGACATCTTTGACCAACTGATTGATCTGGTCGAAAAGCTGGCTGAAGAAATGTTTCAGCCACATGCTGCTGTGGTTGATGAACATGAACCTGAGTTTGTGGATGGACGGGTCAAGATCATTCCTGAAGTGAAGCAGGCTTTGGATGCCTTCATCGACTCTGGTTTGAGTGCCGCTTCCTTTGACAGTCAATATGGTGGTATGCAGGTACCTTATGTGGTTTGTCAGGCCATGGCTTTTATTTTTGGTGCGGCCAATGTATCGACTTCGGCTTATGCCTTGTTATCCACAGGGGTGGCCAACCTGTTGTGTGCCTATGGCTCGGATCAACAACAGGCATTGTATTTGAAGCCGTTGGTTGAGGGCCGGTTTTTTGGCACCATGTGCTTATCTGAGACCCAAGTGGGATCTTCATTGGCCGACATCAAAACCAAAGCTGCCCCTCAAGCTGATGGCAGTTATCTTGTGACCGGTAACAAAATGTGGATCTCAGGTGGCGAGCATGACATGAGTGAGAATATTGTGCACATGGTGTTGGCCAAGATCCCTGGTGGAGAAGCTGGTACCAAAGGCATTTCATTGTTCATCGTGCCTAAATTCTGGGTTAATGAAGACGGTTCTCTGGGTGACAGGAATGATGTCAATTTGGCAGGAATCAATCACAAAATGGGCTTTCGAGGTACGGTCAATACCGTTCTGCACTTTGGTGAAAATGGTGGTGCCCGTGGTTTATTGGTGGGCGAGCCAAGCAAAGGTTTGAGTTACATGTTTCAAATGATGAATGAAGCCAGAATTGGTGTTGGAATGGGGGCCACTTCATTGGCATATACGGGTTATTTGCATGCCTTGGAATACGCCAAAGACCGCAAACAAGGTCGCCCATTGGATGACAACAACCCCCAAAGCGCTATGGTTCCCATCATTGAGCACCCTGATGTGAAACGGATGTTGTTGCAACAAAAGGCATATGCAGAAGGCGGTTTGGCACTGGGACTGTATTGCGCCAAATTGATTGACCAGCAGCGTATTGCAGCCAACATGGATGACCAAGCCGCAGAAGACAAAGCAAAATCATTGTTGGATATTTTAACGCCTGTGGCCAAATCATGGCCATCTGAATATGGACTTAAGGCCAATGATCAAGCCATTCAAGTTCATGGTGGCTATGGCTACACCCGAGAGTATCCGGTTGAACGCTTGTATCGAGATAACCGCTTGAATCCGATTCACGAAGGTACCAAAGGCATTCAGGGTTTGGACCTTTTGGGCCGTAAAGTGACTCAAAACCGGGGTGCTTCTGCCCAGGCCTTGTTCGATGAAATCATGGCCAGTATTGAACAGGCAGGTAAGCAACAACAACTGGCTCCCATGGCTGAGGTTTTGGCAGGTTATTTACAGCAGTTAGGGAGCACCACACAAGCCATGCAGAGGAAGGTTCCAGATCTGGGCGTGCCTGCTTATTTGGCCAATGCGACCATTTACCTAGATGCATTTGGTCACGTGGTGGTGGCCTGGATGTGGTTACAACAAGCCCGGGTAGCGATGGAACAGTTACAGGTGTCAGAAAGCCCAACTGAGCAACCATTTTATCAGGGCAAAATTGAAACATGCCGATACTTTTTTACCTATGAACTGCCTGAAATTGAAGCGAAACTTAAGCTGCTGGCTGGTTCTGATACCACCTGTATGGATTTTGCTGTCGAGTGGTTTTAATCCTTCGTCGTGTCCATCAAATCAAAAATTAACGGCTGAGTAAGATATTCAAAAGGTTGTCCTGAAAATTGATGTTTGAGGTCAATGTCGAGTGAGGTTCGCACAAGAAGTAAGGGTAATCGATAGGGAAGAAACTGTACCTATGTCTGGGTATAGTGGGATCCAAAGCATCTCTGGCCAACAGTGAGGCTTTGGTGACAGTGCCATCACCGGGTTCAAGCATCAATGACTCATAATCCACACCTGCTACCGGTTTTTTGATTTGGCTGGGTTTAAGCCGTATGGCTTGCCTTCCCGAATCCGATTCTTCCAGTAATATCCTGGCAGGTGTTAATTCGCAGTCACCACCCATCACCACCAAACTGTAACTGGGTGAATCAACAGGAATGGTCAGTGACCAAACAAAACGGCGCGCACGTTCAATGTGTTTGGTGAAGTATTTTTCTAAGGACAACAGGTATTCATTTCCTGCCTCGGAATCCTCATAGTCTTCAAGGATTCTGTTGCGTACTTTGGGGTCAAAGATAGACCACTGAAATTGGCGCCAAGTTTCGGTATCGAACACATCGTAATCCAGTGGTTGGCCAGATGGATCAATCACCCAATCATTGATGCTGTGCGGAAACAGCTGGTACACACTGGGCATGGTTACCAGCACTTCCGTTGGGACTTTTCGCAAGCCGACTTTGAGGCCGGTAATGAAAGATTTTACTGAGCCAACTGAGCCGAGATTTGGGGTGCCCAATAAAATAACTTTCCGAACGTTTTTTGACCCCGCCTGGTTCATTGGGAAGTCATTGTTGTTCAATACATCGGTTTCGCCATAACGCAAGTAATAGCGGGTAATGAGTCCGCCCATCGAATGGGCTATGATATCGAATTTTAACTTGGGGTTGTTGTGGTCTCGTTGAATGGTTTTGATGAATTGTGACAATTTAATGGCCGTTTTTTGGTTATCTTGTCGCCAATCATAGTTGAATATATATAGTTTCCTTTGAACCAATTCATCATAGCTGCCAGGCGTGCTGAGTTGGTAACCTGCATAATTTTGTAGGGTTTCAATGATGGCTCGATAAAAGTCAGTGCCGGCAGCTTGATCTGCAATTTCAAAAGCCTCTAAGTCATCGGTAATGGGCTCTAGGGAGTCACCGTTGAAAGTCAGCTTGATGGCTTGATAACTTGAAAACAACAGCTTGGCCAAATTACCAAACCAAATTTCTTCGAAACTGTTGCTGTGTCGCAACTTACTGCCCATGATGCCGTGAATCAGAATCACCGGCGGTTGTTCCATGTTTGAGTGGTTGTTGGATTTATAAAGACGGGCAAGATCAGGCTTAGAAGACTGACAACCTGCCAACACAACCAGACCCCAAAAAATGGCAATGGTGGATGCTTTTTGATAACTCATACCGGCAGTTTATCACCGCCAATTACCGCAAAGCAAGACCACCCATCAGAGGAGATGGGTGGTCATGAACGCTGATTATTTCAAATCTAAGGTAGGTAACCTGCCTGGAGTCCAGGGTGCGCCATATTCTTCGAGGTCGTCTTCGAACACCCTCAGGTCAGTGTCTAACATGTGCAATTCCTTGAGCGCCATGGATAAATTACCGTTGGCTACCCGATAAGAATCCTGATAGTTGCCTGGAATGTTGGCTTGAGATTCAATCAAACCACCATACAAACTGCCCACCCGTTGTGAAATAGACCAAGGAACAGGCTCTTGTCTGGAAGCGATGGTTGAATCACCCCGCAAACTGACTTTTAATCGCGTTAATCGATCAGACAAATTCCTGATTTCTTTGGCATGCTCTTCAGTGGCTGCAGCGGTGCGATCAACGGCTTTGAGCAAATGCTTGATGCGGTTGTCCATTTCGCTGACTTTGCGGTTGGCGCCATCAGTTTTGCGCTGTAGTTCTGCCAATTGTTTTTTGAATGCCAAAACATTTTCTGGCTGAGCAGATATTTCCGGACTGTTGGCCATAGAAACCAGTTTAAATGGTTTGGCTTCAGTCAATGCGGTTAACTCACCCCCTTGACGTTTCATCAAGGTGGCTTGGTAATTACCAGGAATGGCCAAAGGACCCATCGGTGGTGACACCCAGTATGGAACAAATCCAGGTTTCTTTAGGCTGACAGGATCTGGGGCAGGGTAGCGCATGTCCCATTGCACACGATGAAAACCCGCTTTGTTTTTAGCCGGAACCCGTTTCACCACGTTGCCTTTGTCATCTTCTATCAACACAAAAACACTGGGCTTCTCTTCATTGTCCTCGGCACGCAATTCATCCCAAGATGGGTAGGGTGTATCACCGCCTTCTTTTTCAATTTTTATTTCTGCAGCACGGCGTTGTTTTTTCAGGGTTTTGAAGCTGTCTTTCAAGTGATAAGAAATGGTGGCCCCCAGTGGCGGGTTAGGAGCGGTGAAGAAGTCACTGCCTGATGAGCCTTTCTCACGGTCATCAAATTGATCCCCTTGGATATACAGCCAACTGTCTTTGACATCGAAGAGTGTGGCAGAATCCGTTGATAACGCACTCACATTGGTACGTAAAGGCGTGTAGTCATCAAGAATGTAAACACCTCGACCAAATGTGCCAATCACCAAATCATTTTCCCTTCTTTGAATTTCTAAATCACGCACTGAAATGGTAGGCAACTGGGTTAATTCATGCCATTTGCCACCACCATTTTGGCTGAAAAAGACACCATACTCGGTACCTACAAACAATAAGTTTTGGTCTATATGATCTTCAACAATGGTGTGAGCAAACCCGCGCTCGGGCAAATCATTACTGATGAGCTTCCAAGATTTCCCTTGGTCATTTGTTTTCAGTACATAAGGCTTGTAATCACCACGCTTGTGGTTATCAATGGTTGCATATGCAACATTGGCATCATGGTTAGAGAACAACACATCTGAGATGTATGACATGTCAGGAACACCTGAGAATTTTTTCACTGACCGCCAATTGTCACCACCATCTGCACTGACACTGATGATGCCGTCATCGCTGCCCACCATCAGTAAGTCTGCTTGTACAGGTGATTCTGTGATACCAATCAAACTGCCATATTTGGATGTTGATACGTTTTTGGCGATGGTGTCCACACCCCATACCCGATCCATCACTTTCAATTCATTGCGGTCAATTTGTTGGGTCAGGTCCGGGCTGATGATTTGCCAGCTGTCGCCCCTGTCGTCTGATCTGAACAGTTTCTCTGCACCATAATACAGCCTGGTGTCGTGATGAGGACTTAGCAACAACGGAGAGTTCCAGTTCCACTTGTAGGCGGCTTCACCGTCTTTTGGATGTGGTGCAATGTAGACCCGTTCCATGGTGCGCCTGTCATACCGGGCCAAGCCACCATATTGGTATTGAGCATAAATGATGTTTGGGTCATTGGGATCAAATTGTGGTTCATAGCCATCGCCGCCTAAAATGATGTGCCAGTCAGCATTGGTGATGCCATGGATGTCATTGGTGCGAGAAGGTGCACACAAAGAATTGTTGTCTTGGGTGCCGCCACAAACATTATAGAAGGGCTCTGCATTGTCGGGTTGGATGCGGTAGAACTGACCCAATGGCAAGTTCTGAATATGACGCCAGGTTTGGCCACGATCCCAAGTTTCATAAATCCCGCCGTCACCACCAATATACAAGTGGTCTGTATTGTCAGGGTCTATCCATAAGGCGTGGTCATCCACGTGTCTGAACTTCAATGACAATGGCTTCCATGTTTTACCCGCATCTTCAGATATGTTGGTGAATGTGTTCAGTGAATACAAACGATCTGGGTTGTGCGGATCAACCACCAACTCGTTGTAATACTGGGGGCTGTTGGTCATGTAACTGGATTGTTTGTGCCAGTTCTGGCCAAAATCAGTCGAACGGTACAGTCCTTTTTCTTCACTGTTGGCTTCAATAATGGCATAGATCGTTTTGGGCGAAGAGGGCGCATTGGCCAAGCCAATCCGGCCCATATGATCTTTGGGTAAACCTGCTTTTATTTCCTTCCAGGTTTTGCCACCATCGGTGGTTTTGTGGATGCCACTGCCAGGACCACCATTGATCAAGGTCCAAACATGGCGTCGTCGTTGGTAACTGCTGGCAACGATGTTGTCTGAGTTGTCAGGGTCAATCACGAATTCGTTGACACCCGTGTATTTATCAATTTCCAAGATTCGATCCCAGTTTTCTCCACCGTCGGTAGTTTTATATAAACCGCGATCGCCACCGTTACTCCACAGTGGGCCTTGAGCTGCCACTAAAACCGTATTTGAATCAGCTGGGTTGATCCAGATTTGTGAAATGTGGTTGGAGTTTTTCAGCCCCATGTTCTTCCAGGACTTGCCTCCATCTGTTGATTTATACACGCCATCACCGAAGGCCACACTTCTTTGTGAATTGTTCTCGCCAGAACCCACCCACAATACTTGCGGGTTGTTCGGGTCAATCTCTACAACACCAATCGAATATGAGCCTTCACCATCAAATATGGGTTTCCATGTGATGGTGTTGTTGCTGGTTTTCCATAAATTACCGGATGCGGTTGCGACATAGAATTCATGTTTTTTATCAGGATGAAAAGCGAAATCTGATATTCTTCCAGAGATCATCGCAGGCCCAATGTTTCTCAAAGGCAGGTTTGATAGCGGGTGTTTCTTATTGTCTTTTGTTTTGGCTTGAGCTGGATTGATCCAACCACTGGCAACCACCATCAGGACGCTGACAGCGATCAATTTGATGTTCGTATTCATGTTTAATCCTCTTTTTTGGTGCAGTGAATCTATCATATAATAAAGGGCTTGCTATCTGTCAAAAGTCATATAAATACAATTTAAAATTTTTAGCATGAATCTTTTGTTTTTTTTGGCTTAAAATATAATCTATAAAAAACAAATCAGCCACACCTACCTATCAATGAAGCAATTTGAATTTGGCCCCTTTCGACTCAATCCGGAAACAGTCAGGCTGTTGAAAGATGGGGTTGTCATTGAACTGGAACCGCAAGTTTTCGATGCTTTGTTGTTGCTGATCAGGAACCGTGATCGTGTGGTTTCTAAAGAAGAAATGTTCAATCAATTGTGGGAAGGTAGGACCCTCACTGATCACGTTATCACCAGGACCATTTATGAATTAAGAAAGGTTTTGGATGACAGAAACAGCAGTGAGAGTTTTATCAGAACAGTGCGAGGCAAAGGTTACCAATTCATCCATCCGGTTCAAATTGTTGAAAAACCTAAGGCCAAAAAACCTATGTTAAAACCCGGCAATCATAGCCATTCGATACAGACATGGTTGCTGTTTTTATTGTTGGTGGTCGTTGCTGTTTATTGGTTAAAACCATACGAACCCGAAGGCAGTGGGTCGTCTTTTCAAACTTCTAAAAATCCTGTCATTGCCATCATGCCATTGCAAATGCCTGAGCATACAGATGCCGTATCGGTTTTGTCCTATTCCATCATTGATCATATGGCAGCTCAATTGGGTTTGAACCTGAAAATGCGGGTCATACATCCTGATAACATGATGAGTCTAAAGGATCAATTCCATGATTTGTGGGCCATCCAACGAGCCACATTGGCAGATCACATCATTGAAGGTAAGCTGGAGCAGTTCAACGAAAACAGCATTAAACTCAGCTTTGTGTTACATAAGGTCGATACCGCAGGACAATTAACACCGTTCTCATTGGGTGACTTTTTGTTTCCATATCCAGCCACCAGCAAGGACCTCAAAGAGTTGTATAAACAGCAAAGAGTCACCATTCGAGAAATCATCCAGTTAATCAAACCTGGGGTCACCATCAGAATGGATGGTCACAATGAAACCAACAACCCTGAAGCCTACCGGATGATCTTGCAAGCCCATCATCTGATGCGCAAAGACTCCTGCAAAGAAATTTATCAATCAGAACAGCTTTTGATCAAGGCCACTGAAAACGATCCCAACTTTGCCTATGCTTGGTTCCAATTGTTTGCTCATTACTTTAAGTTGGTGTATGTGTGTGGTCAATCCACTGACAATTATGTCAAAGCACTGGCCATGGCAGAAAAAGTAGAGCAATTGGCTCCTGGTAAGTACCAGGCTTTGGCCATAGGTCGCAATGTCATGTTAACGGAAACCAACCAAGTCGAATCTGCTTATCAGTGGGTGCAGGATGTAGATACCAGTAACCCGGTCATGTTTAACATTAAAATTTATACTTTACGCTATGCCGGTTTCTTGCAATTGGCGATCGAGTACATCAATCAAATCAGGCAACTTGATCCCTATTTTTACAGCAAAAAACCCATTTACCAAGCACCCAATTCATTGCTGTATATGAACCACTTTGATGAACACCTGAGTTTATTGGCAGAGCCGGGTAATGCCTATCATGATTATTATCGTGGGCTGAATTTGGTGTTGTCCGATCGTAAAGAGCAAGCCAAGCCATTGTTAAAAGCGGTCTATGAACGCACGCCCAATGATCTATTTGGTCAATTTTCCACTGCTTTGTACCACATCATTGATGATCGACCTCAAGCAGCCAAAACAGTGATCGATGATATGGTAAAGCAACGTCAACAACAGCAACATTTTGATGGTGAAATGGCATATAAACTGGCTCAACTTTATGCCTTGTCGGGCTATCAAGAGAATGCGATCAGTCAGTTCCAAGCGGCAGTGGATCATGGTTTCTTTGCTTACGCTTATTTTTTGAGAGACCCGGCGCTGGATGCCGTCAGAGGCCATCCTGCATTTGCTGGAATTATGCAGCAAGCTGCAGATCGTCACCTTAAATTTGCCCAAAGATTTGGTCTGGAACCAGAACTGAACTAGGGTTAACTGATCCTAGTCTGTCAGCAAATTTATTAACCCGAACTCATGCTGTTCGGGGCTTTTCTTTAATCATCATTCAATCATCAGGGTTTCATCATCCTATTTAGAAGGCATTTATTTACGATGCTTTTGATGCCAGGAACGTGTGTTCAAGGCTGGAATTTAATAGGAGTAAAGAATGAAAAAAATAATGTGTTTAGGCTTTTTGGTGGTTACATTTGTGGGTGTTTCTCATGCCTTGTTATCAGATCATAATCGCTCATTGGATGAATTCAGGACGATCGATTTAGATTCAAACCTGGGTTTAGGCGGGCTTGAAACGTCAGCAGATGATGAATTTGGTTATGCCTTAGCCAATGGTGATTACAATGGTGATGGCTTCATTGATTTAGCCATCGGTATACCTTCTTATGATTTTAATTTATTCGTTCTGATAGAAAATTCAGGGGCTGTGTTGGTGATGTTTGGAAGCCCTTCAGGCTTAGGCAGCGATTCGGTGTTGTTGATTCAGGATGCCAGCATTGATGACCTTGAAGAAAATGATTTTTTTGGTCGCACGCTGGTAACCGGAGATTTTAACGGTGATGGTATCGACGACTTGGTGGTGGGTGTACCTGCAGAAGACCTGTTCAGTAGTAACAGTCTATTGAATGCTGGGGCAGTGAATATATTTTATGGTTCAAATGACAATTTTGGTGACTCATATGCGTTGATCAACACCGACACTGGCTCACAGGCCACAGCCAATGTTGAGGCCTTGGACCAATTTGGTCGATCTTTAGCAGCCGGTGATTTTGATGCGGATGGTTTTGATGATCTTGCCGTTGGGACTCCATTGGAAGATTTAGGCAATGTAGGACAAAACACCAACCAAGGGCAGGTGCATGTGTTTTATGGTTCATCCAGTGGGGTTGATGTTGAAGACCGTGAAGTCTTGACTCAAAACTCATTCAATGTACTCGAAGATGCCGAAGCTGGAGATTTATTCGGGTGGAGTTTGGCAGCTGCGGACTTCGATGGTGATGGTGTTGATGACTTGGCAGTTGGGGTGCCGGGCGAAGAAGTGGATGGAGAAGATGAAGCTGGTATTGTGCATATCTTCTCAGGCAGTACCGTTTCCGGTGTCAGTACCAATGACTACATCAGGTCTCAATCTGGAGCTGTGGCTGGTTTGGTTGAAGCAGGTGATGAGTTTGGGCACTCACTGGCAACCGGTGACATCAACGGTGACGGTTTTGCGGATTTGGTTGTTGGTGTGTGGAGAGAAGACTCCAATGCTGCTGGTTTGGTCGATAATGGAGCCATCAACGTGCTTTATGGCAACAGCGCTTCACTTTCCGAGAATGGGTCGCAAATCATAACCCAGGAAAATTCAGACGTCATGGGTACAGGTGCGGATAATGAGCGATTTGGTGATGTGGTGTTGCTGGCGGATTTGAATCATGACGGGTTTGATGACGTGATAGTTGGGACCCCCAATGACATTGGTTTTGACGGGTCTGGTATGGTGGACCAAGCCGGTGGTATTAATGTCCTGTATGGCAGCGCTTCAGGGGTTTCTCTGAACGGTGATGAGTACCGGCCGGCGAACGCTTTGAACGACCAATATGGACATGCGTTGGCTGTTGGTCAGTTTGGATCATCCGTTGAGTTGGTGGTCGGCCTACCAGGGAATCAGTCAACAGATGCTGATTTGGATGCTGGTGCCATTGAAGTGATAGGCTTAACACCTGCAGATTTGATCTTTAAAAATGGATTTGGAGCGATTGCACAATGAAGGCTTCAACTATAGCGAGGAATCGATTAATTGTTGGGTTCATTTATTGGGTGGTTCTGACCGGTTTCATCATGTCACGATTAAGTGCCGCTGAACTGGAATTGAACATCAATGGTCTGGTTGACTTGGGCATGGAAGCCAGTTATGAGGCTTGGGTTGTGGTTGACGACGCTCCCGTATCAGTGGGAACCTTTTCAGTCAATGAAACGGGCTCCTTAAGTCCAGATACATTCAGTGTTGAAGATCAAATTGCGGAACAGGCCACAGTCGTTATGGTTACCATTGAATCCAATCCGGATCCACAGCCGGAACCAGCAGATTCAAGGCTGTTGGCCGGGACGATCACTGCGGGTGTTGCTTCTTTAAGCATCGGGCATCCCAATGCAATATCTGACGACTTAACAGGGGTTTTGGGTCAATTTACATTGGCAAACCCAACAGGTGACAAAGGCAGCTCACTAGAAAATGGTATTTGGTATATGTCTGGATTGGTTACACTGACAGCAGGCTTGTCACTGGTTGATCTGCCCGAAGGATGGATCTATCAAGGTTGGGTCTACGATGTTGGCTTAGATCAAAATATATCAACCGGGTCATTTAGGCTGGCCAATGAGGCTGACAGTGACGGACCAGGCCCAACTTCAGGGTTGGGAGAAGGGTTGCCGTTTCCTGGACAAGACTTCATCAGCCCATTGCGGGATTTATCTGTAGGGCATCGAGCCTTCATATCAGTTGAGCCTGTGCCTGATTTTTCTCCAGATCCTTTTGTGATCAGGGTGTTGCAAGCTGATATAACTGGAGCCATCAACGCACAGAGCATGTTCAACTCGGCTTTGGCAACCAGTCCATCAGGTCAGGCCCAATTGACTTTTGGCTCTGGCCCGGTAACAGCTCAACCTGTTCCTGTCTTGAATTTATATACTGGGCTGTTGTTGCTGTTGTTCATTGTTTTGATGGGTTTCAAGCAAGTCAGTCACAACAGGATGGATTCGAGCAATAAAAAGTCAGGGTAACTATAGCATGTCAATGACCAGTTGGTTTTGGTGGAGGTGCATCCATCAAAACCAACCATTCGACAGCAGTGTCAGACATTTGAGGCTGTAATGAGGATAACAAACCATTGGCTGCTGGAAAAGGGGCTTAAATAACACATGTATCATTTCTATTGAGGCTTGAATTTATTCAACAGAAATCATGCCAGAAGAAGCATGGCTATTTATCTTCAGGCCATTGATTTGGGTACACGGATTGATTCAACCAAATCTTGTACTGCTGAGGGTGGTGGAGCGGTGAGTTTGCTGATTGTAATGGCGACCATAAAATTCAAAACCATGCCCAATGTGCCAATACCTTCTGGCGAAATGCCAAACCACCAATGGTCGGCATTGTTCATTTCCGGGTGGATGAACTTAAAGAATATGATGTAGCTGAGGGTAAACAAAATACCCACAATCATTCCAGAAATGGCTCCCGCTTTGTTGGTTCTTTTGCTGAAAATGCCCATCAAGATAGCAGGGAACAAAGAGGAAGCCGCCAAACCGAACGCCAGCGCCACCACTTGGGCGACAAACCCAGGCGGGTTGGCACCGAGGTATCCTGCCACCATGATGGCAAATGCAGCGGCAATCCTGCCTGTCAGCAATTCTTTCTTTTCTGAAATATGGGGCGCAAAGACACCTTTGACCAAGTCATGTGAGATGGCGGCCGAGATGACTAACAACAATCCTGCAGCGGTAGACAATGCCGCAGCAATGCCGCCTGCAGCGATCAAGGCAATGACCCAATTGGGTAACTGAGCAATTTCCGGATTGGCCAAGACCATGATGTCGCGATCAACAGTCAGCTCGTTACCTGCCCAGCCATACCTTTGTGCGATGGGTTCAAATTCCAGGTTTTGATCATTGTAATATTGAATTCTGCCATCACCATTTTTATCCTCGAAGGAGAGTAAACCGGTTTTCTCCCAAGTGGCGAACCAGTCAGGTTTTTGTTCATAGAGTAAATTGCCCGCGTTTGAACCCACTGGACCTGGTTGAATGGTTTCGATTAAATTTAACTTGGCCAAAGCGCCCACTGCTGGAGCTGTGGTGTAAAGGATACAAATAAAAAATAGGGCCCAAAAGGCTGATTTTCTGGCATCAGAGACCTTAGGAACTGTAAAGAATCTCACAATCACATGCGGCAGGCCAGCAGTACCGACCATCAAGGCTGCAGTGATGAAGAATAGATCAACGGTACTTTTAGAGCCTTCAGTGAATGCAGTAAAGCCTAAAGATTGGACCAAACCGTCCAGTTTGCTGAGCAATGAAATGCTTTCACCTGTCACTTCACTGCCAAAAGCCAGTTGTGGGATCGGGTTGCCTGTGGCTTGAATGGAAATAAAAATGGCTGGAACCATATAAGCAAATATCAACACACAATATTGGGCCACCTGCGTGTAGGTAATGCCTTTCATACCACCAAGTACTGCATAGAAAAACACAATGCCCATGCCAATCATCAAGCCAGTGATGATTTCCACCTCTAAAAACCGTGAGAATACTATACCTACGCCGCGCATTTGGCCAGCCACATAGGTGAATGAAATGATGATCAAACAAATTACGGCGACAATTCTGGCAGTTTTGGAATAATAGCGCTCACCAATGAATTCAGGCACAGTGAATTTGCCAAATTTTCTTAAATAGGGTGCCAACAACAGGGCCAATAAAACATATCCTCCGGTCCACCCCATCAAATAAACAGAGGCATCATATCCGACGAATGCGATGATACCGGCCATAGAGATGAATGATGCGGCTGACATCCAGTCTGCGGCAGTGGCCATGCCATTGGCCACGGGATTGACATGTTTTCCAGCCACATAAAAATCGCCGGTACTTTTGGCTTTTGACCAGATGGCAATGGCGATGTATAAAAGAAAGGAAGCGAATACGACTGTTGTGGTTAAGGTTTTTAGATCCATGACTTATTTACTCTTCTACACCAAATTTTTTGTCCAATGTGTTCATGCGTCGAACATAAATGAAAATCAGTATAAGAAAGACATACAAGGAGCCTTGTTGAGCCATCCAAAAACCCAATTTAAAGCCGGCAAATTGTATTTGGTTCAATTGATCGACTAACAGGATACCGCAAATAAATGAAACCAAAAACCAAATGGTCAATAACACGGCCATGAGTTTGAGGTTGGCTTTCCAATATTCAGCATGGTTGTTATCTGCTGCGTTGTTATCACTAGGCATGCGACTCTCACAATATAACGGACTGGTTCGAGTGTATCAAAATCTCCAAAGGAATGCTTCAGGGATTTCATCTGGTGCATTGATCAATCAGTTATATGACATGACTGTATGAAAGTCTTTTGGACTCAATAATCCAATGGTGAAAATGAACCAGGGTGTTGGTTCAATCGGCTTTTTTCAGTTCACCTAAAAAATTCATTGCATACAAGTACATTAACATCTTGGCTTCTAGCTTACCGGCCACAAAGGCACTGATGATTGAAGCACTGATGAACACAATCATTGTCATGATGAACGTCATATCCCCAACTATGATGTCAGTGTTATCATTCCACCAAGCAAAAATCAACAGAGTACCTGCAGTTGCAGCCAGGGAGTGGCTGGTGACTTGCCAAATAGAAATTCGGCTGACCCATTCAGTCAATTTTTTATTTTCAGTTCGATGTGCTGAGATGATGGCAGGAACCGCATAGGCAGCCAAGGGCAGCCATAAAAGCATGACAGGCCCAAAAACAAAACACATGAGGCTTTTCAATGCGATCAAAACGGTCAGTATCAATTGACATAACCCTTTTTTATTGCGGTGTAGTGCAGGGATGATCTGATTCAATGGCCAATATTTAACCAAAGCTTTCATTTTTTGTTGGTGAGCTAATTTGCCCACTTTGCTGAGGAAATTGTGATGGATGTGTTTAAATCCCAAACGAAGCATGATTACGGCCAATGATTGGCAAATCAACCAAGTCAACATGGCTATAAAAAAGACTTGATTATTCATCTTTAAGTATACTTTTGCGGTAGTTTGCTATCATTGCCGGAAAGGCTTGTTCAAAATATTCATAACAGATTTTCATTGATTCCAGTCTGTGATTTTTTGAGTGATCCGCAGAGTATTCTGACAGGCCAAGATCAGCCAAATGAACCATTTTTTTGATCATTTCCAAGCGAGCAGTGAGCATTGAAATAAAGGCATCCTGGGTGATTTCATACCACATCGTTTTACTTCCAGCTTCGCTGTTCCTTTGGACCAATCCTGCTGACACGTAAGACTTCAATATGCCGTGCACCGTACCGGCTGATGCACCTGTGGCTTCTTGAATATCAACAGCTCTTTGTTTAGGTGGCTGACAAACCAATAAATGACCAAAGACCCTTCCACTCATAGAACCTTGGCCAATTTCATCGAAGAATCTAGCCATATGTTCAATAAAATTCATAAAATATAATAAATTCAGTAAATATTGAATATTATCACATTCAAAAACATGGATCAATAGAAAGCTGCTGAGCAGCCTGACTCGCCGAGCCGGTTAGGCAGCGCAGGTGATGAAAGGTTGGCGGTTTCATCGAAGATGAAGAAGCCTGCCTAGAATGCCGTAGCGCGTGAATGAAATCATGGCGGTTTGACGAAGTCAATAAGCCTTATGTGAATGGCGTTATAGCACAGGCAATGAAAGTTGGGCGGTTTTATCGAAGATAAAGAAGCCCGATTTGAATGCCGCAGTGCGTGCGAGGTAGTAAGTCATGTTCGCCTCGGCAGCTACCGCATCGATCCCCAGGACGGGGTGAATGCAGAGAATTGTTGGGAACAATTCCTGCCTGCTATCGCTGCATACTTACATCCATGTAAGCAGTCGTTTTCACTTTTGTCAGGAACAGACATGCAGTGCGAAACAACTGCTCAGACAATAGTCTGTAAAGGTCGGTTTATTTGCGCAGCAAATATGAAGACCTGTCAGACCATTTCCCAGAATGAAGCCCCAAGAACATTCCTTTAAATGGTTCGCTTGATGGTTCGGCTAATGGTTCAAGTTATGAACAATGCGCTCATCACTAGGGTCTTCAGATATCCACAAGTGACCTTTTGTCCAACAATGAATGAGGGTGTTAAATGTTGGATGAATATGAAGGAATTTGGGTGGTGAATAGCAGCGTACACAGTTTACTTATCACCTGTTCAAGCGGTTACTGATCAAGTTGGTCACCACTTCTGGTTCGGCCAATGTTGATGTGTCGCCAAGGTCATGGTGTTCATTGGCGGCGATTTTGCGCAATATTCTGCGCATGATCTTACCGCTGCGTGTCTTAGGTAAACCCGGAGCCCATTGAATTTTATCTGGAGTGGCAATGGGTCCAATTTCTTTGCGCACCCATTGTACCAATTCAGACCTGAGATCCTCACTTTCACTGACCCCATTAACCAACGTGACATAGGCATAAATGCCTTGGCCTTTGATTTCATGCGGATAACCCACCACCGCAGCTTCGGCCACGCCTGCATGCGCAACCAAAGCACTTTCTACTTCAGCAGTACCCATGCGATGGCCGGAAACATTCAGCACATCATCGGTTCTACCAGTGATCCAGTAATAACCGTCTTCATCACGCCTGGCACCATCTCCTGTGGTGTAGACGTTGTCAAAGGCGGCAAAATAGGTGGCATAAAATCGGTCATGGTCTCCAAATACAGTGCGCATTTGGCCTGGCCATGAGTCTGTGATGACCAAGTTGCCGGCACTGACGCCTGACAATTCTTGACCCTCATTGTCTAACAAAGCAGGTTTGATACCAAAAAATGGTCGGGTGGCAGAGCCCGGTTTGAGATCTGTGGCACCAGGTAAAGGGGTGATCATGATACCACCCGTTTCTGTTTGCCACCAGGTATCCACAATGGGACAGCGTTCATCACCAACCACTTCATGGTACCATTTCCATGCTTCTGGGTTGATGGGTTCACCGACAGTGCCAAGTACCCGTAGAGACTTCCTGGCTGTCAATTTAACTGGGTCATCACCTTCTTTCATCAAAGCCCTGATGGCGGTGGGGGCGGTGTAACACACGTTAACCTGGTGTTTGTCACAAATTTGCCAGAAGCGGCTGAAATCAGGGTAATTGGGCACCCCTTCAAACATCAAAGTGGTGCCACCATTGGCCAATGGTCCATAAACCACATAACTGTGACCAGTGATCCAACCCACATCAGCGGTGCACCAATAAATGTCGCCTGGGTGTATGTCAAATACATATTCATGGGTCATTGAAGCGTAAACCAGGTAACCCCCCGATGTGTGCAAAACGCCTTTGGGCTGACCAGTCGATCCTGAAGTATATAAAATGAACAAAGGATCTTCTGCATTGAGTGGTATGGCTTCGCAATCTGAACCCACATCAGCACTGACTTCATGGTACCAATGATCATGATTTTGCCAATCTACATCATGGTCGGATGTTTTGATCACCAATACAGATTCAAGGTGGTCTTTGACCCCTGGCTTGTTTGCAGCTTGGTCGACATTGGCTTTTAAGGGAATGGCTTTGTTGCCCCTGATTCCACGGTCTGCGGTGATCACCAGTTTCGACTTACAGTTGATGATGCGGTCACCCAATGCATCTGGAGAAAATCCACCGAAGACCACAGAATGAATGGCGCCAATTCGAGCACAGGCCAGCATGGCATAAGCCGCTTCGGGTATCATGGGCATGTACAAGGTAACGCGATCACCTTTCACCACACCTAATTTTTTTAAGGTGTTGGCAAATTGACAAACTTCCTGATGCAGTTGAGCATAACTGATGTGTTTGGACTCTTCAGGATTGTCACCTTCCCAGATGATGGCAGTATGATTGCCTTTGGTTGCTAAATGTCTGTCGATGCAGTTGTAACTGACATTCAATTCGCCGTCGGCATACCAATTGATGTGCAAGTCATCCTTGGAATAAGAGACGTCTTTGATTTGAGTGAATGGTGTAAACCAGTCCAGTCTTTGGCCATGTTCAGCCCAAAAATCTTCATTTGAATCAATGCTTTGCTGATACATTTTAAGGTATTTGGTGTTGTCGCAAATGGCGGTGTGTGCGAACTTGGGATTCACGGGATAACTTGTTTTCATGTTAAATTCTCAATCAATATTTTGTGACTCTGGCTATTGGGCTTTGTTTGTTGCCTGACAAGTCCTCTGCTGAGTAAACAGTACTGCTTTGTTGTCAGTTCATGCCTGGAAATGAACTGACTTTCTTCACTTCTATGTCAGGGAATGAGTCAACCACTTGTACGGTGAAGTCTGGAAATGAGGTCACTTCTTGCCATTGGCCACAATCATCCGGAAATGATGAAACAAATTCAACATTGATGTCTGCAAAAGAACTGACGAATTTAATTTTGAGGTCTGGAAATGAGTCTACAAATTGAACCTTGCCTTTGAGTTCAATCCCATTGTGATAACAGGACTTTTCTGCAGAAGTCGAGCTTGATTGACTATGATTTGACTTGTTATCTGACGAACTGCTGCCTGAAGCCAGCTGAGCTCTTGATGAACTGTTGCTTGGGCTGTCGATGATGGCAATTAAAATAATGGCTGCAATAACCATTGCTGCAATTTTAACGTCTTTATTCATGATTGCTCCTCTTGCTGTTGGCCGGGTAGGCCTGGATAAAGCCTGGTTGTTCCGGCAATTTATTATCATATTATTCTAACTGCTATTCAGTAAGCTGTCGATGATTGATTGATGCTGTTCAAGTCTGCTGATTTATTGGTTTATGTTGTCCATGACTGGGGTTACTTTTTCATGATCATTACGGCCAATGCAAAGGCATATGCGCCAATGATTTTTTCATCCAACAACAACTCTTTTCCATTCAAAGCTCCTATGCTGTCTGACACCACTTGGATAACAATACCCAATAGGGCCAACATTCCAGCGGTATGAACTTTTTGCCTGGACACGTCTTTATCACCCAGCCGATAAGTTTTGTTGCTTGGTTTTTGTAAGGCTAAATTTAGACCAGTTCCTGCAATGATCAGTGATAAAAACAGGGTGAGGAATTCGCCGTAAAGATTAACTGTATCCATAATTTCATGTGATGACTGTGAGGCCCATGCAAACACAAATTCATGATTGAATTCAGGCTGCTTCAACCCATTCGAATTCATTATAATTCAATTGACAGATAGATAATTAGATGATAATCTAAATAATATGCAAGAAACAGCCAAACAAGAATCGTTATTTTCCGCCATAGCTGATATCCAGAGGCGAAAAATATTGAATTTGTTAAAGCAAGGAGAAATGTCTGTTGCAGAAATAAAAGCCCATTTCGATTTCAGCGGTGCCACATTATCACACCATTTAAATATCCTTAAAAACGCAGAATTGGTGAGGGTCAGAAGACAGGGACAACAAAGGATATACACCCTCAATCTCAGTGTCATGGAAGAACTGTTGATATTGATGAACCGATTATTGAACCGAGAACATGATGAAGAACAATAAAATTTTATTTTCACTGATCACAGTGGTTGCCATCACATGGTTGGTGGCCTTTGTTTATGAACCTAAATTACCAGAAAAGATTCCCAGTCATTGGAACATCCATGGTGAAGTTGATGGTTATATGAATAAGCCATGGGGGGTTTACCTTATGCCGATGATTTCCTTGTTTTCGAGCATCTTATTGTTGCTGTTGCCAAAAATTGCTCCCAAAGGGTTTAAATTAGATCAAGCCAAGAAGGCTTATGAAATCATTGTTTTGGTTATGGCGTTGTTTTACTTAGGAATCATGGTGCTGTCTTTCGAAGCAGGAATGAATCGTGAAATTGACATGAATCAATGGGTTTTCGTTGGGATGGGGGCTTTATTTATTATCATTGGTAATTACTTAAGCAAGGTGCCAAGAAACTTCTTCCTGGGTATCAGGACGCCATGGACTTTGGCTTCAGATAAAGTATGGTATAAAACACACCGAATGGGTTCTTGGGTCTTTGTAATTGCAGGGTTATTGACTGTTTTGGGTGGGTTTTTAAAATGGCCATTCTCTTTTATGATATCGGCAGTCATTGCGGCTGGTCTGGTACCGGTTATTTATTCTTTAATCATCTATAAGCAAATCGAAGGGTTCGATGAAAATTCAGATGCTGATTAAAATAACGTGCTGATTGCACGAATCAAATTGTTCATAACCACACATATATAAAGTCAAATATTGCAATAATGCTTGCTGTCGAAAATTTATTCCTTACACTGTGTTATTAGGGGGATACAGAAAGTTGAGTGTGCATCACGCACATCAATGTACTGTCTTTCAGGTTTATTTGTTCATAAATATCAATCATATAGGGGGTTTTCCGCCATTGGCGGCTGGTGTTGATTTGTCAGATCTATATCGAACTGACAGATTTTCATATACTTGATTACGGATTGATCAAAATGAATGTGATTCAACAAATGTACCTGTAATTACAAATTCAAATCAAAGTCTGATGTATCCAAAAGATGCGAGGTGTTGTTCTTTTATATATTAAAAAGTATTCAACACAGAAAAAATTGAAGTAACTACATGCATGTTTGAAGTGAATCATGATCAGTAAAGAACGCGACATCATCAATCGATACATAGAAGAAAACATTTGCAAAAGTACCATCAAGAAAAACATTGGCAAAGACATCTTACTGGTAATCAGTCATTTAAACCCTCCCATCAAGAAGGTTGAGTCGACGCTGAGTGAGAAAGGTTATCGTGTCACTGTCGCGGAAAACAATCAGGATCTCAGCGCCAATCTCTTCGAACGAAATAAACTGGTTTATGTAGATTGCAGCAGTGATTTAGGCTTGTTAGATCAAGTGATGAAAATCAAACAATCCAATATGCTGATAGTTGCTATCATGAAGGATGTTAACTCTGCAAAAGACAGGCTTTTCGCCAAACAAGTCTATGACTACATCACCACATCAATAAGCAGTGTCGAACTGGTTCACCGAACCAATTTGTATTTACTGTATGCGGCTGCTTGTAGTTTGAAAATTTTCGAAGAGCAAGAGCAACTGAATCAAACAACCCAAAACAAAGAACAGGCTTTGGTGAAATCTGCCTGCCATTATTTAATGAACAACATGCCCAGTTATTCATCTTTAGATGACCTCTGTCGGTTTCTTGGTACCAACAGAAACTCATTGGCAATTGCTTTTAAAAACCAACTAGGAGTAGGTGCCTATTCATGGTTGAGGAATGCCCGAATAGTTAAAGCCAGAAATTTACTGAAGTGGAGCAACATCAACATCCAATCCATTTGCTTTGAAGTCGGGTATGAGAATGCAGCAAATTTTTCCACCACTTTCAAATCCATCACCGGCATGAGCCCTAAACAATACCGAAAATTACATAATCAAAGTTTCAAATGACGTTTGAAAAGTTATTCAAATATTCAAATAAATATAATAAACATGAACATTAAATAACATTGAATGTAATTTGAAATACCTCACAACGGTTGATCATTTTGAGGGGAAGTCATCAAGACATCAAAAGCATTCAGAAAATGTTCTTAATTTAAATAAACACTAATTACACGAGGAATTTTAAGATGACTGATATTTATAAATTAAACGTACAAAACAACTCTACACAAACTGGTAGCTTCTGTATATTTCAAGAATTGCCGGATGTCAATGTGCCTGGTATCACCACATTGGCTTGGCTCGCAAAACCAGCACATCCCACATCGCATTTAGAGTTCGAATGGGGCATTGATTACAGTTTTGTTTGGTCAAAAACCACTGATCTAGAGCCTGGAACCATTGTTAAATCAAGCCAGTCCTGGAATGCCAACTTAAGTACATTGAATCATGTGAATTTTAATTATGCAGATGGCGCATACACATTCAGTGATGCATCACAGGGTGACTATGAAGGTAATTTGTACATCGACCAAACCAAACGAGTGGTATCGAATGATGCCAGTGTGGGTATTGGCATGTCCGGCAAAGGTGCTTTTTATGTGCCTTCACAGCCTAATATGAAAGTAATTTTCACACCAAAACCTACCTATTGGTTGATTTTCGGTAACTTTGAAGAAGGTGAAGTGATTGATATCACCAAAGTGACAGACAACGCTTTGAAACTTCAGTACAAAGGAACCAAAGTCATGAATGTTGAATTGAATGGCAGTAATACTTGGAGCGTATTACCCAACAATTAATTTAACCATACGTCCTGCACACATGTTTGATGATGGGTGCAGGGCGTTCTGATTCATCATCAAAAATGAGGTTATTCAAATGTCAAAATTTATATACCTGTATGGCAGAGGTGAGACCAATACCAATGTAAGCAGTAAGAAAAAAGCAAGCAATAAGGCAGCGACCAAAGCCAATTCAACACAAAATAAATCCAGTAAAACTGATGACAATCAAGACCTAAACACTGCCATGTTGGGGGTTGAGCACATCAGTGTTAAAGAGGGGTGTTATCTGAAATGTGAAATACCAGACCCATCACAGTTGATCATGAGTGGTTTTTTTCCCAGTGTTTTACATGCCTACATCATGTATGCCAAAGACATAGGGCTCAAAGTGACTGATATGTTTTGTGACAAAAGTCTGGATTCTGAGGAGCTCATGGCTCAATTGGTTTACAGCCTATGGCCTTTATTCTATGTCAATCACTCCAGTATATTCACCAGTGATGCGGCGGATTCAGGTTTGAATATATGGACCATAGAAGAGCAAACCAATACCAAACTAAATACTCAACTTTTGAGTACCATAAAAATGGACAACCAGTATGCAATCTTCTATCAGCAACAACCGGGCATGCCGCAAACCAAAGACTGGGTGATCAATGCAAATCTGGTCATCAACAACCCAATACCAGCTCCCGGAAACGTGGTCAATGCGACTGATCCATGGTTCTTGTTGCTGGATTTGCCCGTTAAAGATTCTGGTCAAGCCAGTTCGTATGCCATCATTCAAAATTACAACCAATTGGTGGTTTGGGACACCATTGTCGATATGCAAAAGAATGTTGATCAAGGAATGGGAGCACCCCGATACAAGGGTCTGAAGCAAGCGACAGGCTCGGTCATCAAGGCGGTGATGGATCGCGAGTATGCCTATGACCCCATCATGCCCAGATGGAACCCGTCATGGGGCGTTGAACCACCCGAATATCAGGCCAAATCATTGTCGACCAATAACTACAACATTGGTGCTTCGTTGTTCATATCTGATAAACGAGTAGACCCTTCAGTGGCAGAGATGATGAAACTGTGTACGGCTCTGAACATCAAAGGTAAAGTTAAATCAGGGCATGCAGAAACGCGGTTGTTACTGAGTTTGGATGCTGTGGATAATGCCAATAAACAATTGGCATATTCAGGAGCTGTGTGGTTTGCAGGGGTTTGTGATTTTTATGAATTTGATGCCACTGACATTCAAATCAAACTCATATACAGCCATTACAAGAAAATGCACATCTCATTGGTTTCATCATTGAAGCCGTGTTACATGTGTACCGGCGAAGTGGATGCATCGTCAGATGGTTTGATTTTGACCATCAATGGGATGCTCGTTGATATGTGGGCCTGCTTTCCAAATTTGGAATACAAACCCAAAATCAAAAAGGTGCTTTATTTCGATGTGGATCGACCCATCAGTTACCCAAGTTATCTCGAAACCAGCATTCAAGTAGATGGCTCAGACAAATTCAGTTGGGAAATCTATTTGGCACCATGGACACAATGGGCTGCATTCATGAATTCACAACCGAGTTCATACGCTGAGGCAACCTCACCCATAGGGCCAAGGGTGGTGGAACCTGCAGGCGAATGCTTAAAAACAGGGGAAGCTTACAACCGGTATAAGAATTCTGAGCGGTTACTTTCGCAATCCAAAACCCAATACCTGAATGAATTAACAAATTTGTTGGTCGGTGTAGGACATGAAGTGGTGGACGACTATGTTGAGTGATTACAGGCGAAACTTTCATGACCACGAACTCCACCATTTAATCATGGCCGTGAATCAAAAAAACTTGGTCTATAACCATGACTTCAGGTATTTCAGCAATGCTGAAGGTGAAGGAGCCAATCGAAATTATGGCGTGCCAGATGGTTATCAATATCAAGACAGCGGGGGCACCGGGAACATTGGTTTTGAAGAAGATCAATTGGTCATTACAACCAGCAATGATGGTGCAAAGATGGTTTTTAAACAGGCTTTGCATGAGTTTCCCAGGTGGCAACAAGTCCTGCGCAACCAAACGGTAACTGCATGCATCCATCTTGATGTCACAGCTGGCAGTCAGGTAAGTGCCATTCTTACAGATGGCATCAGCGCTTCTTCAGAAGTGAGGATCAGCGAGGCAGCCAATGAAATGGTGATCGAATTACAATTATTCATTGATGCGAAAGCCAATGAATTGACTTTTCAACTGCAAAGCAGTTCCAATGCTGCGGTGATTAAAATAAGTAAAATTTATGCCAACATTGGCCATGTGGCAGTAGAAAATTTACCATGTATGATTGATGGGGTCATCGGCCAAACCCAACAATTGATAGCCACCGCCAATCCCCCGGCAACCCAATTGTCATTATGCAAATCACCGATAGAGCTCTCAGATCAGATGACCCGTTTAAATTCAGTATTGAATGGTCGATTTGGAGTGGGTGTAAATGACCGATCTTTATTACCTGATGTCAGGGGTTATTTCATGCGTTCATGGGACAATGGGGCAGGCACTGATCCCAATGCGGATGACCGATGTCCTTTGGGTGAGGGGTCAACCATTTCAGGTGATATGGTGGGCACCATTCAGCCAGATATCTTTAAAGAGCATCACCATACCATAGAATTCAATATTGATGAGCTGAAGCCGTCAGGAGACAAAGGTCCTGTGTTTCCGGTTAAGCAAGTGAAGGAACACAAAACATCAGATGTGGGTGGTGATGAAACCAGGCCAAAAAATGTATACGAGCTGTATACCATAAAATGGGCATGACATAGTCATTGAGTTAGCACGAAAGGTCTTTAAATTCACAGGGATGTGAATGTTTTTTCATTCATGACATCACTTACCGTCATCATTTGATTAACAAGTATTATTTTAGCCAACAGTGTTAGAATGTGGACTTTAATTTGGGACTGGCACATGAAGTTCAAGCAAATATTAACGCCTCTTTTGATGCTCTTTGTTTTGGTAGGTTGTCAATCTAAACAGGTTAAACCTGAAACGCAGTTAGATAAGCTGATTGACTTGATGTCAGGTGAATTCAACAGCCTCCAACAATCGTTAAAAGATGATCGATATTTTCACATCAGTTTAAAGATGAAGCCCATTTGGCTTGCTGATACCCATGGTAAATGGTTGTATGTAGAACAAGCTGTCGGTAGCCAACCTGACAAGCCATACCGACAACGCGTTTACCATGTGACCGCTTTAGGTGATGGTCGATTCAGCAGTGCAGTGTATGAATTACCAGATCCAAAAGCCGTCATTGGGGGCTATGAAACCCCTGCATTATTGAATGGCCTGTCACCTGTTGATTTGAAATTGCGTACGGGTTGTGCCGTGATTTTGAATTTAAAAGGCACAAACAATTACACGGGCAGTACTGTTGAAAAAGACTGTCTGAGTCAGCTGCGAGGTGCCACATATGCCACATCTGTGGTAGAAATTTCAACATCTGCCATTACCAGTTGGGACCAAGGTTTTGATGTCAACGATGAACAAGTTTGGGGCGCCACTGCTGGTCCATATGTTTTTGACCGAGTCAACACAAGCGATGCAGATCGCTAGGTAAACAGTATGGTGTACTTGAAATTAATGCTGGCATTTGTCAGTACTGGCCTGGTTAGTTTTGTTTTGTTTTACTTGTTGCTGAAGGAAAAAGGCAGTGATTCTGTTGCAGTCATTGAAAATAAAGACAAAGCAGGTATGAAACAAATCAAACAGGACATGAAAAAGCAAAAATGGTCGTTGCAAAGGGTCATGATGTCGAAGTGGGTTGATTTTGGTGGTGGCTTCTATGGTGTGATGGCAGTATTAACTTATGTTGTTGTTGAGTTCTGGGAAATTGTTGATTTCATGACCAGCGAAGAAACGGTGATGGCCACCTTGTCATCATTGGGTGTTGGTGATGTGGTGAATTTCTTCATCAACTCATTGATGAATTTCATCACGGCCATCACTTGGCCAGCTTATTGGATCAAAAAAGTTGAGGGGCATTCAGTTTGGGTTTGGTTTGTGGTTGTATATTTGGGTTATGTGTTTGGTCAATATATAGCGAAAAATATCATCAACCCTTACGAACAAAAAGACAGGGTCTGATAAGCAGAAAACCCACTTTGGATAACCCCTAAAGTCAGGTGGGGAAAACATAAAGAATAGCTTTTAAACTCAAATGGTTCATCATTGAATTTGGCGAACGAAGCCACCTTCGCTTTTGGGGTGAAAATAATTACTTTTGGTGCATTTGCTGAGCCTGTGCCAAAATCGTATACTGAGACTTCACATAACTCTTGAAACCAACATGAAATTGATTACTGTCATCACCTGCTTTTTATTCTTTTCAACCAACATTAACAGCCAACCTGTTGACCATCTTGAGACATTGGATGTATTCAATTTGGAATATGTTTCTGATCCACAGATTTCTCCTGATGGAAAACGCATCATCTATACCCGGAATTTCAAAGATGTGATGACTGATAAAAACCTGTCAAATTTATGGTTGGTCAATTTTGACGGCAGTAACAACCGACCTTTGACGGTGGGTAATCACAATGCTTATGGTGCCAGGTGGTCTAATGATGGAAAGAAAATAGTCTATTTATCCAACCATGCAGATGATAAGACCAGGTTGTATTTGATGTGGTTGAATAGCCGGGACAGCATGGCATTAACCAACACGGCACGTCCACCGGGCAATGTGGCTTGGTCACATGACGACAAGCACCTGGTGTTCACGCAGTTTGTACCGAAAGCCAAATCTTCATTGGTTAAAATGCCAGCTAAACCCAAAGGGGCAGAGTGGAATTCTCCACCCATCTATATCGATGACATGACTTACCGCAGAGACGGTCGAGGTTATATCAAACCGGGGCATAACCAATTGTTCACCCTTCCGATTGATGGGGGTACGCCCAGGCAGTTAACCTTTACTGACCACAACCACGGGGCTCCAATATGGTCAAAAGACAACAAGTCTATATTTTTTACCGCCAATTTACATGAAAACCATGAATTTGAACCCTTAAATGCGGAAGTTTACCGGTTGGATTTAACCGACTTGTCGGTCACGGCACTGACCGAACGATTCGGTCCAGATGCCAATGCTCAATTGTCACCAGATGGAAAATGGCTGGCTTATATGGGGTTTGACGACACATTCCAGGGGCACACGGTCAGGAAGCTGTATGTGATGGATGTTGAGGGTGAAAATGAGCGTTTGATCTCTGGCCAATTAGACCGGTCTATTCAATCCATGGCATGGGCCGATAACTCTCAAGGTTTGTACGTGCAATACACCGATCAGGGTGATGGCAAGTTGGCCTACCTCAAGCTCAATGGACAAGTTAAACCCATTGTTGAACAAATGGGTGGTTTGTCATTGGGCAGACCTTACAACTCGGCTGCTTTCTCTGTTTCGAATAATGACCGGGTTGCTTATACTTTAGGCGGTCCGGATCATCCAGCCGATTTGGCCACTTATGCGCATGGCAAATCTAATAGGATAACCAGGGTCAATGATGACTTGTTTGCGTACAAAAAAACCGGGCAAGTAGAAGAGTTGTGGTGGGAGTCATCAGTTGATCAGCGTAAAATACAAGGCTGGTTGGTCACACCTCCTGATTTTGATCCCAATAAAAAATACCCGTTAATCCTGGAAATCCATGGCGGCCCATTTGCCAGTTATGGTTCGGTGTTTTCTGCCGAAGTGCAATTGTTTGCAGCGGCCGGCTATGTGGTGTTGTATGCCAACCCTCGTGGCAGCACAGGCTATGGCCAGGAATTTGCCAACATCATTCACCATGATTACCCGAACAACGACTACCATGATTTGATGTCTGGGGTGGATGCAGCCATTGAAAAAGGTTTTGTTGATGAAGCACAGTTGTTTGTCACAGGTGGCAGCGGAGGCGGGGTCTTAACCTCATGGATCATCGGCAAAACAGATCGCTTCAAAGCAGCGGTGGTGGCCAAACCTGTGATCAATTGGACCAGTTTTGTGCTTTATGCAGACAACCCGGGGTTTTTCTACAAGTATTGGTTTAACAGTAAGCCATGGGAAGATCCAGACAGTTACTTCAAACGCTCACCGTTGTCTTATGTTGGTAATGTCACGACTCCCACCATGTTGTTAACCGGTGAAGAAGATTTTCGGACACCCATCGCAGAGTCCGAGCAATACTATGCTGCATTGAAACTGCAAAAAGTGGAATCAGCCATGGTCAGAATTCCCGGAGCGAGTCATGGCATTGCCAGTCGCCCAAGTAATTTGGTGGCTAAGGTGGTCAGTATTTTGGCTTGGTTTGATCAATACCGAAAAACAGCTGAAAAACCCACTCAAGACACTGGCTTCGACTAAGCCAGTACTGAGCGGGCCGAAGTGCTCAGCCAGCGGGCCGTTCATTGAGCGGAGTCGAAATGAACTGTGCAAAGTTCAGACTAAGTCGAAATGCTCAGCCAACGGTAACGTTCATTGAGCGGAGCCGAAATGAACTGAAATTTGGAACATAGTAATTCTGGCAAACCGCAGCTTCGACATGCCCTGTACTGAGTGAGTCGAAATGAATGGGATTATGGAGTTGGTTTAATGTATATGCTCTGATAACAGTACTTTATAAGCCTTTGACGATGTGTTCGCTCCAGTTTTCCATGGTATTGGTCATCTTTTTCAACTGGTCCAATTCAAACAAGCCCAACACTTCTATTTCATCTTCGTTGCTGCGTACCTCTGGAGAAGCCAGTTCCCAGCGTTCAACCACGCCGATATGGACACGCCCAACCGGGTTGCTGTTGTCTAGGATGTAACCCAACTGGGTTTTGCTGACAACCTCGGAAACAATCAATTCTTCATCAATTTCTCGCTGTGCAGAGGTTTCGATGGTTTGATCTAGGTTGATGGTACCATCGTCATCATAGGCCAAATCAAATGCATCAATGTGGCCGCCAAAACCAATGGAATTCTGGTTGTGCAAGCGACTTTCCCCGCCTTTTCTGGTGCGTTGATAAACCGCAATTTTCCCTTGATGTGAAAGGATCACATAGGGAATAATTTGTTTGAAGTTTTCATCCTCTTCCAAATGAGGTCTGGGGCCAATCCAGAGGTGATTTAAATTAAATATTGGGTCATTGGTTTTTATGAAACCTTCCCCTGAAAGTGCATTCTCAACGATGTGGTTGCTGGTACAGATGATGTGCTGCATGGTGTATGGGTCTCCAGTTTGGCTTAAAAACTGGTGGCTATTGTAGCAGTAATGTCGTGGCGATTGTTTATCGCTAAGGGGTGTTTTGTATGGAAATCATTTGATCGTATTTCGCTTGATATATCGATGTTGTTTGATGTCGATGAGAGTTTTTAATGGCCAGTTTCATGGCTTTAATGGCTCGGTTGGTTCTGCCTAATTGAAAGTTTGCTTGGGCTATGCCAGCGTACGGTTGATGTAAGTAATTGGCTTTTTCAGCTGCTTTTTCAAACAACAGTAAGGCTTTGTTGTAATTGGTTTCCCGCATTTCAGCATTGGCCAAATCAATCCATTTAAATGGATCTGGGTCATCGTAGTTTTCAAGTTTCTTGGCAATCAGTGCGGCATCTTCATGGCGGTTCAGTTGAACCAACAGGTTGTGGTAATTGTTGAGTAATTCCAGTTGATTTTTTCCTGTTGAGAGGCCATATTGAAAAACCCTTTCAGCATATTCTTTATGGCCAAGGCGGCTGTATATCACCCCCAGAATGTTGATTGCTATGACATTGTCATTGTCATGTCTGAGGGCTTCTTTCAAATGCCAGTATGCCTTTTTAAATTGGTTATCGACCATCGCCTCTGCAGCACGGTTGCTGTAAAACATGGCATAAAACTCTTCTTTGTTAACCCGCCTTAACATGCGAGAGCCTATTGTAGAGAAGTAATCAACCTTAATTTTCAGGTTGGGTTTGATGAATTGCTTGGCGTTCCTGGAGTTTTTGTCAAATATGACCGCCCGTATGTGTTGCGAACTGAGTAGCAAGTCGCCTTCTCTTTGAAAAACCGGTGGCGTTCTGGCCAGTTCATAATTGACCCCTACATTGGTTATTTGTGCCAGGGCTTTGGTCAGTATTGCCAGCGACAAACAGTTACCAGAGTTTTGCGCCATGGCCTCGGTGGCAATCAATGTGTCCGAATGAAAGTTAAACGAATCAAGCTGGTCTTTTAAAAACTCATAAATGCGCTGGCTGTCAGACAAATCCCGGTATCTAAAACTGTGGTACTTGCGGGTAAAATGTTCTTTTTGTTCCGGAGTCAGTTCAAACACTTCTTTAAGTGTTAATAACTTGGGTGGCTCACCCATCAAGTTGTCATGAAACAAATCTTGTTCGGTATAATTATTTTTAAGATTTACTCGAGATGAAGAGGAACATGCCGTCAAGAAAAAAATGATCATGAGTAACGGCAATGTATAGGTTGGTTTTGCCAGATATCTGTCCATCTAATTATTATAAATCAGCTATATTGTTAACTGATAGTAAATTTCGATTATTTTGTCATGGGTTTAAACGCTTGGCTGAACACCATTTTATCTGAGCCCTTGGCTAAAATTATCAAGTCGCTGGCTTGGTCTTGACCGCCAACAACGTGATCAGAGCCCAAGGTATAGATGATGATTGTATGGTTCGCAGGGTCAACTAAATAATGATAAGGTTCGCCCCATGGATCTAAGATGTCCTTTTCTTTGATATAAGGTCCTAGCCACCAGCCTTTGTTCGAAGGCTCAAAGGCCAAGTCAAAGAGGTTATTTGGATAGTGATTGGTGTCTAAGCGATGTTCTAAACTGGCTTCAACCAATTCTTTCAGATCAATAACACTTTTCATTTGATAGCTGCAATGTGGGGGGTTACTGGCCTGCCACCCCACTGCTATTAAAATGGTGGTGAGTATGAAGAATACACTCAATATCCTCTGCAACACGCTTTAATTACTTTTTAATGGATGGTTTACAAGACAGCAAAATCGATCATATTGATACACCATTTCAGCGTTTTTGACCAGCAAGGTCACATCAGTGGCCATATCTTTACCACCCAGTGCGCGATTTGACCCCAGTGAACACAACATCATCGTACCAGTGGAATGGTCCACTTCATAGGTATAAGTCAAGTCCCATGGATCGATCAAGTCTTTCGATTTCATGTAAGGACCTCGCCAACCAGTGGTGCCTGTGTCATTTACTAAGTGAACGAGTTGCGAAGGCAGTGATCCTGTATCTGCTTGGTGCTCTAGGGCTGCTTGGGCCCACTTTTTCAACATGATTTGGGTTTCTTTGTATTTGGCTTTGCTGATGGAGCCTATGGTAATTCTTGTGAATGTCATGCCAAAAAACAAAAGAACAAGTGATGCAATGATGATGACTTTGGTTGCTTTAATGTGGCCGCTCCTTGGTATTAATAGAATGTTCAGACCTGGAATGTGGGCGGCAGTTCCATGTTATTGGTACATGCCATATTGTTTTATGTATTGGTAAACTGCTTCATCAATCAGCTGATTTTGTTTGGCATTTGTATTTATGGTTTGTCGTATCTGAGTTGATGAGACGTCCACTGCCGGTAAATTTTTGACCAAGTGGATCGCTGGGTTAATGGTTTTAAGTTGTTGGATGAAGGTGGCATTGATGCCATGGCCAGGTCTTTGGTGGATCAGCAGCCCATTTTCTTTGACCAGCGTTTGCCAGCGGTGCCATTTTCTGAATTTAGGCCAACGGCCGGCAAAATGATCGGCACTGAGGACGAACAGTTTGTTGTGGTCCGAAATGGCCTTTAGGGTGTCGTAGCTGTAACTTTTCTTGTTGCTTTTTAAATACAATTGTTTTTCAATATCAGACACTTCAACAGGGTAGTTAAAGTACTTAATCATTTCATTGGTCACCAGTTCACACATCCTGTATCGATGCTGGTAAGCTGTTCTGGGTTGTTGTTTGCCAGCAATCAGGTTGGGCTGGTAGGTGGGTACCAGCAAGAACTTATTGATTTCGATGCCATGCATTCGGGCGTAGGCAAAGCTGTTGATAATGACTTGTTTATGGCCCTTGTGAATGGGGTCTGCGGTGAGACCGAAGACCAGGGTGTAAGCCGTCATGTTTTGTTGTATGGTTTCATTCATCCTTTTTTAAGTTTATAACAAGAGTGCTGACCATTTGTGTTGAATTAATCAATACGTCATGCTGCGACTTGATCGCAGCATCCAGGCAATATGATCATTATATATACATGGGTAATCAGCTAGCTGAAGCATCAACTGCCTGGATTCTACAGTCAAGCTGTAGAATGACAGAATTTTTACTGTTCATTCAATGCTGATTGGGTTATCCGGATGTTTCAGTTTACTTATCCCGGACCTGAATGCACAAAGCCGTTGGTGATGGGCATGCGACGGTCTTTACCAAAGGCCATTTGGGTCACTCTGGGACCTGGGGCGGCTTGTTGGCGCTTGTATTCGTTGCGATCGACCATTTTCAGCACCTTGATGACCAAGTCTATGTCTTGATCCATTGCGGTAGCGATCTGTTCAGCATCTTTGTGGTGATGCAGGTAACTTTCCAGGATACCATCCAATACCTCATAATCTGGCAGTGAATCGGAATCTTTTTGATCGGGCCTGAGTTCAGCCGATGGTGGTTTGGTGATGGTGTTTTGTGGAATCACCGGGCCGGCTGGGTCGATGCTGTTGCGGTATTCACACAGGGCATATACTTGCAGTTTAAACAGGTCTTTGATGGGGGCAAAACCACCCGCCATGTCACCATATAATGTGGTGTAACCCACTGAAGTTTCACTTTTGTTGCTGGTACATAACAAGATGGCATTGGAGTTATTGGAAAAAGCCATCAACAGCACGCCGCGAATCCTGGCCTGGATGTTTTCATCGGTTTGTCGATGAAAGTAGTCGTCATAGACTTCATTGAACAGTGGTTCCAAAAACTCATGAAAGGTGGTGTGCATGGGCTTGATGGGGACCACGTGGCTGTTCAACCCCAATGTATCAGCGAGTAGCTGTGCATCAGAAACTGAGTGGTCTGATGAATATTTAGAAGGCATCAGGACGCCGGTGACGTTTTCTGCGCCGATGGCATCGGCAGCAATCACGGCGGTTAACGCTGAATCAATCCCACCTGACAAGCCCAACACGGCTTTTTTGAAGCCATTTTTCTGGAAGTAGTCGCGGGTACAAGTCACCAGAGCATCGTACAATTCGGCCAAAGGCTCTTCAGGTTCAGTGATTCGGGTGTTGGGTTTGGCAAAATTGACTGAGGTAAAGGCCGCATCAAATGAGGGTGCCAACAGTTTGAGTTCTCCTGCGGCATCAATGGCACAACTGGTGCCATCAAAGATCAGTTCATCTTGACCACCCACCAAATTGCAGTACACCAACGGCGTAGCAAAGGTTTTAGCACGCCGTTGTAACATATTGATTCGACTGCCAATCTTGCCGCTGGCATAAGGTGATGCTGAAATGTTGACCAACAAATCCACCCCATGCTCTGCTTGATAAACCACAGGTTCAGCTTCATACCAGATGTCTTCACAGATGGTTATGCCAAGGGTATACAACTGCCCCTTGATGGTGAGTTCGACGATGCCATCATGGTTGCCAGGGGTGAAATAGCGCTTTTCATCGAACACCAAATAATTGGGTAATTTGTGTTTGTCATAGATCATTTTGATTTCACCATCCTGAATCAAGGCTGCCGAGTTGTGTAACAGCTCAGGTTCATTGGGATGATTTCTTGGAAAGCCTACGACCACAACAATGTCAGTACAATGATCGGCAATGGCCTTGATAGATGCATAACAATCATCTAAAAACTGTTGATGAAACAGTAAATCTTCTGGAGGGTAGCCACAAACCGTTAACTCGGTGAGGACCAACATGTCCATATCCTCATTTTTGGCTTCTTGGATGGCATCCAGAATCAATTGTTGGTTGCCAGCTATATCACCCACTTTGATGTTAAGTTGTGACAGGGCGATGTTGATGTCAGGTTTCTTCATGATTTCTTTATCCTTTTTTAATTAAACCACCAACAAGCTGTAATCCATGGCTTTCACCGAATGGGTGAGTGCTCCAATGGAGACGTAGTCAACACCCGTGAGTGAAATGCCTTCGATGGTATCCAAATTGACATTGCCAGAGGCCTCCAGATCAATTTTATCCGCTGTGATGGTCACCGCTTCAGCCATGGTTTCGTTGTCCATATTATCCAGCATGATGCGATCAACAGGACAAGTCAAAGCTTCACGTAATTCATCCAGATTGGTCACTTCGACTTCTATGGGTCGCTGGTGGTTGTCATATTCAAGCAATTTATTGACCGCTTGGGTGATACCGCCAGCGGCTTTGATGTGGTTTTCCTTGAGCATGGCCATGTCGTAAAGGCCGTGGCGGTGGTTGACGCCACCTCCCAGTTCAACGGCCCATTTATCCAGTACCCGTAAATTGGGTGCTGTTTTGCGTGTGTCCAGTATTTTGCACTTGCCTTGGGCCAGGCTGACGAATTGGTTGGTTAAGGTCGCAATACCGCTCATTCTTTGTAGCAGGTTCAAAGCAACCCGTTCTGCCCCCAATACCGATAAGACCGGGCCTTCAATTTTGGCGATCACATCGCGGTTTTCGCATTGATCACCATCGGCAAACTTCAAATCAACAGTCACGGTTGAATCAAACAGCAAAAAACTTTCTTTGAACACAGCCAAACCGGCAATCACACCACCCTGTTTGGCAATCAATTGGGCGGTACAAGTTTGGCTGGGAGGAAAAATGGCTTCACTGGTCAAATCTCCGGTTTGGATGTCTTCTAACAAGGCTTGGGCAATGATGTGTCGGTAATTTACTGGGTTCATATGTTTTTCTATCGCGAGCCTGCAATCAGGCTGTTAAAATGTGCTTTTCAAAATTAATTTGTCATTATCTTTGACCAACCCATGAAGCACAAGAGCCGGCATCGCAAATACATGAAAAAAGCCCTCAAACTGGCCAGTAAAGGGGTGTTCACCACCGGTGCCAATCCGCGTGTAGGTTGTGTTGTGGTGAAAGGTGGTCAAATCATTGCCAGCGCTTATCATCAACGTGTCGGTGAACCGCATGCCGAAGCATTGGCGTTGCAGCAAGCTGGAGAAAAAGCAGCAGGTTCAACAGTTTACGTGACTTTAGAGCCTTGCAGTCATGTGGGTAAAAATCCACCCTGTGCGGATGCTCTGATCAAAGCGCAAGTCAAACGGGTGGTGGTTTGTAACGACGACCCCAATCCGTTGGTGTCAGGTCAAGGTTTTGCCAAATTGCAGGCTGCAGGCATTGAAATTGTATCAGGCATACTTGCCAACAAAGGGCGTGATTTGAACCGAGGGTTCTTGCACCGCATGGAAACCGGATTGCCCTGGGTGCGGTGTAAATTGGCCCAATCACTGGATGGACGTACAGCCATGGCCAGCGGCGAAAGCTTTTGGATCACTGGTAAAGAAGCCAGGGCTGATGTGCAATATTGGCGGGGTCGCAGTGGTGCCATCATCACTGGCATTGGCACGGTTTTGCAAGATGATTGTCAATTAGATTTCAGGCCGGATGACCTCTCGGGAAAACATCGCAAGAACCTGGTGGATGAGGTGAGTCAGCCCCTTAGGGTGGTGATTGACAGCCAGTTTAGGATACCTACAGAAGCACGCATCCTTGCACGACCAGGTCAGGTCTTGTTGGTCACAGCAACCGAAAATCAACTCAAACAACAACGTCTGGAACAGTTAGGCGTGACGGTAAAAGTAATGCGCAGTGCTGATGCTAAAGTGGATTTGCATCAAGTGATTCGCTATTTAGGTATGCATGAAATCAATGAGGTGTTGTTAGAATCTGGTGCCACTTTAGCAGGGGCCATGATGTCGGCAGACTTGTTGGATGAGTTCATCATTTACACAGCTCCGGTGATTATGGGTTCAACAGCCAGACCCTTGTTAAAAATAAGCATTGAAGAAATGGTCAGTCGACACCATATCAAGGCCATCTCATCAAAGGCAATTGGTAAAGATTGGCGCTTGCGGGCACTGATCAAGACATAAATCATGTTTACAGGTATCATACAATCATTGGGTCAAGTCATTGATCGCGAGGAAAAATCTGGCGATTTAGCATTCAAAATTAAAACCAATTTTGCCACTCCGGAAACGATTAAATTGGGTGACTCCATTGCGATGGATGGTGTGTGTTTGACAGTTACTGAAATTGATGGTGATGCCGTCAACTTAGATGTTTCGGTAGAAACAGTGAACAAAACCACAGTGGCCAACTGGCAAACTGGCACAACACTGAATTTAGAACCGGCCATGACACTGCAAGACCAATTGGGCGGGCACATCGTCTCGGGACATGTCGATGCCGTGGGCCGTTGTTTGAGCCGTGAACCCAGTGCACGTTCCGAAATATTCAGCTTCGAAATACCGGCTGAACTCAGCCAATTCGTGGTGACCAAAGGTTCCATCACCATCAACGGCGTCAGCTTGACAGTCAACACCATTGAAGACAATGTACTAACGGTTAATTTGGTTCCTCACACCATGACGCACACCAACTTGGGCCAGTTAAAGGTCCGAGACCCTGTTAATATTGAAGTCGATACCATCGCCAGATACGTGGCCAAGATGTTACAACCTCACATTCAGAACAACACTGCTCAATGAGCAGGAGTGACATATGAAAATAGTCGAACAAAGCAATAAATTAACCTTAAACAGCACCGAAGAACTGATTGCTGACATCAAAGACGGCAAAATGGTTATCATGATGGATGATGAAGACCGTGAAAATGAAGGGGATTTGGTCATTGCAGCCAATGCCATTACCCCGGAAGTGGTTAACTTCATGGCCAAACATGCCAGAGGCCTGTTGTGTTTGACCTTGATGCCCGAACAATGCAAACGGCTCGAGTTGCCTTTGATGGTTGACAACAACACCGCACAACTGGCCACCAATTTCACCGTCTCAATCGATGCGGCCGAAGGCATCACCACAGGAATTTCTGCTTATGACCGATACAAAACGGTGATCGATGCCGTGCAAGTCAACGCTAAACCCAGCGATTTGGTGATGCCAGGACATATATTCCCATTGATGGCACAACAAGGTGGTGTGCTGTCACGAGCCGGTCACACCGAAGCCGGTTGTGATATTGCCAAACTGGCCGGCAGGACTCCTGCATCGGTGATTGTGGAGATCATGAATGACGATGGCAGCATGGCCAGACGAGAAGATTTGATTAAATTTTCACAACAACATGACTTAAAGATTGGTACCATCGCTGACTTGATCGAATACCGCATGATGAATGAGACCACCGTATCCGTTCAAGATGAATTCACTTACGACACCCAGTGGGGTACTTTTCAAGTCAAGAAATTCACTGATCGCATCACCGATACCGAACACTTGGCTTTCTTTTTGGGCGATTTAAAGCCAGATGAAGCTGTACCAGTCAGGGTGCAATACGGACATTTTTTCAGAGAATTGCGAGGGTTGGACTCTAGTGATCAATATTGGACCGCACAACGCGCCATGAAAACCATTGCAGATAATGGCAGTGGGGTGATGGTGATTTTGAATTCCAATGAGTCGGTACCCATAGAAATCGATGAAATTGGAGCCAGAAAAACCAAAGAAAACTATGCTTACCAAAATGTTGGTATCGGTTCACAGATCCTCAAAAGCTTGAATGTGGGCAAAATGCAATTGATGAGCCCTGAAATTCGATTCCCAGCGCTGTCTGGGTTCGGTTTGGAAATCACTGAATTCATTTCATACAAAGGATAATCAACAGGAGCAGACATGAAAGTAGCGATCATTACGGCACCCTTTTACCGACACATCAACGACGGTCTGTATCAAGGTGCTGTTAATTACCTGATCAGGGAAAACATTGAACACGAGCGTTTTGACGTGCCTGGTGCGCTTGAAGTACCACTGGCTTGTCAATACCTGGCTGATACGGAGGCTTTTGATGCCATCGTGGCTCTGGGTGCAGTCATCAGAGGAGAAACGGCCCACTTTGACCACGTCTGTGAGCAAAGCGCTCGAGGCATCATGAATGTGTCATTGGAAAAAAACATCCCCATCGGTAATGGCATCATTACCGTTGAAAATGAAAAACAAGCCCTGGCCCGATCCAGTGTGGATGAAACCTTGGGTAAGGAAAACAAAGGCAAAGAAGCTGCACAAGCCGCAGTGGCTTTGCTGCGTTTGCGCAAGGAACTGGACCTGTAAGTCTCATGAGTCAAGCGACGCAATTCATCACCCAAGCACAATTGCCCACCGCTTATGGTGACTTCATCATTCATGTATTTGAACACCATGGACAAGAACATTTGGTACTGGCGCATGGCGATTTATCTTCTGATGAGGCGGTGTTAACCCGCGTGCATTCTGAATGTTTAACCGGCGATGGTTTATTCAGCCTGCGCTGTGACTGTGGGCCACAATTGGCCTATGCCATGGAGCAGATCGCTCAAGCCAAGAAAGGCATGATCATTTACCTGCGACAGGAAGGTCGAGGCATCGGTTTGACCGAAAAAATCAAAGCCTATCAATTACAAGATCAGGGTATGGACACCTTCGATGCCAATGTTAAACTGGGCCACCCGCCAGATAACCGCAGTTACGATATGCTGGCAGACGTGTTTCAACACATGGGTGTTACTCAAGTCAAACTGATGACCAATAACCCTGAGAAAATCAAATCCATAGAGTCTCAAGGGGTAAAGGTGGTGGATCGCATTCCCATCAAGGTGGGCCAAAACACCCACAACCAAAGCTACTTACAAACCAAACAAGACAAGTTCTTACATTTGGATTAAGCGTTTTCCCAGCTCATCAAATTTAAAAATTCCCGCCTGGTCTTTGGACCATATGTTCGAAAATGTGGGTTGGGGTTATTCAGGTAGTTTTGTTTGTTCATGGCAATGCCATCTTTCTGAATGAACTTGGCCACCTCTTGGGCACTGATCTGATAGGGTTTGGTGGCATTGAGGCCAAAAATTTTCGCTCTGATGTCATCAGTGATCGATCCATAACCAAACTGCTCTTGAAACTCTTTTGAAATTTGGAACGTTCTGAATGCCTGAATTTGGTCTTGTGGTGAACCATACCAAATCGAGTCCGTGCCCCACAGGATGTTGTCAGGACCGAGGTATTTCAGCATTTTACCCATGGCGTGTGCCGCTTGATTCGGGTCACGCATCAAAAACCGCCAGGTGCTGCCCAGTTCGGCATAGACATTACCGCCGGGTTTGATGCCATGTTTGCGCACCGAATGAATCAATGAATTGATGCCACGGTTTTCACTGTCTTCAGTGAATTCTTTTTCAGTGAAGCCATGATCAAAGCCTGAATGGTAGACAATGAAATTGGTGTCGGGATACATTTTGGCCGCGGCCCCAATGTCATTACATAAACTGTGCTCAAATGATTTGGGGCCAAATGGAATCCCTTTGTGAATACAAATGTTCTTCACGCCTAATTTTTGTGCTTTCTCAATCATCGCCACACCCACATCGTCAGTCAGCCAATAACCAACGCCTTCAGGGCCAAATTGGGTGTAAGTTTTAAAAGCGGACACCTTCCATTCTTCGGCCAGGGCATCCATACCTTCCAAGTCTCCAGGTTGATTGGGGTTGACCCGGCCATGCAACAACAAGCGATGATCACCTTCCATATCAGCAATGATTTGTCTGGTGGCATCGGCTTCTTGGATGGTCAAGGGTTCATTGTCCGCAGCCGAGGGCACGAACGACAAAACCATCAAATCTGTATCAGAGTCCATAAACACATCTTTGATGAATTCATCACTGCCTAAACATTTCAGGTAACTGCGGTTGGATTCATTGGTGGCCAAGTCACACTGGGCCTTGGGCATGAATGACAGGGGTTTGGCTGTATCAGGTAGTTTTTTTAACCAGTCGCCATTGGGATTAACAAAATGTCCTTGCACATCAAAAATGAATTCTTGGCCAATCACTTCATGCTTTGCCAGGTCTGAATCTTTGGCTGAATCTGCTGACAGTGCATAATAGCCACCGGTTAACCCGTGGTTAGCAAAGGCCGTATTGAATGCCAATAAGGTCGATGCGGCGCCACAACTGGATTTGAGGAACGACCGCCGGGTTTGGTTGTGTTTTTTGGCATGGATTGTGGCTTGGTCGTGTGCCATTGTGTTGGCATCTTGTTGCGGTTGCTCCAGTTGTATGGGTGAAAACTCGCCATTACTGGTTGAATCTAACTTGATGGGCAGGTTGTGATTGTTTGTGTCAGTTGGCTGTGCCATGGCTGTATCCTCTTTTTGAACCCTTATTACTATAGCGTAAATCTACAGATCTTGGGTATGCCGAAAGTCAGGGGTCTGTCTTCAACCATGACTAATGGCCTACGAAATAAGCGGTAATAGGTGACTATCAGCCCATGATTGTGAGGCCAATTCCATGTTCAAATAATAAAAGAACAGGATGTGGGAAGAAGTATTTCAGAAGTTTTTAGGTCATGTATTTAACTGATATAGGCCAAAAGTACTGAATCTAATAAAATTTTGTAACTATCGATCTTTTCCCACGTTAATCAGCTAATCAACCTTCATTAATAGAGGAATAAGTCGTGAAAACATTAGTTAAAGTCATAGCGCCAGTTCTGGTTCTGGTCATCAGTGTTTATGTGGTTCAAGCATTGGCAGCTGCCAAACCTGAACCGGAGAAAAAAGAACCCACCCAACGATTGATTTCACTCTATGTTGATGAAGTCACCAGTGAAACCATCACCCCAGGTGTGGAAACACAAGGTGAGGTCAAACCTAAAACGGAAATTGATCTGACTTCACGCGTATCAGGACATGTGGTCAGTATTTCAGATTCATTTGCCGAAGGTGCACAATTTGATTCAGAAACCACATTGATCAAAATTGATGACACCGATTACAAGGTGGCTGTGATCAGGGCTGAAGCAGAAGTGGCAGCAGCGCAAGTCAGTTTGGAACGTGAACTGGCCAATGCTGAAATGAAAAAAGACACTTGGCTACAGAAAAACGGCAATGTTAAACCCACAGATTTTGCTTTGAACAAGCCTCAGGTTCAAGAAGCTAAAGCTCAGCTCAGAGCAGCCAAAGCCAACCTGAAGGAAGCCCAGTTGAATGTGGCCAGGACTGAAATCAAAGTGCCATTCAAAGGCCGCGTTGTGAATAGATTGGTGGGTGTAGGTCAATACATCACAGCAGGTACACAATTGGGTAAGGTTTTCTCTGTTGATACGGTCGAAGTGAGGCTGCCTTTAACCGACATCCAGTTGACTGAATTGGATCTGCCCATGGGGTATATGGCTGAGTCTGGCGAAGGCCCATTGGTTGAGTTCAGTACTGAAATGGGTCGAGCCAAGCACAGCTGGGAAGGCCGCATCATTCGCATCAATGCCTCATTTGATCAAGAAACCAGATTGGTTTATGCCATAGCTGAAGTTCAGGACCCTTATGGAGAAGGTGCTGATTTTGGTGTGCCTTTTGCAGTGGGGATGTTCGTTCACGCCAATATTGAAGGTGTGGAATCCAAACAAGCGATGGTGATACCCAGAGATGCCTTGAGAAATGCCGATAAAGTTTATGTGGTTGACACTGAAAATAAATTAGACATTCGTTCAGTTGAAGTGATTTCAACTTCAGAAGATCAGGTTCTGTTGAGTGCAGGTGTCAGCGTGGGTGAAAAGGTTGCTGTGTCTACTTTGCCCAATGCTGCACAAGGCATGTTGGTTGAGCCTATTGTCAAAGGTGAAGAGCCCGCAGTAGAAGCAGAAGAATTGGTCACTCAACTTTAATTTAAATAAACAATCAATAGAAGGTAGAACTATGAATCGTTTAATAGCCTGGTGGGCAAATAACACAGTCGCGGCCAATTTAGTGATGGTTGGTATCTTTGTGGCCGGTATCATTGGATTCAACTCTCTGGAACGTGAAATGGATCCTCAAGTCAGGTTTCCAGGTTTGCAAATCAGTGTGGCTTGGCCGGGTGCATCACCACAAGACGTTGAAGAGCAACTGGTGGCCAGAATCGAAGAATCTGTCAGTGATATGGATGCCATTGAATGGGTACGGTCTTCTTCCAGAGAAGGCATAGGACAAGTCTACATCCTGGCTGAACAACAAGTGGACTTTAACCAGTTCATGAATGATGTGAAGATTCGAGTCGATTCCATCTCAACCTTCCCGGGAGATATAGAACAACCCATCGTTCAGCAATGGGTCAACCGAGATGAGTTTATCCGAGTTGCGGTACATGGTGATTTAACCGAGAGAGAACTCAAACGCCTGGCAGAAAAACTGCGCCGTGAAGTGGCCCAGTTACCAGCGATTACTGTGGTGCAGTTGTTTGGTACCAGAGAAGAAGAAATCTCCATTGAGGTTGGAGAGGATGCCTTAAAACGTTATGGCATAACATTTTCAGATGTGGCCACTGCAATCAGAAATTCATCGATGAATCAATCTTCCGGAACTGTCAGAACCGAAGTTGGCACATACCAATTGAAGGTCCGAAGCCAAGCCGATACCGAAGCTGAGTTTTCGGACATCATCGTTAAAGAAACCGCGGGTGGTGGCGTCATCAGAGTGGGCGATGTGGCCACAGTGATTGATGGTTTCGAAGACAATCCCATTTTAGCCACTTTGAATGGTGAGCCCGGTGTGTTGATCCAAGTGATGACCACTGAAATCATGGACATTGTCAAAGCATCAGAATCGGTAAGAAAATGGATTGCTGAAAAACAGGGTACGCTACCCAATGGTGCCAAATTGACGTTATGGAATGACCAGGCAGAAGATTTCAAAGGGCGGATGGAAACCATCAGTTCATCGGCCTTTATGGGCTTGGTGTTGGTGCTGTTTATCTTGATGTTGACTTTAAGGCCCAGGGTGGCATTTTGGGTGGCTGTAGGTATTGCCACAGCTTATGCCGGGGCATTTGTCTTCTTGCCAACTGTTGGTGTTTCCTTGAACATGTTGTCTACATTCGCCTTCTTACTGGTATTAGGGATCGTGGTAGATGATGCGATTGTGGTGGGTGAGGGTATTCACACCGAATCCAATCGCTTAGGCGGTGGAGTTAAATCTGCAATCTCGGGCGCACAATTGGTATCCAAACCCGTTATATTTGGTGTACTTACCACCATCATGGCGTTCATGCCATGGTTGTTCTTGGGAGGTTCCACCAGCGAGTTCACCAGGCACATCACTTGGGTGGTGATCCTGGCACTGACCTTTTCCTTGATTGAATCGCTGTTGATTTTACCGGCACATTTATCAACCATGAAACCACGCAAAGACCAAAATCGCTTTGGTCGCATGCAAAAAGCCATTTCACACAGCATCATTAATTTTGCTCACAACCATTATCGCCGAATAGGTGAGTTCGCATTGCGAAATCGCTACTTAACCACCAGCGTATTCTTGGGTCTATTAATCATTGGTTTTGGTATGTTTGGCAATGGCTTGGTGAAGAAAAGCTTTATGCCTGAAATTGAATCAGATGAAATCATTGTCAATGTGGTGTTGCCTGAAGGTGCGCCGTACAGCAGAGCACTGGAGATATTGGCTCAGTTGCAAACCGCTGAAAAAGCATTGGAAGAAGAGGTCAACGAGAAAACCGACGGTCAAGGTGGTTTGATTGAAAATTGGTACACACGTTCAAGACGTGACAGTGTGATTGCCATTGTGAAATTAACGCCACCTGAAGAACGACCTGAAGCGGTGCAAAGCATGACTGCCAAAGATGCATCGGTGCGCTTGCGTGAGTTGATGGGTGATGTTCCAGATGCCAAAGAGGTCTCTGTACAATACACCCAAGGCAACAACGATCCCGCTTATGAATTGTCTATCAGACACCCTGATTTGGATGTACTAAGGGCTGCCACCAATGAACTGGAAGACCAACTGCGTACCTATGAGAACTTATATGATGTGCGCAATAACCTGGAAGGTGCCTCCGAAGAAATCAGATTAACCCTGAAACCAGGCGCCACCAAGTTGGGTTTAACTTTGGCTGATGTGAACCGCCAGGTCCGACAAGCCTATTTTGGTGAAGAAGTACAACGGGTGCCCAGAAATGGTCAGGATGTCCGCGTTAAAGTTCGCTATCCAGTTGAGTCAAGAAGATCAATAGAGTCTCTGAATAATTTCTTTGTCAGAACTTCTGATGGCCGAGAATTACCACTGTTGTCGGTTGCTGACTTAGAGTATGCACCAGGCATCAAAAGCATCCAACGCTGGAACGGTAACCGTGCTGCACGCATCAGTGCGGATTTAAAAGACGATGTGCGTGAAGACATCAACAATGACCTTGAAGAAAACTTCTACCCTGATTGGGAAGCCAAGTACCCTGGCATCATCAGAGGATCTGTTGGACAGGCAGAAGGCGAACAACGCTTTATTAAAGAAGTTATGGGATTGTATTTAATAGCATTCTTTGCCATGTATACCTTATTGGCCGTGGCATTCAAGAGTTACGCTCAACCCATTTTGATCTTGATTGCCATTCCTTATGCTTTTGTAGGCGCCATTGTTGGGCATGCAGCCATGGACATGACCATGGCCATCTTCAGCTATTTTGGAATAGCCGCAGCGGCAGGGGTGGTGGTCAATGACAACCTGGTGTTGATGGATTATTGTAATAAGTTACGTGAAAAAGGTATGGATGCCAAGGAAGCCATTGTAGAAGCCGGTGTGGCAAGGTTCAGACCGATCTTGTTGACTTCAGTAACCACCATTGTGGGCTTGATGCCGATGATGATGGAGCGATCCATCCAGGCTGCATTCTTACAGCCAATCGTGGTGTCTTTGGCCTTTGGTGTCTTTATGGCCTTTTTTGTGACGCTGTTGATGGTGCCATCTTTGTATGGCATAGGTATTGACATCAAGTCAGGTACCAAACGGTTGTTCAGCAGAAAGAAAAAATCCAAAGACAACAAAACGGATGAGCCCAGCATCACAGTGGTGAGTTAATATTTCACCAGGGTTTAAACCCTCTAAGCCGCAGTCATTAAGGCTGCGGCTTTTTTACAGGTCTTGGTAAAAGCTGGCAAATCTTTTTTCACTGAAGCCTTGCATTTTCTTTTTTCCTGAAACAATCAAAGGGACACCTGAGCCACCTAATTTTTCGTACCTTTGTTTGGCTTGATCATCTGATTCGATGTCATATTCGCGGTACCTGATGTTATTTTTCCTGAAAAAAGTCCTGGCTTTTTTACAGTAGCCGCACCAACTGGCTGCATACATCACAACCTTGTGTTTTTTCTTGTAAATACTTTTATTATTTTGACTTGGCTCTGTAGTGGCTTTATTTTTGATTTGGTATGTTGTTGGGTTTGAATTGATAAAAGGGGTGATTTCAACAGCTTGTGTTTTGGTGTTTTCTGGTTTTTTGTCGCTGTAATGTATTTGTCCGTTTTCATCCACCCATTTATGAATTTCTGCCAAACAGCAGCTTGAAAAAAATAATGAAAACAGCAGTAATTGAGTGAGGTTCATTCCATGAAATAAAGATGTTAAGCAAGTCTCAGTATAACAAATCATCTACAGCTTGCATAAAAAAACCAACACCAGGTCACTGCAATGCCCGATGTTGGTTTGTTTGAGTGGAGTTATTTCAAATTATTGGCAACGAAATCCCAGTTCACTAGACTCCAGAAATTCTTCAAATAGGCACCTCGGTCATTGCGTGTATCCACATAGTAAGCATGTTCCCAGACATCGCAAGTTAACAGTGGGTGTAAGCCATCAGTTAAAGGGGTTCCTGCGTTGAACGTGTTGACAATTTTCAGCTCACCAGATTGATCTTGAACCAGCCAGGCCCAGCCTGAACCAAAGGTGGTCATGGCCGTTTGATTGAATTGTTCTACGAACGCTTCGAAGCTACCGAAAGCGGCATTGATTTTATCCGCCAATTCGCCAGTTGGTTGGCCACCACCTTCTGGAGAGAAACCATTGAAATAAAAGGTGTGGTTCCAAATTTGTGCGGCATTGTTAAACATCCCGCCTTCTGACTTGAGTACGATTTCTTCCAATGAAAGGTTTTCGAACTCGGTGTTTTTGATCATTTTGTTTAAGTTATTGACATAGGCGTTGTGGTGTTTGCCGTAATGATATTGAATGGTTTCAGCTGAAATGTGTGGCTCCAATGCATTGTCTGCATAGGGCAAAGTGGGTAATTCAAATGACATGTCGTTGCTCCTTTTGTTAGTTTATATTTTGCTCGCTCTTGGATATAAGGGTGGTTTGGTTTAAATAAATGTATTTTTACAAATATTTTTTGACCGGATTGATTTGAATCAAGTGAACTGTCCAGCTTTTGAAATATGATTGGCTCATTCCAAAACGAATAAACTGTAATGTACGACGTCATCATCATTGGAGGAGGGCCAGCTGGTCTCAGTGCAGCGGCTTTATTAGCCCCCAGCCGACTGAATATCCTGATTCTTGAAAAGCAGGCTGAACAACAATTGGCTGATCCTGATTATGATGGCAGAGAAATTGCCTTGACTCACTTGTCGAAAAAAATCATGACGGATTCCGGGATGTGGGGTTTGATGCCACCAGAGTCGATTTCTCAGATCACCCAAGCCGAAGTGTTTAATGAAGATTCCAAAGATTCTTTGAAGTTTTCTTACACAGAGACTGACAAGACTAAATTGGGGTTCATGGTGGCCAACAATGTCATCAAAAAAGCGGCTTATGATTTAATCAAACGTCATTCGAATATTCACCTAAAAACAGGCGTTGAAGTCAAAAGTACGGGTGTGAGTATTGAAAAATCATGGGTTGAGTTGACAGATGGAAGTGTCATTGATTCTCAAATGCTGGTCTCTGCCGACAGTCGGCTTTCTGCCACCCGAAGACAAATGGGCATCGCCACCCACATGCTTGATTTTGGGCGCAGTTGCATTGTCAGTACCATGACCACTGAAAAGTCGCACCACAACACAGCCTGTGAATATTTCTTTTATGACCGGACTCTGGCAGTTTTGCCACTACAAGACAACAAGGTTTCAATTGTAATTACGGTTAAGTCTGAATATACCAATGACCTGTTAGCCATGGATCGGGAAGAATTGGCGTTAGGTATTCAAACACAATTGAATGATCAATTCGGTCAAATGACTTTCGACAATGAATTGTACCCATATCCATTGGTGGCAACATTGGCTAAGCAATTTTATGGATACAGGTATGCTTTGATCGGTGATGCTGCCGTAGGGATGCACCCTGTAACGGCTCACGGTTACAACTTAGGGCTTCGGGGTGCACACACTTTGGCAACGACCATCAAGCAAGCCAAAGCTCAAAACAAAATTTGGTTTTCTGTTGAATGTTTGCGACCTTTTGGAGAGAAACACCATCGAATTTGCAGAACATTGTTTCATGGCACCAATCTGATCGTCACTTTATATACCAAAGATCATCAAGTGGCTCGGTTGACGAGGAAATTATTACTCAAAGCCAGCCAAAGAATAAAGCCTTTGAAACGACTGATTACCAATCAACTGACTGAAGCTCAAGGTTGATCAGAACCACCAAGAGGTTGGTGGCACTGATCATTGCTTGGGCCGATTCCAGTGTAGGCACAAGGGTGCTCCAATTTTTGTTATCATAAGTATTTTTAAGACTGAAGGTAATGAATATGGATGCTGCAAATGTGCTGCACTTTTGGTTCGAGGAAATAGAGCCCAAACAATGGTGGTCCAAAGATGCAAAATTTGATGCCTTGATCAAATCCCGTTTTCTGAATTTATACCAACAAGCCATTTGTGGCGAGTTGTATTCTTGGCGACAAGAGCCCGAGGGACGTTTGGCTGAGATCATAGTTTTGGATCAATTTTCAAGGAACATGTTTCGAAACGAGGCTGCCGCCTTTGCCCATGATTTTGTTGCTGTAGCCTTGACCCAAGCAGCCATTGATGTAGGTGCTGATCAAGCATTTTTTGATCAACCAAGTAAACTCTCATTTTTATACATGCCACTGATGCACAGTGAATCCGCCCTGATACACGAACAAGCTGTGACCATGTTTTCTCGTCCTGGATTGGAAAACAATTTAGCATTTGAGTATAAGCATAAAAAAATCATCGATCGTTTTGGGCGATACCCACACAGGAATCATGTGCTAAACCGTGAATCCTCTCCGGAAGAGGTGGAATTTTTAACCCAACCTGGTTCTGGTTTTTAATACTGAAGATGACAAAAATTGTTGTTATGATGAAATCTACATGCCACATTTTTAACAACTGTAAACGATTGTATAAAATGTTGACTTAATCGTGTAGAAACCATTGATTTAATTGAATTAGCTCTTCAATATGAGGCCAATTGGTTTATAATTTCGGCTCATTTTTAATCCAGCTGAAACATGACTGAATATCGCATTGAAAAAGACAGTATGGGCGAATTGAAAGTGCCCGTAGATGCTTTGTATGGCGCACAAACACAAAGAGCCATCAACAATTTCCCCATCAGTGGTTTAAGTATGCCACGAGAATTCATCAAAGCTTTGGGTTTGATCAAAGCAGCGGCAGCAGAGGCCAATCAATCATTGGGCCACATGGATCAAACGATTTGTGATGCAGTCAAGCAAGCAGCTGTCCAAGTACAGTCTGGATCTGTAGACCAACATTTTCCCATTGATGTATTCCAAACCGGCTCAGGCACCAGTTCCAATATGAACTGTAATGAAGTGATTTCTCATTTAGCCAGTACCGATGAATTGTTCATTCACCCCAATGATCATGTCAATATGGGGCAGAGCTCTAATGACGTGATCCCTACAGCCATTGCGGTCAGCTGCACATTGAATGTGAGTGAAACTTTGTTGCCAGCATTGTCTGAGTTTGTTGCTGTATGCCGCAACAAAGCCAATGAATTGGATGATGTGGTTAAGACAGGCAGAACCCATTTAATGGATGCCATGCCAGTGACTTTCGGTCAAGAATTGAATACCTGGGCCAGCACCATCGAAACCAACATGGCGCGTTTGAGTGACACTTTGAAACGGGTTTCTCAGTTACCTCAAGGGGGTACTGCTGTGGGAACAGGCGTCAATGCCGATGCCCGCTTTGGTGAATTGTTTGCCGAAAAACTGACCTCTGAAACAGGCGTTGAATTCAGTTCTATGGTCAATAAGTTTGATGGCATCAGTGCCCAAGATAATATTGTGGAACTTTCAGGTCAATTGAAAGTGATTGCCACAACATTGATGAAAGTGGCCAATGATTTGCGGTGGATGAACTCAGGACCATTGGCTGGTATTGGCGAAATAGAATTGCCGTCTTTACAGCCAGGAAGCAGCATCATGCCTGGTAAGGTTAACCCGGTCATTCCCGAAGCGATGGCTATGGTTTGTGCCCAGGTCATTGGTAACGATGCCACAGTAACTGTTGCTGGACAATCAGGCAATTTTCAGCTTAACGTAATGTTACCGGTGATTGCTTATAATATTTTACAGAGCATTCATATTTTGAGTACTGCCAGTGTAGAGCTGGCCAACAGCGCCATCAAAGGTTTCAAAGTTAACCACGATGCTGTCAGTGAAAATGTGGGTAAAAATCCCATATTAGTCACCGCATTGAATGCAGTGATTGGCTATGATCTTGGTGCTAAAATAGCCAAGCAAGCTTATAAAGAGAAACGTTCTGTTTTAGACGTTACATTAGAAAACACAGACTTGTCTGAGGCTGAAATAAAAGCCATATTAGACCCGATTAAATTGACTACCGGCGGTATTGAGGAAAAATAATGAAACCATCCACACGTAAAATAATGATCGCAGCCTTGCTTATCTTCAGTTTTAATGGCTGGGCACAATTGCCCTCATGGGGCATGACAGAAAACCAGTATTTACAAACTGATTTCAGCAATAAAATGGCTGATATAGGCGCACAAGCTTATAAGCAAAACTGGTTATTGAAGATCACAGCACCCGCCGATTGGCACAACACCATCAGAAATGCTTTGACCAATACCGGTGAGCGTGATGTACAAATGAGCTTTACCGACTCCCTTTACAAAAGCATAGCAATTTCTGCAGTGAAAGGTGCAAAAGTGGCTAAAATATCATCTTCCTCAAACGGCAATGCGACCGTCCAAAAACAGGTCATCATTGAAAAACCCGAGATAGATACCGAAGTTGAAGCCCCGGATTTTGGCGACACAGATTTCAACAGTAACGGTAAAGAATTGCTTGAAGGAATAGGCACCATGGAAATTACGGTTCCCACCGCCAACGCCACAAGCAAAGAAGCTGTAGCAGAAAAAACGCCTACAGAACCTGCGACACCAGTAAAGGAGACGCCTCCGCCTGTGACTGAGCCCGCTGTGGCTGCAGAGCCCGCACCAACACCCCAAGCAGCTGTTCCTGCTCAGGAGCAAGCGGTTATTGGTTCAGAAGAAGTCTTAGAAAGAAATAAAGAAGATTTACGTAAACGACATGCACGTACCAAACGGGTTGAAAAAACGTTGAGCTATAGCAGCATCAAAAGAAAAGATGAACTGTTCATCAAAGGATCAGTGGTGTTGGTCAAGAGATTCATCAACCAGGGTGTGGTTCTTTTTTACTGGATGAAAGAGCCTTATGACCCAGCCATACATAAATTAGTTGAAAAAGGCAGTGGCAAATACCAAAAAGACCCTGAAGCTGTAGCAGGAGACACGCCTGATGAAAAGAAGAAAGTGGAAGTGGTTGAAGAGGTCAAGCCCACGAACCTGGATTTCATTGCCGTTGATACAGCTGCCGATGACCAAGATGATTTGCGACGTACACATGTCAGAAACAAAAGAGTGGGATTGAGTATTTCTGTCAATCAGCTCAAAGAAGACGATGTTTTGTATGTGAAAAATCAGACTGTACTGGTTGAAAGACCCCTCACCAGTTCTCAAAGTACTTATTTTTGGTTGGTTGGAGAAACCACCATCAGTAGAGAAGTGGTTCGCAAAGGCGACAATAAATTCATCATCAAATAAAGGAAAAAAATGTGAGACAATAAATCATGGTTTATCGTTACTCACACATCAGATTGATCCGATTGGCTGGGCTGATTATTTGGCTCAGCTTATCGATTCAATTATTCTTTCAGTACGAAAGTTTCAATCAGACATTCAACGTTTATCTGGCCTCTCATGTGTTGTTTGGCCTGGTATTTTGGTTTGTAACCAATAACATAGGCCAAATGAGTTTTAAGCTCAAGGCCTGGGTGTCGATCCTCATCCTGATCGGGTTGGTGCTGATCATTAATCACATCACTGACAGTGCCACCGGAATTTGGTATGCCCTCATCATTTCAGTGTTATTGGCTTGGTTGTTCCCACTGAAAGAAAGTCTGATCTTACTGACTGTATGTAACCTTCTGATTGGGATGCAGTTCAGTTATATTGGCAGTGACCTGGACAACCGCACCCAATACTACGTTTTGTTTCTGATTTACTTGGGTGTTTCGGTTTTTTCATTCATCATTTCTTTGGTGGCGTTCCGACAGCAAAATGCCAAGGAAGAGTTGAGGATGTTAAATACAGAATTGAAAGCGACGCAAGTGCTGTTGGCAGACAGTTCGAGAATCAATGAACGACTGCGTATTTCAAGGGAATTGCATGACTTGATTGGTCATCATTTAACGGCCTTGACGTTGAATCTGGAAGCCGCATCTCACATGACAGATGGTAAACCACAATCCTACGTTAAAAAAGCCCATTCAATTGCCCGGTTATTATTGGCCGATGTTCGAGAAGTGGTGGGGAAATTTCGACAATCAGGCACGTTGGATTTAGGCTTGGCCATCAAAGAATTGTTGTCTGGTTTACCAAGATTAAACGTGACCCAGGAAATTCCAGATAACTTTTTGGTGGAAGACCCGAAGCTGGCCCAAACCATTTTACGCTGTGCACAGGAATTGATCACCAACACCATGAAACATGCGCAAGCCAGCCATTTGAAAGTGCAGTTAGAACGGACACCCAGTAGCGTGATTTTGGTGGTACAGGACAATGGCATTGGATTGGGGCAATCGGAAATGGGTAATGGCATGACAGGAATGGCTGAACGTGTTAAATTACTTAATGGTCAGTGTGTTTATGATTCAGAAAAAGGGTTAAAATGCACGTTGACTTTTCCAGCCTAATGGAATGTAACAACAGAGAAACTCATGATTAAAGTATTACTTGTAGATGATCAAAATTTGGTGAGACAAGGTGTTCAGGCATTGTTAGAAATTGCTGATGACATTGAAGTGATTGGTGAAGCCCGTTCGGGCCAGGAAGCCCTTGAAATGGTTCCTGAGCTGAAGCCTGATGTGGTGTTGTTGGATATGCGCATGCCAGGCATGTCGGGATTGGATGTTTTGCATGAATTGTCTCAAGTTAATCAATTGCCCCCAACCATAATCTTAACCACTTTTGATGACGAAGAATTGATCTTGGCCGGTGTAAAAGCTGGTGCCAAAGGTTATTTATTGAAAGATGTTCCACTTGAGGAACTGGTTGAAGGGATTAAACAAGTGGCAGATGGTAAAACCATCGTGCGACCACAAATCACAGAAAGAATTTTAGACAGTGTTGAAGGCTTAAAGAATGATTTCATTAGTTTTGAAAGGCCCGATCCCTTAACCAACAGGGAAACTGAAATCCTGCGTTTGATGGCCGGAGGATACAGCAACAAGGAAATAGCCAACTCAATTTTTGTGGCTGAAGGTACTGTAAAAAACCATGTATCCAATATACTTTCTAAATTGGGTGTTCGAGACCGAACTCGTGCAGTGTTAAAAGCTTTGGAATTAGGACTGATCTGAATGTCTGACATGGAATATGAACTTCGGGTGCAAACCGCTCCTGAATGGGTCGATGTGGCAAAATCCGACTTTGATGCTTTTTTAAAAGACCACGCTGCCTGTGAACGCAAAGCCGCGGCTTTGGCCATGTCTATGGTCCAGCATTACCCTGATAAACCAGATTTGATCAGGGGCATGATTGATTTGGCCATGGAAGAAATGGCACATTTTCGTGAAGTCATGAAAATCATGCTAGATCGTGGTTTACAGCAGGATAATGATGAAAAAGATCCCTATATTCGTAAACTCCTTGGTTTAATCAGGAAAGATGGCCGGGTTTACTTGTTAGATCGTTTGCTAATTTTTAGCATTGTTGAAAAGCGGGGTCATGAACGTTTCATGATGATGGGTGAGTCTTTAGAAGATCCAAAGATGAAGGATTTCTATGTGCGTTTGGCCAAAGCCGAGTACCGTCATTACACATTGTTTGTGAAATTAGCACATCAATATTACGACAGCCAGGAAGTCAAAGCCAGATTGGATGAATTGCTAGATGCAGAAGCTGAAATAGTCTCCAACCTACCATTTCGTGCGGCTGTGCATTGAAGACGGCTGAAAGCAAGTCCATACAACAATACCTCAATAACTACAGCCATGCCATTGATCTGGGTTTGTGGCCAAGTGACTGCTGTTGGGACCATGTTTTATTGATTCCTGTATGCGGGGAGCCTCTCAATTTTTTACAAACGGTCATGAAGCATCAATATGAATCATCAGTCTTGGTGATTTTATTGGTCAACCTACCATTAGGGCATGCAAAAACCGATCAGTGGCAAGCAGAAAACTCAAAACTAAACCAACATTTGACAGGACAGGCAAAAACACGTTTGCAAATAACCGATAAGCATACTTTGTTATTGGGATGTTTGGGTGTGGATTTGCTGTTACTTGACTTTAATGACGCTCCATTTCCAGAGCAACAGGGCGTTGGTCTGGCCAGGCGAATTGCAGCTGATACTGCTTTGAGAATGATTGACAGCCAAGTCATTAAACAACCATGGATCTTTAGCACAGATGCCGACGTGGTCTTGCCAATGGGGTATTTTGCTGTGATTTGCCAAGTACCTGAGAACACATCAGCCATCAGTTTACCATTTGATCACACAGGTGAAAACCAGCCTGGTGAAGCTGAGCAGCAGCAATATGACTTTAAATTAAGGTATTACCAACATGCCATGACTTTCATAGGCAGTCCCTATAATTACATTCCCCTGGGCAGCACATTGGTTATTCACGCAGCCAGTTATGCAAAGGTACGGGGATTTCCGAAAAGAAGTGGCGGTGAAGATTTTTACCTGCTCAATAAGTTGGCTAAAGTTGGTGTTATCGAACAACCTCGTGAACCTGTGGTTGAAATCAAGATCAGGTTTTCTGAACGTGTTCCTTTTGGAACAGGGCCCGCAATCACACAAATAAGACTGCAAAATCAAGCAGATGAAGCGGTTTTATATTACCACCCCAAAATCTTTCATGTCATTAAGGATTGGCGCAGAAGTTTAACTCGGTATTTTCAAACCAGACAAAAGCCGACCGATGACCAAGGATTGAATGATTATTGGCAACTGGATGATGTTTTGACTCAATCGATGGTTCAAATCAAATCCGAGGTGCGATGGCTGCAATTTGTTGATGAATGGTTAGATGCCTTCAAATTACTTAAATCAGTGCATTTTTTAAGAACAAAATACATGTCACTTAGCCATGATGAATTGATGCAAATGACTGAATATACAGAACTTTTCCACAAGCATTAACATAATATTAACTTGAAAATTAAAAACCCATCTGACAAGATGATGTGGCTCATCTGTTCTTATGTTGAATGTTGAGGATTGGTGAGCCAACAAAATAATATTAAAAAGAGGAAAAAGTATGAATTTAAGTGCACCAAAAAAAGTGGTTTTTTTAATTGCTGTTATTTTAGCTATCTTATCTGTGGTTTCAGCCAAAGTGACCTCAATACCAGTGGTATCAGGTTATGAGTACTGGACATTATTTGCCGGTTTTGTGTTGTTGGCATTGGGGAATCTGGTTAAGGGTATATAGGTAAAACTTATAGTGACATAGATACAAAAAACCCGCTTCAGGCGGGTTTTTTGTATAAGTTAGATGATTCAAACCAACTCGGCTTCAGGTTCAGCACCGTCTCGAACAGCCAATTTATCAATGCCAGCGGCAAATGGTTTAATTATGGCGTGTGAGCAAATGTAAGGGAGGGGGATTGATCGCATACATCCTGTATGCGCCACTACGTGCACCTTCGGTGTCAAAAAATGATCCAGTCATTTTTTTCGAACCCAGAGGCTTCGGCACCGTCTCGAACAGCCAATTTATCAATGCCAGCGGCATTGATAAATTGGCGGTGAGAGAGAACGCCACAAGTAGTTCTATATTCTATTTCTTATTACTAATATAAATAAAAAAATCAATAAAAACAATAATATACAGTCCTTATCAGTCCATTCTGTATTATAATAGCTGATATATTTGACGGTTCCCTTGACGGTTCCCAAAGCCAAAATCAACATTTTAAGGATTGTTATATGTCACTTACTCATACTGAGGTCAAAAGCGCAAGAGCCAAAACAAAACTATACAAATTGTTTGATGGTGGTGGCTTGTATTTACAGGTCAAGCCATCTGGTTATAAATGCTGGAAATATGATTACAGGCTCGATAAAAAGAGAGGCACCTATACCATAGGCAAATACCCAGAAATCAGCTTAAAACAAGCCAGAGACGCTCACAGAGAAGCCAGAGAGCATGTTGCAATAGGAGTTCATCCAAGAATCATTAAAGAAAAAAGTCGGATTGAAGCAGATTTGGATAATAAGCGATTTAGCCATTACGCTGTCCAGTGGTTAGAAAAGCAAAACCTTGCCGATTCAACTCGTTCAGATTTAGAACAGCGTATTCAGAAAAATTTAATTCCTTACCTTGATAAGAAAAAGGTAAATGAGTTTAGCACAGCTGATTTATTAAGAATCACATTAAAAATGAGTGACCGTGGAGCCAAAGAAACTGCTCAAAGAATGGCGAATGTTTTGAGGCGTATTTACAATGAAATTTTAATCTTGGGTGTGGTTGAAAACAACCCTGCTCAAGGCCTCGCTGAATTACTTCCTAAACCAGATTCAAAACTAAAGGGTAACTTTGCTCACATCACTTCACCTGATGAACTGAGAGTGCTGTTACAGCAAATTGATAAGCCAAGCAAAAGACAAGATTTCGCAACCACTCAAGCATTGAAATTGATGCCACTGGTTTTTCTAAGGCCTAAAAATATCAGGTTCTTAAAATGGGAATATGTAGATTTTGATGAAAAATTAATCAGGTTGCCTGCAAGCGAAATGAAAACAGGGAAAGCCCTAACCGTTCCTCTATCAAAACAATCCATAAACATTTTGAAAAACATTCATCCATTAACTGGCATTGGTGAATATGTGTTTGTAAGCAGTCATGGAAAGGGTAAGCCAATCAGTGAAAACACTACCACTAACGCTCTAAAAAGAATTATTAACCCAAGTACTGGAAAGGCATTTGGAACTGGTTACATGACATCACATGGTTTCAGGCACACAGCCAGCACCATGTTAAATGAACTGGGTTTTGATCCAGATATTATTGAATTGCAACTTGCTCATATCAATAAAGACCGAATCAGGGCAACATACAATAAAGCCGAGTGGTTAGAAAAAAGGGTGTCAATGATGCAAGCATGGGCTGACTATTTAGATGATTTGAAAAAAGTTGAGCTATAAGTTTTGTAATGAAGAAAGGTAAATGAAATGAGTAAACTTGATGAACATATATTGAAGGATCAAATCTCACTTGATAAAGAAGAACGGCTTAGATTGGGAGAATATAGAAACTTAAATGATAATGGATACATGGCTAGGGCTGCAATATGGAGCCATGTAATGATAGATGACCCAATTCCAAATGAGTTAAAGCCAATTCTTCAGGAAATACTATTAGAAAAGTTTACTGGTAAAAAACAAGTAGAAACTAAAAATAAATGGCGATTACTAGTTCAAGATGTTGCCTTACATATTGCGCTAACAAATGAAAAGCAAGAAACTGCTATAGAGCAAATTGCATTAGAAAATAATGTGAATCCAGAAACCCTACTAAGAAAATACAAAGACGGCAAATATAGAAATATTAAGAACAGTATTTTTCAGACAATAGAAAATAATAAGAATTCGATTGAATAAATTTTAGGGGTGTAAAAAAACTCAATTTCTTACACTCTTTTTTCAAAAGCACAAATCGTATTATCGACACCGTAAAGGGTTCTTAGGAACAAATAAGAGCCTACGTTCATTAACATTTACGGAGTCAAAATTGATGAAAACCGCAAGCAGATTAATACGAATCAAAGAAGTCACGAAGATCACAGGGCTTTCAAAGAGCTATATTTACGATCTCAGAAACAGAAACCTTTTTCCAAATAGTATTCAACTTATACCAGGTGGTTCTTCAGTTGCCTGGATTGAGGATGAGGTACTTGAGTGGATTGAAAATAGAATCAAGGAAAGAGATCAAAAAAACTCAACTCACCCAGAAAGCGTTAACAACAAATAAAAAACCCGCAATGAATAATCATTAACGGGTCTCGTTTTAATTTGCAAAACCATTATAACCCAGTTTTGATTATTTAGTGCATATACCTTTGGAGGATATATGAATATAAATAACTTAATTAAACAAATCAATGCTTACAGAACCTCATCAAGTTCATGCAGCCAAAAATCTATGGTCATTGCATTACTTTTTGAAAAGAAAGAAGTCAGCACCATCGATTTAAAGGACATGGGTGTCATGTACCCATCTCAAATCATAGCCAGTCTGTCAAAACAAGGAGCCATAATTGGCAAAGTTAAAAAAGATGCAATTGACAAAACAGGCAGGCTTCACCAGCGAATTGTGCATTACACTTTAGTTGGGTGGCTCGAATGAAGCAAAATACACTTCAAGAGCTTGCTGAACTCTCTGTGACACGCAGGCTAACCGAGGTTGGCAACAATTTATTGAGAACCGATTTTGCCATCGATGAGATGGCATTATTGGGTCAAATTACACTTTTCTATGCGCAACCCAATACTGGTAAAACATTGCTCATTTTGTCTTTTTTAATCGAATCCATAAAAGCAGGTCGAATTAGCGGAAGTGATGTTTTTTATATCAATGCGGATGATAACTACAATGGTTTATTCGTTAAAGGTCAAATGGCAAACAAATACAACTTTCATATGATTAACCCTCATGAAGCAAAATCCTCTCCAGCGAAGATCATGGAAATGTTTTCAAAAATTGCTAATGAGGGAAATCTAAAAAACAAAGTCATCGTGTTGGATACTCTGAAAAAGTTTACTGACATGATGTCAAAGGCATCACTCTCAGAATTTTTTGAGGAGCTTCGTTCCTTATGCATTAACGGAGCCACAGTCATCATTGCAGGGCATACCAACAAACATTTGGATGCTGACGGTGAACTTGTTTATGAGGGCACTGGTGACACGTTGAGTGATTGTGATTGCGCCTATGCAATATACAAAATGTCTGATCCAGAAGCAGAAAGCCAAGTGGTTGAATTTCGCAATATCAAGGACAGAGGGAAGGTCGCTTCAAAGGTGTCTTATCAGTATATGAAAAATGATTCTTTAACTTATGAAGACATGATTAATGGTGTTGCTAAATTAACCAACCAACAGGCCTCAACTCAGAAGCAAGCAAAACAAAAGTCAGATGAAAAAGAAAAATGGAAAAAAGAAATTACTTTTATTGAAAAGGTATTGGCAGATCATCCTTTGAACCAAACTGATATTCAACAACAATTAAAGCTGTCAGGTGATCCATTTAAACCATCGAGAAGAAAGGTTGATCAGGCATTGGCTAAATTTTCGGATGAACTTTGGACGAAAACCACAGGAAGTCACAATCAATCAATTTATTCACTCAACAAAACCTGATTAAATGAATTCGATTTAATCTAACCGTATTTTTATAATATGGTTTTAAAAGTGGTAATACTGGTATATCTGGAAAATCTGTGACTGGCAGAAACATTCAGTTATACCAGTTTTGCCAGTTATTCCACATTTATACCCCAAAGGTTGAAGAAACTATATAGCGACTTGAAAAATCTTGATCCTATAGTACCCCTATACAGCAAACCAATTACAAAATAGGTATCCATGCTAAGAGAAATGAGGGTATCAGAACAAGTTTGAACTACCAGTACACCAAGTAAAAACTATATGATTGAATTGCCATATTTTGAAAATCTTACTACATGCAGCCTATATGAATAAAATTGGTATTTTGAGGATTGCGTGACTAAAAACTTAAAGAAAATATCTAACTTATTTACCGTTGCAGTATGTATAAAAAAAGTATTGTCGAAACCGAATACCCCCCCCACTAGATGCTTTATCAGTCCAGTGTTAAGTCTGAATCAAATTAAAACAAACCAGTTGACTCATACTGCTTATATTTTAGTATGCCCTATAGTTTTATAGCTATCAGATAAATTAACCTGCTGGGAAGTAACCTACTGGACAAAACGATCCTGTGAATTCTGTTACTTCACCGCCAATAGTCCTTCGACATCTTATTTTATTTGAATTCTGGTTGTTCTGCTGGCTTTGATTGTTTTGGTTTTGCATTTGTTTGACCTTGAGTTCAAATTCAGCATCTTGTTGATAGCCAGGTACATTTGGTCTTGGTAAAGTGTTAGTAACACCATCAGGATATTGGCTTGGAGAGAATGCGCCATATTTTGCCATTGCCCCACTAGACCACTTTGCATAACATTCGCTCATGTCAATTTTAGTTTGAGACATGACTTTCTTCTTGTCATAGTAGCGAACTTGTGGTGTATATCCCAAATTTTGACCATTACAAACAACTGTTGCACCTTGAGGCTGTGAATCATATTTTATTGCATACCTGCTACTGCCACATCCCACTAATATTGAAGAAATTAATAAAGCTAATAATATTCTAATCATTCTTATCCCACCCTTTTATACTCTCAATGTAATCAAAAAAATTACGATTTATCTTGTGCATTGTTTTTAAATTGAAAATCGTAATTTACCAATGATAAGCATCATAACATTTGTACGTTAAGCTTTTGAAGCAAATGATTTTTTTATATGTACTTAATTTACTTTAGAGCTAATATTGATACCTGCTCTAAAATTCTATTATGTTAGAAATCTTAACTGAAGGATTTGGGTCGATTCCATATGGATAAAGCATGAATTTCTTTCAGCCGTGTGGATAAGCTATTGATAAGGCAATGATTGAATGGGTAATGCACGTACTGTTTAAAGCTTAACAACAGCTTACCCACACTAAATTCACCCTTTACCCACATTCCATCGAAACTGAATAATTCGAGAATCTGATACTTACCTGCGGTGCGATAACTATTGATTTTAAAAATAATTAACAAATAGTTTTGTCGGTCTTTATGACGGTTCCTTTTCTCACTAATAAAATAAAAGTCAATAATATCAATGGCATATGCTTAATTAGTGGCGGTGAGAGAGGGATTCGAACCCTCGATACGCTATTAACGTATACCCGCTTTCCAGGCGAGCTCCTTCAACCACTCAGACACCTCACCGCGTGGGGTGTGGATTGTACCGTTTTTTATTATTAAATGGAATGGTGCAAAGTTAAATTGTAAGCTTATTACAGGTAAGACTGATTCAATGGTTCTTATCATGTGCTCGAACTGAACAGATCATTTCGAGACAGACATCAAATTAAAAAATGTTTTATACTCATCAATAATTAACAATAACTACTTAGCCATGTCCGTTAAACAAGTCCATTTTTCACATGCCTTATTGGTGTTTCTTGGTTTATTCGCTATGGTGGCTGCTGGCATGTTTGTTTTGGATCAGTTGTTGCATGTGGTGTTGTTTGTGGCCTTGGTATGGGTGGCTATCAATGCCAGGGTTTTAGGTTATCGTTATGAAACCATCAGGGAAATGATGAGTGCTGCGATCACCAAAGCTTTGCCAGCCACGTATATATTTCTGTTGATAGGCCTGGTCATCGCTGCACTGATGAAAAGTGGTACCGTAGCAACACTGATCTACTATGGTTTGGATTGGTTGTCCCCGCAGTTATTTTTGCCAATCGGCTTTGTGTTGTGCGCGCTGATGTCATTGCTGACAGGGACCTCGTGGGGAACGGTTGGAACTTTGGGTGTGGTGTTTATGGGCATGGGAACAGCCATGGAAATGCCTTTGTACTGGGTTGCTGGTATGGTGGTTTCTGGTGCCACTTTTGGCGATAAAATGTCACCGATTTCGGACACCACTAACTTGGCTGCCATGAGTGCAGAAACTGATTTGTACGCCCACATACGATCAATGATGAGAACCACCATGCCCACATTTGGTTTGGTGGTGGTGATCTTTGCTGTCGTCGGTGTGTCTATTGAGGTTGGAGAACACGTCACTGATCAAATCAACTTGATTCAACAGGCATTGGCAGCGCACTTTAACCTTAATCCATTGATTACCATTTGGCCAGTGGTGGTGTTATTTGTCTTAAGTTATCGAAAGTTTGCAGCTGAAATCAGTATGACTGCGTGTGTATTTGCAGCTACATTGATTGCGTTGTTATTTCAGGGCACCAGCATTCAGGAAATGGCTCATGCTTTGTGGTCCAACACCAAGCCCGATACCGGTATTGAAAACCTCAATGATTTACTGGGTCGTGGGGGGCTTTTCAGCATGGCCTGGACTTTGATGTTGGCATTCATTGCGATCGCATTGGGTGGTATTTTACAGGGTGCGGGTTTTGTGTTGGCTTTGTTAGGCCGCATGATCAACAGAATCAAATCGACCGGCTCGTTGGTGGCCTCTACCATAGGGACGGGATTTTTGACCATTGCTGCTTTGGGAGAGGGGTATATTGCCATCATATTGAACTCACAACTTTATCAGAAAGCCTATAAGAAGCTTGGTATTGATGCTTCGGTCTTATCCCGTTCTGTAGAAGAGGGTGTGACCTTGTTGGCAGGCCTGATTCCTTGGACCACATCAGGTGCATTCTATACCGCCACTTTGGGCATTGCGGTGATGGAATTTGCACCCTATGCCTTGCTGAATTTATTGAACCCAATAGTAGCCATTACGTTTGCGTACTTAGGAATTGCCATCATCAAAGCAAAAGCAGGGTCCAATGCTTCAACGGCAGCAAAAGAGCCCTAACTGACCCTGGAAATGCGACTGTCGCCCATCATTTCACTGGCTTGCATGGTGACCATCAGGGCTTTGTCATCAATACCCAACACCAATTCTTTCAGTTGATTGATGTGACGGGTGTCTATCACCACAAACAAGATCTGTTTGGTGTGTTCTCCGGTTAAGTTTTGTCCAGAAAGAATGGTGCCATCTCGGTGCATATGCGTTGAAATGGCTTGGGCGATTTCATCTAGTTTGGAAGACACAATGTTGATGGTTTTTTCTCTGACCGTGCCTGTTAATATGCGGTCAATCACTTGTGCTGTGACATAAATACTGATCATACTCCACAGGATTTTTTCCATGTCCTTGAATATCAGTCCGATCGTCAGGATGATCATGCTGTCCATAATCAAGAGAACTTGAGCTGCCTTTAAATGGGTGTAGTTGGCAATGATCTTGGCCACAATCGTAGTGCCTCCAGCCGATGCATGTCCTTTTAAGACCAGACCCACGCCCAAACCAGCGAAAATGCCGCCATAGAGGGTGGATAAAAGCATGCTTTGAATCTCGGGGATTTCTATATAAATTTTTAGCAGGTCAACGGCTGCAGCCGTTAACACCATGGAATAAATGCTTCTGACAGCAAAACCTGAATCTATGAATTTCAAGCCGATCAAAATCAAAGGGATGTTGATCAGTAACATGGCAACCCCGACTGGAATTGGGAATAATAAATGGACCAAGATACCCATGCCAGGCGTTCCGCCAGTGACAATTTTTGCTGGGAGTAAGAAGAAAGCAATGGCAGAAGCCAAAAGCAGTGACCCCAAAGTAATCAAAAAATACCTTTTCATGTTATTCAGTTTTATCCCACATTCTCATCAGGCCTTGTTGTGCAGTAGATGCCACTAAATTACCATTGATATCAAAGACATGCCCTGTGGCAAACCCCCTGGCTTCTGAAGCACTGGGACTGTCACAGTCATACAACAGCCAATCGTCAATTTGAAAAGGTCGGTGAAACCACATGGCATGATCTAAACTGGCAAACTGCAACTTGGGGTCTAGGTATGAAACGCCGTGTGGTAGTGTTGCGGTTGATACCAAATGGTAATCTGATACAAATGTCAGTAAGGTGCGGTGCATGTATTGTTCGGCGTCCAATGGATGTCTGGCTTTGAACCAAATGCGTTTGATGGGATCTTTGGCTTCACTGTCAAAAGGATCAACATCATCAACAAACCGAAATTCAAAAGGACCCTGGGTGGTCAGTGTTCGACGCATTCTGGGTGACAGTTGTTTGATTTTGTCACCGGGTATCAAAGTTTTTTCAGTGAGGTCATCAGGCATCGGAACGTCAGGTATGGCCTTTTGGTGTTCCATGCCGGCTTCAAATTTTTGAAACGAACAAGCCAAAATCAAAATGGGTTTACCATTCTGAATCGCTGAAACCCGTCGATTGCTGAATGTTCGGCCGTCACGAGCACGTTCAACTTGATAAACCACAGGTTTGTTGCAATCTCCTTCGCGCAGAAAGTAGGCATGCAGTGAATGGACTTGTTGGTCTCTGGTGGTTAAGTAGGCAGCTTCTAATGCTTGAGATAAGGCTTGCCCACCAAATATCCGGCCTGTGCCAATATCTAAAGACTGGCCTCGAAACAAATTCTCTTCCAGATGTTCAAGTTCGAAATAACGGAGTAATTTATCTAGTTCATTCATAATTTTTTGCGTGACTGCCTATGTTGATTAAGTTGGTTTGTTGCATCACCTGGTCCCATGGAAACAATGGACCCGGGTCAATTTTCCGGCGGACGCTTACCGCAGGGTCATCGGTGGCTGGAATTTGGTCTTGGTCCAAGTCTTCATGTCCTGCAATGTGCTTTAAATTGGGCAATAGAGATTGTAAGTGCTTGATTAAAGACACCAGTGCCGATATTTGTTTGTCTGGGTAAACTTCAGTGGGTTCTTGGTTCCGGCTGTGATGCCAGTCCGGATAACGGCCCAGGTTAACCAGTTCTATGCCAATTGATTGCTTGTTGTGTCCTTTCACGTGGTGTGCCACTTTTTCTGGTTTAACCCATTGATAAACCTCTCCATTTCTATCTATATAATAGTGTCCAGAATTACCAGTACCAGAACTGTAATGAATGGCTTCACCGTAGGATCTTGCTGTGGCCAAGTCTGGCAGCTCAGTACAGTGGATTACCAATAATTCAATATGTAGTCTGTTTCGGTCTTCTAAGAGGTTTTCATAGCCTAAGGCATGTTTTTGAATGTGCACGGCTGGGTCTGATTTGCATGTGGTGTTTATGATACCAAAGTATGACATGATTTTAAATCATTGTGGCAGATCAGGCAAAACCTCTAAATGCAGAAAAAGCAGCACTTTTTCTATGAAAATCAGATTCAGATTGTATATAATTATTAACCAATAAAAACTCGTTATTTGGTTTGCAATCACGTGTTAAAACCAGTAGAATTCGCCGGCTATGGCTAAATCACTACCAGATTCAATAGAACTGAATGCAGCTGTAAGAAAAGAATGGCAGTTGCATGGTGAGTTGTTGCTTTCAGATTTAGACAGAATGCCGGCCGAATTAATTCATTCAACCGACGCTCTGGTTAAATATGATATACAGTTTAGGCACTCTAAATCGGTTTTAGGTGAAGCAACCATTCGCATTGAATCAAAACTGGAACTGATATGTCAAAGAAGTTTGGATACATTTGAATTTGAGCTTAAATCCGCCAACATCATTGGATTCATCAGTGAGTTGGAGGATGAAGACAAGCTTGACGCCAATGTTTCGCCCTCATGGGTGGTGGACATGCAAGTGGATCCAAGGGCGTTATTGGAAGACGAAATTTTGCTGATGATTCCAGATGTTCCATTAAAACCTGGGGCAGAGTTGAACAGTCAGTATTTGGCAGATCATGACAGTGATCCGGTGGCAGAGGAAACCGAGAATCCTTTTGCGGCCTTGAAAGAATTAAAGACAAAGAATTAAAGTAATTTTGGAGAATCAAAATGGCAGTACAAAAAAGCCGCGTCACACCTTCTAAGAGAGGCATGAGACGTGGACATGATAAATTAAAAGCGAGCACTTTATCGATTGAAGCTGAAACTGGTGAGACTCACTTGCGCCACCATGTCAGCCCTGAAGGTTTTTACCGCGGTAAAGAAGTGATTCAGTTTGATGAGAAAGAAACTGAGGTTGACGCATAAGTTTTGTTAACTGCAAACTCTGGTTTGCTTATTGGACAAAACAAGTTAATATAAATGGGTAAAGTTTTCTTTACCCATTTTTTTTATAACGATGCCACTAAAACCAATCACATTGCCGTGATCACTTTAAATGACAAGTGAGTTACCTATCATAGCTGTTGACATCATGGGCGGTGACGATGACCCGCTGGGTCGCCTTCATGCGGTTAAAAAATTCACAGCTGAACACCCTGGCTTTAACATCCATTTATTTCTCAATCAGGCCAACCTAGACAAGAATAAAGCACACTTCAGTCACTTACCGAAGCAGGTAGAAGTGATCTTGGCTGAACACGACATTTCTATGGATGAATCACCTTTGTTGGCTTTGCGCAAGAAAAAGCACAGCAGTTTGTCGATGGCCATCAAGGCAGTGGCAGATAAACAAGCTGATGCTGTTTTAACAGCTGGCAACAGTGGTGCACTGGTTGCCTTTGCTAAGTTTTGGTTAAAAGCCAATTTTCCTATCGAACGTCCTGCTTTGGCAACAGTTTTACCTGGATCGCCGAAACCCACTTTGTTGTTAGACATTGGTGCTACCTTAGAATACCGTGCTGATGATTTATATGCTTTGGCAGAATTAGGTGTTGCGGCCGCACCTTCCTTGTTGGGGTGTGGTGAAAAACCTGAAGTGGCTTTATTGAATGTTGGCACTGAGCACATCAAAGGACATGACACTGTTCAACAGGCCGATCGTTTATTGCAAGATTCAGATCTGAACTATTTAGGGTTTTGTGAAGGGTCACATTTATTCAAAGGGTATGCAGATGTGATCTGTTGTGATGGTTTTGTGGGCAACATCACACTGAAAGCTTGTGAGGGTTTGTTACAACGATTCATGCCTGCAAAACCCTTGAATTGGGCGCAAAAATTATTGATGAAATGGTTTGGGCTATATAATGGTGTTAATTTTAATCCAGGCCAATATAATGGAGCGTTGTTATTGGGATTAGATGGGTTGGTGGTCAAAGCGCATGGCAACAGTGATCAAACTGAATTTTTTCATGCCTTGGTGAGAACTGCTGAATACATCAAACAAGGGCGTCAAATAAATCTGAGTGTGGGGAAATAAATACAATCATGAGAATTTATTCAAAAATCCGTGGAACGGGCAGTGAGTTACCAGAGAAAATTTTAACCAATGCCGATATGGAGAAGATAGTTGATACCGATGATCAGTGGATTCAAGATCGCACCGGTATCAAGCAGCGACATGTGGCAGGAGAGGGTGAGACCACTTCCACATTAGGATTGGCAGCTGCCAAGAAAGCATTAGATGCAGCAGGTGTAACGGCGGATGAGATTGATTTGCTTGTGGTCGGAACCACGACGCCAGACTTGGTGTTCCCAAGTACCGCCTGTTTGATCCAAAAGGGCTTGGGTTGTAATGGCATCACTGCCATGGATGTTAATGCGGCTTGTAGTGGCTCTATATACGCGTTAGGAGTGGCCGATAAATTCATTCAATCCGGTCAACACAAACGGGCTTTGGTTATTGGAGCAGAAACCTTAACACGTATGGTGGATTGGACAGATCGAACCACTTGCGTATTGTTCGGGGATGGTGCCAGTGCTATGGTTTTGGAAGCCAGTGAAGAACCTGGTGTATTGTCCACACATTTGCATGCCGATGGAGCCCATGACCATCTGTTGAATGCCACGGTCGGTGTTTCAGCAGGCTTAAAAAATGAGCCCAATGGTGGCCTGAAAATTCGCATGAAAGGCAATGAAGTGTTTAAAACGGCAGTGATGACACTGGGTCGCATAGTCAAAGAAACGCTCAAGGCCAATGACATGGAAAAAACTGACATCGATTGGCTGATACCGCATCAGGCCAATTTAAGAATCATCTCTGCGACTGCCAAAAAACTCAGCATGAGCATGGATCAAGTCGTTGTTACTGTGGACAAGCATGGCAACACTTCAGCCGCTTCTGTGGGATTGGCTCTGGATGAAGCCATCAGAAGCGGAAAAATTGCACGTGGGGACGTGTTGTTATTAGAAGCCTTTGGTGGTGGATTCACCTGGGGTTCTGCACTCATTAAATACTAACTTTTACTAACAACAATGAAGAAAATAGCTTTTGTTTTCCCTGGTCAGGGATCACAATCGGTCGGTATGTTGGATGGTTTGATTAACTATCCTGAAGTGACCGATTGTATGAGAACAGCCAATCATGTTCTTGGTGTAGATCTGCTGCAAATGGTCAATCAAGGACCTGCCGAAGAACTGAACCAAACCCAATGGACACAACCTGCTTTACTGGCTGCGTCAGTGGGTATTTTTCAAGCCTTACAAGCCCGCACCTCGTTTTCTCCCGCGGTGATGGCAGGACATTCTTTGGGTGAATACTCTGCCTTGGTTTGTTCTGGTGCATTGAATTTTGAAACCGCTATAGAATTGGTACATAAACGTGGGTTGTATATGCAAGCAGCGGTACCCGCTGGTACTGGGTCAATGGCAGCCATCTTGGGGTTGGATGCTGCAACCATTGAACAAGCTTGTCAACAGGCAAAAGGACAAGTCAGTCCCGCAAACTACAACTCTCCCGGGCAAATCGTCATTGCTGGAGAAGCTGCAGCGGTGACTGAAACCGGTCAGTTATGCCTGGATGCCGGTGCTAAGAAAGTCATGCCGTTGGCCGTCAGTGTGCCTTCTCATTGTGATTTGATGAAACCTGCAGCAGAACAGTTGGGTGATGATTTGACTGCGATTGAATTTAAGACGCCAGCTGTTACCGTGTTACACAATGTGGATGTCAAATCCCACGGGGATCAAACACAAATAAAAGCTGTATTACAACAACAGCTATATGCACCCGTCAGGTGGACGCAAACCATGGAAGCCTGTCAATCAATGGGTGTAGATGTGGTTGTTGAGTGTGGACCAGGCAAGGTCTTGTCAGGCTTGTTCAAAAGATTTGACCGCAGCCTACAAATCATTCCATTACTGAATGCCAAAGGCATGGATAAATTTATCGAGGAATCATCATGAGTGAAATTTTTAATTTAAAAGGTACAGTGGTATTAGTTACTGGAGCCAGTAGGGGTATAGGCCGTGCGATCGCGGAAACTTTGGCCAACGCAGGTGCTTTGGTGGTTGGCACAGCCACTTCAGAAAAAGGGGCCGAATCCATCAGTGCTTATTTATCCCAGTTTGGCGGCAAGGGGGCAGTGTTGAACGTGGCAGAACAAGACAGCATCGATGCCTTGTTGGCTGACTTGAAAATCTCTGTAGGCTTACCAACAGTATTGGTGAACAATGCAGGAATCACCAATGACAAGCTTTTGATGCGCATGGGTGCTGATGATTGGGATCAGGTCATCAACACCAATTTGTCATCCATTTATAAAATGAGCAAAGCCTGTATCCGTGGCATGATGAAAGCCAAAACCGGCCGCATCATCAACATCGGCTCTGTGATTGGGGATATGGGAAATCCTGGTCAAAGTAATTATGCAGCGGCCAAAGCCGGGATGATTGGTTTTTCCAAATCTTTGGCCAGGGAAGTCGGTTCTCGCGGTATTACAGTTAATGTAGTGGCGCCTGGTTACATCCAAACAGACATGACAGATGACTTAGATGAGAGCCAGAAAAACAGTTTGATGGATCAAGTGCCATTGAACCGCTTGGGGACGACCCAAGACATAGCCAATGCGGTGTTGTTCTTGGCTGCGGATTCAGGAGCCTATATCACTGGAGAAACTTTGCATGTCAATGGTGGCATGTATATGTCATAATAATGAAATAAATTTGTCTCAAACAGACGTTTGATACAAATTGCCTTCATTGACTTGATATTCAGTAGGCCACCTTAATATAAGGGTGGAATATTTTATAAACCTTGCATACAATATGCTTTTTTACATAGGTAAACACTAAATGAGTGACGTAGAAAATAAAGTTAAAGAGATTGTTGTTGAACAATTGGATTTAGATGTAGAAGTTTCGGAATTAAGTAATTCAGCTTCTTTTGTGGATGATTTGGGTGCTGATTCATTGGATACTGTTGAATTGGTTATGGCTTTGGAAGAGGAGTTTGAGTGTGAAATTCCTGAAGAAGACGCTGAAAAAATCACCACAGTTCAACAAGCCATTGATTACGTGACTGAAAACGCCTGATCATTTTTGCTGAATGAATTGATTGAAAAGCTGCGATTTAATCGTGGCTTTTCGAGTTTATATGGCTTCGATTTGAAGCCTCGAGCGGCCCAGAATGTAGTTGATTATATTTAAGGCTGTTCGTTTAAACGGGGACAAATTATGACAAAACGCAGAGTAGTGGTTACGGGCATGGGTATTGTCTCACCAGTCGGTAATACACTGAAATTAGCATGGGAAAACATCATCAATGGTGTGAGCGGCATTGCGCCAATCACGCATTTTGACACCACAGATTTTACGGCTAAGATTGCTGGTGAAATCAAAGATTTTAACGTCAAAGACTACATTTCTGCCAAGGATGCTAAAAAGATGGATCCTTTCATCCACTATGCCATGGCAGCCGGGCAAGATGCCATTTCAGATTCTGGTTTGGAAGTCACAGAAGCCAACGCTGAACGTATAGGGGTTTATGTTGGGGCAGGTATTGGCGGTATATTGGGCATTCAAAACACCACTGAAACCTGGTTGACCAAGGGGCCAAAAAGAATCTCCCCCTTCTTTATTCCAAGTACCATTATTAACATGGCTTCAGGTCATTTGAGTATTAAATATGGGTTAAAAGGCCCCAATTTAGCCATGGTGTCTGCTTGTAGTTCTGCCACACACAGCATTGGCATGGCCTACCGCTCTATTGTTTATGGCGATGCCGATGTGATGGTATGTGGTGGTGCAGAGTATGCATCAACACCCATTGCCATAGGCGGTTTTTCGCAATCCAAAGCCTTGTCGACCCGCAACGATGACCCAACGGCTGCCTCCAGACCATGGGATTTAGAGCGTGATGGCTTTGTTTTAGGTGATGGTGCGGGCGTATTGGTCATAGAAGAGTATGAACATGCTGTAAAGCGTGGTGCCAAGATTTATGCTGAGTTGTCTGGTTTTGGTATGAGTTCAGATGCCCATCACATGACAGCTCCATCTCCAGGTGGAGAAGGTGCTGCCAGGTGTATGGTTAATGCCATTAAGGATTCTGGATTCAGTGTGGATCAGTTTAATTATGTGAATGCACATGGTACCTCTACACCACAAGGTGATATAGGCGAAAGTGATGCGGTTAAAGTGGCTTTTGGCACCCATGCTCAAGACTTGGCTGTTTCTTCAACCAAGTCCATGACGGGGCATTTGTTGGGAGCAGCTGGAGGTATTGAAGCCATATTCAGTGTGATGGCTGTGGCTGATCAAGTTTTGCCTCCCACCATTAATTTAACCAATCCAGATCCGGCGTGTGATCTGGATTATGTGCCCAACACAGCCAGAGATGCGAAGGTGGATGTGGTCATCAGTAATTCATTTGGATTTGGTGGTACCAATGGATCTTTGGTCTTTAATTCTATTAAATAAGAAAACAGCTCAGTGAACCACATTGATTGAAAGAAAATTAATTGATAAGCCTGATTTATTGGCCCTGGCGGCAAATCAATCAGGCTTTTTTCCTGCTTTATTAGAAAGTCAATCTGTAAACAAAAAAATTGGCCGATATGATATTTTGATGGCGGCTCCCAGTGTCCAACTGGTTGCTTTTGACCAACAACAGTTACATGAGCTGTTAAAAACCATAGATATCCAGCCGAATGTTCAGTCATCTCACACAGCTTTTCAGTATGGTTGGTTGGTATATTTTTCATATGAGTCTGCCTATTTTATGGAACCCAAACTGGCTCACTTGATCACAGAAACCAAAGAACCATTGGCCATCGCCATTTATTGTCAAGGTGCTGTTGTTCATGACCACCTCAGCAACATAACCACTTTATGGGCCCAGTCAGAATCCACGGCTGATGGCATCCAAATGTATTTGGATAAGAAATGCAAAAGTGGCGATGATCCGATTGAATTACCCCACATCAAACAAGAGGATGGCATTCACTTCAAACGGGCTGTTCAACATGCCAAAGACTTAATCAAATCAGGTGATATTTACCAAGCAAATTTATCCAGGCAATACACCTGTGAAAACAATCCGACCATCACTCCAGCTGCTTTATTCACCCGACTCAGAAAGTCAAACCCTGCGCCTTTTGCTGCTTTGTTACAAGTGCAAGGCTTTGCAGTGGTGAGTTCCTCACCAGAGCGACTGTTCAGCATCAGTAATAACATCATTGAAACCCGGCCGATTGCGGGCACCAGACCAAGGGGCCAAACAGAGACAGCCGATGCGGATTTGATCAATGAATTGCTTGATACCCCGAAAGAACGTGCAGAGCATATCATGTTGATAGATTTGGAACGCAACGACATTGGAAAAGTTTGTCTTACTGGCAGTGTGGATGTTGATGAGTTGATGGTTGTGGAAAGTTATGAACATGTCCATCACATAGTATCGAATATCAAAGGTCAGTTGAGGTCGGATGTGACCGTTGTTGATGCCATTAAGGCCTTGTTTCCTGGTGGCACCATAACAGGGTGTCCTAAAATAAGGTGTATGGAAGTGATTCATGAAATAGAGCAAAGAGATCGAGGCTGTTATACAGGAAGTTTGGGTTACATCAACCACGATGGACAGGTTGATCTGAATATTTTGATCAGAACAGTTGGTGTGCATGATGAAGTCATTAAGTTCAATGCCGGGGCTGGTATAGTTTTTGATTCAGACCCCAATGCAGAACTCCAAGAGACGAGGCACAAAGCCAAAGGCATGATCAATGCTTTAGAATTGAATGATAACATTCTACAAGCCAATCAAGGTTGAACATGATCATAGCGGCATCCTTTAAACTCAATGATCAGGCCATGCTGAACAACAGGGGGCTCCAATATGGTGATGGCCTGTTTGAAACCATGCGCATGCATTTGGGCGAAATACCGCTTTATCACTTACACATGGATCGATTAAGGCGCGGGCTTGAAAAACTGGACTTATCTCCGATTGACCCAGTTGAACTGTTGAGCAAGATCAAATTAAACTGCCCGCCGGAAAAGTCTTCATCTTGTGTGATAAAGCTGGTTGTTTTCAGGGCAGCTCAAAAACGCGGGTATTGTCCAGCAACCAGAAGCTCTGAATGGTTTGTTACAGTGAGCGCCTTAAACGAGTTGAATAACCAGGATTCGCTTAGATTAGCGGTGGCAAAGCATACGTTGTCCATCCAGCCCATGCTCGCTGGTTTGAAACACCTGAGCCGTTTAGAGCAAGTGATGCTTGCTGCCGAGTTGAAAAAACATGATGGGGTTGATGATTTGTTGGTTTTGAATACCAAAAGACATGTCATTGAGACCACTTATCAAAACGTGATTTTTGTTAAAGGTGATGCATTAGTGACGCCCAAACTGAATCAATGTGGAGTCAAAGGAGTTGCGCTTAAGTGGTTGAAATCTAAATACAAAGTGAAAAAGAAGGTGATCAGGATCAATGAAATAACAGCCTTTGATGGGTTGATGCTTTGTAACTCGATCAGAGGATTTCGCCCTGTTTCTTTGGTTGATGGAAAACCGCTAAAAGATGTCATTTCATTTGGCAAATCATTACCTATTCAAGATAAAATAAGCAAACAATGGGAAGCACAATTTAATTCATGAAAAAAATAATTCTTTCAACGCTGTTCATACTGATTGTCTTGGTAACGGGCGCAGGCGCCTATGTTTATCAACAATACCGACAGTTTTTGATTGAGCCTGTGTTCAGACAGCTTCCGGTCGTCCTGGACATTGAAAAGGGCACGACTTTTGCCGATTTCATTAAGATGCTGCATGACAAAGGTGGTAAAGGCAGTGAGCTGAACTGGAAAATAATGGCCCGATTCAATGAGTTGGAAAATTCCATCAAGACCGGTGAGTTCGAAATTATTGACCCCATGACACCCAGAGAGCTGGTCACCTATATTGATGAAAATAAAGTAAAAACATACAGTATCACCATCATTGAAGGACACCAATGGGAGCAGGTCAAAAAAGCATTTTTGAGCAGTCCTTTGAAGCATGAATTGGTTGATGCCAAAGACACAGATTTAAAAAGAATGCTGAACATCAAAACCGGTAACCTGGAAGGCCAGTTTTTACCGGAAACATATCAATACATCAAAACGGATGTCGATATTGATGTGCTCAAAAGGGCTCACCATGCGCTCAATGATGTATTGATGACAGCCTGGGAAAACCGCGATACGAGCATCACCTTAAAGTCTCCTTATGAGCTGTTGATTTTGGCTTCAATCATTGAAAAAGAAACCGCACAACACAGTGAACGAAACACCATTTCCGGAGTGTTCCACCGTCGGCTGCAAAAAGGCATGAAACTACAAACAGACCCTACCGTCATTTACGGCATTGGCTCAGCTTATGCAGGTGACATCACTTCAGCTCATTTAAGAACTGATACACCATACAACACATACACAAGAATAGGTTTGCCTCCAACACCTATCGCCATGGCCAGCGGTGCATCCATTGAAGCGGCTGCGCATCCAAACCAGGGTAAAGAGTTATACTTTGTGGCCAATAACAAGGGAGGCCACACCTTCAGTGAAACCTATGAGCAGCACCAAAAAGCTGTTGAAGCTTATTTGCGAGGAGAGTGATGCAACAAGCTCAATTCATCAGCCTTGAGGGCTCTGAAGGCGCTGGCAAGTCTTCTGCGATTGAGGTCATGACTGCACAATTAAAGGATTGGAACGTACCTTTCATACACACCAGGGAACCTGGCGGTGAAGCCAATGCAGAAAAAATCAGATCGTTGTTATTACACAGCGATCATTTGGCAGCAAAAACCGAGTTGTTGTTGATGTTTGCTGCTCGCAACGAGCATGTGGAAAAAGTCATCAGGCCTGCTTTGGCCAGCGGGCAGTGGGTCATTTCTGATCGCTTTGTTGATGCCAGTTATGCTTACCAGGGTTTTGGCCGCGGCATAGAATGGTCAACCATTGAGTTTCTTGAAAAATTCGTTGTACAAGACACCAAACCAGATTTGACGCTCATGTTAGATGTGGTTCCTGAAGTGGGCTTATCACGTGCCGCTCAAAGGTCTGCTAAAGATCGCATAGAAAAAGAGGATTTAATGTTTTTTGAAAACATTCGCAAAGGTTACTTAAAACGTGCAGATCTGGAGCCCAATCGCATTAAGCTCATTGATGCCAATCAATCCATTGATGAAGTGGGTCACGCCATCAAGGCAACCATGCAAGCTTTCAAAGCCGGATTGTCTGTATGAATAACTATTGGTTGGAGAAGCACTTAAGCCAGTGGCAAGCAGCCATTGACACTGACCACAAGCCCCAAGCCGTCATTATCAGCGGTGTGCCTGGCATAGGAAAACATCTGTTACTGGATTTGATCATGGCTGATATGGTCTGTCGTGAAAAACTTCATGGGCATTGTGGCCAATGTCAAAATTGTACCTTGTTAAGACAAGGCTATCATCCTGATGTAGATCAAGTGGAACCAGAAAAAAACATCATCAAAGTAAAGATGATCCGAGAGCTGACTGAATTTTTTACCTCAACCCCCCATTGTTCTGATTACAAGATTGCTGTTATTGACCGATGCGAGACCATGAATGTGGCCGCAGCCAACGCTTTGTTGAAAGTATTGGAAGAACCACCCAGTCGTGGCTTGTTGTTGCTGGTGACTGACACCAAACATCAGTTGATGCCTACCATCAGAAGTCGGTGTATTACCCTCGATGTTCATTTGAATAAGGAGGATAAGTCAAGGTTGTCAGCTTGGCTACAAGAACAAACCGGTCATGACAAGTATGTCGTCAATGATGCTTTGATACTCAGTGACTTCCAACCTCTGACGGCCAAAAGCTTGCTTGAATCAGGTCAATTGAAAGGTTTCAAAAATCAATTAGATGGCTTTCATCAGGTATTTACAAACCAATCGCCAATTTCACAAGTTGCCAAACAATTAACCGAAGAACTTGAACCTGCCGATTGGGCATTGATGCAACGGTACTGTTTACACTTGATTAAATCACAATACCACAAAAATCAACATGAGGTGTTTGCCACTCACCCATTAAATCAAATAATTAAGAAAAGCCCGAAAGTGACTCATATTATTATAAAATTTAATGAATTGATCCAACAATTCATGCTAAACTTAAATACTCAAATCAAGACTCAATTGTTGCTCGAGTCTCTTTTGGTTGAAATTAAGAACGAAGTAAGTTACGGGAGTTAATTATGGCATTTGCAGGAGGTATGGCTAAAAAAGGAATTTTGTCATTAAACATTCAGGGTGCAGCAGAGTTGCATCAGTGTTACATGCCATTCATAACCAATGGCGGACTGTTCGTAAAAACCACAAAGAATTTCAAAGTGGGTGACGATGTATTTATGATTTTAACATTGGACCAGGATGAGCGTATGCCCATCACAGGTAAAGTTGTTTGGATCACACCCAAAGGCTCTCAGGGAGGGCGCTCTCAAGGCATTGGAGTACAGTTAAGTGATGATGCCGATATGGAAGTGGTTAAAACCAAAATCAACACCATTCTGGCGCCATACAGTGGAGAGGAAATTCCTTCCTTAACCATGTGAAATGAGTGAGTTCCTTAGCAGTCATGAGTTGCTCAATTTAGAGGATGAGTTGAGGTCAGCCTCGCAGGCTTTGTATGTTCATAAAAATTCAACTGAAGGTTTATCAAAAAGTTTAAAATCTTTGTCATTGCGAACTGGATGGGCAACCTATTTGTGGGTTGATGGTCAAGGTTTGATGAACTTAAAAAGTTCAGAACCGCCGCCACCAAAAACCAGAGAGTTCAAAGCTGCCATTAAATTTGCCAGTGAGAGGAAACATTTTTCCGTCTTTATATTTCCAATCAATGAGAAGGAAAGTTGGTTAGAAGCCAAATTGTATTTCTCAAGAAACACACCCGAGTTGGGAGGGGCTGTTAAATTCCTGTTCATATTGCCAAAAGGAAGTTCACATAAATTTTTTGAAGATAACGGCAGGATCATCGACTTCAATATGGGCTTAGATGGTAATTTTGTGTTGCGGGACGGGAAGTGGATCAGTGCCAATGACCTTCCTTAATTGCAACATACTGATAGCCTGTGGTGAAAAGAAAGACAGGTTACAATTTTTTAATTACTTCGACGAATTAGACGCAGAAACCATTTATACAGCAACTGATATAGATCAGATGTATGAAATGTTGGGTAATAAAGATGACAAAATTGATGTATTGATCTTTGAAATCTCCAAAAACTGGATCCAAAGTAACAATCAAATCTTAGACCTTAAAGTCAAATACCCTGGAATAAAATTGGTGGGCTTGGTGTCAACCCAGATTGGATTGAATGCCAAGCAATACAATGAAATTCGATCCCATGTTAATGAATTGTTGTTTTCGCCGGTGATGCAACATGAACTCACAGCCAGAGAGGTGGCGGGAAATTCCTCACCTGATCTAAATCAACAAAAGGCAGAATCACATGACGAACTGGAGGTGTTCTTAACCCATTATTTTCAACCCTCTGGTTTACCACAAGTATTGATCAGCGTTTCAGACCATAAAATTCAACACATCAATGAATCAATCAAAACAGTTTTTGGTATTGATGAAACGGTTCTTGAAGGAAAGGTTTGGTATGAGTTGATAGAAGCCAAGGACATCAGTACCATTGAAAAATTGAAATCTGACTTAACTGAAAAGGGACAGATCAAAGAGAAACTACAAATTGATTTTGGTGGCGGCTATAAAGCCATCATACTGCGCATTAATTACATATCTATTGGTGATGACTCCTATTACTTGGCTGAATTGCATGACCGAACAGAACAGGTATATCAACAAAGGTTTCTCAACTACCTGACCTTGGTGACCACCTTGGACTTCGATAATACACAACAAACAAGTTCCATGAAGGAGTTGTTGAAATGGGCCCATTTTGATTTTTGTTTCATCGTCAGAAAAGACCGGTCTGGTTATTTCAACGATGTGATATGGGATTGCTCCTTAAGTAATTTTGCCCAAAAGTTCATCACTGGTAACCATGATTTTGTGATGCGGAAGATTCAAAATAATGGAACTTATTCTGTTGAAGACAAAGCCTATGAGAACATTCCGGGCGATGACTTTCTTAGTTTCTATTCAATCAATGCTTTTTTAGTTTCAAAATGTTCTGTTGATGAAGACAATGAAGCCGTTTTGGTGTGTGGTTGTGTTGAAAAACCTAAAAAGTGGTCGACCTTAAAACTGTTGTTTCAACAACTGTCATTGCACTACAAGCAATCTATGGCGTTCAAAGTTTTGCAGAAGTCTCATGAATCTGAAAGCCAGTATGATGTTTTAACAAATTTGTTGAACCGGCGTTATATTGTTAAAGCGATTGAACAAACCATTGAAAGTAGCCCCAGTTTTATGGCTGTTATGTTTTTGGATCTGGATCGATTCAAAGTAATCAATGATTCACTGGGGCATGATGTCGGTGATGATGTGCTGGTTAACATTGCACAAATCCTGAAAAAACATGTGAATGGCTATGGTGTAGCTGCCCGTTATGCGGGTGATGAGTTTTTAATTCTGTTGTATAAAGACGTCGATGAAAATAAAACCAACCAAATTGCCAAATCAATCTTAAAATCAGTCGCCAATCCCATTAAATTAAGAAATGGCAGTGAAATCAATTTAACCATCAGTTTGGGAATCACTCACTTTCCTAAACATGGTCAAACTGTAAACAAGTTGATTAAGCATGCCGATATCGCTTTGTATGATGCAAAATTGAATGGTAAGAATCGATTTACCATTTATGACGACACTTTGGATGGTGACCATGCCAAACAAAATGAGGAGATGGTCAAAAACCTTCAAATGGCGATTGAAAATGGTCAGATAGATGTATATTTTCAGCCAAAAATAGACGCCAACACCGAAGACATCATGGGCTTTGAAGCCTTGGTTAGGTGGGAACATCCGGAATTGGGAATCATCAGCCCTGGATTATTCATTCCCTTGGCAGAGCAATCTGATTTGATTCACCAAATTGGCCTGCTGGTGATTGAAAAATCCTGCCGAACATTAAAGAAATGGCAAAGAACTTATAACCTGCCACTGACCATGTCAGTGAACTTATCGCCCGTTCAATTGAATGATAAAAATTTGACTGAAAAAATCAGTCAGATCATTGACAGATCAGGTATTTATTCTAAGCACTTGGATTTTGAAATAACCGAGAGCGAGAAATTCAAAAGTGTTAAAGATGCCTTGTTGATGTTTAAAAAGCTGGTTAACTTGGGTTGTACTTTGTCAATTGATGATTTTGGTACGGGCCATTCAACATTAGACTATTTGCGTAAAATACCAGCAAAAACATTGAAGATTGACCAGGTGTTTGTCAAAAACATTGGTCTCAGTCCAGACGATGAAGCGATTTTAGATGCAACCATAGATATGGCAAAGCGTGTTGGACATTACATTGTTGCTGAAGGTGTGGAAACTGAAGAGCAAAGGTTGTATTTGTCACAAAAAGGCTGTGATTATTTCCAAGGGTATTTGTATTGTAGACCTGTACCGGCCAAAGAAATTGAAAGGATTCTGTCTCAACGTGCAAAAATATTAAAAAATAATTAAAAGCAATGAACTATTTACGGATCAGTGCAGTCCAAGCAGGCAATTAAATGAATTCAAATAATCAGGATAAGATGTCAGAAAAAACATTGGATGCAGAATTGGTCGAACAAGCCAAACAGGGAAAAATGGCTGCCTTTGAACTGCTGGTTAATCGATATCAGCAAAAAGTAGCCAATGTGATTGCAAAATTCATTAAAGACCGCCATGAAATTCAAGATGTGGCACAAGAAGTGTTCATCAAGGTTTTTCGAGCGTTACCAAATTTTCGAGGTGACAGTTCATTTTATACTTGGATCTATCGCATTGCTGTTAATACCTCAAAAAATCATTTGGTGGCAAAATCAAGAAGAATACAAAACACCCAGGTTGAATACGAAGATGCCGAATCTTTCGTCAGCAATGAAGACCACCGGAACTTAGATACGCCTGATGCGGTCTATTCACGCGGAGAGTTAGAACAAACCATGTCAAAAGCCATTGCACAATTGCCAGAAGATTTAAAAAAGGCCATCGTGTTGAGAGAAGTTGACGGCCTCAGCTATGAAGAAATAGCTGAACAAATGGATTGCCCAATAGGTACAGTAAGATCAAGAATTTTCAGAGCCCGTGATGCCATTGATTTGGCATTGCGTCCTCTGTTAGAAGATGAGAGTTTGAGAAAGCAAAATGTCAGATAAGTCAAAACAAAATATTTCTGAGTTGATGGATGGTGAATTGTCCAATGATTGTAGCCGTTTTCTGTTAAAACGCATGCAATCTGATGATTCATTGCAATCCAGTTGGAACAGTTACCATATGCTGCGTTCTTGTTTACAACAAGATAATGATGCGCCGCTGATGGAAAATTTAGGTGCGTCAGTAGTCAAAGAACTTCAACAAGGTGTGGCATTGGATGAAGTTAATGAAACAGGAAAATTCTCTGGATGGGTGAAATCTGTTACAGGTACAGCCATTGCTGCATCGGTGGCTTTGGTTGCGGTCTTTACATTCAACCAAAACCAAATAACACCGGTCAGCGAGGGTGTGCCCGTTTATGCCAAAACCGCTGAACAACTGATCAAGCCTCCCAACGCCCAAGTGGTTCGTGTAGAACAACCCACAGGCTTTACCCGTTACCCTTCTTTAACTCCGCAGATTCAGCAGTATTTGACAGAGAGTAATTACAAGCCTCAAATTCCGGTCTATTACAACACTGAATATGCCAATAGATTGATTCAACAGTCCCAGCAAAAAGCACGACAAAATACTGCGGAAGAATGAAGCGATTAGGTAGGGTGGTGGCCCGCAACCACCGTGCCATCACTTTGCAATTAATTAAAGCAGAAAAATGCGCCAATTGTCCTGCCAATTGTAATGAACCATTGGTTGATTTATTCGCCTTGCGGAAAAATCATTTCACCCTGGACAAAAACGCCTCACAATATAAGGTGGTTGATAAGAATGACCTGTTCCATAAACCCAAGCTGTTGGATCAACTGGTCAGTATCAACATCAACAATCAGGATTTGATGAAATCAAGTGCTTTGTTGTATTTAGTTCCACTGATGATTGTCTTACTGATGTTAAGTGCAGGTCATTTTTTGGGGCAACTGAATCAGTGGTCAGCTGATTTGTCAGCTGCAATCGGCTTTGTTTTAGGGTTGATCATTGTTTTCTTCATGTCACAATCTGATTCATTGATTAAACCCTTGAAATTTAGGCCGAAAGTCACGATTTTATAAATCACTGGCACTAAGGCTGCAACTGGCAGTCTATAGCATTTTAAAACACATGATCGTTAAGTTTACCTATATGAAGGAGTTTATAATGAGAAAACTATTGTTACTTATTTCAATTTGGTCATTAAGCGCGACAGTGATGGCTGCTGAAATGACATTACCCAACTTTACAGATTTGGCCAAACGAACTGGTCCGGCAGTGGTTAACATTGTGGCACGAGACAATGCTGATGAAAATGCAGACACTACGGCAGACCCAAACAGTGAACTGTATCGTTTTTTTGGTATTCCAAATCAACCACAAAACAGAGACCGTGTGTCTGGGGGTTCAGGTTTCATCATTTCTAAAGATGGTACCATTTTGACCAACCGACATGTGGTTGAAGGTGCAGATAAAATCATTGTTACCTTGATGGATCGCCGTGAATTTGAAGCTGAATTGGTGGGTGAAGATGAAGCCAGTGACATTGCAGTTTTGAAAATCACAGGTAAAGATTTTCCAACTTTAAAATTGGCTGAGTCTGATGATCTGGAAATTGGTGAATGGGTGATGGCCATTGGCTCGCCATTGAGTTTCGAAAATTCAATCACTAAGGGCATCATCAGTGCCAAAGGTAGGCAAATCGGCTCACAACAATACGTCCCATACATTCAATCAGACGTTCCCATTAATAGGGGTAACTCAGGTGGACCATTGATCAATTTAGATGGTGAAGTGGTCGGTATCAACACTTTGATCTTTTCTAACACAGGTGGCTACATGGGGATCTCCTTTTCTGTGCCCATAGACGTCGCCATGAACGTAGCCAATCAGCTACAAGCCAATGGAGTTGTGAAACGTGGTTTGCTTGGTGTGGGTATTGATGATGTCAATCAAGCCATGGCTGATTATTTAGGCATGGATAAACCCATGGGTGCGCTGGTTAATCAAGTCTCTGAAAACAGTGCTGCACAAAAAGCAGGTGTAGAAGTCGGTGATGTCATCGTTAGTTTCAATGGAAAATCCATCAAAACCAGACAATCTTTACCACCAGTGGTCGGCAGTGTGATGCCAGATACCGAAGTGTCTTTACAAGTGTTCAGAGACGGAAAGGTCAAAGATTTGACTGCTGTACTGGGTATATTCAATGACAACCTACAGGCCAGTACATCAGCCAGCGGGAATGAACAAGTTCAGGCCGGTATCGGATTCTCAGTCAGTAAGCTGTCTGAACAGGATAAAGAAAGAACCGGTGAAACATCAGGAGTGATCGTGACCGACATCACTGAGAAAGACATTGAGCGTGCCAATTTAAGGGTAGGGGATGTGATCAAGAGGATTGGTAAAAATGACATCGCTGATTTATCAGATTTCAGTGATGCCATTGACGACTTGGATGATGATGAATCTTTGGTTTTATTGGTTAAACGAGGTGCCGGGAATACCTTTATAGTGATTGAACGCTAAGCATTTACAGTATAAAATACCCACAAATCCCATGAGCCCCATGGGATTTGTTGTTTTTAGGGGCCAGATAATCATTAAAACTGGTCTCGCTGATGAGTGAACCCATACTAACCCATGAAAAATATTCGTAACTTTTCCATCATTGCCCACATTGATCATGGCAAATCGACCTTAGCTGACCGTTTTATTCAGGTTTGCGGTGGTTTGTCAGAGCGCGAAATGGACAAACAGGTTTTGGACAGTATGGACATTGAGCGAGAACGCGGAATCACCATCAAATCTCAAGCCGTGTGTTTGGAGTTCAAATCAAACTCTGGTGAAGTGTATCAATACAACCTGATTGATACCCCTGGGCATGTGGATTTTTCATATGAAGTTTCAAGATCATTGGCAGCCTGTGAAGGCGCCTTATTGGTTGTTGATGCCGCTCAAGGTGTTGAGGCGCAATCAGTGGCCAATTGTTACACCGCAATAGAAATGGGTTTAGAGGTGATCCCTGTGATCAATAAAATTGATTTACCCTCTGCAGACATTGAACGGGTAAAACAAGAGATTGAAGAAATCATTGGAATTGATGCCTCGGATGCTTTGTTGGTATCTGCCAAAACTGGACAAGGCATTGAGTCGGTTCTAGAAGCGATCGCCGAACTCATTCCAGCACCCTCAGGGTCTCCAGCTGAACCCCTACAAGCTTCCATCATCGACTCATGGTTTGATAATTACCTGGGTGTGGTTTCTTTGATCAGGATATTCAACGGTGAATTAAAAGTCAAAGACAAGATTCAGATCATGTCGCTGAAAACCGACCAATTGGTGGAAGGCCTGGGTAAGTTCACCCCCAAAAGAACACCTGGCCAAGGCCTGTTATGTGGTGAAGTTGGTTATTTAAGTGCTTCCATAAAAGACGTACATGGTGCGCCTGTTGGTGATACCATCACCCTCACACAAAACCCAGCCAAAGAACCCTTGGCAGGATTTATGGAGTCACAACCCAGGGTATTTGCAGGCTTGTTTCCGACTTCAGCAGATGATTACCAGGATTTGCGAGAAGCTTTAGAAAAACTTCGTCTGAATGATGCCTCTTTAACTTTTGAACCTGAGTCTTCAACGGCTTTGGGTTTTGGTTTTCGCTGTGGCTTCTTAGGCATGTTGCACATGGAAGTCATTCAAGAACGCATTGAACGTGAATTTGATATCGATTTGGTCACCACAGCACCCACAGTGGTTTATGAAATGATAGACAAGGGTGGCAATCAAGTGATGTTAGATAACCCGGCAGACTTGCCACCGATGTTTGAGGAAATCAGAGAACCCATCATCACCGCCAATATTTTATTGCCACAAGATTATGTCGGTTCAGTCATCAGTTTGTGTATTGAAAAACGCGGCGTTCAAAAAAACATGCAATACTTGGGTAACCAAGTTCAATTGACCTTTGACTTACCTTTGAGTGAGGTGGTACTTGATTTCTTTGATAGGCTGAAATCAGTCAGTCGCGGTTATGCTTCATTTGAATATGAATTCAGCCATTATTTGGCAGGCCCATTCATTAGGTTGGATGTTTTGATTAATGGAGAGCGGGTTGATGCTTTATCGGTCCTAACTCACCGCGAAAATGCACAACGACGAGGTCGGGATTTGACTGAACGACTGAAAGAACTCATTCCTCGTCAGATGTTTGATGTGGCCATTCAAGCAGCCATTGGTTCGCAAATCATTGCAAGGACAACGGTCAAAGCCTTGCGGAAAAATGTAACTGCCAAGTGTTATGGCGGTGATGCCACACGAAAGAAAAAGTTGTTAGAAAAACAAAAGGCCGGTAAAAAACGAATGAAGCAGATTGGTCGTGTTGAAGTACCACAAGAAGCGTTTCTGGCAGTATTAAAAGTAGATAAATAGAGGACAACCCCCAGTGAATGAAATACATTTTGATTTTGAGGCCTTTTTAACTTTGGCCAGTGCCATCACCCTGGTGATGTGGTTGATTGGTAAGTTTAAGTACAGAGGCAAAGAACCTGAGTCGAAGAGCATCATGACTTCGATCATTTCCTTTGGGTATTCGTTTTTTCCTGTTTTTATCTTCGTTTTGGTGATCAGGACTTTTGTATTTGAACCATTTCGTATTCCGTCCGGATCGATGATGCCGACCTTGTTAACGGGAGATTTTATTTACGTCAATAAATTTTCTTATGGGCTGAAAATGCCGGTAACACATGGCACCATCATTGAGGTTGGTCATCCGGAAAGGGGGGATGTGGTGGTTTTTAGGTACCCACCCAATCAAAAGGATGATTACATCAAAAGAGTCATCGGTTTACCGGGTGATGAGTTGTACTATGACACCAAGAAGAAGATGGTGTACATCAATGGAGACCCAGTCAAGCAAAATGTAGATGGTCAGTATGAAGGTTTCCTCGATGGCAATTATGAACGGGTGCGAAATGTTGAGAAAACTGAATATCTGACAGAAACTGGTCATAAAATGTTAACCATCAATGGTGCACGACATAATTTCAGAAACACCCGCGTGACAGTACCAGCTGGACATTACTTCGTCATGGGAGACAATCGAGACAACTCCAAGGATAGCAGGGAATGGGGGTTTGTCCCAGAAAGAAACTTGGTTGGTAAAGCGCAATTTATTTGGATGCATTGGCGCATTCCAAATTTTTGGGAAGGCTTGAAAAGGATTGGAACGAAGATTATTTGACATTGGTTTGATGGCAATTGATAATAATTCCTATGAAATTACATTAAATACGTCTTATAAATGAGGTAAAACTATGAAATCATTAAAAAAAGCACAGGGAATCACATTAATAGGATTTGTCTTTGTTTTGGGTGTTTTAGGCTTTTTTCTGTATGCAGGTATGCAAATTGGACCGGTTTATATGGACCATATGTCAGTGGTAAAAGCCATGAAGACTGTGGCTGATGAGGGTGGTAACCCGTCTCCAGGTGAAATTAAAAGCAGGATTACTAAATTGTTATACGTCAGTTATGTTGACCAAGTTAAACCTGGTGACTTCAAAGTGGTCAGGGGCAATGGTCGTGAGCTACGTGTTAAATATGACGTAGAAAAAGAATTCATTGGAAACTTATCTTTCAGAATAAAATTCGAAGAAAGTGTGCCTTTGAATTAAAGACAAGACATTGAAAATCTTGGGTCAAAAAATTGATTGGCAGGATGCTGATTGGATTAAACAAGCCCTTACACACAGAAGCGCTGGCAAGCAGAATAATGAAAGGTTGGAGTTTTTGGGCGACTCTATCTTATCTCTGGTCATTTCCACCTATTTATTCCAACAATACCCTGATTTAACTGAAGGTGAATTGTCGCGGTTGCGTTCTCAGTTGGTAAAAGGAAAAACCTTGGCAGCAGTAGGCCGTCACTACCATTTGGGCCAAATGATTAAACTTGGACCCGGTGAAATTAAATCTGGTGGAGTGAATAAATCCTCGGTGTTGGCAGATGCAGTAGAAGCTGTGTTTGGCGCTGTATTATTGGATCAAGGGTATGCCCAAGCCAAATCTTTCATTGAAGCTGTGATGCAACCTTGGTTACAAGACATCAATCCTGAGTTGATCAAAAAAGACCCCAAATCTGAACTGCAAGAGATACTCCAACAACAAGGTTTACCTTTACCCGTCTACCAAACCATTGAAGAAATTGAAGTCAACAATGAAATTAAATTCAAGGTTCAGTGCATGGTCAATGAACTCAAATTGTCCATTGTATCTACAGGCAGCTCGATTAAAAAAGCAGAACAGTCTGCAGCCCACAAAATCATTGAGTCATTAAAGGCAACATGATGGTCGAATCAGGAAGCCATGACGGAATGGTTGAAAACTATAAAGCAGGGTATGTGACAGTCATAGGTCGCCCGAATGTGGGTAAGTCCACTTTAATCAATCAAGTTTTACAGCAAAAACTGTCTATTGTCTCGCATAAGCCCCAAACCACCAGACATCAAATTTTGGCCATCCACTCCACTGATCGTGGACAAATGGTATTCATTGACACGCCTGGAATTCATAACCAAAAGGGCACTGCATTGAACAAGCATTTAAATCAAACTGCCCAGTCATCTTCACATGGCGTTGATGTGCTGTTGTTTTTGGTTGAAGCTTTGAAATGGACTGACGAAGATTTACGGGCTGCCAAAGTGATGGCACAATCAAATGCAAAAAAGATCCTGGTGGTCAATAAAGTTGATAAAGTTAAGCACAAAGAACAGATGATCCCATTTGTTGAAAAGATCATGCAAGATTTTGATTTTGATGCCATTCATTACATCAGTGCGTTAAAGAATAAGCATGTTGAACCGTTATTGGATGTCATTCATGATTACTTGCCGGTGGGTGAGCCTATGTTCGATGAGGAGCAAATTTCAGACCGGTCAACCCGGTTTTTTATCACTGAATTGATCCGGGAACAGTTGATGGATCGCTTTCATCAGGAATTGCCATACAGTGTGACGGTCAATATTGAAGCCTATGAGATTAAAGGTCAGACTCACCACATCCATGCCAATATATGGGTTGAAAGGAACAACCAAAAACGCATCATCATTGGTTCTAAGGGTGAGGCCATAAAACAAATTGGAATCAAGGCCAGACAAGAAATACAGGCGTTTATAGATGCCAAGGTTAATTTAAAGCTGTGGGTGAAAGTCAAGTCTTCCTGGACTGATGACATCAGAGCCATTGAAGCTTTGGGCTATAATGATGATTTTAAAGATCAGTAAGAATTAAGCACAATGATCTCAGATCAGGCATATGTGTTGCACAAGCGGCCATTTAAGGACAGCAGCGAATTGATCAAAGTGTTGGGAAAGCAGTCGGGTGTGATAGATTTGGTCAGCAAGGGCAGCAGAAACCCAAAATCAAAAGTAAAAGGTCAGTTGCAACCTTTCATCGAATGTCAAATCAGTTATTCAGGCCGATCTGACTTAAAGACCTTGGTGCAGTCTGAACAGGTTGGTGTTAATCCGGTGTGTGCCTACCTTAATCATGTGTCAATGTTGTATTGTAATGAGCTTATCTTGCTCTTAACTTTCAATGAAGACTACCACGCCGAGTTGTTCGAATTGTATGCGCGCACCATCAAGGCGTTGCAGTCGGCAGCGAAAGTCAGCTTGATTTTGCGTCAATTTGAATGGCGCTTGTGTTGCTCACAAGGATATCAGCTGAGTTTGCCCAAACACATCGATTCGACAGATTTTGTGGCGTTTTGTCCTGTTAATGGCCTGGTTGTCAGTGACCGGCTCAAAACATGCACGGCAGCTTCCTTCAGCCAATTCATCAAAGGCCAACCACTGTCATCAACGATGCTGAAAGAGATCAATCATTTGATGCGTTCAGTCATTGATCATATGGTTCATGGCAAAACAATTCAAAGCCGAGCCCTGTTGATCAAACCAACAACTGCATCAGGTCACAACCTCAATTCACAATAATTTTCAGTCGAAACTGTCAGCAAAAATAATGTCCGAACCTAAAGCCTGAATACAGCTGGGAAAATTGCTGAGAATTCTGCTGTTAAACAATGAAATCACTGTGGGGTGAAATTCTTCGTCGCTGGGGCCACAGTCGGCACCATTGGGTGGGCCAAAATGGCAATAGCTCATGATGGTCCCTGAACCACCCGCCGGACAAGAAACAACACTGCCTGAAAAACAACCGCTTTCGCCATTAAAGCACTCATCAACAGCTGGTATATAACAATGGGTATGGGGTGATCCCATGTTGTGGCCCAATTCGTGTGCCAAAAAAGGTGCCGTGAAGCTTGTTGAAAGGCTGCTACCAATTCGGTTTACGCTGTAACTGCCCACAGTTTCGGTGCCACCATTTTGTAAAAAGCCATTTTCGCAATACTGATTGATCCATGCTATACCTGAAAAAGAAAGACTGCCAATGCTTTGCCCGCTCAACAAAACAGTAAAATCTCGATCTATGGCATCATTGTTGACCCGCCAATACTCTCCAAAATCATTCAATGAATCGACTATGCTGGAAACAGTTGGGTAGGGGTCGGAGGTGGTTCGCAAGGTGACATTGCCAATCAGTACACGCAAGGCCAAATCACGTTCGAAGAAGACATTCATATTCACAAATAAGCTGGCAATGTAGTTAAAAGCCGTGGTGGTGTTGTTACCTTTGCCAAGCATCCATTCATTGTCGGTATCCACAGCAACGACGGTTTCATAATCAATCGTCCCACGGTTGTTGAGTGCCAGTGAGTTAGACATCATATCTGTTGTTAAATCTGCCAATACATCACCTGGCTGATCGGCCATGGCCGTATGGCATTGTTGACTTCTTTCATCCCCAGGTATGCCTTCATCATTGCGCCTTAAATCGAGGCCGGTTTGGATGTTACCACTGATGTCCATTGAGACACCAGATTGATTGAACATGCCGGTGATGTCACCAGTTTTTGGGTTTAACAATATACCAATGCCATGTTCGGATGAACTGAAAGCCATTAATTCCGGTTGCTTTATAGTCACTTGACCAGAGTCGCTGATCAAAGTGATTGTGGCCCCTGGTGACATGAAATCGTAGCGAGTAAGTTCCACATCTTTCAATCGCTTCGTGTGTGTGTCTGAATGTGTATTTGTAATGGCTGCCGGAAAACCAGAGATTGATACTTTTTCGTTGAGTCGGCTGTTCATTAAACCTTGGGATTCGCTTTTAGAGAGGTGCCAACTTTGCTCAACAGGTATGGCCTTATCGGCTGAACGAGCTTGCACATTTAATGATTTTAAGGTGTTCTTACTGGGTGGTAACAGACCTTTATCAGCGCCTATACTCAAGCATGACACAGCAAGAAGCAACAAGATTAAAATTGCATGACATCGGTTTCGCATGACTGACTCCTGATTATTCAGTTCTATTATCTTAACAAACTAAAAATTGTTCAGCAGCAAAAAGACTGGTTTTTTAACAGGCGTGTTTATGCCAACTGTCTGATCAGTTTTTCGACACCGGAAGGATCATATACCAGTCAGTAAAACCGCTCATTAATTAGTTGTTTTTAAGTTGATTTTGGGTCAATCAATTAACCGTTAGCTGGGGTATAATATGACACTTTATCTAGCACTCGATTACCATGCCCATTTCAAAAATATTGATTGCCAATCGTGGTGAAATTGCGGTTCGAATCATCAACACATGTCGCCACTTAAACATCAAAACCGTGGCAGTTTTTGCCGATGCAGACAGGCATGCCAAACATGTTCAAATGGCAGATGAAGCTTGTCATTTAGGCAGCACTGATCTGGCAGATTCTTACCTCAATATTGAGAAAATCATTGCAGCCGCTAAAAAACATGGTGCTGATGCTGTACATCCCGGTTATGGGTTTTTGTCAGAGCGTGCAGCATTTGCTGAAGCCTTAGAGGCCAGCGGGATAATTTTCATCGGAGCCCCGGCATCTGCTTTGAGTTTGATGGGCTCAAAATCAGCTGCCAAGCAAACCATGTTGCAAGCTGATGTGCCTTGTGTCCCAGGCTATCAGGATGAAGATCAGGCTGAAGCCACGCTGCAGCATGCTGCTGATGAGATTGGATATCCGGTGTTGATCAAAGCAGTTGCAGGCGGCGGTGGTAAAGGCATGAAAATTGTTCATAGCCGTGACGATTTCGCCAATCAACTGAATTCAGCCAAAAGAGAGGCCATGAACGCTTTTGGTGATGACCAAGTGATTTTAGAAAAATACATCACCCAACCTAAACACATTGAGGTGCAAGTGTTTGCTGACCAGCATGGTCATGTGGTTCATTTGTTTGAAAGAGATTGTTCAACCCAGCGCCGATACCAAAAAGTCATTGAAGAGGCGCCAGCAGCCGGCTTGAGTGATGCCACAAGAACTGACATGCTCAATGCCGCCATCAAAGCAACACAAGCCATTGATTATGTCGGTGCCGGTACGATTGAATTCATCATGGATGGTGATGATTCATTTTATTTCATGGAAATGAACACCCGTTTACAAGTAGAACATCGTGTGACTGAGATGATCACTGGTATTGATTTGGTTGAGTGGCAAATACGAGTCGCTGAAGGACATCATCTACCATTAAAACAAACAGAGATACATGAACGTGGTCATGCCATACAAGTCAGGCTGTATGCAGAGGACCCACAAAATAACTACCTACCATCAACTGGCTTATTGGAGCAGGTGAAATTTTTTCCAGGTGAACATGTTTTGGTGGATTCTGGAGTCAGGACCAGTGATTCAGTCACCATTCATTATGACCCGATGATCGCTAAATTGGTGGTTTGGGCCGAAAACCGATCCGCTTGTATCAAGAAAATGCAGCATGTTCTGAATCAAAGTGCCATTTTTGGTGTGAAAACCAACGTGGCCTTTTTGTCCCAGTTGTTGGCAACAAAAGCCTTTAAGAAACATCAGATTTTTACCAATTCCTTAGACAATGGGGAATTGGAGTTGGCAACGACATTGGTACCTGAAGTGGTGGTGATTTTCGCCAATCATTTATTGAATCAATCTGAATCCGAGGCTGCTTGGCAACAAGCAAATGGCTGGAGAATACAAGGTAATGAACCACTGATCATAAACCTCACTCACCAAGGCGACGAACACCAGTTCAGTGTGACATGGGAGCACGACGCCTATTTGATCAATGGCCAGGATCATTATTTTCCTACTCAACATGATCAATGCCACACGCACCGCAATCAGGTTCAAGTGATCCACAATGACCTTCGTTATGAGTTCACTTTACCTGACTTTGAAGCCAAATCATCTGCATCAAACGCCAATGCCATTTATGCCCCCATGCCTGGTAAGATCATTGAAATGAAAGTGAAATCAGGTGAAGCAGTGAAAGCAGGTCAAACTTTGGTGGTTATGGAAGCCATGAAAATGGAGTTGGAATTAAAAGCAGAGCGCGATGCAACCATTAAAGAAGTTCTTTTCCAAACGACTGACCAGGTTCAGGCTGAAGTTGTATTGGTCGAACTGGATCCAGCATGAATTTGCCATCAAGCATTAAGATCGTTGAAGTTTCACCCAGGGACGGCTTACAGAACGAAAAACAAGTCATTTCAGTCGCTGATAAACTGGCATTGATTAATGGTTTAAGAAGAGCAGGGGTCAAGAACATAGAGGTGACCGGGTTTGTTTCACCCAAATGGGTGCCTCAATTGGCAGATGCCAAAGCAGTTTGTGCGGGATTAACAGAAGACCCTGAAGTCCACTATTCAGCATTGACACCGAACATGAAAGGCTTAGAAGCAGCCATAGAATCAGGCATCAAAGAAGTCGCGGTGTTTACCGCAGCATCAGAATCCTTCAATCAAAAAAACATCAATTGTTCCATAGCAGAATCATTCAAACGATTCAAACCCGTAATTGAACATGCCCATGCAAATCACATGAAAGTCCGAGGCTATGTGTCTTGTGTTTTGGGCTGTCCATATGAAGGCGAAATTGATCCTGCCATGGTGGCAACAGTGGCCAGGCAATTGCATGATATGGGTTGTTATGAAGTTTCTCTGGGAGACACCATTGGAACCGGAACCCCAAAGGCTGCACAACACATGTTCAGTTTATGTGCAGAAGACATTCCTATCAATCGATTGGCGTTGCATTTTCATGACACTTATGGGCAGGCCCTGGCCAATATTCACGCTTGCTTAGAGTTGGGTGCAACAGTGATCGATTCATCGGTTGCTGGCATCGGTGGGTGTCCGTATGCAAAAGGAGCCACTGGTAATGTCAGTACAGAAAATGTCATTTATATGCTGCATGGTATGGGCATAAAAACTGGTATTGATTTACCTTTATTGGTGGCTGCAGGAAAACAGATTTCACAAGTCCTTGGTAGATCGCCAAACAGTCAAGTGGCCAATGCCTTGAACTGATTTCTGTGATTATTGGTTCGTGCCGGTTTCAGCCAATGCCAGTCGATAGATCATGTCTTCATAGTCATACTCAGGCCAGGATTCTTGCATGTCAGTAAGTAGTTGGTCAGCCAAATCATATTGTCCACGATCAAGGTAACGACCAAATTGTTCATACTCAAGGGCCATTAAGGGACTCATGGTACTGGCGTTGATGGTTCTTTTCTTAATCATTAACTCATCCATCATCTTGGCTTTATTGGCTTTCAATGCTGCTCTGTCAATGGGCTTGCCAGTGATTGATAAACGGCCTTGCTCCTCAATGATGTCTTGTATCTCTGCCATGGATGCGCCTTGTTTTGGTTGGGCGTCAGTGGAGTCAGTGTTGGTTTCATTCTTGTCACTTTGAAGTGTGGTTTGTTCAAGAGGTTGGTTGATTTCTTGACCAGTCTGTTTGGTTTGTTCTGATGGGTTGTTTTGCTTGGTCGGGATAAACAAGAACAATGAAATTGCCAGTATCAAACCCACCAACCCGACCCATAAGATCTTTTGGGTTGGTGAGTTTTTCTTGTTGTCTTGGGTTTTGTTCATCCCATTATTTTATCGATTTTTCAATCAATTCGCCAAACCTTTCGCCAAGGAAACCAATTGTAAAAATTCGCCCCTATATCCATACTTATCAGCGCCTTTTGAATTTCGAGCCAAAGTAATGATGTTGTCGTAACTGAATGATTTTAGGTAAGTTCCATCTCTTAAAATTTGTCCAAATGCAGCCACTGCAGCGGCAAATTTAAATTCATTTGTTGCGTTTTCGAGCCTGATGATTTGGCTTTTCATGATGGGCCATTGTAACAATTGGCTGTTTGATTCTTCCGGTTCTTTGTATCTGATTTTCAAATAAGCAACTTCATCACCTTTGTTTTGTGTTTCAATGGACTTTTGATATCTGGATTCACTGAGCCAACCTTGATTGCCCTGTAGAATCACCTCGTAAATGGCAGTGACTGTATGGCCGGCGCCAATTTCACCTGCATCCACCTTGTCATTGGCAAAATCCTCATTGTTCAGTTGTCGATTTTCATAGCCAATAAGGCGGTACTCAGATACCACATTTGGATTGAATTCAATTTGAATTTTAACGTCCTTAGCAATGGTGAATAAAGTTGAATTGATTTGATCGACCAGAACTTTGTTGGCTTCTTTAATGGTATCGATGTAAGCATAATTACCATTGCCCACATCAGCCAGCTGTTCCATCAAGTGGTCATTGTAATTACCAGTCCCAAATCCAAGTGTGGTCAATGAAATACCTTTTTTTCGTTTGTTCTCAACCAACTCTTTCAAAGCTTCAAAATCAGTGGTACCCACATTGAAGTCCCCGTCGGTGGCAATGAGGATCCGATTGATACCATCTTTCACCCAGTTTTGTTCAGCCATTTGGTAAGCCAAGTGGATGCCTGCAGCCCCATTGGTAGATCCTCCTGCATTGAGTCGGTCCAAAGCCATGGCTATTTTGGCTTGGTTATTCCCTGGTGTTGGCTCTAACACCACGCCAGCTGCTCCCGCATAAACAACGATGCTGACATAGTCATTGGCCGTCATTTGTTTACTCAGTAATTTTAACGATGATTTTAACAGTCCGATTTTATCTGGACTGTTCATGGAACCGGAAACATCCAATAAAAACACCAGGTTGGCAGCGGGTCTTTCAGTGTTTTGCAGTTGGTAACCTTTGATTCCAATATGCAGTAGATGTGCATTGGCATTCCATGGAGAAGGTGCCAATTCAGTATTGGCCAAAAATGGTTGGTTGATGTCTTCAGGAGTGGCGTAGTCATAATCAAAATAATTGATCAATTCTTCGACACGAACTGCATCTTTTCTGGGTATTTGGCCGTTATTTAACATGCGCCTGATGTTGGCATAAGAGCCTGTATCTACATCAATACTGAAAGTAGAAACAGGGTTCTGCCAAACTGATTGCACCGCATGATCTTCGAAATGGTGATAATTATCGCGATCAATAGGGACCGGCTGGTGTGGTTTGACTGCAACAGGAGCATACATTGCCAAGCTGTCATGAACGGCTTTTCTGTTTGCCTGGATGCGGCTACCAGTCACAGTTATGGCTTCTTCAGCGAGTGCAACATCACCCTCAAGTTCTTGTTTTGGAAATGGTTTTAGTTCTGCCTGTTCTGGTTCTTTGTTGTTGTGTTGCTGGCCTGCGCAAGCGGTCAACAAAGCCAAGATAGATATGATTAAAATGTTTTTCATGGTATATCGCCTATTTATATTGGTGTTATGGGTCTATACGCATGACTTTCAAAATGGTTGCATAAAAAAGGCGGAAATTTGATTCCGCCTTGATCATGGGTCTATGTTGGTTAAAGGTTTACCAAATCTTAACCCGTTCTTCAGGAGGTAAATACATACCATCACCCGGTTTGACATCAAAGGCTTCATAGAACTCAGGTAAATTCCTTAAAATTCCATTGGCCCTGAATTCAGAGGGTGAATGTGGATCCACATCAATCCTACGCAACAATTCTTCATCACGGTACTTACGCATCCAGACTTGTGCCCAGCCCATAAAGAATCGTTGCTCGGGGGTGTATCCATCAATCACTCGATCGTCTTTGTAATTGGCTTTGAATGCCTTGTACGAAATTGACAAGCCACTCAAGTCACCAATGTTCTCACCTTGGGTGAATTCACCTTTGACGTGTGTACCATCTACCACGGTGAAAGCATCATACTGTTTCACCAGTTTGTTGGTTAGTTTCTCAAAATTGGCTCGGTCTTCGTCTGTCCACCAATTTTTCAGGTTGCCATCACCATCGTATTTAGAACCCTGGTCATCAAAGCCATGACCCATTTCATGACCGATGACAGCACCAATGCCACCGTAGTTAACAGCTTCATCTGCCACTAAATTGAAGAATGGGGCTTGTAAGATGGCTGCCGGAAATACGATTTCGTTTTTGGTTGGGTTGTAATAAGCGTTAACCGTTTGTGGGTTCATGCCCCATTCATTGCGGTCAATAGGCTGTCCCATTTTACTGCGGTTGCGATGGGTAAAGAACCGGGTAGCTTCTTTCAAGTTAGCCACCAAGTCATCACCAGAGATGTTGAGGTTGCTGTAGTCACGCCAAACATCAGGGTAACCAATTTTCGGGTCAAATTTTGCCAGTTTATCCAGTGCTTTGACTTTGGTTTCATCTCCCATCCACTCCAAGTCTTTGATGCTTTGACCATAAGCATCACGCAGGTTTTCAATCAAACCAACCATGCGTTCTTTGGCTTCAGGTGGGAAATGTTTTTTCACATAAACTTTACCGACCAATTCGCCGGTTAAGCCATTAACCAAGTCAACACCACGTTTCCACCTCGGTTCTTGTTCAGTGGTACCAGTCAAAACAGTGCCATAAAAAGCAAAGTTTTCTTGCTCAAAATCCTCACTTAAGTAGGTCGATGCATTGGTTAATAAATGCCATTTATAGTAATGCTTCCAATCATCAAGACTGTATTTTGCTATCACTTCATTCATGGTGTCCAGGTAGGGTGGCTGGATGACCACTAAATTGGCTGGTTTATCAATCATGGTATGGGTTAACCAGGCATCCCAGTTTACATTGGGTACTTTGGCAGTGAAGTCCGCAAAACTCATTTTATTGTAAGTTTTATCGCGGTCTCGATTCTGGATTGGTGTCCACTGACCGGCTGCTAAATCCTTTTCAATGTTGTATACCGCTTGCATGGCGGCATCTGGCTTTTCTATCCCTGCTAAAGAGAATAAATTGCTGATATGTTGTTGGTATTTATCACGGATGTTTTGCGACTTTTCATCTTCCTTGAAATAGTAGTCACGGTTGGGTAGACCCAAACCACTTTGACCGACATAAACTATGTGTTCATCCGATTTCTTTTGATCAATGTAAACAAACATGCCCAAAGGAGAAGACGCATAGATATCAGCATATCCCATGTATTCACTTAACCCGTCACGGTCTTTGATGGCATCAATTCGGGCCAATTCCTTTTTGATCGGTTTCATGCCCAATGAGTTGATTGTTTCAGTGTCCATGAATCCGCGATAAATATCGGCGATTTTTTGTTCATCGCTGCCTTGCTCGTTTTTCATCTTAGATACATCGTTAATGATTTCTTTGACCCGTTCACGACTGAGCTCTGCCAATTTGGTGAATGCGCCATAATTTGACTTGTCGGCGGGTAATTCAAATTCATTCAGCCATTTGCCGTTGATGTGTCGGTAAAAGTCATCTTGTGGTCTGATTGATTTATCCATGTTCTCAAGTCTGATACCAGAGGTGACTGGGTTAACTGCTTTGGCCACAGAGTCCTTTTTCACAGATTCTTGGTGGCAAGCCATTAATCCCAATGACAGGGCTGAAATTAGCAAAGTCTTTTTCATGTGTTCTCTCTAATGATAATAAAACTGATTTATTTTATTGAGTAATGGTTGATATTGGATGTGTCTTTGGTCACGAATGATCGCTAGAAGAGGGTGGCTGTACCACCAATCAATGAGAAACTGCTGTGCTGACAAGTCAAAAATTAAAATCTCCTGAACAACCATTTGTCCAACAAGGCCATCCTTGGCCCTTTGTGTGGAATAACCGGATTCAGTCAACCAACAATGACATCATGGCTTTGATGATGGCAGCAATCCTTTTTTTGTTGGCAGAATAAAAACCTGTGTCAGGTTTTGTAGTTAAGAACCAATGGTCTAACCAGTCGGTAGCTTGGCTTTGATTGGTTTGGGCTTTTTCTCCTGACATCCGTTCTGACAATACTTTGACCTGGTAAGCCATGCGAGCTTCAATGTCTTGTTCAGGTGTTTCTAAACCAGTGATGAACTCTCCCTGGATCATCAGATTGGTTAAAACTTCTGTGCTGTTCTCAGACTCTGATCGTTGGTTGAAGAAACTTAATAATTCAGGAGTGGCTGTTTTAGCAGATTTGGACTCAAACTGTTCGGGTTGAATTTTGCCTTGTTCTAATTGAATATATAGTTCATCCAGTCTTTGTTTGTCTTTGTAAGCATTAATGATGGCTTTGAATTGGTCTTGTTTCACTGCATCATTGATGTTTTGCAGTAAATGATTGTATTCATGAGACAACAGTTTTTCTGACTTGTCCATATCGCCCCAACTTTGCATAAGCTGATTTTTGATGTTGTTTAAAGCGTCGACACCCTTGGCTTTTTGTAGCTGTTTTTTATGGGTGTTGAGTATTTGCTGAGCTTGTTCCCGTTGTGCCTGTTCGGCTTCATTGAGGGCTTGCTTGGCTGCATCTCTGCGGTTAAATACTGAATCGTTGGCTTTACGAAACTTTTTCCAAAGTTTCCGTTCCGTGTGTTGTTTTACGATACCTGCAGATTTCCACTGTTGTTGTAGCTGCTTTGCAGACTCTATGGCTTCACTGATGTCATCAACATTTTTTAACGCCTGTGCTTGCTCAATCAACTTCAACTTCTTGGTTTCAGCCGATTGATAAAATTCGTTTAATTTTTGATCAATTCGATTGATGGCCTTTCTCAGGCTTTTGGCCGTTTTTCCGCGTTCTTTGGGTGGTAATTTATCCAGAGATTTGAGGTGTTTGATGGCGTTTCGACTCATTCTGGCTAAGTCACGCTCAGAGGCTTCTTCTAAATCTACTGAATTCATACTTTGAATGCTGGCTAGAATGTCAGCCAGGTATGAATCTTGTTGTTCGCTGCGTTTTTCAAAGAAGGGTTGAGTCGGTTCAAACAAAGCCTTGGATACCAATCTGAAATCTTGCCACATTTTTTGATTGCGACTTGGGAACTTATCACCTGGTAATTTTTCCATGTCCTCCAATGCATACCAACGTTCATTGACCTCTTTGAGTTTTTTCATCACGGCATCCGGGTGCAGTGCTTTGCCCACCATGTCTTTCAATTCATCAATGATGTCACCTCTGGCTTTGTCGTTGCTCCACTTTTGCCAATTGCGAAGGTCTTTTAATTGTTGCCACACGCTGTCTAGTTGGTATTTGTTTTTCTTGATTACGGGGTGATTGAATCCTGCAATTTTCTTTTGTTCAGCCATTTGATTGGTCATTTCTTTGGCTTTGGTCAAATGCCCATCGTTAATTTCTTTAACGGTTGGTTCGATCAATGCCACCGCCTCATTGGCAGCTTGGTCTCTGAGTTTTGCTGATTGTTCAATTTTCTCAGCCAATTTTAAACAGGCATCTTTGAATTGTTGTGTAATGGCTTTAAAAGCATCGCTGCTTTTTATGTTCTTGGTTGATTGAGACCATTGTTTCTTAAAACGATTGAGTTGGTCAGGTTGAACAATGTGTTGGCCCAGTGCCTGATTAATTTGGTCTAGTGTGTTGGTGACTTTGGCTGGAATCTGCTGTTCTTTTTGAATTTCATCCCTGACAGCTGTTAATTGCTGCTCCAATTGTTTGTATCGTCTAGATGCTTCAGGTGTGAGGTCTGATGGTTCGATGTTTTTATACTTATTGAAGCTTGCTTGAATTTCTTTTAAGCTGAATGAAGTTTGTTTGTTGAGTGCTTGTTCCAACTCTGTTAACAATGCCATGGCACGTTGGCGTTTTTGTTCTTGCAAAAACTGGCTGCGGTGTTCTGGATCCAACATCATTTTTGCTGCTGCAAATGCGCCATTGAAACGCATTTGATTGGCTTGAGAAACAGCCGCTTCTATGTTTTTCCATTGGGCATTGACTTTGGCCAGATCCAAATCTGTTTTTCTACCATGCACCACATCTTCTAATTCAACACACATCTTAATGGCTTGGTCATTTTGATCTTGTGACTCATGATCGCCCAGTTTAGCTTGAATCAATTTTTTTAACTTTGAATTTTTTTTGCTGGCTTTTTGGGCCAATCGGGTCAGTGTGGCCGGTTGATCTATTTTCTCTATGATGAGTTTTTGTAGTTCGAGTTCAGGCTCTTCAAATAACAATTCACTTAACAGCCCTTGTTGCTTAATGTGCTGCAATGCTGACTTTCTGACGGCCGTGTTGACCGCTTTTTGAGCCATTGCTTTGATGGTTTCTGCATCTTTGATTTGCTGAAACAATTCCAATTGATTTTCGGCGCTGTTCTGGCTGAAGTTTTGAATGAGTTTTTTGTTGGCTTGTTTTCTGATGGACTTGTCATCATGATTCAATGAGATGCCCAACAGTGTTTGGTTGTCGTCTATGCGGGACAAAGCCGCTTTTTGGACTTTAGAGCTGGGATCTGTTGCTATGATACTGGCCAAGGAACTGAGCAATTCAGCGTCTTGACTTGATTTGATTGCAGCAATCCTGACTTGTTCGTTAGGGCTTTGCCATTTGGGTTTGTTGAACCATTTTATGATACTCATTATGCCACCTTTTGCAGTAAGTTTTGGTTGATGAACAACAATTGTTCCTCCGCACTGTTGATGGTGATCAATGTGCGGGCTATGGGGTCCAGATTCATGCCTTGTAAGAACCACTTGATGTGTTTTCTTGCTATGCGACACCCAGTCTCTGGACCGTAAAAGTCATGTAAGTTTTTTACATGTTGATACATCACCTGAATGACTTCAGATTGACTTGGTTTTTTTGGGCAACTGCCCGTTGCTAAATATGTTTTGATCTGGGTGAATATCCAAGGGTTACCTTGTGCTGCTCGGCCAATCATGACGCCATCACAACCTGTTAGCTGTAATACCTGAGCCGCTTTTTCAGGGCCATCAATATCACCATTTGCAATGACAGGTATATCAAGCTGTTGCTTGACTTGAGCAATGAGCTCAAATTCACTGTGTCCTTGGAATTTTTGGGTTTTGGTTCTGCCATGAATGAATAAGGCTGCGATACCAGCTTGTTCAGCCATTGTGGCTATTTCCAAGATGTTCTTGTTGTCCTCATCGGTACCCAATCTGGTTTTTAATGTAACCGGTGTTGGCACAGCTTTAACCACTTTTTGGCAAATATCTGCCACCAGATCAGGGTAGGCCAGTAAAGCAGAACCGCATTTCTTTTTCGCGACTTTTTTCTGTGGGCAACCCATGTTGATGTCAATGATCTGTGCGCCATTGTCGACATTGTGTTGGGCGGCCTTGGCTAACTTCATTGGCTCTGAACCAGCAATTTGTACAGCAATGGGACCTGGCTCTCCGTCATGATTCATGCGAAATTGGGTTTTTGCTGTTTTCAGCAGAGACAAGTCACAGGTGAGCATTTCTGATACCGCATAGGAGGCACCTAATTGCCGACACAATTGTCTGAATGGACGATCTGTTACACCAGCCATTGGTGCCAGCATCACAGGGTGTTCAATTATGTGTGGGCCAATGGAGAAAGGTTGCATGTCAGATCAATTGGTTGAAAATTTTGAATCCAGAAACCCAGGTGGCAATCGCTGAACCGATGTTGGTCAAAACAAAGACCAGGAGTACACGAGTTACCGGGTTCTTCCACCACCCTTTGAGGTGCATGGCATCTTTCTGTAGTGATTCAAAATTATGTATTTTAGGTTTTCTGATCATGGTTTCAACCAATGCAGCAACCATGCCGGCTGCGATGGTCGGGTTCAATGAGGTGAAGGGCGCAGCCACAACAGCCGATAAAATGGTAACAGGATGTGCTCCAGCGATGGCGGCTCCAATGCCTGAAAGAACGCCATTGTACAAAACCCAGGTTTTGATCAAATCCAAGCCCAAGTCATTGTTTTTTGCAAAGCCCCAGGCAAACCCGGTTAGAATGATTATTGTAATCAACCAAGGAAGTACTTTGATCCAATTGGATTTTGGGGGCAGGGTGTTGAGGTTATTAATGGTTTGGTGGGTGTCCATGGGTTTTTGTAAATAACCCGATAAGCCTTTTAAGTGCCCGGCTCCAATGACCACCAAAACTTTCTCAGTTTCATGTTTGTTTCCGACGGTTGGCTTTGTGATGGCTTGCTGTAGTCGGGCTGCCATGAATTGATCCCTTTCATCTATCAATGATTTATACAAGGATTCTGAATTTTCAGAAAATTCATTGAATGTGCTTTCTAACATGTCACCAGATTTTAGTTTTTCGATTTCTTTTTCACTGATTTCTTCTTTTTCAAAAAAACCACCAAAGCCGAAAATCAAATTAATTTTTTCAATGAATTTTAATGATCGCCAAGTACGTTTCATGGTGATGCCAACACTGCGATCAATCTTCCATAAATCCAAACCCATTTCATTGACAGATTTAATGGCTTGTTTCATTTCAGCACCAGGTTCAACACCTAATTGTTCGGCGAGTCTGTTTTGGTAGGCGCTCATTGCCAAGTTGGTTGCAATTAAACCAGTTTGCTTGTTTTTGATGATGCTGATCAAGTCCATATTCTTATAACGATTTTCATCAGTTATCGCCTGATACCTGATTTCATCCAATTCTATGGCAACCGTATCAAATTCTTTGGTCTCGATCAGTGATTTAACCACGTCAGCACTTTTTTGTGAGACATGGGCGGTGCCTAACAATAAAAACTCAACACCGTCATGGGTGATGAATTGGTGTGGTTGATCAATTAAGAGTTCATTCAGGTCCAAAGCAATGTTCCATCAGCAAAAAAGCAGCTATTTTAGCATCATGAGATGCCTGGTTTATAGGCTTTATATAAGGGGAGGGTGAATAAAACATAAAGATTTAATGACGATATTAATAAATGAGCCAAAATCTTACAGTTCAGTTGATTCTGACAGACTTATTTGAAGGTTATGACACAGCAGCAGAGTTCATTTAAAGGGATAAGTAGCATTAAAACCGCCATAAGTGATTTTGATTTAGTTTAAGAATTAACCGACACTCATCACCAGTTCGGGATCGAGAATAAGCGTCATGGCGATTTTGGTGTGGCCAAAGAAGCCTTGACTACGTTTCTGCCCGATCCGCTCAAATATGTTTTTCCAATCTATATGGAGAAAGTAATGGTTGCCTCAAATGGGTGGTGGATTGTTTGACTAATTACTTTCATTCAGTCAGTTCGATAAGGGCAATTATGATTTTAAGGTTTGGCCATATCCATATAAGGGCGAAGACAGCCACTTAAGGCACCTGTAATCATCTATTATTAACTCCCCTTTGTGACTTTTTTCGACTCGCCCTAAATACTTTAGCTCTGTAATGTCTTATTTAAATAATTTTTGTAGTGTCAATGTAAATGCTGTTGCTGAAATAACCCCTATTGCACCTATCAGGAATAACTTTTGTGTGATTGAAGGCAACCTTATTGAATAAAAGGAATATGTTGTAATGAATGCTGATAAAAAACCAGAGATTACAAAATTCAACCTGCTTGAAGGGTTTTTCTGGAACCTGGAAATATCTACGAAAAGGCATACATGGGCCGTGAAAAGTAAAATAAATAGAAATACGACAAAGGCGTTTGGTACTGTAAATGTGTGTAGTTGATCGAGCATACTATTCTCCTATCGAATTCAAGTCTTTGGATAAATTTGAAGATGGCTAAAGCTTGAATTATTTATTATTTTGTAAATGTAATGGTTGGCTAGATAAAGTGGGTTTGCTAACAATTTTGATTTGTGGTTCATTGAGTTTTACTCTTGTTTTGAGTTGATTTAATTCCACAGTTGTCTGGTACAAACTGTATGAGACAGCAGCTAAAAACAAAAAAATTAAAATGACAAATAGCAGCAATAATTGATTAATTTCATTCATTTCTTTTTTCATTGTCCAATTTCTCCTGATTGAAAACTTCGATACCTGGTACTTGTTTTCAATGCCAATTTGGACAAAAGCGTTGCTGCTTTTTCTAAAGGGTTTATTAAGGCTGTCATACAGTCTGGAGTTAACTGATAAATATCAATGTGTCGTTTTTGAGGACATCTGATTGACAAGTGACAACTGGTGCAATCAGAGCCATGACATTCAGATGTGACTTGACCGAAGCGGCCATTTATTGAATTTATTAAATGGTATAATTTTTTAAAATAATTACAGGCTATAAGAATAAAGTGCTCAGGAATGAATTCCTTATTCACATGGTTGAAACATGAAGAAACGATCATGAAAACCTCCTCAAAAAGTTATGTTTAGTAAAAGTGAAACTTTGTTTAAGTGTGTTGCCTATGCAACAGGAGGGGCTCGCATCGGCGTGAAGAAGCCGAAGTCATGTTTGTGGCTGGGAACCCATGTTTGAAATTGGTTGCAACTATTGTCAAATGTAGATTGAGCTTTTACATCAAACTGGCAAATGTCCGAATCATCGCTGTCAAGATCAAGGCTTATGGAGTAGGAGTTATCATGACTCGATATATCCTGAGTTATCAGATTATTCTTCTCATGCAATCCAGTGTAGAAAAATATCACTAAACATAAAAGAGTCGTCGATTTCTTTGTGACCATAACCTAAAAAATTTGGAATTCGCGCATTACTTCAGGATGAAGAATATAATTAATTATAAATAATAACTTGTGTCAAAGGTCATGAATTTAACTGAATTGATGGCCGCTTATAATTGAACCAATCAATAAATAGGGCAAAAGCTTTCGGTTGAAGTTGGTGAGAAATTGGTAATAAAGGATGCCAGGAAACCCATTACAAAGTTATCTGGCATCACTTCGAGAGTCATTTTGTTTGTTTGTAATTAGATAGCTCAATTAGATTACTATCAGGATCCCTAATAAAGTCTGAAAATTTAATAATTTTCAAATGTACCCTGTCAGCACCATGTGGACCAATTAGACTGATTTGCTAAGAGAAGGAAAGGTTTAGGCTCATTGTAAACTTCAAAAAATATGAGCAAGCAATGAAAAAAGTAAATCAGAAAAAAACGAACAAGACAAATTCAGTCGTAATTTAGAACAGTTGTTGGAACGATCAATGACTTCCTGTCATTGCCCCTGTGGACGCCTGCGGCGTCAAAACTCTTTCCAGAAGAATTTTTCGAACCCTAGATACGCTATTAATGTATGCTGGTTTTAATCAAAGGCTTCCTGCCTTTAACCCTACGGGCGCCTTCGGCGTTAAAACTTGTTCCAGACAAATTTTTCAAGACCAGCCCCTGTGTTGTGTTAAGTCGATTTTGGCGTGAGCCAAAGAAGACTTGGCTAAAACACAGAGTAGGGCGTGCATTCAACCGCTCATGACACAGTCATGACATTCTTTGGTGCCAGTTGAAGAATTATAAGTAGGATAATGGCGGAGAGATAGGGATTGATGAAATGCATCCTGCATTTCACCCTGTGGGCGCCTGCGGCGTCAAAAATCGTTCCTGACAATTTTTTCGAACCCGAGGGAGGCTTCTAGAATCGATCTATCTTTCATTATTTCTATGCCATGAATGACATACAAATAATGGCGGAGAGATAGGGATTCGAACCCTAGATACGCTATTAACGTATGCTGGTTTTCAAGACCAGTGCATTCAACCGCTCTGCCATCTCTCCGCAAGGGTTGCTCATCAGCAAATGAGGCTGCGTACTTTATCCTAAAATAATGGGCAAATCCAGATTTTTTTTACTCAAAAATCCTTTTTTTTTGAAGTGCGGAATTTGATACCTTTTTATTTTGAGCCAAAACAGCTAAAATACGCGCTTTTAGTTGGTACTGAGATTTAATATGACATTAGAGACTGGTGATAAAGCACCTGATTTTTCATTGATTGCGGACAATGGGAAGCCTTTCAAGTTATCTTCAAAAGTTAAAGGCAATGCACTTTTGGTTTTTTATCCAGGGGATAACTTACCTGTTTGTAAACAGCAGTTAAGTGACTATCGAGATAGCTATGATCAATTCAGTGATTTGAATGTCGATGTCATTGCCATCAGTGGTGATGATTCCAGTTTTATCAAATCATTTAAAAAAGACAACGAGTTGCCATTCACTTTGTTAAGTGATGCGGAAGGTGAAGTCGCAAAAATGTATGATTCTTTTGGCTGGTTTGGTGTAAAGAGGTCAGTGTATCTCGTTGATAAAAATTTAGAAATTAAATACAAGCACATCGAATCGGTTTCAATCTACAGCCGGACAGTGGACGAGTTAACAGAAATGATTAAAAGAAAAGTATAAGAAATTGATCAGAATTTAGTATTGAAAAACCGACTAATCAGTCGGTTTTTTTATGTTTGAAAAGACTCATCCAACTTATTCATGATCTCAGCTTCAATCACGGTTTTGAATGGGATCATAAAAAAGCCCAGTTTGGCATATATTTCAATCCCTTCATCATCCAAAACCAACTGTCCTGACACACCAGAGCCTGATAGTGTGCATTCATGCTCACTGGTGAATTCATGCTTGATGGAATACTTGTTTTCAAGTGCATTCAATAATGTCTGGATGGTTTCTTTCGAATGGTCAATGTGACATTCCAAGGGATAAGATATGTTGATTTCTGACATGTTTTATTTATTACAAGGCATGGGTTTGCTGAGTCTGGTACCCGTGGTTTTTTGCTCACAGTTTTTAATTATTTCATCAGAAATAACAAAACTGAATATCTGTTGGTACGTCCTTTGTAAGGTGCTGTTGTTCAATGAACTGGTATCAAATTTCCATCGTTTTATGGCCTTTTCTACTTCTTGTTCAAAGGCAACAAAATTATTAATTTGAGAAGTCAGATTGATGTCATAAGCACGGCCATTGGGTTGAATTTTAAATGTTGCAATGACTTCTTGTTCAATTTGGTTATACCAAAAATACTGTGGGTATTTGGGTGCCACATAACGCTTGAATTCGGGTTTAATGATGTCCTTGTTATCGAAAGATGATAATTCAGAAGTGCTGGTGGTCAACGCAGTCGAGTTCAGAAGGTTGTCATCAGTCGGTTCAACAACTGCCACATTCAATGGCGAGGCGGCTGTGAGGTTGGCATCAATCTCCTGAATCAAATCTGGGTTTGAGCTATGTTCTGTTGGAAATATTTCTGCGTCTGATAAATTGGTTGTGGGTAGCTGAATGTCTAACTTAATGTCATTGAGCAAACTGTTCCTGTCGAGGGACTGGAAAGGCACAGACTCAGCTTCCCTGTCTGGTACAGCCTGATCAGTCTCAAAACTGATGAATTGTTCAGATTCAACTGATTCCCTTAGGGTATTTGAAATGGAATCTGGTGCTGGCGGTGTGTCAAATCTGGGGTAAAAAGACCGGTTGCTCATGCGTTTTTGTTGAATGGCAGGCGGCTCACTTTTTTCGGCTGGCCAGGCAGTGTTGTTGATTGAACTGTTTTGTGATGCCAATCGTTCGTCAAACTCATTGTTGGCTGGTTGTAGCATAACGATCATAAACATGATCAACATCAAAAATGGTATGAATATCATTAATGATGATTGGCTGGAATTATTTTGTAATAAAAACTTGACCCTGTTCAGTAACATGCCATCGTTGATGCCCAGTTGTATACTGGGTTTAATATTCATGCCATTAGAAAACGCCGCAATGTTGGTTAAGGCTTTTGCATAAGTCAGTTTTTCAGTGTCATGTGACAACACCATTTGGTCGCAACATTGCTCTCTTATATGCCTGATGTCATTGTTCATCCACCTGATTCCAGGGTGGAAGAACAACAGAATATCGGCACATAACTGAATGATGTTGTGGACAAAATCATTGCGTTTTAAATGGCACAATTCATGTTTAATGATGGCTTCTAATTGTTCCTTGGGGATTTGGTTGATCAAACTCAAAGGCAATAAAATGGTGGGTTTAAACAAGCCGTAAGCAGCTGGAATCATCACCTGTCTAGAGATTTTAAGCATCGGGATGGTGGGTAAATCCAACTTGATTGCTATGTTTTTGATGTATTGCTTCAGCTGGCTGGAGGTTCTTGGATCACAGTCATGTTTAATGGCTGCCAATTGAACCCATGAACGGATGAGGCGAAAGCTCAGGAATAATACAGTAAACGCCCACACCATGACCACATAAGGCAAACTGGCATTAATCAAGTATTGAATCAATCCATCAACCCCAATCTGTTGATGTGAGATGACAGCGGTGGATAGGTGGGTCAACCCTTCATTGGTAACCGAGGTGGAGTTGGCAGTGCTTATGTTGATAATGGGAACCAGTAGACTGACCACCACCATGGCCATGCCTGTCCAGTATTTGGCATGCACTGATTGCATGTTTCTGGTGATGATCCAATAAGCAAAGGTTATCAATGTCCCTTGCCACAAGAAGTGGATCAGTGCCCATCCAATAGATGAAATAAGCAATTGTGTCTCTGATGCGAGCATAAATTTTTAGTTATTGGTTGTTCTCAACTTTTTCCAGCAGTGCTTTGATTTCATCAAGTTCTGACTGTTTGGTGGTGTCTGTGGTACCCAGTGCTTGTAGCACCAAAGAGCTGATTGAACCTCCAAACAGGCGATTCTTAAGATCGTCCAACATTTGATTTTGGGTTTCTTTCTTGCTCAAAGTGGGTTCGTAAATATGGGCTTTGTGCTCACTGTTTCTGGTGACCAGGCCTTTTTGATGCATGACTTGTAACATCTTCAGGGTGGTGGTGTAACTGGTTTTGCCATTTTTAATGATTTCTTCATGAATTTGACGCACCGTTGCCGGCGAAATCATCCACATGATGTTTAGAATAGCCAGTTCTGTTTTGGTTGGTTTTGGTAGATTGTTCATAGTAAGTAGTATAGTTTAACGAAGTTCCTCGTATATCATACCTGAAGTTTGATTGTGATTACAAGCGCATCTATTTAAACACTTTGCTTCACGGGCGATGCTTCCCTATTATGTGAAAAAGTGATTTATTTACCAGTACTGTTGGTCATGAATTGATGGTTTATTAATACTGTTTCAATCACTGGATCATCGCTTTCCTGATGGCGGGTTTTAACTGGAAAACATTGCATGTTTTTATCAAGCCAAGTTGACGTTGAGCGATCAACGCCAGATTCATAAACACGATCTACTTTGATTAAACCCTGTTTCTCTTCAGTCACTTTAAATTGGTACGTTTTAATGCGTTTTGATTTCATGACTGGAATTGTAATGGATTGAGCACCATCGCAAACCAGGATACTGAGCCACCATGGCAGCATGTGTGAGCTGATGGGGGTGATGTCAGATTGCACAGAAAAGTCTTCTTTTTTGTTTTTCCCGCTGATGCTGTTGTCGTTGACGTTGGCATTGAATTTGAATACTTTACTCTTGAACGCCACTTCTTGTTTCATTTTATGTTTGATGTCTACGACATTCATGTCTGACAGTTCGAAATGGGTGGTTTCTGTGCGTTCAAATCCACTGAGTGAGGCCAGACCATGGGTGCCTTTGGTGACATCTTTAAGAACAAATTGATTATTGGTCTGCTGTTCAAAAGTGGTTTTTTGTTTGGCAGTGGGTTTGCCATCCCTGCTGATGGTATAGGTGGCTTCATAGCTTGGGAGGTATTGGGTGCACAGTGCTGATGACTGCCAAGTCAATAATGTCAGAAAAATTATTATGGGTGCTGTGTTGCTCAAATTTTATTCAATCATCAAAGGTTTATTTAATGTTTTCTGTTTCCAGGTGATGTTTTGCTTGTTCCATTGTAAGTCACCGGTCGCAATTAGACCCATCACAGTCGTTAAAAGTTTATGTTCTTTTAAAATTAATCGATCTGCCAGGGACTCTTTGTCATCACTTTCATGCACAGTTATGGCAGTCTGAGCTATAACTGGACCCTGGTCAAGTCCTTCGTCAACCAGATGTACTGATGCACCGTGTGACTTGTCATTGTTATCAAGAACTTTTTGGTGGGTGTTTAAACCGGGATATTTCGGTAGCAAAGACGGATGAATGTTGAGAATTTTATCACTGAATTGGTTGACAAAATCTGCCGACAAAATGCGCATGAACCCAGCCAACACTATCAGGTCTATAGGGCTGTCTTGCAACAAATCCACCAGCATTTTTTCAGCTTTGACCGGGTCAGTCCAGTCAATACAAGTGTTTATGATGCCATGCTGTTTGGCAATTTGTAAGCCTCTTGCATGAAAGTTGTTGCTGATGACATGGGCTACTTGGTAGCCAATTTGATGTTTGATCAAGGCTTCCAGATTGCTACCTCGACCAGAAATCAATACCGCAATTTTCATTATTTAATGATGACTTCTTGCCCGGAATTGGGTGTGGTTTTGCCAATGTTCCATGCGTTGATATGCTGTGCTTTGAATTGCTTAATGACATCAGCGGCATCGTCATTGTCCACCACCACACATAAACCAATGCCACAATTAAAAGTACGCAACATTTCAATGTCCTCAATGTTACCTTGTTGTTGTAACCATTCGAAAACAGCGGGTCTTTGCCAACTGTGTTGGTTGACTTCAATGGCAATTCCTTCTGGCATCACCCGTGAAATATTTTCCATGATGCCGCCACCAGTGATATGAGCGATGCCATGAATTTGGGTGTTGTTTTGTAAGATGTTTAAGATGGGTTTTACATACAACTGTGTTGGTGCCAATAATTTTTTACCCAAGGTTGAACCGTCGAAAGGCTGATTCAAATCAGCTTGAGTGTCATCGACAATTTTTCTGATCAAAGAATAGCCGTTTGAATGAGGTCCGGATGAGGCCACGCCAATGAGGGTCTGATCGGCTTCAATGTTTGAGCCATCAATGACTTTGGTTTTATCAACCACACCAACCACGAATCCAGCCAAATCATAGTCGTCACCTTCATACATGCCAGGCATTTCTGCTGTTTCACCGCCAATCAAAGCGCAGCCTGATTCTTTGCAGCCTTGGGCAATGCCAGCAATGACTTGAGTGGCTTGGTGTTGGTCCAATTGTCCGCAGGCATAGTAGTCAAGAAAAAACAGTGGTTCTGCACCCAGCACAATGATGTCATTAACACACATGGCCACCAAGTCGATGCCAATGGTACTGTGATCTCCTAAAATGTGAGCTAATTTCAGTTTGGTACCCACGCCGTCTGTGCCGGAAACCAATACCGGATTTTCAACAGCGACTTGTGATAAATCAAACAAGCCGCCAAAACCGCCCAATGATCCCATCACACCAGATCTGTGTGTGGCTTTGACCAGTGGTTTGATGTTGTCTACGAGCTGATTGCCGGCATCAATATCAACACCAGCATCTTTATAGGTATAAGATTTACTCTCTGCCATGTTATTAATTTTCGTGGATTTTTAAAATGTTGCTGATTTTATGTCATTGGCCACTTGATAGGGTGGAAAATTAGCAAAAATTTAATTGCTTAGGCACTAATTTATTCCTTTATAATTGGTGCCCATGAAATGCTTCAGTTTATTGTTACTTGTTACCCTTTGTTTTGATCTACATGCGGCCACAGTAGATGCCAACCATTCAGCCGCTTTGATAGCGCCTGGAGAAATGACAGATGGGGAGAAGACCCGAGCCAGCTTATTGTCTGTGTTGATCAAAAAAAGCGGCATCAGTGGTGACGAACTTATGAAGCAGTATGAATTGAATGACACTTTGAATTCGGTGGTGTTAAGAAGTTATTTCGAAAACGTTCCGGCACGATTTGATTCAGATGCGCTTTGGTACCACCTCATTGTTGATGATGAAAAAATGCATCAATTCATGCTGGATCAAAACATTCCTGTCTGGCCTGAAAGAAGGTCAGAGCTTTATGTTTGGGTGGTAGAAGAATTTCAAGATCAGCCACTGTCACATGCTGCAGCAGATTCCGAGGCCGTATATTGGCTTAAAAAATGGTTTGATGTGATGGGCGTGCCGACACAATTCTACGATCCAAGTGCTGAAGACTTGTTAACCTTTCTACCCAGAGACGTGAGGTACCTGAACCCCGACTTGATTGATTATATACAGGCCAACAAAGAGGTTGGTATGGTGCTTTTGGTTTTCGTTCAGCACACAGGATCTGGATACTCTTATCGCTTCGGACTGGCTCAGGCAGAGCAGCCGCTGATGATTAAAAACTTAAAATTTATTGATTTAGCGGCAGGTCTGAAATCTTTAGCCTCTGCCATTCAAGCGGTATTGGCGAATGGTCAAAGACTCTTTGCAGATGAGTTCAGTGAAAATACGGTCGCTATAACGGTTAACAACCTGTATGAAGCGGAGCACATGTTGCATTTGTTGGACTACCTGGATAAACATGCTTTGGTTGAACAATATCAGGCACATCAGCTAAAGGGTAATCAGTTGAAGTTAGTGATGCGTATTAAGGTGTTGCCGGATACATTTGTGAACTATGTTGAAAATGAAGGGTTGTTAGAACATGTCCCATTGGATTTAGGGCAATCAATCCTGTTTAAATATGTGCAATGACGGCCTATTTTAAATACATACCTAACCTGATCACCATTGGCAGAATGATTGCTTTGTTGCCATTGGTTTGGTTGATGTGGCATAAAGAATATAAAGGGGCTCTACTGGTTGCAGTCATTGCTGGTGCTTCAGATGGATTGGATGGATTCTTGGCCAAAAAATACAATTGGCAAGGTTGGCTCGGCGGGGTTTTGGACCCATTGGCAGATAAGTTAATGATGCTGTGCTGTTACAGTGTCTTTGTGTTGCAAGGCGTGATCCCTGTGTGGCTGTATTTGCTGGTGGTGGGCAGAGATGTACTCATTGTCGCAGGTGCCACATACTACCACTTCAGGGTTGGTAAACTTGAGAAAGCAACGCCAACCCTCATCAGTAAAACCAACACAGTATTACAAATCCTGTTAATTGTTGTATTGTTGGTTTCATTTGCTGGACTACTCGATTTAACAGACTTTCACCCAACCCTGATCTTGATGGTGGCCGTGTTCACTGTCTGGAGTGGCTTAGATTATGTCTGGATGGGTGTTAAAATGAAAAAACAAACACAGGCGAAACAAATTAAGGAGTGATTATGGTGACAAACAAGATTAATAAACAATGGTATGTTTTGGCTTTGGTTTTATTAACAGGGTACCTGGTGTATTTGTTGTCACCCATATTAACCCCATTTGCAGTGGGTGCATTGTTGGCCTATTTGTTCGATCCGTTGGCAGACAAGTTGGAAACATGGAAACTGAATCGCACCATATCAGTGACTTTGGTGTTTTTAGTGATCAGCCTGATTGTGTTTGCAGTCGCCTTGGTGTTGATTCCTACATTAGAGAGGCAAATCTCGAGTTTCATCAGAAATTTGCCCGTGTATTTCCAGTGGCTCAGTGACAACGTCTCACCCTGGCTGCAATCAACTTTTGGCATTGAGACCAATTTATTCGATATCACTGAATTAACCCAGTTATTAAAAGCTCATTGGGAAAGTGCAGGTGGCATTGCACAGTCAGTCATCAGTTCGGTGACCAAAAGTGGTTTGGTGATTGTTAATTGGTTGATGAATTTTTTATTGATCCCGGTAGTCACCTTTTATTTGTTGCGTGATTGGGACATCATTACCAATCGGGTCAGTGAATTGATTCCAAGACCTTATTACCGCACCGTTACCCAAATAGCCAAAGATGCCAATTCAGTTTTAAGTTCATTCCTGCGTGGCCAATTAAGCGTGATGTTAGCACTTGGGGCGATTTACACCATTGGATTATGGATAGTCGGTATTGAACTCTCGCTGTTGATTGGCATGGGGGCAGGCTTGATTTCCTTTGTACCTTATCTTGGCACTTTTGTGGGCTTGGTGGCTGGATTGATCGCAGCCATGGTGCAATTTGGTGATTTGAATCATATCTTTTATGTGTTGATAGTTTTTGGTACTGGACAGTTGCTGGAAGGTTTTGTATTGACCCCATGGTTGGTTGGTGATCGCATTGGTTTACACCCAGTGGCGGTGATTTTCTCAGTGTTGGCCGGTGGCCAATTGTTTGGTTTTGTCGGTGTGTTATTGGGTTTGCCGCTGGCTGCAGTGGTCATGGTGTTATTAAGACATGGTCATGAGCGCTATATGGGCAGTAAGCTGTACGGCAAAGAAAGTGACATCAGTTTGTCTAACAAAGGTGATCCTGAACCCAAGAAGAAAGCCCGGCAAGTGGCTGTTGAGCCGAATCAAGACGAAGGAGCAAACGGGGTGGATGAGACCAGTTAATGAGTCAACAACAGGCAACCCTTCCATTCAATCAACTGGCTGAGCAAACTTTTGCCCATTACCTTGGCAATGAGGCAGTGGTCAATGTGCTTCAGGATCCAGTCAAATTGCCACAGTTCAGTTATATCTGGGGTGTGGGTTACACCGGTAAATCTCACCTGTTGGCCGCTTTGGGAGGGGTGTTGCAACAGAACAGCTGTGAATATTTTTCAGCACCCTCAAATCAAATTCTACAGCATGATTTGTCCGTTATCTTACCTCGGGAGTTACAGTTTTTATTGATTGATGATGTTGATCTGCTGTCAGGTTCAGAGCAGGGTGAATTGGCCTTGTTTAATATATTCAATCACTGTAAAAGCCATGCCATTAAAATGGTTGTGACAGCCAGCGTTCATGCCAAAGATGCGGTGTGGCAACTGCCTGATTTGGTGTCTCGATTAAGTTCAGGACTCACATTAGGGCTGGAGCCTTTGAAAGGCGATCAATCTTTGGCTTGTATCACCCAGCAATTTGAAATGAATGGCATTGGTGTTGATGAGGCAGTGATGCAATATTTAAGGACACACCTGAGCAGCTCATATCCTGAGTTATATCAGTTGTTTACTTTGGTGGCTGTGGAATCCTTAAAATACAAACGCAAAGTAACGGTGCCATTGATTAAACAAGTGATAAAAAATAATCCGGATAAATATTCTCTGGCATGATGGTAGACAAACCAAATCAGTTCATAGATAATACCGCCTCGGTGACTTCCGTTTGTCACCTCGCAATAAATAGCAGTGAACCCGGTCAGGCCCGGAAGGGAGCAGCCGCAGCTGTGATTTTATGTGTGAGGACCGGCTGGCGGGAGTCCCTTTAATTCAGACATTTCAAAATGACCTATCAAGTACTCGCCAGAAAATACCGTCCTCAAAACTTTCAAGAAATTGTTGGCCAAGAACATGTGGTTCAAGCCTTGGTCAATGGCTTAGATAATGACCGATTACACCATGCCTTTTTGTTCACCGGGACTCGCGGTGTAGGTAAAACGACCATAGCCAGGGTGTTGGCCAAAGCACTCAATTGTTTAGAAGGTGTGTCAGGAAATCCTTGTGGCGTATGCCAACACTGCAATGAAATCAAAAACGGTGAATTCATTGATTTGATCGAAGTGGATGCCGCATCCAGAACCGGTGTTGATGACACCAGGAGCTTGTTAGAAAATGTGCAGTATGCACCTAACAAAGGTCAATATAAAATCTATTTGATCGATGAGGTTCACATGTTCTCAAAAAGCAGTTTCAATGCTTTGTTGAAAACGTTGGAAGAACCGCCTGAGCACGTCAAATTCCTGCTGGCCACCACTGAGCCGGATAAGCTACCAGTCACTGTTTTGTCCAGGTGCCTTCAATTTAATTTAAAGCGATTAACACAAAAACAAATTGCTGATCATTTGATTTCGTTGTTGAACAAAGAATCAGTTCAGTTTGATGATCAAGCCATTAACCTGATTGCCCGTGTTGCCGATGGCAGCATGCGGGATGCTTTGAGTTTGTTAGACCAGTCATTGGCTTTCGGTGCAGGTCAAATTGTATTTGAAGAAATTCGCAGTATGTTGGGTACCATAGAACATTCACACGTGACTGAGTTGCTGCGGCTGGTTGCAGAAGGCAATGAAACTGCAGTGGTTGAAAAGCTGGAGTGGTTGCATGACATGTCGGTTGATTACACGCACTTGTTAGAAGATTTTTGTTTACTCCTGCATGAAGTATCCTTGTTACAAACTTTAGGCAAAGTCACTGGAGGATCGAATTTTGAAATTGCTCAGTTGAAAGATTTTGCCCATGACATCAATGCAGAAAGCATCCAGTGGTATTACCAGTTGATCGTGTTGGCATTGCAACAAATCAGTTTCACGCCCAGTAAAAAAGTCAGCTTTGAGATGGCGATCATCCGCATGTTGGCTTTCGAACAATCTCCATCTGGGCAAACCCAATTAAGTCAACATGATTCTGACTCATCAAGCACTGGGGGTAAATCCAGCACAAAATCGGCTCAGCAACCGAATACGTCGACAAAGTCAGTCAGCTCAACTGATCAAACAAAAACAGCCAGCCAGACACCAAAATCGTCGGTAAATGATCCAGGTACAAACAACACGGTCAATGGGTCAGCCATTGCCGCCCCTGAACCTGAAGTGGTGGTTGATATTCCAGTCGACCCTGTTGTAAACATCAATGCGGCGGACTTGGTTCCGGATTCGTGGCCAAAAGTGTTCAAATCACTGAAGATCAAAGGCATGGCCAGGGAATTGGCGAGGAACCTGGAAATACTTGAAAATCACGAAAAAGTCATTACATTTGCAGTGGATGAGGCGGCCAAAAACTTCATGACAGAAAAGGCCCAACGTGTCATTCAGGACGAGTTGTTGGCATCATCACCGGACTATAAGTTAAAATTTGTCTTGAAAGAAGATGCAGACACATTGGCAAAACAGTCGGCTTTGGCAGCAGCACAAGAAGAAACTGAACAGCATCAAGTGGATCATGTGGTGGCTGATCTACAGCAACAATTTGGTGCAACCATAATACAGAATAAATTAGGTGATTGATATGAAAGGCACACTCGGTAACATGATGCAGCAAGTGCAAAAAATGCAAGAACAAATGCAACAAGCACAACAAGAAATGGCTAACAAAGAAGTCGTGGGATCTGCTGGTGGAGACATTGTCAAAATAACGATGAATGGCCAACAACAAGTCAAAGGCATCAAGATTGATCATGACATGATTGATGGCGATCACGAAATGTTAGAAGACTTGCTGATCGCTGCTTTCAACGATGCCCTGAATAAGATCGCTGACTTACAAAAAGACAATCTGGGCGGGTTAACTGAAGGTTTAAACCTGCCGCCTGGTTTTAAAATGCCATTTTGATGTTGTCATGTCATTAATCAGTGACTTGATGTCAGCGTTACAGATACTGCCTGGCGTTGGCCCAAAGACCGCACAAAGACTGACATTCCATCTGTTACAAAAAGACCAGTCCGGTGGTAAGAATCTGGCAGAAACATTGCAGTTGGCCATTGAAAAAATTGGTGAGTGTCAAATTTGCCGCACCCTGACTGAAAACGACATCTGTAAACTGTGTGCCAATGCAAACAGGCCATACAATCAAGTCTGTGTGGTGGAAACGCCTGCAGACATCATTCACATCGAAAGTGCCACTGATTTCAACGGCAAGTATTTTGTGTTACATGGAAAACTGTCCCCAATTGATGGCGTGGGTCCAAAGGATTTAAAGCTAGATAAACTGGTAGACATGCTGTCTAAACCTGAGTGTGTTGAAATGATCATTGCCACCGGTTCAACGCTGGAGGGTGAAACCACTGCACAATATTTAGCCCACATGGCAGAGCAAGGCGGTATCAAGGCCACTCGCCTGGCTCATGGGGTGCCATTGGGAGGTGATCTTGAATACATAGATAACAGCACCTTGGCACATGCATTTGCCAGCCGAACACATTTATAGGAGCAGCTATGGAACCGACCATTTTTGATTTGATTTTGAGTAAAGAAATTCCTGCCGACATCGTCTATGAAGATGAAGATGTGCTGGGGTTCAAAGATGTGAACCCACAAGCACCTATCCACGTGTTGTTTATTCCGAAAATTCGCATTGCGACACTCAATGATGTCGATGAAACCAATGTGGATTATTTAAAAAAGATTCATTTGGCCGTTAAAAACTACGCTGCAGAAATAGGCGTGGCCGAAAGTGGTTACCGCATTGTAATGAACTGTAATGAAAACGGTGGTCAAACGGTGTTCCATATACACATGCATTTCTTGGCAGGCCGACAAATGCTTTGGCCTCCAGGCTGATGATTAAGTCCTCATAACTTGCAAACATGAATGCCAAATCATGAGCCATAAAGACGACATATTTTCTGAACCTTACACTGACATCAAGGCGTTTGCTTTTGATGAAAAAGTGGTCTCGGTGTTTCCGGATATGATCAAGCGCTCTGTGCCAGGGTACGACACCATATTAAAAGGTACAGCCATGATGGCCATGAAATATGTTCAGCCTGATACCCGAGTCTATGATTTGGGTGCCTCATTAGGAGCTGTGTCACTAACCATAGATCAGGCCATCGGTGCTCAATCGGTTGAAATCCATGCCATCGATAACTCCAGTCCCATGATTGATTCATTGAATGAACATTTATCGCAGCTGCAGTTAAACAACCGCATCAAATCATGGCTGGCAGATGTGGCCACAATTGAAATCGAAAACGCCAGTATGGTGGTCAGTAATTTCACTTTGCAATTCATGCCGGTTGAAAGTAGGGAAGGCATGTGTGGCAGAGTTTATGATGGATTGAACAAGGGTGGGGTCTTTGTGCTCTCTGAAAAAATTCAATCATCACAAAGCATGATTGATTATTACCATGGCTATAAAAAAGTCAATGGCTATTCTGATATGGAAATTGCTCAAAAACGACAAGCGCTCGAAGATTCATTGAAGCCTGACACATTGGAGATCTGGAAACAGCGTTTGCATGACGCAGGATTTAAGAAGACAGAAGTTTGGTTCAAGGCGTTTAATTTCATCTCTATCGTGGCTGTCAAATAACATGTTTAAAGAAAAGCTGGCTCCGTTCTGGCCTGTGCTGCAAGATTCGCCATTTGGCAATGTGGCAAATACCCTACAGAAAATCACTGAAACTGCCATCAGCCAAATCAACCAAGGTGATTTGTCAAGGTGGATTACAGCATATGACAGCTTGCCAGAGCTCAGTGACACCGCTCTGGTTCCTGGTCAGCCAGCCGTGACCATAAATTTAACCAATCCGTGTGAAGAAGAGTCTTTGATTGAAAAGGCCTTGACTGATTTGCATCCATGGAGAAAAGGACCGTTTCAAGTCGGTTCATGCTATGTGGATGCAGAATGGCGTTCAGACTATAAATGGCAGCGATTGTTATCAGGGATACCTGACCTTAAAAACCGCACCATTCTAGATGTGGGCTGTGGCAATGGATATTACCTGTTGAAAATGGCGGAGCACCAACCTCGCTTGATGTTGGGAATCGAACCTGGCTTGTTGCAGAACGTGCAATTTTGGGCTGTTGAAAAATACGCCAAAACGGGTGCAGTTGTGTTGCCACTGAAGGTTCAGGATTTACCAGCAAACATGCGTTGTTTTGATGTCGTGTTTTCAATGGGCATTCTTTACCACAGAAAATCTCCCATCGAACATTTGGAACAATTAAAAAGCTTTTTAAGTCCACAAGGCACTTTGGTGATGGAAACTCTGGTGGTTGATGGAGACAGTCAAACCTGTTTAGTACCTCAGGGTCGATACGCACAAATGCGCAATGTGTGGTTTTTGCCCAGTGTAGACATGCTGAGTTTGTGGTTGCAAAAAGTGGGTTTTGAAAACATCCAGGTCATAGATGTGTCAACCACCACCACAGATGAACAAAGATCTACTGAATGGATGCGATTCCATTCACTGCCTGAATTCCTTGCTGCTGGCCAAAGCCAAACGGTTGAGGGACATCCGCCTCCCAAAAGGGTCATCATCACATGTCAGAAATGATGCTTGCGTTGGTTGCCTGATTTCAGCTGAAACACCCATATATATGGGTTTGGGAAAATGTGTTCCTCAAGTCTACAAAATTAATTTCACTAATTTGTCATAAAGGGGTTTACAGGGAGAAAAGTGCGGCTATAATTCGCATCCTCTTGTGAATGACGTGAGTGATTGACGGGGACTTTTGGGGTTGATTTTGATTAAATAAAATTAATTGAAAAAAAGACTTGCAAAGGGAATTTTTTCAGCGATAATACGCAGCCTTGCCGCAAGGAGGGTCAGGGCAAAAAAGCACAGCCGATTGATTTGGATGAAATGTTCAAAAAAAGCTTGCCAAGAAGGATTAAATGGCGATAATATCGGATCCCTTCCGCAACGAAATGTTCGGGGGTAAATTTTAAGTAAATTAAAAAGTAATAGATAACTTGTGTGGGCACTTGGAGATGATGTATTTAAGGTACAACGACAAGTGACCATAATTAGAATCACGTAATTTTTTTGATATATAGTTAGTGGTCAAACTGGTGGAATCGTAACAGATTTTGCCGCAATAAATTAGAGAGGCATTGATGTCTTTCGCAAAATTAATTGAAGAGTTTGATCCTGGCTCAGATTGAACGCTGGCGGTATGCCTAACACATGCAAGTCGAACGGTAACAGAGAGAAGCTTGCTTCTTTGCTGACGAGTGGCGGACGGGTGAGTAACGCGTGGGAATCTACCCAGTAGTTGGGGATAGCCCGGAGAAATCCGGATTAATACCGAATAATGTCTACGGACGAAAAGGTGCCTCTGCTTGCAAGCACTTGCTATTGGATGAGCCCGCGTTAGATTAGTTAGTTGGTGGGGTAACGGCCTACCAAGACGACGATCTATAGCTGGTTTGAGAGGATGATCAGCCACATTGGGACTGAGACACGGCCCAGACTCCTACGGGAGGCAGCAGTGGGGAATATTGGACAATGGGCGCAAGCCTGATCCAGCAATACCGCGTGTGTGAAGAAGGCCTTAGGGTTGTAAAGCACTTTTATGTGGGAAGAAGGTTTATTTGTTAATAGCAGATGAATTTGACGGTACCACAAGAATAAGCACCGGCTAACTCCGTGCCAGCAGCCGCGGTAATACGGAGGGTGCGAGCGTTAATCGGAATTACTGGGCGTAAAGGGTACGTAGGCGGCTTAATAAGTCAGATGTGAAATCCCCGGGCTTAACCTGGGAACTGCATTTGAAACTGTTTGGCTAGAGTGAGTGAGAGGTTAGTGGAATTCAAGGCGTAGCGGTGAAATGCGTAGAGGTCTTGAGGAACATCAGTGGCGAAGGCGACTAACTGGCACTACACTGACGCTGAGGTACGAAAGCGTGGGGAGCGAACAGGATTAGATACCCTGGTAGTCCACGCCCTAAACGATGAGGACTGGCTGTCGGCGCTATAGACGCGTCGGTAGCGAAGCTAACGCGTTAAGTTCTCCGCCTGGGGAGTACGACCGCAAGGTTGAAACTCAAAGGAATTGACGGGGGCCCGCACAAGCGGTGGAGCATGTGGTTTAATTCGATGCAACGCGAAGAACCTTACCATCCCTTGACATCCTCAGAATGATCTGTAATCGATCAGTGCCTTCGGGAACTGAGTGACAGGTGCTGCACGGCTGTCGTCAGCTCGTGTCGTGAGATGTTGGGTTAAGTCCCGCAACGAGCGCAACCCCTATCTATAGTTGCCAGCACGTAAAGGTGGGAACTCTATAGAGACTGCCGGTGATAAGCCGGAGGAAGGTGGGGACGACGTCAAGTCATCATGGCCCTTACGGGATGGGCTACACACGTGCTACAATGGTGCATACAGAGGGTTGCCAACCAGCGATGGGGAGCTAATCTCAGAAAGTGCATCTTAGTCCGGATTGCAGTCTGCAACTCGACTGCATGAAGTCGGAATCGCTAGTAATCGCGAATCAGCAACGTCGCGGTGAATACGTTCCCGGGCCTTGTACACACCGCCCGTCACACCATGGGAGTGGGTTGCTCCAGAAGTGGCTAGTCTAACCTTCGGGAAGACGGTCACCACGGAGTGATTCATGACTGGGGTGAAGTCGTAACAAGGTAGCCGTTGGGGAACCAGTGGCTGGATCACCTCCTAAAAGAATACCTTGGTATGTTTTATCCGGGTGTCCACACAAGTTATCTAAATCAATAGTATGAAAAGCATAACACCTATAATGGGGCTATAGCTCAGCTGGGAGAGCACTTGATTTGCATTCAAGAGGTCTGCGGTTCGATCCCGCATAGCTCCACCAGTTAAACCATTTGCACACCTTCGTGTGTTTATGAATAGGCGAGCGTAAGCGTAGCCTAGCAGCTTATAAACAGAAGGTTTGCAAGTATAAATGGTTTGAGGCCAGGCGTGCGCAGTGAAGAGAGAGGGAGCATACACATGTATGTGAGCGAACGATGAACAAGCACAACACAGCATCAAAGCATTTAGACGCAGCAAATGGGTCTGTAGCTCAGTTGGTTAGAGCGCACCCCTGATAAGGGTGAGGTCGCTGGTTCAACTCCAGCCAGACCCACCAAATTTTGCTTTTATCTTCGTTAAATTCAAACTCATGTGCGCTTTGCACACTTCGTTTGAATTTGCCTTGATCAAAACAAAATTGAGTCGTTATGTTTTTAATAGAATCTTTATTAAGTAAGTGGTTACTTAATAAGGATTTTTTATCGGGTCGAAATGATTCGATCGCATGAAGCGACATACTTGTAACTTAACAATTTGGAATATGAGTCAGAAGATATTTGTGATGAGCAAATATTTTCTACAAATCAATCAATTTGATTTGAGTCAATGGCGTCTTAATAGAATTTTTGTAGTATATATAAAAATCGTTATTAAATAGAGACCAGCGGAGCAATGTAACAGTTGTTCCAGATCAATCCATTTTATGAACGCGAGCATGTAACCTTGAGATTTTTTGGGGTTATATGATCAAGTGAATAAGCGTATGTGGTGGATGCCTTGGCGGTAGGAGGCGATGAAGGACGTGTAAGTCTGCGATAAGCTGTGGTTAGCTGACACGAAAGCGCATAACCCACAGATTTCCGAATGGGGAAACCCAACCTTTTAAGGTTATCATTAGGCTGTAAGGCTTAGTGAAGCGAACCCGGAGAACTGAAATATCTAAGTACCCGGAGGAAAAGAAATCAACCGAGATTCCGCTAGTAGCGACGAGCGAACGCGGAGTAGCCCAAAAGTCTCATAGTTTTTAGTCGAATGGCGTGGGAAAGCCAACCAAAGAAGGTGATAGTCCTGTAGACGAAAGGAATTATGAGATGAATGTGAGTAGGGCGGGGCACGAGAAACCCTGTCTGAATATAGGTGGACCATCATCTAAGGCTAAATACTCCCTACCGACCGATAGTGAACCAGTACCGTGAGGGAAAGGCGAAAAGAACCCCTGTGAGGGGAGTGAAATAGACCCTGAAACCGCATACGTACAAGCAGTCAAAGCATCCTTTTAGGGTGTGATGGCGTACCTTTTGTATAATGGGTCAGCGACTTAATTTCAGTAGCAAGCTTAAGCGAGTAGTGTAGGCGAAGGGAAACCGAGTCTTAATAGGGCGTTTAGTTGCTGGGATTAGACCCGAAACCGAGCGATCTATCCATGGCCAGGTTGAAGGTCGGGTAAAACCGACTGGAGGACCGAACCCACTTATGTTGAAAAATGAGGGGATGAGCTGTGGATTGGAGTGAAAGGCTAAACAAGCTCGGAGATAGCTGGTTCTCCCCGAAAACTATTTAGGTAGTGCCTTATGTATCACTTACGGGGGTAGAGCACTGTTATGGCTAGGGGGTCACACCGACCTACCGTCCCATGGCAAACTCCGAATACCGTAAAGTGCAATCATAGGAGACAGACTATGGGTGCTAACGTCCATAGTCAAGAGGGCAACAACCCAGACCGCCAGCTAAGGTCCCAAAATCACCACTCAGTGGGAAACGAAGTGGAAAGGCCCAGACAGCCAGGAGGTTGGCTTAGAAGCAGCCACCCTTTAAAGAAAGCGTAATAGCTCACTGGTCGAGTCGGTCTGCGCGGAAGATTTACCGGGGCTAAGTGGTGTACCGAAGCTGCGGATGCTAATTTATTAGCATGGTAGGGGAGCGTTCTGTAAGCCTGTGAAGGTGTGTTGAGAAGCATGCTGGAGGTATCAGAAGTGCGAATGCTGACATGAGTAACGATAAAGGGGGTGAAAAACCCCCTCGCCGGAAGTCCAAGGTTTCCTCGTGCAACGTTAATCGGCACAGGGTGAGTCGGCCCCTAAGGCGAGGCAGAAATGCGTAGTCGATGGGAAACAGGTTAATATTCCTGTACTTTTATATACTGCGATGGAGTGACGGAGAAGGCTAGGTCATCCGGGTGATGGTTATCCCGGTCCAAGCGTTTAGGCAGTGGAATTAGGTAAATCCGGTTCCATAATGCTGAGGCGTGATGGGGAGTCCAATTGCGGACGAAGTGATCGATGCCCTGCTTCCAGGAAAACCTTCTAAGCATAGGTATATAAGAACCGTACTGTAAACCAACACAGGTGGACAAGATGAGAATTCTAAGGCGCTTGAGAGAACTCGGGTGAAGGAACTAGGCAAAATGGTACCGTAACTTCGGGAGAAGGTACGCCCCTATAGGTTCAGAGCTAATGGGGGCCGCAGAGACCAGGTGGCTGCGACTGTTTATCAAAAACATAGCACTATGCAAACACGAAAGTGGACGTATATGGTGTGACGCCTGCCCGGTGCCGGAAGGTTAATTGATGGGGTTATCTTCGGAGAAGCTCTTGATCGAAGCCCCGGTAAACGGCGGCCGTAACTATAACGGTCCTAAGGTAGCGAAATTCCTTGTCGGGTAAGTTCCGACCTGCACGAATGGCGTAACGACGGCCACACTGTCTCCACCCGAGACTCAGTGAAATTGAAATAGCTGTTAAGATGCAGTTTACCCGCGGCTAGACGGAAAGACCCCGTGAACCTTTACTATAGCTTCACAGTGGACTTTGATTAGATATGTGTAGGATAGGTGGGAGACTTTGAAGCGTGTGCGCTAGCATGCGTGGAGTCGTCCTTGAAATACCACCCTTGTGTAATTGAAGTTCTAACCTAGATCAGTCATCCTGATCAGGGACATTGTGTGGTGGGTAGTTTGACTGGGGCGGTCTCCTCCCAAAGAGTAACGGAGGAGCACGAAGGTGCGCTAAGTACGGTCGGACATCGTACGGTTAGTGTAAAGGCAAAAGCGCGCTTGACTGCGAGACTGACAAGTCGAGCAGGTACGAAAGTAGGTCTTAGTGATCCGGTGGTTCTGTATGGAAGGGCCATCGCTCAACGGATAAAAGGTACTCCGGGGATAACAGGCTGATACCGCCCAAGAGTTCATATCGACGGCGGTGTTTGGCACCTCGATGTCGGCTCATCTCATCCTGGGGCTGAAGCCGGTCCCAAGGGTATGGCTGTTCGCCATTTAAAGAGGTACGCGAGCTGGGTTCAGAACGTCGTGAGACAGTTCGGTCCCTATCTGCCGTGGGCGTTTGAGATTTGAGGAAAGCTGCTCCTAGTACGAGAGGACCGGAGTGGACGAACCTCTGGTGTTCGGGTTGTCACGCCAGTGGCATTGCCCGGTAGCTATGTTCGGACGGGATAACCGCTGAAAGCATCTAAGCGGGAAGCCTCTTCCAAGATGAGATCTCACTTTGTTCTTGAAACAACTGAAGGGCCCTTGAAGACTACAAGGTTGATAGGCTGGGTGTGGAAGTGCAGTAATGCATGAAGCTAACCAGTACTAATTGCCCGTGAGGCTTGATCATATAACACCCAAGAGATTTGGAAGTTATGTGAGTTTCATAAAATGATTAATTTCTCTAACAAGTAACGATTTTGATACAAACTATCAAGACCCCAAGACACAATCAATGTGATTGATGATTCATATTCCCAAATGTTAGTCTTAAGCAAAGTGTTCACACTTTGGACTTAAGCAACCAGTTTTCTGGTGACAACAGAGCTATAGAACCACCTGACCCCATCTCGAACTCAGAAGTGAAATGTAGCATCGCCGATGGTAGTGTGGGAGTTCCCATGTGAGAGTAGGACATCGCCAGAATCTTATTAATAGAAAAAGCCTCAACATCTGTTGGGGCTTTTTTTTGCCTGTAGAAAATACCTCAACATCCGATGGTTTTTTTGTCTATAGAAAACAAGACCACAACAAGTTCTATATATCTCATAAGTCAGTAAGGTATGCTATTATCTGTAAATATGGGGTGTCTTTGTCTTTGAATTCAGAAGACAAATGATATTTATTCCCCCTTAATAATATATTCGTGATTTAAGGAGTTAATTTGAGAGTTCTTACTTTTTTACTGTTATTTATTTCATTTTCATAACATTCAGAAAATAAAAGCAGTGAGTATTTGGTTTTTATAGGGGAAAAAATTAAGTTAAGTTCGGTACAAGCAGAAGATGGCCAAATATCGCTTGATAGTCAATTTTTAGCACAGTACAGGGTATTAGATGTGTATCGAGGATCATACACCAGTGAGGAAGTTGAATTTACAGTTTTTGATCACTATGGTGAACCTCCATTTTCAGAGTATGACCATGTGCTTTTATATCTTATAAAACATGAAGGACGTTACTATCATTCTAAATACCAATATACTCCTCTATATAAAGCTAAACATGGTAGATGGGCTGGTACGTATTCCACCTACGATTACAACCATTCATATAACGAAAACACGACCATAAAACCAGAAAGGATCGAATTCATGAATCCAGTCACATTTGATCTTTCTGAATTAGAAAATGAGGATGTTGAACGCTGGTTTCCAGAACCCTACTATATGATAAAAAAGAACGAAGCGATTGCAGTATACGGTAACTATGTCGACGAACTTTTAAATTGAAACAAGAAGGGGTATTAAAAGCACGTGGTGACTTTCAATAAAAAAGTTTAACTTGTTTTGTCCATACAAAAATTAAAATGGTTAATGGTGCATTTAAAATTTATTTGATCTGTGCCACTTCATTGCACAAACCAATAACATCGTAACAATTAAAATCAACAGTCCCCATGGACTATTTACTGGTACGGATACCGGTGCGCTGCCTTGGATGCTGCCGTTGATGATGAAAGGTATGCCTTGTGATGTGAATGTGCCCAGATCAACTAAATTGGCATAAGATGCACCGTTGTTGGTTGATTGTAAGGCGTTACCGGTCGTGTCTTGTCCTGCAATGGTGACGTGTGGCACGAATGGGCCTGAGCCACCGGTTCCTTCTGCTTGCCAATCCAACCAATAGGTTCCAGCAGACAAAGTGGTTCCTATGGTGACATTGGTGATGGTGATTTGTCTCTGGTTATCCATACCAGACGTGTTTTCATCAACCCGAAGGATGCCAGAATTCATGGTGCTGTTGACGATGTTGGTGGTGGTGTCTCCAAATACGATGTTGCTGCCAACAGCTCCAGGAACCCCATCCCAAATGCGTAAATTGACTGCAGTGATCGAAGGAGCAGGTTCACCGGTTTGGTAAGCAAATAAATCAATTGTGCTGATGGCCCAATCATCGCCAGTAATCACAAAATCATCAGCAACCCTCAAGTTGGCGGCAGGTTGATGTCCTGTTCCAAAAGTGATCATGCCCAGAGTTACATTTTCGAGGATGCTCTCATCCAAACCACCCAGTCCTGTACCCAGACTGGTAACTATGGGACCGTTATCAAATAATACGGCACCACCTCTGTTGTTACTTTGTGCATTGATACTGCTGGATAATAACAAGATGGTAATGATTGATAATTTAAACATAACTCCCCTTAATTTTATGATGTTGTATGCATTTTAGCTAAAGTCAAAGCCAATATTCAATTACAGAGTTAATTATTTTTGCATTCCTGCTTAAATTTCAAAAGCTTACAGTAAATATTGAAAGTATTTTGATATAACAAAATTTTAATATTTGTTGTCAGCCCTAGAACCAATCATTTACAATCATTATTAAAGACAAGTCGGCAAATATTTGTGTTTTAAGGTACAATTGTTGTTTTTTTTGTGTTTTGAACTGAATCAAATGAGTAGACTTGATGTGACGCAGTGTCATGAATAACCTATATATATTGTTTCGACAGGTTATTTAAAAAGAGTAGGGGAGCTCGAAAATAATTTAACTTTCTAGGTTGAATTGTCATTTACAAGGGGTAAAAAATTGACTATTGATCTGATCAATATCTGCAATATAAATACGTGATATTAAGACCTTAGGTGAGATTCTTAAAAATCATTGTAATACAAAAGAAAGGGTGACATGAAAAATTTAGAGAGACGATTTAAGTGGGTATCGGCTGCGTTATTGCTGTTGATAAATCTAACCGCATTTGCAGTTGATATTGGGGTCAATATTTCCACGGCACCATCGACCTTCGAACCCGGTTCATCACAAACCAATGCCTTCAATATTGTGGTATCAAAACCCAATATGGGGGACCCCAATATCACTGGCATTGATATTGATATTGATTTCAGTGGTGACCCCAATACCATAGTCAGCTCGCTGTCCTGGAGTTGTAGTGGTGCTGGTAGTTCGACATGTCCAGCTTCTGGAACCGGATCAGATTCATTCAGCATCACTGGCATTGATTTAATGGGCGATGATGATGTGACCATTGTGCTCACCAATGTCGGCTACAACACTGATTTGTCAAATGACATAGATTTGGATGTCAGCATCAGTGATTTCGGTATGAATGGTGCTTCAGCCAATACCGATGGTACTTCTGGTAATGACACAGATCAAGCCTCCATTGGCCGTGCATCTCTCACTGATTTAAATGTCAGTTTAACTGATGGAAACGCAGATTATACCCCTGGTACAGCGGCCAGCTATACCATGACTGTTTCAAACACAGGCCCAAGTTATGCCTATGGCATCCAAATCACACAAGCTGCTTTGCCAGCGGGGTTAACCATATCGGATTGGGACTGTACCAACGTAACCAATGGTGTATGTACACCCAGCAATAACACGGGTAATTTAAGTTTATCCTTAGATTTAGATGCAACTGGTCAAGCTGAGATCACCATCAATGGTAATTACGCTGCCAGTGCCACCACCGATCCTTTGGTTTATACGGTTCAAACTGCACTGACTGATCCTGATGCCACTGGCACATCACCCAATGCATCAGATTCTAATGATTTGTTGTTGGAGTCAAATTTAGGCGTTAGCCTCAATACACAAGCTCCACTGACCACGCAATATACGCCTGGTGCCAGTGAAACATATGTGGCCGTAGTGAGTAACTCAGGACCCTCGGATGTGGTTGGTGTGACCGTAACCGATAACAACCTGACTGAATTTGCCACCATCAATTGGAGCTGTCAAAATGAAAACACCAGTGCCTGCACAATTGATTCTGGAGCAACCAGTTTAAACACCACGGTTGATATCCCAGCCGGTAGCTTTGTGACTTATACCATCAATGTGACCTATGATTCGGCCGCAACCACTGCCAATCTGAACTATGTCGTCACTGCCACCAATCCAGGTTCGGTCACTGTTGGTACATCACCCGCTTCTGATAACAAGTCTTTGGCCTTGAATCTGATATCCAATTTGGCCTTGTCCTTATCTGACTCAGCCACCACTTACACCCCTGGTTTAAGCGGAACCTATACAGCTGTGCTGACGAACAATGGACCATCTAACGTAGTGGGTGCCACAGTGGTTGATAGCAATGTGGCTGAATTTGCCACCATTTCGTGGGGTTGTTCTGTAACCGATCCAGCCAGCAGCTGTTCAGCAGGCCCCAACAATTCTGCGATCAACACCACAGTAGATATCGCTGCTGGAGATTCTGCCACATTCACCATTGATGTGGGTTATGCATCGAATGCTTTCATTGATCCATTGGTGTATCAAATCACAGCCACCAACCCACCTCTCGTATCAGGCACTTCTTCGGTTATGGCCACAGATGGTGACGATGCCTTGGCCAGACAAGTTGATTTGTTGCTAACCAAAGTCGGTAAAAGAGATTCAGTTGCGCCATTTGATCCTTTATCTGTGGTGCCCAATGAACCTTTCACCTATACCATTGTAGTTACCAATGCAGGACCCAGTGATTTAGGGGCCGCAGTGGATGGCATGGGTGATCCTACAGAAAATGGTGTGGTATTGAACGATATCCTTGATCCCACTTTATTAGATCACCCTTCATTGTGTACTGCAGGTGATTCAAAACCATGTTGGGAATACTGCTCCAGTGATGATGGTGTACCAGGTTCAGCCATCAGCCCAGATAACTGCCCAATCAGTGTTGAAGTTTCCCAAGATTCAGGCAGCACATTGAATTTTCCGGTGCGTTTAGCTGCTGGCAGTAGTACGGAAATCAGAATCTTTGCCCGTGTTGGACCTTCTTCGGGTGGCGATTGTGATCCCAATACGACAATGATTACCAATGAAATTTGCAACACTGCAAGCATCACATTAGATGCTTCGGAAACCATAAATATTGGTAATGCCAGCGATTTGGTAGACGATTTTAGTAACCCAATAGTTATCGGTACTGACATTATTGTGACCAAAACCGATGGACTTACCAATGCCGCACCTGGTACTGACCTGAGTTACTCCATCGTGGTCAGGAATGACGGCTTCATCGATGCCCAAGGTGTCACGGTTGAAGATATTTTGCCGATCTTCTCAGGTTCAGGGGCAGGCTTTGATGCGGGCAGTGTTTCTTGGACCTGTCAAACGGCTGACAGCAATGCCTGTTGTAACACCCAAAGTACAGCTTGTGGTTTTGGTTCTCCAACCACCCCAGTATTCAGTGATGCGCTCAACACATCAATTGATTTGGGCGCA